>JBAOHX010000004.1:0-600284 GCA_037044955.1 Rhodoblastus sp.
GGTCATCACGAATTCGATGAAGCCGCCGCCATAGCCGCCGGCGGCTATGGCCGGCTGGGTTGCGCCTGCGGCCACGCCGGCCAGCAGAAGGGTTCGCCAGAAAGGAGACATGGTCCGATCCCGCAAGTCGCGCATGTCGGCGCAAGGACGATGGTGGATCGTAACATGTAGAATTCGAGCGACGCGCTTTACGTAATCTTGTGGTTATACGAAGGATAACGCGCCGCAATTGAAGTGAATATTTGGCGAAGAAGCATGGTTGCCGCCGCGTAAACCTTCAGCTCTTGCCGGCGGCTTCCGCCTCGCCGCGGCCGCGCAACGCGAGCGCGCGCGCCCTGGCCAGCACCGGCGCGCGCAGGCCGGCGATATCGAAGAAAAGCGCGAGCGCGCCGAAGACGCCGGCGCCGATCACGATCTGCGCCGCGAGCGTCAGCGCGCCGGGCGTCCATGCGCGCATCGGCCAGAGCGCGGCGATCATCGCGGCCGTCGAAATCGCGATCGCGCCGATCTCGCGCAGCGAAGGCCAGCGCGGCCGCGACGCGAAGGCGAAGCCGACGAGCGCGACCAGCGCCGCGCAATAGGCGCCGCTCTGCGCGATGGCGAGGCTGGAGGCGTCCGCGCCGTGCGGCAGGAAGGCGACGAGCAGCGGCGTTCCGGCGCAGCCGATCAGCGCGGCGGCGATCAGCGGCAGCGTCTTCTTCTGGATCTGGAAGATCGGGTTGATCGCGAAATTTATCATGGTCAGCGCGAACAGCCCGGGCAGCATCAGGGTCAGGTACTGGCCGAACGGCCCGCGATATTGCATGGGAACGACGAGCGCTTCGACGGACGGCAGCGTCAGGGCCACGCCGACGCAGGCCGGAACGATGATGGCGAGCACGATCGTGATGTTGCGCGCGATCTGCTCCTTGGCGCGCTCGAGCCCGTGCTTTTCGTGCGCCGCGACCGCGAGCTGGAAGAGCAGCACGTCGAGCGCCGAGCCGATCGCCTGCACCGCGCGCAGCCCGAGATCGAAGGCGAGCGAGAACTGCCCGGTCTCCGCGAAGCCGTAATATTTCGCCACCAGCGAGCGATTGACGAAGGGAATGAGCAGGTAGAGCAGGTTCGCCGCGATGATCGGCAAGGCATAGCCGAGATAGGAGCGCCCGAGATCGAAGTTCGCGCGCTTCGGCTCGCTGTTCGCGTCGGTCAGTGCGCGTCGCGTGGCGACGATCGAACCGGCGATCGAAACAATGGCGCCGAGCAGCGCCATCTTCGCCGACTGGAAGATGAAGGCCGCGCCGGTGGTGAGCGCCAGCGACAGCGCATTCTTCACGACGACGAGGCGGCCATACTGCCGGTCGTCGAAGCGCGCGCGCGCAAGGCCGGTGGAATAGTCGAACAGGCCGTTGATGACCGCCGTCGCCATCGAAAGGCCGATGAGCGCATGGGAGAGGCCGAACTCGACGCCCGACATGAGAACCGCGCCGACGACGGCGGTGAGTCCGACCGCGAGAATGGCGAAAGCGGTATCGAGCGTCGCGCGCACCTGCGGCTCGTCCTGCCGCGTGCGTTGTGAATAGAAACGGATGGCCGACAGCCTGATCCAGTCGAACACGGCGGTCTGGATGACGAGGCCGAGCGCCAGCGCCAGCGCGAAGCGGCCGTATTCCTCGGGCCCCAGGAATTTCGCGACGATCAGGCCGATGACGAAATTGAAGAGGGCGTTAACCACGAACGCGAGAAGCACTTTCATGCGCGCCGCTCCCGCGAGCATGCGCGCGACGGGCTGCATGCGCGCCGCTCCCATGAGCACGCGCGCGACGAGCCAAAGGAGCGCGCGGCGCGCGCTCCGTCGCAGCAAAGCCGGAGAGGCGCGGCGCGGCGGTTCATGCCCGCTACATAGCGCAGGGCGAATAAGAAAGTCTTGCAGCGCCGGCTGTCCGCGCCGGCGGCAAAGCCTAGCCGCAAACGATCAGCCGGACGGGCGCCTCGGCGACGGTCGCGCGCACCGGCGTGACGCCGAACGGGTCGCCGTCGACCTGCGCGGCCGTGGCGGATGCGGACGCGAGCGTCGCCTCGGTCACGTCGAGGATGCGCACGCCCGCGCCGCCGAGCCCGCGTCCCCGCATCATCCGCCAGCCGATGCGGAGCAGCGAGATCGAGGCCGTCGTCGGCGACCGCGACGAGCGCGAGGCCGGGCATGGTCGCGGACGTCTGCGGCGCGATCACGTAATTGCCGCCGTAGCGCGTGGTATTGGAGCAGATCGCCAGCCGGCAGCGCAGCGTCTCCTCTCCCGCCGTCACGACGATATCGGGCGTTTTCGCGCGGCGCTTCTGGGCGAAGGCGGCCGCCACATAGGCCCATTTGCCGAGCGCGCTTTTCAGGCGCGGCGATGCGCGCGCGACCACGGCGGCGTCGAGGCCCGCGGACGCCATCAGCACGAACGGCCGCCCGTTGGCGAGACCGTAGTAGAGGGGCTCCGTGCGTCCCGCGACGGATCGCCGCCGCGATCGTCGCCGCGTCGCGCGCCGCGCGCGTCTCGATCGCCAGTACATTGGCGGTGCCGCCCGCGATGATCGCCAGCGCCGGCTGGTCTCCCGCAATCGCGCGAAGACCTGCGACGGCCTCGTTGATCGTGCCGTCGCCGCCATGCGCCGCGATCACGTCGAAATCGGCGCCGCGCGCGGCGACAATTGCGCTCGATGTCGCCGCGCGCCTCGGATCGCGCGCATTCGACCGCGACATCCTTGCGCGCAAGGCTTTCTCTGATGGCGTCGATCTTGCGCGGCGCATAGCCGCGCGCTTTCGGATTGGCGACGATCAGCACGCGCCGCGTCGCGATCGTATCCCGCGTCACGACTGGTCCATCAGGGAATATCGATCAGCGAAAGATAATCGGGCCGCGCGGCGATCAGCGCGCTGCGACAATCCTGGCTGAGCGCGACCGCCTTCGGGTCGGAATTCGCCTGTCCCTCGGGAATCGTAGCATCGCGCCCGTAGGCCTTGTTCAGGCGCGGCAGCGAAATCCTTTCGCCGCAGCGCGCCTGGATCGCGAAATTGCCCGGCAGGTACATGTCGCGCTTGTCCTTCGCGACATAGGCGCTGAGGAGAGTCGGCAGCATGACGATGGACGTGTCGAGATGTTTCGCGGCGAAGGGCGAGGGCGCGGACGAGCGGATCTGGTAGAAGGTCACGTCGTTGGGCGCGCGGCGCAACGCCGAATAATCGTTGGGCGACCACATCGGCATGCGGCCCGTGCCGGTGAACGAATTCGGCTGGTGATCTCCGAACACCGCCAGCACGTAAGGGCG
This sequence comes from Rhodoblastus sp., assembly GCA_037044955.1. Taxonomy (GTDB): domain Bacteria; phylum Pseudomonadota; class Alphaproteobacteria; order Rhizobiales; family Beijerinckiaceae; genus JAJXWB01. The sequence goes on from JBAOHX010000004.1 coordinate 3,295, forward strand.
CCCCGTTTCCTTCTCGCGCGCCTGCAACGCCTGTTCGAGCGTGGCGATGGCGGCCTCGGTCGAGCGAAAGCGCGCGATATATTCGTTCAGCTCGCAGGTTCCGCGCGCATTCGTCTCGCCGACGAAGCGATAGGGCATTTCCTTTTCGCTCGAAAAGCGCGGACAGGGATGCGGCGAATGGTTCTCCATCGTCAGCATGAAGGAGAAGACCGGTTTCGACTTGTCGGTCTCGTTGAACTTGGCGAGATATTTCTCGATGATCTCGGTGTCCTCGGCGAACCACGGCTCGTTGAGCTTGATGTCCTCGCCGTCGTAGAAGCGGTCGAAGCCGTAATGCCCATAGGCCGCGCGCGATCCGTAGAACTTGCCCTCGACCGGATAGAGCGCCAGCGTCTGGTAGCCGCGCGCCTTCAGATAGGTGGCGATCGAGCCCTTTACGTAAGGGCCGAGTTCGACATGGGTGTAGTAGCCGGCGTAGCCGAACAGGCGCGAGGGAATCCCGGTGATCGTCTCGAATTCGCTGATCCATGTGCCGCCGCCGATGGCGTGCACGCCGAGTTCGCCCTGCAATTGCCCCGCGCCCGAAGCCGGGAACAGCGGCGAGGTCACGGCCGGCGTCGTCGGGAACACTTTCGAAATGTCGAAGGTCGATTCCAGCAGGACGACGACGATATTCGGCTGCTGTCTCGGGCGGGGCCGGCGGCTTGAGATAGGAGGCGACGTCGCCGGTCGCGGGCGCCGCGCGCGCGCCGCTCTCGGCGAGTTGGCGGAAGGGCGTGACGGCGCTGGATTCATAGCGCGCGGTGAGCGCGAGGAAGGGGACGGCGCCGACCAGCTTCGAGATCAGGACGAGCCCGTCGGGCATGTTGGCGATCTCGGCATAGTCGTGCCCCTGCACGGCCGTTTCCAGCCGCTGGGCGAATTGCGCGACCGAGGTCCAGGCGAGCGCGCCGGCCAGCAGCAGGGCCGCCGCCCGCGCCGGCGCATTGGCGCGGGCCCGCGCGCGGTCGAGGCGAGCGACGCGCCACGCGATCGCGGCGAGCATGCGCGGCAACGAGCGCCGGCCGCGATCGCATAGGCGAGCGTCGGGGAGACTTTGACCGCGCCGAGGAAGCCGGCGGGATTGGACGCCGCGATCTGCAGGTCGAGCCAGGTGAGCGGCATCTCGGTCAGCGCGATCTTGCCGTCGTTGAGGAATGTGACGACGCCGGCCAGCGCCGCGACGAGCAGGAGATAGGCAGCCGCCGCCCGCCAGGTCATGACCAGGGCCGGCAGGAGCGCGGCGGCGGCGAAGAACCAGCGCGCCGCCCCGAGGAAGGCATTGTCGCCGGTCAGCGCCAGAGCGGCGAACAGCGCGCCGAAACCCAGCGTGGAAACAAGAGACTGGAGGGCGATCCGGCGGCGCATGACAATCCCGTGACGCCGACCACGCTAATCCAACCGCGGCCGTGGCGCAAAGATATGCATCCGGCCCGCCGGCTGGCAGGGCTTTAGCCAAAAGTCGGAGGCCTCCTTGACAGATCGGGGGCGCGCGCCTTATCTCCCGCGTGCCTGTTAGCACTCGCCGTTAACGAGTGCCAATGCGCCTCCAACCATACCCGGCCGCCAGGGAGGCGGCCGCGACTTTAGGAAAAGAGAGACCATGAAGTTTCGTCCTCTGCACGATCGCGTCGTCGTGAAGCGTATCGACAGCGAAGAGAAGACCAAGGGCGGCATCATCATTCCCGATACCGCGAAGGAAAAGCCGCAGGAAGGCGAGATCGTCGCCGCCGGTCCGGGCGCCCGCGACGAGAGCGGCAAGCTCGTCCCCCTCGACGTCAAGGCCGGCGACCGCGTCCTGTTCGGCAAGTGGTCGGGCACGGAAGTGAAGATCGACGGTCAGGACCTCCTGATCATGAAGGAAAGCGACATCATGGGCGTGATCGCCTGATCGCCGCTTTTTCCAGCTCTTCCACGTAATTCGGAGTTTTAGCACATGGCAGCCAAGGAAGTACGTTTCTCTACCGACGCCCGCGACAAGATGCTGCGCGGCGTTGAGGTTCTCGCCAACGCCGTGAAGGTCACCCTCGGTCCCAAGGGCCGCAACGTCGTGATCGAGAAGTCGTTCGGCGCCCCGCGCATCACCAAGGACGGCGTCACCGTCGCCAAGGAGATCGAGCTCGCCGACAAGTTCGAGAACATGGGCGCGCAGATGGTGCGCGAAGTCGCCTCCAAGCAGAATGACGCCGCGGGCGACGGCACGACGACCGCCACCGTTCTCGCCGCGGCCATCGTGCGCGAAGGCGCCAAGGCCGTGGCCGCCGGCATGAACCCGATGGATCTGAAGCGCGGCATCGACACCGCCGTCGAATCCGTCGTCGCCGACCTCAAGAAGCACTCCAAGAAGGTCACCACCAACGAAGAGATCGCCCAGGTCGGCACGATCTCGGCGAACGGCGACGTCTCGATCGGCAAGATGATCGCGGAAGCGATGCAGAAGGTCGGCAACGAGGGCGTCATCACGGTCGAGGAGGCCAAGAGCCTCGACACCGAACTCGACGTCGTCGAGGGCATGCAGTTCGACCGCGGCTACCTCTCCCCCTACTTCATCACGAACGCGGAGAAGATGGTCGCCGAGCTCGAGGACCCCTACATCCTCATCTTCGAGAAGAAGCTGTCGTCGCTCCAGCCGATGCTGCCGATCCTCGAGGCGGTCGTGCAGACCGGCAAGCCGCTCCTGATCGTCGCTGAGGACGTCGAAGGCGAGGCGCTCGCCACGCTCGTCGTCAACAAGCTGCGTGGCGGCCTGAAGATCGCCGCCGTGAAGGCGCCGGGCTTCGGCGACCGCCGCAAGGCCATGCTCGAGGACATCGCCATCCTGACGGGCGGCGAGATGATCGCCGAAGACCTCGGCATCAAGCTCGAGAACGTGACGCTCCCGATGCTCGGCCGCGCCAAGCGCGTCCGCATCGAGAAGGAGAACACCACGATCATCGACGGCGCCGGCGCCAAGAAGGACATCGAGGGCCGCGTTTCGCAGATCAAGGCGCAGATCGAGGAGACCACCTCGGACTACGACCGCGAGAAGCTGCAGGAGCGTCTGGCCAAGCTCGCCGGCGGCGTCGCGGTCATCCGCGTCGGCGGCGCGAGCGAGATCGAGGTCAAGGAAAAGAAGGACCGCGTGGACGACTCGCTCAACGCCACCCGCGCTGCGGTGGAAGAGGGCATCCTGCCGGGCGGCGGCGTCGCGCTGCTGCGCGCCGTCAAGGCGCTGGAAGGCGTCGGCGGCGCCAACCCCGACCAGAAGACGGGCGTCGACATCGTTCGCCGCGCGCTGACCTCGCCGGCTCGCCAGATCGTCGACAACGCCGGCGGCGACGGCGCCGTGGTGGTCGGCAAGCTGGTCGAGGCCAAGGACTACGCCTATGGCTTCGACGCCCAGACCGGCGACTATGCCGACCTGGTGAAGGCCGGCATCATCGACCCGACCAAGGTCGTGCGCACGGCCCTGCAGGATGCGGCTTCGGTCGCCGGCCTGCTCGTCACCACCGAGGCGATGATCGCCGAGCTGCCGAAGAAGGAATCCGCGCCGGCGATGCCGGGCGGCGGCATGGGCGGAATGGACTTCTAAGAAGTCCATTCGCCCGAGAGCTTGGATGGCGATGCGCGGCAGGCCGCGCATCGCTGCGGAATGGACTTCTAAGGAAGCCATTCGCCCGAGAGCTTGAAATTAAAAACTACGAAAGGCCCGGCTCGCGCCGGGCCTTTTTTCATGAGAGGCGCGATCCCGGCCTCCTAGCGTAAGCTATGCAAAAATCGTGGCCGTGGCGCTTGCGCCCGGCGCAATTCGGCTTATGGTTTCGTGCGTTAGGGCGCTTGCGCCAGATCCCGCTACCTGATCGTCGATACGGCCAATGTCGCGCCCCGCGCGATGTTTCGATCAGGCGCAGGCCATCTGGCGTCGTCGCGTCCGGCCGATTTAGGCGCGCTGATCGTTCGGATTCAGTCACGGGGGAGGCGCTGCGGCGCTGACGGCGAATGAGCAAAGTTCTGAACACCGGGCGCACCACGACGCGCGCCGATCTTCTGGATGCGGTTTTCGTCGCTTGTCCGACGCTCTCGCGAGCGCAGGCGCGCACGATCTTCGAGATGACGCTCGAGGAAGTCGCCGACAGCCTCGACCGCAACGAATCCGTGAAATTGCGCGGCTTCGGCGCCTTCAACGTGCGCTCCAAGCGCGAGCGCATCGGGCGCAATCCCAAGACCGGCGTGGAGGCCGCGATCAAGCCGCGCCGCGTCGTGACCTTCAAGCCCTCGCCGGTGCTGGTCGCGCATGTGAACGGCCAGTCGATCGAAGGGCTTGAAAACGCAGATTGAGCCGGGACCGCCGGCCTCCGGCCGGCTTCATCTCGAGTATCTTGCCGGCCGGAGGCCGGCGGTCCCGGCTGTTCAGCCGCCGAGCTTGGCTTTGCAACGGCGGCGCTCAGCCGCCGAGCTTGGCTTTGCAACGGCGGCGTTCAGCCGCCGAGCTTGGCTTTGATCGCGTGATCGGCGAGCGTCTTGCCGAGCGACCAGACCGCGCCCGGAACCCTGTGCGCATCAGCGATGACGGCGTCGAAGGACCGCTCGATCCAGGCGACGTCCTCTTCGCCGATGGTCAGCGGCGGCAGCAGCTTGATCGTGTGGTTGCCGTGGCCGGCCACCTGGCTCAGCACCCGGTGCTCCTTGAACAGCGGGATGGTGATCATCTGGCAGAACAGGCCGGAATTGACCTTCTCCAGCACGCTCCAGGCGGCCTTCAGCTTCAGCGACTTCGGCGCGCCGAATTCGATGCCGATCATCAGGCCCTTGCCGCGCACGTCCTTCACCAGCTCGTAGCGCTGGTTCATCGAGCGGAAGCCTTCCAGGATCTGCTCGCCGCGCCGCGCCGCGTTCTCGATCAGTCGCTCGTTCTCGATCGCCTCGAGCGTCGCCAGCCCCGCCGCCATGGCGAGATCGTTCTTGGAGAAGGTCGAGCCGTGCACCACCGCGCGGTCCATGCGGTTGAAAACCTTCTCGAAGATCTGGCGGCGCGCCAGCACCGCGCCGACCGGCACGTGGCCGCCCGACAGCGCCTTGGCGAGCAGCACCATGTCGGGCTCGGCGCCCCAGTGCTCGACGGCGAGGAACTTGCCGGTGCGCCCGAGGCCCGTCTGGATTTCGTCGGCGACGAACAGCGTGCCGTACTTCCGGCAGAGCGCGGCGGCGCGCGCCAGATAGTCGGGGTCGGGCATGATCGCGCCCTTGCCCTGGATCGGCTCGACGAAGAAGGCGGCGACGTCCTTGCGCGCCAGCGCCCGGTCGAGCGCGTCGAGATCGTTGAACGCTATCTCGGCGATGTCGGGCACGAGCGGACCGAAACCGTCGCGGAAGATGGCGTCGCCGTTCATCGACAGGGCGCCGTAGGTCAGCCCGTGGAAGGCGTGGTCGCAGAACAGGATGCGCGAGCGGCCGGTGGCCGAGCGGGCGAACTTCATCGCCGCTTCCACGGCCTCCGCGCCGGAATTGCAGAAGAAGGCCTTGTCGAGCCAGGGCGTGTATTTCAACAGGCGCTCGGCCAGCAGGCCGGAGAGCACGGACACGTCCATCTGCACGAGATTGGGCAGGTCGGCCTCGATCACGCTGATCAATGCGCGCGAGACATCGGGATGATTGCGCCCGAGCGCGAAAACGCCCCAGCCGGACAGCAGGTCGAGATAGCGCGCGCCCTTGCGGTCCCAAAGATACTGTCCGGATCCGCGGGTAAAGCCGACGTCGTAGCCGATGGTCTGCAGCACGCGCACCATCTGCTCGTTGAGGTGGCGGCTGTGCAGGCCATAGCGCTCCGGCTCACGGCCGATCGCCAGCGCAGCGAAATCAAAGGGATCGACGCCCAGGGGGCGCGGGTCCTTCAGCGTCAGCGACGCTTCGTTCATGCGGCTCTCTCCGAAAGCGGCGCTTCGCGCGCAGACAAGCGCGCCCGGCCCGGTGGGGGAGGCCGGCCGATTTTCATGACGGCGGACGCCGCCAATGTCAAACCATGCCCTTCAAGACTTTCGCGGCCGTAAATGCGGCGCGACCGGGGCAAACCGGCCGACCGCCGCGGTTCGGCTTGCGCTTCGCGCCCGCCCGGTCGATACACAGCCGAGGGCGCAGCAAAACAAGGTGATTTGGATGAGGCTTCTCTCCGGCGCGGTCGGCGTCTTCGGGCTTCTGGCGGCTTTCGCCGCCTTCCGGCTCGGCGACAGCTTCCTCTATCTGGTGGCCGTCGCGGCGCTTCTGTGCGCGCTGACCACCGCCGCCTCGGCGCGCATCTCCGCCTTCATGAAGATATTCGTCGCGATCTTCTCCACCGAGACGATCCTGTTCGGCCTCGCGGTGCTCCTGCTGCACGCGGGCCTTTGGCACGACAAGCTCAAGAACTTCACGCCGCCGGATTTGCTGCCGCTCACCGTCGCGATGTTCTCGATCCTCGTCTATGTCGTCGCGCGGCTGAACGTGATGCGCGAGCCGTTGCGCATCGCCGATCTCTACTTCACGCAAGGCGACGCGGGTTCGGCGCGCGTCTGGCCCTTCGGCGCCTATACCGCGCTCGAGCGGCGCATCGCCATCGCGATGATCTCCACGCTGGTCGTCATCAACCAGGCGCAGGTGGCGATCATGGTGCGGCTGTCCTTCTTCAACCGCGACTGGTTCAACGCCATCCAGGCCAAGGACGCCCCGACCTTCTGGAGCCTGCTGTTCTGGGTCTTCACGCCCTGGGCCTTCGTCTACGTCGCCAGCGCCATCATCGAATTCGTGCTCCAGTCGATGCTCGTCATCCGCTGGCGGCGCTGGCTGACCGACTTCTACGTCTCGCACTGGCTCGGCCATCACGCGCACTATCGCATGAGCGCTCGCCGGCGGCGCCGCCGACAACCCCGACCAGCGCATCGCCGAAGACGTCAACCGCTTCATCATCGGCGGCGGCGACGGCGAGGGCATCTACTCCTATTCGATCCTGCTGATCTCGACGCTGTCGTCGCTCGTCTCCTTCTCCATCGTGCTGTGGGAACTGTCCGGCAATTACGCCATTCCCGGCACGGACATCGTCATTCCCGGCCTGTTGTTCTGGGTGGCGCTGGTCTATGCGGTCTTCGGCACGCTGGTGACGCATTTCATCGGCCGCTCGCTCGTCGGCATGTATTTCGAGCGCCAGCGCGTGGAAGCCGATTTCCGCTTCTCGCTCGCGCGCCTGCGCGAATATGCCGAGCAGGTGGCGCTGCTCTCGGGCGAGCGCGCCGAGCAGAGCGCGCTCGGCGGCAAGTTCGGCGCGGTCATCGCCAACTACCTGCGCATCGTCGCGCAGCGCAAGAAACTGATGGCCTTCACCGCCACCTACGGGCAGATCTCGCCGATCATTCCCTACATCTTCACCGCGCCCTTCTATTTCGCCGGCAAGATACAGCTCGGCGTCATGACGCAGACCGCCGGCGCCTTCGGCCGCGTGGAAAGCGCGCTCACCTTCTTCGTCAACAACTACACGTCGCTGGCGGGCTTCACCTCCGTCGTCCAGCGTCTCGCCTCCTTCGACGCGGCGATCGGCGCGGCCGAGCGCGCGCGCGACGCCGGCCCCAGCCCGCACGCCGGCGCCGGCGGGCGGCCCGATGGAGCTGGAGCGCGTGTCGGTCGCCCTGCCCAACGGCAAGGAGATCGTGCGCGCCGACGCGCTCGTCTTCAAGCCGGGCGAGAGCGCGCTCATCACCGGGCCATCGGGCTCCGGCAAGTCGACGCTGCTGCGCGCCACATCCGGCATCTGGCCCTATGGGTCGGGCCGCATACGCATTCCCGAGGGCGAAAGCGCGCTCGTCCTGCCGCAGCGCCCCTATCTGCCGAACGGCACGCTGCGCGCCGCCGTCTCCTATCCGGCCGAGCCCGGCGCCTATGCCGACGCCGATATTCGCGCCGCGTTGCAGGCCGCGCGGCTCGAGCCCTTCGCCGACCGTCTCGACGACGATGACGTGTGGTCGCAACGCCTGTCGGGCGGCGAGCAGCAGCGCCTGGCGGTGGCCCGCGCGCTTCTGGCGAAGCCGAGGTGGCTGCTGCTGGACGAGGCGACCGCCGCGCTCGACGAAAAGCTGGAGGCGGAGGTCTATCAGGCCATCTTCGACCATCTGCCGCAGACGACGGTGATCTCCATCGGCCACCGCTCGACCCTGCTCGCCATGCACAAGCGCCACCTCAATCTCGAAAAACAGGCCGACGGCGTCTACATGCCGCGCGGATGAGGCGCAGCTTGATCTGCCTCCTTGCGCCGACGGCGCGGGCGGGCCCAATCTCGGCGCAAGGAGACGATACATGCACGCAGGCCCCTTCGCGCTCGCCTTCGCCGCCGCCTATCTCGGCGCGGCGCTCTATTCCGTGCTGGTCGAGCAGCCCGCGCGGCTGACGCTGGACGACCGCGCGCTGGTGAAGGAATGGGCGCCGAGCGACCGGCGCGCGCTGCTGCTGCTCGCCTTGTTCGCGCTCGCCGCCGCCATCGCCGCGCTGATCGAATATCGCGCGGGCGCCAATGCGCTCTGGCTGGTCGGCGCGGCCTTCGCCATGGCGAGCTGGCCCTACATGGCCTTCGTGCTCGTGCCGATCAACAATCGCCTGCTCGACCCCGCAGCCGACGGCGCGGGCGCGCGCGGCCTCATCGCCACATGGGGCCTGCTGGAATGGGGGCAGGTCGGCCTCGGGCTGGTCGCCAGCGGGATTTTCATCCGCGCGCTCGGCTAGCAGACCTTGCCCTGAACGCCCGGCGCGCCTAAACCCCGGCGCATGAGCGACCCCAAAGACACCAGCAAGAACACCGTCAAAGCCCGCCAGCCGCGCGGCCTCGCCGACCGCGGCCCGGCCGAACTCGCCGCCTCCGAACGGATGCTGGCGAAAATTCGCGAAGTCCTACGAACTCTACGGCTTCGAGGCGGTGGAGACGCCGTTCATCGAATATACCGACGCGCTCGGCAAGTTCCTGCCCGATCAGGATCGCCCGAACGAAGGCGTCTTTTCCTTTCAGGACGACGACGAGCAATGGCTGTCGCTGCGCTATGATCTCACCGCGCCGCTCGCCCGTTACGTCGCGGAGAATTACGACAAGCTCGCCAAGCCCTATCGCTCCTATCGCGCCGGCTACGTCTTCCGCAACGAAAAGCCCGGCCCCGGCCGCTTCCGCCAGTTCATGCAGTTCGACGCCGATACGGTGGGCGCGGCCTCCGTCGCGGCCGATGCGGAAATCTGCATGATGGCCGCCGACACGCTGGAGAAACTCGGCATCCAGCGCGGCGACTACATCGTGAAGGTCAACAACCGCAAGGTGCTCGACGGCGTGATGGAAGCGATCGGGCTTCCCGACACGCCCGAACATCACCAGCGCCGGCTGAAAGTGCTTGCGCGCGATCGACAAGCTCGATCGTCTCGGCGCGCATGGCGTCGAAATGTTGCTTGGTCCCGGCCGCAAGGACGAGAGCGGCGACTTCACCGCCGGCGCCGAACTCGACGCTGCTGCAATCGCGCGCGTGCTCGCTTTCACGGCGGCGCGCAAGGCGACCAACGCTGACACGATCGCAGCGCTTGAGCAGGCGGCCGAAGGATCGCAGCGCGGCCTCGAAGGCGTGTCGGAGCTGCGCGACATCGCTGCCTTCGCGCTCGCGGCGGGTTACGGCGAGGATCGCATCCTCGTCGACCCCTCCGTCGTGCGCGGCCTCGAATATTACACCGGTCCCGTCTTCGAGGCGGAGCTCACCTTCGGCGTCACCGACGAGAAGGGCAATCCCGTGCGCTTCGGCTCGGTCGGCGGCGGCGGGCGCTACGACGGTCTCGTCGGGCGCTTCCGCTCCGAGCCCGTGCCGGCCACCGGTTTTTCCATCGGCGTCTCGCGCCTGTTCGCGGCGCTGAAGCTGATCGACAGCCCGATCGTCAATGCGGGCGCGCAGAGGGGGCCCGTCGTCGTGCTGGTCATGGATCGCGACCGCGTCGCGCATTACCAGTCGATGGTCGCGAAATTGCGCGCGGAAGGCGTGCGCGCCGAACTCTATCTGGGTTCGGCCGGCATGAAGGCGCAAATGAAATACGCCGACCGCCGCAACAGCCCTTGCGTCATCATTCAGGGCTCCGACGAGCACGCGAAAGGCGAAGTGCAGATCAAGGACCTGATCGAAGGGTCTCGCGCGGCGTCCGCGATCGGCTCGAACGAGGAATGGAAGGCCGCGCGTCCCGCGCAATTCTCAGTGCCCGAGCATGAGTTGGTGAGCGCAGTGAAGGACGTGCTCGCGCGGCACACGTAGCCGTCTTGCGAAGCGCCCACTGGCCGGCCGGGTCAGCCCGCCGAACTCGCGGCCATCTACGTCCTGCTGGCCGATCCCGCCGCGAGCTATACGACAGGCCAGATTTACGGCGCCTCGGGCGGCGCCGGCCTGCCGTGATCGTGAGCGTCAGAGCCCGCGGCTGAAGACCAGTTCGCCGTACTGGCTCTTCACCGTCAGCGTCGAGCCCTTGAGATCCCAAACCGGGCCGGAGCGCAGCACGGTGAGGTAGGCGCGCTCGAAGCCGTTCACCTCGTTCGAACAGGTCTTCTTCGTCAGCGCGACCGGACCCATGGCGAGCTTGTGCCCCTTGATCGGATAGAGCGTCGCCGACCAGGTGTTGCAGCCGGACGAACCGGAGCCGCGCAGATTCTCGTCGATGAGCAGCGAGGCGTCGGCCGGCGGGTTCTTGCCGTTGATGCTGGTGAGCTGCCAGTTCGCCTTGGTCGGGAAGGGGGATTCGTAGGCGAACTTGTCGTCTTTCTTCTCGCCGCCCTCGCTCTGCTCCTGGCCCTTCTTCTTCTTTTGCGCCAGCGCCGGATGCGCCGCGAACGAAGCCGCCGCCACGGCGGCCACGGCCAGAATTGCGAACTTCTTCATTGCATCCCCTCGGGCAGACACGGTCTTTGCCCCTCTTACATCAAAATGCGGCGGGAAAACGAGAGGGTCAGCCGATCAGCCTGACGCCGATGAGCAGGGGGTGACCCCACAAGAGCATGGCGAAATAGGCGACCGTGCCGACGACGACGACGATGACGTCCTGGGCGACGCCGCCGTGGCGCGTTCCCAGCGGCCCGAGCGCCGCGCGCTTCTTCACCGAAATCCGGTCGTAGACCGCCCAGGCGAGGAAACCCGCAAACAGCAGCACGCCGGCCAGATCGCCGTTGGCCAGCAGATGGGCGAGCGCCCAGATCTTGATCGCGGCGAGCATCGGATGTTTCGCCTTGTCGCGGATGTGCGAGGGGACGTAGGCCGCGACCAGCAGCACGAAGGCGGGCCACATCAGCGCGAACGCGATATGCTTCGTCCACGTCGGCGGCGTCCAGAGCTGCACGTTCGCGCCCGCGTGACGCGCCAGGCCGAAGCCCCAGACGATCAGCGCGAAGCCGACGAAGGAGGCGACGGAAAAAGCGATCTTGTACTGGTTCTCGCCGAGCTTCGCGACAAGTCCCGCGCGCGCCGGCGCCGAAGTCGGCACGAGATGCACGCCGATGAAGATAAGAAGGCCGAGGATGAGAACGGTCATGAATGGCTCGCGTGTGAGATCGCGCGAAGCCTAGAACGGATCGCCGCCACGTGGAACTCCCTCTCCCGCAACGCGGGAGAGGGTGGCCCTGCGAAGCAGGGGCGGGTGAGGGCGCCGCGGTTCCGATGCAGATTGGCGTTTCGACGTCGCCCTCATCCCTCACGCCTTCGGCGCGACACCTTCTCCCGCTTTGCGGGAGAAGGGCGTGCTCATCCCAGCCTTTTCGCCAGCTTCTCCCACAGCGGGTTCTTCGCGGTGAAGACATAGTCGACCTGGCCGACCGTCACCGTTTCCGCGCCGTGCTTGATGAGCCATTCCGCAAGATCGGGCGCGTCGGCCTTGGGGCAGGCCATCATCACGAGGCCCTCCTGCCCGCGCCCGCGCAGCCGCGCGCCATATTTCGCGGCGGCCTTCTTCACCTTGCCGTCGCCGAGATCGGGCACGAAGGCGCGCACCTCGCGCGTCGTGCGCGCTTCTTCTTCGGCCGCGATGCGCGCGAGTATGAGCCGCGCCGCCTCGCGCGCCGTCTCGTCCCATGTCGCGCTCATCGAGGCCACGAGATTGGCCTCCGAGCGCAGCATCACGCCGTCGTCCAGCACCTTCAGCGCGTTCGCCTTGAGAGTGGCGCCAGTGGTCGTGATGTCGACGATCAGCTCCGCCTGTCCCGCCGCCGGCGCGCCCTCGGTCGCGCCGAGGCTTTCGACGATGCGGTAGTCGGCGACGCCGTTGTCGGAAAAATAGCGGCGCGTGAGATTGACGTATTTGGTCGCGACCCGCATCCGCTGCCCGCGCTTCGCGCGAAAAGCGGCGGCGACGTCGGCGAGGTCGGCCATGTTGCGCACGTCGATCCAGGCCTGCGGCGTGGCGACCACGACATTGGCGTGGCCGAAGCCGAGCGGCGTCAGCAGTTCGACCTTGGCCTCGGCGTCCGGGATCGTCTCGCGCACCAGGTCCTCGCCGGTCACGCCCATGTGGACGGAGCCCTGCGCCAGATGCGCCGTTATGTCGGAAGCCGAGAGAAAGGCGATCTCGACATTGTCGACGCCCTTCAGCACGCCGCGATAATCGCGCGCGCCGCGCCCCTGCACGACTTCGAGGCCCGCGCGGGCGAAGAAGGCGTTGGCGTTTTCCTGCAACCGGCCCTTCGAGGGCACGGCGACGATGAGTTTGCTCGCTGTCACTTCGGGTTTTCCGCTGGCGCTCATGCCTGGGCCTCCGGAAACAGCCGTTCGACCCAGATCGCCGCGCCGACGGCGGGAATGTCCTTCTTCGCGCCGAGCGTTCCGAGCAGGCGGTCGTAGCGCCCGCCGCCGATGACAGGCTTGTCGGGCGGCAGGCCCGGCCCGTGCGCCTCGAACACGAAGCCCGTGTAATAGTCGAGGCGGCGCACGAAGCGCGCCGAGAAATTCATGCTCGCCGGATCGAGGCCGCGCGCGACGATGAAGTTGAGCCGCTGGTCGAAGGAATCGAGCGCGGCGGACAGGTCGAGCTTCGCGTCTCCCGCGAGCTTGCGCAGCGCCGCCGAGGCCGTGTCCGGGTCGCCCGACACGGCGAGAAATTTTGCGATCAGGTCGCGCTTGTCCTGCGCGACGGCGGGGCCGGAGCGCAGGCTCGCCTGTTCGAGAAAGCGCTCCGTGATCTCGCTGACGCTGCGTCCGCCGACCGAGGAAATGCCGGCGATGGACAGGAGGTCTTCGACCAGCGCGCGCGCGCCCTGCTTGTCGGCGCCTTCCAGCATGGCGAGCACGCCCGAATGGTCGTCCGAGCCGTTGGCGGGCGGGGTCGCGAAAATCTGGTCGAGCGACAGGCCATGCGCGAGGCCGCGCCGGATTTTCCGCAGCCAGCTCGCCGGCAGGTCGAGGGAATCGAGGAAGCGCGCGAACAGGCCCGCGTCGCCGATGGCGACGGCAAGGTCGTCGCGGCCGGCCTTGGCGGCGGCCTCCAGCGCCAGCGACAGGATTTCGGCGTCGGCGGCTTCCTTGTCCTTGCGGCCGAAGCTCTCGAGGCCCGCCTGCAGGAATTCGCCGCTGGCCTCCGGCCGGAAGCGGAACACCGGGCCGAGATAGGAGAAGGCGGCGGCCTTGCCGGCCGCGCTCGAGCCGAGATAGGCGACGGAGACGGGCAGGGTGAATTCGGGGCGCAGGCAGAGTTCGGCCCCCGCCGCGTCGGTCGTCAGGTAGAGCCGGCCGCGCATGTCCTCGCCGAGCTGGTCGAGGAAGACGGCGGCGGGCTGCAGGATCGGCGGCTCGGCGCGCCGGTAGCCGGACGCGACGAGATGGGCGAGCAGCGTCTGCCCGCCCGATTTCGCGTCTTTCCGTCCGTTTTTCTGGGCCACAGCGCCAATTCCCCGGATCAAATCGGCCGCAGGCGGACGATTTGATCTTGATCCACGATCGAGGGGCGAAAGGCCGACCCTCACAATTTGGCGCTTTCTTTAGCAAGCGTGGCGGCGTGGCGCACCCTCAAAAGCGGGGCAGGGTGAATGGAAACCCTTGCCGTGTCAGCCGAGCTTCTCGGCGATCCATAGCTTGATCAACGCTTGTCGCGTCACGCCGAGACGCATCGCCTCACGGTCGAGCCCCTGCACGACCCAGGCCGGAAAATCGACATTCACGCGACGCAGATCGCTGGCGGGCCGGCGCGCCTTCGACCAGTCGACATGCGCGGACATGTCCTCGCCCGCCTCGAATTTCCGATCGAAATCCTTAGCCTTCATAGACCGATACCTCCTCGAGCCGCGATCGCCGTACCGATATGATCCGCGCGACTTCGCGTCGGAGGGCGAAGACCGCTGTCCAGTGACGGCGGCCAATCCGCCCAATCGCGAGATATCGAGGCTCATCCGTTGTCCGCGCAGGCGCTTCCAGCATGAACGGATCATCCCAGAGCGCCTGCGCCTCTTCAAAATCGATCCCGTGCTTGGCCTTGTTCGAGGCGCTCTTGCCGGCGTCGAATTCGAATTGCATCGGATAATTATGGTATAATAATTATACCATTTCAAGGCGCGGGTTTCTCAGCCGCCCACCACCTCCAGTTGCACGTCCACATTGCCGCGCGTGGCGTGCGAGTAGGGGCAGATCTTCTCGTGCGCTTCCTTCACCAGCGCGGCGAGTTCGGCCTGCGGCAGGCTCTTGTCCTCCACGTGCATCTTCACCGCCAGCCCGAAGCCGCCGCCCTCGCGCGGGCCGATCGACACGTTGCAGGTGATGGCGGCCTTGCTGGCGTCCTTCTTGTGCGACTTGGCGATGAAATCGAGCGCGCCGCCGAAGCAGGCGGCATAGCCTGCCGCGAACAGGTGCTCCGGCGTGGTCGTGCCGGGCTTGCCGGGGCCGCCCATCTCCTTGGCGACGGACAGGTCCGCCTTCACCGAGCCGTCGGCGGCCGCCGTATGCCCGTTGCGCCCGCCCGTGGCGGTGGCGGCGACGGTCAGAAGCGGCTTGATTTTATCGACCATTGTTCTCTCCCGGCATTGCTGGTCCGGGAGAGATAGGGCGTTCGCCGGGTTAAGCTAGGCAGCCGCCTGCCCTGTCACGCGGCCGCCTGCTTGGCGGGGAAGCCCGCCGCCGTCAGCGCGGCGGCGATCGCCGCCGGATCGGCGGAGGTCTCGGCCGTCACGCGGCCCGTGGCGAGATCGACGGAAACCGTCGATGCGGCGTCCTGCTTCTGGATGATCTTTTCGACCGAGCGGGCGCAGCCGCCGCAGGTCATGCCGGACACGTCGAGCTGGAGTTTGGACATCGGGCGCTCCCTTGCTGGCGCGAGATACATTCGTACTTCAATATATGTGAGCGCTGCCTCGAAGGGAATGGCGGCGCGGCGTCGCAGCGCTCGCCCGCTCCACGCTTTACGCCATATATGAGAGCGCAAGGGAGCGTCCGACATGGCCGAAATGCGCAGGGAAACCGACAGTCTGGGCGAGATCGAGGTTCCCGCCGACAAGCTGTGGGGCGCGCAGACGCAGCGCTCGCTCGCCTATTTCTCGATCGGCCGCGAACTCATGCCGCGCGAGATGATCGGCGCCTACGCCATCCTCAAGAAGGCGGTCGCCAACGTGAATCGCGCCGGCGGTCGCCTGGGCGTCGAAGAGCATCGCCTCATCGTCCGGGCCTGCGACGAGATTCTCGAGGGCCGCCACGACGACATGTTTCCGCTGCATGTCTGGATGACCGGCTCGGGCACGCAGTTCAACATGAACGTCAACGAGGTGATCGCCAATCGCTGCTCGCAGATCGCGGGCGAGCCATTGGGCGGCAAGCGGCCCGTGCATCCCAACGACCACGTCAACATGGCGCAGTCCTCGAACGACAATTTTCCGTCCGCCATGTACATCGCCGCCGCGATGGGCGTGCGCCAGCGGCTGATCCCCTCGCTGTGGCCTGCTGCGCGACGCCATCGACGCCAAGGCGCGCGGAATGGGCCGACATCGTCAAGATCGGCCGCACGCATCTGCAGGACGCCACGCCGCTGACCCTCGGGCAGGAATGGTCGGGCTATGCGGCCATGCTGTCCGACGGGATCGAACGGCTGGAGGCCGCGCTCGGCGGCGTCTTTCTGCTCGCGCTGGGCGGCACGGCGGTCGGCACCGGCGTCAATGCGCCGGCCGGTTTCGCCGAAGCCGCCGCCGCGGAGATCGCGAAGCTGACCGGGCTGCCCTTTGTCACCGCGCCGAACAAATTCGCCGCGCAGGGCGCGCACGACGCGCTCGTGCATCTCTCCGGCGCCTTGCGCACGCTGGCGGGCTCGCTCTTCAAGATCGCCAACGACATTCGGCTGCTGGCCTGCGGCCCGCGCGCGGGCCTCGCCGAACTCACGCTTCCGGCCAACGAGCCCGGGTCCTCCATCATGCCCGGCAAGGTCAATCCGACGCAGGCCGAAGCGCTGACCATGCTCGCCGTGCAGGTCATGGCCAACGATGTCGCAGTGGGTTTCGGCGGCGCCGGCGGCCATCTGGAGATGAACGTCTACAAGCCGCTCATCATCCACAACGTCATGCAGTCGATCGCGCTGCTTGCCGACGGCTGCGCGAACTTCCGCAGGTTCATGATCGAGGGAACGGCGCCCAACAGGAAGCGGATCGCCCGATATGTCGCCGATTCCCTCATGCTCGTGACCGCGCTCGCGCCCCTCATCGGCTACGACAAGGCGTCGGCAATCGCCCATCTCGCCCTGCACGAGGATCTCACGCTGAAGGAGGCGGCGCTCAAGCTCGGCTACGTCTCCGAGGCCGACTTCGACCGGCTGGTGGACCCCGCGAAAATGCTCGGGCCGAACCTGCCCGCTTGACTTGCGCGCCTGCGCCCCGTAGCGCGCGGCCATGAGCTTCAAACCCGTCTCCAGGCCGGTCGCCGGCCTCTCCGCCCTCGCCGCCGATTACGACGTGATCCTCTCCGACGTCTGGGGGGTGGTGCACGACGGGCGCACGCATACGCCGTCCGCCGCCGACGCCCTCACGCGCTTCCGGCAGAAGGGCGGCACGGTCGTGCTCATCACCAACGCGCCGCGCCCGCGCGCGCCGATCATGAAGATGCTCGACGATTTCGGCCTGCCGCGCGCAGCCTACGATTCCATCGTCTCCTCCGGCGACGTGACGGTCGATCTGATCTGCGCGCGCGGGCTCGCGCCGCTGCATCACATCGGCCCGCCGCGCGACCTCTCGCTGTTCGACACGGTCGCCGCGCGCATCGGCGAGAAGCCGCCGCTGCTGCCGCTGGCGCAAGCCGACTACGTCGTCTGCACCGGCCTGTTCGACGACTACGGCGATCCCGAGCCCTATCAGCCGACGCTCGTCGCCATGAAGGAGCGCGATCTCCCGCTGATCTGCGCCAACCCCGATATCGTCGTGCACGTCGGCGACGATCTCCTGTGGTGCGCCGGCGCGCTCGCCGAACGTTACGAGGGTCTCGGCGGGCGCGTCGTCATGGCCGGCAAGCCGCACGCCGTCATCTACGAGGCCGCGCTGAAGGAGGCCGAGCGCATTCGCGGCAAGTCGGTCGATCGCGCGAAGATTCTGGCGGTGGGCGACGGCCTGTTCACCGACATCAGGGGCGCCGCCGCGCAGGGCTTCGACGCCTTGTTCGTGACCTCGGGCATCCACCGCGACGTGCTGCATCCGGCCGGCGACGTCGACGACTGGAGCGTGGACGAAGCGGCCTACCGCAATCTTCTGGCGGAAGTCGGCGCCGCGCCCGCTGCGCACCTGCGCGAACTCGTGTGGTGATTTGAGCGTCGGCGCCGGCTCCACGCCTGCCCGCAGCCAGAAAAAATTTACTCTCTTCAGTCGCGTAGCCCGGAAATGGTCCGCGCGTGCCAGTTCGGCGCGGCGGTTTTTGCCATTTTGATCGGGTCTGCAGGGTTCCGGCCGCCTCTGCGCATGTCACGCGAGAGAGATGCATGCCTGAGCCAGCCGTCACGAATATTGCGCCTTGCCGCGCGTTTGCCGGAATTTTCAAATCTCGGAATCGGCCCGAGACGCGGCGTCCGTTCCTGCGTTCGGACAACGGCGCCGTCGCGGTGATTTTCGCGGTTGCGCTCGCGCCGCTCGCGCTGTCGGTCGGCGTCGCGGTCAATTATTCGCGCATGACCGCGCTTCTCTGATTTTTCATATCGGATTCGCCATGGTGGATTTCGTGGAAGGCGAGGCGTTCGCGACCGTCAGCAACCATGTGCGCGCGCTGGTGAGATGGCATTTCCTGATCGAGCTCGATGACGACGAACGCAGGCTCGCGCGGCTGATCGCGCACATGGGCGAGGCCAATCGCGTCGGCGACAAGGACGAAGCCATCGTGCAGATGACGCAGGAGGAGCTGTCGCGCCTGGGCTTCGGCGCGCGCCATCGCGCCCGGCGCGGGCTCAAGAGCCTGCAGGACCAGGGCTTGATCGAATTGCAATACGGGCAGATTTTCATTCCATCCGTCGCTCGTTTGCGCGAGTACGGCTTCGACGGGTCGATCCTGCCGCTGCCCTGATGCGGAATGAAACGCCGCCGATCTCACGGATGCGCTCGCTTGCCTGCTTCCGGCTTCGAAAAATGTCGTATGCTGCGTCGCCCGCCCTCTTGCCGACCGATCCATGCCCCGCCGTCTGCTCGCGCCCGCCGCCCTCGTCCTCATCTGCGGTTTCGTCGTTCTCTTCATCGGCGGCGGCACGCGCTTCGCCATCGGCCTGACGCTCAAGCCCATCGTCGATGAGTTCGGCTGGCCGCGCGGCGCGCTGGGCGTGGCGGTCGCGGTGTTCCAGGTCGTCTCGGCGCTCGCCATGTTCTGGGCGGGCCGGCTCGCCGACCGCCGCAGCCCGCGCCTCGTGCTGGGCCTCGGCCTGCTGCTCGCCGGCGTCGGCATCGGGCTGATGGGATTCGTCGCGCAACCCTGGCACGCCGTCCTGCTCTATGGCGTGATCTACGGGCTCGGCAATGGCGCGGCCTCGCTCATCCCCGTCGGCGTCATGGTCACGCGCGCCTTTCCCGTGCGCACCGGCATGGTCAACGCGGCCGTTACGTCCGGCATGAGCGTCGGCCAGCTCGTGATGATCGCCGGGCTCGCCGCTTTGCTCGCCGCGCTCAGTTGGCGCACGCTGTTCTTCGGCCTCGGTCTCGCGCATCTCGTGCTGGGTCTGCTGCTGCTCGCCGTGCTGCCGAAGTCGGATGCGAGCGCGGCGCGCGCCGCGCAACCGGCGGATGGGCTCGGCGTACGAGACGCCATGCGCACGCCGCGCATGTGGCTCCTGCTCGCCATCTACGCCATCTGCGGCTTCGACGATTTCTTCGTCGCCACCCATGTCGTCGCCTTCGCGCAGGATCGCGGCGTGGACGCGCTCGTCGCCGGCAACCTGCTCGCCTTGATGGGCCTCACCGGCCTGATCGGCGTGGTGGCGGGCGGAATCATGAGCGACCGCGTCGGCCCGGTCTGGCCGACCGCGCTGTCGTTTCTCGCGCGCGTGGCGGTGTTCGGGCTGATCTGGGCCGACCAGTCGCCGCTGTCGGTCGCGGTCTTCGCGCTCGTCTTCGGCGCGACCTTTCTCGTGACCGCGCCGCTCACGGTGGTGCTGGCGGCCAATTTCTTCGGCGCGCGGCATCTGGGCGCGCTCACCGGCCTCATCACCATGGTGCACCAGATCTTCGGCGGCCTCGGCGCCTGGCTCGGCGCGGCGATCTTCGACGCGACAGGCGGATACGGAAACGCTTTCGCCATCATGTGCGCGCTGTCGGCGCTCGCGCTCGCGCTCTGCATTCCGCTCGCCCGCATCAGGCGTTAGCGCCGGCGGTCGAAAGGCGCGTCGGCGGCCCTAGTTACGTGCGGCCAGCAATCGAACGAGGCCGCGATGACCAGGAACACGATCTGCGTCTGGTACGACAAGGGCGCCGAAGAGGCCGCCAATTTCTACGCCGAAACCTTTCCCGACAGCCGCGTCGTCGGCGTTCACCTCGCCCCCTCCGACTTTCCCAGCGGCAAGAAGGGCCAGGTCATCACGGTGGAATTCACCGTCGTCGGCGTGCCCTGCGTCGGCCTCAACGGCGGCCCGATGTTCAAGCACACGGAGGCCTTCTCCTTCCAGATCTCGACGCAGGACCAGGCCGAGACCGACCGCTACTGGAACGCCATCGTCGGCAATGGCGGGGCCGAAAGCGCCTGCGGCTGGTGCAAGGACAAGTGGGGCGTCAACTGGCAGATCACGCCGAAAGTCCTGACCGACGCGCTCGCCGCCGGCGGCGCGGCGGCCAGGAACGCCTTCGAGGCGATGATGCACATGAAGAAGATCGACGTCGCCGCGATCGAGGCGGCGGTGCGCGGGGCATGACGCAAGAGAATGGAGTGGTCGCATGTATATCGACGGTTTCGTGGCTGCTGTGCCGACCGCCAATCGCGATAAATATCTCGCGCACGCCAGAGCGGCGGCGGTCGTCTTCAGGGAGGCCGGCGCGCTCAAAGTGACGGAATGCTGGGGCGACGACGTGCCCGAGGGCAAGCTGACGTCCTTTCCGATGGCCGTTCAGCGCAAGGACGACGAGACCGTGATCTTCTCCTGGATCGCCTGGCCCTCGCGCGCGGCGCGCGACAAGGGCATGAAGCAGGCGATGGAGGATCCGCGCCTCTCGCCGGAGAAAAACCCTATGCCCTTCGACGGCAAACGCATGATCTACGGCGGCTTTGAAGTGGTGCTTGACGTCTGACGCCGGAGCAATCCGCTCCAGCTATTTCGACAAGCCGCAAGTCACCTCGCCGCCGAAGCGTGCGTCCTGCTGCCAGCAGCCGGACTGGCGGCAGATCGACATCTTGCTGTCGCAATGCTTGCGTCGACAGACATCCGGCGGATCGCCTGCCAGATTGCTGGTGCATCTCTGCGAACAACGCGCGTGGGAAGAGGCGCAGGATTCCTTCGCCGCCGCGGGAAGCGTCATGCAAAAAGCGACAGCGGCGGTCGCCAGGATCGAAACTGCCAGTTTCATGAAATCCTTCTCCAGCAAAATGTATTCATGCGCGATCCGCTACTCTAGCTCGCGCGCGACGCGAAACCCCAGCACTTTCGACTGCACATCCGCCTCGAGAGACATGCGCGCCGCCGAGCGGGCAAAGCGCGCCACGTCGGCCCAGGAGCCGCCGCGCGCCATCCTCTTCCGGCAATCGGCCTTGTCGATCCACGCCGAACCGTCGACCGGCGCGCCTTCGTAAGTGTCGTGCGCGCAATCCTCGACCCATTGATAGACGTTGCCGGACATGTCGAACAGGCCGAACCGATTGGGCTTGAGTTCGCCCGACCGGCGCCGTGCCGAGGCTGTCCCATTCGGTGCCGCAGCCGTCGCAGACGGCATTGCCGTCGCCGATTTCGTCTCCCCAGTAGAAGGCGCCCGTCGTCCCGGCGCGCGCGGCATATTCCCACTCGGCTTCGCTGAGCAGCCGGTACGTGCGGCCTGTCATCTGCGAGAGCCACGCGGCGTAGGATTTTGCGTCGTTCCAGCCGATATTGATGACGGGCCTCGTTCCCTCGCCGAAGCCGGCGCCGTCGACGGGGCGGCACGCGCCCATCGCAACGCAGGCGCTCCACTCCTCGAACGTGACCGCATTCTTCGAGACCGCGAAACGCCGCGCGATCGCGACGGTATGCTGCGGCCCTTCGTTCGCATAGCGCTCGGCTTCGCCCTCTGGCGATCCCATTGCAAACCCGCCTGCGGGCAGGACGACCATCTCCGGACACGCGCTCCTGCATTCGCGCAACGCCTCGCCCGAAGCGAGCCGCCGCTCCTGATCGGTCGTGAGCACGTGAGGGTCGAAGTTGGCGCTGCGGTAGGGGTAGACATGGCTGTACCAGCGCCATGCGCCGAGGATCGCGTCCTTGTAGACGATGGCGGCCGCGCTGCCGATCAGGAGAGCCGCGGCGAGAATTGCGACGCGCCGCCCCTTCCAGCGCTCGCTCGCTTCCTTGTTGCGGCAGGCGTCGATGTAGCGGCGGTCGAGCGCATCGAGGCTTGCGGCGAGATCGGGGCGATCGAGAATGCGCTCGACGGCGCTCAGGCGTTCCGCGCCATGCGTCAGCCAGGTCGGCGCCTGCGCGTTGGCCTGCCATTCGCGCGCCGCCCGCTTCAGCCCATCGAGCAAGGCGAGCTGGATCGCGTCGTCCGCCAGCCAGTTCTGCAGGAGCGGCCATTGACGCAACAGCGCCTCGTGCGTCGGTTCGATGGTCGTTTCGCCGGTGTCCTTCGCCACGTCCGTCGACAGCAGCCGTTGCTCCACCAGGAGGTCGATCAGCGGTCGCGCGTCGGCGGGAATCTCGGAGACGCGGGCGACGCGGCGGCGCGGCGCCTTGGTGTCGGGGTCGATGCCCGCAAGCCACGGGATCAGGCCCCGCCGCAGCAGCGCCAGCCGCGCTTGCCGCTCGCCGGGAATGCGCGCGTCCTTGTCCGCCGCCTTGAACGCACGCTCGACGCCGGCCTCGATCGACCCGGCGATGCGGCCGAGCTTCGCGTAGTGGGCGAGGGTCAGCCGGCCCGTCGTTCCGTATTCCTGATAGAGACGCTCGAGCGTGAACGCCAGCAGCGGCAGCGCATCCTTCGCAACGCCCGTCTCGACATCGGCGAGCACCGCTTCGATCAGCGCTTCGTCGGCGTGGATCGCCCGTGGCGTGCCGTCGAGGCGCCGCAGCGGTCCCCTGACGATCTCGGCGTAGGAGCCCTTGGGCATCGGCGGCAGGCTCAGCGTCTCCTGATGCAGCCCGTCCAGTTCCGGCGCCGATTGCAGGCGATCGTAATTGTCGGAGCGGATCGTGAAGACGCAGATGACGGCGGGACCGTCGCTGGCGGATAATTTGGCGAGCAATCGCAGGAAGTCTCGCGCCTCCTCCTGCGCCTCGACGAGAAACAATTCTTCGCTCTGGTCGACGGGGATCACCAGCGTCGGCGGCTTCGCCGGCGATGCGTCGTCGCCCGGCGGCGCCACCGCCGCCTGCAGGCGCGCCAGGAGAGCTTTCACGGCCGCCGCGCCGCTGGCGACGCACTCGCGCGCCTCGCCGCGCGCGATCGCGACCCCTGCCGCCTCGAAGGCGCCGGCGAGCGCGCTGACGAGCCCGGTCTCGCCGCTGATCGCCGCGCGTTCCGGGCGGATCGGAGGCAACGGAAGGAAGGTCTGCGCGTCGCGGCCGAGCCGCGGCGCGAGGCCTGCGCGCAGGAAGCTGGACTTGCCTGCGCCGGACGCCCCCAGGATGACCATCAGCCTCGGCGCCGCCGCCTCGGTGAGGCCGCGCAGCCGGTCGATCGCTTCGATGACCGGCGCCTCCCGGCCGAAGAAGATTCCGGCGTCGTCGGCTTCCAGCGGCCGCAGGCCGCGATAGGGCGCGCGCCTGGGGTCCGTTTCCGGCGGCCATGCGAAATAGCTGGCGTGGAGGCCAGCCCGCAGAAGGCCGGCCTTCAGCCGCGCCAGCCCCTCGCGGGAATAGGTGACATGCGCCTCTTCGCCCGAGACGGGCAGGGTGACGCGAAACTGCCGGTGGTCCCGGCCGGTCGCCAGATTGACCGCCTGCCAGTGGGCGGTCACATCCGCCGGCAGATCGGCGATCGACAACCCTTCCTCGATGAGAACGCCGAACAGGCGCTTGTTCAGCCGCCGCGCGAGCGTCAGCTCGTTGATGCACCAGCGCGACGCGAGCCATGAGCGGGATATGACGAACAAGACCGCTTCGCAGCGTCGCGCCGCCTCGTTCAGCGCACGCTCCCAGCGCTCCCCCGGGGCTATGCCGCGAACCGGATCGAGATCGAGAAAGAGATTGGACAATCCCTCGCTGACAAGCCAGTCGCGCAAGGCGACGGTCGCGGCATTGTCGGCCGAGGAGTGGGAAATAAAGATCTGCGACACAAATTGCCCCCACGACAGGCGCGCCTGCCGTCATTCCATCCTATTGGGGGGATTGGGACGTGTCACCGCAGGGCGCTTGCGCCGCGCGATCCTCGCATTCGCGTCGATCGTCCGCGCAGCTTGCCCGCGCCGTCAGGCGGCGCGCGCCGTGAACACCGCGTCGATCTTGGCTTTCAGCGTCGCCGCGTTGAACGGCTTGACGATATAGCTCGACACGCCGGCCTTGCGGGCGGCGATGACGTTGTCGGTCTTGGATTCGGCGGTGACCATGATGAAGGGGATGTCGGCCGTCGCGGCGTCGCCCTTCAGCTTCACCAGCAGTTCGAAGCCCGTCATCGGCTGCATGTTCCAGTCGGAGATGATGAGGCCGTACTGCTTCTCGCCGATGCGCTCCAGCGCCTGCGCGCCGTTGCTGGCCGTATCGACGTTCTCGTAGCCGATCTGCTTCAGGAGGTTGCAGATGATGCGCACCATCGTCTGATAGTCGTCGACGACCAGGATCGGCATCGTGGAATCGGCGGTCATTGCGGTCTCCAAGCGCGTCCACCCGGCCAAAGCCGATGGAGGCTGCATGCCACGAATAGCAGGCAGGGGCTTTCGGTTGTGTAAACGCGATCGCCTACCGACCGTAATTGTCCAATAAAGTTGAGCGATCGCCGCAGCGGCGGCTTGCGGCAAGGTTGCCGAAAGGTTACTCGGGTCCCGCCCTCCGGAGGGGATCAGCATGTCGGCGCCCTACAAGACCCATTATTTCGAGGACCTGACGGTCGGTCAGCGCGAAACGCTGATGAAGACGGTCATGGACGACGACGTCATCGCCTTCGCCGACCTCTCCGGCGACCGCAATCCGGTGCACCTGTCCGACCATTTCGCCCGCAAGACCCGCTTCGGCGAGCGAATCGTGCACGGCCTCTATACCGCCAGCCTGATCTCGACCGTCATCGGCATGTACCTGCCGGGGCCGGGCGCCGTCTATCTGTCGCAAACCCTCAATTTCAAAGGGCCCGTGAAGATCGGCGACGTCATCAACGTCGTGGTCGAGGTGGCCGAGCTGACCGAGAAGGGCCGCCGCGTGCGCCTGCATTGCGAGTGCCTGGTCGACGGCAAGGTCGTGCTCGACGGCGAGGCGCTGGTCATGGCGCCCTCCCGCAACCCGACGCCGCGCCCGGCCGCCAAGGCCGAGGCCTGACAGCCAACTTGACCCTCGTGTCCGCGCATGGCTCTTTGCTGCGCGCATGGTTCGGCTGCGCCGAATCTTATTGAAATCGCTGCAATGGCTCGATGCTCTCTCCCCTCCCCCTTGTGGGGAGGGGCGGGGGAGGGGGTCGGGCAATCCCGCGAGGTTTCCCGACCCCCTCCCTATCCCTCCCCGCAAGGGGGAGGGGACTTGAGCCGTGGCGGCCGACCGGCTTCTGGCAAGTGACGAAACCCTCCCGCTTCATCGACGCTACCGACCCGCTTTCGCCGCCCGCGGGGCTGGAGGGCGCGGTCGTCGCCATCGGCAATTTCGACGGCCTCCACCGCGGCCATCGCGGCGTCATTTCTCGCGCCAAGGCGCTGGCCGCAAGGCTCGGCAAGCCCTGCGCCGTCCTCACCTTCGAGCCGCATCCCGCTGATTTCTTTGCGAAAAAGAGCGTCATCTTCCGCCTGACCTCGCACGAGGCCAAGGCCGCTTTCCTCGCCCGTCTCGGCCTCGACGGCATGATCGTGCTCACTTTCGACGCCGCGCTCTCGGGGCTGACGGCGCAGGCCTTCGTTGACGACGTCCTGATCCGCCGTCTCGGCGTGTCCGGCGTGGTCGCCGGCTATGACTTCCACTTTCGGCGCGAAACGGCAGGGCACGCCCGACTTCCTCAAGGCCGAGGGCGCGCGGCAGGGCTTTGCGGTCGACATCGTCGAGCGCATCTCGCAGGACGAGGAGGGCTCGCTCGACGCGGTTTCCTCGACCGCGACGCGCGCCGCGCTGGAAGCCGGCGACGTCGCGCTCGCCGCCCGCCTGCTCGGCCACCCCTGGTTCGTCGAGGGCGAGGTGATCCACGGCGCGAAGCGCGGCCGCACGATCGGCTTCCCGACCGCCAATATCGCGCTCGATCCGTCCTGCAAGCTGCGGCACGGCATCTACGCCGTGACCCTGACGGTCGACGGCAGGACGCATGGCGGCGCCGCCAATTTCGGCCGCCGGCCGACCTTCGACGACGGCCCGCCGCTGCTCGAGGTCTTCGTGCTGGATTTCGACGGCGACCTCTACGGCAGGATGGTCGAGGTCGCCTTCATCGATTTCATCCGGCCCGAAGCGAAGTTCGATTCGGTCGAGGCGCTGGTCGCCCGCATGAAAGACGACGTCGCGGAAGCGCGGCGGATGCTGGCGGCGATTTTGTAACCCTTCATATTGCGTTCAGCCCGGGCGCTCCATATCTCCTGCCGCGACGAGGAGACGGCCATGGCCGCCACAGACAAGGACCGCGCCGACGGCGTCGAATATCCGCGCGGCGAGATCGAGATTCTCGCGCCCGGCGAACCGTCCAATTCGGGCCGCCGGCGCAGCCCGTTCGAATTCGAGGGCGGCTCGGCCAGCCGCACCTACACGTTCCAGACGCGGCTCAGCGGCTTTCTCGGCCTCGTCTTCGCCGCCGTGATCGCCAGCGCGCTGTTCGTCTTCGTCGCGGGATTCCTGGCGGTCGTCGTCACCATCGCGGTCGCGGTCGTCGCCGGTTTCGTCCTGCGCAACAAGCTCCGCCAATGGCTGGGCCGCTGAGGAGATCGAACCCGCCGCGCGCTGTCGCGTTGGTGCGTCGAGGCTGAAATCATCGGGAGACCTGCATGAACCGCACGCGCATTCTCGGCCTGGCGATCCTGCCGGCCCTCGCCTTGCCCCTCGCCGGCGCCACCGAGGCGAACGCGAAGGGCTGCATCAAGGGCGCGATCGTCGGCGGCATCGCCGGCCATATGGTCGGGCATGGCGTCGCCGGCGCGGCCGCCGGCTGCGTCGTCGGCCGCCACAACGCCAAGGAAAAGGCGAAGCAGCGCGAAATGGAGCGCACGCAGCGGCCCTGCGCCCGGCCAGCGCGACCTCTGAGCGTCAGCCGATCTCCTCGGCTATGGCGCGACGCACATTGGGCAGTTCGGCCATGCGCGCGCGATGCGCCATCACGCGGGGAATGCGGGACGTGTCGACGCCATCGGCTTCCAGCCATTGCGCCAGCGTGAAGAGATAGGCGTCGGCGATCGAATAGGCGTCGCCCATCGCCCAGGGGCCGCGCAG
The DNA here is from genome assembly GCA_037044955.1 of Rhodoblastus sp. Lineage (GTDB taxonomy): Bacteria > Pseudomonadota > Alphaproteobacteria > Rhizobiales > Beijerinckiaceae > JAJXWB01. Next base: position 30,463 of record JBAOHX010000004.1, read on the forward strand.
CATGTGGTCCTCGATCAGCGCGAAGCCCTCGCCCACGGATTGCGGGACCATCCGCTTCATGTCCTCGAACGAGGATTCCTCCCGCGCCCAGCGATAGCCGCGCATGCGATGGGCATGCGCCACATGCAGGCTCGAGCAGAGGTAGGAATTGAAGGCCTGTACCTCCGCGAAGGCGAAGGGATCGTCGACGCGGCGCGAGCTTCCTTTCCGGAAACGTCTGCGCGACGAAGGCGAGCATGGCCGGCGTCTCCGTCAGTACGCCGCGCTCCGTGACCAGCGCCGGCACGCGCCCCTTGGGATTGATCGCCAGATAATCCGCCGAGCGCTGCTGCGTCGTGGCGAAGTCGATGCGAACGAGTTCGTAATCGGCGCCGGCGTCGATCAGCGCGACATGCGTGGCGAGCGCGCAGGTATGGGGCGCGAAATAGAGTGTCAGCATTCAACGGCCTTCCAGCACCAGCACGGTCTGCCTTTGCGGCAGGCTCGCGCGCGAAACCTCGACGTAGCGCGCGCCCTCGAACTTCACCTCGAATTTTTCCCGCGCCAGCGCGAGGAAGCGCTCGAGCGTCGAGGGGCCGAATATGTGCATGGGGATGGTCAGCGGCGCGCGGATCGTGGCGATCGTCTCCATCATGCCGGCCGCGCCCAGCGTGTAGGAGCCGTCGACGGGCGCCAGCAGCACGTCGACATGGCGCAATTGCTGGAGGTGCTCCGGCGTCAGGCGGTGATGCAGATGTCCGAGATGGGCGATGCACAGGCCCGCCGCCTCGAACACGAAGATCGAATTGCCGTCGTATTCCGTGCCGCCCGCCCAGTCGCGGATATTGGTCGGCACGTTGCGCACGTGCAGGTCGCCCTCCGTCACGTCCCAGTTGGCGGCCTTGCCGTCCTCGCCCCAGCCCCGCAGCACATGCTTGATCTTGGGGTCCGGGTGGACGCTGTTGTGGGTGGAATGCGCCTTGTTCATCGTCGCCACGTCGGGAACGACGGAGGAACGGACGTAGTCATTGTAGTCCGTGACGGCGGTCGTCCCGCCCGGCGTCTCGATCAGGAAGCTCGCATGGCCGATGAAGGTCAGCCGCACCCGGTCGCCGGCCAGCGCCGCCTTCATGATCGTCGGGCCGCCGGCGACCATGTCGGGGCATTTTTCGACTTCCGCCGCTCGGAGGGGGAAAGCGAGGGCGAGCAGGGCGAGAGCGGACAAAACGACGCGCATGGCAGGCCTCCAGCGACGCCGGAGAGAATAGCGTCAGCGACGGCCGAGGGAAGGCGGCTACCTCCCCGCTCGCGGGGAGGTCGCGATGCGTGAGCATCGCGGGTGGGGAAGCCCGGCGTTGTGTCGAATGCCGCCGACTGCCGGGCGGACCCCACCCGTCGCCTTCGGCGACACCCTCCCCGCGAGCGGGGAGGGATGATCTCGACAATCTCTACCGGTCCAACCGCCCCTTCCCGCACCCTCCAAACGTGCTATAGCAGCGCCATGGTCGAAGCCCTTAGAACACCGCGAATTATGCGCCCGGACCGCGCTCGAGTCTGAACTCGCGCGGCGCCGGGTTCGCTGCCGCTTCGACATCCCTTTCGGCCGCCGGCTCCGGCGCGCCCCACAATTCGGTTCGACATGAACGATACGCCCAAGGCCAAGCAGGCCGAGAAAACCGGCCCCGACTATTCCGCAAGCCTCTACCTGCCGCAGACGGATTTCCCGATGCGCGCCGGCCTCCCGAAGAAGGAGCCGGAAATCCTCAAGCGTTGGAACGAGATCGGCCTCTACGGCCTGCTGCGCGAGGCGGGCAAGGGCCGCAAGAAATTCGTGCTGCACGATGGCCCGCCCTACGCCAACGGCGCGATCCACATCGGCCATGCGCTCAACAAGACGCTGAAGGACCTGGTGACGCGCTCCCAGCAGATGCTGGGCAAGGATTCCAACTACGTGCCGGGCTGGGACTGCCACGGCCTGCCGATCGAGTGGAAGATCGAGGAGGAAAACTACCGCTCCAAGGGCAAGCCGAAGCCGGACCTGCGCGATTCCACCGCCATGATCGCCTTCCGCCGCGAATGCCGCGCCTACGCCGACCATTGGGTCAACGTGCAGCGCGAGGAATTCAAGCGGCTCGGCGTCGTCGGCGACTGGGACAATCCCTACCTGACCATGACCTATCCGGCCGAAGCCCAGATCGCGCGCGAATTGTTCAAGTTCGCCGAGAACGGGCTTCTGTATCGCGGCTCCAAGCCGGTCATGTGGTCGGTCGTCGAGAAGACCGCGCTGGCCGAGGCGGAGGTCGAATACGAGGACCACACGAGCGACACGGTGTGGGTGGCCTTCCCGATCACGACGCTCGGCGGCTTTCTCGGCGAAGCCTCGACGGAAGAAGCGGCCTCCGACGCCTCGGTCGTCATCTGGACGACCACGCCCTGGACGCTGCCGGGCAATCGCGCGATCTGCTTCAGCCCGAAAATCTCGTACGGCCTGTATCGCGTCACCGCTGCGCCCGAAAACAATTGGGCGAAGGTCGGCGCGAAATACGTGCTGGCCGACAAGCTCGCCGAAGACGTCCTCAAGGCCGCGAAAGTGGAAGGCTGGGAGCGCCTGTCGAACATCTCTCCCGAGACGCTCGCGGGCATGGAATGCGCGCATCCGCTGAACGGGCTTGCGGGCGACTACGCTTTCCGCGTGCCGCTGCTTGCGGGCGATCACGTCACCGACGACGCCGGCACGGGCTTCGTCCACACCGCGCCCGGCCACGGCCGCGAGGACTTCGAGATCTGGATGGCGTCGGGCCGCATGCTGGCCGAGCGCAAGATCGAGACGCGCATCCCCTACACGGTCGACGAAAACAGCTTCTACACCAGGGAAGCGCCGGGCTTCGAGGGCAAGCGCGTCATCACCGAAAAGGGCGACAAGGGCGACGCCAACGAGGCCGTGATGAAGGCGCTGGTCGAGCGCGGCGCGCTGATCGCGCGCGGGCGGCTCAAGCACCAGTATCCGCATTCCTGGCGCTCGAAGAAGCCGGTCATCTTCCGCAACACGCCGCAATGGTTCGTGGCGATGGACAAGGCGTTCGTCCCGAATGACGCCGCTACATCCCCCTCCCCCCTTGTGGGGGAGGGAAGGGGTGGGGGGTCGGGCGATGACGCCGCAGGTTCCCCGACCCCCGCCCCCAACCCCTCCCCACAAGGGGGAGGGGAGCAGATGCGCGCGTCTCTCCGCGCCGTGGCGCTCGAGGAAATCGCCAAGGTCCGGTGGGAGCCGGCGTCCGGCCAGAACCGCATCACCGGCATGATCGCCGCCAAGCCCGACTGGGTCATGTCGCGCCAGCGCGCCTGGGGCGTGCCGATCGCCGTCTTCGTCAGGAAGGGCGAACACGCGCCGCTCGTCGACCCCAAGGTCAACCAGCGCATCGCCGCGGCCTTCGAGGCCGAGGGCGCCGACGCCTGGTTCGCCGACGGCGCGAAGGCGCGCTTCCTTGCCGCCGACTACAACCCGGACGATTACGACAAGGTCGACGACGTGCTCGACGTCTGGTTCAATTCAGGCTCCACCCACGCCTTCGTTCTGGAGGACGCGCAACACTTCCCCGGCCTGCAGGGCGTGCATCGCGTCCGCGACGGCGGCGCGGACGAGGTCATGTATCTCGAAGGCTCCGACCAGCATCGCGGCTGGTTCCATTCCTCGCTGCTCGAATCCTGCGGCACGCGCGGCCGCGCGCCCTACGACGTCGTGCTGACGCACGGCTTCACGCTCGACGAGCACGGCCGCAAGATGTCGAAGTCGCAGTTCAACGCGCTCGCGCCCGACAAGCTCATCAACGAGATCGGCGCCGACGTGCTGCGGCTCTGGGCGGCGAGCGTCGATTATTCCGACGATCAGCGGCTCGGCCCCGAAATCCTCAAATTCACCACCGACAACTACCGCAAGCTGCGCAACACCATCCGGTGGATGCTCGGCAGCCTCGCGCATTTCTCCGCAGCCGACCGTGTCGACTGGAAGAGCATGCCCGAGCTCGAGCGGCTGATGCTGCATCGCCTCGCGGAAGTGGACGCCATCGTGCAGCAGGCCTATGCGGACTTCGACTACAAGAAGGTCATAGCCACGGTCACGCCCTTCATGACCGGCGATTGCTCGGCCTTCTATTTCGACATCCGCAAGGATGCGCTCTATTGCGAGGCGCCTTCGAGCCATCTGCGCAAGTCCGCGCTGACGGTCGTCGACGCGATCTGCGATGCGGTTCTCAAATGGCTCGCGCCGATCCTGGTCTTCACCTCGGACGAGGCCTGGGCGATGTTCCGGCCCGATGGCGCGCCGTCGGTCCATGTCGAGACCTTCCCCGAAGGTCTCGCGCGCTTTCGCGACGAGGCTCTGGCCGAACGCTGGAAGAAAATCCGCCGCGTGCGCTCCGTCGTCACCGGCGCGCTGGAGATCGAGCGCGCCAACAAGGCGATCGGCGCCTCGCTGGAGGCGGCTCCCGTCGTGTTCATCTCCGACGCGCAATTGCGGGCCGCGGTCGATGGCGTCGACATGGCGGAGGTCTGCATCACCTCCGGCATCGAGATCGAACCGACGGGCGATACGCCCGAGGGCGCGTTCGTCCTGCCCGAGGTCCCCGGCGTGGCCGTCGTGTCGGCGAAGGCGGAGGGGCGCAAATGCGCCCGCTCGTGGAAGATTTCGCCGCTCGTCGGCTCGGACCCGGAATTCCCCGACGTGACGCCGCGCGACGCGGCGGCGCTGCGCGAGCTGAAGGCGCTCGGCAAGTGGAGCGCCGCCTAGTGGGGATGAAGACCCATGTCCGGCTGGTCGCGGCCGCGGCGGCGGGCGTCGCCTTCGCGGCCGACCAGATTTCCAAGTTCTGGATGATCGACATTCTCGGCATCGAGGACAGGGGGCCGATCCGCCTGACCCCCTTCCTCGATATCGTGCTCGCCTGGAACCCCGGCATTTCCTACTCGCTGCTGCGCGCCGACAGCCTGATGGGGCTGCTCGGCCTGCTGGCGCTGGCCGCGCTCGCCGTCGGCGTGCTCGGCGCCTGGCTCTGGATGACCAGCGACCGGCCGACCGCGCTGGCGCTGGGCCTCGTGCTCGGCGGGGCGCTCGGCAATGCGCTGGATCGCGCCCGCTACGGCGCGGTCGCCGACTTCCTGCACCTGCACACGACCCTGCCGGTCGGGCCGCTGGCCAATTACGTCTTCAACGTCGCCGATGCGGCCATCGTTGCCGGCGTGGCGGTCCTCCTGTATGAGTCCGTCCGCCCGAGGCCCGCGAGCCCGGCCGCCTGACGCCGCGCGCCAGAACGTCTTCGACGGGACTTTCCGTCAAGAATTCGCCGCGAATGCAGGGGATAAGCTCGCTGGCCGCCGCTCGCCTTTCGGACGAGTCGGAAGATGCGGGGCGGCGTAAGGGGGCGTTCTTATGAGGGTTTCGCACGTGACTCGCGCAATCGCCGGGAAATTCGCCGGAAAATTCGCGACGACCGTGGCCGCTGCGGCCATGGTCTGGACGGGCGCGCTGGCGGCCTCGACCGCGGCCCGCGCCTTCGACGACAGGCCCTCCACCTTCGATCCCATCCTCAACGTCATCGGCCTCGGCAAGGACAACGAGGACAAGCCGGACATCGATTTCCGCGAGCGTCCGGCGCTGGTCGTGCCCAAGGGCGCGGACCTGCCGCCGCCCGCCGCCGGCCCCCGCAATCGCGCCGCCAACTGGCCGGTCGATCCCGACGTGCGCCGCCGCCGCGAGGCCGAGGTGGCCGCCCGCGCGCCGCGCGACCTGAACGCCCAGTACCGCGCCAACCCGCAGCTTTCGGCCGAGGAACTGAAGCAGGGCCGTTCCGCCGGGCCGAGCAACAACCCGGAAGTCTGCCCGACCCGCCGCAACGGCGTTCCCGATTGCGGCGTCGAGGAGCCGGCCTCCAAGATCAAGCAGATATTCTCGCTCGGCTCCAAGGAAGAAGAGGCCCGTCCGGGCGTCGAGCCGTCCCGCGAGTACCTGACCGAGCCGCCGACCGGCTATCGCGCGCCCAAGCAGGTCGTGAAGGCGACGCAGAGCGGCCCGATCCGCAAGTACGAGGCGCCGTCGGCCGGCGACTATGCCCGCGGCGTCGATCCGAACCGCGGCAAGGACGACTGAGCCTCGCGCGCCTGGTCCAGCGCGCCCCGGTTGAGGGCGCGCGCCGTTTCCCTATATTGATCTGACACGTTTCGGCCGCCCGAGGATTCGGGCGGCTCGTTCGTCTTGCGCCTGCTCCACGGCAGGCCTGCCGGAATTAGTCGCAGGGACTTTCATGACCGAACATCATGCCGCATCGTCGCAAGCCGCCGTCGCCAGCGCGCCGGCCGCGGCGCAGGGCGGCGGCCCCCACATCGCGCATTCGCGCCTCGACAACGGCATGGAGGTCGTGGTCATTCCCGACCATCGCGCGCCGGTCGTGACCCACATGGTGTGGTATCGCAACGGCTCGGCCGACGACCCGCCGCTGAAGTCCGGCATCGCGCATTTCCTCGAGCACCTGATGTTCAAGGGCACGAAGCTCCACCCGCAGGGCGAGTTTTCGCAGCTCGTCGCCGATCTCGGCGGGCAGGAGAACGCCTTCACCGGCCACGACTACACGTCCTATTTCCAGCGCGTGCCGCGCGAGCACCTCGCGACCATGATGGAATACGAGGCCGACCGCATGACCAATCTCGTCCTGAGCGACGAGGTGGTCGCGCCCGAGCGCGATGTCGTGATGGAGGAGCGCCGGATGCGCACCGACAGCGACCCGGCCGCCGAATTGAGCGAGGCCGTGCAGGCCGCGCTGTTCGCCCACCATCCCTACGGCACGCCGATCATCGGCTGGGGCCACGAGATCGAGACGCTCGGCCGCGAGGACGCGCTCGCCTATTACCAGCGCTTCTACACGCCGGAAAACGCCATTCTCGTCGTCGCCGGCGACGTGCAGCCGGCCGATGTCGAAAGGCTCGCGCGCGACACCTACGGCCTGATCCCGGCGCGCGGCGCGCCGCCCGTGCGCCGCCGCCCGCAGGAGCCGCCGGCCCGCGCGCGCCGCCATGTGTCGCTGTCGGACGAGAAGGTCGAGCAGCCGACCTACGAGCGCGTCTATGTCGTGCCTTCGGCCCGCACCGCGGAGCCGGGCGAGGCCGAGGCGCTCGAGGTCATGACGCACCTGCTCGGCGTCGGCCAGTCGAGCCGGCTCTACAAGGCGCTGGTCATCGACAAGCCGGTCGCGGTGGCGGCCGGCGCCTATTACATGAGCTCGTCGCTCGACGCGACGCGGCTCTGGGTCTACGGCGTGCCGGCGCCGGACGTCTCGCTCGACGAGTTCGACGCTGGCCATCGACGGCGTCATCGCCGATTTCATCGCCAACCCGCCGACCGACAAGGAATTCGAGCGCGCGAAAACCCGCCTCGTCGCCGACGCCGTCTATGCGCAGGACAGCCAGGTGGCGCTCGCGCGCTGGTACGGCGCTGCGCTCGCCATCGGCGAGACGATCGAGGACGTGTCGGGCTGGTCGGCGCGCATCGAGGCGGTGACGCCCGAGGCGGTCGTCGCCGCCGCCCGCAAATGGCTCGACAAGCGTCGCGCCGTGACCGGTTATCTCCTGCCCGAGGCCGCCGCTTGACCGACCTGTCGCCCATTCCGGAAACCTCGCGCGCCGCCGCCGTTCAGGAAATCCGCACGCCCAGGCGGCCTCGTCCGCCTGGCTCGTCGAAGACTACGCCGTGCCGCTGGTGGCGGTGCAATTCGCCTTTCGCGGCGGCGCCTCGCAGGACCCGGTCGAAAGGCCGGGCCTCGCCACGCTGCTCGGCGGCCTGCTCGACGAGGGCGCCGGCCCCTACGATTCCGCCGGCTTCCACGAGGCGATGGACGATCTCGCCGTCCATCTGCATTTCTCCGTCGACCGCGATCATCTGGCCGGCCATTTCCAGACGCTGACGCGCAATCTCGATCCGGCCTTCGAGCTGATGCGGCTCGCTCTGTGCGAGGCGCGGCTCGAACAGGCGCCGATCGACCGCGTCGTGTCGCAGCTCGTCGCCAGCCTCAAGCGCGAACTGAAGGATCCGGACGCCGTCGCCTCGCGCACGTTCCGCGCCGCCGCCTTCCCCGATCATCCCTATGGGCGCGCCGCGCGCGGCGAGATCGACACGCTGCCGAGGATCGGCCGCGACGATCTCGTCGCCATGCGCGCGAACATGCTGGCGCGCGACACGCTCGCCATCGCCGTCGTCGGCGCGATCGACGCCAAGACGCTCGCCGCGAAGCTGGACGCGACCTTCGGCGCGCTGCCGGAGCGCGCGAACCTCGCGCCCGTGCCGCCGGCCGTGATGGGCGGCGTCGGCCAGCGCATCGTCACCGATATCGACGTGCCGCAGGCGACCATCCGCTTCGGCCGTCCCGGCGTCGAACGCGACGATCCCGATTTCATGGCCGGCCGTCGTCGTCAATCATATTCTGGGCGGCGGCGCCTTCACCGCGCGCCTGTTCCGCGAAGTGCGCGAGAAGCGCGGCCTCGCCTATTCCGTCTACTCGCATCTGCAGAATTACGATCACGCCGCGCTGCTGGTCGGCGCCACCTCGACCAAGAACGAGCGCGCCGGCCGAATCGCTCGAGGTGATCCAGGAACAGATCGCCGATCTCGTGGCGAACGGCCCGACCGAGGACGAACTCGCCAAGGCGCGCAAGTTCCTCATCGGCTCCTACGCGCTGCGCTTCGACACCTCGACCAAGATCGCCGGCAATCTCATGCAATTGCAGCTCGAGGGGCGCCCGACCGCCTATCTCGACCAGCGCAATCGCCTCGTGGCGGCGGTCGGGCTGGACGACGCCAGGCGCGCCGCGCGCAAGATGCTGGGCGACGGCAAGCTGCTGGTGGCGCTGGCGGGCCGGCCGACGGGGATGTGAGGGGAGCGCATCCTGGCGCGAATATGGCGGGGCCGTCATTGCGAGCGCAGCGAAGCAATCCATCCACCGGGACTGTTCTAGGTTCGGGGCTGGATTGCTTCGTCGCTTTGCTCCTCGCAATGACGGAGGGTACGCTGGCGCTTCGCTCGTCCCGCGATTCCATGCCGCAACGGTAAGCCGATGAAGGTGCGCCTGCTCGATCCCGTCACGGTCGACCGCATCGCCGCGGGCGAGGTGGTCGAGCGTCCGGCGTCCGTCGTCAAGGAACTCGTCGAGAACGCGCTCGACGCCGGCGCGACGCGGATCGAGATCGTCATCGAGGACGGCGGCCGCAAGCTCATCCGCGTCATCGACAATGGCGCGGGCATGAGCGCCGAGGATCTCGCGCTCGCCGTCGAGCGTCACGCCACCTCGAAGCTGCCGGACGGCGATCTCTCCAACATCGCCACGCTCGGTTTTCGCGGCGAGGCGCTGCCCTCGATCGGCTCGGTGGCGCAGCTCTCCATCGACGCGCGCGAGCAGGGCGCCGCGCTCGGCCATTCGATCCGCGTCGAGGCCGGCGCCAAGCGGCCCGTGCAGCCGTCCTCGCTGGCCGCGCGGCGCGCGCATCGAGGTGCGCGATCTCTTCGCCGCGACGCCCGCGCGTCTCAAGTTCCTGAAGTCGCCACGCGCCGAGGCGCAGGCTGTCGCCGATATCCTGCGGCGCATCGCGCTCGCCCATCACGACGTGTCCTTCACGCTCTCCGGCGATCATCTCACGACGCTCGATTTTCGCGCGACCGGCGACGACGCCCGGGGCTTTGCCGAGCGCGTCGCGCAGGTGCTCGGCCGCGACTTCATCGACAATGCCATCGCCATCGAGGCGGAGCGCGAAGGCTTTCGTCTCACCGGCTTCGCCGGCCTGCCCACCTGGCACCGCGCGACGGCGGCGCTGCAATATGTCTTCGTCAACGGAAGGCCGGTGCGCGACAAGCTGCTCGCCGGCGCCGTGCGCGGCGCCTACATCGACTTCCTGCCCGCGGGCCGCCACGCGGCGCTCGCGCTCTACGTCGAATGCGATCCGCGCGAGGTCGACGTCAACGTCCATCCCGCCAAGGCCGAAGTGCGCTTCCGCGATCCCGGCCTCGTGCGCGGCCTCGTCGTCGGCGCGCTGAAAAGCGCGATCACGAACGCCGGCCATCGCGCCGCCGACGCCGACGCGCGCCGCTCTCTCGGCGATGCAGGGCAGGGCTCAATGGGCGTCCGCGCCGAACGCGAATTGGGACTGGCGCGCCTCGCCCGCCGCGCCCTACGGGATTTGCGGAGGCGCAGCAGGCGTCCTTCGACATCGGCGCCGTCGCGCCGTCGGCGGATGCGCGCGCGCATGACGCCCCGCGTGCGGAAGAGATCGCCGCGCCGCTCGGCGCCGCCCGCGCGCAAGTGCACGAGACCTACATCGTCGCGCAGACCCGCGACGGCATGGTCATCGTCGACCAGCACGCCGCGCACGAGCGCCTCGTCTACGAGCGGTTGAAGCGGCAGCGCGCCGAGCATGGGATCGCGCGACAGGGGCTTCTCGCGCCGCAGGTCGTCGAACTCGACGAAGCCGGCGCCGCGCGCATCGCCGACGCCGCGCCCGATCTCGAGAGGCTGGGGCTTTCGGTCGAGCCCTTCGGTCCCGGCGCCGTGCTGGTGCGCGAAACGCCGGCGCTGCTCGGCAAGGTCGATGCGCGGCAGTTGATCGCCGACATCGCCGACACGCTTGCCGAGGATGCGAGCCTTCAGGGCGCGGAGCGCCGGCTCGATCATGTGCTGGCGACGATCGCCTGCCACAATTCCGTGCGCGCCGGGCGCAGGCTCACGCCGGAGGAAATGAACGCGCTATTGCGCGAGATGGAAGCGACGCCGGGCTCCGGCCAGTGCAATCACGGCCGGCCCACCTATGTCGAACTGAAGCTCTCCGACATCGAGAAATTGTTCGGGCGCCGGTAGAATTCGCCTGTGCGGACAGATCGCGCAATCTTGAATTGACCGTGACGCATCGAGGCGCGACAACCGATGTGGAGCGACGACCGCGTTGACAGCGGCGCGTCGCCCGAAGCGTTCCGGCGTTCCCCTAGAGCGTTTCATGACGAGGTAGAATCGCGTCGACGTCATTGCGAGGAGCGAAGCGACGCGGCAATCCATCCCCGCATCTGGATCAGGTTCCGGTGGATGGATTGCTTCGCTCCGCTCGCAATGACGGCATTGTTTCCGCCTAACGATGAACCGCTCTAGATCAGCCTGCATTTGAGCGGAATCGCTCAAATGCAGGAAAGCTGATCGATTTCAAGATTTAGAGCGCGCGTTGTACGAAAAACCGGCATCCGCTTTTTCAGCCCACGCGCTCTAGACCAGCCGTGCTGGAGGAACCGATGCGCCGCTTTCACCTGCCCCGTTGGCCGCGCGCGTTGCATTTGCATTGGCCGGCGCTCGACCGCGGCCTGCAACTTCCCGAGAGCGTCGCGCATCCCAGCGGGCGCGTCGTCGACGAGGCCGCGGTCGTCGCGGCGATCCTCGCCGTCTGCATCCTGCTCGTTCTGGCGTTCTGAAGCGTGCGCCCTTTACGGCAGGTTCAGCGCGCCCGTGAGGTCGCCGATGTTCTGGCGCACGCCCGCCAGCGGCTCGAGCCCGAAACGCGCGGTGATGAGCTTGGCGATCGAGCCCGTGTCGTAGGGCGTGTGATCGACATAGCCGCGCTTCGCGAAGGGCGAGATGACGAGCGCGGGAATGCGCGAGCCCGGCCCCCAGCGGTCGCTCCAGCCCGGTCCGCGCTGGCGCTTCGCATGATCCCAGAAGCCGCCGTTCTCGTCATAGGTGACGACCACCACCATGTCGTTCCATTGCGGCGACTTCGACAGTTTGTCGACGAGATCGGCGATATGCGCGTCGCCCGACATGATGTCGGTATAGGCGGGATGTTCGGTGAAGACGCCGGCGGGCTTGTAGAAGCTGACCTGCGGCAGCGTTCCGCCCTCGATCGCCTTCACGAAATCCGAACCGTCCTTCAGATGCGTCTCGCGATCCTTCGTTCCCGGCGCGAAACGCGCGTAATAATTGAACGGCTGATGGTGCGGCTGGAAGTTCAGGGAGCCGTCGTGGCGCGTGTAGATGACCGAGCGCTTCTCGCCCGGCGGCCGCATGCCGTCCTTCAGCGCGTCGTTCCAGCCGCCCGAATACCAGACCCAGCTCACGCCCTTGTCCGACAGCGTGTCGCCGATCGTCTTCATTCTGGACGCCGGCAGCGGCAGGCCGATGCGCTCGTTGCCCTTGGGGTCGGACATGTCGAGCGCGCCGTTCTCGGCCGGCGGCAGGCCGCTCGGCTGGTAGGGCGGCTGCGTCGTGTTGACGGAATAGCCGTCGGGCGTCACCTGCCCGCCGAGGCCGACCGTATAGGTCTTCACCGCGCCGTCCTTCGCCGAGGGCGAATCCGGCTTCTTCTTCAGCTTGCCGTTCTCGTCGAGCACGGCGCGCATGGATTCCGGCGCGTCCTTGTGCTCGGGCGCGCAGAGGCAGACGAGATACTGGTGGTTGAGATAGGAGCCGCCATAGGCGCCCATGAAGAAATTGTCGGCGAGCGTATAGTCCTTCGCCCATTTCCACATCTTCATCTGCGAACCGTCGAAATAGCCCATCGTGAAGCCGCCGACGGTCGACATCGCGGCGAACATGTCGTTCTTGCCGCCGTTGATCTGCTCGATGTTGTGATAATAGGCGTGGATCGGGCTCATCAGCACTTCCGACGCCGTCTTGTTCACGGGCGGCGCATCGACGCGGAAAGGCTGGTTCGGCATCTGCGGATAGTTCGGGTCCGGCTCGCCCTTGGAATTCCACACGCGCAGATAGGGCAGGATCGAGCCGTCGTGATCGCGCTGCTGGTAATCCTCCGGTTTCGCGTTGGCGATGCCGTCGGCCCCCGGAAACAGGCCGTAGAGATGATCGAAGCTGCGGTTCTCGGCATAGATCACGACGATGGTCTTGATCTTCGAGAGATCGGCGGCCTGCGCGGTCGCTCCGCAGCAGACTGCAGCCGTCGCCATCAGCGCCACACGCAGCGCCCGGCGCGCCGATCTGCATCCATGCATCGTCATAAGCATCGATCCCCTGTGTTTTCCGCGCGTGCGCCGCGTTCGATATGGCCCGGAAATGTAAAGGTCATGACAGGCAGGTCAACCGCCGCGCGTCATTCCTTGTGCGCGTGCCGGATGCGCCAGACGACGAAGGCGACCGCCGCGAAGACGAACGGCACCGCCACGCCGGTGGCGACCGCCGCGTTGACGTGAAGTCCCGCGCCGTGCGCGCCTTCGAACAGCAGGTGCAGCACGCTCGACACGTAATAGGTGATGGCGGCGATCGACAGCCCTTCCACCGTCTGCTGCAGTCGCAACTGAAGGCGCACGCGCTCGGCCATCTGGCGGATCTGGTCGGCGTTCTGGCTTTCGAGCTCGATGTCGACGCGCGTGCGCAGCAGTTCCGCGACGCGCGCGATCTTGTCGGAAAGGCTCGCCTGCCGCTGCTCCAGCGTCGCGCAGGTGCGCATGGCCGGCGTCAGGCGCCGCGACAGGAAGGACGTGAATGTCGAATGGTGGGGAATGCGGCTCTCGCGGATCGACTCGAGCCGCGCGCGCACCAGCTCGTGGTAGGCGCGCGTCGCGCCGAGCCGGAACAGGCTTTCCGACGAGCCGGTCTCGAGCTCGGTGGCGATGGCGGTGAGGCGGTCGAGCAGGGCGCGGTCCGCTTCTATGCCGCGTTCGCGCTCCATCGACAGCAGCAGCGAGGGCAATTCGTCCTCGATGCGGCGTATCGACGGCGACAGGCGTTGCGCGGCGGGCAGGCCGAGCAGCGCCAGCATGCGATATGTCTCGATCTCGAGCAGGCGCTGCGTCAGCGCGCCGGCGCTTTCCGGCGACAGCGTGCGATCCGCCACGAGAATGCGCACGAAGCCGAAGGCGTCCGCCGTGAAATCGCTCGCGATCGTCGCGCGGCCCTCGTCGATGGAGGCGGCGGCGAGCGCGGGTCCCGCGAACAGGCCGGCGAAATCTTCGGGCGCGTTGGCGGCGCGGATCAGGTGCAGGTCGGCGGCGACGAGCAGGGGCCCGGGTTGCGGCAACAGCCGCATCACGCTCTGCAATTCGTCCGCTGTCGGACGAAACGGTTCGTCCCCGCCGGGAAAGCTCCAACTGTAGGTGAGGAATTCGCCGTGCCGCTCGAAAACGAGGCGCGCGGGCGTGAAGTCCAGCCGGACTTGCTTGGCGTCGACGTCGGGCGGCGGCAGGCCGCGGGAGCGCGCGAGTTCCACCAGCGCGTCGATGGCCTTCGCGCCGCCGGCGGCGTCGCTCGTGAAGGCGAAATGCAGGATGCGGCTCGGCGTCGCGACCGGCAGGAAGGGGCGCGCATGGATTTCGCCGAGCGCAGCCGCCCGCAATTCATGAGGTTCGAAACCGAATGCGCCACCCATCGCCCGTCCTGCCCAACAGGAAAGTCTTGCACGAAACAGGGAACCGCGCGAGCCGCCAGATCACGCCGGCAGGGTCTCGAACAGCCGTGCGAGCAATTGCGTGCGCGGCACGAGGCAGGAGACGAGCAGATGCTCCTGGTGCGTATGGGGGCCATCGCCCAGAACGCCGAGGCCGTCGAGCGTCGGCACGCCGAGCGCGCCGGTGAAATTGCCGTCGCTGCCGCCGCCCGCCACGCGCTCCCCCGCGACGGGATAGCCGATCTCCCGCGCGAGCGCGGCGGCATGGTCGTAGAGCCGCTGGATGGCCGGCGACTTCACGAAAGACGGGCGGTAGAGGCCCTGCCGCACCTCGAGTTTCACATCCGGGTCGGCCGCCGTGAGCGCCATCAGGCGTTCGCGCACTTCCTTTTCATGCTCCGGCAAGGGCACGAGGCAATAGACGCAGGCTTCCGCATGCAGCGGCACCATGTTCTCGTGCGTGCCGCCGCTGATCGTGCCGACGTTCAGCGTCACGTTGCGCGCGTAATCCGTCATCGCCTCGATCGCCAGCACCTGCCGCGCCATCTCGCGGATCGCGCTGCGTCCCTTGGAATGATAGGCGCCGGCATGGGCGGGAACGCCGGTCGTTTTCAGGTAGTATCGCGCGATGCCGTGGCGCGCGACGGTCAGCTTGCCGCCCTCGCCGGAGGGTTCGACGACGAGCGCGATGGCGTGCCTGCGCGCTTCGTTTTCGATATGCGCGCGCGAAAAAGGGCTGCCGACTTCCTCGTCGGGGATCATCATGACGGTGACGGGCAAGCGCGGGCGCCGACCGTTGGCGGCGAGATGGGCGAGCGCGGCGAAGGCGATGGCGTTGCCGCCCTTCATGTCGTAGATGCCCGGCCCATAGGCGCGGTCGCCTTCCACGCGCATCGGCAACGGGCCGGCCAGCGTTCCGACCGGATGCACCGTGTCGATATGGCCGAGCAACAGCACGCCCGGCCCCTCGGTTTGCCCGGCGATACGGCCGATGACGATGTCGCCGAAATCGGGCGCGCCGGAAATGCGCTCGATCTTCGCGCCGAGGTCGCGCAGCAGACGCTCGGCCAGCGCGCCGACGCGGTTGACGCCGGCGATGTCGTAGGTCGGACTTTCGATTTCCACCCAGGCGTTGACGGCGGCAAGCAAAGCGTCGGTTTGAAGAATCTTCATCGGGGCGGCCCAGCGCAGGAGTAATGCCGGCAGACGATAGCAGCAACGCGGCCGCCGCGCTGGCCTGCGCGCGGGCGGCGGTCTAACCTCCCGATACCCGCCTTCCGGAAACGCCTGTTGAGCCAGCCCGTCTTTCGCCGCGCACGTCCCGAGTTCGAACGCGAGCGCGCATGAGCGACGCGAACGACATGCGCGACACCGTGCTGCCGAAGCGCATCCTGCTGCCGCTCGCCTTCGTCAATTTCACGATCGGCGCAGGCGCCTTTCTGGTCATCGCGCTGCTCGCGCCGCTCTCGCAGGCGCTGTCGATGAGCAAGGCGCAGGCGGGCTGGGTGATGGGCGCCTATGCGCTCGCCTATGCCGTCTTTTCCCCGGTCTTCATCGCGCTGACCGGCGCGTGGCGTCGGCGCGCCGTCATCCTCGCGGGGCTCGGCCTGTTCATCGCCGCCAGCCTCGCCTCGGCCTTCGCGACGAGTCCCGGCCGCGCTCTACGCCGCCCGCATTGTCGCGGCGGCGGGCGCGGGCATGGTCACGCCGGTGGCGGCGGCCATTGCGGTCGCGATATCGAAGCCCGAGACGCGCGGCGCGGCGCTCTCCTTCGTCTTCGTCGGCATGACGATGGCGCAGGTGCTGGGCGTGCCGGGCGCGGCCTTCGTCGGCTATACGTTCGGCGTTCCCGCAGCCTTCATCATCGCCGCCGCATTGGGCGCGCTGGTCTTCGTCTGGATCGCGCTCGCCGTGCCGGCCGACGTGCAGTTCCAGCCGCAATCGCTGCGCACCCTCGGCCGCACGCTCCTGTCGCCGCGCCATCTCGTCGCCGTGCTTGCTGACGGTGACGATCGCGACGTCGGGCTATCTCGGCATGACCTTCATGGGGCCGCTCGCCGAATATCGCCTCGGCATGGGCCGCGACGGCGTCGCGCTCATTCTCGGCGCGGGCGGCATCGGCGCCGTCATCGGCAATCTGCTGTCGGGCCGGCTCGTCGACAGGCTCGGGCCGAGCGGCGCGCTGCTGCTGTTCATCACGGGCCAGGCGATCGTGCTGCCGGCGATGACGCTCGTTCCCTTCAACTTGGCCGTCGGCATGTTCCTCAGCTTCCTGTGGAGCCTCGTCGGCTGGGGCTTCACCGTGCCGCAGCAGGCCCGCCTCATGGCCATCGACCCGCAGACCCAAGGGGTGATGCTCGCGCTCAACGCCGCGGGCATTTATCTCGGCAGCGGCATCGGCTCGGCGCTCGCCGGCGCCGTCTATCAGGACTGGGGCATCGAGGCGACGGGCGTCGTCGGCGGCGCGATCGGCGCGGCCGCGATCGCGCATCTGTTCGTGTCGGACTGGCTGATCCGCAAGAACGCTAGCGGCGCGCCCTGAAAAACTCCCGCAGCATGTCCGCCGCCTCGCTCTCGCGAATGCCGCCGTAGAGTTCCGGCGCGTGATGGCAGGTCGGCTGCGAGAAGAAGCGCGGCCCGTGCTCCACCGCGCCGCCCTTGGCATCGCCGGCGGCCCAGTAGAGCCGCCGGATGCGGGCGAAGGAAATAGCGCCCGCGCACATGGCGCAGGGCTCCAGCGTCACATAGAGGTCGCAGCCGGTCAGCCGTTCCGAGCCGATTTCGCGCGCGGCTGCGCGAATGGCCAGGATTTCGGCGTGGGCGGTCGGATCGCGGTCGAGGATCACGCGGTTGCCCGCCGCCGCGATCACCTTGCCGTCGCGCGCGAGCGCCGCGCCGACGGGAGTCTCGCCGGCCGTCGCCGCAGCCCGCGCCGCCGCGAAGGCCGCGGCCATCGGGTCATCCCTGAAATCGTCCTTTTCCTGTACCATCGCCGGTCCAACTGCTATCAGGCGCCATGACCGAGAAAGACAAACGACAGGGCGGCCGGCCTTTCAAGCCCGGCGCGAAGAAAGACTTCGCCAAGAAGCCGTTGCAGACCCTCCGGCAAGCCGCGCGGACCCGGAAAGGGCAAGCCTGAGCGCGACGCCGCTCCGCCCAAGGCCTTCCAGGGCGAGCGCATCGCCAAGGCGATGGCGCGCGCCGGCGCCTGCTCGCGCCGCGACGCCGAGGAATGGATCGCCGCCGGCCGCGTCGCGGTCAACGGCCGCACGCTGGAAAGCCCGGCCTTCAACGTCACGTCCGCGGACAAGGTCACCATCGACGGCCGTCCGATGGCCGCGCGCGAGCGCACGCGGCTGTTCCTGTTCCACAAGCCGCGCGGCTACGTGACGACGGATCACGATCCCGAGGGTCGCGAGACGATCTTCGATTATCTTGCCCAGCGCCATCCCGAACTGCCGCGCCTCATGACGGTCGGCCGCCTCGACATCAACACCGAGGGCCTGCTGCTGCTGACCAACGACGGCGGCCTCGCGCGCACGCTGGAATTGCCGCAGACCGGCTGGCTGCGCCGCTATCGCGTGCGCGCGCACGGCGAGACCGACCAGGCCGCGCTCGACACGCTGGCCAGGGGCGTGACGGTCGACGACGTGCATTACGCGCCGATCGAGGCGAAGTTCGACCGCGCGCAGGGCGCCAATGCCTGGATCACGCTCGGCCTGCGCGAAGGCAAGAACCGCGAGGTGCGCCGCGTGCTGGGCTCGCTCGGCCTCGACGTCAACCGGCTGATCCGCGTGTCCTATGGCCCCTTCCAGCTCGGCGAACTCGCCGAAGGCGCGGTCGAGGAAGTGCGCACCCGCGTGCTGCGCGATCAATTGGGCCCGAGCCTGATCGCGCAATCGCAGGCCGATTTCGACACGCCGGCGCGCGAGGAGCGCGACGAGCCCGAACGCAGGCCGCGCAGGGGCGAGCGCGATTTTTCACGCGAAGAGCGTCCGGCGCGGGATCGCGGACCGCGCGAACGCTCCGAGCGGGCGCGTCCCGAACGCCCGCGTTTCGACCGCGCCGATCGCGACCGCCCCTCGCGGGAAACGTTCGACCGGCGGCGCGAGCCCGAGCCGGAGGTCAAGCGCGAGCGCCCGAAGGCCGGGCCGCGCAAGCATGTGTCGACCCTGCGCCTCGACCGCGACAAGCGGATGCAGCAGGACGAGCGCGTGAAGATCGAGCGCGGCGAGACGGCGGATCGCAAGGGCCGGGCGGTGAAGGTGGAGCGCGTGGTGTCCGCCGCGCCCAAGGCCGGCGAGGACAGCCGCAACGCGCGTCGCTTCAAGGCCGAGCGCGGCGGCGATCGGCCGATGCGCAGAGGCGCGCGCGACGAGCGTGGCGCCGACAGGCCGCAGCGCGAAGAACGGCGCGGGCCGCGCGGCGAAGCAGGGCGCGAACGCTCCTTCGGAAGCAGGCCGTCGCGCGAGGGCGGCGAGCGTCCGCCGCGCTTTTCCAAGCCGCGCGAGGGCGACGAGCGCCCGTCGCGCTTCGCCAAGTCGCGCGACGATGGCGGGCGTCCGCAGCGCGAAAATCGCCGCGACGGCGAGAAGCGTTTTTCGCGCGACGAGCGCGGTGGCGACCGACCCTTCAAGCGCACTGAGCGGCCAGGAGGCGACAGGCCGCGCAGCGGCGAGGATCGCAAAGGTCCGCGCGCGGCAGGTCGCAGGCCCGCGGCGCGACGGAGGTCCGCGCAGCGGCGGGGACAAGCCGCGCGCTGGCGGCGACCGCAAGGGCCCGCGTCCCGGCGGCGCCGGCCCGCGCAAACCGCCGCGCGGAAAAGGCTGATGCGCGTCGTCGGCGGGCGGTTCCGCGGCCGCGCGCTGAAAGGCCCGTCGTCGCAGTCGATCCGCCCGACGTCGGACCGTCTGCGCGAAACGATCTTCAACATTCTCGCGCACGGCCACGACGATGCGGTCGAGAACGCCCGCGTCGTCGACCTGTTCGCCGGCACCGGCGCGCTCGGCCTCGAAGCGGTTTCGCGCGGCGCGCGCTTCGCGCTGTTCGTCGACGACGGCTCCGAAGCGCGCGCATTACTGCGCGAGAATGTAGAGGCGCTCGGCCTCGGCGGCCTGACGCGCATCTTCCGGCGCGACGCGACGAAGCTCGGCGATGCGCCTTCGGGCGAAAAATTCGATCTCGCCTTTCTCGATCCGCCCTATGGCAAGGGGCTCGCGCCCCGCGCCTTGCGCGCGCTGGTCGATGGCGGCTGGCTGCGCGACGGCGCGCTCTGCGTGGTCGAGGAGGCGGCCGGAGAAGAACTGGCGTTGCCGTCGGGCATGGAGCAGCTCGATCGCCGGGCCTATGGCGAGACGCAGATCGTGATCGCGCGCGTCGGCGCGTCGGTTAACGGTTAACTTTATCCATCCTGTTCAGCTTTCGTTGACCGTACCGGAGCGGGCCCGCAGGGTGCGTCGTTCAACGGCGCATGGAGGCGCGCGTGTCGTTCGTGTCCGACAGCGATTGGCGCAAATGGGGCCAGATCGATCCCTATTTCGGCGTCGTCAGCTTCGACGAGTTCAAGGTCGATCGCATCGACGAAAATCGAACGCGTTTTTTCGACACGGGCCGTCGCGAGGTCGAAATCGCGTTGGACGACATCGCCTCGCGCTACGACGATGTCGCGCGACGTCGCGCGCTCGACTTCGGCAGCGGCGTCGGCCGCCTCGCCCTGCCGCTCGCCGAACATTACGAAGAAGTCGTCGGCGTCGACATTTCGGAGGCCATGATCGCCGAAGCGCGCGAGAATTGCGCGGACGCCGGCGTCGCCAATGCCCGTTTCGTCCTCTCGGACGACGGGCTGACGCGCGTGACGGGGTCGTTCGATCTCGTGCACAGCTACATCGTGCTTCAACACATACCTGTCGAGCGCGGCCTCGCGCTGACGGCGCGGATGCTGTCTCGGCTCGCGCCCGGCGGCGTCGCCTGCCTGCACTATTCGCTTCAACGCACGCTGCCGCCCGCGCGCGAATTCGTCTACGCGCTCAAGCACCGCGCGCCGTTCGGCCGCCTCGTCATGAATCTGCTGCAGCGCCGCGCCTGGGATGCGCCGGCCATGCAGATGAACAATTATCCGCTCGCGCGCATCCTGCGGCTTTATGCGCAGCACGGCCTCGAAGACGTCTTCGTCGCGCCGGAATGGCAGGAGACGGCGCTGACCGCACGCATCTACGGCCGAAAGCGGGCCTAGCTTCGCGAGCGGGCGACGAAGGCGCCGAGCGCCGCGGCGATCAGCAGCGCGGCTGCGGCGATCAGCGAGGGCGCGAGAAAACTCCCCGAGGTTTCGCGCATCTGCCCCGCAAGCGCCGGCCCCACGATCTGCCCGAGCCCGAACGCCGAGGTCATGATCGCCTGCGCGCGTTGCGGCGCCATTTGCGTCAGCCGCCGCGCGATGCCGAGTCCGATCGCGGTGATCGCCATGAACGTGCCGCCGAGAAAAATCCCGGCGAGGACGATTGTCGCCTGGCCGGGCGAGATCACGCTGAGCGCGACCCCCGTCGCCTCCACGAGACAGGCGACGGAATAGGCGAACACGTCGGTCGTGCGGCGCGCGACCCACGCCCAGAAGGGGATCGACAGCGCGCCGGCCAGTCCCACGATCGCCCAGACATAGGGCTCGACCGGCGCGAGCGAGGCCGTCTCGCGCACGATGGCGACGAGGAAGGTCGCGGTGATGACATAGCCGAAGCCGAAGAGGCCGTATGAGAGAACGAGCGCGGCGAGCGGGATCGAGACGCCGCCGCGATCCGGCTTGCGCGTCGGCGCCGCCGCCGCCGGCGCCGCGGGAGACGGCAGCAGCGCCAGCGCCAGCAGCGAGACGCCGGTCGCGACCAGCGCATTGGCGATCCACATCGCCTTCCAGCCGAAACCGGAAGCCGCGAGCGCCGAGACGAGCGCCGAGGAAAACGCGATGCCGAGCCCCACGCCCGCGAAGGGCGCAGCCGACAGGCCGACACGCCCGGCGCGCACCAGCGGCTCCAGCGCCATCGACGACAGGCAGACGATGACGAAGGCGCTGCCGAAACCGCCGACGAAGCGCATGGCCGCGAATACCGGCACGGATGGGGGGGCCGCCATGCCCGCCAGCGAGAGCGCGCCCGACAGCAGGCCCACGAGAAAGAACAGGCGGGGATTGCGCTGCGTCGCCGCGCTTGCGCCGGCCAGCGCGCCGAGGAGATAGCCGAGGAAATTGGCGGCCGCGACGATGCCGGCGCTCGCCGGCGTCAGCGCGGCGTCGGCGATCATCACGGGCAGGATCGGCGTGTAGACGAAACGTCCGACGCCGAAGGCGGCGGCCATGGACAGCATGCCGCCGACGGCGAGCCGCGCGGGGGAGGGCGCGGCCTGCATCATCGCCATGCGCGCGCGGTCTGCCGCTTCACCGTCAAGAACATGCCTCCCTCGCAAGCCGACGGATTAGACATTATCCTCAGGCCGAAACCAATGGCGCGCATCACATACGAGACCGGATGACCACGCAATTCGACATGCCGCTTCTCGCCCTCGTCGAACGGGGGCGCAGCGGAAGACGTCCTTTTCGTCTTCGACGGCGTTCCCGCGACGCGCCGCGATTTCGCGCGCAAGGTCGAGCAGGCCGCGGGCTGGCTTGCCGCCAACGGCGTCGGCAAGGGCGATGTGGTCGCCGTCTGGCTGGTCAACCGCGTCGAATGGCTCGCGCTGCTCTTCGCCTGCGCGCGCCTCGGCGCAATCGTCGCCGCCGTCAATACGCGCTATCGCGCGACCGACGTCGCCCATGTCGTCGGCCTGTCGGGCGCGAAAATGCTGGTGCTGGAGCCGGGCTTCCGGTCCATCGATTTTCCCGCGATCCTCGCCGGTCTCGATCGCGCCGCCGTTCCCGCGCTCGAGAAGATCGCCATCGTCGGCGCGGGCGACGTCACGACGCCGTGGCCGACCGTGCGTTTCGACGCCTTCGAGACCGACGCGCCTGCGCCCGCGCCGCAAGGCGCAGCCGACGCGCCGCTGCTGCTGTTCACGACATCCGGCACGACAAAGGGGCCCAAGCTCGTCGCGCATTCGCAAGCGACGCTCGCGCGCCATGCGCGTGACATCGCCGCGGCGCTGAAACTGACGCGCGGAAAATCGCTGCTCGCCATGCTGCCGTTCTGCGGCACGTTCGGCATGGCGAGCGTGCTCGGCTTTCTTGCGGCGAGCGTGCGCATTCACGTCATGGACGCATTCGACGCCGCGCCGGCGCTGCGCATTCTTCAGGATGAAAAGATCACGCACGCTTTCGGGTCTGACGAAATGTTCCGGCGCATCCTCGCCCTGACCGACGCGCCGAGGCCGTTTCCGCACGCGCAGCTATTCGGCTTCGCCGCCTTCCAGCCCGGCTGGCGCGAATTCGCCGCGCAGGCCGAAGAGCGCGGCCTGCCGCTGCATGGGCTCTATGGCTCGAGCGAAGTGCAGGCGCTTTTTTCCATCGGGCGGGCCAATGTCGCTTTCGCCGATCGCATCGAATGCGGCGGCTGGCCCATGTCGCCGCAAGCGCGCGTGCGCGTGCGCGACGCCGAGACCGGCGAGATCGCAGGCGACGGCGTCAGCGGCGAGATCGAGATCGACGCGCCCTCGCGATTCCTCGGCTATTTCAGGAATCCGCAGGCGACCGCGGAGGCGACGACGGCTGACGGGTTCTTCCGCACCGGCGACATCGGACGCATGCGCGCGGACGGCTCCTTCATCTACGAGACGCGCGCCGGCGACGCCATGCGGCTCGGCGGTTTTCTGGTCGGCCCGGGCGAGATCGAGGACGAGCTGAAAGCCTGCGAAGGCGTCGCGGATGCGCAGGCGGTCGCGATAGAGATCGCCGGTCAGGCGCGCTGCGCGGCCTTCGTCATCGCCAAGGCGGGCGCTGCTCCGCAGGAAAACGCGCTGATCGCGCATGTGCGCGCGCGGCTCGCCGGCTACAAGGTTCCCGCGCGCATTTTCTTCATCGACGCCTTTCCGGTGACCGACAGCGCCAACGGCGTGAAGATCCAGCGCGCGAAACTGCGCGCCATGGCCATGGAACGCATCGCCGCAAGCTGAGCGGCGCGCAACAAACGACGGACAAGATGAGCGAACCGAAAGACTGCTTCTACACATCCCACGGCCTGCGCCTGCACTATGTCGATTGGGGCAACGAGAACGCGCCGCCGCTCCTGCTGATTCACGGCGGCGGCGATCATTGCCGCAGTTGGGATCGCCTCGCGCGCGAATTGCAGCCGTATTTTCACGTCGTCGCGCCCGACCTGCGCGGCCACGGCGATTCCGACTGGACGAAGGGCGGCTCCTACGCGCTGAGCGAATATGTCTACGACATCCTGCGTCTCTACGAGACGCTGGGAATCGAGCGTGCGAAAATCGTCGGCCATTCCATGGGCGGCATGGTGTCGCTGATCTTTTCGGGAACCTATCCCGACAAGGTCGAGAAGCTGGTCGTGCTCGACGGCGTGACAGTGCTGCCCGACGCGCCGCGCGCGCCGACGCACGAGCGGATATTGAAATCGATCGCGCAGCTCGGAGAACGCGAAGGCAAGACGCCGCGCGGCTATCCCACGATCGAGGAAGCCGCCCAACGCATGAAGAAGCGCAACACGCGGCTATCGGACGAACTTGCGCTGCATCTGGCGAAACACGCGCTGAAGCGCGACGAGTCCGGCGCCTATGTCTGGAAGTTCGACAAATACCAGCGCGTCGCCGCTCCCCATCGTCTCTGGCCGGAAGATCACGTCGCGCTCTGGTCGCGCATTTCCTGTCCGACGCTGCTGCTCTTTGCCGACCGCAGCTTCCTCGACAACGAGAAGCGGCACGGCCTCGCGCAGCATTTCCCCGATGCGCGCGCGAAGACGATCGCCGATTCCGGCCACTGGGTGCAGCACGACCAGCCGGAAGAAGTGCTGGCGGAGATCAGTGGGTTTTTCGGAGCGGCCCCTCTGTCGTGACGTTGCCCGGGCCTGTCATGCCCGCGAAGGCGGGCATCCAGAGCCACATTGCGCGCGACAGTCTGGATCCCCGCGTTCGCGGGGATGACATTGTTGAAGACTTACTTCTTCGGCGCAATGTCCACGCCGTTCATGGCGCCGACCGCCGTCGCCAACATCGGCACGTAATCGGCCGCGCCGCCGCGCGAAACCGCCAGCGCGTAGGAATTCTTCACGGCGTTGCCGAGCGGGTTGGACATGCCGGCGGCGTCCGCCATGGATTCCAGGTAGCGCATGTCCTTGAAGGCGTTGGCGAGCGTGAACTTGTGCGCGTCGCGGTCGCCTTCCAGCGTCCAGCGCATGAAGGTCTGGTAGAAGCCGCAATCCATGCGGCCGCCGCGGATGACGCTGTCGAAGCGTTGCGGCGTGATGCCGACCTTCTGCGCGAGCGTCACCGCTTCGGCGTAGAGCGCCGCATAGCCCATCGCGAGAAAATTGTTGAGGAGCTTCATGCGGTGCCCGTCGCCGGTTCCGCCCGATATGCACGACGCGCCCCGCCCAGGTGTCGAGCACCGGTTTCAGGCGCGCGAAAACTTCGTCGCTCGCGCCGACCATCGTGTCGAGCGTTCCCTCCCAGGCTTCCTTCGGCGTGCGCGACAGCGGCGCATCGACCAGCGTCGCGCCGATCGCGGCGAGTTCGGCGGCAAGCGCCATGGTGGAGACGGGATCGGCGGTCGAGCAGTCGACGACAATGGAGCCAGCCTTCAACCCCTCCTTCAGCCCGCCGCGCACGATTCCCTCCACTTCCGGCGAGCCGGTGACGCAGATGAAGACGATGTCGCTGGCTTCGGCCAGTTCGCGCGCGCTTTTCGCCTCCTTCGCGCCGCGCGCGAGCAGGTCCTCGACCGGCGCGCGGTTGCGATGGCCGAGCACGGTCAGCGCATAGCCCTTCTCGACGATGTTCTTCGCCATGCCGTGGCCCATCAGGCCGACGCCGACGAAGCCGATGCGTTCCTTGGTCATGCCTCTCTCCTCACGCCGCTTCCGCGACATGGCGCGGCCGCCAGATCGCGGTATGCGTGATCTGCGCGACGACATGCGCGCCGTCCGCGACCGCGAGCGCGTCGAACTCGACGATGGCGTGGCCCTTCGTCACGCCGTTGGACGTGATGCGATTGCGCAGGGTCAGTTCCTGCCCGACGCGCGCCGCGCCGAAATTGCGCAGGCGGCTGCCGACATGAATCCACGGACCGAGCACGACGCTCTGCACCAGCGCGGCGTTGCACAGCCTCAGGATTTGCCCGGGGTGCACTAGGTTTTCGCGCAAATAGATGCCGTCGGTCTCGCGGATGTCGGCCAGATATTGCTGCAGGGCGGCGCGATCGATCGTGGCTGGCGCGAGGCCGAGCGACACGCCGGGCGCGAGATTGCTCTCGCTCGCCTTCGGCCGCTCCTGCGGCAGGACGCCGAGCGGCAGGCCGCCGACGGCGGGCGGCGCGGCGGCGTCCGCCAGCACGGCATGGCCGGTCGCGCAAAGAACGCCGCCGCTTTCCACCGTCAGGTCGAGCACGCCCTTGTCCTCGCGCGCCGTCACGCGTGCGGTGTCGCCGTCGTAGACCGGCTTGATGAAGCGGCATTCCGCGCCGCCGCGTTCGAGCCACGCGCGGCCCCAGCGCGCCACCGGCATGTGCGCCATGTAGGCGTAGACCTCGACGCCCGGCACCAGCGCGCCGGTGAAGCCGAAGCGGCGCGCGACATCGTCGTCGTGGATCTTGTTTTCCGACGTGACGGCCGTGTTGAAGGCGCTCACCTCGTAGGGCGCCAGAGCCTGTGCGCTCATCTCATCCTCCCCCGGCGGCGCTGCGCTGTGACGGCGCATTGACTTGACCCGCCGGGCCTCATCATCATGGCGCAGAAAAAATTGTAGAACAATCGGAGGAAACAATGAGACGTCTCTCTCGCGGCGCGCTGGCGTCCGTCTTCGCCCTGTCGCTTGCGGCTTCCGCGCTCGCGCAGGACAAGCCGCCGCTGAAGCTCGGCCTCATCCTCGACATGTCCGGCCCCTATGCCGACATCACCGGGCCTGGTTCGGTGACGGCGGGCAAGATGGCGGCGGAGGATTTCGGCGGCGAGGTTCTCGGCCGCAAGATCGAGGTGCTCTCGGCCGATCATTTCAACAAGGCCGACGTCGCCGGCACGACGGCGCGCGAATGGTTCGACAACCAGGGCGTCGAGGCGATCATGGACGTGGCGGCCTCGGCCACCGCGCTCGCCGCCAACGAGATCGCCAAGGCGCGCAACAAGATCCTGCTGCTTTCGGGCCCCGGCGCCGTGCGCATCACCAACGAGGCCTGCGGGCCCTACACGGTGCACTGGGCCTATGACACCTATTCGCTGGCGAAAGGCACGGCGACGGCGGCGGTGAAGGCCGGCGGCGACACATGGTTCTTCATCACGGCGGACTACGCCTTCGGCCACGATCTCGAGAAGGACGCCTCGCATTTCGTCGAGGCCAACGGCGGCAAGGTGCTGGGACGCGCGCGCCATCCGCTGAACACGCCGGATTTCTCGTCCTTCCTGCTGCAGGCGCAGACCTCGGGCGCGAAAGTGGTCGGCCTCGCCAATGCGGGCGCGGACATGATCACCGCGGTCAAGCAATCCTCCGAATTCGGCCTGACGAAATCGGGCCAGAAGCTCGCCGTGCTGCTCGGCTATATCTCGGATGTCGAAAGCCTGGGCCTGCCGGTCGCCAAGGGCCTGCTGCTCACCGAGCCCTTCTACTGGGACCGCACGCCGGAAACGCGCGCCTGGTCGCAGCGCTTCTTCGACAAGTTCAAGCGCATGCCGACCGCGGCGCAGGCGAGCGTCTACTCGTCGATGACGCACTATCTGAAGGCGGTGAAGCAGGCGGGCTCCACGGATTCGGCCGCCGTCATGAAGATCATGAAGGACACGCCGATCAAGGATTTCTTCGCCGACAACGGCGTCGATCCGCGAGGACGGCCGCATGGTGCACGACATGTATCTCTTCCAGGTGAAGGCGCCCGAGGAATCCAAGGGCAAGTGGGACGACTACAAGCTGGTCGCCACCATTCCCGGCAAGGACGCCTTCCTGCCGCTGGCCGAATCCAAGTGCCCGCTGGTGAAGAAGTAAGGACGAGATCGAAAGCCGACAGCGGCGCGAAGGGGCTGCTCGAAGTCGCGCTCCCAGCGCATGCGTCCGGTAATCCGGCCAGAACCAGCGCGGCGCCATCAGCACCGGGCGGTTCTGCATCTGCAGGGCCAGCGCCATGCACTTGCCGTAGCGGCGGTTGACGCTGTCGGCGAAGATCGCCGTCGTCATCTTCGATTTGATCTTCACGCTCCTGAGCTGGATGCCGGGAACTTGCGCGAACGCCGGCTCCTTGCCGGTCACGCGCTGATGCAGCGCGCGCACGGCGCGCCAGGTCGGCGTCGTCGTGAAGTCCTTGCTCTTTTCCAGAAGCAGGTCGCGCCGCAGCGCCGCGTCGTCGATGCCGAGCCGATAGTGCTCGATCAGCGCGCGCAGCGCCGTCTCGCTGTTGGTGACGTCGCTCTTCACACGGCCGACCTTGTCGTAGGAGAGCAGATCGCCGTCGACCGCGATCCTGTGTCCCGATAGTTTGCCGACAATCGCCTGGAACGCCGCGTTGCGCGACGAATAGCGGCCGGCGTTGTAATCGGCGAAGCGGAACATCTTCTGGTCGTAGCCGGTCTCGTAGCCCAGCAATTGCCTGGCGCCGAAATAGAGGCCGCCGGCGCGCGTATACAGCCTGTCGCGCACGGCGTTGCTCTCGGCGTGCGTGATCGGGCGCCAATGTTCGCCGCGCTCGGCGTTGAGCGCGAAGGCGACCGACACCTGCATCGAGCCGACGGTGGAAATCTGGTTGTATTCCTCGACCCAATTGTCGAGCAGGCCCCAGTGCAGCAGCCCGTCGAGCGCGGACTTGCCCGCGCCATATTCCACCAGCGCGCGATAGGCGAGATCGAGGTCGCGCTCGGTGCGCGCGGCGCGAATGCGCTTGATGAAGGAATGGCGCGCATCCGGCATGCTGTCGAGCATGTCGTAGGCTTTCGCGCCGAGGATCGGAATTTTCCCTAGTTTTTCGCGCACCGCGCGATCGGCGATCTTGCCGAGGTTCGGCACGGCGGGATTGGCGTTGAAACTCAATTCCTGCGATGCGACCGCGATGACGGCGCAGATGTTCTCGCGCGTCGCGGGGAACTTGTTGTCGGCGAGCGCGGCCAGAATGTCCTCGCCCCAGCCGGTCGCGTCGCGCACGCCGCCGCGCTCGTTGAGGATGAGGCGCGCGACATCGGGCGGCGTGAAGGTTTGGGCGGCGGCGGAAGACGGAGCGCCTTGAACCAGCGCCGTCATTGCGAGCGCAGCGAAGCAATCCATCCAGCGGATGCGGCTAGGTCCGGGGATGGATTGCCGCGTCGCTGCAGGTGAAATCGCCACGGCGATTTCACCGGAGCTCCTCGCAATGACGGAAAGAGACACGGCGGAGCCTTACAGCGCGCGCCAGCCGATATCGCGGCGGCAGAATCCGTCGGGAAAGTCGATCGCCGCGACGCCCGCATAGGCGCGCTCGCGGGCTTCGCGCACATCGGCGCCGAAGCCCGTCACATTCAGAACGCGCCCGCCGTTGGCCAGAATATCGTCGCCCGCGCGCTTCGTGCCGGCATGGGTGACGACGACGCCTTCGAGCGCGTTCGCGCGCTCGATTCCCTTGATCGCGCCGCCCTTCTGCGGCGCCGCCGGATAGCCCTTCGCCGCCAGCACGACGGTCAGCGCGGAGACGGGCCTCAGATTGACGCGCGTCGACATCGAGTTTCCCGCGCGCGCAAGAACTCGAGCAGCGTCAGAAGATCGTCGGCGACGCGCGGCAGGATGACCTGCGTTTCCGGATCGCCGAAGCGCGTGTTGAACTCGATCAGCTTCGGCCCGTCCTTGCCGATCATCAGGCCGGCGAACAGCACGCCCTTGAAGGGCGCGCCGATTTCCGCCATCGCGCGCACCGTCGGCTCGACGATCTCCGCCATGACGCGCGCGGCGACGGCGTCGGTGACGACAGAGCGCCGGCGAATAGGCGCCCATGCCGCCGGTGTTCGGTCCCGTATCGCCCTCGCCCACGCGCTTGTGGTCCTGCGCCGAGGCGAGCGCTATCGCGCGAGAGCCGTCGCACAGCGCGAAGAACGAGGCTTCCTCGCCCTCGAGAAATTCCTCCACCACCACTTCCGCGCCGGCCGCGCCGAAGGCGCCGTCGAAACAGGCGACGATTGCGGCTTCGGCTTCGGCGAGCGTCGTCGCGACGACCACGCCCTTGCCGGCGGCCAGCCCGTCGGCCTTCACCACGATCGGCGCGCCGTGCTTGCGCACATAGGCGAGCGCGGCCTCGCGATCGGCAAAGCGTCCATAGGCGCCCGTCGGAATTTTCGCGCGGGCGCAAAGATCCTTGGTGAAGCCCTTGGAGCCTTCGAGCTGGGCCGCCGCTTTCGATGGCCCGAAGGCGGCGATGCCGGCGGCCTCCAGCGAATCGACGAGGCCTTCGACCAGCGGCTGCTCCGGTCCCGACCACGACGAGGCCGATCTGCATCAGCCGGCAAAAATTCACGACCGCCGCATGATCGGCCGTGTCGACGTTCACGCATTCCGCGACCGCCGCGATGCCGGGATTGCCGGGCGCGCAAAAAAGTTTGGTCAGGCGCGGGCTTTTCGCCAGCGCATTGGCGAGCGCATGTTCGCGCCCGCCGGAGCCGATCAGCAAGACATTCATGGCGGCCTTCCCGGAAATCCGCCGCCTCATATCAGGCGCGGCGCGAAAAGTCAGGACGATGCGCTTGATTGTGGCCTGTCGTTGCGTTTGGCTGCATCGAACGGGGGACAGCGATGCGACGCACGGCCTTTTTCATCTATGGGGTTCTGATCGCCACGGCGCCTGCCGCGGCCATGGATTGCAAGGCCGCGAAAAGCGAGGTCGACAAGGCGATCTGTTCGTCGCCGCAGGCGATTGCCGCCGACGCCGCCATGTCCGCCGCCTACACGGCGCTGCGCGAAAAATCGTCGCCGGCCGAGCGCGAGGCGCTGCTGGTCTCGCAGCGCGCCTGGATCAAGCGGCGCGGCTACGGCTGCGAGAGCGACAAACCCGGCTTCGCGCAATGCCTTGCGAAGGACGCGGACCAGCGCCGCGCGTTTTTCGAGGCGCGGCCGGAAGGCGGGCCGGGGATCGATTCGCCCCTGCGGCCGGAAATCGTCGCCCGGCCCGGCAGGCCGCGCGACTGGGAGATCGACGTCGAACTGCTCAGGTTCGTCGCGCCGAGGACGCCGGGCGAAAAGACCTTCAATGCGGAGATTGCGAAGATGCTCGCGGGCGTCCCGACCGACCGCAAGGAGATCGAGCGCAACATGACCTATGCGCACGACATCTGGATGCGGCTGACATGGCTGTCGCCGCGCCTCATCTCGGCGCGCATCGAAGGCTATTCGTTCGAGGGCGGCGCGCACGGCAATCCCTCGACGGCGGGCCTCAACATCGACACGAGGACTGGCCGCAAGCTCGCCTTCGCGGACGCCTTCGACAAGGCGGCGCGGGAAAAGCTGACCGGCGCCTGCCTCGCCCAGATCGTGCCGGAAAAGATGCGGCGCGGCATGGACGAGCCGAAGGGCGAGGAATTGAAGACGCTGCGGCAAGGCGTCGACGAGGGCCTGTCCGCTCTCGATACGTGGAACTTCACCGCCAGGGGCGCGACGATCGTCTTCGGCCATTACACGCTCGGCTCCTACGCCGAGGGCGCCTATGAATGCGACATTCCGCTGGCGCGCCTGAAGGAACTGGCGAAGAAGGATTTCCCGCTGCCGGAGTGAGGCCGCTACGCCGGCCGCCGCTCCTGCGCCGCGAACGCCGGCTGCGCCAGCGCCAGCGCATGGTCGCGAATGTCCGCCGGCCAGCCGGCGACGCGCGCGGCGAATCCCTCGCCGTCGCGCGCGAACAGGGCGCGCGTCGCCTCCTCGAAACCGGGCAGGTCGCCGGCGATGGCGTGCATGAACTTGTAGGCGGCGTCCTGCGCGCGGCGGGTTTCCTGGCGTGGGTCGCGGCTTGCCGCTTCCACCAGTTTGCGCAGCGCGACCGAGGCGCCGCCGGGCTGCGCGCGCAGCCAGTCCCAATGGCGCGGCAGCAGCGTCACCTCGCGCGCCTCCACGCCGAGCTTCGGCCGTCCGCGCCCCCGCGCTTCCTCGGGCGGCGGGGCGAATCGCGCCAGTGCGCGCGCGGCCGCCGCATCGGCGTCGCCGCGCAAATCGAGATCGACCAGCGCGCTTGCGGCGGCGTCGAAGATCAGGACCAGGTCGGGCTTTCGGGCAAGGTCCTGGCCGGCCTGATGCGCGTGAACGGCGCGCGCGACGGCGTCGATCGGCCCGTGGGCGATGCGCTCGCGAGCCGGCGAAGGCGATGAAGGTGGGCGTGGGCGTTGTCATGGACGTTATTTACCCGGATAAAAATTGTGAGTCAATATTATCCGGGCATAAATCTGGCTTGGCCGTCGCGCCGGCGATCGGCCATAATGGCGCATGGCTGAATCGCCTGCCGGCAATGCTCCCGAACTCACCGTTTCCGAACTCGCCGCCGCGCTGAAGCGCACGGTGGAGGACCGGTTCGGCTTCGTGCGCGTGCGCGGCGAGATTTCCAATTATCGCGGGCCGCACTCCTCGGGGCACGCCTATTTCTGCCTGAAGGACCAGAGCGCGCGGCTCGACGCCGTCGTCTGGAAGGGCAATTTCGCGCGCCTGAAGACCAAGCCGGAAGAAGGGCTCGAGGTCATCGCCACCGGCAAGCTCACCACCTTTCCGGGCAAGTCCTCCTACCAGATCGTCAT
This sequence comes from Rhodoblastus sp., assembly GCA_037044955.1. Lineage (GTDB taxonomy): Bacteria > Pseudomonadota > Alphaproteobacteria > Rhizobiales > Beijerinckiaceae > JAJXWB01. Next base: position 62,707 of record JBAOHX010000004.1, read on the forward strand.
CGAGGCCATAGAGCCGGCGGGCGTCGGCGCGCTGCTCGCGCAATTGGAAGAGCGCCGCAAGCGGCTGGCGGCCGAGGGTCTGTTCGACGCTGCGCGAAAACAGCTTCTGCCGTACCTGCCGCACACGATCGGCGTCGTCACCTCGCCGACCGGCGCCGTCATCCGCGACATCCTGCATCGCATCCGCGACCGTTTTCCGCGCGACGTCATCGTGTGGCCGGTGCGCGTGCAGGGCGAGACGGCGGCCGGCGAGGTCGCCGCCGCAATCCGCGGCTTCAATGCGCTGGCCGAAGACGGCGCCATCGCGCGGCCTGACGTGCTGATCGTCGCGCGCGGCGGCGGTTCGCTCGAAGACCTCTGGGCCTTCAACGAGGAGATCGTCGTTCGCGCCGCCGCCGACAGCCTGATCCCGCTGGTGTCGGCCATCGGCCACGAGACGGACACGACGCTGATCGATTTCGCCGCCGACCTGCGCGCGCCGACGCCGACCGGCGCGGCCGAGAAGGTGACGCCGGTGCGCGTCGATCTCCTGGCGCAACTATCGGAGTTGGCCCGCCGCCTCGCCCATGCGCAGACGCGCCTGCTCGATACGCGCCGCAACGAGCTGCGCGCGCTCGCCCGCGTGCTGCCGACGCCGGACGACATTCTGGGCGCGCGCCGCCAGTCGCTCGACGCCTGCGCGTCCAGCCTGCGCAAGGACATGCGCGATCTGCTCGCGCGACGCAGGACGCGACTGGATACTCTCGCGCGCGTGCTCGCCGATCATTCGCCGAGAGCCGAACTCAATCAGCGACGCGGCGAATTCAACGGCAAAGCCGACCGTCTCGCGCGCGTTCGGCCGGTCATTTTCTCCGCGCGAAAAGACGCGCTCGCGCAGATCGGCCGTCGCCTCGAACGCGCGATGGAAAATCGCATGACGCGCGGCCGCGACCAGATAGCGCGGCGTCGCGAAACGCTGGCAACATGGCATGGCCGCCTCTTGCCGGCTTTCGCGCGCCTCATCGCCACGCGGCGCGAAAAACTCGCGGCGCTGGAAAAGCTGCGCGCCTCGCTCGGCTACGAGAACGTTCTCGCGCGCGGCTTCGCGGTCGTGCGCGACGAGCGCGATGCGCCCCTGCGCAGCGCTGCCGCCGTGACGCCCGGCCAGAAGCTCACGATCCAGTTCGCCGACGGCCGCGCGCATGCGACCGCCGACGGCGATGCGGCTTTGAGGAAGCCCGCGAAACCAGCCAGGCCGCCGAGCGGGCAAGGTTCACTCTTCTGATAGCTCTTCTGATCGGTTGCGCGTGGCCGCGATCCATGCGCTATGCTTGGACTGCGCCGCGAGAAGCGCATGGCGTATCCGGAGGAAGCCGCCCTACATGCTGATTGCGCTGCTGTCGGACATTCACGGCAATCGCGAGGCGTTCGACGCCTGTCTCAACCACGCGCGCCGGCAGGGCGTGCATCGCTACATCATCCTCGGCGATCTCGTGGGCTACGGCGCCGATCCCGCCTATATCGTCGATGTCGTGCGCGGCATGCAGGACAAGGGCGCGATCGTTCTTCTCGGCAATCACGACGAGGCCGTCTCGGGCACGCTCGGCGGCATGAACGAATATGCCCGCGCCGCCATCGAATGGACGCGCGGCAAGCTCGACGTGTCGCAGAAGCGCTATCTCGCCGAACTGCCGCGCACGCATCGCGAGGGCGACGCGCTCTATGTGCATTCGGACGCGTCGAATCCCGCGGCCTGGATCTACGTCAACAATCCCGCGGTGGCCGAGCGCTCCATACGGTCCTGCGACGCGCATGTGACCTTTTGCGGCCATGTGCACGTGCCGCAACTCTATAATATGGCGGCGATGAAGCCCGCCGTTCCCTTCAGGCCGCAATCGGCCATTGCCGTCCCGCTCTCGCCCTCGCGCCGCTGGCTCGCCGTGCTCGGCGCCGTGGGCCAGCCGCGCGACCACATTCCGACGGCGGCTTACGCGATCTACGACGACGAACGCCGTACGGTTAGCTTCTGCCGCGCGCCCTACGACATCGAGCGCGCGTCGCAGAAGATCAAGAACGCCGGCCTGCCCGCCATTCTCTCGGCGCGCCTTTTCATAGGGCGTTGAGATGGGACGCGACGTCATGAAGACCGGCGCCTATGTCGACGGCTTTCTCATCGGCGAGAAACTGCACGTCGGCGGCATGGCCTCGCTCTGGCGCGTGACGCGCGACGACATCGACTTTCCCATCGTGCTCAAGACGCCCCTCATTCTCGACGGCGACGACGCGACCGCGATCGTCGGCTTCGAGATGGAGCAGATGATCCTGCCGCAGCTCTCCGGCCCGCACGCGCCACGCTGCGTGGCGGTCGGCGATTTTTCCCGCCAGCCCTTCCTCGTCATGGAATATGTCGAGGGAACCTCGCTCCTGCCGGAATTCGAGGGCGCGCCGCTGACGGTGGAGCGCGTGCGCGAGATCGGCGCGAAAGTGGCGACCGCGCTCGACGCGCTGCATCGCCAGCATGTCATCCATCTCGACATCAAGCCGTCGAACATCATCCTGCGCACGTCGGGCGAGGCGGCGCTGATCGACTTCGGCCTCTCGCGCCACGAGCAATTGCCCGACCTGCTGGCGGAGGAATTCCGCCTGCCGATGGGCACGGGCCCCTACATCTCGCCGGAGCAGGTGCGCGGCGACCGCTCCGATCCGCGCTCCGATCTCTTTTCGCTCGGCGTGCTGATGTATCATCTGGCGACGGGCGAGCGGCCCTTCGGCTTTCCGCAGTCGCGCCGCGCCCTGCGCAAGCGGCTGTGGCGCGATCCGATCCCGCCGCGCGTGATCCGGCCCGAGATTCCCGAATGGCTGCAGGAGATCATCCTGCGCTGCCTCGAGGTGGATCCGGGCAAGCGCCATCCGACGGCGGCCCAGCTCGCCTTCGATCTCACGCACACGAGCGACGTGCGCATCACCGAGCGCGGCCGGCGCACCGAGCGCGATCCGCTCGTCGTGGCGCTCCGGCGCTGGTGGAAGACGCCCTTCGGCCGCACGGCGCCGACGACGCAGATCGCCGAACATATCTCGTCTGCGCCCATCGTCGCGGTCTGCGTCGATCTCGACGCGAATCTCGCGTTGACGGAGGCGCTGCGCGACACGGTCGGCCGCATCCTGCAGGCGATGCCGGGCGCGCGCCTCGCCTGCCTCAATATCCTGCGGCTCAACCGCATCGGCATCAATTACGCGCTGGACTCGGACGGCCACAACATTCACGTCAACCGTCTCGTCGAGCTCAAGGAATGGGCCCGCCCGCTGGAGCGGCACGACGCGCACACGACCTTCCACGTGCTCGAGGCGCCCGACGTCGCCGGCGCGCTCGCCGATTACGCGCGCGCCAATCGCGTCGACCAGATCGTCATCGGCGCGCGCGGCTCCTCCTCGGTGCGCCGCTTCCTGGGATCGGTCTCCTCGCGCGTCGTGGCGGAGGCGCAATGCACGGTCACCGTGGTGCGCGCGCCCGCGCAGGCCGAGGGCCTCGAGGAACTCGCCAACGTCGATCAGGCGTAGAATTGTCGCCTTGACCTCGCTATATTCCGCGCCTTCTGGAGGTAGGTCGACGATGAACCGTTTCGAACGTCCCTCGCCATCGGCGGTGGAAGCCGAGATCGAATATCTCGACGGCGACATTCGCGTGCGCCGCCCCGGCGCCTTCGTGCGCTGCGCGGCGACCGGCGAGACGATCCTGCTGGAAGACCTGCGCTACTGGAACGTCGACCTGCAGGAGGCCTATGCGAGCCCCGAGGCCAAGCTGAAGCGGCTCGGCCGGCAGCCTCGCTGATCAATTCCTCCGCGGCCGCGCGCGCGCCAGCGCCGCGGCGACCAGAGCGGCTGCGGCCGCCTCGTCCTCGAAGACCAGCCGCACCGGGATCGCCAGCGGGGCGGCGACGCCGTCGGGAAAAGGCGGCAGCCGCACGGCGTCCTTCTGCGTCGTGACGAGGCGGGCGTTCTTCTCGACGGCGAGCGCCGCGAGTTCGGCGACATCGCCCGCGCGATAGGCATGATGGTCTGCGAACGCGCGCCGCGCGACGACGCGCGCGCCGGCCTCCTCCAGCGTGCGAAAAAACTTGTCGGGCAGGCCGATGCCGGCGAAGGCGACGACGTCCTGCCCTGCGAGGTCGCGGACGCGTTCGTCCGGCTCCAGCTTCGCGCGCAAGACGCTCGCGCCCGCCCTTGCAGCCGTCGCGGCGACGCTTTCCCCTGCCGCGCCGGCCCCCACGACAATCACCGCCTGCACGTGCGGCAATTGCGCCGCCAGCGGCGCGCGCAGCGGTCCCGCCGGCATGCACAGGCCGTTGCCGAGGCCCGTCGCGCCGTCCACGACGGCGATGGCGAGGTCGGGCTCGACCTGCCGGCTCTGTAACCCGTCGTCGAGGACGAGCGCGGTCGGGCCGACCTCCTCGACGGCGAGCGCGGCAGCGGCGGCGCGGCCGAGGCCGACGAAGGTCGGCGCGGCCTGCGCGAGCAGCAGCGGCTCGTCGCCGACCACGTCCGCGTTCTGGCCCTGAACGCGCAGCGGCCCGCCGCGCGCCGCCTTGCCGCCATAGCCGCGCGAAACGAAGGCCGGCCGCTCGCCCTGGGCCACGAGGAGTCGCGCGACCGCGAGCGCGGCCGGCGTCTTGCCCGCGCCGCCGGCGACGAAATTGCCGATAACGATCACGGGCGCGCCGGGCCGCGCGCCGGGCCGGCGCATGCGGCGCGCGACGATGGCGCCGAACAGCGCGCCGAAAGGCTGCAGCAGCCGCGCCAGGACGGAGGGGCGCGGGGCGAGCCAGAAGGCGGGCGCTCTCACGATGCCGCCCCGCGCGCGGCGAGAGCCGGCGCGACCGCCTGCAGAATGACGCGCGTTGCGCCGCTGAGCCTTTCGACCGCGCCGCTCGCCGCCCGCGCCATGCCGCGCGCCTGCGCGGGATCGGCGAACAGGGCTGCGAGGCGGCTGGCGAGTTCGGTCGCATCGTTCACGCGCGCGCCGCCGCCCGCTTCGTCGAGCGTCGCATAGGCGTCGACGAAATTCTCGACCGAGGGGCCGTGCAGGATGCATGCGCCGAGCCTCGCCGGCTCGATCGGGTTCTGCCCGCCGCCGGGCACGAGCGACTTGCCGACGAAGACGACGGAAGCCAATCGATACCACAGGCCCATTTCGCCGAACGTATCGGCGACGAACGCCTGCGTATCCGGCGCAATCCCGTCGCCGGCGCTGCGCAGCGCGGCCTTCGCGCCGGTCTGCTTCGCCAGCGCGAGGATGTCGCGCCCGCGCCGCGCATTGCGTGGCGCGACGATGGTCAGCAGATCGGGAAAGCGCGCGCGCAGGATGGAATGCGCGGCAAGGCAGATTTCCTCCTCGCCTTCGTGCGTGGACGCGGCGACCCAGACAGGCCGCGCGCCGATTGCGCCGGCGAGTTGCGCGAGCATTTGCGGGTCGGCCGGCGGCGGCGCGACGTCGTATTTGAGGTTGCCGGCGATGGTCACGCGCGCCGCCCCGAGGCCGGAAAAGCGCGCGGCGTCCGCGGCGCCCTGCGCGAAAACGGTCTGGAATGCGCCGAGCACGGCCGCCGCCATGCCCGGCGCGTAGCGCCAGCGCGCAAAGGATCGTTCCGACATGCGCGCGTTGACGAGAAACAGCGGCGCGCCGCGTCGCTGTGTTTCCAGAACGAGATTGGGCCAGAGTTCGCTTTCCGCGAAGATCGCGCCATCGGGCCGCCAATGATCGAGAAAGCGGCGGGCGAAGGACGGGCAGTCCAGCGGCAGGAATTGATGCGTCGCGCCCGGCGGCAGGCGGTCGCCGACGACGCGCGCCGAGCTCAGCGTGCCCGTCGTGACCAGCGCATGTGCGCCGCTCTTGGTCAGCGCCTCGACCAGCGGCAGCAGCGCAAGGCCCTCGCCGATGCTCGCGCCATGCAGCCACGCCAGCGGCCCGGAGGGGCGGGGGATTCGCGCGCGACCGAGCCGCTCGGGGAGGCGCGCGACGTCTTCCTTGCCGCGCGCGGCGCGCATGTCGAGAAAACGCGGAGCGAAGGGCGCAAACAGCCCGCTCGCCGCGCGATAGAGGAGGAGCGCCGGCGCCGTCATCGACCCTGCGGTTGCGACCGCTGAATCATGAGGCCGGACCCCTTTCGTGTTGCGTCAGCCGTGCGCCGGATCGAGCAGGCGGTGCAAATGTACGATGAAATAGCGCATGTGCGCATTGTCGACGGTCGCCTGCGCCTTCGCCTTCCAGGCCGCGTGGGCGGAAGCGTAGTCGGGGAATACGCCGACGAGGTCGACCTTGCTCAGGTCCTTGAATTCCGCGCCGTCGAGGCTGGTCAGTTCGCCGCCGAGAACGAGGTGCGGCAATTGCTTTGGCTGGTCGGTCATGTCTCTCGCCTTGTCGGAGTGGGCGGGCGTTTCCGTTATTGCGCGCGCGCGAAGGCGGCGAGAAGCTCGGGATGCGTGGCGAGCGAAGCCGCCGCCAGCGGGCCGTGCTTGAGATCGGCCCTGTTGTAGAGCGGCTTTGCGCCGTCCAGGCCTGCGAGCAGGCCGCCGGCTTCATGCAGGATCAGGTCGGCGGCCGCAATATCCCAATCGTGCGAATTGGCCGACGAGAGCGCGCCCTCCAGCGCGCCTTCGGCGACCTGCGCGAAGCGGACGGCGAGCGAGGGAATGCGCGGCACGACATTCATGTCCAGCGCGCGCGCCACCTTGCCCGTCGAGGGCTGCGGCCCGGCGAGCCGCCCGCCTGCGAGCCGCGTGGCCGGCGACAGGCCGAGCCGCGCGCCGTTGCGCCAGGCGCCGCCGCCGGCGGACGCCACGAACCGATCTCCGGCGGCGGGCGCGGCGATGGCGCCCGCCACCGGCCGGCCGTCGCGCACCAGCGCGATCGACACGCTCCAGCGCGGGTCGCCGTCGGCGAAGCCGCGCGTCCCGTCGATGGGATCGACGACGATCACCGTCTCGCGCGACAGGCGGGCGTCCGAATCGGCGGTCTCCTCCGACAGCCAGGCGGCGTCCGGAAACAGCGGCTTGAGGCGCTCCGCCAGAAAAGCGTCGACGGCGAGATCGGCCTCCGTCACCGGCGAGCCGCCGTGCTTGTACTCGGTGCGGGCGCTCGTCTTCTGGCCCGGCCGGAACCAGCGCAGCGCGATTGCGCCGGCTTCCGCCGCGGCGGCGTCGAGCGTCCGGGCGATCTGCGCAAGCGACAATTCGGCGGCGTCAGGGGGCATGCGGGCGTCATAGAGCGCGCGGCGAAAAAGTGGAAGCCGGTTTTTGCGGCGCGCGCGCTCTACACTTTGAAACCGATCAGCTTTCCTGCCTTTGAGCGTTTCGGCTCAAAGGCAGGCTGATCTGGCGCGCGCGGCGAAAAAGTGGAAGCCGGTTTTTTGCGGTACGCGCGCTCTACACTTTGAAACCGATCAGCTTTCCTGATCTGGCGCGCGCGGCGACAGCGACGCAAGCCGCGTGACCGGGAATCTTCGGCGCCCGCCCCGCGATTTCGATCGAATTTGAGGCATCGGCTTCAGGCGCTATCCACCAAGCCATTGCGTTTACGGGGATTTCACCCTTCCGATTAGGGCTTTTGCGCCGGCGCGGCGTCAGGATCGGGGCCAAGAGACGTTCTTGTCCCGAGGTTCCGATGCCCGCTCGTCCCGCTTCCTCTCCGCCGACACCGCCCGCTGTCCAGTGGCGCGGCCTCGCGATCGGCGTCGACGAGCGCGACGGTCGTTTCCTCTATCGTGTGCGCATGGTGCACGACGATCCCGCGCAGGTCGCGACGCTGATGCAGACCGAGGACGAGCGCGAGGCGGTGGCGGCCTGGCGCTACTGGAGCGCCAGCCTCAAGCTGCCGCGTCTCGTCGAACGCGCGCCCGGCGACTACCACGCGATGGAATGGCGCTGCGGCGAACTTTTCGTGCGCGCCCGCGCCGCGCGTCGTCGTGGCTCGCCGTTGTTCGCCCGCCGCCCGCGCCGTTGCGCGATTCGCGAAATGGGCGCGAAGGGCGACAGGTCGGTCCATGCCGGCGAACGCGAGATCATCGCGCGCAACTGAGGTTCAGACAGCGAAAGCCGCCGCCAGATAGCCTGCAAACAGCAGGAGCCCGGCGTTGCGGTTCGAGCGGAACAACGCCAGCGCGCGATCCTTGTCCGCGGGATCGACGGTCGCCACCTGCCAGCCGCAATGCGCGGCAAAGGCCGCGACGCCGGCGTAAGCGAGCGGCGACACGCCCGCCAGATGGACGGCGAGCGCCGACAGCCCGACGGACAGCCCGTACATCAGCCCGACGGCGCCGCGCACATGCGCGCCGAACAGGCGCGCGGTCGAGCGCACGCCGGCGATGGCGTCGTCGCGAATGTCCTGCAGCGCGTAGATCGTGTCGTAGCCGATCGTCCAGAAGATCGCCGCCGCATAGACGAGGACGGCGGGCGCGGCGAGCGAACCGAACACGGCGGCCCAGCCCATGAGCCCGCCCCAGGCGAAGGCGAGGCCGAGCACGGCCTGCGGCCAGGACGTGATCCGCTTCATGAAGGGATAGGCGGCGACGATCAGCAGGGAGGCGAAGCCGAGCGCGATGGCGAAAGGCTTGAAGCACAGCACGACCGCGAGCCCGACGAGGCATTGCAGGAGCAGAAAGACCTTCGCCTGGCCAGGCGTCACGCGGCCGGAGGGCAGGGGGCGGCCGCGCGTGCGCTCCACCCGCGCGTCGATCTCGCGGTCGACGAGGTCGTTGTAGGTCGAGCCCGCGCCGCGCATGGCGATCGCGCCGATCAGGAAGAGCAGGAGATGGGAGAGATAGGGCCCGCGGCCTTCGACGGCGCTGGCGAGCGCGCTCGATTCCCAGCAGGGCAGCAGCAGCAGCCACCAGCCGATCGGCCGGTCGATTCGGGCGAGCTGGACGTAAGGAACCGCCCAGGCCGGCGCGAAGCGCAGCGCCGGGTGGCGGGCGACGGAATCGGGAAGGAGATGCGGACCGCTGGCCGTGGAACTCACAACGGTCCGCGCGGCAATTGCTGAACCTGCGGGCCGCCCATGCCGCCCTGGGCCGCCTGCTGCGCCGCCTGCTTCTTCATGTGCTCGATCTTGGCGGCCACGCCACAGGCCTGGCCCGCGGTCTTGGAGAATTGCGCGCGCTGCTGCTTGGCGCCGTCAATGAAAGTGTCCGGAATCTGGCACCATTCCTTGTTCTTCTCGAAATAGGCGACCGTCTCGCCCATGACGCTGGCGAGCGAGCGGAATTTCGGGCAGGCGGCGGCCGGGTCGAGCTGCTTCTTCCCGCCTTTCTGCATCCCCTTGAGCTGGGCGATGATCCCGTCGCGGCGCTTCATGTAGCCCTGGATGTCGGTCTGGCAATCGGCGAGCGCCGGCGCGGACGACAGGACGAGAAGGGCGCCGGCGGCGAGCGAAACGACGCGCAGGGAAGGCGGTACAGCGAACATGATCCAACCTTTTCGAGAGGCGGTTATTTAGCAAAGCCCACCCGCCGTCGGCAAGACGATGCGCCCGGCAAGCGTCCTTGCGGAACCACAGCAAATGGGCGGCATTGCGGCGCGCGCGCGGCGGGCGCGTCTGATACGATGGTTCAATGAACGGCGCAAAGCCGGAAAATCAAAGAAAATCAATATAATATCTAACTGCGGCCCATTCTTGACAGGATATGGGCCCGACAATATGGTGCGCGCGTTTTCAAAGGGGCGTGATCGTCTCGATCCGCGTCGATTTCCCGGAAACTCGGCAATTCGGCCGGATCGGACCGCCGCTCGCGGCGGCGGGTTCTCGGTTTGCGCCGGGGCTTCCTGCTGGTGGAGGCGACGATGGCGGGCGAAGGCGACGATGCGGAGCTGAAGGCGCGGCTTGCGGCCTTGTCGCAGAAGCTCGCCGAGAGCGGTCAGGCGTCCGAGAAGGCGGCGACGCAGACGCCGCTCGACGGCTCGACGGGCCGGGCGATGAGCCAGGGCATGAAGGCCTTGGGCGAATTCGTCGGCGCGGTCGGCGTCAGCGCGGTAGTGGGCTGGCAGCTGGATTCGTGGCTGAACACGGCGCCGGCGCTGTTGTTGGTTTTTCTCGCGCTGGGAACGGTCGCGGGATTTTGGAGCATCTACCGCATGTCCGCCGGGCCTTCGGCTGGCGGCAAGAGCGGTGGAAACGGCAAAAAGTGAAGCGGGCCGGCGGACGCCGGCGACGACGAGAAGGGTGAGACCGTGGCGGCTGAATCGCAAGGGATCGATCCGATCCACCAGTTCAACATCAACCGCCTGTTCGACCTGCGCCTCGGCGGTGTCGACGCCTCCTTCACCAACGCCTCGCTGTTCATGCTGATCGTGTTCCTCGCGATCACCGCGCTGATGGTGCTGTCGACCAACGGCCGCCACATCGTGCCGACGCGCCTGCAGGCCGCTGCGGAAATGGCCTACGAATTCGTCGCCTCCACCGTGCGGGACACCGCAGGCGATGCGGGCATGCGTTTCTTCCCCTTTGTCTTCTCGCTCTTCATGTTCGTGCTGTTCTCGAACCTGATCGGCCTCATCCCCGGCGCTTTCACGGTCACCAGCCAGATCGTCGTCACCTTCGCCTTTGCGGCGCTGGTCATCGGCACGGTCATCATCTACGGCTTCTACAAGAACGGCGCGCATTTCCTGCATCTGTTCGTGCCGTCGGGCGTGACGCCGATTCTTCTGCCATTCATCGTTCTGATCGAGATCATCTCCTTCGTCGCGCGCCCGATCACCCTGTCGGTTCGTCTTTTCGCCAACATGCTGGCCGGCCATATCACGCTGAAAGTGTTCGGCGGCTTCGTCGCCATGCTGCTCGGCGCGGGCGTCTATTCCGTGATCTCGCCGCTGCCGCTGCTCGGCATCGTCGCGCTCAGCGCGCTCGAACTGCTGGTGGCGTTCCTGCAGGCTTACGTCTTCGCCATTCTCACTTGCGTCTATCTCAACGACGCGATTCACCCGGGCCACTGATAAAAGGCGCTTGCGCCACAACAACAGATAGTCGCCCACAAAACTCCTGAAGGAGCATTCAAATGGATCCAGTTGCAGCCAAGTACATCGGCGCCGGCCTCGCCGCCATCGGCATGGGCGCCGCCGCCGTCGGCGTCGGCCTGATTTTCGGCAACTTCCTCTCGGGCGCGCTGCGCAACCCGTCGGCCTCGGACGCCCAGTTCGGTCGCGCGTTCATCGGCGCGGCGCTCGCCGAAGGTCTCGGCATCTTCGCGTTCCTCGTCGCGATCCTGCTCCTGTTCGTGATGAAATAATCTTCTGCGCGCCCCGCATCGCGGGGCGCGCTTCTCGTTCTTGCATTCAGACGGACAGACGATGGCTAGCGACGCGCACAAGACGGGCACGGAAGTTCACGGCGGCGCCGAACACGGCGCGTCCTTCCCGCCCTTCGATTCCGAACATTTCTCCTCGCAGCTGATCTGGCTGGCGCTGGTCTTCGGCGCGCTCTATCTGCTGATGAGCCGCGTGGCCCTGCCGCGCGTCGCGGGCATCCTGAAAGATCGCGGCGACAAGATTTCGGGCGACCTGAACGCCGCCAAGGCCGCGCAGGCCAAGGCCGAGGCCGCCGGCGTCGATCTCGAGAAGACGCTCGCCGAAGCCAAGGCGAAGGCTCAGGGCCTTGGCCAGGAAGCTCACCAGAAGCTCGCCGGCGAGACCGAGGCCAAGCGCAAGACCCTCGAAGGCGAACTGAACGCCAAGCTCGCCGCAGCCGAGGCGCAGATCGCCGACACCAAGGCCAAGGCCATGTCGAATGTCGAGACGGTCGCCAAGGACACGGCCGCGGCCATCGTCGAACATCTCACCGGCAAGCCGGCCGATCCGCAGAAGATCGCCGCCGCTCTCGCAAACGCAAAGGCCTGATCCGATGCTGTTGGAAGCCGAACATTTCGTCGCGCTCGGGTTTTTCCTCTTCCTGGCCGTGCTCGCCTATTACGGCGTGCATTCCAAGATCGTCGGCGCGCTCGATGGGCGCATCGACGGCGTGAAGAAGGAACTGGCGGAAGCCCAGAAGCTGCGTGAAGAGGCGCAGACGCTGCTCGCCTCCTTCGAGGCCAAGCGCAAGGCGGCCGAAGCCGACGCCGCCGCCATCGTCGCGCAGGCGAAGCAGGAAGCCGAACTGCTCGCCAAGGAAGCGCACGAGCGCATGACCGATTACATCGCGCGCCGCACCAAACAGGCCGAGGAGAAGATCGCCCAGGCCGAGGCCCAGGCCGCCAACGACGTGCGCTCCGCCGCCGCCGACGTGGCGACCCGCGCGGCCGAAGCCGTGCTGAAGAGCGAGACGGCGGGCGCCGGCGGCGCCGCGCTGGTCGATCAGGGCATCAAGGATCTCGGCCGCCTGCTGCACTGAGTGGATTGCATCGAGAATCGAAAACGCCGGCCGATTGGCCGGCGTTTTTGTTTTTTGGCGGTTCCCTTTCTCCAGTTTCACGGGAGAAGGGAGCAAATCGCTACACCGCGACCGCCAGTTCCTCCAGCCGCTCGCCCGCGCGCCGCGCCAGCGCGCACGCCCGCGCGGCCCGCGCTCCCGTCAGCACCACGACGTCGCCGCGCGCATCGCGCACGCGGATCGTGGCGTCGCGATGCGCATCGCGCAGCACGATGCGCTCGATCCAGTTCCAGATATCGCGAGACGAGGCGAGATCGGCCTCGCATTCCGTGACGCCGCGTCCATCTAACGCGACAATCTGCATGCGGAACAGCGCCATGGCCATTCCTCCCTGGACGATCCCTAGACGCGCTGCCTGTTGCCCGCAGCGTCGATCTCGCGATCCACTTCCCCGATTCGCCGCAACGTAAGTCAAGTTCGAGGCATTGTCGCCGTGACCCGGTGTCGCGCGGGCGGCTATTCCGCCGCCTCGGAAACCGGCTGGCGCGGCGTCCACTTCAGCACGGGACTGCGCGCGGCGCGCGTTTCGTCCAGCCGCGCGCGCGGCGCGAAACGCGGCGCCGTCTGGAAGCGCTCCGTCTCGCCGCGCAGCGCGCGCATCGCCAAGTCTCGCATCGCCATGATGAAGAGATCGAGCGAGGCGCGCGATTCCGATTCCGTCGGCTCGATCAGCATCGCGCCCTTCACGACCAGCGGGAAATACACGGTCATCGGGTGGTAGCCCTCGTCGATCAGCGCCTTGGCGAAGTCGAGCGTGGTGACATGCGCGCCCTTGAGCCAGCTTTCGTCGAACAGCACTTCGTGCATGCAGGGACGGTCGCCGAAGGGTTGCGAGAAAATGTCCGACAGTCCCGCGCGAACATAGTTGGCGTTCAGCACCGCGTCCTGCGAGGCCTGCCGCAAGCCGTCGCCGCCATGCGAGAGCATGTAGGCGAGCGCGCGCACATACATGCCCATCTGCCCGTGGAACGCGGTCATGCGGCCGAAGGCTTGCGAACCTTCCGTATCCTCGACCAGTTCCAGCGCGCCGTCTTTTTCACGCAGGAAGGGCACAGGCGCGAAGGCCGCCAGCCGTTCGGACAGCACCACGGGCCCCGAGCCCGGTCCGCCGCCGCCATGCGGCGTCGAAAACGTCTTGTGCAGATTGATGTGCATGGCGTCGACGCCGAGGTCGCCGGGCCGCGCGACGCCGACGATCGCGTTGAAATTCGCGCCGTCGCAATAGAAGTAGGCGCCCGCCTGGTGCACGGCTTCCGCGATCTCGGAAATCTCGCGCTCGAACAGGCCGCAGGTGTTGGGATTGGTGAGCATGATCGCCGCCACATGCGGCCCGAGTTTTTCACGCACCGCGGCGGGATGAACGAGGCCGTCTTCACCGGCCGGCACCGACTGCACCTCGAAGCCGATGAGCGCGGCGGTCGCGGGATTCGTGCCGTGCGCGGAATCCGGCACGAGCACGGTCTTGCGGGTCTCCTGTTCGCCGCGTGAAACAATGGCCGCCTTGATCGCCATCATGCCGCAGAGTTCGCCATGCGCGCCGGCCTTGGGCGACAGCGCCACGGCCTTCATGCCGGTGGACGAGAGCAGCCAGCGCGACAATTCCTGCATCAGCGCCAGCGCGCCCTGCACGGTCGATTGCGGCTGCAACGGATGCACGTCCGCAGAAGCCGGGCAGGCGCGCCATCTTCTCGTTGAGGCGCGGATTGTGCTTCATCGTGCAGGAGCCGAGCGGAAAGAGACCGGCGTCGATCGAATAATTCTTGCGCGACAGCCGCACGTAATGGCGCACCGCCTGCGGTTCCGCCAGACCCGGCAGTTCCGGCTTTTTCTTGCGTGCGAGGCCGCCGAGACGATCCGCGAATGTCTCGGGCTCGTCGATGTCGACGCCGGTGCGGTCGAAGCCGCCCTGGTCGAAGATCAGCGGCTCGTCGATTTCCAGCGCGCGATTTCCGGTGAAGGTTTCGCGCGCGACGCCATGCGCCTCGCCCGCCTGCGTGGGACGACCCTGATTGTTGAGCATCAGATGGCTCCCTTCAGCGCGGCGACGAAGGCGGCGCGATCATCGTCCGTGTTCACTTCGGTGTTGGCGACGATCAGGAGATCGTCGAGCCCGGCGTTCGGCAGCAGCCGCGAAACCGGCGCGCCGCCGAGCACGCCGGCGGCGGCCATCTTCTCGATGATCGCAGCCGCATCGCCCTTCATGCGCAGTGTGAATTCGTTGAAGAAGGTCTTGTTCAAGACCTCGACGCCGGCGACATCCTTCAACAGGTCCGCGAGCTTGACCGCATTCGCGTGATTGACGCGCGCCAGCCGCTCCAGACCTGTGCCGCCGAGCAGCGTCATGTGGATGGTGAAGGCGAGCGCGCAGAGGCCGGAATTGGTGCAGATGTTCGACGTCGCCTTCTCGCGGCGGATGTGCTGCTCGCGCGTCGACAATGTGAGAACGAAGCCGCGCTTGCCGTTGGCGTCGACCGTCTCGCCGCACAGGCGGCCCGGCATCTGCCGCACGAATTTTTCGCGCGTCGCGAACAGGCCGACATAGGGGCCGCCGAAATTCAGCGCATTGCCGATCGACTGGCCCTCGCCGACGACGATATCGGCGCCCATTTCGCCCGGCGGCGTCACGAGGCCGAGCGACACGGCTTCGGTGAACACCGCGACGAGCAGCGCGCCATTGGCGTGGCAGGCGTCGGCGATCGGCTGCAGGTCGCGCAGATTGCCGAACACGTCGGGCGATTGCACGACGACGCAGGACGTCTCCTTGTCGATTGCGGCGATGATGTCTTCCGCCGCCAAGGGATCGGGCGCCATCGTCACGACGGCGTCGTCGGCCATGTCGGAGACGGTGCGCACGACTTCGGCGTAATGCGGATGCAGCCCGCCCGACAGCACGGCCTTGCGCCGCCGCGTCGCGCGATGCGCCATCAGCACCGCTTCGGCGCAGCCGGTCGAGCCGTCGTACATCGAGGCGTTCGCCACATCCATCGACGTCAGGCGCGCGACCTGCGTCTGGAACTCGAACATGTATTGCAGCGTGCCCTGCGCGATCTCGGGCTGATAGGGCGTGTAGCTGGTGAGAAACTCCGAGCGCTGGATCAGGTGGTCGACGGAGGCCGGCACATGATGCTTGTAGGCGCCGGCGCCGACGAAGAAGGGCACGCTGCCGGCAGACACGTTGCGGCCCGCGAGTCCCGACAGGATGCGCTCGACCTCGATCTCGCCCTTGTGGCGGGGCAGGTCGGGCAGGCCGTCGATCAGCTTGTCTTTCGGAATATCGACGAACAGGTCCTCGATCGCGGCCACGCCGATCTTGGCGAGCATGTCGGCGCGGTCTTGCGGCGAATGGGGCAGGTAGCGCATGGGGTTCAGCCTGTCTGGATCGGTACGCCCCTCTCCCGCGAAGCGGGAGAGGGTGGCCCCTGCGCAGCAGGGGTCGGGTGAGGGCGCTGCGATTGCGATGAAGATTTAGGAAGCGGCGCGTCCCTCATCCGTCATGCTTCGCATGACGCCTTCTCCCGCTTGCGGGAGAAGGAGAAGCGCCTACTCCAGCGTCTTCAGAAATTCCTGATACGCCGCCTCGTCCATCAGCCCGTCGAGCTGCTTGGCGTCAGCGATGCGAATCTTCATGAACCAGCCGCCGCCGAGCGGATCCTCGTTGACCTTGGCCGGCGTTCCCTCGAGATCGCCGTTGACCTCGATCACTTCGCCGCCGACCGGCGCGTAGACTTCGCTCGCCGCCTTCACGCTTTCGACGACGGCGGCCTCGCCGCCCTGCGTGAAGGTCTTGCCGACGGTGGGCAGTTCGACGAACACCACGTCGCCCAGCGCGTGCTGCGCATGATCGGAAATGCCGACCGTGCCGATGTCGCCGTCGACGCGGATATATTCGTGGTCCTTGGTGTAGCGGATCGTCGCCATGACGTGCTCCCTGAAAGCCGTTTTCCGTCAGCCCTTGAAATAGCGGTTCGGAACGAATGGCGTCTTCGCCACGCGCGCCGGCAGCGCCTTGCCGCGCACCAGCGCGGCGACCTCCGTTCCCGCGGCCGCGAATTCGCGCGCGACATAGCCCATGGCGCAGGGCGCCCCCAGGCTCGGCCCGAATCCGCCCGATGTGATCTTGCCGATCACGCGACCATCGGGCGTTGCAATTTCCGCGCCTTCGCGCGCCGGCTGCCGGCCCTCGAACGAAAGACCGACGCGCACACGGGGCGCGCCTTCTGCGAGAGCCTTTTGAATCCGCGCCGCGCCGGGAAAACCGCCCTCGATGCGACGGCGCTTCGAGATCGACCAGGCGAGATTGGCCTCGATCGGGTCGGTCGTCTCGTCGATGTCGTGGCCGTAGAGGCAAAGGCCGGCTTCGAGTCTCAGCGAGTCGCGGGCGCCGAGCCCGATCGGAAGACAGTCGGGATGCGACAGCAGACGTTCGGCGAAGACTTCCGCCTGCGAAGCGGGCAGCGAAATCTCGTAGCCGTCCTCGCCCGTATAGCCGGAGCGCGTGACGAAGACGGGCGAATCCCGCCACTCGAAATCGCCGCCCTGCATGAACACGAGCGATTGCGCGCCGGGGATCAGGCCCTCGAGGACCTCGACCGCCTTCGGCCCCTGCACGGCGATGAGCGCGCGGTCCTCGAGCACGTCGAGCGTCAGTTCCGGCAGTTTTTCACGCAGCAGCGCGAAGTCGACATCCTTGCGCGATGCGTTGCAGACGATGAACAGCCGCTCCGGATCGCCCGGCAGGCGGGTCGCCATCAGGTCGTCGATGATGCCGCCTTCCGCATTGAGGAACTGCGTGTAGCGCGTGCGGCCGACGCCGAGCGAGACGATGTCGCCGGGCGTGAGCGTTTCGAGCCGCGCTGTGGCGTTCGGCCCTTCGAGAATGGCCTGGCCCATGTGCGAGACGTCGAACAGCCCGCATTTTTCGCGGGTGTGCAAATGCTCGCTCATCACGCCGGTCGGGTATTGGATCGGCATGTCGTAGCCGGCGAAAGGCGCCATGCGCGCGCCGAGCCGCAGATGCAGCGCGTGCAGCGGCGTGAGCGCGAGCTTTTCGGTCGAGGGCGAATCGGCCAAGGGACCTCCGGAATCGAGACGCGCGTCCGCAGGCGGTAGCCGGCGGCGCCCCCTCTGTCCCGTGACCTGAGAGATTTCCCGGCCCCGAGATGAAGCCGGTTACCCCCGTCGGTGGGCGCTTGCCAACGGCAGCGCCGCTTTCCAGAGCGTCATCCTTTCGCGGTCCGTTTGCCTGAGCGTTTCCGGGGCGGTTGCGCCTTCGGCGCCGGAGCAGGCCCGAGGGCCTCGCCGGTCTCTTCCGCGAAAGATCTTTGACTGACCCGGCCAGATGTAACCGGGCCGGCGCGCGAGTCAATCGCCGCCGCGCGCGCCGCCCGCTTCCCTTGTGGAAACGGGCGTCAGGCGTTGGGCTTCTGCCTCATCCAGTTCACGACCAGCGTCGTCGTCGCGACCGCCGCCAGGACCTGCAGCCAGAAGAACAGCAGGAAGTCGATGAGGGCGCCGACCGGGGGCGCCCCCGGCAGCGATGAGCGCACGGCGGGAATCACGAACATGAAGGCCGCGACCCAGGTCATCATCGAGAAGTCGATCCTGCGGCCCTGTTCGGCGACCTGCCAGGCGACCGACAGCGCGGCGATGGCGACGACGAGCAGCGAGATCGTCGACAGCGCCGCAAGGAAGATCACCGAACCGCTGCGGCGGATCTCGATGGAAATGTCGTCGTCGCTGCCCTGGCCCTTGATGTCGGTCAGCTTGGCGCGAATGCCGTGCGGCACGGCGCCGAGTCCCGCGACGATGGTGACCGGCTTGTCCTTGACGAAGGCGTCGCAATCGAAATCGAAACGATAGCGGTCGAAAGGATAGTCGAGAATGTCGCCGGAATCGGCGATGACGGTCACGTCCCATTGCGTCAGATGCGTATTCGCCCGAAACGTGTGCGAGACGGGGCCGGCGCCCGGATCGAGCCGGATGGTGACGTCTTCCGACAGCAGGCCGTCCTTGTTGATGAGCGAGCCCGAGACCGGCTTGATGTGGACGGAAAGTTTCTCGTCCTGCAGATGCGTCACGCCGATGGAAACGCGCAGCGCGACCTCCGCCCCGCGCGCGTCGACCGTCTTCACGTCGCGCGATTCGCGCACGAAGAAGAACAACGGCAGCGCATAGAGGACGAAACAGGCGAGCGCGATGGCGATCGCCCTGGGCGTGATGCGCGAGCGCCAGGTCTTGCGCGGCTGCTCGGCGGCGACCGCCGCCGCGATCATCGCCGCGGCCGGGCTGAAATCGCCCTCGAATTCGGAGATCAGCTTCTCGGCCGCCGCGCGCGCGAGATCGAGTTCCGATTGCCGCACATGGTGCGGCAGGTCCTGATCGGCGAGGTTGGCTTCGATATGGGCGGTCAGGGACCGGATTGTCTCGATTCGCTCGGCCGCGCTCGCGGGCGCGTCGGTCTTGAGGGCGGATTCGAAATATTCGGCGTAGCGCGTGTCTTCCATCGTCGAATGGGCCGGCGTTCGAGGTGGTGGATTGAGCGACGTACCGGCTATTAGCGTTCAAACGATTTCGTGTACAGATGCGGCCACGGTTCCGGTGGGCCGGCGTTCGAAGTCGATGGGGGCGGCATGTTGGGGGTAGGGCGTCGTTATTCGCGCATCGTGACGGTCGCGGCTTTGGCGCTGGCCATGGCCGGCTGCATGGCGAGCGAGCGCAATGTCGACCGTCAGGTGAGCACGGCCAATTCCTGGGCGGCCGTCGCCCTGTTCGACAAGACCGACGCCGCGCGCGACCGCGCCCTGAAGACCGACACGCTCGAGGTGCTGGCGCTTTCGGGCGGCGGGGCCGACGGCGCCTTCGGCGCGGGCGTGCTGACGGGTTGGACCGAAACCGGCAGGCGACCGAAGTTCGACGTGGTGACCGGCGTCTCGACCGGCGCGCTGCAATCGACCTTCGCGTTTCTCGGCCCCGAATACGACGATCAACTGAAGACGCTCTACACCTGCACCTGCTCGCGCGACATCTTCGCCCACAAGGGCGTCGTCTCGGGCCTGCTGAGCGAGAGCCTGATGGACACCGAGGCGCTGGGCGAGAAACTCGCGCAGGTCCTGACCGACGATGTGCTGGACAAGGTCGCCGCCCAGCATCGCGCCGGCCGCCGCCTCTATGTCGCCACCACCAATCTCGACGCCGGCGTCGTGACGGTGTGGGACATGGGCAAGATCGCCTCCAGCGAACACGCCTGGCGTGGGTTTCTCTATCGCGAGATCCTGCGCGCCTCGGCCGCGGTGCCGGGCTTCTTCCAGCCGGTGCTGATCCATCCGCACGAGGACGGGCAGGACGAGAAGGGCCAGATGCACGTCGACGGCGGCGTGAAGGCGCCGATCCTGCTGCGCAGCTTCATGCTGCAGCGTCCGGCGCGCGCCAGGAACGTCTACATGCTCGTCAATGGCGGAATGCGCCTGACCACCGAGCATGCGGCCGTCTCGTCGAGCGTGATGAGCATCGCCAAGAAATCGATCGCCGAAATGATGCGCGGCCTGCTCTACAAGACGGTCTACCAGGCCTATGTCGTCAGCCGGCAGTCGCACGCCGCCTTCAACCTCGGCTACGTGCCCGACGACGTGCCGGAGACCAGGAACCCGCTGGAATTCGATCCGGCCGAGATGCGCGTTCTCTTCGACGCCGGCCGCGACGCCGTTCGCCGGACGGATTTCTGGAAGCCGGAGCCGCCGCGCCTCGAGCAGACCGAGCGAATCGCCAGCCGGCGCTGAGCCCTACCGCCGGTGGCGATTGCGGCGGCGGTCGACCCTCTCCCCGCCGCCCTTGCCCATGGACAGAACGATCTCGTAGTCGTCCGCCGCCCGCTCGTTGATGTAGGGGGCGGACAGCGGCTCGGCGATCAGCGCGTTGATGGCGTTGCCGGTCGAGCCGACCGCGCCGCCGACCTGATAGGTCCTGGACGCCAGAATCTTCTCGTCGCCCGTGCGCCGCAGCGCGACCGTCAGCGGCGCGGTGTAGGTGCCGGGACCGCCGGCGGGGCCGGTGACGACGCGCGTTTCCACGCCCACGCGCACGAAAAGCTGGCCGTTGGATTCCGAACAATCCCGCGCCACGTCGCCGATGGAGATCTGGTAGCGCACGCTCGCCGAATCCGCGCCGCCGACGCGAACCGCCGACATGCCCGGCTCGACCTGCACGACCGGGCAGTCGATGCGCGCGCCGGTCGACTTGTTGGGCAGCGGCGGAGCCGTCGTCGAATTGAAGGCGAGGAGATTGCCGAGCTTGGTCGAGACCGGGTCCGGGTCGCCGCCCGCCACCGAGCCCGCCGGGCCGCCGCAGCCGGCCAGAACGAGGCCCGCAGCCATTGCCGCCGCCGCCGACATCCCCCGCATCGGCCGCGCCCAGAATTCAACGCCCATGATGAAACTCCCAACTATCCCCGCTGTATAGCCGCTGGCGCCGCTTCAGGCCAGCGCCGGCGGCGCGCTCAGGGCAGCGCCTCGAAGCCCTGGCCGAATCCGGCGAGATTGAGGGGAATGCCGACCCCTTCCTCGGGGGTCTGGTAGATGATGAAGGTCGCCGTCTTGCCGGTCTTGAGCTGGTCGAGGAGCTTGTCGTCCATGATGACCTCGGCGACGCAGCCCGTCGGCAGGCAGCGCACGAAACCCGCCCGCCCGATGTCCGTCTGGTCGATCTTCAGCCCCAGGCCGTTCGGCAGGAGGACGCCGAGCGGCGCGATCACCCGCAGGAGCCGGCTCTTGCCGTCCGCGGTCTTGAGCATGATGACCACGAGATTGATGTTGGGCCGGTCGTCGGCTGCGACAGATTGAAGCAGGGCGCATTGTTCCTTGGCGGCCCCCGGCGGCGTCTCGCAGCGCAGCTCCCAGTCGTTGAACTTGGCGCGTCGCTGGTTCTCGCCGGGAACGCCGCCGGCCTCCGCTTTCGGCGTCTGGGCGAGGGCGGCCGGCGAAAACGCGACGGCGCCCGTCAGGAGCGCGAGGCCGGTCGCAGCCGCGCGGGCGAATGATTGGAGGGTGTTGGTCGGCATCATGCGCTGCGCTCGCCCTGTCGGCTTGGGTTCGAGGGGAATCTCTGGACACAAACGCACAGCGAAAATCGCGCTCGCGGCGCTGCGACCGCACACGGCTGGTAACAAACGGGACGTCGCTGTCAAGCGAGCGGGACGGGCGCCGCGCGGGAGAACGCCCGCTCCGATGTACGTGTTGCGCTTCAAGGACGATTGTGATTTTAACTGGTTCAATGGCCTAAAGCCGCGCCCGGATTCTCCAAAGAATTCTGCGGATTTCTGGCCACAATCGGATCAGGACGCCGAGGCGGCGAACGCTCGCCGGGCGAAGACGCAGCAAAGTGTTTCAAGGGGAGCGACCAGGGCGATGATCGATTTCTCAGGCGTTGCGAGGGCCGCGAAATCCGCCCGAGCCGGATTGACCGCTTTTGCGGTTATGACCAGCGCGACCGCCGTCATGGCGGCCGACGGCGGCGTGTTCGGCCATGCGGTTCCCGGCCAGATGAAGCTGATCGAGGGCGAGACGCCGATCGCCCGCGAGATCGACTTCTTCCACAACGGCATCCTGCTGCCGATCATCACCGTCATCAGCCTGTTCGTGCTGGGGCTGCTGATCTACGTCATGGTCCGCTTCAACGAGAAGGCGAACCCGACGCCCTCGCGCACGACGCATCACGCGCTGCTCGAAGTGGTCTGGACGATCGTGCCGGTCCTCATCCTCGTCGTGATCGCCGTTCCCGGCTTCCGTCTGCTGACGCACCAGCTCGTCCTGCCGAAGGGCGACCTGACCGTGAAGGTCACGGGCAAGCAATGGTATTGGTCCTACGACTATCCGAAGGACGAGGGCGGCGGCTTCGGCTTCGACTTGCTGATGAAGGACGAGAAGGACCTCCAGCCCGGCGATCTGCGCCTGCTGGCGGTGGACAACGAAGCCGTGGTGCCGGTCAACAAGGTCGTGCGCGTGCAGGTGACGGCGGCCGACGTCATCCACTCCTTCGTCATTCAGTCCTTCGGCATCCGCATCGACGCCGTGCCGGGCCGCCTCAACGAGACGTGGTTCAAGGCCGAGAAGGAAGGCGTCTATTACGGCCAGTGCTCCAAGCTGTGCGGCAAGGACCACGCCTTCATGCCGATCGTGTTCCGTGTCGTGAGCGAACAGAAATACGCCGAATGGCTTGCCGCCGCGAAAAAGAAATACGCCTCGGCCGCCGACCGCGCCGTCGCGCTCGCCGACGCCAGCCGCTGACATCGGCCTGACGAATTTCGAGGAAACTGAACATGGCCACCGACACCGCTCACGCCGCCGATCACGCGCATGACCTCCCGACGGGATGGCGCCGCTTCCTGTTCTCGACGAACCACAAGGACATCGGCACGCTCTACCTGTATTTCGCCGTCGCGGCGGGCTGCATCGGCTTCCTGCTGTCGCTCGGCATGCGGCTCGAGCTCGCCAATCCCGGCATCCAGATCTTCCCCGGCCTTGCGAAGCTCCTGCACGGCGACGGTTCGATCGACGCTGCGAAGAATCTCTACAACGTGTTCATCACCGCGCACGGCGTCATCATGATCTTCTTCATGGTCATGCCCGCGCTGATCGGCGGCTTCGGCAACTGGTTCGTGCCGCTGATGATCGGCGCGCCGGACATGGCCTTCCCGCGCATGAACAACATCTCGTTCTGGCTGCTGCCGGCCTCGTTCTCGCTGCTGCTGCTGTCGATGTTCTTCGAGGGCGCGCCGGGCATGCAGGGCTTCGGCGGCGGCTGGGTGCTCTATCCGCCGCTCTCCTCCAACACCGGCCACCCCGGCCCGGCGATGGACTTCATCATCCTGGCGCTGCATCTGGCCGGCGTGTCCTCGCTGCTCGGCGCGATCAACTTCATCACCACCATCTTCAACATGCGCGCGCCGGGCATGACGCTGCACAAGATGCCGCTCTTCGCCTGGTCGATGCTGGTCACCGCCTTCCTGCTCGTGCTGTCGCTGCCCGTGCTCGCCGGCGCGATCACCATGCTGCTGACGGATCGCAACTTCGGCACGGCCTTCTTCGATCCGGCCAACGGCGGCGACCCGATCCTGTTCCAGCACCTGTTCTGGTTCTTCGGCCACCCCGAAGTGTACATCCTGATCCTGCCGGCCTTCGGCCTCATCAGCCACATCGTGTCGACCTTCTCGAGGAAGCCGGTGTTCGGCTATCTCGGCATGGCCTACGCCATGGTGGCGATCGGCTTCGTCGGCTTCATCGTGTGGGCCCACCACATGTTCACGGTCGGCCTCTCGCTCAACGCCCAGCGCTACTTCATGTTCGCGACCATGGTGATCGCGGTGCCGACGGGCGTGAAGATCTTCTCCTGGATCGCGACCATGTGGGGCGGCTCGATCTCGTTCCGCGCCCCGATGGTCTGGGCGATCGGCTTCATCTTCGTCTTCACGCTCGGCGGCGTGACCGGCGTCGTGGTCGCCAACGCCGGCATCGACCGCGCGGTGCACGAGACCTATTACGTCGTCGCCCACTTCCACTACACGATGTCGCTGGGCGCGGTGTTCGGGGTCTTTGCGGGCTTCTACTACTGGTTCCCGAAGATTTCGGGCTACATGTACAACGAGACGCTGGCGAAGGTTCACTTCTGGCTGCTGTTCATCGGCGTCAACCTGACCTTCTTCCCGCAGCACTTCCTCGGCCTGGCGGGCATGCCGCGCCGTTACATCGACTATCCCGACGCCTACGCGCAGTGGAACCACGTCTCGTCCTACGGCACCTATATCGCCGGCGTGAGCCTCGTCTTCTTCCTGTACGTCGTGCTCGACGCCTTCATGAAGAAGCGCGCTGCCGGCGACAATCCGTGGGGCGTGGGCGCCACGACGCTGGAATGGACGCTGCCTTCGCCGCCGCCGTTCCACCAGTTCGAAACGCTGCCGCGCATCACCGGCAACGACCACTAGGGCGCAGAGGCGGCCGGGCGACCGGCCGCTTCCTTCCAGCGTTGATGAAGTACGCGACATGAGCGATGTAACGGCGATAGGACCACGGCGGGACGCCGGACTCGGCGCGGCCGATCTGGCCGGCGGAGCGCCGGCCGATTACGTGTCGCTGCTGAAGCCGCGCGTCATGTCGCTGGTCATCCTCACCGCGCTCGCCGGGCTGGTCGCCGCGCCGACGCATGTGCATCCGGTGATCGGCTTCGCCGCGCTGCTCGCCATTTCGGTGGGCGCCGGCGCGTCGGGCGCGCTCAACATGTGGTACGACCGCGACATCGACGCGATCATGTCGCGCACGCGCACGCGCGCCATTCCCTCGGGCCGCATCGCGCCGCGCCAGGCGCTCGCCTTCGGCCTGACGCTGGCGACCTTCGCCGTCTTCACGCTCGGCGTCGTGACCAACTGGCTGGCGGCGGGCCTGCTCGCCTTCACCATCTTCTTCTACGCCGTCGTCTACACGATGTGGCTGAAGCGCTGGACGCCGCAGAATATCGTGATCGGCGGCGCCGCCGGCGCCTTCCCGCCGATGATCGGCTGGGCCGCCGCCACCGGCGCGATCGGGCTCGAGAGCCTGGCGCTCTTCTCCATCATCTTCTTCTGGACGCCGCCGCATTTCTGGGCGCTCGCCCTGTTCAAGAGCGGCGATTACGGCCGCGCCGGCGTGCCGATGATGCCCAACGTCAAGGGCGCGCGCCGCACGCGGCTCGAAATCTTCCTCTATGCGCTGCTGCTCGTTCCTGTCTGCGTGTCGCCCGTCCTGCTCGGCTTCGAGGGGCGCGTCTACGGCGCGCTCGCGCTCGTCTCCAGCCTCGTCATGCTGTGGCTCGCCTTCGCGGTCTGGCGCGACGCGGATGGCCGCGACAACGACAAGGCGGCCAAGAAGCTCTTCGCCTATTCCATCCTGCACCTGTTCCTGCTGTTCGGCTTCATCGTGATCGAGCACACGATCCTGCAGCCGCTGGGTCTTGCGCCATGAACGCCGTCGACCACCGCCCCTCGAATCAAAACGGCGTCGTTCTGACGCCCGCGCAATTGAAAGCGCGCCGCCAGCGCAACATCGCCATCGGGCTTGTCGTCGCGCTGCTCTGCGCCTTGTTCTACGCCGTCACCATCGCCAAGCTCGGCTCTTCCGTCCTCAAGGGAGGCGGCTGATGGGCGACAAGGCGCCGCTCGCAAATCGCAGTCGTCGGCTGCCTGCCATCGTCATGATCGGCGTCGCCGGCCTGATGCTCGGCCTGTCGTTTGCGGCCGTGCCGCTCTACCGCATGTTCTGCGCCATGACCGGCTACGGCGGCACGACGCAGCGCGTCGCGGCGGCGCCCGCGGCGCCTGGCGAACGCACGCTGACCGTGCGCTTCGATTCCAATGTCGCGGGCGGCCTGCAGTGGAGCTTCGAGCCGGAGACGCGGCAGATCGCGCTGCGCACCGGCGAGACGAAGACAGTCTTCTACCGTGTCACGAATTTGACCGACCACGCGATCAGCGCGACGGCGGCCTATAACGTCACGCCCGATCAGGCCGGCGGCTATTTCGACAAGCTGAGCTGCTTCTGCTTCTCCGAGCAGACGCTCGGTCCGAGGGAGACGGCGGAATGGCCCGTCGTTTTCTTCCTCGATCCCGCGCTCGAGAAAGACGAGGCGATGAAACAGGTCGACCAGCTCACTTTGTCCTACACGTTTTTCGAATCGAAGAAGCCCGCCCGCTCGGCCGGGCAGACGGCGCCGAAATCCAGAATTTGAGTTAGACGGAAACGCATGCGGCCGGCAGGCCGGAAGGGGAAGGAAGATGGCTGACGGTCACGCGAAGCCCAATCACGATTATCATCTCGTCAACCCGAGCCCCTGGCCGCTCGTCGGCTCGATCTCGGCCTTCGTGCTCGCCGTCGGCGCGATCTTCTGGATGAAGAACCTCAAGATGTTCGGCCTGCATGCGGGCCCCTACATCTTCGGCGCCGGCCTCATCGGCATTCTCTACGTCATGATCGCCTGGTGGGCGGACGTGATCCACGAGGCCGAGACCGGCGACCACACGCGCGTCGTGCAGCTCTCGCACCGCTACGGCATGATCCTCTTCATCTCCTCGGAGGTCATGTTCTTCGTCGCCTGGTTCTGGGCCTTCTTCGACGCGAGCCTGTTCTCCAACGAGGCGATCCAGTATTCGCGCGTGGAATTCACCGGCGGGCACTGGCCGCCGAAGGGCATCGAGGTTCTCGATCCCTGGCACCTGCCGCTGCTCAACACGCTGCTGCTGCTGACCTCGGGCACGACGGTCACCTGGGCGCACCACGCGCTGCTGAAGGGCGACCGCGAGGGTCTCAAGAAGGGCCTGCTCGCCACCATCGTGCTCGGCCTCATCTTCACCAGCGTGCAGGCCTACGAATATGCGCACGCGCCTTTCGCCTTCAAGAATTCGATCTACGGCTCGACCTTCTTCATGGCGACCGGCTTCCACGGCTTCCACGTCATCGTCGGCACGATCTTCCTCATCGTCTGCCTGTTCCGCGCGATGAAGGGGCAGTTCACGCCCAAGCAGCATCTCGGCTTCGAATTCGCCGCGTGGTACTGGCATTTCGTCGACGTGGTCTGGCTGTTCCTGTTCGTTTGCATCTACGTCTGGGGTTCGTGGGGCGCGCAGATCGCGCACGGCCACTGACGCCGACGGCGCTCACGCGGGGGCGGCTTCGGCCGCCCCTTTGCTTTTGGGGTTCCCACAATGGCCTATGACCAATATCCCCCGCTCTCGCCCGTTTCGACGGGCATGGCCGGCCGCTGCCCGCGCTGCGGCGAGGGCAGGATGTTCAAGGGCTTCATCACCGTCGCCGACAAGTGCGAGCATTGCGGCCTCGACCTCAAATTCGCCGACGCCGGCGACGGTCCGGCGATCTTCGTCATGCTGATCGCGGGCTTCATCATCGTCGGCGCGGCGCTCTGGCTCGAAGTGAACTACGAACCGCCGATGTGGGTCTTCCTCGTCGTTTTCCTGCCGCTGACGCTCGTCGTCTGCCTCGGCATGTTGCGCCCGTTGAAGGGCGTCCTCGTCGCCCTGCAATACGCCAACAAGGCCGAGCAGGGCAGGCTGGAGCGCTGATGGCCGTTCCCGCGACCGCGCGGCGCAGGGGCCTGATCGGTCCGGCGATTGCTGCCGGCGTCGTCTTCGCGATTCTCGTCGCGCTCGGCGTCTGGCAATTGCAGCGCCTCGCCTGGAAGGAGGAGGTGATCGCCGCTATCGGCGCGCGCATCCACCAGCCGCCCGCGCCGCTGCCGCCGCCGACGCGATGGGCGGCGCTCAAGCCCGACGACTACGACTACCGCCATGTGCGCGCCAAAGGCCGCTATCTGCGGGGCGAAATCCTGATCTTTCGCAGCTCGGCGCCGGCTGTGGCCGACCGCGCCCTCGGCCCGGGCTATCAGGTGCTGACGCCGTTCGCGCTCGAAGATGGCGGAACTCTCCTCGTCAATCGCGGCTTCGCGCCGCTCGCCTGGAAGGACCGGCCGGAGATGCGGAGCGCGCCGCCCGAAGACGCGGTCGAGATTTCCGGCCTGATGCGCCCACCGGAGGAGCGCAATTCCTTCACGCCCGCCGACGAACCGGGAAAGGGCCTCTGGTACACGCGCGATCCCGCCGCCATGGCCGCGGCGCTCAAGCTCGAGAATCCCGCGCCCTTCGCGCTCGACCTCGACGCCGATCCTACCGCCAAGGGTTGGCCGCACGGCGGCGCGACCGAGCTCAACATCCCCAACAACCACCTCGCCTACGCCTGGACCTGGTTCGGCCTGGCGGCGACGCTGGCGGGCGTGTTCGGCGTGTGGGCGTGGGGGCGATCCAAGCAGATGGCATAATATGCCATCCATGATATTCTACCCTTGGAGGACATCGCCATGCCCACGAGAAACGTTGTCCTGACCGACCGGCAGGAGCATTTGATCGATCAGCTCGTTCGAAGCGGGCGCTACCAGAACGCCAGCGAAGTCTTGAGGGAAGGCTTGCGCCTGATCGAAAACCGCGAGGCCGAGGAAGCAGCAAAGCTCGATGCGTTGCGCGCCGCGGCCAAGGCCGGCGCCGCGGCCTTCACGCGCGGCGAATTCGCAGAATTCGCGACCGGCGCCGATCTCGCGGCGCATCTCGAGCGCCTGGCGATGGCGGCATCGCCAGATACATCCCGCAAGTGAACGAGCCGCGCTGGCGTATCCGTCTCGGTCGCGAAGCCGAGGAAGATTTCGCGCGCATTGTTCGGTATTCGCATGACGCTTTTGGCGAACGCCAGGCGGCAAAATACAAGACGCTGCTGATCGAGGCGCTCGTTTTGCTCGAACGGGGTCCGCATGCGCCCGGCAGCGCCGCGCGCGACGAAATCCTGCCGGGTCTGCGGTCGTTTCATATTGCAAGGCGTGGGAGACCGGGACGGC
Organism: Rhodoblastus sp.; assembly: GCA_037044955.1. Lineage (GTDB taxonomy): Bacteria > Pseudomonadota > Alphaproteobacteria > Rhizobiales > Beijerinckiaceae > JAJXWB01. The sequence continues at coordinate 91,508 of JBAOHX010000004.1, forward strand.
ATTTCGTCCTGTATCGAGCGAGCGAAGGCCAGTTGATCGAGGTGCTGCGCATCCTGCACGACGCGATGGAACTGGGGCGGCATATTCCAAGGGGTGGCGAGTAGGCGCGTTTCCGGATTCTCGCCCATAGCCCCCAATTCCGTGCTAAACCCCGCCGCAACAGAACCGGGATGACCATGCGCTACATTTCCACCCGCGGCGAAGCGCCCGCGCTGAATTTCACCGAGACGGCGCTGGCCGGGCTTGCGACGGACGGCGGGCTCTACCTGCCGGAGTCCTATCCGCAACTGCACGCCTCGACCATCGCGGGGCTGGCTGGCCGCACCTATGCGGAAGCGGCCGAGACGATCATCGCCCCCTTCGTCGGCGATTCCATTCCGCGTGAAAGCCTCTCGGCCATGATCGCCGACGCCTACAAGACCTTCCGCCATCCGGCGGTGACGCCGCTCGTGCAACTCTCCGACAATCTCTTCCTGCTGGAGCTCTTCCACGGCCCGACGCTCGCCTTCAAGGACGTGGCGATGCAATTGCTCGGGCGGCTGATGAACCACGCCCTGAAAGCGCGCGGCAAGCGCGCCACCGTGGTCGGCGCGACCTCGGGCGATACGGGCGCGGCGGCGATCGAGGCCTTTCGCGGCCTCGATCAGGTCGACGTCTTCATCCTCTATCCGCATGGCCGCGTCTCCGACGTGCAACGGCGGCAGATGACCACGGTCGCAGATTCCAACATTCACGCCATCGCGCTCGAAGGCACGTTCGACGATGCGCAGGCGATCCTCAAAGGCCTGTTCCGCGACGCGCGCTTCCGCGACGACGTGGGTCTGACCGGCGTCAATTCGATCAACTGGGCGCGCGTCGTCGCGCAGATCGTCTATTACTTCACCAGCGCGGTGGCGCTCGGCGCGCCGCACCGGCCCGTGTCCTTCACCGTGCCGACAGGCAATTTCGGCGACATTCTCGCCGGCTATGTCGCCAAGGAAATGGGGCTGCCGATCGAGCGCCTGGTCATCGCCACCAACGAGAACGACATTCTCGCGCGCACGCTTGCGACCGGACGCTACGAATTGCGCGGCGTGAAGGCGACGCAATCGCCGTCGATGGACATTCAGGTGTCCTCGAATTTCGAGCGGCTGCTGTTCGACGCCTATCTGCGCGACGCCGGCGCCATTCGCAACCTGATGGCGCGGCTCGACCAGTCGAAGGCCTTCGACATCGCGGCCGAGCCGCTTGCAGCGATCCGCGCGGATTTCGACGCCGCGCGCGTGAGCGAGAAGGAGACCGCCGACGAGATCGCGCGCGTCTACAAGGCGAGCGGCTACATTCTCGACCCGCACAGCGCGGTCGGCGTCGCCGCGGGTTTCCGCGCGCTGGAGAAGCATGCGCACACGCCGATGATCGTCGCCGGCACGGCGCATCCGGCGAAATTCCCCGATGCGATCAAGGCGGCGACCGGCGTGCATCCGGCGCTGCCGCCGCATCTCGCCGACATCATGGAGCGCAAGGAACGCTTCGATGTCGTGAAGAACGACATCGGCGCGGTCGAAACATTCATCCGCGCCCGCGCGCGCGCGCTGACGGCGGCATGAGCGTCGAAACGACTTCGCTGCCCTCGGGCTTGCGGATCGTCACCGACCGCATGGAGGGCGCGGAAACGGCGGCCGTCGCCGTCTATGTCGCGGTCGGTTCGCGCAACGAGAGCGCGGCCGAGCACGGCCTGTCGCATCTCATCGAGCACATGGCCTTCAAGGGCACGAAGAGCCGCGACGCGCGCGCCATCGCCGCCGAAATCGAGGAAGCGGGCGGCGATCTCAACGCCGAGACGGCAAGCGAGCACACCGCCTATCTCGCGCGCCTGCTGCCCGGCGAAGTCGACCGCGCGCTCGAGATTTTTGCCGATATCCTCACGGATTCGGTTTTCGATCCGCAGGAACTCGACCGCGAGAAGAACGTCGTCCTGCAGGAGATCGCCGCCGTCGAGGACGATCCCGACGATCTCGTCATGGAATTGATGGACAAGGCGGCCTTTCCGGACCAGCCGCTCGGGCGCCCGATCCTCGGCACGAAGAAGACGGTGAAGTCCTTCGACGCCGGGATGATCCGCGCCTATCTCGACCGCTTCTATGGCGCCAATTCCCTCATCGTCTCGGCGGCGGGCGCCGTGCGCCACGACGAGATCGTGCGCGCCGCCGAGCGCCTGTTCGGCGCCATGCCGCAGGTCGCGCCGCCCGCTTACGAGCCCGCGCGCTATCGCGGCGGCGAGGCCAGGTCGCGCCACGGCGCCGAGCAGGCCAATGTCGTCATCGCCTTCGAGGGCGTCGGCCATCGCGACACGGATGCCTGCGCCGCGCATGTCTTTTCGGGCGCGGTCGGCGGCGGCATGTCGTCGCGGCTCTTTCAGGAAGTGCGCGAAAAACGCGGCCTCGCCTATTCGATCGACACGTTCAACTGGTCCTACGACGACACCGGCCTGTTCGGCCTGCAGGCCGCCACCGATCCGCGCGACGCGGCCGAACTGGCGCATGTCGCCATGGACTGCATGGCCTCGGCGGTCGAGGATCTCGACGAAGCCGAATTGCGCCGCGCCAAGGCGCAGGCGAAAGTCTCGTTGCTGGCCGCGCTCGAATCCTCGCCGTCGCGCGTCAACCAGATCGCGCGCCAGACGGCGATCTTCGGCCGCGTGCTTGCGCGATCCGAAATCATCGGTGAAATTGACGGCCTGACCTTGGCCGGCGTGCGCGCCGTCGGCCGCAGGTTGCTGTCCAGCGCGCCGACGCTTGCAACCGTGGGGCCCACCGGGCGTGGCCTGACGGCCGACCGCGTCGCCGAGCGGCTGAGGACGGGCTGATCTCATGGCCTTGTTTCGACTGGGGCCGAGCTACGATCACAGCGCCTTCGTGCGCGGCGACGGCGTGTTTCTCCGCCCCGCCGAAATGGCCGACTATCACGATTGGTCGCGCCTGCGCGAACACAGCCGCACCTTCCTCACGCCTTGGGAGCCGGTCTGGCCGTCCGACGATCTGACGCGCGCCGCGTTCCGGCGCCGCATCAAGCGCCACGCCGAGGAAATGGCGCGCGACGAGGCCTTTCCCTTCCTGATTTTCCGCGCCCGCGACAAGGCGCTGGTCGGCGGCCTGACGATCGGCCAGATCCGTCGCGGCGTCGCGCAATCCGCGACCATCGGCTATTGGGTCGGCGTCAATCACGCGGGGCAGGGCTACATGTCGCGCGCGCTGCGCGCGGCGCTCTCCTACTGCTTCTCGAACCTGCGGCTGCATCGCGTCGAGGCGGCCTGCCTGCCTTCCAACCTCGCCTCGATCCGCGTTCTGGAGAGCGCGGGCTTCAAGCGTGAAGGTCTGGCGCGCTCCTATCTGCGCATCAACGGCCGCTGGCAGGATCATCTGCTGTTCGCCGTGCTGGAAAACGATCCGCCCCTGCCGCCGCGCCTGCGCGCCCGCAACGACGCCGGCGATCCCCCGTAAAATCGCCGACAATTCAAGGCGCAGGCCCGGCCCGCCTTGCCCGCCGGCGCCGGAGGCTTTACCAGTCAAACTTCCGACACGAACTGGGCGCACCCCCCGACCCGGATTGATGGGGCAGGGCGGCCGTCCCGAGAGAGAGAATTCGTGCGTTTTGTCCGATTGATTTTGGCCGTCCTGGTTCTGGCCGCCGCATCGCTGCCGGCGGGCGCAATCGAATCCGTGCGCGTGCCGCTGGATTCCCAGGCCATCGATCTGACGCGCGCCGTCGAAGCCTATTCGTCGCAGGGCGACCGCCTGCAGGTGTCCACCGCGCCGGGCTCGGACGGCATCGTCCGCCGCATCGAGGTGCGCGCCAAGCAGGAGGGCGCGCGGCCGTCGTGGATCGTGTTCGCGCTCACCAACGACACCGACGAGCAGATCGAGCGACTGCTGGTGGCGCCGCATTTCCGTCTGGTCGGCTCCGGCGTCGTCTGGCCCGATCTCGGCGCCATCCGCATCAACGCCATCACCGCGAGCCAGGGTTTTCCGCCCGAGGCCGAGGAAAATACCGACGCCGACGTCTTCCGCGTGACGCTCGATCCCGGCACGACCGTCACCTATGTCGCGGAGTTGCGCACGCCGAACCTGCCGCAGCTCTATCTATGGGACCCCGACGCCTACAAGGATCGCGCGACGAGCCTGACGCTCTACAAGGGCATCGTCATCGGCATTTCCGGCCTGCTCGCGCTGTTCCTCACCATCGTCGTGGTGGTGAAGAGCGCGGTGATCTTTCCGGCCGCCGCCGCGCTCGCCTGGGCGGTGTTCGCCTATGTCTGCATCGACTTCGGCTTTTTCGCGAGGGCGTTTGGAGTAGGCGTGGAGGCCGACCGCTTCTGGCGCGCGGCGGCTGAGACCATCCTGTCGGCGACGCTCGTCGTCTTCCTCTTCGCCTACCTCAATCTCAATCGCTGGCACGTGCGCGCCTCGCATGTCGTGGCGCTCTGGGTCGTCTTCCTGCTCGCGCTGCTCGGGCTCGCCTGGTACGACCCCTCGGTCGCCGCCGGCGTCGCGCATATTTCGCTGGCCACCGTCGCCGGCGCCGGCCTGCTGCTCGTCGTCTACCTGTCGACGCACGGCTACGAGCGCGCGATCATGCTCATCCCGACATGGTTCCTGCTGCTCGCCTGGGTCTGCGCGGCTGGTTTCGCCGTCACCGGCGCGCTCGCCAACGATATCGTCGGGCCGACGCTGATCGGCGGGTTGGTGCTGATCGTCATGCTGATCGGCTTCACCGTCATGCAGAACGCCTTCGCCTCCGGCGGTCTCGCGCAGGGCGCGATCTCCGACGTCGAGCGCAAGGCGCTGGCCGTGACGGGCGCCGCCGACGTCATCTTCGACTGGGACGTGCCGGCCGACCACATCTACGTCAGCCCGGAGGTGGAGACCCATCTCGGCCTCGAGCGCGGCGACCTCGAAGGGCCTGCGTCCAACTGGCTCGATATCCTGCATCCCTTCGAGCGCGATCGCTATCGCGCCTGCCTCGACACGCTGCTGGAACAGCGGCGCGGCCGCATCAACGAGGAATTCCGGCTGCGCGCGGCCGACGGGCATTATCTCTGGTATCGCCTGCGTTGCCGCCCGGTCGTCGGCGCAGACGGCGAAGTGATCCGCGTCGTCGGCACGCTGGTCGACGTCACCGACGAGCGCACGGCGCAGGAGCGCCTGCTGCACGACGCCGTGCACGACAATCTGACGGGCCTGCCCAACCGCGAATTGTTCTTCGACCGGCTGGAGGCCGCGCTCTCCTTCGCGCGCGCCGACGCCGCGCGGCCGACGGTCCTGTGCGTCGATATCGACCGCTTCAAGCAGATCAACGAGTCCATCGGCATTTCGGCGGGAGATTCGATTCTCCTCACCGCTGCGCGAAGACTGTCGCGCTTGCTGCAGCCGCAGGACACGCTGGCCCGCGTTTCCGGCGACACGTTCGCCGTCATCGTGCTGTCGGAAAACAATCCCGAACATGTCGTGCAGCTCGCCGAGACCATGCGGCGCGCGCTGGCCACGCCCGTGTCCTTCGCCGAGCGCGAAATCGGCCTTTCGGCCTCCGTCGGCATCGCGCTGTTCGATCCGCAGACGCACGCCAAGCGCGACGACATGCTGAAGGACGCCGAGATCGCCATGCGCCACGCCAAGCGTGTCGGCGGCAATCGCATCGAGGTGTTCCGGCCGGGCATGCGCGGCCAGCGCTCCGACCGTCTCGCGCTCGAGGCCGATCTGAGGCGCGCGCTGTCGCGCGGCGAGATCAAGGTCTATTTCCAGCCGATCGTGCGGCTGGAGGATCGCACTGTCGCCGGCTTCGAGGCGCTGCTGCGCTGGGATCATCCGAGCCTCGGGCGCCTCGGCCCCGACGTTTTCATTCCGATCGCGGAAGAGACCGGCGTCATCGTCGAACTCGGCGTCTTCGTTCTCGAGCGCACCGCGCGCGAACTCGCCGCCTGGCAGAAGGCGCTCGACGTCGATCCGCCGATCTTCGCCTCCGTCAACGTCTCCTCGCGCCAGCTCCTGCGTCACGACCTGCTGCAGGACGTGAAGAACGCGCTGACGCGCTCCGACGTCATCCGCGGCACGCTCAAGCTCGAACTCACCGAGAGCCTGGTGATGGAGAACCCCGAATATGCGGCGCAGATGCTGACGCGCATCAAGAATCTCGGCGCCGGACTTTCGCTCGACGATTTCGGCACCGGCTATTCCTCGCTCGCCTATCTCCAGCGCTTCCCCTTCGACACGATCAAGATCGACCGCTCCTTCGTGCAGCAGAATTCATCCGGCGCGCGCCCGGTCATCCTGCGCTCCATCGTCGCGCTGGCGCACGATCTCGGCATGGAAGTCGTGGCCGAAGGCGCGGAGACGGAATCGGACGCCATCGAGCTCTACCAGCTCGGCTGCGAATTCGCGCAGGGCTACGCCTTCGGCCATCCGATCAGCGCGCTCGACGCGCGCAAGCTGGTCGGCGCCGCGACAGAGGCCGCATGATGGATCGCAGAATTTTTGTCGGCGGCGCCGCGCTCGCGCTCGTCTCGACAATCGCGCGTGCGGAAGACGAATTCCGCGGCGACGACGGCAAGCCCGCGCCGACATGGCGGCTGCCGTCGGAAATCTCTCTCGACCTGCCCGGCCTGATCGTCGCGGGCGGCAAGAGCCCCGACGCGATCCTCTACGAATTCTTCGATTACAATTGTCCGTGGTGCAAGAAATCGGCGGGCGATCTCGACAAGCTGGTCGCGAGCGACAAGGACTTCAGCCTGCGCCTCGTGCAGAACGCCATGCTGTCGCTCGGCAGCGTGCAGGCGGCGAAAGTGGCGATGGCCGCGCGTGCGCTCACCGGCGACAAGAAGGCTTACGTCCTGCATCGCGCCATGCTCGGCCATCGCGGCCAGATCGACGGCATGAGCGCGCTCGATCATGCCCGAAAACTCGGCCTCGACGCCAAGGCGCTCGAAGAGAAAGCCGACTCCGAGGAGATCCGCAAGCAGCTCACGTTGCACACGCAGACCGGCCGCGCGCTCGGCATGGACGCCACGCCGTCCTTCGCCATGAACGGCATGGGCGTCGGCGGCTGGCCGGGCCCGAAGTCCATCGCGCGCATGGTGAAGAACGTGCGCGCCTGCGAACGCATTTCGTGTTGAGGGCGTGATGATGACGGCCCGGCTTGTCATCCCGGACGACGGCGCAGCCGTCGATCCGGGACCCAGCGAGCGAGTTTCGGGATGCCGGGTCCCGGCTCTCCGCTTCGCGCTCTGGCGAAGTCCGCCAACAGGCGACTTCTGCCGGGCCGGGATGACACGCAAGCCCCGTCCTGGATTGCGCTGATCCCATGGCGCGCTACGACTTCGCCGCGACCCGCCTGTTCGTCGAGGACGCGCTCGGGCACTCGGCGCGCATTGCTGCGGGCGCCGATCGCGCCAATTTCCTGCTCAACGTGCTGCGCCTGAAAGCAAGGCGACAAGATACTGCTGTTCAACGGCCGCGACGGCGAATGGCTGGCCTCGATCGCGCGAAGCGAAGAAACGCGAGGCGATCCTCGCCGTCGAGGAGCGCACGCGCCCGCAGGAGGGCGGCCCCGACATCGACCTCTGCTTCGCGCCGTTGAAGCACGCGCGGCTCGACTATGTCGTGCAGAAGGCTGTCGAGATGGGCGCGGGCCGTCTGCGGCCCATGCTCACGCGCCGCACGCAGGTCGCGCGCCTCAATCTCGAACGCATGCGCGCCAATGTGATCGAGGCCGCCGAGCAATGCGGCATATTGCGCGTGCCGCAGGTCGAAGCCGAAACGCCGTTCGAGCGCATGGTCGCGCAATGGCCGCAGGATCGGCTGCTGATCTTCTGCGACGAGGACGCCGGCATCGCAGACCCGATCGAGGCGCTGCGCTCCGCGCGCGCCCAAACGCCGCAGGCGGTCGGGCTGCTCATCGGCCCGGAAGGCGGCTTCGACGAAAAGGAGCGCGCGCTGGCGCTTTCCGCGCCCCGTGTCCTGCGGATTTCGCTGGGTCCGCGCATATTGAGGGCGGACACGGCCGCTGTGGCAGGAATGGCGCTGGTGCAGAGCGTTTTCGGAGATTGGGCTGGATCAACACAATAGGACACGATCTTGCCACGATGTTCGCCCAAACCGACGACCCATCGCAAGACATCAGCCGGAATTCCGGTTCCGAGAAAGCACTGAGGCGACGATGCGATATCCAGACGGCAGGGACATGGTCCGACCGATCCTCAAGCTATCGGCGTCTGGAGTTTCCGTTCTTTGCCTCGCGGTCTTTGCCGGCCCCGCCATCGCCGGCGGCTGCATGTCCTACAGCCCCGAGAGCGCCACCATCAACGGCGCCGACGGCTGCCTGAACGTCGGCCGTCACGTGCGCGTCGAAGCGCAGGTGATGCAGGGCGCGGCCAGCCTCGGTTCGGGCTTCATCAGGTCGGGCGACGGCCCGCGGCCCGCCGCCATGCGGCCGGAGAGCACCACGCGCCTGCGCATGGGCCCGACGGGCGGTCCCTTCTCGCGCTGACAGGCGCGCACGCGACGTTTCAGAAAACGCATTCCTCGAAGGCCGGCAGCACGCTGCGGCCCCACCGCGTCTCGTAGCGCGCGAGCAGGTCGGCGGCGAGCGGACGGCCGCTGGCGGCGATCTCTTCCAGCACGGCGAGATGCCTGGATTCGTCATGGCCTGAAGCGTCCTTGCGGGCGCGACGCGCCAGGCCCCGGCGCGCGACGCCGAGCGCGTCCTTCGCCACATCCTGCAGCGAGCGCCCCCCAACCTTTGCCGCGAACCCGGCGCGGGGAACCGTGTCGCGCAGCGCCTGCCGGTCCCCGGCGGTCCAGTCCGCCACGAGCGCCTCGGCCTCGTCGAGCGCCGTCGGATCGTACAGCAGTCCGACGAACAGCGCCGGCAGCGCCGAAATATGCGCGCGCGGGCCGACGTCGCAGCCGCGCATCTCGATGTAGCGCTTGACCCGCACTTCCGGGAACAGGGTGGACAGGTGGTTCGCCCAGTCCGCCATGGTGGCGCGTTCGCCGGGCAATTGCGCGAGCTTGCCGGCGAGCAGGTCGCGAAAACTGCCGCCCGCCACGTCGTGATAATGATCGCCGCGCTTGACGAAATAGAGGGGAACGTCGAGCGCGTAGTCGACATAGCGCTCGAAGCCCATGCCTTGCTCGAAGGCGAAGGGCATCATGCCGGTGCGCGCGGCGTCCGTATCGCGCCAGATTTCCGAGCGCATCGACAACATGCCGTTGGGCTTGCCCTCGGTGAACGGCGAATTGGCGAAGAAGGCGGTGGCGAGCGGCTGCAGGGCGAGCGACGCGCGCAGCTTGCGCACCATGTCGGCCTCGCTCTGGAAGTCGAGATTGACCTGCACGGTCGAGGTCCTGAACATCATGTCGAGGCCGCGCGAGCCGACCTTCGGCATGTAGCGCATCATGATGTCGTAGCGCTGCTTCGGCATGACCGGCGTCTCGGCCCGCGTCCACAGCGGGCTCATGCCGATGTCGAGAAAACCGATGCCGAGCGGCGCGGCGACGGCCTTCACGTCGGCCATGTGCCGGTCGAATTCGGCCTCCACCGCATGGACGTCCTCGAGCGGCGCGCCGGACAGTTCGAACTGTCCGCCGGGCTCGAGCGAAATCGCGCCGCCGCCGACCTCGTCGAACAGACCGATCAGCGCCGCGCCGTCCATGATCGGCGCCCAGCCGGTGCGGGCCTGCAGGCCTTCCAGCAAGGCGCGAATGCCGTCGCCGCCGTTACGGCCGTCATAGGGCACGGGCGCGCGGTCGGCGGTGTAGAACGGAATCTTTTCGTGCTCGGCCCCGATACGGAACTGGTCCGGCGGCTTGCAGCCCGCTTCCATCCAGGCGACCAATTCGTCGCGCGACGAAATATGGGTCGTGTCGGTTACATCGCGCGCCATGCGGGTCCCTTGCGCCACTCGTATCGGCTTGTCGCCGGAACTCTCCGCATCGGCGGGCGGCGTCCGCCGCTTTGATAGTCGGACGCGCGCGGCTGCGCAATCGGCGGGCCGGCGCCTCGGTCGCAGGGCCCTGCCGGGGCTCCCGCTGGCTTTGGTCTTGATCCTGCCGCCGAAGCCGGCCATTTAGGGCTGACGCGGCCCGTCGGCCGCAGGAGACGCCGCGCGCCATGACTGTCGCCCCCGAGGTTCAGGCCAAGACCGCGCTGAAGATCGTGCTGTGCGCGCCGCGCGGCTTCTGCGCGGGCGTGGTGCGCGCCATCGAGGCGGTCGAGCGCGCCATCGAGCGCTACGGCCCCCCGGTCTACGTCCGGCATGAAATCGTCCACAACCGCTACGTGGTGGAGAGCCTGAAGGCCAAGGGCGCGATTTTCGTCGAGGACCTCTCGGAAATTCCCGATACGGACCGCGCCTGTCATCTTCTCGGCGCACGGCGTGCCGAAATCGGTGCCGGCCGAGGCCGCCTCCCGCAGGTTCTTCGCCATCGACGCGACCTGCCCGCTCGTCACCAAGGTGCATCGCGAGGCTGAAATCCATCACAAGCGCGGCCGCAAGGTCCTGCTGATCGGCCACGCCGGCCATCCCGAGGTCGTCGGCACCATGGGCCAGTTGCCGGAAGGCGCGGTGCAACTCGTCCAGTCCGTCTCGGAGATCGCGACGCTGAAGATCGAGAATCCCGACAATCTCGCCTATGTCACGCAGACCACGCTCTCGCTCGACGACACGGCCGAGATCGTGGAGGCGTTGAAGCGGCGTTTCCCGAACATCATCAGCCCGCACAAGCAGGACATCTGCTACGCCACCACCAACCGGCAGGAAGCGATCAAGGATATCAGCCCGACCGTCGACGCCGTCATCGTCGTCGGCTCGCCCAATTCCTCCAATTCGCAGCGCCTGCGCGAGGTGGCGGAGCGCTCGGGTTGCCCCAACGCCCGGCTCGTGGACGGCGCGCGCGACCTCGACTGGTCGCTCTACGAAAACGTGCGCGCAATCGCGATCACGGCGGGCGCGTCCGCGCCGGAAGTGCTCGTGAACGAGGTGATCGAGGCCTTCGGCGCGCGTTTCGACGTGAGCATCGAGACGGTGACGGTCAGCAGCGAGAACACGTTCTTCCCGCTGCCGCGCGAATTGCGCGACAACGTCTAGCCAGCCTGTCATTCCCGACGGCGCGCGGCGCCGATCGGGAATCCAGGGCAAATGACGGATCGCTCTTGCGAGCCTGCTTGATTCCCGCATTCGCGGGAATGACAAGCGCCCATCAAGTCCACATCAGGATCACGACGCCGGCGATCATGATCGCCATGCCGGCGATCTCGCGCGCGCTGGTCTGCTGCTGGAAGATTCGCTTCGTGACGATCTGCGCGAAAATCATCTCGATCAGCGCGAGCGTGCGCACGCGCGCGGCGGTGTCGATGGCGAAAGCCAGGAACCAGAATTGCGAAGCCAGCGCGCCCATGAAGCCGGCCAGCAGGGACGGGCGCCAGGCGCGCAGGATTCCCGCCAGCAACGCACGGTCGAACAGCAAGAGGCCGATCACGATCAGCGCGCTCTGGATCGCCAGCGCCAGCGCCAGGATGGTCGAGGCGCCGAGCGCGAAATTCGGCGCGCCCAGCGCGAGGATGCCGGCGCGATAGCCGATGGCCGAGAAGGCGAACATGCCGGCTGAAACCAGGCCGTAGATTGCCGGTCGCCAGCCGTCGGCGGGGGCGTCGGCGGCGCGCTTCGGCCAGGACATCAGCATGACGCCCGAGGTTGCGACCGCGATCGCCGCCGCCATCGGCCCGGTGACGCGGTCGCCGAGAAAGGCCAGCCCGAACAGCGCGACCTGCACCGGCTCCGTCTTGGTGTAGGCGATGGCGACGACGAAGGATTTCTCCTTCATCGCCGCCAGCATCAGGCCGGTGGCGACGATCTGGCTGACGCCGCCGAACCCCGTCCACAGCAGCGACGACAGGCCCGGCGCCGGCGCCGCCGCGCCGCTCGCCGCCGAAACCAGCGCCAGAAACATGAGCGCGAAGGGCAGGCCGAACAGAAAGCGCACGAAAGTCGCGCCCGCCGTTCCCAACGTGGCGATGAGGTCGCGCTGCATGGCGTTGCGCGCCGTCTGCGCGCCCGAGGCGGCGACGGTGAAAACGATCCACAACCAGGAAGGAATGGCGCTCATCGGGACCGGCGCGGGCGTTTGACGGGGCGGACGCGCCTCGCTAACACGGGCCATGCGCGCCCGCTAGGCGCATGGAAAGCTCTTCTCAGAACTCGCCCGATGGCTGTCTACACCGATGTCTCCGGCGAGGAGCTTGCCGCCTTCCTCGCAGATTACGATCTCGGCGCCATGCTCTCGCTGAAGGGCATCGCCGAAGGCGTCGAGAATTCCAATTATCTGCTGCATACGGAGAAGGGCTATTTCATCCTGACGCTCTACGAGAAGCGCGTCGCGGAAGCCGATCTCCCCTTCTTCATCGGCCTGATGCAGCATCTGGCGGCGCGCGGCCTCAATTGCCCGCAGCCTGTCAAGAACAGACGCGGCGATGCGCTCGGCCGGCTCGCCGGACGGCCCGCCGCCATCGTCACCTATCTCGACGGCATGTGGCCGCGCCGGCAAAACGCGAAACAATGCGCGGCGGTGGGCGACGCCGACGCCCTGCTGCACATCGACGGCGAGGGCTTCGCGCTGAAGCGGCCGAACGCGCTGTCGATCGAGGCGTGGCGCCCGCTCTACGAAAGCGCGGCCTCGCGCGCCGACAGCGTGCATCCGGGACTGGCCCGTCTTCATCGAGAAGGAGCTTTCCTGGCTCGAGGCCAACTGGCCGCGCGGCCTTCCGCAAGGCGTCATCCACGCCGATCTCTTTCCCGACAACGTGTTTTTTCTCGGCGAGAAACTGTCGGGCCTGATCGACTTCTATTTCGCCTGCAACGACGCCTTCGCCTACGATCTGGCGATCTGCGTCAACGCCTGGTGTTTCGAGCCCGACGCCTCCTTCAACATCACCAAGGGCAGGGCGATGATCGAGAATTATCGCCGCCGCCGTCCGTTGAACGCGCAGGAGGTCGAGGCCTTTCCGGCGCTCGCGCGCGGCGCGAGCATGCGCTTCCTGCTGACGCGGCTGGTCGACTGGCTCAACGTGCCGCCGGGCGCGCTGGTGCGGCCGAAGGACCCGCTCGAATATTTCCGCAAGCTGCGTTTTCACGCGCAGGCGACCAGCATCCGCGACTACGGCGCCGACGCGTGATGACGACGATTTCGCCCGCCTGTCATTCCCGCGACAGCGGGAATCCAGAGCCGCATCGCGAGCGTTTCGTCGTTTGCCCCTGGATCCCCGCTTTCGCGGGGATGACATTGCTGTTGTGGCGCGTCGCATGAACGCGCCAGCCAAACGCGTCGAGATCTGGACCGATGGCGCCTGCTCCGGCAATCCCGGCCCCGGCGGCTGGGGCGCGATCCTCACCTTCAACGGCGTCGAGAAGGAATTGTCCGGCGGCGAAGTCCTGACGACCAACAATCGCATGGAGCTGACGGCGGCCATCATGGCGCTGGAGGCGTTGACGCGCCCTTGCGCGGTCAATCTGCACACGGATTCGATCTATGTGCGCGACGGCGTCACCGGCTGGATCCACAATTGGAAAAAGCGCGGCTGGAAGACCGCCGACAAGAAGCCGGTGAAGAATGTCGAACTCTGGCAGCGGCTCGACGCCGCCGCCGAACGCCATGACATTCACTGGAAATGGGTGAAGGGCCATGCCGGCGACGAGATGAACGAGCGCGCCGACCTCCTGGCGCGCACCGGCATGAAGCCCTATCAGGCCGCGAAGCGGAAGAAATGAACTGAGAGCGCAAAGGACATGGGGCTGTCATTGCGAGCGCAGCGAAGCAATCCATCCACCTGACGGCGCCGGTGGATGGATTGCTTCGTCGCTACAGGTGAAACCGCGATGCGGTTTCACCTGAACTCCTCGCAATGACGGCGCGTGTCGAGGACGAACTCCCTATTTCAGCAGACCCACCTCATTTCCCAATCTTTCCGCCGCCTGCAGCGGCGTCAGCTTGTCCGCGTCGCGGTCGACGTCGAGATTGGCGCGTCGCATCCGCGCGAGATCGATCGCGCCGACGAGCGGCCGCAACGCCGCGCGCAGCTTTTCGTCATTCGCGCGCTTCGGCGCGATGAGGATGACCGCGTCGTAGTGCGGAAGGGCGTTGTTCGGATCGTCGAGCGTGACGAGATTTTGCGACAGGATTCGCCCGTCGCTCGAAAAGGCCGTGATGACGTCGGCCTGCCCCTCATCGAGCGCACGATACATGAAGGTCGGATTGTAGGATCGCATGTTGGCGAAACGCAGGCCGTAGGCGTCGCGCACGCCGGCCCATTCCGGCCGCGACTGGAATTCGAGATCGGCGCCGAGCGTCAATTGCGGCGCGATGCGCGCGAGATCGGCGATGGAGCCGAGGCCGAGTTCCTTTGCGCGTGAAGACTTCATGGCGAAGGCGTAACTATTCTCGAAGCCGAGCGCGCCGAGCATCGAAACGCCGCCATTCTTCTTCAGCCAGTCGTCCGAGTTCGGCCAGCATTTGCGTGCGCGGCGGATTGTCGGCGCGATGCATCAGGTTCGCCCACAGCGTGCCGGAATATTCGACATAGACGTCGATATCGCCTGCCGCGAGCGCGCGAAAGACGACCGCCGAGCCGAGCCCCTCGCGCTTTTCGGCGGACAGGCCTACCGCTTGAAGCCGCAGCGTCATGAGATCGGCGAGAATGAATTGCTCGGAAAAATTCTTCGCGCCGATGACATAGGACGTGCGCGTCAAGGTCGCCGCCGGCGCCAAGGCAGCGAGCGCCGCGAGCGCGAAGCCGCCGGCGCCGATGAGCGCACGTTTCCAGTCGCGCCGCTCGGCGCCTTTTTCGACCAGCGCGAGCAATTGATCGGCGGCGAGCGCGACGACGACCGACGCCGCGCAGCCGAACAGCACGAACACCCAGTTCTCCGTCTGCAAGCCGGAGAAGATGTAATTGCCGAGCGAGACCTGGCCGACCGGCGTGGCCAGCGTCGCCGCGCCGATGGTCCAGACCATCGCCGTGCGCAGGCCGCCGACGATGAACGGCGCGGCCAGCGGCAGTTCCACGCGCCACAAACGCTGCGCCGGCGTCATGCCGACGGCGTCGGCTGCTTCGATGATGGACGCATCGATGCCCGCGATCGCCGATATGGTCGCGCGCACGATCGGCAGCATGGCGTAGAGCGCGAGCGCCAGCAGCGCGGGCAGAAATCCGAGAGCGGGAACGCCCGCGCCGAACAATGTCTGCGTGAGGCCCGAGAGCGCCAGCAGCAGCGGATAGAACAGCGCGAGCAGGGCGAGCGCGGGGATCGTCTGCACGAGGCTGGTCGCCGCCAGCAGCGGCCAGCGCAGGCCCGGCCGCCGCGCCGCCCAGATCGCCAGCGGCAGGCTGACGCCGGCGCCGAGCGCCATGGCGGCGAGGCTGAGCAGGACGTGTTGCGAGAGATAATTCGGCAGGACCGCCAAGGCCGCGGCGAGTTGCGCGTTCACGGACTCTGTCCCGCGTCGCGCGCGAGATCGGCGATCCGCGCGGCCTGCCGGCGCGGCGTCTCGAACAGCGTGGCGACCTGCGGATGCGCGCCCGTCAGCATGGCGCGCGGCGTATCGTCCGCGATGATCGCGCCGTCGCCGAGCACGACGATGCGGTCGGCGAGCAGCGCCGCCTCCTGCACATCGTGCGTCACCATGATGGTGGTGAGGTTCATGCGCTCGTGCAGCGCGCGATAGGCCCGGCCCAACGCGTCGCGCGTCACCGGATCGAGCGCGCCGAAAGGCTCGTCCATGATGACGATGCGCGGCTCGGCCGCGAGCGCGCGGGCGACCGCCACGCGCTGCCGTTCGCCGCCCGACAGCGCCGCAGGCGGCCGGTCCAGATAGTCGCGCGGCAGGGCGATGAGATCGAACACGGCCTCGACGCGCGCCGCGATGTTTTCACGCGGCCATCCGAGGAGGCTCGGCGTGATCGCGATGTTCTCGCGCACGCTCATGTGCGGGAAGAGGCCGACTCCCTGGAACACGTAGCCGATGCGGCGGCGCAAGTCGTGTGGCGCGAATTCGCCGATGTCGCGATCCTCGATGCGGATCGCGCCGCTCGTCGGCTCGACGAGGCGGTTGATGGTCTTGAGCAGAGAGGTCTTGCCGGAGCCCGACGGGCCGACCAGCGCGACGAAGGTCCCGCCCGATATCGTCAGGGTCGCGTCGCGCACCGCCGGGCGGGGCGCGCCGTCATAGTCGACCCTGACGTTGTGCAGTTCGATCAAGCGTTCGGCCCTCCCGCGCGCAACCGGCCAGTACCGACCGCCGAGGCGAGACCGACTGCCGAGGCAAGGCCGATCGAAGACCTATGTCAGAGCTGCTCCAGCATCGTCTTGGCGCCGGACTTCTCCGCGCCCGGGCCTTCCTCGATGTTGAGCGAGCGCACGACGCCGTCTTCCACGATCATCGAGAAGCGCTTGTTGCGCATGCCCATGCCGCGCTCCGACAGGTCGAGGTCGAGGCCCGTCGCCTTGGCGAAGGCGGCGCTGCCGTCGGCCAGGAACGTGATCTTGCCCTCGGACTTCGTGTCCTTGGCCCAGGCGTTCATCACGAACACGTCGTTGGTGGCGATGACCGCGATGTCGTCGACGCCCTTGGCCTTGATCGCCTTCTCGTTCTCGATGAAGCCGGGCAGGTGGTTCTTGTGGCAGGTCGGGGTGAAGGCGCCGGGCACGCCCACCAGCACCACCTTCTTGCCCTTGAACAGGTCGTCCGTCGATTTCGCCGCAGGGCCGTCGGCCGTCATGACCGTGAATGTGGCCTTCGGCAGGCGGTCGCCAACCTTGATCGTCATCTCGTACTCCTGATTGATTTCGTGCGGCGAACGCCGCTGAGGCCAAGTTAGGGCGAAGCACGCCCCCCGTCGAGCCTGACGGAAAATTCGACCGCGCCGGATGCGCTCGTCATGGTCAGCCGCACCGGCGCCTTGGGCAGGGCGGCGTCCTTCGGCGCCTCGACCAGCGCCAGCCGGAAGGCGCCGTCGGGCGTGCGTTTCGTCTCGGCGAAATAGCCGTCCGGCGTCTCGGCGAAGAGGTCGAGCGCGCCGCCGGCCTTCGGCGTCACGATCCAGGCCGGTTTGTCGGCGCCGGCGACGGGCGCGAGCGAGGCGGCCGCCTCCGGCGCCACGGGCTTCGGCAACGCCGCGCGCGCGGCGTTCACGAGCGCCGCATCCGCGCCCGCGCCGCCGGCAGGCGCAAGCTCCAGCCGCGCCTCGGCGTGCATCGGCACGCAGATCTTCTCGCAGGCCGCGTAATCCATCTTGAGGTCGGCCGTCACCGGTTTGCCGGCGTCCTTCGGCGTCAGGGTCACGGCGAAGGCGACGCGGTCGTGCCAGCCGAACACATCGAGCCCCGCCTCCACGATGCGTTTGGGCGCGGGCATGGCGACGTCGAAGCCTGCAAGGTTGGTCGAGGCCGAGAAATCGAAGCTCGGCGGCGAGCCCGCCTCGCCGGGATTGCGCCAGTAGGTCGTCGTATCCGGCGCGAGATCGACGACGATGGCGGCGCGATAGGCGCCGTCGACCAAGCCGCCGCCGGAGACGAAGGACACGCGCGCCTTGTCGCTGGCGGGCCCGGCCTGCGCGCCGGCCTGCGAGCGCGATTGCAAGGAAAATAGCGGCTATCGAACGAAACGAATGCATGTCCGGCTTCTAGTCGCCCCTCGGCCCGCGCGCCACTGAACTTGTCGTGAGCGGCCGGCTCCTTGGCGCCGCAGGGGGGCATGATTACCTTGTGTCTGATGGCGCGCAAGAAATCAAAACCGAAATCCGGCGAAACATTGTTCCTCGACGGCCAGTTGCTCGTGGCCATGCCTTCCATGCCGGACGAGCGCTTCGCACGCACGGTCATCTACATGTGCGCCCATTCCGAGGAAGGGGCGATGGGCATCGTCATCAACAAGCGGTCGAAATCGCTCACTTTTCCCGAACTGCTGGTGCAATTGAAGGTGATCGACCAGAAGGCCGCGATCCGCCTGCCGCCCGAAGTGGAGGGCGTTCAGGTGCTACGCGGCGGCCCCATGGAATCCGGCCGCGGCTTCGTGCTGCACAGCGACGATTTCAATTCCGGCGATTCGACGGTCGCCATCGACAAGGGCGTGTGCCTGACGGCGACGCTCGACATTCTCCGCGCCATCGCCGACGGCGTCGGGCCGCATCACGCAGCGCTGGCGCTCGGCTATGCGAGCTGGGGACCGGGCCAGCTCGAGAGCGAATTGCTGCACAACGGCTGGCTGACCGGCCCCGCCGATCCCGCGCTGATCTTCGACCCGGCGCATGACGACAAATACGACCGCGCGCTGCGCGGCATGGGCGTGGACCCGGCGTTCCTGTCGGGCGACGCGGGGCACGCCTGACACCCTCTCCCCATGAGGCGGGGAGAGGGAAAAGCGCCTCAAGGCTTCAGGATGATCCGCCCGACGATCTTGCCCGAGCGCAGGTCGTTCAGCGATTTGTCGGCTTCGTCCAGCGTGCGTTCGACCATCGGCACGCGCGGCACGCCGCCCTTGGCGACGAGCGCCATCAATTCCTTCAGCTCCTCGAGGTTGCCGACATAAGATCCCTGCAAGGTCATCGCGCGCTGCGGGATGGTCGGCGTCGGCACGGTGACCTCGCCGCCCATCAGGCCGACGACGATCACGCGCCCGCCGCGCGCCATCACGTCGAGGCCGAGCTGCACGGTGGCGCCCGCGCCGACGAGATCGATGACCGCCGCCGCGCCCGCGCCGTCCGGCGTCAGCTTGCGGATCGAAGCGACGGCGTCCGGCGCCTTCGGGTCGATGGCGGCGAGCGCGCCGGCCTTCATCGCGGCGTCGCGGCTGGTCGGATTGACGTCGACGACGATGGCGCCATGCGCGCCCATCGCCTTCATCAGCGTCAGGCACATCAGGCCGAGGCCGCCCGCGCCGATGACGACGATCGGTTCGCGCTGGTAGATTTTAGCGCCGATCTTCTTGAGCGCGCTGTAGGTGGTGAGGCCGGAGCAGGCGTAGGGCGCGGCGACGCCCGTGTCCATGTCGCCGATATCAAGGCAATAGCGCTTGTGCGGGCACGATCACATGCGTGGCGTAGCCGCCGTTGCGGAACACGCCGAGGAAGCGCGATTGCAGGCAGAGGTTTTCCTCGCCGCGCGCGCAGACCGCGCATTTGCCGCAGCCGATCCAGGGGAAGACGACGACCTTCTCGCCCGCCTTGACCGGGCCGGCGTCCGGGCCGCCCGACACCATCTCGCCGGCGATCTCGTGGCCCATGGTGATCGGCAGCTTCATGCCGCGATCGGCCATGTGGAATTTCTTGCCGCCGCCCAGATCGTAAAAGCCTTCGCAGATATGGATGTCGGAATGGCAGACGCCGGCGGCGGTGATCTTCACCAGCACTTCCTCGCCCACGGGCTGTGGCGTCGGGCGCTCGTTGAGCGAAAGCGGCCCGTCGAAAACGGTGACGTCGTATGAACGCATTTTTGGTCCTCCCGCCGCGAGATTAGCAGCTTGGCGGGAGCCCGCGAGCCCCTGTCGCGCATGGCAGGCGCCAGGCCGGGATCGCCGGTTTGCAGGCATGACACGACAAGCCGGGACCGCCGGCTTCCAGCCGGCTCGAGTTTGCGGAGCGAATATTGTCATGCCCGCGAAGGCGGGCATCCAGAAGGACCGTGGCGTTGCTCTGGATCCCCGCTTTCGCGGGGATGACAGCCCTTCAGGCTATGTCCAGAACGCTCGGTCCCGACACGGCGTCGGTGACGCCGCCGCCCGCGGCGACCTCGTCGAGCGTGACGCGAAACGAATTGAGCGTCTCGATCATCGCGGGCCGCGCGGCGGCAAGCGCCTCCGGCGCTGGTCCATTCGCCGATCAGGCAATAGCTGGCGTCGCCGGTCTTGATGATCGTTCCCTTGACCAGCCCCGGCCATTTCGCCTTGCCGTCGCGATGCGCGTCGAGGAATGCGGTCTCGCTTCCGGGCTTCACCTTGAATTTGACGACGTTGAACGCGCGCATGAGAGAGCCCTCCAGCCGACGGCGCCAGTCTAGCACCGGCGCGCGGCAGGTCGAGGCGTCGGCCACGAAGCCGGGACCGCCGGCTTCCAGCCGGCATTCGACATGCTGTCGTGGGGGCCGGCTGGAGGCCGGCGGTCCCGGCTGACTACTCCGCCGCGTCCAGGAATTTCTCGGCCTGCGCGAGATCGACCGAGACGAGTTGGCTGACGCCGCGCTCGGCCATGGTGACGCCGAACAGCCGGTCCATGCGCGCCATGGTGATCGGATTGTGCGTGATCGTGACGAAGCGCGTGTCGGTCTTCTTGCGCATTTCCTCGAGCAGGTCGCAGAAGCGCTCGACGTTGGAATTGTCGAGCGGCGCGTCAACTTCGTCCAGCACGCAGATCGGCGAGGGATTGGTGAGGAACACCGCGAAGATCAGGCTCATCGCGGTCAAGGCCTGCTCGCCGCCGGACAGCAGCGTCATGGTCTGCGGCTTCTTGCCCGGCGGGCGGGCGAGGATTTCGAGGCCGGCCTCCAGCGGGTCGTCGCTCTCCACCAGTTGCAGTTCCGCCGTGCCGCCGCCGAACAGCGTCGAGAACAATTCCTTGAAGTGGTTGTTCACCACCTCGAAGGCGGCGAGCAGCCGTTCGCGGCCCTCGCGGTTGAGATTGCCGATGGCGCCGCGCAGCTTGCGGATCGCTTCGGTCAGGTCGTCGCGTTCGGCGAGCATCTTGGCCGATTGCGCCTCGACCTCGGCGAGTTCGTCGTCGGCGCGCAGGTTCACGGCGCCGAGACGTTCGCGGTCGGACTTCAGCCTGTCGAGCTTTTCCGCGATGTCGTCGGCGGCGGGCAGTTCGTCGCCGGCCTTCACGCCGGCGAGCGCGGCGAGCGCGTCCGGCGCGCATTCCAGATCGTTTTCGATCTGCCGCAGAACGTCGGCCAGGCGCTGGCGCGCCGGCTTCCACGCGCGATTCCGACCGCGCGCGCTCCTCGCGCGAAGAACTCATCGCGTCGAGCGCCGCGCGCGCCACGCGGTCGGCTTCCGCGAGCATGGTTTCGGCGGCCGCGCGCGCGTCGGAGGCTTCCTTGCGCGCACCTTCGGCCGCTTCCATCTCGTTCATCAGCGCGCGGCGTTTCATCAGGAATTCGTCCGGCGCTTCGGCGAGCAGCTCGGCTTCGTCCTGCGCCTCGGCGCGGCGCGTCTCGAAATCGGCGATGTGATCGGCGCCGTTCTCGCGCCGCTCGATCCACGAGCGGCGCTCGTTGGCGACGGCGGCGCGACGGCGCGCTCTGGCTTCGGCGTCGCGCGTCAGCGCCTGCAGCGCGGCGCGCGCTTCGGCCGCCGTGGCGCGATCCTGCGCGGCGGTGGCGCGGGCGGCGTCCAGCGCGCCGGCGAGCGAGGCCGGCTCGTCGAGTTCGTCGAGCAATTGCTCGGCCTGGCGCTGGCGCTGGCGCGCCTCGTCGCGATTGGCGAGCGCCGCGCCCTTGGCTTCCTGCAACGCGGAGAGGCGCGCCGACGACGCGGCGCGGCGCTTCTCGGCGGCGGCGAGACGGTCGCGCGTTTCATTGGCCGCGCGCTCGGCAACACGCTGCGCGGCGCGCGCCTCCTGCTCGCTCTGCGCGGCGGCGCGCAATGCCTGCTGCGCGGCCTCGGCCTGCGCGCGCAATTGCTCGGCCTCGCGCCGCGCGGCCTCGGCCTCGCGCGTGAGATCGCCGAGGCGGTTCTTCTCGGCAAGACGGCGGGCGGCCGGCGTCGGCGCCTCCGCGCCTTGCGTAAAACCGTCCCAGCGCCACAGGTCGCCTTCCTTCGAGACGAGCCGCTGGCCGGGCCTGAGAAGCCCGCGCAAACGCGGCCCCTCCGCGCGAAGAACGACGCCGATCTGCGCGAGGCGACGCGCGAGCGCCGGCGGCGCCTGCACGAGTTGCGAGAGCGGCGTCACGCCCGGCGGCAGCGCCGGGTCGCCGGCGGCGTCGGTCGTCGCCCAATGCGCGGGCGCCGATGTGTTGGCGGAAGCCTCGAGATCGTCGCCGAGCGCCGCGCCGATGGCGGCCTCGTAGCCCTTCTCGACCTTCATCTCCTCGACCACGGGCGGCCAGAGCCCGCCGGCGTTGGAATCGAGCAGTTTCGACAGGGTGCGCGCTTCCGTCTCGAGGCGCTGCGCCTTGCGGTCGGCCTCCGTCAGCGGCCCGCGCAGTTCCGCTTCCTTTTCACGCGCAGCGAGGTGCGAGTCTTCGGCGAGCAATGCGCGTTCGTCGGCGGCCTGCGCTTCCTCGAGCAGATTTTCGAGCGTTTCGGCCAGCGCATGCGCTTCCTCTTCGCCCGAGCCGCTCGAAGCGATCATCGCGAATTCGGTTTCGAGCCGCGTGATCTCGGCCTCGAAACGCGCGAGCCGCTGCGTCTCGTCGCGCACGCTTGTCTCGGCGGACGCGCGTCGCGCGCTGGCGTCGGACAGCAGCGCCTGCGCGTCGGACAGCAGGCGCTCTGTCTCGGCGAGCTTTTCTTCCGCCATCTGCGTGCGTTCGGCGGCCTCGGCGCGCTGCTCGCCTTCGGTTTCCTCGTGCGCGCGCAACTCGGCGTCTTCGGCTTCGAGCCGTGCGATCGACTGGCTCGCGTCCTCGATCAGCGCCTTCTGGCGTTCGAGGTCGCGCGCGATCTGCTCGATGCGCCGCGCGATTTCGGCAGCGCGTTCCTGCGCGCGCTTTTCTTCCGCTTCGAGCGTTTCGCGCGCGAGCGCGATGCGCTGGAGCGCGGCGCCGGCGCGCGCTTCGACTGTCGCGCAATCCCGGCAGGCCGTGGGCGGCCACCGCCTGCAGGCGCGCGGCCTCGGCCTGATGGGTGGTGCGTTCGGCCACTTCGCGCACGTCGGCTTCGAGCTTGCGCTCGGCGTCGGCCAGCATCTGCGCGGCCTCGCGATGCAGGCTGAGCGCGACCAGCGCCTCGTACTTGCGGATGTCGGAGGCCAGCGACTTGTAGCGCGAGGCCTGCCGCGCCTGCCGCTTCAGCGAGTCGATCTGCGCGTCGACCTGCTTCATCACGTCTTCGAGGCGCGTGAGGTTTTCTTCCGCGCCCTTCAAGCGCAATTCCGCCTCGTGCCGGCGCGAATGCAGGCCGGCGACGCCGGCGGCTTCTTCGAGAATGCGGCGGCGCGCCTGCGGCTTGGCGGAAATGATCTCGCCGATCATGCCCTGACGCACCAGCGCCGGCGAGCGCGCGCCGGTCGAGGCGTCGGCGAACAGAAGCTGCACGTCGCGCGCGCGAACCTCGCGCGCATTGACGCGATAGGAGGAGCCGGCCTCGCGCTCGATGCGGCGGGTGACCTCGATCAGTTCGCTATCGTTGAAGGCGGCGGGCGCGGTGCGCTGCGAATTGTCGAGGACGAGCCCGACCTCGGCCGTGTTGCGCGCGGGGCGATTGCCGGAGCCGGAGAAGATGACGTCGTCCATGCCGGACGCGCGCATGTTCTTGTACGAATTCTCGCCCATGACCCAGCGCAGGGCCTCGACCAGATTCGACTTGCCGCAACCGTTGGGCCCGACGACGCCCGTCAGGCCCGGCTCGATGTGGAATTCGGTCGGCTCGACGAAGCTCTTGAAGCCGACGAGCCGGAGCTTGTTGAATTTCATGAACGGTTCCCGCCGCCGCCACGGCTGCTAGACTGTGAGACTAGAAAGCGTCACAGCCGCACGGGAAATGCAAGCAAATCACGGCTTTTTCTTGTGAATCGCGGGGGATTTCTCCCTCTCCCGCATGGCGGGAGAGGGTGGCCCGGCGAAGCCGGGTCGGGTGAGGGACTTGCGGGCAGCGGCGATCATTCAGGCAACCGATTTGCCCTTATCCGTCGCGCGTCCAGCGCGACGCCTTCTCCCGCTCCGCGGGAGAAGGAGAAAAGCCCCTTACTTCTTGTCCGCGAGAGGCGCCAGCAGCTTGTCGAGTTCGCCCGGCGCGATCTCGCCCTTCTTGCGTTCGCCGTTGATGAAGAAGGTGGGGGTCGAATCGACGCCGAACTTGTCGGCGCCGCGCTGACGCACCTTCAGCACGTTCTGGTAGAGGGCGTTGTCCTGCAGGCACTTCTTGAAGTCGTCCGAGCTGATGCCCGCCTGCTTGACCGTGTTCTCCAGCGCGTCGAGCGGCTTGTCGACGAAGGCCCAGTTCTTCTGCTGGGCAAACAGCAGGTCGACCAGCGCCTCGCGCTTGTCGCCGGCGTAGCGCGCCAGCATGAAGGCGGCGGCCGCCAGCGCGTCCAGCGGGAATTCGCGCAGCGTGAAACGCGCCTTGCCCGTGTCGAGATAATTCTTCTTCAGCAGCGGAAACGTCTCGTTGTGAAAGGTCGCGCAATGCGAGCAGGTCATCGAGGCGTATTCGACGATCGTGATCGGCGCGTCCGCCTTGCCGACCCACACGTCCGGCAGGGCGTCGGCGCCCATGAGTTCGGCCACGTCGACCTTGCCGTCGAGCGCGAAGGCCGCGCCGGGCGCGAAGGCGAGCCCAGCGGAAGCGGCGGCGCCGGCGAGGATGAGACGGCGCGAGGGAAAGAGCGGCTGGGTCATGGTCGGTCCCGTTCTGGCGGCGAGCTAGGCCCCGGCCGCTTTCGGCGAAGTCAGTGCTGGCCGAATATGGCAAATGCAGGGTTACGGCAAGCCGGCCGCCGGCCTACCGCCGCTTTTCGGCGAGCGCCGCTGTCCCCAGGCGGGTGAGGGCGGCGCGCAGCGCCTCGTCCTCGATGCCCTCGGCCAGCCGCTCCGCCTCCGCCCGCGCGCGCGGGTCGACGGGCGGCGGCTTGCGCTGGCGCTTGCGTTTCGGCGCGAACGGCTCGGCGCGCAAGGCGACCTTGCCGACGCAGCGCCAGCCCAGATGCGCATTGACGCGCTCGATCAGAAGGGGCGCGAGATGCTGGATTTCCAGCCCCATGCCCGGCGCGACGCGCAGCATCAGCGTCGCCGGCTCGGAGGACTTGGTCGGATCGCTTTTCGGTCCGCGCGGCGGCCAACGCAACCTTGCCGGCTCGCAAAGTCCCGCGAGCCGTTCGCCGACGATTTCCGCCCAGTCCAGCACCAGCGTCGCCTGCGACATGCCGAGCCGCGCGACCAGCGGGTCGAGCGCGGGGGCCAGGAATTCGGCGAGCGGCTTGGCGCTGGCTTTGCGGCGGGGCGGCGGCATGGGGAAAGGATAGCGCGGCGGATGCGGGAGAGCGAGCGCGCCCGCGATCGTGTATGGGTGGCCTCGTCCATGCCGCCCTGCGCCTCTCCCGCTTCCGCTCTCCTCGCCTGGTACGACCGTCACGCGCGCAAGCTGCCGTGGCGCGCGACCGGCGGCGCGACGCCGGACCCCTATGCGGTCTGGCTGTCGGAAATCATGCTGCAGCAGACGACGGTCGCCGCCGTCGGCCCGTACTTCCGTCGCTTCCTCGAACGCTGGCCCGATGTGGAGACGCTCGCCGCCGCGCCCGACGAGGAGATCATGCGCGCATGGGCGGGGCTCGGCTATTATTCGCGCGCCCGCAACCTCGTGGCTTGTGCGCGCGCTGTCGTCGCGCGAGGGGGCTTTCCCGCACGACGAAGCCGCATTGCGCGAACTGCCGGGCGTCGGCCCCTATACGGCCGCCGCCATCGCCGCGATCGCTTTCGACCGGCGCGCTGTCGTCGTCGACGGCAATGTCGAGCGCGTGGTCGCGCGTCTTCATGCGATCGAGACGCCGCTGCCGCAGGCCAAGCCCGAAATCCGCGCGCGCGCCGACGAACTGACGCCGCAGGCGCGCGCCGGCGATTTCGCGCAGGCCATGATGGATATCGGCGCGACCATCTGCACGCCGAAGAAACCGGCCTGCGTCTTGTGCCCGCTGTCGCAGGCGTGCGTCGCGCGCAAAGGGGGCGCGCCCGAAACATATCCGCGGCGCCTGCCCAGGCCGGAGCGGCCGCAGCGCCGCGGCGCCGTCTTCGTCGCGATCCGCGCCGATGGCGCCGTCCTCTTGCGCACGCGGCCGCCCAAGGGGCTGCTCGGCGGCATGACGGAATTTCCGGGCACGGAATGGTCGGCGGATTTCGATTTTTCACGCGCGCTAGATTTCGCGCCGCTGCCGCTCGCCTGGAAGGCGAGGGCTGGCGAGGTCACGCATGTCTTCACCCATTTTGCGCTAGGGCTGGCCGTTTATGTCGGCGCGGCGCCGCAGGCGCGAAACGCGCCGGCCGGGGCGCGGTGGGTGGCGGCGGATGCGGTCGCCGAGGAGGCGCTGCCGAGCCTGATGCGGAAGGTGGCGGCGCATGCCGGTCTCGAACTGGGCTCGCGCAAGGAAAACTGATCGCGCTTGCCTTGGCGCGCGGCCAATGCAGGATAGCGCCTCCCGCGACTGCCCATCGAGAGGCCAGGGATGGCGCGACGCAAACCGGCGATCGAAGTCGAGATTACCGAAGGCGCGATACGTGTGCATCACGGGGGCCGCACGCTCACCGTGGTCGCGAGCCCGCCGCCGCCGGCCGCCGAAGGATCGCCGGACTTCATCATCCGCCTCGACGACATCGACCATTGGGACGCGCCGCACGACGAGGACGAGATCGACGTCGAGAAATTGCAGGCGATCCTCGGCGCGATCGAGGACGAATGCGAACGCCACGGACTTACGGTCGAGTTCGACTAGCAGGCTTCTGAAACATCCGGCCCGCCCTCGCCCTTCGAGACGGCGCTTTCAGCGCCTCCTCAGGGTGAGGGCTACTGTTTTGGTTTGCAACCACAAACCTTCATGCTGAGGAGGCCGCGAAAGCGGCCGTCTCGAAGCATGGCTGCAGGAATGAGAACTCTTTCGGTAGCCTGCTAGATCGGCTTGTCGAGTTCAGGACCCGAACCGCGCGCAGAAGGCGGCCGCAGCGTTTCGTCCCACGGGCTGACGAAGGTGCGCTGCTGGATGCATTCCCACAATTGCACGCCGGGCTGGCGCATGATCGGGATGAGCGCCGCGCCCGCCAGCATGCCGCCGATATGCGCCCACCAGGCGACGGCGCCGTCGCCGGGCGTGACGACGTGCCAGATCTGCAACGCCGCCCAGGCGAGAATGACGTACATGGCGCGGATCGCCACCACCTTGACGAACACCAGCACGCGCACGTGCGCGCAAGGGCGGATCATCAGATAGGCGCCCATCACGCCGGCGATCGCGCCGGACGCGCCGACCAGCGGCGCCTGCGGATGCGTCGTCACGACCGAATAGAGCAGCGCGCCGAACATGCCGCACATCAGATAGAAGATGCCACGAAGCGCACATGCCCCAGCGCGTCCTCGATATCGTCGCCGAAAATCCACAGGAACAGCATGTTGCCGATGAGATGCGCCCAGCCGCCGTGCAGGAACATGTACGTGAAGAGCGGCGCGAAACGGTGGAAGGAGTCGAGATCGTTCGTGCCGAACATCAGCGCCGGCGTCACGCCCCAGTGCCGTTCGAACGCGATATCCTCGCCCATGCTCGCCGATTGGCGCCACAGGAAGACCGCGACGTTGAGCGCGATCAGCGCATAGGTGACATAAGGCGTGTCACGCCGCGCATGCGGGGCGTCGTCGCCGAGTGGAATGAGAACCATGGGCCCCGCGCTCTGTTGGCGGCGAGAATACTAGCCCGATTTCGGCGTGGAGGAAAAAGGCGTCGCTATTCGCCCGCCGCCCGCATCCGGTCGCGGATGATCGCGCGCAGCGTGTCGATCGAGCGCAATTGCGCGCCGTCCTCGAAATGCCAGAAGGTCCAGCCGTTGCAGGCGGGCAGGCCCTGCGCGAGCGCGCCGGTCTTGTGGATGGAGCCGACGGCTGGCCCGAGCGAGAGGGCGCCGTCCGCGCGCACGATGGCGCGATAGCGGCGCTTCTCGTCGACGAGAGCCGTTCCCGGCGCGATCAGGCCGGCTTCCACGACGCTGGCGAATGCGACGCGCGGCTCGGCGCGTTTCGAGGGGGCGGCGGCCAGCGCTTCGGCCGGCAGCGGCTCGACCGCGGCGATGCGTTTTCGCGCAGCGGAAGCATAAGTCACGTCGCGCTCGATGCCGATGAAGTGGCGGCTCATGCGGCGCGCGACCGCGCCGGTCGTGCCGGAGCCGAAGAAGGGATCGAGCACCGTGTCGCCGGCGTTCGACGCCGCAAGCATGATGCGCGCGAGCAACGCCTCCGGCTTTTGCGTCGGATGCACCTTGCGACCGGCCTCGTCCTTGAGACGCTCGCCGCCGGTGCAGATCGGCATGTACCAGTCGGAGCGCACCTGGCAATCCTCGTTGCCGGCCTTCAGCGCTTCGTAGTTGAACGTGTAGGACTTGGTCGAAGCGTCCCGCGCCGCCCAGATCATCGTCTCGTGCGCATTGGTGAAGCGGCGGCCCCGGAAATTCGGCATCGGGTTCGCCTTGCGCCAGACGATGTCGTTGAGGATCCAGAAGCCCAGATCCTGCATGATCGCGCCGACGCGGAAGATGTTGTGATAGGAGCCGATGACGAAGATCGTGGCGTCCTTCTTCATCGCTTTTCGCGCGGCGCTCAGCCACTCGCGCGTGAAGGAATCATAGTCGGAGAAGGAGGCGAACTTGTCCCAGTCGTCGTCGACGGCGTCGACCATGCTCTGGTCGGGACGCGACAGCGCGCCTTCGAGCTGCAGATTGTACGGCGGGTCGGCGAAGACGAGGTCGGCGCAACCTTCCGGCAAACCGCGCAGATGCGCGATGCAGTCGCCGATGAGAATTTCGTCTTTGGGGACGCTTTGGGGGACGGCTTGGGCGCCCGCGCGTTGCACGCCGGGGAAGCGCGAAGCCGAAGGACCAGTACGCGAAACCTGAATCTGGGCCTTCGGGCTCGCCGCCCCGGCACGTGCGCTACGCATGAACTCATACCGGTTACGCTACCAACACGCGCAATATGCCGGGACGAGGTAAAAGCGGCGTTTAGGGGGAGAGGAAATTCCTGTCCCTTTTTTGAACGCTTGCGTTAAGAAAACAGGTCGATTTTTCAATAATTTGCAGGCGCCTAGCGCGGCCGGGTTAAATAATGGTTGGCGCGCGCGCGCCCAGGCCTGCCGCAACGGAGAAAATCTTCGGCCAGGCGCCGTCAGAGCGCGAGCGCGCCCTGTCGCATCGGCGAAAAGGTCATGCGGTGATGCCTGCACGGACCATGCGTCTCGAGTGCGGCGAGGTGTCGCGGCGTGGCGTAGCCGACATGCCGGTCGAATTCATATTCCGGGTGGAAAGCGGCAAGCCGCGTCATCATGCGGTCGCGCAGCACCTTGGCGACGATCGACGCCGCGGCGATCGACAGGGACAGCGCGTCGCCTTTCACGATCGCCGTCGCGTCGCAGGAAAGTCCCGGCGGCGGATCGTTGCCGTCCACCAATATGTGCGAGGGCGCGATCGCCAGCCCCGCCGCCGCGCGGCGCATGGCCAGATGCGTCGCCTGCCGTATGTTGATCTGGTCGATCTCGCGCGCCGAGGCGCTGGCGAAGGAAATGGCGCGCGCGCTGGCGCATATTTCGGCGAACAGCGCCTCGCGCGCCTTCGGCGTCAGCGCCTTGGAATCGTCGACACAGGGCGGCGGCCTCTTGCGGTCGAGCACGACGATCGCGGCGCAGACGGGACCCGCGAGCGGACCCCGGCCCACTTCGTCCATGCCCGCGACGAGGCGGCGGGCCGCGCGCGGCAATGCGTCCTCGTAACTGAAATCCGGCACGGCGGCGCTCCTGACGCCCAGATCAGCCTGCATTTGAGCGGAATCGCTCGAATGCAGAAAAGCTGATCTATTTCAAAGTTTGGAGCGCGCGTCTTGCGAAAAACCGGCGTCCACTTTTTCGGCCCACGCGCTCTCGGTCGATTCGCCTCGGGGCGTCGATCGGATGCAGATAACGCCATCGGCGCGCGACGCGCAAAGAGGCTGACGCGACCAGCCCGCCGTCTAAACCCTACGCATTAGGGTTACACGCGCATATGGCCTCGCTTCGGCCGGGCTTTACTGGCCACAGCGCTTAATTATTGGTAAATTGACGGTATCGGCTTCGCTTGTGGGAAAGCGCCAATGGACGACACTCTCGAAATTGCTTCGCGCGCCAGAAGCGCCGCCGACACGGCCGTGACCGCGGCGGATGGCGGCGTCACGCACGTGTTCCATCCCGAAATCCAGGACAGCGGCCGCAACGCCGTCTTTGCGTCCCTGGTGAAGGGCGATTCGGATATCACCGGCCTCGTCGCCTATTCGATCTTCAAGCAGAACGAGCTGGACTGGCTGCAGGAATTCCGCACCGCCAAGGGCCGTGAGCCGACCGAGTCCGAGGCGGATTCCTACATCATCGGCGAAAGCACGCCGCGACGCCTGGCCACCTATCGCCATCTCGCCGACGCTACGCTCGCCGGCAACGGGCCCGACGTCGCCAGCGGCGGCCCCGCGACGCCGCGCGCCGTCTCGCTGACGCAACAGGCGGCCCGGCCCGCTGGCGGCCTCGGCTCCTCGGCGATCGTCTATTTTGTTGTGACTCTCGTCCTGCTTGTCGTCGTCTATTATGCGGCCCGCTACGGCGTGCCCAAGGTCGGCGGATGACGTTCGGCGGATGACGTTTCGCCGCTGATCTTTTCCTCTACGGCTGAAACAGGCTGAGCTGCTGGCCCGCGCGGGCCGGCGGCTGAAACAGGTCGGTGCGCAGGCGCGCGCGCGTCTTCGCATAGCCGATCTTTTCCAGTGCGACCTCGAACCGTCGGCCGATCATCCAGGCATAGGGTCCGGTCCCGCTCATGCGCTTGCCGAAGGTCGCGTCGTAGAGCTTGCCCTCGCGCATTTCGCGCACGAGCGACAGCACATGGCGCGCCTTGCCGGGATAATGCTCGATCAGCCATTCCGCGAAGAGCTCGCGCGCCTCGTGCGGCAGGCGCAGCGCGATATAGCCGGCCTCGCGCGCGCCGCGCGCATGGGCGCGCGTGAGAATTGTCTCTATCTCCTCGTCGTTGATCGCCGGGATGACCGGCGCGACCATCACGCCCGTCGGGATGCCGGCTTCCGCCAGCCTCTCGATCGTCTCGAGGCGCTTTTCCGGCGAAGCGGCGCGCGGCTCCATCCTGCGGGCGAGAACGGGATCGAGCGTCGTCACCGAGAGTGCGACCTTGGCCAGTCCTCGTGCAGCCATCGGCCCGAGAATGTCGATGTCGCGCTGGACCAGAGCCGATTTGGTCACGATCCCGACCGGATGATTGGCCGCAGACAGGACTTCGAGGATCGAGCGCATCGTGCGGTAGGTGCGCTCGATCGGCTGATAGGGATCGGTATTCGTGCCGATGGCGATGGTGCGGGGCT
Source organism: Rhodoblastus sp. (assembly GCA_037044955.1). Taxonomy (GTDB): domain Bacteria; phylum Pseudomonadota; class Alphaproteobacteria; order Rhizobiales; family Beijerinckiaceae; genus JAJXWB01. The sequence goes on from JBAOHX010000004.1 coordinate 122,818, forward strand.
GATAGCTCGGCGCGGACAATTCCCGCTGCAGCAATTGCGCCGCGCCTTCCTTTACGAACAGCCTGGTCTCGAAGTCGAGGCCCGGCGACAGGCCCATGTAGGCGTGCGTGGGCCGCGCGAAACAATAGATGCAGCCGTGCTCGCAGCCGCGATAGGGATTGATCGAGCGGTCGAAGGAAATGTCCGGCGAATTGTTGCGCGTGATGATGTTGCGCGGCCGTTCGGTATGAACCTCGGTGCGCAGGGCCTCGATCTCGCCGAGCGAATCCCAGCCGTCGTCGACCGCCGCGCGCGCCTCTTTTTCAAAACGCCCCGTCTTGTTGGTGACCGCGCCGCGCCCGCGCAAGGCCTTGGGCGCGACGCCCTCGGCGTCCTGCTCGCCCCTGTGGGCGCCGAGCAGGGCGCGAGGATCGCGGGGTCTGACGCGAACATCTTCCAGACTCCCGCTAGCGACTGCACTGCGACCCATGACGGCCTCCTCGCGCCCCACTCGAACCCAAACGCCGAAACGCAACACGCAACGCCACGCAGCCCGAAGCTCCTGCGAGGCCCGCCCTCGACTGGCCGGCCCGGAACGGAGCGGGAACATGAGAACAAATATGGAACAAAGAATGCGCCTGTCAAGCGCCGAATACGCCGCGACGCCTCACAAAAAGGCGCCGGGTTTCGGGCGCGCGGTGCTAGAGAGCGCCATGCTTTCGGCAATCGTTCTCGCGCCCTTTGGCGCCGATCCCGCAGCCGGCCGCGCGCAAGAAGCCGCCGTCCGCTCGCTCGCGGCTCTGGTCGGGGCGGCGATCGCCGACATCGTGCGCGACGCCTGCGTCGTCGGCGCGCCGGGGGCCGGCCTTGCCTCCATCGCCGATCACGCCGGCTGCGCGCTGGTCGAGGATACGGAGCCGGCCCGCGGCCTGGCGATCGCCCTTAAAAAAATGCGCAGCGACCGGATTTTCCTGCTGGCCGCGGGCTATGCGCCGATGTCCGGCTTCATCGACGAAATGTCGGACTGGTCGCTGGCGGCGGTCCCGCCCGCGATGGCCTTGCGCGCGGAGCCCGAGAGCCTCGCGCAGCGCATCTTTCCCTCGCTCGCGCGCTGCGTCGGCGTGGTCGCCGCGAGATCGGACATGCTGGCCGTCGCCGGCGACAATCCCGGCGCGTTCGCGCGAAAGCTCGGCGCGCGCACGCTGCTCACGCGCGCGCGGCGGGTCGTCTGATCGATTCAGCGCTGCTGCGAGAACGTGTTGCAGGCGTCGACCTGCCCGCTCTGCATCCCGCGCTGCAGCCACTGAACGCGCTGCGCCGACGAGCCGTGCGTGAAGCTGTCCGGCACGACGCGCCCTTGCGAGGCCTTCTGCAGACGGTCGTCGCCGATCGCCTGCGCGGTCGTCACCGCCTTCTGGATGTCCTCGGGATCGATGTTGCGCCATTTGGCGTTGGCGTTGGCGGCCCACACGCCGGCGAGGCAATCGGCCATCAGCTCGACGCGCACGGAAAGGCCATTGGCCTCGGCGCGGCTGTCGGCCTGCTGCTGCGCGCGCTGCACCTTCGGCAGAATGCCGAGCAGGTTTTCGATGTGATGGCCCATCTCGTGCGAGATCACGTAGGCGTAGGCGAAGTCGCCGCCGCCGCCGAAGCGCCGCTGCATGTCCTGGAAGAAGGACGTGTCGAGATAGATCTTCTTGTCGAGCGGGCAGTAGAACGGCCCCATCGCCGATTCGGCCGAGCCGCAGGCCGACCGCGTCGCTCCGTTGAACATGACGAGCGAGGCCGGCGTGAACTTGATGTTCTTCTGCTTCGGCAGGACATCCGACCACACGTCCTCGTTCATGCCGACGATGGCGGCGACGAACTGGCCGATCTGGTCGGACGGCGCTCCCGTCTGGCGGGTGGTCTGCTCGCGCGGGGCCTGCTGCTCGGTCGTCTGGCCGCCGCCGCGCACGTTATTGAGCATCTCCGCGCCGCCGATCAGGATGCGCGGATCGATGCCGAGGGCGTAGGCGATCACGCCGAGGATGACCATCGTGCCGAGGCCGAGATGGCCGGCGCCGCCCATCATCGGGCCGCCGCCGCCGCCCGCGTCGGCGTAATCCTCGCCGCGACGGTCTTCGATATTGTCGGATCGACGAGCGTCTTCCCAGCGCATGGCGGGCCTCCCTCAGGGCCGCATCGGCGGCCGAACCTCGGCTTCGATGCCAGTTCTTCAGCTATGTTTCAAGAAGCCTTGCTTCAAGCAGGCAGGCCTCAATTGGAATTATCGAAATCGGGGGCTTCGCCGTCCAGCGCGCGGCGCAACGCGCGCAGATCCCGCCAGGCGAGCCGCTTCTGCAGGGGCTGGCGCAGCAGATAGGCCGGATGCAGCATGGCCATGGCCGGCACGCGGCGCTCGCCGGCGCCATAGGCCATCCAGCGCCCGCGCGTCTTCAATATGCCGTCCTTGATCTCCAGCAGCGCCTGCATCGAGGGCGCGCCGAGGCAGATGACGAAATCCGCGCCGACGAGTTCGATCTGGCGGCGCGTGAACGGCAGGCAGGCCGCGACCTCCAGCGGCGTCGGCGTGCGGTTGCCGGGCGGACGCCACGGCACGACGTTGGAAATGTAGACTCGGGTCCGGTCGAGGCCGATGGAGGCCAGCATCTTGTCGAGCAATTGCCCGGCCCGCCCGACGAAGGGCCGGCCCTCGCGATCCTCGTCCGCGCCCGGCGCCTCGCCGACGAAATGCACGCGCGCATTGCGGGCGCCGTCCTCGAACACGAGCTGCGTGGCGGTGGTCTTCAGCGCGCAGCCCTCGAACGCCTCGAGCGCCGCGCGCAAATCGTCGAGGTTTCGCGCCGCGGCCGCGTTTTGGGATGCGGACGCGGCGACTGCCGCGGAATCCGCGGCCAGCGCCGGGTTCAGCGGCCGCGAGGCCTCCGGCAGCGGCGGCGGGGCGGGGCGGGGGCGCGACTGCCCGTCGCCCGCGAATGAACGCGGCGCTTCCCGCGCCTGCGCGGGCGCCGGCCGCGTGCGCTCGCCTGCGGCGGACGGGTCGCCGCGCAACGGCGGCGCCTCGGAACGTCGCGTGGCCGAAACCTGCTGCGCCGCCTGCGATTCCGCAAAGAAGTCGCGCGGCGTCTCGCCGACCGCGATGTCGACGCCGACATGCCGGTAGAAATCGAGGGCGGCGGCAAGGGCGCCGCGCAATTGGGCGTCGCGCAATTGGGCGTCGCTGGAAGGAGCGTCCGGGGCGGGCATGGGGGGAGATTACCGTCGCTTGCCCACGATTGCGAGCGCAAGGCCGGCAGTCGCTTTCACGTCCTGCCGGACCCATTCATAATCCCGGGTCATTGCCCACAGCCGATTTCCCATGACCGACACCACAGTCCAATCCAACTGGCTCGCCCACCTCATGTCCGACCGCCGCTACGCCGCCATGACGGCGCTCGGCTTCTCCATGGGCATTCCCTATCTGCTCGTCTATTCCACGCAATCGGCCTGGCTGACGGAGGCTGGCGTTCCGCTGCACACCATCGGCCTGCTCGCCGAACTCACCATCGCCTACAAGTTCAAGTTCATCTGGGCGCCTTTCCTCGACAAGTACGACCCGCCGCTTCTGGCCGCGCTGCTCGGGCGCCGGCGCGGCTGGATCGTGCTGTCGCAAATCGCCATCATCGCGTCGCTGATCGGCGTCGCCTTTGGCGATCCCGCGCATTTCATCTGGTGGACGATCTGCTTCTCGCTCGCGCTCGGCTTCGCCGGCGCCACGCAGGACGTCACCATCGACGGCTGGCGCATCGTCGCCGCGCCCGCGCACAAGCAATCCATGATGACCGCCTTCATGGAGGCGGGCTATCGCGTCGGCACGCTGGCCGCCGGCGCCGCCGCGCTCATCATCGCGGACAAATACGGCTGGCGCGTCGCGTATCTGTGCATGGCCGCGCTCATTTCCATCGGCGCCGTCGCCGCCTTCCTCGCGCCCGAACCGGAATCGGACCTGCACGTTACGCACGAGCATCCGGGCTTCGTCGCCACCGTCATCGCGCCGATCAAGGAACTGGTCACGCGCCTCGGGCCGTGGGCCGTGCCGGTGCTGCTGCTGATCGCCGGCTTCCGCATGCCGGGATATCTGACCAGCGCCATGGCCATGCCGCTGTTCAAGCACCTGAATATTTCGGGCGTGGACATTGCGACGGTGACGAAACTCTTCGGCTTCTGGATCGCGATCGCCGGCACGTTCTTCGCGACTTATGTCGTGCGCAGGCTCGGCCTCATGACCACGCTGCTCGTCGGCACGATCGCGGGCTCGGCCTCGCATCTGTCGCTCGCCTGGCTCGCGGCGGAAGGGCGCGGCGACTACATCGCCTTCGCGACGGCGGTGAGCGTCGAAGGCTTCGCCTACGCCTTCGCGCAGGTCGTGCTCATCACCTACATGTCGGAACTGGCCTCGACCGAACTCGCGGCCAGCCAATATGCGCTGCTGACGTCGCTCTGCGCGCTGCCGGGCAGCTTCCTCGCAGGCGCCTCGGGCTTCATCGTCGAGCGCGTCGGCTTCGAGCATTTCTTCATCGGCACGTCGCTGATCGGCATTCCCGTCGCGCTGCTCGCCTGGTTCGTCTGGCGCAACCATCCGCCGGCGGCGACGGCGGCGGAGCCGGCGACGACCGAGTGAAAAAGAAAGGCCGCCCGGAGGCGGCCTGAAGTCGAGGGAGGAAACGCCCGAAGGCGATACGACCGAAGTCGCCGATGCAATGTAGGCAGTCGGCGCAAGACACGGCTTGATTTGCATCAAGAGATGATTACGGCTCGCTCGCCCCGCGCAACGCGGCGAGCAGGCGCCGCGCAATCTCGCGCTCGCGGCCGAAAGGCCCGCCGGAAACCTCGAATGTCCGGGCCGCTTTCAGGCCCTCCGTTCCGAAGCGCGCGCGAATGCTTTCCGCCACCCATGTCTTTTCCTGCGCGCGGCGGCGCGCGGCGAGGCGCGTCGCGCCCAGGTGTCGGCGATGCGCGGCGAGCGCCTTGTGCAGGTCGTCGAGCCCCACGCCCGTCGGCGCGGCGACCAGCACCACCGGCACGTTCCACGCGTCCTCGCGGTTGAACAGGGTGAGCGCGCCCTCGACTTCCGAGCGCGCGCGTTTCGCGGCGTCGCCCATGTCGGCCTTGGTGACGACGACGATGTCGGGCAATTCCATCACGCCCGCCTTCATGAACTGCAGCGAGTCGCCGGAGCCCGGTTGCACGCACAGGATCACCGTGTCGGCCGCGAACGAAATGTCGGCTTCCGATTGCCCGATGCCGACGCTCTCGACCAGCACGCGGTCGAAGATCGCGCGCATCAGCGCGACGGCGGCCACCGTATCGTCGGAAAGGCCGCCGAGCCGGTCGCGCGCCGCCATGGAGCGCACGTAGACGCCCTTGTCGTCGGGGTCGGTCTGCATGCGCGCGCGATCGCCGAGCAGGGCGCCGCCGGTCGCGCGCGACGACGGGTCGACGGCGACGACGCCGACGGTTTCGCTTTTTGAGCGCCAGTCGCGGATAAGGGCGTTGGTCAGCGTCGACTTGCCGACGCCGGGCGGCCCGGTCAGGCCCGCGACATGCGCCCTCGCGTCGGCGGCGGCCGTGTCGAGCAAGGCCGCCAGTTCTTCAGTGCCGCGCGCGGTCTCGACCAGCGCCAGCGCATGCGCCAGCGCGCGCTTGCCGCCTGCGCGGAGCGTCGCGAGCGTAGGGAAAGATGCCGGGCGGTTGCTCATGCGGCAGGTCTACCAAGCATGAATGCGCGACGCCAGAACGTGCGTCAGCGCGTCGGGATCGTCCGTCCCGAGCCTCACCCGTCGCCCGTCGACGAGAACGATCTGCACGGCGTCGAGCCCGCCAACATTGTAGAGCCAGCCATAGGGCGTCAGATGGATTCCGAAGCCGTACCACCAGGGATTGCGCACGCGCGACGCGACAGCAATGTCCACGAGTCGAATGCTCTTGCGCCAGATGCCGAGACCGAAGCGCCAGCTCAGATCCGTGTCGTCGATTTCGATTGTCAGCGATGAAAATAGAAACCCGAGGATGGCCAGGAACGCGACGAGCGGCAGCAGGACGTACATTGCGCGATGGTCGCGCGCGGCGGGCCCGATGAGCAGCAGGACGAGCGCCGGCGCGATCACGAAGACGCGCAAGAGCCAGCCCGTCTGCGTATGCCGGTAGCGCGTCACGTCGTCGCCGCGCCGCCGCCGAAGCCGTGCAGGATGAGCATGTAGAGCACGACGCCGGAGATGAAGCCGAACACGCGCGAATTCATCGACAGCGGCACGATGGCGATGCGCGAGGCGAGCGCCATCGTCACGAGATCGAAGACGAGCGACACGCCGAGCAGCCAGACGTAGGGCGGGATCGCGCCTTGCGCGAAAGCCGGATTGGCGCGCGCATAACCGCCGACCACCACGCCGGCGAAGCACATGATCGGAACGTAGAAATTGCGCGCGATCATCGGTTACGCCTGGCTGGCGGCCTGCTGGCCGAGCGCCGCCTGCGCCGCCGCGAGGCGCGCGATCGGCACGCGATAGGGCGAGCACGAGACATAGTCGAGGCCCGCCTTCTCGCAGAAGGCGATGGACGCCGGGTCGCCGCCGTGCTCGCCGCAGATGCCGAGCTTCATGCCCGGCCGCGTCTTGCGGCCGCGCTCGGCGGCGATCTTCACGAGTTCGCCGACGCCTTCCTGGTCGATGGTGACGAAAGGATCGGTCGGCAGAATGCCCTTGGCCGTGTACGGCCCGAGGAACGAGGCCGCGTCGTCGCGCGAAATGCCGAGCGTCGTCTGCGTCAGGTCGTTGGTGCCGAAGGAGAAGAATTCCGCCGCTTCCGCGATCTCGCCGGCACGCAACGCAGCGCGCGGCAGTTCGATCATCGTGCCGACCGTGTAGGGGATCGTCACGCCGGTTTCCTTGGCGACGGCTTCCGCCATGGCGACGATGCGGCCCTTGATGAGATCGAGCTCGGGCTTGGTCATGACGAGCGGCACCATCACTTCGGCATGGACGGTCGTGCCCGTCTGCTTCGACGCCTCCACCGCGCCCTCGAAGATCGCGCGCGCCTGCATCTCGGCGATTTCGGGATAGGCGATGGCGATGCGCACGCCGCGGAAGCCGAGCATCGGATTGAACTCGTGCAATTCCTGCGCGCGCGCTTTCAGCTTGGCCGCGTCCGCGCCCATGCTCCGCGCCACTTCCGCGATCTCCTCGTCGGTGTGCGGCAGGAATTCGTGCAGCGGCGGATCGAGCAGGCGGATGGTCACGGGCAGGCCGTGCATGATCTCGAACAGGGCGGCGAAATCGCCGCGCTGCATCGGCAGCAGCTTGTCGAGCGCCGCGCGCCGGCCCTTCTCGTCGTCGGCGAGGATCATCTCGCGCACCGCGATGATGCGGTCGCCTTCGAAGAACATGTGCTCGGTGCGGCAAAGCCCGATGCCTTCGGCGCCGAACTGCCGCGCCGTGCGCGCGTCGGCCGGCGTGTCGGCGTTGGTGCGCACATTCATGCGGCGCGCCTCGTCCGCCCATTGCATCAGCGTGCCGAAATCGCCGGACAGTTCCGGCTCCAGCATCTTCACCGCGCCTTCGATCACCTGGCCGGCCGAGCCGTCGATGGTGATGATGTCGCCTTTCTTGAACACCTTCGGCCCGGCCTTCATCGAGCCCGCCGCATAGTCGACGCGGATCGTGCCGGCGCCCGACACGCAGGGCTTGCCCATGCCGCGCGCCACGACGGCGGCGTGCGACGTCATGCCGCCGCGCGTCGTCAGAATGCCTTCGGCGGCGTGCATGCCGTGAATGTCTTCCGGGCTCGTCTCGACGCGCACCAGAATGACCTTGCGGCCGGCGCTCTTGAGCTGTTCGGCCTCGTCGGAATTGAACACGATCTCGCCTGACGCTGCGCCCGGCGAGGCCGGCAGGCCGGTCGCCACGATCTTGCGCTCGGCATTGGGATCGATGGTGGGATGCAGCAACTGGTCGAGCGAGGCGGGCTCGACGCGCAACACGGCTTCCGGCCGCGTGATGAGGCCTTCGTTGGCCATGTCGATGGCGATCTTCAGCGCCGCCTTGGTGGTGCGCTTGCCGTTGCGCGTCTGCAGCATCCACAGCTTGCCGCGCTCGACCGTGAATTCGAGGTCCTGCATGTCGCGGTAGTGCGTCTCGAGCAGTTTCGTGATGCGCGCGAACTCCTGGAACACCTCGGGCAGCGCCTTTTCCATCGACGGCTTGTCGGACTTGGCGGCGATGCGCGCGGCTTCGGTGATGTTCTGCGGCGTGCGGATGCCCGCCACGACGTCCTCGCCCTGCGCGTTGATGAGAAACTCGCCGTAGAGCTCGTTCGCGCCGGTCGAGGGATTGCGCGTGAAGGCGACGCCGGTGGCGGAACTGTCGCCCATATTGCCGAACACCATCGCCTGCACGTTGACGGCCGTGCCCCAGCTCGCGGGAATGTCGTGCAGGCGGCGATAGGTGATCGCGCGCTGGTTCATCCAGGAGGAGAACACCGCGCCGATCGCGCCCCACAACTGCTCGCGCGCGTCCTGCGGGAACGGCTTGCCGGTCTCGCGCTCGACGATCTTCTTGTATTCGCCGATCACGTGGCGCCAGTCGGCGGCGGACAGATCCGTGTCGAGCTTCAGCCCCTTGGTTTCCTTGTAGAACTCGAGAGCGTCCTCGAACTTGTGGTGGTCGAGGTCGAGCACCACGTTCGAATACATCTGGATGAAGCGCCGGTAGGAATCGAAGGCGAAGCGCTCGTCGCCGGCGCCCTCGGCCAGCGCGCCGACCGTGGCGTCGTTGAGGCCGAGGTTGAGGACCGTGTCCATCATGCCGGGCATCGACGCGCGGGCGCCGGAACGCACGGAAACGAGCAGCGGGTTGCCCTGGCTGCCGAATTCGCGGCCGGTCAGCTTGCCGATATGCGCGAGCGCGGCGTCCACCTGCGCGGTCAGTTCCGCCGGGTAGGAATGCGCATGCGCGTAGAAATAGGTGCAGACTTCGGTGGTGATGGTGAAGCCGGGGGGAACGGGCAGGCCGAGATTGGCCATTTCGGCGAGGTTGGCGCCCTTGCCGCCGAGCAGGTTCTTCATGCCGCTTTCGCCCTCGGCCGTGCCGTCGCCGAAGGTGTAGACCCATTTCGCCATTTGAGATCGCCTTCAGATACGAGGGGCGTCCGAAACAGGAGCAGCGCCGGAATCGGCGCTGAAACCCGCTGCTCTATTGGAGCAAAGCGCGCCTGCGATCAATCGCGGGCGCGCAAGGCCGTTTACAGGCTCTTGAGGCGCATGCCGAACGCAATCCAGCTCAGACCGTAAAAAAGCAGGTCAATTCCGAGGAACGTGCCGAGGACGAAGAGGCCCGACGCCGGCCATGCCGCCAGAATCATGACGCCCAGCGCCACCGTCACCGCCCCGGCGAGCCCGACCAGGGCCTTGTTGCCGGAAGGCAGGCGGAAGGCCGCGACAATTCGCGCAATGCCGGTCACCACCAGCGCCGCGCCGATCATCAGCGTATAGGCCGCCGCCGCGACCAGCGGCTGGGCGAGCGCGAAGGCGCCGGCCACGACGTAGAGCAGGCCGACCAGCGTCCAGATCGCCAGCCATCCCCAGGTCTTGGCCTTCAGTCCGATGCCGATCTCCGCCCCGCCGGCCAGGATCATGGCGAAGCCGATCATGTAGACCGAGGCGACCGTGCCGATGACCACGAGATAGAGCAGCGTCGCCACGCCCATGGCCGTCGTCAGCGCGCCGAAGCCGACGAACCAGCCCCATTTTGGCTTGAGCCTGGCTATTGCCTCTCCCAGACTGTGCGGACGAACACCGGTCGGGCTGGCAGGGTCTGTCATGATCGCCTCCTGAATTTAGCGCCGCATTGAAACACTGGCTGACTTGGAAATGTACCGATTTCGGCCCGGGACTTGCAGCCGGGACCGGCGGCGGACCTTTCCGCAGCGCATTGCGGCGCCATATTGATCTGGTGTAGACGGAAAATTCTGCCATTTCCGGCTTGGCGACCATAACGGAAATCGTGAAGGCAAGGGACGCTAGTGAACCATTCCAAAACGCCATTGCTGGACCAGATCCGCACGCCGGAAGACCTCCGCAAGCTGCCGGAAAGCGACATGCGCCAGGTGGCGGACGAATTGCGCGCCGAAACCATCGACGCCGTTTCCGTCACCGGCGGCCATCTCGGCGCGGGTCTCGGGGTGGTCGAGCTGACCGTCGCCATCCACCGTGTCTTCGATACGCCGCGCGACCGCCTCGTCTGGGACGTCGGCCATCAGGCCTATCCGCACAAGATTCTGACCGGCCGGCGCGACCGCATCCGCACGCTGCGCAAGGGCGGCGGCCTCTCCGGCTTCACCAAGCGCGCCGAGAGCGAATACGACCCCTTCGGCGCCGCCCATTCCTCGACGTCGATCTCGGCCGCGCTCGGCATGGCGGTGGCCCGCGACCTTTCCAACGGCCGCAACAACGTCATCGCCGTCATCGGCGACGGCTCCATGTCCGCCGGCATGGCCTACGAGGCCATGAACAACGCCGGCGCCCGCAAGGAGCGGCTGGTCGTCATCCTCAACGACAACGACATGTCGATCGCCCCGCCGGTCGGCGCCATGTCCGCCTATCTCGCGCGCCTGGCGTCCGGCCGCTACGTCTCGATCCGCGAGGCCGTCAAGCAGATCGCCAGCCATCTGCCGCGCGGCCTCTACGAGCGCGCCAGGAAGGCCGAGGAATACGGCCGCGGCTTCGTCACCGGCGGCGGCACGATGTTCGAGGAGCTGGGCTTCTATTACGTCGGCCCGATCGACGGCCACAACATGGACCATCTTCTGCCCGTGCTGAAGAACGTGCGCGACATGCAGACCGGCCCTGTGCTCGTCCATGTCGTCACCAAGAAGGGCAAGGGCTACGGCCCCGCCGAGGCCTCGGCCGACAAGTATCACGGCGTCAACAAGTTCGACGTGGTGACCGGCGCGCAGGTGAAGCCCAAGGCCAATGCGCCCGCCTACACCAAGGTATTCGCCGAGGCCCTCATCAGCGAGGCCGGCCGCGACGACAAGATCGTGGCGGTGACGGCGGCCATGCCGTCCGGCACCGGCCTCGATTTCTTCGGCAAGGCCTTTCCCGGCCGCACCTTCGACGTCGGCATCGCCGAGCAGCACGCGGTGACTTTCGCCGCGGGCCTGGCGAGCGAAGGCTACAAGCCGTTCTGCGCCATCTATTCGACCTTCCTGCAGCGCGGCTACGATCAGGTCTGCCACGACGTCGACCTGCAGAAGCTGCCCGTGCGCTTCGCCATGGATCGCGCCGGCCTGGTCGGCGCCGACGGCCCGACACACGCCGGCGCCTTCGATCTCGCCTATCTCGGCTGTCTGCCGAACATGGCCATCATGGCCGCGGCCGACGAGGCCGAGCTCGTCCACATGGTGGCGACCGCCGCCGCCTACGACGAAGGCCCGATCGCCTTCCGCTACCCGCGCGGCGAAGGCGTCGGCGTCGAAATGCCGGAGCGCGGCGACATCCTCGAGATCGGCAAGGGCCGCATCATGCGCGAGGGCTCGAAGGTCGCGATCTTCTCGCTCGGCACCCGCCTGGCCGACGCCCTTGTCGCCGCCGAAGACCTGACGGCGCGCGGATTTTCCACCACCGTCGCCGACGCCCGCTTCGCCAAGCCGATCGACCGCAACCTGCTGCGCCGCCTTGCCGCCAATCACGAGGTGCTGGTGACCGTGGAAGAGGGCTCGATGGGCGGCTTCGGCGCGCATGTCCTGCATCTGCTGGCCGAGGACGGCCTGCTCGACCGCGGCCTCAAGGTGCGCACGCTGACGCTGCCCGACGCCTACATCGACCACGATTCGCCGGAAAAGATGTATGCGGCCGCCGGTCTCGACGCCAAGGGCATCGTCTCCAAGGTTCTCTCCGCGCTCGGCGACGAAAAGGGCGCGGCGCGCGTGATGATCGCGTGATAGACCTTTCTCCTCGTTCGTGAGGAGACCCATGCAGGACTGCCTGTTTTGCGCGATCGCGCGCGGCGACGTGCCATCGCATCGCGTGTGCGAGACCGACGATCTCGTCGCCTTTCTCGATATCCATCCGATACGCCCGGCGCACACGCTCATCGTGCCGCGCGCCCATCACGCCTATTTCGACGACATGCCGGAAAAGCTCGCCGCCGACATCGTCGCGCTCGGCCAGAAGCTCGCGCGCGCGATGAAAGCGGTCTACGGCGTCGAGCGCGCCGGCTTCGCCTTCATGGGCTTCGACATTCCCCACGCGCACGCGCATGTGCTGCCGGTGTTCGAGCGCGACGACATCACTTCGCGCCGCGCCATCGCGGAGGAGAAGATCACTTTTCGCCCGCCGCCGCGCGCGGACGATGCGGAACTGGTCGCCACTGTCGCGCGTTTGCGCGCCGCGCTCTGATGACCCGCATCGACGTCGCGCTCGTCGAACGCGGCCTGTTCGCCAGCCGCGCCAAGGCGCGCGAGGCGATCGAGGCGGGGCTCGTTTCCATCGACGGGCGCAAGGCGGAAAAGCCGTCCGAGCCCGTCGCGCCCGAGGCGAAGATCGATGCGCGCGCGCCCTATGAATGGGTGTCGCGCGGCGGCGTGAAACTGGCCGCCGCCCTCGACGCCTTCGCCATCGACCCGCAGGGCCGCGCCTGTCTCGACATCGGCGCCTCGACCGGCGGCTTCGCGCATGTGCTGCTGTCGCGCGGCGCGAAAAGCGTGACCTGCGTCGACGTCGGCACCGGGCAATTGCATCCGAAGGTCGCCGGCGACGCGCGCGTGAAGGCGATGGAGCAGACCGATGCGCGAAAACTCGTCGCTGCCGATCTGCCCGAGGCGCCGGCGCTGATCGTCATGGACGTCAGCTTCATATCGCTCGACCGCATCCTGCCGGCCGTCCTGCCGCTCGCCGCGCCGAAGGCGAAGCTCGTCGCGCTCATCAAGCCGCAATTCGAGGCAGGCCGCGAGCATGTGAAGAAGGGCGTCGTGCGCGACGCCAGTGTCCACTCGGCAGTTTGCGCGAAGATAGAAAAGATCGTCGCCGATTGCGGTTGGAGCAAGATCGGCCTGATCGCCTCGCCGATCGAGGGCGGCGACGGCAATCGTGAATTCCTGATCGGCGCGGAGCGGCTGTGATGCGGCTACATCGCCTCCTTCATGCTGAGGAGGCGCGAAGCGCCGTCTCGAAGCATGGTCCAGTGGCGCCTTCGTGCTTCGAGATGCAATCCTGCGGATTGCTCCTCAGCATGAAGGCAGGCAGGCGCTGTCCCGCATGACCTTCGATCTCAACGCCCGTCTGACCATCGAACGCCTCGGCGCGCGCGGCGAAGGCGTTTCGCGCAAAGCCGGCGGACTCGTGTTCGTTCCCTACGCATTGCCGGGCGAAACCGTTCTGGCCGAAGTCGACGGCGATCGTGGCAAGCTGGTCGAAATCCTCGCGGCGTCGGCCGACCGCATTGCGCCGGTCTGTCCGCTCTACGGCGAGTGCGGCGGCTGCGCGGTGCAGACGCTGCGTCACGAATCCTATCTCGCGTGGAAGCGCGAGCTTCTCGTCGACGCCCTGCGCGCCGCGCGTATCGAGACGGACGTGCGCGCTTGCGTCGACGCGCACGGGGCCGGCCGCCGCCGCGCCGTCTTTCACGCGCGTGTCGATGCGAGGGGACGCGCGACCGTCGGCTTCATGCGGGCGCGCGCGCACGAATTGATCGCCATCGACTCCTGCCCGTTGTTTGCGCCCGGCCTCGCCGGCGCGCCGGCCGCCGCGCAGGCGATCGCGCAAATCCTGGCCGATCTCGGCAAGCCCCTCGACATAGCCGCGACCGCGACCGACGCCGGCCTCGACATCGACATTCGCGGCGCGGGCAAGATCGAGTTCGACCTGACGCAAGAACTGATCGCGGCGGCGGCGACGCACGATCTCGCGCGTCTCTCCAATCACGGCGTCACGCTGATCGAGCGCCGCCAGCCGCTGCTGGAAATCGGTCGCGCGAAAATCGCGCCGCCGGCCGGCGGCTTCCTGCAGGCGACGGTGGCGGGCGAACGGGCGCTGGCCGATCTCGTGCTTGCCGAAATCGCATCCGGCAAGCGCGTCGCCGATCTCTTCGCGGGCGTCGGCACCTTCGCGCTGCGCCTTGCCGAACGCGCCGAGGTCCATGCGGTCGAGCAGGATCAGGCGTCGCTGACCGCGCTGTCGAAAGCCGCGCGCAGCGCCCCCCATCTGAAGCGCGTGACGACGGAGGCGCGCGATCTCTTCCGGCGTCCGTTGCTGCGCGCGGAACTCGCAGGCTATGACGCGCTCGTCTTCGATCCGCCGCGCGCCGGCGCCGAGGCGCAGGCTCGCGAATTGGCGGCAAGCGACGTCCCGCTCGTTCTCGCCGTCTCCTGCAACGCCCAGACTTTCTCGCGCGATGCGCGCATTCTGGTCGACGGCGGCTATGCGATGGAACAGGCGACCCCGGTCGACCAGTTCCGCTATTCGGCCCATGTCGAGATCGTCGGCGTGTTCCGCCGCGCCGCGCGCAAGAAGGCGAAGAAGGGCCTGTTGTCGCGCTGATCGTGCGCCGGCCTCGCGGCGGCGTCCCGCGCCGCGCGCATCGGTCGGGCGCGCCCCGCGCTATGGCCTGCGCCGCCGCGCTGCTCTAGATATGCCGCGTCCCTTGAAGGAAACGACATGTCCGAACCCGCCGCCGCGGCCCCGAAATCTCGCGCCAAAATTCCCGTCGAACTCATCATCGCGGCCGGCTGCGCCATCGCCATCCTGAGCTTCGGGCCGCGTTCGTCCATCGGCGCCTTCCAGCGCGACGTGCTGGTCGACAACAACTGGACGCGCGACGTCTTCTCGCTCGCCATCGCGCTGCAGAACCTGCTGTGGGGCCTCGGCCAGCCGCTCGCCGGCGGCTTCGCCGACAAATACGGCGCGCCGCGCGTGCTGATCGTGGGGGCCGCGCTCTACGGCGCGGGGCTCGTCATCATGGGCGCGTCGACCACGCCGCTCGTCTTCGATCTCTCGGCGGGCGTGCTGATCGGGCTCGGGCTGTCGGGCGCGTCGTTCAATCTCGTGCTCGGCGCCTTCGGCCGTCTCGTGCCGGAGAACCGGCGCTCGATGGCGTTTGGTTTCGGCACGGCGGCGGGCTCGCTCGGGCAATTCCTGTTCGCGCCGCTCGCGGTCGGGCTGATCCAGTCCTTCGGCTGGCGCCACACGTCTTTCATTTTCGCGGCGATGATGCTGGCGATCGTGCCGCTCGCCTTCGTCCTCGCCTCGCCGCGCGAACCGGCGCCGGCCGAAGGCGCCGCGCCCGCGCCGACCATCGGCGAGGCGATCGCGCAGGCGTTCTCGCATCGCTCCTACGTGCTGCTGGTGATGGGCTATTTCACCTGCGGCTTCCAGCTCGCCTTCATCACCACGCATTTCCAGATCTACCTCACCGACAAGGGCCTCGATCCGCGCACCGGCGGCTGGGCCTTCGCGATGATCGGCATTTTCAACATCGTCGGTTCGCTGACGTCGGGTTGGCTCGGCACGCGCATGCCGCGCCGCTATCTGCTCGCGATCATCTACATGTCACGCGCGGCGGCGACGCTCCTCTTCCTGCTCATCCCGGCGACGCCCGCCTCCGCCATGCTGTTCGGCGCGGTCACCGGCCTGCTTGTGGCTGTCGACCGTGCCGCCGACCTCGTCGCTCGTCGGCATCATGTTCGGCCAGCGCAATTTCGCTATGCTCTACGGCTTCACCTTCGTCAGCCACCAGATCGGCGGCTTCCTCGGCGCGCTGCTCGGCGGCACGATCTACGAGGCGACCGGCTCCTACAACTGGGTGTGGGTCCTCTCGATCGCGCTCGGCGTCGCCTCGGCGCTCATCAACCTGCCGATCGAGGAAAAGCCGGCCCTCGCCAAGGTTGTGGCGGCCTGATTTCGCGCCTAAGACTGCACGCAAGCAATCAGACCCGCGCAGGGAGAGGACAATCGTGAGCACCTTCAAGGCCATCCGCATCGACAAGGACGACAGCGGCTATCGCGCCGCGCTCGCCGATTTCGCCGAGAACGACCTGATGGAGGGCGACGTCACGGTCGTCGTGTCGCACTCCACCGTCAACTACAAGGATGGGCTCGCGATCACCGGCAAGTCGCCGGTCGTGCGTCGTTTCCCGATGATCCCCGGCATCGACTTCGCCGGCGTGGTGGCGAGTTCGTCGAACCCGAACTTCAAGGAAGGCGACAAGGTCATCCTCAACGGCTGGGGCGTCGGCGAGACGCATATGGGCGGCTATGCGCAGAAGGCGCGCGTGAAGGGCGAGTGGCTCACGCCGCTGCCCGCCGGCCTGTCGCCGGCCGAGGCGATGGCCATCGGCACGGCCGGCTATACGGCGATGCTCTGCGTGCTGGCGCTCGAGAAGCATGGGCTGACGCCCGACCGCGGCCCCGCGCTGGTCACGGGCGCGGCCGGCGGCGTCGGCTCGGTCGCCATCGCGCTGCTCGCCAAGCTCGGCTGGCACGTGATCGCCTCCACCGGCCGCGCGTCGGAGGAAGTCTACCTGCGCGGCCTCGGCGCGAGCGAGATCATCGACCGCGGCGAATTGTCCGCGCCCGGCCGCCCGCTCGGCAAGGAGCGCTGGGCCGCCGCCGTCGACAGCGTCGGCTCGGTCACGCTCGCCAACGTGCTGGCGCAGACCAAATACGCCGGCGCGGTCGCCGCCTGCGGCCTCGCGCAGGGCATGGACCTGCCGGCCACCGTCGCGCCCTTCATCCTGCGCGGCGTCTCGCTGCTCGGCGTCGACAGCGTGATGGCGCCGCAGGCGCTGCGCCGCGAGGCCTGGGGACGGCTCGCCAAGGACCTGGACCGCGCCAGGCTCGCGGCCATGACCACCACGATCAAGCTGGCCGACACGCCGCGCGTGGCCGCCGACATCCTGGCCGGCCGCACGCGCGGCCGCGTGGTGGTCGAGGTCGGTTGACCGATCGGGCGATCGGGCGGGCCAGCACCACGATTTCACCGCCCGACGGCCTAGATTTGGATCAAGGACAGGGCCACATACGAAGAACGATGGTCTCCCGACAATGCGATCAAGGCGGGGATAGATGAGCAGCGCATTCACACGCGAAAACGACGACAGCGACTCGATCGAGGACATCGGCGAGCGCCCGGTCAGCCCGCACCGCAATCTCGTGACGCCGGAAGGCCTCGCGCAGATCGAGCACGAGCTGGAAGCCGCGCGCGTCGCGTTCGCCAAGGGCGAGCACGATCGCGATCGCCGCGCCATTGCGATGGCCGCGCGGGACCTGAACTACTGGAGCGCGCGCCGCGCCAATGCCGAACTGGTCCACCCGATCGCCGACAAGTCCGAAGTGCGCTTCGGCCATACGGTCACGGTCAAGACCGGCAAGGGCGCGAAGGAAAGCTTCAAGATCGTCGGCGAGGACGAGGCCGATCCCGCCAAGGGGCTGATCCCGCATGTCGCGCCGCTCGCCAAGGCCCTGATCGGCAAGGAAGTCGGCGACAAGGTCGAGGTCAAGCACGAGAAGGCCGAGATCGTCGCCATCGCCTGACGCTCGACGTCGTTTCCAGAAGCGCCTCATGCCTCTCGCATGGGGCGCTTTTTTCGTGCGCCGGGCGCTACTCGCCGGCGAGCCGGCCCTTTTCCCGCGACAGATAATTCCAGGCGTGGTCCATGAAGGCGCGCACGCGCGCGGCGCCCTTGAGGTCGGCGTGCGTCAGCAGCCAGACGGCGTTGGTCGTCGGCGGCTTCGCGCTGACGCGCGTCAGTTCCGGCATGGAATCGCCGACGACGCGCGGCAGCACCGCCAGCCCCAGTCCGCCCGCAGCCGCAAGCGCGGCGACGTGCATGCTGTTGACGCGCGCCGCGACCCGCGCCGCCGGCACGTTGCGCGCGATCCAGACCGCCGCCTCGATCTCCTCCATCGGCGGGCCGAAACCGATGTACAGCGCGTCGGGTCCGAGCGGATCGCATTTGGCGAATTCCGAGCCGGTCTTGCCGTAGACGCCCCAGGCCATCGGTCCGACCTTGCGGCCGACGAGCGTGTCCGGCGGCTCCGAGGTCGCGCGGATCGCCACGTCCGCGTCGCGCCGCGAGAGATTGAGCGAGGCGTTGGAGGCGATGATGTCGACGCGGATTTCGGGATAGGCGACGCGGAAGCTCGCAAACATCGGCGCGAGCAGCGAGGCGAAGAGCGAATCGGTGGTCGTGACGCGCAATTCGCCGCGCGGACGCTCGTCCTGGCCGGCGAGGCGCCGCTCGAATTCCAGCACGCCGTCCGACATGCGGTTGGCCAGCGCCACCATTTCCTCGCCGGCGCCGGTCGCGGCATAGCCCGCGCGCGATCGCTCGAACAGCGGGCGGCCGAGCGCGGATTCGATCTGGCCGAGCCGGCGAAATATCGTCGAGTGGTTGAGGCCCAGGGCGTCCGCTGCGCCGACGAGCGACCGGGCCTCCGCGATCGCGCGCACCAGGCGGAAATCGTCCCAATTCATTTCACACCACCCCGCGAAGATCGCCGCCGTTCGCGCCCCGCCCCTACTTCATTTCGCCGGCCTGACCGGCCGGTTCCACGCACACTTCGTTTTCGCCCCATGGACCGATCTAAACCATTTCGCCCAATAGTGTTTTTTCAAAAGCAGGATCGGCGGATTTCAAGAAACTTTCATTTCCCTCCGGGGCCGCCGCGCGGCGCCGCGGCGCGCATCAGGCGGTCGCGGATCGCCTCCCCGATATTGTCGGCGGGGATGGGCGCCACGGCGATGGCGTCGGCGCCGGTCGCATCGAGTTCGCGCAGACAGAAATATAGCCGTGCGGCCGCCTCGACCAGATCGCCGCGCGCAGACAAATCGAGCGTCGGG
The DNA here is from genome assembly GCA_037044955.1 of Rhodoblastus sp. GTDB lineage: Bacteria > Pseudomonadota > Alphaproteobacteria > Rhizobiales > Beijerinckiaceae > JAJXWB01. The sequence goes on from JBAOHX010000004.1 coordinate 141,669, forward strand.
ACGTCGCCGGCGGCGCGAAACCGGCCGCCGAAATCGAGGCCGGCTTCGCCTTCCCGCAATTCCGTCGCATCGAGCCTGAGGCGGGCGCGCGGCGCATAATGCGAGGCGAGCATGCCCGGCGCCTCGACCTTGCCGGAAACCGGCGCGGCCAGCGGGCCGACCAGCGCCTCGATCTTTTCGCGCGAAACGCCGCCGGGGCGCAGCAGCACGGGCGGCCCGTCGAGACAGGCGACGATGGTCGATTCGAGCCCCACCGATGTCGGGCCGGCGTCGAGCACGGCGTCGATGCGATCGGAAAGATCCTCGAGCACATGGGCTGATGTCACCGGGCTGACGCGCCCCGAGCGGTTGGCCGACGGCGCGGCGACCGGGCGGCCGACGGCCGCCAGCATGGCCTGCGCCACCGCGTGATCGGGCGCGCGCAGCGCCACGGATTGCAGGCCGGCGCGCGCGAGTTCGCACACGCTGGCGCGCTCGGCCAGCGGCAGAACGAGCGTGAGCGGTCCCGGCCAGAAGGCCTCGGCAAGGCGCGTGGCGACCGGCGAAAAACGCGCTTCCCGCCGCGCGGCGTCGAGGCCGGTCACATGCGCGATCAGCGGATTGAAGGCCGGCCGATCCTTGGCGGCGTAGATCTTCGCCACCGCCTCGGGCGACGTCGCGTCGGCCCCCAGCCCGTAGACCGTCTCGGTGGCGAAGGCGACGAGCCCGCCCCCGCGCAGAATGCGCGCGGCCTCGGCGACGCCCCCGGCGTCGGGCAAAAGAATTCGGGCGGATTTGCGAGGCGGATGGGTCAAGGCGCTTTGCCGGTCCAGCGATCTGGTTTAGTCATGAACGAACTGTATTCCGGCCCAGTGCGGAGAAGCGGTGCTTCGCGCTTTCCGGCATTGTATCAAGACGACGAACGTTCGCGGGAGGGACCTATGACATATCGCGCGCCTGTCGCCGACATGCTTTTCGCCATGAGGCACGCCGCCGGCCTGCAGCAGGGCATCGACGAGGGCATTTACGCCGATCTTGCCGACGGCGCGGCCGAAGCCCTGCTCGACGAGGCCGCGAAATTCGCCGAGAACCGGCTCGCGCCGATCAACCGCAACGGCGACCTGACGCCCGCGAAACTGGTCGATGGCGTGGTGCAGACCTCGCCCGGCTGGCGCGAAGCCTACAGCCAATGGATCGAGGGCGGCTGGAACGCGGTGACCGCCTCGCCCGACCACGGCGGCATGGGCCTGCCGCATCTGCTCAACGTCGCCTGCACGGAAATGTGGAACTCGGCCAACATGGCCTTCGCGCTCTGCCCGCTGCTCGGCTTCGGCGCGATCGACGCGGTCGAGACGCACGCCAGCGAAGAGCTGAAGTCGATCTATCTCGCCAAGATGGTCTCGGGCGAATGGACCTCGACCATGAACCTGACCGAGCCGTCCGCCGGCTCCGATCTCAGCGCCATGCGCACGCGCGCCGAGCGCCAGCCGGACGGCTCGTACAAGATCACCGGCAGCAAGATTTTCATCACCTACGGCGACCACGACATGACCGACAATGTCGTGCATCTCGTGCTCGCGCGCCTGCCCGACGCGCCGCCCGGCACGCGCGGCATATCGCTGTTCCTCGTGCCGAAATTCCTCGTGAATGCGGACGGCTCGCCCGGCGCGCGCAACGACGTGCATTGCGCCAGCCTCGAGCACAAGCTCGGCATCCACGGCTCGCCGACCTGCGTGATGGCTTATGGCGACAAGGGCGGCGCCATCGGCTGGCTGATCGGCCAGGAGAACAAGGGGCTGGCCTGCATGTTCACCATGATGAACTCGGCGCGCCTGTCGGTCGGCATGCAGGGCGTGGCGATTTCCGAACGCGCGACGCAACATGCGCTCGCCTATGCGCGCGAACGCAGGCAGGGCCGCGCGCCGAATTCGACGACGGCCGGCATGGACGCCATCGTGCATCATCCCGATGTCGCGCGCATGCTGATGACGATGCGCGCCTCCACCGACGCCGTGCGCGCCATCTGCTTCGCCACCGCCGCCGCGCTCGACCGCTCGCATCGCCTGGGCGATCCTGCGGCGAAGAAGACGGCCGCCGAGCGCAATGCGCTGCTCACGCCGGTCGCCAAGGCCTTTTCCACCGACATCGGCAACGAGGTCGCCTCCATCGGCGTGCAGGTGCACGGCGGCATGGGCTTCGTCGAGGAGACGGGCGCGGCGCAATTCATGCGCGACGTGCGCATCGCCGCGATCTACGAAGGCACGAACGGCATTCAGGCGATCGATCTGGCCACGCGCAAGCTGCCGCTGTCGGGCGGCGAGACCGTGCGCGCGGAAATCGCCGACATGCGCGCCACCGTCGAGAAGCTGCGCGGCTCGAACGCGCCGGAACTGACCGAAATGGCCGCGCCGCTCGGCGAGGCCGTGGAAGCGCTGGCGCGCGCGACCGACTACATGCTGGGCGCGCTCGGGTCGGCGCAGGCCGACGCGCTCGCCGGCGCCTCGCCCTACCTGCGGCTGTTCGGCCTCGCGCGCGGCGGCACGCTGCTCGGCGCGATCGCGCTCGCCGCCCATCGCGAGGGCGCGGCCGAAGCGCCGAACGCCGCGCGCATCGCGAGCGCGCGCTTTTTCGCGCGCAATCTCGCGCCGGGCGCGGGCGGGCTCGAACAGGCGGTGACGCAGGGCGCTTCCACGGTGCGCGAGGCGGCGGCTCTGCTGGCGGGGTAAGGTTTCCGGCCGTCATTCCCGCGCTTGTCGTGGGCATCCACGCCACGCCGCGTAGCGGGCCAGGACGAAGAGACATGCGCCAATCCCCGCAATTCGCAAGAGCGGGTCGGCGCGGATGGCCGGGACAAGCCCGGCCATGACGAAGCAACGGAAGGATCGAGCATGACCGAGGACGTTCAAGTCGCTGTCGCCGACGGCGTGATGCGCATCACCATGAACCGGCCGGCGAAGAAGAACGCGCTGACCGGGCCGATGTACGATGCGATGACCGCGGCGCTGGAGCGCGCCGACGCTTCCCACGACATTCGCGCCGTGATGCTCGAAGGCTCGGGCGGCTCCTTCACCGCCGGCAACGACCTCGCGGACTTTCTCGCCACCGCCACGCGCGGCGACGAACCGCGCGCCACCTATTTCATCAAGAAGATCGCATTGCTGGAGACGCCGCATCGTGGCGGCGGTGGACGGCGTCGCGGTCGGCGTCGGCACGACGCTGCTGTTCCACTGCGACCTCGTCTATGCGACCGAGGCCGCGAAATTCCGCATGCCCTTCCTCGATCTCGGGCTCGTGCCGGAGGCGGCTTCCTCGATTCTCGCGCCGGCGCGTTTCGGCATGGCCAAGGCCAGCGAATACATCCTGCTCGCCGAACCCTTCGGCCCGCGGGAGGCGGAGAAGCTCGGGCTCGTCAACGCGATCGTTCCGGCGGGACTGCTCGGCGAAACCGCCATGCAGGCCGCGCGCAAGCTCGCCGCCAAGCCGGCGGCCGCGCTGCGCGCCGCGCGAAAGCTGATGCGCGGCGACCGCAAGGAGATCGAGGCGGCGATCGAGCGGGAGATGGTCGCGTTCGGCGAGGCCCTGCGTTCGGACGACGCGAAGGCGGCCTTCATGGCCTTTTTGAGCAAGGCGAAGGGGTAGGCGTCTCAGGCGGCCGAGAACAATTCGTTGGCGACCATCTGCGGATCGCGGCCTTCGACGAGATGGCCGTGATTGATGAGCAGTTCGGTCGCATGCAGCATGCCGCGCATGTGCGCGGCCGATCGCGCGCAGACTTCCACGATCTGTTCGCCGTAGTCGCTGGCGCCGGCGGCGACGGCGCGCGAAATGGCGTCGACGGCGGCGACGCTGCATTCGGCGAGCCTTTCGACATTCGCCTCGAACAGGGCGCGGAAGGAAGGCTCGAGCCGCGCATAGACTGACAGTGCGGCATGGCTGCCCGGCAGGGGCGATTGCATGAAATAGGCGCGGTAGCTGGCGGGCCGCCAGGCGGCTATGTCGTCGGCGAGCTCCGGCATCGTCGGCAGGAGCTCGATCAGCATCAGGATTTCATTGTAAACATTGAGGAAATCGTTGGCGAGGCCGGAGGCCGGATTGACCAGCGCCATGGCGCGCAACTCCAGCGAGCCTGCGCCCGCGCGGTCGAAGTCGGCGTTATGGTCCTCGCTCAAAGACATGCTTTCGACGCAGCCCTGGTCGGGTCACACTAGTCACGGATTCCATAACAACTTCTTTCGCGCTTCCTCACAGGATGCGCGCTCGGGCGACTGCCATGCGCGGCCGCCAAGCCGTCGCCCTGCCGCCCAAAGCCATGTTGCGCCCGCCCGTTCATCGCAGACGGCCGGCACGAATGGCGGAGCGCGACAAGATGGTCAGGCGCCCCTTTCTTTCGCGCGCTTGACAGGGGATCGTCGCCGGACGGCCCTCACATATTCGCGTAATTCGGTCCGCCGCCGCCCTCGGGACACGTCCAGTTGATGTTCTGCGCGGGGTCCTTGATGTCGCAGGTCTTGCAGTGCACGCAGTTCTGCGCGTTGATGACGAACTTCGGATCGCGCTTGTTGGCCTCGTCCTGGTAGACGACCTCGTAGACGCCCGCCGGGCAGTAGAGCCGCGCGGGCTCGCCATATTCCGGCAGGTTCCTGGCGATCGGGATCGACGGGTCCTTCAGTTGCAGGTGAACGAGCTGGTCTTCCTCGTGGTTGGTGTTCGACAGGAACACCGAGGAGAGCTTGTCGAAGGACAGCTTGCCGTCGGGCCTGGGATAGACGATCGGCTTCACTTCGTTGATCGGCTTCAGCGTCGCATAGTCCGGCTTGCCGTGCTTGAGCGTGCCGAACAGCGAGAAGCCGAACAATTCGTTCGTCCACATGTCGAGCCCGCCCAGGCCCACGCCGATCGCCGTGCCGAACTTCGACCACAGCGGCTTGACGTTGCGCACCTTCTTCAGGTCGTGGCCGATGTCGCTGTCGCGCCACTCGTTCTCGATCTCGACGACCTCGTCGTGCGAGCGGCCGGCTTCCAGCGCCGGGGCCAGCTTCTCGGCGGCGAGAATGCCCGACAGCATGGCGTTGTGCGAACCCTTGATGCGCGGCACGTTGACGAAGCCCGCCGCGCAGCCGATCAGCGCGCCGCCGGGGAAGGTCAGCTTCGGCACCGACTGCCAGCCGCCCTCGGTGATCGCGCGCGCGCCATAGGCGATGCGCTTGCCGCCCGCCAGCGTTTCGGCCGCGACCGGATGCGTCTTGAAGCGCTGGAATTCGTCGAAGGGCGACAGCGTCGGATTCGAATAATTGAGATGGACGACGAAGCCGACGACGACCTGGTTGTCCTCGATGTGATAGAGGAACGACCCGCCGCCCGTGCTCATGTTCAAGGGCCAGCCGAACGTGTGCTGGATCGCGCCCGGCCGGTGCTTGGCCGGATCGACCTGCCAGAGCTCCTTGATGCCGATGCCGAACTTCTGGAAGTCGCGGCCCTCGGTCAGGCCGTATTTGGCGAGCAGGCCCTTGGTCAGCGAGCCGCGCGCGCCTTCCGCGAACAGGGTGTAGCGGCCGCGCAGCTCCATGCCGCGCGTGAACGAGGCCTTCATCTCGCCTTCGCGGCTCACCCCCATGTCGCCGGTGGCGATGCCGACCACGGCGCCCTTGTCGTCGTAGAGAACTTCAGAGGCGGCGAAGCCCGGATAGATTTCCACGCCGAGCGCCTCGGCCTTGCCGGCCAGCCAGCGGCAGACGTTGCCGAGCGAGCCGACATACTTGCCGTGATTGTCGAGCAGCTTCGGCATGGCGATGTTGGGCAGGCGCAGCGCGCCCTTCGGCCCGAGGAAGAAGAACTTGTCCTCGTGCACTTCCACCGTCAGCGGCCGGTCGGCGTCCTCGCGCCAGTCGGGGAACAGTCTGTCGAGGCCGATCGGATCGACGACGACGCCCGACAGGATATGCGCGCCGACCTCGGAGCCCTTTTCCACGACGACGACGGTGGCGTCCGGCGAAATCTGCTTCAGCCGGATCGCCGCGGCCAGACCCGCAGGTCCCGCGCCCACGATCACGACGTCGTATTCCATCGCCTCGCGTGCGGGCAGTTCCTGAGCCTCGGCCATGACGTTCCTCTCGTCTTTCGCAGGTTCGGACGCCGTAATAGTTTATATGTAAACCGTACGCAAGCCCGGAATTGAGAGCCATGGATAGCAAGCCCGGCGGGCAGGGGAAATGGCAGTTATGCTTCCGCGATGCGACATTGCGCCATCGCCGGGCGAAAATATCGCGCGGAGCGAGATGCGTGGAACGGCCGCATCAGGGAGCGGGGAGGCGGGAGGAAAACGATCGAGCGGCAGGCGTCGCCCGCCCCTCACCGCAGCAGCGTCGCCTTCGCCCACCAGTTCGGATGATCGCGCTCTATCACGCGCGCCGCGCGCGCCGCCTGATGGCGGTCGCGCGAAAAGCGCGAAGCATGTCGCGCCCGAGCCAGACATGCGCGCGAGTTTCGCGCCGCGCGCGGCGCCGAGCACGGCAAGGACCGCCACGATCTCGCGTGCGAGGACGCCGGCGGGATCTTCGAGATCGTTGCGGCCTTTCTTCAGCGCGCTCAGCAGCGCGTCGGCGTTCATCCCCTCTTCGATGACGGGATGCTTGCCGAAGCCGTAAGGATCGCCGGGCTTCAAACCGAGTTCCGCAAACACCGCGCGCGTCTCGACAGGCACGCGCGGATTGACGAGCACGGCGGGCATCGCCGGCAGGCCGAGCTTCGGCCCGAGCGTTTCGCCCGCGCCCGTCATCATGCGCGCGGCCGGGTCGAGGCAGACCGGCACGTCGGCGCCGGTTTCGCGCGCCGCCTCGACAAGGAGGGGCGCTTCCAGCGCGATGTCGTTCAATTGCGCCAGCAGTCGCAGCGCGGCGGCCGCATCCGACGATCCGCCGCCGACGCCGGCCGCGACCGGCAGGTATTTGGTCAGCGCGAAAGCGCCGACCTTCAGGCCGTCGACGCGTTGCGCGAGATTGCGCGCCGCGCGCAGAACGAGATTGTCGTCGCCCGCGCCGGCGGCCTGCGCGGTCGGCCCGTCGACCGTCAGCGAGAGCGCGCCGCCGGGCGTCAGCGTGAGATGATCGCAGACGCCCGCAAACGCCACGAGGCTCTGCAATTCGTGATAGCCGTCCGCGCGGCGCCCCTGCACATGCAATGTGAGATTGATCTTGGCCGGCGCGCGCGCGGCGAGCGCGGCCGTCACGGCTTGCCCGCGCCTTCCGCTTGCGCGGCGACTATTTGCGCCGCCATGCGTTGGCCCGCTTCGCCGCCTTCCTTGCGCAGACCTTCGATCACGCCGGCGCGATCGGCGTCCGTGCGGTTCTGCGACAACTTCGCCTTGCCCTCGATGCGCGTGATCTCCAGCTCGATGCCGACGATGCCGCGCAGCATGACCTCGAGATAATCGGCCGGCGCATCATCCACCTTCCACGGCGTCGCGCGGCCGGTCTCGTGCGCATCGGTGAGTTCGTTGACGAAGCCGCGCAGCCAGTCGCGATCCTCGATCGCGCGCAGGCGTCCGTAAACATGCACGGCGGAATAATTCCACGTCGGCACGGCCTTGCCCGTCTCGCGCTTGGTCGCATACCAGTCGGGCGTCACATAGGCGTCGACGTCCTGAAACACCACGAGCGCCTCGCGGGCGCCGTCGGCCTCGCGCCATTGCGGATTGGGCCGCGCGAGATGCGCGCGCAGCAGGCCCGCGTTCTCATCGAGCAGGAAGGGCGCGGGATTGGCCATCAGGCCGCCGGGCCCGTTGGTGACGAGCAGTCCGAACGGCCGCGCGCGGATCAGCGCGAGCTGCGCGGCGCGATCCTCGATGGAAAAATGAGAAGGAACGTACATTGCTGCTTTATGCCGTCATTGCGAGGAGCCGAAGGCGACGCGGCAATCCATCCACCGGAACTGGATCAGGCCCCGGAGATGGATTGCTTCGCTTTGCTCGCAATGACGCCTCATGTCGGTGTTGTCTCCTCAGCCGCCGTTCTTCTTGCCGGCGTCGGCGGCTTCCGACTTCTCGTCGACGATGCCGCTCCTGATCTTCTTGAGAATGTTCTCGAGGTCTTCCGGCTCGGGCTTGAGATCGCGCGCGTGGTTCCACTGGAACTGCGCCTCGAGCTTGCGCCCGATGCGCCAGTAGGCGTCGCCGAGATGATCGTTGATGACGGGATCGGACGGCTTCAGGTCGACGGCGCGCTCGAGCTCCTTCACGGATTCGTCGTAGCGGCCGAGCCGGTAATGCGCCCAGCCGAGACTGTCGACGATATAGCCGTCCTGCGGCCGCAACTCGACCGCGCGCCGCAGCATCTTGAAGGCTTCATCGAGGTTCATGTTCTTGTCGACCCAGGAATAGCCGAGGTAATTCAGAACCAGCGGCTGCTCCGGAAAGAGCGACAGCGCCTTCTTGAAATCGGCTTCCGCCGGCGGCCAGTTCTTGGCGCGCTCATAGGCGATGCCGCGGTAATAGTAGAGCGACCACAGCGCCTTCTCCGGCCCCTTGGACAGCGCAATCGCCTTCGAATAGGCGTCGATCGCGCCGGTGAAATCCTTGCGCGAGCGCAGGAGATTGCCGAGCGCGGTCTGCGCTTCCGCGTCGTTGGGATGTTCCTTGACGAGGTCGGTGAGCAGCTTCGTCGCCTCGTCTTTCTTGTCCATCGTCTCCAGCAGCAACCCGATCTGGATGTCGGCGTTGACGCGCAGCGGCGACTTCTCGGAAACGGAATCGTAGGCGTCGATCGCCTGCTCGTTCTGCTTCAGGCGTTCGTAGACATCCGCCAGCGTCACGAGCGCGAGGCCGTTGTCGGGCTCGAGGAACAGCGAGAGCCGCAGGTAGATCATCGCGGCGAGTTCGTCGCCCTGCCGGCCGCCGACGGCGCCGAGGCCGTAGAGCAGTTCGGCCGCGCCCTGGCGCGCATTGCGCACGAAGGGCTCGAGCGTCCTGCCTGCCGCAAGCTCGGCCAGCGCCGCCGTCACGATCGGATGGCGCGGCACGATCTGGTCGAATGCGGTATAGACCTTGATCGCGCCTTCGCGGTCGCCGTGCTTGGACAGGAAGCGCGCGTAGGAATCGATCAGCCGCAGCGTGTTCTTGTCCGTGCCGTAGACCGTCTCGAAGCGCTTGCGCGCCTCGTCGGTCTTGCCGGCGACGTCGGAGATCAGCGCCGCATGATAGTCGCGGAACACGCCGAAAGCCTCGTCGCGCAGCTTGTCGACGAGCGGCAGCGCCTTCGCGCTTTCGTTGGAGCCGACATAGCTCCACGCGTTCAGCAGCGTCGCGGTCAGGTCGCGCTGCCGGCCGGAGCCGCCCTTGGCGAGATAATTGCGCGCGCCCTTCCAGCGCTTCTGCTCGATGGCGCGCACGCCGAGCGCGAGATTGGCGAGGCCGTTGGCCGGATTGGCGCGCACCAGTCGCTCCGCCAGTCCGAAAGCCTCGGGCATGTTGCCGTTCGCGAGCGAGGCGACGAAGGCGCGCTCGGCCAGTTCGGCATTGTTGGGGTCGGCGCGCAGCGCCTCGCGGAAGTAGGTGGAGGCGGCCAGCGTGTCGCGCTCGGCGCCGGCGACCAGGGCGGCCAGGTAATTGCCGGCCGGGCTCTCGCCGACCTCGAAGGGCGTGGAAACGGCGACGCTTTCGCGCGCGGCGGCGGCCTGGCCGGCCCACAGGGCGACGATTGCGCAGCCCGTCGCGGCGGCGAGGCGCGCCAGCGCGCGGGGCGCGGAAACCTTGGACGAAACGGATGAAGACACGCGGGCTCTTTCGATAGGCGTTCGGGACGCAGGATGCGGCGTCTCGGCGGGCGGACGCGGAGAGGGCAGAATCTCCCGCGAACATGGCCGTTTTGGGCCTGATCGGCAAGCGGCCCGCCCCCTTGGCTGGACATGCGGCCCGACAGCCCCCATGTCGAGGGCCCGCAGGAGGAACCCTTGGCCAGGCCGATCGTCGTCACCGTCTCTCACAATCTGGGCGCCGCCGAGGCGCAGCGCCGGATTTCGCGCGGCCTCGAGACGGGGAAATCCGAACTGTCGAGCCTGTTTTCGGCCTTCGAGGCCGACTGGAAGGCCAACCACGCCGATCTCCGCCTCGTCGCGCTCAACCAGCGGATCACGGCCGGCCTCGACGTATTCGACGACATGGTGCGCGTGGAGGTGAGCCTGCCCTGGTACCTCGCGCCGCTGCAGGACAAGATCGCCGGCGCGCTGAAGCATCAGAGCGAGAAGGCGCTGCAGATCGGGCAGGGGTGAATTCGACGCGCTAACGTCTGATAAGGGCCGGTATTCGTTCGACAGGCGGCAATAGTGGGGCGCATTTGTCGCAGATCATTCGACAGGGCCGCGATGGCGGCTTTAAGATCACCGGGAAGGTGGTCTGGAGGGACATGAGGGAATGATCGCGGTACTGCGTAACATAGCGATTGCGGGCTTTATCGCCTTGTCGCTTGTCATGGTCGTGGACATCGTGCGGGCGGTATGGCGGGCGACGCTTGGAGCGCCTCCAGAAACGGCGCGCTCTGCGACTCCGGCGACGTCTGATGCTCCGATAGCTGACGCCTCCGCTGCGGTCGATATGTACGGCATGATCGTTGCGGCCTCGCGCGCCTGCCCGCAATGGCGCGTTAATGAAGGCGCGATCGCCCTCACTTTCCTGAAGCTCGGGATTGCAGTTGACGATCTGAAGCCAGGCGGTCGCCTTAACGGCCGATTCCTGGATGCGCTCAAAGAGGCCTCGACGACACTTTCGCGTGATCCGACGGGCGCCTGCGAAGGCGCCGCAAAGACCTTCGTCGCCGCCGGGTGGCTCGTCTCGTCCTAGTCGTTTCCGAGGCCGTTTAAACAGCTTTCTGGCGCGATGTCTCTTTCAGCGCTGGCGTCGCGGCGGCCGGCCCGGCTTCGCACTATGACCGCTGCCGCTCGCCGCCGACGCCCCCTTCTTCTACGGCCTCGCCGCTCAATCCCGGCCAATCCCGCTTTGTCCCGCCAGCGCCGTTCGATCGGCCGCATCACAACTCGGGTTACGTCTGCCCCGGCTTGAGCCGATAGAAGATGTGCTTGCCGATCACATCCATTTTTTTCAGGTGCCGCGCCCAGCGCGGCCGGACGTAATTGGCATGATAGTGCGTGGAGGAGCCGACGTCGGCGATCCACGTCTTGCCGTCGAGCACCTCGTCGGCGATGCGCGTCGCCGTGCCCCAGGAGTCCTGGTCGGTGATGCGCAGCGACTTGCCTTCGCAGGTGAAGGAGAACTGGCAGGCCTTGTAGCGGTGGCGGTTCTGGAAGACGACGCCGCAGATCGTGTTGGGATAGAGGCCCGAGCCGACGCGATTGAGGATGACCTGCGCGACGGCGGCCTGTCCTTCTTCCGGCTCGCTGCGCGATTCGAAGTAGATGGCCTGCGCGAGGCATTTCTTTTCCGTCTCGATCCGGTCGCGGCCGACGAGCGCGGCGTAGTCGGGGCGTCCCTGCGGCCCGCGCGAGACGATTGTGGTGTTGGGCTTGGCCTGCTTGCCGGCCGCGCGCGGCGCGCCGGGCAGGGCGACGATTTCGATCGGCGTGGAATCGGCCGGCGCCGGCGTGATCGAGGCGAGCGCGGCGGCGCGCGGCACCGCGGGCGTCGCGCCCTGCGCATTGCGCGCGGCGACGACGGCGGGCCGCACGGTGATGACGGAGCCGCCCTGCGTCGGCGAGGCGCCGCCGCCGCCCGGCGTGGGCGCGGTCACCGGGGCGTCGTCTGCGTCCCACGGCTCGAATTTCGCGACGGTGTCGGGCCCCGTCGCCTCACCGTCGAACGGCTGGAAGGTCGAGGCGAGCCCGCTTTCGTCGATGTGGAACATCAGGTCGGCGGCGCGCATCTGTTCGAGCCCGCCGGGCTTCTTCATGCGCGTTTCGAAGGAAGGGCGCAGCGCGACGAAAGGGTCGGCCTTGGTGGAGCGCACGATCTGCGGGAAATGGCCGGGGCGCGGCTTCAATTGCGCGCGCGGCGTCATTTCGTCCGGAGTCGCGTGGAATTCGGCGCCCGGCCCGATGGCCAGCCGCGCCTCGCGCAAGATACCACGGCGCGAGCCGAAGGAGCCGAGATTGCCCGAGAGGGCGGAGGAGGGCACGAGGTTGCGCGGTTCGAGCGCAGCGCGCGCCTGGATCGGCGCGAGCGAGGCGCCGGACGCGAAATCCTGGCCGGCGTCGGCGGTGAAGGACACGAGAAGCCCCATGCCCAGGCACCACGGCGCCACCACGCCCAACGCCCAACCAATTCGCGAACGACCCATACGCTTGCCGCCTGGTCGTGGCGGCCCCGCGCCACGTCTGCCATTCCCCGGCGACGTCCGGCCCGCGGCGCGAAGGCCACAGGCAAGGCGTACGCCCCGCTCCTGAAAAGTTATCGGACATTAGGCTTGAGGGAGCGTTTATGACGCCCGGCGCGCCTCTGACCCAAAATGGGTCAACGCGGAAAGCGAGCGCGCACGCTGGCGCCGAGCGCCACGAGAGCGGCTTCCGCGCGCGCGCTTTCGTCCGGCGTCTCGATCTTCACGTCGAAAGAATGCGCGCGCGCGAGCCTGGCCGATTTGCCGAAGGCCTCGAGGCCCGCCGCCGCCATGCGGCGTGACGCGCCCGGAATCCAGCGTCGCCTGAGGCTCTGCGCGATGTTGGCGGCGCGCAGCGCCCGCAGGCGCGGATCGGGTTTTGCCTCTTCCTGCGCGGCGAACCACGCCGGCCCCGACAGGTGCAGGAAGAGGGAGCGGAAGAACGGCCGCATGTCGCCGCGTCCCTGCGTCAGCGAGGCGGCCGTGCGCACGCTTTCGTCGAGCAATTGCCGGCCCCAGTCGCCGTCGAACGCCTGATGCGCGACCAGCGCGCTCCACAATTCGCGTTCCTGCCGCAGCGAATGCGCGAGCAGCGCCTCCTCGATGCCGAGCAGCCAGCCGACATAGCGCCACAGATGCTGCAGCGCCTCGCTCTCGCCTTCGCTGAAGCGCACGCCGAGCCGCGCGAAGGAGCGCAGGTTCAGATAGGAGAACAGGCTCAGCGTCATCGCCAGCATCGTCTGGTCGATCGGCTCGCCGACGAAATCGCGCGAAAAATCGGGCATCTTCTTCAGCCACGCGCGGATCGAAGCGTGCAGCAGGCGCACGCGCAACGTCGTCTCGAAACCGAGCGCGCCCTGTTCGAGGCCGCCGGGTTGCAGGATCGCGGCGATGAAGGCGCCGGTCTCGCTGATGCGCGTGGCGGGATTGGCGCCGAGCCGTCCCGTCGCCCGCGTCACCAGCGTCGCGCGCGCGAAAACGCCGCCGGAAAACAGCGAGTGCATGAGCGACAGGCGCGACAGCGAGACGAAACCGAGCATCACGTTCTGCCCGACTGCGATCGCTGCGCGGTCGACCCAGTTCGGCGGCGTCGAAACGGCGTCGATGAAATCGCGCGCCGCGGCGTCGCCCCTGTCGGCAAGCGCGCGCACGGCGGACAGCTTGTCGGTCGCGCGGTCGTAATTCGCTTCGTGCAGCGCCGCCACCGCGCGGTCGGCGAGCGGATCGCCGACCGACATCAGGCGGTCGAGCATCGCCTGCGAATAGCGCGCGCTGTAGCCCGCGTTGGTTCGGTCGATCAGGTCGGTCAGGTCGCGCATACCAAGGTCGCCGGTTCGGGAACGCGCAGACTGGCGCGCTCGCGCCGGCGCGTAAAGCCCGGCTGTGTCATTGCGGGTTCCTCGCAATGACGGCGTTGTTTCCGCCCAGCGATGAAACCCTCTAGACTTGCCGCGATACAACAGGAGGATCGTCCTTGTCGCAGACGAAACCGCGAGGCCCGCTCGCGGGCGTGCGCATCATCGACATGACGGCGGTCGTGCTCGGCCCGCTGGCGACGCAGATTCTCGGCGACTACGGCGCCGATGTCGTGAAGATCGAGCCGCTCGAAGGCGATCTGATGCGCGCCAACGGCGCGCAGAAGGCCGACGGATCGACGGCGGGCCTGAGCTCCATCTTCCTCGCCATCAATCGCAACAAGCGTTCGCTCGCCATCGACCTGAAGAAGGAGGAGGGCCGCGCCGCCGTGCGGAAGCTCGTCGCCGGCGCCGACGTCTTCGTCCACAACATGCGCGTCGACGCCATCGAGCGCCTGGGCTTCGGCTACGAGACTTTGCGCGCGGAGAAACCCGATCTCGTCTATTGCGTGGCGACGGGCTTCGGTCAGGACGGCCCCGATCGCGCGCGTCCGGCGTTCGACGACGTCATCCAGGCGGCGAGCGGGCTTGCCTCCATTGCGAATGTCTACGCGGAGCGGCCGGACTACGTGTCGAGCCTGATCGCGGACAAGACCACGGGGCTGGCGCTCGTCAACGCCGTGCTCGCCGCGCTCTTTCATCGCGTGCGCACGGGCGAAGGCCAATATGTCGAGACGCCGATGCTGGAGACGATGGCCGCCTTCGTGCTCGCCGAGCACATGGGCGGCATGACCTTCGAGCCGCAGGAGGGCAGGGCCGGATATGCGCGCCTGATGCGCGGCGGTCGGCGTCCGATGCGCACGAAGGACGGCTGGCTCGCGCTGCTGCCCTACACGGGCGAGCACTGGACGGCCTTCGTCTCGGAGATCGGTCGTCTCGATCTCGTCGCCGTCGCCACCGACCGCATCGCGCGCAACAAGCACATTCAGGAACTCTACGGCGCGATGCGCGACGCGCTGGAAACGCGCACGACCGACGAGTGGCTTGCGACCTGCGACAAGCTCGACATTCCCGTCACGCGGCTCTACGGCCTCGACGAACTGCCCGATCATCCGCAGCTCGCGGCGACCGGGTTCTTCGAGATGCAGGATCACCCGGTCGGTCGGCAGGATTCGCGTGACGCGCCCGCCGACGAAATTTTCCGCGACGCCCGCCTCCATCGCGCGCCATGCGCCGCAGCTCGGCGAGCACACGCGCGAGATTCTCGGCGAAGCGGGATTGAGCGAGGAAGAAATCGCGGGTTTGATCGGCAATGGCGTCGCGCGCGCCGTCAAAGCGTCCTGACCATCACTTCACCAGCGCCGAAATCTCCTTGAAGCGCGGATGGCGCGCGTCCGCGACCCATTCGAACAGGACCATCTCCGTCGTCACGAGCGTCGCGCCCGCCTGCTGCATGCGCGCGAGCCCGAAGCGCTTGCTGTCCGGCGTGCGCGAACCGACGGCGTCGGCGACGACCACGATTTTCCGACCCGCGCCGATCAGGCCGAGCGCGGTCTGCAGCACGCAGATATGCGCCTCGCAGCCGGTCAGCGCCAGCGTGCGATCGGCGGGCAGCCGCTCCAGAAAGCCCGGCGCGCGTGTGGAATCGAATGTCGTCTTCTCGATCAGCCTGTCGGCGGGCGGCGCGAGTTCGGGAACCATATGCCCGAGCCCCTTCGGATATTGTTCCGTATAGAGCGCCGGCACGCCGAGCAGTTCCGCGCCGCGCACGAGCCGCTGCGCATTGGCGATGGCGGCGGCCGCGCCGTCGATCGCCGGCGTCAGGCGCGCCTGGAAATCGATGACCAGCAGCATCGAGGTCTTCGCGTCGAGCATGGTCATTGCCTCACTTCTCCTCAAGCCGTTCGATCAGATGCGCGACATGCGCCTCCATGAGATGTTCCGCACTCGCCCCGAACATTCGGATGCGGCCCGTGTGCAGAAGCAGCAAGAGCCCCGTCGCATGGGCGAAACAATCGACCATCAGCATGTTCGCTTGCTGTCGCGAGGCGCCGAGATCGCGGGCGGCGTCGGCGATCGGATGCAGGGCGGCCTCGAGCGCCGCGTTCAAGGTCTGGTCCCGTTCGGCGCCGAGCCCCGTGGGTTTCATGCCTCCGCGAAACAGGTAGAAGCCGAGGTCGAGGTCGCGCGGATTCGTTGCGTAATAGTCGAAAAAAGACATGGCGGCGGCCTTGAGCTTCTGCCGAGACGTCTTGGTCCGTTCCACGGCGGCGTTGACGGCGGCGCCAAGGGAAGCGAGCGAAGCCCTGAGCGCCTCGGCATAGATCGCTTCCTTCGACTCGAAATAGAAATAGAGCGCCGCAGGCGTGTAGCCGGCGCGAACAGCTATGGCCCTCAAGCTCGCGCCTTCCAGTCCCTCGTCGGCGAAGACCTGCCTGGCGGCGTCGAGGATCAACTCACGCTTGTGTTCGCCCACCGCCTCACGCCGGCTTTGGCGCTTCCCGACCATGTGTCCCTCGAACCTTGCTTGACAAGGAGTTTAACAGTGTTAGAAATTCTAACATCGTTCGAATAAATGAACAAGCGGGGATACGCGCCATGCTGATGAACGCCGCCGACTACCGCGAATCCCTGCGCGCCTATAAGCCGCGCGTCTTTGTCGAGGGGCGGCGGATCGACAGCGTCGCCGACGAGCCCTTGCTCGCGCCGGGCGTGGCGGGCGTCGGCGTCACCTACGATTTCGCGCACGTCCCCGCGCACCAAAAGTTGATGACGGCCGTGCAGGCGACGTCCGGCAAGACCGTCAACCGCATGCTGCATGTCAGCGAGAATTCCGCGGACCTTCTCGCCAAGCTCGAAGCGGTGCGGCTCGTCTGCAAGACGTCGGGCTGCGCGCAGCGCTATCTCACGCACGATGCGCTGAACGGCATCTATCAGGCGGCGAAGCGCGCCGACGACGCGCATGGAACCGACTATGGCCAGCGCTTCCTGCATTACCTGCACGACGTGCAGGACAGGGATCTGACGCTGGGCGTCGCCATGACCGACGCCAAGGGCGACCGTTCGCTACGGCCGGGCAAGCAGGCGAACCGCGACGTCTACGTGCACATCAAGGAGCGGCGGCGCGATGGAATCGTCATCCGCGGCACGAAGGCCATCGTCACCGGCGCGCCCTACATGCACGAATTCCTGGTCATGCCCTGCCGCACGCATACGGCGGAAGATTCCGATTTCGCCGTGTGCTGCGCCGTGCCGGTCGACGCCCCCGGCGTCACGATCATCGCCAGGCGCGCGGGACGGCCGGGCGAAACGGCAGCGAAATTTTCCGCCAAATACGGCCAGTCGGTCGGCGTCGTGATCTTCGACGACGTCTTCGTGCCGCACGAGCGCGTGTTCATGGCGGGCGAGGTGGAGGAGGCGGGCTTCCTCACCACGTCCTACGCCACGCATCACCGCCATTCCTGCATCGGCGCGCGCGCCGGCTTCGGCGATCTGCTGATCGGCGCCGGTGCGCACATGGTCGAGGCGAACGGTCTGAACGCCGATCGCCACGCGCATATCCGCGAAGCCATGGTCGAGCTCATCACCATCGTCGAGGGCTTCTACGCCTGCGGCGTCGCGGCGTCCGTCTATTGCACGCCGGACCCGACTGGCTCGGTGATCCCCGACGCGGTGTTCTCGAACATCGGCAAGCTGCTGCTCGCGACCAAGATCTACGACATGCACAGGCTCGCCCATTACGTCTCGGGCGGGCTCGTCGTCGCGCTGCCGGGACCGGAGGAGGACCACAATCCCGAAACGGCGGCCTCGCTCGCCGCCGTGCTCGGCGGGCGCGCCGATATTCCGGCCGAGCAGCGCATGGAGGTCGCGCGCCTCATCGGCGATCTCACCGTGTCGGATCAGGCCGGCTGGATGTCGGTCATCTCGCTGCACGGCGGCGGTTCGCCGGAAGCGATGAAGCGCGAAATCTGGCGCAATTATCCGATCGGCGAAAAAAAGGAACTGATCGACGCCCTGCTGGATCGCGGCGTGCTCGACACCGGCGAGCGCGTGTCGAAACAGCCGGGCCGCTGCTGCGCTCAGGGCTGCGAGACGCCGGAAGCGGCGAGCGAAGCTGTGGAGTAGTAGGCCGTCATTGCGAGAAGCGCAGGCGAAATCGCCCAGGCGATTTCGGTGGAGCGACGAAGCAATCCATCCACCGGGCCTTTCCGATACGCCACGGCGCGATCCGCGTCCCATTCTCCTCATGCTCGGTGGATGGATCGCCGCGTCGCTACAGATGAAACCGCATTGCGGTTTCACCTCCGCTTTTCGCGATGACGGTTCAGAGGCCCCTCAATGCGCGCGCGAAATGCAGAAGTCGACTGTCTCCAGCAGCGCCGTCTTGATCGGCGAATTGCCGAAGATTTCCAGCGCGTCGCGGGCCATCGCGCCATAGTGCCGGGCGCGTTCGATCGTGTCGTCGAGCGCGCGGTGCTTGCGCATGATGCCGAGCGCGGTTTCCAGATCGCCGTCCGAAATCTCGCCCTTCTCCAGCGTGCGGCGCCAGAATTCGCGCTCGCTGTCCGTGCCGCGCCGGAACGACAGCACGACCGGCAGCGTGATCTTGCCTTCGCGGAAATCGTCGCCGGTGTTCTTGCCGAGCGTCGCCGAACTGCCGCCGTAGTCGAGCGCGTCGTCGATGAGCTGGAAGGCGATGCCGAGATTGGCGCCGTAGCTGCGGCAGGCGGCCTGGTCGGCTTTCGGGCGCTGGGCGATGGTCGGGCCGACCTCGCAGGCCGCCGCAAACAGCGCGGCGGTCTTGGCGCGGATGACGGCGAGATAGGCGTCTTCGGTGGTCGACGTGTCCTTGGCGGCGGCGAGCTGCATCACCTCGCCCTCGGCGATGACGGTGGCCGCGGTCGAGAGAATGTCGAGCGCCGGCAGGGAGCCGACCTCCACCATCATCTTGAAGGCCTGGCCCAACAGGAAGTCGCCGACGAGCACGCTCGCCTCGTTGCCCCACAGCATGCGGGCGGCGAGCTTGCCGCGGCGCATGTCGCTCTCGTCCACCACGTCGTCGTGCAGCAGGGTCGCGGTGTGCATGAATTCCACGGCCGCCGCGAGCTTGACGTGCCCGTCGCCGCGATAGTCGCACAGCGCCGCCGTCGCCAGCGTCAGCATCGGCCGCAGGCGCTTGCCGCCCGACGAGATCAGGTGGTTGGCGACCTCCGGAATCATCGTGACGTCGGAGCCGGTGCGCGCCAGAATGGTCTGGTTGACCCGCCCCATGTCCGCCGAGACCAGCGACACGAGCTTCTCGACCCCGGCTTCCGGCCTGGCCTTGTCCTCGAGGGGAATGACGACGCCCAAAACGACCTCGCTACGATAATCCTTATCAGCCGGCTATTTAGCGTTCTTTGCCGACAAATGGAAATGCGCCGGCGCTTGTGGGGCGCGGCGGCCCGTGACAGTTTGGCGCGAGACATGATCGAACTTCTGCGCACGAACGATCCGGTGCTCCTGTCCTTCGCCGAAGCGGTGCTGGCGAGCGAGAATGTCGCTTTTCTTGTGACCGACCGGCACATGAGCGTGCTCGAAGGCTCGCTCGGCTTCATCCGCAGGCGGGTGCTGGTGGCCGAGCATGACGGCGAACGGGCCCGCAGCGCGCTGGAAGAGGCAGGCATTGGCGGCGAACTCTCCCCGTCCTGACGCCTTTCTGGGCGGTCGGCTGTCGCTGCGTCAGCTTCGCTCCGGCCACCGCGCCGGCACGGACGCCGTGCTGCTGGCGGCCTGCCTTCCGCAAAACGCCCGGGGCCGCGCGGTCGATGTCGGCGCGGGCGTCGGCGCGGCGGGGCTTTGCGCGCTCGTGCGCGCAGCCGAGCTGGACATGACCTGCATCGAAATAGATCCGTCCCTGACGTCTCTTTGCGTGAACAACATCGCCGACAACGGCCTCGGCGCGCGCGCCCGCGCGGCGACCGCCGATGTGCTGAGGCCAGCGAGCCGTCGCGCCGCCGGACTGACGGACGGCGCCTTCGATTGGGTCATGACCAACCCGCCCTTTCTCGATCCGGCGGCGACGCGCATTTCGCCGGACGCGGCCAGGGCGCGGGCTCATGTCGCGGCGGGCGGCTTGGAGCCCTGGATGCGGGCGTCGCTCGCGCTGCTGAAGCCTGCCGGAGTTTTTCTGATGATCCACCGCGCCGACGCGCTCGCCGAAATCCTGAGCGGCGCGAAGGGGAGAATCGGCGCGATTGCGCCTGATGCCCGTCCACGCGAAAGCAGACGAGCCGGCGGTTCGTCTGCTCGTATCGGGCAAGAAGGGCTCGCGCGCCCCCCTGGCGATGCTGCCGCCCCTCGTTCTTCACGACAAGGACGGCCGCTTCACCAGGCAGGCGGAGGCGATCCACCGCGGCGAGGCGGGGATCGCCCTGATCGCCTAGACTTCACGTGCAGACGCGCCGCCACACGCGCCGCCAGCCGTATCGCGTATGGACGCGAACCTTGCGCAGCGTGCAGTAATCGTCGTCGTAATCGTAGGACGGATAGGCGTCGTAGCCGCCCAGCGCATAGGGATACCACACGCCGCCGCGCCAGTGGCCGCGACCGCGACCGTGATGGCGACCTCCGCCGTGATACATGGATTGCGCCGTGTCGTTCGGGTGCGCCACGCCGCCGCCGGCGCCCGGCCATGCGCGGGGCTGGCGCGGCGCATGCGTCACGCCGCCGCCAGTCCACGGGGCTCCGCGCGCAATCGGGGCGCCGACGGGATTACCCGCGCGCGGAACGCCATAGCCGCCGCCCGGCGCGACCTGCGGCACATGCGCCTGGGGCACGACAACGGGGGCCGGGTGGTACTGCGGCGCCGGCATGGCGTTCGGTACGCCGGCATGCCCGCCGCCTGCGAAACCGCCGACGCGCCGCGGCGCCGCCGCTGACCGCGCCTCCGCTGACCGCGCCTCCGCCGAACGCGCCTCCGCTGACTGCGCCGCCGCCAGCGGCGCTGCCCATCTGCGCCGGCGCCGGCGTCGCCGCCAGTCCGGCGGCCATCGTCGCGGCGCAAAACGCCATCCTGAGATTGATTCTCATCGGTGAACCCTCCTGACCTCAGAAACGCGAAGCCGAACAGGTCGGTTCCGGGCTGCGGCCTTGGCGGTCCTACTAGGGCCTCGCGCCTGAACCCCGGCTGAACGCCTGTCGCTCGTGTTCTTTCCCTCGCATTGACCGTTTGTGACGGCGCACATAGGTTGCGCCGCAAATCGGACCCGCCATGACCAACACAGCCGTCAACGACCCCCGCAAGAGCTTTCAAGGGCTGATATTGACGCTCCAGAATTTCTGGGCGGAGCAGGGCTGCGTCATCCTGCAGCCCTACGACATGGAGGTCGGCGCCGGCACGTTCCATCCGGGCACGACGCTGCGCTCGCTCGGGCCGAAGCCGTGGAAGGCGGCCTACGTCCAGCCCTCGCGCCGGCCGAAGGACGGACGCTACGGCGAGAATCCCAACCGGCTGCAGCACTATTACCAGTTCCAGACGATCCTGAAGCCGTCGCCGCCGGACCTGCAGGGCCTCTATCTCAAGTCGCTCGCGGCAATAGGCATCGATCCGCTGCTGCACGACATCCGCTTCGTCGAGGACGACTGGGAGAGCCCGACGCTGGGCGCCTGGGGGCTCGGCTGGGAATGCTGGTGCGACGGCATGGAAGTCTCGCAATTCACCTACTTCCAGCAGGTCGCGGGCTTCGAGTGCTCGCCGGTGTCGGGCGAACTCACCTACGGGCTCGAGCGCCTCGCCATGTACCTGCAGGGCGTGGAATCGATCTACGACCTCAACTTCAACGGCCGCGAGGGCGCGGAGAAGGTCACCTACGGCGACGTCTTCCTGCAGGCCGAGCAGGAATATTCGCGGCACAATTTCGAGCATGCCGATACGGAGCGGCTGTTCCGCCATTTCAAGGACGCCGAGACCGAATGCCGCGCGCTGCTGGCGGCCGGCGACCGGGGCGAGCGCCACGACATGGTGCTGCCGGCCTACGACCAGTGCATCAAGGCGAGCCACACGTTCAACCTGCTCGACGCGCGCGGCGTGATCTCCGTCACCGAGCGCCAGAGCTACATTCTTCGCGTGCGCGAACTGGCGAAGGCGTGCGGCGAGGCGTGGCTGCGCACGGAAGCCGGCGGCTTGGCGAAGGCGGGCTGAGCGCCTTTCAGGCCAGCGCCTTCCCGACAATCTCCCTCACGCGCGGCGCAAGCGTCAGCCCCAGCGCCGCGGCGTGCCCGGCCTCCGACATTTTCCGCCAGGTCTTCTGCACGATATCGACGCTCTTGGCTTCCTCGTACCTGGCCAGGAACGGCTCGGAATAGAATTCCAGAAACACCAGGCACGCGACGTCTTCCAGCGCCTGCGCCTCGGCATCCGACCTGGTTCGCTCCTTGCGCACGATCTGCCCGACGCGCTCGGCGGCTTCAGCGGGATAGCCGGCAGCAGTCATGATTTCGGCCAGCCGCTGCGCATGGCGCTCCTTCAGCGCGTTGCGCCAGCGGAAATAGCCGGGCTTGTCCATCGGATAGTCGGCGCGCGGGATCGCCCAGCGCTCGATATGCTGGCCGCGCGCGGCGATTTGCAGGAGATCGCTGGCCTCGGGCGCGAATTGCGCCAGCCGCTCGCTCATCCGCCGCCCGTAGAGCAGTGCGGCGGGCTGGCCGTCTTCCTCGGCGGGATCGCCGGAATTCGCTGCATCGATTGATCCGAGGACATCGCCAAGTTGGCTCATATGCAATTCCGGATTTGATCTGTTGCATCGGCGCAATAGACAGGCGACACGGGGGACGGCTCTATAGCGCAGCTATCGTTTTCGGCTGCATGCAAACACGAGAGGAATCCATGTCGCAACCCGTCATCGCCCAGAAGTCGCCGATTCCGGTCGAGGTCGAAGCCGGCAAGACCTATTATTGGTGCACCTGCGGCAAGTCGGCCAAGCAGCCGCTCTGCGACGGCGCCCACAAGGGCTCGGAATTCGCGCCGATGGCCTGGACCGCGCCGGAAACCAAGACGGCCTACCTCTGCGCCTGCAAGCACACCAGGAACGCCCCGCTCTGCGACGGCGCGCACAAGGCGCTGTGAGGCTCAACCTCAGCCGCACGAGGTTGGACCCCTGCACGTAGGTACAAACCGGCCTACAAGAATTGTACAAAACCGCCCCATCGGTATAAATCTTCGCTGGAGGTTTATACCCTGATGGGCAAACAGGCTTTCCAGGACTCGCCTTCGGGCCGGCTTGTTCCGACGGAGCGGGGTCAATGGGCGTTCGTGCCGGACCCCCTGCCACCCTCTTCGCTTGATCTCTCGCCGTTGATCGCGAAGTGCAGCGAAGTTTCGCACAAGGTTGGCGAACTCAACGGCGTCGCGAGATTGCTTCGCGACCCGTTCTTGCTCATCCGACCTCTCCAGGCGCGAGAGGCGTTGTCATCTTCGAGCATGGAAGGAACCTATTCGACCGTCGACGATCTGATGATCGCCGAACTGGAGACCGAAGAACGGCAACCGAGCGCGGACACGCGCGAGGTCTGGAACTACCGCCGCGCCTTGGCCGCAGCGCTGGCGAGCATGGAGACCGTCCCCCTGTCGCTTCGCACCTTGCGGGACGCGCACCGGACGCTTCTCAGCGGCGTTCAGCGCAATCGCGGCGCGCGCGTCGAAGGCGGCGAGTTCAAGAAGCATCAGAATTTCATCGGCGCGTACGAGATCGAAAACGCACGTTTCGTGCCGCCGCCGCCGCAGAATGCGGAAACCTGTCTGGATCAACTCGAAAAATTCATCCATCGTCCGGACCGGGGCGGATTGCCGGCGCTCGTCGAGGCGGCCCTTGTCCACTACCAGTTCGAGACCATCCACCCATTCTCGGATGGCAACGGGCGCGTGGGCAGAATGCTGATAACGCTGCATCTCCACATGTTGGGTGTCATCCGGCAACCGATTCTCTATCTTTCTCCAACGTTCGAGCGACGCAAGGACGAATACATCGATCGGATGTTCGACGTATCTCGAAAGGGCGACTGGATCGGCTGGATCGGGTTTTTTCTCGATGTGGTGGCTCATGCAAGCGATGCCGCTATCGGAACGGCCGACAGACTGCGAGAACTCGAAGGGGAGTTCCGGATCAGATTGGAAACCAGCGGACGCTCCCCGAATCTCGCGCGCATCGTCGAGGATTTGTTTCGTCAGCCTGTAGTGACTATACCCATCGTGGCGCAGCGCCTCGGCGTGACCTACCGCGCTGCCCAGATGAACGTGGAGAGCCTTGTGAAAGCTGGCATCCTCTCGGAAATCGCGGGGACGAGCTATCCGAAATTTTTCCGCGCGCGCGAGATTCTCGACACAATAAAAGGTCCTTGAAGCAGCTTCCTATGCCCGATCTCCTCCTCGAACTCTTTTCCGAAGAAATCCCGGCCCGCATGCAGCGGCAGGCGGCTTCCGACCTCGAGCGCCTCGTCACCGGCGCGCTGATGGAGCGCGGCCTGAATTTCGAGGGCGCGGTCGCGCACGCCACGCCGCGTCGGCTTGCGCTGCATGTCGCGGGCCTGCCCGGCCGCCAGCCAGACATCCGCGAGGAAAAGAAGGGTCCGCGCGTCGGCGCGCCGGACGCCGCCATTCAGGGCTTCCTGAAGAGCGCGGGCCTCGCCTCGCTCGATCAGGCCAAGATCGAGAAGGACGCGAAGAAGGGCGAATTCTACGTCGCCATCGTCGAGCGCGAGGGGCATCCCACGATCGATGTGCTGGCTGAGATCCTGCCTGCGATCCTGCGCGCCTTCCCCTGGCCGAAGTCCATGCGCTGGGGCGCGGCGTCCGCGCGCGCCGATGCGCTGCGCTGGGTGCGTCCGCTGCATTCCATCGTCGCCACCTTCGGCGCCGAGAACGAAGAGCCCGACGTCGTGCCCTTCGAGATCGACGGCATCGCCGCCGGCAACGTCACCTACGGTCATCGCTTTCTCGCGCCCGCCGCCATCAAGGTGCGCCGCTTCGACGATTACCTGCCCGCGCTCGAGAAGGCGAAGGTCGTTCTCGACGCCGACCGTCGCAAGAACATCGTGCTGCACGATGCGCGCGACCTCGCCTTCGCGCAGGGCCTCGAACTCGTGGAAGACGACGGCCTGCTGGAGGAAGTCGCCGGCCTCGTCGAATGGCCGCGCGCGCTGATGGGCGCGTTCGACGAGAGTTTTCTCGCCATTCCGCCCGAGGTCATTCGCGCGACCATTCGCGCCAACCAGAAATGCTTCGTGCTGAAGCGTGGGCAGACGCTCGCCAACCGCTTCATTCTCGTTTCCAACATCGAGGCGAAGGACGGCGGCAAGGAAATCGTCGCCGGCAACGAGCGCGTGGTCGCGGCGCGCCTGTCGGACGCAAAATTCTTCTGGGAAAGCGACCTCAAGGTCCGCCTCGACAATCGCGTCGTCAAGCTCGACCAGATCGTGTTTCACGAGAAGCTGGGATCGCAGGGCGAGCGCGTGAAGCGCGTCGAGGAACTGGCTTCCGACATAGCCGAACGCATCGGCGCGGATCCCGCCAAGGCCGCGCGCGCGGCGCATCTCGCCAAGGCCGATCTCGTCTCCGAAATGGTCGGCGAATTTCCGGAATTGCAGGGGCTGATGGGCCGCTATTATGCGGCGGCCCAGGGCGCGGACCCTTCCGTCGCCGCGGCGATCGAGGAAC
The DNA here is from genome assembly GCA_037044955.1 of Rhodoblastus sp. Lineage (GTDB taxonomy): Bacteria > Pseudomonadota > Alphaproteobacteria > Rhizobiales > Beijerinckiaceae > JAJXWB01. The sequence goes on from JBAOHX010000004.1 coordinate 167,009, forward strand.
ATTACAAGCCGCAGGGGCCGGGCGACCGCGTTCCGACCGACCGCGTCTCCGTCGCGCTCGGCCTTGCCGACAAGATCGACACGCTCAGCGGCTTCTGGGCGATCAACGAAAAGCCGACGGGCTCGAAGGACCCCTATGCGCTGCGTCGCGCCGCGCTCGGCATCATCCGGCTCGTGCTGGAAAACGACCTGCGCCTGCCGCTGCTCTACATGATCCGCCTCGCGCAATCGCGCCTGCACAAGCACGCCAACAACGGGCCGGACCTGCTGGCGTTCTTCGCGGACCGCCTGAAAGTGTACTTGCGCGACAAGGGCGCGCGACACGATCTGATCGACGCGGTTTTCGCGCTCGAAGATCAGGACGACCTGCTGATGATCGTCAAGCGCGTCGATGCGCTCGCCAAATTTTTGGACACGGACGACGGCAAGAACCTGCTCGCCGGCGCCAAGCGCGCCGCCAATATCCTGCGCGCGGAAGAAAAGAAGGACGGCGAAGGCGCCTTCGACGAGCCCGCCAATATCGAATTCATCAGCGAATATGAAGAGCGTGCGTTGAAGGCGGCGATCGACCGCGCCAGCGCCGAGACGAAGGAACGCGTGAAGGCGGAGGATTTCGAAGGCGCCATGCATGCGCTGGCGAAACTGCGCGCGCCGGTCGACGCTTTCTTCGACAAGGTGACGGTCAACGCCGACGATCCGCGCCTGCGCAAGAACAGGCTGCAACTCCTCGGCGAGTTGCGCGCCGCCATGCGGCGCGTCGCCGACTTCTCGAAGATCGCGGGCTAAAGCCTTTCACGACGAGGTAGAACCGCGTCGCCGTCATTGCGAGGAGCCGAAGGCGACGCGGCAATCCATCCCCTCGTCTGAGCGAGTTCCGGTGGATGGATTGCTTCGCTCTCAGACGAAATCGGCAACAGCCGATTTCTGTCGGGCTCGCAATGACAGCGTTGTTTCCGCTTTATGATGAACCGCTCTAATCAACCAGCGTCGTCGATCGCCGCCGCCGCGGCGTCCGCGCCATAGACCGGTTCGCAGCCGGCGCGCGCGCGGCGCATGAACAGCGCGAACATTTCGACGACCGCGAGCGTCAGCAGCGCGGTCGAACCGATCGCGCCGGCATAGCCGATCACGAAGGCGACGACGTGGTTGGAGGCGTCGCCGCGCGTTTCGACGTCTTCGCCCGAACGCAGCGAATCCGTTTCCGAAATCCAGGCGCAGACCAGGAAGGCGAGCGCGAGCGCGTAGAGCGGCGCCGAACTCAGACCGAAACTGATCTCGATCGACGTATGGCAAATCGCCACCGCAAAATAGCCGAGGCTCGTCGCCGCCATATGCGTGGCGATGGCGAGCTTGCGTCCGGCGAGCCGGCTTTCGAGCCCCCCGGCGGCGCCCAGAATGAGGCAGGCGATGAAGGCGACGTTCAGATGCAAATTCATGTCATTCCCCCCGCAGGAATGACGCGATTTGACCGTCGGGCGGCTGCCGGAACCCTAACGTTTTCCTCTCTCTTGCGATCAGATTTACCGCGCCTTTGAGCCGAATGCCGGCCGAATATGAATTAATTTTTACTCATTTCTTCGCGTTGACGCGGCGGCGCGCGCGAACGAGCGGCCTGTGGGCTGAAAGTCCAACGCGCTGAAATTGCTGGTTCACCGGAAAAGCGGACGCAGCCCTCGGCCGCATATCGCGCGACGTCGCGTCGGGCGTCGGCATGCGCCCTTCGCTACAATTTGAAATGCTTTTGAATCGAGATTGCCGCGCGCTTGATTTGAATTCGCGCAAAATCTGAATCGAATTTTACCCTGTTCGGCGATGCCTTCTCATGCGCCGCCGAACCGGTCGCGCCAGCTCGGCGCGGCGCCGGCGAAGGGCAGGGCGGTCGCCGCATGGACGCCGCGCGCGATGGCGCGCGCCAGGCAATCGGAGGCGAGCGCGCAGAGCTCGATGAACTCGGCGGCGGGATCGCCGAACGCGCGCTGTCCCGTCGCCGCCGCGAACACCGTGTCGCCGTCCCAGATGGCGTGCGCCAGCCGCAGGCCCTTCGACAGGCCGCCGGAGGCCGCGATCGCCATGCGCTTGGCCTGCGCCTTGGTCAGTTTCGCGTCGGTCGCCACGAGGCCGATGGTGGTAGCCGGGGTCGCGGGCCGCCCCTTCCACGCGAGCGCGGTGGAGGGATGCTTCTGCGATCCGAGGCCGCCGAACTCGTCGCCGATCTCCCAGGGCGCGGCCCAGAAATGCGGGCCGCCGCCGACGACCGCCGAACCGATGGCGTTGACGATGACCAGCGCGCCGACCGTATGGCCCGCCGAGGTCACGACGCTCGCCGAGCCGAGGCCGCCCTTCAGGTCGACCGTCGTCGCGCCATAGCCGCCGCCGGCCGTGCCGAGCGCGAAATCCGCGCCTGCCGCCACGCAGGCGTCGTAGGCGAGCTCGCGATAGGGCGGGAACTTGCCCCAGTTCTTGTCGCCGCCGTTCATGAGATCGAAGCAGATCGCGCCCGGCGCCTTCGGCACGACCGTGTTGCCGAACAGCACGCCGCGCCCCTGCTCGCGCAGCCAGGCCTGCGCGCCGGTCGCCGCGTCGAGCCCGAAGCTCGATCCGCCCGACAGGACCACCGCGTCGATCGTCTCGATGAAGGCTTCCGGCGCGAGGCATTCCTGGTCGCGCCCGGCCGGCGCGCCGCCCGTGATGGCGACGGAGGCGACCGCTTCCGGCTCGAACAGCGCGACGGTCACGCCGGTGGCGATACGCGCGTCCTGCGCATGTCCGACCGTCAGCCCCGCCACGTCGGTAATGAGGTTTCTCGGTCCCGCGCGCATGAATCGCCTCCCGGCCCGAGCCTCGCATGGCGCGCCCGCGCGCCGCAATGTGCGGAATGGCGCCGCGCAATCACCCGGATTTCGGCTGAATTGCGGCGTGGTCGCTCATCACACGTTCATGCGCCGCATGCCAAACCATCGCCGTCGGCCCTGAACACATCGAGGAAAGACCGAAAACATGGACACCCGCTCGCAAGACGCTTCCAACCCGCTTTCCTTCCGCGTGAGCCGCGGCCAGGGCGCGTCTTTCGTCGTTACCGAGGCGCATGGCCGCATCGGCGGCGTGTTCGGCGATCTGTCCTCCGCCATGCGTTTCGCCCGTCTCGAGGCCGTCAATCGCGGTCGTCCGCTCGACCTGCGTTTCGACGAAAGCCTCGCCCTCATCCGGGCAGCGGGATGAATTCGCTCTCGCCGGGAACGGCGGCGAAGCGGCCGGCCGCCCAATCGGCCTTGGCCTGCTCGATCCGCTCCTTGCGCGCCGAGACGAAATTCCACCAGATGTGACGCGGCCCGTCCGCCGTCTCGCCGCCGATCAGCGCGAAGCGCGCGGGCGCAACGGCGCGCACGGCAATGCCCGCGCCGGGCTTCAGCACGACGAGCCGGCCCGCCTCGAACGTATCGCCGGCGATTTCCACGCTCCCGGAGAAAATGTAGAGCGCGCGTTCCTCGTGCGCGGCGTCGACCGGCGCGCTGGCGCCCGCCGCCAGATTGAAATCGACGAAGACCGTGTCGCAGAAGGTCTGCACCGGCGAGCGCGCGCCGAGCGCGGCGCCGGCGATGATCCGCGCTTCCACGCCATTGTCCTTCACGATCGGCAGATGCGCAGCGTCGTAATGATCGAAGGCCGGCGCCGTCTCTTCCTGCGCCTGCGGCAGCGCGACCCAGAGCTGAAGCCCCGACAGCGTCCCGCCATGCGCGCGCCAGTCGGCGCCGGAGCGTTCCGAATGCGCGATGCCGCTGCCCGCCGTCATCCAGTTGAGTTCGCCCGGCCGGATCGGCAGCGCGCTGCCGAGCGAATCCCGGTGCATGATCTCGCCCTCGTAGAGATAGGTGACGGTGGCGAGGCCGATATGCGGATGCGGCCTGACGTCGACGCCCCTGCCGGGCGGCAGGAGGACCGGCCCCATCTGGTCGAGGAAGATGAAGGGCCCGACCATGCGGCGGCCCGCCGTCGGCAGCGCGCGCCGCACCATGAAGCCGTCGCCGATGTCGTGCGCGCGCGGCACGACGACCATGTCGACGGCCGCGCAGGAGGCGGGATCGCCGTGTTGCGGATCGATATCGTGCAATGTGGACATGGGCGAGACCTCCTCGATCGACAAATAGAGCAGACCTCGAGAACTTATACCGTCATTGCGAGAAGCGAAGCGACGAAGCAATCCATCTCCGGGACTTCGGACAGACGCGGGGATGGATCGCCGCGTCGCCACTGGTGAAACCGCGATGCGGTTTCACCAGTGCTTCTCGCGATGACGGATGATGGACCCGCCGTTCCTCCGCGCTATGTTTGCTTCATGCCGCCTGCCGAAAACCTGCTCTCCCGCGAAACCTCGCCCTACCTTCTCCAGCACGCGCACAATCCCGTGCACTGGCGCCCCTGGGGCCATGCGGCGCTGGAGGAAGCGCGCGCGCTCGACAAGCCCATCCTTCTCTCGATCGGCTATGCCGCCTGCCACTGGTGTCATGTGATGGCGCACGAGAGTTTCGAGAACGCGGACATCGCGGCGCAGATGAACGCGCTGTTCGTCAACATCAAGATCGACCGCGAGGAGCGGCCCGACATCGACCACATCTACATGAGCGCGCTCAACGCCATGGGGCAGCAGGGCGGCTGGCCGCTCACCATGTTCATCGCGCCAGACGGCGCGCCCTTCTGGGGCGGCACCTACTTTCCCCCCGAACCGCGCTGGGGCCGCGCCTCGTTTCCGCAGGTGCTGAACGCCGTTCACGCGGCGTGGCGCGAAAAACGCGACACCGTCGCCAAGAACGGCAGGGCGCTTTCCGAACATCTCGCCGAACTCTCCGCGACGACGCCCGGCGCGGCGCTCGGGCCCGAGCAATTCTCACAATTTTCCGGCGCGCTGCTCGCTCAGGTCGACCGCACTTTTGGCGGCATCGGCGACGCGCCGAAATTCCCGAACGCGCCGATCTTCCGCTTCTTCTGGCAGGAGCGGTGTCGCACCGGCCGCGCCGACCTCGACGACGCCGTGCGCCACATGCTGACCGCCATGTGCGAGGGCGGCATCTACGACCATCTCGGCGGCGGCTTCGCGCGCTATTCGGTCGACGCCGAATGGCACGTGCCGCATTTCGAGAAGATGCTCTACGACAATGCGCAGATCCTCGACCTGCTGGCGCTCGCCCATGCGGCCGAACCATCGCGCCTCTACGCGGAGTGTGCGCGGGAAACGGTCGGCTGGCTCCTGCGTGAAATGCGCACGGACGCGGATGCGAACGGCGACCGAGCCTTCGCCGCCGCGCAGGACGCCGACCAGGAGGGCGAGGAGGGGCTGTTCTACACGTGGACGGCCGATGAAATCCGCGCCGCGCTGGGCGAGGAGGCGCAGGCCTTCGCCATCGCCTATGACGTGCGCGACGGCGGCAATTGGGAAGGCCGCAACGTGCTGCGGCGCGTTGCTCCCTACGGCGACGCCGGCGCCGAACTGGCGCTCGCCGCCAGCCGCGCGAAACTGTTCGCGTTGCGCGAGAAACGGGAGAAGCCCGCGCGCGACGACAAGGTTCTGGTCGACTGGAACGGCCTGATGGTCCGGGCGCTCGCGCGCGCGTCCGTCGTCTTCGACAAACCCGAATGGCTCGTCGGCGGCGAAAGGCGCCTTTCGCTTCATCGACAATGTCGCGCGCGAAAAAAGCGGGCGGCTCGCGCACGCCTGGCGCGGGCGCGTTTCGGCTGCGGGCCAACTCGACGATTACGCATCTTTCGCGCTGGCGGCGCTCGCCCTGTTCGAGGCGACCGGCGAACGCGATTATCTCGACAAGGCGACGGCGACGGCGCGCGAAGCGATCGAACTTTTCGGCGACGACGACGGCAGCCTGTTCATCACGGCGAAAGGCGCCGCCGACGTGCCGGTCGCGCGCCCGCGTCATGCGCGCGACAATGCGACGCCGTCAGGCGCCGGCCTCATGGCCGAAGCCTTTGCGCGCCTCTATCACCTGACGGGCGAGGGCGAGTGGCGCGAGAGATGCGAAAAACTCATCCGCGCCTTTTCCGGCGCGGGCGCGGCGCTGGCGCTGAGCCCGACGCTGCTTGCCGCCGCCGACCTTCTGGAGCGCGCTGCGGTGGCGGTGGTTGCGGGAGAAAATGCGCAGGCGCTGGCGCGCGCCGCGCTCGCCGCGCCGGATCCCGCAATCTGCGTGCTGCGCACGAAGGACGGCGCGCGACTGGCCCGCGACGAGTCCCGCGCACGGCCGTGTCCCAATCGAGGGAAAGGCGGCGGCTTACGTCTGTCGCTCGATGGTCTGCGGCTTGCCGGCGACGGACGTCCAAGCGCTCGCGCGCGATCTGCGCGCGAGGTCCGCATAGATCAGAGGCGCGCGGCGCGCCAGCGACCGGAGCACGACTGGGCGGGCGCATCCCAGCGGCCAGCGCCGCTCCTGTCCTTCATCACGCCGTCCGCGTTGACCATGCTGGCGACCTGGAAGCGCGCCTGACCGCTCGCGTCGATCGAACCGGAGGCGCTGACCGGCAATTCCTGCACGCGCTGCAGGCGATTGCCGGCGACGATCACCGTCCAGGTCTGCGGGTTGCAATTGCCCTTTTCGGCGACGACGGACACCGACCATGCGCCGTCGTATTTGTTGTCGGAGCCCGCGAATGCGGGGGAAGCGGCGGCAAGGGCGAGCGCGAGCGCAAACGCGCGATTTCTCGTGAGAGGCATCAAGTCGTTTCCGATTGGTTTCAGGGGCGATCGGAAAGACCCAGCGGCCTCGAGGCTCGGCGCGGCTTCGATCGATGGCGCGCCATTTCTCACAGGTTTGCGGCAGGAATTCGGCGCGGCTCTAGCTTTGCCGGAAAGGCTTGATGTCGCGCACCGTCCAGTCGTCCGTGCCGCCGACGCGGCAGGCCGAGCCCTGCACGATTTCCTTGATCTCGCCGCCGTCGACCTTGGCGATGAAGGCGCGGCAGACCTGCCCGTCTTCGGGAAAGGGCGCGGCGACGGGAATGAACGTGCCCTTGCGCCCGCTCTGCGGATTGTCCCACGCGACGGTGGCGCCGTTGCCTTGCGGGTCGAGCGCGGTGGCCAGCGCCGCGCGCGCGCGCCGCCAGTCTTCGCCGTCGAGATTGTGCGAGAGCGGCGAGGCAGCCGTCGCGGCCGTCTTGGCGATCGAGCCCGTCGGCTCGCGATCGACGCCGCTGAGGGATGCCGCGCCCATCGGCAGGGGCAGCGAGCAGCCCGCGCCGGCAAGCCCCAGCGCGCAAACGGCGACGCTCGCCGTCGCCCGCGCCGCGATGCGGGCCTGCGCCATATGGAAAATTGCAGAAGAACGCCGGGGGCTACGCACTCTGTTCCGCCGTGATACAAGGAACCGTCATGGATAATCCCGCAGAGCAGTTAACGGCCGGTGACTTCACGGAAGCGCGCGAGCCATTCGCGCTGTTCGAGCGCTGGCTGGAAGAAGCGAAAGCCAAGGAGATCAACGATCCCGAGGCCATGGCGCTGGCTACCGTCGACAGCGACGGCCTGCCCAATATCCGCATGGTCCTGTTGAAGGATTTCGATTCGCGCGGGCCGGTTTTCTACACCAATGCCGAGAGCGCCAAGGGCCAGGAATTGCTGGGCGCGAAAAAGGCGGCGGCGCTGTTCCACTGGAAGTCGCTGCGCCGTCAGGTGCGCATCCGCGGGCCGGTCGAGGTCGTCGACGAGGCGCAATCGGACGCCTATTTCGCCTCGCGTCCGCGCGACAGCCGCATCGGCGCCTGGGCGAGCCAGCAGTCCCGGCCGCTCGAAAGCCGCTTCGCGCTGGAAAAGGCCGTTGCGAAATTCGCAGCCAGATATCCGGTCGGCGACGTGCCGCGCCCGTCTTACTGGAAGGGCTTCCGCATCCGGCCGACGCAGTTCGAGTTCTGGTCCGACCGGCCCTTCCGCCTGCATGAGCGCATAGACTTCCGCCGCGACGCGCCCGAGGGCGACTGGCGCAAGCAGCGCCTCTATCCCTGAGGATAGCGCTCGTGAACGACGCCGCGCCGACGCTCGATACGGAGTCCCGCACCTATCCGTCCCGCCCGATTCTGGCGGCCTCCATCGCCGTGTTCCGCGACGGCAAGGTTCTCATCGCCACGCGCACGAAGCCGCCCGGCGCAGGCGTCTGGTCTCTGCCCGGCGGGCTGGTGGAGGTCGGCGAGACCATCGAGGAGGCCGCGCTGCGCGAATTGATGGAGGAGGTGGGCGTCGAGGCGCGCATCGTCGGCTTCAATCGCCATGTGCAGCGCATCGACCGCGACGAGGAAGGCCGCGTGCGCCATCATTTCGTCGTCGCCTCCTTCGTCGGCGTCTGGACCGGCGGCGAGGCGACGACGGGGCCGGAAGCCGGCGAGGTGCGCTGGGTCGATCCGCACGACCTCGGCGATCTGCCGACCACGCCGCATCTGGCGCGCATTCTCGCGCGCGCCGCCGAGATCTGCAGGCAGGCCGAATGATGCGCGCGGGCTGGCTGGTCTCCGGCGCGCTCGCGCTCGCGCTCGTTGCGCCCCCGGGCCTTGCCGTCGAGCGCAGGCCCGCCCGTCCCGCGCCCGTCGAGAAGAAGGCGCCGGAGAAGAAGCCGGAGCCTGCGCCCGAGCCCGCGCCGGGCGTTCCGCTCTACGAGGGCCAGATCATGCGTCTGGCCGAGATCATGGGCGCGCTCGCCTATCTCCGCGACCTCTGTGGCGACGGCGACGGCGCCGAATATCGCGCGCGCATGGCGAGCCTGCTCGACGCCGAGGGGACCACGCCCGAGCGGCGCGAAAAGCTCGCCGGCGCGTACAATCGCGGCTATCGCGGCTACGAGACGACCTATGGCCAGTGCACGCCGAACGCGCGAACCCTGATCGCGCGCTTCGTCGCCGAAGGCGGCCGTCTGGCGCGCGATATTTCCGACCGCTACGGCGGCACGTGACAGGCTGGAAATCTGGTTAACGGACAATTGAGAAGGCGCGTTAACCTTCCATCAAGACCTCAATCGCGCGAGAGACGAGGGCCGTATAGGTTGCCCGCCATGACGTCGCTTCCGCTCGCCCACCCGCTCGATCTCGACATTGCCAAGGAGGACCGCCGCGCGGCGCTGGTCTACGTCAACGACGCCTTCGTCGAGGCGCTGATGGCCGGCCTCGACATGGAATCCTTCGCCGACGCGGCGATCACGGCGGGCCTTCAGGAACTCGTCGCGCGCTACGGCGAGGACGCGGTCGCCGCCTTCACCGCCAAACTGCCCGAGCGCGTGCGCCGCGGCGATTACACGGTCGGCGCGCGGCACTGACTATTCGCGCCGTCGAACGGACGACGGGCGCGAAAACGCCACGCGATTGGTCTAGGAATATTCGCGATGGCCAATCAGAAACCTGCGACCAAGCCGTGTGCTCGGCGAGCCGATCTCCGATGCGAGCGCGCTGCCGCGCGCCGTCGCCGCCATCCGCCAGAAGATATTGCAGGCCTGCGCGACGCGCGACATCGAGGCTTTGCGCATCCCAATCGACTGGAACGAGGTGCGGCCGCTGTTCGAGCGCGGCGCAAAGCGCACGCCGGGGGAAGACCCGATCGAGCGCCTGAAGGCGCTGTCCTTCGACGGCAAGGGGCAGGAGATTCTCGCGCTGCTGCGCAACGTGCTGCGCCAGGCCTTCGTCGTCGAGACGCGCGGCAAGGCGCAGATGTACGTCTGGCCGGCCTTCGCGCTGAAGCCGCCGGCCGATCCCTCGCCGGAAGAGCGACAGATCATGCTCGCCTGCGTGCGCTTCGCCGATCTCGGCGCGATCCGACGCCGCGGGCCGGCCGCCGCCGATGCGCGTCGGCATCGCGCCCGATGGCGTCTGGCATTACTTCTGGTCGGCCGACCCGGAGTGAATGCGCGGGCTCAGGCCTTCGCGTATTGATCGCGCTCGAGAATGCGCGACACGATCGCGCCCGCGACCAGGCCCCAGAAGGCCGCGCCGATGCCGAACAATGGAATGTCGGCGATCGTCACCAGCAGGCTCGCCAGCGCGCCGAACGCGAAAGGTCCCTTGAACGACGAGACGAAGGCGCCCTGCAGCACGCGCAGCATGGCGAGCCCGCCGAGCATCATGATGAATTCCTTCGGCGTCGACAGCATCAGCCGCGTGAAGGTCGGCGAGAACAGGCCAAACAGGATCGCAAGCCCGCCGGTCGCCAGCGCTGCGGCGTAGTGCCGGCTGCGCTCGCCCGAGGACGTGACGATGCCGTTGGTCGGGCCGGTGAGGCACGTGCCGACCGCGCCGACCGCCGCGCTCAGCGCGCCGCCAATTCCGCAGGCGATGGTGACGGCGTTGGCGGGCGGATGGTGGCCCGCCGCCTGGAGGATGGCGAAGCCTTGCGCGTTCTGCACGACGAGCACGGTGAGGGCGAGCGGCACGACGAGCTCGATCGATCGGTTGCCAGCGAGAAAGGCGGCGCTCGGCGAATTGCGGCTTGGCCAGCGCAAGCCCGTCAAGCGCCTGCGCGCCCATGCGCGGCGTGACGACGAGGATGATCGCGCCGACGATCAGCGCGCCGAGGATCGGCGGCATGACGCGCGCGACGCGCTCGCTCGCCGACAGCGCGAAGAAGGTGACGAGCATGGCCCAGCCGAGCAAGGGATCGCCGTTCAGCGCGCGCACCACATCGAGGCCGAAGCGCAGGAAGACGCCGGCCACCATGCCCATCACGATCGGCATGGGAATCCATTCGAGCGCGCGCTTCGCCAGTCCCGTCGCGCCGACGATCAGGATCAGCAGGCTTGTCGCGTAATAGCAGCCGACCACTTCCGCGAAACTGAGATGCGCCAGTCCCTGGCCGGCGAGCACTGTTCCGGGGATCGTCCAGAAGAAGCAGAGCGGCTGCCGATAACGCCATGTCATGAACAGCGTGAGCGCGCCGTTGATGAAGAAGCAGGCGAAAATCCACGAAGCGATCTGCGCGTCGCTCAAATGCGCCGACGTCGCCACCGACAGCACGATGGCGACGGGCCCGGTCGCGGCGAAGATGAAGCCGATGAGCCCGTTGACGAATTGCAGCGGGCCGAGGTCGCGCAGGACCTGCGAGAGCGAAAGCGGTTCGGCTGATATATCGGAGGCGGGCGGCATTCGTTCATTCTGGCCGATGCCGCGGCCGCGCGCCAGCCTAAGAGCGCGTACAGGCTAGCCTACAGCGCGGCGTGAAAACGCACGGCGGCGCCGCGCGAGGGCGTCACGATCTCGCCCTGCCACATCGCCTTCATGCCGCGCACGAAGGTTCCGACCGGCCAGCCGGTGACGGTCTTGCCGTGGTAGGGCGTCCAGCCGGCGCGCGAGGCGATCCATTCGTCGCGGATCGTTTCCTTGCGCTTGAGATCGACGACAGTGAAGTCGGCGTCGTAGCCGACCGCGACGCGCCCCTTGCGCGCAATGCCGAACAGTCGCGCCGGCCCCGCGCTCGACATGTCGACGAAGCGTTCGAGCGTGAGCCGGCCGGCCGCGACATGATCGAGCATCACGGGCACGAGCGTCTGCACGCCGGTCATGCCCGACGGGCTCTCGGGATAGGGCTTGGCCTTTTCTTCCAGCGTGTGCGGCGCATGGTCCGAGCCGAGGATGTCGGCGACGCCTTCGGCCAGCCCGCGCCAGATGCGGTCGCGGTGAAACGTCTCGCGCACCGGCGGGTTCATCTGCAGCTTCGTGCCGAGCCGCGCGTAATCGTCCGACGACAGCGTGAGATGGTGCGGCGTCAGCTCCACCGAAGCGACGTCTTTATGCGCAGCGAGGAATTCGATTTCCTCGCCGGTCGAGACATGCAGCACATGGATGATGGCGCGATTCTCGCGCGCGATCCGCACCAGTCGTTCCGTGCATTGCAGCGCCGCCGTCACGTCGCGCCACACATGGTGCGAATTCGGATCGCCTTTCACGCGCAGCGGCTTGCGCTCGTTCAGGCGATATTCGTCTTCCGAATGGAAGGCCGCGCGCCGCCGCGTCGCGCTCAAGATGCGCGAGACGCCGGCGTCGTCCTCCACCAGCAGCGAGCCGGTGGACGAGCCCATGAACACCTTGATGCCGGCGGCGCCCGGCAGGCGCTCGAGATGCGGAATATCAGCGACATTCTCGTGCGTGCCGCCGACCCAGAAGGCGAAATCGCAATGCATGCGGTTTTTCGCGCGAGATACCTTGTCGGCGAGTTCGGCCTCGCCCGTCGTCAGCGGATTGGTGTTGGGCATTTCGAACACGGCGGTGACGCCGCCGAGCACGGCGCCGCGCGATCCCGTTTCGAGGTCTTCCTTGTGCGTCGGGCCGGGCTCGCGGAAATGCACCTGGCTGTCGATCACGCCCGGCAGGATCGTGAGGCCGCGGCAGTCGATCCGCTCGCCGGCCGATGCGCGCGCGAGATCGCCGATGGCGGCGATCGTGTCGCCGATCACGCCGATGTCGCGCTGGCCGCGCCCGTCGTGGTTGACGAGCTCGCCGCCGGAGAGGATGAGGTCGAAGGTCTTGGTCATCTGAAGTCCCTTGGTCGATCCGGGTTTAGACCAACCTGCGCCGAGGGGAAACAGCCGGGACCGCCGGCCTCCGGCCGGCTAGTGGCAAGGAGCCGGCCGGAGGCCGGCGGTCCCGGCTTGACTTGGCCGCGCCGCGACACAATTTGCGCGTGACCCACAGGATGTCTCGATGCCCGCCGTTTTCCTTGCCGACCGCGCCGTTCTTTCAGTCGCTGGCGCCGAAGCCCGCCATTTCCTGCAGGGCCTCGTCACCTGCGACATGGAAAAGGTCGCGGCCGACGCGCCGGGCTTCGGCGCGCTGCTGACGCCGCAGGGCAAGATCCTGTTCGATTTCCTGATCGTCGAGGACAGCGAGCGCTTTCTGCTCGACACGCCCCGCGAAAAAGCCGCCGAACTGTTGAAACGCCTCACTTTCTATCGGCTGCGCGCCAAGGTCGAATTGGCCGACCTCTCGGCGGAAGCGAAAAGCGATGAAGCGCTGGCGGTCGTCGCGCTGTTCGGCGATGCGCCCGCGCCGCCATCGGGCGCGATCGTGTTCGACGATCCGCGCTCGCCCGCGCTCGGCAGGCGCGCGCTCATGCCCGTCGCGGCCGCCCGCGGGCTGGCGCGCGACGCGCGTGAAGCATACGAGGCGCATCGCATCGCCTGCGGCGTGCCGGCGGGCGGGCTCGATTTCGCCTATGGCGACGCCTTTCCGCACGAGGCGAACATGGACCTGCTGCATGGCGTCGCCTTCGACAAGGGCTGCTACGTCGGGCAGGAGGTCGTCTCGCGCATGCAGCACCGTGGTCTCGTGCGCAAGCGCGTGGTGCGGGTCGCGCTCGACGGCGAGGCCGCGCCCGGCGCCGAGATTCGCGCGGGCGAAATCGCCGTCGGCGTGCTCGGCGGCGCCACGGACGGGCAGGGGCTCGCGACCGTGCGCCTCGATCGCGCCGAGGAGGCGAGGGGCCTGGCGATGACGGCGGGCGAGGCGCGCGTTTCGCTGCTGTGACGCCTTCCCCGATTCGCCGCTTTTCGCTATTCACTGGGCATGGCCAAGAAACCCGAGCCGCGTCCCGCCGTCCTGCATGACGACGGCCTTGCCCGCTGCCCCTGGCCGGGCGTCGATCCGCTCTATGTCGCCTATCACGACAATGAATGGGGCGTGCCGGAATACAATTCGCGCGCGCTGTTCGAAAAGCTGCTGCTCGACGGATTTCAGGCGGGCCTGTCGTGGATCACCATCCTGCGCAAGCGCGACAATTTCCGCAAAGCCTTCGACGGATTCCAGCCCGCGAAGATCGCGCGCTACACGCCCGCGAAGCTCGAAAAACTGATGGCGAACGAAGGCATCGTCCGCAACCGGCAGAAGATCGAGGGCTCGGTCCTGTCCGCGCGCGCCTATCTCGATATCGAGGCGAAGGAGGGCTTCTCGAACTTCCTCTGGAAATTCGTCGACGGCAGGCCCGTGCAGAACCGGTTGCGCGACCTCAACGAGATTCAAGCGGAGACCGAGACCTCGAAGAAAATGTCGAAGGCGTTGAAGGACGCGGGCTTCAAGTTCTGCGGGCCGACCATCGTCTACGCCTTCATGCAGGCGACGGGCATGGTCAACGATCATCTCGTCGATTGCCATTGCCACGCGCGCTGCGCTTCGCTCGCGATCCGGAAATGAACGGCAGGACGCTCAAGCCGCCGCGCGCCTGGCAGCGCATGTTGTCGGGCCGCCGGCTCGACCTGCTCGACCCTTCCCCGCTCGATGTCGAGATCGAGGATATTGCGCATGGCCTCGCGCGCGTCGCGCGCTGGAACGGCCAGACGACCGGCCCGCACATTTTCTCGGTCGCGCAGCATTCGCTGCTCGTCGAGCAGATCGCCTCCTCGCTCGATATCGGCATCGGCGCGCGCGGCGCCATGTTCGCCCTGCTGCACGATGCGCCGGAATATGTGGTCGGCGACATGATCTCGCCCTTCAAGGCGGTGATCGGCGACAGCTACAAGGAGGTCGAGCATCGCATTCTCGCCGCCATCCTGCTGCGCTTCGGCCTGCCGGCGAAACCTTCCGCCGGCCTCGCGCGCCTCGTGAAGAAAGCCGACCGCGCCGCCGCCTTTTTCGAGGCCACGGCGCTTGCCGGCTTCGATCTCGGCGAGGCCCGCACGATTTTCGGCCAGCCCGAGTTTCGCCCGCGTGGCCTCGACGCGATTCTTGCGCCAATATCCTCGCAGGAGGCGGAGCAGCGATTCCTCGCGCGCTTCCACGCCATCGAAGGGGAGCGCTGATGCCGCGGGTCCATGTCTGTTCGCTCGCCCGCATCGACGAGATCGCGCATTCGACGGGCGCGCGCTCCATGGTCACGCTCATCAATGTCGGCACGCCCGTCACGCGGCCGGCCTGCATCGCGCCGGAGCGCCATCTGTTCATCGGCATGTCGGACATCGGGCAGCCGCTGCCCGGCCATGTCGCGCCCGAGGTCGCCCATGTCGAAAGGCTGGTCGAATTCGTGAGCGCGTGGGACCGGCGCGAGCCGCTGCTCATCCATTGCTGGGCGGGCGTCTCGCGCTCGACGGCGGCGGCCTTCGTCACCGCCTGCGCGCTCAATCCGGAGCGCGCCGAGGACGAGATCGCCTCGCATATTCGCGCTTCCTCCCCGACAGCCACGCCCAACGCCCGCTTCGTCTCGATCGCCGACGGGCATTTGGGGCGCAACGGCCGCATGATCGCCGCCGTCGAGGCGATCGGGCGCGGCGAGGATTGCTGGGAAGGCGTTCCCTTCGCCTTGCCTCTTTAGGTCCGATTCTTCCGGCGTGTGATTTCGTACAGGCGGCCGACCGCGAGCGTTGCATCTTGCGCCTGACCGCGACTCGGCCTCCGTTGCTGATTGGGCGGCTGGGGGATTCATGATCGCGCTGCTGACGCTCGCCGGATTGTTGCTCGCGGTTTCCGGACCGATCGCTTTCTTCATGGCGCTGAAGACGCGCGAACGTCTGTCGTGGGCCGAGCGGCGGATCGCCGAACTGGAGGCGCGTCCTGCGATAGCGCGTCCTCTCCCGCCATTGCCCGGCGCCGTATCGGCGTCGCCTCCCGCCCCGGAAGAACAGGCGGCCCCGGCCGAACCCGCGCCGGTTCCCCCGCCGCCGCCCGTCCCGCCGACTGCCGCGTCCGAGCCCGCTCCGGGCGGAACGACGGTCGGCTGGGGCTGGCCGCGGCGCCAACGAAAACGCGCCTGGCGCGGCGTCGCCCGCCGCGCCGGCCCGCAGTCTCGAGGAGCGCCTCGGCGCGCGCTGGACCGTCTGGGTCGGCGGCGTGGCGCTGGCGCTCGGCGGCCTGCTGCTCGTGCGCTATTCCATCGAGCAGGGCTATTTCGGCCCGGCCGCGCGCACCGTGCTCGGCCTGATCTTCGGCGCGCTCCTCGCCGTCGCCGGCGAGAGTCCTGCGTCGCCGCGAGAAGACGGGAACGCTGACGCAGATCCCGGCGGTGCTCACCGCCGCCGGCACGGTCGCGCTGTTCGGCGCGGTCTACGCCGCGCACGGCCTCTACGGCTTCATCGGCCCCGCGCCTGCCTTCATCGCGCTCGGCCTCATCGCGATCGCGTCGATCCTCGCCGCCGCGCTGCATGGGCCGGCGCTCGCCGGCCTCGGCCTCGTCGGCGCTTTCGCCGCGCCGCTGCTTGTCTCGTCGGCGCAACCCAATCCCTGGCCGGTCGTGCTCTATCTCGCCGCCGCCACCGGCGCGGCCTATGCGCTGTCGCGCATCCGGCGCTGGCTGTGGCTGGCGGTCGCCGCCGCTACTGGCGCGGGTCTCTGGGCGCTGGTTTTCGCCACGCGGGGCTCGGCCAATTTCTTCCATGCCGCGCTCGTGCAGACGCTTGTCTCGGCGGCGCTGGCCGCGACCTTCCTCGCCTTCCTGCCGCATCTCGCGACCGCCGACGAGGAGGCCGATTTCGATCCGGTCGCCAGCGTCATTCTCGCAGCCTTTGCCGGCGTCGGCCTTCTGGTCGCTCTCTCGGGTTTCGGGCACGGCTGGCTTGGAACCCCGCCGGTCCTGATGCTGGGCCTTCTCGTAGCGGGCCTTGCCGCCATCGGCGCGATCACGCCGCCGGCCGCCATCGCGACGCCGATCGCCGGCGCGCTCGCCGTGGCGATTCTCTGGATATGGACCGGCGACGGCCAGAAGCCGATCCATCTATCCACCGTGGCGACGCTGCACGAGCCGCTGCAAAGCGGCCTGTTCTCAGGGTTCGCGGCCGTGTCCGCCTTTTTCGTCGCCGGCTTCGCGGCGCGCAAGCTCGCCAGCGCGCCGCGCCTGCAGCCGATGATCGCGGGCTGCTACGCGGGCGCCGCCGCCGTCGCGCCGCTCGCCATCCTCGCCGTCGTCTACCTGCGGCTCGCGCGCAGCGAGGCGAGCCCGCCCTTCGCTCTGCTCGCCGGCCTGCTGGCCGCCGCCTTCGTGCTCGCCGCGCATTACTTCCGGCGCGGCGAGGGACCCGACGCCGCGCCCGCGACGAAACTCGCGCTCGGCGCCTTTGCGACAGCGGCGCTGGCCGCGCTGGCGCTCGGCTTCGTCTTCGTCTTCGACAAGGGCGTGCTGACGGTCGCGCTGTCCGTCGCGGCGCTGGCCGCCGCCTATGTCGCGACGAGGCTCGACCTCGCGGCGCTGCGCTACGCCGTCGCCGTCATGGGCTTCGTCGTGCTCGGCCGCCTCGTCTGGGAGCCGCGCATCGTCGGCGAGGCGCTGGGCTCGACGCCGGTCGTCAACTGGCTGCTGTTCGGCTACGGCGTGCCGGCGCTCGCCTTCGGCCTCGCGGCGCGAAACATGCGGCTTGCCGGCGGCGAAGACCTGCCGGTGCGCGTCGCGCAGTCGCTGACCATCCTGTTCTCGGGGCTGCTCGTTTTCTTCGAGACCCGCCACGCCCTGAACGGCGGCGACCCCTACGAGCTCTCGAGTTCGCTGATCGAGCAGGGCCTGTTCGTCACGACGGCGCTGCTGTTCGCGATCGTGCTGACGCGGCTCGATCTCAGGCGCGCGAGCCCGGTCTTCAACATCGCGTCGATGATCTTTGGCGTGCTGTCCGTGGTCATTGCGGCGGCGGGACTGGCCTTTGCCGAAAATCCCTTCGTCGAATGCCAGGCGGTCGCGGGCGGGACATTCTTCAACGCGCTGCTGATCTCCTATCTCCTGCCTGCCACGCTAGCCGCCGTCCTGATGCGCATGTCGCGCGCATCGCGACCGCAATGGTATGTCACGGGCGCGGGCGTGCTGTCGCTGGCGCTGCTCTTCCTCTACGCCTGCCTGCAGACCCGGCGCTTCTTCCACGGCAATGTCATCTGCGAGAGCGAGACGACCGGCGACGTGGAAATCTGGGCCTATTCGGCGGTCTGGCTGGCGCTCGGCGCGCTGCTGCTGCTCTACGGCGTCTGGCGGCAGAATCAGGGCGCGCGCATCGCTTCGGGCCTGTTCGTGCTGGCCGCCACGCTCAAGATATTCCTCTATGACATGGCCGGGCTGGAGGGCCTGATGCGGGCGCTGTCCTTCATCGGCCTCGGCCTCGTGCTGATCGGCATCGGGCTGCTGTACCAGAAGCTCGTCTTCGCCCGCCGTCCGCCGCCGGCGGGCGCGGGCGAGCCGGACGTGGTATAAGGGGCCGAGAGTGGAATCGCTTCCCGTCATTGCGAGGAGCGGCAGCGACGAAGCAATCCATCCCCGAATCTGGAAATTGACGCGGGGATGGATTGCTTCGCATGCGCTCGCAATGACGTGGAAAGATTTCCGTCCGGCAATAGACGCGAGACCGACGTGACCGAAGCCAAAGACATTGCCGCCATGCCTTTCGAACAGGCGATGAAGGCGCTGGAAGAAATCGTCGCCCGGCTGGAGAAGGGCGACATCGGGCTGGAAGATTCGATTGCCGCCTACGAGCGCGGCGAGGCCCTCAAGAAGCGCTGCGAGGAGTTGTTGAAGCAGGCCGAGACGCGAATCGAGAAAATCCGCCTCGGCGCCGACGGCAAGCCCGCCGGGACGACGCCGCTCGACGTGGAGTAAACGCGCGGTTCGAGCTTCGGGGGCGCTTGCGCACTGCGGCGCCGGTTCCCAAATTAGCGCGAAGACATGGGCGCGACGCCGTCAGGGTCGGGCCGGAATGGGCTGAAGAATGCGCAATCCTTACGACGTACTCGGTGTTTCCAAGGGCGCGGGCGCGGACGAGGTCAAGAAGGCCTTCCGCAAGCTCGCCAAGAAATACCATCCCGACCAGAACAAGAACGATCCCAAGGCGCAGGAGAAGTTCGCCGAAATCAACACGGCCTACGAGATCCTGGGCGACGCCGAGAAGCGCGGCCAGTTCGACCGCGGCGAGATCGGCGCCGACGGCAAGCCGCGCGGCTTCGAGGGTTTTGGCGCAGGCGGTCCCGGCGGGTTCCGCAGGCAGGCAGGCCCCGGCGGCGCCGAGCATTTCGAGTTCAACTTCGGCGGCGGCGCGCCCGGCGGCGGTCAGGGCGGCTTCAGCGCCGGCGACATCTTTTCCGAACTGTTCGGCGGCGGGCGCGGACGCGCCGGCGGCGGCAGGGCCGGTCCCCCGCCGAAGGGCGAGGACTATGCCGCGACCGCGCTCGTGCCGCTCGCGGAAGTGGCGCGCGCCGGCAAGGTCAACGTCGTCCTGCCGACCGGGCGCACGCTCGAGGTGAAAATCCCCAGGGGCGTCGAGGACGGCCAGCAGATCCGCCTGCGCGGGCAGGGCCAGCCGAGCCCCTACGGCGGCGAGCCGGGCGACGCCATCGTCACCCTCAAGTTCGCGGTCCATCCCCTGTTCAAGCTGGACGGCCGCGATCTGCGGCTCGACCTGCCGATCACGCTCTACGAGGCGACGCTCGGCGGCAAGGTCGACGTGCCGACGCTCGCGGGCAAGGTTGAGCTGACCGTGCCGGCCGGCTCGTCCTCCGGCCGCAAGCTGCGCCTGCGCGGCAAGGGCCTGGAATCGACGACGGGCGTGCACGGCGATCTCTACGTGACGCTGCAGATCGTCCTGCCGGAGACGGCCGACCCGGACCTCGACGCGCTGATGCGGCGCTGGCGCGAGCAGCGCCCTTACGATCCCCGCAAGAATATGGGGTGAACTACCGCGACCGACCCAGCTCGAAGGCCAGCGCCTCCAGCCGGGTCTCGGGCAGCGCGCCGGCCAGCGCATAGTCGAAGCCGTCGCGGCTCCAGGCGCGCGCGATCAAGCCGCCCGTCGCATAGGCGCCGGGCGCGCTCGCGCCATGCTCGGCCAGAAGCGCGACGAGTTCGCCGGAGCCCAGGCGATAGAGCAGGAAGGCGGCGTTATCCCCGTGGGCGGGCAGAACGCGCCCGCCGACGAGCCGCGCCTCGGCAAGGACGGGCGGGCGCGCGAGGCCGGTGCGCTCCTTCAGCCATTTCGTCAGGGCCGCCATGTCGCGCGAATCGACCTCCACCGGGCGAGCGGCGTCCTGCGCATAGGCCCGCCAGGCCTCGACCGCGCGCCGCGCGAATTCGTCCGAAGCGGTGGCGATTTCCGCGAAGATCGGTTCGGGCAGAGCCGGCCGCGCCGACATGCGATGCGTGCCCACCGCCATCGCGCCGGCGGCGAGCGCCCCGGCGGTAAAGGCCGCGGCCAGAGCCAGCGTCTGCCGGCGGCGGCGCTTGGCGCGATAGGATTTCGATCGCCGGCGTCTCCGGCATGGTCAGCGGCGCGTCGGATTCGGGCGCGCGAAAGGCCAGCGTCACGCGCTCGCGCGCCGGCGGGGGAAAGGCGCGCTGGATGGAATCAGTCTGCATGCGCCAGCCGTCGACCCGCAGCCCGTCGCGCGGATGTTCGGCGAGCCAGACGGCGACGGCCAGCGAGCGCTCCTCGCTGAGCTGGCCGTCGACGAAGGCGTGAAGCTCGGCCTCGCTGACGCGGGCGGTCATTTCACCAACCGCAGGTGGCCGCTGCGCTGGGCGACGCCCGATTTCGCGCCGTCCAGCCGGGCGCGGGCGCGCATCAGGCGGGAGAGGACGCTGGAAATCGGCAGGTCGAGGATGCGGCCGGCCGCCTCGTAGCCGTAGCCGGCGAGCGCGACGATCAGCAGCGTCTCCCGCTCGTCGAGCGGCATGGCCGAAATCTGCGCGGGAACCGAGGCGTCGCGCCGCTCCGCCTCGCCGCCGGCGGGCTCGGCCGGCTCCGACCCTCGCCCGCGCTCGCGCACCCGGCGCCGGTTGAGGCGCACGATCTCGGCGAAGGCGCGTTCCAGGGGGTCGCCGTTCAGCCGGTCGGAAGCGGAAATCCGCGCCGCCGCGGTCTGCGCCAGGGCGTCGGCGGTGCGCGTCGAAACGGGGCCGACAAGGGCGCGGGCAAAGCGGCGAAGTTCGGGCGCGCCATCCAGAAGCGCTTCGCCAAAAGGCGCAGCTTGCGGCGAGGATTTACGTTCTTCGGACATACTCGGGGGCGCCTGGGGGCTGTACGCGACAACCACTCGTTAAGGATAGGACGGCGGAAGGGCCGGCGCCAGTCATTTCGTGCGCCTGTGGATGCGGCCGCGTCCGGTCCGGCCGCTTGCCCGGCGCCCTTGCGCTTGCGCACGCCAGCGCTTAAACGGCTGGCATGATGGGCGTTGTCGCGCCCTTGCAGTTCATTCCGGTCAGGCAAGATGACGTCGCAAACGACACCGCAGGTCCAGGTCCCCACGATTGCGGGCGTGCTCGCCGGCAAGCGCGGCCTCATCATGGGGTTGGCCAACCAGCGCTCGATCGCCTGGGGCATCGCCAAGGCGGCGCGCGACGCCGGCGCCGAGCTCGCCTTCACCTATCAGGGCGAGGCCCTCGAGAAGCGCGTGCGCCCGCTGGCGCAGGAACTCGGCGGCCATGTCGTCGGCCAGTGCGACGTCACCGACGAGGCGAGCCTCGACGCGGTCTTCGCGGAAGTCGGCAAGCTCTGGGGCAAGCTCGATTTCGTCGTCCATTGCATCGCCTTCTCCGACAAGGACGAGCTGACCGGGCGCTACATCGAGACGACGGCCAAGAACTTCAACACCTCGCTGTTCATCTCCTGCTACTCCTTTACGGCGGTCGCCCAGCGCGCCGAGAAGCTGATGGCCGACGGCGGCTCCATGCTGACGTTGACCTATTACGGCGCCGAAAAATGGATGCCGCACTACAACGTCATGGGCGTCGCCAAGGCGGCGCTGGAGGCGAGCGTCCGCTATCTCGCCGCCGACCTCGGCGAGCAGAACATTCGCGTCAACGCCATTTCCGCCGGCCCGATCAAGACGCTGGCGGCGTCGGGCATCGGCGACTTCCGCTACATTCTGAAGTGGAACGAGTACAACGCGCCGATGCGCCGCACGGTGACGATCGAGGAAGTCGGCGAGAGCGCCGTCTACCTGCTCTCGCCCATGTCGCGCGGCGTGACCGGCGAAATCCTGCATGTGGACGCGGGCTATCATGTCGTCGGCATGAAGAACCCGACCGCGCCCGACATCACCAAGGAATAGTCGTCCCGCGCCGGGACAGCGCAATTCGTTAGGCTTAAATCCGCCTTAACCGGCAAGCCTTAACTCTGACCCTGCGGAGCCACGTTGGCGTCCCGAGACGGCAGAGTTGAGTATGCGCATGTTCGAGTTGCAGACCATCCTCCTGCAGGCCATTGCGAACCGGCCCGATGCGCCGGAAATCCGCGCCTGCATCTATCGCGAGATCGGGCTGGCCGCCGTGGCCGCCGAATTCGGCCTTAACCTTTCCGACTTCGAGCCGGCTTTCCAGCCTTCCGCTGGCCGCAATGACGCCCATATCGGCAGTCAGGAAATAGCCGCCTGAGATCGTCTCGGGCGACAAGCCGGCGCCGTTTCAGAAGTCCGCTGTTGCGGACTTCGCAAAGAATCGGCGCGCGGCGCGGAGCCGAAACGATGATTACCCGCCGGGCATTGCTGCAGGGCGCCGGAGGCCTCGTTCTGGGGTCGACCGGCCTCGCGAGCTACGCGGTCGCGGTCGAGCCGGGCTTCATGCTCGACGTCACGCGCTATCGGCTGACGCCGCGCGCCTGGCCGGCCGGGCTCGATCTGCGGGTCGCCATCATCGCCGACATCCACGCCTGCGAGCCCTGGATGCCGGCCTCGCGCATCCGCCACATCGCCGAAGTCGCCAATTCCCTGAAGCCCGACCTCGTCGTCCTGCTCGGCGACTTCAACGGCGGCCATCGCATGGTGACCGGCCCGGTGACGCCGCAGCAATGGGCGGAGGCGCTGTCGGTTCTCGAAGCCCCGCTCGGCGTCCACGCCATTCTCGGCAATCACGACTGGTGGCACGGGCCCCTGCCGCGCATGAAGAGCGACGGCGCCGACAGCATTCGCAGGGCGCTGAGGCACATGAACGCCTCCGTGCTGGAAAACGACGCCCTTCGCCTGACCAGGAACGGCAAGCCGTTCTGGCTCGTCGGCCTCGGCGACCAGCTCGCCCACCCGCTCGGCCGCTACCGCTTCCGCGGCGAGGACGATCTCGACGGCGCGCTGGCGGGTGTGACGGACGATGCGCCGATCGTGCTGCTTGCGCACGAGCCCTACGTATTCCACCGCGTGCCCGACCGCGTCGCCGTCACGCTGTGCGGCCACACGCACGGCGGGCAGGTGAACCTGCCGCTGGTCGGACCCGTGACCGCCAACCGCCGCTTCGGCAGCGACCTCGTCTATGGCCATCTGGTCTCGGGCGACCGGCACATCGTGATTTCGGCGGGGCTCGGCACGTCCATCGCGCCCGTGCGCTTCATGCGCCCGCCCGAAGTCGTGGATCTCGTGATCTCGGGCGCGCCCGTCGCCACGTCCTGACGCGCCATTCAGGCGGTCGCCCCGGATGTCATTCCCGCGCAAGCGGAAATCCAGGCTACGCGCCGCCACCACATGTGCCGGATTCCCGATCGTTTGCCTTCGGCAAACGTCGGGCATGACAACGCGGCAGACGATCTGAAACAAAAAACGCGGCCGAAGCCGCGTTTCTTGTCGGAAGCGTCGGTCCTGTTAGAGAACCACGACCTTCGAGTTCATCTTGACGCGATTGTAGAGGTCGATCACGTCGATATTGCGCATCCGGATGCAGCCGGAGGACACGGACTGGCCGATCTTGTCCTCTTCGTTCGTGCCGTGGATGCGATACAGCGTGTCCTTGTTGCCCTGGTAGAGATACAGGGCGCGCGCGCCGAGCGGATTGTCGGCGCCGCCGGGCAGGCCGCCCGCGTCGACGACGGGCTTCAGGTGCGGCCAGCGCGCGATCATGTCGGACGGCGGGTGCCAGCGCGGCCATTCCTGCAGCGAGCCGATGCGGGCCGTGCCGGTCCAGCCGAAGGCCTCGGCGCCGGTGGCGACGCCGTAGCGGATCGCCTTGCGGTTCGGCAGCACGAAATAGAGGTACTTGGAGCGCGTATCGACCACGACCGTCCCGGCCGGCTGACCCGTCGGATCGTCGACTTCGTAGCGATTGTAGGTGCTGTCGACTTCGTAGCGCGGAACCATGGCGACGAGGTCGGCGTCGCGCGTGGAGAGCTTCGGATCCGGGACGCGCGCATAATTGGCGTTGCATCCGCTGAGGAGAAGCGCGGCCGTAATGGCGGCGAAGGCGAGTTCTCATCTGATCTGTCCCGAACTGAATCATTATGGAATTGAGGCCGATCAAGGCCCTTAGGCGATTGATTACCATATTCATCGAAGTCGTTACCAATTTCTTTCCTCGCGTCGCCACATGACGCAGGAAAGCGCCGTCCTGTTGCCATTTTACGACACTGGAAGAAGCAGTGAAGTCGGGCTGGACAGGATTGACGCCGGACGCGATGCTTCCGGTCGATTGGCCGCAGATTGCCACGATCCGGGGTGGAATTAGTCGCTTGAGCACATTGTTCGTTTCTCACCGTTCGTCGCTCGCCCACGACATGGGCCCCGATCACCCCGAGAGGCCCGACCGGGTGCGCGCCATCGAGCGGATTCTGGAGAACGAGCGGTTCCAGACGCTGCTGCGCGAACAGGCGCCCTATGGCGAGCGCGAATTGATCCTGCGCGCCCACCCGGAAGCCTATATCGGCGCGCTGGAGCGCGCGGCCCCGGCCGAGGGGCTGGTGCAGCTCGACGGCGACACCGCCATGTGCCCCGGCACGATGGAGGCGGCGATGCGCGCCGTCGGCGGCGCGTGCCTGGCGGTCGACGAGGTCATGCAGAGGATCGTCGCCAACGCCTTCGTCGCCATGCGCCCGCCCGGCCATCACGCCGAGCGCGCGACGCCGATGGGCTTCTGCTTCTTCAACAATGCGGCGGTCGCCGCC
Source organism: Rhodoblastus sp. (assembly GCA_037044955.1). Classification (GTDB taxonomy): domain Bacteria; phylum Pseudomonadota; class Alphaproteobacteria; order Rhizobiales; family Beijerinckiaceae; genus JAJXWB01. The sequence continues at coordinate 191,772 of JBAOHX010000004.1, forward strand.
CGCCACGCCCAGAAGGCGCACGGCGCCGAGCGCGTCGCGATCATGGATTTCGACGTCCACCACGGCAACGGCACGCAGGACATATTCTGGGCGGACGAGACCGTCATGTACGCCTCGACGCACGAGATGCCGGCCTATCCCGGCACGGGCGCGGTCAGCGAGCGCGGCGAGTACGACAATATCGTCAATGCGCCGCTCTATGCCGGCGCCGATTCCGACGTGTTTCGCGAGGCGATGGAAATCGCCATCCTGCCGCGCATCGAAGCCTTCTCGCCCGACCTGGTCATCATCTCCGCCGGCTTCGACGCCCACCGCCTCGACCCGCTCGCCAATCTGAAACTGGTGGAGGCCGATTTCGCCTGGGCGACGCGCAAGCTGATGGAAATCGCCGACCGCAAGGCCAAGGGCCGCGTCGTCAGCCTGCTCGAGGGCGGCTACAGCCTGGAGGGGCTGTCGCGGTCTGCGGCGGCGCATGTGATGACGCTGATGGGCGTGTGAGGCGCGGCGGTTCACTATCCGTCATTGTGAGCCCGACAGAAGTCCGCTGTTGCGGACTTCGTCTGAAAGCGAAGCAATCCAGAGCCACGACCCGGCTCTGGATTGCTTCGCCGCTTCGCTCCTCGCAATGACGGGCGTAAAGTGCCGCATTTAGCCAGAAGTCCGCTGTTGCGGACTTCGTCTTGCAAGCGAAGCAATCCAGAGCCACGACCCGGCTCTGGATTGCTTCGCCGCTTCGCTCCTCGCAATGACGGGCGTAAAGTTTAGCCGCCTCACCACACCGCCGCCAAACGCTCCAGCCGGCGCAGCGTGATCGTCGGCTTCCACTGCGGATTGTCGATGTTTTCGAGCCGCATGTTCGGCAGCCGCGTCGCGAGCGCGCGAAACGCGATCTCGCCTTCGAGCCGCGCGAGCTGCGCGCCCAGACACGTATGGATGCCGCCGCCGAACGACAGCGGCCGGATATTCTTGCGCGAAATGTCGAGCGTCTCCGGATTCTCGTAGGTCTCCGGATCGCGATTGCCCGCGCCGAGCAGGCAGATCACTTCCTCGCCGCGCTTGATCTGCTGCCCGCCGATCTCGACATCGACCGAGGCCTTGCGGCTCGTGAGCTGCACGGAGGAATTGTAGCGCAGCAATTCCTCGACCGCGCCTGACGCGAGTTCGGGATTGGCGACGAGCCTGCGCCACTGGTCGGGATTGCGATGCAGCGCGAGCAGGCCGTTGCCGATCAGATTGGTCGTCGTCTCGTGTCCCGCCGCAAACAGCAGCGAAATGTTGGCGTAGAGCTCGTCCTCGCTGAGGCGGCCGTCCTTCTCGTCCTGCGCCTGCAACAGCGCGCTCGTCAGGTCGTCGCCGGGCTCGCGCCGGCGAAGCTCGAACAGTTTCGCGAAATAGGCGCGTCCGCCGAGCACGTTGGCGTTGACCAGATCGAGTTCGGCGCGCGTCATCGGCGTCGGATCGAGCGCGCGGCCGGAAACGCGATAGCCCGACAGGAATTGTTCGCGATCTTCCTGCGGAATGCCCAGCATGTCGCAGATCACGATCACCGGCAGCTTGTGCGAGAAATCCTCGATCACGTCCATTTTCCCGCGCGGCGCCAGCGCGTCGAGCAGGCCGTCGACGATTCGTTCGATCTGCGGCCGCATCTCTTCCACACGTCGCGCGGTAAATGCTTTCGCCACGAGGCCGCGCAGCCGCGTATGGTCGGGCGGATCGCGCAGCAGCATGGAGCGCCCGAGCTGCTTGAACACCGGCTCCTCGCGCAGCGAGCCGCGATTGCGCGGATCGGAAATCGCTCCGTCGAAATCGTGGACGAAGCGCTGATCCTTCAGGAGACGCGCGATGTCGTCGTAGCGCGTCAGCACCCACACGCCGAGCGGCGATTTCCACACCGGCGCATTTTGGCGCAGCATGCGATAGGCGGGGTAGGGATCGCGGACGAAGGCCGGATCCATCGGATTGAACATCGGGGCGTTCATCTCTGTCCTTCGTTCTGAGGCTGGCGGCGTCAGCGGCCCGTTTGCACGTCGCCGAACCGCACCCATTGCTTGCCGTCGAAGCGCATCATCTGCATCTGCTTCACCGGCATGTGGTCGGCGGGGCCGGTCGAGACCTTGATGCCCGGCAGCAGCATCGGCAGTTCCATGTCCTTGATCGCCTGCGCCTGCTTCATGATGTTGGCGGTCGACAGATCGTCGCCGCAGGCGCGCAGCACGGCCTCCATCACCATCGCGCTGTTGTAGCCGTTGACGAAATTCTGGTCGCGATAGTCTTGGCCCGCCATGTATTTCGCCATGAAGGCGAGGAAGCCCTTCAGCCCCGCATCGTCCTTCCACGCCGGGTCCATCGGGTCCTTCACGTAAGCCGAAGACATGATGCCGACGCCCTTCTCGACGCCGGCCGGCTCCATCACGGAAGAAATCCAGATCGCGACATTCGCCAGGAAGAACTGCGGCTTCCAGCCGAGTTCGTAGACGCGGCGGATCATCTGCGCCGCGAATTTCGGCGTCACCGCGCCGATCAGCACATCGGCGCCCGTCGCCTTCAGCGTCGTGATCTGCGAGTCGATGGTCGGATCGGTGAATTCGTACGGCGCGATCGTCGCGCGCTTGTCGAAATCGGCGCCGAGCACATCGCGCACGCCCGCGATATAGTCGCGTCCGAAATCGTCGTTCTGCGCCAGAATGGCGAACTTGGCCTGCGGGTTCTGCGCCAGCGCGTGGCGCGCATAGATGCGGGCCTCGTAGCGGAACGAGCCCTGCACGCCCATGATGGTGAGCGGATAATTCGCAAGATCGTCGAACTTCGACGCGCCCGAGCCGATGAAGAGCTGGGGCGTGTTCTTCGACTGCAGGTATTTCGCCGTCGCCGTATTATGCGCCGTGCCGATGGTCGAGAAGATGAAGGCCACCTCGTCCTGCTCGACCAGCTTGCGCGTCTGCTCGACGGTCTTGGGCGGCACGTAGCCGTCGTCGTAGGAAATCAGGTTGACCTTGCGGCCGTTGATGCCGCCCTTGTCATTGACCATCTGGAAATAGGCGATCTCGGACTTGCCGAGCATCGAGAAAGCGGAGACCGGCCCGGAATAGGGCATGGTCTGGCCGATCTTGATTTCCGTCTTGCTGACGCCGCGCATCTCCTGCGCGTTTGCGCCCCCGGCGACGAGCGCAATCAGGCCTGCCCGGGCGATGGTTCGAGTGAGCATGGTTTCCTCCACTCGGCCGGTCTTGCGCCGGCGCTTCAGCGGAGGTTGCCAGAATTCTCGGATATGCGCAGCAGGAGATTGCGCGAGCCCGAACGCGCCGTCAGACGCCTTCCACGTCCGCGATCTCTATGCCGAAGCCCGACAGGCCGACATAGGTCATCGGCGTGGAGGTGCGCAGCATGATCGAGCGCACGCCGAGGTCGCGCAGGATCTGCGCGCCCAGCCCCACGTCCAGCCATTGCCGCGTGCGCTTGGCCTCGGAATCGTCGTCCTGCGCGCTCACCACATTGGCCGGCACGCCGGCCGTGCCGTCGCGCAGGTAGACGAGCACGCCGCGCCCCTCGCGCTTGAAGCGCTCGAGCGTGCGCCGCAGCGTGTCCGAGGCGCCGAAGGCGTCGCTGAGAATATCGGCGCGATGCAGGCGCGCCGGCACTTTCCTGCCGTCGCCGATCGCGCCGTGCACCAGCGCGAAATGCTGCACGGGATCGAATGGCGTCGTGTAGCAATAGAGCGTCATTTCGCCGACGAAGGTCTTCACCTGGCGCACGGCGACGCGCTCGACCAGCTTTTCGCGCGCCTGCCGATAGGCGATGAGATCGGCGACGGAAATGCGCTTGAGATTGTGCTTCTGCGCGAAAACGTCGATCTGCCGGCCGGCCATGACGGTGCCGTCGTCGTTGGCGAGTTCGCAGATCACGCCGACCGGCGGCAGCCCCGCGAGCCGGCAGAGGTCGACGGCGGCCTCCGTATGGCCGGAGCGCATCAGCACGCCGCCCTCGCGCGCGATCAGCGGGAAGACGTGGCCCGGCCGCACGAAATCCGCCGCGCCCATATTGCCGTTGGCCAGCGCGCGCACCGTGTTGGAGCGCTGCTCCGCCGAAATGCCTGTCGTCAGCCCGTGCTTGACGTCGACCGAGACGGTGAAGGCCGTGCCGAGCGGCGCGTCGTTGGCGGCGACCATCGGCTGCAGGTGCAGGCGCCGCGCCTCGTCCAGCGGCAGCGGCGCGCAGACGATGCCGCAGCAATTGCGGATGATGAAGGCCATCTTCTCCGGCGTGCAGAGCGAGGCGGCCATGATGAGGTCGCCCTCGTTCTCGCGGTCGTCGTCGTCGGTGACGATGACGATCTCGCCGCGCGCCATCGCCTCGATCGCTTCGGTGACGGAGGCCGCCACGTCGCGCGCGGGAGCGGCCTCGGCCGCGTCGTTGGCCGCCATGGCCGGCGCGGGCGCGCCCAGATAATCGCCCACCAGCTTCAATTCGCGCACCTTCAGCTCGCGCTTGCCCTGCAGCAGGCGCGTCACCTGCGCGCGGTCGATGCCGAGCGCCTCGGCAAGCCCCGCCTGCGACAGGCCGGGCTTTTCCAGACCCTTCCTGATCCATTCGAGGATGTTAGATTGACCCTGCATGCGCGCCTCCGTGAGTTGATTTATGAGATTTGCGCAACACATCGTCAAGCGCGCTGTTGCGATTTTCGCCACGACGCTTCTGGGTGCGCTGGCGCAAGGCGGATTTGCGGCGGCGGCGCCCGCCTGCGCGCCGGCGAAGGTCGGGGACGCCGCCTTCATGATCTGCGCCTTCGATCCCGCCAAAATCGACATCCGGATGTTCTGGCGCGACGCCAATGGCGACGCTTACGGTGGATTCGATCGCCTGGCCGAGGATGTCGCGAGCAAGGGCGGCCGGCTCGCCTTCGCCATGAATGCGGGCATGTATCAGCCGGACCTCTCGCCGGTCGGGCTCTACGTCGAGAAGGGGCAGGAGCAGCATCCGCTCAACCGGCGCGCGGGGGCCGGCAATTTCGGCATGTTGCCGAACGGAGTGTTCTGGCTGCGCGGCCAGACCGCCGGCGTCACCGAGACGAGGAAATTCGTCTCCCAGAACTTTCGGCCGGATTATGCGACGCAATCGGGGCCGATGCTGGTCATCGGCGGCAAGATCCATCCGAAGATCCGCCCCGAGGGCGTGTCGGAGAAAACGCGCAACGGCGTCGGCATGTGCGAGGACGGGCTCGCGCGTTTCATCATCGCCGATACGCCCGTCACCTTCTACGCCTTCGCCACGGTGTTCCTGTCCTTGAAATGCCCGGACGCGCTGTTTCTCGACGGCTCGATCTCCGCTCTCTACGCGCCCGACATCAAGCGCAACGACGGCTGGAAGGCGATGGGCCCGATCGTCGGCGTGGTCGAGGGGCTGAAGAAGTAGGGCGGTCGAGAGGCGCTAAAGCATATCCCGCAAAAGTTGCAGACTTTTGCGACAAGGATACGCGACGAAAACAAGAAGATAGAGCGCGCCGTGTGATTTGGTGAAAACGTGACGCGCTCTATGCGTCGTCCGGATTCGACAATTCGTCCCTCACCAGCGGCAGGTTCTCGTGCATCCGCGCCAGCAGGCGCACGGCCGCCGCGCGCTCGGCGTCGGAAAATCCCGTCAGCAATTGCTCCTCGCGCGCGCGGGCGACAACGGCGATGCGGTCGTGCAATTCGATGCCGGCGTGCGTCAGCGCGATGAACTGGCGCCGGTTGTTGTTGTCGCGATAGCGCGTCTCGGCCAGTCCCTTGTCGAGCAGGAACCGCACGCTGCGGCTGACGCCAGCCTTGTCGAGGCCGATCACCTCGCAGATGCGGCCAGCCGTGATCCACGGCTCGACGCCGAGCAGCGCCATGATCCGCCATTCGACGATGCCTATGCCGAAGCGCCGGCGATAGATCAGCGAGGCGCTGCTCGACAGCTTGTTGGCGATCCATGTGAGGAAGGCCGGAACATAATTCTCGAGATCGAGCGCGTTCGGCGACGAACGCGCATCCGCGGCTACCTCGAGCGCGGCCGGCTTCTCACGCCGTCCGCTTTCCCTGCGTTTCGCTCCATCGCCTTTGGCAGCGGCCGCCTTGCCCATCCAAACCTCATGCCCGTGTCACGCGCGCCGGCAGCGAGGCGAATGCGCGCAGGACGTTATTATACTGGCGTTTGGGCGCGCCAGCGAGTTCGATCGTCGCGACCTTGCGCGCAAAGGCGCCGAACACCGCCTCGCCCTCGAGCCGCGCGATCGGCTGGCCGACGCAGCCGTGGATGCCCGTGCCGAAGCCCATATGGCCGACGACGCGCCGCTCGATGTCGAATTCGTCGGCGCGCTCCCAGCGGCGCGGATCGCGATTGGCCGATTGCATGAAGGCGCAGATCTTCTCGTTGGCGCCGATCGTCACGCCGCCGACGTCGGTCTCCTGCGTCGTGGTGCGGAAGAAGGCCTGCGCGGGCCCCTCGTAGCGCAGGCTCTCCTCGAAGGCGTTGCGCGCCAGCTCCGGTTTTTCGCGCAGCTTGCGCCATTGCTCCGGATGCGTGGCGAGGCACCACAGGAGATTGCCGAAAGCATTGACCGTCGTGTCGACGCCGGCCGACAGGAAGGAGCGCACGAGCATTCCAGCTTCGTCTTCCTTCAACTCGCCCGTGTCGACGGCGGCGTAGATCATCGCGCCGAGCCCGTCCTTGCTCAGCGCCTCGCGCGCGCAATTGGCCATGATCCAGCCGCGCACGGCGTCGGCGTTGGCCATGGCGGCTTCCGTGAATTCGTTGCGCGGGCCGAACGAGTTGAACACCATGCTGCCGTAAGGCAGCAGGTTCTCGCGCCCCTTGGCGGGCAATCCGACCGCATCGGGAAAAACCTTGGTCGGATAATGTTCGGCGAAATCCGTGATGCCGTCGAATTCGCCCATGTCGAGGATGCGATCGACGAGGATTTCGGCCTCGCGCTCGAACTGTTCGCGCAACTTTTTCACGATGCCCGGCGTCATCGTGCGCGCGAGCACGGTGCGCGTGCGCGTGTGCAGCGGCGGATCGGCTTCGAGCACGATGCTCGGCGGCCGCCACGGCTTCTCCTTGTTGAAATTCGTCAGGCCGACGCCGGCGGCGGACGAGAAAATCTGCCATTCGCTGAGCACGCGCTGCACGTCGGCGTGGCGCGCCACGACGTAGCATTCGTATTGCGGCGACCACAGGATCGGCCCCGCCTCGCGCATCGCCTCGAAATGCGGATAGGGATCGTCCATGAAATCCCGCGCGAACGGGTCGATCGTCAGGACCGGCGCGGAGGCTCTGATCTGCGCAATGGCGTTCATCGTCGCCTCCCTTACTTCGCCAGCGCGCAGCCGCCCTCGGCCATCGGCCGGAAGGCCTGTTCGCCGGGGATCGTCTTGACGAGCTTGTAATAGTCGTAAGGATACTTGCTCTCTTCCGGCGTCTTCACCTGGAAGAGATGCATCGCGTGCACCGCGCGGCCGTCGGCGCGCACGCTCATGTCGCCGAACAGCGGATCCTTGAACGGCGCCTTCTTCATCTGCGGCACGACGTCTTTCGCATTGTCGCTGCCGGTGGCCGCGACCGCCTTCAGATAGGCGAGCGTGGAGGAATAGACGCCGGCCTGGTTGGCGCTCGGCATCTTGCCGCCCATGCGCGCCGCGAACTTCTTCGCAAAGGCGCGCGTCTCGTCGTTCATGTCCCAGTAGAAGGCTTCCGTCAGCAGCAGGCCCTGGCCGGTCTTCAGGCCCATCGCGTGCACGTCGTTGACGAACATCAGGAAGGCGACGAGCGACTGACCTTGCCCGCGCATGTTGAATTCGGCCGCCTGCTTCATCGCGTTCGCCGTGTCGGGGCCCGCGTTGGCGAGGCCGACGACCTTGGCCTTCGAGGCCTGCGCCTGCAGCAGGAAGGACGAGAAGTCGGAAGCGCCGAGCGGGTGCTTGCTCGAACCCAGAACCTTGCCGCCCTTCGACTGGATATAGGCGGTGGCGTCGGCCTCGATGGAATTGCCGAGCGCGTAATTGACCGTCACGAAATACCAGCTGTCGCCGCCGCGCTCGAGCATGGCGCCGGAAGTCGAATGCGAGATCGCCCAGGCGTCGGTCACCCATTGCACGAGGTTGGGCGAACAGGCCTTGCCGGTGAGATCGGACGAGGCGGTGCTCGACGCCAGCATGGTCATCGGCGTGTCGCGCACGATCGTGTTCACGGCGAGCGCGACGCCGGAATTCGGCAGGTCGACGATGGCGTCGACCTTCTCGACGTCGAGCCAGCGGCGCACGATCGACGCGCCGACGTCAGGCTTGTTCTGGTGGTCGCCCGAGACGATCTCGACCTTGATGTTCTTGCCGCCGCCCGCGAAATCCTCGGCCGCCATCTTCGCGGCTTCGATCGAGCCGGGGCCGTTGTAGTCCTGGAACACGCCCGAGGTGTCGTTGAGGACGCCGATGCGCACCACGCCGTCGGAAATCTCCGCCGCCGCCGGCGCGGTCGCCAGACCGATGCAGGCCAGTGCGGCAAAACCCGTCGTGTGCCTCTTCATGCGCTCCTCCTGTGCGATCCCGGCGCGCAGGCGCGCTGTGTCGCCGCGCGCTGCCGGACCGGTGTCTTGTCGAGCCGGCTGCGCCGGATGCGTTTCCTCGAACGCCGGGCTCTTCGTCCCGGTCGGCCTGGATGTTGTCACCACAATATTGCGATGTCAACAAGAACGATTTCTGACGAGCAGACGCCCGTTGCGGCTTGCAGACAAAATCCGGGGTCTTGTCTGCAAATCGGCGAAAGGAAAGCGTTCTCAGCCCACCTGGCCGCGATGGCGCAGGAACTGGTCGGCGAGCACGCAGGCGACCATGGCTTCGCCGACCGGCACGGCGCGAATGCCGACGCAGGGGTCGTGGCGCCCCTTGGTCAGGATTTCCGCCTCGTGGCCGTCGCGGTCGATCGTGCGGCGCGGGGTGAGGATCGAGGAAGTCGGCTTGACGGCGAAGCGCGCGACGATCGGCTGGCCAGTCGACAGGCCGCCCAGAATGCCGCCGGCGTTGTTGGACAGGAACAGCGGCTTGCCGTCGTTGCCCATGCGCATCTCGTCGGCGTTCTCCTCGCCGGTGAGTTCGGCCGAGGCGAAGCCCGCGCCGATCTCCACGCCCTTGACCGCGTTGATCGTCATCAGCGCGCCGGCGATTTCGGAATCGAGCTTCGCGTAGATCGGCGCGCCCCAGCCGGCTGGAACGCCCTCGGCGACGATTTCGATGACGGCGCCGATGGAGGAGCCCGCCTTGCGGATGCCGTCCAGATATTTCTCCCATTCCTGCGCGGCGACCGGATCGGGGCAGAAGAACGGATTGCGCGAGACCTCGTCCCAGTCCCAGCGGCTGCGATCGATCTTGTGCGGGCCGACCTGCACCAGCGCGCCGCGAATGGTCACGCCCGCCACGACCTTGCGCGCGATGGCGCCGGCGGCGACGCGCGCCGCCGTTTCGCGCGCCGACGAGCGCCCGCCGCCGCGATAATCGCGAATGCCGTATTTCGCCTCGTAGGTGAAATCGGCATGGCCCGGGCGGAACTTGTCCTTGATGTCGGAATAATCCTTCGAGCGCTGGTCGACGTTCTTGATCAGCAGCGCGATCGGCGTTCCCGTCGTCACCTGGCGCCCGCTCGCCTCGTCGACGAACACGCCCGACAGGATTTCCACCGCGTCCGGCTCCTGCCTTTGCGTGGTGAAGCGCGACTGGCCCGGGCCGCCTCTTGTCGAGAAAGGCCTGGATCTCGGCCGCCTCCAGCGGGATCATCGGCGGGCAGCCGTCGACCACGCAGCCCAGCGCCGGCCCGTGGCTTTCGCCGAAGGTCGTGACGCGGAAGAGGTGGCCGTAGCTGTTGTGCGACATGTTAGCCCTTGCGTCGCGCCGTGCGCGACATGGGACGCTTGTGTCGCGCTTTGCCCGCCCCGTCAAATCGGCCGTGGCCGGCGCGTGAACGGGCGCTAGCTAAGGCGGAAGATCGCCGGAGAACTCGATGCGCAATCTCTTGCTTGCTGTCTGCGCCGCGCTCGGCCTGTCCGGGCAGGGCGTTTTCGCGCGCGATGCGACGCCCGAGCCGCAGCTCCTCGAGAACATCAAAAAGATCAAGCTGCCGCCGGGTTTTGCGATCAGCGTCTACGCTTCCGGCCTGCCCGAAGCGCGCCAGATGGCCTGGGGCGAGAAGGGCGTGCTGTTCGTCGGCTCCTTCGACGCGGGCGCGGTCTATGCGGTGACGGCGCGCGACGGCAGGCGCGTCGTCAAGACCATCCTGACCGGGCTTGCCATGCCGACAGGCCTCGCCTTCCGCGACGGCGCGCTCTACGTCGCGGCGGTCAACCGCATCCTGCGCTACGACGGCGCGGAGGAAAATCTCGACCGCATGCCGCAGCCGAAGGTCGTCTACGACGATCTGCCGTCGAGCCGGCATCACGGCTGGAAATATCTGGCCTTCGACAAGCAGGGCCGCCTGACCTTCGGCGTCGGCGCGCCCTGCAACATCTGCGATCCGCCGAAAGGGACGGCGGAAGTGCGCCGCCTCGACCTTGCGACGGGCAAGGCGGAAACGATTGCGCGCGGCGTGCGCAACACGGTCGGCGGCGATTTCGATCCGCGCTCCGGCCGCTTCTGGTTTTCCGAGAACGCCCGCGACTGGATGGGCGACGACATGCCGGCCGACAAGCTCAACATGGTCGCGAAGGAAGGCGCGGACTACGGCTTTCCCTTCTGCCACCAGGGCGACACGCCCGATCCGAAATTCGCGGGCGACCGGAAGTGCAGCGAATTCACGCCGCCCGTCGCCAATATCGGCGCGCATGTCGCGCCGCTCGGCATGAAATTCTACACCGGCGCGCAATTCCCGGGCGAGTACCGCAATTCCATCCTCATCGCCGAGCACGGCTCGTGGAATCGCAGCGTCTACAGCGGCGGCCGCATCGTGCGGATCGTGGCGACGGCGGACGGCAAGTTCGAGAAGGAGGAGGTCTTCGCCTCGGGCTTCCTGCAGGGCGCGCGCAGCTACATCGGGCGTCCCGTCGACATCCTGCAGGACAAGGACGGCGCGGTCCTCGTCTCCGACGATTACGCCGGCGCGATCTATCGCATCAGCTACGGCAAGTAGGGAAGAGGCGCCGAGGCGCGCCTGTCATGCCCGCGCAGGCGGGCATCCAGACGGCAACCTTTGGCGCGTTTCTCTGTATCGGGCCGAAAATTCAAGACTCCTCACCCTGACGAGGCCCGGAGGGCCGTCTCGAAGGGTGGCAATGGCGGAAATCGCTGTTTTTGCCATCCTTCGAGACGCGCCACCCACGTCGGGCTCGCCCGACTTGGGCATTTCATGTCGATCTCGGGCAAGCCCGAGATCGATGCCGCTCCTCAGGATGAGGACTCGAGTTTTCGGCCAAGCTCTCTGGATCCCCGCTTTCGCGGGGATGACGAGGCGGCTTCCTACCCCCGCTTCAAGTCGGGATGCACCGTCTTGCCGAGAATGTGGCTGTCGTGCCCGATCACATGCTCGGTCGTGCCGACGATCAGCGGATCGGGCGCGCGCACGATCGAATGATCCTTGTTGGGATAGGGCAGCGACGACAGGAAATGCGTCATGCAATTCACGCGCGCGCGCTTCTTGTCGTCCGACTTCACGATCGTCCAGGGGGCGTCGGCCGTGTCCGTGTAGAAGAACATGGCTTCCTTGGCTTCGGTATAGTCGTCCCACTTGTCGAGCGAGGCGCGGTCGATCGGCGACAGCTTCCACTGCTTCAGCGGATCGTGCTCGCGCGACTCGAAGCGGCGGCGCTGCTCCTCGCGCGACACCGAGAACCAGAATTTGAACAGGCGGATGCCCGAGCGCACGATCATGCGTTCGATCTCCGGGCACTGGCGCATGAATTCCAGATATTCCGACGGCGTGCAGAAACCCATCACGCGCTCGACGCCGGCGCGATTGTACCAGGAGCGGTCGAACAGGCAGAGCTCGCCGGCGGCCGGAAACTGCTGGATGTAGCGCTGGAAGAACCATTGCGTCTTTTCGCGCTCGGTCGGCTTCTGCAGCGCGACGACGCGCGCGGTGCGCGGGTTCATGTGCTCCATGAAGCGCTTGATCGTGCCGCCCTTGCCGGCGGCGTCGCGGCCCTCGAACAGCACCATGATCTTCTCGCCGGTCTCCTCGATCCAGCGCTGCGCCTTCAGAAGCTCCTGCTGGAGCGCGATCATGTGATCTTCGTAAGGCTTGGTGCGCATGTGCTGCGCGTAAGGGTATTCGCCGCTCTCGAACAGCTTGCGGATCAGGATCGGATCGTGGCGCATCGCGCCGACGGACACGTGCTCCCTGGGCGCCTCCGCGGCGACGCCCTTGGCGCTCTTGTCCTTCTCTTTGGACTTGCCGTCCTTGCTCTTGTCGCCCTTGGCGGCGGCCGGCTCGACGACAGTCTCGGCGTTCAGATTTTCCTTGGATTCCTCGTGCGTCATCCGTCAGGCTCCCGACAAAATTGGATGGGGAAAACTGGCGCCGCGTCGGCGCACGCGCCTTGATCGGCCTCAACAGATTTGACGATTGTCAGGAAGTGCAGGTTAAGCCGTTGTTGTCGCCTGCGTTTTCTCCCGCGCGCGCGGCTCGGCGGGCGCGCCGATCCATTCGGAATTGGCCGGAATGGATTCGCCTTTCATCACCAGCGTCAGCGGCCCGAGCTGCGCATAGTCGCCGACCTGCGTGTCGTAGAGGACGGTGGAGCCCGCGCCGACCGTCACGCCGCGACCGAGATTGACGCGCCCGACCTTCATCACGCGGTCTTCGTAGAGATGCGTCTGCAGGGCGCAGAGCGAGTTCAGCGCGCAGAAATCGCCGACCGTCACGCAATCGAATTCGGTGATGTCGGTCATGTCCATGTAGACGCCCCTGCCGATCTTCGCGCCGAACAGGCGCAGCGTCCACGGCAGGAAGGGCGTGCCGCGCAGATGATCGAGGAAGACGCGGCCGGCAAGGCCCCAGTACATGACCGCGACCGCTTCCGTGCGCATGGCCCAGAAGGACCACATCGGCTGCACCTGCGGCTGGTAGCGGCCCATCGTCGCCCATTTGATGCCGATCACCACCGCCGTCATCGCCACGGAAATGATCACGGACGACAGGATGAAATAGAACAGGAAGGCGCCGTAGTGACGGTCGAGAATCGTCTGGCCGAACCATTGCACGGCCCAGGTGCCGAAAGTGATGTAGAGCATCGTCGGCAGGGAAATGTGCACGGCCTCGAAGGTCGCGCGCATGAACTTCTTCCACCACGGCGGCTCGTAGGTCCAGTTGGCGCCGCCGCCGTCGAATTTCTGGCGCACCGGCAGCTTGATCGGCGGCGAGCCGAACCAGGTGTCGCCCTCCGACATGAGTTCGTTGGCCGGCGGCTTGGACTTGATGCCGATGAGCGCGCCTGTCGGAATGTTCGCGCCGGGCGGCACCACGCCGTCGTTGCCGACGAACACGCGCGACCCGGTCTTCACGCTCGCCAGCGTCATCCAGCCGCGCCTGATGTCTTCGTCGCCGAGCACGACCTCGTCCGCGATGAAGCATTTGTCGCCGATATCGACGATGTCGTAGCGCCCCGACAGGTTGGTGGAGATTTCCAAATCCTTGCCGATGCCCGCGCCCATCAGGCGATACCAGGTGCGCATGTAGACGGTGGCGAACAGCGACGACAGCGTTTCGAGCGTCACTTCGGTCGCCAGCGCCACCGCCCATTTGCGCAGGTAGAACCAGGAATGGACGGAATAGACGCCTTCCTTCACGCGCGGCAGGATCGCCCAGCGCACGAGCGCGATGAAGCCGACGGTGAGGATGACCAGCGCGAACGACGTCGGCCAGGCGAACAGCGGGATGGCGGCGAGGTAATAGGTGCGGTCGAGGATGTCGAGCCAGGAATCCATCCGGTCGAACACCCAGAAGGCCGGGAAGATCGGCAGGAGGCCGAGCGGCGGGATGACCAGCAGCAGCACCGTGTAGAGGAACGTGTGCAGCGCGCGGCGGCCGGGCGTCGTCGTCGCCGGCGCCGGCAGTTCGCTCTCGTCGACGAGGCCGACCTTGCGCGCCGGCGATCCGTCCCAGATTTCGTGCGCGCCGATCTGCGTGCCCGCGGGAACGGAGGTCAGGTCCTTCAGCTCCGCGCCCTGGCCGACGACGCAGCCTTCCTCGATGACGCAGGACGTGCCGACATAGGCGTCGGCGCCGATGTCGATGCGGCCGATGATGAGTTCATTGCCGACGACGCGGACGTTGGCGAGCTTCAGCTTCGTGCCGAGCGAGGCGCCCGCGCCGATGGTCACGAGATCGATCGCGCCGGCTTCCACTTCGCTGATGAGCGCGTCCTCGCCGATCTTGGCGCCCATGGCCGAAAGATAGAGCCGCATGATCGGCGAGGCCTGGAACCACTTGATATGGCAGAGCGCGATGAGGTGCTGCGCCAGCCACCAGCGGAAATAATAGGTTCCCCACAAGGGATAGCGCCCGGGCTTCGTGCGCCCGAGCAATAGCCATTTCGCGGCGATGGAGATGAGGATCGTCGCGAGATTGATGCAGAGGTAGACGCCGAGCAGCGCGACGATTTCCGAGAGCAGGCTCGCGTCGGGATCGGTCAGCAGCATGTAGCTGACGAAGACGCCGAGCCATTGCGCGGTCATCAGGCCGAGAATGAAGGGCAGGGCGATCGCCTGCGCGAGACCGCACAGGAAGCGCCGCATGAAGGGCGGCGGCTCGAAGGAAAGATCGCGCGCCGGACCTGCCGTGTCCGCCTTGCCGTCGAGATGCGCGGAAATCGCGCGCAAGGAGCGCAGGTTGTAGACGTCCTGCAGCGTGATCGAGGCGAGACGCGGCGTCTCGCGCACGGCGGAGACGAAGCGCGCGGCAAGCAGCGAATGGCCGCCGAGATCGGTGAAGAAATCCGCGTCGAACGGCACGGCCTGCGGCGGCAGCGTGCGCTTGGCGGCGTCGAGCAGCGCGGCTTCCGTCTGCGTGCGCGGCTCCTCCTGCTCCTCGACCGGCGCGGCGGCCTTCAGCTCCGCCTTCTTGAGCAGGTTGCGGTTGACCTTGCCGGACGGCAGCTTCGGCAGCGTATCGAGAATTTCGTAGCGGCCCGGAACCATGTAGGGCGGCAGGTTGGCGCGCAATTCGCCGCGCATCTGCCTGGCGTCGAGTTCCGCGCCCTTGTTGGGCGTGAGGAAGGCGACGAGTTCGTCTATGCCGTCGACCGCGCGCATGCACGACGGCGGCCTGCGACACGCCGGCAAGGTCGGTCAGCTTCGCCTCGATCTCGCCGAGCTCGACGCGGAAGCCGCGGATCTTCACCTGATCGTCGATGCGGCCGCGGAAATTGATGTTTCCCGCCTCGTCCATCACCACGGCGTCGCCGGAGCGGTAGAGGATCGGGTCGTTCGTCGCGCCGCCGAAGGGATTGGCGACGAATTTCTCCGCCGTCAGCTCGTCGCGCTTGAGATAGCCCTTGGCGACGCCGGGGCCGCCGATCAGCAATTCGCCTTCGATGCCGCGGTCCAGCAGATTCAGCATGTCGTCGCAGACATAGGCCGTGTAGTTCGGGATCGGTCCGCCGATCGTCACGGGCTTGTCGGGCTCGACGATCGCGGCGGTGGCGACCACCGTCGCCTCGGTCGGGCCGTAGGAATTGAAGATGGCGCGGCCGGGCTTGCACCAGCGCGCGGCGACCGCGGGCGGGCAGGCTTCGCCGCCCAGGATGATGATGCGCAGTTTCGGCGCATCCTTCGGCAGCATGGCGAGCAGGGTCGGCACCGTGTCGAGCACGGTGACGCCGGCGTCGTCGAGAATGTCCGGCAGCTTGTCGGCTTCGCCCATGATCTGCGGCGTCGCGACGAACAGGGTCGCGCCGACGAGATAGGGAATCCAGATTTCCTCCATCGACAGGTCGAAGGCGACGGAGGCGCCCTGGAACACGATGTCGCTCGCGGAGACGCCGTAGAGTTCGTTGGCCGAGCGCAGATAGTGGCAGATATTGCGGCCGGTGATGACGATGCCTTTCGGCACGCCCGTCGAACCCGAGGTGTAGATCATGTAGGCGGCATGATCGGGCGTCGCGCCGAGCGCGCGGGCGTCGACGTCGCGCGCGTCTGCGGGGTCGACGATGGCGTCGTCGATCAGGATCGGGCAGGGCATGGACCCTTCCGCCTTCAGCGCGAATTCCGCCGAGGTCAGCAGGCCCTTGGCTTCCGCGTCGCTCAGGCAGACCGCGATGCGGTCGACCGGCGCGTCGGCGTCGAACGGCAGCCACGCCGCGCCGGTCTTGGCGATGGCGATCTGCGCGATGAGCAGTTCCGGTCCGCGCGCCATCCACAGGCCGACGACATCGCCGGGGCGCACGCCGCGCGCAAGCAGCGCGCGCGCGATGCCGGTCGCGAGCGCGTCGACCTCCGCATAAGTGTAGATGCGCTCCAGCGTTTCGAGCGCGGCGTGCTGCGGTCGATGACGGACCGTGTCGGCGAAAATCTCGGCGAGCAGTTCGTCGCGCAGATGCTCGGGCGCTATGCGGCCGACCAGAACGGATTTGGCGGGCTCTGCCGGCGTCGGAACGGGTTCGCTCGGCGCGGCGCCGGCGGAGGCGTCCGCCAAGTTTGTGTCGGTCTCGTTCATCCCGTCCGGCTGATCGTTCGTTACGCCTGGCGCCGCCCTGTCGCGCGGGCCGTCTCTTGCCCGAAGAAACAGGGGGCTGCGGGCCCTCCGCAGCGCCGTTCTTGCTTGGTCACGCCTTAGCACATGTCGCAGGACGGTCCTATCCCGCGCCACGAGTGAACGGTCAATGAACGCAAGTCACATGCGCAATCACATCCAGCGCCCGCGACCGCCGGAGAACACCAGAAGCCGGCCTTGATGGATCGGCATGCCGCGCGTGTCCTGCGGCCTTACGCCGCCGATCAGGGTCATCAGCGCCCGCGCCACCCCGCCATGCGCCGCCACGACCGCCGGGCCCGACAATCCGTCGAGAAAGGAGGCGACGCGCGCGGCCAGATCGGCGTAGCTCTCGCCATCGGGCGGGCGGAAATTCCAGAAATCCGCCTTTCGCGCCGCCACCGCGCCCGGATAGCGGGCGGCGATTTCCGCCCAGGTGCTGTCCTGCCACTGGCCGAACGAGAGCTCCATCAGGCGCTTGTCGCGGGCGAAATCGTCCGCGGGCAGGGCGAGGGCGCGCCGCGCCAGCTCCATCGTCTCGGAGGCGCGCGCCAGCGGAGACGCGAACCAGCCCAGTCCCTCGGTCGCAAGTCCGCCAGCCTGCAACGCCGCGCCGAGCAGGCGGCCGGATTCGGCGGCCTGCGCGCGTCCCAGCGGCGACAGGGGCGTGTCGAGCTGGCCCTGGATGCGCCCTTCGGCATTGTAGAAGGTTTCGCCGTGCCGAAAGAAAAGCAGCGGCGTCGAGACGTCGAAAGGCATGAAGCGGTCCGGTCGCGGGACGTGGAGCGCTCCTGAAAGCACAAATGCGTCCGCGCGACAAAGCCGCGCAATTGGGGACGGCGCGCTTCCCATCAAACGCGGGACGCCGGGCCGTCTTGCCGAGGTCACGGTCGCCTGCGACAAATACGCGCGAAGGCGCGCGGACGACGCGCCCACGGGAACGCTCATGTCGCACCAGGACCTGATTTCGCAAAGCGCCAATGCTCTCGTCGCGCGATTGCGCGCCGGAGAAATCACCCCGCACGATTGCCTGGACGCGCTGGAGGCGCGCATCGCGAAGGTGGAAGGCAAGGTCAATGCGCTGCCGATCCTGTGCTTCGACCGCGCCCGCGCCCATGCCGACGCCCTGATGAAGAAGCCTGCCGCCGAGCGGGGCCTGCTCGCCGGCCTGCCGGTGCCGATCAAGGACCTGTCGCGCGTGAAGGGCGTGCGCACCACCTACGGCTCGCCGCTTTTCGCCGATTTCGTGCCGGATACCTCCGACATCGTCGTCGACAAGATCGAGGCGGAGGGAGGCATCGTTTACGCGAAGTCGAACACGCCGGAGTTCGGCGCGGGCGGCAACACGTTCAATCCGGTTCTCGGCACGACCCGCAATCCCTGGAATACCGAGCGGACGCCCGCCGGCTCGTCCGGCGGCGCGGCGGCGGCGCTGGCCTCGGGCACGGCCTGGCTCGCGCACGGCTCGGACATGGGCGGCTCCCTGCGCAATCCCGCGAGCTTCTGCGGCATCGTCGGCATGCGGCCGACGCCCGGCCGCGTCGCCTCCGACAATGACGGCGTGATCGACCAGACGCTGGGCGTGCAGGGGCCGATGGCGCGCACGGTGGAGGATCTCGCGCTGCTGTTCGACGCCATGTCCGGCGAGGACCGTCGCGATCTTCTGTCGAAGCCGAGGCCCGCGCAGAGCTTCCTCTCGGCCGCGCGCTCGGGCTGGAAGCCGAAAAAGGTCGCCTATTCGCCGAATCTCGGCATCACGCCCGTCGATCCCGAAATCGCCGAGATTACCCGCAAGGCGGCGTTCCGCTTGGCCGAAGCCGGCGTCATCGTCGAGGAAGCCGCGCCGGACCTCTCCGAATCCCACGAGTGCTTCGGCGTGCTGCGCGCCCGCAATTTCGCGACGGCGAAAGGCCCGCTGCTCGAGCAACACCGCGAAAAGTTCAAGCCGGACCTCGTCTGGAACATCGAGGCCGGCCTGAAGCTCACGGCGGAGCAGATCGCGCGCGCCGAGCGCCAGCGCGTCGACCTCGCCCGCCGCATGGACGCTTTCCTGCACGGCTACGATCTCCTGCTTTGCCCGGCGACCATCGTCGCGGCCTTTCCGGTCGAGCAGCGCTATCTGACGCATTGCGCGGGCTACGAATTCCCGAATTATGTCGAATGGCTGTCGATCGCCTACGGCCCGACGCTCTGCGGCGTGCCGGCGATCTCGCTGCCCTGCGGCTTCACCAGGGAAAAGCTGCCGGTCGGCCTGCAGGTGATCGCGCCGACCAACGAGGACGGCAAGGCGATCGCCGGCGCCCGCGCGCTGGAGACGATTCTGGGACTGGACACGCTGAAGCCGGTGGACCCGAGGTAGTCACTTCAGCGACCACTGGCAGATCTTGTAGCCGTTGCGGCGCTGCGCGAGATCCAGATGCACGTGGTCCTCGTGATAGCCGTCCGAGCCCGGCCCGAGCACGGTGGAAAAACGGGCGCAGGCGCTGTCTTTCAACGCCGCCGCGACCGAGGCGTCGTTTGCCTTGTCGGCAAGGCGCAGGACGCTCCCGTCCGCGAATTCGATCGCCGAAAGGTCGATCGCGCCGCCGGTCGCATGTTCGGACAGCCTCGCGCCGGCCTGGCGGTTGCGGCCCCGGCAATCGTAGCTGTCGGCGGTGACGACGCGCTTGATCTGCCGGCCATAGGCTTCGGCGACCGGCGCCACCGTCTCGCGGATATAGGCCCCGACACGCGCCGCCAGGTCGCAGCGCATGACCGGGGCAGGGGCGATCTCGATCCGCCGCTTGTCCTGAAGGACGACCGCCAGCAGGGAGACGGGCGCGGCGATGCCGCAGCCGCCTTCGCCCGCTATCGCCGGCCTGACCGAGGTCACGAGGTTGGCGTCGGCGAGCAGGCTCGCGCAGGCTGCCTCCGCTTCGGCTCGTGGAAGGGTGACGTCGCGCGCCGGCGCGTCCGGCGCGTAGGACAGGAGATCGTCGGGCCGCTGCGGCGGGGCCGGCGGCTCGCGGTTCATCAGCGTGAACGGGGAGACCTCGCCCCTGCGGACCGGCTCTTGCGCCAGCGCCGGCGCGACTTGCAGCGCGATAGCCGCGCTCAGAAGCAGGGCGCGTCGCATGTTGGCCTCCCGCAGCATGATCTTTGCGGTCACAACGCGCGCCGCGACCGCCCGGTTCCCCGGCCGTCAGGCTCGCTCGGCAGTCAGGCTTTCTTGGGGCGCTCAGACCCGCTTGATCTTCTTCGGCGCGTCTTGCGACGTTTCGCTCGCCCGCACCAGATCGCGGGAGGCGACGAGAAGCCGCTCGAACTCCGCGAGTTCGGCGGGCGGCATCCGGCCGAGCGTCTCGTCGACGAACCCCTGCTGCGCCTCGATGCCCTTCTGCGCGGCGATCCGGCCCGCCGGGGTGAGGAAGATGGCGTGGGAGCGCCGATCGCTGGCGATCGTGCGCCGCTCGACGAAGCCGGCGGCGGTCAGACGGTCGATCAGGCCGGAAATATTGCCTTTGGTTACGTAGAGGCGCTCGGCCAGATCCTGCTGGCTCAGGCCCTCGCGCTCCGTCAGCGTGGTCAGCACGTCGCATTGGGCGATGGACAGACCGACAGCCTTGAGCCGGTTCGTCACCGCCAGCCTAATCCTGGTTTCCAGCCGGACGAACCGGAACCAGACCCGAGATGCGTCAGTCAATTTCGGACCGCTCCAGCGATTCCCTCAATGTGAGGCTAGATACTTGGCGCCGCCACGGCAAGACGGCCCCTGGTCGCGCCTTGGCGCTTGGATTCTGGCCGCCGCCTCTTGTAGAAGCATCCCATCGCCGTCGTGCGCGAAGCGCCGCCGGCCTCGAAACATCGTTCGTCGGGAGGACGCCAATGCTCGGGTTGATGCAGAACTGGCCGCTGCTGCAGCACAAGGTCATCGATCACGCCGCCTCGCAGTTCGGCGATGTCGAGATCGTCACGCGCTCGATCGAAGGCCCGATCCACCGCACCAACTACCGCCAGGTCCGCGACCGTTCGCTGCGCGTCGCCCAGGCGCTCGCCAAGGACGGCGTCAAGCTCGGCGACCGCATCGCCACGCTCGCCTGGAACACCTGGCGTCACCTGGAATCCTGGTACGGCATCACCGGCATCGGCGCGGTCTATCACACCGTCAACCCGCGCCTCTTTCCCGAGCAGATCGCCTGGATCGTCAACCACGCGCAGGACCGCGCGATGGTGCTCGACCTCACCTTCGTGCCGCTGATGGAGGCGGTGCAGGACAAGTGCCCGTCGATCGAGCGCTACATCATCCTGACCGACAAGGCGCATATGCCGGCCACCAAGCTGAAGAACGCGGTGGCCTACGAGGACTGGATCGCCGGCGTCGACGGCAATTTCCAGTGGGTGGACTTCGACGAGAACACCGCCGCCGGTCTCTGCTACACGTCCGGCACGACGGGCGATCCAAAAGGCGTGCTCTATTCGCACCGCTCCAACGTGCTGCACGCCCTGCAGGCCTGCATGAAGGACACGTTCGGCGCCTCGTCTTCGGATTCGATCCTGCCGATCGTGCCCATGTTCCACGCCAACGCCTGGGCGCTCGCCTTCGCCGCGCCGCTCGCCGGCTCCAAGCTGGTCATGCCCGGCGCCCGCCTCGACGGCGCGTCCGTCTACGAGCTGCTCGAGACCGAGAAGGTGACCTTCTCGGCGGCCGTGCCGACCGTGTGGCTGATGCTGATGCAGCACATGCAGGCCACCGGCGGCGAGCTGACGACGCTGAACCGCGTGGCGATCGGCGGCTCCGCCTGCCCGCCCTCGATGATCCAGTATTTCGAGGAGCGCGGCGTGACGGTGAACCACGCCTGGGGCATGACGGAAATGAGCCCGATCGGCACGATCGGCGCGATCAAGCCGTGGCTGCGCGACCTCCCCGAAGATCAGATGATGGCGCTGAAGGCCAAGCAGGGCCACGCGATCTTCGCCGTCGAGATGAAGATCACCGACGACGAGAACAATCGCCTGCCGTGGGACGGCGTGAAGTTCGGCCGCCTGAAGGTGAAGGGGCCGGCGATCGCGCGGCGCTACTTCAAGCGCGAGGACGAAGACATCCTCGACGAGGAAGGATATTTCGACACGGGCGACGTCGCCACCATCGACCCCAACGGCTACATGCAGATCACCGACCGCGCCAAGGACGTCATCAAGTCCGGCGGCGAGTGGATCTCGTCCATCGACCTCGAGAACATCGCGGTCGGCCACCCCGAAGTGGCGGAGGCGGCGGTCATCGGCGTCGTTCATCCCAAATGGGACGAACGCCCGCTGCTCGTCGTCGTCGCCAAGGAGGGCAAGACGCCCGACCGCGACGCCATCCTCAAGTACATGGACGGCAAGATCGCCAAGTGGTGGATGCCCGACGACGTGCAGTTCGTCCGCGAAATCCCGCATACCGCGACCGGCAAGATCAACAAGCTTAAGCTGCGCGAGGAATTCAAGGCCTACAAGCTGCCGTCGGCCTGACTGGACCGGCGCCGGCGCGGATCTGAATCGATGGAGACGCGATGCGGCGCCTGATCGTCGAGGAGCCTCTGTCGCAGGCGGCCGTCTGGAGCCTGCGGCTGTCGGTCTTCGCGCTGGCCGTGGCCGCGGTGGCGGTCGCCGTCACGCGCTTCCAGTTGGTCGACGTGCCCGCGGGGCTCGCGGTCTTCGGCTCGGCGATCTTCATCGACTGTGTCGCGCTGCTGCTCGCCGGAACGGCGGCCGCCATCATCTGGCGGACCGGCCGGCACGGCGTTTCCCATGCGCTCGCCGGCGTGGCGCTGGCGCTCGCGCTGCTGGCCTGGCCCGGCTATCTCGCGCTTCAGTCCCTGCGGCTGCCCGTGCTCAACGACATCAGCACTGATATCGCCGATCCCCCGCAATTCTCGCTGTCGCGCGTCGCGACGGAGGCGCGCGGCGGCCGCAATCCGCGCGCGCGCGGGCCCGGCGAGCGGCAGGCGCAGCGCTCGGCCTATCCCGGCGTGCAGCCGATCCTGCTCGAGCTGGAGGGCGACGAGGCCTTTCAGCTCGTGCTTCGCGCCGTGCAGGCGCTGGGCTGGAAGATCATCGAGCAATCCTCGCCCGGCGGGCGCGCGGGCCTCGGCCATGTCGACGCGGTCGCGCGCACGCTCGTCATGGGTTTTCCCGACGACATCACGATCCGCGTGCAGCCGCTCGCCGGCCAGACGAAGATCGACGTGCGCTCCGTCTCGCGCTACGGCCGCAACGATTTCGGCGTCAACGCGCGGCGCATCGAGCGCTTCGCCGAGGAGCTGCAGACGCAGCTCGACGCGAAATAGACATGCGCCTGCTCGTCCTTGTCGTCGCCCTGTCCGCTCTGGCGCCAGCGGCGCGTGCGGACGACGCCGCCTATCGCGCCTGCGTCGGCAAGGCCGGCGCGAACGAGGCCGCGCTTTCCCGTTGCGGCGAGGACCGCGTGACGCGCGCGCAAGCCGCGATGGAGGCGGCCTTGAAGTCGGCGCTCGCCGACATGCCCGGCGACGCGGCAAGGAAGGCGCTCGCCGAGGAGCAGGCGGCCTGGGCCGCCTTCCGCGAAAAATCCTGCCTGATGTTCGCATCCGGCGATTTCCCGCGCGACGTCGGCGCGGTCAGCTTCGCCGTCTGCCGCGCCGGCGTGATCGAGGCGCGCGCGAAATATCTCAAGAACCTGACGGACAATTAGCGTCCGGACGCAGAGTCGCTTCCCGTCATTGCCTCGCTTTCAGACGAAGTCGGCAACTTCAAGGGAAGTCGGCAACAGCCGATTTTCCGGCGCCGACTTCTGTCGGGCTCGCAATGACGAATTTAGCTCGCGCGGCGGTAGCGCCCGTGCACGGTCACAGGCCCTTCCGCGACGGCGACGCCGCGCGTGACGAGATCCTCCATATGCGCGAGCACGCTGAGCGCGGCGGCGTTGACGAGGCGCGGGTCGAGGCCGTCGTAGATGCGCGCCACCATGTCGTGGATCGTCTCGTCGCCCGCATGCAGGCGGCGCACGATCGCCGCCTCGCGCTGCCGGCGATGCGCGGAGAGCGCGCGCATGTAGCGCTGCGGCTCCATCACCGGCCCGCCGTGACCCGGCCACAGAAGCGCATCCTCGCGCGCGCGCAATTTGTCGAGCGAACTCATGTAGTCCGTCATGTTGCCGTCCGGCGGCGCGACGATCGACGTCGACCAGGCCATGATGTGGTCGCCGGAAAAGACCGAGCGCTCCTGCGGCAGCGCGAAGCACAGGTGATTGCTCGCATGTCCCGGCGTCTCGACCGCCTCGAGCGTGTAGCCGTCGCCCTCGATCCTGTCGCCGTCCTTCAGGACGCGCGCGGGCGCGTATGCCAGATCGTGTGCGGAATCGAGGCCGGTTTCCGGCCCGCCTTTCGCGACGAAGGGCGCGCAGCCGACGATCGGCGCGCCGGTGCGTTCGGCGAGCAGCGCTGCGCCCGGCGAATGATCCTTGTGCGTATGCGTGACGACGATATGCGCGATGCGCTCGCCCTTCAGCGCGTCGATGATCGCCTGCGTATGCGCATCGTTCTCGCGGCCGGGATCGATGACCGCGACGTCGCCGCGTCCGACGATATAGGTGCAGGTGCCGGTGAAGGTGAACGGCCCCGGGTTGTTCTCCACCAGCCGGCGCACCAGCGGCGAAATCTGCTGGATTTCGTCGGGCTTCACGTCGAAGGCGGTCGAATGGACTAGCTTGTCGTCGGCGTCGTCGGTCATGGCGGTTCCGTCTGATGATCGTGCAACCATCCGGGTTGGCGGGGTAATGTCAATGGTCCGGCTTGTCATTCCCGGCGCTGCGCAGCAGCGACCGGGAATCCAGGAGCAAACGACAAAGTCTTCGTGGTCGCTCTGGATTCCCGCTTTCGCGGGAATGACAGCGCGCTGCTCACTGAAAATTCCGCCCCTTCGGCAATGCGCCGCGCACGGCGGCGGCCTCGCCGCCGAACAGATCGGGCGTCGGCTGTTTCTCACGCGACGCTTGCGAGCGGTGCGCCTCGTCGGCGCGCGCGATCTTCGAGAGCAGCGGCGTCAGATCGTCGATGCGCTCGGCGATGATGTGAATGACGCCGGATTCGTTCTGATACTTGCCTGTGACGGCGACGAAGCGCGCGCCGATGACGGTGGCGCGCAGCTTTTCGAACAGTTTCGGCCATACGATGATATTGGCGACGCCCGTCTCGTCCTCCAGCGTCATGAAGACGACGCCCGACGCCGTGCCCGGCCGCTGGCGCACGAGCACGAGGCCCGAGACTTTGACACGGGCGCGGCGCGCATTCGAAAGATCGGAATTGCGCATGACGTCTCTGGCGTCGAGATCGCGTCGCACGAAGGAAACGGGATGGGCGCGCAGCGACAGTTTGAGACGCCGGTAATCCTCGATCACTTCCTCGCCCGGCGGCATGGGCGGCAGATCGGCGTCGGGCTTCGGTCGCGCGGAAGGAGAGGGGGCGCAGGAGCGGCAGGTCGTCCTTGTCGCCGGCGCGGTTGAGGCCCTGCACCGCCCACAGCGCGTCGCGGCGCGTCAGCCCCAGCGAAGCGAAAGCGTCGGCGCCGGCGAGCAGTTCCAGCGCGCGCGTCGAAAGGCGCGTGCGCAGCCAGACGTCGCGCACGGAATCGTAGCCGCGCCCGCGAAGCGACACGAGTCTGCGCATCTCTTCTTCGGCAAGGCCGGAGATCAGGCGGAAGCCGAGACGCAGCGCATGGTTTCCCTCGATGTGTTCGGCCATCCAGGCGTGGCGGGGGTGGAGAGGCGTTGTCATTCCAGACGCCTGCGCAGCAGGCGATCTGGAATCCAGAGTCTCGGATCCCCGCTTTCGCGGGGATGACATTCGTGTTCTCCAGCGTGCAGTCCCAGTCCGACGCATTGATGTCCGGCTCGCGCGCTTCGACGCCGTGATCCCTCGCGTCGCGCACGATCTGCGCGGGCGCGTAGAAGCCCATCGGCTGCGCATTGAGGAGCGCGCAGGCGAAGACATCCGGGTAGCGGCATTTCATCCAGGCGGAGGCATAGACGAGCAGCGCGAAGGACGCCGCATGGCTTTCCGGAAAACCATACGAGCCGAAGCCCTCGATCTGCTTGAAGCAGCGTTCGGCGAAATCGCGGTCGTAGCCGCGCGAAGCCATGCCCTCGACCATCTTGGTCCGGAACGCGCCGATCGTGCCGACGCGCTTGAAGGTGGCCATGGCGCGGCGCAGCCTGTCGGCCTCGTCGGGCGTGAAGCCGGCGGCGACGATGGCGATGCGCATCGCCTGCTCCTGGAACAGCGGCACGCCGCATGTCTTTTCGAGAACGGCGCGCAATTCTTCCTTCGGAAATTCGATCGGGTCGATCCCCAGCCGCCGGCGCAGATAGGGATGCACCATGTCGCCCTGGATCGGGCCGGGACGCACGATCGCGACTTCGATCACCAGGTCGTAGAATTCCTGCGGTTTGAGGCGCGGCAGCATGGACATCTGCGCGCGGCTTTCGATCTGGAACACGCCGATCGTGTCGGCCGCCGAGATCATGTCGTAGACGGGTTTTTCGTCGACGCGAAGATCGGCAAGGCCGAGCTTGCGCCCATAATGCCGGTCGAGCAGCGCAAAACCCTTGCGCAAGGCCGTGAGCATGCCGAGCGCGAGCACGTCGATCTTGAGAATGCGCAGGGCGTCGAGATCGTCCTTGTCCCATTCGATCGTCGTGCGGCCCTCCATCGCGGCTGGCATGATCGGCACGATTTCGTCGAGCCGGTCGCGCGTGATGACGAAACCGCCGGTGTGCTGCGACAGATGGCGCGGGAACCCCGCGATTTCATGCGCCAGTTCGATGGTCTTGGCGAAGCGCGGCTCCGCCGGGTCGAGGCCGGCGCGCGCTCCTGCCTCTCCGTTCGGCGCTTCGCCGCGTCCCCACACGGAGCCCGAGAGCGCCGCCAGGACGTCCTCGGAAAAGCCGAAGGCCTTTGCGGTTTCGCGAATGGCCGAGCGGCCGCGATAGCTGACGACGGCCGCCGTCAGCGCCGCATTGTCGTCGCCGTAGCGTTCGTAGATGTACTGGATCACCTCTTCGCGCCGCTCGTGTTCGAAATCGACGTCGATATCAGGCGGCTCGTTGCGTTGCTGCGATATGAAACGTTCGAACAGCAGGCCGCTGCCGATCGGATCGATTTCAGTAATGCCGAGGCAATAGCAGATGGCGGAATTTGCGGCCGAACCACGTCCCTGCGCGAGAATCCCCTTGCTGCGCGCATAACGCACGATGTCGTGGACGGTCAGGAAATAGGCCGCGTATCCGAGCGCCGCCACGATCTTCAATTCGTGCGAGATCACGCCGGCGGCCTGCGCGGGAACGCCGTCCGGCCAGCGCGTCCGTGCGCCCTCGGCGACGTAATATTCGAGGGCCGCCTGTTCGCTGTCGAAGCCCGCGCGAAGTTCGGACGGATAATTGTGGGAGAGTTCGTCGAGCGAGAAATCGATGCGATCGAGAATGCGCGCCGTCTCCGCGATCGCATCGGGCGCATCGGCGAACAGTCGCGCCATTTCGCGCGGGCCTTTCAGATGCCGCTCGGCGTTGAGAGAGAGCAGCCGGCCGGCGTTGTCGAGCGTTCTGCGCTGCGCGGATGCAGGCGAGGACGTCGGCAAGTTCCCGCCGTTCGGACGTGTGCATGAGAACGTCGTTGACGGCGACCAGCGGCAGGCCGGTTTCGCGCGCAAGTTGCAGGCGCCGAGCGAAATCGCGTCGCATGCGAGGACCGTAGGCGGGCGTCAGCGCGAGCCAGAGACGGTTGGGCGCGGCTTGCTCGAGACGTTGCAAAACGGACGGAGCCCCCTCCTCTCCGGAAGAGGGCACGACATGCAATCGCGGTCTCGCATCTTCATGAAGCGATGCATCTTCTCCCTCTCCTGCGGAGCGGGGGGCGGCGGAAACCGGCGACGGACATGGCGAAGAAAGGGTTTTTGCATGCGCCTCGATCTCCTCCGCGCTCGCTGACGACCGCTCCATCACGATCAGCAGCAGGCCGTCGGCATATTGAAGAAGGTCGTCGAGCCGCAGCAGGCTCTTGCCTTTCTCCGCGCGCATGTTCGCCTGCGTCAGCATCCGGCAGAGGCGGCCCCAGGCGGCGCGGTCCTGCGGATAGGCGAGAATGTCGGGCGTATCGTCCATGAAGACGAGCCGCGCGCCGGCGACGACCTTGAAGGCGCCCAGCGTCTCCCGATGCTCGCGCGCGTAGACATGCGCGCGCACGACGCCGGCGACCGAATTGCGATCGGCGATGCCGATGCCGGCGTGGCCGAGCTGCGCCGCCTGCGCGACGAGTTCCTCCGGATGCGACGCGCCGCGCAGGAAGGAGAAATTCGTGGCCGTGGCGAGTTCGGCGTAGGTCATCCGAACACCCCGTGCACGAACCAGCGCGGCCGCATTGTCTCGCGGCCGAACAGGCCTTCGCGAAACAGCCAGAAACGGCCGCCATTCTTGTCCTCGACATGGAAATAGTCGCGCGTGAGGCCGGCGTCGCGCCACCATTCCGGCGCGATGCGCTCGGGGCCTTCGTAAGCGGCGATCTCGTGCGTCGCGCGGCGCCATTCGAAGCGCAGCGGCGGTCCGTCGGGCACGGCGGCGATGGCGTCGACCGGTTCGGGCTTTTCGAACAGGCGTGGCGGGCGGGTAACCACGACTTCATGCCGAGGAGGCGGCATAGGCCGCCGTCTCGAAGCATGGGGGCTGCGGCCATCCTTCGAGACGCGATGCATCCAAGTCGCGCTTGCGCGACTTGGAAATTTAATGCCGATATCGGGCAAGCCCGATATCGGTCCATCGCTCCTCAGGATGAGGTTGGGCGAATGAGCGCGCGAAAAATTCGCCGGCTGCGTCTGGCCCGCGAATTCCGGCGTATGCGTGTCGTGAAAGACGAGCCGTCGCACGCGTGTCGCGCCGAAGCGCGCGCCGAGCCTGTCGATCAGATCGGCGAAGGCCAGCGCGTCGCCATCCTGCGCGCGCGCGCCGGCAAGATCGGCGGTCGGCGCGGCGCCTGAAGGCTCGACAATCGTCGCCGCCAGCCGGATCACGTCGAAGCCGTAGCCCGTGTCGAGGCCGTCTTCGCCGAGCGCCTCGATCCTTTCCCGCAACAGGCGCATGAGCGCGCCCGCGTCGCGCTGCGGCCGGCTGGTCGTCGCCGCGATATGGCGCGTGACGCCGTCGACGCGAAACAGGCTCACCGCGATTTTTCGCGCGCCTTCGTCATGGCGTTCGAGCATTGCGCAGAGCTCGCGCGCAAGATCGGAAAGGACGCGCTCGATGTCTTCGCGCCGCGCGAGCCCTTCGGCGAAGCGGCGCTCGGCCATGTAGGGCGGCGCCTCGAAGCGCGGCGAGATCGGATCGCGCGCGGCGCCGACGATGGCGTCGAGCCGCGCGATCAGCCCGGCGCCGAACCGCGCGGCGAGCGGCGCGCGCGGCCGTGTCAGGAGATCGCCGACGCAGGTAAGACCGGCGGCGCGCAGGCCGGCGACGATGTCGTCGGCGACGCGCAAGGCGGCGACCGGCAGCCTGCGCAGAATCCTGGCGGCGCCCGCATGATCGCCATCGGCCAGAATGCGCGTGGTCGAAAAGCGCGCCAGCGCCCAGGCGAGCGCGGGATTGGGCGCGATGGCGCATCGCGCCTGGAAGCCTTGCGCGAAAAGGCCGCTCTCGATTGCGGCGATCATCGCCTCTTCGCCGCCGAACAGATGCGCGCATCCCCCTATGTCCAGCATGGCGCCGTCGGGCGCGTCGAGCGCCGCGAGCGGCGTGAAGCGGCGCAGCCAGTCGGCGATTGCGGCAAGGAGTTCGGCTTCGGCTTGGCGATCGGCCTGATGCAATTCGAGACCGGGCCGCATGGCGCGCGCGGACGCCACCGCCATGCCGGGCCTGAGGCCGAGGCGCAGCGCGGTTGCATCGACTGCGACGAGTTGTTGCGCGCTGCCGATTTTCGACCAGGTGGCGAGGGGTGGGGCGAGAGGGGCGGCAAGGGAAGGGGCTGTCATCCCGGCCGGAGCGAAGCGGAGAGCCGGGATCCAGCGAACGGAGGGGACAGGCTGGGTCCCGGATCGGCCTTCGGCCGTCCGGGATGACAATTCGTTCTGTGCCCCGGCCATGCTTCGAGGCTCGGCCTTCGGCCGCTCCTCAGCATGAGGGCGGGGGGAATAGCTTTTTCCTTCACGCGCTGCGTGCAAGCCCTCGCGCCGCCGGACCCGGTCCGTGGCGAGGAAGGGGAGGTGAACCGACAGAAAACGCATGGAACGCGACCTCGTGCACTCTTTCCGGATCGAACCCGAACAATCCGCGCGCCTTGACGAGACGCGCGCCGATCAGCGGCGGGCCGGGCAGGCCCAGGCGATTGTCGCCGACCGGCTCGGGCGGGCTCGATCGCCGTTGCGCCTCGATGCGCGTGGCCGCCGCCGACGACAGGCGCGCGGCCGCTCCGCCGAGAGCGAGCGGAACCAGCAGGCCGGCGCCGCCGCCGGCCCGCGCCGCGAGCGCAAGGCGGCGCGAGGCGTCGAGCGTGTAGAGACGGCCGGGAACGGCGCTTTCCGCCAGAACGGCGGCGACGGCGGCGCATTTCAGCGCCTCCTCCATCACCCGCAGCGTTTCGCGCGCGTCCCGCGTGCGCACGATGACGAGACGTTCCGGATCGAGGCCGGCTTCGAGAAGGCCCGGCCCGTAGGGCGCGCCCGTTTCGAGCGCGACGAAATCCTCGACGATCAGCACGAGCCCGCCCGCCGGTTTTTCGCGCGCGCAGGCAGTCAGTCAGGTGGAGCCCCAAGGCCATGGCCGCATAAGCGTCGGGCGCGGAAGCCGGGACGATCTCGTGCAACCCGCCGGCAAGCCGCGCAGCCGACAGGAAGGCCGGCGCGAGGGAAGCCGTCGCCTCGCCCACCTGCTTCTCGCGCAGGACGTTCGCCCCGCCCGTCGCTTCGATGCGGGTGATCTCGCGGCGCAAAAAAGCCAGACGTTCCGAGCTGCCGCGCGGCGACATCGGTCGAGCCTCTCGTTTTGTGTTCGTGTTTTGTTCTATAGTTCGGCGCCTCCCGGAAAGAGTCAAGCCGCTCTCCGTCCTTTCGCCGGCTTCGTCGAACGGCATAACAAAAGCGAATAGGGACGCCTGAAAACGAAACTGACGCCGCGCCAGCGCGCTGCTACTCAGAATGCGACAACGGGCGCCTTGATCGGCGGGCTCCTTGCGTCACAATGCGACGGTATATGAATGCCGCTGCGCAGGAATGCGCAGCTTGTATGAATGCCGCCGCGCAGGAATGCGCTGCTCGTATGAACGGCGTCGCGCTTGAACCGCACAGGCGCGCCAACAAAGATCGAAGCGACAACGCTCGATACCTGAGGGAACCGGAGGGACGCATGAAACTCACCCGTAGACACACGCTTGCCGCCGTCGCGCTTGCAGCCACCGCGCTTTCGCCCTTCGCGGCTCATGCGCAGGAAGTGGTGAAGATCGGCGTCATCCTGCCGATGACCGGCCCCTCGGCCTCCACCGGCCGCGAGATCGCCGCCGCCATCAAGCTCTTCCAGGAGCAGAAGGGCGACAAGGCGGGCGGCAAGAAGGTGGAAGTCATCATCAAGGACGACACCGCCGTCGCCGACATCACCAAGCGTCTCGCGCAGGAACTCGTCGTCAACGACAAGGTCGCCGTCATCGCCGGCTTCGGCCTCACGCCGCTCGCGCTCGCCGCCGCGCCCATCGCCACGCAGGCGAAGGTGCCGGAGATCGTGATGGCCGCAGGCACCGCGATCATCACCGAAGCCTCGCCCTATATCGTGCGCACGAGCTTCACCCTGCCGCAGAACACGCTGCCGATCGCCAAATGGGCGGTGAAGAACAACATCAAGAAGGTCGTCACGCTCGTCGCCGACTACGGCCCGGGTCTCGACGCTGAAAAGACGTTCGTCTCCACCATCAAGGAAGGCGGCGGCGAGGTTCTCGATTCCCTGCGCGCGCCGCTCAAGAATCCGGAATTCGCGCCCTTCCTGCAGAAGGCCAAGGACCTCAAGCCCGACGCGCTCTTCCTGTTCGTGCCGTCGGGCCAGGGCGCGGCGCTGATGAAGCAGGTGTCCGAGCGCGACTTCGCCAAGGCGGGCATCAAGGTGATCGGCACCGGCGACATCGTCGACGACGAGCAGCTCAACGGCATGGGCGATCCCGTGCTCGGCATGATCACCTCGATGCACTATTCGGCCGCCCACGACTCGCCCGAGAACAAGGCCTATGTCGCGGCCTTCGAGAAGGCCAATCCCGGCCTGCGTCCGAACTTCATGTCGGTCGGCGGTTACGACGGCATGGCGCTGATCTACGCCGCGCTCGAAAAGACCAAGGGCGACACGGACGGAACCAAGCTGGTCGAAGCCATGAAGGGCATGGCCTGGACCAGCCCGCGCGGCCCGATCTCGATCGATCCCGAGACGCGCGACATCATCCAGAACATTTACATCAGCAAGGTCGAGAAGAAGAACGGTCAGCTCTACAACGTCGAGTTCGACCTCATTCCGAACCTCAAGGATCCCTTCAAGGCGGCCAAGGCCGCCGCGAAGTAAGTCTGAAAACGCGCTTCTCGCCGTCATTGCGAGGAGCTCCGGTGAAACCGCAACGCGGTTTCACCTGTAGCGACGAAGCAATCCAGAGCCGAGTTGCGGCCCTGGATTGCTTCGCTTCGCTCGCAATGACGAAGGATGCTTCACATGTTGACGGTGCTTTTCGACGGCCTTGCCTACGGCATGTTGCTGTTCGTGCTGGCGGTGGGCCTGTCGATCACGCTCGGCCTCATGAACTTCATCAATCTCGCGCACGGCGCCTTCGCCATGGCGGGCGGCTATATCGCCGTCGTGCTGATGCAGCGCTACGGCCTCTCGCTGTTCTGGGGCCTGCCGATCGCCTTCGTCGTCACGGGCGCCGCCGGCGCCTTTCTCGAGCGCACGCTCTACGTGCGCCTCTACGACAAGCCGCATCTCGAACAGGTGATGTTCACGATCGGCCTCGTCTTCATGTCGGTCGCCGGCGTCGACTATTTCATGGGCGCGAGCCCGCAGATCGTGAACGTGCCGCAATCCCTCGAAGGCAGCCTTTCCGTCGGAAGCCTTTCGTTCAACAAATATCGCCTCTTCGTCATCGCCTTCTGCGCGATCCTGACCATCGCGCTTCAGCTCGGCCTGTCGAAGACGCGCTTCGGTTCGCGCCTGCGCGCCGCCGTCGACGACGCGCGCGTCGCGCGCGGTCTCGGCATCAACGTCACCACCATCTTTGCGCTGACATTCGCCTTCGGCTCCGGGCTTGCGGGTCTCGGCGGCGCGCTGGGCAGCGCGATCTTCAGCCTCGATCCGCAATTCCCGCTGAAGTTCATGATCTACTTCCTCGTGGTGATCGCGGTTGGCGGCACCACGACGATCACCGGCCCGTTCTTCGCCTCGATCCTGCTCGGCGTCGCCGACGTCGCCGGCAAATATTACACCCCCACCATCGGCGGGCAGCAGATCCAGATCGGCGGCTTCGTCATCTACACCATCATGGTGCTCGTGCTGATCTTCAGGCCGCAGGGCTTGTTCGGTCGCGCGCCGGGCAAATGATCGTATGCGAGTGAGACGCTCATGATCGACACCGCCGTACATGCGAGCCAGGGCGGCGAAAGCCGTGCGATGGCCTACTTTCGCGAGCGCGCGAAATGGCGCTGGCCGGAATTCGTGCTGTGGATCGCAGCCTTCGCGCTCGCCTTCGTGATGCCGCGCCATGCGCTTCTATTCAATGAAATCGCCATCTGGGCTCTCTTCGCCCTGTCCCTCGATATCGTGCTGGGCTACGCCGGCATCGTCTCGCTCGGCCACGGCGCCTTTTTCGGACTGGGCGCCTATGTCGCGGGCCTGCTCGCCAAGGCCGGCGCGGGGGCAGGCCTCCTCAGCGATCCGACCTTCGGCCTCCTCGCCGCGGCGCTGGTCTGCGCCGTCGTCGGCTACATCACGAGTTTCCTCGTGCTGCGCGGCGCCGATCTCACGCGCCTGATGGTCACGCTCGGCGTCGCGCTGATCTTCGGCGAACTCGCCAACCGCATGGCCTGGCTCACCGGCGGCGCCGACGGGCTGCAAGGCGTCGCGCCCGGCAAGATTCTCGGCCTCGTCGAATTCAACTTCATGCATCCGGAATACGCGTACCTCTATTCGATCTCGGTCCTGTTCGCGCTCTTCATCGTCGCGCGAAAAGTCATCAACTCGCCCTTCGGCGTGTCGCTGCGCGCCATCAAGGGCAATGCGCTGCGCGCCGGCGCCATCGGCATCGACGTCAACCGCCGCCTCAACGGCGCCTACACGATGGGCGCGGCCTATGCGGGCGTCGCCGGCGCGCTGCTGGCGCAGACCACCGCCTTCGTCTCGCTCGACGTGCTGGATTTCCATCGCTCGGCCGATGTCATGCTGATCGTCATCTTCGGCGGCGTCGGCACGCTCTACGGCGCGGTCATCGGCGCGGCGGCCTTCAAGGTCCTGTACGACCTGCTCGCCGCCGCCACGCCGCAATACTGGCCGTTCTGGCTCGGCCTCATCCTCGTGCTGCTCGTGCTGTTCGTGCGCGGCGGCATCATGGGCCTGCTGACCGGCGTCTATGCCCGCCTGACCGGCAAGGGAGGCGCGGCATGACCGCCGTTCTCGCCACCAAGAATCTGGTGCGTCGCTTCGGCGGCCTCGTCGCCACCAACGATGTCACCTTCTCGCTGCCGGCTGGCGCGCGTCACGCGCTGATCGGCCCGAACGGCGCCGGCAAGACGACCTTCGTCAACCTCCTGTCGGGCGTTCTCGCGCCGACCGCCGGCCAGGTCTTCCTCGACGGGCAGGACGTCAGCGACTGGCCGGTGTTCAAGCGCGCGCGCGCCGGTCTGTCGCGCACCTTCCAGATCAACCAGCTCTTCGCCGATTTCACGCCGCTCGAGACGATCGGCCTCGCTCTGTCCGAAGCCCATGCCGAAGGCGCGGAATTCTGGCGCCGCGCCGGCACCAGCCGCGCCGTCGTGGACGAGGCCGTCGCGATTCTCGAGCAGCTCGACCTCGGCGACGTCATGGAGCATCGCGTCGGCTCGCTGCCCTACGGCAAGCAGCGCCTGCTGGAAATCGCCATCGCCGTCGCGCCGAAGCCGAAGGTGCTGTTGCTCGACGAGCCCGCGGCCGGCGTGCCGGAAGGCGAGCGCGAGCAGATCCTCGAGATCGTCGAAGCCCTGCCGAAGGAAATGGCGCTCGTGCTGATCGAGCACGACATGGACCTCGTCTTCCGCTTCGCCAAGACGATCTCCGTGCTCGTGCAGGGCGCGCTTTTCGTCGAAGGCCCCGCGAGCGAAGTCGCGCGCGATCCTCGCGTGCGACAGGTCTATCTCGGCGAAAGCGAGATCGAGCAACATCTGGATACGCCGCCGCCAGGCGGCGCAGGACATGGACATGCCGGCGAAGCCGGCAAGGGAGGCGCGGCATGAGCGACCTGCTGCGCATCGAGAAACTGACGGCGGGCTACGGCGAAGCCATCGTCCTGTCCGATCTCAATTTCACGCTGGGCCAGGGCGAGGCGCTGGCGCTGCTCGGCCGCAACGGCGCCGGCAAGACGACGCTGCTCAACACGATCGTCGGCCTCACGCGCCGCCGCGCCGGCACGATCACGCTCGGCGGCCGCGACGTCACCGCGCTGCGGCCCGATCAGCGCGCCAACGCCGGCGTCGGCTGGGTGCCGCAGGAGCGCAACATTTTCCGTTCGCTCACCGTCGAGGAAAACCTCACGGCGGTCGCGCGCCCCGGCAAGTTCGATGTCGAGCGCATCTACGCCATGTTCCCGCGTCTCGCCGAGCGGCGCGCCAACATGGGCAACCAGCTTTCGGGCGGCGAACAGCAGATGCTGGCGGTCGGCCGCGCGCTCGTGCTCAATCCGCAGGCGCTTCTGCTCGACGAGCCGCTCGAGGGTCTCGCGCCGATCATCGTCGACGAATTGCTGGCGGCCCTGCGCAAGATCATCAACGAGGAGAAGATGGCGGTCATTCTCGTGGAGCAGAGCGCGCGCAAGATATTGCCGCTGACCGACCGCGCCATAATTCTGGAGCGCGGCGGGATCGCCTGGACAGGCTCGAGCGCGGCGCTTCTGGAAGACAAGGACGCGCTTGCCACTCTGCTCGCGGTGGCGGAAAAGAAATAGGGCCGAAGGCTTCAGATTCTGGAAGGAACCGCCATGTCGATACGTCCCCCGTTCCGCGCCGACCAGGTCGGCTCGCTGCTGCGCTCCGCGCCGCTCAAGGCTGCGCGCGACAAGCGCGTGCATGGCGACATCTCGGTCGCCGAACTCGAGGCGATCGAGGACGAGGAAATCAGGAAGCTCATCGCCAAACAGGAGGCGATCGGGCTGGAAGGCATCACCGACGGCGAATATCGCCGCTCCTGGTGGCACTACGACTTCCTGTGGAATCTCGACGGCGTCGAGCGCATCGCGGTCGAGCAGGGCATCCAGTTCGCGGGCGTGCAGACCAAGGCGGAAGCGCCGCACGTGATGAGCAAGATCGGCTTTACCGGCCATCCCTTCGTCGATCACTTCAAGTTCCTGAAGGCCAACACGAAGAAGACGGCGAAGCAGACGATCCCCTCGCCCTCCATGCTGCACTATCGCGGCGGCCGGAAGCTCATCAACATGGGCGTCTATCCGGATATGAACGATTTCTATCACGACCTCGGCGCCGCCTACGGCAAGGCGGTGAAGGCGTTCGGCGACGCCGGCTGTACCTACTTGCAGCTCGACGACGTCTCCTTCGCCTATCTCTGCGATCCCGAGCAGCGCAAGATGCTGAAGGACCGTGGCGACGATCCGGACAAGCAGCCCGGCATCTACGCCGGCATGATCAACAAGGCGCTGGAATCCAAGCCCGCCGGCATGACCGTGTCGATGCATTTGTGCCGCGGCAATTTCCGTTCGACCTTCGTGGCGTCGGGCGGCTACGAGCCGATCGCCGACCTGCTGTTCAATCAGGTCGGCGTCGACGCCTATTTCATGGAATGGGATTCAGATCGCGCCGGCGGTTTCGAGCCGCTGCGTTTCCTGCCCAAGGGCAAGGCGGTCGTGCTCGGTCTCGTCACGTCGAAGACCGGCGTGCTGGAAAAGAAGGACGACATCAAGCGCCGCATCGACGAGGCGGCGAAACATGCGCCGCTCGAACAGCTTTGTCTGTCCGCGCAATGCGGATTCGCCTCGACCGAGGAAGGCAACACGCTGGCCGAGGACGAACAGTGGAGGAAGCTCGAACTGATCGTCGAGATCGCGCGCGAGGTCTGGGGCAAGGTCTGATTCACGCGGACAAATCCGCGACGAAAGCCGGAGGCGCGACCCGCTTCCGGCTTTCTTGCGTCTGATATGTGGACGCCCTTCAGCGCCTACTTCGGCCCTTGAACAGAATAGGCTCGCCCAGAACCCCGGCAGCGGCCGAGGTCGCATCCTCGAACGAAGCGGCGGGCCGCGACGGCCGATGGCCGACCGACCAGCGCCATTCGCCGTCGAGGCCCCAGACGATGCCGATGCGGTCTCCGCCGCCATCCTTGATCCAGAAAAGACTTTGCGCATCGAGCGCGCGTTCGAGCTTCGCCATGACCCGCTCCTTTCGGTCGCACGGGCCTTGAGCGCGGCGACGACGTGATGCGGATATAACTCTTGTTCGCAACGGGCGTTCCGCTGCGCCGCGCTCAGGCGGCGCGCGACTGACGCTGGCGCACGCGCACGGCAACGCCGAGCGCGGCTTCGACGGCCTGTCTTGCCGCATCGAACGACTCGACCTCGCGCGAATCGGCATGTCCCACCGTCCAGCGCCACGCGCCGTCGAGGCCCCAGACGATGCCGATGCGGTCGCCTTCTTCGTCTTTCACCCAGTAGAGGCTGTGGGCATTGAGCGCGCGTTCGATCGTCGCCATCGGGACCTCCGGCAGCGGGCTGTCTGGACCGGAACGCCGGCCGCCCGCTAATGTCGAGACGAGGCTAGGCGCGAGCCATTACGGCGCGCTTTGCGGAAAATGAGCAAAGCGCGTTAACGCGTGTTGAGGTTGATGCGGCCTTTCCGGCCGCGCGAGAGAGGAGCAGCAGTGAAGATCGCCGACATATTCGGAGCGGACATTCCCTTCGTGGGCTTCTGCGGCATCGAGCCGATCGAAAGCGGCGGCGGCCGCTCGCGTCTCGAGGTGACGGTCGAGCGCCATCACGCCAACCAGATGGGCGTGGCCCACGGCGGCCTGCTGATGACGCTGCTGGACGTCTGCATGGGCTCGGCCGCGCGCTCGGCCGTCGGCTCCAACGTCATCACCGTCGACATGCAGACGGCCTTCACCGCGCCCGCGACAGGCCGCCTCGTCGGGCAGGGCAGGGTGGTGCGCGCCGGCAAGTCGCTGGTCTTCGTGGAAGCCGAAATCACCAATGCCGAAGGCGATATCGTCTGCCGTGGAACTTCGGTCTTCAAGACCGCCAAGCCGCCGCCATCAGCGAAATAGGGGCGTTTCGCAACTGCGAAGCGATCCGCTATATACATGTCATGAATTTGTCTGCCCCGCGCGCCCGCGAGCGCCCCGTCGAGGAGCTGGCCGAGCGCGTGCTGGCCGGCGACCGCGCCTCGCTCGCGCGCGCCATCACGCTCATCGAAAGCCGCCGGCCGGACCATCGCGCGCAGGCGGGCGCGCTGCTGCAACGTCTGCTTCCCGCTACCGGCGGCGCGATCCGCGTCGGCGTCACCGGCGTGCCCGGCGTCGGCAAGTCGACCACCATCGACACGCTCGGCTCCAATCTCACCGCGGCCGGCCACAAGGTCGCGGTGCTCGCCGTCGATCCCTCGTCCTCGCGCACCGGCGGCTCGATCCTCGGCGACAAGACGCGCATGGCGCAATTGTCGGCCGATCGCAACGCCTTCATCCGCCCGTCGCCTTCGTCGGGCACGCTCGGCGGCGTCGCCGCGCGCACGCGCGAAACCATGCTGGTGTGCGAGGCCGCGGGCTTCGACGTCGTGCTGGTCGAGACAGTGGGCATCGGCCAGTCCGAGACGGTCGTCGCCGACATGACCGATTTCTTCCTCGTGCTGATGCTGCCGGGCGCCGGCGACGAATTGCAGGGCATCAAGAAGGGCGTGCTCGAAATCGCCGACATGATCGCCATCAACAAGTCGGACGGCGCAAACCGCGCGCGCGCGGAATCCGCCGCTGCCGAATATCTGGCGGCGCTGCACATCCTCCAGCCCTCGTCCTCCGTGTGGCGGCCGCCGGTCGTGCTCATTTCCGGCCTCGCCAACGAGGGCCTTCAGGACATGTGGGCGCGTGTCGAGGATCATCGGCTGAAGACGAAGAAGGCCGGCGAATTCGACGCGCGGCGCCGCGCGCAGCAGGTCAAGTGGATGTGGTCGATGCTGGAGGAGCGACTGCTGTCGCGCCTGCGCACCGACGCCAAGGTGAAGTCGCGCCTGCCTGCGCTGGAGCGCGCGGTCGCCGACGGCGCGCTGGCGCCGACGCTGGCGGTCGACGAGATCGCCGCGCTGCTCGGCGTATGACATGCCGACGCTGCTCGTCACCGCCTTCGGCGCATTCCCCGGCGCGCCCTCCAATCCGAGCGCGGACATCGTCGCCGATCTCGAGCGCTTCTGGCGCGGCCGTTTTTCACGCGTGGGCGTGAAGTTGGTGACGGCGGTCCTGCCGGTCGTTCATGCGGTCGCGCCCCTGATCGACAAGCTCGTCGCGTGCGAGAAACCCGACGCCGTCGTGCATCTCGGCCTCGCCGCGCGCCGTCGCGGCGTCAGCGTCGAATCTCGCGCGAGAAACGTCGTCACGACGCTGAAACCCGATGCGCGCGGCGCGTTCGCAGGCTCCCGCGCGCATCGCGCGCAGGCCTGCGCCGCGATGCGCACGGACTGGAACGCGCCGCGCCTCGTCGCGGCCTTGCGCGAGGCTGGCGTCGATGCGGCCGTGTCGAACGACGCCGGCGATTATGTCTGCAACGCCGCGCTCTGGCGCTCGCTCGAATCGGGCGCGGCGCCGGCCGTCTTCATCCATGTGCCGAAAAAAAGCCGTGTGCGGCCCGCAGATATGGCGCGCGCGCTGGCTGGCGTCCTGCCCGCCATGACGCTGCGACTTGCTCGCCGTGGCGCGCAGACGCGCGACAGCTTGGGAAAACAATGACCGAATCTCTTCCGTTTCTTGCCTTTCAGGTTTTCCAGATCGTCTGGCTCGACGTCCTGCTGTCCGGCGACAATGCGGTCGTGATCGCGCTTGCCTGCCGCAACCTGCCGGAGGACAAGCGCAAGCTCGGCATTGCGCTCGGCGCGGGCCTCGCCGTCGCGTTGCGCGTGCTGTTCACGCTTCTCGTCGTCTGGTTGCTGAAACTGCCCTTCCTCAAGCTCATCGGCGGCGTGCTTCTGCTCTACATCGCGGTCAGGCTCGTCTTCGACGACCACGAGCACGGCGAAGTGAAGGCCAAGCCGAACCTGTGGGGCGCCGTCGCCACCATCATGATCGCCGATGGCGTCATGTCGCTCGACAATGTGCTCGCCATCGTCGGCGTGGCGGAAGGCCATCTCGGCCTCATCATCTTCGGCCTCGTCCTGTCGATCCCGCTCGTCGTCTTCGGCGCGGGCTTCGTGCTGAAGCTGATCGACCGCTGGCCGATCATCGTCTGGGCGGGCGCGGCCCTGCTCGGCTGGGTCGCCGGCGAGATGATCGCGACCGATCCCTGGGTCGCCAACTGGCTCGACCGTCACGGCGATCCGCCGGATGTCGCGGCGGCCATTCTCGGCGCGGTCGTCGTGCTGGCGATCGCGGGCGCGATGAAGATGCGGGCGCGCCGGAGGGCGTGAGGCCTATCGCTCGGACGCCGCGAGCCTGGCGCCGAGCGCCACGAAAGCCGCCGCAAAGCCGCGCCGCATCCACGCCAGCACGCGCGGCCGGGAAATGACGTGGTCGCGCACGGCGGCGGCGAACAGGCCGTAGACGAGGAAGACGAGAAACGTCATCGCCATGAAGACGGCGCTGAGCTCCAGCATGTGACGCAGGGCGTCCGGCTCGTGCGCGCTGACGAACTGCGGCAGGAAAGCCAGAAAGAAGATCGACAGCTTCGGATTGAGCAGATTGACGAGGATGGCGGTCACGACGATTTCGCGCGCAGAGTGCGATTTCGTTTCGCTCTCGACGCGGAGCGCGCCGGATTCCTGCAGGGTGCGCCAGGCCATGAACAGCAGATACGCAACGCCGGCGTATTTGAAGAGAGTGAAGGCGACGGCGCTCGTGTGCAGCAGCG
Organism: Rhodoblastus sp.; assembly: GCA_037044955.1. Lineage (GTDB taxonomy): Bacteria > Pseudomonadota > Alphaproteobacteria > Rhizobiales > Beijerinckiaceae > JAJXWB01. The sequence goes on from JBAOHX010000004.1 coordinate 232,745, forward strand.
CCGCGACGCCCGCGATCGCCGCAGCCATATGCGGCACGATGCCGAGCGTGCAGCCGAAGGCGGCGACCGCGCTCGCATGGCCGCCGCGCGAGAGGCCGGTGGCGATCGTGTAGAGAACCCCGGTTCCCGGCGATGCGACGATAATCAGCGACGTCAGTAGAAATTCGAGGCTCATCGGTATCTTCCCGCGCTCATGTCACCGCTGCACGCCCTGCGCCACCGGCGGCGTCGGTATCGCGAAACAGTCCCGACGCCCGGAATCGACGCAGCGCTGCATCTTGCGCTGGTTGTCGAGCATGTTCATCGCGACGACGAGGATGATCGCCAGCACGAGGATCGCGATCGCCGCCACGAGATTGACGAGCTTGCGATGCGCGTAGTCGGTGTCGTCGGGCGTCGTCATGTCAGGTCCGTGGCGCGTCGATCATCGCGAACGGCCGCGCCGTTTCGTAAGCGCGCGCCGCCTGCAGGACAGCCGCGTCCTCGCGCATGGCGCCGACGATCTGCAATCCGATCGGCAGCCCGTCTCGCGTGAAGCCGCAGGGAACGCTGGCGGCCGGTTGTTGCGTGACGTTGAACGGATAGGTGAAGGGCGACCACTCGATCCAGTGCCTGAAGCGCCCGCCGGGCGGAACGTCCGCGCCGACAGGTATCGCGCCGGTCGGCATCTGCGGCGTCAGCAGGAGATCGTAAGTCTCGTGGAACACCGCCATCTTGTGGGCCAGCGCGCCGCGCGCGAGAAAGGCGTCGAGATAGTTCACGGCGGTCAGGCTGCGGCCCGATTTCACTTCCGCGAGCAGGCCGGGGTCGAGCAGCGGTTCGTCGCTCGCGCCGACATGCTTCATCGCCACCGCCGCGCCGGTGTGCCAGAGGGTGTCGGCGATCCCGCGCGGATCGCTGATCGGCGGATCGACTTGTTCCACCCGCGCGCCCAGTTCCTCGAAGACCTTCGCCGCTTTTTCCGTCGCCGCCGCCACATCCGGGTCAACGCAATCGACATAGCCGAGCCGCGGCGACCAGGCGATGCGCAGGCCGCGCACGCCCTTGTCGAGATCTTGCGTGTAGTCCGGGCAGGGCGTGTTCCACGCCGTATTGTCGCGGCTGTCGGGCCGCCCGATCAGCGACAGCATGAAGGCGGCGTCCTCTACGCGCCGGGTCAGGGGCCCGAGATGCGCCAGCACGGCCATGGTGGACAGCGGATAGGCCGGCACGCGGCCGAAGCTCGGTTTGAGGCCGAAGACGCCGGTGAAGGCGGCGGGAATGCGGATCGACCCGAGCCCGTCCGTGCCGAGGTGGAAATGCCCCAGGCCGAGCGCGGCGGCGGCCGCCGCGCCGGCCGAGGAGCCGCCGGTCGTATGCCCGGTCTTCCAGGGATTGCGCGTCACGCCGTAGAGCGGGCTGTCGCCGAGGCCCTTCCAGCCGATTTCCGGCAGCGTCGTCTTGCCGATAATGACGCAGCCAGCCTCCTTCAGCCGCGCCGTCGCCGGCGAATTCCTCCGCCGCCGGCGTATCGACGCTCGTGCGGCTGCCGCGCCGGTTCGGCAGGCCCTTCACCAGCACATTGTCCTTGATCGTGCCGACAAGCCCGTCCGCCGGGCCGATCGCCGCGTCCTTCGCATGGCGCGCGGCGCTCTCCTCCGCCGCTTTTCGCGCGCCGGCGCGGTCGACCACGGCGAAAGCGTTGATTGCGGGCTCAACAGCGTCCAGCCGCTTCAGGACGGCGTCCAGCAGATCGACGGGAGACGCCTGTTTCCGGGCGAAAAGCTCGGCGCACTGGCGGGCGGAGAGGGCGAGAAGGTCGGTCATGTCGCTTTCTGTCTCGGAAACAGCAGATTGCGACGGCGGGCGATCGGCTTCAAGCCATGCAGCCGGGACCGCCGGCCTCCGGTCGGCATTCATGTCGTGGCCTATGAGCCGGCCGGAGGCCGGCGGTCCCGGCTTTCCTTTCGTTTGCGCGCGCCGGCCTCATTCTCGCCGGTTTCGCCGGTCATTTCCTGCTGCAGCGCCGCATTTTTAACCGGCTCTCAACCCCGTGGGTTGTTAGTGAGCCGGCCGCCTTCTTCGGCGTCGCGGCAAGAGGATTTCGCGTGACCTTGTTCCCTTCCGCCCGCGCCTCCCGTTTCGGCGGCGTCCGCATCGTGCGCCTGGCTGCGGCCTGTGCGCTGGCGGCGGGCGTCGCCGGCTGCAATGCGACCTCCAATTCCTTCAACGCGATTTCCGACCGCGCCGAGATCGTCGGCGCCAAGATGGGCTCCTATTTCCACAGCGAGCGGGGCGTCGCGCAGCAGGTGCCGCTGTTCGTCGCTTCCACGCGCCACAAGGCGGGCGAGGCGCCGGCCGAGGTCGTCGCGCGCTTCTCGCTGCAGAACGTCTCCGTGCCCGCGGGCCATCGCGCCGGCGAGATCGAGCAGCCGAGCTTCGGCGCCGCCAATCCGGAAAAGCATTTCGTCGTCACGGCGCGCCGCTCGCTCGAGCCGGACGCCTTCCGCGCCGAACTCGCCTCCCACATCTCCGGCCGCGTCGGCAACAGCCGCGACGTGCTGCTCTATGTGCACGGCTTCAACACCAGCCTCGAGGAAGCGCGCTTCCGCGTGGCGCAGATCGTCGCCGACGGCGGCTTCACCGGCGTGCCGATCCTCTTCGCCTGGCAATCGAAGGGCGAACTCTTCGCCTACGAATCCGACAAGGAGGCGGCCACCGCCTCGCGCGACGCGCTGCAGCGGCTGATGATGGACATTGCGCAGGCGCCCGGCGTCGGCCGCGTGCAGATCCTCGCACACTCCATGGGTTCGTGGCTGACGATGGAGGCCCTGCGCGAGACCGCCATCGCCGGTCATGCCGATCTCGACGGCAAGCTCGGCTCGGTCATGCTGGCTGCGCCCGACATCGACCTCGGCGTGTTCCGCCAGCAGGTCGCGCGCCTCGATCCCGCGCGCATTTCGGTCTTCGTCTCGCGCGACGATCGCGCGCTGTCGCTGTCGAGCCGCATCGCCGGGTCGCGCGCGCGGCTGGGCGCGATGGACCCGTCCAATCCGAAGGACGCCGCCGCCATCGACGCCATGGGCGTGCGCGTCTACGACCTGTCGATGCTGAGCAAGGGCTGGGTCGGCCACGACACCTATGCGAACGCGCCGGACGCCGTGCGCCAGATCGGCGCGACGCTGACCAGGAAGCGCGAGGCCGACGCCAACGTGCAGGCGGTGATCGACGCGGGCGTGCCCAAGCCGCAGGCCCCTGCGCCGATCGTCGGGCAGGACTTGCCGCCGCCGGCGCGGTGAAGCCACGATTGTCATTCCCGCGAAAGCGGGAATCCAGAGCCGCCGCCGCAATTTTGCTTGCTGGACCCCCGCTTTCGCGGGGGTGACAAGTCTCGGCCTAAAGCCCCTGCGGCCGTTTCGGCGGCAGCGGCGCGACTGCGAGCGAAACAGGCTCCATGTTGGCGTCCTCGCCTGCCGCTTCCGCCTGCATCTGCTGCGCCGGCTGCCCGCCGCCGAACAGGAAGGCGAAGGGACTGGCCGATTGGACCGCGGCAGCCTGCGCCGGCGCTTCCTCGGTCCGCTCATCTTCCGCATAGGCCGTCACCGCCTCGCCCGACAGCGGCGCCGAGCGCGCCGTGCGCAAACTGCCGATCAACCCCTTGGACTTGGCGACATAGTAATAGCCGCCCGCATAGAGCGCGACCGCGCGATCCTCGTTGCGCCCGGCCGCCTGATAGGCGTTGGCGAGATAGGGCACGGCGTAGGTGAGGTTGGTCTCGCCGTCGAGCAGGCCCGACGCGCCGCCGCTGTAGCCCATGCCCTTCGCCGTTTGCAGCTTGATCTGCATCAGGCCGTAATGGCCGCGATGGCTGAGATGCGGCGCATACTTGCTCTCGCGCATGATGACGCGGCGGATGAGACGCTCCGGCACGCCGTGGGCGCGCGACAGCCGCTCGATCGGGGCGTCGAAACGCTGCGCGCCCGGCGCCTCGCGCGAAGCGGCGGACGAAGCCGTCGAGGCGGAAAGCGCAGCCAGGAGCGCTGCGGTGCACGAGGCTTTCAAATTCATCGTCGAAACACACTCTGATGAAGCTGGCCCGCACTCGGCCCCAATGTTGTGGCGAGGAAAGGGCAGGGCGGCGGCCTGGCCGGAGTTTGTCGAAGGGCGTGGCTGTGCCGCCACACCGTCATTGCGAGGAGGCGCAGCCGACGAAGCAATCCATCCATCGGACGATAATCCAGATGCGGGGATGGATCGCCGCGTCGCTTCAGCCAAATCGCTTACAGCGATTTGGCTTTCGCTCCTCGCGATGACGGATACTGAAGTGCGGCCTACTCCGCCGCGTCCATCTGCGCATAGCCGAGGCGGCGGTTCAGTTCCTCGATCAGCCCGCTGGCGGCGTCCGCGATGACCGTGCCCGGCGGGAAAATGGCGGACGCCCCGGCTTCGCGCAAAGCGTCGAAATCCTGCGGCGGGATGACGCCGCCGACCACGATCATGATGTCCGGCCGGCCTTCCTTCTCCAGCGCCGCGCGCAGTTCCGGCACCAGCGTGAGATGGCCGGCGGCCAGCGACGAAATGCCGACGATATGCACGTCGTTCTCCACCGCCTGCCGCGCCGCCTCGTCGGGCGTGGCGAACAGCGGGCCGATGTCGACATCGAAGCCGAGATCGGCGAAGGCCGACGCGATCACCTTCTGGCCGCGGTCATGGCCGTCCTGCCCGACCTTGGCGACGAGGATGCGCGGGCGGCGTCCGTCGTTCTCCTCGAACGCCTCGACCATCTTCTGCGCACGATTGACAGCGGCGGAATTCACGCCGGCCTCCCTCTTGTAGACGCCGGAAATCGACTTGATCTCGGCGCGATGCCGTCCGAACACCTTTTCCATCGCCAGCGAAATCTCGCCGACCGTGGCTTTTTCACGCGCCGCATCGATGGCGAGCGCGAGCAGGTTGCCCTTGCCCTTCGCGCCCTCGGTCAGCGCTGCAAGCGCGGCCTGGCATTTGGCTTCGTCGCGTTCTTCGCGCAAGCGCCGCAACTTCTCGATCTGCTGCGCGCGAACAGCGGAATTGTCGACCTTCAGCACGTCGATCGGCGGATCGTTGAGCGGGCGATACTTGTTCACGCCGATGACCGCCTGCTGCCCGCTGTCGATGCGCGCCTGCGTCTTGGCGGCGGCCTCCTCGATGCGCAGTTTCGGAATGCCGGCGTCGATCGCCTTGGCCATGCCGCCGAGCTTCTCGATCTCCTGGATGTGCCCCCACGCCTTCTTCGCGAGATCGGCGGTCAGGCGCTCGACATAATAGGAGCCGCCCCAGGGGTCGATGATGCGCGTCGTGCCCGATCTCCTGCTGCAGGAAGAGCTGCGTGTTGCGGGCGATGCGCGCGGAGAAATCGGTGGGCAGCGCCAGCGCTTCGTCGAGCGCATTCGTGTGCAGCGACTGCGTATGGCCCTGCGTCGCCGCCATCGCCTCGATGCAGGTGCGCACGACATTGTTGTAGACGTCCTGCGCCGTCAGCGACCAGCCCGACGTCTGCGAATGCGTGCGCAGCGGCAGGCTCTTGTCGGACTTCGGCCCGAAATCCTTCACGAGCTTCGCCCAGATCAGCCGCGCCGCGCGCAGCTTCGCGACCTCCATGAAGAAATTCATGCCGATCGCCCAGAAGAACGACAGGCGCGGCGCGAACTGGTCCACGGTCAGCCCGGCGCCCAAGTCCTGCGCGAAGATATTCGACGCCGTCGGCGAGCGTATAGGCGAGTTCGAGGTCCTGCGTCGCGCCCGCTTCCTGCATGTGATAGCCGGAAATCGAGATCGAGTTGAACTTCGGCATGTGCTGCGACGTGTAGGCGAAAATATCCGAGATGATCCGCATCGAGGGCTGCGGCGGATAGATGTAGGTGTTGCGGACCATGAACTCCTTGAGAATGTCGTTCTGGATCGTGCCCGACAGTTTCTCGGGCGGCACGCCCTGTTCCTCGGCCGCGACGATGTAGAGCGCGAGCACCGGCAGCACGGCGCCGTTCATCGTCATCGACACGCTCATCTGGTCCAGCGGAATGCCTGAGAACAGCGTGCGCATGTCGTAGATGGAATTGATCGCCACGCCCGCCATGCCGACGTCGCCCGACACGCGCGGATGATCGGAATCGTAGCCGCGATGCGTGGCGAGATCGAAGGCGACCGACAGGCCCTTCTGCCCCGCCGCGAGATTGCGGCGATAAAAGGCGTTGGAATCCTCCGCCGTCGAAAACCCCGCATATTGCCGCACCGTCCAGGGCTGGTTGACGTACATGGTCGGATAAGGCCCGCGCAGATAGGGTGCGGCGCCGGGGTAGGAGTGGATGTAGGCGAGCCCCTCGATGTCGGCCGGGCCGTAGGCCGGCTTCACCGGAATGCCCTCGGGCGTCATCCACGGGGCCGCGTCGTTGGCGGGCTTTTGGGGCACGGCTTTGGCGGGGGCGAAGGGGACTTCGGCGAAATTGGGTATGCGGGTCATGCGGCAAGTCCGGAAAGGCGGCAGGCCGCCAGGAAATCGCGCCATTATAGCCTCCCATGTTGCATCGCGCCATGCGCGACGAAAGGCGAGGCCGCGTCCCCCCTCTCCCCCTCTTCGCGGGAGAGAGGGCAGGCTCGCGCCTTGGCCCGATTGTCCCCACCCACTTGCCGGGCCATAACCCCCGCATGATTCGTATCGACAAGATCTCCAAGCAGAACGGCCATCAGATCGTCTTCATCGAGGCCTCCGCCGTCATCCTGAAAGGCGAGAAGGTCGGCCTCGTCGGGCCCAACGGCGCCGGCAGGTAGGCGCCCTCCCTCCCCTTTATGGGGAGGGTGGCGAGCGGAGCGAGCCGGGTGGGGTGGGAGTCTCTCGCAGCATCCGAGCCGACGCCTGCGGCGTCGGGCCCCACCCGTCCATCCGCTTTGCGGATGACCGACCTCCCCATGAAGGGGAGGTAGGGCGCCCGGGCGAGCGACGGGCTGTCCCCTCTCCCGCGAAGCGGGGGAGGGTTAGGGAGGGGGTCTGTCCGCTCCCGACATCGTCGAATTTGCACCACCCCCTCTCCGGCTCTCCCCCCCTTCGCGGGAGAGAGGGCGCATCCGGGCCTCCGCCCAATTGCCCGCCCGCACCCCCCGGGCCATAACCCCCGCATGATTCGTATCGACAAGATCTCCAAGCAGAACGGCCATCAGATCGTCTTCATCGAGGCCTCCGCCGTCATCCTGAAAGGTGAGAAGGTCGGGCTCGTCGGGCCGAACGGCGCCGGCAAGACGACTTTGTTCCGCATGATCGCCGGCGAGGAGGGCCCCGACGAAGGGCAGGTGTCCGTCGATCGCGGAACCACCATCGGCTATTTCAGCCAGGACGTCGGCGAAATGGCCGGCCGCAGCGCGGTCGCCGAGGTGATGAACGGCGCGGGGCCGGTGTCGGAAGTGCTGGCCGAAATGAAGGCGCTGGAGGCCGCCATGGCCGACCCCGAACGCGCCGACGAGATGGACGCCATCATCGAATCCTATGGCGAGGCGCAGGCGCGCTTCGAGGAACTCGACGGCTATGCGCTCGACGCCCGCGCGCGCGAAATTCTCGATGGCCTCTCCTTCACGCAGGAGATGATGGACGGCGATGTCGGCCATCTGTCCGGCGGCTGGAAAATGCGCGTCGCGCTCGCGCGCATCCTGTTGATGCGGCCGGACCTCATGCTGCTCGACGAGCCATCGAACCATCTCGATATCGAAAGCCTGATCTGGCTCGAGCAATTCTTGCGCGGCTATGACGGCGCGGTGCTGATGACCTCGCACGACCGCGAATTCATGAACCGCATCGTCGGCAAGATCATCGAGATCGACGGCGGCCAGCTCACCACCTATTCCGGCAATTACGAATTCTACGCCGAGCAGCGCGCGTTGATGGAGAAGCAGCAGCAGGCGCAGTTCGAGCGCCAGCAGGCGATGCTCGCCAAGGAGATCGAATTCATCGAGCGCTTCAAGGCGCGCGCATCGCATGCCGCGCAGGTGCAGAGCCGGGTGAAGAAGCTCGAGAAGATCGACCGCGTCGAGCCGCCGCGCCGGCGCCAGACCATCGCCTTCGATTTTCCGCCGGCGCCGCGCAGCGGCGAGGACGTGGTGACGCTCAAAGGAGTCGAGAAGGGTTTTGGCGCGCGAAAAATTTACGAAGGCCTCGACTTCCAGGTGCGCCGCCGCGAGCGCTGGGCGGTCATGGGCGTCAACGGCGCCGGCAAGTCGACACTGCTGAAACTGATCGCCGGCGAAGCCATAGCGGATGCGGGTAGCGTGACCATCGGCGGCAGCGTCAAGATGGGCTATTTCGCGCAGCATTCGATGGAAGTGCTCGACGGCGAGCGCACGATCTATGAATCGCTCGAAGGCTGGTTTCCGCAGGCGGGCCAAGGGTCTCTGCGCACGCTCGCCGGCTGCTTCGGCTTTTCCGGCGACGATGTCGAAAAGCCCTGCCGCGTTCTGTCGGGCGGCGAGAAGGCGCGGCTGGTGATGGCGAAGATGCTCTACGATCCGCCGAATTTTCTCGTGCTGGACGAGCCCACCAACCATCTGGACATGGCGACGAAAGAGATGCTGGTCAACGCGCTCGCCAATTACGAAGGCGCCATGCTGTTCGTCTCGCACGACCGGCGCTTTCTCGCCGCGCTCTCCAACCGCGTGCTGGAGCTGACGCCCGAGGGCGTGCACGCCTATGGCGGCGGCTATACCGAATATGTCGCGCGCACCGGCCACGAGGCGCCGGGCCTGCACTGAGCCGGCGTCAGCGCGCCCCGAGCGCGCGGCCCTTCTCGACGAGATGCACCATCGTCTGCAGCGCGCGGTTGACCGGCGTCGCGACGCCTTTCTCGGCGCCCTTGCGCACGACATAGCCGTTGAGGAAATCGATCTCCGTCGGCTTTCCGCGCGCGACATCTTGCGCGGTGGAGGACAATTGCGCGGGCATGGTCTGCGCAAGCGCCAGCGTGGACGCCAGCAGATCGTCCGGCAGGCGGACGCCGCAGGCGCGCGCCACCGCGAGGCATTCGAGAACTGCCGCGTTCATCAGGTCGCGCGCGCCATCGACCTTCAGCATCGGCCCATAGGGAATCTGCGCGACAGCCGACAGCGCGTTATAGGCGCAATTGACGATGAGCTTCGTCCACAGCGCGGCGTCTATGTCGTCGCTGACCGTCGTCGGCACGCCGGCGTCGATCAGCATGCGCGCGAGACCCGTGCTTTCCGGCGAGGCGCCGATGACGAGTTCGCCGCGACCGTTGTGCTTCACATGGCCCGGTCCCGCCATTTCGCAACCGACGTAGACGACGGCGGACAGGGCGGGTCGCCCGATCACGGCGCCGAGGCGCTCGGCATTGTCGACGCCGTTCTGCAGGCAGAGCGCGATCGTGTGCGGCAGCAGCTTCGGCGCCAGCGCGCGTCCGGCTTCCGCCGTATCGCCTGATTTCACGCAGACGAGCGCGAGATCGGGCGGCGCCAGCGCGGCCGCGTCCGTCGTCGCGGTCGCCTTCACATGCTGCGTGAAGGCGCGCGTTTCGAGCAGCAGGCCGTTGGCGTTGATAGCGTCGACATGCGCCGCGCGGCCGACGAAGGCGACCTCATGGCCCGCGCGCGCCAGCATGGCGCCGTAGTAGCAGCCGACCGCGCCGGCGCCGATGACCGCGACGCGCATCGCCCGCGGTCAGCGCTCGCCGTCGATGCGCGCGCCGATGATGGCGATGGCGCGCTGATAGACGGAGGCTGCGTTCCATTCCTGGATCGCCGCGAAATTGCCCTCGCCCGGCTGATAGCCGGCGCCGCGCGACCAGCCGTGCGCCTTCAGGAAATTCGCGGTCGACGTCAGCGCGCCCGAGGGCGTCTCCAGGCTGCCGACGGCGTAGTTGAGCACGGTCTTCGGCATGAATTGCGTCTGGCCGACCTCGCCGTGCATCGAGCCGATCGTGTTGGCGTTGAATGTTCCCTGCTCCACCAGTTTCAGCGCCGCGTAGAGCTGGTCGGTGAAATAGGCGGAGCGCCGGCAGTCGTAGGCGAGCGTGGCGACGGCCGAGATCAGGTGCTGGTGGCCGCGCACGGCGCCGAAACCCGTCTCCATGCCCCAGATGGCGAGCAGTGGCCCTGCCGGCACGCCGTAGCGCTGCTCGATCTGCGCGAACAGCGCGGCGTTGGACTTCTTGAGCGACCTTGCCGCGCGAGACGATGGCCGCGCCGCCGCGCTTGGCCATGAACTGGTCGAGCGTCAGCTTGAAGCCGTGCTGCCCGCGATCCGCGCCGATCGTGGCGCGCGCGTAAGTGGCGCCCATCAGCGCCGAGATCGCCGTCGGGCCGACGCGGCCGCGCGCCTCCTGCGAGAATTGCTGCTTCCAGGCGTCGAAGCCGGCGGAATTGTTGCCGCATTGCGCGGCCTCGGCGGCGCCGGCCAGCGTCACTGCCGCAAGCGCGATTGCGGCGCTGGCGATCGTCTTGTCTGATTCGGATCATTCGTCGCTCCTTCGGCGGCCGCCGGTCGGCAAGTCCTTGATGCGCATTCGCGACCGCGCGCCCGCTGGGAGCGCCGGCCGGCCTTGCGCCGCATCGCGCGAAAATCTCATATGCAACAGGCGGAGCGCCGTCGCAACGCCATCTATTATGGCGGCGCGGCGCGGAACGCGCAGTGCAAATCGTCACGTTGCGCAGGCCCAGTGAGGCAATGGCCGACGCGCTGAACTATTTCGCCTTCTGCGCCTTCCACACGCCGCCGCAATAATCGGTGTTGGACGACCAGGCGCCCGAGCCCGACATGCCTTTCAGCTTGCCGTTGGCGCGCGCCATCTTCTGGCCGGCGGTGAAGCGTGCGGAAATATCGCCGTTGTCCTCGAGATAGCCCCAGACCTCGACGCCTTCGGCGCTGGAGCCGACGACGCGCCCGCCTTCGATGCGCACCGTGCCGGAAACGTCGTGCGCGCATTCGCCGACGGTCGTGTGCGCCTCGACCTGCCAGTCGCCGTCGTACTGGCTCGGAAATGCGGCAGCCGGCGCAGCGAGCGCCACAGCGATACAGACCAAGGCGAAGCGCATCAACCGATCGCCTTCCACGCGCGATCGAGGCTGGCGAGCACGTCCGCGCCGGCGAAGACGTAATCGCCGACGCCGGCCGCAGAATAGGCCGCTTCCTTCTCGCCGGCACGGCCGGCGAGGATCACCAGCTTCGCGCCCTTCGCTTTCAGCGCGCGCGCGACGGCTTCGGCCTGTTCGGCATAGAGGGCGTCGGACGAGCAGATGCAGGCGATGGGCGCGCCGGATTGCGCATAGGCGTCCGCCGCCGCATCCGCCGAAGCAAAGCCGTCGTTGCCCGCCGCCTCGATGCCGCCGGCTTCGAAGAAATTCTTGGCGAAGGTCGCGCGCGCCGTGAAAGCCGCGATCGGCCCGATATTGGCGAGGAAGACGGAGGGACGCTTGCCCTTGGCGGCGAGCGCGTCGGATTGATCGCGCAAGGCTTCGTAGGGTTCGGACAGGCGATGCGCCGCGAGCGCGCCGGCGGGCGCGGCCGTCGCCGGAATCGGCGCGAGCACGCTCACCGGCTTTTCCGCGATGTTGGGAAACTCGCTTGCGCCGGTCAGCGCATCCTTGCGGCGCGCGACATTTTTGGCGCGCTCGCCCGCCGCCTTTTCGACGTCCGCCTTGAGCGCGCCGGAAGCGATCTGCTGCGCGAGGCCGCCGGCTTTCTCGTTCGTCTGAACAAGCGCCCACGCTTTTTCGCAGAGCTCCGCGGTGAGGACCTCGAAACCGCCGGCGCCGGCGGTCGGGTCGGCCACCTTGTCGAGATTGGATTCTTCCAGCAGCACGAGCTGCGTGTTGCGCGCGACGCGGCGCGCGAATTCGTCGGGCAGTCCCACGGCCTGCGTGAATGGCAGGACAGAAATGCGGTCGGCGCCGCCGACGGCGGCCGAGAAGACCGCGACGGTTGCCCGCAGCATGTTCACGTAGGGGTCGCGGCGCGTCATCATGCGCCACGCGGTCTCCGCGTGCACCAGCGCAGGCGAGGGCGTGAGGCCGCAGGCCTCTTCGACGCGCGCCCACAGACGACGCAGCGCGCGAAGTTTTGCGACGCCCAAAAATTCGTCGGCGTCGACGGCGAGACGGAATGAAATCGCCTTGCGCGCCGCATCGAGAGAAAGGCCCGCGCCTTCGAGCGCGCGCAGATAGGTGAGCGCGGCGGAAATGGCGTAGGCGAGTTCCTGCGCCTCCGTGCCGCCCGCCGCATGCACGATACGGGCGTCCGCGACGCAGAACGGGCCGGCGAAGCCAGCGCCCGACAGCGTCTTGACCGCCTCCACCAGATGCGGCGCGATTTCCGCGAAAGTCTGGGACACGGCGCCGCGCGCAATGGCGCCGAGCGGATCGAGGCCGAAGGACACGAGAATCGTCTTCGGATCGACCTTCTGCTTCGCGACATAGGCGGCAAACGCCGTCGCCACGTCGCGGCCGTGGCCAGGCGCGTCGATCTCGATCGGCGCCCCGGCGTCGAGGAATACGCCCGACAGCGCCGCCTCGATCGCGGCTTCCGTCGCCGGCAGGCCGAAACCATAGGCGCCGGCGGACCCGGCGAAGGCGAGTTGCAACCCGCCCGCGCCGTTCTCGAGATCGGTCAGGGCAAGCTCGTTGGCGGTCTCGGGCGAGGCGGCGTCGACGCGGGCGAGGATGGCCCATGCGCCCGCCTGCGCGCGGCCGGGCTGCGCGGCGGCCGCGGCGGGCGCGTAGAGCGGCTGGACGGGCGCGCCGTCATAGGTCCTGGCCACCAGCTTCTCGAACGGCGCGCCCTTCAGCGCGGCGGCGGCCAGCTCCTTCCAGCGCGCCTCTTCCACGGGCGGAAAGGCGGCGGCGTAGGGCGTGTCGGAAGCGGTCATGGCGGCGGAAATCCCAGCGGAAACGCGGGGGCGTTTTTGCACATGCGAACGGAGGAGGGAAGGGGGCGGCGGGCGGGGCGGCCGAATCGGGGGGAAAGCTACCCCACCATCCCCACCACGGCTCCGCTCATCAGCGTCGCCAGCGTGCCCGACACCAGCGACCTCGGCGCCAGCGTCACGATGTCGTGCCTGCGCTCCGGCGCCATCGTCGTCATGCCGCCGATCATGATGCCGAGCGAGCCGAAATTGGCGAAGCCGCAGAGCGCATAGGTCATGATGAGTTTCGAGCGCGGCGACAGCGCGCCTTCCGGCAACTGGCTAAGATCGAGATAGGCGACGAATTCGTTGAGCGCGGTCTTGGTCGCCATCAGCAGCGCCGCCGTCTCGCTTTCCGGCCAGGGCACGCCGATCAGCCAGACCAGCGGCCGGAAGAGAAGCGCGAAGGCGGCGCGAATGGAGACCGGCTTGCCGCCGATATCGGGCAAGAGCGACAGGGCGGCGTCGATGAGATGCACGAGCGCGACCAGCACGATCAGCAGCGCGATGACGCCAGCCAGAATCTTCACGCCGTCCATCGTGCCGCGGACAATTGCTTCAAAGGCGTTGGCCGGGGGATCGGCGATCTTGATTTCGGTGGCGCGATCGTCGGGCGCGAACGGGATCATCAGCGCGGCCAGCGCCAGCGCCGCGGGCGTCGAGATGATCGAGGCCGTGATGATGTTGGGCAGCGCGTCGGGCACATGCGCGCTCAGGATCGCGCCGTAGATCGCCATGACCGTGCCGGCGATGCCGGCCATGCCGCAGCTCATCAGCGCGAACAATTCGCCGCGCGACATTGTGGTGAGCCAGGGCCGCACGATCAGCGGCGCCTCCACCATGCCGACGAAAATATGCGTGGCGGCGCCGACGCCGAGCGGCCCGCCGACGCCGAGGGCGCGGCGCAGCACGAAGGCGAAGGCGGCGACGATCTTCTGCATGAGGCCGAGATAGAACATCAGCGTCGCCAGCGCCGAGATGGTCAGAACCATCGGAAAGGCGCGGAAGGCGAGGATGAAGGACGCGCCTGGCTTCGGTCTCCGTGTAAGGCAGCGGCCCGCCGCCGAGAAAGCCGAAGACCAGCGCCGTGCCGGCGTCGGTCGCGCGCTGCAGGGCTTCGACGCCATGCGTGAGTTTGAGGATGGCGGCGACGGCCGGCGGAAATTTCGTGAAGAGCAGGGCGAGCGCGATCTGCAGCGCCACGCCGCCGAGAACCACGCGCAACGGAATGGCGCGGCGGTTTTCGCTCAACGCGAAGGCGATGGCGAGGAGGGTGGCGAGGGCGAGGGCGCCCTGGAGGAGGGTCATGTCTTGCAGCCGCCATGCCCGCGCTTGTCGCGGGCATCCACGCCGGGCCGAACCACGAAGGACGAGGAAAGAGGTTCGGCACAGGCCGCACAATGCATGAAGCGAGGAGGCGTGGATGGCCGGGACGAGCCCGGCCATGACGCGCGGCAGCCGTCGTGCGCCATCAACTTCACGCCGACAGCGCCGCCAGAATCCGCGCCCAGCTCCGCGCGCCCTTCTGGAAAGAGCTCAGTTCGTACTTTTCGTTCGGCGAATGCACGCGGTCGTCATCGAGGCCGAAGCCGACCATCAGCGAATCCATCTTCAGGTCGCGCTTGAACGAGCCGACGATCGGGATCGAGCCGCCCGAGCCGATCATCGCCGCCTCCTTCCCCCATTCCTGCGACAGCGCGCGGCGTGCGCGGGAAAGGGCTTCGGAGCCGAAGGGCAGTTGCAGCGCCGGGCTTGCGCCATGCGAATGGAAGTCCGCCTCGCAATCGTCAGGCAGGCGCGCGCGCACGAAGGAGCGGAAGCTTTCCGCGATCGCCGCGGGGTTCTGCTTGCCGACGAGGCGGAAGGAGAATTTCGCGCTCGCCTGCGCCGGCAGCACGGTCTTCGAGCCCTTCGCCGTATAGCCGCCGAATATGCCGTTGACGTCGCAAGTCGGCCGCGCCCAGATCTGCTCCAGCACGCTGCGGTCGTGTTCGCCGGCTGGAATCGACAGGCCGACGTCGCCGAGAAAGGCGTGTTCGTCGAAACCGAGCGCGCGCCATTGCTTGGCGATATCGTCGGGCAGGTCTTCCACGCCGTCGTAGAAGTTCGGCACGGTCACGCGGCCCTGCGCATCGTGCAGGTCGGCGACGATCTTCGACAGCACGTGGATCGGATTGACCGCCGCGCCGCCGTAGAGGCCCGAATGCAGGTCGCGATTGGCGGCCCTGATCGTCACTTCCTCCAGCACGAGTCCGCGCAGCATGGCGGTGATGGCGGGCGTCGTGCGGTTCCACATGCCGGTGTCGCAGACGAGCGCGAGATCGGCGGACAATTCCTTCTTGTTTTCGGCGAGGAACGCCGGCAGCGAGGGCGAGCCCGTTTCCTCTTCGCCCTCGAGAAGGATCGTGACGTCGCAGGGCAGGCCGCCCGTCGCGACGAAGGCGCGGCACGCCTCCACGAAGGTCATGAGCTGGCCCTTGTCGTCGGCGGCGCCGCGCCCGAAAATCTGCGGGCCGGTCGCGGCGTCCACGATCTTCGGCCCGAAGGGATCGCTCTCCCAGAGATCGAGCGGATCGACCGGCTGCACGTCGTAATGCCCGTAGAACAGGACGTGCGGCGCGTCGCGCTGCGCGGCCTTGGCGCGCGCCACCACCATCGGATGGCCCGCCGTCGCCCGCACGCTCGCCGCAAAGCCGATGGCGGACAGGTCTTGCGCCAGCCATTGCGCGGCCTTCGCGCATTCCGCGCCGAAGGCGGGATCGGTCGAGATCGACTTGATGCGCATCAGCGCGAACAGGCGGTCGAGCGCGCCCTGCCGGTCGGCGTCAAGTTTTTCCAATACGTCTTCGATCGATGCCATCGGCGGGAGCTCCTGCGTGAATCGAATCTAGCGCGCCTGTTCGAGCAGCGTCAAAACGCGCGCCTGGCCTGCTTGTTCCCGCCCCGTCTCTGTCTTACACAGTATTGGCTCAGTATTTCGGGGGTAGTGGCGATGTTGCGTATCGGATTTGTTGCGGTCGCTTTTTGTGTGGCCGTGTCCGGCCTGACCGCGCGCGTGGCGCATGCGCAGGAAAGCGAGCTCTACGAGCCGCTGGTCGACGAGGACGCCAGGGGTTTCAAGCCCGCCAAATACCAGAAGGACCTGGCCTATTGCCGCAAGCGCGCGGCGCCGCATGCCGAAAGGGCTGCGGCCCATGCGCAGGCCGCCAACGAGGGCGCGCAGCAGGTCGCCGCAGGGTCCGCCCTCTCGGCCGCCGGCAGCATCGTGTCGGCGCTTCCCATTCCCGGCTTCACCGCCGCGCGCAACGTCTGGGCGGGCGGAACCGCGGCCGATGCGGTGGGCGGCGCAGTCGCGGCGGGCGGCGCGGCCAAGCAGGCGCAGGCCGGCGCTGCGGCCGGCGCGGCTGCGGGCGACTATCAGCTCGTGATCGACAATTGCCTCATCAAGCGCGGCTACCGGTTCCTGCGCTGAATCGGCGAACGCTCAGACGATGAGCGCGAGCGTGGCGGCCTGGATGAGCGTCACGCCCAGCCAGTGGCCGCCATCTATCGCCGAGACCGCCCACGGCCGGCCCTGGTAGGCGTAGTTCGTCACGATGGTCGGGGCGATGAAGCCGAGCCACGCCAGAGCGCCCGCGGCGAGCGCCGCCTTCATCGAGAATTGCGCGCCGGCGAAATGGATCAGCGCGCCGGCCAGCATCGCCGACATCACGAGTTCCGCGACGAAGGACAGGGCGAGCGCAAAGACCGGCGGCGAACTGCGCGACCCCTCGGCGGCGTCCGCCCGCAGGAGATCGAGCCCCGCCGCCCACGCGCGCCCGAAGACGCCGTACCAGACCGCGCCGAATATCCAACTTGCGATCGCCGCAGCGAGAATGGCGAGATAGGGCGGTTGCATCGACTGCTCCCGGCTACCGCGACAGGCCTCCGAGCACGCCGCGCAGGATGGCGCGCGTGATCTGCGTGCCGACGGAGCGCGCCGCCGATTGCGCCGCCGAGCGCACGATCATCTCGCCGGTCGACATGCGCGGGCGCTTGCCCTTGCCGTTGCCTGCCGCAGCGCCGCCGCCCAGCACGCCGCCGAGCATGCCGCCGATCTGCCCGAGAATGCCGCCGCTGGAGGCTTCGGCCGGCTGCTCTTCGCCGCCGGCGGCCTCGGCATGGCCGGACGCGCGCTTCTGCAGGATTTCGAACGCGGATTCGCGATCGACAGGCGTGTCGTATTTGCCGACGAGCGCGCTCGCCTTGATCGTCGCGGCGCGCTCGGCGTCGGTGACCGGGCCGACACGGCCGGACGGCGGCGCGATCAGCGCGCGGTCGACCATATCCGGAGAGCCCTTGAGGTCGAGCATCGAGACCAGCGCCTCGCCGACGCCGAGCTGCATGATGACCTGCGCCGTGTCGAAGGCCGGATTCTGGCGAAAGGTGTCGGCGGCGGCCTTTACCGCCTTCTGGTCGCGCGGCGTGAAGGCGCGCAGCGCGTGCTGCACGCGGTTGCCGAGCTGGCCGAGCACGGTTTCCGGCACGTCGAGCGGATTCTGCGTCACGAAATAGACGCCGACGCCCTTCGAGCGGATGAGGCGCACGACCTGTTCGATCGCCGTCATCAGCGCCTTCGGCGCATTGTCGAACAGGAGATGCGCCTCGTCGAAGAAGAAGACGAGCTTCGGCTTTTCGGGATCGCCCACTTCCGGCAGGTGTTCGAACAGTTCCGACAGCATCCACAGCAGGAAGGTGGCGTAGAGCTTTGGCGAGCGCATCAGCTTGTCGGCCGCCAGTATGTTGATGATGCCGCGCCCGTCGCGGTCGGTGCGCAGGAAGTCGGCGATGTCGAGCGCCGGCTCGCCGAAGAATTTTTCCGCGCCCTGGTTTTCCAGCACCAGCAACTGCCGCTGGATCGCGCCGATCGTGGCGGTGGCGACATTGCCGTATTTCGTGGTGAGTTCCGAAGCGTGGTCGGCGACGAATTGCAGCGTCGCGCGCAGGTCCTTCAGGTCGAGCAGCGCGAGGCCCTGATCGTCGGCGACGCGGAAGACGATGTTGAGCACGCCTTCCTGCGTGTCGTTGAGTTCGAGCAGGCGCGCGGTGAGCAGCGGGCCCATTTCCGAAATCGTCGCGCGGATGGGATGGCCCTGTTCGCCGAACACGTCCCAGAACACGACCGGGAAATTGTCGGGCGCATAGGTCAGGCCCAGCTCCTGCGCGCGCTTGACGAAGGGCGGCTTGGAATCGCCGGGCTGCGAAATGCCGGACAGATCGCCCTTCACGTCGGCGGCGAAGACGGACGTGCCGGCGTTGCAGAAACCTTCCGCGAGCTTTTGCAGCGTCACCGTCTTGCCGGTGCCGGTCGCCCCGGTCACGAGCCCGTGCCGGTTGCCGAGCGGCAGGTTGAGATAGCGGTACACGCCCGCCGCGCCCGCGCCGCTCTTGCCGACGAGAATCTTGCCCTCAACCTGATTGGGATCGTCGGCCACGGATCGCTCCATTGCTGCTGGCGCGGCTTGCGCGCGCAATACCTGTGAACGCCCGGCTTATACGGCAAGAGCCGCCCGCGCGCCACGGCCGCCGCGAGGCGCGGCGACCGCTTTTCAGCCTTGCATTTTCATGGACTGGCGGCGACTAATCTTTCGCCGTTCCGGCCGCGCCGGCCTTCCGGCGAGCGCATAGTCGAAGGTTTCATACTCAAGAGGTTGTCATGGAAGAACTTATTCAGCGCATCGTCGCCGCCACCGGCATCGACGAGAACGTCGCTCATCAGGCCGTCGGCCTGATTCTCGGATTTCTGAAGAAGCACGCTCCCGAAGGAGCCATCGGCGATCTCATCAACGCCATTCCCGGCAGCGACGAGGCGGTCGAGCAGAATGCCGGCGCCGGCGGCGGCGGCCTCATGGGCGCGCTCGGCGGCCTGCTCGGCGGCCTCGGCGGTTCGGCGGGCAGCGCCGGCGGCCTGATGGCGCTCGCCGGCCAGCTCAAGGACAAGGGGCTCGACATGGACCAGATCAAGGGCGTCGGCCAGCAGATCTTCGAGTTCGGCGGCGAGCAGATCGGCCCCGACCGGATCAAGGAAATCGCCCGGGGCATTCCCGGCCTGTCGCAGATGGTCGGCGAGGCCTAACCGAGCGGATCGCCTCGCGTGTCATTCCCGCGAAAGCGGGAATCCAGCAGGCCAAGATCCCGACAGTCGCTCTGGATTCCCGATCGCTTGCTCCGCAAGCGTCGGGAGTGACAGGGTTGCAGGCAAGGCTTACAGCGTCAGCAGCCCGGCGAGCCCGTCCAGCGTGGCCGCCGGGCGAAGGTCCTTGTACTCGTCCGGCGCCTGCGTGCGGTTGATCCACACGGCGCGAAATCCGAATTTCGCGGCGCCGGCCACATCCCAGCGGTTCGACGACTGGAACGACGCCTGCGACGGCGCGACGCCATAGCGCGCGCACGACACGCTCGTAGACCCTGAAGTCCGTCTTGAACACGCCCACTTCCGCGACCGAGATCGAGGGATCGAGCAGGTCCGAAAGCCCCGCCGAGCGCACGGCGCTGTCGAGCATGTCGGGCGTGCCGTTGGAGAGGATGACCAGCTTGGCGCCGCGCGCCTTCAGGGCGCGCAGCGTCGGCGCTACGTCCGCGAATGCGTCGAGCGTCTCGTAGGCCGCCAGCAGCTTTTCGCGCGCCTCGGCCGAAATGCCGCCGCAGCGCGCCGCGGCGAAATCCAGCGCGTCCTCGGTCAGCGCCATGAAGTCGCGGTAGGCGCCCATCAGCGAGCGCGTCCACGTATATTCGAGCTGCTTCGTCCGCCAGATGTCGGAAAGCCTGTCGGCCTCGCCGCCGACCAGCGTGCGATGGCGGGCGACGGCCGAATGCACGTCGAACAACGTGCCGTAGGCGTCGAAGACGTAGAGGCCGTAAGCGCTCATTTGCCCGTCTCCCGCGCGATGTCGGCCGGCCTGGCGCGGCGCGCGCCTTTCAGCGCGGAAAGATCGAGCCCGATCGCCTTCGCCGCGCCGAAGAAGACGAGGACGTAGGCGATCATGCCGGCGAGGCCGAGCGCCATGAGTTCGGCGATGGACGCGAATCCGTCGAAGCGCTGCGCGAATTCGCGCGCAAAGCGATCGCCGAACAATGCGATGGCCGTGAGGACCAGCGCGCCGGCGAGGCTCGCCGTCGCGACCTTCCTCAACACGGCGTTCGGCCGCATCGCGCCGGCGCGCAGCGCCAGAAAGACGAGAATGCCGAAATTGATCCAGGCGCCGAGCGCGGTCGCCAGCGCCAGCCCCGGCGCGCCGAGCGGCTTGTAGAGAAAGATCTTCAGCCCGACGTTGAGCGCCACCGCGACCAGCGAGGCGACCATCGGCGTCGTCGTGTCGCCGCGCGCCTGAAAGCTCGCGCGCGCCGACGAGATGAGCACGATGGCGATGAGGCCGATGGCGTAGGCGCCGAGCACATGCGCCGACGCCAGCGCATCGGCGTCGGTAAACCGCCCGCGCACGAAAACCGCGCGCATGATGAGTTCCGGGATGGTCAGGAAGGCGACGAAGAACGGCATGGCGAGCGCGATCGTCAGCGCCATCGTGCGGTTCTGCGCGCGGATCGCCTCGTCCGGCGCGCCGGCGGAAAAGGCGCGGCTCATTTCCGGCAGCAGCACGGTGCCCGCCGCAATGCCGATCACGCCGATCGGCAATTGGTAGATGCGGTCGGCATAGTAGATCGACGACGGCCCGCCTGTCGGCAGCAGCGACGAGATGATCGTGTCGGCGAAGAGCGCGATCTGCACGCCGGCCGAACCGATCACGGCCGGCCCCAGCGCCTTGAAGAATTGTTTTGCGTCCTTGTCCCAGCGCGGTCGGGAAATGCGCGAGCCGACGCCCGCGCGCCGCGTGGCGATTTCCAGCAGCAGCAATTCGGCGAGCCCCGCCAGCGCGACGCCGGTCGCAGCCGCATAGCCGGCGTTCGGAAACAGGAAGGCAAGCGACAGGGCGACGATCATCGTCAGGTTGAGCAGCACCGGCGCGAAGGCGGCGGCCGCGAATTTCTCGTTGGCGTTGAGCACGCCCGCATGCAGCGTCACCAGCGTCACGAACAGGAGGTACGGAAAGGTCACGCGCGTCAGCGCGACGGCGAGGTCGAATTTTTGCGGATCGTCGCGAAAGCCCGGCGCCAGCAGATCGACAAGGACCGGCGTGAAGACGAGCGCCAGGACGAGCAATACGATCTGCGAAGCGAGCAGCAGCGTGAAGATGCGGCTGGAAAAGGTCTTCGCCTCGGTCGCGCCTTCCGTCTCCAGCACGCGCGCGTAGGAGGGAACGAAGGCGGCGTTGAACGCGCCCTCGCCGAAGATCGCGCGGAAATGATTGGGCAGGCGGAAGGCGACGACGAAGGCGTCGTTGAGGAGGCCCGCGCCGAGCGTGGCGGCGAGCACGATATCGCGCGCGAAACCCGTGATGCGCGACAGCAGCGTGAAGCCGCCGACAGAGAGCAGGTTGCGGATCATTCGGCCGCGCGCGGCGTCACGCCGCCACGCGCGGCGCGATCGCGTTCGTCGACGGAGAGATGTTCGGCGACGATGTAGAGCGGACGCCCCTTCACCTCGGCGAAGATGCGGCCGACATATTCGCCGAGCACGCCGAGCGACATGAGCTGGATGCCGGAGAGGAAGCTGATCGAGACGATGAGCGAGGCGTAGCCCGGCACGTCCGTGCCGTGGATCAGCGTGGAAACCACCATGTAGACGGCGGCGAACAGCGAGATGAACGAGACCGTCACGCCGATGAACGTCCACACCATCAGCGGCACGGTCGAAAAGGACATGAGCCCGTCGAGCGCGAAGCGCGTCAGCTTGCGATAGGTGAATTTCGATTGGCCGTGCGCCCGCTCGCTGTCCTGAAAGGGCACGCCGATCGACTTGAAGCCGATCCAGGAATAGAGGCCCTTGTTGAAGCGCGCGCGCTCGCGCATGCGCATCAGCGCGTTCACCGCCTTGCGGTCGAGCAGCCGGAAATCGCCGGCGCCGGGCGGCAGCCGCGTTTCGCCCAGACGCGCGAACAGGCGATAGAAGCGCTGGGTCAGCGCGCGCCGCAGCGCGGAATCGGTCGAGCGGTCGCTGCGCAGGCCGTAGACATTGCCGTAGCCCTCGCGCCACTTGGCCACCATGTCGGGGATGGCTTCGGGCGGATGCTGGAGATCGGCGTCCATGATGACGACGGCGCGGCCGCGCGCGTGATCGAGCCCGGCGGCGATGGCGACTTCCTTGCCGAAATTGCGGCTGAAGGAAATCGCGTCGACGCGGCGGTCCAGCACATGGGCGGCGCGCACGGCCTCCATCGTCCGGTCCTGCGATCCGTCGTCGACGAAGATGATCTCGTGCGAGGCCACGCAGCCTTCCAGCGCCGGCGTCAGGCGTTCGACCAGAAGCGGAACATTGTCGGCCTCGTTGTAAACGGGCACGAGAACGGTCAATTCCGGTATCTTGTGGGCCTCGGGGGCCAAAGGCGTCTCCGGCTGGAAAAGCTGCGCTTCGCTCGGGATTAGGCTTAGAGCGCGCGAGGGAAAAGGGGAAGGCGGTTTTTGGCGGACAGCGATCTCGTCGGCTTGCAGGTAAACACGCAGGTAAACTTGCAGGTAAATTCGCTAAGGTGAACCTGCGATGAAAATGCGCCGGAAAGGCAGCGCGGTCCCGTGGCCGGCGCCGGGGAGTTCATGACGGATTTCGATTTCATTCTCTGCGCCGACGATTACGGCATGACCGAAGCGGTGAGTCGCGGGTTGCTCGAAGCGGCCGCGGCCGGCCGGATTTCGGCGGCCTCCGCCATGACGTCGCTGCCGGACTGGAGGCGGGCGGCGCGCGACTGGGCGGCGGCCCGCCCGGCCGTCGATCTCGGCCTGCACGTCACGCTCACTGTCGGCGCCCCGCTCGGCGCCATGCCGCGGTTCGCGCCCGGCGGCGCGTTTCCGGGGCTTGGCGCGCTGGCCGCCGCCGCCGTCGCGCGCCGCCTGCCGCGCGAGGAAATCGAGGCGGAGATCGGCCGGCAGATCGACGCTTTTTGCGAGGCCTTCGGCGCGCCGCCGACCCATGTCGACGGCCACCAGCACGTGCATGTCCTGCCGGGCGTGCGCGGCGCGCTTTTCTCGGCGCTGGCGCGGCGCGGCCTGTCGCTTCTGCCGGTGCGCGACAGTTCCGACGCGCCGGGCCGAATCGCGCGCCGCCGCGCCCATTCGGCCAAGGCCTTGAAGGTGAATGCCCTGGCCACGGGCTTTCGGCGCGCGGCGCATCATGCGGGCCATGCGCTCAATCAGGGGTTCGCCGGCTATTCGGATTTCGCGCCCGACGGATATGGCGCGCGCCAGTTCGGCTCCTATCTGGTCGCGCCGGGTCCCCGCCATCTCGTCATGTGCCATCCCGGCCGCGTCGACGATGCGCTGCGCCGCCTCGATCCCGTGACGGAAGCGCGCGAACGCGAGCTCGCCTTCCTCACGTCGCAGGAATTTGCGGAGCTGCTCGCCGAAAAAGGCGCGCGGCTCGTTCGCTACACGGCGTGGTTAACGCGCCCTTAACCGCGCGTCCTCATTCTTGCGCCGACACGATTCCGGACGGCGCGCGCGCGGGCCGTTCAACCACGCCAGAGCCGCCAATGAATCTCAGCAAATTTCTCGACCGGGGCAAGACAGGCGCGCCGAAGGTGGCTCCCCGTTCGGATTCGATGCGCAACCGCATCGTCATGGCGGCGTCCGGCCTGGTCGCCGCGCTCGCCGTCGCCAGCGCCCTGACCGCCAACTGGTACACATGGCAGGGCGCGCGACGGGACCTGCTCGAGCGCAACGCCAGCCAGCTCAACCTGGTCGCGCCGAGCGTCACGGAAGCAGTCGCCGCAGGCGACAAGCAAGCGGCCGAACGGCTGCTGGCGGGCTTCCTCAATCACGAATCGGTCAACGCCGCGATCGTGCTCGGCGCCGACGGCAAGACCTTCATGGCGATGCGGCGCGACAAGCTTTCCGGGCCTGCGGACGAGGCCATGCGCGACATGACGCAGCGCGTGAGCCCCGCGGCGCGGCAGATCGCGACGCCGATCGAATCCGGCGTTCTGCTCGCGCAATCCCTGACCCGCGACGGCCAGGGCGCCGGCCGTCTCGCCGTGGCGGTCAATTTCGGCGCAACCGATTCCGCCGCGCTGCGCGACCTCATCTTCTGGCTGGCGGAGGCGCTGATCACGGTCGCCGCCGTCGCGGTCGTGCTGCACCACCTCGTCGGCAAGGTGGTCGCGCCGCTGACGCAGCTCTCCACCGCGATGACCGAACTCGCGTCCGGCGATCTCGGCGTCGAGATCCCGCATCGCCGCCGCAAGGACGAGATCGGCGATCTCGCGCGCTCGATCGAAGTGTTCAAGCAAGGCCTGATCGATCGCCAGAACCTGCAATCGGCCGCCGACAGCCGCGTCGAAAAGGATCGCACGCGGCGCTTCTCGCTCGAAGGCATGATCGAGGGCTTCCGCGCCACGGTGAGCGGGCTTCTCTCGCAGGTGTCCAGCCACGCCGAGCAGATGGCGGTGGCCGCCGACAGCCTTTCGACCATCGCCCGCGACAGCAACGGCCGCGCCGAGGCCGCGGCGTCCGGCACGTCGGAAGCCTCGCGCAACGTCGCGACCGTCGCGCGCGCGTCGGAAGAATTGTTCCAGTCGATCACGGAAATCGAAACGCAGATCGGCCGCGCCCGCCAGCATGTGCAGGACGCCTCCGCCACGACCACCGTCACGGCCGGCGCCATCGGCGGCCTGGCGGAAAAGGCCAACGCCATCGGCGAAATCGTCGGGCTGATCCAGGCGATCGCCGCGCAGACCAACCTGCTCGCGCTCAACGCCACGATCGAGGCCGCGCGCGCCGGCGGCGCGGGCCGCGGCTTCGCCGTCGTCGCGCAGGAAGTGAAGGCGCTGGCCGGCCAGACCGCGCATGCGACCGAGCGCATCGCCGAACATGTCGCGGCCATTCAGGAGGCGACCTCGACCTCGGTCGAGGCGATCGGCGCGATCACCGCGACGATGAAGGACGCAGAGAGCTTCACCGCTTCCATCGCGGTGGCCGTCGAGCAGCAGGCGGCCGCCACCAACGAGATCGCGCGCAGCGTCAGCGAGGCCGCGCGCGGCGCCGAGAGCGCGGCGACCAACATGAAGCAATTGAAGATGACCGTGGGCGAGACCGACCAGTCGGCCGCGCAAGTGCATCAGGCGGCCGACGACATGGCCGCGCAATCGCGCGACCTCAACGACGCGATCGAGGATTTCCTGCGCAAGGTCGCCGTCGCCTGAAATCGGGCCGGCGCACAAAAAAGCCCGGGCTCGCGCCCGGGCTTTTCCATTTCGGCGGCCGCGTTCAGCGCGCGTTCTGGAACATCTGGTCGACGTAGTCCCAGTTCACGAGATGGTCGATGAAGGCCTTGATGTAGTCGGCGCGACGGTTGCGATAGTCGATGTAGTAGGAATGCTCCCACACGTCGCAGCCGAGGATCGGCTTGGCGCCATGCACCAGCGGGCACTCGCCGTTCGGCGTCTTCATCACGGTCACCTTGCCGTCCTTCATCGCCAGCCACGCCCAGCCCGAGCCGAACTGGCCGACGCCGGCGGCGATGAAGTCTTCCTTCATCTTGTCGACCGAGCCGCAGCCGTCGACGATCGCCTTTTCGAGCGCGCCCGGAATCTTGCCGCCGCCGTTCGGCTTCATCCAGTTCCAGAAGTGCAGGTGATTGTAGTGCTGGCCCGCATTGTTGAAGAGCGGCGCATTCTTGCCGTAGGAGCCCTTCACGATCTCCTCGAGCGACTTGCCTTCGAATTCCGTGCCCTTGATGAGATTGTTGCCCGTCGTGACATAGGCGTTGTGATGCTTGTCGTGGTGGTACTCCAGCGTTTCCTTCGACATGTACGGCTGGAGCGCGTCGTAGGCGTAGGGCAGGGGCGGCAGGGTGAAGGACATGAAAGTGCTCCCAAGAATATGTTCGATGGGTCGGATGAGCTCCGCCCGACGCGACCATAATTAGGAAGATCGGGGCGGCGCGGCAACCCGCCGGGCGGCATGTCGCCGTGTAATGCGTGGACTTTGCTGAAAGGGCCGCAAGAACTATTCTATTGATTCTGAGACGAGGAGCGCGGACCGTGAAGAAAGCGATCGATTGGGTTGCTCTTGCCGCCGGCCTCGTCCTTGCGCTGCTCGGCGCGCGCTGGATGTGGACCGGCTGGGACATCGTGCAGGCCGAGCGCGGATGGACCGCCGTGATCGCCGGTTCGGCGATGCTGTCGGGCGGACTGATCGTCGCCATGCTCGCATGGACGATCATCCGCCTGTCGGACGCGCCGGCCCTCGCGTCGTCGGCGCAGGCCGGGCCGCCGGGCCTCTTCCGCAAGCCCTCGGTTCTCGCGCCCGTCGCCGCGGCCGCAGGCGCGGTCGTCGCCACGACCGGCGCGGCGCTCGCGCGCGACACGACGCCGGACGAGGACGCCCCGAGCCCGCCGCCGAAGGATGCGGAGGTCGAACCGCTCCCGCCGCCGCTGCCGCCCGTCGCGCCGCCGAGCGTCGGCGAATTGCTGCGCATGAGCGAGGATCGCGCCGCGCGCGAATCGCACGAGAAGCGTTTCGACGCGCCCGAAGCCGCGCCCGCCTTGAACGCGGAGGAGACCAGGGCCGAGCCGCCTGTCGCTGAGACCACGACCGACGACGAAGAACAAGAAGAAGAGGCGCCGGAGGCGCAGGTCGAGACGCCGGAGCCCGCCCTTGCGCCCGTCGAGAAGCCTGCGCCCGTCGCGCCGCCGCCGGTCGAACCCGCGTCGCAGGACAGCGAGCCTCCGCCCGCGCCGCTGCGTCTTCCCGATATGGAGCCGGCCGCGCCGGCTACGAAAGCGACGGACGACGAGCCCGTCTACGACGACTGGCTCGAGCGCACGGCGCGCGAATTCGATCGCGAACTCGGACGCGAGACGTTGCCGAAAGACGAGCCGCCGCCCGTCGAGGAGCCGGCCGCGCCGCCGAAGCCCGAGCCGGCGGTCGTCGGCCGCTATTCGTCGGGCGACACCAATTATCTGATGTTCGCCGATGGTTCGATCGAGGCGCAGACGCCCGAAGGCGTCATGCGCTTTTCGTCGTTGACCGAACTGAAGCGCTTCGTCGAGAAGCGCAACTGAGGTTCACGCCTCGCGCGTGAAAACGCCCTCGACGGCGGCAAGCGCGAAGGCCTGCTCCATCGCGACTTCGCCAAGCTGGTCGAAGCGGCCCGAGGCGCCGCCGTGGCCTGCGTCCATATTGGTGTGCAGCAGGACCGGCCCGCCGCCGCTCATCCGTTCGCGCAGGCGCGCCACCCATTTCGCCGGCTCCCAATAGGTCACGCGCGGATCGGTGAGGCCGCCGAGCGCGAGGATCGGCGGATAGTCTTTCGCGGCGACATTGTCGTAGGGCGAATAGGACAGCATGGTGCGGAAGGCCGCCGCGTCCTCGATCGGATTGCCCCATTCCAGCCATTCCGGCGGCGTCAGCGGCAGGTCCTTGTCGAGCATCGTGTTGATGACGTCGACGAAGGGCACGTCGGCGATCACCCCGGCGAACAGCTCCGGCGCCATGTTGGCGATGGCGCCCATCAGCATGCCGCCGGCGCTGCCGCCCTGCGCGACGATGCGGCCCTCGGCGGTGAAGCCGTCCTCGACCAGCTTCCGACCGCAGGCGACGAAATCGGAGAAGGTGTTCGGCTTGTGCGCGAGCTTGCCGTTCTCGTACCAGGCCCAGCCCTTGTCCGTTCCGCCGCGCACATGCGCGATGGCGAAGACGAAGCCGCGGTCGACCAGCGACAGGCGATTGGCGCTGAACGCGGCCGGCGTCGCGTGGCCGTAGGCGCCATAGCCGTAGAGCAGGCAGGGCGCCGCGCCCGCGCGATCGCGGAGCGAAAGGATGGAGATCGGCACCTGCGCGCCATCGGCCGCCGTCGCATAGATGCGCCGCGTGACGTAGCGCGCGGGATCGTGGCCCGACGGTATCTCCTGCCGCTTGCGCAATACGCGCGTGCGCGAAACCATGTCGTAGTCGTAGGTTTCGGCCGGCGTCGTCATCGAGGAATAGACGAAGCGCAGGATATTCGTGTCGAACTCCAGCCCTTCCTCGATGCGCAAGGAATAGGCCTCCTCGGGAAAGGCGATGGCATGTTCCGCGCCGCTCGCGATCTCGCGCACGACGATGCGCGGCAATCCGTTCTCGCGCTCGAGCCGCACCAGATGGCGCGCATAGGCGCCGGCGACGACGATCATGCGCCCCGCGCGATAGGCGACGAGATCGCGCCAGTTTGCGCGCTGTGGCGCGGCGAGCGGCGCCGTCATCAGCTTGAAGTCCTCGGCGCCGTCGGCGTTGGTGCGAATGAACAGCGTGTCGCCGTGATGCTCGACGCCGTAGCGATGCCGGACTTCGCGCGCCGCGACGAGCTTCGCCGGCGCTGTCGCGTCGAGAAGATCGATCAGCCAGATTTCCGTTGCGTCGTGCCCGCTCATCGTCACCACGCCGAAGCGGCGCGAATGGCTGCGATGCAGATGCACGAACCAGGCGGGGTCGAGGTCCTCGACGACGAGCGCGTCGGCCGCCTCGTCCGCGCCCAGCCTATGCCGGAAGACCTGCGCCGTGCGGTGATTGTCGTCGACGCGCACGTAGAGGAACGAGCGCGCGTCCGCCGCCCAGACGATCGCGCCGTCGCAATGCGTGACGCGATCGTCGAGATCGCGGCCCGCTTCGAGATCGCGCACGCGGATGGTGTAGAGTTCCGAGCCCTTGTCGTCGCTGCTCCAGGCGACGAGCCGGTGATCGGGCGAATGCTCGGCCGCGCGCATGTCGAAGAAGGGCTTGTCCTTCGCCTCGGCGTCGCCGTCGATCAGGATCTGCTCGCCGCCGCCGCTCGCGCGCGAAATGCGGCAGACGAGTTCGTGCTGCCCGCCTTCGCGGAAGCGCGTGTAATAGTCGAAGGCGCCGTCGGGCCAGGGCACGCCGGCATCGTCTTCCTTGATGCGCCCGCGCAGCTCCTTCACGAGTTCGGCCTGCAATTGCTTCGTCGGCGCCATCAGCGCATCGCAATAGGCGTTCTCCGCGTCGAGATGCGCGCGAATGTCGGGCGGCGTCTTTTCGGGATCGGCGAGAACCTCCTGCCAATTGCCGGCGCGCAGCCAGGCGTAGTCGTCGACGAGTTCGACGCCGTGGATCTTCGTGACGTGCGGACGGCGTTCGGCCCGCGGCGGCCGGGCCGTCGCGGGCGCGGTCTGGTCTTTCATGCCCTGTCCTATTTCTTGCGCTCGAATTTCAGCGCGGCGCCGTTCATGCAATAGCGCTGCCCCGTCGGCGCCGGCCCGTCGGGAAACACATGGCCGAGATGCGCGTCGCAGCTCGCGCAGCGCACTTCCGTGCGGCGCATGAAAAGGCCGCGGTCCTCGTGCTCGCTGACCGCGCCGGCCTCGACCGGCTCGTAGAAGCTCGGCCAGCCCGTGCCGGAGTCGAACTTGGTCTGAGAGTCGAATAGCGGCGCGCCGCAGCACACGCAGGAATAGCCGCCCTCGGCCTTCTCGTCCCAATGGGGGCCGGTGAAGGCGCGCTCGGTGCCGTGTTCGCGCGTCACTCTGTATTGTTCGGGCGTCAACTGCGCGCGCCATTCGGCGTCGGATTTACTGATCTTGTCGCGGGTCGTGTCGCTGCCCATCGCCGTCTCCTCTGCTTTTGCTAGGTAGGCGCTAGCCTCGCCGGCGGCAAGGGAGGCTAACCCTTCGGAGGCCCCGGCGCGCATGTTCGGAACGGTTCTGGCGGATTGGCCGTGACTTGCTTTCGCAATTGCAAATTTAAAATTATTCAAAAACTCTTCTGTTCTTTGGCGCCCTGTTGCGAATGTTTTGTGCAACTTGCTTGCGAGGCTTTTCTCGCGTAGAAATTCCGCCGCAATTCGGAATCAGTTTCAAAGATGCGCCTTTGAAAAGCAGTCCACTTGCGCAACCTGTCGATAGTCCGCCGTAGAAGCGGATCTTCTGGAAAGAAAACCTGAAATGGCAGAAACTTCAGCTCAAGCCCCCTACATCGAGCTGGCCGCCGATATCGTTTCGGCCTATGTCAGCAACAATTCCGTTCCGCTCGCGGAATTGCCGAACCTCATTCGTGACGTTCATTCCGCATTGATGCGCGTGACGGAGCAGGCCGCGCCCGTCGAGAGCCGAGCCGCTGAAGCCGGCGGTGCCGGTCAAGAAGTCGATCACGCCGGACTACATCGTCTGTCTGGAAGACGGCAAGCAGTTCAAGTCGCTGAAGCGCCACCTGCGCTCGCAGTACAATCTGTCGCCCGACGCCTATCGCGAAAAGTGGGGCCTGCCGGCGGACTACCCGATGGTCGCGCCGAACTACGCCAAGGCCCGCTCCAATCTCGCCAAGCAGATGGGCCTCGGCCAGCAGCGTCGGCGTCGCTCGAAATAAGTAAACCCACGAAAGTGTTGCACGAAGCCCGGGGCGGCGATCCGCCTCGGGCTTTTTGTTTGTGTCGCACCAGATAAAATTCATTGACAAGGATAAAAAACCTATTAATCCTCCAATCCGCGGCCAGTCGCGGAATGGAGTTGGGTATGGCGTCGAACGGGCGATCGGGGAAAGGGCGGCGAGCCGAAGCCGCAAGCGGCAAGAGGGAAGAAGCGCGCGCGCCGGGGCGCGAAGCCCGGCGTCTGCTCGCGGCGCTGGCGCAAGACGGCGCGGGGCCCGCGCGCGCCGATCTGCGCGACGGCTTCCTCGTCGTCGCCGCGCCGCGCAACGGCGTGACCGCGATAACGGCCAATGCGCCCGCTGCGGCCGGCGACGAACTTTTCGCGCGGGGACTTGCGCGTTGGACCGCGCACGTTCCGCCGCGTCTCGAGCTGACGGCCGAAGGCGCGCGCGCCGCGCGCCGCCTCGCCGCCCCGGCCGAGGTCGAACCGCACCGCGCGCAGCACGGCGATTTCGTCATGCGCGCGCTCGAACCCGGCGCCAGGCCCGTGGCCGTCGACGAGGCCGAAAGCCCGCTCGGCTGGCTCGCGCGCCGCAAGGGGCGCGACGGCGCGCCATTTCTCGCCCCGGCGCAGATCGAAGCCGGCGAACGCTTTCGCCGCGACGTCGAGATCGCGCAAATCCGCCAGCGCGTCACGTCGGACTGGTCGGGCGCGGCGGGCTCAGGCCGCCGGGGCCCGCAGGACCTCAACATCTCCGATCTCGCCATCGCCGCGCGCCAGCGCCTGGAGCGCGCGGCCGACGCCGTCGGGTCCGAGCTCAACAATCTCCTGCTCGACGTCTGCGGCTTGCAGAAAGGCCTCGAACTCGTCGAGCGCGAAAGGTCCTGGCCGCCGCGGTCGGCCAAGGTCGTGCTGCGCATCGCGCTCGATCGACTGGCGACGCATTACGGCCTTGCCTCGCAGGCGCGCGGCCCCGACAGCGCGCGGCTGCGCCGCTGGGGCGCGGGCGACTATCGCCCGAACATCTGAGAGAGATCAGGCGTCCTGCAAGGCCGCGCGCGCGTCGGACTTGATGCGCTCGACCATCGAGCGCAACCCGTTCGAGCGCTGCGGCGTCAGGTGCGCGCCGAGGCCGAGGCGGTCGAACACCGCATGCGCGTCGGCCTTGAGGATCGCCTGCGCCGTCTGTCCGGAGAAGATCGCCAGCGTCAGCGCGACCAGCCCGCGCACGATATGCGCGTCGCTGTCGCCGAGAAACGTCAGGTGCGGCGCGCCGGCGTCGTCCTTGTCGACATGCGTTTCCAGCCACACCTGGCTCGCGCAGCCGCGCACGCGATTGGTCTCGTTGTGCGCGGCCTCGGGCAGGGGCGCCAGCGTGCGGCCGAGTTCGATCAGATAGCGGTAGCGGTCGTCCCAATCGTCGAGGAATTCGAAATTCTCGATGATGTCGGCGAGCGGGGCGGGTGCGTTCTCAGCGGTCATGCCCCCTCTATATTGTGCGCAGGCGTCCAAATCACGAGGCAAATGCGCCCGGCGGCTCAATCGACCATACCGCCGCGCAACGCCGGTCGCATGGTCGCAGTCCGGCCGCGCGCTGCATTGCCGGCGAGCATCAGGCATCCCGCGGGATCCGACTTGCAGGCGGAAACGGCCGTGTCGACAGCCGCCGTGCGGGCGCGCTGCGCCATATCGCCGGCGGCGTGTCGCGCCAGCGTTTCCGGGCCTTCGCCGCCGGGCCAGCTCATGCAGTAGAACACCAGCATCAGCCAGAATGCGGATTTGACGATGAAGAACATGCGGGCTCGCGCGAGTTTCGATGGCGTCACGTTAGCGCGGACGCGCTGCATTTGCGTCAAATCGGACGAACGAATTGCCGCAGTCGCATTAAGGCGGAATTTACTGTTCGGGCCGGGCGTTCCGGCTTCTGGAAAGAGGTTGAAAACCATAAACGCCGGATTTCGCGCATCGAAACCGCTTGAGGGCGGATTTATGGCGCGCCGATGGTCCGAATCCCCTGCAATTTAGGTTTCACTTAAGGCGCCTCTGCAACATTGGCGGCGGGAGAAAAGGACGCCAGTCCTTCCCCCAGGGGGTGTGCGTGAGCGTAGTTTCCGTCATCGAGCAGCGTATCGCGGAGTTTGCGATTGCTCAGGCGCCGGCCGGCGCCGTCGAGCGCGCGCGGCTCAAGGCCTTCGTCGCCGTCCGCCTCGGGCTGTCGGCCATCCTCATGATCGCTGCGCCGGTGTGGCTGCTGGCCGTCGCGCCGCCGCCGCTCTGGCAATGCGCGGCCTTCGCCGGCCTGCTCGCGCCGGTGGCCGCCATTTTCGCGCTGTCGCGCGGCGCTTCGCTCGAAACCGCCCAGATGGCCTCGGTCGCCGGCCTGCTCGGCTTCGCCGCGGCGCTGGCCTTCGGCGGGCCGTCCTTCTCCGCGCTCGCCTTCGTCGCCGCGCTGCTCGCCGTGCTGGAAGCCGCCAGCTCCTCCAACATCCGCCTCGTGTTCGCCGCCGCCATCGCGGCCGGTTGCGGCGCGGCGGCCGCTGCGCTCGCCAGCGCCGCGCCCGCAGGCCCCGCTCTTTCGGCCTCCGCGCTTGCCGCCGTTCTCGCCGCCATGATCGCCTACGCCTGCGCGCTCGGCTGGTCGATGGCCTATGTCGGCGCTGTCGCCATGTACGGCGAGCGTCGCGAAACCCTGCGCCACGAGGCGCTCGCCCAGACCATCGGCGATCTCGTGCTGCGCCAGGACCGCGACGGCTCGGTCGTCTACGCGAGCAACGAATCCTTCGCGCTGTTCGGCCTTTCGCCGCGCGAACTGATGGGGCGCGGCCTGTTCGAGCGCATCCACGTCGCCGATCGCCCGGCCTTCCTCAGCGCCATCGCCGACGCGCTCGCCGGCGACGCCACCGCGATCTGCCAGGTTCGCCTGCGTCGCGGCGCGCTGAACGAAAAGGACGCCGCCTTCGCCGAGCCGAATTTCGCGTGGATCGAGCTGCGCGCGCACAACCTGCCGCAGGAACGCCGCGCCAGCGATCCCCACGATCACGCCGCCGTCGTCACGATCGTTCGCGACGTGACGCGCGCCCGTCAGGCCGAGGAAGACATCATCCACGCGCGCGAGAACGCGGAACAGGCCAACATCTGGAAGGACCGCTTCCTCGCCAACGTCAGCCACGAATTGCGCACGCCGCTGAACGCCATCATCGGCTTCGCCGAAATCCTGACCAACGAGGACATCGTCCCGACCGATCCCGCGCGCCGCAAGGAATATGCGCAGATCATCCATTCGTCCGGCCATCATCTGCTCGAAGTCGTCAATTCGATCCTCGACGTCTCCAAGATCGACGCCGGCTCGTTCGACATCGTGACAGAGCCCTTCGCCCTGCCGCCGCTGCTCGACCAGTGCTGCGACATGATCGGGCTGAAGGCGACGCAGGCCAATGTCGAGGTCGTGCGCGAATATTCGCGCGGCATGGACGAGATCGTCGCCGACAAGCGCGCCTGCAAGCAGATCGTCATCAACCTGATGTCGAACGCGGTGAAGTTCACGCCGTCGGGCGGCCGCGTGACGCTGAGCGCTCGACCCGAAGGCAACAGCTTCGTCGTGAGCGTTTCCGACACCGGCATCGGCATCGCCGCCAAGGATCTGAGCCACATCGGCGATCCCTTCTTCCAGGCGCACAATTCCACGACGCGCCCTTACGAGGGCACGGGCCTCGGCCTCTCGCTGGTGCGCGGCCTCGTCGGCCTGCATGGCGGCGCGATCTCGGTGGAGAGCGCGGTGGGGCAGGGCACGACGGTCACCGTTCGGCTGCCGGCGCATTGCGTGACGGCGCAGGGCGGCTCGCGGCTCGCCAAGATCGAGACATTCGCGCGGCGCGGCGGCGCGCCTGCGCTCGACGTTGCACATCCGGAAATGGTGAAGAAAATTGCGTAAGGCTGCGCGGAAAGAACTCGACTTCGATCTGGACTACGACGACGACGCGCCGGCCGAGACGCGCAAGCCGAAGCGCGCGCGCATTTCCGCGACGCGTATCGGCCTGTTCGGGCTCGGCGCGCTGTCTCTCGCCATCGTCGTGAACGCGACTTTCCTTCAGGACCAGCGCCGCTCGGCGCCTTTGTTCAAGATCACGCTCGCCGAGCCTGAAACGAAATCGATTCAGCCGCCCCAGGCCCAGTCGCTCCAGCCGCTGCCGCCGGCCCGCGTCGTCGAGGCCGCGCCGCAGCCGGCCGCGAAGATCGCGCCGCCCGAAGCGCCGCGCGCCACGAGCGCGACGAAGGTCGACCTCATCGCGCGCGAAATCGGGCGCGGCGATCCGATCGCCCGCGAGATCGCGCGCGCCGAGACGCCCGCGCCGCGTGTCGAAAAACCCGCGCCCGCCGAAAAGCCCGCCATCGCCGAAAAGCAGCAGCGCTCCGCCTCGCCGCGCGCCGAGCCGCGCCGCAACGACGCGATCGCCGGCCTCATCGAGAAGTCGGGCGTCTCATCGTCGAAACAGACGCGCGAGCCCGACTCGTCCGACGTGCTCGCCGCGCAGCGCGCGCTGCAGCGCCTCGGCTTCGTCATTCGCCCGAGCGGCGTGTTCGACGCCACGACGCGGCAGGCGATCGCGCAATTCGAACGCGACCGCAAGATGCCGGCGCGCGGCGAGCTGACGCCGGCGGTCAGGCGCGAACTCGCCCGTCTTTCCTCGGGCGAGGCGCAATGAGGTGCGGCTGCGCGCCGACATATTCGTCGCCGCCCTGATCCGCCGCGTACAGGTCGCCGGCGCCTATGCGACCCTCAGACGTCGCGGCGCGCCGGAAGCCGGCGCGATCTTCGTGCGCGTCGACCGGCTCGACGGAACCTCCGCGCTGTTCGGGCCCGCGCCGCAAAGCGAGATCGGCGAGGACGGCGATCGCGTGTTTCATCGCATGCACAAGGAGGAGTGGATCGAAAATCCCGGCGTCGAGGATCGCCTGCGCCGCGAGATGAATTTCGATCCCGATCTCTGGATCGTCGATATCGAGGATCGGCAGGGCCGCGATTTTCTCAGGCCCGATTGAACGTCCGTATCGTCGCCGTCTCTCCGTGCGCCGCGCCCTTGCCATCCTGCGTCCGCGCCGCGGTCGCGCGCGCGAATTCGCCCGCCGCCGCTTGCTGCCGTGCGGGGATGAGCGACGCGATGACGGCGCAGGCGGCTTTCGGCGGCGCCTGCAACGCAAGGCGCAGGCCCGACATGGGATCGGCGAGCGCGGCGGCGAGATCGCGGCGCAGCGTGAGCAGAGGCCGCTCGCTTTCCGTCGCCGCAAGCCCCATGGCGGCGAAGAACAGGCCGATGGGTTCGCCGCTTTCGTCCAGCGCCAGACGCTCCACGGTCGCGCGGCCGACGCGCAGCGCGCGCGCGAGGATCGAGCAGAACCGCGCGCCGTCGCCGGCTTCCGCCGCCGCGAGCGCGTCCAGACGCGCGGCGTCGAACGCGCCGACGAGATTGTCGTCGGCGGACATGGCGCGTCGCGCCGCGTCGAGCAGAATGCGGCGTCGCGCCGCTGCGTCGGCGGAGAGAAACAGCGCGCTCCGGTCGAGCGCGGCCTCGTCGCGCGCCAGCAGCAGGCGGCCGAGTTCGACATCGACGCGCGCGCGTTGCGTCAGCGCGATCAGCGCGCCGCGATCGATCGCCACGGCGCTGTTGCCGGCGAGCGCGCGCAACACGTCCGCCTCCAGTCGACGCGCCAGCGCGCCGACGACCGTCCTGTCGATGTCCTGCCGCGCGGCGATCGCGGCGGCCTCGCATGCCGCGCCCGTCGCGGCGCGGTCGAGCAGCAGTCGCGCGGGCAAGGCCGGCGCGGCGGCGAGGATGAAGGTCGCGATCCCGGGGCCGAGCGCGATCAGCCCGGAAAGCACGCTGGCCGGCGCGGCGCCGCAGGGCGCGAGCCGCTCGGCGACGCGCAATGCGGTCGGCGCGTCGAGATGCGAGAGCGCGCCGAGCATGAACTCTTCGTAGCGCGCGCAAGACGCCGCGTCGGGCGCGTCGATGGAGACGAAGCGATCCGTCGCCACGCGCGCGGCGACGCCCTCGAAGTCCAGGGACTGCGCCCGGCCGGCGGCTGTGAGCGCCTTCAGGCGCTTCCGCAACGTCTCGTCCATTGTGTTGCACGCCTGCGTCAGCGATGATGGATTCCACAATTGAATCGCATCCGTTGACACAAAGTTAACTATCGCGAATCGACACTTGCGGGCAGGCGCGCTTCCGGCCGATTTTCATGGCGCGCGTCGGAGACGAAGAAATGGCCGAGATCCTTATTTTCCGGGCGCGGCCCCGCAGCGAACACGAGGTCGGCGCGCGTTACGCCGAACCCGCAAAGATTCTTTTTTTCACTGGCGTCCGTTACATGCGCATGGACGAGGACGACGCGCCGCAGATTGCTGTCGGCAAGTCGCCGCGCCGCGCCGGCAAGCCGACAACGCCGCGTCGCCCGCCGCGCAAGCGGGCCTGACCCGTTTTACTCGCGTTCGGTCTGGCCCTGACGCGATTTACTCGCGTTCGGTCTGGCAGAGAACGGCTGTCGCCGCCTGGCGCGCAGCGGGACGGCCGCCGGGCTGTTCGATCAGCGCGCGCACCAGCACGAAGCCCGTCTGTGTCGGCGGCGTGAGGCGCAGCTCCTGCGGCGTCTGGTCTTCCGGATCGCTCGCTTCGACCGTGTCGAGCTGACGCGGCGTCAGCAGCCGCACGTCGATGCGTCCGCGCAGCGCCGCACGATCCGTCGTCGAATAGAAGATGCGGCCGGTGCGGTCGTGGAAGGAGATCGCGACCAGCGCGTCCGCGGTCACGTTGGAGCGCACGCGCGTCGCGCCGAGATCGAGGTCGTAGTGGCAGACCGAATATTCCGCCTGCTGGTCCTGATAGGGCATGGATTGCGCGACGCTCGCGTCGGGCAGCGCGCTCACGCCGCGCGCCTGTCCGCCCAGGCGCGCATAGGCGTCGTTCTGCGCGAAGCTCGGCATCAGCAGCACCGAGGAAATATGCACGATGCCGGCGAGGAACAGCGCGCCGAGCGCCCACGGCAGCACGATGGGGCCGCGTTCGCGCGGGCTCACCGGCAGGCTCCGCGCGTGATCGACAGGAGCTTCAGTCCCTCGAGCGACGTCTGCGTCGGGCTGACGTTGGTGTCGTAGAGATTGAGCGTGATCGCGAAGGGCGCGCCTGTCGGCGTCGACAGCCAGTTGCCGGCGCGCGCCGATGGCGCGATGACGATTTCGAAATCGCCCTTCGCCGAGCGCAGCAACTGGTCTGACGACAGCGACCTGCGGCCGGGTCCCGGCGCCAGCAGCCGCCCCTCGGGCGTGAAGAGGTTGAGCGTCCAAAGGCGCGCGACCGGCGGCGAGCCGGCGAGCGTGTATTCGCAGGCGCCGTCGAGCGGGCGGCCTTCGTCGTCGGTCGCGGCGAAGAAGGAGAGGCCTTCGCCGTTGCCGAGCGGCGTCGCCGCCTGCCGCGCGATGATCGCGCGCGCATAGGGATCGGCGTCCGCCGAACCCGCCTTCGGCCACGAGGTCCAGGGCCCCGAATGCGCCGACCCGAACGGGAAGGCGCCGAAGGTCGCGACAAAGGTGGCGGCAAGCCCGAGACCGACGCCGACAAGACCGGCGATGGCCGACTTCGCATAGGCGCCCAGGCGTGAGCGAGTCTCATCGGCGCTGTGGAAATGCGCGACGCTCATGCAGCGCTACTCGCTCGCGCCCACGGCGCGGAAGCGGCGCGCGTCGTCGGGGCGGCCGAGCTCGGCGCGTCGACCGTCGGCGGCGCGGAACAGGCGCTGCACGGCGCCCAGCGCCTCGTCGGTCTGGCGCGAGAGCGTGGAAGGCGCGGTCACGACGAAACCGTCCGGCCCCTTGGTCCCGACGGCGGGCGCTGCCTGGGCCACGGGCGTCGCGCTCGGCAGGGGAACGCCGGGCAGGGGCTTCGGCTCGAGCCCGCGATGGGCGAACAGCATGACGTCGTGCCACGTCTGCGCCGGCAGAGAGCCGCCGGTCATGTTGGCCATCGGCGTGTCGTCGTCGTTGCCGTACCACACGCAGCCGGCGAGCGCGGCGGTGAAGCCGCAGAACCAGGCGTCCTTGTAGCCGTTCGTCGTGCCGGTCTTGCCGCCCTGCGCGAAGCCGAGCCCGAGTTCGGCGCGTCGCGCGGTGCCGGCCTGCACGACCTGCGTCAGCATGGTGTTGAGTTCCGCGATCTTGTTTTCAGGGATCGCCTGCACGGGCTTCTGGCCGTCGTCTTCGAAGCGGTAGATGACATCGCCCTTGCTGTTGCGGATGTCGACCGCCGCATGGAGGCGAGATGCGCTTGCCGCCGTTGGCGAAGGCGGCATAGGCGGCCGAATGCTCGATGACCGTCACTTCGTCCGCGCCGATCGGCATGGACACGGTGTCGATCAGCGGCGCGGTGATGCCCAGCCGGCGCGCGACGTCGGTGATCTTGGCGCGGCCTTCCTTGGCCGCCTGGAACTGGCCCTTCTTCTGGTCGCCGATGGCGATCGACAGTTTGACCGCGATCGTGTTGAGCGATTTCGCCAGCGCCACGGTCAGCGGCACCGAGCCCGCGAAACTGCCGCCGTAGTTTCGCGGACACCAATTGCCGAGGCACACCGGCCCGTCCACGACGACCGTGCTGGGATTGAATTTCCCGCTCATCAGCGCGGTGAGATAGACGTACGGCTTGAACGACGAGCCCGGCTGGCGCAGCGCGTCGGTCGCGCGATTGAACTGGCTCGCGCCGTAATCGCGCCCGCCGACGATGGCGCGCACGGCGCCGGTCGCGGGCTCGATCACCACCATCGCCGACTGCTTGGCGTGATAGGCGCGCCCGTGTTCGCGCAATTGCTCCTCGATGGTCTCGTCCGCTTTCACCTGCACGGCCGAGTCGAGCGCGGTGCGCACCGTCAGGACGCGGTCCGGTCCGAGCTTGCCGGCGAGCGCGAGGCGTTTGACCTCCTGGAAGGCCCAGTCGAGATACCAGTCGGGCGAGTCGATGCGCTCGCGCTCCACGGGGGTCGCGGGATTGCGCAGCGCCGTGAAAATCTGGCTCTGCGTCATGAAGCCGGCGTCGACGAGATTGTTCAGCACGTCGGCCGCGCGCGCGCGCGCCGCCGGCAGGTTGACGTGCGGCGCGAATTTCGTCGGCGCCTTGAACAGGCCGGCGAGCATTGCGGCTTCGGCGAGCGTGACGTCCTTGATGGACTTGCCGAAGTAGAATTCGGCCGCCGCCTGCACGCCGAACGTGCCGCCGCCCATGTAGGCGCGGTCGAGATAGAGTTTCAGGATTTCGCGCTTGGAGAGCCGCGCCTCCAGCCACATGGCCAGAAACACTTCGCGGATCTTGCGCTCGATCGAGCGCTCGTTGTTGAGGAACAGGTTCTTGGCGAGTTGCTGCGTCAGCGTCGAGCCGCCCTGCACCACGCCGCTGGCGCGCGCATTGGCGGTGAGCGCGCGCAGCGTGCCGATCGGATCGACGCCCCAATGTTCGAAGAAGCGACGGTCCTCGGTCGCCAGCACCGCCTTGATGAGGTTGTCCGGCAAGTGGTCCAGCGCGACGGAATCGTCGTGCAGGATGCCGCGCTTGCCGACTTCCTTGCCGTAGCGGTCGAGGAAGGTGACGGCGAGGTCCTGTTTCTTCAGCCAGTCGTCCGAGGTTTCGCGGAAGGCCATCTGCGCGAAGGTGAGCGCGATGAGAAGCCCGCCGAGGCCGAGCGTCAGCGTCTCGCAGCCGAGCTCGACGCCGAGCCGCTTGAGGCCCGAGACATGGAAGCGGTCCATGAAGGCGGCGAAGCTGGCGAAACGGTCGCGCGCGCGGCGGCTGCTTTCGTAAAACCAGCTATCGACGAAGGAATTGAGCGCGAGCGCAGCCCGGCCTGCGCGCCTGCGCAAGCTGGCGAAAACGCCGCCTTGGTCCCCCTGATGCCGCAACGTCGGTTTCTCCCGCTTAAGGCTTTCTAAACCACTTGACGCCGAGCGCAACGACGCGCAATTGCCGGATCGTGCTTTCCAGCACAATTCGTGCCCCAAGGTTCGGCGCCAGAATGACGCAAATGCGACGCAAGCGCGGCGGCGCCGCCGCCGAAGAACCCTTCTGGCGCAAGCCGTTGGGCGAACTCACCCGGCGCGAATGGGAATCGCTCTGCGACGGCTGCGGGCGTTGCTGCCTCGTCAAGCTCGAGGACGAGGACACAGGCCGCATTCATTTCACCGATGTCGCCTGCAAATTGTTCGATGCCGGAACCTGCCGCTGCCGCGACTACGCCCGCCGCGCGCGCCGCGTTCACGATTGCGTGCGGCTGACGCCGGAAAACGTCGAGGAAATCCCGTGGCTGCCGCCGACCTGCGCCTACCGCCTGCGGCGCGAGGGCAAGGACTTGCCCGACTGGCACCCGCTCGTGTCGGGCGATCCCGACAGCGTGCGGCGCGCCGGCGTCTCCTGCCACGAGAAGGTCTCGGCGCTGGAAGAGGACGTCGCGATCGACGATCTCCCCGATTTCATCGTGTCCTGGCCGGGCAAATGGCCGAAGGGCGCGGCGCGGGCGAAGGCGCGCGGCAGGTAAGATCGGGCTGCGGCGATGCGAGGCAGGCGCTCCGGCGTCGTCCGCGCGCTATAATGAGTTGGTCGCGGAGGTCGTTCGCATGCTGAAACCAACCCTGGCCGGCTTGGCCGTGTCCGTCCTTCTGGCCGCGCCGGCCGCCGCCGAGCCGACGAGCGGGCGCAGGATCGCGCAGGACCAGTGCGCCAAATGCCACGATGTCGGCGTCGGCGCGCCGGCCCTGGGCCGCGAAGGCCCGAGCTTCGCCGAGATCGGCCGGATGCCGTCCACGACCGAATTGTCGCTCAAGGTTTTCCTGCGGTCCTCGCACAGGAACATGCCGAACCTGATCCTGAGCGACGACGAGGCCGACGCGCTCGCAGCCTATATTCTGGAGCTCGGCGGAAAAGGCCGCAGCTAGATCAGCCTGCAATCGAGCGGAAACGCTCGATTGCAGGAAAGCTGATCGGTCTCAAAGTGTAGAGCGCGCGTCGCGCGAAAGCCGGCATCCACTTTTTCGGCCCGCGCGCTCTAATCCCCGCCAAAGGCGATGGCGGCGGCGAAATTCCGTTCCGCGCCCGCAGGCGGCGCAGGGAAGGGCGCGGAACGTCGCACCATGTCCATGGCCTCCGCGTCGAGTTCGGCGGAGCCGCTCGGCCGGGCGAGCCAGGCCGATTCGAGCCCGCCCTGCGCGTCGATCCTGAAGCCGACGATGGCCAGCGCCTTGGGGCGCGGCCGCTCGGGATCGATCATGTTCGCGGCGACCGTCCCCAGAACCTTGGCGCGATAATTGTCGTTGGTCGGGTCCTGCGGCGGACGCGGCCGGGCGGCCGACATTATGGTCTGGGGCGAAAGGAATGTCGGGGTGGGCGCGACGGGCGCGGGCTTCTCGACCGCGACGAGCCCGCCGAACGGATTGGCGTGATCCTCCTGCGGTTCCTCCGGCCTGGGTTCGGCGCCGCGCGTGCGCGCAGCCTGCGGCCTGTCGGTCTCCCTGGGGCGCTCCGTCACCTGGCCCCTGGGCGTCTCGCCGGGGCGTTCGGCGGGCCGTTCGCGTTTCGGGTCGTCCGCCGCGCGCGCGTCGTCGCGCGGCTCGATCGCCGCCGGCGGGCTCGCCTGTTGCGTTTCGGGACGGCCCTCGGCTTCCGCCGCGCTTGCCATTTCGACCGGAATTTCGACCGCCGCCGTGGCGCTTGCCTCGCGGCCGGCCTGTTCGCTCCAGACGACGAGCCCCAGCAAAACCACGTGCGCGAGCGCAGCCGCCGTCAAAATGCGCAGCATTCGCGTCGCTTTTCCCGGATCGACCGGCGCGCCGAGCGACAGCAACGGTTCCCCAACGTCGCTTTCGATGCTTGTCCTTAACATCGCCCGACGACCGATTGTGAGCTTAACTCCATGAAACGCAGTCGCTTTTTGCCTGTTCTAGCGGTGTTAACGCCGATTAGTGGCCTGAAGACGATCTGATTTACATCAACTTGAGACATTTCGCGTAGTGGTCGAGGCAAGGAAGTCTTCAACGCGGAAATTGCCATGTTCCGGCGCGAAAAAATCGTTGGTCTCCTCTCCTCGGCGGCGCGTCTGCGCCGTGACGAGCGGGGCACGCTCCCGGTCATCTTCTCGGTGGCCGCCATTCCGGCGCTTGGCCTGATCGGCGCGGCGATTGAATATGGCCGCAGCACGAGCATGGCCGCGAAGGCGCAGGCCGCGGCCGACGCCGCCGTTCTCGCTGCGGGCGCGCAGGCCGCCGGAACGCAGACCAACCGCCAGACGGTCGCGAGCAATACCGCCAGCGCCTATTTCGGCCCGATGGCCGACAGCCTCAACCTTTCGATCGTCGAGAAGGATCACGACAACGACGCGTCGATCCCCGCCGGCTATTATCAGGTCGCCGTCAGCGGGTCAGTGCCCACCATCATCGCGAAGGTGCTCGGCCGGTCGTCAATGTACTTCTCGGCCACCTCGCGCGCCACCACCAACAGCGTGTCGAATTCCAAGCCGCTGGAAATGGCGCTCGCGCTCGACAACACCGGCTCGATGTCCAACAACATGGCGGACCTGAAGTCGGCGGCCAATACGCTCGTCGACACCGTGATGGGCGCCGGCGGCGGCGCTGCGCGCGTCAGCGTCGTGCCCTATGTGGCGACGGTCAATCCCGGCCTGACCGATGCGACGAGCATCGCCAATTACATCGATACGACCGCGCAGAATCCGTTCAACAGCGAATGGTACCGCGGCGCCTGGCTGACCTATACGAAGAACTGCAATCTCTACTGGGGTCCGCCCGGCGGCGGTGGCGGCGGCGGTTCGAGCGGCGCCGGCGGCGGCGGCTCGGGCGATGCGCGCGACATCATCGACATCCTCAAGCCCATTCGTCATCTCGCGAAGGAGCTGTTCGGCGTCTCGTCCGCGCATGCCGCCGACGTGACGCCGGCGACGGCGCCGATCACGACCAAGAGCTGGACGTCCTCCAAGTCCGGCAAGACCTACACCATACCCACGGGCTTCGGCACGGTGCAGAAGGACCTTTGGGGGCAGTATTCGACCGGCGGCTGCGACTGGCTCACCAATCCAGACACGGTCAGCCAGTACGAACTGTTCAAACGCATGAAGACGCCGACCGGCGGCGCCGTCGCCTGGAAGGGATGCGTCGAAGCGCGCCCCAGCAAGTCCGAGCAAAGCTGGCTCAACAGCAATTGGGGCTCGGGCCTCGCCGCGAGCAAGGACTACGACATCAGCGAGGACCCGCCGATCGCGAGCGACAAGGCTTCGCTCTTCGTGCCGTATTTCGCGCCGGATGAACCCGACTATTCGCCGTTCACTTGGTCCTATGTGGCGCCGGGCGCCTATTCGGCGTCGGCGAAGGGCTTCCACAACAATTACATGAAGGACGGCGGCTACCTGTCGTCGACCGATCAGGGCTCGATTCCCAGCA
The DNA here is from genome assembly GCA_037044955.1 of Rhodoblastus sp. Classification (GTDB taxonomy): domain Bacteria; phylum Pseudomonadota; class Alphaproteobacteria; order Rhizobiales; family Beijerinckiaceae; genus JAJXWB01. The sequence goes on from JBAOHX010000004.1 coordinate 276,577, forward strand.
CCTGGAACTGGACCCAGCTCAGCCAGTACGACTGGGACGGCAGTCGTTGGCTCCTGAAGTACAACGGCTCCAACGCCGCCATCATCCAGGAGACGCCCGACGCCAACGGCTACACCTATGGCCCGAACATGGGCTGCCCAGATCCGGTCCTGCGCCTGACCAACGTGAAGTCCGACGTGACCGCGAAGATCAACGGTCTCAAGTACTGGCAGAGTGGCGGCACGATCATTTCCGAAGGCCTCGCCTGGGCCTGGCGCACGCTGTCGCCGAACGCGCCTTATGCCGATGGCAAGGCCTACAGCACGAATGGCCTGCAGAAGGTGATCGTGCTGATGACCGACGGCGTCAACGAGCTGATCGACAATGGCAATAACGCGACGGGCTACAACAGCTCCAACGTCTCGGATTACTCCGCATATGGCTATCTCGGCGGCTCGCGGCTGTGGAGCGCCAACAACATCCAGACCTATGCCGGGTTCAAGACGTTGATGGACAATCGCCTGTCGGCCGCCTGCACGGCCGCCAAGAACGCGGGCGTCATCATCTACACGGTCGTGTTCAACCACACGGGCTACCTGACCTCGTCGCAGCAGGCCGATGCGCAGAACCTGCTCAAGCAATGCGCGACCAAGCCGAGCTATTCCTACGTGGCGACCGATTCCTCCACGCTGCAGACCGCCTTCTCGGCCATCGCCGTCTCCGCCACCTCGGGCACGCTGCGGCTGGTTCAATAGGAAAGATTGCTGCGAACGAATGAGCGCCGCCCCGGCATGAAATCCGGGGCGTTTGCGCGTTCTCGGCGACGCCGCGCGCCCGACATGTTTCCATAATATGATTTTTTTCCTTGACACCGTCGCGCTCCTCCTGTAGGGTCCGGGCATTCTCCACATTTGCGCTCTGCGGCGGCGCGGCGACGAAGCGTCGCCCGCGGCGCCGGCGCGCGCGGACAGTCGATGCGGCATGGCCATCAAGGACGAACTTTCCGCCGAACGGATCGCGCGGCTGAAGCGCCGCTACGAGGAAACCGACGAGACGGTCGCCGCGATCGCGCGCGGCGAGAGCCTGTCGGAAAAGCGGATCTACGAATTGATGCGACGAGAAGGCTGGCGCGCCCGCAGCGCGAGCGCGCCGCAGCGCAAGAAGCCCGCGCGAAAGAAAACCGTGGGCGCGAAGAAAGCCGAAACGCGCGCCGCCCAAACCGCAAGCAGCATCAAAGCCGCAAGCAGCATCAAAGCCGCAAGCGCCATCGAAGCCGCGCGCCGCATCGAAGCCGCCGCCCGGCGTCGTCGATATGCCGACCCTGATCGCCCGCATTCGCGCGCAACTCGAGGGCGCGCTGGAAACCGCGCAGGCGCGCGGACCCGAGGCCGAACCCGATCAAACCGCGCGCCTGATGGCGAGCCTCACGCGCACGCTGCAAAGCCTGCGCGCGCTGGAAAAGGATACGACGCAGGATGATCGACGGCAGGACGATCGAAGGGACGACGGCGCCGACGCTCCGCCCCTCGATCTCGCCGAACTGCGCCGTGAACTTGCGCGACGGATTGATCGATTGCGCGAGGAACGGGGAGATCCCTGAACTCTTCGCCAGCTTTTCGGCGCGCGAACTCGAGGCGATCCTTTCCTTCTTCGACACGCGCGCGCGAAAGACGCAGACGCCGCCGGACGCGGCGCAAAGCGGAGCGCCGTGGCGCGCGTGGCTTTTCGTCGGCGGACGCGGCGCGGGCAAGACGCGCGCCGGCGCCGAATGGGTGCGCGGCGTCGCCGGCGGCTTTCTCGATTTCGCCGACAAGCCGGCCAGCCGCATCGCCCTCATCGGCGAGACATGGGCCGATGCGCGTGACGTGATGGTCGAGGGCGTCTCCGGCGTTCTCGCCGCGCACGGCAAATGGGATCGCCCGCAATGGGAAGCCTCGCGCCGGCGCCTGACATGGCGCAACGGCGCGATCGCGCAGGTGTTTTCGGCCGAAGATCCCGAAAGCCTGCGCGGGCCCGCAATTCGACGCCGCCTGGTGCGACGAGATCGCCAAATGGCGCCACGCGCAGGAGGTCTGGGACATGCTGCAATTCGGGCTGCGTCTCGGCCAATGGCCGCGCGCAATGGTGACGACGACGCCGCGCCCCCTGGCGCTTCTGAAGAAACTCATGGCCGATCCCGCCAACGCCGTCACGCGCGCCTCGACGCGCGCCAACGCCGCCAATCTCGCGCCGGGCTTCCTGCGCGCGATCGAGGAGCGCTACGGCGGCACGCGGCTCGGCCGGCAGGAGATCGACGGCGCCATCGTCGAGGAACGCGCCGACGCGCTCTGGTCGCGCGACATGCTCGAACGCGCGCGCGTCGACGCCGCGCCGCCGCTCGCGACCATCGTCGTCGCCGTCGATCCGCCGGCGGCTTCGCACAAGCGCGCCGACAAGTGCGGCATCGTCGCCGCCGGCGTCGATGCAGACGGCGCCGTGTACGTCCTGCGCGACGCGACGCTGGCCGCCGCAAGGCCCGCGGAATGGGCGGCGCGCGCGGTGGCGCTCTATCACGAATTGCAGGCCGACGCGCTTGTCGCGGAGGTCAATCAGGGAGGCGACATGGTGGCCGCCGTCATCGCGCAGGCGGACGGCGCCGTGCCGGTGGTCAAGGTGCGCGCCTCGCGCGGAAAGTACCTGCGCGCCTCGCCGGTCGCGCTGCTCTACGAGCAAAATCGCGTGCGCCATGTCGGCGCCTTTCCCGAACTCGAGGACGAGATGTGCTCGTTCGGGCCGGACGGGCTGACCGGCGGCGCAAGCCCCGATCGTCTCGACGCGCTGGTTTGGGCGATCGCCCATCTCGCGCTCGACGCGCGAAAAAACGCGCCGCGCGTTCGTCGCCTGTGAGACGCCGCGAATTCCAGGCGACAAGCCTCAACGCAACGACAGAGTAGCCGATGTCCTTCATGTCCCGTCTGTTCGGCGCCAAGGCGGCGCGCGAAGAAAAACGCTCGCGCGCAGGCAGCCTGCTGGCGCTCCACACGCTCGGCGCCGCGCGCTGGACGCCGCGCGACTATGTGGCGCTGACGCGCGAAGGCTTCGAGCGCAACGCCATCGTGCATCGCTGCGTGCGCATGGTCGCCGAATGCGCCGCCACCATCCCCTGGCGTCTCTACGAGGGCAGGGCGGAGCTGACCGCGCATCCCCTGCTCGATCTGCTGTCGCGGCCCAATCCCGGGCAGACCTCGACCGATCTGATCGAGAGCCTCGTGGTCAATCTCCTGCTGTTCGGCAACGCCTATGTCGAAGGCGCGCAAGTGGACGGACAGGTGCGCGAGATCTATTCGCTGCGCAGCGACCGCATGAGCGTTTCGCCCGGTCCGAACGGCTGGCCGGCGGCTTACGAATACGTGTTCGGCGGCGAGCGTGTGCGCTATGCGATGCGCGGCGAGGGCGTCGAGGCCATCATGCACATTCGCCTGGGATCGCCGCTCGACGATCACTACGGCCTGCCGCCGCTCGCCGCCGCCCATGTCGCCATCGACACGCACAATGCGGCAGGCTTCTGGAACAAGGCGCTGCTCGACAATGCCGCGCGTCCTTCCGGCGCGCTCGTCTACGGCGCGAGCGATGGCGCGCAATTCACGGATGCGCAATTCGATAGGCTGAAGGGCGAGCTGGAAGAGAATTTCTCTGGCAGCGCCAACGCCGGCCGTCCGTTGCTGCTCGACGGCGGCCTCGACTGGAAGGCGCTGTCGCTCTCGCCCAAGGACATGGATTTCATCGAGGCCAAGGCGGCCGCTGCGCGCGAGATCGCGCTGTGCTTCGGCGTGCCGCCGCTGGTGCTCGGGCTGCCCGGCGACAATACGCGGGCGAATTACGTCGGAAGCCAACGCCGCCTTCTGGCGCCAGGCGGTCATCCCCATGGTGCAGCGCCTGCAGCGCGCTTTCGAACATTGGCTGAAGCCCGCCTGGCCGATGCTACGCCTCGACTACGACGTCGACCGCATCGACGCGCTCTCGGCCGAACGCGCCGCCGAATGGGCGCGCGTGGACGCCGCGACTTTCCTGTCGGCGGACGAGAAGCGGGAGTTGCTGGGGTTTGCGGGTAGGGGCGGCGCGGCCAGCGCGGTCGGACTTAAGGGCGCCATGCCTGTCGAGTTGCGCTTTTCAGCCGATCAGCCTAGGGACGCGAATGGTCGGTGGCTTGCCGGCGGCGGATCCTCGTCAAGCCCGCTGGGCGTGTTGACGCAAGTGGCCGAGACTGCGATTTCTGCTCTTGCCGGAGCTGCTGGCGATGTTGCGGGCTCTCTCGGCGAGCCCGCCGCTCTCGACCAATGCGATGCGCAATATGAGCTCGACAGCGCGCTCTGCAGAACGCTCGGTTCGAAGCTGTCTCGGGCGAAATGCTGGGCAAGTGCGGCAGACCGTCTCGCCGCCTGCCTTTCCGGCAGGCCAATTCTTCCATTGCGATTTTGAAGGCTGAACCGCAAATGACAAAACCTGATCCCGTCATTGCCCGACGTGTGCTCCTCGGCCGAACGGAACAAGGCGATCAAGTTATCGCCGTCTCCCTCTTTGCGCCCGCCGCCGACGGCGAGAACTGGTCCTGCGCGTATGAAGTCGACTGGCCGGAAGCGCCGCGACGGAATGCGGCGCTTGGCGTTGATTCGATGCAGGCCCTCGTGCTTGCGTTGCAGATGTTGGGTGCGGAACTTCACGCCGGTCGTCCGGTTCAAATCCAGTCGCTCGAGTGGCTGGGAAACGACGGCAGTCTTGGTTTGCCGCTGCCGCCGTCGTTGCGCGCCGAAGCCCGCGGCGACGACAAGCTGATCTGACCTGCTGCCGGCCTCAAAGTGGCGAGAAGACCATGAACGACCTCCTCGCCCTCGTCGCCGCGCGCGGCGATCTCGCGCATATCGCGTTGTTTCTCTGGGCGAGCGCGATGTCGGCCATGCTCTGGTACGCGCTGCGCGAACTTGCCGCCTCCAACCGCCGCTTCGATCTCTTCCTGCGCGAGCTCGCGCGTTTCAACCGCCGCTTCGGTCGCGAGGGATGACATGACCTTTCGTTTCCGCAAGAGCGCGCGCCGTCCCCAGCGCCGCCGCGACCCCGACGCTGTGATCCGCGCCTTCTGGCGCACGCTCGAGCGTTTCGCCGGACACGAGCGCACGCCCTCCGACGAACGGCGCGCTGCGAACGCCAAGCACTGATCCACGGAGCATTTCATGACCGTCCTGATCGATCGCGCCGCCATGGCGCGCGCGTTGACGCGCGCGCTCGCGCCAGAATTGCCGCGGACGCTTGCGCGCGCCCTGACCCGCGCGCCGGAAAGCAAGCGAGCGCCCCTGGCGCTCGGCGAAGTCAGCGCTACCGGCCATTTCGAAGGCTACGCCAGCCTGTTCGGCGTCGCCGATCTCGGCGGCGACGTGGTGATGGCGGGCGCCTTCCGCGACAGCCTGCGCAAGCGCGGCGCCGATCGCGTCAAGATGCTCTGGCAGCACGACCCGGCCGAGCCGATCGGCGCCTGGCTGGCGGTCGAAGAGGACACAAGGGGCCTCAAGGTCAGTGGCCGCCTCAACCTCGACGTGTCGCGCGCCCGCGAAATTCTCGCCTTGATGCGCGAGGGCCAGATCGACGGGCTCTCCATCGGCTTTCGTACGCAGCGCGCCTTCACCGATCGCAAGACCGGCTTGCGTCATCTGCAAAAGCTCGATCTCTGGGAAATCTCGCTTGTCACTTTTCCCATGCTGCCGCAGGCGCGGGTGACGGCGGTGAAGAGCGCGAACGCAAGTCTCTGAATCTTCCGCGCCACAGGCGCTGGCCCGCGTTTCGCCGTCCGGCGCGGGGCGTTTTCGCGCGACGGCGCATACTATGAGGTGACCTTCATGCACACGCTCGAAAACAAGTCCTATGCCTCGGAGGCCGTCGCCTTCGAGGAATTGCATCGCGCCTTCGCGGCGTTTCGCGAGACCAATGACGAACGTCTCGGCCAGATCGAACGTCGCCTGACGTCGGACGTCCTCACCGAGGAAAAGCTGACGCGCATCGATCGCGCGCTCGACGAGACCAAGGGCCGCCTCGATCGTTTCGCGCTCGAGGCCACGCGCCCGCGACTCGGCGGTTCGCCCAGGACGGATCATGTCGAAGGCGAGCACAAGGCGGCTTTCGGCCTCTACATGCGCGCCGGCGAGGCCGGCGGCCTCAAGGCGATCGAGCAGAAGGCGATGAGCCGCGGCTCGGGTCCGGACGGCGGCTATCTCGTGCCCGTGCCGGCCGAGCGCGAAATCCTGCGGCGCATGTCCACTGTCTCGCCGATCCGCGCCATCGCCAATGTCGTGGAGATTTCCGGCCAGTCGCTGAAGCGCGCCTTCTCGACCACCGGGCCGGCGGCGGGCTGGGTCGCCGAATCCGATCCGCGTCCGCAATCGGCGAACCAGCAGATCGCCGATCTCACCTTCCCGGCGATGGAGCTCTACGCCATGCCCGCGGCGACGCAGACGCTGCTCGACGACGCCGTCGTCGACATCGAGCAGTGGATCGCGGACGAAGTGGCGGTCGTCTTCGCCGAACAGGAAGGCGCGGCCTTCGTCTCCGGCGACGGCGTCAACAAGCCCAAGGGCTTCCTCGCCTATACGACGACGCCGCAATCGTCGTGGAGCTTCGGCAATATCGGCTATATCGCCACCGGCGCGGCGGCGGCCTTCCCGGCTTCCAATCCGTCCGATGCGCTCTACGATCTCGTCTATGCGCTGAAGGCCGGTTTCCGCCAGAATGCGCGCTTCGTCTGCAACCGCAAGACGCAGGCCGCGATCCGCAAGTTCAAGACCTCGACCGGCGAATATATCTGGGAGCCGCCGGCGACGCTGGGCGCGCAGGCGACGCTGATGAATTTCCCCGTTGTCGAGGCCGAGGACATGCCAGACATCGCGGCCAATTCGCTCTCGCTCGCCTTCGGCGATTTCGAGCGCGGCTATGTCGTGGTCGATCGAGTTGGCGTGCGCGTGTTGCGCGATCCCTATTCGGCCAAGCCCTATGTGCTGTTCTACACGACCAAGCGCGTCGGCGGCGGCGTGCAGAATTTCGACGCGATCAAGCTGCTGAAATTCGGCGTGTCGTAATCAGCGCCAGCCTGAAATCGTCTGCTCGATCCAGGCGCGGTAGGGCGAAAGCCGCACGGCCTGCGTAAGGCCGCCGCAACCGCGCCCGTTCGGCCCCTGCGCGAAGGCGACGACGCCGACCAATGCGCCGTTGGCGAAGACCGGCGCGCCGGAATCGCCGGTGCAGGCGCCGGCGCCTTCCGCATTGTCGAGCCAGAGCAGAACATTCGAGACAGGCCCGCGCAGCGTCAGCCGCGCGCGCCGCAATACGCCCGACGTCGAAGCCGCGCCGGGCTTCGTGACACCGAAACCCGCCACATCAAAACGGTCGCCGATATTTGCCGTGGCGTCGCCGATCGCCACCGGCGCGAACGAGGACGGCAGCGCCTCCTTCGTCTCGATCAACGCAAGGTCGATGGATTTCACGCGCGCCGCCACCGCGTCGGCGCGAAAGCCCGGATGCCGGGCGACACGCCTGACCTCGACCAGGACGGGCGCGCCGGCGCCGTCGCGAAAATGCACGCGCGTCGCGGCGGGCGCGGCGACGCAATGCGCGGCGGTGAGCACGACATTCGGCGCGAGCACCGCGCCGGAGCAGAAGCCGGATCCACGGCCGCTCTGCGCCAGCGCCATCACCACATGCGGCGCGAATTCCCGCGCCTCGCTCGTGGGGCCGACCAGCGCGTTCGCGCGCACGCCGGCAAGCGCGAGCGCGGCGAAGACCATGAACAGGCGCGTTGTGAACATGGCGTGTTGTGCCACGTTCGCGCGCGCCGCGAAAGCAGGGACGAGAAGACATGCAGCCTATCCTCATCGCGCCGCCCGCTGCCGAACCGGTAACGCTTGCCGAGGCGAGAGCATGGCTTCGCGTCGACACGAACGACGAGGACGCAGCGATCGCATCGCTGATTTCGGCCGCGCGCATGCTCGTCGAATCTGCGACGCGGCGCGCGCTGGTGACGCAAGGGTGGCGCGTGATGCTCGACGCCTGGCCTGCGGGCGGCGGCGAGGGAGGATGGTCGATCCTGACGACGCGGCCGAGCGCCGCGCCGAGCGAAATTGTCATTCCGCTCGCTCCGGTCCAGTCGGTGTCCGCCGTGCGCGTCTATGACGCCGTCGGCCTGCCGCAGACGCTTGCCCTCGCGACATACCGCCTCGTCGGCGCGCCGGAACGCGCCCGTCTCGTATTCCTCGCGCAACCGCCGCATCCCGGCGCGGCGGCGGGCGGCATCGAGATCGATCTGGTCGCCGGCTACGGCGATCCGCCGGATACGCCGGCCGCGCTGCGCCACGCGATCCTCGCGCTCGTTTCGTGGTGGTTCGACAATCGCGGCGATGTCGCTTCGACCGACGCCGGCAGCCTGCCGCCGCGCGCCGCTGCGCTCGTCGCGCCCTTCCGTCGCGGGAGGCTCGCTTGATCGGGCAGGCGTCGCAAGGGGAATTGCGCACGCGCGCCGTGCTCGAAGCCCCCGACGATACGGTCGACGATGCGGGCGCGCTCGTGCGCGTCTGGCGTCCGGTCGCCTCCATCTGGGCGAAAGTGTCGCCGCGCCGCGGCGCGGAAGTCTTCGTCGCCGGCGAGCAGGAAAGCGTGCTGACGTCGGAAGTCGTCGTGCGCTGGCGTCCCGAAATCGCAGGCCCCATGCGCTTTCGCGTCGGCTCGCGCGCGCTGCTGATCCGCGCCGCCTTCGATCCCGACGGCCATCGCCGCTTTCTCGTCTGCGTCTGCGAAGAATTCGCGGCCTGACGTCGCCTCGAGGTTCTTGCCATGTCTTCGCCCGTCCTCGCGCTGCGGCGCGCCATCCTCGCCGCACTGCTCGCCGACGCCGCTCTAGGCGCGATGCTCGGCGGCGCGCATGTCTATGACGAAGCGCCGCCGGGCGCGCCGACGCCGCGCGTCGCCTTTTCCGACGTGCAATCGCGCGACTGGTCCGCACAGGTTTCGCGCGGCGCCGAGCAGATGCTCACGCTGACCGTCTGGTCCGCGGCGCGCGGAACGCGCGAGGCGCTCGACATCGCAGATCGCATCGTCGCGCTGCTGGACGAGGCGCCGCTGACGCTCGCGGGACACAGGCTGATCGACCTGCGCTTCGTCGCGCTGGCGACGCGCCGCGAACAGAGCAGCCGCTATGCGCGCGCCGACATCCGCTTCCGCGCGACGACGGAATCCGTCTGACGCAAGGACAATTCATCAAGGAGAATTTCATGGCCGCCCAGAAAGGCAAGGACCTGCTCGTCAAGATCGACGACGGGACAGGCGCGTTCGTCACGATCGCGGGCCTGCGCACGCGCAGGCTGTCGCTCAATGCCGATACGGTCGACGCCACCGACGCCGAATCCGTCGGCCGCTGGCGCGAGCTTCTCGGCGGCGCCGGGGTGCGTCGCGCGAGCCTTGCCGGCAACGGCGTCTTCAAGGACCAGGCGTCCGACGCGCTCGTCCGGCAGACATTCTTCGACGGCGCCATCCGCAACTGGCAGATCGTCATTCCCGATTTCGGCGTCGTCGCCGGCCCGTTCCAGATTTCGAGCCTCGACTGGCGCGGCGAACATGCCGCGGAAGTGACATTCGACATCGCGCTGGAATCGGCCGGCGCCCTGACCTTCGCAGCCCTCTGAGCGCGCCATGGCGAACCTTCTTCGTGGCGAGATCGAAGCCGAGATCGGCGGCGAGCGCCGGACCCTCTGCCTGACGCTCGGCGCGCTCGCAGAGCTCGAAGCCGCGTTCGGCGCGTGCGACGTCATCGCGCTCGCCGAACGTTTCCAGCGTGGCGGCCTGTCGGCGCGCGATCTCGCCGTCATCATCGCCTGCGGACTGCGCGGCGGAGGCGCCGAGGTGAGCGACGACGATGTCGCCGCCATGCGCGCGCCGGGCGGCCTCAACGCCTATGTGCGCATTGCCGCAGATCTCATTGCCGCGACATTCGGCGGGCCGGCGGATGCGCCGCGCCCTCCGCCGCCGCAGGACGCCTGACGACGGAAAGCTCGCGCGCGCGCGAAAAATTTCCGTGGCGCGAAGCCATGCGCTTCGGGCTCGGCGTCCTGCGGCTGGCTCCACGACAGTTCTGGAACATGACGCCGCGCGAATTGCACGCGGCGGCGGAAGGCCTGTTCGGCCCGCGCAACGGCGGCGCGCCTTCGCGTGAAAAACTCGACGCGCTGATGCGCGCCTTTCCGGATGGATGACAAGACATGGCGAGAAGCAACGGGCCGAATTATTCGACGTCGGCGGAGGCCCAGGCCGGAGGTCTTTCGAGCCTGTCGGCGTTCGCGGCGCAGGACCTCGCGGCATTGCGCGCGCAGCTCGACGGCATCAACGCTTCGGCCGGCAACGTCTCGGTTTCGCTGAACAAGGCCTTCAGCAGCGCCTCGGCGAGCGGCCGGGCCTTCAATGCGACGCTGGCGACGGTCACAGCCTCGCTCACGCAGATGCTGGCGAGCCTCGGCGCGGGATTTCTGAGCCAGGGCCTGTCGTCGATCTTCGGCGGATTGTTCGGCGGCGCGGGCCCGAGCCTGCCGGCGGCGCCGTTTGCGGACGGCGGCATTGTCGCCAGTCCCACCTATTTCGGCGCCGGAGGATCGCTCGGGCTCATGGGCGAGCGCGGGGCGGAGGCCATCATGCCGCTTGCGCGCGGCCCGAACGGGCAACTCGGCGTGGTAGCGAACGGCGGCGCGGCGCGCGCGCCGAACATCACCGTCAACATCCAGACATCCGACGCGGAGAGCTTCCGACGCTCGGAGACGCAGGTCGCCGCAGCGCTCGCGCGCGCCGTGGCGCGCGGGCGGCGCGGGCTCTAGCTCAATCGTGCAGGTAGCCGGCGATCTCGTCCTTCAGTTTGAGGCGTTCCTTCTTGAGGCTCTCGATCGTGAAATCGTCGGCCGGTTCAACATTGCTCTCCATGCGATGCAGAGTGCGATTGAGCTCGTGGTAGCGATCCGCGATCCGCGCGAAATGCGCGTTGGAAGCCCTCAGATTGTGAATGGTCTGAGCCTTCGCGGGAAATTCGTCCGTCAACTCGTGCGCGACATGCGACATGCCTGATCGTCTCCTTCTGATTGTTGCCAAACCCTAGTCGGCGCGTCGTCCGGCGCGTTGTTCTGGATCAAGTTTGCGCGCTCACCCGCATGAGGCGGTTCATGAACGGTTTTCACGAAATCCTGTTTCCGCTCGATATTGCGCTCGGCGCGCGCGGCGGGCCCGAGCGACGCACCGATGTCGTCGCGCTCGGCTCGAATCGCGAGAGACGAAATGCGCGCTGGGCGCGTTCGCGGCGACGCTGGGAGGCGGGCTACGGCGTCAAGACCTTCGCTGATCTCGCCGCCATCGTCGACTTCTTCGAGGAGCGGCGCGGCCGTCTCTACGGCTTCCGCTGGCGCGACCGCGCCGACCATTCCTCCGCGCCGCCAGGCCGCGCGCCGGCCGCCGCCGACCAGGCGATCGGGCAGGGCGACGGCGCGCGCAAGACATTCCAGCTCGCCAAGACCTATGGCGGCGCGCATGCGCCCTATGTGCGCGACATTCTGAAGCCCGTGACCGGCAGCGTGCGCATGTCCGTCGCGGGCGCCGAAATCGCGGCTGCGGGTTTTTCGGTCGACACGACGACCGGCCTCGTGACGCTCGCCGCCGCGCCTGCGCCCGGCGCCGCGGTCAAGGCCGGCTTCCTGTTCGATACGCCCGCGCGCTTCGACACGGATTATCTCGAAATCGACCAGTCCGGCTTCGATGCCGGCGACATTCCGAAAATCCCGATCCTCGAAATCCTGCCGTGAGCATCCGATGCGCCAATTGACCGCAGAAACCTCGGCGGCTTTCGCCGCCGCCGCGACGACGCTCTGCCATTGCTGGCGCCTGACGCGCCGCGACGGGACCGTGCTCGGTTTCACCGACCACGATTGCGATCTCGCCTTCGCGGGCGCGACGTTTCGCGCGGCCACCGGCCTCGACGCGGCGCAGGCGGAAAGCGCGGCGGGCTTTGCGGTCGCCGGCGGCGAGGTGCATGGCGCGCTGGACGATGCAGCCTTGTCCGACGCCGAGCTGGAAGCGGGCGTCTACGACGGCGCCAGCGTCGAAATCTGGCTCGTCGACTGGAGCGATGTTTCGCGCCGCCTTCTCATGGATATCGCGACGATCGGCGAAATCAGGCGTACCGAATTTTCCTTCGTCGCGGAATTGCGCTCGCTCGCCCATCGTTTCGACGAGGAGCAGGGGCGCCAGTTCCAGCGCAATTGCGCGGCGGACCTGGGCGACGCGCGCTGCGGGGTCGATCTGTCTTCGTCGCTCTATTCGACGCAAGCGACGATCATCGCGAGCGAGGCGGGCGGCAGTTTCGTCGTCGCGCCGGATGCGGATTTCGACGCCGGTTTCTTCACCGACGGCGCGCTTGTCGCGGCGAACGGCGAGCGTCATGCGATCAAGCTGCACGAGAAGGCGGCGTCGGGAGACCGCATCGTGCTCTGGAGCGCGTCGGCGTCCGCTCTTGCGGTCGGCGCGCGCGTCACGTTGAAGGCCGGTTGCGACAAGAGCCCGGAATCCTGCGCCGCCAAATTCGACAACATCGCCAACTTCCGCGGCTTCCCGCATATGCCCGGCAACGATGTCGTCGCAAGCTATCCCAACGCCAAGGGACCGCCGATGGACGGCGGAAGCCTGTTCCAATGAGCGCGTTCACGCGCGACGATATCGTCGCAGCCGCGCGCGGATGGCTCGGCACGCCCTATTGGCATCAGGCTTCGCTGAAGGGCGTGGGCTGCGATTGCCTCGGCCTCGTGCGCGGCGTCTGGCGCGAGATCGTCGGGCCCGAGCCCGAGCCGATGCGGCCCTATTCGCCCGACTGGGCCGAAGCCGGCGCGGGCGAAACGCTGATCGAACTCGGCGAGCGCCATTTCGAGCGCGTGGCCGGCGGGCAATGGCGCAGGGGCGACGTGCTCCTGTTTCGCTTCCACGAGGGCGTGTCCGCCAAGCATCTGGCGATCGCCAGCGGCGAGCGTCGCATGATCCACGCGCACGACGGCGCCTGCGTCGCGGAGGTCGCCATCGGCGGCTGGCGCCATCGCATCGCCGGCGTCTTTTCCTTTCCGGGTCTCGCAAGCGCCGAATAGGCGCATGACGCGCGTCCGCAAGAAACCTTGGGCATGTCATGGCCACTCTCATTCTCGCAGCCGTCGGCTCCGCCGTCGGCGGGTTCATCGCTGGCCCTCTGGGCGCGCTCGCCGGTCAGGCGCTGGGCGGCCTCGGCGGCGCGTTCCTGCAGCCGCGCGCGGGCGTGAATACGCGCGTCGAGATCGGGCCGCGTCTGACCAAGGTCGCGGGCCTCACCTCGATGGAGGGCGCGCCGCTGCCGCGCGTCTACGGTCGCGCGCGCATCGGCGGCCAGATGATCTGGGCGACGCGCCTGCTCGAACAGACCAACGTGTCGTTCGCGCCGGGCTCAGGCGGCAAGGCCACGGGGCCCGCGCGGCCGGCGCAGGTGAACATCTCCTATACGTATTTCGCCAATTTCGCGGTCGGCCTGTGCGAAGGCCCGATCGCCTTCGTGCGCCGCGTGTGGGCGGACGGGCAGGAACTCGACCTGACGACGGTGACGATGCGCGTCTACAGGGGCGACGAGGAGCAGGACGCCGATCCGCTCATCGTCGCCAAGGAAGGCGCGGACGTCGTTCCCGCCTATCGCGGCCTCGCCTATGTCGTGTTCGAGCGGATGCCGCTCGCTCAATTCGGCAATCGCGTGCCGCAGCTTTCCTTCGAGGTCGTGCGGCCGGTCGACGGCGTCGCGCGCATGATCCGCGCCGTCGACATCATCCCCGGCGCGACGGAATTCGGTTATCAGCCGAAGCTGCATTCGAGCTATCCGGGGCCGGGAACGACCGTGCAGGAAAACCGCAGCCAGTCCTGGGCCGCGACGGACTGGCAGGGCTCGATCGACGCGCTGCAGGCGCTGTGCCCGAATCTGGAAAGCGTCGCGCTCGTCGTCGCATGGTTCGGCGACGATCTGCGCGCCGGCCATTGCACGATCGCGCCGCGCGTCGACAATACCTTCAAGACGATCTCGTGGATCTTCGGTTCGGACTGGTCCGTCGCCGGGTTGTCGCGCGCCACCGCGCGTCTGGTCAGCCAGATCGACGGCGTATCGGCCTATGGCGGCACGCCGTCCGACGACAGCGTCGTCGCCGCGATCAAGGACCTGAAAGCGCGTGGCCTCTCGGTCGTCTTCTATCCCTTCGTGATGATGGATATCGCGGCCGGCAATGCGCTCGCCGATCCCTGGACCGGCGCCGCGTCGCAGCCGGCCTATCCCTGGCGCGGCCGCATCGTCTGCGATCCTGCGCCCGGTCGCCCCGCCACCGTCGACGCCACGTCGGCGGCCGCATCGCAGGTCGCCGCCTTCTTCGGCTCCGCGGCGCCTGGGCGCAAGCGAATGGTCGTATCGGCGCTTCGTCCTGCATTGCGCCGATCTCTGCGTGCAGGCCGGCGGCGTCGACGCCTTTCTCGTCGGCTCTGAACTCGTCGCCCTGACGCGCGTGCGCTCGAGCCCCGGCGTCTATCCCGCCGCGCAGGCTCTTGCCGCGCTCGCTGCGGACGTGAAGGCGAAGCTCGGCGCCGCGACGAAAATCTCCTATGCCGCGGACTGGACCGAATATGGCGCGCATGTGCTGGGCGGCGGCGCCGAAGTGCGCTTTCCGCTCGATGTCGTCTGGTCGTCGCCGGCGGTGGATTTCGTCGGCCTCGACGCCTATTGGCCCCTGTCCGACTGGCGCGACGGGCCGCATCTCGATGCGTCGGAGGCCGACGACGTCTACGACCTCGCCTATCTCGCGCGCCGCATCGGCGCGGGCGAGGCCTACGACTGGTATTACGCAGACCACGCCGCGCGAGAATCGCAGGCGCGGACGCCGATCACGGATGGCGCCTACGGCAAGCCGTGGACGTTCCGTCAGAAGGATCTCGTCGGCTGGTGGTCGAACGCGCATGTCGAGCGCGTCGGCGGCGTCGAATTGCCGGGCGCGACCGGCTGGGCGGCGCGCAGCAAGCCGATCTGGATCATGGAGACCGGCTGCCCGGCGGTCGATCGCGGCGCCAATGCGCCGAACGTCTTTCCCGACGGCAAGTCGAGCGAAGGCGGCCTGCCGCATTTTTCGCGCGGGTTCCGTGATGATCTGATGCAGGCGCGCTTCATCGAGGCGACGCTCGCGCGTTTCGATTCGGCGGCGCCGGGCTTCGATCCCGCCTGCAATCCCGTGTCGACGCTCTACGGCGGCCGCATGGTCGATGCGGCGCGCATTCACTTCTGGGCCTGGGACGCGCGGCCGTTTCCGGCCTTTCCCGATCTCGGAATCCTGTGGGCCGATGCGCCGAACTGGGAAACGGGCCATTGGCTCAACGGCCGTCTCGAAGGTCTGGCGCTCGATCGTCTCGTTGCGGAACTCGCCGCGCCCGCGATCGAGGACGGCGTGTCGGCGCCGCGTCCCGATGTGCGCGGCTTCGTCGATGGATATGTGCTCGACCGCACGATGTCGGCGCGCGCCGCGATCGAGCCTCTGGCCGGCGCCTTCGCCTTCGATCCGGTCGTTTCGGGCGGCGCCGTGCGCTTTTCGAAACGCGGGCGAAAAGCGGCGTTGGTCTTGTCCGAAGACGATCTGGTTCCGGACCGCGACGGCGCGCTCGTTCGCGTCACGCGCGCGCAGGAAAGCGAGCTGCCGCACGAGATCGCGCTGACCTTCGGCGAGGCGGACAACGATTACGAGACAGCGACCGTTCTATCGCGACGCCTCGAAGGCTGGTCGCAGCGTCGCAGCGAAAACGAGACGGCGGTGATGACGAACCGCGCCGCCGCGCAGCGCATCGCGGACGTCTGGCTCGAGGACGCCTGGATGCGCGCGAGAGACGGCGGAGTTCCGGCTCGCGCCGCAGGCCGCCGGCGATTGAGCCCGGCGATATCGTCGACCTTGCCGCGGGCGCGGCGGCGCCGTTTCGTGGCAGATCACGCGCATCATGGAAGGGCCGTCGCGCGAATGTCTCGCCCGCGCTGTCGATCTGTCGATCTACGATCGCGCGCCGCCGGCATATGCGCGTCGCGCGCGCGAAAAGCCGCGCGCGCCGGGGCCGCCGCACGTCGTCGTGCTCGATCTGGCGATCGCGCGCAACAATCCGACGACGACGCAGTTCATCGCCGCCTGCGCCGATCCGTGGCCGGGCGCGCTCGCCGTCTATCGCAACTACGGCGGCTTCAGCTCTCGATCCCCTGCTGACGCTTGCCGCGCCCGCGACCATCGGCGAAACGCTCGACGATCTCGGACCGGGTCCCGTCGCGCGCTTCGATCGCGGCGCGAGGCTCACCGTCAAACTCCACTCTGGCGCGCTCGCCAGCGTCGGCGACGCCCTCGCGCTCGAAGGCCGCGCCACGATGGCGATCTGCGGGCCGGACGGCGCGTGGGAAATCTTCGCCTTCGCGCACGCCGAACTTGTCGCGCGCGACACCTACAGGCTGTCGCGCTTGCTGCGCGGGCTCGGCGGCGAAGAAACGCTCGCCCGCCGCACGGTTCCGGCCGGCGCGACCGTCGTGCTGCTCGATCGCGCGGTGTGCGCCGCTCGCGTCCGGCCTGGCGTCGGTCGGCGCGACGCTCGATCTGCGCGTCGGCCCTGCCGACCGCGATGTCAGCCACGGCCAATTTCGTATCCGTCTGCCGCGACCGCGACGCAGGAAGGCGTTGACGCCCTATGCGCCCGTTCGTCGCGCGCGCCGCCGCCACCAGCGCCGGAATACAGATCGGCTTCGTGCGGCGCGGCCGCGTGGACAGCGACGCCTGGGAGCCGGTCGATATTCCGCTCGGCGAAGATCAGGAAAAATACACGATCGAAATCGCGCGGCCCTCGGGCGGTCCGCGCGTGCTGACGGCGACGGCGCCTTCGGCCCTCTACGCGACCGCCGACATCGCCGCGGATTTCGGCGCTCCGCCCGGCGCGCTCGATCTGACCATTCGCCAGGTCAGCGCTGTCGTCGGCCCGGGATTTCCGCTCGTCGCTCACGTTCCCGTTCAGTGAGGCAATATGTCGAACAGCAACAGGCTTGCGCTGCCCTTCATCGACGCGGCGCAATCGCAAAAGCACGTCACGCACAATGAAGCTGATCGTCGCGCTCGATGCGCTCGTGCATCTCGCGGTCAAGGCGCGCAATGTCGCCGCGCCTCCCGGCGTCGCCGGTCGAGGGCGATCGCTATCTCGTGCCGTCGGGCGCGACCGGCGCCTTCGCCGAGCCATGCGGACGCCGTCGCGGCTTTCGACAATGGCGGCTGGACCTTTCTGGCGCCGAAGGCGGGCTGGCGCGCCTATATCGAAGGCGAGGGC
Source organism: Rhodoblastus sp. (assembly GCA_037044955.1). GTDB lineage: Bacteria > Pseudomonadota > Alphaproteobacteria > Rhizobiales > Beijerinckiaceae > JAJXWB01. The sequence goes on from JBAOHX010000004.1 coordinate 293,974, forward strand.
CTGTTCCTGCTGTTCGACGGCGCCGCGTGGAAAGACATCGGGCTTTCTCTGCAAAGCCTGCAGAACCTGTCGCGGCTCGGCGTCGGCGCAACGGCCGACGCCGTCAATCCCGTTCTCGCCAAGCTCAACGGCGCCCTGTTCACGGCGCGCGCGGCAAGCGAAGGCGGCACGGGCGATCTGCGGCTTGCGCATTGAACAAGAGCGCGGTCGCCAACAGCGTTTCGCAGCTCTACCAAACCAACTATTCCGGCCGCGCCGAAACGGGTCTGACCGGCGACGATCGTTTCCGCATCAAGGTGTCTGCCGACGGCGCGGCCTGGCGCGACGCATTGAGCGTCGATCCGGCGACCGGGATGGTTTCGTTGCCCCAGACTGCGGGCCTCGCCAACGGTCTGGCGACGCTGGACGCCTCCGGCAAGATGCCCGCCGCGCAATTGCCGGCGAGCGCGGGCGCAGGGCTCGCGGGTTTCCGCAACCGCCTGCGCAACGCAACATTTCTCCATCAACCAGCGCGGCGTTTCGGCGGCGCGGTGACGCTCGCCGCCGGCGCCTATGGCCACGATGGCGTGCAAGGCGGGCGCGAGCGGCTGCGACATACACGTTTGCGCAGAGCGGCGCTCGACACGACGATCACGATCATCGGCCGGCTCGCTGATCCTGCCGATCGAGGACAAGAACGATCGAAGGCGGCGCCTATCGCCTGTCGCACGCCGGCACGGCGCAGGCGCGGGTCTGGCAAGGAACGGGCTACACCGGCTCGGGCTCCTATGCCGCCGCGCCCTTCACCACGGCGAGCCTTGCAGCCAGCACGCAGACCAATGTCGAGTTCTCGACCGGCACTGTCCTCAGGCCGCAGCTCGAGCCCGGCTCGACCGACACCGCTTTCGAGCGGCGGCCACACGCGGTCGAGGCTGCGATGTGCCAGCGCTATTACTACAGGCGTACGGCCGCCGTCGCCTACGACATCATCTCGATCATGTCGGCGACCGGCAGCGTGGGCGACGTGGGGAAAATTGTTCGATCTGCCCGTTGAAATGCGCGTCAACGCCGCGACGGTGGGCATATCGAACATCGCACATTTCTCGATCATGCAACACGAACGTGACGGTGGAATATCCGCTTACGAATTTCGGTCACGCCGCAGGCGAGCAGGCGGTCGGTAAACATCTACGCCAACATGTCTGCGGGGGGCTCTCCGAGCTTCTACGCCGGGGCAGGCGCTCGCCCTGCTGTTCAATTCGACAAGCGGCTGGATCGATGTGAGCGCGGAGCTTTGAAGATCATGAAATACGTCATTCCGCGCGAGCGCGACGGCTCGCTGTCCACCTCTACGGTCGAATTGCATGGCGATGACGGCTCGGTCCTGTTCGTCCCCCTCATCGAGGACAATGCCGACGCCGCGCGCTATCGCGCATGGGCGGCCGCTGGCGGCGTCGCGGCGCTCGCGCCCGATGCTGACGCAATGTCGCTGGCCCCTCGGGTCGCCGCCGAATGCCAGCGGCGCATCTACGCCGTCGCCTCGCAGAATTGCCAGATGAACATGACCGCGTGGATCGCCAGCGGCCAGGCCGACGACAACGAGAAGGCCGCTTTCAATGCGGCGCTCGGCTGGGTCCAGGCGATGCGCGCGGCTTGCGCCGGCTTGATCGCGGCAGGCGAGCCTGCGTTCGCCGACGAGCGGTCGTGGCCTGCCTGCCCCGCCGTCGTCGCGGCGCTCGCCGCGCGCTTCTGATCGCCGGCTCGTCTTCATTTCCACACAGCGTTCGTCGACCGCGCGCCTGCGCGGCCGATGGCGCGCGTTTGTCGAGACACACCATGACCATGCCAGACAGGATGTCGGCGGCGTGCCGCCGCAAGATCACGGAACCGTCTGAAGGCAAGCGCCTGAACGCCTACCGCGATTGCGTCGGCGTCTGGACGATCGGCTATGGCCACACCTCGCGCGCGGGCCTTCCGCAGGTCGGGGCGGGACTGAAAATCTCGGACGCGGAAGCCGACGAAATTCTTTCGCGCGACCTCGGCCTGTTCGAGCGCGGCGTCGCGGGCGCGCTGCGCAAGGCGAAGGGCGAGGTCCATCAGCGCGAGTTCGATGCGTTGGTCGATCTCGCTTTCAACATCGGTCTCGGCGCCTTTCGCTCGTCCTCGCTCCTGCGCGCCTATCTCGCGGGCGACAAGGCGAAGGCGGCGGAGAAATTTCTCGACTGGACGAAGGCCGGCGGCCGCGTCGTGCCCGGCCTCGTCGCGCGGCGCAAGCGCGAGCGCGCCTGGTTCCTCACCGGGCGCCTGCCGGGCGAGCGATGTTGTCGGATCGCGCCGCGGCGAACGAAGTCGCGCATTTCATCGACGCGCCGGACGCCGCGCGCGCCCGCATCGCCAATCTCGTGCAACTCCATGGAGCAGATCTCATGAAAGGCTATCGCACCATTCTCATCGGCCTCGCGCTCGCGGTCGGGCCCGCCGCCCTGCAATATCTCGGCGCCGTCGACTGGAGCGCGCTGCTCGGCCCGACCGGCGCCTTCTTCGTTTCCGGCGTCGTCGCCATCCTCATGCGCTTCGCCACGACGACGCCCGTGGGAAAGCCCGACGCGACGGAGGCGGGCAGGTGAGCCTGTCGCCCTCGGCGCAATCGCTCGTCGACGCAGCTATCGCCCTTGCGCGCGAAGACGGGCCGCGTTTCGTCGTCGCGCTCAAGGCGCACGACTGGACGGCCGTCGCAAGGCAGATCGTGACAGCCGAACTCGAGCTGGCCGCCGCGGCCGGCGTGCGCGGCGCGGCGCTCGCGTTGCGGCTGGCGCCGCTGGCCGAATTTCTCGGCGCGCACCCCGCCGACGCGTCCGCGCCCGCGATGGCCAAGGCCGCCGGCGGCGAGGGCGGCCAGAACGTTTCGACAGGAGCCTGACATGAAGAAACTCGCAGCCATGTCGCTTGCGCTTGCGCTCGCCGGCTGCGCCCAGACGCAACAGGCGGCCGACTGGCTCGCCTCGGACCGGGCGCAGAAGGCCGCCGGCAATCTCAGAAACATCGCGGCGGCGATCGACTGCGGGCTCGTCGTCTCCGGCGCGGCCCTGTCGCAGGAAATCGCCCGGCTGGTGGACGCCGGGCAGGCCGCCATCGACCGCGCGGGCAAGGTCCATGCGGTGTCGATCGCGATTTGCGAGGCCTTCGGCGGGGGCGCGGCGGCCAGGTGATTGTGGATCGGGCGCGCTTGCTTCACCATCGCTCATTCAGGCGCCATTCATCCCCGGCGCGAGACGATGACGACATGCGTTTCTTCGGCATCCCGCTTCTGGCTTTGGCGATGTCCGCCGCAGGCGGGGCGGCGGCCGAGGACGTCAGTCGGCCGACGCCGGACCGCGCTTGTTTCAGTCCCCCGGAAACGCGCGAGAAAATCGTCGCCAACGGCCTGGCCGACCCCTTCGCGCTCTTGCGCGCGCAAGCCTCCGAGCAGCGCGCCGAGCCCATCGCCGTCAAGCTCTGCCGCCACGGCGACGCCTATGTCTACGAGATCGACCTTTTGCGTCGCGACGGCCGGCTGATACATAGCCGTATCGACGCCCGCTCCGGCCGCCTCACGGCCGAGCAGGGCCGCAGGTAGACAGGGAGAGGCCAGGTGCGGCTGCTGGTCGTCGAGGACGACAAGGATCTCAACCGCCAGCTCGTGCAGGCGCTCGGCCATGCGGGCTATGCCGTCGACCGCGCCTTCGATGGCGAGGAAGGCCAGTTTCTGGGCGAGACCGAGCCCTATGACGCGGTCGTGCTCGACATCGGCCTGCCCAAGATCGACGGCGTCGCCGTCCTCGAGGCCTGGCGCAAGGCCGGCCGCACCATGCCCGTGCTGATCCTGACCGCGCGCGACGGCTGGAGCGAAAAGGTGCGCGGCTTCGACGCCGGCGCCGACGATTACGTCACCAAGCCCTTCCATCTCGAGGAAGTGCTGGCCCGCCTGCGCGCCCTGACGCGCCGCGCCACCGGCCATGCGAGCGCCGAACTCGTCTGCGGTCCGGTCCGCCTCGACACCAAGGCCGGGCGCGTGCATGTCGACGGCGCGGCGATCAAGCTGACCTCGCACGAATATCGCCTGCTCGCCTATCTCATGCATCACACGGGCCGCGTCGTGTCGCGCACCGAGATCGTCGAGCATCTCTACGATCAGGATTTCGACCGCGATTCAAACACGGTCGAGGTCTTCGTCGGCCGCTTGCGCAAGAAGCTCGGCGCCGAGATCATCCAGACCGTGCGCGGGCTCGGCTATCTGGTCGCTCCGCCGGAGGAGCAGGCCGGATCGGCCCGGCCCGCTCCCAGATAATGCCGGCCTCGCTCGTCGCGCGAAAATCGATCGCCCGGCGCCTGTTCCTTGCGGCCGCGGCCTGGATCATCGTCATTCTGGGCGTGGCGGGCGTCCTGCTGTCCGCCTATTACCGCCGCGTCTCCGAAGCGAGTTTCGACCAGCGCCTCAACGTCTATCTGCGCGCGCTGGTCGCGGACGTCGCCAGTTCCGGCGAGGACCAGCACACCGACCCCGGCGAACTCGGCGATCCCCAGTTCGATCTCGTGCAGTCCGGCTGGTACTGGCAGATCACGCGGCTCGACAGCGAGAAGCCGCAGGTCCGCGCCTCGCGCTCGCTCTTCGCCGCGCGGCTTCCGAAACTCTCCGAAAGCGGCGTGCCGGCCGACATGGGCGGGGCGCGCGCGGGCTACTCGGCCGGCCCCGACGGCCGCGACCTGCGCATCGTCGAGCGCCAGATTTCGGTGGGCGACGCCGGCCTCTATCTCGTGCAGGTCGCAGCCACCACGGAGGATCTGGAGGCCCAGATCAATCGGTTCGAGGTCGCGCTGGCGGTGGCCTTCGTGCTGCTGGCGGCGGGCCTGCTGGCGACGACGGCCTTCCAGGTGTCGTTCGGCCTGCGCCCGTTGCGGCAATTGGAATCGGCCGTCGCCGACGTCAGGCGCGGCGCGGCGGAACGGGTGGAGGGCGATTATCCGACCGAAATCGCGCCGCTGGCGGATGAGCTCAACCTGCTCGTCTCCGCCAATCGCGAGGTCGTGGAGCGCGCGCGCACGCAGGTCGGCAATCTCGCCCATGCGCTGAAAACGCCGCTGAGCGTCCTCATCAACGAGGCGGGCGAGGCGAGCGATCCGCTCGCCGGCAAGGTGCGCGAGCAGACGGCCGTGATGCGCGACCAGGTCTCCTTCTATCTCGACCGCGCCCGCGCCGCCGCCCGCGCCGGCGCCATAGGCGCCACGACCGAGGTCGGGCCGGCGCTCGACGCGCTCGCCCGCACTTTCCGCAAGATTTATCGCGACCGCGAGATCGTCTGCCCCGAAACCATGCCCGACCTGCGCTTTCTCGGCGAGAGCCAGGATTTCGACGATCTCGTCGGCAATCTCCTCGACAACGCCTGCAAGTGGGCGGCATCCAGGGTCGAACTGTCGCTGGCGCTGGAGCCGGCTGCGGCGGGCCGCTCCCGGCTGGCGCTGACGATCGACGACGACGGGCCGGGTCTTGCGCCCGACATGCGCGAAGAAGCCATGCGGCGTGGTCGCCGGCTCGACGAGACCAAGCCCGGCTCCGGCCTCGGCCTGTCGATCGTCGCGGACCTCTCGGCGGCCTATGGCGGCGCGCTGGCGCTGGCGGAGAGCCCACTTGGCGGCCTGCGGGCGGTTTTGCGGCTGCCGGCCGCCTGACGCCAGACTTTCGCCCGATTTTTCGCGTGTAAGCGGCGCGCCGAGCCGGGGCCTCGCTTCGGCCGATGGAGATTCGCACGTGAAAGTCCTGAATTTGATTGGTATCGGCCTTGTCGGCCTGTCGCTGTCGGGCTGCGCCTCGACCTCCGGCCCGCACGAGGCGGGCGGCACGGTTCTGGGCGCGGGCGCCGGCGCGATCGCCGGCGGCCTCATCGGCGGCGCGGTCGGCGGCTCCAGCGGCACGGTCGTCGGCGCGGTCACCGGCGCGGCGATCGGCGGCCTGACCGGCAACGCCATCGGGCGCGATCTCGACGAGCAGGACCGCATGGCCGCCTACGAGGCGCAGGAAGCCGCCTTCGAATCGGGCAAGCGCCGTCCCTGGCGCGGCCAGCGCGCCTACGGCTACATCGAGCCCGGCGTGGAATTCGACGACACGCGCGGCCATTGCCGCCGCTACACGCACCGCATCTACATCGATGGCCGTCCGCGCGCCGCCGAAGGCGTCGCCTGCCGTGGCCCTGATGGCGCATGGCAGATCGTGAGCTGAGCCGCTCCGGTTTCCGGGATCGAAGGCCGCTGCGCGCAGCGGCCTTTTTTTGTGGCCCTGTCTGAGACAATTCGCGCATTCCCTTGCGCGCCGAGGCAGGATAGACGGACGTAACGCCCGGCCACATTCGGGCATTCAACGCTAAGACCCCGCCATGACCCGCAAGCAGCGCCGCCTCGTCTTCATCGCCGCCGCCCTCGCGGCGCTCGGCTGCGCGCTCGGCCTCGTGCTGTTCGCCATGCGCGACAATATCGTCTTCTTCTATTCGCCGACCGAGCTGGCGGCCAAGCAACTGGCGCCGGGAACGCGCGTGCGCGTCGGCGGCCTGGTGAAGGACGGCTCGCTGGTGCGCGGCGCGGGCAAGCAGGTGACCTTCGCCATCACCGACACCGGCGAGAAGGACGTGTCCGTGACCTATGACGGCATCCTGCCGGACCTTTTCCGCGAAGGGCAGGGCGTCGTGGCGGAAGGCGCGTTGGGCGACAAGGGAATCATCAAGGCCGACAATGTGCTCGCCAAGCACGACGAACGCTACATGCCGCGCGAAGTCGCCGACGCCCTGAAGAAGCAGGGCGTCTGGAACGAGGGGCAGGCGGCCGCGAAGGGCGACGCGAAGCAGGGCGGCAAATGACGCGCTTTCGTGTCGCTCTGCTCGGGCTGGCGATGGCGCTCGCCGCGCCGATGATCGCGCATGCGGTGCAGCCCGATGAAATCCTGCCCGACCCGGGCCTCGAGCATCGCGCCCGCGAAATCTCGGGCGGCGTGCGCTGCATGGTCTGCCAGAACGAGAACATCGACGATTCGAATGCGCCGCTGGCCCGCGACCTGCGCCTTCTGGTGCGCGAGCGCCTGAAGAAGGGCGACAGCGACGACCAGGTGCGCGACTATCTCGTCGCCCGCTATGGCGACTTCGTCCTGCTGAAGCCGCCGCTGCGCCCCTACACGCTGATCCTGTGGATCACGCCCGTGCTCGTGCTGCTGGGCGCGGCCGGCTTCACGATCGCGCGACTGCGCGCGCAGAAGCCTGCGCCCGTGGCGGCCCTGACCGAGGCGGAGCGCGCCGAACTCGCGCGCCTGGAAGGCGCGGGCGATCGCGCCGACGGCCCGATTACAAAAGCTTAATCTCGCGGTCACGCGCGCGTAAGGGGCCCATCCCCATCTTCTCCCTCGACGGCGGGGCGTTCCCACTGAACGGAGAAGAATTCATGACTGTCCGCAATCTCGAGCCTGTTCCCTCCGAAGGCTTCTCGCTGCCGCGTCCGCGCACGCGCGCCCGCGTCCTGCTGATGGGCGCCGTTTCCGCGCTGGCGCTCGGCGGCGCCGCGCTCAACACTTCCCTTGTCGCGCTTCCCGCCCACGCCGAAGCCCCGCTCAACCAGTCCATCGCCCCGGCCGGCCCGGCTTCCTTCGCCGATCTCGTCGACCGCGTGAAGGGCGCCGTCGTCTCGGTGCGCGTCAAGACCGTGCAGACCGCTTCGTCCGACGAGGACGGCCCCGGCATGCCGCACTTCGGCCAGGGCGATCCGATGGAGCGCTTCTTCAGGCAGTTCGGCGGTCGCGACCAGTTCCGCAACAAGCCGCAGAAGGGCGTGTCGCTCGGCTCCGGCTTCATCATTTCGGCCGACGGCTATGTCGTGACCAACAATCACGTCGTGCAGAACGCCTCCGACGTCGAGATCGTGCTCGACAACGGCAAGACGCTTGCCGCCAAGATCGTCGGCACGGACAAGAAGACCGACCTCGCGCTCCTCAAGATCAAGGACGCGGGAACCTATCCCTTCGTGCAGTTCGGAACCAAGACGCCGCGCGTCGGCGACTGGGTTGTCGCGGTCGGCAATCCCTTCGGCCTCGGCGGCACGGTGACAGCCGGCATCGTCTCCGCGCGCGGGCGCGATATCGGCTCTGGCCCCTATGACGACTTCCTGCAGATCGACGCGCCGGTGAACCGCGGCAATTCCGGCGGCCCGACCTTCGACGCGACGGGCCAGGTGGTCGGCGTCAACACGGCGATCTTCTCGCCGTCCGGCGGCTCGGTCGGCATCGGCTTCGCAATCCCGGCGGACACCGCAAGACAGGTGGTCGGCGAACTGAAGGACAAGGGCGTCGTCGCGCGCGGCTATATCGGCGTGCAGATCCAGCCGGTCACGCAGGACATCGCCGACGGCCTCGGGTTGAAGGACACCAAGGGCGCGCTGGTGGCGGAAGCCAAGAGCGGGCCTGCGGCGGACGCCGGCGTGAAATCCGGCGACGTGATCGTCGCGGTCAACGGCGAGAAGATCGACGGCCCGCGTGAACTGTCGCGCAAGATCGCCGGCATCGGCCCCGACAAGAAGATCGAGCTGACCTTTTTGCGCGGTGGGTCCGAAAAGACAGCTTCCGTGACGCTGGCCAAGATGCCGGATCAGCGCGAGGCGAAAGCCGAGACGCCCGACGCCGCCGGACCCGCCTCGCTGTCGAGCTACGGCCTCGAGCTTGCGCCGGCCGCGGCCGTGCCCGGCGCCGGCAAGACCGGCGTCGTGGTGGCCGACATCGACCCCGATGGCGCGGGCGCCCAGAAGGGCCTGCGCACCGGCGACGTCATCCTCGAGGCGGCGGGCAAGCCCGTCTCCACCCCCGCGCAGGTCGTGGCCGCGATCAAGGATGCGCGCGCCGAGGGCCAGAAGGCCGTGCTGCTGCGCGTGAAGAGCGGCGACGCCACGCGCTTCGTGGCGCTGGCGACCCGCGCCTCGTAAGAGCGCCCATTCGCGATCGCGGTCCGCCCCGACCGCGATTTCGATGAACGGCAGGCCGAGCCCCCTTCCGGCCTGCCGTTTTTTATTCGGAGCGGCTATATGTCGGACATGCGACTTCTCGTTATCGAAGACGATTCCGAAGCGGCCGCCTATCTCGTGAAGGCTTTTCGCGAGCAGGGCCACCTCGCCGATCACGCCGCCGACGGTCTCGACGGCTATGCGCGCGCCTCCGAGGGCGACTACGACGTTCTGATCGTCGACCGCATGTTGCCCAAGCTCGACGGCCTGTCGCTGATCTCGAGCCTGCGCGCGCAGAAGATCGAGACGCCCGTCCTGATTCTGTCCGCCCTCGGGCAGGTGGACGATCGCGTGAAGGGGCTTCGCGCCGGCGGCGACGACTATCTGCCCAAGCCCTACGCCTTCTCGGAGCTGCTCGCGCGCGTGGAAGCGCTCGGCCGTCGCAAGGGCGGGGCGGGCGCGCAGGAGACCGTCTATCGCGTCGCCGATCTCGAACTCGACCGGCTCGCCCACAAGCTCACGCGCGGCGCCAAGGAAATCCCGCTGCAGCCGCGCGAGTTCCGCCTGCTCGAATATCTGATGAAGCACGCGGGGCAGGTGGTGACGCGCACCATGCTGCTCGAAAACGTATGGGACTATCACTTCGATCCGCAGACCAACGTGATCGACGTGCACATCTCGCGCCTGCGCTCCAAGATCGACAAGGGCCATGAGCCGCCGCTGCTGCACACGATCCGCGGCGCCGGCTACATGATCCGCGACGGCGCGGCGTGAGCGCGCTCGTCAAACTCTTCCGCACCACGGCCTTCAAGCTCGCGGTCGTCTATTCCCTCGTCTTCGCGGTGGCCGCGAGCCTCGTCGTCATGAATGTCGGCCGCAACGTGCGCGGCGTTCTGGAAGACCAGATTTCCGAAACCATCGACGCGGATATCCGTGGCCTCTCGGATCAATATGCGCAGGGCGGCGTGCAGCAGATCGTGCAGTCGATCGAACGGCGCATTCGCCAGCCCGGCGGCGACATCTATCTCCTGACCACCTTCGCCGGCGAGCCGATCGTCGGCAATGTCGCCTCGCTGCCGACCGCGACCATTTCGAGCGAAGGCCTGGTCGAAACCACCTATCAACGGCCGAACGAGAAGGAGGCGCGCCGCCGCGCGCTGGCGCGCGTTTTCGTCCTGCCCGGCAATTATCGCCTGCTCGTCGGCCACGACGTCGAGGAACTCGAACGCCTGCGCAAGATATTGCGGCGCGCGCTGAGCAATTCGCTCATCTGGCTGGTGGCGATCGGCGCCATCGGCGGTCTTGTTGTCGCGCGCCGCGTGCTCATCCGCGTCGACGCCATGTCGGAATCGGCCGCGGTCATCATGCGCGGCGACCTGTCGAAGCGCCTGCCGGTCGCAGGCTCGGGCGACGAGATCGATCGCCTTGCGGAAAATCTCAACGCCATGCTGGCGCGCATCGAGGCGCTGCTGCGCGGCATGAAGGAGGTTTCCGACAATATCGCGCACGATCTGCGCACGCCGCTCACCCGATTACGCAACAACGCCGACATGGCGCTGCGCCAGAGCGGCGATGCCGGCGCGCTGCACGAGACGCTGGAAAAAGTGATCGGCGAGGCCGACGGCCTCATGCGCATCTTCGATGCGCTGCTGACCATCGCGCGCGCCGAGTCCGGCAGCGGCCCGAAGATGGAGACGCTCGATATCAGCCGCGTCGCGGAAGATGTCGCCGAACTCTACGAAGCGGCGGCCGAGGAGCGCGGCCTCGTCTTTGCGGCCGCCATCGAGCCCGGCCTGCTCGTGCGCGGCAATCGCGAGTTGATCGCCCAGTCGCTCGCCAACCTGCTCGACAATGGTTTGAAATATGGAACGCCGACCGTCTCGGGCGTCGCGCCGGAATTGCGCCTGGCGCTGCGCCGTCAGGGTCAACTCGTCCGGCTGTCGGTCGAAGATCGCGGGCCCGGCGTGCCGGCCGCCGACCGCGATCGCGTGCTCGGCCGCTTCGTGCGGCTCGAAGCCTCCCGCACTCTGCCGGGCTCCGGCCTCGGCCTGTCGCTTGCTGCGGCAATAGCGCATCTCCACGGCGGCGTCCTGCGGCTCGAAGACAATGCGCCGGGCCTGCGCGCCGTGCTAGAAATTCCCACGACGGCCTCGGCGCCGCAAAATCGGCTGGGAGACAGGACGCGTGCAGGAACGGGTTGAGGCTAGCGAAAGCGTTTTCTGGCGGCGGCTCAAACCTTCGCCGCTCATAGCGGACAAGAAATCCGCCGCCTCGAAGATGAAGGATCTGGTGGAGGCGACGCGCGCCGGTTCGCCGCTCGCCGCCCTTCTGGCCGAACCCGCCGTCGCCGCCCTGCTGGGCGCGCTCGCCGATCACTCGCCGTTCCTGTGGCGTCTCGCGGCGGCCGATCCCGCGCGTCTCGGCGAAATGCTGACGGGCGATCCCGACCGGGCCTTCGCCGTGGCGCTCGAGGCGCTGGCGAAGGAATGCGCCGGCATCGACGACGAGGCGGCGCTGATGAAGCGGTTGCGCCGCGCCCGTCAGTTCGGCGCGCTCTACATCGCGCTCGCCGACCTCGGCGGCCTCTGGTCGCTCGAACAGGTCACCGGCGCGCTGACCGCGGCCGCCGACGCCTATGTCGCCGCCACGCTCGATTTCCTGTTGCGCCGGGCTGTCGCCGACGGTCGTTTCGAACCCGTCGACCGCGCGCGCCCGGCTGCGGACTGCGGCCTCGTCGTGCTCGCGCTCGGCAAGCACGGCGCAGGCGAGCTCAATTATTCCAGCGACGTCGATCTCGTCGTTTTCTACGATCCGGAGATTGCGTCCGCGCGCCTCGCCGGCGGCGAACCCGGCCCGTTCTACGTCAGGCTGACGCGGTCGCTCGCGCGCATCCTCTCGGAGCGCACGGGCGACGGCTACGTGCTGCGGGTCGACCTGCGTCTGCGTCCGGACCCCGGCTCGACCGCCGTCGCCGTCTCGTTGCCCGGCGCGCTCTCCTATTACGAAACGCTCGGCCAGAACTGGGAACGCGCCGCCATGATCAAGGCGCGCCCCATCGCCGGCCAGACGGAACTCGGCGCACGCTTCCTCGAGGACCTCCGGCCGTTCATCTGGCGTCGCTACTTCGACTATGCGGCGATCTCCGACATTCACGCGATGAAGCGGCAGATTCACGCCGTGCGCGGCCACGCCGAAGTCGTCGTGCCCGGCCATGACGTGAAACTCGGTCGCGGCGGCATTCGCGAGATCGAGTTCTTCGTCCAGACGCAGCAATTGATCTTCGGCGGCCGCAGGCCGGAACTGCGCGGCCGACGCACGGTGGACATGCTGGCGGCGCTCGCCGCCGACAATTGGGTGTCGCCGCAGGCGCGCGACGAACTGACCGAGTCCTACGCGGTCCTGCGCACCGTCGAACATCGCCTGCAGATGATCGCCGACGAGCAGACGCAGCGCCTGCCGTCCGACGAGAAGGAGCTTGCGCGCTTCGCGAAATTCTGCGGCCATTCGACCTACAGGAAGTTCGAAACCTGGCTGACGAGACATTTCCGGAAAGTCGAGTTGCACTATGCGCGCCTGTTCGAGCGCGAGCCCGGTCTCGATGCGGAAAAGGGCAGCCTCGTGTTTACCGGCGTGACCGACGATCCCGAAACGCTCGAGACGCTGGCGCGCATGGGGTTCAAGGATCCGCCGCTCGCCGCCGAAACGGTGCGCGGCTGGCATTTCGGCCGCAGAGCCGCCGTGCAGACCGCGCGGGCGCGCGAGGTGCTGACGGAACTTGTGCCCGACCTTCTGGAATCTCTGGCGGGCTCCGGCGATCCCGACGCCGCGCTCCTATCCTTCGACGCCGCGCTCGCCCATATGCCCGCGGCGATCGAACTGTTTTCCATCCTGCGCTCCAATGCGCGGCTGCGCGATCTCTTCGGCGACGTGCTCGGCGCGGCGCCGCGTCTGGCGGCGATCGTCGCCAAGTCGCCGCATGTGCTCGACGCCGTCATCGATCCGCGCTTTTTCGGCTCGGCGCTCGACCGCGCCTATTTCGACGAACATGCGCGGCGCCTGTACGCGATCGAGCAATACGAGGACTTCCTCGACGCGGCGCGGCTGATCGCGCAGGAAAACCTGTTTCTGATCGGCGTGCGCGCGCTTTCCGGCGCCATCGATCCCGTCGACGCGGGGCCCGCCTTCTCGGCGCTTGCCGATTGCCTGCTGAGCGCGACGCTGGACCATGTGCTGCGGGCCTTCGAGGCCGAACACGGCCGCGTGTCGCGCGGCCGCGTCGCGGTGATGGCGATGGGCAAGCTCGGCTCGCGCGAGACGACCGCGACCTCCGATCTCGATCTGGTGATCGTCTACGACTTCGACGAGGACAAGCCGGATTCGGACGGACGCCGTTCGCTGCACGCGGTTCAATACTACACGCGCCTCACGCAGCGCCTGATCTCCGCTCTGACCGTGTCGACGCGGCGCGGGCCGCTCTACGACGTCGACATGCGGCTGCGTCCTTCGGGCAAGAAGGGCCCGGTCGCCGTGCAATTGTCGAGCTTTGTGCAATATCAGCGCGAGGAAGCGGAGACCTGGGAGAAGATGGCGATATCGCGCGCCCGGCCGATATGCGGCGAGGCGACATTGCTCGGCGATCTTCAGGCGGCGATCGCGACATCCTTGTCCGAGAGGCGCGATACAAAGGCGCTGGCGCGCGACATCCGCGAGATGCGCGACCTGATCGCCAAGGAAAAGGGCGACGCCGACCGGGCCGATCTCAAGCTCTACCGCGGCGGGCTGGTCGACGTGGAGTTCATCGCGCAGTTTCTCGTTCTTGCCCACGCTGTCGATCGAAAAGACATTCTGGTCGTTGGAACCGCCGACATCCTGCGCCGCGCCGCGTCCGCCGGGCTGCTTGCGCCGGGCGACGCGGAAACGCTTCTGGCCGCGCACCGGCTCTACACGGACGTGGTGCAGATGCAGCGCATCCTCTTGCCGCTCGAGATGAAGCCGGACGCCGCGCCGCCTGCCGTGCGCCGGAGGATCGCGACCAGCGCGGGACTGCCGGACGAAAAGCAGCTCAATGCGGAAATTGTCGAGCGGGCGAAGAGCGTCGTCTCGATATTCAGGCGACTGCTTGCTGTCTGACGGGCGTCTCGATGGGCGCGGGCAGGTGGAAGTGCACGATGGTGCCGCGCCCCGGCCTGGAGCGCACCTTCAGCCGCCCCTGATGGAGCGAGATCAGCGAATGCGCGATGGCGAGGCCGAGGCCCGAGCCGCGCATGCCGTTGTCGACGTTCGAATGAAACTGCTCGAACGGCTTGCCGATGCGCTGAACGCATTCGCGCGTCATGCCCGGTCCGTTGTCGGCGACATATATGTTGATCCCGGCGTGCGAGCTTCTCAGCCGGATCGAGATGGCGCCATCGGCGCCCGTGAACTTGATCGCATTGCGCAGGACGATGCCGAGCGATTTCTCGATCGCCGCGCGGTCGCCGAAAAAGCCCAGTTTCTCCGGGCCGCGCGCCTCGATCGCGATCGCCTTGTCGGCCGCCGCATGCTCGACGCGCCGCGCAGCCGACTGCACGCTCTGCGCCAGGTCGAACGGTTTTGCCTCGATGGAAATCTGGCCCGCGTCGAGACGCGACATGTCGAGCACGTCTGAAATGACGCCGAGCAGATAGTCGCCGCTTTCCTTTATGTGCCCGCTGTAATCAGCGTATTTGTCCGAGCCGAGCGGGCCGAAAACCTGCGCCTGCATCATTTCCGAAAAGCCGATGATGGCGTTGAGCGGCGTGCGCAACTCGTGGCTCATGTTGGCGAGGAATTCGGTCTTCGCGCGGTTCGAGCTTTCGGCGTTCGCCTTTTCCTCGAGATATTTTTCCGCCAGTTCCGCCAGCTCCCGCGCCTGTCGCTCGAGCGCCTGCCGCGATTTGCGCAGGTCGATCACCGTCGCGGTCAGGCGCCGTTCGGAATCCAGCAATTGTTCTTCGTGTTTCTTGAGCTGCGTGATGTCGGTGCCGATCGAGACATAGCCGCCGTCGCCGGTGCGACGCTCGTTCACCTGCAGCCAGCGTCCGTCGACAAGCCGCGCCTCGTAGGTGCGGGCGGCGGCGCCCGGCCGTTCGCCAAGCGCGATCTGCGTCTGGATCAGCGGCGGCGATCCGGCGGCCATCACATGCGCATAGGGCTTGCCGACGGCGGCGGTGGCGTCGCACAGGCCGTGCAATGTGCGGAATTTTGAATTGCTCATCACGAGCCGGTTGTCGGAATCCCAGAGTACGAAGGCTTCCGAGATCGTTTCGATCGCGTCGCGCAGGCGCGCGTCGTGACGTTCCGTATGTTCGGCAAGCGCCTTTTGCTCGGTGATGTCGATGACGATGCCGATCAATCGCGGACCCTCGCCGGGCATGGCGTCGACGATTTCGGCGCGCGCGCGCAGCCATATCCATTCGTGGCGCGCATTGCGGATGCGGAATTCGCTTTCCAGCGCCTGAGCCTTCTTGGCGGCGAGCGACTCGGCCATCGAGGCGAGGTCCGTGTCGCCGGCATGCATGAGGGCCGTCAGTTCCCCGAAGGACATGAACCGGTCTTGCGGCTCCATGCCGAGAATTTCGTACATGGATTGCGACCAGTAGATGCGGCCGCGCGCGATGTCCCAGTCCCACAGCCCGCAACGGCCACGGCTGAGCGCGGCGTCCATGCGCCGGCGCAGACGCTCGCTCACTTCGTCGGCGTCGCGGGTGCGGCCGGCCTGCCAGTAATAGGCGGCGACGACCAGCGCGAGCAGAAGGCCCGTCGATCCCAGCAGGACGTCGGCGCGGATCATGTTGGCGCGCGCTTCGGCCACCGCATCCTCGAACGTATGGACGACGGCGAGCTGGCCGAGCGGCGCGTGCAGGTTGCGGACGGTGGCGAAAGCGCGAACGCCGTTCGCCAGCGCGATCTGCATCACGCCCGCTTTTTCGGCGAGAACGGCCACGGGCTCGCCATGGCCCAGCACGTCGGCGAGCGTCTTCGGTCCGTTCGCCTGCTTCGGAAAATAATCGAGAATCGCGCCCGAGGGGTCCGTCACGAAAATGCGACGCCCGCGCGCCAGCGACCGGCCCGGCGCCACGTCGGTCAACGCCACGCCGCCGTCCTTGCCGAGCAGCGCAATGGCTGCGCCGCGCAAATTGTGTTCGATGGCGGAGGCGACGATCTCGAGATCGGAATTGGCGTCGCTCAGCGCGTCTTCGCGCACGCGCGTCGAGATGAAGGCGGCGGCGACAGTCAGCGAAACGAGAAACAGGATCGCCATGGCGACGACGCCACGTCGAAACCAGGGCTCGACTCGATGCAGGGCTTCCGGTTCGGGAAAAAATCTTCCCGACACCGCGCCCCGGCTGCGCGTCCGCCCACGCGCAAGCACGCTGGCTGCGTCTGCACGCGCCATGGATGGCCCCCTCGATTCAGTCCGTTGACCGGGGCCATGTGCCGCATCGCCCCGAATCGAATTCATCTGAATCCCGGGACGGCGATTTGTCCAGAGCGATTAACAGGAGATGAATCAGATTTTTCCGGTCCGCCCGAAATCGCGCGAACGGACTACGAACAATTGGTTAATTATGCCGCCTGCATCGGCTCGGCATGGCCGACCACGCGGCAAACGTCGTCGCGCGCGGTCTTCAATCTGCGATCGACATCGTCGACGGCGTCGTGGACGCGCGTGACCGAGAGCGTCGGGTCGACGCGGCAATGGTAGTTGACCACGAGGCCGGCGTCGGTGCGCCGCACGCGCACATTGTGCACGTCGGACAGAAGCCCGCCGGTCGCGGCCTGTTCCGAAAGGTCCCTGGCGATCGCCGCGGTCAGCTCCGACGAAACGTCGCGGCCCTCGAGTTCGCGCGTTTCCAGCGGCTCGATATGCGTCTCGACCTCGACGTCATCGCCGAGTTCGTCCTGGACGGCGGTCTCGAGCCGCGTCGCGGCGTCGTGGGCCTCCCCGTGCGGCATCCGCCCGTCGAGTTCGAGATCGAGCGAGATGGAGCGGCGGCCGCCCACGTCTTGCACGGTCACATGGTGGATGGCGCGCTTCTGTCGCGCGGCGACGAGCAGGACGCGTTCGAGCGCGGTCTCGTCGTCGAGCGCGAGCGGCGTCGTCGTCAATGTCAGCTCCACCTCCGGCGCCTCGCGCTTGATGGCGGTGGTTGCAGCTTCGGTGATGCGCGCCACGCGCTCCTGCGGCAGGGTGCGGGCGACGCCGATGCCGATCTCGCCGATCACCTGCGCGCCGGCGGGGCGCAGGCGCAGGAAATCGACCTGCACGACGCCGGGGACTGCCTCGACCGCGGCCCGCACGCGCTCCGTGAGACCTTCCGGCGCCGTATCGATCAGCGCATCGACCGTTCGCCGTCCAAGTCGATAGCCGGCGATGGCGACGAAGGCTGCGACGCCGAAGGCCGCGTAGGCGTCGGCTTGCGGATAGCCGAAATAGGCGAAGGTCAGTCCGATCAGCACGAGCGCCGAGGCGACGAGATCGCTGGAAAAATGCAGCGCGTCGGCGGCGAGCGCGTCGCTGCGCGTTTCCTTGGCGATCCGCGTGAGCGAAATCCATCTGACGGCGTCGATGGCGATGGATGCGATCAGGACGATGAAGGCGATGGCCTTCGGCTCGACCGTGGCCACGCCCGAGATGAGACGATGCGTCGCCTCGATGACGACGAAGGCGGTGAGCGCGAAGAGCAAGCCCGTTTCGACCAGCGCCGCCAGCGACTCGTACTTGCCGTGGCCGTAGTGATGTTCGTCGTCGGCGGGCTTGTGCGCGGCCCGCACGGCGAGCCAGGTCAGGATGGTCGCGCCGGTATCGACCGCGGCATGGCCCGCCTCGGACATGAGGGCGAGAGAGCCGGACATGAGGCCAGCGACGAGCTTGCCGACGGTGATCGCCGCGCTGGCCCCGATCGAGGCGAGCGCTGCTTTTTCTTTCCTGGCGTGAAGATCGGACATGGCTTTCCCGTGGCGCCCCGGCGGGCGTGGCCCGTCTAGGCCATGGCTGGGCTCGCCGCAAGTTTTCGCTTCCCTTCGCAGGTCGCGCTGGCCGATCCTGCCGGCCGGTGAGGGAGGCTCAAGCCTTGCAATATTTGCACACGATGATCCGCGTCAGCGACCTCGATCAGTCGCTCGACTTTTTCTGCAACAAGCTCGGCCTCGTCGAAGTGCGCCGCATCAGCAACGAGGCGGGGCGCTTCACCCTCGTCTTCCTGGCCGCGCCGCAGGACCTCCAGCTCGCCGCCGAGCGCAACGCGCCGCTCGTCGAGCTCACCTACAACTGGGACCGGGAAGATTACGCCGGGGGTCGCAATTTCGGCCACCTCGCCTATCGCGTCGAGGACATCTACGCCCTCTGCGACCGGCTGATGAAGGCGGGCGTAGTCATAAACCGGCCGCCGCGCGATGGGCGGATGGCCTTCATCCGCACCCCGGACAATATTTCGATCGAGCTTCTGCAAGCCGGCGAATCCCGGCCGCCCGCGGAGCCGTGGGCGTCCATGCCGAATGTCGGGGTCTGGTAGCGGGCTGATTCGAGACGCTTAACGTTTGTGGCGGGCCGTTCCGGTCCAGCCGCGAAACGCCCGGCGTCTCGTCACGATCTCGTCTTTATCGACCTCTATTGTGTGGATCGTCACAGCGGCGGGGGGCCGCGGCGGCCAAAACTCGGTCGTCGACAGCCGACCAGTATTGTCACACGCGCCTCAGGGGGAGAGTCCGATGGTGATTCAGGACATCATGAACTCTTGTTCCAACGAGCAGGTCGCTGAGGCCGCGGTCGCCTCGATCGGCGGCGTGTTCGCGCGCCGCGTGCGCGAGACGGCCAAGCGGCGCGGGGTTCGTCCCGGCGCGCTGGCGGCCTCGGCGGTATTGAGGTTCCGCAGCAATGCGCGCGCGACCGAGTTCGAGGCGTTGCAGAATGCCGTGGCCGGCGACGACCTGCCGCTGCTGCGCGGCTTTGCGATGATCGTCGAGCCGGCGCTGGGCGACAGCGAGCGGTCGGACGCCTGAGAATGGCGTAAACTTGCCTGAGGCGGCGGCGTCCCTATAAGTCGACGACGCCCCTCGGAGCGCTCGTTGAACCTTTTCGATCCCGCCAACATTCCCGCGTTGCTTTCAGCCTACGGCTACGGCCTCGTTCTGGCCGTGGTCGCGCTGGAAAGCGCCGGCGTTCCGCTTCCTGGCGAAACCGTGCTGGTCAGCGCGGCCGTCTATGCCGGCACGACCCACGACCTGAAGATCGCCGGCGTGATCGGCGCTGCGGCCGCTGGCGCGATTGTCGGCGACAACATCGGCTTCTGGATCGGGCGCGAAGCCGGCCCGCCGATCCTCGAGCGTTTCGGCGATCTGGTGGGTCTGGACGCGCGACGCCGCAAGCTCGGTCAATATCTCTTTCTGCGTCATGGCGGCGCGATCGTGTTTTTCGGGCGGTTCGTCGCCTTCCTGCGCGCCTTCGCGGCTCTGCTCGCAGGCGTCAACCGGCTGGAGCCGGTGCGGTTCTTCGCCTTCAATGCGGCCGGCGGCATCGCCTGGGCGACGATATTCGGGCTGGGCGGTTATGCGCTGGGCGCGAGCTTCCATCGCATTGCGGGCCCCTTCGGCGTGGCGATGCTGGCGCTCGCCATCGCGGCGCTCATCGCCGGCTGGCGCTTTTACCGTCATCATGAGGAGCGGCTTCTCGACGAGGCCGAGCGCGCCATGAATGCAAGAGGAGCCGCCTGAACTCATGCTGCAGGTCTGGATTCAGCCGATCGTCGCGCAATACGGCCTCTACGCGGTCTTCGTCATCGTCATGCTGGAGAGCGCGGGCCTGCCGCTGCCTGGCGAGACGGCTCTGGTTCTCGCGGCGATCTTTGCCGGCATGACCGGCCAGTTGGACATCGTGCACGTCATCGCGGTCGCCGCCGCCGGCGCCATCATCGGCGACAATATCGGGTTCATGGTCGGACGCCGCTACGGCCTGCCGCTGGTGAAGCGCTACGGCGCCATGGTCGGCCTCGACGACAGAGCGCCTCGCCTTCGGCCAGCACATGTTCGCGCGCCACGGGGCGAAGATCGTCTTCTTTGGACGTTTCGTCGCGATTTTGCGGATTTTCGCCGCCCTGCTCGCCGGCGTGAATCACTACGGCTGGCGGCAGTTTCTTTTCTACAACGCGGCCGGCGGCATCGTTTGGGCGACCTCGTTCGGCGTCGCCGGCTATATTTTCGGCGACGCCGTGCATCGCGTGGCCGGCCCGATCGGCATGATCGGCCTTGCCTGCGCGGTCGCGGGCCTCATCGCCGGCTGGTGGGTGATGCGCCGGCAGGAGGAGCGCTACGAGCGCGACTTCCTCGAAAAGTCGGAGGCCGATGCGGCGCGCCTGCCCGGCGGCGACGAACGCATGCCCTAGCGCGCGCGGCTGAGGTCGCCGCGCCGGAGGCCGAGCGTCAGAGCGACTTGCCGAAGCGGTGCGCGATTTCGCCGACGATGCCGCGGCGGAAGGCGAGCACGCAGGCGACGAAGATGACGCCCTGGATGACCGTCACCCACTGGCCGAAGCCCGCGAGATAGTTCTGCATGGCGACGATGATGATGGCGCCGACGACGGGCCCGAAGATGGTGCCGAGGCCGCCGACCAGCGTCATCAGCACGACTTCGCCCGACATGGAGAAATGCACGTCGGTCAGCGAGGCGTTCTGCGCGACCAGCGACTTGGTGGCGCCGGCGAGGCCGACGAGCGCCGCCGACATGACGAAGGCGGCGAGCTTGTAATGGTCGGCCTTGTAGCCGAGCGAGATGGCGCGCGGCTCGTTCTCGCGGATCGACTTCAGCACGTCGCCGAAGGGCGAGTTGATGATGCGATGGATGATGAGGAAGCCGGCGAGGAACACCGCGAGGACGAAGTAATACATCGTCATCTGGTTCGACAGGTCGATGAAGCCGAGCGCCTTGCCCTGCGGCACGCCCTGGATGCCGTCCTCGCCGTGGGTGAACGGCGCCTGCAGGCAGAAGAAATAGACCATCTGCGACAGGGCGAGCGTGATCATCGCGAAATAGATGCCCTGGCGGCGGATCGCCAGCGCGCCCGTGATGACGCCGAGGAAGGCGGACGCGGCGACGCCGAACAGGATGGCGACGATCGGGTCGACGGGGCCGAAATTGATGTTGATCGGACCGACGATGATCGTGCCGAGCTTGGCCATGTGCGCGGAGACGTAGCCGGCGAGGCCGAGGAACATGGCGTGGCCGAACGACAGGAGGCCGACATAGCCGATCAGCAGGTTGAAGGCGCAGGCAAACAGCGCGAAGCACAGGGCCTGCATCATGAAGAACGGATAGATGACGGCCGGCGCGACGACGAACAGCGCCGTCATGATGAGGAAGGCGACCTGCTCGTCGCGTCGCTTGGATGCGTCGAGCGCCGCGCTGGTCGAGGTGAGTGCTTGCGCGGTCATGTCAGGCAGTCCTTCCGAAGAGGCCGGCGGGCTTGATGAGCAGCACGATCGCCATGATGACGAAGACGACCGTGTTCGACGCCTCGGGATAGAAGACTTTGGTCAGACCTTCGATCACGCCGAGCATGAAGCCGGTGACGATCGAGCCCATGATCGACCCCATGCCGCCGATGACGACGACGGCGAAGACGACGATGATGAAGTCGGCGCCCATCAGCGGGCGGACCTGGTTGATCGGCGCCGAGAGAACGCCGGCCAACGCCGCGAGGCCGACGCCAAAACCGTAGGTCAGCGTGATCATCAGCGGCACGTTGATGCCGAAGGCGCGCACCAGCGTCGGATTTTCGGTCGCGGCGCGCAGATAGGCGCCGAGCTTGGTCTTCTCGATCATGTACCAGGTGGCGATACAGATCACGAGCGAGAACACCACGACCCAGGCGCGGTAGTTCGGCAGGTACATGAAGCCGAGGTTCTGGCCGCCCTTGAGCGCGTCCGGGATTTCGTAAGGCAGGCCCGACGAACCGAAATAGTTCTGGAACAGGCCCTGGATGATGAGCGCGAGGCCGAAGGTCAGCAGCAGGCCGTAGAGATGATCGAGGCCTGAGAGCCGTTGCAGCATCGTGCGCTCGATGATGACGCCGACGAAGCCGATCAGGATCGGCGCGAACAGCAGCGCCCACCAATAGCCCATGCCCGCCAGATTGAGCAGGAAGTAGGCGACGAAGGCGCCGACCATGTAGAGCGCGCCATGCGCGAAATTGACGATGTTGAGCATGCCGAAGATGACGGCGAGCCCGAGGCTGAGCAGCGCGTAGAAAGCGCCGTTGATCAGGCCGAGCAGAAGCTGGCCGAACAGGGCCTGGGTGGGAATGTTGAGAAGCGGGATCATCATGGCGGAGTGGTCCTCAGACGCCGAGAAGTTCGTGAAGCTTGTCCATGTTCCCAGCCAGTTCGCTGTTGGCGAAACTGTGGATGATCTGGCCGTGCTCCATCACGTAGTAGCGGTCCGCCACCGTCGAGGCGAAACGGAAGTTCTGCTCGACCAGCAGGATGGTGAAGCCTTGAGCCTTCAGCTTGCGGATCGTGTGGCCGATCTGCTGGATGATGACGGGCGCGAGCCCCTCTGTCGGCTCGTCCAGCATCAGCAGCGTCGCGCCGGTGCGCAGGATGCGGCCGATCGCCAGCATCTGCTGCTCGCCGCCCGAGAGCTTCGTGCCCTGGCTCGCCAGACGCTCTTTCAGGTTCGGGAACAGTTCGAAAATCTGTTCGACAGGCAGGCCGCCGGGCCTCACCTGCGGCGGCAGCATCAGGTTTTCCTTGACGTCGAGCGAGGCGAAGATGCCGCGCTCCTCCGGGCAGAGCGCGATGCCGAGGCGCGCGATCCTGTCCGACGGCCAGGCGGATCGTCTCCGTGCCCTCGAAGCGCACCGAGCCCTTGCGCTTGCCGACCATGCCCATGGATGGATTTCAGCGTCGTCGTCTTGCCGGCGCCGTTGCGGCCGAGAAGACAGACGACCTCGCCCTGGCGGACATTGAAGTCGACGCCGTGCAGAATGTGGGATTCGCCGTACCACGCTTCCAGCCCGGCGATTTCGAGCAGCGGCCGGCTGGTCGTGTCAAGCATCTCCCGCTCCCATATAGGCCTGCCGAACCTCCGGGTTCTTCGACACGGTGGCGTAGTCTCCTTCCGCCAGAACCTGTCCGCGCGTGAGGACGGTGATCGTGTCGGAGAGATTGGCGACGACGTTCAGATTGTGCTCGACCATCAGGATCGTGCGATTGGCCGAGACGCGCTTGATGAGCGCGGCGATCTTGTCGATGTCCTCGTGGCCCATGCCGGCCATCGGCTCGTCGAGCAGCATCATGTCGGGCTCGAGCGCCAGCGTCGTGGCGATCTCCAGCGCGCGCTTGCGGCCGTAGGGCATTTCGACGGCGATCGTGTCGGCGTATTCGGTCAGGCCGACGTCGTCGAGCAGCGCGCGGGCGCGCTCGTTGTAGACGTTCGAGCACCGACTTCGGGCGCCAGAAGTCGAAGGAGTTTCCGCGCTCGCGCTGCAGGGCGACGCGCACGTTCTCGAGCGCCGTCAGATGCGGAAAGACCGCCGAAATCTGGAAGGACCGCACCAGCCCCATGCGGGCGATGTCGGCCGGCCTGGTCGCGGTGATGTCGCGGCCGTTGTAGGTGATCTTGCCGCGCGTCGGCTCGAGGAATTTCGTCAGCAGATTGAAGCAGGTCGTCTTGCCGGCGCCGTTCGGGCCGATCAGCGCGTGAATCGAACCGCGTTTGACGCGAAGGTGAACGTCCTTGACCGCCGTGAAACCGGCGAATTCCTTCGTCAAGCCCTCGGTCTCGAGGACATATTCCCCACTCACGCGCAAACCTCCCCGTGGCCTTGGCAGCCCGTCTTTGCGCGCAACCTAGCCTAAGCCGCCAGATAATCAAGCGCGCAAAGTCCGGATCGTCAGACATTCCCAGCGCAAATTACGAGCTTGCCAGGCGCGGGAAACGCGCTGTGGTAGCATTTCCGGATGGAGGAATGTCGGAAAGGTCCGGGCGCCTGGAGGCGCGCAAGATGAAATTGTCGATCGTCATGCCGGCGCTCGACGAAGCCGAAAGCGTCGGCGGCCGGCTCGCCGCGCTGGCGCCCCTGCGCGCCAAGGGCGTCGAGCTCATTCTGGCGGACGGCGGCAGCGCCGACGGGACGCGCGAACGCGCGGCGCCGCTCTGCGATCGCCTGGTCGTGGCGCCACGGGGACGCGCGTCGCAGATGAACGCCGGGGCGGCGATCGCATCCGGCGATGTGCTGCTCTTTCTCCACCTCGATACGTCTCTCCCCGCCAATGCTGTCGGCCTGATCGAGGCCGGGCTGAAGGCGGGTCGCGCCTGGGGGCGTTTCGACGTGCGTATCCTCGGCGCGCATCCGCTTCTGCCCGTCGTCGCGGCGCTCATGAACCTGCGCTCGCGCGTGACGGGCATTGCGACGGGCGATCAGGCGATGTTCGTCGACGCCGCCACGTTCCGCCGCCTCGGCGGCTTTCCCGCGATCGCGCTGATGGAAGACATCGCCCTGTCGAAGGCATTGAAGCGCGTATCGCCGCCGGCTTGCCTGAAGGCACGAGTATCCACGTCGGGCCGGCGCTGGGACAGCAATGGCTTCTGGCGTACGGTCGCGCTCATGTGGCGCCTGCGGCTCGCCTATTTCCTCGGCGCGAACCCCGCCGATCTCGCGCGCGCTTACGGCTATGCGCGTGAGTAACGAAATCGCCGTCGCGCTGATGGCGCGCGCGCCGGAACCAGGCCGGGCGAAGACGCGGCTCATTCCGCGCCTCGGCGCCACGGGCGCAGCGCGCCTTCATGCGGCGCTGACGCTACGCGCGCTCGGCGAGATCGCGCGCAGCGGCCTGCCGGCCGCTCTATGGTGCGACCCGGATGTGGATCATCCCTTCTTTGCCGAATGCGCGGGTGAGTTCGGCGTGAAGCTGTGCGCGCAATCGCGGGACGACCTCGGCGCGCGTATGCTCGGCATATTCCGGCAAGCCGACGGCCCGTTGCTGCTGATGGGATCCGATTGCCCGATGATCGACGCGGCGTTGCTGCGCTCGTGCGCCGAAGCGCTTGCGCGCGTGCAAGCCGTCTTCCTGCCGACGCTGGATGGCGGCTACGGATTGGTCGGGCTTTCGCGTCCTTTTCCGGAAATCTTCGACGACATGCCCTGGGGAACCGACGCCGTGATGGCGATCACGCGCCGGCGCCTGCAACGCCTCGGCGTTGTCTGGGAGGAGCCGGCGGAAATCTGGGACGTCGATACGCCCGACGACCTCGCGCGCCTCGCGGCGACCGGCTTTTCTATTCCGGCTTGCGAAGACTGATGCCGCGGCCCGCCTGCTTCGGCAGGGGAAGATGCGCGTCGGCGCCATGAAAGGCGCGAATGCGCGCGATCTGGTCGGGCAGGAACGGCGCGGCGCGAGGCTTGTCGCCGGATTGGTCCACGCAGAGCAGAACCTGCTCGTTCAGCGCAGAGACTTCGCCATCCGCCCGCCGCATCTCGAACCAGACGCGCAGCCTCTTGTCGTCGTGCTCGAGAATGCGGCCGGAGACGGCGAGCGCCTCGCCGAGATGCGCCTCGCGCAGATAATGGATCGTCATCGTCAGCGTGTAGATCGTCAGGCTCGTGCGCTCGCGTCCATCCTGGTCGAGGCCGATTTCCGCCATCAGGCGATCGACCGAAAGGCTGAACACGCGCGCATAGGCCGCGTCGTTCATATGCCCGTTGTAGTCGATCCAGTCCGGTTGCACTTTCGCCGAAAATAGCGGGTTCGGCAGTCTCGCCTCGGTCATGTCCTGCTCGCGCGATCAATCCGCGCCGTAGAATAGGGCGGGCGAACCGAGCGCCGCAACCATGCCGCGCGGCGCAATGTCCTGTTCGAGAAAGCGCACGATCTTCGGCGCCCCGGGCGCGAGATGGAACCAATTGTCGAGCGGCGTGAGGCGCTCGTCCTCGATCTTGACGGATTGCGCGATGCGGTCCGTTGCGACACGCAGGCCGAAACCGTTTTCGTCGCGAAACGTCTCGACAGACAGAGCGGGCGAAAACAGCGCCGCGCATCGGCCGAGCGGGAAATGCCAGGCTTCAGCGACTGTCGTCCCCGCGCCGTCGACAAGCGTGGCGAGCGTCGCTTCATGCGATGGCGGACCGAAGCGATAGGCGTAAGTCGTATCGAAGAATGCGCCCCAGAGATCGCAGTCGCGAAGCGAAAGCGTACTGCGCGGCGCGATCTCCACGTCGCGCTCCGCATTCATGACGGGGGTAGCGCCGTCGCGGACGCAGCGAAGCGAAACCCGGCCGATGAACGGCGCGGCGCTTTCGTTGATGCAATGAACATGCAGACCGTTGACGCCTTCGTCGCCGAGCGTCACCTGGATTGGGCGAAACGCCCGTCGCATCGCCCACCACGGCGATTTCGGCGCGCCGGTCCAGTCGAGGACGCCCCAGCCGCTCGACGCCCACAAATCCTTCCAGAACCAGAGAAGCGCGCCGGCGCACGTCGATGCCGGCCGGCGCCACTCGCCGATCGTCGCTTCGATCGTCTCGGCGACGGCCGCGCGCGAAAGATCGAGGTAGCGCTCGGGCTCTTCCGACTTCAACCGCTGCGGATCGACGCCGTAGAGCAATGCGACATAGTGATCCCGCACATCCTCGAAATCCTGCACCGCGCCCTGGTCGCGCGGAATGCGCGGGCGCCAGAGCGGCGAGGCGAGGGGCGCGGGCCCGAAGTCGCGCCTGAGCGCGCGTTCCTCCGGAACATTGGCGAAGCCGAGACACTCGGACGCGAAGCGCACATTGGCGCGGCGCGCGTCGTCCAGCGGCCGCCGATAGGCCCCGACGCCATAATAATGCGAAACGCCGGCGTCGACGTGGAAGGGCAGGGCGCCGCCCGAGGGCGAATTGACGACATAGGCCGCATCCGGGCGCGCTTGCGCGCACACGCGCGCCAAGATGTCCTCGAACAGCGGCGACCGCCAGTTGGCTTCCGCCACGCCCATCATCGCCGCTTGCTGATAGACCTCGTTGCCGCCGCACAGCACGGCGATCGACGGCGAGCCGCGCGTACGCTCCAGAAACTGGCGCGCTTCTTCTTCGACGGAGGCGACGAAGCCGGCGTCGGCGGCGGGATAGTCGAAATTGGAGAACATGAAGTCCTGCCAGACCATGATGCCGGCCGCATCGCATGCGCGATAGAAGTCGTCTGTTTCGTAGACTCCAGTGGCGCCGACGCGCAGCATGTTGACGCCAGCCTCGCGCGCCAGGTTGATCGCACGGGCGAGTGCGACGGGATCGTTCCGAAGAGAGATCGGGTCGAGCGGCGTCCACACCGCGCCACGGCAGAAGACCGGGACGCCGTTGACGCGCAGGGCGAAGCCATGTCCGTCCGCCCCGCGGTCGATGTCGATGCCGCGAAACCCGATGCGTCCGAGCGATGTCGTCACGCCCTCCGTGGCAATCACGACCTCGTACACACGCGGAACGCCATGCGTGTGCGGGAACCAGCGCTCGATAGACTCGAGTCGAAGCGTCGCGGCATACAGATTGCCGCCGTGATGCGCGAGCGCGCACGCCACGCCTTCGCAAGAAGTAACAAGCGAGTGCGAAAGTTCTCTGGAAAACTCGACTTCGACGTCGATGACGCCGCCGTCCGCGTCCGGTCTTGCGGAAAGTCGTGACGCCACGATGTGCGGCTTGTCGCGGGAAATCAGTCGGATCGGCCGCCACGGCCCGACGACAGGGGCGGGCGGAGCGAAGCCCGGCATATGGCCGAGCGCGCTCGTCCGCGCGAAGCGCAGGTCCGATGGCTGAATCATGCGCGGCCGCCATCGCGCGCGCCCCTTGCGCCCGTCGAGCGCGCGCTTCATCGCGCGGAACCGAATGGACAGTCGGTGTGCGCCGGCCAGCGCGATCTCGACGCGATGGGCGACGAACATGTTGTCGCTCGTCAGGATTAGCGTTTCGTCGAGCCATACTTCGGCGAACGTGGCCAGCCCCTCGAAAACGAGCGTATGGGGTCCGTGCCCCGAAACTTGCGCGCGATACCAGACATCGTGTTCATCGAGCGGAACGGGTTCGTCCCACGTCCAACGTCCGGCGTCGATGAGCGCCTGCGCGGCCGTGCCGGGCGCCTTGGCGGGAAAGAAATCGAGGGTGTCGGTTTCCGCCGGGGTCGCTGCGGCGTCGGCCTCGCAGATGGCGCAGGTCCAGCCCGCGTCGAGCCGCATGACGGCCAGCCGTCAGGAGGCGAGGCGCAGCGCGCCGCCGCGTCGCGTCAGTCCATCGAACAATTTGGCATAGGCGTCGCCGAGCGCGGCGAGCGGCGCTTCGAGGCCGACGGTCTTGCGACGGACGATTGCGCGCGCCAGCAGAAACTGGAAGGACTTGGCGCTCGCCGAAAGCGTGCGGCAGGCGTCGATTTCGGACGCGAACTCGTTGGCGTCGCCGAGCCAGGCGAGGCTGGAGCCCATCAGCTCGAAATTGGCGCCGAGCTGGCGCAGCGAATTGAACGCGAACTTGTGGAAGAATTCCGGTTCGCGCGCGGCGACGCGTTCGACGAGAGCGGGCAGGCGCAGCGCAAAGGCCTCGATGGGGTTCTGCCCGGGCCTGCGGTCGAGGTGGCGCGCAAGCAGCGCGCGGGCGCATTCGCGCATCGCCTTGTCGTCGAGCGGCGCATGGGCGGCTTTCACGATCTCGGCATAGGGCGGCAGCTTCTGCCGGCCGCTTTCGGAGCCGAACGCCATCAGCCCCGCGTAGTCCTCGCCTTCCGCCCGGAAGTAGCCCTCGTTGTGAAAATAGTCGACACAGCGCGCGGCGGGATCGATGCGATTGACGCCGATGGTCGTCTTCGAGCTGTTCGAGGCGATAGGAAACGCCGCGCGTATCCGGCAGGTGGAAGGCGTCGGCTTCGATCATCGTCAATCGCCCGCGCGCGCATTGATGCGCGACGTGGTCGGCTATGTCGTCGTAGAGCGAAAGCTCGTGTGCGACGAAGCCGTAGAGCATCTCGATGTCTTCGAGCGGCGGTTTGAAGAACGTGAACTGGTCGCCCTCGAAATCGAGCGTCGCGGCGAAGCCGAGCATCGCCTCCGGCGGCAGGCCTCGTGCGTGGATCGCCTCGATCCACAGATCGACGTAGCAATTTGTCTGCGGCCAGTCGCGCGCCGCATCGTGCAGCGCGTGGGCCGAGTAGGAGGCCGGATCGACATCCGGCGCGAAGGCGCTCTCAGAGCGAGAGCGCATCGCGCACCTCCGCCGGCCATTGCTCGATTTCGAGCCCGTGATGGCGGAACAGCGCGATCGCGACGCGCTCCATGCCGAAGCCGACGCAGGCCGTATGCGCGGTCTCGCCCGTCGGCGGTGCGAATGTTCCAGGTCGAACCGAAATGATCCTGGTGATAGTTGAAGCTGAGGCAGGCGGTCGGGTTTTCCTCGCTGTTGACGGGAACCAGCAGTTCGAATTTCAGCCCGAGATCGCGCTGGCTCGACGCCATCACGCGGCCCGCGCGGCCGAAGAACGGATCGTTGGCGACGTCGACATTGAACGGCAGGCCGAGCTTCGCGATCATCGCCTGTCCGCGCTCCAGCCATTTCTTGCGGAAGGCGACGACCTGATCCGGCGTTCCGATCCGCACATATTCGCGCATCCGGAACATCTGCTGCCGTGTCGGCTCTTTCGACGGCTCGCGACGGAAGCAGTAGGAATTGAGGTCGAAGACCAGCCCGTCCTGCGGAAGCGGCCCGCGCCTGGCCGCCGTCGGATAGAGCGGATAGCAGGCCGCAGGCGTCAGCACGATGTCGGTGATCTCCTGCTTCTCCCACCAGGGCTGACCGTCCGCGAGCCGATCGAGCAGGGCGGCATGATCCTTGTCGTTGCCGCTGAACGAATGCACCGTGCCGGCGAGCTGCGGAAAGCTCTTCAGATATCCGCTCTTCTCGAACAGCGCGCGGTTCATGCCGGGCGGAAAGCGGAGGACCTCCGCGTTCTGGTCGGCGCCGGTCCTGGAGATCAGGCGGTCGAAACCGTCGATCACCTGTTCGAACTGACCGCTGCGGCCATAGAGGCCGTCGATTCCGGTTTCGACGAGAAGCCCACGGTGAATGAGCTTGTCGAGCAGGGTCGGGCAGGCCTCGCACATGTTCAGGCCGCCAGCGAAGGATCGAGACGATGCATCAGCAGCAGATTGGCGACATTGCCGAAGATGCGGTCGTTGGAGATCATGATCTGCGCCGACAGGGCGTCGCGCATGTGGCGGCCGACGCTGTAGGGCGTGTTGTTGCGATAGCCGTTGATGCCGGTGATGAGCAGGGCATGGTTGATGATGTCCACGACCATGCGCGAGGCGCCGATCTTGATATTGTTCATTGCGACGATGAAGCCGACCGATCCGAGATCGTCCTCGTCCGCCTGGGCGCGCGAGAAACGCGTGAGGCCGGCGATCGTGTTGGAGCGCATGAGCTGAAGCATGTTCGCCGCTTCCGCCACGCGCAGCGCGCCGGGCGGCGTCTGGTTGGGATTGCGGCGCGCTTCGGCGCGCACGAAGGATTGCGCGCGCGAGACGGCGCTGGACGCGATGCCGTACCAGACCGCGCTCCACAGGATGTGGCAGATCGCGAGCATCGACTTCGCGGCGATCTCGCCGAAATCGTTCGGCAGAATCTGCGCGACGTCGCCTTCGGCGGAAAATTTGAAATTGTCGGAGCAGGTGCCGCGCATGCCCAACGCGTCCCATGCGCCGGTCAACTCGAGCTTGTACTGGTCTTTCGTCAGCACGGCCATCACCTGGTCGGAGGCCGGGGCGCCGGGCGCGCTGCGGGCGGTGATGAGAATGGCGTCCGCGTCCCGTCCATAGGAAATGCAGGTGCCGTCCTTCACCAGCGTGAACCGGTCGCCGGCGCGCTCGACGGCGCAGATGCTGTTGCGCAGATTGCCGCCGACGCCGCCTTCGGTCGTGGCGGAGGCCACAAGCAACTGATCGCGGCAGATGCGCCGCATGAAGTCCTGATGCCAGGCGTCCTTGTCGCCATGACTGATCAGGCTGGAGACCTTGATCTGATGCATGGCGTAGGTCATCCCCGCCGACGCGCAGGCCTGCGAAATGATCGAGACCACTTCGGCGATCTCCGAGAGATCGGCGCCCTCGCCGCCGAACTCCCGCGGAATGAAAGCGGAGAGGAGGCGCGCCTCCTTCATCGCCCGCACGGCTTCGGACGGAAACCGCCCTTCCTTGTCGACATGTTCGCAATATTGCGCAGCGACGGCGCCGACGAGCTGCGCGCGAGCGACAAGCGAACTCATGATGCGAGCGCCTGCGGACGCAATTCGCTGACGCAGGCCGCGATCGAGTCCATGGTCGCGAAACTGCGGCGATTGAGCATGCGTTCGGGGAATTCGATGTCGAAAGCCTCTTCCAGCGCCAACATCAACTGGACGGCCGCAAACGAGGTCAGTCCTGCGGCGTAGAGGTCCTGGTCCGAGGCCAGGGTGGCCGCCTTCACCGGCAGTCGCGCGTGCTTGTCGAGCAGTTGTCGAAGATTATCGAGCATGTTTTTCCGCCTCCGGTCGCTCTGTCCGGCAGCCCGGACGCAATACGTGTGACGCGAAACTAGGCTTGCCCGGTTAAATCGGGACTAAATGTCCGGCCGCGCAAGGAGAATGCCGCGAGAGGGTGAATTTTCGCAAACTTGGAAATGCGCGGAAACGTCGATCTTTCATGGGTTTCCGGCTGATTGCGGACCCGCTGCGGAGGTCGCGGGCGTGGTTAAAAATTTACAAACGAACACGCGGCTGCAATACAGCATGTTCCCGCGCCTGCCGCGCCCCGAACTCGACCGATGTCATCGCTGATAGGATCGTCCGCTACGACCGGCGCCGCCTCCGCCTGGCGCTTCTCCGTCGCGCCCATGATGGACTGGACGGACCGGCATTGCCGGTTCTTCCATCGCATCATGACGCGCCGTGCGCTGCTCTACACGGAAATGGTGACTTCGGCGGCGGTCATCCACGGACAGCGCGCGCGGCTCATCGGGTTCGATCCTGCGGAGCAGCCCGTCGCCGTGCAGCTCGGCGGCGCCGAACCGCACGAACTTGCCGAGGCCGCGCGCATCTGCGCCGATTTCGGCTATCGCGAGATCAACCTCAATGTCGGCTGCCCATCGGACCGCGTGCAGGATGGGCGCTTCGGCGCCTGTCTCATGCGCGAGCCGGCGCTGGTCGCAGATTGCATCGCGGCGATGAAGCGCGCCGTGCATGTGCCGGTCACGGTCAAATGCCGGATCGGCGTGGACGACCAGGATCCGCGCGCGGCGCTGTTCGATCTGGCGACGCGCGTGGTCGAAGCCGGCGCCGACGCGATCGTCGTGCATGCGCGAAAGGCCTGGCTCCAGGGCCTTTCGCCGCGTGAAAATCGCGACGTGCCGCCGCTCGACTATCCGCTCGTCCATGAATTGAAGCGCGCTATGCCCACTGTCCCCATCGCCATCAACGGCGGCGTCAGGACGCTCGCGGAAGCGCGCGAACATCTGGCGCATGTCGATGGCGTCATGCTCGGCCGCGCCGCCTATCAGGACCCCGAGCTCCTGCTTGCGGTCGACCCCGACATTTTCGGCGCGCCCGCGCCGGTCGCCGACGCGCACGAAGCGGTCGAGGCCTTTATCCCCTATGTCGAGGCGCGGCTCGCCGAAGGCGTGCGTCTCTCTTCGATGACGCGCCATATGCTCGGCCTGTTCGCGGGCCGCCCGGGCGCGCGGGCGTTCCGCCGCCATCTCGCGGTCGAGGCGGTCAAGCCCGGCGCCGGCGTCGGCGTGCTGCGCGCGGCGGTTGCGGAAGTCGATCGCGCTACGAGGTCGCAGGCGGCATGACGAAGAAGACGCTCGATCCCGCTCAGGCGGCGCGCATCCGCGCGGCTTTCGACGACCAGGGCATGATGAAGACGCTCGGCGCGTCGATGACGCGCATCGAGGCGGGCGAGGTCGAGATCGTTCTGCCCTTCGGCCCGCACATTGCGCAGCACCACGGCTTCGTTCATGCCGGCGGCCTGACGACGGTCGTCGACAATGCCGGCGGCTTCGCCGCCATGACCTTGATGCCGGAAGGGATGCAGGTCCTGACCATCGAATTCAAGGTCAATTTCCTCAGCCCCGCCATCGGCGAGAAGTTCATCGCCATCGGCCGCGTGAAGCGCGCCGGCAAGCAGATCAGCGTGGTGGAAGGCGAAGTGCTGGCGGAGGCGGCCGACGGCGCCCGCAAGCCTGTCGCGCTCATGCTGGCGACGATGATGGGCGTCTGGCTGGGGGACCGGAGCGCGCCCGCGTGAATCTCGCCGCGCTTCTCCATTCCGACTTCATCTGGCTGGCGCCGGCGCTCGCGCGTCGCGGGCGTCGCCACCGGCGTTCTCGCGGGCCTGTTCGGCGTCGGCGGCGGCGCCATCATCGTGCCGGTTCTCTACCAGACCCTCCGCTTCACGGGCGTGACCGACGAGGTCGCCATGCCCGTTTCGGTCGGCACCTCGCTCGCCGTCATCGTGCCGACCTCCATCGCCTCGGCGCGAACGCATCTCGCCAAGGGCGCCGTGGACATGACGGTCATCCGGGGCTGGGTTGTTCCGGTCGTCCTCGGCGTCGCGCTCGGCGCGGCGATCGCGCGCAACGCGCCGGCTGCGCTGTTCAAACTCGTCTTCGTCGGCATTTCGACGTTCACCGCCGTGCGCATGCTCGGCGGTTTCACAGACTGGCGATTGGGCGATGCGCCGCCCAAGGGGCCGCTGTCGTGGGCGGTCGGCGCGCTCATCGGTCTTCTGTCCGCGCTCATGGGCGTCGGCGGCGGCCAGCTCGTCAATCTCTACATGTCGCTGTTCGGCGCGCCGATCCATGTGGCGGTCGGCACGGCCGCCGGCGTCGGGGCGCTGATCTCCGCGCCGGGCGCGCATCGGCTTCGCCATCGCGGGCTTCGGCAAGCTCGACCTGCCGCCGGGTTCCATCGGTTTCGTTTCGCTGATCGGCTTCGCCTTCATCGCGCCGATGGCGGCCCTGGCTGCGCCCTACGGCGCGCGCCTCGCGCACGCCTGGCCGAAGCGCAAGCTCGAGGTCGCCTTCGGCCTGTTTCTGGTGGTGATTATTGCGCGCTTTCTGGCGAGTCTGATTTTCCGCGTCTGAAGCGCGCCATCCGCTCCGGCAGGAGATTGCGGATGTTGGCGCGCTCGTCGTCGCTCATCGAGCCCCAGTCCCCGATTTCCGACAATGTGCGGCCGCAGCCCGTGCAGAGCGCCGTCTCCGCATCCATGCGGCAGACGCCGTTGCAGGGCGATTGCGTCGCGCGCGGGCGGACGACGCCGCTCATGCGGCCGCCGAGAGAACGAGCAGGTAACCGATCTCGGCCGCCTGCTGCGCCGCGCCCGCGACGTCGCCGGTCTGCCCGCCGAGCTTCTGGCGCGCCTGCGTTGTGACGAGGAAGGCGGCGCCGGCCGCGACGATCGCCGCGAAAACAGTGGTTCCGGCCGATGCGCCGGCGAGCAGGGGGAGCGCGGCGCAAAGAATCGCGCCGACGATCGCCACGCGCAGCGCATTGCTGTCCGGCGCCCCGGCCGCATGGCCAGCGCCCGCCTCGCGCGCCGGCGGCAGCAGCGCCAGCGGCGCCAGGCAGGCGACGCGAGAGACGACGGCGCCCGCCAGCAGGACGAAACAGGCGAGAAGCGTGGACGCTTGCAGGAGCGCGGCAAGGGCCGCAGCGCGCATCGCGACAGAGAAGATCAGCGCGATCGTGCCGAATGTGCCGTTGCGGCTGTCCTTCATGATCTCCAGCCGGCGCTCGGGCGTCGAGCCCGACAGGGCGTCCGCGCAATCGGCGAGCCCGTCCTCGTGCAGCGCGCCGGTTGTCACGACCAGCACAGCCAGCGCGACGAGCGCCGCCACGAATGCGGACAGCCCGCAGGCGCGGCCGAGAACCAGCGCAAGCGTGGCAGGCGCGGCGATCGCCAGCGCCGCGGCGGGCAGGGCGCGAAGCGCGGTGCGGAAGTCCGGCAGGCGTTCCGTCGTCCCGACCGGCAGGCGGGACCAGAAAGCAAGGCAGGAGAGAAAGTCGGCGCGGTAGGACATGGTCCTCCCATGCGCCATGACGGCCGCGTCGACAAGTCTCTCCCGTCAATTGCGTCTTTCGCTTTCCAACCGCGGCCGGGCCGTCTATGCAACGCCGCCCGCCACTCGAGACTCGACATGACCGTTTCCGGCAAGCCCTTCGACGATTTCCGCAACCTTCTCGACGTAATGCCGGAGGCCTCCGAACAGGCGCTCGCCGCCGTGCGCGCGCGCGACGCGCAATTGACCAAGCCGCCGGGCTCGCTCGGGCGGCTCGAGGAAATCGTGGAATGGCTCGCCGCCTGGCAGGCCAAGGCGCCGCCGATGGTCGAGCGGCCGACGGTCGTCGTCTTCGCCGGCAATCACGGCGTCACGGCGCAAGGGGTGTCGCCCTATCCGCGCGAGGTGACGCAGCAGATGGTCGCCAATTTCGGCGCGGGCGGCGCGGCCGTGAACCAGATTTGCGGGACTTTCGGCGCCGGCCTGAAGGTCTTCGAAATGGCGCTGGAAATCCCGACCAAGGACATCACGCAGGACGCGGCGATGACCGAGGCCGAATGCGCCGCCACCATGGCCTTCGGCATGGAGGCGATATCAGGCGCCGACCTGATCGCGCCCGGCGAAATGGGCATCGGCAATACGACGCCGGCGGCGGCTGTCTATTATGCGCTCTATGGCGGCAAGGCGGCGGACTGGGTTGGGCGCGGCACGGGCGTCGACGATGCGGGCCTGGCGCGCAAAATCGACGCCGTCGAGCGCGCCGTGGCGCTGCATCGCGACCATCTCGGCGATCCCTTCGAAATCCTGCGTCGCCTCGGCGGGCGCGAATTGGCGGCGATCGCCGGCGCCATTCTCGCCGCGCGCATCGAGCGCGTGCCTGTCGTGCTCGACGGCTACGTCGTCGGCGCCGCCGCCGCCGTGCTGCACGCGCTCGACCGCAACGCGCTCGACCATTGCATCGCCGGCCATGTTTCGGCCGAAGGCGCGCATGGCGAAGTGCTGAGGCGTCTCGGCAAGAAGCCGCTGCTCGATCTCGGCATGAAGCTCGGCGAGGGCTCGGGCGCCGCGCTCTCGATCGGCATCATCCAGGCCGCGCTCGCCTGCTGGACCGGCATGGCGACCTTCGACAGCGCGGGCGTGAGCGACCGGACCTAGCCGGGATCGCCGGCCTCCGGCCGGCAATTCGCCGAAGAAGCTGGCCGAAGGCCGGCGCGCCCGCTTACAGTCCCTTGATGAAATCCAGCAGCGCCTTGTTCACTTCGGCGGGCTTCTCCTGCTGGATCCAGTGGCCCGCGCCCTCGATGATGACCTTGGAGCGCAGGTTCGGCAGCAACAGGTCCATCGTCTCCAGCGATTTCGCGCCGATGAGGCCGGTGATGACGGGGTCCTTCGCGCCGGCGATGAAGCACGAGGGCTGAAAAATCTTCGCGTCCTGCCAGGGCGCGCCCAATTCCCAGTTGCGGTCGATGTTGCGATACCAGTTGATGCCGCCCGCGATGCCTGTGCGCGAAAAGGTTTCGATGTAGTGCTGGATCTCCGTCTCGCTGATCCATGCGGGCGCCTGTTCCGGAATTTTTGCGTCTTCCACCATGCCGCGACCGGGCTTCAGCATCAGGCCTAGGCCCGTGCCGTAGTAAATGGCGCGCAAGGTATGGCTCCAGTCGCGCGCCATTTCTTCTTCCACCACTCCGGGCTTCTGGAAATATTGCCAGTAGAAGGTGGAGATGCCCTGCTGTTTCAGTATCTCCAGCGGCGCCGCAGGGCCGCGATTGCGCAGGGGAACCGACAACGCGGCGACGGCGGGAAACACGTCCGGCCGGAACATGGCCGCGCTCCACGCAACCTGCGCGCCCCAGTCGTGCCCCACCATGATCGCCTGTTTCTCGCCGAGGGCCTCCACCAGCGCCACGACATCGCCGACGAGGTGGAAGATCGTGTAGGCGCCGATGTCTTTCGGCGCGCTCGTGCCGCCATAGCCGCGCATGTCGGGCGCGACGACGCGATAGCCGGCCGCCGCGATCGCCGGGATCTGATGGCGCCAGGAATAGGAGAGCTCCGGCCAGCCGTGGCAGAGCAGCACGAGCGGACCCTTGCCCTGCTCGACGATCTGCATGTCGAGGCCGTTGGCCTTCACCATCCGGGTTTGCGCCGTCATCTTATTCCTCCACGCGCGAAGTCTTGCCGCTTCGAGGCGCGGAGCTTCGCGGGCGCAGAGCGCGCGCGTCAACTCGTGGGGGCAGGGATCAGGCGGCGGTGCGATGCGCGGCGCGCGTCGCGTGCGCGTCCGTTTCATGCTCGCCGAAACGGGGCAGGGCGTTCATCACGCGCTCGGGCGGGAATACGACGATGACCTCGGTTCCCTCGCGCACCTTCGAGCGCAGCGTGAACGTGCCGCCGTGCAGTTCGACCAGCCCCTTCACGATCGGCAGGCCGAGGCCCGACCCTTCGTCGGCGTTCTTCTGGGCGAGCGTGCCGCGTCCGAACGAGGACATGACGATCGGGATTTCGTGCTCGGGAATGCCGGTGCCGGTATCGCGCACCGAGAAATACTGGCCGCCTGCCTGCGTCCAGCCGACCTTGATCGTGATCTGGCCGCCCTGCGGGGTGAACTTGATGGCGTTCGTCATCAGGTTCAGCGCGACCTGGCGGATGGCGCGTTCGTCGGCCCAAAGGCGCGGCAGGTCGTTTTCGATCGCTTCGTTGATCGCGATGCCGCGCTTTTGCGCGCGCAACAGCAGCAGATGCTCGCAGTCCTGGATGATGGCGCTGAGCGAGATGGCGTCTTCCTTGAGTTCGTAGCGTCCCGCCTCGACGCGCGACAGGTCGAGGATTTCGTTGATGAGCGCGAGCAGGTGCTGGCCGCTCGAATGGATGTCGTTGGAATAGTCGCGATAGGCGGGGACGGCGTGCGCGCCGAACAATTCGTCCTTCATGACCTCCGAGAAGCCGAGAATGGCGTTGAGGGGCGTGCGCAACTCGTGGCTCATCGTGGCGAGGAAGCGCGACTTGGCGAGATTGGCTTCTTCCGCGCGTCGCCGCGCCTCGTCGGAATTGGACTTGGCCTGTTCGAGTTCGGCGATCAGCCCGTCCTTCTCGGCCTGCGCGTAGAGCGCGCTGAGCGAAGTCTCGTAGAGGCGGCGCGCGAGCGCGACGAAATAGATTTCCGCGCCACAGACGAAGGCCGTGGTCGCAAGCACCGGCGTGTCGTTCATCGAGCTTGCCGCGACGCCCGCGATCGCGAGGCAGAGCGGCGTCACCGCGGCGTAGACGGCGTTGGGAATGGTCGCCGTCGCCATGGCGGTCATGGCGCCCAGCATCAGCAGGATCGCGAGCAGGAAACCGCGCGCCTCCCCCTTGCCGAACATCAGGACGAGAACGACGATCGACGCCCAGGCGATGCCGAGCATCGCCTCGATCAGGATGATCTTCGTCCGCCACGCGCGCACGGAGGTGATTTCCGCCTGCCGCAGGAAGAGTTTCGATGCGAGAAAGGCGCCGCCGACAGCGACCCATACGGTCGCCGTCCAGATGCCGACGAATTGCACGGGCGCCCAGAAGGTGGAGACGCCGCCGATCGCCAGCGCGATAAGGACGGCCCAGGGCGCCGACGAAATCCTGTTTTCGGCGTAGATGCGCAGCAGTTCGCCTTCGAAGGCGCCGTGACCCGCCCCGCCGGTCGTGAGCTTCTCGCGCGCCTCGCGAACCTTGTAGGCGAGGCGTCTGCGTTCCGTCGAAGGGCGGGAATTGGCGCCGCGACCGCGCTCGATCATCTCGGCGGTGATTTGACTCATTACGACCGATCCACGCGACCACGCGACACGACTAAGAGGGTTTAATTTTGCGCGATAAAACTTAACGACTGCCTGATTCCACGGCCCCGATTCGATTTAAATACTGTCGAAGCCGCCCCACGAGCGACCGGCCGCGCTCCCGGCGCGTGCGGGCTCCGCACATCCCGAACGCCCCGCCCGGAGCAGCCCGCCGTCTGTCGCTTTCAACAGATATGGGGGGGTGTTAATGCTTTGGGCGCGCGCGGCGACCGCGCCGCCAGAGAGTATGGTTAATGATCCTTTACGATACCAAGGTTGCCCCCAATCCCCGCCGCGTCCGCATTTTCCTCGCCGAAAAGGGTCTTCAGGTTCCGATGGTCCAGGTCGACCTCGGCAAGATGGAGCACAAGCAGGCGGAATATGCGAAGATCAATGCGCTGCAGCGTACGCCCTCGCTCGTCCTCGACGACGGGACGGTGATTACCGAGTCGATCGCCATCTGCCGCTATTTCGAGGAGCTGCATCCTGAACCGAACCTTTTCGGGCAGGGCGCGCTCGGGCGCGCGACCGTCGAAATGTGGCGCCGGCGGGTCGAGCTCAATCTCATGATGCCGACGGCGATGGTCTTTCGCCACACGCACCCGGCCATGGCGGCGCTCGAAGTTCCGCAGATCCCGCAGGTCGCCGAAACCAACCGGCCGCGCGTCCTCGATTTTCTGAAAGTGCTCGACGACCGGCTCGCCCAGACCCGGTGGCTCGGCGGCGACGATTTCTCCATCGCCGATGTCGACGGCCTCGTCGCCATGGACTTCCTGCGGATGGCGCGCATCCAGCCGCCGGGCGAACTCGTCAATCTGGCCCGCTGGCACGGCGAATTGTCCGCGCGCCCGAGCGCGAAGGCGTAACTCGGATGCAAGTGACCTTCGTCGGCACGGGGGACGCTTTCGGCAGCGGCGGTCGCGCGCACACCTGCCTGCGCCTCGATCACGACGGCCGGGCGATGATGATCGATTTCGGCGCCGGGTCCATCGTCGGCTGGCGCCGCCTCGGTTTCTCGTTCAACGACATCGACGGCATTCTCATCAGCCATTTGCACGGCGACCATTTCGGCGGCCTGCCTTTTCTGCTGCTCGAGGCGCAATTCGTCGACCCGCGCGACAAGCCCCTGCCGATCTTCGGGCCGCCGGGCCTGCGCTCCCGCCTCGCCATGGCGATGGAGGCGTTTTTTCCCGGCACGACTGGCATCAAATGGCGCTTTCCCTGGGAGATTCACGAAATCGCGCCGCCTTCGCGCGACAATCTCGCGGGCTTCGACGTGCGCACGATGGAAGTGATTCACGCTTCCGGCGCGCCGGCGACAGCGGTGCGCATCGAGGCGGGCGGCAAGGCCTTCGCCTTCTCCGGCGATACGGCCTGGACCGACGCCCTGATCGACGTTTCCGTCGGCGCCGATCTCTTCGCCTGCGAATGCCATTCGATGTCGCCCAAGGCGCCGGGCCACATGGACTGGCCGCGCCTGCGCGAGAACCTGCCGCGCATCAGCGCGCGCCGTCTCGTCATCACGCACATGGGCCCCGAGGTCCTCGCCAATCTCGACGCGATCCGCGGCGAAAGCGGATTGGACGCCGCCTATGACGGCCTCGTCGTCAAGCTCTGATCTGGAGAGGCTCGCCGCCGAAATCCGCGGCTGCCGGCTGTGCCTCGAACGGCCGGACGGCGCCCCCTTGCCACACGAGCCGCGCCCCGTGCTGCGCGTGTCGGGAACCGCGCGCCTCCTGATCGCCAGCCAGGCGCCGGGATTGCGCGTGCACAAGTCCGGCCTGCCGTTCGACGACGCTTCCGGCGACCGGCTACGCGCCTGGCTCGGGATGGATCGCGAGACCTTCTACGACACGCGCCGCGTCTGCATCGC
The DNA here is from genome assembly GCA_037044955.1 of Rhodoblastus sp. Lineage (GTDB taxonomy): Bacteria > Pseudomonadota > Alphaproteobacteria > Rhizobiales > Beijerinckiaceae > JAJXWB01. Next base: position 334,701 of record JBAOHX010000004.1, read on the forward strand.
GCCGATGGGCTTCTGCTTTCCGGGCTACGACGCGAAAGGCGGCGATCTGCCGCCGCGCAGGGAATGCGCGCGCCAATGGCACGACAGGCTGTTCGCGCTCCTGCCGCAGGTCGAGGCTGTGCTGGCGATCGGCGGCTACGCCCATCGCTATCATTTCGCGCGATTGGGACGTCCGCTGCCGAAAACGGCGAAGGTCGACGAGATCGTGCGCCAGTGGCGCGACTTCAAGGACGCCACGCCGCGCCTTTTCCCGCTGCCGCACCCCTCGTGGCGCAACACCGGCTGGCTGAAGCGCAATCCCTGGTTCGAGAGCGAACTCCTGCCGGACCTTCGCTCCGTCGTGAAAAGCGCGATCAGCGATTGAGGCGCGCGATCAGGCTCGATGTGTCCCAGCGCTTGCCGCCCATCTTCTGCACCTCGGCGTAGAACTGGTCGACGAGCGCGGTGACCGGCAGGTTCGCGCCGTTGTTGCGCGCTTCGGCGAGGCAGATGGACAGGTCCTTGCGCATCCAGTCGACGGCGAAACCGAAATCGAACTTGCCGTCGAGCATGGTCTTGAAGCGGTTCTCCATCTGCCAGGACTGCGCCGCGCCCTTCGAGATGACGGCGACGACAGCCTCGCCGTCGAGGCCGGCCTTCTGCGCGAAGTGCAGGCCCTCCGACAGCCCCTGCACGAGGCCGGCGATGCAGATCTGGTTGACCATCTTGGTGAGTTGTCCCGCGCCCGACGGCCCCATGAGGCGGCAGGCGCGCGCGAAGGCGGCGATGACGGGCTCCGCCTTGGCGTAGGGCTCGGCGTCGCCGCCGCACATCACCGTCAGCACGCCGTTCTCGGCGCCGGCCTGGCCGCCGGACACCGGCGCGTCGATGAAGGAAATGCCGAGTCTCTCCGCAGCGGCGTACAGCTCGCGCGCGACCTCGGCGGAAGCGGTGGTGTGATCGACGAAGATCGCGCCCTTCTTCATGCCGGCGAGCGCGCCCTCCGGCCCGAGCACGACAGAGCGCAGATCGTCGTCGTTGCCGACGCAGCAGAAGACGATGTCGCAATCCTTCGCCGCCTCGCGCGGCGTGGGCGCGGAGGCGCCGCCGAACTTCTCGACCCATGCCTTCGCCTTGGCCGCGGAGCGATTGTAGACGACCACGTCGCAGCCGCCCTTGGTCTTCAGGTGGCCGGCCATCGGGAAGCCCATGACGCCGAGGCCGAGAAAAGCAACTTTGGTCATTGGACGCGCCCCTCGCAAAAACGGAATGCACGCTGGCATGCCACAGCGGCCGCGCGCTCGGCAAGCGCTGGCGGCCTTTATCCCGCCGTAAACCATTCAGGCGGGGTTCAGCCGTCAGGGATCAAAAGAGCGACAACCGCGTTTCCACGGGGAGATCCCGGCGGCGCCGGGGAGAAGGAGAGTTCCATGACCCGCACTCGCAAGATCATCACCGCAGGTATGGCCGCGCTGACGCTCGGCGCTGCGGTCGCCGCCACCGCGACGCCTGCCGACGCCTTCGGCCGTCAGGGTTGGGGCGGACGCGGCGGTTACGCCTATGGCGGCGGCTGGGGCCGCGGCGGCTGGGGCCATCGCGGCTGGGGCGGCGGCGCCGGCCCGTGGGTGGCCGGCGCGATCGGCGGCCTCGCGCTCGGCGCGGTCGCGGCCGGCGCGTACAACGGATACGGCGGCGGCTATTGCGTCGCCAACCAGCCCGTCTACGACGACTGGGGCCAGTTCATCGGCTATCAGCGCGTGAGCGTCCCCTGCTACTGATCGAATGATCGGAGCCATTAACGCCGCCGGCGCCCCCGGCGGCGTTTTTGCGTCATTGCGCTTCGCGCATTGGCGCTTCTGTGCTTATCTCCCTGCCGGCGTCGGCCACGCGGTCGCACAGGATGCGCAGTTAAGGCCGTGTTCTGAGGGAGAAAAGCATGACGGTTGAAAGAAGAAAATTTCTCAAGACGGCCGCGCTCGCAGGCGCTGGCGCCGGCATCGCCGCGCCGGCCATCGCGCAGTCCGCCCCCGAAGTGAAATGGCGTCTGACGTCCAGCTTCCCGAAGTCGCTCGACACGCTGTTCGGCGGCGCCGAGGTGCTGTCGAAGGCCGTCGCCGACATGACGGACGGCAAGTTCCAGATCCAGTGCTTTGCGGCCGGCGAAATCGTCCCCGGTCCCGGCGCGCTCGATGCGACGCAGAACGGAACCGTCGAGGTCGGCCAGACGGCGCTCTACTATTATTGGGGCAAGGACCCGACCTTCTGCTTCGGCGCAGCGGTCCCCTTCGGTCTCAACGCGCGCCAGGAAAACGCCTGGTTCTATCATGGCGGCGGCAACGAGCTGATCGACGACTTCCTGTCGAGCTACAATCTCGTGGCGTTCCCGGGCGGCAATACCGGCACGCAGATGGGCGGCTGGTTCCGCAACGAGATCAAGACGGTCGCCGATCTCAAGGGCCTGAAGTTCCGCATCGCCGGCATGGCGGGCGCGGTCATGCAGAAGCTCGGCGCGGTGCCGCAGCAGATCGCGGGCGGCGACATCTATCCCGCGCTCGAGAAGGGCACGATCGACGCCGCCGAATGGGTCGGGCCGTATGACGACGAGAAGCTCGGCTTCAACAAGGTCGCGCCGTACTACTATTATCCCGGCTTCTGGGAAGGCGGCACCTGCCTGCACTATGTCGTCAACAAGGAGAAGTTCAACTCCTTGCCCAAGGCCTACCAGGCTGTGCTGAAGACCGCCTGCGCCATGTCGAACGTCTCGATCCAGGCGAAATACGATGCGGTGAACCCGGCCGCGCTGAAGCGTCTGGTGGCGAGCGGCACGAAGCTGCGTCCCTTCTCGACGGAAATCCTCGAGGCCGCCTACAAGGCCTCGAATGAGCTTTACGCGGAGCTCTCCGCCAAGAACGAGAAGTTCAAGAAGATCCACGATTCCTACATGGCCTTCCGCAACGACGAATATCTGTGGTGGCAGGTCGCCGAGTTCGGCTACGACAATTTCATGGTGCGCCAGCGCGCCAAGGGTTGATCGCGGGCCGACCGTGGTCGCGCAAAAAGAAGGCCCGGACGAAAGTCCGGGCCTTTTTGTCTGCGCCGCTCGTTTTCTCTGCGCTGACAGCGTCGCTCAGAACTTGAGAGGCGGCGGTTCGTCGGAGCCGGGCGCCGGCGCGATCTGCTGGAACTGCTGGTCGATCTGCTTCTGGTCGAGCTTCACGTCGCCGGCCTTGTAGACCATGACCATCGCGGGAATCGCCACCACCAGCGCCACCATGATGAGCTGGATGACGACGAAGGGGATGGCGCCCATGTAGATCTGGCCGGTCGTGACCGGCGCGGTTTTCTTGCCTGTCACGCGGTCGATGAAGTCGGTGACCGGCGCGACCGAGCGCAGATAGAACAGCGCGAATCCGAACGGCGGATGCATGAAGCTCGTCTGCATGTTGACGCCGAGGATGACGCCGAACCAGATGAGGTCGATGCCGAGCTTTTCGGCGGCAGGCCCGAGCAGCGGGATGACGATGAAGGCGAGCTCGAAGAAATCGAGGAAGAAGGCGAGGAAGAAGACGAACAGGTTGACGAAGATCAGGAAGCCGATCTGCCCGCCCGGCAGCGAGGTGAGCATGTGCTCGACCCAGGTGTGGCCGTTGACGCCGTAGAAGGTCAGCGAGAACACGCGCGCGCCGAGCAGGATGAACACGACGAAGGACGAGAGTTTCGCGGTCGTGTCCATCGCCTGCTTGAGCAGATCGATCGACAGGCGCCGCTTGGCGATTGCGAGCAGCAAGGCGCCGAGCGCGCCCATCGCGCCGCCTTCGGTCGGTGTGGCGATGCCGACGAAGATCGTGCCGAGAACGAGGAAGATCAGCGCCAGCGGCGGCACCAGCACAATGACGACCTGCGAGGCGAGGCGCGACAACATGCCGAGCTTCAGCGTCTCGTTGATGAGCGCAAGACCATAGGCGAAGACGATGGCGATCGTTCCCGCCCAGATGGCCGCGTTGTCCGACGGCATGTTGGGATGGGAATGCGCAAGCCACTGCGTCGCGGCGTAGAAGACGCCGGCCGACGCGGCGATGAGCACGAGCAGCGAGCCGACGCCGGAGCCGAGCGTGCGCGCTTCCTTCGGCAGCGCGGGCGCGGCGTCCGGTTTCACGATCGTGACGAGGAACACGTACCCCGCGTACAGCGCCGAGAGCACGAGGCCCGGAATCATCGCGCCCTTGTACATGTCGCCGACCGAGCGGCCGAGCTGGTCGGCGGTGACGATGAGAACGAGCGAGGGCGGGATGATCTGCGCCAGCGTGCCGGAGGCCGCGATCACGCCGGCGGCCAGCCGCCGGTCGTAGCCGTAGCGCAGCATGATGGGCAGCGAGATCAGGCCCATCGAGATCACGGAAGCCGCCACCACGCCGGTCGTCGCCGCCAGCAGCGCGCCGACAAAGATGACCGCATAGGCGAGGCCGCCGCGCACGGGCCCGAACAATTGCCCGATCGTGTCGAGCAGGTCTTCCGCCATGCCCGAGCGCTCGAGAATGAGCCCCATGAATGTGAAGAATGGAATGGCGAGCAGCGTATCGTTGTTCATGACGCCGAACACGCGCTCGGGCAGGGCGGCGAGCAGGTTCCAGTCGAGGCTGATGCTGCCGCCCGACAGCGGCGCGAGCTCGACGCCGATCATGAAGTAGAAGAGCCCGACCGCTGCGAGCGAGAAGGCGACGGGATAGCCGAGCAGCAGCACGACGACGAGCGAGGCGAACATGATCGGCGCCATGTTCTGCGCGATGAAATGGGCCATGGCTCGCTCCTCAGCCTTCGACGCCGTGGCCGCGCGCGCCTTCATGCGGATCGGGGATCATCCCCCGCATGACCGCGACGCGCTTGATGAATTCCGATACGCCCTGGATCAGCAGGATGGCGAAGCCGACGGGGATCATCAGCTTGGCCGGCCACACGATCAGGCCGCCGGCGCTCGACGAATATTCCTTTTCGGCGAAGGAGCGCAGGAAGAAAGGCGCGCCCAGATAGATCATCACGACGCTGAAGGTTCCGAGAAAGAAAACGTGCCCGATGAGTTCGATCGTGTTGCGGAGCCCCTTGGGCAGATGCGAGTTCACGATGTCGATCTTGATGTGTTCGTTCTTGAGCAGCGTATAGCCGGCGCCGAGCAGGAAGACCGCGCCGAACAGGTACCATTGCAGCTCGAGCCATGCATTCGAGCTGATGTTGAACGCGAAGCGGATGATGGCGTTGATCGACGAGACGAGGACGGCCGCCAGAATCAGCCAGCTCAACGCCTTGCCGAACCGTTCCTGGAAGGAATCGATGGCGCGGCTGATGCTCAGAAGAAAATCCATCCGGCTCCCCTTGTCGCCTGTCGCAGCCGGTTCCTCCCGGCTTTTGCCATGTCGCAGGCTCGAGACCAGATGCTTATCATCCGAACGCAGGCCCCGCCAGACGCCTCGTGCGGCCAAGCGGCGTCAGCCGCCGGTCACGCTCATGTGAGGCGTCAGCCGCCGGTCACGCTCATGTGGCGCGCGAGCGCCGGCTGGCGCGTCGTGCGGTCGATGATGAAGTCGTGCCCTTTCGGCTTGCGCCGGATCGCCGCCTCGATCGCCTCGTGCAGCAGTTCGTCGGTCGGCGAGGCGCGCAGGGGGCCGCGCAGGTCGGCGGCGTCCTCCTGGCCGAGGCACATGTAGAGCGTGCCGGTGCAGGTCACGCGCACGCGATTGCAGCTCTCGCAGAAATTATGGGTCAGCGGCGTGATGAAGCCGATGCGCCCGCCGGTCTCCGCCGCCCTGTAGTAGCGGGCGGGCCCGCCGGTCGAATAGTCGGTGGCTTCGAGCGTGAATTGCTCGGACAGCTTGGCGCGCACTTCGCTCAAGGGCCAGTACTGGTCGAAGCGCTCGCCCTCGACGTCGCCGAGCGGCATGACCTCGATGAAGGTCATGTCCATGCCGCGCCCATGCGCGAATTTCACGAGGTCGAAGACTTCCCGCTCGTTCACGCCCTTCAGCGCCACGGCGTTGATCTTGACCGCTAGCCCCGCCTTTTGCGCCGCGTCGAGGCCGGCGAGCACGACCGAAAGATCGCCGCGCCGCGTGATCTCGCGGAATTTGGCGGCATCGAGCGTGTCGATCGAGACGTTGATGCGCTTCACGCCGCAATCGGCGAGTTCGCCGGCATAGCGCGAGAGCAGCGAGCCGTTGGTGGTGAGCGTCAGCTCCTTCAGCTCGCCCGAGTCGAGATGCCGCGACAGCCGCCGGAACAGGGTCATGATGTCGCGCCGGACCAGCGGTTCGCCGCCGGTGATGCGCAGCTTGCGCGTGCCGCGCGCGACGAAGGCCGAGCAGAGGCGGTCCAGTTCCTCCAGGCTCAGCAGGTCGCGCCTGGGCAGGAACTTCATCTCCTCCGACATGCAGTAGACGCAGCGAAAATCGCAGCGGTCGGTCACGGAGACGCGCACGTAGGTCACCGCCCGGCCGAAGGGATCGACGAGGGCGGGTTGCGACGCATTGACCGACGGGGTGGCGGACACGTTCATGGGCGCCTTATATCCTTGTGACCGGGGAATATATAGCGCCCCGCGACGCGGAAAAGCGGCCTTTGGGCCAAGACCGAGAGGGAGAGCACAATGGCCGAGCCTTGGCCGAGCGAGATCAGGCTGCACGACAGCGGCGCCCGTCTGACCATCCAGTTCGACGACGCCTCCAACTACGACTATTCGGCCGAATACCTGCGCGTCGAAAGCCCCAGCGCCGAAGTGCAGGGCCACAGCGCCGCCGAGCGGAAGACCATCGGCGGCAAGAAGAACGTGCGGATCAAGGAAATCGCGCCGGTCGGCAATTACGCGATCCGGCTGGAGTTCGACGACGGGCACAATACCGGGATTTTCTCGTGGAAATATCTGGCCGAGCTCGGCCGCGACCATGACGCGATCTGGAGCCGCTACGTGGCGGCGCTGGCGGAGAAGGGCCTGACGCGCTGAAGGCGCGCCGAAACGAAAAAGGCCCGGACGTCGGTCCGGGCCCTTTGTGCGTTTGCTTGTCGTTTTCTGCGGCGCCTCTCAGCGCATCACGACGACCTTGGTGCCGACGCTGACGCGGTTGTAGAGGTCGACCACGTCGTCGTTGGTCATGCGGATGCAGCCCGACGACACCGCCTGGCCGATCGTCTCCGGCTCGTTGGAGCCGTGGATGCGGTAGAGCGTGCCGCCGAGATACATGGCGCGCGCGCCGAGCGGGTTGTCGAGGCCGCCCTTCATGTGGCGCGGCAGGTCGGGACGGCGGCGCAGCATCTGCGCCGGCGGCGTCCAGTCCGGCCACTCGCGCTTCATGGCGACCGTCTTGGTTCCACCCCATTCGAAGCCGGGACGGCCGACGCCGACGCCGTACTTGATCGCCTGTCCGCCGGGCAGGACGTAATAGAGGCGGCGCTCGGCCGTCGAGATCACGATGGTGCCGGGCGCGTACTTGCCGCTGAAGTAGACGGTCTCGCGCGGGATGGCGGTGGCCAGCGGACGGCCGCCGGCGCCGAGCGCGCCGGGGCTTTGCACCAGCGGCTGATGGGTCAGGGGATCGTATTCCACGCCCGGGGCCGCGGTGGCGACGCTGGCCGCCAGAAGGCCGGTCAGCGCGCAGGCATATGCGATGATCTGTCGCCGCATGAGTGGTTCCTTATCTGTAGACACCGGGCGCCGCTCATGCGGACAGCCTGATTCCGGCCGTATTCTGGCCAATGGACCCTTGGGTTGCAACGACGCGCAGCTAGAGCTCCGCCGGGTTTCGGCAGGCCGTGTCGCGTGGGACACACCGGCCGCCCGTATCGACGGCCATGCGGCCTTTTGGCGCGATCAACTCGTGCGGTAATCCTTGAAGCGGGTGCGCAGCGCCATCTTCTGCACCTTGCCCGTGCCGGTCATCGGGAATTCGTCGAGGAATTCCACGGAGTCGGGCATCCACCAGCTCGCGAGCTTCGGCCGCATGTGGTCGAGGATCGCCTGCCCCTCGACGGTAGCGCCCTGCCGCCGCACGATCAGCAGCAGCGGCCGCTCCTGCCACTTCTCGTGGCTGACGGCGATGACCGCGGCCTGCAGCACGTCGGGATGCGACAGCGCGGCGTCCTCGAGCTGGATCGAGGAAATCCACTCGCCGCCGGACTTGATGACGTCCTTGGAGCGGTCGGTGAGCGACACGTGGCCCTGGGGGTCGATGACGGCCATGTCGCCGGTGATGAGCCAGCCGTCGGCGTCCACCCCCTCGTCCAGCTTCATGTAGCCCGACGCCACCCACGGCCCGCGCGCGCGCAGATGGCCGACCGCGACGCCGTCGTTGGGCAGCGGCTTGCCCTCGTCGTCGACGATGCGCAGCTCCGTGCCGAAGCAGGCGCGGCCAGAGACCATGCGGCGGTCGAGCTTCTGCTCGTCGGACAGCGCCTCCGAACCCGGCCGCATCGAGGGCATGGTGCAGCCGAGCGCCTCGGTCATGCCCCAGGCCTGGATATAGTCGACGCCATATTCGCGCTTGAGCTTGTCGACCATGGCGCGCGGCGGGGCCGAGCCGGAGGACAGCGTGGCGCGCAGCGTCGAGAATTTCTTGCCCGTGCGCGCCAGCCAGTCGAGCAGGATCAGCCAGAAGCTCGGCACGCCCGCCGACAGCGTGACCCCCTCGCCCTCGATCAGTTCGTAGAGCTTGTCCGGCTCGTAATTGCGGCCGGGCAGCACCAGCTTCGAGCCGGTGAACGGCGCGGTGAACGGCATGTTCCAGCCGTTGCCGTGAAACAGCGGCGCCATCGGGAACATGACCTCGCGCACGCCCTCCTTGTGGCCGGGCAGGAATTCGAAGCTGGAGCAGACCAGCGTCTGCAGGATGGCGGCGCGATGCGAATAGACGACGCCCTTCGGATTGCCGGTCGTGCCCGACGTGTAGCAGATGGTGGACGCCGTCTTCTCGTCGAACAGCGGCCATTCGAAACCGGCATTGTCCTCGGCCGCGAGCAGTTCCTCGTAGCAATGCACGGGCTTGGGCAGCTTGATCTCCGGCATCCGCTCGCGCGACGACATGAAGACGAAGGCCTCGACCGTCGTGAGCCGTGGCGCGATCGCCTCGACCAGCGGCAGCGTCGCGCGGTCGATGAACAAGAGCCGGTCCTCGGCGTGATTGATGATGTAGACGAGCTGGTCCGGGAACAGGCGCGGATTGACGGTGTGCAGCACATAGCCCATGCCGGGCGCGGCGTAGAACATCTCGAAATGACGGTGCGTGTTGAAGGCGAGCGTGCCGACGCGGTCGCCCTGTTTCATGCCGAGCCGCTTGAGCGCCAGCGCCATCTTCTGCATGCGCGGATGCGCGTCGGCATAGGTGTAGCGGTGAACGTCGCCCTCGATCTCGCGCGCGACCACCTCCGCCTCGCCGTGATGGTCGGCGGCGTATTTGATGAGGCCGCTGATCAGCAGCGGCATGTCCATCATCAGTCCTTGCATGGTTTGCTCCCCGGTCTCTTCGTTTCTTCAGACCGTCCGACAATCTTGCGCGGTCCGATTGTTGGCAGGACGATAGGAGCGCCCGAGCCGCGCCGTCAACGCCGGATGCGCAAACGCGACGCGCGCGCGGACGCCGCGTGCGCAAACGCGCATCGCGCAGCGCTGCGGGCGGGCATGAAGGCCGCGAAGGATTTTCCTATGTCTCGCTTCGCCGCGGCAGCGCTGCTCATCATCCTCGTCGGGCCGGCGGGCGCTGCTGCCGACCGATTTCTTGCTGCGACGCAAGAAGATGCGCGTTGCGGCGCCGAAATCCGCCGCGCCTGGGATATTGTCTCCGTGGTCGCGGGGCGCGACCGCGGCGGCCCCTATGCGCCGGAGCGCATTTGCGGCGTCCTGCGCGCCAACTTGCGCGACATGAAGGAATTGACCGACATAATGAAGCGCTGCATGATCGGTCATGCATTGCGCGAAAACGTCGGGCAGATGGAAGCCTCGATGGGGGATGTTCGGGCGGCCATCGCCAGCCGCTGCAACTAACGCGACGCTCGCGCATTTCGTAGCGATAGAATTGCGCTGGCGCCTGCCTATATCGAGCTGTTGTCAACTGATGGGGGGTCGACGTGACAAGCAAATTCGTAGCGGCTGCATCCTTGTTCGCGCTGGGGCTTTCCGTGCAGGCGGCGCCGGCCGCCGCCGGCCCGTTCACGGGCTACCAGGGGAGCTGGAGCGGGTCCGGCACCATCTCGACCAACAACGGCGACGAGCGCATCCGCTGTCGCGCCTCCTACGCCGTCGACGGCACCGGCAGTTCGCTCACCCAGAGATTGACCTGCGCCAGCGACAGCTACCGTTTCGTCGTCGTCAGCGACATCATCGCGAACGGGTCGAGCATTTCGGGCACGTGGAGCGAAACGACGCGCTCGCTCAACGGCGCGCTCAGCGGTTCGGCCGCCGGCGGCCATTACAACGCCCGTGTCTCGGGCGGCGGCTTCAACGCCAATGTCAGCGTCAGTTCCTCGTCCAGCCGGCAGACCGTGGTCATTTCCTCCGGCGCTTCGAGCATCCGCCGCGTGTCGATGACGCTTCAGAAGGGCGGCTGACCGGATCGTTTCGCCGCCGCGCGCGCCAGAAAGGCGATGGACGGCCGCAGGATCAGGAAATCCGCGGTCAGGGCCGCCAGCATGGAAAATGCGCTGAGCCAGCCGAACAGCCGCAGCGAGGGCAGGTCGGACAGGACCGTCACGGCAAGGCCGCAGGCGAGCACGACAGTCGTCAGGATCATCGCCGGGCCGACCAGCACCGTGGCGCGCTCGACCGCGACCGCGGGATCGTCGCCCGGCGCCTGCTCGAGCCGCATGCGATTGAAGAAGTGGATCGTCGCGCTGAGGCCGAGACCGAACGACACGATGAGCGCGACGATGCTGGCGAATTGCAGGCCGAGCCCGCTGATCTTCAACAGGGCGCCGCAGGCGACGACCGGAAAGATCGCCGGCATGATCGTCGCGGCGCCGACGATGGTCGAGCGGAAGGCGAGGCCGATGAACAGCGCGACGAAGGCGAATTCGATGGTCAGTCCGTGCGAGAGCTTGTCGATCATGCCGGCGCTGTTGCGCGCGGCGATGACGGCGAGGCCGGTGACCGCGATCTGGTAGTTGGGATGGGCCTTGCGCACGGCGTCGAGATTGGCGTCGAGCGTGTTGACGACCGGCAGGAGCTCGCTCGCGTCGATGTCCGGGATGCGCCCGCTGACAAGCGCCGCATCTTGCGTTTCCGACAGGAAGCGGCGTTGCAGGTGCTTGGGCAGGATGTCGACATATTCCTTCAGCGTCGCGACGTCGGCGCGGCCCTGCTTCTCGGCCAGCCAGCGCCGCAGCGTCTCCAGCGACCAGACATTGCCGACGCCCGCCTGCTTCTCGACCGCCGCGTGCACCGCCGCGACGACTTGCAGCGTCTCGGGCGCATAGAGCGATGCGCCCCTGGGAAATTCGATCAGCACGTCGACGGGGTTGGAGCCCGACAGCTTCTGGTCGAGCCGGCTGCCGGCCGCGACCGCCTTCTGCTTGTCGGGAACCTGGTCGGCGAGACGATAGCGCGGCTGCAGCGTGGCGTAGACGACGCCGAGCCCGACCACGACGAGGACGCCCGCGAGCGTGATGAGATCCGGGCGCGACGTCATGCGCGTGGCGATCGCGCCGCAGAAACGCCGCAGCGCATCGACGCCGATGTCCGAATTCCCGCGCGTCGCGCGCGAAGTCCGCCTCGCGGCGCACGAACAGGATGCCGAACAGCGGCACGAGGAACAGCACCGTGACGAGCGCGACGGCGGTGGCGATCAGGCCGGCCTTGCCGAAGACGCGAATGAGGTCGGAATCCGAGATGAGCAGCGCCGCGAAGGACAGGCCCGCCGTCGCGTGGGTGAGCACGCAGGCGGGCCCGACGACGAGCACCGCTTCGCGAAACGCGGTGAACTTGTCCTTGCCCTCGATCAGCCGGTCGCGCGCCGCGAAGGTGAGCTGCATCGAGTCCGAGAAGCTGATGACCATGATGAGCGGCGTCATCACGTTCAGGAACATGTTCAGCCGGAAGTCGAGCCAGCCGAGCGCGCCGAGCGCCAGCAGGATGGCGGCGAGCGGCGGTCCGGCCGCCACGATCATGAAGGACACGCGCCGGAAGAAGAGAATGGCGATGAGGCAGCCCGCGACGAAGCCGACGGCGTTGTAGAGGATGCGGTCGCGCTCCACGGCGTTGCGGATTTCGAGCTGCATCACCGGCACGCCCGAAAGTTCCGCCGTCAGCCCCGCGCCCTCGAGGTCCTGCGCGATGGTCTTGCGCACTTCCGCGATGACTTCGGCGAGCCTGTCCTGCGCGGTCGCCTCGGGCTCCAGCGACAGCACCATGAGCGTCAGGTTGCCGTCCTTCGAGATCAGCTTGCCCTGGATGATCTCGTTCGCCTTCACGCGCGCGACGAGCTTGGCGAAATCGGCGCCTTGCGGCAGCGTCTCGGGAAAGAGCGGCGGCGGCAGGCCGCCTTTCTCGCCGGGCTCGCGCGCCGAGAAAATGGAGACGATGCCGCGCGCGCCGTTGACGAGCTGCAGGTCGGTCGCGAGATCGCGCATCTTCTCGAGCGGTTCGCGCTCGAGCACGGGTCCTTCGATGACGACGAGCACGTCGAACTCGGTCGAGGGAAAGCGCCGCGTCACATCCTCGTATTGACGGAAGGCGGGCGTGTCCGAGCGGAAGAGCTGCGACAGGGAATCGTCGACCTTCACGCGCATCAGCCCGAAGGCCGCGCCGATGGCGCAAACGAGCGCGAAGACGCCGATGATCCAGGGATGGGCGAGCGGCACGAGGCCGAGGCGTTCGATGCCGAGCGCAAGGCTCGGCAGGTCGCGCGCCGCGCGAGGCGTCGCGGAATGGTCAGGTTCGGACCTGTGACCCGGCGATAGCAGCGCGATCCCCCTTCGTCTGCGACAGCGCACGGCGCTCTCGGCGAAGGAGCGCTGAACCGGCCGCTAGTCTAGCGCATCCGCAACGGGCGTCGAGGGCGCCGCGTGGGACGCGCCGGCTGGCGCCGCCCGGCATTCCCTTCTACGCTGTCTCCAACGAAAGGAAGCGCCATGCCGATCAAGGAATACGGCTCCTACGACGCCGTCGGCCTCGCCGAACTCGTGCGGCGCGGCCAGGCAAGCGCGGAGGAATTGCTGAACGAAGCCGTCGCGCGCACCGACAGGCTCGACCCGCAGCTCAACGCCGTCGTGGTCAAGCATTACGATTTCGCGCGAAAGCAGATCGAAAGAGGCTTGCCCGACGGCCCCTTCCGCGGCGTGCCGTTCCTGCTGAAGGACCTCAACCTGCTCGCCGGCACGCGCACGACCTTCGGCGCCTCGCTGAACAAGGACTTTGTCGCCGATCACACGGACACGCTCACGCAGCGCTATCTCGACGCCGGCCTCGTCATCTACGGCAAGAGCTCCTCGCCCGAATGGGGCCTGATGCCGACGACGGAAACGCGGTTGCACGGCCCGACCCGCAATCCCTGGAATACCGGGCATTCCTCCGGCGGCTCCTCCGGCGGCGCGGCTGCGGCGGTGGCGGCGCGCATCGTTCCCGTGGCCCATGCGTCGCGACGGCGGCGGTTCGATCCGCATTCCAGCCTCCGCCTGCGGCGTCTTCGGCTTGAAACCGACCCGCGCGAGAACGCCGATGGGGCCGGATCGCGGCGAAGGCTGGGGCGGATTTTCCATCGGCCATGTCGTCTCGCATCAGCGTGCGCGACAGCGCCGCCATGCTGGACGCCACCGAAGGCCCGGAACTCGTCAGCCCCTATCACGCGCCGCCGCATGCGCGCGCCTATGCCGACGAGGTGCGGCCGCGAGCCCGGCCGCCTGCGCATCGCCTTCACCGACCGCGCGCCGTCCGGCGACGCCGATCGACCCGGAAATAGCCGCCGCCGTGCGCGACGTCGCGAAAATGCTGGAGAAGCTCGGGCACGACGTCGTGGAGAAGGCGCCGGTCCTGCCGGTCTCGCCGGGCGACGCGCTCGCCGTCATCACCGGCGCGAATACCGCGCTTGCCGTTCGCCTCGCCGAACAGCAACTCGGCCGCAAGGCGACCGAGGAAGAATTCGAGAAGCTGACGCTGGTCACCGCGCATAATGCCGGCAAGCGCACGTCCATCGATTATGTCGCGGCCCAGCTCGACGCCTTCCGCATTGCGCGCGCGCTCGCGGAATTCTTCACCGATATCGACGTGATGCTGCAGCCGACATTATGCCTGCCGCCGCTGAAGCTGGGCCAGCTCGACACGATGGGCGACCTCAAGACGATCGCCGCGACGCTCGCCGCCTACATGCCGGGCACCGCCATGTTCAACATGTCCGGCCAGCCCGCCATGTCCGTGCCGCTCGCCTGGAACAAGGCGGGCCTGCCGCTCGGCATGATGTTCGCGGGCGCGCTTCGGCGACGAGGCGACGCTGTTCCGGCTCGCCGCGCAACTCGAGCAGGAGCGGCCGTGGAAGGACCGCAAGCCGGGGGTGTGCGCGTAGCCGCTACTCCCCGCGACTTCTCACCACCATCGACTGGCTCGCCGTCGCCATCAGTTCGCCGCTCTCGGCGAACAGCCGCATGTCTCCATGCGCGAAGCCGGCGTTCATGCCGGTCACCGTGATGTCGCAGAACACCCAGCGCGTCGGCACGACCTTGCGTACGCGAAGGGTGTTGTCGAGGCTGGACGAGCCGGTGTTCGCTTCGCCCAGCGCCGGTCCGATGGCCGATGGCACATAATCCGCGAAGATCGCCAGCATGCTCGAAGACATTTCGTACTCTTCGACCGTGCGCGCCCACAGCGCGAGGCGTCCGTCGGGCGAGGGCGTCCCGTCGCGGCGCAGCGCGCCCTTCGGCATCCGCAATTCGACGCGGCGATTGTAGTTCTCGCCGTGATCGGGCCAGAGCTGCACGCGCTCGCAATCTTCCGCGCGCGGAACGTCGGGCATGACGGCCCATTGATGCGCAGCGCCGCCCGGCCGCTCGCCGAGCGCGGCGGAGACGGTGATGATCTCGTTCTCGCCGACATGGCCCGACACGCGCGCCTGCGTCGTGTGGCGGCCCTTGTAGAAAATGCGCACGTCGAGATCGAGCACGGAGGGCGGGCGCGCGAAGGACAGATATTGCGCCGTCGCCCACACGACCGGCCGCTCGCAGGTGCGCTCCAGCGCCTCGATGGAGGCGGCGAGGCCGACGCCGCCATACATGAACATGGCGTCGGACGGGCCGACGCAGATCGAGGGGTTCAGCGGCAGGTTCCAGCGGTGGGGATTGTGCGAGCCGCGCAGGTCGAAGAAGCGTTTTGTCATGCCCCCGTTTCGCACGAGCGGCGGCGCCAGTTCAACTGAAGGCGGCGGGCAGGGCGACGCGGGCGATCAGGCCGTTGGGCGCGCGATCCAGCAATTGCAGCCGCCCGCCCGCCTTTTCGACCAGCGAGGCGACGATGGACAGGCCGAGGCCGAAGCCGCTCTTGGCGTCGACGGTGCGGCCGGGTTCGCCGCGCACGAAAGGTTCGAGCAATTGCTCCTTCATGCCGGCGGGAATGCCCGGCCCGTCGTCGGCGACATCCACCACGATGAACCCCTCCTGCGGCGGCGTCGCGCTGACCACGACATGGGCGCCGTGGTTGACCGCGTTTTCAACGAGGTTCGAGAACAGGCGCTGCAGGTCTTCGAGCGAGCCGTAGACGGTCTGGTGCTTGCCGCCGGCATAGGAGACTTCGTGGCCGAGATCGGCGAATTCGTCGGCGATGGTCTGCAGCACGCTGTCGAGGTCGATGAGGCCGACCCCCGCGCCCGACTGCTCGCCGCGCAGGTAGACGAGGTTCTTGTGGAGCATGGAATCCATGGTCTCCACGTCCTTCAGCATCTTGGATTTCAACGCCTCGTCGCCGATGAATTCCGAGCGCAGGCGCATGCGCGTGATGATGGTGCGCAGGTCGTGGCTGATGGCGGCGAGCGCGCGCGAGCGCGATTCGATCATGGAATCGATGCGCCGCTGCATGCGGTTCAGCGCGCGCGAGAGTTCGCGCATTTCCTTCGGGCCGGCTTCCTTGATCGGCGCCGCGCGGCCGCGGTCGACCGGCAGTCGTTCCGCCTGACGCACGAGGCGATAGAGCGGCGCGATGACGGCGAGCGTCAGCCAGATGGTGAGCAGCAGCGCCGAGACGAGGAACAGCGCGGCGGAGCTTTCCAGATTGCGCGAGTTGGCGAACCGCTGCACGCCCGTGCCGCGCCGCTCCTCCTCCAGCGCCTGCGAGCGCCGCGGCTCGGTGATGGCGATGACGAGATAGCCGCCCTTGCGCAGGCCGATGGCGAAATCGGCGTCCGGCTGCGACATCTTGACGATGGGCGTGCGCACGATCGCGTCGGGCCACAGGCGCTTGCGGACGAGTTCCGCGGTTCCGGCGGTCGAGGCGATGCGGCTGCCGCCCGGCGCCTTTTCCAAGAGCGTGAACTTCAGCCAGGGCGCGGCGCGCTGCATGTCCGCGATCATTTCCGCGCGCTGCTCGGGCGCGACCGCGTCGATGGCGGTGACCGCGCTGGCGATGATCTCCGACGGCTCGACGATCGCCAGACGCGTTTCCGGCTCGGTGAACAGATAGGTCGAGGTCACAACGGTCTGGAACAGGGCGATGGCCGCAAACAGCACGAGCGCGATCTGCGCGCCGAGGCTGTCGGGCCGCAGCCAGCGCCAGAAACGGTTCATCGCCGCGAGACCTGCGCCGAGAACATGTAGCCTTCAGAGCGGATGGTCTGGATCAGGCGCGGGCTGCGCAGGTCGGTCTCCATCTTCTGGCGCAGCCGGCTGATGAGCGTGTCGATGCTGCGCTCGTGCGGGCCCTCGACCGGGCCATGCGTGAGGCCGATGAGCTGGTCGCGCGTCAGCACGCGGTTGGGATGCTCGCACAGCGCGTAGAGCAGATCGAATTCCGCCGCCGTCATGGCGATGCGCGAGCCGGACGGCGCGAGCACCTCGCGGGCGGTGACGTCGACGCGCCAGCCCGAGAACCGGTAGACCTGTCGCGCATTGTCGTCCGCCGACGGCGGCAGGCCCGCCGTCCGGCGCAGCACGGCGCGGATGCGCGCCAGCAGCTCGCGCGGATTGAAGGGCTTGGCGACATAATCGTCGGCGCCCATCTCCAGCCCGACGATCTTGTCGACATCCTCGCTCTGCGCCGTGACGATGACGATGGGGATCGAGCTTTCCCGCCGCAGGCGCCGGCAGATCGACAGGCCGTCCTCGCCCGGCAGGTTGAGGTCCAGCAGAACGAGATCGTAGTCGTTCTGGCGCAGGGCCTCGTCCATGGCGGCGCCGGTTTCGACCGAGGTGACGGCGATCTGGTTGGAGCCGAGATAACGCGAGATCAGGGCGCCGATCTCGGCGTCGTCCTCGACCAGCAGTACGGATGCGGCGTCGGTCACGAGGAATTGGTCTCTCTAGGGGGCGCGCCCAGCCAAGCCACGGCTCCGCGCGCCTGTCGACCCCGACTTTATAGGGCGGCGAAATCCCAGACACAATTCAGACAAGAAGCGGCGCGGCCAGACAAACCGCCGTGAAGCCGTTGGGCGATAAATACTGGTCTGGGAAGCGAAAACGCCGGGCTTGGCCGTGACGTCTTCGCATCCTGCAACGCCGGTCCTCCGGCGTGGATTTCGTTCCGTGATCGCGCCGATGATCGCGGAGCGACGGCGCAGCCCGCGTTTAACCCTCTCGCGGGCTGCGCCTTTTTTATGCGCGCCGACACAGGCGACGACGATCGGCTTCCGGATTGGAATGGTGGGCGCGACAGGGATTGAACCTGTGACCCCTCCCGTGTGAAGGGAGTGCGGTGGTGCTGAGCGATTTTTTGTTACATTCCGGTTGGACCTTTAATATCAGTCTGTTGCCGCCTTCTGTTTAGCAAATTGCGACCCAGAGCGCAATGCGATTTGGCGGCTTTTCGGCGGTTCACTGTGACACCAGTGTGACAGGATGGAGCGGATGCGGGCAGGGAGTGCGGTCTCCCGACGCTCAAGTGAACGTCCGCTGATCAATGGCTCGCGGGTCTGCGCCCGAGCATGCCGACCGGGGCATCAAAAATGATGACAAAATCCGTCAACCCACCGGAGTTTCGACAAGTCGAACATTCCCCCCGTGCCGGCACCCCGGATGGGCTAGGAAGAGGCTGATCCACCACCGTTACCGTTACCCTTTACGTATCGCTTGTATTGATCATTGTTAGGGAGGGGGCGAATGCCCCAGAGAAATGAGTTACCAGACCCAACACCGATGTGTCTACGAAGGTTCTTCTTAGCATCAACCTCGTACTCGTAGTGCCCCTCTTTCCCGCGTTCTCTTTGCCGATTAAACCAAGGCAGGCATGCGAACTCCTCATAAAACCACTTGATCATGTCAGCTTCAATGTACCGGTAAAGCTCGTAATTAGCCTTCCGGGCAATCTGAGCGATGTGTATCTCGACCTCTAAATTTGGCACATTAATAAGAAGTGACGCCAACCATTCTGCGTGACTGTATAGCCGCCCGTATGCGTCACCTTCACCTATGTATATGACTGGCGAGTAGGTTTCGCCGTAGGCGATGGCGACCTCGCCTCGCAGTCTGATAACATACACGCATTGCTTTCTTCTCTTAATCGTCGGCCATTCCTCGTCAATCAACTTTCGAATAATCGGAACGGCGTGTTCTTTCGGAATACCGGCGAAGCCGAATCTGACACGAATTGGTTCGCTCCACCTGATCTCGGACTGCTTAATAATCGCAGGCATCGGGAAATAATCTCCGTACAGATGAATAGTCTCGTCTTAGGTGCCCTTCCAACGTCAATCAAGAGTTGTCATTTGAGGTATACCGTAGGGGACAATCGGTAGCAGCGCTGAGCAGCGTCCACTAGGGTTGACTTTCATCTGCGGACAGAAAATTCTGGGGACACAACCTCAGAGGACGATCATGCAGACCATCCTGTACGCCCAGAGTCTCCACCGCCGAACAGACCATCGCTCACCAGAGGACGCAGGCCGAACAGGCAGGCTTCAAGATCACCAAGGTGATTTCCGACGAAGGCATCTCGGGCGTGTCTCTGCCACTCGCAGAGCGTCCACAGGGCAAGCGCCTGTTCGATCTCCTCAGGGCTGGCGATACGTTGGTTGTGCGGTGGGTGGATCGGCTCGGCAGAAACTATCAGGACGTTTCCGACACCATTCGTGAGTTCATGCGTCGAGGCGTGACCATCAGGACAGTCATCAACGGTATGACCTTCGATGGTTCTACGACTGATCCGATACAACAGGCGGTACGAGATTTACTGATAGCGTTCATGGCAGCGACGGCTCAGGCCCAAGCTGAGGCGACCAAGGAAGCGCAGAGGGCTGGCATAGCGTTCGCCAAAGCCGCTGAGGATGGCCGGTACAAAGGACGAAAGCCGACCTTCAATCGCGCTCAGTTTGAACTGGTGCGAGACCTGTTGAGCAAAGGGCAAACCATCAGTGTCATTGCTAGGGACACTGGTCTCAATAGGCAGACAATCTATAGGATCAAGGATGCGCCTGCTGAGCAAGAAGCTGCCTTGGCTAACTGGGGTCTATGAGGAAGCCTCAGGCGTCAACTTACTCGGCCTGTCAGCCGCTGAGTCGTGAAGTTAGCGACTGAGGCCATACTTGTAGGGCAGACTGAGCGACCAGAGGTCTGCATAACAGCCCACAATGGAAGAAGATGCTTGAAGAAGCGCCGGGCTCAACTCCCCATAATAGCAAACGCCTTTGATGGGCGCTGCGATCTCGGGGCGGCTCGGAACGCCCTGCGGGACTCGCTGAGCGCGATTGAGCAGCGCTGCACCGCTACCCCTGATGAAACGCTTCGAGCCAGCCAGCGAGTCTGTCTGCGGCTCTGAGAGGCCATTAATTGCCCCTCGCAATGGCGGAAGCTCGGGGGCAGGCCGGGAGTTAAAAGTCCCACAGAATAGCAGAATGAACTCAACCTTCACATTGGCAAAAGCCGCCGATGCAGAAGTCCCACACAATAGCAGGTTGCTCGGAAGTTCGGGGCGGGATTCAAAAGTCCCTCACATGAGCGGAACCTGCCCACAATAGCCAAACGTCCTGCGCGATGATGCCTGCCCGCAGCCAAGCGACTGAATCGCTCGACGGTCGTTGGCTGGCCGCCCCGTGGCTCCATCGCAAATGCGGGACGCTAGAAACCCCCCATATGAGCAGATCGCTCGAAAGCCCTTCAACTACGCACATCAGAAAGACCTTCGAGCGGCTACGCGAGCGACGTGGCTCGTCCGATACTGCTTGGTTTGTATGCTGAAGCTGAGTTCTCTGAACACACCTCACTCACACACTCATCATCCAGCTCGATACGTCTCCTATGGTGAAGCCTTACGTTTCATCTGAGCGAGAACCTCAGGTGAGAACTCATGGTCTGATGCCACTGAGTTTGGACCTCACCGCACACTCATCACGAACACGCCGAGAAAGATCGCTTAAGAAATTCGGCATATCCCTCGCAAACGCCCTGTTTGCTTGGGTTTACGACCACCTTCCTTAAAGAGAAAGTGGTCTCTGAACGGTCAACACACACCCTACGAAATCCTGACAAAGGAACACTCCCCTACATGACTACGATAACTGTCCTCAACTCCATCATGGGGTCGGGTAAGACCACCTATGTTCTAACCTCCATCAATGCTCAGTATGTCATAGACAGAGGTCAAGCGTTCGCCTCAGGTGAAGACAAGCCAACTAAGTTTCTGGTGGTAGTTCCACTACTGACTGAGGTCGATAGGTTCACTGAGAGGTGTCCTGATCTCAGGTTCAAGAACCCTCAGCCCACACATGGGCGAAAGCTGTATCACCTAGAGAAGCTGATTGAGGATGGTGAGAACATCGTAACAACTCATGCCCTGTTCAGGATGCTCACGCGAGACATCTATGGGAAGCTGAAGGGACAGGGCTATCGAACTCATCATTGATGAGGTGTTGGATTGTGTCGAGATGTTCAGCGGTCTCACCAAGCGCGATCAGGAAATCCTGTTCACCAACGATATGGTGTATGTGGATGAAGTGAGCCGTCGGCTCTGTTGGAACCATGAGTCTCACCATGAGTACCAAGGCAAGTTCAGCGATATAAAACACCTCTGCGACACAGGCAGTCTGGTGAGTATCAAGGATAAGATGCTTCTGTGGGAGTTTCCTTCTGAGTTCCTGACGTGCTTCGATGAGGTGACGGTATGCACCTATCTGTTCAAGGGCTCTCCATTCTACGCCTACCTCCAATCCGAGCGGTTTGAAATCGAGTTCAAAACCATCAGAGATGGTAGGATCGCAGACTGGGATGATGGACTGAGCGACGCTGAGATCAAAGCTCAGTTGAAACCTCTGGTACACATCTACGAAGGTGTGATGAATGTCGTAGGCGCTGAGACAGGCAAGAGTAACCCACTGTCATCAGGTTGGTACGATAAGGCCACTGAGCAAGACCTCAAGCGACTGAGGTCGTCCACCGAGACCTTCTTCGCTCGCGTAGCTCGAACTCCTTCCAAGGTGAATGGCTGGACTTCGTACTCGAAAGCGAAGCGACATCTCTTAGGCCGAGGCTACACAAAAGGTTGGATCGCAAACAACGCGAAGGCAACCAACGAGTATGGACGTAAGAGGTCGATGGCGTACCTGTGCAACTGGTTCTACCACCCGATCATCAAGGGCCACTTCCATGAAAGAGGCATCACCGTAGACGAAGAGGCATACGCACTGTCCGCAATGATCCAGTGGATATGGCGAAGCCAGATCAGACAAGGCAAGCCTATTCATCTGTTCATTCCTTCAGAACGGATGAGGCGACTGCTGAAGGAGTGGCTGGCGTCCAAGCCATCAGCAACGTTGGCGATGAAGGAGGCTGCGTGATGTTCGCTAACGTGTCTTCACCGCAGGCCATCGTCTATCTTCACGCTCTGAGTGCACGGTATACGGGTCCCTTTGGATGGTCCGCTACGATCATTGATGACGTGTGCGCGTTCGAGCGTGGCGGCGTTTCTTGCGATGAGCATTTTACCCGACTGCTCATTGTAGGAACTATCGAGGCGCTCGAACGTGATTCCGTCAGGTTCGGAGGTGTCGATTATCTGTAGTGACAAATACCTCAAGGACTCCGTCTTCGGGCGGCTTGACCCTGCGTTGGAGCCGACCCTCAGGAAGGCCGATGCAAGGAACTTGGACTTGTTCCCTGCGCTGCGCTCGGCAACCGCTGCCATGAAGAAGGTATCCGTGAGCATCATTCCGGCTGCTCAGAGAGACGAGGTACATGCCGCCACCGCTGCATCTGCCAAGGCGAGGCTGACGGAGTTGCGTCCTGTTGAACCTCAGCTTGAGGTTCGACCAGGTAGCGTCCACCGAGGGCGAGGGACTTCCTTGGTGATGCTGTTCTACTGACGTTGCGTCGATTGGATGGGAGGGGTGGAGAAATCCGCCTCTCCCTGTTGGGCGCTTCTGTCGCAGTGGGTATTTATTTGGCTCGTCGCCGTTGCACCCTGCTAAGTCAATCTAACTCACTTTCGCTCGCGCAACGTTCTGACATTCTTCACCTCCTCGCTGCTACGAACTGTTGCGATAAGGAGGAGACGAAGAAGATGGACGTAAACACCCTCACTCGTGAAATCGAGACATTCGCTGACGTTGATCCAGAGATGCAAATCCACACCATGCTGGTGTTCTTGTTCATAGCTCAGCGTGGGACATGCACACAGAAAGACTTGGAGGTCAGCCTCGGCCTAACCAACGCCACAGCCTCACGCAATGTCTCCTACTGGTGTGAGCGTAAGACATACACTCAGGAAGGCATCGGGTTTGTCGAGCGTACAGAAGACCCTCGGGATCGCCGGTACAAGCTGCTTAGGCTGAGTAAGGCTGGACAGAAATTCTACGCCAAGGTCAAGGCGGACAGAGCAAGAAGGGCGGGGCAGTAGCGGACGCTGAAGGCGACACTCCATGATCCTCAGGTGGTTCAGACGGTCGAAGGACTCGGTTGAGCCATCCGAGCCCCCGAAGCCGCCGAGAGAACTGTTCATGCTGGAATGCTACGCTTCAACGAAGCAGCCGTTTTATGCTGCCCGCATCAACTCAATGCATATCGAGAGCAGGAACGGATACGGCAAGCCGACGATGTTCAAGGGCGAGTTGAGCCACTGGTTCGACACAGCCGCCGAAGCCGCTGAGGCCGCTCCGAAGGTCAAAGCCTGCTATGGGTTCAGCAAGGTCCGGGTCGTGAAGTGCTGACGGGCGAACGGCTTTCCGGCCACTTGTCCCCCGCCATTGCCAATCCCTGAGCCGTGAACGACCATCCGGGCCAAATCCAACTCAGGGCCGCAGACTTTGAACCACCAAACCCTTTCCTCGTTCATCTGGTCCGTCGCCGACCTGCTCCGCGGCGACTACAAGCAGTCCGACTACGGCAAGGTCATCCTGCCCTTCACGGTGCTGCGCCGTCTGGATTGCGTGCTGGAGCGCGACCAAGGCACGCCGTGCTGGCCGAATTCGAAGCCAAGCGCGAAGGCGCGGGCTCAACCCCGAGCCCTTCCTGCTGCGCAAGGCCGGCCAGAGCTTCTACAACACGTCGCCGCTCGACCTGAGGCAAGCTCATGGGCGACCAGGACCACATCGGCGAGAACCTCTGCGCCTACATCCAGGCCTTCTCGCCCGCGCGTGCGCGACATCTTCGAGCGCTTCGACTTCGCACACCCAGGTCGACCGGCTGGCCAAGGCCGGCCTGCTCTACCTCGTCACCGAGAAGTTCGCCAGACATCGACCTGCACCCCGACGACGGTCGACAACGCCCAGATGGGCGCTGGTCTTCGAGGAGCTGATCCGCAAGTTCGCCGAACTCTCCAACGAGACCGCCGGGCGAGCACTTCACGCCGCGCGAGGTCATCCGCCTGATGGTCAATCTGCTGTTCATCGAAGACGACGACGTGCTGACGCAAGCCCGGCGTGGTGCGCACGATCTACGACCCCACGGCGGGCACGGGCGGCATGCTGTCGGTGGCCGAGGAGCACCTCGTCGAGCATCAATCCCGAAGGCCCGGCTGACCATGTTCGGGCAGGAACTCAACGACGAGTCCTACGCCATCTGCAAGGCGGACATGCTCATCAAGGGCCAGGACGTCGGCCAACATCGTCGCTCGGCAACACGCTCTCGCGACGATGGCCACCCGGGCAAGACGTTCGACTACATGCTCTCCAATCCGCCCTTCGGCGTGGAGTGGAAGAAGGTCGAGAAGGAAGTCCGCAAGGAGCACGAGCAGCAAGGGCTTCAACGGCCGCTTCGGCCCGGGCCTGCCGCGCGTGTCCGACGGCTCGCATGCTGTTCCTGCTGCACCTGCTGTCGCAAGATGCGCCCCGCCAAGGACGGCGGCAGCCGCTTCGGCATCGTGCTCAACGGCTCGCCGCTTGTTCACCGGCGGCGCCGGCAGCGGGCGAGAGCGAGATCCGCCGCTACGTCCTGGAGAACGATCTGGTGGAGGCCATCATCGGCCTGCCGACCGACATGTTCTACAACACCGGCATCGCGACCTATGTGTGGATTGTCTCGAACCGCAAGCCGGACGACCGCAAGGGCAAGGTCCAGCTCATCGACGCCTCGTCCTTCTGGCAGCAAGATGCGGAAGAGCCTCGGCTCCAAGCGCAAGGAGACTGAGCCCACGAGCACATCGAGGACGTGACGAAGCTGTTCGGCGAGCTTCGTGGAGGCGCGGATAGCCACGCTGCTCGATGCCGACGGCAAGGAGGCGGGCCAGCGATCGTTGCGGCAGGGCGAGGCTCTCCCGCCAGCGCCAGAGGGCGGCAAGGTCAAGCTCGCTCCGCTCTCGCGCATCTTCCCGAACGAAGCCTTCGGCTATCGCACCATCACCGTCGAGCGCCCGCTGCGGGACGACAAGGGCAAGGTCGTCGTTGGGAACGAAGGGCAAGCCGAAGGGCAAGCCGCAGCCCGACAGCTCGCTGCAGCGACACCGAGAACGTGCCGCTGAGCGGAGGACGTGGACGCCTACTTCAAGCGCGAGGTCCTGCCTCACGCCGCCGGATGCGTGGATCGACCACGAGAAGACGCAAGGTCGGCTACGAGATCCCGTTCAACCGCCACTTCTATGTCTTCGAGCCGCCGCGGCCGCTGGCGGAGATCGACGCCGATCTGAAGCCAGGTGACAGACCGCATCAAGACGATGATCGAAGGGCTGGCGGCATGAGTTTCCCGCTATACGAGGCGCACAAGGAAAGCGGCGTTGAATGGCTTGGGCCTGTGCCTCAACATTGGACCTGTAAGCAAGTCGGACACTTCTTTGAGGAGAGACGGAGAAAGTCAGCGACAAGACTTCGAGCCATTATCTGTGACGAAGAATGGCGTCCTCCCTCAACTTGAGACGGCTGCTAAGACCGATGATGGTGATAATCGCAAGCTCGTGCGCCGTGCGGGACTTTGTCATCAACAGTCGATCTGATCGAAAGGGTTCATCTGGCCTTTCAGATAGGGACGGCTCGGTCTCGCTGATCAACACCGTCCTTTGTCCCACGTTGGAGGTCCATGGGCCATTCGCCCACCACCTTCTGAGGAGCATTCAGTTTCAGGAGGAGTTCTACAGGTACGGCAAGGGTATCGTTGCAGACCTGTGGAGCACGAACTATTCGGAGATGAAGAACATCTTGCTCGCAATGCCTTCGCCCTCGGAGCAACGGTGCATCGCCACGTTCCTCGACTGCGAGACAGCCAAGATCGACGCCCTGGTGGAGGAGAAACGGCGGCTGATCGAACTGCTGAAGGAAAAGCGGCAGGCCGTCATCTCCCACGCCGTCACCAAGGGCCTGAACCCCGATGCGCCGATGAAGGACACGCGGCGTGGAATGGCTGGGCGAGGTGCCGGCGCATTGGGAGGTACTGAGCCTCGAAACGAGTGTGTTCGCTACTTGACGGATGGAACGCACTTGCCAGCCGCCTCGCGTTGATGTTGGGGTCCCGTTCGCTGAGCGTTAGCAAGATATCAGCGGCTGATCGCGTTCGATCTGCCGAGACCGACGATTCGATGCATCTCAGAGGCCGACTACGAGCGACTCTCCCGAGCTTATCGTCCACAGTAGCCGATACGATGGTCTCCTTGCTATCGTCGGCGCAACATTAGGCAACGCCGCTGTTGTACCGGAAGGGCTCGGCCCATTTGCATATTCAGACGAAGCCGTTGCAATCTTTCGACGTTAATGAACGGGTAGCTCCCTAAGTGGTTGCATTACGTCACTGCTGTCCGAAGGTCTCGCAAAAGCTGCTCTGGGAGCATGATCGGGACTCGGCGCAGACCGGCATCTGACCGCGGAACGCTCGGCGTCTTCGAACTCCGCATACCGTCAGTCGTTGAGCAACGAGACATCATCGCATCTCTGGATCGCGAGTGCAGATCAGCTCACGCGACTTGCGTGAAAGCAGGCTAGTCCGCCGTAGTCTTGCTTGCAAGAACGCCGCAGCCGCCCTCATCTCCGCCGCCGTCACCGGCAAGATCGACGTGCGGGGCCTTGTGCCAAGCGAAGCGGAGGTCGCATGAAGGTCGATGGCGTCATCCGCGCCCTGCCGAATATGGATCAAGGCCAACGCAAGACGGTGCGAGACCGCGCCCGCCAATGGGCGCAGAGCGGTACTTCGCAGAGAGCAAGTGGACGCACGGCGAGTGCTGGAAGCGCTCGATGCGCTCGACTACAAGAAATCTGCCGACATTGCCAAACTTCCGACGGCGGAACGGATCGTCGAGGCCTTTCGGAAGGTGCCCCTGACCGAGAGCGAGCGAAAGGTTGTTGAGGCCGTACTTGATCTGCCGGGCCGCACGTCCGGCGAGCTAACGGCTCATCTCGGCTGGGGCGGCAACTCGGCTTGGCATCTTCACTTTGGAGCCATGTGCGGACGCAGAGGTCGTCTACTGGGTATTGGTCCAGCCGTTGACAGTTCCGGGCAACCCTTCAACTCGGGCCTCCTTTGCGACTACGATGACGTGACGCACGGTTTCACGCTCAAGCCAGAAGCAGTTCAGGCCTTCGCTCTCATAGGGCTCACAACGAAGAAGACGCCAGCATGAGCCTGCACAAGGAGATCAGCTTCGAGACGGAGATCTGCGACCACCTCGCCGCTCACGGCTGGCTGTACGCCGAAGGCGATGCCGCAGGCTTACGACCGCGCCCGGGCGCTGTTCCCCGCCGACGTGCTGGCATGGGTGCAGGCGACGCAGCCGCAGGCATGGGAGACGCTTGCAAGAACCACGGCGCGCAGCGGCAGAGCGACGCTTGCTCGACCGGGTACGCAAGCAGCTGGACGCAGCGCGGCACCCTGGACGTGCTGCGCCACGGCGTCGAACTGCTGGGCCTGCAAGCCAGCCGCTGAAGCTCGCCCAGTTCAAACCGGCGCTGGCCATCAATCCGGACATGCATGGCCCGCTACGCCGCCAACCGGCTGCGCGTGGTGCGGCAGGTGCGCTACTCGCTGCACAACGAGAACTGCATCGACCTCGTGCTGTTCCTCAACGGCATGCCGGTGGCCACGGTGGAACTGAAGACCGACTTCACGCAGAGCATCAGCGACGCCGTGGACCAGTACCGCTTCGACCGCATCCCGCAGCCCAAAGGGCAAGCCCGCCGAGCCGCTGCTGGGCTTCCCGCGCGGGGCGCTGGTGCACTTCGCCGTGAGCAACAGCGAGGTGCACGATGGTCACGCGGCTGCAACGGCCCGGCCACGGCCTTCCTGCCCTTCAACCAGGGCGACGACGGCGGCAGCGGGCAACCCGCCGAACCCGCAGGCGGCCACCGCACCGCCTACCTGTGGGAGCAGGTGTGGGAGCGCGAAAGCTGGCTGGAAATCCTCGGCCGCTACCTGGTCGCCAAGCGCGACAGCAAGAAGCAGATCGAGCGGATCATCTTCCCGCGCTACCACCAGCTCGACGCGACCCGCAAGCTGCAGGCCGCGGTGCTGGCGGAAGGGCCGGGCCGGAAGTACCTGATCCAGCACTCGGCCGGGCTCGGGCAAGACCAACTCGATCGCCTGGACGGCCCACTTCCTCGCCGACCTGCACGATGCCGAGCCACAAGAAGCTGTTCGACAGCGTGCTGGTGGTCGTCCGACCGCAACGTGATCGACGCGCAGCTTGCAGGAGGCGCATCTTCGACTTCGAGCGCACCACCGGGCGTGGTGGCCACCATCACGGGCGAGCGACGGCAGCAAGAGCGGCGAGCTGGCCGAGGCGCTGTCCGGCGGCAAGAAGATCGTCGTCTGCACCATCCAGACCTTCCCCTTCGCGCTGGAGGCCGTGCAGGAGCTGGCGGCCACCGCAGGGCAAGCGCTTCGCCGTGATCGCCGACGAGGCCCACAGCTCGCAGACCGGCGAGGCGGCGGCCAAGCTCAAGCAGGTGCTGTCCGCCGAGGAACTGCACGGAGCTGGACGACGGCGGCGAGGTCAGCACCGAAGACATCCTGGCCGCGCAGATGGCGGCGCGGGCCGAGGCGACAAGGGCATCACCTATCGTGGCCTTCACGGCCACGCCCAAGGCCAAGACGCTGGAGCTGTTCGGCACGCGCCCCGATCCCGACGCAGCCCGCCGGGCCGGACAACCTGCCCGCGCCGTTCCACGTCTATTCCATGCGGCAGGCCATCGAGGAGGGCTTCATCCTCGACGTGCTGAAGAACTACACGCCCTACAAGCTGGCCTTCAAGCTGGCGCACGACGGCAAGGAATGGGACGAGAAGGAGGTCGAGCGCAGCGCGGCCATGAAGGGGCATCATGGGCTGGGTGCGGCTGCATCCCGTACAACATCAGCGCAGAAGGTGCAGATCGTGGTGGAGCACTTCCGCGAGAACGTCGCGCCGCTGCTGGACGGCCAGGCCAAGGCCATGGTGGTGGTCGGCAGCCGCGTGGAGGCCGTGCGCTGGCAGCTGGCCATCGACAAGCTACATCAAGGACAACGGCTACAAGATCGGCACGCTGGTGGCCTTCTCCGGCGAGGTGAACGACCCGGAGATCCGGCCCGGAGCCGTTCACCGAGAACAGCAAGACGCTGAACCCCAACCTCAAGGGCCGCGACATCCGCGAGGCCTTCGACAGGCGACGAGTACCAAATCCTGCTGGTGGCCAACAAGTTCCAGACCGGCTTCGACCAGCCGCTGCTCTGCGGCATGTACGTGGACAAGCGGCTGGCGGGCATCCAGGCGGTGCAGACGCTCTCGCGCCTGAACCGCGCCTACATCCCGGCAAGGACACCACCTACGTCGCTGGACTTCGTGAACGACGCCGGACGAAGTGCTGGCGGCCTTCAAGACCTACTACGAGACGGCCGAACTGTCGGGCGTCGACCGACCCGAACCTGGTCTACGACCTGCGGGCCAAGCTGGACGCCACCGGCCACTACGACGACTTCGAGGTCGAGCGCGTGGTGCGAGGTCGAACTGAACCCGAAGGCGCACAGCAGGGCGAGCTGGTGGCCGCCATCGAACCCGTGGCCGACCGGCTTGCTGAAGCGCTACAAGGCAGCCCAGGCAGGCGCTGGCGCAGCGGCCAGGAGCCAGGACGACGCAAGGCCGCAGCAAGGCGGCCAAGGACGAGCTGGACGCCCTGACCCTGTTCAAGGGCGACCTGGGCGCCTTCATGCGGCTCTACGCCTTCCTGTCGCAGATCTTCGACTACGGCAACACCGCCATCGAGAAGCGGGCCATCTTCTTCAAGCGCCTGCTGCCGCTGCTGGAGTTCGGCCGGGAGCGCGAAGGCGTCGACCTGTCCAAGGTGGTGCTCACGCACCACACGCTGAAGGACCACGGCAAGCGTCGACTGTGCCGCTCGAGACGACGGGCGAAGCCACAAGCTCGACCCCGCTGACGGAGACCGGTGGCGGCGAGGTGCAGGAAAAGGAGCAAGGCGCTGCTCGTCGAGATCATCGCCAAGGTGAACGACCTGTTCGAGGGCGAACTCACCGACGACGACAAGCTCGTCTACGTGAACAACGTGCTGAAGGGCAAGCTGCTGGAGTCGGACGACTACTGGTGCAGCAGGCGTGCCAACAATACCAAGGAGCAGTTCGCCAACTCGCCCGACCTGAAGCCAGCGCATGATGAACGCCATCATGGACGCTCTCGCCGCTCACAGCGCGATGAGCAAGCAGGCGCTTGAGTCGGAGCAAGGTGCGAAGGAGGGCCTCAAGGACATACTGCTAGGGCCGGCGCAGCTTTACGAAGACTTGCAGCGCAGGGGCAGAGCAGGAATGCCTACCTCGCCGTAAGCGCCTTCAGCTTCTCGGCCACGGCCTCAGGCCGCAGATGCGTGTATCGGAACAGCATCCGCGTATCCTTATGGCCGCTGATGAGACTAACCTCAGGCACGGTCAAGCCAAGCTCGAAGAAGCGACTGATTGCTTCGTGCCGCAGATCGTGAAAGCGAAGGCCAACAATGTCGGCTCGACACTTCACCCTCTGCCAAGCCAGCTTGAGGGAGTTGGCGGAAAGCGGGAAGACCTGTCCCGAAGGCGAGGTCTGTTTCGGCCATTGTCGGATCACCTCTCGCAGTACGGCGATGGCTTCGGGGCCGAGAGGAACAGTGCGAGCCTCGCCATTCTTCGTCAGTGGCAGGTGGGCGGTTGCACTCACGAGATCGACATCAGACCAGACCAGCGACAAGACTTCTCCCCGCCGCATCCCCGTCGCCAGAGCAAACAGGAACACGCGCCGAACCGTCTTGTTGCGACATTGGCCGAAGGCTTTGAGCAGAGCCTCCAGTTCGCCGGGCAGCAGCCTGCGATCCCGCCCTCGTGCAGCAGGGGGCTTGCGGACGGCGCGAACGGCCTCAGCGGAGGCAGTCAATCCCCACTCGTTGCGAGCCGTCTTCAGGACGTTCGCCAGCAGGCCAAGCTCCTTGCGGACGGTCGAACCGGCCACGGTCTTGAGTCGGTCGTCTCGGAACGTCGCCACGTCGGCGCTGCTCAGGCGAGCGAGTTGTAACTTGGAGATGGGATGGCGGGTGATCTGCTTCAGGTGGTGCGACTCGGACTCGCTGGCCCGCTTCAGCGGCGTGACCTCCTTGCCGTACCGGGCAAGCGTATCGCCGAGGGTCTGCTGAGTCTCTGCCGCCCGTTCCGCTTGCGACCACTCGCCCCGGTCCATGAGTCGCTCTTGGTCCCGACCCCATCGCTGAGCATCCTCCTTGGCGACGAACGTTCGGGTCACCAAAGGGAACCCGTCTCTCCTGATTTGGACCTGCCATTTGGTCCCACGCTTGCGAATAGACGCCATGTCTCGCTCCGTCGTTGTGACAAGGGCGTGACAGACTGAGGTTTTAAGGGTGGACCGGGCTCAGCGAGCATCCTTGAAAGTCATTGTATTTCAAGGAGTTGGAATGGTGGGCGCGACAGGGATTGAACCTGTGACCCCTCCCGTGTGAAGGGAGTGCTCTCCCGCTGAGCTACGCGCCCCTCGGGTCGCGCGAGCGCGACCGGTCGAGTGGGGCAGGGTTTAGGCGGGCCGCCCCCGCCCCGTCAAGCGCGATCTGAGGGCGCGCGCGTTCGACGGATCGGGCAAGCGCCCTTCGTTCACGTCGGCGCCTGCGGCGGCAGGGACGCGACGCTGTCCCACAATTCGTCGAAATGCGAGATCACGCGGTCGGGGCCGAGTTGGCTCACGTGGACGTCGGTATAGCCGAAGTCGACCGCCACGCAGGGAATGCCCAGACCCTTTGCCGTGTCGATATCGGTGCGCGAATCCCCGACCATGATCGAGCGGGCGGGCGAGCCGCCGGCGAGCGCGATCGTCTGTTCGAGCACGCGCGGATCGGGTTTCGGCGCGCCGAACGTGTCCTGCCCGACGATGGCGCGGAAACGGTCCGCGACGCCGAGCTCCACCAGCAGCTTGCGGGCGGGCGCCTCGATCTTGTTGGTGCAGACGGCGAAGGCCCAGCCGGCCGTCTCGAACCGGTCGAGCGCCTCGACGACGCCGGGAAACAGGAAGCTGTGGTCGGCTATGTGCGCTTCGTAATGCGCCAGAAAATCCCCGAACAATTGCTGGAGCCGGGCAGGCGCCAGCACGATGTTCTGCGCCGCATAGCCGCGCTGGATCAGCGCCTTTGCGCCCGCGCCGAGCATGAAGCGCGCTTCCGACATGTCGATGGGCGCGACGCCCTCGCGCTGAAGGATGAAATTGAGCGTGCCGACGAGGTCGCCGGCGGTCTCGGCCAGGGTGCCGTCGAGGTCGAAAACGAGGAGCTTCTGCATGGACATGGGCCCGGGACTATCCCGCAACGCCGGCCCCGGGCAAGCCGTTCAACACATTATTAACCATGTTCGTGCTCGATTCCGCGGGGCTCCCGCTCGAAGGCTGCGTCATGAATCGTCCGCTCGTCAGATTTGTCTCAGCGCTTGCGCTCTGCGCCGGCGCCTCCGCGGCGCTCGCGGCGTCCAATTACGAATTCCTCGCCGCGCCCGAGACCGATCTCAACCGCGTCTACCGCCTCGACAAGGCGACCGGCGAAATCGGCGCCTGCCAGTACGGCCTGAAGGAGGGCTCGGTCGGCGCCACGCTCTGCTATCCCCCGGGCGAGGGCGCGACCGCCATGCAGCAGAGCGAATACGGCCTCGTCGCGTCCCGCCACGAACGCGAGGGCGGCGTCTTCCGGGTCGATCTGCGCTCCGGCGCCATGTCGATCTGCTACGTCCTGAACGACGCCACGGTCTGCACGCCGCCGTCCCGCTGAGGGGACGGGCCGGCCGGCTTCGGCGCGGCGTTTGCGTTTTGGGCCCGGAGCCTTTATCCCGCCGCAGCGACAGCGCGGGACAGGCATGAACGCATCCCCCCCAATTTCCCAGGATGAAGCCAAGCGGCGGGCGGCCGCCCGCGCCGCGGAATTCGTGGCGTCGGGCATGCGGCTGGGGCTCGGCACCGGCTCGACCGCCGCCTTCTTCGTCGACATCCTGGGCCAGATGGCGCGCGACGGGCTCGACGTCGTCGGCGTGCCGACGTCCGAGCGCACGCGCGCCCAGGCGCAATCCCTCGGCATTCGCCTGTCGACGCTGGAGGAGACGCCGGAACTCGACCTGACGGTCGACGGGGCGGACGAATTCGAATTCGGCCCTGCGCCTCATCAAGGGCGGCGGCGGCGCGCTGCTGCGCGAAAAGATCGTGGCGGCGGCCTCCGCCCGCATGGTGGTCATCACCGACGCCTCGAAGGAGGTCGCGACCCTCGGCCGCTTTCCGCTGCCGGTGGAGGTCGACCGCTTCGGCATGGAATCGACGCGCCGCCACATCCTGCGCGCCATTGCCGATCTTGGCCTTGCCGGCCCCGTGACCTTGCGCAAGGCTGCCGACGGCCATGCTTTCGTCACCGATGGCGGCCATTGCATATTCGATTGCGCGCTCGGGGCGATTTCCGATCCGGAACGCCTCGCCGCCAGTCTCGTCGCCATCCCCGGCGTGGTGGAGCACGGCCTGTTCATCGGGCTCGCCACGACCGTCGTCATTGCCGGCTCTGACGGAGTGCGCCTCATCGGCGCCTCCGGCTGAACCATCCTCGCTCCGGCCAACCAGGAGAAGAACGTGCCCGCCAGAAACTTCGTCCGCGCCCTCGGCTTCGTCGCGCTGCTCGCTGCCGCCCCCGCCTATGCGCAGGCCCCCGCGCCTGCCGCCGCGCCCGCCGCGCCGACTGCGGCCCAGATCGCGCTCGGCAAGGAGATCGTCGTCAATTCCGGCGTCTCGCGCTCCTTCGCCATCGTCATCCCGCAATTCCTCGACCGCATCGGCACGCAGGTGACCCAGACCCGTCCCGATCTGATCAGGGACCTCAATGTCGTGATGGAGCAGATCAAGCCGGAGTTCGACAAGCGCGTCGAGCAGATGGTCGACACCGCCGGCCGGCTCTATGCCGAGCGCCTGACCGAGGCGCAGCTCAAGGACGTCGTCGCCTTCTTCAAGAGCGCCAGCGGCATGAAATATGTCGAGCAGCAACCGCTCGTCCTCAACGCGCTCTATGTGTCGATGCAGGGCTGGCAGCAGCAGATATCGCAGGACATGATGACGCGCGTGCGCGAGGAAATGAAGAAGAAGGGTCACGAAATGTGACGACGTCCGGAAGGGCGGCATGGCTGTGAGCGATTTCGATTACGACCTGTTCGTCATCGGCGCGGGCTCCGGCGGCGTGCGCGCCGCGCGCATCGCGGCCGGCTACGGCGCGAAGGTCGCCGTCGCGGAGGAATTTCGCGTCGGCGGGACCTGCGTGATCCGCGGCTGCGTGCCGAAGAAGCTCTACGTCTACGCCAGCCGCTTCCGCGACGAATTCGAGGACGCCGCCGGCTTCGGCTGGAGCGTGCCGCCGGCGCGCTTCGACTGGCCGACGCTGGTCGCGGCCAAGGAAAAGGAAATCTCGCGGCTCTCCGGCATTTACGCGGCCAACCTGGAAAAGGCCGGCGTCGAGACGATTGCCGCGCGCGCGACCCTCGAAGGTCCGAACGCGGTGCGGCTGTCGAGCGGCGCGACTGTCTCGGCGCGCGTGATTCTCGTCGCCACGGGCGGCGCGCCGGTCATGTATCCCGCCATCCCCGGCGCGGAGTTTGCGATCTCCTCGAACGAGATTTTCGATCTCCAGAAATTTCCCGAGCGTCTCATGGTCGTGGGCGGCGGCTATATCGCGGTCGAATTCGCCAGCGTCTTCGCGCGCCTCGGATCGCAGGTGACGCAGGTCTTCCGCGCCGACAATGTCTTGCGCGGCTTCGATGGCGAACTGCGCGCGATGCTGGCCGAAGCCATGGGCCATGCGGGCGTCGCCCTGAAGCCCGGGCTCCTGCCGACGCGCATCGAACGCGCGTCCGGGTCCCTGCGCGTTTCGCTGTCGGACGGCGCGAGCGTCGACGTCGACCAGGTGCTGGTCGCGACGGGCCGCGCGCCCCACACCGCCGGCCTCGGCCTGGAGGCGGCGGGCGTCGGCCTGCGCCAGAACGGCGCAATCGTCGTCGACGAGCGTTCGCGCACCAACGTGCCCTCGATCTACGCGGTCGGCGACGTCACCGACCGCATCAACCTCACGCCCGTCGCCATCCGCGAGGGCCACGCCTTCGCCGATACGGTGTTCGGCGGCAAGGACATGGTCGTCGATCATCGCCACGTTCCCTCGGCTGTCTTCACCACGCCCGAGATCGGCACGGTCGGCCTGAGCGAAGAGGACGCGCGCCGCGAATACGAGGTCGTCGACGTCTACAAGGCGGCGTTCCGGCCGATGAAGGCGACGCTGTCCGGCCGCGCTGAGAAGACGCTGATGAAGATCGTCGTCTGCGGAACTTCGGACAAGGTGCTCGGCGTCCATATTCTCGGCCACGACAGCGGCGAGATGGCGCAGCTTCTCGCCATCGCCGTGCGCATGGGCGCGACCAAGGCCGATTTCGACGCGACCATGGCGCTGCATCCCACGGCGGCGGAAGAGCTGGTCACGATGCGCACGCGCAGCGCGCGCTACGAGCGCGGCAAGGCCTGAAATTTCAACGGCCGCACGGCTGGGCGCCGATGTTCAGCGCGCAGTCGCTCCGCCCGGCAGTACGCGTGCGAGCCATCCGCGCAAATCGTCGGTGCGCGCCTCCGTCGCGCGTGAAAAAGCCCAGGCCGACAGCATGACGATCGCGAGCGCGGCGATCGCGACCGCGTAGTGCTGCGGCGTCGCCAACTGGCGGTTCCATCCGGCGCCGAAGGCGACGAGCGCCGCCCCCTGCAGCCACATCAGCACGGGCCAGTGCATGGCGTAGAGCGAGTAGGAGAAATGCGAGAGCGCGCCGTGAAATCTGGCGCGGCACCATGAAAATCCGTCGCTCGTGTCGAAGCGCAGCGTCAGCAGGATATTGGCGAAGAGCAGGGCGTTGACCGCGTCGATCGCCTCCTTGCGCGGATGGTCCTCGATGATCGCGCCATGCGAGACGAGGCGCATGACCGAAATCGCGGCGATCCAGAGGATGAGCGCCAGCCAGCGCGACCGCATCAGCGGCCGAGGCGCGATCCGCGTCAGCGCGCCCAGCGCCCAGAGCGACGAGCCGAACAGAAAGTAGGACGGCGCAATTGCGAACGCCAGGAACAGCGCGGTCGCAAGCGCGACGCCGGACCAGCGTGCACGCGCGCCGTAGGCGGCGCTCAGCGGCAGCAGGACGAGGCCGCAGATCACGTAGTACCAATATTCCATGCCCAGCGACCACAGCGCCGAGTTGGTGCCGTAGGTCGGGAACCAGATGCCCTGCAGGCCAATGACGGTCGGCAGGAGATATTCGTTCTTCAGCGTCGCCTGAAAGAGAGGGTGCTCGTAGACGCCGAGGCCGGCGAAGACGCGCTGGCCGAGCGTATCCAGTCCGAAGGTCAGGGCCAGCGCCGGCAGCAGGACGATGTAGATGCGGCTCGTGCGGTCGATCAGGAACTTGCGCAGGAAGGGCTTGCCCGTCTGCGCCTTGCCGACCGCCGCGCCGCCGACGAGAAAGCCGGAGAGCACGAAGAAGACGACGACCGCCCCGTGCGCGAACGTATAGGCGGTGGCGAACCACCAGGCGTACACGGGCGGCCAGTGCTCCGCCTTCATGATGTCGGCCTGGTTGATGAAGACGTTGTTGGTGTGATGCAGCGCCACCATCAGCGCCGCGAGCCAACGGGCGGCGTCGATGAAGCGCGAGACGGCGTTGGACATCGGCTTCCTGTGTTGGGCGCTTTATAAACGCCTCGGCCACGCCCCGCCAGCGACGCCCGGGCAAGGGTCGCATTCCCGAAAAGCCTCGTGTATAAGCCCCGCTTTCGCATCGTATCGGGCCGCCGCGCGGCCCATTCTGGAGTGAGTGTCATGGCCGCCGACCGCTGGTCGCCCGAAAGCTGGAGAAGCCGCCCCGTCGCGCAGGTTCCGGACTATCCGGACCCGGCCGCGCTCGCGGATGTCGAGCGGCAGATCGCAGGCTTTCCGCCGCTGGTTTTTGCAGGCGAGGCCCGCAAGCTGAAGCGCGCCCTGGCCAAGGTGTCCGCCGGCGAGGCTTTCCTGCTGCAGGGCGGCGATTGCGCCGAGAGCTTCAACGAGCATTCGGCCGACAATATCCGCGACTTCTTCCGCGTTTTCCTGCAGATGGCGGTCGTCATGACCTTCGCCGGCTCCTCGCCGGTGGTGAAGGTCGGCCGCATCGCCGGCCAGTTCGCCAAACCGCGCTCGGCCCCGACCGAGAAGAAGGGCGACATCGAACTGCCGAGCTATCGCGGCGACATCGTCAACGACATCGAGTTCACGCCGGCCGCGCGCATTCCCGACCCGCGCCGCCAGCTCGAGGCCTATCGCCAGTCGGCGGCGACGCTCAACCTGCTGCGCGCCTTTGCGACGGGCGGTTACGCCAATCTCGAGAACGCGCACCGCTGGATGCTCGGCTTCGTCAAGGATAGCCCGCAGTCCGACCGCTACCAGGAACTGGCCGACCGCATCACCGAGACGCTCGGCTTCATGCGCGCCATCGGCCTCGATCCCGAGAGCCACCCGGAATTGCGCCAGACCGACATCTACACCTCGCACGAGGCGCTGCTGCTCGGC
This sequence comes from Rhodoblastus sp., assembly GCA_037044955.1. GTDB lineage: Bacteria > Pseudomonadota > Alphaproteobacteria > Rhizobiales > Beijerinckiaceae > JAJXWB01. The sequence goes on from JBAOHX010000004.1 coordinate 372,272, forward strand.
TACGAGCAGGCGCTGACCCGCGTGGATTCGACGACGGGCGATCACTACGACACGTCCGGGCACATGATCTGGATCGGCGACCGCACGCGCCAGCCGGACCACGCCCATGTCGAATTCTGCCGCGGCGTGAAGAACCCGATCGGGCTGAAATGCGGTCCTTCGCTGAAGACCGACGAACTGATCCGCCTGATCGACCTGCTCAACCCGACGAATGAAGCCGGCCGCCTGACGCTGATCTGCCGTTTCGGCTCGGACAAGATCGCCGAGCACCTGCCGGGCCTCATCCGCGCGGTCGAGCGCGAAGGCCGCAAGGTCGTGTGGTCGAGCGACCCGATGCACGGCAACACGATCACCGCTGCCGGCTACAAGACGCGGCCGTTCGACCGCATCATGAGCGAAATCCGCACCTTCTTCTCGATCCATCGCGCCGAAGGCACTTTCGCCGGCGGCGTGCATCTGGAGATGACCGGCAAGAACGTCACGGAATGCATGGGCGGCGCCCGCGCCATCACCGAGACGAACCTGTCGGAAAGCTACGACACGTCCTGCGATCCGCGCCTCAACGCGGAGCAGTCGATCGAAGTGGCTTTCCTGGTGGCGGAACTGCTGAAGGACGAGCGCCAGGCGCGCGGCCTGCCGCAGGTCGACGCGGCGGAATAGGCAGTCAGATCGCGCTGACAATATCCGTCTGCGCGAAATCCTTCCCGACAAAGAGCAGCGCGCATCTATTCGTGTGCGCAAGCTCGTAGGCGAAACAATCGCCGAAATTCAGCGCGGCCGGGTGAACGCCTTTGCCCCAGCGTCCGTAGGCCTCTGCGACACGCCGGGCGGTTGAAGGCGTCACCGTCTCGATCACGAAGTCGAATTGATCGATCACGCGCGCCATCTTCGCTTCAAAGCCGCTGCGACCTGCCACGATCAGCGCTTCCGCGACCGTCCCCGCGGAAATGAGAACGTCCGGTTCCGTCGCCAAGCGCGAAATGCAGATATCCGCCTGAGGCTCGTCGAGCACGATCGCCATCAGAGCGGATGTGTCGACGACGATCACTCGGGCAGCCCCGTCTCGTCGTTGTACAGAAAGTCCTGACTGCGCGCCGCGTCGGGGCCGGGCGTCGGATTGGAAGCGCGCAGCGTCTCGAGAATGGCGCGACGCTCCTCCGGCGTTCGTCGCGCGCTCATGGCGATGAGCCGTGCAGCCGGCTGGCCATGTCGCGTCAGAACGACCTCTTCCCCGGCCTCCGCACGGCGGACGAGTTCGGTGAGCTGCGCTTTCGCCTCGGAGACCGAAATCTTCATGACGCAAATTTGGTCCATCCGATGGACCAAGTCAATCTGTGCTGCGGTGCAATGCGCCTTTTGCCTCATTGCGCTCGCGCAATTTCCGGCGCCGACCTATATCGGCAGCATGACGAAATTTCCGACCCTGTTCATCTCGCACGGATCGCCCAACATGATCCTGCACGCGAGCCCCGCCCGCGACTTTCTTTCCGGTCTCGGCAAGACCCTGCCGCGTCCCGACGCCATCCTGGTCATGTCCGCCCATTTCGAGACGGATCAGCCGGTTGTCGTCGCCGACGAGCAGCCGAAGATGATCTACGACTTCGGCGGCTTCGAGCCGGAAATGTACACGATGCAATATCCGGCGCCGGGCGCGCTCGGGCTCGCTGTCGAGGCGGCGCAACTGGCCGAAAACGCCGGCTTCAAGGCGGTCGCCGCCTCGGGCCGCGGCTATGATCACGGCACGTGGGCGCCGCTGAAGCTGATCTATCCGGACGCCGACATTCCGGTGGCGCAGATTTCCGTGCAGCCGCATCGCGGCGGCGCGCATCACGCCGCTGTCGGCCGCGCGCTGAGCGCCTTGCGGGAGAAGGGCGTGCTGGTCATCGGCTCCGGCGGCGCCACGCACAATCTGCGCGCGCTCTACATGGGCGGCTATACGGACGAAGATCCAGCGCCCGCCTGGGTCGCGGATTTCGACGAATGGGTGCGCGACAAGGCCGAGGGCGGCGATCTCGACGCCCTCGCGGATTTCGAGAGATCGGCGCCTTTCGCGCGGGAGAATCATCCGAGCCCGGAGCATTTCCTGCCCATGCCCTTCGCCTTCGGCGCGGCGGGCGAGGGCGCGAAGGGCGAGCGCATCCACGCCTCGGTGCAGCGCGGCGTGCTGATGCTCGACGCCTACCGCTTCAACTGACGACGGCGAGCCCCGCCGCATTCCACTTGCGGCAGGGCAGGTCGGGCGCGACATGGTCGAGGCTCTTGCGCATGCGCAGCGTGCGCGGCTCCAGCCCCGCGGACAGGCGATAGCCGCGCGCCCGCGCCAGCCCGATCATCGATTTGTTGCTGCGCAGCGTGTCGCCGAACAGCGTTTCGACGCCATCGGCGGCGGCGCGCTGCTCGATCAGCCCGAGCAGGATGGAGCCCAGGCCGCGTCCGCGAAAATCGTCGGCGAGCGACATGCCGAATTCGCCTTCGCGCTCCGCGCAGGAGAGCGCGACGCGCGCTTCGCCGACGATGGTCTCGCTGTCGGCCGATGGCGCGACCAGCAGCAGCGTCAGCCGGTCCCGCTGGTTGGCGCCGAGCGCGCGGGCGAGCTCGCCCGGCGGCAGTTCGCGCAAGGGGCCGAAGAACCGGTTGGTGCGAGATTGCAGCGACAAGCGCCGCACGTAGTTCTGCAGCGCCTCGCCGTCGTCGGGCTGGATGGAACGCAGCACGAGGCCGGCGTCGAACGGCCCGCCGGAGTGCGGCGTTTCGACATGAAGTGGCAGCGGCGTCGCCATCAAAGCGCCCCATCGAGTGACGAAGACATTGCGCGGACTGCGCGGTCTGCGTCGTGCATCACATGAAGTTTGTGGTCGGCCCTCGCGGCATGACAAACGATCTTGCCTCAGGCGATGCGTGAGGATTTCTCGCGCAATCGCGGCGAGGCGGCGTCCGCGCTTTTGTCGCCGCTGGCGCAGTGCTAGACGAGCCCCGATCCGGAGCGATGGAAATGGCTGAAACGCGCTACGTTTACGATCCCGGCCAGCGCGCCTTTCACTGGGCGATGGCCGCGATGATCCTCGTCGCCTTTCCTCTCGGCGTTTGGGCTCATTCCTTGGAGTCGGGCACGCCGCTGCGCGTCCAGTTGCTTTTCCTGCACAAGTCGCTCGGCATGGCGGCGCTCGCCGCGCTGCCGTTGCGGGCGATCCTGCGGCTGATGAAAGGCGCGCCGGACTATCGCGCGCCGCTTGCGCCGCATGTCCGGCAGGCGTCGCATGTGGCGCACGGCCTCCTTTATGCGCTGATGGCGGCGCTGCCGATCACCGGCTACGTCATGTCCGGCGCCGGCGATCACAGCATTCCGTTCTTCGGCCTGTTCAATTGGCCGCTGGTCGTTCCCGTCGACAAGGCCCTGTCGAAGGCCAATAGCGCCGCGCATTACTGGCTGGCCTGGGCGGGCGCGCTGGTCATAGGACTGCACCTCGCCGCCGTCGTGTGGCATCGCTGGTTCAAGCGCGACGAAGTTTTGGCGCGCATGATGCCCGAAGGGCCGCTTTCCGGCTGAATTGGCCTGCCGCCTTCGATTTCTTGTAAGGCTCCGACCGGTAGCGACGCGGTCAAATCGCAAGAAAACACGCGGGCGGCCGAAACCGCCCGCGTCGCTGCCCGGCGCATGACGCTACATGCTCTTGCAGACCGCGATGGTCTTCATGGCGTTGTTGGCGTCGGCTTCCGACGTGTAGACCTTGCCCTCGCCCACGACGGTCGTGCTGGTCATGTTGGCGGCGGGCTTCTGCGTGACGACCATGCACTTTTTCGCGGTCGTGTCGTGAACGACGTAATACTGCGTCGCCTGGGCGAAGGCGGCGGTGGACGCGACGGCGAGCGCCGTCGCGAGGACGATCGATTTCATGATCTTCTCCGTGATTTTCGGCGCCTCGGCGGCGCCTCCGGAAGAACGCGCCGGCCCCCGCCTTGTTCCTGCGCGCGCCAGCGGTCTGGCGCATCGGGCGGTCATGCCCTTAACATTGCCGCTTCCTTCTGCGAAAACGCGGGGCTGAACGCTCCGACTCTGCGGGCGCAACATGTGAGTTCCATGTCAGGTCCGGTCGTCCGTTTCGCGCCGTCGCCCACCGGGCGCATCCACATCGGCAATGCGCGCACGGCGCTGTTCAACTATCTCGTCGCCGCGCGCGCGGGCGGCCGCTTCATCCTGCGTTTCGACGATACGGATCTCGAGCGCTCGACGGCCGAGTTCGCGCGCGGCATCGAGATCGATCTCGCCTGGCTCGGCGTCGCGCCGCATCTGACGGTGCGCCAGTCCGACCGCGTCGCGCTCTATCAGGCCGCCGCAGAGCGACTGAAGGCGATGGGGCTTCTGTATCCAGCCTACGAGACGCAGGCCGAGCTCGACCGCCGCCGCAAGCTGAAGCAGGCGCGCGGCCTGCCGCCGATCTACGATCGCGCCGCGCTCGCGCTGACCGAGGCCGATCGCGCGAAACTGGAAGCCGAAGGCCGCCGCCCGCACTGGCGCTTCAGGCTCGATCATCGCGTGATCGAATGGCAGGACGGCGTGCGCGGCGCCTGCCACATCGACTGCGCCTCGCTGTCCGATCCCGTGCTCGTGCGCGAGGACGGCTCGTTTCTCTACACGCTGCCATCCGTCGTCGACGACATCGAACTCGGCATTACCGACGTCATCCGCGGCGAGGATCACGTCACCAATACGGCCGTGCAGATCCAGATCGCCGAGGCCTTGGCCGGCGCCGGCAAGGCGCCGCGTTTCGCGCATCACAATCTGCTGGTCGACGCTTCGGGCGCCGGCCTGTCGAAGCGCTCGGGCGCGCTGTCGATCGCGTCGTTGCGCGACGGCGGCGTCGAGGCGCTGGCGGTCGCCGCCGTCGCCGTGCTCACCGGTTCGTCCGACGAAGTGCATCCAGTCGGCTCCCTTGTCGAACTCGCGCAGAAATTCGATCTCGCGCATGTCTCGCGCAATGCCGCGAAATTCGATCCCGCCGACCTGCGCACGCTGACGCAGCGCACGCTGCTGAAACTCGATTTCGAGAGCGTGCGCGAGCGGCTTGCGGCGCACGATATCGTCGGCGCCCATGCCGAGGCTTTCTGGCTCGCCGTGCGCGGCAATCTCGATAATTTCCTCGACGTCTGCGACTGGTGGCGCGTCGTCGACGGCGAGATCGCGCCCGTGATCGAGGACGCGGATTTCTGCCGCGTCGCGGTCGCCCTCTTGCCGGTCGAGCCCTGGGACGACAAGACGTGGGGCGGCTGGACGTCCGCCGTGAAGGGCGCCACCGGCCGCAAGGGCAAAGAACTTTTTCATCCGCTGCGGCTTGCGCTCACCGGCCGCGAGACGGGGCCGGAACTGGCGAAGCTGCTGCCGCTGATCGGCCGCGCGAGGGCTGCGGCGCGGCTGGCGGCCCGTTAGCGGGTTGCTGTTAGAACGCCGTCATTGCGAGCGGAGCGAAGCAATCCATCCACCGGGAGTTGATCCAGACGCGTGGATGGATTGCTTCGTCGCTCCGCTCCTCGCAATGACGGCGTATAAAGTGAAAAGGACGGCGCATAAGGTGAAAAGCGACATGCCTTACGCGCCGCGCTCCGGCGGCACGAGGCGCGGACGTCCCTCGTCGTCGATGGCGACGAAGGTGAACGTCCCCACCGTCACCTTCTCGCGTATGTCGGTGCGGAAGCGGCGCGCCCAGGCCTCGACGTGGATTTTCATCGACGTGCGCCCGACGCTCTGCACGCTGGTGTAGACGCACAGCACGTCGCCGACGCGCACCGGCTTCACGAAGGTCATGGCGTCGATCGCCACCGTCACCACGCGGCCCTGCGTGCGGTCGACGCCGGCGATGCCGCCCGCCTGGTCCATGCGCGAGAGCACCCAGCCGCCGAATATGTCGCCGTTCGCGTTCGTGTCGGCCGGCATGGCGACGACGCGGATGGTCAGTTCGCCGCTCGGTTCGGCTTCTGAAGCAATGGTCGGGGCTGTCATGGGCGGCGGCGTCCGGCAGGTTGTTCGTGACGCCTGCTTTTCCCTCGCCCGCGCCCGCGCCGCAAGCGGCGGCGCTCAGTCCCGCCGGAAATCGATGCCGGAGGAATCCTGGCTCGCCGTCGGCGCCCGCGCGCCCATGTCGCGCTCGCGCGCGCTTTCGGCGTCCGCGGCGCGCTTCTGCTCCTCGAGCAGCTTCCTCATCGCCTCAGGATCGAAGGTCGCCGCCTTGCCCTTGGCCTTGCCTTTGCCCGCGGGCTGGCCGGCCTGCTGCGGCCGCGACAATTCCTCGGCCTTTTCGGGCGTGACGATGATGTCGCCCTTGCGCCCTTCGCCGAGCAGCCGTTCGGCGTCCACCAGCGCCTCGGCCCAGCTCTGGCCGGGCTTGCGGCAGGAACATTGCGGCACGACCGCCTTTTCGTATTTGAAGGCGTTTTCCAGGCTCGTATAGGCGTCGCCGTCGATCGAGACGGCGGTCTTCATGTCGCGCGGCGCGCGGGTGAACAGTTTGACTTCCGCCGCCGGGCAGAGGGCCGCGCACATTTCCTGCAGGTCGCCGAGATTGGCGCGGCGCGCCGAATAGCTGACGGGGAAGAACGAGCCGTCGCAGGTGCGCACGCAGATCGCCTCGGAGCCGCCGCGCGGCGTGGCGTCCTGCGGCTCCATGATCGCGCCGTCGTCCGGCTGGCCGGCGGGCGGGTAGACGATCTGGTCGCGCCCGCCGAACAGGCGCTCGATGAAATCGGGCGGACGCTGGCCGCGGCAATAGGCGTCGTACTGGTTCTGCAATTGCTGGCGCAGGCCCCCGCCGCCATAGGCGGCGCGCTGCATCTGCGCGAGGCCCGCCCGCATGCTCTCGATGCGCGCGTTCAGCCCGTTGCATTGCGCCGGCCTGTCGTCGAAGAACAGGAAGTGCGGGCGATTGCAGCCGATGGCGCGCGCGTGGGCGGACAGGCGCGCGATCTCGCTCTGCTGCCGGCTGGCGGCGGCCGCCGCCTGTTGCGAGCCGCCGCTGTTGGCGGCCGCAGCGATCTGCTGGGCGAGCCGGGCGCAATCGACCTGCGCCGCCGCGGGGGCGACGGACAGCGCGGCTATCGCCAGGGTAAGAAATGCGCCGGCAGGCCGAAGGCCGGCGAGGAACCTCATTGCGATCGCTCTCTCCGGCGGCGGCCGGGGTTGTACGAATCTGTTCTGGGCGGCGATTGTGGCGATGTCGCGCCGAAACGCCAGACGCGAAACGGCGCGAGGCTTGCGCGGACCCTTCCCATGAGGCGCGAGCATCGCCATATGTGCGGCGCGTCCGCAACGGACTGTCCAGGAGAGGTAGATGTCGCCGCCGAAAACCGCCCGTATCCTCGTGGCCGCCGCGCTTGGCCTGTCGGCCGCGGCTGGCCCCGCGCTGGCGCAGGACCTGATCTTCCGCAAGTCCACGACGTTCAAGCTGATGACGCCGAACGACAAGCTGGCGACCTATGCGATCGACGATCCGGTCGTCGACGGCGTCGTCTGCAATTACACCGTGCCGGAAAAGGGCGGGGTATCGGGCATGTTCGGCGTGGCCGAGGAATTGTCCGATGTCTCCATCGCCTGCCGCCAGTACGGGCCGATCAAGATCAGGGAGAAATTCTCGCAGGGCGACGTCGTGTTCAGCGAGCGGCGCTCGCTGATGTGGAAGCGCATGCAGATCGTGCGCGGCTGCGACGCCAGGCGCAACGTGCTGGTCTACATGGTCTATTCGGACAAGCTGATCGACGGTTCGCCGAAGAACTCGACCTCGGCCGTGGCGATCCAGCCCTGGGGCGCGACCAACGACGTGGTCCGCTGCGGCGAATTCGCGAAGGATTGAGGGACGAATTATTAACCCGAGACCTCATCCTGAGGAGCGGGCGAAGCCCGCGTCTCGAAGGATGGCGGCGTCCCGGATCCTGTCCATGCTTCGAGACGGCGGCTTCGCCGCCTCCTCAGCATGAGGGTTTGGGGGATAGAAAAGTCCGGAAACCCGGCTCAATTCTCGCAGGTGACGATCAGCGCGTTCGAGCGCACCTGGTTGGCGACCGTCTGCACCTTTACCTTGTCGTTCTGTGCCTTGTCGTTCTGGGCCTTGTCGTCCGGCGCGTCGGACTTCAGCGCGCCCGTGACGTCGTCCGCGCGGCCGAAGGCGACCGACACGCCATGCCCGTGCGCTTCGCACCAGGCGTCCGCCACCACGCGCCCGCAAGCCGAGCCGTTGGTCAGGCATTCCGTGATGCCGTAACCCTCGTTGTCGTTGATGACGAAGGAATTGCGCCCGGCTGCCTGGACCTGCGAACGGCTGGCGATCGCCACCAGCGCGAGACCCGCCATCAGCGGCAGGATGATGCGGGGAAGGACGCGGTGCTCGAACTCGACGAAGGTCATCACAAGGCTCGGTACGAATGGACCCATCAGGCCGCCCGATATTCGGCGGCAAGGGTTTCCAAACGATTAAGAACCCGGGCTGGATCGGAGCTGGCGCGGGCTTGACGCGGGGCGCGTCTTGCCCTCATGGTCCCGGCCATGACGAAGACCGCCCGCATCTGCCGGAGCATTATTATCCGCTAGCCCACCCGCTGGCTGGATCCGTCATGTCCTCACGCGATTTGGATGGTCCGGCCGGCAGGCCAAAGGACCGATTCAAGGACCGCCCATGTCGACGCCCCGCCTCAGGCTCTACAACACGCTGACGCGCGCGAAGGAGGATTTCGTCCCCCTCGATGCAAACAACGTGCGCATGTATGTCTGCGGGCCGACCGTCTACGACTACGCCCATATCGGCAATGCGCGCCCGGTCATCGTCTTCGACGTGCTCTACCGGCTGCTGCGCCATCTCTACGGCGAGACCCACGTCAAATACGTCCGCAACATCACCGACGTCGACGACAAGATCAATGCGCGCGCCGCCGAGCGCGGCATTTCCATCCGCGACCTGACCGAAGAGACGAACCGCATCTTTCAGGCCGACGTGAAGGCGCTCGGCTGCCTCGAACCGACGGTCCAGCCCCGCGCGACGGAGCACATTGCGGAGATGATCGCGATCATCGAGCGGCTGATCGCGGGCGGCCACGCCTATGCGGCGGACGGGCACGTTCTCTTTTCCGTGCCTTCAATGTCCGATTACGGAAAACTGTCGCGCCGCCCGCTCGACGAAATGATCGCCGGCGCGCGCGTCGACGTCGCGCCCTACAAGAAGGGCGACATGGATTTCGTGCTGTGGAAGCCGTCGAGCGCGAGCGAGCCGGGCTGGGACAGCCCGTGGGGCAGGGGACGCCCGGGCTGGCACATCGAATGCTCGGCGATGAGCTGGAAGCATCTGGGCGAAGTCTTCGACATCCACGGCGGCGGCATCGACCTCGTGTTCCCGCACCACGAAAACGAAATCGCCCAATCGCGCTGCTGCTTCGAGACGCCGGTCATGGCCAACGTCTGGATGCACAACGGCTTCCTGCAGGTCGAAGGCGAGAAGATGTCGAAGAGCCTCGGCAATTTCGTGACGATCCACGAGTTGTTGCACACGGAGAAGTTTGGAGGGCGGAAGTGGCCGGGCGAAGTGCTGCGGCTCGCGATGCTGAAGACGCATTACCGGCAGCCGATTGATTTTTCCGTGCGGGCGCTGGAGGAGGCGGAGGCAAAACTCTCTTATTGGAGCGCCGTCCTCGACTTTGGTGATGTGAATGTCGCTAGCGGATCGAAGCCGTCGGAGCTTGATCGAGTCGACGATCTTTCGTCGGAGTACATTGCCGCCCTTTCGGACGACCTCAATACCCCGATGGCGCTGGGAATTCTCGATCGTGCTTTTTCTGAGCGGAGATCAAACAAAGTTCTGACAGCGATGCTTGAGCTCTTTGGAATTGACTTGAGTGCTTTCGAAGGCTGGAAGAACGCGCGAACGCAGGAAGCGTTCGATGAGATCGATACCGACCGTGTCGAAGCCCTCATCGCCGCCCGCCTCGAAGCCCGCAAGGCCAAGAACTGGGCCGAGTCCGACCGCATCCGCGACGAACTCGTCGCCATGGGCATCGCGCTCAAGGACAACAAGGACGGCACGACGACGTGGGAGGTGAAGCGGTGAGTGTGCTTTGCTCCACCCGTCATGGCCGGGCTTGTCCCGGCCATCCACGCCGGGCCGCTTCATGTGCCCTGATGCGGGGCTTCGCGCCTTGCCGCCAACATTCGTCGCGCGTGTCGGCGTGGATGCTCGCGACAAGCGCGGGCATGACGGCGCAGAGGATGGGCTCATGACCATCTCCCTCCGCCCCTTCCTCCCCGCCGATGCCCCTGCGCTCGCGCGTCTCTTTCGCGAGAGCGTCGAGGTGCTCGCGGAAGACGACTACACCGACGACCAGCGCGCCGCCTGGGCTGCAGCCTCCGACGATCTCGCGAGCTTCGCGCAGCGCCTCGCCAATGCCTTGACGCTCGTCGCGCTGCGCGACCGCGAGATCGCGGGGTTCGCCTCCTTCGCCAATGGCGCGCTCGATCTGCTTTACGTGTCCCCGGATCACGCGCGGCAGGGCGTCGCCACGGCGCTCGCCGACGCCATCGAAAAGCTCGCCGCCGCGCGCGGCCTGAAGGAAATCGAGACCGACGCCTCCGACGTCGCCCATGATTTCTTCAAGGGACGCGGCTACGTCGCCACGCAGCGCAACACCGTGTCGCTCAACGGCGAATGGTTCGCCAACACCACGATGAAGAAGCAGTTGGCGCAACCGGCGCCCCAACGAAAGCCGAACTGATGGCCCGCGAAAGACTGACCCTGTTCGACACGACCTTGCGCGACGGCGCGCAGACGACCGGCGTCGATTTCTCGATCGAGGACAAGCGGGCGATTGCGAAAATGCTCGACGATCTCGGGCTCGACTATATCGAGGGCGGCTATCCCGGCGCCAATCCGATGGACACGGAATTCTTCGGCAAGCGCCCGAAGGTGAAGGCGAAATTCGCCGCCTTCGGCATGACCAAGCGCGCCGGCCGTTCCGCCGCCAACGATCCCGGAATCGCCGGCCTCGTCGCCGCCGACGCCGACGCCATCGTCTATGTGGCGAAGACCTGGGACTACCAGGTGCATGTCGCGCTCGAATGCTCGCTCGAAGACAATCTCGAGGGCATCCGCGACTCCGTTGCCTACGCCATCGAGAAGGGCCGCGAGGCGCTGGTCGATTGCGAGCATTTCTTCGACGGCTACAAGGCCAATCGCGACTATGCGCTGGCCTGCGCGAAGGCGGCCTACGCGACCGGCGCGCGCTGGGTGGTGCTGTGCGACACCAACGGCGGCACGCTGCCGCACGAGATCGAAGCCATCGTCGCCGACGTGGTGAAGCACATTCCCGGCGATCATGTCGGCATCCACGCGCATAACGATACGGAAAACGCCGTCGCCAATTCGCTCGCCGCGGTGCGCGCCGGCGCGCGCCAGATTCAGGGCACGCTCAACGGGCTGGGCGAACGCTGCGGCAACGCCAACCTGACGTCGATCATCCCGACGCTGCTGCTGAAGCCCGAATTCGCGGAAAAGTTCGAGATCGGCGTCACGCCGGAAAAGCTCACGCATCTGACGAAAGCGAGCCACGCCTTCGACGAGCTGCTCAACCGCGCGCCGAACCGCCATGCGCCCTATGTCGGCGCCAGCGCGTTCGCCACCAAGGCCGGCATCCACGCTTCCGCCGTGCTGAAGGACCCGCGCACCTACGAGCACGTGCTGCCCGACGCGGTCGGCAACAAGCGCAAGGTGCTGGTGTCGGATCAGGCCGGCAAGTCGAACATCCTGTCCGAGCTCGAGCGGCTCGGCGTGACGCTCGACAAGAACGATCCGCGCCTTTCGCGCCTGCTCGACGAGGTGAAGGAAAAGGAGGCGCAGGGCTACGCCTATGAAGGCGCCGACGCGTCCTTCCTGCTGCTCGCCAAGCGCGTGCTCGGGCAATTGCCCGATTATTTCGACGTCGAGCGCTACAGCGTCAACGTCGAGCGCCGCTTCAACGCCAAGGGCGACCTCGTGACCGCGTCGGAGGCCATCGTGAAGGTGCGCGTCGACGGCGAGCTTCTGATCTCGGCCGCCGAAGGCAATGGCCCCGTCAACGCGCTCGACGTGGCGCTGCGCAAGGATCTCGGCCGCTTCCAGAAGCACATCGAGGATGTGGAGCTGGTCGACTATCGCGTGCGCGTTTTCCAGGGCGGCACGGACGCGGTCACGCGCGTTCTGATCGAATGCGCCGACAAGGACGGCGAGCGGTGGTCGACCGTCGGCGTCTCCGCCAATGTCATCGACGCCTCGTTCCAGGCGCTGGTGGATTCGATCAATTACAAGCTGATGGCGTCGGGGGCGGTGTAGCTTTCTCCGTCATTGCGATGAGCCTAGGTGAAACCGCAACGCGGTTTCGACCTGTAGCGACGAAGCAATCCGGCGCTGTTTCCGCCTAGTGATGAACTGCTATAGCCGCGCTCACAACCGCGGGTCGATCGTCTCCACGCGCGCTCCGACCTGCGCCTGTCGCGCGAGAACGCTCTCGATCATCGGCAGCACGTCTTCCACGCGCTCGGCGACGAGATAGCGCAGCTCGAATTCCTGCCGGATGAACCCGCTGTTGCGCATGTGCGCGAACAGGGACAGGAGCGGCCGCCAGAAGCCGCCGATATCCGCGATCACCACCGGCTTGGTGTGCCGGCCGAGTTGCACCCAGGTCAGTTGCTCGACCAGTTCCTCCAGCGTGCCGACGCCGCCGGGCAGGGCCACGAAAGCGTCGGCGCGTTCGAACATCATGCGCTTGCGCGTATGCATGTCCGGCACGACGACGAGTTCCTGCGCCTCGTGCAGCATGGACTCGCGCTTCTTCAGGAAATCGGGAATGACGCCCACCACGCGGCCGCCGGCGGCGAGCGTCGCGCGCGCCACCTTGCCCATCAGGCCGTTGTCGCCGCCGCCGTAGACCAGCCCGTAGCCTGCCGCGCCGATGCGGGTTCCAAGCTCTTCGGCGGCCTTGACGAAATGCGGCTCCGTTCCATCAGCCGAGCCGCAATAGACGCAGATGTTCAACAACAGCTTGGCTCCATCGCCTGATTCGGCGATTCTAGCAGAGCGATGCGGCGCGCTCAGCGCACGCGCGTCCAGGTCTCGCCCTTGCAGATGGCGCCGCCCAGCACGCAGCCGTCGAGCGTGACGGAACTGGCGCCGTTGAGCGTGATCTTGCCCATATAGGTCTGGCCGTCCTCGAGGTTCTTCACGCGGCCTTCCCACACGTTGGGGCCGGTCTTGCTCGCGCCGGAAAACACCATTGCGCCGATATATTTCCTGTCGGCGGGGTCCGTGACGCCCTTCACCTTCACGCAGAGCCCCGCGCCGCAGCGCAGGAACGAGAAGGTCGTGCCGTCTTCCGGGCGCCGCCACACGCCGTAAGGGTCGGCGGCGAGCGCCGGCGTGACGAGCGCCAGGAATGTCAGCGCCGTAAACGTGGCTTTGCGCATCGATGATCCTCGAAACGGACGGCAGGGGCCGCGCGAAGGCGCGTTTCTTCCCCAAGTCGACCACGTCAGTCAATTGTCATTGCGCTGTACGGGCGCCGCTCATGCTGGCGCGCCGGTGTCATTTGCGGCGCTAAGCGCTTATATCTGGCGCAAATTCAGCGGTTCGACACATGAGAGATTTTTCTGCCCCGCAGGCCGAGGCACGGTCCAGCGCCACGCTCGTCTCCACCGGGCGCAGGCTCTGGCCGTACATCTGGCCGCGCGACCGTTTCGACCTCAAGGCGCGGATATTTCTGGCGTTTGCGGCGCTCGTGGTCGCCAAGCTGGTGACGATAGCGGTGCCCTATTCCTTCAAATGGGCGACGGATGCGCTCACCGCCGAGGGCGCGCGCATCGAGGGCCTGCCCGCCGCGCTCGCTGGCCCTGTCGCGCTGACGGCGATCTATGGCGTCCTGCGCGCGGCCATGGCCGGTTTCACGCAGGCGCGCGACGCGCTGTTTGCGGCCGTCGCCATGAACGCCGTGCGCCGGCTCGCCAACGACGTCTTCGTGCATATGCACCAATTGTCGCTGCGCTATCATCTGGAACGCAAGACCGGCGCGCTGACGCGCGTGCTGGAGCGCGGCCGCAACGCCATCGAGACGATGGTGCGCATGATCGTGCTGACCGGCCTGCCGACGCTGCTGGAATTCGCGCTGATCCTCGGCGTCTTCTTCGTCCAGTACGACTGGCGTTACGTCATGGTCACGGTCGCGATGATCGTCGCCTACATGACGTTTACGACCGTCGCCACCAACTGGCGCATCGAGATCAGGCGCTCGATGAACGAGAGCGACAACGACGCCAACACCAAGGCGATCGACAGCCTGCTCAATTACGAGACGGTGAAATATTTCAACGCCGAGCAGCGCGAGGCGGCGCGCTACGACAAGTCGATGGCGCGCTACGAGAAGAACAGCGTGGCGAGCTACACCTCGCTCGCCGTGCTGAACGTGGGGCAGGCCGCGATCTTCACCATCGGGCTGACGGCGGTGATGATCATGTGCGTCGCCGGCATCCGCCAGGGCCGCAACACGATCGGCGATTTCGTGCTCATCAACGCCATGATGATCCAGCTCTACCAGCCGCTGAACTTCATGGGCATGTTCTACCGCGAGGTGCGCCAGGCGGTCATCGACATCGAATCCATGTTCGACATTCTCGAGCAGAAGGCCGAGATCGTGGACAGGCCGGGCGCAAAGCCGCTGGTGGTCACGGACGGCGTCGTGCGCTTCGAGAATGTCTTCTTCCACTACGATCCGCAGCGCGAGATCCTGAAGGGCGTCGATTTCGAGGTTCCGGCCGGCAGGTCGGTGGCCATCGTCGGCCCCTCCGGCGCCGGCAAGTCGACGCTGTCGCGCCTCATCTTCCGCTTCTACGAGCCGCAGCGCGGCCGCATCACGATCGACGGGCAGGATATTTCGTTCATCACGCAGGAATCGCTGCGCCGCGCCATCGGCATCGTTCCGCAGGACACGGTGCTGTTCAACGATTCGATCGGCTACAACATCCGCTACGGCCGTTGGGACGCGAGCGTCGAGGACATCCGCGACGCCGCCGGCATGGCGCAGATCGACCGTTTCATCGGCATCGTGCCGGGCGGCTACGACGCGCAGGTCGGCGAGCGCGGGCTGAAACTCTCGGGCGGCGAGAAGCAGCGCGTCGCCCTTGCCCGCACGATCCTGAAGGCGCCGCCGATCCTCGTGCTGGACGAGGCGACGTCAGCGCTGGATTCGTTCACGGAACGCGAAATCCAGGACGCGCTCGAGCGCGTTTCGCGCGGGCGAACGTCGCTGGTCATCGCGCACCGGCTGTCGACCGTGGTCAATGCCGACGAGATCATCGTGCTCGACGCGGGCCGCATCGTCGAGCGCGGCCGGCACGAGGAACTGCTCGCGCACGGCGGCGTCTACGCCGGCATGTGGAATCGCCAGCGCGAGGTGCACGACGCCGAGGAAGCCCTGCGCCGTGCGGCGGCCGAGGAAGGCCAGAGCGTGCGGATGAATATCGAGGCGTGAAGACGCTGGGACCGCCGGCTTCCAGCCGGCGCTATGCCGGCCGGAAGCCGGCGGTCCCGGATTTTCGTGACTTTCCGGCCGGCCGGTGGCAATAGACCGGCAAAAGGAACCTGTCCCCCATGTCCCTCTACGAATCCGTCCGCCGCCAGATCGTGCCGATCCATCCGGAAGGCTATGTTTTCATTTCGGCTTTCGCGATCGGCTCGCTGGTCCTGCACTGGGTCTGGCCGCCGCTCGGCTGGATCGGCGCGCTGCTGACGCTGTGGTGCGCCTATTTCTTCCGCGATCCGCCGCGCGTCACGCCCGACCGCGACGGGCTCGTCGTCGCGCCGGCGGACGGCTACGTCTGCTCGATCGGCTCCTTCGCGCCGCCGCCGGAACTCGGCCTCGGGCCTGAGCCGATGCACCGCATCTCCATCTTCATGTCGGTGTTCGACTGCCACGTGAACCGCGCGCCGGTCGCCGGCCGCATCGCGCGCATCGCTTACAAGCCGGGCCTGTTCGTCAACGCCGATCTCGACAAGGCGAGCGAGGACAACGAGCGCAACGGCGTGGTTCTCGAAACGCCGCGTGGAACATTCGGCGTGGTGCAGATCGCCGGGCTCATCGCGCGCCGCATCGTCTCCTTCTCGCGCGAGGGCGAGACGCTCACGGTCGGCCAGCGCTTCGGCCTCATCCGTTTCGGCTCGCGCGTCGACGTCTACATGCCGGCAGGCGCGACGCCTCTCGTGTCGCTCGGCACCAAGACGATCGCCGGCGAGACGCCGATCGCGGATTTCGCCGCGACGCAGGGCGCGGTCTACCGCACGAACTGAACTCCAATCGTTCCGCAGACAAACAGGGCCCGCGGGCGAATTCCGACCGCGGGCCTTTTGCTTCGACAGACGCCGCGCCCGTCACTTCGGCGCGAAGAAATGCTCGCCGACGCTCAGGATCTCGCCGTTGGCGACGTCGGTGGCGACAATGGTGATCGGCGTGTTCTCCGCCTTGATCGCATTGCCCGGCGCCGTGACGCTCACACGCAGGTCGCGCACGCGGTCGGGCTCGACTTCCACCAGCAGGCGCCCGTCGGCCGCAAGGTCGACGCCCACGGCGGCGATCCTGGCCTGGTCCAGCCCTCGCAGCGTCAGCGCGAAGGTGCGCGGCACGCCGCCCTTGTTGGAGAGATGCACGGTCATGTCGTTGCGCACCTGCCCGTCGGACAGCGCGACATAGAGCGGATTGCGGTTGTGCTGCGCGGCGATCAGCGCTGTCGTGCGATTGAGCAGCGCATAGAGCATGACCGAGCCGACGACGGCGATGACGCTCGCATACAGCACCGTGCGCGGCCGGATCGGGCGATAGAGCGGCGGCTTGCCTTCCCTGCGGCGGGCCATGTTGTTGTCGGTGTCATAGCCGATCAGGCGCGCCGGGCGGCCGATTTCCTTCATCACGTTGTCGCAGGCGTCGATGCACAGGCCGCACTGGATGCAGCCGAGTTGCAGGCCCTTGCGGATGTCTATGCCCGTCGGGCAGACGGCGACGCACTGGTTGCAGTCGACGCAATCGCCGGCGGCC
The DNA here is from genome assembly GCA_037044955.1 of Rhodoblastus sp. Lineage (GTDB taxonomy): Bacteria > Pseudomonadota > Alphaproteobacteria > Rhizobiales > Beijerinckiaceae > JAJXWB01. The sequence goes on from JBAOHX010000004.1 coordinate 389,348, forward strand.
AGCCCCTTCAGATGGGCGGCTTCGGCCTTCTTCACCGACATGCGCGGCTCGCCGCGGTCGAGCTTGTAGGTGACGTTGAGCGCCCATTCGTCGGTCAGCGCCGCCTGGATGCGCGGCCACGGGCACATGTACAGGCAGACCTGCTCGCGCATATGGCCGGCGAAAATGTATGTGGTCGCCGTGAGGATGCCGATCCACAGATAGGCCGTGAAAGGCGCCTGCAGGGTCGCGAGGTCACGCACCAGCGTCGGCGCATCCGAGAAATAGAGAACCCAGGCGCCGCCGGTCCACCAGGCGATCATCAGCCACAGGAAGTGCTTGAGCGCGACCTCGCGGATATGCCGGAAGGTCCAGCCCTTCTTGTCCTTCATGATGCGGTCGCGCCGGTCGCCCTCGACCCAGCGCTCGACCGCGTAGAAGAGATCGGTCCATACCGTCTGCCAGCACAGATAGCCGCACCAGATGCGGCCGGCGAGCGCGTTCATCAGGAAGAGCGTCAGCGCGGCGAGCACCAGCAGGCCGGTGAAGAAATAGACTTCCTGCGGCCAGAGCTGGATGAAGAAGAAGTAGAAACGCCGGTGCGGCAGGTCGACCAGAACCGCCTGGTTCGGCAGGCCGGGCCCGCGATCCCAGCGCACGAAGGGCAGGAAATAGTAGACCGACAGGCAGAAGATCAGCAGGCCCCACTTGATGCGCCGATACGTGCCGTGCGTCGCCTGCGGATAGACCTTCTTGCGGGCGGCGTAGAGCGGTCCGGTGATGATGGTGGAGTCTTCGCTCATGGCCGCCGACGCCTCATGTATTCGTATTTTCGCATATGAAAGGGCGTAGATAAGTCGCGCTTTGATCTGCCGCAAGGCTTATCAAATGTCAGGCGCGCTCCCGGCAAGCGGCATGACGCCGCATGCGGCGCCGGCAGGCCGCGTCAGGCGGCGGCGGGGCCGAATACCGCGGCGCGCTCTTCCGGCGTCGATTGCAGGAAGGGATGGCGGCTGTAGGCCGTCGCGCGCAGCGTCGGCGTATCCGTAATCATGCATACGATCTTGCGCGCGAGCATCGGATAGGTCCGCGCTTCGCTGATCGGCTTGTGGCCGATCACGCGGCGATACATGACGACATGTTCCGCGCGGACGGTCGCCAGCACGTATTCGGCGCCGAAATGCTCGGCGGCCATGGAAATCATCCGCAATGTCAGGAACGGCAGGTCCGGGCCCAGGCGCGCGAATTCCGGCTCGATGACGAAGCGCGTGGGGTCGATGATGAGCTTGCCGGAGTCCAGATAGGGCGCAAGAACGTCGCCGAACGTATCCATCGCCGGCATTCGCGCGGCCGCGGACGTATTCATGTGGAAGCGCACCGTGCTGGCCAGCTGGTCGCCGAAATACATGCCCATGATGGTGACGTTGTCGGCCTCGTCCCACGCGTCGCGAAAGCGCTCGTCGGCGTTGGGCCCGATGCCGCCGTCCAGAAGATAGCCGCGATACCGCAATCCGAAGATCGCATCCCGATCGCGCTCGGTTCGGGCAACCCGATAGGTCACTGATTTCAGGACTTCGGCGACTTTTTCGTTGAATGAAGGCACGCGCTGATGCGCGTTCATGATTGAAGTCCCATCGACCGATCGCCACTGGTAGCGGAAACGTTACCAGCCGCGGATACGAAGTAAAGACTTCCCCAGCGTCAGTCTTCGCCCGTCGACCGCGACCTCGAGCACGGCAAGCCCCGCCAGCGGGGGCGTCGTTCCCGATCATCGCGTCAAGCCATTGGAAACGCTTCCAGCTCGCCGGCGCAATGGCATCGAACCTGCTTCGAGATCGTCGTCGAAGCGCGTATAGTCGTCCCTCGATTCCGTTCGCAGTAACCCGCCGTAAACCATCGCAGCGCTAACCTCGGCGGCAAAGGAGCGGCCATGAGCGCGGTCAAGAAGCGAATCGAGCAAACGCGAGACCTGCCCGTGATTCGCCAGGCGACGCTCGCGCGCGCCACCGCCCGCCGCGAAAAGCTCCAGGCGATGTTCGACAACGCTTCCTTCGTGGACATGGCCCTTCGCCAGGGCCGCTATCTCAGGCTCTGCGCCGCGATCGCCTGGGCGAGCGAGCGCGAAGAGCGCGCCCGTGACGCGATCGAAACCGACAGGATGGTCGATCAGCTCCGGCGCGTGGCTTCCGGCGACGCGAAGCGCAACGCGCGCTGAAGCGAACAAGCGCACGCGTTGACGCACAGGACGCTGCGTGCAAGACAATTGGGTGCTTGCAACCGCCGATTCCGCCGAACTCCTGGCGGCGGCCCGCAGAGTCCCCCATGCGCAAACCAACGAAATCCTTCACGGTAGAAGTCAAACGGCGTCCGACATCGCTCGGCAAGAAACCCATGCTGCCTGACGCGATAGCGCCTGCGCCCGAACCGCCCGCCGCCGCCATCCTGTTTTCGTCGCCGGAGAAAGCGCCCCTCGTCGCCGCCGAACCGCGCCGCATCCTTCCCTGTCTCGTCACGGATGCGGCGATCGACGCCGCGAAGGCGGCCGCCGAAGTCGAGGAGGCGCCTGCGCCGCGTCCGCGCGGACGTCCGCGCAAACAGCGCAATGCGGACGAACTCGCGCCGCTCGCTCCGCGCAAGCGCGGCCGCCCGCGCAAGTCGCCGGTCGAGGCCAAGGAGCCGGCGCCGAAGCCCGCGCTCCAGCCCGCGCGGCAGGCGCAGCCTGCGCCCGCGCTCGTCGTCGTCGGCGCCAGCGCGCGGGCGAGTATGCGTCGCGCGGTCACGGACGAACTTCCGCGCGGGGAAAGATGGAAACGCCGCCTCCCCAAGGCGCTGCGCTGAACCGCGCGCTGTTGATCGGGACGCCGACGCGGCGCATGTTTCGTCGGTAAAATTTCGGCGGGACGGGAGGATCGCATGAGGCGCGGCGCGCTCGGACGTTTTCGCGTGATCGATCTCACGCGCGTGCGCTCGGGGCCGACGGCCGTGCGACAGCTCGCCGATTTCGGCGCCGACGTCATCAAGATCGAGCCGCCCGAACAGAGCCCCGTCGACGGGCCGCGCCATAGCTCCGATTTCCAGAACCTCCACCGCAACAAGCGCAGCATCACGCTCGACCTCAAGCATCCGCAGGGGCTCGGCGTGTTCCGGCGCCTCGTGGAAACGGCCGACGTGGTCGTCGAGAATTTCCGCCCCGACGTGAAGGCGCGCCTCGGCGTCGATTACGAGACGCTGCGCGCGCTCAATCCGCGCCTCGTCTACGCCAGCATCTCCGGCTATGGGCAGGACGGCCCCTATCGGATGCGGCCGGGTTTCGACCAGATCGCGCAGGGCATGGGCGGCCTCATGTCGATCACCGGCCTGCCGGGGCAGGGGCCGGTGCGCGCCGGCATCGCCGTCGCCGACAGCGCGGCCGGCCTCTATTGCGCGCTCGGCATCATGACCGCGCTGCTCGAGCGCGAAGCGTCGGGGCAGGGGCAGTGGGTGAAGACGTCCCTCCTGCAGGCGCAGATCGCGCTGCTCGATTTTCAGGCGACGCGCTGGCTGATGGACGGCGTCGTGCCGCCGCAGGCCGGCAACGATCATCCGACCGTCTATCCCATGGGCGTGTTTCCGGCCGCCGACGGGCTCATCAATATCGCGGCGTCGGGCGAGGACATGTGGCGCAAGCTCTGCGAGGAGCTCGGCCTCCAGCGCATCGTCGACGACGCGCGCTTCGCCGACGGCGCGCGCCGATCGCGCAATCGCGCGGCGCTCTACGAGATCATCGCCGAGACGACCGGCGCGCAGCCGGCGCAGGAATGGATCGAGCGGCTGAACCGCGCCGGCGTGCCCTGCGGTCCGATCTACTCGATCGATCAGGTCTTCGCCGATCCCCAGGTCAAGGCGCTGGGCATTGCGCAGAGCGTGACGCATCCCACGCTCGGCGAGACGACGCTCGTCGGCCAGCCCGTCGAACTCTCGCGCACGCCGGGAAAGATCGAAACCCCGACGCCGCCGCATGGCGCGCACACGGCCGACGTGCTGCGCGAACTCGGCTACGACGCGCAGGAAATCGCCGGCCTGCGCGCCGCCGGCGCCTTGTGACCGAGCCGGTGATCGACCCGTGAAGAAATACGACGATCTGCTGGTCTTCGTGACCGTGGTCGACCGCCAGAGTTTCATCGGCGCGGCGCGCCAGCTCAACCTGCCGCCCGGCACGGTGAGCCGCAAGGTGCAGGAGCTGGAGACGCGGCTCGGCATCACGCTTGCTCAACCGCACGACGCGGCGCCTGTCGGTGACGGAAGTCGGGCGCGAGGTCTATGACGCCGCCTCGCGCGGCTTCGCGGCGATCGAGGAAGCGGAATCGCTCGCGACGGTGCATCACGACAGGCCAGCGGGCGTGCTGCGCATCGTCGTGCCCTATGCGCTGCTCTACACGGCGCTGCTGCCGCATATGCCGGCGTTCCGCAAGACATACCCTGATGTCCGCATCGAATTCATCGTCACCAATCAGTCGATCGACCTGGTCGAGAACAATTGCGACCTGGCGATCCGCGTCGGCGCGCAGCCCGATTCGAGCTATGTGAAGCGCACGCTCTTCGTTTCCGAATATCGCCTCGTGGCGACGCCCGCCGCGCTCGACAGGATAGGTCGCCCGTCGAAGCCTGCGGATCTTCTGTCCTTGCCCATGGCGGGATTGCTGAGGTCGAGCAATATCTCGGGGCCCTCGCCGGTGCCGCCCGCCTGGTCCTTCGTGCGCGGCGAGAGGCGCGAGGAATTGTCCTTCCGCTTCGTCGTCGCGGCGACCGATCCGATCGTGCCGCTCGATTTCGCGCTGCGCGGCGAAGGCGTCTCCCTGCTGCTGGACACGCTGGCGCGTCCCTCCATCGAATTCGGGACTTCTGGAAGTCGTGCTCGAGGACTGGCGCATCGCCGACAAGCTGGAGCTCTCGCTCTTCTACCGGCGGCGCGCGACCATGGATTCGAAGGTGCGCGTGTTCATCGACTTCATCAGCGAGCGCATTCGCGCGGTGCGTCCGCAACGCGGCGATCCGAAGAAGGCGGATTCCTGATCCGCCTTCATCGACCGTTGCATGCCTCAGTTGGCGTTCGCGCCCTGAACGTTCCACGCCGTCGGCACGCTGCCCACCGCGGTCGACGAGACGGTCGTCGCGCCGTTCATCAGCGAAACGACCGCGTTTCCGGAGGTCGCGTCGCGCCAGAAGATGTCTGTCTTCCCGTCGCCGTTGAAGTCGCCGAGAACGCCGACCGCCCAGTTGTTCGGCACCGACGCCACGAATGTCGTCGCGGTGATCGCCGCGCCGTTCATGGTCGAGAGCACGGCGTTTCCGGTGTTCTGGTCACGCCAGAGTATGTCGGCCTTGCCGTCTCCGTCGAAATCGGCGACGCCCGCAACCTGCCAGTTCGTGGGCACGTTCGTGACGTAAACCATCGCGGTGATCGCCGCGCCATTCATCTGGGAGAGAACGACATCGCCTGTCGCGGAGTTGCGCCAGAGGATATCGGCCTTTCCGTCGCCATTGAAATCGCCGGCGCCGGCGGCGACCCAATTGGCCGGCAAGGCTGCGACGAAGGCGGTCGACTTGATCGCCGCGCCGTCCATCAGCGAGATGACGTAATTGTTGGTGCTCGCCTCGCGCCACAAAATGTCGGGCTTTCCGTCACTGTCGAAGTCGGCGATCGCAACTACCGAGAAATTGGTGGGGACGGTCGCGACAAAGTTCGAAGACACGATTGTCGGGCCGCTCATTCGCCAGACGGCGTAGTCGCCGGTGTTGCTGTTGCCCCAGAGGATCGAGCTCTTGCCGTCGCTGAAGAAATCGCCGGTTCCGACATATCTCCACGGAGGCGGGACGTTGGCGACGTAGGTCGTCGACGCGATGGCGGCGCCTTGCATGTTCGACACGACGGCGTCGCCGGCGGAATTGCCCCACAGGACGCTGCTCGTGCCCGCGCCGTAGAAATCGTGTCTGACGGTCCACGGAACGACCAGCGACCGAAAGTAGCGCGCGACATAACGTTGGCCGGCAGTGCCGAAATGACTGTCGTCGGCGAACAGGCTCGTGAAAGGCGATGTCGGGCTGACATAGGTGGAGGGCGCGGCCGGATCGGACGAGCAGAGCAGCGACCAGGCGGTGGAGACGCCCGACGGTTGCGTGCAGCCGACCGTGGTCGTGTTGACGGAGGTGAAGCCGAAGTTGGAAGGGTTGGCGACGATCGCGCTGCGCACCGTGTCGACGTCGGCGCGGTAGAAAGGCACGCTGGCGGCCGTCAGCGCGTTCCAGACCGTGTTCGTGTGCGTCAGCTTCAGCGTGCGTTTCAAAACCGGCGAACCGAAGCTGTACGACAGCCCGGACACGATGATCTTTTGCGCGCCGAGATTCTTCAGGTTGATGATCGCGTTCGCCAGAGAGGTGGCGGCTTGCGTGACATAGGCGGTCGGATCGCTGGGATAGGGACCTGCTCCCTGCTCGCCGATGGCGTAGGCGACGTCATTGTCGCCTGAATAGACGAGGTAGAGCGCGTTCGGATCTGCGACGCCGCCGTTGGAGGTCAGGTAGTTCGATATCTGTGTCACGGTCGGCACCGACGCGGTGAAGCCGCCGGTCTGCGTCGAGGCCAAGGTGACGTTCTTCGCGCCGCTGGTCGCGTAATTGGTGCCGCCCGGCGTGTTCGAAGGATTGGCGGTCAGCCCGAAAAAAGCGGCCAGCATCTGCGATTTCAGGGGATCGGGATTGGTGGTCGGCGCGCCCGCGCCGTGGGCGACCGCGCTGGCCCAGTAACCGTTGTAGACGGCCCCGCCGCCGGGGCTGACGAGCGACTTGTAGAAGCCGCTGTCGACATTGCTGTCGCCGAACACGATCACCTTGCTGAAGGGCTGCGCCTCTGCGCGCTTTGCCATGCCGATCGCGAGCCATGCGACGGCCACGAGCGCGAGGGCTCCGGCCGATCGCCGCATCGATTTCGACGCCAGGCGCGAACGCCGGTTGCGACGCCGTGCGAAATTGAGATCAAGAATTTCTTGCGTCATATCAGCCCCCGCCAAATGATTGCCCCGACTACAAGCCTATGCTCGCGGCAAGTGAAAGACAATCTGGCTGGTGGGCGGGCGGGGATTAAACATATCGAGGGACGAAACCATTGTTTCGTCCCTCGATGCGCATGATTTCAAGAAAGCGTATTACGCGAAGACCGGAACGAAATTGCCTTCCGGCGTCTTGAAGCTCGCCGTCTGGAAAGTCTCGCCGCCTTCCGGCTGGCGATAGGAGGCGGTCACGGCCTCGCCCGAACCTTCCGGCTGGCGATAGGAGGCGGTCACGGCTTCGCCCGAACCTTCCGGCTGACGGTAGGAGGCGGTGACGGCCTCGCCCGAACCTTCCGGCTGACGGTAGGAAGCGGTCACGACCTCGCCCGAACCTTCGGGCTGACGGTAGGAAGCGGTGACGGCCTCGCCCGAACCTTCGGGCTGACGGTAGGAAGCGGTCACGGCCTCGCCCGAGCCCTCGGGCTGGCGATAGGAAGCGGTCACGGCTTCGCCCGAACCTTCCGGCGCGCGGTAAGACGCGATGTGGGCCGCGCCATTGCCTTCCGGCTGGCGGTAGGAGGCGGTCACCACGGCGCTCGAGCCTTCCGGCTGCGAAGCCGACGCGGTGGTGAAGCGGCCGTTGCCCTCCGGCGCATTGGCGACGGCGATTGCTGCGCCGCCGAACGTCAGGGCCGTGGCCAGCAGCGCGATCTTGATGGTTTTCATAGTCTTTCTCCGTTTTTGCTGCGGTGCGTTCCTCAGCGATGAGGGCAATCTATGCCTGGTCCGCCGAGAGATAATGCCCCTCACGTGCAAGTGATTGTTTCATCGCCGTGCATAATCTCGGTGGCGTCGCGCCTTCTGTCCCGCAAAACGGACGTCAGCGTCGTCCCGGCGCTGCGCTGCGAAAGCGTCCAGTTACTTGATGTGTCGTCGATTTTTTCGCCTCGCGGTCCGGCTCGATCTGCGCGGACAAGCGCGGGCGGGTTCTTGCCGCCTGTTACGACAGCGGCCGACGCGGGGTTTGCCCGCGCCGTTCAAAGCATTGTGATCGCGCCCTCGCCCGAGGCCGGGCGGAGCCTAGCCCGCGGGCCTGCGTCGTGACATTCTCGGCCGCGCCCACACGCTGGCGACCGGAGGCTTTAAGTGACGAACATCGCGCGAGAACAGGCCGCTGCATCCCCCGCGCCCGCTATCCGGCTGGTCGGCGTCAACAAGTGGTACGGCGCGTTTCACGTGCTGCGGAATGTCAATCTGGACGTGTCGCGCGGCGAGAAGATCGTCATCTGCGGCCCTTCGGGCTCGGGCAAGTCGACCATGATCCGCTGCATCAACCGGCTGGAGGAGCACCAGCAGGGCCAGATCATCGTCGACGGCCAGGAACTCACCAACGACCTCAAGCGCATCGACGAGGTGCGTCGCGAGGTCGGCATGGTCTTCCAGCACTTCAACCTCTTTCCGCACCTCACCATTCTGGAGAATTGCACGCTGGCGCCCATTTGGGTGCGCAAGATGCGCAAGGCCGACGCCGAGGCGGTCGCCATGAAATACCTCGAGCGTGTGCGCATCCCCGAGCAGGCGAACAAATATCCGGGCCAGCTTTCCGGCGGTCAGCAGCAGCGCGTCGCCATCGCCCGCTCGCTGTGCATGAACCCCAAGATCATGCTGTTCGACGAGCCGACCTCCGCGCTCGATCCGGAAATGGTCAAGGAAGTGCTCGACACCATGGTCTCGCTCGCCGAGGAGGGCATGACCATGCTCTGCGTGACGCATGAAATGGGCTTTGCCCGTCAGGTCGCCGATCGCGTGATCTTCATGGATCGTGGCGAGATCGTGGAGATGAACACGCCCGACGCCTTTTTCGCCAACCCGCAGCATGAGCGCACGCGGCTGTTCCTCAGCCAGATCCTGCACTGATCTCGATACGCGCGTGGCCGCCGCATTTCGTCCGCAGGGCGTCGTCTTCGACATGGACGGCCTGCTGCTCAACACCGAATCCCTGCGCATGCAGGCGCTCGAGGATTGCGCGCGCGATCTGGGCGTTTCGCTGAAAACCGACTTGTTCGCCGCCCTCGTCGGCGGCGCGACGCCGGCCGCGCGTTACGCGCTCGAAGCGCATGTCCGCGACGACCTGCCGAAGGATTTCTGGGCGCATTACCGCCGCTTCGCCGACATCAGGATGGAGGCGGTCGAGCCCATGCCCGGCGCGATCGCGCTGCTCGATCACCTGCGCGCGCGCGACATTCCCTGCGCCATCGCCACGTCGGCGACGCGCGCCTCGGTCGACCGCTTCTGCGGCAAGCTCGAGCTTCTCCCGCGCTTCCGCGCCGTCATCGCCAAGGGCGATTACGAGAAGGCCAAGCCCGCGCCCGACGCCTATCTCGCCGCGGCCGCCGGTCTCGGCGTCCAGGCCTCAGCCTGCCTTGCGCTCGAGGATTCCTACAACGGCGTGCGCGCGGCGGTCGCCGCCGGCATGACGACGATCATGGCGCCCGACGTCCTGCCGGCGACCGACGAAATGCGCCGGCTCTGCGTGGCGGTCGTGTCCGACCTCGCCGAGGCGATGGCGCATATCCGGTGAAACGCGTCCTCAGACGTCCGGCCGCGTTTTCTGCATCGACGGACGCTTGGCGAATTCCGCGTACCATCCGGCAAGCCCCGGCGCGCGCTTGCGCCAGTCGAGATCGGGAAAGCGGAAGTCGAGGTAGCCGAAGGCGCACGCCGCTGTGATCGAGCCGAGATCGACGGCCGCGAGGTCGCCGCGCCGCCCCTCGAGCGCGTCGAGCGCGCCGAGCATCTTGGCGGTCTGGCGGTCGAGATAGCCCGGATAGACAAATTCCTGCGGCCGCCGCAGCGTTTCGATGATGTAGGCGACGGCGGCTTCCATCAGGCCGTCGGCAAGGCCATGCATCTGCATGACGCGCCAGCGCGCCTTCGCCTCCTCGGGGATCAGCTTCGGCGCGCCGTTGCGCCGCTCCAGATAGTCGCAGCAGGCGAAGGAGCCGACGAACACGCCTTCGCGCGTGACCAGCGCCGGCACCTTGCCGAGCGGATTGTCCTTGGCGATGTCGGTGTCGGCCGTCCAGACGTCGGTCGGCGCGAGCTCGATGCGGTCGGCCATCCCGACCTCGTCGGCGAAGACCAGGACCTTGCGCACGAACGGCGAGGTCTTCGCATATCGCAATTTCATCATGGACGACCGCTCCCCTCGGCCCATCAAACATGCGTCTTCGGATCGTTCAATCCTTACACGCCGATATAGTGAAGCACGATCTGGCGCATGTGCGGCGCCCGCCGGTGCTCGAAAAGGTAAACGCCCTGCCAGGCTCCCAGCGCCATTTGGCCGTGGGCGACGGGAATCGGCAGCGACGTCTGCGTCAGAGCCGCCTTGATGTGCGCGGGCATGTCGTCGGGGCCCTCCGTGTCGTGCTCGTAGCCGGCGTTTTCCGGCGCGAGCCGGGTGAAGGCGCGCGCGAGATCGCGCCGCACGCTGGGGTCGGCGTTTTCCTGAATGACGAGCGAGGCCGACGTGTGCCGGCAAAACACCGTCAGCAATCCGGTTTGCGGGCGCAGTCCCGCGAGCCATTCCGCGATTTCCGCGGTGATTTCGACGAGGCCCTGGCCGTGCGTGGCGACGCTCAGGCTATGGTTGGCCTGGCGCAGGTTCATGGGCGTCGCGCCAGGGCGAGGCCGACGCCGGCCGTCATCAGCGCGCCGCCCGTCAGCCGGTTGCGCAGCCGGCCGTTGGCGCGCAACGCGCGCGAAAAGCGGGCGGCGAACAGCGCCCAGAGACTATCCAGCGCGGCGGCGAGCGCGAGAAAGGTGGCGGCCAGCAGCGCGAGCTGGGCGCGGGCGTCCGGTCCCGGCGTCACGAATTGCGGGAGGAAAGCGCCGAAGAACAACAGCGTCTTGGGATTGGCGAGCGAAACGAGAAAGCCGCGCAGGAAGATGTTTCGCGCCGACTTCTTTTCCGGGGCCGTCGCGGCGAGGTCGGTCGGAGGCGCCCGCCAGGCGCGCAGCCCGAGCCACAGGAGATAGGCGACGCCGGCCCAGCGCAGGACCGGCGAACCAGTCGGCGAGCGCAGGCCAGAAGGGCGCTCGCGCCGAACACGACGACCGCGAGCTGGATGACCATGGCCGCGCTCGTGCCGGCCACCGTCAGAAGGCCATAGCGCGCGCCATGCGCGAGACTGTTGGCGACGATCAGCGCGACATTCGGGCCGGGCGCGAGGATCAGCGCGCTCGCGGTCAGGACAAAGGCTGAGTAGAGTTCGATCGACATGCCGCTTCCGGAACTGCGCCGGAGGCGAGACTAGACCGAACTCCGCGCCGCCGCGAGGCCCGACCAGATGACCCCGACCGACCCCAAGCGCCCCTCCAACGCCGCGCAAAAGGCCTCGCCGGCCTACCGCGTTCCCGCGCTCGACCAGGATTTCCTGCTTGCGCGAATCCCAGCGCGGGCTGCGGTTCCAGATCGAATATGAGAAGGCCGAGGAGGCGCTGCGCGCCTGGAAGGTCAATTCCACCGTCGTCTGCTTCGGCTCCGCGCGGGCGCGCGAGGACGGGCCGCCGCATCAGGCGGCCTGGTATGCGGCGGCGCGCGAATTCGGCCGCATCGCGTCGGAGGAGGGCGGCGCCAAGAAGGCGAACCATGACGGCGGACGCGAGAACGTGATTGCGACGGGCGGCGGGCCGGGCCTGATGGAGGCGGCCAATCGCGGCGCCTACGACGTCGGCGCGCCGACCATCGGCTTCAACATCACCCTGCCGCACGAACAGGAGCCCAATCCCTGGACGACGCCGGACCTCACCTTCCGCTTCCACTATTTCGCGATGCGCAAGATGCATCTGGCCATGCGCGCCAACGCGCTCGTCGCCTTTCCCGGCGGCTTCGGCACGTTCGACGAATTGTTCGAGGTGATGACGCTGCGACAGACCCGCAAGGGACGCGACATTCCGATCATCCTGTTCGATGAGGCCTACTGGCGCGCCGTCATCAATTTCGACCGGATGCTGGAGGAAGGCGTGATCTCCGCCGAAGACATGCAGGTCTTCGATTTCGCCGGCAGCGCGCGCGAGGCCTGGGACAAGATCGTGGCCGCGCGCTGCGGCACCTTGCACCAGCACGGCGATTTGCAGGCCTCGCAGCGCCCGCCCCGCGCGCCTTGAGATTCAGCCGCCGGACGCCACGGCGAGTCGCGGATCGTCGGCCCGCAGCCGCTTGCGCATGTAGGGCTTCGGCCATTGCACGACGAGCCTGCCGACGAGATCGCTCATGCCGTCGAGGTCGAAGGCGTCGTAGAAGGTCGGATGTTTCGCGCGAGAAATGAAATCGTGCAGCAGGTGGGCGATGTCGTAGTCGTAGACGATGTCGCCGGGCGCGATGCCGGGACGCCGCGCCGCGAGACGACGAAATCCCGCGAGCCGCGCCCTGCCGCCTGCCTCGCCGCGAAACGACAGGACCTGCGCCTCGCCGCCGAACACGCGCCCGTTCTGCATGCGTTCGTAGACGAGATCGTGGCCGGTTTTCGCCAGCGCCTCGAGCGAGGGCGCGTCGGAGCTTACGTCGCGCGGGTCGAGCGTATTGCGGTGGGCGACGATGCCGGCGGGATCGAGGCCGCGGGCGGAAAGCAGTTCGGAAAGGCGCATCGCGCCCTTATACGCGAACGCGCGGGCGTCGGCGTTGACCATAATCGCGGCGTCCCTGTTCGCAGCCGCGAAACGCGCTATTGTGCCGCCCATGAACGCCCCGACCGGCTCCTTCTACTCGATCTATTCGCACGGCTTCGCCCGCGTCTGCGTCGGCGCGCCGGCGATCCGCGTCGCCGACCCGGCCTTCAACGTCGCGCGCGCGCTGGAAATGGCGCGGGCAGCGCACGAAAAATCGGCCGCGCTTCTGGCCCTGCCGGAACTCGGCCTCTCGGCCTACGCCATCGACGATCTGCTGCATCAGGCGCGCCTGCTGGACGCGGTGGAGGAGGCCGCCGGCCAGTTCATCGCGGCCAGCGCCGATCTCATGCCGGTTCTCGTCGTCGGCGCGCCGCTGCGCTGGCGCGGGCGGCTCTACAATTGCGCGCTGGTCGTCCATCGCGGCGCGACTGCTCGGCGTCGCGCCAAAAACCTATCTGCCGAACTATCGCGAATTCTACGAGCGCCGGCATTTCGCCTCCGGCGGCTTTGTGACGGGCGAGGAAATCGAGGTCGCCGGCCGCACGGCGCCCTTCGGCACCGACCTGCTCTTTCATGCCGCGCGACCTGCCGGATTTCACGCTCGGCGTGGAGATCTGCGAGGACGTCTGGGTTCCCGCGCCGCCCTCGACGCGCGCCGCGCTGGCCGGCGCGACCATCGTCGCCAATCTCTCGGCCTCCAACGCCATCGTCGGCAAGGCCGATTTCCGCGACCTCCTGTGCAAGGCCCATTCGGCGCGCTGCCTGATGGCCTATCTCTATTCCGCCGCCGGCCCCGGCGAATCCACCACCGATCTCGCCTGGGACGGGCAGGCGACCGATCTACGAGAACGGCGAAAAGCTGGTCGAGGCGCCGCGCTTCGCCGAGGAGCCGCAGCTCGTCGCCGCCGACGTCGATCTCGAACGCGATCGAACGCCGAGCGGATGCGGCAGGGCACGTTCGGCGATTGCGCCGACCTCGAAGGCGGCGCGCCGTTCCGCACGATCGACTTCGATCTCGAGCCGCCGCTCGAGCGCGACATCGGCTTTCTGCGCGCAAGAGCGATCGCTTCCCCTATGTGCCCGAACGACGATTCGCCGGCTCGCCGAACTCTGCTACGAAGCCTTCAACATCCAGGCGCACGGCCTGCGCCAGCGGCTCGAAGGCGCCAAGACCGAAAAGATCGTCATCGGCGTCTCCGGCGGCCTGGATTCGACGCAGGCGCTGCTCGTCGCCTGCACCGCCTTCGACCAGTTGAAGCTGCCGCGTGAAAACATTCTCGCCTATACGCTGCCGGCCTTCGCCACCTCGTCGAAGACCAAGGGCAACGCCTGGGCGCTGATGAAGGCGCTGGGCGTCTCCGCGCAGGAAATCGACATGACGCCGGCCTGCAAGCAGATGCTGGCCGACCTGAACCATCCCGCCGCGCGCGGCGAGAAGGTCTATGACGCGACCTACGAGAACGTGCAGGCCGGCGCGCGCACCTCGCTGCTGTTCCGGCTCGCCAACCAGCACGGCGCCATCGTGCTCGGCACCGGCGACCTGTCCGAACTGGCGCTCGGCTGGTGCACCTACGGCGTCGGCGACCAGATGGCGCATTACAACGTCAACGCCTCCGTGTCGAAGACGCTGATCCAGCATCTCATCCGCTGGTGCGCGGCGGACCGGCGCTTCGGCGCCGCGGCGGCGCCCGTCCTCGAAGCGATCCTCGCCACCGAAATTTCGCCGGAGCTGGTGCCGGGCCATGCCGGCGACGTGCCCGCGCAACTGACGGAAGATTTCGTCGGCCCCTACGCGCTGCAGGATTTCAATCTCTACTGGATCACGCGCTACGGTTTCGCGCCGCGCAAGGTCGCCTTCCTGTCGTGGCAGCGCCTGGCATGATGCGGGGAAGGGCGCGTGGCCGCCGCACATGTCGGCGGACAAGAAGCTCGCCTACGATCTGCCCACGATCAAGAAATGGCTCGGCGTCTTTCTCGCGGCGCTTTTTCGAGACCAGCCAGTTCAAGCGCTCCGCGCTGCCCAACGGGCCGAAAGTGTCGTCCGGCGGCTCGCTGTCGCCGCGCGGCGACTGGCGCGCGCCGTCGGATTCGAGCGCGGCCGCCTGGCTTGCCGACCTCGACCGGATTCCCTGACCGCTCGCCCTGACGCTTGCCTTCACCGGCGCCGCATGGTGCACTCAAGTACAATACCAGTCTGCGTGCGCCGGCGTTTCAATGGCGTCACGAAGAGGGCTGTTTCGCCAGCCCCGCAGGAGGACGCCTGATGGCGATGACGATGACGGGGGAAGTCGACCTTCCCGCGACCAGGCAGGTCGTGTGGGAAGCGCTCAACGATCCCGAGGTGTTGAAGGCCTGCATTCCCGGTTGTCAGTCTCTCGAAAAGGTCGGCGATAATTCGCTGCAGGCCGTCGCGAAAGTGAAGGTCGGCCCGGTCGCCGCCACCTTCAAGGGCAAGGTCGATCTGCTCGATCTCGATCCGCCCAACGGCTATCGCATTTCCGGCGAGGGCGAGGGCGGCGTCGCGGGCTTCGCCAAGGGCGGCGCGACCGTCAAGCTGAGCGACATGCCCGGCGGCACGAAGCTCGCCTACGATGTCGAGGCGCAGGTCGGCGGCAAGCTCGCCCAGCTCGGCGCGCGCCTCATCGACGGCGTGGCCAAGAAAATGGCCGACCAGTTCTTTACCGATTTCGCTACCGCCGTCGCCAAACAGCAGGGCGTCGAGCCCGCGGCGGCGGACGGCGCAACCATCCGCGCAAGCGCAACAACAAGAGGGGCAGGGGCTGTTGCAGCGCCTGATCGCCTGGTTCCTGGGGCTCTGGAGGTAACGCACATGACCAAAGTGAGTATGACGGTGAACGGCAAGGCGGTTTCGGCCGATGTCGATCCGCGCACGCTGCTCGTGCATTTCGTTCGCGACAATCTGCGCCTGACCGGCACGCATGTCGGCTGCGACACCAGCCAGTGCGGCGCCTGCGTCGTGCATATCGACGGCAAGGCGGTGAAGTCCTGCACCACGCTCGCCGTGTCCGTCGACGGCGCCAGCGTCACGACCATCGAGGGCCTCGCCCAGGGCGGCAAGCTGCACCCGATGCAGGAAGCCTTCCGCGAGAACCACGGCCTGCAGTGCGGCTTCTGCACGCCCGGCATGATCATGTCGGCGGTCGATATCGTGAACCGCAAGGGCGCGAGCCTCGACGAGGCGACGATCCGCCACGAGCTGGAAGGCAATATCTGCCGCTGCACGGGCTACCACAACATCGTCAAGGCGATCGGCGACGGCGCCGCCGCCATGGGCGGCCAGAAGGCCGCTGCCGAATAAGACGCAAACGGGAGGAAGCAACATGACCGATCAGGGCATCGGCGCCCCCGTGCGCCGCAAGGAAGATTTCCGCTTCATCACAGGGCAGGGCCGCTACGTCGACGACATCAATCGTCCGGGCCAGGCGCACGCCTACTTTCCTGCGTTCGCCGCACGCGCACGCCAAGATCAAGTCGATTGATCTTTCCGCCGCCAATGCCGCGCCGGGCGTCGTCGCCATCTTCACGGGCGACGACATCGCGGCCGACAAGGTCGGCGGCCTGATCTGCGGCTGGGCGATCTTCAACAAGGACGGCTCGCCGATGCGCGCCGGCCCGCATCCCGCGCTGGCGCAGGGCAAGGTGCGTTACGTCGGCGATCACGTCGCCGTCGTCATCGCCGACACGCTCGCGCAGGCGCGCGACGCCGCCGAACTGATCAACGTCGACTACGAGGTTCTGCCGGCCGTCGCCGACATGGCCGCCGCCCGCAAGGCCGGCGCGGTCGCCGTGCACGACGAGGCGCCGAACAACCAGTTCTACGACTGGGAGCTCGGCGACAAGGCTGGAACGGAGGCGGCCTTCGCCAAGGCCAAGCACGTCACCAAGCTCGACATCGTCAACAACCGCCTCATCCCGAACGCGATGGAGCCGCGCGCGGCGGTCGGCGAATACGACATGGGCTCGGATTCGCTGACGCTCTACACGACCAGCCAGAACCCGCATGTCGCGCGTCTCGTGCTGTCGGCCTTCATCGGGCTCGCGCCGGAACACAAGTTCCGCGTGATCGCGCCCGACGTCGGCGGCGGCTTCGGCTCGAAGATCTTCATCTACGCCGAGGAGACGGTCTGCGTCTGGGCGGCGCGCAAGGTCAACCGCGCCGTGAAATGGACGGCCGACCGCACCGAGTCCTTCCTCTCGGACGCGCATGGCCGCGACCATGTCACCCACGCCGAAATGGCGATGGACGAGAACGGCAAGATCACCGCGCTGCGCGTGTCGACCAAGGCGAACATGGGCGCCTATCTCTCGACCTTCGCCTCCTCGGTGCCGACCTATCTCTACGCGCCGCTGCTGTCGGGCCAGTACAACATCCCGGCGATCTACGCGGAGGTGGAGGCTGTCTACACCAACACCGCGCCGGTCGACGCCTATCGCGGCGCCGGCCGTCCGGAAGCGACGTTCGTGGTGGAGCGCCTGATCGAGGTTGCCGCGCGCGAACTTGGGAAGGACCCCGCCGAATTCCGTCGCGCGAATTTCGTGACGCAATTCCCGCATCAGACGCCGGTCATCATGGCCTATGACGTCGGCGACTACGACGCTTCGCTGACCAAGGCGCAGCAGATGCACGACACGGCGGGCTTCCCGGCTCGCAAGGCGGCCAGCGCGTCGAAGGGCAAGCTGCGCGGCCTTGGTTATTCGGCTTACATCGAAGCCTGCGGCATCGCGCCGTCGGCGGCGGTGGGCTCGCTCGGCGCAGGCGTGGGCCTGTGGGAATCGGCGGAAGTGCGCGTCAATCCGATCGGCACGGTCGAAATCCTGACGGGCTCGCATTCGCACGGCCAGGGCCACGAGACGACGTTCGCGCAGCTCGTCTCCTCGCGCCTCGGCATACCCATCGACAATGTCTCGATCGTCCACGGCGACACCGACAAGGTGCAGATGGGCATGGGCACCTACGGCTCGCGCTCCGGCGCGGTCGGCATGGCGGCCATTTCCAAGGCGCTCGACAAGATCGAGGCCAAGGCGAAGAAGGTTGCAGCCCACGTGCTCGAAGCGTCGGAAGGCGACATCGAGTTCAAGGACGGCAAGTTCACCGTCAAGGGCACCGACAAGGCCGCCGACTTCGGCTCGATCGCGCTGCAGGCGTATATCGCGCACAAGTTCAACGGGCAGGAGCTGGAGCCGGGCCTGAAGGAAAGCGCCTTCTGGGATCCGACCAACTTCACCTTCCCGGCGGGCGTGCACATCTGCGAGCTCGAGATCGACCCGGCGACGGGCGTTGTCACCATCGAGCGCTGGACCGCGGTCGACGACTTCGGCAACGTCATCAACCCGCTGATCGTCGAGGGCCAGGTGCACGGCGGCATTGCGCAGGGCGTCGGCCAGGCGCTGCTCGAAGGCGCGGTCTACGACGCCGAGGGGCAGCTCATCACCGCGAGCTACATGGATTACACCATGCCGCGCGCGCAGGATCTGCCGTCCTACAATGTCGGCATGACCGTCACGCCCTGCCCGTCGAACCCGCTGGGCATCAAGGGCTGCGGCGAAGCCGGCGCGATCGCCTCGCCGCCGGCCGTCATCAACGCCATCACCAACGCGCTCGGACACGAAAACATCACGATGCCCGCGACGCCGGAGAAGGTCTGGAAAGCCGCCCAGGCCTCGGCGCACAAGCTGGCCGCGGAATAGGAGGAACGCTCATGTACGCTTTCACCCATCATGCCGCGACCAGCGTGGCCGACGCCGTGAGTTCGGTCGGCGAGGGCAAGTTCCTCGCCGGCGGCCACACGCTCATCCCGACGATGAAGCAGCGCCTCGCCATGCCCGGCCATCTCGTCGACCTCAACAAGGTCGGCGAGCTCAAGGGCATTTCGGACAATGGCTCCGTGCTGACGATCAAGGCGATGAGCCGTCATGCGGACGTGGCCGGCTCGGACGTCGTGAAAAAGGCCATCCCCGGCCTTGCGGCGCTCGCCGGCGGCATCGGCGACCCGCAGGTGCGCCATCGCGGCACGATCGGCGGCTCGGTCGCCAACAACGATCCCGTCGCCGATTATCCCGCCGGCTGCCTCGCGCTCGGGGCGACCATCGTCACCAACAAGCGCCGCATCGCGGCGGACGACTTCTTCCAGGGCCTGTTCACGACGGCGCTGGAAGACGACGAGTTGATCACGGCGGTGGAATTCCCGCATGCCGGAGAAATTCGCCTACGCGAAGTTCCGCAACCCGGCCTCGCTCTATGCGCTGGTCGGCGTCGCCGTCGCCAAGCGCGGCGGCGAGGTGCGCGTCGCCGTCACCGGCGCGGGTTCCGACGGCGTGTTCCGCTGGAGCGAAGCCGAAGCCAAGCTCGCCGGCAATTTCTCGGCCGGCGCGCTCGATGGCCTCAAGGTGGCGGCGAGCGGCCTCAACGGCGACATCCACGGCTCGGCCGAATATCGCGCGCATCTCATCGGCGTGATGGCCAAGCGCGCGGTGGCGGCCGCCTGAGGCTGTCGGAGCCGTACGCTCCATCTGTCATCCCGGGCGGCCGCAAGGCCGACCCGGGATCCAGATTTGAAGAGCCGACAGATCCCGGTTCTTCGCTTTGCTCTCGGGCGAAGTCGCCAGCGTCAAGGGAAGTCGGCGACCCTAGCGAAGTCGGCAACAGCCGACTTCGCGATGCCGACTTCCGGGCGGCGACTTCTGCCTGGCCGGGGTGACATGAGGCGGAACGAAATGGACCGTTTTCTCGTCGTCGACGATCACCCCCTGTTTCGCGAAGCGCTCGAAAGCGCCGTGCGCACCGCCTATCCGAAGGCGGAAGTGGTCGAGGCGGCCTCGATCGACGAGGCGATGGCGCATATCGAGCGCCGGCCCGGCTTCGATCTCGCGCTGATCGACCTGTCCATGCCGTCGGTGCGCGGCTTCGAGGGCGTGCTCAGCGTGCGCGCGCGCTATCCCGGCCTGCCGGTCATCGTCGTCTCCGGGCTCGAGGATCCGCGCATCGTCGCCGAAGCGATGAATTGCGGCGTCAGCGGCTTCGTGCCGAAGTCGGCGAAGAAGGGCGAACTGACCGACGCCATCCGCCGCGTGATGAGCGGCGAGGTCTTCGTGCCGGCCTCCTATTCGCCGCCCGCGCAGGCGGCGGAAAAATCCGGCAAGCCGAAGAAGCAGGATTTCGCGGAACGCCTGGCGACCCTCACGCCGCAGCAATTGCGCGTGCTCGGCATGTTGCGACAGGGTCTGCTCAACAAGCAGATCGCCTACGAGCTCGACGTCGGCGAGACCACCGTCAAGGCGCATGTCTCGGAAATATTGCGCAAGCTCAACGTCGCCTCGCGCACGCAGGCGGTGATCGAGACGACGGGACTGGATTTCGAATCCATTCTCGGCGCGAAGCGGCCGGGCGCGTGACGCGGGCCGCGCCGGCGGCGCGGCGGAAATCGTGGGATCAAACGCCGTCATCGCGAGGAGCGGAGCGACGTGGCGATCCATCCACCGGAACTGGATCAAGTTCCGGTGGATGGATTGCTTCGCGGAGCCTGTCATCGGGCGCGCTACGCGCGACCCGTTGGCTCGCAATGACGGATGCGTCGATCTAGATGCAGTAGGCTCTAGAGAAGATGCGTCAGCACGGCGCGCAATTGTGCGGGCTTCACCGGCTTGCGCATCAGTTCGCAGCCGGCGGCGCGCGTCAGTTCGATCGCTTCCATGCCCTGATCGGCGGTGACGATCACGCTCGGAATCTCGCGTTGCGTGATGCGGCGCGCGAGCGTGATCGCCTGCAGGCCGCTTTCGTCGCGGTCGAGATGATAGTCGGCGACGATCGCGTCGGGCGGCGGTCCGTGCTTCGAGGCGTTCGCGCACGGTTGCGAGATCGGGCGCGGTCGCGACATCGGCGCCCCATTGCGTCAGCAGCCAGCGCGTCGCCTCCATCACGTCCGGATCGTTCTCGATCAGCAGAATGCGCCGGCCCGAAAGATCGTTGGCGCGCGCCCAGTTTTCGACAAGCACGAATTCGGCGGAACGCGGCGCGTCAGGTTCGGCGAGTTGCGCCACGACGGTGAAGCGCGAACCGCGCCCGGGGTTCGAGCGCACTTCGACGCGATGGTCGAGCGCCTGCGACATGCGGCGCACGATGGAGAGGCCGAGGCCGAGGCCTTCGCCGTTCTGCGCGGCGTCGCCGGCGTGCGCACGGTGGAATTCCTCGAAGATGCGCTCGATTTCCGTCGGCGCGACGCCGACGCCGGTATCCGTCACCTCGATGCGCACGTGATCGCCGCGCAACCGCGCCCCGACGAACACGCCGCCTTCCCTGGTGTAGCGCGTCGCGTTGGAGACGAGGTTCTGCAGGATGCGTCGCAAGAGGATGGAATCGCTGACGACGGCGACATCGGTCGGGCGAAAGCGCAACGTCAGGTTCTTGCGCTCGACGATCGGCCGGAAATCGGAATCGAGCGACTGGAACATGTCCGACAGGCGCACCGACTGGAATTCCGGCGTCACCACGCCGGCGTCGAGCTTGGAAATGTCGAGGATGGAGCGCAGATAGGCTTCGATGGTGACGAGCGCGCGATCGACCTGCCGGCACAATTTGGCGGCGCCGGGGTCGGCCTGCATGTCGACCAGCGTCGACATGGAAAGCTGCGCCGCATAGAGCGGTTGCAGCAGGTCGTGGCCGGCCGCCGCGAGAAAGCGCGTCTTGGACGAATTGGCTTTTTCGGCCGCTTCCTTGGCCGCGACCAGCGCGCCGTTGGAGCGCTCGAGTTCGAGCAGCGCGCGCTTCAGTTCGGCCGTCCGCTCGCGCACCTGCGCCTCGAGGCCGATGGCGGTCTGGAACAGCGAATAGGCGCTCGCCTGCTGGTCGATGCGGTTTTCCAGCCGCTCGACCAGCGCGGCGTTGATCTTGGTCAGCCGCTGCACGATCTCGTCCGGCGCGGCGCGCACCGTGCGTCCCATGATCTCGGCGGCGATCAGCCCGTCATTGTCGGCGTCCTTCAACATGTGCGTCCGCCGATGGCCAGGCCCGTGAAGGTCTGGTTGAGATGCATGGCGCCGTATTGCTCGCCGAACGTGTTGAAGCCGACGACGCCGTAGTCGCGATAGACATCGGACAAATCGCGCTTCATCTGCCGGTTTTCGGCGTCGATGCGGCGCAGCGCGCAGTCGAAACCCAGCACGAAGTCGGCGCCGCCGAGACCTGACGCGACCGTCTGGAAAGCGTCGCGCGCGCTGTCGACGAGATGCAGCGAGCGCGACATGGTCAGCACCACGCCCGTCTCCACCGCGCAGAAGAAGGTGAGCGAGCCATCGTCGTTCGCATGGCCGATCGAGCGGCAATAATATTCGCCGCCGACCTTCACGACGACGGGATGCGAGGCGAAGCTCATCGAGTTCCAGCGCGGCCGCGTCGACGCCGATGCAATCGGCATATTCGCGCGCGGCGGGCGCCGCGTTCAGCTCGAGCACGCGCCGCTGTTCCTGATCGCAGGCGGTGACGACGAGACGCATGTCCGTCGGCTCGAAATTGTCGTGCCGGAAGGCGCTGAACTGATGCCTGGTGCGCACGAGCGCCATGACGCCGGCGTCCGTCAGCACGCGCCCGTCCGACACGCACCAGGTGCGCTCGAAATTCAGGTCGTCGCCGGTCGAGCCGCCGAGCACCGGCATGCCGTCGAGCGCGCGATGGATAGCTGAAATGAACACTTCCTCGCGCCGCGACAATCCGTCGATGAAAGTCAGCGCGAAGGCGCCGCTCTGCTCGAAGCCTTCGGGCGGATGCGCCGTCGTGGTCGCGGCGGAAGCGTTCGACGCGCTGCGCGATATCGGCGAATTCGACGCTCGACAGATGCTCGATCGCCAGCGTCGCCACGTTGAACCCGTCCGCCGGCAAGGCGATGCAGACGATGGACCCTTCCGCATAACCGTCGGGGCCGATTTCGCCTGCGGTCGAACAGGCGATGTGCGGCGTATCGGGGAAATTGCGGACCAGCGCCTCGGCGATGGCGTGCGGGTTGGAGGTGGCGGCGGCGAAGACGAGCACCAGTCCGGGCGTCATGCCGCGGCATTGCTCGGCATGGAAAGCCAGCGCCTTCTCGCCGTCGACGTCAGGCCAGACGCTGCAGCGCGCGCCGCAGGCGTAGGTCCGCGCAATCGGTCGCGCCAATTGCGTCTCCTCGTTGCATCCTCGTCCTGTTTTCCTAGATAGTAGCCTGTCCGGCGCTCTCCGCTCAAGACGACAGGCGTCGCCGCGCGCGCGAGGGCAGAATGAACATTGTGATCGGCGAAGCCGCCAGGGCCTCGGGCGTCTCGGCCAAGATGATCCGCTACTACGAGAGCATCGGCCTGATCGCTCCGCCGCGGCGCAGCGCCGCCGGCTACCGCTTCTACGACGAACGGGACGTGCAGACGCTGCGCTTCATCCGTCGCGCGCGCGACCTCGGGTTTCCGGTAGAGGATATCGGCCGGCTTGCTGGAGCTCTGGCGCGACGGCGAGCGCTCCAGCGCCGACGTCAAGCGGCTGGCCGAACAGCATATCGCCGCGCTGGAGGAGCGGATTTCCGCCCTGCAGGCCATGCAGCGAACGCTGGAGCGCCTTGCCCGCGCCTGCCACGGCGATGACCGGCCCGATTGCCCGATCCTCGACGACCTGGCTGTCGCGGGAGGCAAGGACGCCCCGGCGCGGCGCCGCACATTTGCCGCTTGACCTTGCCATGATGGGAAGGTTCACAACGCGCCAGGCCCGCAAGACCGGGCGGACGTTCTGAAGGAAAAGCAGATGCTCGACCGGCCCGCCGGCAAGTCGCAAACGGCCGAATACGTCTTTCCCGTCGACGGCATGACCTGCGCGTCCTGCTCGTTGCGCGTCGAAAAGGCGCTCTGCGGCCGTTCCGGGCGTGAAGAGCGCCGCGGTCAATCTCAGCCGCCATGACGGCGCGCGTCGAGGCTGCGCCCGAGGTCAGGCCGGCCGATCTCGTGGCGGCGGTGGAAGCCGCCGGCTATGAGACGCCGCGCGAGGAAATCCTGCTCGACGTGACCAGGCATGACCTGCGCGGCCTGCGTCGCGCGTCTGGAAAAGGCGCTGAACGCCACGCCGGGCGTCATGTCTCGGCGCGCGTCAGCCTGCCGGCCGAGACGGCGGACGTCACCGTCGCGTCCGGGCCTGGCGACCGCGGCCGATCTCGTGGCGGCGATCGAGGCGGCGGGCTTCGAGGCGAGCCCGCGCGCCGCCGACGGCAAGGCCGTCGAGCGCAGCGGCGAGCGGCGCGAGACCTGGACGCTCGTGGCCGCGATGGCGCTGTCGGCGCCGTTCCTGGTCAACATGGTCTACGAGATCGCCACCGGCATGCCGCTGCTGCCGCCGTGGGCGCAGCTCGTGCTCGCGACGCCCTGTCTTTCTTTTCGCCGGCGCGCGCTTCCATCTCGGCGCCTACCGGGCGCTGCGCGCGGGCGCGGCGAACATGGACGTCCTCGTCTCGCTCGGCTCCATCGCCGCGTTCGGGCTGGCGCTGTGGCGCATGTCGAGCGGCCATGCGCATCACCTGACCTTCGAGGCGGCGGCGCTCGTCATCGCCTTCGTTCTGTTCGGCAAGTGGCTGGAGGCGCGCGCGCGTCGCGCCACCGGCGGCGCCGTCGCCGCGCTCGCCGCGCTGCGTCCGCCCGTCGCGCGCATTCTGAAAGAGCGGCGTCGAAACGGAATCGCCCGTCGACGCGGTGAAGGCGGGCGATGTGCTCGTTGTCAGGCCGGGCGAACGCATTCCCGCCGACGGCGTGATCGCGTCCGGTCGCAGCGAGATCGACGAATCCATGCTGACCGGCGAATCGCGCCCGGTCGCGCGCGCGCCCGGGCGACGAGGTCGCGGGCGGCAGCGTCAACGGCGCCGGCCGTCTCGAAATTCGCGCGACGACGGTCGGCTCGGCCTCGCGCCTGTCGCGCATCATCCGGCTCGTCGAGCGCGCGCAATCCTCCAAGGCGCCGATCCAGCACATGGTCGACAAGGTCGCCTCGGTCTTCGTGCCGGCTGTCGTGGCGCTTGCCATTGCCACGTTCGTCGGCTGGAGGCTCGCGGGCGGCGATTTCGAGACGGCGCTCGTCAACGCCATCAGCCTGCTCGTCGTCTCCTGCCCCTGCGCGCTCGGCCTCGCCACGCCCGCGGCTGTCGCCGTCGGCATGGGCGCCGGCGCGCGCGCCGGCATTCTGGTGAAGGACGCGAGCGCGCTCGACCTCGCGCGAAAAATCCAGACCGTGGTCTTCGACAAGACCGGCACGCTGACTTCAGGCCATCCCGTGGTCAGCGCCATCGTCGCGCTCGACGGCGACGCGATGGCGCTGTTGCGTCTGGCGGCTTCGGCCGAGCAGGGGTCCGAACATGCGCTCGGCCGCGCCATCGTCGCGCGCGCCAAGCAGGATGGCGTCGATCTGCTGGCGCTGGATTCCTTCGAGGCCCGGCCCGGCCGCGGTCTCGAGGCGCGTCTCGGCGAGCGCCTCGTCCATGTCGGCAATCGCGCGCTGATGCGCGATATCGCCGTCGATGTCGCCGCGCTCTCCGGGCAGGCGCAGGAGATCGAGACGAAAGGCGGGACGGCCTTCTTCGTCGCTGCGTCGGAACACGGCGCGCCGCGTCTCGTCGGCCTCATCGCGACGTCGGACGAATTGCGCGCGGAATCCGCCGCAACGCTCGACCGCCTGCGCGCGCGCGGCGTCGCGCCGGTCATGCTCACCGGCGACAGCGAGGCCGTGGCGCGCGCCTTTGCCGCCAAGCTCGGAAACATCGACGTGGTCGCGGGCGTGCCGCCGGAGGGCAAGGCTGCCGAGATACGGCGCCTGCGTGAAGGCGGCCGCGTCGTCGCCATGGTCGGCGACGGCGTGAACGACGCGCCGCCGCTGGCGGAAGCCGATGTCGGCATAGCCATGGGCGCGGGCAGCGAGACGGCGCTCGAAGCCGCGAGCGTCGCCTTGCCCGGCGACGATCTCGCCAAGGTGGTCGCGCTGATCGACCTGTCCGGCGCCACCGCGCGAAAGATCAGGCAGAACCTGTTCCTCGCCTTCGCCTACAATGTCGTCATGATCCCGGCGGCCGCAGCGGGCATGCTGTCGCCGGTCGCGGCCGGCGCCGCCATGGCCGCCTCGAGCGTCAGCGTCGTCACCAACGCGCTGCTGCTGCGGCGCTGGAAGGCGGGCTGAGGCGCGTTCGCCAAGCGCGAAAGCGCACATTGCGGCGACGCGCAAAGTTGACATAGTGCACATCGTCCTGTCCGGCCGAAGGATTGTCGCATGTCGCCTCGCACGACCGCCGCGCGCCTCTGCGCGCCTGTGTTGCTCCTTGCTCTCTCGTCGCTGACCGCCGCCACGGCGCAGACCAATATCGCGCTCGACAATCTGACGGCGACGACCGAGAAGTCGAAGCTCACGATCAAGCACGCCGATTTCATCGGCGCGAACATCACGGCCGACGAAGCAAGGAAGCTGCTGACCGATGCGACGCGGGAAGAGGCCGCCGCGATCCTCGGCAAGCTCGAGGCCAGGCAGATCGTCATTCCCGAAGCGACCGTCGCGCCGAACGACGGCGCCGGCGCCGTGGTGCTCAGGAACCTGCTGGTCGACGGCGTCAGCAAGGGCGTCGCGGCGCGCCTGAGTCTGGGATCGTTCGATGGCGACGGAACCGACAAGGCCGGCGGTCGCGTGACGCTGAAGGGCGGCGCGGTCGCGTTCGACAAGCTCGACGCCGCTGCGATGATCGCGGCGATGAAAGGCGGCGGTTCGCTCGAAGGGTTGCTGAAGGCCTCGCGCATGACCGTCAGCAACGTCGAGGTCACGGCGCCCGACAAGGATACGCCTGCCGATGCGCCCGGCGGCAATCTCATCAAGCTCGGTATGGCGTCGTTGAACGCGGACCAGACTTATGAAGGCGATGCGCCGGCGCGCACGACGATGACGCTCAACGGCCTGACCATCCAGTTGCCGAAGGCGTCGAAGGCCGGCGCGATGCTCGCCGCCGAAGGTTACGAACGCATCGAGACCAACTGGCGTTTCGGCGGTCTCTACGATCCCGCGCAGCGCGTCTACAGTCTCGACGAGTTTTCCATCGACTCGCCCGGCGTCGCCGCGCTGCGGTTGCGCGGCAGGTTCGCGGACGTCGATCGCTCGGCGTTCAGCGGGTCGGTGGAGACACGCGCTGCGGCGCTCACGGGCGGCGCGATTGGCGAACTCGAATTGCGCGTCGCCAATGCGGGCGTCTTCGAAAAGGTCGTCGCTCATGTCGGCAGGGACCAGAACAAGACGCCGGCGCAACTCGTCGCCGAATGGAAGGCGATCACGGGCGCGATGCTGCCGGCGCTCACCGGCGGCGATCCCGTCGGCGCCGCGGCGGCGCAGGCTATCGGCAGGTTTTTCGACAACCCGAAGAGCCTGACGATCGCGGTCAAGGGAAAAGCAGGGCCAGTCAAGGTCGCCGAACTCTTCGCCATGTCGAATCCCTTGGCCATCCTGCAGAAGGCGAACGTGACGTTCTTCACGGATGAGGGCCGGGCGTCAGGCGCCGCCGCCGCCGTCGCGCAGGCGCCGGCTGCCGCGCCGCCGCCCACGCCGCAAGCGCCGACCAAGCTCGCCGGCCTCGAGGCCTGGAGCGCGCTCGTCGGCAATACGGTCGCGGGCAAGGATTCCGACGGCGACGAATTGTACGAATTCTACAAGCCGGACGGCACGCTCAAGCAGCTCAACGACGAAACCGTCACGAGCGGGAAGTGGGTCTTGCGCGGGCAGAAGGTCTGTATCGTCTATTCAGGCGACGATGACGAGACCTGCTATCGGGTCGAGGTTTTCGGCGACGCGGCGACCTTCACCGACGACGACGGCGACGGCCAGCGCTACAAGATTTTGAAAGGCAATCCGAAGGGCCTGTGAGAACGCGCCCTTCGCGACCGGGTCAGGCCGCCGCTTCTTCGCTCGGCGTCGTGGCGAGCGCCGGTCCCGTGTCCGGCAGCCGCGCGATCATGTCGATCAGCGCGCGGTCGTGCAGCGCCACCATCCGCTCCTTGGGATGCAGCCACGCGATGGCGTCGTCGATCGTCTCGGCCTCGTTGAGCTTGGCTTCGGCGAGCGCGCGCTCCGGCGTGATGTCGCCTTTCGCGCGCCGCTGGTATTGCGGCAGGAACATTTCGTGCGCCGTGCGGAACGCCGGATCGGCGTGAATGATGCGGATGCAGTCGATGTGATCGTCGTGCTCGGCCGAAAGCTCCTGCGCCAGCGCATTGGCGCGCACCGCGATGTCAGGCACGTTGCGCTCCTCCGGCGTCATCAGCAGCCCGATCTTGCGCAGGCCGAGACCGATCGCAAGCTGGCCGCTCGCCCAGGAAATCGGGATGGCGAAGATGAGGCCCGCGATCGTCGGCGACATCCACGCCACGAGCGACGTCGAAATCAGGAGGCCCGCGATCAGGCTGATCGCGCCGAGCGCCATGTGCGAGCGATGCTTGCGCACGATGGCCTTGAACGGGATCGAGCCGTCGTCGCGCCGCTGCGGGTTCCAGCCGGTGTCGAAGCCGAACAGGATGTTCATCACATGGCCGGTCTGCACGAGCATCATGATCGGCGCGAGCAGCGCGGACATGACGATTTCGAGCAGCGACGAGACGATGAGGCGGAAGAAGCCGCCGCCGCCGCGCCGCGTCTCGCCGTCGATCAGCGCCAGGAACAGGCCGAAGAATTTCGGCGCGAGCAGGATGCCCATGGTCAGGGCGAACAGCGCCAGCGACCGTTCCGCGTCGAACCGCGGCCAGGCCGGAAACAGCGTGAAGTCGCTCGTGAAATATTCGGGACGGATGTAGGTCGCCTGCAGCACGATCATGATGCCGACGACGAGCTGCATCAGCCACAGGGGCGAAGCGAGATAGCCGAAGATGCCGGTGAGGAAGTGCTGGCGCGAGGCCCAGTGCAGGCCCTTGGTCGGCAGCAGGCGGACATGCTGCAGATTGCCCTGGCACCAGCGACGGTCGCGCGATGAGACGTCGATGAGGGAGGGCGGGCTCTCCTCGTAGGAGCCCTTCAGCGTCGGCAGCATGTAGACGGCGTAGCCCGCGCGCCGGATGAGCGCGGCCTCGACGAAATCGTGGCTGAGGATGTGCCCGCCGAACGGCGGTTTCCCGCGCAAATCAGGTAGGCCACAGTGCGCCGCGAAGGCGGCTGTGCGGATGATGGCGTTGTGGCCCCAGTAATTGCCGTCGCGGCCCATCCACGCGGACAGGCCGGCCGCGATCACCGGCCCGTAGATGCGCGCCGCGAACTGCTGCACGCGCGCAAACAGGGTGTTGCGATTGATGATGAGCGGCAGCGTCTGGATGATGCCGGAATCGGGATCGGCTTCCATGCGCTGGGCCAGCGTCACGATGGCGTGGCCGGTCATCAGGCTGTCGGCGTCGAGCACGACCATGTGCGGATAGGCGCCGCCCCAGCGCGAGACGAAATCGGCGATATTGCCGGCCTTGCGCGCGGTATTCTTCTGGCGGTGGCGGTAGTAGACGCGGCACTCGGGGCCGAGCCTTTCGCGCAGCGCGATCAGCGCGCGTTCCTCCGCGACCCAGATGTCGGGGTCGGTGGTGTCGGAGAGGAAGAACCAGTCGAAATGCGCGCCGAGGCCCGTCGCCTCGACGTCTTCCCAGATCGCCTGCAGCGAACCGAACACGCGGCTCGGCTCCTCGTTGTAGATCGGCATGACCACGGCGGTCCTGGCGCCGAGCGCGGTCGGCGCCTCGAAACGCGCGCGGCCGTGGACCAGCATCCAGAACAGGCCGACGACGCCGCTCGTGAAGGCGAGCGCGATCCACGAGAAATTGGCGAGGAACAGGACCAGCAGCGCCCATTTGAGCAAGGTGACGCCGCCGACCTCGACGACCTTGTACATTTCGTGCGCGCCGTAGGCGGTCAAGGCCAGCCCGCCGCCGAACACCATGAGCCGCGAAAGCCAGGGGCTGCGCGTGTTGGCCGGCAGCAGCCATTTGCGCCGCGCCTTCTTGTCGAAGCGCGACAGGCTTTGCACCGGCATCGCGATCGGCGATTCCGGCGGCATGGTCGGCGCCATGGCCTGCGGGGCGCCCGGGCGGCTTTCGGTCAGGGCGTCCATCTGTAGAGCCAGGTCTCGCTCACGGGTTTGCCGTCGGCCTCGAGCACGAGGCGGATTTCGGATTGGGTTTCCGCGCCGGGATCGAGATCGAACACGACGCGATAGGTCTTGCGGTCGCGATAGAGATAGGTCCGCGCAGACGTAATTGAACCGGGCCCCGCCGTCAGGGCCGGCTTGATCTCGCGCAGCCCCTGCGGATCGGCCAGCGCATCGCCGGAGAAGGCGACGATGAACCTGCGCCTCTTGCCGCCGCCCCGCCCGCCGCGCGATTCCGTCACGCGCAGCAGGGGCGACTGGGACGGGGGATCCCAGCACCAGAACTGCCGATAGGCCCAGGAGTTTTCGGCGCCCGCCGTCAGCCCGCCCTTTGGCCGCCAATAGGCGATGCAATTGCTGTTGGTCTCGGATTCAGCCGGGATTTCGGTGAGCGTCACCACGCCCGCGCCGAACTCGCTGAGCGGCTCGATCCACAGCGAGGGCCGCGTCTCCCATTTCAGTTCGTCGTCCTCGTAGGATTCGAAATCCCGATTGCGCATCAGGAAGCCGAAACCCTTGGGCTTCTCGTCGACGAAGGACGAAATCTGCAGCGTCTGCCGGTTGGTCACCGGCCGCCAGATCCATTCGTCCTTGCCGCTGTTCATGTGCAGGCCGTTGACCTCGGCGATGGTCGGGCGGACATCGTCGGGGCGGCGCCGGTCGAGCGGCGAGGAAATGCTCGTCGCGCTCATCGACGCGATGCCGACGTTCTCCACGGTGGCGCGCGGGACCAGCGTCAATTCCGTGTCGATGATGATCGCTTCGGCGGGCCTTATGGTGAAGCGGTAGGCGCCGGCCACGCTTTCGGAATCCAGCAGCGCGTGGACGACCAGCGCATTGCTGGCGAGCGTCGGCTTCTCGATCCACACGGCCTTGAACTGCGGGAATTCCTCGCCGCGCGGGTCGGCCGTCTTCACCGACAGGCCGCGCGCCTGCACGCCGAACGTCTGCCCGGGCGCGCGCGCCTTGAAGAAGCTGGCGCCCTGGAAGATGGCGACCTCCGCGAGCCTGCCCTCGCGTGGAACAAGCACGCGAAAGCCCGAAAAACCGATGTCCGGCAATTCCTGCGGCGCCTTGACCGACCCGAACTCGAAATCCGCCGGATTGTAGGCGAGACGGCGCGACAGGCCGTTCTCGACGAGCTGGATCATCATATGGGAATTGTAGATGAACCCGCGATGAAGGGGCTCGATCACGAAGCCGACCTTGTCGTCGGCCCAGATCAGCTTTTCCCGGCGGTAGCGCAGCCCGACATACTGGTCGTAATTGAGGCCGCTGAGGGCGTCCGGCAGGTCGGTCGGCGAAGGCTTGTAGGGCGCCTTGGCGAAACTGCGCGCAATATCCAGCAACATGCCCTGCTGGAAAGGCGCGGGCTGCTCGGGTTGCCCCTGCGCCTGCGCGAAGGCCGGCGACGAAAGCAGCAAGCCCGCCCCGCTCGCAACGCCCTTCAGCACGTCTCGACGCACGATCATCGACAAACAGACTTTCCGCAAACAGACTTCAGCAAGACGCAGGCGTGACCGTCGCGCGAACGTAGGTTATCTGACGCAGCCCGAGCCGGGGAGTCGAGCGCGGCCGCGATCCTTCCGCGCTCGATGGCCCGTGTTTATACTGTTCAAGCATTTTGGCAACGGCGTCCGCCGTCTGCGCGCCTCTCCCGGAGTTTGAAATGTCGTCTGTCCGCCGCTGCATCGCCGTTGTCCTGGCCGCGGGCGAGGGCGTGCGGATGCGGTCCGCGACTCCGAAGGTGCTGCATCAGGTCGCAGGCCGCAGCATGGTCGCCCATGTCGTGGCCGCCGTCGCGGCGGCGGGCGCCGACGCCGTGGCCCTCGTGGTCGGGCCGGGCCGCGAGGATGTGGCCGCTGCCGCGCGCGCCGTGGCGCCGGAGGCGGAAATCTTCGTCCAGACCGAGCGCCTCGGCACTGCCCACGCCGTCCTGGCGGCGCGCGCCGCGCTCGAGCGCGGCTACGATGATGTCCTGATCGCCTTCGCCGATACGCCGCTGATCCGCCCCGAGACCTTCGCCGGCCTGCGCGCGGCCGTGGCCGGGGGCGCGACGGTGGCCGCCCTCGGCTTCGTCGCCGCCGACCCGCACGGTTACGGCCGCCTGCTGCTCGGGGCGGACGGCGGCCTCGTCGCCATCCGCGAGCACAAGGACGCGACCGAGGCCGAGCGCGAGACCCGGCTCTGCAACGCCGGCCTGATGGCGCTCGACGGCGCGCACGCGCTGGAACTGCTCGACGCGGTCGGCAATTCCAACGTGCAGAAGGAATATTATCTGACGGACGTCGTCGCCGGCGCCCGCTCGCGCAATCTCAAGGCGACCCATTGCGAGGCGCCCGAGAGCGAGGTGCAGGGCGTCAACGACCGGGTGCAGCTCGCCGCCGCCGAGGCCGGCGCGCAGCGGCGCCTGCGCGAGGCGGCGATGCGCGCCGGAGCGACCCTGATCGCGCCGGACACCGTGCATTTCAGCGCCGACACGAAGCTCGGCCGCGACGTGATCGTGGAGCCGAATGTGGTCTTCGGACCCGGCGTGGATGTCGCGGACGGCGTGACGATCCGGGCCTTCTCGCATCTGGAGGGCGCGCGGGTCGAAAGCGGCGCGACCGTCGGCCCGTTCGCGCGGCTGCGCCCGGGCGCCAAGATCGAGGCGGGCGCGCATATCGGCAATTTCGTGGAGATCAAGGCGTCGACCGTCGGCGTCGGCGCCAAGGTCAATCATCTCGCCTATATCGGCGACGCCACGGTCGGGGCCAAGTCGAACGTCGGCGCGGGCGTCATCACCTGCAATTACGACGGTTTCAGCAAGTACCGGACAGAGATCGGGGAGGGCGCCTTCATCGGCACCAATTCGTCGCTCGTCGCGCCGGTGAAGATCGGCGCCGGCGCCTATGTCGGCTCGGGCTCGGTCATCACCGACGACGTCGAGGCCGAGGCGCTGGCGCTCGGGCGCGGCCGGCAGGTGCAGAAGCCCGGCTGGGCGACGGCCTTCCGGGCGTCGAAGCGCAAGGCCTGACCAGATCAGCCTGCATGCGAGCGGAATCGCCCGAATGCGGAAAAGCTGATCAATTCAAGGGTTTCGCGCCGCGCTCCAGATCAGGGCGTGCAGGGCACGGGCGGGCGGCGGACGCCTTGCTCGTCCTCGGTTTCCGGCCATTGATGATTGGCCTTGGCCTGGGCGAACATGTCCTCGCAAATGCCTGCGTGGCCGGACCCCGCCCGCTTCATGCAGATGTTCATGATGCTCTGGCAGGTCGGCTTCTTGCGTTCCTGCGCCTGTGCGACGCCGCCCGCCGCGAATATGGCGAGGGCGAAAACAGACAGGGCGCGCGTGAACGTCATGGCAGGCTCCAGGCGATGAAGGCGTCGGGGCCGATTCCCGCGCCGCCTCGCAATGGCCATATACCTTGGCCGAAATAATGGCGCCCGGCCAGACGGCTGTTTACGCTGGCGATTGATGGCGCGACCCTGCGCCGGATTTGCGCTTGCGTCGAAGCTGTCGGCCTCCTAGCTCTAGGGCGACCGGGCGGACAGGGAAAGCGACGTCGCGAAATGTGCGGAATTGTGGGAATTCTAGGGCTCGAGCCGGTCGCCGGCGATATCGTGGAAGCCCTGCGGCGCCTCGAATATCGCGGCTACGATTCGGCCGGCGTCGCCACGCTGGAGAACGGCCACCTCACGCGCCGCCGCGCCGAGGGCAAGCTGCGCAATCTCGGCGACCGTCTCGCGCGCGAGCCGTTGCAAGGCCATAGCGGCATCGGCCACACCCGCTGGGCGACGCACGGACGCCCCAACGAGACCAACGCGCATCCGCACGCCAACGGGCGCGTCGCGGTCGTGCACAACGGCATCATCGAGAATTTTCGCGAGCTGCGGGACGGCCTGCGCGCGAAAGGCCACACGTTCGCTACCGAGACGGATACGGAAGTGGTCGCCCATCTCGTCGCCGAGGAGATGAAGGGACGCAATTCCGCGGTCGAGGCGGTGGCCGCGGCCTTGCCGCAATTGCGCGGCGCCTTCGCGCTCGCCTTCCTGTTCGAGGGCGAGACCGATCTGCTGGTCGGCGCGCGCCGCGGCTCGCCGCTTGCGGTGGGCTGGGGCGAGGGACAGATGTATCTGGGCTCCGACGCTCTGGCGCTCGCGCCGTTCACGCAGGACGTCACCTATCTCGACGAAGGCGACTGGGTCGTGCTCACGCGCAAGGGCGCGGAATTCCACGACGCGTCCGGCGCCAAGGTCGAGCGTCCGCGCATCCGCACGCAGGCTTCCGCCTTCCTCGTCGACAAGGGCGAGCATCGCCATTTCATGGCGAAGGAAATTCACGAGCAGCCGGAAGTCGTCGGCCGCACGCTCGCTCATTATCTCGACATGTCCGGCGGCAAGGTGGCGCTGCCCTTCGCGCTGCCCTTCGACGCGAAGAACCTCAACCGCGTGACGCTGACCGCCTGCGGCACGGCCTATTACGCCGGCCTGATCGCGCGCTACTGGTTCGAGCGTTTCGCGCGCCTGCCCGTGGACATCGACGTCGCCTCCGAATTCCGCTACCGCGAGGCGCCGCTGCAGGGCGACGGCCTCGCCATCGTCATCTCGCAATCCGGCGAGACGGCGGACACGCTGGCCTCGCTGCGCTACGCCAAGAGCCAGCGCCAGCACATTCTTTCGGTCGTCAACGTGCCGACCTCGACCATCGCGCGCGAGAGCGAACTGGTCGCGCCGACGCTCGCCGGTCCCGAGATCGGCGTGGCGTCGACGAAGGCCTTCACCTGCCAGCTTTCCGTGCTCGCGTGCCTGGCGATCGCGCTCGGCCGCGCGCGCGGCGTGCTGAGCGCCGAGGACGAAGCGCGCCTCGTCGGCGAACTCATCTGCGTGCCCGGCCTGATCGCCGATGCGCTGAAACAGGAAGGCGACATCGAGAAGATCGCGCATGGCCTCGCCAATGCGAAGAGCGCGCTCTACCTCGGGCGCGGCGGCTCGTTTCCGCTGGCGCTCGAAGGCGCGCTGAAGCTCAAGGAAATCTCCTACATCCACGCCGAGGGCTACGCCGCCGGCGAACTCAAGCACGGCCCGATCGCGCTGATCGACGAGGACATGCCGGTCATCGTCATCGCGCCGAAGGACCCGTGGCTGGAAAAGACCGTCTCCAACGTGCAGGAAGTCGCCGCGCGCGGCGGGCGCATCGTCCTCATCGGCGACGAAGAGGCGAAGGCGGAACTGGCGACCGAGCTTGCCGGCGCCGTGCTGCTGAAACGCATGGCGTCGGATTTTTCGCGCGATCGTCTACGCCGTGCCCGTGCAATTGCTCGCCTATCACGCGGCCGTGTTCATGGGCAAAGACGTCGACCAGCCGCGCAATCTGGCGAAAAGCGTCACGGTCGAGTGACGCGGCGAAAAGAGCCCGTCACGGTCGAGTGGCGCGGTGAAGAAGAAGGCGCGTCACGGTCGAGCGACGCGCGCCTGTCAGCCGAAGAAGGCCGCCAGCAGGATCAGCGCGACCGCGACGCCGGCGACGACGCTCCACAAGACGCGCAGAAAGCCGGTGTAGTTATCGACATGGACGGCGTATTCGCGCTCGTCCGTGCTCTCGGGAGCATGATCGATCATCGTCATGGCGACCTCCTCTCCCCGCGCGGGGAGAGATAGGTCGCGGGCGCGTTGAGAACAGCCTCTAAGCGGCGGCGGTAAAACGCTCGGCGAGCCAGGCTTCCGCGGCGCTGCGGCCGGCGTCGCGCAGGCGCGTCAGGAAGCGCCAGTCGAGATCGGCGGCGCTGCGGCTGGCGAGATCGGCGATCTCGTCCTCCGCCGCCAGCCGGTCGATGCGCAGGCCGCGCAGTTTCGGCGTGGCGCGCAGGCTCGCGCCGAGCCGCAGCGCCTCGAGCTCGGCGTTCAGCGTCGCGTTGAACGAAATGTGCTCGAGCCGCTTGACGATGTCATTGCGACTGGTGGGCGCGCTCCGGCTGCGCGCCGGCGTCACCTGCACGATCAGCACGTCGAGCGCGTCGGACTCGTGCACGAGCTGCACCAGCGGCGGATTGGCGGAATAGCCGCCGTCCCAGTAGCCCTCGCCGTCGATCTCGATCGTGCGGTGGATCAGCGGCAGGCAGGCGGAGGCCAGAATCGTGTCGACCGTCAGCTCCTCGTTGCGGAAGATGCGCAGCGCGCCGTCGGAGACGCGCGTCGTGGCGATGAGGAGACGCGGGGCGTTCGCGCCGCGCAGCCGCGCGAAATCGATTTCGCCTTCCAGCGCGCGGCGCAGCGGGTTGAGGTCGAACGGATTGAACTGATAGGGCGACAGCGCCTGCGCCAGCGCCTCGACGCCGGGCGGGATGACCGAGAGCGGCAGGAATGCGGAGGAGGCGCTCATCCGCCGCCAGAAATTCTCCAGTTTCGCGCGCGCGCCGTCGCGTCCGCCCTCGACGAGGCCGGCGGCCATCAGCGCCGCGTTGACCGCCCCCGCGCTCGCGCCGCTGATCGCGTCGAGGCGCAGGTCCGGCTCTTCGAGCAGCCGGTCGAGCACGCCCCAGGTGAAGGCGCCGTAGGAGCCGCCGCCCTGCAGGGCCAGCGACAGGAGCGGCGGCGCGGCCGCCGCGCGCCCCGTCAGCGCATTCAGCGCCTGATCCAGAAGCCGCATGAAATTCCTTTCCGTTCAACGATCAAGAAAATTGTGCATTGCAACATGGATTTTGTAGGGCCGAATTCAGGGTTGGTCGAGCCAGATTTACGCGCAATTCATCGAGATGCCGGAAAATCGCGCCTTTCCGGGAGCTTGGCGAGGAAATGACCGGCGCCTTCCGCCGCATCCGCGACGCAGACTGGCTGGACGCGCAGCGGGCCATCGCCTATCCGCGCGTGATCGGCGCCGTCGCGTTATTGGCGCTGCTGGCGATGCTCGTGACCGCCAACGGCGTGGTCGATTCGCGCGGCGAGCCGCTCGGCGCGGATTTCTCCAATTTCTGGTCGGCTTCGAAACTGGCGCTGTCGGGCGAGCCGGCCGCCGTCTACGACATGACGCGCCAATATGCGGTCCAGAAAAACGAGTTCGGCGCGCAGACCGGCTTTTATCCATTCTTCTATCCGCCGACCTATCTGCTGATCTGCTGGCCGCTGGCGGCCGCGCCCTATCTCACGGCGCTCGCGATCTGGCTCGCCGTCACGGGCTTCGCCTATCAGGCGGTCATCCGCCGCATCGGCGAAGGCGCGGTCGGCCTCGTTCCCGTCCTCGCCTTTCCCGCGGTGTTCGTCGCCGTAGGGCACGGCCAGAACGCGCTCCTGACGACGGCCATTCTCGGCGCTGCCGCGCTCAGCCTCGACCGTCGTCCGATTGTCGCCGGCGTCTTGCTGGGGCTGCTCGCCTTCAAGCCGCATCTCGCGGTCGTCGCGCCGCTGGCGCTCATCGCCGCCGGCCGCTGGCGCGCGCTGGCGGCGGCGGCCGTCACGGCCTGCGCGCTGGCGCTGGTTTCGCTCGGCGCCTTCGGCCTCGACGCCTGGAAGGCGTTCATCGCCGCCGCGCCAGCCGCCAAGGCCGTGCTCGACGACAAGCTGATGGACGTCGAGAAATTGCAGAGCGTGTTCGGCGCCGTGCGCCTGCTCGGCGGCGGCGCGAGCCTCGCCTATGTCGCGCAGGCGCTCGTCGGGCTGCCGGTCATCGGCATATTGCTGCTTCTCGCGCGCAACAAAGCGCTGTCGGGCGAGGCTGTCGGCGCGCTCGTCGCCACGGCGGCGACGCTGACCAGCCCGTATTTTCTCGACTACGATCTCGCGCTGCTCGCCATTCCCTTGGCGTGGGCGACCGCGCAGGGCCTGAAAAGCGGCTTTCTGCCGTGGGAAAAGTCGATCCTCGTCTTCGCCTTCGCGCTTCCGGCTTTTTCGCGCGTCATCGCTTTCGCGTTTGGCGCTCCCGCTCGCGCCGCTCGCGGTCGGGCTCTTGTTCTGGTGTGTCGCGCGCCGCGCGGCAATGAACGCGCGCGCGTCCGCCGTCGGCGTACAACCCGCCTTGGCTTAAGCGCGCGGCTCGTCCGCCTTTTCCAACGCCTTGCCGATGGCGCGCTTCAGCACGTCGGCCGGTTGCGCGCCGGGCAGGGCGAACTTGCCGTCGAGAATGAAGAAGGGCACGCCGGTCACGCCGATATGCTGCGCCGACGCGATCTCTTCGCGCACGCTCTCCTTATCGCTGTCGCCTGCGAGCAGATCGGCGACGATCTTCGGGTCCATGCCGCAATCGCGTGCGGCCTCGATCAGCACGGCGCGATCGCCGATATCCTTTCCGGCGATGAAGAAGTCGTGGAACAGCCGCTCGACCACCGCGTCCTGCGCCCCCGCCGACGCCGCCCAGCGGATCAGGCGATGCGCATCGAGCGTATTGGGCGAGCGTTCGATGGCCTCGAAGGCGAAGTCCAGACCCGCCGCATCGCCCGCCTGCTTCAGCCGCTGATGGATTTCGTCGATGCGCGAACCGAACTTGCGCTGCATGTAGGCGCGCCGGTCGAGGCCCTCGGCGGGAATGGTCGGATCGAGCTGATAGGGCCGCCAGCGCACGTCCACGTCGAGGTCGGGCAGGTCGGCGAGCGCGGCTTCCAGATTGCGCTTGCCGATGTAGCACCACGGGCAGACGGCGTCCGACACGATGTCGATGGCGATGCTGCGGCGCTGGGTTTGTTCGGTCATGGCGTCCTCGCGCCGGCAATGCGCCGGCTGCCGGGAGAATGTGGCGCGGCGGCAGCCGTTTCAAGCGCCGGACAGCGAAATCGTCATCCGGCCTTCGCCATCGCTCGCAAGCAGCGCGACGGGGCAGGCCGCGCCGATCGCGGGCGGCGGCGCTTCGCCGTCGCGCGTCGACAGCGAAAGGCTTTCGAGACGCCCCGGCGCGATCAGGCCGGCGGCGGCGAGATCGGCGGCGATGGCCTCCGGCGCGATCAGGTGGCACGGGCCGGCCGCCTCCAGCGCCGCGACGAAGCTCTGCGCCTCGAAGGGCCCGAACCAGTTGAGCGGGGCGCCGACCAGCAGCGCGGCGACGGGCCCGGTGGCGAGGCCCGCGAGGCTGGCGGGCGACAGCGTCGAGAGGATCGGCCGCTCGGCGTTGAGGCGCAGGCGCGAGGCGAAATTGAGCGCGATGGCGACGATCTCGGATTGCGAGACGAAGACGACGCGCGGCGCCTTCTGCTCCGGCGCGAGCACGAGGCCGATGCGCGGCGGCGTCGCCGGCTTCGCGCCGAAGGCGTTGGCGTCGACCGGGTCGCACAGGCCCGCGGGCGAAAAATCGACGGCGCCGTCGCATTCGCCGGGGCCGAGCGAGCCGACCAGCCGCACGCCGGGCGCGGTCGCCGCGATTTCGAGCATGGCCTTCTCCGCGTCGAAAGCGCCGAAGCGTGTAGGACCAACTATCGC
Organism: Rhodoblastus sp.; assembly: GCA_037044955.1. Taxonomy (GTDB): domain Bacteria; phylum Pseudomonadota; class Alphaproteobacteria; order Rhizobiales; family Beijerinckiaceae; genus JAJXWB01. Next base: position 428,556 of record JBAOHX010000004.1, read on the forward strand.
GGCCGCGCCGGTCGATTGCGCGAGAAACGCCAGCGTCGCGGGCGAAAGATGCGCCGGCGCGATGACCGGTTCGAGGCCGGCGCCGATGGCGCCGAGGATCGCGACCGCGACGCCGATGCGCGTTGCGCCGACGATCAGCACGCGCTCGCCGGGAATGAGCCCGCAGGCGCGCGCGTGCGCGCTGAAGGCGAGCGTCAGCCGGTCGAACTCGCCGTAGGTCGTGGGCGTGGACGATGCGCCGGGTCCCGCTTCGAGGATCGCCACGCGATCGGCGCGCAGTCGCGCCGCGCCGCGCGCCACCGTATCGAGCCCGAACGCGGCGAGCGGATGGTCGCTGCTCATGCGCATCGCGTCGGGCGCAGCGTTCATGACGCGGCGCTCCACCATGTGTCGAGCGTGGCGGCGAACAGCGGCGCCGCCCAGTGCGGCAGTTTTTCCGGACGCTCGATTCTCGTCCAGTGCGCGTCCCATTGGTAGACGGTGTGGAAGAGGGGCACGATGTAGAAGCCCGACAGCAGCACGCGATCGTAGGCGCGCACGGCGGTGACGAATTCCTCGCGCGTGTGCGCGGAAAGCATCGCGGCGATCAGCGCGTCGATCGCCGGCGACGACGCGCCGGAAAGATTGAAGGAGGCTTCCTGCGAGGCGCTGGCCGAGCCCCAGCGCATCCGCTGTTCGTTGCCGGGCGAGGCCGAGGCGACCCAGGTGCCGAGCATCATGTCGAAGTCGAAACGCTGGCGGCGGCGCTGGTATTGCACCTCGTCGACGGTGCGCACGCGCGCGTTCACGCCGATGCGCTTCAGCGACGAGGCGTAGTTGAGCGCAAGCCGCTCCTGGTTGCGGTCGGCGACCATGATCTCGAACTCGAAATCCTCGTCGCCCTTTTCCAGCACGCCGCGATTGAGCTTCCAGCCGGCCTGCGCGAGCAGGTCGATCGCGGTGCGCGCCTGGTTGCGGTCGCGCCCGGAACCATCCGCGACATAGGGACGCCAGCGGCCTTCCATGACGTCGTCGCGCACGGCGCCCCTGTGTGGCGCGAGCAGCGCGCGTTCCTCGGCGCTGGCCGGCTTGCCCGTCGAGGCCAGATCGGAATTGTCGAAGAAGCTGATCGTGCGCGTGTAGAGATCGTCGAACAGATTGTGATTGATCCATTCGAAATCGAACATGATCGCGAGCGCTTCGCGCACGCGCACGTCCCTGAACAGCGAGCGGCGCGTGTTGAAGGCGAAGCCCTCCATGCCGCGCGGCGTGCCGACGCGCAATTCTTCCTTCTTCACGCGACCGTCGCGCACGGCCGGGAAATTGTAACCGGTCTTCCAGCGCGTCGGATTGCCTTCGACGCGATAGTCGATGAGCCCCGCCTTGAAGCTCTCGAACATCGAATTGGCGTCGCGGTAGTAGCTGATGGCGATCTCGTCGAAATTGTAGAGGCCGCGGCAGGCCGGCAGGTCGCGGCCCCAATAGTCGGGATTGCGCCTGAGCATCACTTCCTCGCCGGCCTTGATCGACGCGATGCTGTACGGGCCGGAGCCGACGGGAATGACGAGCGAGGAATCCGAGAAGCGCTCGACGTCGGTCTTGTGTTTCGGCAGGACCGGCATGAGCGCCAGCGTCAGCGGCAATTCGCGGTCGTTGGCGCCGGTCAGGTCGTAGCGCACCGTCCGGTCGTCGACTGCGACGATGGAGCGCACGAGGCCGTAGGCGATGCGCTGCTGCGGCCGTCCGCGCGTCTTCAGGAGGTCGAAGGTGAAGAGAATATCGGCCGCCGTGATCGGGGCGCCGTCCGAAAATCTCGCGCGCTTGTCGAGGCGGAACACGACATAGCTGCGGTCCTCGTCCGTCTCGATGCTTTCGGCGATCAGCCCGTAGAGCGTGAAGGGCTCGTCGAGCGAGCGCGTCATCAGCGTCTGGAAGACGTTGCCGCTCAGACCCTGCGCCGCCGAGCCCGCGCGCAGGTTGAACGGGTTGAGGCCGTCGAACGTGCCCTGGAAGGCGATGGACAGGCGGCCGCCCTTGCGCGCCGACGGGTTCACATACGGGAAGTGCGGGAAATCCGCGGGCAGCGCCGGCGCGCCGTGCATTGCGACGCCATGCGAGATGCGACCCTGGTCCTGCGCCCGCGCGCCGCGCGACAGGACCGCCGGCGCAGCGGCCAGCACGCCGATCGCGGCGCGCCGCGACAGGCCGGCGGCCGGCCGAATCGTTTGAGTCGTCATCGCCGCAGTCTAGGCGAGCCGCGAGACCGCGTCAGCGCGCGCCTGTAACTCGGCGCTGGCGTTGCAATGCCAAAGCGAGTATGAGGGCGCCGTCACTATGTCGCCGCAATCGAGGGTGATGAGCGCGGGGGCGCTTCGAAGCGGGGTAAGCGGGCCAGACCCGCTCTGACCGGGGCTCCTTGCGTTCGAGTTCTCGAGAGCGCGGACGCCCGCACGGAATTCACTGAAAGGGTAGTTGCATGCCGTCCAAAACGAAGCTTTTCGGCGCGGCTGTCGTCGCCGGGACGATCGCTTTCGCCGGGAGCGCTTTCGCTCAGGCGCAGAAGCCGGCCGCCAAGCCGGCTGCGAAGCCGGCCGCGCCCGCGCAGAGCCAGCCGCAAGGCGGCGCTCCGGCCGGCCAGCCGCAGGGCCCGATGGTCGTCGATCTGCATTCCGCGCAGGCCGAATGGACGAAGGTCTGCGGCAAGGATCAGGCCGCCGGCAAGGAAGTCTGCTACACCACGCGCGATTTCGGCACGCAGGCCGACCAGCCGCCGGTGCTCGCCGTCGCCGTCTATGACGTGAAGGGCGAGGAGAGCAAGATCGTCCGCTTCCTCATGCCGATCGGCCTGATGCTGCGTCCGGGCTTCCGTTTCACGGTCGACAAGGGCGCGACCATGGAAGGCTCGTTCGAGATCTGCTTCCCGAACGGCTGCTTCGCGGAATCCAAGGTCAAGCAGGCGACCATCGAGTCCATGAAGAAGGGCACGGCGCTCAACGTGCAGGTGCGCAACGGCGTCGGCGCCGAAGTCGCCTTCAACGTGCCGCTGGAAGGTTTCGGCAAGGCCTACGACGGCCCGGCGATCGACCCGAAGGTGCTGGAAGAGCAGCAGAAGAAGCTGCAGGAGCAGCTGCAGAAGAAGGCCGAGGAAGAGCGCAAGAAGCTCGAGTCGCAGGGCGGCGCGGCCGCTCCGGGCGGCGCGGCTCCGGCTGCCCCGGCGGCTCCGGCTGCGCCGAAGCAGTAAGCCGTCTGGCTCCATGAATGCGAAAGGCGCGGGCTGGACCCGCGCCTTTTTGTTTGGCCGCCCGCCGCGTCAGTGCTGCCGGCCGGGCTTCAGGCGATAGTCGCCCTTGTCGGTGCGCGTGAAAATCTCGTCGACCTGCGGATGGCGCACCGGCTCGCCGGAATTGTCCGGCAGCAGGTTCTGCTCCGAGACATAGGCGACATATTCGGTTTCCGCATTTTCCGCGAACAGGTGATAGAACGGCTGGTCCTTGCGCGGCCGGACTTCCTCGGGGATGGCGAGCCACCATTCCTCGGTGTTGGCAAAGACAGGATCGACGTCGTAGATGACGCCGCGAAACGGGTAGCGGCGGTGCTTGACCACCTGGCCGATCCCGAATTTCGCTGTCCGCTCGCTGCCCATGATACGCAGGCCTGCCTCTCGACGCCGATGACCGCGGTTGAGCTAGTGCTGCTGTATCGTCGTGTCAAATCTGAGGCGCGGACCGGCTCGTGGTCCCGGGCGCCTTCAGAATCCGTACAGCGCCTTGTACTCGGCGTCCTTGCCGGCGACCTGCCGGGCGAGGTCGACGATGACCTTGGCCTGTTTCCAGGTGGCGTCGTCCTGCATCTTGCCGTCGATCATCACCACGCCCGAACCGTCCGGCATGGCTTCGAGAATGCGCTTGGCGAAGGCCACTTCCTTCGCGTCCGGCGAAAACACGCGCTTGGCGATGGCCACCTGCGAGGGATGCAGCGACCAGGCGCCGGCGCAGCCCATGAGGAAGGCGTTGCGGAACTGCACCTCGCAGGCCGCCTCATCCGCAATGTCGCCGAAGGGCCCGTAGAAGCTCTTGATGCCGGCCGACTGGCAGGCGTCGACCATCTTGGCGATCGTGTAGTGCCAGAGGTCCTGCTGCACGCTCACGCGGGGCGCGTCGCCGGCCGGATCGGAAATGACCTTGTATTCGGGGTGGCCGCCGCCGACGCGCGTCGTCTTCATCGCGCGCGAGGCGGCGAGGTCCGCCGGCCCGAGGCTCATGCCGTGCATGCGCGGCGAGGCCAGCGCGATTTGCTCGACGTTCTTCACGCCTTCCGCCGTCTCGAGGATGGCGTGGATCAGGATCGGCTTCGTCACGTTGTGGCGCGCTTCGAGCTGCGCCAGCAACTGGTCGAGATAATGGATGTCCCAGGGACCCTCGACCTTCGGCAACATGACCACGTCGAGCTTATCGCCGATCGCCGCGACGATTTCGGAAATGTCGTCCAGCGCCCAGGGCGAGTTCAGGCAATTGACGCGCGTCCACAGCCCGGTGTCGCCGAAGTCGAACTTCTGGCCCATCTCGATGAAGCCCTTGCGCGCCGCTTCCTTGGCGTCGGCCGGAATCGCGTCCTCGAGATTGCCGAGGATCACATCGACGGTCTTGGCCATGTCGCCGGCCTTGGCGCGGACCTTTTCGAGATGCGCCGGCACGAAATGGATCATGCGCTCCACGCGCACGGGCAGGTCGCGATAGGGCTGCGGCGCCCCGATGGCGAGCGGCTCGTAGAACTTGCGCGGGGTCTTCATCTGCGGCTCCATATGTTGCGCCGCGAAATTAGCCGAAAACGCCCGCAAGGCAACAGGCCGCAGGGCCTATTTCGGGAACCGCGCCGTGACCACGCCGATTTCGCCGAGATCGCCGGTGACGACGTCGCCCGGCTCGATTTCCAGCGGGATGACGCAGGTGCCGGTCGTTACCGTCTGGCCGGCGGCCAGCGTCACGCCGATGCCGGAAAGCTCGTTGGCGAGCCAGGCGAGCGCGACGCGGGGATCGCCGAGGCAGTTGGAGCCGATCCCGTCGCGCTCGTAGCGGCCCTCGACAATGCCGCGCACGGGATGGGCGGCAAGGTCGATCGAACGCCAGTCGGCCGTCGTCGCATGGCCGCAGACGAAATAATGCGCGCAGGCGTTGTCGGCGATCAGTTGCGGTCCGCCGGCGGTGACGAAATCCGTGTAGCGCGAGTCCGGTATCTCGATGCCGACATGCAGCGAGCCGACGGCGGCGAGCACCTCGTCCACCGAATACTCCTTTTCACGCGGCGTCAGGTCGCGCGAGAAACGGAAGGCGAACTCGACTTCCGCGACCTTCATGCGATTGGCGCCCGCCGGCACGGTCGCGCCGGGCGCCAGAACGCGCTCGGCGAAGATGCGCCCTGCGAGCGGCCCGTCGACGCCGATATGCGCCTGGCCCGCCTTGCTCGTCGCCGCGATCTTCCAGCCCCACAAGGGCGTCTTGAAACGCTTCTCGAGCAGCGCCTGCACGGCATAACCCTCCGCGCGCGATTGCGGGCGAATGGCGTCGGGCAGGGCGTCGATGACCTCGCCCTTCATCCAGGTTTCGTAGAGCAGGTCGCTCGCCTGCTGGCGTGACGTGGCGTCCATCAGCGCGACACATCCAGCCCGCGCATCGTCCCTTCCGCGCGCCAGCCTTCCAGCAGGCGGACGAAGGCGTTGGGGCCTTTCAGATACGAGCCGTTCCTCGCGGTGACGGCGTTTGGCTTGCCTTCGTTGTTGTAATAGCCCGGCGTGCATTCCTTGAGAAAAGGCGCGCGGAATTCGCTCATGCGCACGATGCCCTTCACCCAGCTCGCTTCTGCTTCGGCCTCGGGTTCGAGCGTGCGAAAATCGTTCTTCAGCGCCTCGCTGGCGACGAAGGCTATGTGCTTGGCGGTCTCGGCCAGCATGTGCTGGAAGTTCGCGCTATAGCCGCCCTGCGCCGTCTGGATCAGGAACATGTTGGGGAAGCCGCGCGAAAAAACGCCGTGCAGCGTTTCCGCGCCGTTCTCGAACTTCTTGGTCAGCGTCAGCCCGTCGCGCCCGGCGATCGTCATGCCGAGACGGCGCGAATAATCCGTTCCGACCTCGAAGCCCGTGGAATAGATGAGGCAATCGAGCTTGTACTCCTTGCCCGCCACCACGACGCCATGTTCGGTGATGCGCTCGACGCCCTTGCCCTGGGTGTCGACCAGATGGACGCTCGGCCGGTTGAACGTCTGCAGATATTGATCGTGGAAGCAGGGGCGCTTGCAGAACTGGTCGTACCACGGCTTCAGCGCGTCGGCGGTGGCCTTGTCCTGCACGATCTGGTCGACGCGCGCGCGCACCCGCTCCATTTTTTGATAGTCGGCGATCTGCATCAGCGCTTGCGGGTCCTCGACCTTCTCGCCGGCGCGCTCCTTGCGCCGCGCCAGCAGCAGGATGTTGCCGATGAGATCGGTCCAGCCGTCGTTGACCATGTCCTCGTCGAATTCCTCGCCGGAGACGACGGCGGAGAAATTGTCGATGCGCGCCTTCTGCCAGCCGGGCTTCAGCGATTGCGCCCATTCGGGGTCGGTAGGCCGGTCGTTGCGCACGTCGACAGACGAAGGGGTGCGCTGGAAGACGAAAAGCTCCTTCGCGCTTGCGCCGAGATGCGGCACGCATTGCACCGCAGTCGCGCCCGTGCCGATGATGCCGACGACCTTGTCCTTCAGGCCCGTCATGCCGCCTGAGGAATCGCCGCCCGTATAGGCATAGTCCCAGCGGCTCGTGTGAAAGCTGTGGCCCTTGAAGCTGTCGACGCCGGGAATGCCCGGCAGTTTCGGCCGATGCAGCAGGCCGCCCGCGACGACGATGAACTTCGCCCGCAACGTGTCGCCGCGATTGGTCCTCACGATCCAGCGCGCGGACGCCTCGTCCCAGCGCGCGTCCTTGGCTTCCGTCTGGAACAGCGCCTTTTCGTAGAGCCTGAAGTGCCGGCCGATGCGGCGCGAATGCTCGAACAGTTCCGGCGCACGCGCATATTTGGCGACCGGCATGTAGCCGGTCTCCTCCAGCAGCGGCATGTAGATGTAGCTCTCGGTGTCGCAGGCCGCGCCCGGGTAGCGGTTCCAGTACCAGGTGCCGCCGAAATCCGCGCCCTTCTCGACGATGAGAAAATCGTCGACGCCCTTTTCGCGCAACCGCGCGCCGGTCAGCAGCCCGGAGAAGCCGCCGCCGAACACGACGATGTCAGTGTCTTTCGTCGATCGGCTCGCGCGAAAAATCCGTCGGCGCGAACGGGTCTTCGAGATAGCGGGCGTAGTCGCCTGATATTTCGACATATTGCGCATTGCCGTCTGCGCGCAGGCGGCGGTCGCGCTCTTCGCGATATTTGCTGCGCAGCGTCTCGGGATCGAAACCGAGTTCGGCTGCCTTGTCCGCCGCGATTGCCATGAGCGCTTCCGTCTGGATTATTGTTGTCGGATAGTCCGGTCCGACAATCTAACCGCATCCGAAGCGGTGCGAAAAGGCCGGAGCGTCGGGAGGGCGGCATGAGCAAGGCGCAGGGGTTCGCGCGGGATACGCGCGTCGATCATGTCGGCAGCCTGTTGCGGCCGGAGGAGCTGAAGGCGGCCTTCCTGCGCCGCGCGCGCGGCCAGATCGACGACGCCGCGCTCCTCGTCGCGCAGGACGAGGCGATCCGCGCCGTCGTCGCGGAGCAGGAAGCGCACGGCCTGCCCGTCGTCACGGACGGCGAATATCGTCGCCTCAACTGGCAGGTGAGTTTTTCGCGTGTCTCCGGTTGGGATCTGTGGGAAGGCGCATGGCGCAACTTCCTGCAATTTCCCGACAATGTCGGCGCGGGCGAAAAGCCGCTGCAGCGCGGCGCCGACGCCGTGGAATCCTTCAAGGTTCCGGCGACGGGCAAGATCGCGTTGCAGGAGAGCTTCCCGCTGCGCGAATACAGGTTCCTGCGCGGGGTCGCGACGCGGCCGGTGAAGATGACGCTGATGGGTCCCGGACCGCGTGCGCCAGATGTGCGACATCGCCAAATCCGCGCCGCACTATGCCGACAGCGCTTCGTTTCTCGCCGATGTCGTCGCCATCCAGCGGCGCATGGTGGAGGAACTCGTCGCCGATGGCTGCGGCTATGTGCAGATCGACGAGCCGAGCTTCACCGGCTACGTCGATCCGGCGACGCTCCAGCGCATGGAGGCGCGCGGCGAGGATCCGCTGAAGAGCCTCAAGAGCGCGATCGACGCCGACAATGCGGTGATCGCGGGATTGCAGGGCAGGGCGGTGTTCGGCCTGCACATCTGTCGCGGCAATCGCGCCAGCATGTGGCATCGCGAGGGCCATTACGACGCCATCGCCGAAGCCGTGTTCGGCGGTCTCCACTACGACCGCCTGCTGCTCGAATACGACAGCGAGCGCGCGGGCTCCTTCGATCCGCTGCGCTTCGTGCGCAAGGGAACGATCGTCGTGCTCGGCCTCGTCACCACCAAGAGCGGCGAGATCGAGACGGTGGATGAATTGCGCCGCCGGATCGACGCCGCCGCGAAATTCTGCCCGCTCGACCAGCTCGCGCTCTCGCCGCAATGCGGCTTCGCCTCGGGCATCGGCGGCAATGCGCTGAGCATGGACGCGCAATGGCGCAAGCTCGACGTGATGATGGAGACGGCGCGCAAGGTCTGGGGCCGGTGAGGCCTGCTGAAAACTTGAAACCTCATCCTGAGAGCCTGACGCGAAGTTCGCTGAAAGCCCGAACCCCTCATGCTGAGGAGGTCGCGTAGCGACCGTCTCGAAGCATGAGCCGGAGTTTCGCGCCTCGGCCACCCTTCGAGACGCCCGCGTTCGCGGGCTCCTCAGGGTGAGGGTTTTTTGGATATCGGCCACATTCTGAATCGCCTCACAAACGAAACGGGTCCCGGCGCTTCACGCGTCACGGGACCCTATGTTTCGCCATGTTGCGAAATTGTCTGGAATGTCCAGTCAGGAATCGAGTTCGCCTCGGCATGGCCTATGCGTCGGCTTCTCGCAATGTCGATGTATTGTGCAAGACGGCGGGTTGATCGGACCCGTTGCGTTTTGCTTGCGACCCCTGGATTGCAAGGGGTCACGCATCCTTGCCCGGTGGAGTCATCTCCTGCTTTCGCTGTTGAACGAGGACTTGCCGTCCCCACTCCGCTGCGCGGCCAAGCTCTCTCGAAAGCCCGCCGATACCGCTGCTTCCCGAGGCGCCCGCACTCGCAAAGACAACGATTGCATTGACGATATGCTCCGCCTCGCGCCGATTTCTGTCAAGGCGAAAGCGATTGCATCGTCGCAAACGATTCGCTCTGTTGCCAGGGAGTCACAGCGTCGTTGACCGTTCGCGCGCGAACGACGACTGTGTCGCAATCGCATCTTGCGAGACGCGCATGAGAACCGAACTCCTCTCGACCGCCGAAATGGCCGAGGCCGATCGCCTGACGATCGCGTCGGGCGTGAAGGGCGTTGCGCTGATGGAGGCTGCGGGCCGCGCCGTCGCCGACCGCGCCGCCCATCTCATCCGTCGCCGCGGCGGCCGCAGGATCGAGGTGCTCTGCGGCCCCGGCAACAATGGCGGCGACGGCTACGTCGCCGCTCACGTCCTGCGCGAAATGGGTTTCGACGCGGAAGTTCATGCGCTCGGCGATCCCGGCGCGCTGAAGGGCGACGCGGCCTGGGCCTACGAACTCTGGAATCGCGATGCGCCGCCGATCGACATGTTCGACATCGAGCATGCCGATCTCGTGATCGACGCCCTGTTCGGCGCGGGCCTCGCGCGCGATCTCGACGGCGCGGCGCGCGATCTGGTCGAGCGCGTCAACGCCTGGCGGCATGCGGGCGGCGGATGCGTGCTCGCGGTCGACGTTCCCTCCGGTCTCGACGGCACGACCGGCGCCGTGCGCGGCGCGGCCATCGAAGCCGACGAGACGGTGACCTTCTTCCGCCTCAAGCCCGCGCATCTGCTGTTGCCCGGCCGCGCGCTCTGCGGCGTCGTCTGCTGCGCCGACATCGGCATCAGGCCGGACGTGCTGCGCGAAATCGCGCCGAAAGCGTTCCACAATATTCCCGCGCTGTGGAATGCGGCGCTGCCCGTTCCCCGCATCGACGCGCACAAATATTCGCGCGGGCACGCGGTCGTGGTCTCGGGCGGGATTTCCTCGACCGGCGCGGCGCGGCTTGCGGCGCGCGGCGCGCTGCGCGCGGGCGCGGGCCTCGTCACGCTCGCCTCGCCCTCCGACGCCTTGCCCGTCAACGCCGCGGCGACGACGGCGGTCATGGTCCGCCGCGCCGACGGTCCGAAGGGCCTCGCCGAACTTCTGGCCGACCCGCGCAAGAACGCCGTCGCCCTCGGGCCGGGCCTCGGCGTGGGCGAGGCGACCTGCGCGCTCGTCGAAATGGCGCTGGCGCCCGGCGCCGCGCCGCGGGCGGTCGTGCTCGACGCCGACGCGCTCACCTCTTTCGCCGGCGCGCCGGACCGATTGTTCAGGGCCATTCGCGCGGCGAACGGACCCGTCGTCCTCACCCCGCACGCCGGCGAATTCGCCCGCCTGTTCGGCCGCGACGAGTCCGACAAGATTTCGCGCGCGAGGCGAGCGGCCGAAACGTCGGGCGCCATCGTCGTCTTCAAGGGGCCGGACACGGTCGTCGCCCGTCCGGACGGACGCGCCGCCGTCGCCTCCAACGCGCCGCCGTGGCTCGCCACCGCCGGCTCGGGCGACGTGCTGGCCGGAATCGTCTGCGGCCTGCTGGCGCAAGCCATGCCCGCCTTCGAGGCGGCCTGCGCCGGCGTCTGGATGCACGGCGAGGCGGGCCGCCTGTTCGGCCCCGGCCTGATCGCCGAGGATCTGCCCGAAAGCCTGCCGAAAGTCTGGCGGGCGCTGACCGGGGCGCAGACGGCGTCCTGAAGCGGCCGCGCCGCCGATTTCGGGCGCCGGCCAAATTCGTGTAGACGGGGCGCCTCGGATCAGACGACGCGGCGCGAATGCTTTTCACCTCCTGGCAGTTCCTGCTGGTTTTCCTGCCCATTACGCTCGGCGGCTTCGTGGCGCTGCAGCGCTGGGGCTCGAACGAATTGTGCGTGGCCTGGCTGCTGCTCGCCTCCTGCCTGTTCTACGGCTATTGGAGCATCGCCTATTTCTGGCTGCTGGCCGCGGCCATGACCGCCAATTATCTCGCCGGCCGGCTCATCGACGGCGCACGCGGGCGGGCGCGTAGAATCCTGTTCATCGTCGCCATCTGCGGCAATCTCGCGCTGCTCGGCTACTACAAATACGTCGACTTCTTCATCTCCGCCTTTGCCGACGTCACCGGCATACGTGTCGCGCTGCTGCACGTCTTCCTGCCGCTCGGCATATCCTTCTTCACCTTCCAGAAGATCGCCTACATTTCCGACATCTACGTCGGCAAGGCGAAGAGCGGGCGCTTCCTCGACTTCGCGCTGTTCGTCTTCTTCTTCCCGCAACTCATCGCCGGCCCCATCGTCCATCACGCGGAGGTCATGCCGCAATTCCGCAAGCTGACGGCGCCCGCGCACATCGAGGCCGACGCCCGCTGGACGAATTACGCGGTCGGCTTCGCGCTGCTCGCCATCGGGCTCATCAAGAAGGTCGTCGTCGCCGACAATATCGCGCCCTTCGTAGAGCCCGCCTTCGCCACCGCGCGCGTCGGCGAGGTCGGCCTCGCGCTCGCCTGGCAGGGCGCGCTCTGCTATGGCGTGCAACTCTATTTCGACTTCTCCGGCTACAGCGACATGGCGATCGGGCTCGCCCGCCTGTTCGGCGTGCGCCTGCCCGCCAATTTCAACTCGCCCTACGCCTCGCTCTCCATCGTCGAGTTCTGGCGGCGCTGGCACATGACGCTGTCGCGCTTCCTGCGCGACTACGTCTACATCCCGCTCGGCGGCAACAAGCGCGGCGAGACGCAGCGCTCGATCAATCTCATGCTCACCATGCTGCTCGGCGGCCTCTGGCATGGCGCCAATTACACGTTCGTCATCTGGGGCGGCATGCACGGGCTCTATCTGCTCGTCGCTCACATCTGGGAGCGCCGCGCGCCCTGGCGCCTGCCGCCGTTTTTCGCGCGCGCTCTGACGCTCGCGGCGGTGCTGATCGCCTGGGCGCCCTTCCGCGCCGACAGCGCGGGCGAGGCCGGCGTGATGATGGCCGGCATGATCGGGTTGAAAGGCCTGCATTTCGATCAGGTCGGCTTCTCGCCGAGCGGTTTCGCCGCCGCCTTCGCGCTGCTGGTCGCCTGCGTCATCCTGCCGAACGCGCGCCAGATCCTGCGCGCCTATCACCCGACGCTGGGCGCGCCGGCGCCCGCGCCGCGTTTCGCGCCCGCGCTGTTCGCCTGGCCCTCGCCGGCCTGGGCGATCTTCCTCGCAGCCGGCGTCGTCGCCGTGGAGTTGTTCTCCTGGCAGACGTCCGAATTCCTCTATTTCCGGTTCTGACGATGCGCCGCTGGCTTGCGACCGCGCTCGGACTGATGCTCGCGCTATTCGCGCTGGCCGCCGCGATTGCGGCGGCGGGCGACGCCTTCGCGATTTTCGGCACGCGCCTCTTTCCGCACAATCTCGGAAGTCTCGAACTGCGCCTGACGACCAATGGCGACCGCGTCATCAAGGGTCTCGAATATTTCCGTCGCGCAAAGCCGCTCGACGTCGTCTTCCTCGGCTCGTCCCGCGTCGTCTTCGGTTTCGATCCGCACAGCGCGACGATGAGCGGGTCTGAACGCCTACAACGCGGGCCTCAACGGCTCGCATTCCAACGAGAGCGCGACGATCCTGAAATCGATGGCGGGCCGCGACCCGAAGGTCGCGCGCGTCGTGTGGGCGATCGACTTCGAGGAATTCTTCCGCGAGGAAGCGGCGCCCGCCGATCTCGACGAATCCGTTTTCGGCGGCGCCTCGCCGTGGCGCGGGCGGCTGATGCACGCCATGTCCTACGAGGGCCTGCGCAAGACGGTCGGCGGCGTGATGGGCGCGCAGGCCTTCTACATCGACACCGACGGCTTCTATCACTACGCGCTGCAGGACCGGAAAAACCTCATCGGCGGCGAGGATTTCTGGGAACTGCCGAGCATGCGCGCGTGGTTTCCTTCCTACATGTTCGTGCGCGATACCTACGCGGGGCAATTGCCGACGCGCCTCGCGCGCATTGTCGACGCGCTGAAGATGGCGCGCGCGAAGGGCATTGCCGTCGATCTCGTGCTGCCGCCGGTGCACGTCTCGCGCCGCGCCATGTTCGATCTCCTGGGCTACCAGCAGCGCTTCCGCGACTGGAAGAAGGCGCTGGCCGGCGCGGTGGAAGAGGCCGCGAAAGGCGAGGGCGCGGCCGTGCGCGCCTTCGATTTCAGCGAGGTCGGCGACGTCGCGCACGACGTGTTCCGGCGCGGCGGCCCGCTCGACCGCTCGCCCTATTTCTTCGAGGTGCTGCACTTCCGGCCAAGCGTCGGCGACATGATCGTCGCGCGGCTCCTCGACCGTCCCTGGCCCGCGTCCATCCCGCCCTTCGGCGCGCCGCTGGCGGAGACGACGACCGAGGCGCGGCTCAGCGCCGACGAGGCGCAGGTGATCGTGTGGGAGCAGCGCAATCCCGACTTGGTCGCGCGCATCAAGGCGATCATCGGCACTTTCGAAAAGTGGAAAGTGAAGCCGTAAGCCGTCATTGCGAGGAGCCGCAAGGCGACGAAGCAATCCATCCCCGTGTAAGTCTCGTGGATGGATTGCTTCGTCGCCTTGCGGCTCCTCGCAATGACGTGAAAGCTACCTCACGCTCGCTGTCTCTGCCGGCGCCGCGCTCTTCCCGTTCTTCGCCAGCGCCTTCGCTTCGGGCTGGATCAGCCCCGCCGACATGATGAGCTTGGCCGCATCGTCCGGCGTCATGTCGATCTCGATCACCTCGGTCGCCGGCAGGTAGAAATAGAAACCCGTCGTCGGGTTCGGCGTACACGGCAGGAAAACCGAGACGTAGGGCGTGTCTCCCGCGCCGATCGCCTTCTTGACGTTCTCGCCGGGCGGCGTCGAGATGAACACCAGCGACCATTGTCCCTTCGCCGGATATTGCACCAGCCCGACCTTGCGGAAGCCCGTGCCCTGCTGCGAGAACACGGTCTCGAACAATTGCTTCACGCTCTTGTAGATGCCGCGCACGACCGGCATGCGGTCGAGGATCGTTTCGCTCAGGCGGATGAGCGAGCGTCCCAGCAGGTTGGCGGCGAGAAAGCCGAGCAGCGTGAGGCCGACGAAGGCGATGACGACGCCGACGCCGGGAATATCCTTCACCAGATAGATGTCGGGCCACAGCGACACCGGCAGCAGCGGCCGGATCCAGTGATCGACCGTATCGACGAACCAGAACACGAGCCACGCCGTCACCGCCAGCGGGCCCGCGATCACCAGGCCCGTGAGGAAATAGGCGCGGACGCGCGCGCCAATGCCGCGCGGGCGCGGCGGATGGGGCGGCAGCGGGCGGCGGCAGATCGGTCAAATGTCGAAGTCCCTCTTGGCGGCGCAATGTGGCGGCCAGCGTGGGCTTTTGCAAGGCGAGGACTGCGCGCAAAAGGCCCGGCTGTCATTCCCGCGCAAGCGGGAATCCAGAGCCGGCAGGCCGATTCTGAATTCCCGATCGGGCCTGCGGCCCGTCGGGAATGACACGCAGGTCACGCCGCCTTCTTCTGCGCCAACGCCACCAGCGTGCGCAGGATTCTCCGCGCGCCTTCAAGGCGTTCGTGCGTCTCGTCGAAATCGCCCGAGAACACGATCTTCATGTCGGGGCGCACTTTCGCGCGCGACCCCTGTTCCGCGACGAAACGCACGAGGCCGGCCGGATTGGCGAAGGAATTGTCGCGGAAGGCGACGATGACGCCCTTGGGGCCTGCTTCCACCTTCTCCACATGCGCCTGGCGCGCCAGCGCCTTGATCGCCACGATTTCCATGAGCTGTTCGACTTCGGGCGGCAGCGGCCCGAAGCGGTCGATCATCTCGGCGGCGAAGGATTCGATCTCCGCTTCGTCGACGATGCCTGAAAGGCGGCGATAGAGCTGCAACCGCAATTGCAGGTCCTCGACATAGCTTTCCGGAATGGTGACCGGCGCGCCGACCGTGATCGTCGGCGACCACAATTCCTCGGCCGGCTCTTCATCGCCCGCCTTCAACGCCTCGATCGCGTCCGTCAGCATCTGCTGATAGAGCTCGTAGCCGACTTCCTTGATATGGCCGGACTGCTCGTCGCCCAGGAGATTGCCGGCGCCGCGGATGTCGAGATCGTGGCTGGCGAGCTGGAAGCCCGCGCCGAGCGTGTCGAGCGATTGCAGCACCTTCAGCCGCTTTTCGGCCTGCGGCGTCATCTGGCGCTTGGCCGGCACGGTGAACAAGGCGTAGGCGCGCGTCTTGGAGCGGCCGACGCGTCCGCGCAACTGATAGAGCTGGCCGAGACCGAACATGTCGGCGCGATGCACGATCATCGTGTTGGCGGTGGGGATATCGAGGCCGGATTCCACGATCGCCGTCGAGACGAGAATGTCGTACTTGCCGTCGTAGAAGGCGCTCATCTTCTCTTCGAGTTCCGTCGCGCTCATCTGCCCATGCGCGATGGTGAACTTCGCTTCGGGAATGTTTTGACGCAGGAACGCCGCAGCCTCGTCCAGGTCCTCGATGCGCGGGCAGACGTAGAAGCTCTGCCCGCCGCGATAGCGCTCGCGCAACAGCGCTTCGCGCACGATGAGTTCGTCGAACGGCGTGATGAACGTGCGCACGGCGAGGCGGTCGACCGGCGGCGTCGCGATGATCGAGAGTTCGCGCACGCCGGTCAACGCCAGCTGCAGCGTGCGCGGAATGGGCGTGGCCGACAGCGTCAGCACGTGCACTTCCGAACGCAGTTCCTTCAGCCGCTCCTTGTGGCCGACGCCGAAGTGCTGCTCCTCGTCGATCACCACCAACCCGAGATCCTTGAAGCTCACGGTCTTGCCGAGCACGGCGTGCGTGCCGACGACAATGTCGACTTCGCCCGCGGCCGCGCCGGTCTTGGCCGCCTTGAGGTCGGCGGACCCGACCATGCGCGACATCTGCGCGACCTTCACCGGCAGGCCGGCGAAACGCTGCGAGAATGTCTTGAAATGCTGGCGCGCGAGCAGCGTCGTCGGCACGACGACGGCGACCTGCTTGCCGTTCAGCACGGCCGCGAACGCGGCGCGCAGCGCGACCTCCGTCTTGCCGAAGCCGACGTCGCCGCAGATCAGGCGATCCATCGGCCGGCCCGCCGCCATGTCGTCCAGCGTCGCCTCGATCGCCGCGTCCTGGTCCTCCGTCTCGTCGTAGGGGAAGCGCGCGCAAAATTCGTCGTAGAGCCCGGCAGGCGGCGCCATGACCGGCGCCTTGCGCAACATGCGTTGGGCGGCGAGCTTGATGAGGCCGTGCGCGATCTCGCGGATGCGCTTCTTCATCCGCGCCTTGCGCGTCTGCCAGCCGACGCCGCCGAGCCGGTCGAGTTGCGCCTCCTCGTCTTCCGAGCCGTAGCGCGACAGCAGTTCGAGATTTTCGACCGGCAGATAGAGCTTGTCGCCGCCGGCGTAATGCAGTTCGAGGCAATCGTGCGGTACGCCGATCGCCTGGATTTGCGTGAGGCCGACGAAGCGACCGATGCCGTGGTCGACATGCACGACGAGGTCGCCC
This sequence comes from Rhodoblastus sp., assembly GCA_037044955.1. GTDB lineage: Bacteria > Pseudomonadota > Alphaproteobacteria > Rhizobiales > Beijerinckiaceae > JAJXWB01. Next base: position 445,238 of record JBAOHX010000004.1, read on the forward strand.
GCTGTCAGCGCGCCGACCTCGTGCAACACGTTCTCGCGCTTCTGGCGCTTGCGCGAACGCACCAGCCGGTCGCCGAGTATGTCCTGCTCGCCGATGACGGCGAGGTCGCCGGCGACGAAACCCTGTTCGAGCCCGATGACGGCGAGCGCGACGCCCTTCAGGCCGATCGTCTGCGCCAGCGAGGAGACGGGCTCGATCTTCTTCAGGCCGTGTTCTTGCAGCACGTGGCCGAGGCGTTCGCGCGAACCGTCCGACCAGCCCGCCAGGATCACGCGCTTGCCGCTGTCGCGCAAGGTTTCGATGTGCTTCACCGCCGCCTCGAACACGTTGGCGTTTTCGTCCGCGCGTTCGGGCGCAAACGAGCGGCCAATGCCGGCGCCGAGATCGACGCTGACGCCATGCGGCGAATCCGGGACGGCGAAGGGCGACATGCGCGCGAGCGGCGCGGCGTCGAGACGCGCGCGAAACTCGTCGGGCTTCAGGTACAGCGCCTCGGGTTTCAGCGGCTTGTAGTTCGCGCCCGCGTGGTCGGCGTCGTAGGCATCCTTGCGCGCGTCGTAATAGTCCTGCGCCTGCGCGAGCCGTTCGGCGGCGGCGTCCTCGGCCAGCGGGTCGAGCACGATGGGCGCGCCGGCGACATAGTCGAACAGCGTGTCCATGTTTTCGTGGAACAGCGGCAGCCAATGCTCCATGCCGGGATGGCGGCGTCCCTCGCTGACGGCTTCATAGAGCGTGTCGCCGCGCGTCTCCGCGCCGAACAGCGCGACATAGGCCTGGCGGAAGCGGCGCATCGTGTCGGTGGTGAGCTGCACCTCGCTCATCGGCACGAGATCGAGCGAGCGCAACTGCCCGGTCGAGCGCTGCGTCTCCGGATCGAACGGCCTTATCGTCTCCAGCGTGTCGCCGAAGAAGTCGAGACGGATCGGCGCGGGCATTCCCGGCGCGAACAGATCGACGATGCCGCCGCGCATGGCGTATTCGCCGGTCTCGCGCACCGTGCCCGAGCGCAGGAAGCCGTTGATCTCGAGCCAGCGCGCGAGATCGTCGGTCTTCACCATATTGCCCGGCGCGGCCGAGAACGTGTCGGTGGCGATCGTCGCCAGCGGCGCGACGCGCTGCACGAGCGCGTTGACGGTGGTGCAGAGAATGCGCGGCCGCTCTTGCGACCCGCCGGAGCGCGCCAGCCGCGACAGCGCCGTCATGCGGCGCGCAGTGATGCCGGCGTTCGGCGAGACGCGGTCGTAGGGCTGGCAGTCCCAGGAGGGGAAATCGAGGATTTCGATTTCCGGCGCCGCAAAGGCGAAGGCCTCCTGGAAGGCGCGCGAGCGCTGGCCGTCGCGCGCCACATGCACGAGCGCCACCGCGCGGCCCTCGGACTTGCCGGCGAGCGCGCGCGCGAGATCGGCGGCGACGAAGGCGTCGAAGCCGTCGGGCGTGCGCGAAAGAAGGACTTTGCCGCCGCGTTCCAGTTCCCGCAGCGCGCGTTGGAGATCGTTGGCCATTTCAGTTCGACGCTAGACGTTCACCGGCCCGGAATGGCTGTGAAACTGCTTGATCTGCCGCAGCAGCGGCGTGTCGTAGCCGGCTTCCGGCGGCTGCGTGCCGCACAACCATGAGAACGCCTTCTGGTCTTCAACGTCCAGCAGGCGTTCGAGGTCCGCGATATCCTTTTCGCTCAATCCCGCCAGCCGCGCGTCGACGAAATTGCCGATCAGAATGTCCATTTCCCGCATGCCGCGGCGCCAGGCGCGAATCTTGATGGCGCGGCGGCGGGTGTCGAGATCGTCGGCGGTCATGGAAGGCTCCGGAGCGGCGCGGCGGGCGGCTGAGGGCGGCTATATAGCGGCGGAGGCCCCGGATGTCATTCCGGATGTCTGGGGAGCGGACGATCCGGAATCCAGAACGCTTTTGCGGGATACCCGCTTTCGCGGGTATGACAGGGGACGATGCGTCCCTCGCTGCTCGACCCGCTTTTTTCCGGCCTCGCCGCCCTGCCGGGCGTCGGGCCGAAGACCGCGAAACTGTTCGACCGCCTGTTGGGCCAGGACGAGGCGCGCGTTCTCGACCTGCTGTTTCACCTGCCGACCGGCGTCGTCGACAACCGGCTCAGCGCGTCGATCCGCGACGCGCCGCTCGAGTCGCATGTCGTCATCGCCGCGCGCGTCGCCGAGCACCGCATCCCCCGCAAATATTCCAACGCGCCGCTCAGCGTGCTGGTCGAGGACGACAATGGCGACGACGTCGTGCTCGTCTTCTTCCGCAACAATTTCGACTGGGTGCTGCGCGCGCTGCCGGTCGGCGAAATCCGCTGGTTCTCCGGCGATCTGAAATTGTGGAACGGCTATCGCCAGATCGTTCACCCTCGCGTGCTCGACGCCGCCGCGCTGAAGGCGCTGAAGGAGCATGAGCCGGTCTATGGCCTGACCGAGGGCCTGCATCAGCGCAACGTGCAGAAGGCGCTCGACGCCGCGCTGGCCAAATTGCCCGACATGCCGGAATGGCTCGACGCCGCCGTCCTGCGGCGCGAGCAATGGCCGGCTTTCGCGCCGGCGATGCGCGCGCTGCACGCGCCGCAGACCATCATGGACCTGTCGCCGGACACGCTCGCGCGAAAACGGCTCGCCTATGACGAATTGCTGTCGCAGCAGCTCGCGCTGCGTCTCGTGCGCGCGAAGATGCGGCGATTGCGCGGGCGCGGCGACTGTCGGCGACGGTCGCATTTCCCGCGCCATCGAAGGCGCTCTGCCCTATTCGCTCACCAATGCGCAACGCGCCGCGCTCGCCGACATCCGCGGCGACATGGCGAGCGACAAGCGCATGTTGCGCCTGCTGCAGGGCGACGTCGGCTCCGGCAAGACCATCGTCGCGCTGCTTGCGATGGCGACATGCGTCGAGGCGGGACGTCAGGCCGCGCTGATGGCGCCCACGGAAATCCTCGCGCGCCAGCATTTCGAACGCATCGAGCCGATGGCGCGCGCCGCCGGAATGCGCGCGGCGCTGCTCACCGGGCGCGACAAGGCCGCCGAGCGGCGCGCGACGCTGGAAGGTCTGGCGAGCGGGGCGCTCGACATCGTCGTCGGCACGCATGCGCTGGTGCAGGACAATGTCGCCTTCCGCGATCTCGCCTTGGCCGTCGTCGACGAGCAGCATCGTTTCGGCGTGCACCAGCGGCTTGCGCTCGGCGAGAAGGGCGAGGCGGCGGACGTGCTCGTCATGACCGCGACGCCGATCCCGCGCACGCTCGTTCTCACCTATTTCGGCGACATGGACGTCTCCAACCTCACCGAGAAGCCGGCGGGCCGGCAGGCGATCGACACGCGCGCGGTCCCGCTGGAGCGCATCGACGACGTGATCGCCGGCATCGGGCGCGCTGTTGCGGCCGGGCGCGCGCGCCTACTGGGTGTGCCCGCTCGTGGCGGAGAACGAGGAACTCGAAGTCGCCGCCGCGCAGGAACGGTTCGAGGACCTGAAGAAGCATTTCGGCGCGCGCGTCGGCCTCGTGCACGGGCAGATGAAGGGCAAGGACAAGGACGCCGCCATGCTCGCCTTCCAGCGCGGCGAGACGCAGGTGCTGGTGGCGACGACCGTCATCGAGGTCGGCGTCGACGTGCCGGAAGCCACGATCATCGTCGTCGAACACGCCGAACGCTTCGGTCTCGCGCAATTGCATCAATTGCGCGGCCGCGTCGGGCGCGGCTCGCAGAAATCCTCGTGCATCCTGCTCTACAAGGGGCCGCTCGGCGAAACCGCGAAATCGCGGCTGGCGATCCTGCGCGAGAGCGACGACGGCTTTCGCTTGGCGGAAGAGGACCTGCGCCTGCGCGGCGAGGGCGAGATTCTCGGCACGCGGCAATCGGGCCTGCCGGGCTTCAAACTCGCCGACCTCTCGGCGCACGGCGTTCTGCTCAAGCTCGCGCGCGAAGATGCGGAAGCGATACTCGAAAAGGACGAAACGCTGACGAGCGAGCGGGGCAGGGCGCTGCGCCTGCTGCTCTACATTTTCGGGCGCGACGAGGCGGTGCGGTTGCTCAGGGCTGGGTAGCGGCGTTCATGCCGCCTTCGCTCGCATAGCGCCCGGGCGTGCGAAAAACGCACCAGACGTTGAAGGCGAGATAGATGGCGTAGGTGACGGCGTAGCAGGCGCCGGCGACGACCAGCGATTTCGCGCCGGTCGCGGTCAGCAGCGCCGCGAACAGCGGCAGCGACAGCCATTCGCCGATGGCGACAGCATTCACGCGCTCCGTCGCGAACAGTCCATGCAGCGGAACCCAGCAGGCGAGCCGCAGCGCGTCGCCGAGCAGGAACAGCCCGCTCGCCAGCGCCGGCATCAGGAATTTCTCGGAATAGAGCAGGGGCATGACGACGCCCTGGCCCGCCCACAGGAGCCCGATCGACAAGGCGCCGGGAATCCACAGCGTGCGCCATGTGCGCGTCAGTTCGTGCAGGAAGGCGGTCCGCCCGACGGCGGCCGCCATGCGCGGCAGGAAGACGAGCGGGATCAGCCCGCCCGCAAGCCCCGTCACCCATTCGCTCGCCCGCCACAAAGCCTGCAATTGCGCCGCCTCGTCCCACGACAGGCCGTGCGCGAGTTCGGCGCGGCTCCACATCACCGAGAAGGGGCTGAGAATGCCGATGGAGAGGCCGGCCGGGATGTAGCGCTTCAGCGCGGATTCGCGCCACGACGGCAGCGCCTCGCGCTTGCGCCAGACCTCGCGGATAACAGGCGCGCACAGCCAGAGCGTCAGCGCCGTCAAAATCGCGAGCTGCGCGGCGAGCAGCAAGCTGCATGTCGACCGGGCCGAACAGGCCCGAAGCGGCAAGCGCCAGCGGCGCCCAGCCGATCAGGTTGACCGCGATCATCTTGCCGCGCTCGAGCCGCCCCTGCCACAGCGCGCTGAACATGCCGGGCGCGGTGAACATCAGGCCGCCGGCGATGGCCAGCGCGCCCGTGAGGCCGGCCGGCGCGATCTCGCGGCCGAGCAGCGCGTTGAGCGCGGGCGCGAGCACGGCGAGCGCGACGGCGGCGACGCCTGCGATCATCAGGCCCCAGACGAGCGCGTCGCGCATCAGCCTGACCTCGTCATGCTCGCGCCGCGCGGCGAACACGGTGAGGCCCGCGCCCACGCCCGCCAGCGCCACGGCGGCGGTGAGGTCGAACAGCGATTGCGCCTGCGCCCAATGGGCGACCAGCGCCATGTCCGGCGAAAGGGCGAGCAGCTTGTCGAAGATCGCGCGCGTGACGAGCGAGATCAGGATCAGCGCGAGCGGTCCAACGAATGCCATCGGGAAGGGGGCCAAAGACAGGGATGCGCGATCCTGGCGCATCAAGGTCGATATTCGGTTACCGGCGCGGCGCGCTCACGTCACCTCGAACCAGCCGGCGAGCCCGGCCGCCTCCTGATCGGCGACATCCGAGCGCAGCGCCCACTTGCCCGGCGTATCCGCCAGAAAGGCGACGCGCTTGGTCGCGCCCTTGGCGACGATCACCGAATTGCGCCAGTAGGGCTCCCAGCCGTCGTCGAGATCGTGCAGCAATCGCATGCAATGGCCGTGCACATGCATGGACACGGCGACGTCCGACCTGTTGGCGAAGCCGACCGAAACCGGCGTGCCGCGCTTGACCGTGAACAGCGGCTTGCCGGCGTAGGATTGCGGCTGGCCGTTGAAGGTCCAGGCGCCGCCGGCGGCCTTCGGCGGTTCGAGCGCGAAGTCGAGCTTGCGCGCCTCGCCGAGCCGGATTTCCGGCGGCAGGCGCGGGTTGGGCGGCAGGGCCGCGAAGGCCGGCCGCGCCTTCGCCAGCTCTCCCTTGGCCTTCAGCGCGAACACCGGCAGGCGCGGCTTGTCCTGCCCGTTCCACAAACCGAGCATCAGGTCCGGCGTCTCGAACCTGGACAGATCGTGGATGAACTCGAACCGCGCGCCCGGCGCGATCGGCGCGGTGTTGCGCACGAGCTGGAACGGGTCGACCGCCTGCCCGTCGATGGCGACGCAATGCGGCGCGCCGCCCTCGAAGATGGCGACGGCGATGCGCGAGACACAGGCGTTGACGAGCCGGATGCGCACGCGCCCGCCGGGCGGCGCGGTCTCGACCAGCGGGCGCGAGCGCGCCATTGACGGAGAGCAGCGGCCCGACGCGGCCGCCGCCCGGCTCGCCGAAGGGCAGGGACAGCGCGCCCTTGCCGTCGAGCTTCCAGTCCTGCAGCACGATCAGGAGGTCGCGGTCGACCTCCGGCGGCTCGGGCTCGTCGACGATCAGCACGCCGCAGAGCCCGCGCGAAATCTGCTCGACATTGTGGGGCTGGATCGCGGGCTTGTAGAGGAGCGTTCCGGCCGCGTTCGCCTTGAAGCGGTAGTCGAAGGACTGGCCGGGCGCGACCGGCTTCTGCGTCAGGCCCGCCACGCCGTCGTTGGCATTGTCGCCGATCAGCCCCTGCCAGTGCAGGCTCGTCGGCTGGTCGAGCCTGTTGACCAGCCGCACGCGGACCTCTTCGCCTTGCTTCACGCGCAGGACCGGTCCGGGGACGGCGCCGTCGTAGCCGAAGCCCTGCGTCTCGCCATCGGCAGAGATTTTCAGCCCGGATTTTCGCGCTTCGAGCACGCGAAATTCATCGGTGGATTGCGCGCGAACCGGCAGGGCGACGATGGTGGCGGCCATGCCGCCAAGCGCAACGCGCCGGGAGATCGTCAAGCCCGGGCATGACGGAGGGGAGGCGACGAAACTCACGCGAAGCCCTGCGCCTTCAGGAGCGCCTGCGTATCGGGATCGCGCCCGCGAAAAGCGCGGTAGGCCTCTTCCGGCGGCGCGCTGTTGCCGGCGGCGTAGACATGGTCCTTCAGCCTGCGCGCGGTTTCCGGATCGAAGACGTCGCCGGCCTCCTCGAAGGCGGCGAACCCGTCGGTGTCGAGCACCGCCGACCACAGGTACGAGTAGTAACCGGAAGCATAGCCCGAGCCCGAGAACACATGCCCGAAATGCGGCGTGCGGTGCCGCATGACGATTTCCCTGGGCATGCCGATCCGCTCGAGCTGCGCGCGCTCGAAGCCGACAATGTCGAAATCTTCGCGCGGCGACATCAGGTGCAGGTCGAGATCGACGATGGCCGAGGAGCAGAACTCGACCTTTTCCCAGCCGACGTTGAATTTCTGCGATGCGCGGATGCGCGCGACGAGATCGTCGGGGATCGCCGCGCCGGTCTCGGCGTGACGGGCGAAACGCGCGAGCACCTCCGGCCGCAAGAGCCAGTGCTCGTAGAGCTGCGAGGGAAATTCCACGAAATCGCGCGCCACATTCGTGCCGGCGACCGAGGGATAGGTCGTCTGCGTCAACATGCCGTGCAGGGCGTGGCCGAATTCGTGAAACAGGGTTTTCGCGTCGGTGAGGCTGATGAGCGTCTTCTGCCCCTCCGCGCCCTTGGCGCAATTCAGCACGTTGACGACGATCGGACGCACGTCCTTGCCGTCGAGCTTCGATTGCGAGCGGAAGCCGGACATCCACGCGCCGCCGCGCTTCGTCGGGCGGGCGAAATAATCGCCGATGAACAGCGCGACATGCTTGCCCTGTTCGTCCGTCACGTCGAAGGCGCGCGCTTCCTTGTTGTAGAGCGCGAGGTCGCGTCGCTCCGTGAAGGTCAGTCCGAACAGGCGATGCGCGACATCGAAGGCCGCGCCGATGACGGCTTCCAGTTCGAGGTAGGGACGGATCTCGTTCTCGTCGATGTCGTGCTGCGCCTTGCGCAGCTTCTCGGCGTAATAGCGCCAGTCGTGCGCGGCGATCTCGAAATTGCCGCCCTCGGCCGCGACCAGCTTCTGCAGCTCGTCGCGGTCGCGCGCGACGGCGGCCTTGGCCGGCGTCCAGACCTTGTCGAGCAGTTCGCGCACGTTCTCCGGCGTCTTGGCCATCTGGTCGCTGAGCTTGAAATGCGCGTAGGAGGGATAGCCGAGCAGGCGCGCGCTCTCGTCGCGCAGGCGCAGCGTTTCGGCGGCGATCGGGCGATTGTCGGTCGGCCCGTCGTTCTCGCCGCGCCTGATCCAGGCGGCGAAAGCCTTTTCGCGCAGATCGCGGCGGGCGGAATAGGTGAGGAACGGCTCGACGCTGGAGCGCGCCAGCGTGATGGCGAATTTGCCCGGATGGCCGCGGTCGGCGGCGGCGCGCGCGGCCGCGTCGCGGAGCGATTGCGGCAGGCCGTCGAGATCGCTCTCCTCCAGCAGCATCGTCCAGTCGGCCTCGTCCTTCAGGATATTCTGGGCGAATTGCGCGCCGAGCGTCGCCAGGCGGCTCGCGATTTCGGCGAAACGCTTCTTCTGCTCCGGCGGCAGCAGGACGCCCGAGCGCACGAAGCTGTCGTAGGTGAGTTCGAGCAGGCGCTTCTGCTCCGGCGTCAGCGGCAGGCTATCGCGTTCTTTCCAGACCGCCTCCACGCGACGGAACAGCGGCTCGTTCAGCCCGATCGCCGAATAATGATCCGCGAGCTTTGGCGCCAATTCCCGCTCGATCGCCTGCAATTCGCCAGTCGATTCGGTCCCGGTCAGGTTCCAGAACACGCCGCCCACGCGGTTCATGGCCGCGCCGGCGCGCTCCAGCGCGGCGACCGTATTGTCGAAGGTCGGCGGGTTCGGGTCGCAGACTATGGCCGCGATTTCCGCCTTGTGGTCGGCCATGGCGCGCTCGTAGGCCGGCTTGATGTCCGCCGTTTCGATGCGCTCGAACGGCGGCAGTTCGAACGGCCCGGTCCAGGGCTCGAAAAACGGGTTCTGGCGTGCGGGAGCGGTCATGGATGAAGCGTCTTCCGGTGGACTGGGGTCGATTCCGCCCAAAGATATAGGCAAGGCGTCGGCGCTTGGCATTTTTTTGCTGCGCGCGCCGTTTCGCATTGCTATAGAGCCCCACCCGAAGCGGCGGGGCGGCCGGCTGTTTGGGCGCCTTTGTGCGTCCGAAGGTCAGGGGTCGCGGAACGCGGGCGTGGCGGAACTGGTAGACGCAGTGGATTTAGGTTCCACCGCTGAAAGGCATGGGGGTTCGAGTCCCTCCGCCCGCACCAGTCCCGGAAACGCCGGCTTTTCGGTCCCGCCCGAGAGATTTTAGAAGGTTGCAGGCGATGCAGGTGACGGAGACGAGCGCTCAGGGTTTGAAGCGCGAATACAAGGTGGTGATGCCCGCGGCCGATCTCGCCGCCAAGCTCGAGAGCCAGCTCGAGGACATGAAGGGCAAGGTCAAGATCAACGGCTTCCGCCCGGGCAAGGTGCCGACGGCGCATATCCGCCGCCTCTACGGCAAGTCGATCATGGGCGATGTCGTGCAGGAGGCCGTCAACGAGGCCAACCGCAAGATCGTCGAGGACAACCAGCTCCGCCTCGCCGGCGAGCCGCGCCTCGACATCGTCGGCGGCCAGGACGAGATGGAGAAGGTGCTCGAAGCCAAGGGCGACTTCACCTTCACCGTCGCGATCGAGACGCTGCCGGCCATCGAGGTCGGCTCGTTCGACGACGTGGCGGTCGAGCGCATCGTCGTCGATGTCGCGGATGGCGACGTGGACGAGGCCATCCAGCGCATGGCCGACCAGCAGCGTCCGTTCAGCGACAAGGAGGGCGAGGCGCCCGTCGTCGCGAAGGGCGACAAGGCCACGCTCGACTTCCTCGGCAAGATCGGCGGCGAACCCTTCGAGGGCGGCGCGGGCGAGGGCATCGACCTCATCGTCGGCTCCGGCAGCTTCATTCCCGGCTTCGAGGAGCAGATCGAGGGCATGAAGAAGGGCGAAAGCCGCACGATTTCCGTGAATTTCCCCGAGAACTACGCCGCCGCCCGCCTCGCCGGCCAGGCCGCGGAATTCGACGTCACGGTCAAGAACGTGGCCGCGCCGGGCGAACTGGCGATCGACGACGAATTCGCCAAGAAATTCGGCTTCGAGACGCTCGACGCCTTCCGCGCGGCGGTTCGCTCGAACATCGAGGCCGATCTCGGCCGCGGCGCGCGCGTGCACACCAAGCGCGCGCTGCTGGACGCCCTCGACGGCCGCTACAGCTTCGAGCTGCCGCAGGGCCTCGTGGAGAGCGAGTTCGACGGCATCTGGCGGTCGGTCGTCAACGAGCAGGCGGCCCGCGGCAAGACCTTCGAGGACGAGGACACGACCGAGGAGAAGGCGCGCGAGGAATATCGCCGCATCGCCGAGCGCCGCGTGCGCCTCGGCCTGCTGCTCGCCGAAGTCGGCGAGAAGGCCGCCGTGAAGGTCGAGGACGACGAGGTCACCAAGGCGCTGATCGAGCGCATCCGCGCCTTCCCGGGCCAGGAGCAGCAGCTCTGGGACTATTACCGCAAGAACCCGCAGGCGCTCGGCGAAATCCGCGCGCCGCTGTTCGAGGAGAAGGTGATCGACCACATCCTCGGCCTCGCCAAGGTCACCGACAAGCGCGGTGACCCGCGACGAACTGATGAAGATGGAGGCGCCGGACGAGGCCGCCTGAGGCCCGTCCGTCGATCCGACCGCGAACGCCCCGCTCCGCGGGGCGTTTTCGTTAGGTCGCCCCGCCATTCACCGGCGGGAATTGTAGCCGACGGAAGCATGTGCGGCGGCGTCCGCGGCGATGCCCTTTTTCTTGACGCCGCCCACGCCTATGTATGGTCGGAAACCGGCGGGACGCATGATATCCTGCCCCGAATCAGGGAATTCAGAGGCTGTGATGCGCGACCCGATCGAGGTTTATAATCAGTATCTTATTCCGCAGGTGATCGAGAATACGAGCCGTGGCGAGCGCGGCTTCGACATCTATTCCCGCCTGCTGCGCGAGCGCATCATCTTCCTCACCGGCCCGGTCGAGGACCATATGGCGTCCGTCATCATCGCCCAGTTGCTCTTCCTGGAGTCCGAGAACCCCAAGAAGGAAGTGTCGATGTACATCAATTCGCCGGGCGGCGTGGTCACGGCCGGCATGGCGATCTACGACACGATGCAGTTCATCCGGCCGAAGATTTCCACGCTCTGCGTCGGCCAGGCGGCCTCCATGGGCTCGCTGCTGCTGGCGGCCGGCGACCCGGGAATGCGCTTTGCGCTGCCGAATTCGCGCATCATGGTCCATCAGCCGTCCGGCGGCTTCCAGGGCCAGGCGTCCGACATTCTTCGCCATGCCGAAGATATCATGAAGATCAAGAAGCGCCTCAACGAAGTCTACGTGAAGCATACCGGTCGTGATTACGACACAATCGAGCGTACGCTCGACCGCGACCACTTCATGTCGTCCGAAGAGGCGCGCGAGTTCGGCATCGTCGACCAGGTCTATTCGAAGCGTCCGGAAGACGCTCCGGCGACTCCGGCGGCCGCGGGCTGACGGCGCCCCGGGCGATTGTTGCCGATTTGCGACGGCGGGGGCCGCAGGGCCCTCGCATGCGGAGCCTGCGCTTGATCGCCGGGCGCGGCCATGTTTGCATTGGCGACTGTCCGCGCGAGACGAAGCAGGGAGGCGACGGCCCGGCCATGCCCGGCGGCCCCGAAGGAAAGTCTGCGGCTCTACCTTTTGTTAGGCCGTGGACGCTATCGATGATGATTGCGACCGATTTGCCCGCGCGCGTCGGCCGAAGGAGATGAATATGAGCAAGGTCGGCGGCAGCGACTCCAAGAACACGCTCTACTGCTCGTTCTGCGGCAAGAGCCAGCACGAAGTCCGCAAGCTGATCGCGGGCCCGACGGTGTTCATCTGCGACGAATGCGTCGAACTGTGCATGGACATCATCCGCGAGGAGAACAAGACCGCGCTGGTCAAGACGCGCGACGGCATCCCGACGCCGAAGGAAATCTGCAAGGTCCTCGACGATTACGTGATCGGCCAGTTCCAGGCCAAGCGCGTGCTCTCGGTGGCCGTCCACAACCACTACAAGCGCCTCAACCACGCGACCAAGCACAACGACGTCGAACTGGCGAAGTCCAACATCCTGCTGATCGGCCCGACCGGCTCCGGCAAGACGCTGCTGGCCCAGACGCTGGCGCGCATCCTCGACGTGCCCTTCACCATGGCCGACGCCACGACGCTGACCGAAGCCGGCTACGTCGGCGAGGACGTCGAGAACATCATCCTCAAGCTGCTGCAGGCCTCCGACTACAATGTCGAGCGCGCCCAGCGCGGCATCGTCTACATCGACGAAATCGACAAGATTTCGCGCAAGTCGGACAATCCCTCCATCACGCGCGACGTCTCGGGCGAGGGCGTGCAGCAGGCGCTGCTCAAGATCATGGAAGGCACGGTCGCCTCCGTGCCGCCGCAGGGCGGCCGCAAGCATCCGCAGCAGGAATTCCTGCAGGTCGACACGACGAACATCCTGTTCATCTGCGGCGGCGCCTTCGCCGGCCTCGAGAAGATCATCTCCGGCCGCGGCAAGGGTACATCCATCGGCTTTGCCGCCGAGGTGAAGGGCCCCGACGAGCGCCGCACCGGCGAGGTCTTCCGCAAGGTCGAGCCCGAGGATCTGCTGAAGTTCGGCCTCATCCCCGAATTCGTCGGCCGCCTGCCGGTCATCGCGACGCTCGAGGACCTCGACGAGGACGCGCTGAAGAAGATCCTCACCGAGCCCAAGAACGCCCTGGTCAAGCAGTATCAGCGGCTGTTCGAGATGGAGAACACCGAGCTCACCTTCCAGGACGAGGCGCTGAACGTCATCGCCCGCAAGGCGATCGAGCGCCGCACCGGCGCGCGCGGCCTGCGCTCGATCATGGAGGGCATCCTGCTCGACACCATGTTCGACCTGCCGGGCCTCGATGGCGTGGAGCAGGTGGTCATCGGCCCCGAAGTGGTCGATGGCAAGGCGCGTCCGCTCTACATCTACGCGGAGCGCGACAAGTCGGCCGGCGCGACCGCCTGATCGCGGGCGCCGGACAAGGATCGAAAGGCCGCCGCCGAGGCGGCCTTTTTCTTTGCGCTATTTCGCCGGCGACGGCGGCCCGTAGACGAAGGTCCGGCCCGGCCAGCAATTGGCGATCGTGCGCTTCAGCGGCGCCGAACTCGGCGGCGTGAAAAGCCCGGCCGGCGCAGCCAGGCTCTGGGCGCCGGCGATGTAATAGTCGAGCGGCGAGCCGGCGTAGGGTCCGTCCTGCAAGGATTCCATGACGTTGCAGGCGCTCGGCGGAAAGGCTTTCTCGGTCACGTTGCGCCAGATTTCGACGGCCGGCGTCACGGCGCCGACGAGGACGATGGCGAGCGCGATGATGCGCTGGCGCACGGGCTGCTGGCCGAGCGCGGAAAGCGCCGGAACCGAGCGCGCGCACAGCAGCGTCAGCGCGGGGATCGAGACGCGCATGACGAAGTCGTTGGCGTAGCCCAGCCGGTAGAGCGGAATGAGCACGAGGCTCGCCGCGATCAGGCCGAGTTCGACGCTGGCGCGCCGGTCGGCCTTGTCGCGCCCTTCCCAGGCCAGGGCGAGGAACGGCGCGACTTCCAGGCCGAGCAGGCCGACATAGCCGCGCAGGACCTGGCTGTCGGTGAGATCGATGAGGCCCTTCTCGATGGCGCCGGTGTCGCGCGTGAGGAAATAGGCGAGCGGCAGGGAGGCCGCGCCCGCGATCGCCGCCAATGCGAAATCGCCCGCCTTCAGCTTGCCGTCCATCGCGTCGCAGGCGAAGGCGAAGGCGAGGAAGGGCAGGGCGCCCAGCGCCGCCAGCGGCGACCAGAAGCAGGCGGCCGCCCACAGCGGCGCGATCTGCAGCGCCCGCATCCTGCCGGTCGCGCCATGCCAGATAGGCTGCGACCAGCGCCCAGCCGCCCAACGCGTGATGCGGCGTCCAGAAGACCTCGGTGACGTTGGAGGCGTACTGGAACTGGCCGGACCAGGGCTCGAGATGCGGCAGGTCGAGGCCTTCGAGCCCCGCGAGACGCCGCTGCGCCCAGCCGATGCAGTCGGCGCCGCTGAAAGCGACGAACAGCGCCAGCGCGACGATGCGCGCGCGCCCGGCCTCCTGCACGCGCGCCAGCACGTAGACGCACAGACCGAGCAGGATCGTGTTCTGGACGAACAGGGCCGCCTGCGCCGCGCCGATCCCGCCGAGTTTTCCGATGGCGGCAGGCAGGAGATACATGCCCAGCGGCGCCCGCAAGAGGCCCGGACCCGACGGCGTCGCGTAGGAAACCGGCCAGTTGTCGCGCGCCAGATCGAACAGCATGGCGTCGCGCACCATCCAGTCGTCGGTCTGCCAGAAGAAGTGGCCGACGCCGCTTATCAGGGTGAGCACAAAGGCGATCGCCAGGGCGCCGAGCAGGATCGGCCGGTCCGGCCTGCCGCGCCAGTCCGTGGCGCGGGCGAGCGCGGCCATCGGGACAAGCGTGAGCGCGGCCATGATTGCGCCCGGCAGCGGCTGGAGGAGGCCGAAGGCGAAGATCAGCGTCGGCGCGACCACGAGAAAAACGACGATGGTCACGCTGGCAGGGATCATGGGAAGGATTTGTCAGGAATTTTGGGGAAGACTCTGGGGCGCCGCGTAATCTGGCGCCTGCCGGCTAAGATAGCGTTACATGCCGGCCGGCGGCCGGCGCGCAGGTAAGTCCCCGTACAGCGTCGACATGTTGAAAATGCCGCGGACGGCGCCCATTTTCTCGCAATGCGGGAAGCGCTTTCGGGCTTTGCCGCGGGAACGTTAAGATAAACCGGCGCGATTCGTGCTTGGGGAGTTCTAGCGTTCGGCCTTCGCGTCGCGCCGTCACGGGCGGGCGAGGGACAGAAAGGACAGGATGAAAATGACTGAACAGAAGCGCGCCCTCCCCAAGCCCGGCTCCATCGAGAGCTATCCCGTTCTGCCGCTGAGGGACATCGTCGTCTTCCCGCACATGATCGTGCCGCTGTTCGTGGGACGCGACAAATCGATCCGCGCGCTCGAGGAGGTGATGCGGTCCGACCGCTACATCCTTCTGGCCACGCAGAAGAACGCCTCAGAGGACGATCCGGCGGCCGAAGCCATCTACAAGACCGGCACGCTGGCGACCGTGCTGCAGCTCCTCAAGCTGCCCGACAATACCGTGAAGGTGCTGGTCGAAGGCGTGTCGCGCGCCGAAGTCCGCAAGTACACGCGCTCGGATGAATATTACGAGGCCGACGCCGAGGCGATCGCCGACGGCGCCGAGGACCAGGTGGAGGTCGAGGCGCTCGGCCGCTCCGTCGTGTCCGAGTTCGAGAACTACGTGAAGCTCAACAAGAAGGTCTCGCCCGAGGTCGTCGCCGCCGTCACGCAGATCGAGGATTATTCCAAGCTCGCCGACACCGTCGCCTCGCATCTCGCGGTCAAGATCGCCGACAAGCAGGGCGTGCTGGAAATGCCGCTCGTCTCGAAGCGGCTGGAGAAGTGCCTGCAGTTGATGGAAAGCGAAATCTCCGTTCTCCAGGTGGAGAAGAGGATTCGCACGCGCGTCAAGCGTCAGATGGAGAAGACGCAGCGCGAGTACTACCTCAACGAGCAGATGAAGGCGATCCAGAAGGAGCTGGGCGACGAGGACGGCAAGGACGATCTCGCCGAACTCGAGGAACGCATCAAGACCACCAAGCTCTCGAAGGAAGCGCGTGACAAGGCGCAGGCCGAGCTCAAGAAGCTGCGGCAGATGTCGCCTATGTCTGCGGAAGCGACCGTCGTGCGCAATTATCTCGACTGGCTGCTGTCCATTCCGTGGGGCAAGAAGTCCAAGGTCAAGCGCGACCTCGCCGCTGCGCAGGAAACGCTCGACAACGATCACTACGGTCTCGACAAGGTCAAGGAGCGCATCGTCGAATATCTCGCCGTGCAGAGCCGCGCCAACAAGCTGACCGGCCCGATCCTGTGCCTCGTCGGCCCGCCCGGCGTCGGCAAGACCTCGCTCGCGCGTTCGATCGCCAAGGCGACCGGGCGCGAATACGTCCGCATGTCGCTCGGCGGCGTGCGCGACGAGGCCGAGATCCGCGGCCACAGGCGCACCTACATCGGCTCGATGCCCGGCAAGATCATCCAGTCGATGCGCAAGGCCAAGACCGCCAACCCGCTCTTCCTGCTCGACGAGATCGACAAGATGGGCATGGATTTCCGCGGCGATCCGTCGTCGGCCCTGCTCGAGGTTCTCGACCCCGAGCAGAACTCGACCTTCAACGACCATTACCTCGAGGTCGACTACGACCTGTCGAACGTGATGTTCGTGACGACGGCCAACACGCTGAACATTCCGCCGCCTCTCATGGACCGCATGGAGATCATCCGCATCGCCGGCTACACCGAGGACGAGAAGGTCGAGATCGCGCACAAGCATCTCCTCCCCAACGCCGTCAAGAAGCATGGCCTGCAGCCGAAGGAATGGTCGCTCGACGACAGCGCGCTGCGCGAGCTCGTTCGCCGCTACACGCGCGAGGCGGGCGTGCGCAATCTCGAGCGCGAGATTTCCAACCTCGCCCGCAAGGCGGTGAAGGAAATCCTGCTCTCGAAGAAGGGCAAGAAGCGCGTCACGGTCACCGCGCAGAACATCGCGGATTATCTCGGTCCGCAGCGGTTCCGCTACGGCCAGGCCGAGCTCGAGGATCAGATCGGCGTCGTCACCGGCCTCGCCTGGACGGAAGTCGGCGGCGAACTGCTCACGATCGAAGGCGTCATGATGCCCGGCAAGGGCCGCATGACGGTGACCGGCAACCTGAAGGACGTGATGAAGGAATTGATTTCGGCGGCGGCGTCCTACGTCCGCTCGCGCGCCGTCGATTTCGGCATCGAACCGCCGATGTTCGACAAGCGCGACATTCACGTGCACGTGCCCGAAGGCGCGACGCCGAAGGATGGACCGTCCGCCGGCGTGGCGATGGCCACCGCCATCGTCTCGATCATGACGGGCATTCCCGTGCGCCGCGACATCGCCATGACCGGCGAGATCACGCTGCGCGGCCGCGTGCTGCCGATCGGCGGCCTGAAGGAGAAGCTGCTCGCGGCCATGCGCGGCGGCCTCAAGAAGGTGCTGATTCCGGAAGAGAACGCCAAGGATCTGGCCGAGCTTCCGGCTTCCGTGAAGAACGCGCTCGAAATCGTGCCGGTCTCGCGCATGGATGAAGTGCTCAAGCACGCGCTCGTGCGTCTGCCGACGCCGATCGTGTGGGACGAAAGCGCGGCGCCGGTCGCGGGACCGAAGGGCGACGAGGACGCGGCGGGAGTCGTCGCGCATTGACGCGCTTGCAGCGCGCCGCCGGTGTGGCGGCGCGCTCGATGCGATGCAGAACAAAAGGCGGCAACCTCAAGGGGTTGCTGCCTTTTTTTGTTTGCAGCGCGTCAAGTCGCCCGCGATTCGGGGGATTTTGCGCGGTCGTTGCGCGGTACGCCTTGCATTTCAGGCGATTCGGGAACAACAGTTTGAAGCCCCGGGTAACGCGATTCGGTCCGCCAGACGCGCGTTAGCAGCGAGGGGCGCAGGAAGGGTCATGCGCGCGGACTTGGTTCCGCGCCCACAAGGAGCAAGCCATGAACAAGCAGGAACTCGTCGAGCACGTCGCCAGCGAACTCGATCTGTCGAAGGCCAAGGCCGCTGACGCCATCGACGCGGTCCTCGACGGGATCACCAAGGCCGTCAAGAAGGGCGACGAAGTTCGCCTCGTCGGCTTCGGCACGTTCTCGGTGAAGAAGCGCGCCGCCGGCAAGGGCCGCAACCCGGCCACCGGCGCGGAGATCAAGATCCCGGCTTCCAAGAGCGTCCGCTTCAAGGCCGGCGCTGCGCTGAAGGCTGCGGTCAACAAGGGCAAGTAATTTCTTCCACTGCAGGAAGACCAGAGAGGGCGCGTTTCGCGCCCTCTTTTTTTGGATGTCCGCACGGCCCGCGAAGGTCCGGTTCCTCACCGCATCCTCAAGGGCGCTATCGACCGGTTGCAGAGGGTATCCTCTCCGCGTCATGGCCGGGCTTGTCCCGGCCATCCACGCCGGGCAGCATCAGATCATGCGGGGCGGCTGGGTCTACATCATGACGAACCACGCCAACGGCGTGCTCTACGTCGGCGTCACGTCCGACCTTCCCGTCGCGCCTATGAACATCGCGAAGGCCTGATCAAGGGCTTCACGAAGCGCTATGGACTGAAGCGACTCGTCTACTTCGAACGCTACGACGACATTCGAGACGCGATCCAGCGCGAGTCGAACCTGAAACACTGGCGGCGCGCGTGGAAAGTGAGACTCATCCTCGACTCGAATCCGGAGCGGCGTGATCTCTACCAGGACTTGGCTTGACGTTCGCTGCTCGGCTCGGCGTGGATGGCCGGGACAAGCCCGGCCATGACGCATTCAGGGACGCGTCCGCTTTCCGCCCTTCAGCCCCCTTCCGACCGTCCGGTCTTCGGCCGCCGACCAATGGCGGTGCGCGCGCCGTGCGGGTCAGCGAACCGGCGCGGGCAGGGCGTCGGCCCAGTGCACGAGCGCGGCCTTGCCGCCGTCGCTGAGGCCGTAGATCCCGCGCTCGATGCGCTCGAACCAGCCGTAGACGTTGCTTTGCAGGATTTTCGCCGCGTCCGGCGTCACGATCCTGAGGTCGCGCGGTCGCGCCGGCGCTTCGGACAGGGCCATGGCGCAGGCGAGCGCCTGCTGGCGATAGGCGGTCATGATCGGCCGCCGCGTCGAGCCGCCCGATGTCGGATCCCCTTGCCGGCGGCGATGCTCGGCGACGAGGCGCGAGCGCCGCTTGCGATCGGGGCGCGGCTTCCACGGCTCGGGCGAGACGAGAATTTCAACCCGCCCGGTGGGCAGCACGCTCAACAGGCCGACGCCGATCAGCCGGCACAATTTCCGCACGCGCCGGTCCCGGTCGCGCCCCTTGGTGGAGGCCGCCACCGCGAGCCAGACCTCGTCGCAGGCCGCGGCCCGCTCCACGCCCTGCAGCACGAGTTCGAGATTGAAGCTGGTCTTCAGCTCCGCGACGACGACGCGCACCTCCTCGCCTTCGCGGATCGCCACCACGTCGCAGCCGCAGACCTCGCCCTTGGCCGAGAAGCCGAGGTCCTCGAGGAAGCGTTTGACGGGGGCGTAGAGGCTGGTTTCCAAGAGAGCGGCGTCCAGGCGTCCGAATCGATTGCGCCCATCCTGCCGCAAGCCCGCGCCGGCGTCTGCCTGACCGCTTGGCGCCTGCGGCCCTCTTGCGTAAACAGGGGGCCGGAGCGCGCGCGAAAAAGTGGACGCCGGTTTTTCGCGAAAAGCGCGCCCTGACTTTATGATTCTGGATCAGCTTTTCTGCACATGAGCGATTCTGCTCAAATGCAGGCTGATCCAGGGGCGGTTAGCTCAGTTGGTAGAGCATCTCGTTTACACCGAGAGGGTCGGCGGTTCGAGCCCGTCACCGCCCACCACCATCCCCGCGATTAACCGTGTTCGTTGCCGACGATTCGTCGGAATGGGCGTCGCCGCCGAGAAACGCCTTGTGCCGCCCCGGCCGGCAGCTACAATTTTGCGAGGCAGGCGTTTGCGGGACGAGAGGCGACATATGGCGTTGAAGGCGTTCATGACCGGCGCGGCGACGGCGTTCTCGATGCTCGTGCTGGGCGGAGCGGCCCAGGCCGACATGCGCTTCAGCCTCACCACCATCGGCGGCGCCTGCGGCGCGCGCTGTCCGCAGGCCATCGTCGCGGACGGGGAAATCACCGAGTCGACGCCCGACGAATTCATCGCCTTCGTGCGCGCCAATTCGCGCGCGCGCGACGTGCGCAGCGTCGTTCTCCTCAATTCGCCGGGCGGCAAGGTCGTCGCCTCGATGGAGCTCGGCCGCGTCTTCCGCAAGGTCGGCGCGGCGACCGTGGTCGCGCGCGCCGTATCGGATGGGGAGGGGCGCAGCCACCTGACGGCCGGCCGCTGCTTTTCGGCCTGCGTCTATGCGCTGATGGGCGGCCGCAAGCGCGTCGTTCCCGCGCAGAGCCTCGTCGGCGTGCATCGCATGTTCGCGCTGGAGGCGGGCGCGGACCCGGCCGGCGGCGGCGGCGGCGCGCGTCGCCGGTTCGACAATGGCGACATGCGCAGCGTTCTGTCGCGCTATTCCGAGGCCATGGGCGTCAGTCGCGACCTCATCAATACGGCCGAGCGCACGCCGACGGAAAGCATCCACGTGCTTTCCCCGAACGAAGTCTCGCGCTGGCGCCTCGGATCGACGCGATTCTGATCGTCGCTTTTCAACGTCTTGGCTTGACTTGAAGCCTGCGGCGGCCTATTCCGCGTTCCGTTCCGCGAGCGAACGTTTCGCGGGGGAGTAGCTCAGTTGGTTAGAGCGCCGGCCTGTCACGCCGGAGGTCGCGGGTTCGAGCCCCGTCTCTCTCGCCATTCCCATGAAAATCCGGGTTTTGGTCGACAAGCGCGGGGCTTGCGCGACCTAGTAGGTCGCCCGGCCGCCCGACAGGTCGAACACCGCGCCCGTCGTGAACGAATTTTCCGCCGAAGCCAGAAACGCCACCATGGCGGCGATCTCCTCGACCAGCACGAATCGCGCGCGTGGAATTTTCGACAGCATGTAGTCGATGTGCTGCTGGCTCATCTGGTCGAAGATGGCGGTGCGCGCTGCGGCCGGCGTGATGCAATTGACCGCTATGTCCTGGCCCGCCAGCTCCTTGCCGAGCGACTTGGTGAGCGCGATCACGCCGGCCTTGGCGGCGGAATAGGCGGCGGCGTTGGGATTGCCTTCCTTGCCGGCGATCGAGGCGACATTGACGATCCGCCCGTAGCCCTGCGCCACCATGGTCGGGACCACCGCCTTGCAGCCGAAGAAGACGCCGTTGAGATCGAGGTCGATGACGCGCCGCCAGTCCTCGACCGGATAGTCGGCGACGGTCGCATTCGGACCTGAAATGCCGGCGTTGTTGACGAGAATATCGATTCGGCCAGCGGCCTTCGCCGTCGCTTCGGCCGCCGCCGTCACGCTGCCGAAGTCCGTCATGTCGCAGGCGATGGCCAGGACCTGGCCCCTGGCGCCGATTTCGGACGCGGTCTTCTCCGCCAGGGCCGTATCGCGGTCCCAGATCGCCACCTTCGCGCCGGATTGCGCGAGACGGCTCGTAACGGCGCGTCCGATGCCCTGCGCGCCGCCGGTGACGACCGCCACGCGGCCCGCGAGATCGTATTGATTGGCCATTTGTTCCTCCCGCCGCGATCATGGGCGCCGCGGCGCGCCCCGTCCAGCCCGCGCCGCGCCTTGTCGTAGATCAATAAGACCTTATGTGAAGGACGTGATTTATCGGCCGTTTCGGCTTGCGCCACCATGTGCGCTGCGATACGGATCGCGCCAGCCGCGCCGCCCGGGGCGGGGCAATCCTCATCCGGGCGCGTCCAGCCAGCCCCGGAACGCCTATGCCCGGTTTCTTGGAACAATATCTCGCCCTGGTGATCTTTGCCGGCCTTTCGGTCGTCATTTCGGCCGCGCTGCTGATCGCGCCATTTCTTCTGGCCTACAAGTCGCCGGACCCCGAGAAGCTGTCGGCCTACGAATGCGGCTTCGACGCCTTCGACGACGCGCGCATGAAATTCGACGTCCGATTCTACCTGGTGTCGCTGCTCTTCATCATCTTCGATCTCGAGGTCGCGTTCCTCTTCCCCTGGACCATCGCGTTCAAGGACGTCGGCATGCTCGGCTTCTGGTCGATGATGGTGTTTCTCGGCGTGCTGACGATCGGCTTTGTCTACGAATGGAAAAAGGGAGCGCTGGAATGGGATTGAGCGGCAGCGGCCCCACCCTCGTCGCAGCGGCGCCGAAGGGCATCATCGATCCGTCGACCGGCAAGCCGATCGGCGCCAACGATCCGTATTTTCTCGGCATCAACGATCAGCTCGCCGACAAGGGCTTTCTGGTCACCTCCACCGACGAGCTGATCGCCTGGGCGCGCACCGGCTCGCTGATGTGGATGACCTTCGGTCTCGCCTGCTGCGCGGTCGAGATGATGCAGCTCTCGATGCCGCGCTATGACGTCGAGCGCTACGGCTTCGCGCCGCGCGCCAGCCCGCGCCAGTCGGACGTGATGATCGTCGCCGGCACGCTCACCAACAAGATGGCCCCGGCCTTGCGCAAGGTCTACGACCAGATGCCCGAGCCGCGGTATGTGATCTCGATGGGGTCGTGCGCCAACGGCGGCGGCTACTATCACTATTCGCTATTCGGTGGTGCGCGGCTGCGATCGCGTGGTGCCGGTGGACATCTACGTGCCGGGCTGCCCGCCCTCGGCCGAGGCGCTGCTCTACGGCGTGCTTCTGCTCCAGCGCAAGATCCGCCGCACGGGCACGATCGAGCGATAGGCGTCGACCGCGGCGCTGGACGCGCGTCGCGTGAAAAAGGTTCGGTAAGGCCAGAAGGTTCGGTATGGACAGCGAACTCAAAACCCTCGGCGATGCGATCTCGGCGGCCCTGCCGGGCGCGATCGGCAAGGTCGTCGTCGAATTCGGCGAGCTGACGCTCGAAGTCGCGCGCGACCGCTGGGTCGAGACGGTCAAATATCTGCACGACGCGCCCGACTGCCTGTTCGTCAATCTCATCGACCTCTGCGGCGTCGACTATCCGCAGCGCCCCGAGCGCTTCGACGTCGTGCTGCATCTGCTGTCGCCGCGCCACAATCGCCGCATCCGCGTCAAGACGCGCGCCAGCGAGACGACGCCCGTTCCCTCGCTGACCGGCGTCTACAAGAGCGCCAACTGGTACGAGCGCGAGGCCTACGATCTCGTGGGCGTGCTGTTCTCCGGCCATCCCGATCTGCGCCGCATGCTGACGGACTACGGCTTCGACGGCCATCCGCTGCGCAAGGACTTCCCGATGACCGGCTACGTCGAGCTCTGGTACGACGACGAGCAGAAGCGCTGCGTCTACAAGCCCGTCAATCTCAGCCAGGAATTCCGCACCTTCGATTTCCTCTCGCCGTGGGAAGGGCCGGACTATCCGCCGCTGCCGGGCGATGAAAAAGCGACGAAGGCGTGAGCGTCATGACCGAACAGCAATCCCTTCGCAATTTCACCATCAACTTCGGTCCGCAGCATCCGGCCGCGCACGGCGTGCTGCGCCTCGTGCTCGAACTCGACGGCGAAGTCGTCGAGCGCGTCGATCCGCACATCGGCCTGCTGCATCGCGGCACCGAGAAGCTGATGGAGGCGCGCACCTACCTGCAGAACGTGCCTTACTTCGACCGGCTCGACTATTGCGCGCCGATGAATCAGGAACACGCCTTCTGCCTCGCGGTCGAGCGCATGCTGGGCATGGAGGTTCCGCGCCGCGGCCAGCTCATCCGCGTGCTCTATTCCGAGATCGGCCGTCTTCTCTCGCATCTCCTCAACGTGACGACGCAGGCCATGGACGTCGGCGCGCTCACCCCGCCGCTGTGGGGCTTCGAGGAGCGCGAGAAGCTGATGGTGTTCTACGAGCGCGCCTGCGGCGCGCGCCTGCACGCCAACTACTTCCGCTTCGGCGGCGTGGCCAGGGACCTGCCCGACCAGCTCGTCGAGGATATCGGCAAGTTCTGCGATCCCTTCCTCCAGGTCGTGACCGATCTCGAAGACCTGTTCATCGGCAACCGCATCTTCAAGCAGCGCAACGTCGACATCGGCGTCGTCACGCTCGAGGATTGCTGGAACTACGGCTTCTCCGGCGTGATGGTGCGCGGCTCGGGCGCGCCGTGGGATCTGCGCAAGTCGCAGCCCTACGAATGCTACGAGGAGATGGAATTCGACATTCCGATCGGCAAGAACGGCGATTGCTACGACCGCGCGGTGATCCGCATGGAGGAGATGCGCCAGTCGACCTACATCATGAAGCAGTGCGTCAACAAACTGCTGAGCGAGACCGGCCGCGGCCCGGTGCAGACGCCCAACAACAAGGTGGCGCAGCCCTCGCGCAAGGACATGAAGCGCTCGATGGAAGCGCTGATCCACCACTTCAAGCTGTTCACCGAAGGCTTCAAGACGCCGCCGGGCGAAGTCTACGCCGCGGTCGAGGCGCCCAAGGGCGAGTTCGGCGTCTATCTCGTCTCCGACGGCGGCGACAAGCCGTACCGCTGCAAGATCCGCGCGCCGGGCTTCGCCCATCTGCAGGCGATGGACGTGATGTGCCAGAAGCACATGCTGGCCGACGTCTCGGCGATTCTGGGCTCGCTCGACATCGTGTTCGGGGAGGTCGACAGATGACCGTTCTCGACTCCCTGAAGAAGCGCGCGGGCGTGCTCGTCGCGGGCGGCGTTTCCTTCGCCCTCGTGCTGTTCGTCATGCGCTGGAGCGCCGGCGATCCGCTGGTGCAGCCCAAATCCGACATCGGCGTGCTGATCGGCCTCGCGCTGGTCGCCGTCTATTTCGTCATCACCGACACGCGCGACGGCGGCCATGCCGATGCGCCGAAAGGCTTGAACTGACATGTCCGCTCGCCGCCTCGCCGCAGACCAGCCCGCCAGCTTCGAGATGTCGCCGGAAACCAAGGCGAAGCTCGACCGCATCATCTCGAAATATCCCGAGGGCAAGCAGGCCTCGGCGGTGATTTCGGCGCTCTGGCTGGCGCAGAAGCAGAACGACTACTGGCTGCCGCGCGCCGCGATCGAGAAGGTCGCCGATACGCTGGGCATGCCCTACATCCGCGTGATGGAGGTCGCGACCTTCTACACGATGTTCAATCTCGAACCGGTCGGCAAATATTTCATCCAGATGTGCGGCACGACGCCGTGCCTGCTCGCCGGCTCCGACGGCATCAAGGCCTATCTCGAGAAGCGCATCGGTCCGCAGCGCAAGGTGACTGACGACGGCATGTTCGCCTGGCTCGAGGTCGAATGCCTCGGCGCCTGCTGCAACGCGCCGATGGTGCAGATCAACGACGATTACTACGAGGACCTGACCGTCGAGAATTTCGGCAAGCTGCTGGACGATCTCGCCGCCGGCCGCCCGGTGCGCGTCGGCTCGCAGACGGGCCGCAGGTCGTCGGAGCCCGAAGGCGGCCTGACGACGCTGACCACGTTTTACGGCGCCGACGGCAAGTCCGGCCCCCTTTCCCTGAAGAAGTGACGGCCGCCATGCTCGAGGACAAGGACCGCATCTTCCAGAACCTCTACGGCTTCGGCGACGCAGGCCTGGCCGGCGCCCGCGCGCGCGGCGCCTGGGACAACACCAAGGGCCTGATCGAGAAGGGCAAGGACTGGATCATCAACGAGATGAAGGCGTCGGGCCTGCGCGGCCGCGGCGGCGCCGGCTTCCCGACCGGTCTCAAATGGTCGTTCATGCCGCAGAAGCCCGATCCTGCGCGGCCGCACTATCTCGTCGTCAACGCCGACGAATCCGAGCCCGGCACCTGCAAGGACCGCGAGATCATGCGCAATGATCCGCACCTGCTGGTCGAGGGCTGCCTCATCGCCTCCTTCGCGATGGGCGCCAACGCCTGCTACATCTACGTGCGCGGCGAATACATCTACGAGCGCGAGGCGCTGCAGCGCGCGGTCGACGAGGCCTACGAGGCCAATCTGATCGGCAAGAACAACGTCAACGGCTGGCCGTTCGACCTCTACGTCCACCACGGCGCCGGCGCCTATATCTGCGGCGAGGAGACGGCGCTGATCGAGAGCCTGGAAGGCAAGAAGGGCATGCCGCGGCTGAAGCCGCCGTTCCCCGCCAACATGGGCCTCTACGGCTGCCCGACGACCGTCAACAATGTCGAATTGATCGCGGTGGCGCCGACCATCCTGCGCCGCAGCGCGGCCTGGTTCTGCGGCTTCGGCGCCAAGAACAACGCCGGCACCAAGCTGTTCTGCGTCTCCGGCCACGTCAACAAGCGCTGCAACGTCGAAGAGGCCATGTCGATCCCGTTCCGCGAGCTGATCGACAAGCATTGCGGCGGCGTGCGCGGCGGCTGGGACAATCTGCTCGCCGTCATCCCCGGCGGCTCGTCGGTGCGCTGCGTGCCGGCCGAGCAGATCATCGACTGCCCGATGGATTTCGACTCGCTGTCGAAGCTGCGCTCCGGCCTCGGCACGGCGGCGGTCATCGTCATGGACAAGTCGACCGACATCGTGCGCGCCATCGCGCGCCTGTCCTATTTCTACAAGCACGAGAGCTGCGGCCAGTGCACGCCCTGCCGCGAAGGCACGGGCTGGATGTGGCGCGTCGTCAACCGCATGGCGGAGGGCAGGGCGCACAAGAAGGAAATCGACATGCTTCTGGAAGTGACGAAGCAGGTCGAGGGCCACACGATCTGCGCGCTCGGCGACGCCGCGGCCTGGCCGATCCAGGGCCTCATCACGCATTTCCGGCACGAGATCGAAAAGAAGATCGACGCCTATTCGGCGCTCGCCCCGCACCAGCCGGTCGAGCGCATCCGTACGGCGGCGGAGTAAGATCATGGCGAAGCTCATCGTCGACGGCATCGAGATCGACGTCCCGGCTGAATACACGCTGCTTCAGGCGTGCGAGGAGGCGGGCAAGGAAATTCCGCGCTTCTGCTATCACGAGCGCCTGTCGATCGCCGGCAATTGCCGCATGTGCCTGGTGGAAGTGAAGGGCGGCCCGCCCAAGCCGACCGCCTCCTGCGCCATGGCCGTGAAGGACCTGCGCCCGGGCCCCAACGGCGAGCCGCCGGTCGTGCTGACCAATTCGCCGATGGTGAAGAAGGCCCGCGAAGGCGTGATGGAGTTCATGCTCATCAACCATCCGCTGGATTGCCCGATCTGCGACCAGGGCGGCGAGTGCGACCTGCAGGACCAGGCGATGGCCTATGGCGTGGATTCCTCGCGCTTCGCCGAGAACAAGCACGCGGTGACCGACAAGTACATCGGGCCGCTGGTCAAGACCTCGATGAACCGCTGCATCCACTGCACGCGCTGCGTCCGCTTCACCGCGGAAGTCGCCGGCACGTCGGATATGGGCGCGATCCATCGCGGCGAGGACATGGAGATCACCACCTATCTCCAGACCGCGATGACCTCGGAACTCTCGGCCAATATCGCCGACATCTGCCCGGTCGGCGCGCTGCTGCACAAGCCGCAGAATTTCCGCGCGCGCCCGTGGGAGCTGAACAAGACGCGCGGCGTCGACGTGATGGACGCGGTCGGCTCCGCCATCCGCATCGACACGCGCGGCCGCGAGGTCATGCGCATTCTGCCGCTCGTCAACGATGCGGTGAACGAGGAGTGGATTTCCGACAAGACGCGCCAGATCGTCGACGGCCTGAAGCGCCAGCGCCTCGACCGTCCCTATGTGCGCGAGAACGGCAAGCTGCGCCCGGCCTCCTGGGGCGAGGCCTTCGCCGCCATCGCCGGCAAGACGAAGGCCACGGCGCCTGAAAAGATCGGCGCGCTCGCCGGCGATCTCGTCAGCGTCGAAGAGATGTTCGCGCTGAAGCAGCTTGTCGAAAGCCTCGGCTCGAAGAACCTCGACTGCCGCCAGGACGGCTCGAAGCTCGATCCCTCGCTCGGCCGCGCCTCGTATATCTTCAATACGACCATCGCCGGCATCGAGCAGGCCGACGCGCTGGTCATCGTCGGCTCCAACCCGCGCAAGGAAGCGGCCGTCCTCAACGCGCGCATCCTCAAGCGCAAGCGCGCCGGCAAGTTCATGACCGGCGTGATCGGCGAACGCGCCGAACTCACCTACGCCTGCGATCATTTCGGCGCGGGTCCCGACAGCATCGCCGACTTCGTGGCGAAGGCGCCGAAGGACATCGCCAGGCCGATGATGATCGTCGGCCAGTCCGCGCTCGCGCGTCCCGACGGCAAGGCGGTTCTGTCGGCGCTCGCCAGGGCCGCGCTCGACATGGGCATGGTCAAGGACGGCTGGAACGGCTTCAACGTGCTGCACACCGCCGCCGCGCGCGTCGGCGGCCTCGACATCGGCTTCGTTCCGGGCGAGGGCGGCCTCGACGCCATCGCCATGACCAATGCGGGCGGCGTCGACCTGCTGTTCAACCTCGGCGCCGACGAGATCGACATCGCGCCGGGCGCCTTCGTCGTCTACATCGGCACGCACGGCGACCGCGGCGCGCATCGCGCCGACGTCATCCTGCCCTGCGCCGCCTACACCGAAATGTCCGGCCTCTACGCCAATACCGAAGGCCGCGTGCAGCGCTCCGACCGCGCCTGCTTCCCGCCGGGCGACGCCCGCGAGGGCTGGGCTATCCTTCGCGCGCTGTCGGACACGCTGGGCAAGAAGCTGCCGTACGACTCGCTCGCCCAGTTGCGCGCCGCGCTCGTCGCCGCGCATCCGGTCTACGGGCAGGTGGACGAAGTGGTCGCCGCCGACGCCGGCGCCATCACGGCGCTCGCCGGTCTCGGCGGCGCGATGGACAAGGCGGCCTTCGGCAGGGCTGTCGAGGACTTCTACCTGACCAACCCGATCGCGCGCGCCTCCGCCGTCATGGCGGAATGTTCGTCTGTCGCCGCGGGCGGCTACAAGCAAGCGGCGGAGTGAGCCGATGACCGACTACGCCTGGCTCTGGCCCGTCCTCTGGGGCTTCATCAAAAGCCTGATCCTGCTCGGCTGCGTGCTGATCTCGACCGCCGTGCTGATCTACGGCGAGCGCAAGGTGTGGGGCGCGGTGCATCTGCGTCGCGGCCCGAACGTCGTCGGCCCCTGGGGCGTGCTCCAGCCCTTCGCCGACTTCGCCAAGTTCATCCTGAAGGAGCCGATCTTCCCGGCCGGCGCCAACAAGGTCGTGTTCATTCTCGCGCCGCTGGTCGGCGTCGTGCTCGCGATGATGGCCTGGGCCGTCATTCCGGTGAACGAGGGCTGGGTCGTCGCCGACATCAACGTCGGCATCCTCTACCTCTTCGCCGTCTCCTCGCTCGGCGTCTATTCGATCATCATGGCCGGCTGGGCGTCGAACTCGAAATATCCGTTCCTCTCGGCGCTGCGCGCCGCCGCGCAGATGGTGTCCTACGAAGTCTCCATCGGCTTCGTCATCGTCACCGTGCTGCTCTGCGCGGGCTCGCTGAACATGTCCGACATCGTTCGCGCGCAAGATACGAAATACGGGCTGCTCGGCTGGTACTGGCTGCCGCTCTTCCCGATGTTCATCATCTTCTTCATCTCGGCGCTGGCCGAGACGAACCGTCCGCCCTTCGATCTCGCGGAAGCCGAATCCGAACTCGTCGCCGGCTACACGGTCGAATACGGCGCCTCGCTCTTCCTGCTGCAGTTCCTCACCGAACTCGTGGCGGTCCTCACCATGTCCTCGCTGACCGCCATCCTCTTCCTCGGCGGCTGGCTCTCGCCCTTCCCGTGGATCCCGATCGTCGGCGCGCCCAGCGTCTTCTGGTTCCTCGTCAAGGCCTGGGGCGTGGTCTTCATGTTCTCCATGACCAAGGCGATCGTGCCGCGCTATCGCTACGACCAGCTGATGCGCCTCGGCTGGAAAGTGTTTCTCCCGATTTCGCTCGCCTGCGTCGTCATCGTCGCCGGCGTGCTGAAATTCGCCGGACATTGAGGCTCGAACCATGAAACTCGACGCAGCGGTCCGCTCGCTCTTCCTCACCGAATTCGTCAAGGCCTTCGTGCTGGCGATGCGCTACTTCTTCAAGCCGAAGCTGACGCTGAACTATCCGCACGAGAAGAACCCGACCTCGCCCCGCTATCGCGGCGAACATGCGCTGCGCCGATACCCCAACGGCGAGGAACGCTGCATCGCCTGCAAGCTGTGCGAGGCCATCTGCCCGGCGCAGGCGATCACCATCGAGGCCGGCCCGCGCCGCAACGACGGCACGCGCCGCACGACACGCTACGACATCGACATGATGAAGTGCATCTATTGCGGCTTCTGCCAGGAGGCCTGCCCGGTCGACGCGATCGTGGAAGGCCCGAACGCCGAATTCGCCACCGAGACGCGCGAGGAGCTGCAGTACGACAAGCAGCGGCTGCTCGACAACGGCGCGCGCTGGGAGCGCGAGCTCGCGCGCAACATCGCGCTCGACGCGCCGTATCGCTGAGGGCCGAAACATGACCGCCGCAGCCGCATTCTTCTATCTGTTTTCCGGCATCATGCTGGCGTCCGCCTTCATGGTGATTTCAGCGCGCAACCCGGTTCACTCCGTCCTTTTCCTCATTCTCGCCTTCGTCAACGCCGCCGGCCTGTTCCTGCTGGCGGGCGCGGAATTCCTCGGCATGATGCTGATCGTCGTCTATGTCGGCGCGGTCGCGGTGCTCTTCCTCTTCGTCGTCATGATGCTCGACGTCGACTTCGCGGAATTGAAGCGCGGCTTCCTGCAGGTGCTGCCGGTGGGCGCGGTGATCGGCGCCGTGGTGGCGATCGAGCTGATCCTGGTGGTCGGCGCATGGACCGCCGCGCCCGACAATCTCATCACCATCGACGCCAAGGCGCCTGCGGGCGTCACCAACACGCAGGCGCTGGGCCAGGTGCTCTACACCAAATATCTGCTGTTCTTCCAGGCGGCGGGCCTCGTCCTGCTGACGGCGATGATCGGCGCCATCGTGCTCACGCTGCGCCACAAGGTGGTCAAGCGCCAGTCGGTGGAAGCACAGAACGCGCGTACGCCGGAAACGGCGATCGAGATCAAGAAAGTCGCCTCGCGGGCGGGCGTTTGAGAGGCTGACATGGCGATCTCCCTCACTCATTACCTTGTCGTTGCCGCGATCCTGTTCACGATCGGGGTCGCCGGCATCATTCTCAACCGCAAGAACATCATCGTCATCCTGATGTCGGTCGAATTGATCCTGCTCTCGGTCAACATCAATCTCGTCGCCTTCTCCTCGGCGCGCGGCGATCTCGTCGGACAGGTGTTCGCGCTGCTGATCCTCACCGTCGCGGCTGCGGAAGCCGCGATCGGCCTCGCCATTCTGGTCACCTACTATCGCAACCGCGGCTCGATCGCGGTCGAAGACATCAACGCGATGAAGGGCTGAGATGTATACCGCGATCGTCTTTCTCCCGCTTCTCGGCTTCCTGATCGCCGGCTTCGTCGGCAATCGCATCGGCGCGCGCGCCACCGAGATCATCACGACGGGCCTGCTGTTCGTCTCGGCGCTCCTGTCCTGGGTCGTCTTCTCGCAGATGGCGCTCGGCCACGGCCATGCGGTGACGCCCGTCGTCGCCAACTGGATCACGTCCGGCGGCCTCAAGGTCGACTGGGCCTTGCGCATCGATGCGCTGACGGCGGTCATGCTCGTCGTCGTCACCTCGGTGTCGAGCCTCGTGCATCTCTACTCCATCGGCTACATGCACGAAGACCCGAACCGGCCGCGCTTCTTCGGCTATCTCTCGCTCTTCACCTTCGCCATGCTCATGCTGGTGACGGCCGACAATCTCGTGCAGATGTTCTTCGGCTGGGAAGGCGTGGGCCTCGCCTCCTATCTGCTCATCGGCTTCTGGTACGAGAAGCCCTCGGCCTGCGCCGCCGCCATCAAGGCCTTCGTCGTCAACCGCGTCGGCGACTTCGGCTTCGCGCTCGGCATCTTCCTCGTCTTCGTGCTGACGGGCTCGGTCGCCTTCGACGCGATCTTCGCCGCCGCCCCCGGCCTCGCGCACAAGAACATCGAGGTGTTCGGCTACACCTGGGACGCCTGGACGATCACCTGTCTGCTGCTCTTCATGGGCGCGATGGGCAAGTCGGCGCAGTTCCTGCTGCACACCTGGCTGCCGGACGCGATGGAAGGCCCGACGCCGGTTTCCGCGCTCATCCACGCCGCCACCATGGTGACGGCAGGCGTGTTCATGGTCGCGCGCCTCTCGCCGCTGTTCGAGCTTTCGCACACGGCGCAGACCTTCGTGACGGTGATCGGCGCGACGACGGCGATCTTCGCGGCGACCGTCGGCCTCGTGCAGAACGACATCAAGCGCGTCATCGCCTATTCGACCTGCTCGCAGCTCGGCTACATGTTCGTGGCGCTCGGCGTCGGCGGCTACGCCATCGGCATCTTCCACCTGTTCACCCACGCCTTCTTCAAGGCGCTGCTGTTCCTCGGCGCGGGCTCGGTCATCCACGCGATGCACCACGAGCAGGACATGCGCAACATGGGCGGCCTGCGCAAGGAAATCCCGTTCACCTTCTGGATGATGACCATCGGCACGCTGGCGCTGACGGGCTTCCCCTTCACGGCGGGCTATTACTCGAAGGACGCGATCATCGAGGCGGCCTACGCGGCCGGCGGCCATTCGTCGGCGGCGGTCTACGCCTTCCTCGCCACCACGCTGGCGGCGGGCCTCACCTCCTTCTACTCATGGCGCCTGGTGTTCATGACCTTCTTCGGCGAGCGCGGCGCCAACGCCGTTCATGCCGATGCGCATGGCCATGACGATCACGCGCAAGACGACCACGCGCACGACGATCACGGCCACGGCGATCACACGCCACACGAGAGCCCGCTGGTCATGCTCGTGCCGCTCGCCGCGCTCGCCGTCGGCGCGCTGTTTGCCGGCATCGCCTTCTCGCAATATTTCATCGGCCATCACTTCGCCGATTTCTGGAAGGGCACGATCGGCCAGGGCCCGGACAACCACATCATGCACGACATGCACGACGTGGCGCTCGGCGTCGGCCTCACGCCGACCTTCATGATGGTCGCCGGCTTCCTGCTCGCGCTGTGGATGTACATCCTCAAGCCCGGCTCGGCGCAGCGGCTCGCCGCCGCTAACCCGGTCCTGTACCGCTTCCTGCTCAACAAGTGGTATTTCGACGAGCTCTACGACGTCCTGTTCGTGCGTCCGGCCTTCTGGCTCGGCCGCCTGTTCTGGAAGCAGGGCGACGGCAGGATCATCGACGGGCTCGGCCCGGACGGCGTGTCCGCCCGTGTCGTCGACATCGCCAAGGGCGCGGTGCGGCTGCAGACCGGCTATCTCTATCACTACGCCTTCGCGATGCTGATCGGGGTCGCCGCTTTCATCACCTGGTACCTGATCGGCGGAGTGCGCTGATATGACCGGCTTCGGCATTCTCTCGGCGATCACCTTCCTGCCGCTCGTCGGCGTGATCATCCTCATGTTCCATCGCGGCGACGACGCCGCGACGGTGCGCTCCATCCGCCATGTCGCGCTGTGGACGACGCTGGCGACCTTCCTCGTCACGCTGCTCGCCTGGAGCCGCTTCGATCCGGCGATCGCAGGCTTCCAGATGCTGGAGAGCCAGGCGTGGGCGGGCGGCGGCCTCGTCTACAAGATGGGCGTGGACGGCATGTCCTTCCCCTTCGTCGTGCTGACGGCCTTCCTCATGCCGTTCTGCATCCTGGCGTCGTGGGAAGCGATCAACGTTCGCGTCAAGGAATACATGATCGCCTTCCTCGTGCTGGAAACGCTGATGCTCGGCGTCTTCTGCGCGCTCGATCTCGTCCTCTTCTACCTGTTCTTCGAGGGCGGCCTGATCCCGATGTTCCTCATCATCGGCGTGTGGGGCGGCAAGCGCCGCATCTATGCGGCCTTCAAGTTCTTCCTCTACACGCTCGTCGGCTCGCTGCTCATGCTGGTCGCCATCATGTGGATGGCCGGCTTCGCGCACACGACCGACATCACCGTGCTGCTGAAGACCCAGTTCCCCGTCGATGCGCAGAAATATCTGTGGCTCGCCTTCTTCGCCTCCTTCGCGGTGAAGATGCCGATGTGGCCGGTCCACACCTGGTTGCCGGACGCGCACGTCGAGGCGCCGACGGCGGGCTCGGTCATTCTGGCGGGCATTCTGCTGAAGATGGGCGGATACGGCTTCATCCGCTTCTCGCTGCCGATGTTCCCGGACGCCTCGCATTATTTCGCGCCGCTCGTCTTCGCGCTGTCGGTCATCGCCATCGTCTACACCTCGCTCGTCGCGCTGGTGCAGGAGGACATGAAGAAGCTGATCGCCTATTCGTCGGTCGCGCACATGGGCTTCGTCACGATGGGCCTGTTCGCCATGAACCAGCAGGGCGTGCAGGGCGCGGTCTACCAGATGGTCTCGCACGGCCTGGTCTCGGGCGCGCTCTTCCTCTGCGTCGGCGTCGTCTACGACCGCATGCACACGCGCGAGATCGCGGCCTATGGCGGCCTCGTCAAGAACATGCCGCTCTATGCGGTGGCCTTCATGGTCTTCACCATGGCCAACGTCGGCCTGCCCGGCACGTCCGGCTTCGTCGGCGAATTCCTGACGCTGCTCGGAACCTTCGCCGCCAACAGCAAGGTGGCCTTCTTCGCGACCTTCGGCGTCATCCTCTCGGCGGCCTATGCGCTCTATCTCTACCGCCGCGTGATCTTCGGCGTGCTCGACAAGCCCGAGCTCGCCGACATCAAGGATCTCAGCGGTCGCGAGATCGCGCTGCTCGCGCCGCTCGTCGTGCTCGTCATCTATTACGGCGTGCATCCCGGCCCGATCCTCGACGCATCGGCGGCTTCCGTCGCCGAACTGGTCAAGTCCACGCAATCCGTCGCCGCCGCCGTGAAATCGGCTGCGCTCGCGGCGCACTGAAGGCAGATCGATGCATCCGCTCACCTTCTCCATCGCTCACGCCCTGCCGGAGACCATCCTGGCCGTCGGCGCGCTGGCGTTGATCCTCCTCGGCGCGATCCGCGGCGAGAAATCGGCGGGTCTCGTCGCCGAAATCTCCATCGGCGTGCTGGCTCTCGCGCTGGTCGTGATCTTCGTCGGCGCCAAGTCGTCGGCCGACGTGTTCGACGGCGCCTTCGTCGACGATCAGTTCGCGCGCTTCATGAAAGTGCTGGTGCTGATCGGCTCGCTGGTGTCGCTCGTCCTGTCGCGCGACTTCCTGCAGCGCGAAGGCATCGACCTCTTCGAATTCCCGGTGCTCATCCTGCTCTCGACGCTGGGCATGCTGCTGCTGACGTCGGCCAACAGCCTCATCTCGCTCTATCTCGGGCTCGAGCTGATGTCGCTGGCGCTCTACGTCGTCGCCGCCTTCCATCGCGACAATCTCAAGGCGTCGGAAGCGGGCCTGAAATATTTCGTCCTCGGCGCGCTGTCCTCGGGCATGCTGCTCTACGGCGCCTCGCTGATCTACGGCTATGCCGGCACCGTGCAGTTCGACGGCATCGCCAAGGCGCTGAAGGCCGGGCCGCAGATCGGCGTCGTCTTCGGTCTCGTGTTCCTGCTCGCCGGCCTCGCCTTCAAGATGTCGACCGTGCCGTTCCACATGTGGACGCCCGACGTCTACGAGGGCGCGCCGACGCCGGTCACGGCGTTCTTCGCCTCTGCGCCGAAGATGGCGGCGGTCGCCATCACGCTGCGCGTCGTCACCGACGCGCTGCCCGGCCTCGCGCACGAATGGCGGCAGATCATCATGTTCATCTCGATCGCCTCGATGGCGCTCGGCTCCTTCGCCGCGATCGGGCAGACCAACATCAAGCGCCTGATGGCCTATTCCTCGATCGGCCACATGGGCTTCGCGCTGGTCGGCCTCGCCGCCAACACGGCGGACGGCGTCAGGGGCGTCGCGCTCTACATGGCGATCTATCTCGTCACCACGCTCGGCGTCTTCGCCGTGATCCTCGCGATGCGCGTGCAGGGCAGGGCGGTCGAGACGATTTCCGATCTGGCCGGCCTCGCGCGCACCAACGGCTGGATGGCCTTCTTCATGGCCATGCTGATGTTCTCGCTGTCGGGCATTCCGCCGCTCGCCGGCTTCTTCGCGAAATACTACGCCTTCCTGGCGGCGGTGCAGGCGGGCCTCACGCCGCTCGCCGTCATCGGCGTGCTGCTGTCGACGGTCGCGGCCTTCTACTACCTGCGCATCGTCAAGGTCATGTATTTCGACGATCCGGCGCCGGCCTTCGACGTCGCGCCGCTCGCCGTGCGCACGGTGATGGCGGTCTCGACCGCGCTCGTCTTCCTGTTCTGGGTCTATCCGGCGCCGTTCATCTCGGCCGCCGCGAACGCTGCGAAGGCGTTCGCCTTCTGAGGACGGCTCTCGCACATCGCGCCTTCTCCCCTCCCCGCAAGGGGGGAAGGAACAGGTGCGTCGCATGACCGCCGGTTTTCGCCTCGGCCCGCACGCCGCCGCGCACGGCTATCGCCTCGACTATCTCGACAGCGTCGGCTCGACCAACGCCGTCGCGCTCATGCGCGCGCGCGAGCAGGGCGAGCGCGGCCCCGTGTGGATCGTCGGCGGCGAGCAGACGGCGGGGCGCGGCCGCATGGGGCGGCAATGGACCTCGCCGCGCGGCAATCTCTATGCGTCGCTGCTGCTGACCGATCCCTGCGCGACGGAGAAGGCGCCCGAACTCGGCTTCGTCGCCGGCGTCGCGCTCGCCGAAGCCGCCAACGCCGTCCTCTCTCCCCGTGACGACCTCGGCCTCAAATGGCCGAACGACCTGCTGTGCGCAGGCGCGAAACTCTCCGGCATGTTGCTGGAGGCGACGCGCCTGCCGGATGGCGTGTTGGCCGCCGTGATCGGCATCGGCGTCAACTGCCGCTCGCACCCGGACCTGCCGAACTACGCGACGACCGACCTCGAAACGATCAACCCCGGCGCCGGCGATCCGGCCACGCTTTTCGCCGCGCTCTCCGACGCCATGGCGCACGCGCTGACGACATGGGCGCGCGGAACGAATTTCATCGCCATTCGGGAAAAATGGCTCGGCGCCTGCCTCGGGCGCGGCGGCCCGGTGAAAGTCGCGCTCGGCGACAGGACGATCGAAGGCGTTTTCGACACGATCGACCAGCACGGCCGCCTCGTCGTCTTGACGCCGGAGGGCTCGACCTCCATTGACGCAGGCGACGTCCTGCTCGGCCCCGCCGCACAGGCGAGTTTGCGCGGAAAGGCCTGATGCCGCAGTCCAGGGAAGAATTCGTCTTCGTCGCATTGGGCGGCCTCGGCGAGATCGGTCGCAATGCGGCGCTCTACGGCTTTGGTCCACCGGGCCGCCGCAAGTGGCTCATGGTCGATTGCGGCCTGTCCTTCGCCGGCCCCGACCTGCCGGGCATCGACCTTGTCTTTCCCGACGTCTCCTTCATCGACAAGATCCGCAAGGACCTCATCGGCCTCGTCATCACCCACGCGCACGAGGACCATATCGGCGCCATAGCCGCGCTGTGGCCGCGGCTCGGCTGCAAGGTCTACGCGACGCGCTTCGCCATCGGCCTGCTGGAAGCCCGCCGCCTCGGCGAGCCCGGCGCGCCGAAGGTGGAGCTGGTCGAATTCAGGCAGGGCCAGCGCTTCTCGCTCGGGCCGTTCGACATCGAGCCCGTGGCCATGTCGCATTCGATTCCCGAAAGCTGCGCGCTCGTGCTGCGCACGCCCGGCGGCGTGGTCGTGCACACCGGCGACTGGAAGCTCGATCCCGAGCCCGGCGTCGGCCAGCCGACGGACGAGGCGCGACTGCTCAGCGTCGGCGAGGAGGGCGTCGACGTCCTCATCTGCGATTCCACCAACATCGTGCGCGAAGGCCAGAGCCCGTCCGAAGGCGAGGTCGCGCGCACGCTGCGCGATCTCGTCGGAAATGCGCCCGGGCGCGTGGTGGTGACGACCTTCGCCTCCAACCTCGCCCGCGTGAAAGCGGTGGCGCTGGCGGCTGAAGCGGCGGGGCGTTCCGTCGTCGTCGTCGGCCGCTCGCTGGAGCGCGTCGTCGAGGTCGGCCGCGACTGCGGCTATCTCGACGGGATCAAGCCCTTCCTCGGGCCGCAGAGCTTTTCCGATCTCGCGCGCAACAAGGTCGTCGTGCTGGCGACCGGCAGCCAGGGCGAGCAGCGCGCGGCCATGGCGCGCATCGGCGCGCGCGAGCATCCGTCCATCAAGCTCGCGAGCGGCGACCGCGTGATCTTCTCCTCGCGCACCATTCCCGGCAACGAGCGCGAGGTGAACGCGATCATCAACGGCCTCATCGACCAGGGGCTGGACGTCATCACCGACCGGCTGGCGCTGGTGCATTGCTCGGGCCATCCGCGCCGCGGCGAGGTCGGACGGCTCTATCAGCTCCTGAAGCCCAGGACGCTGATCCCCGCGCACGGCGAGGCGCTGCATCTGTCCGAACACGCAGCCTTCGCCAAGGCCGAAGGCATTTCGCACGTGCTGTCGCCGCGCGATGGCGATCTCGTGCTGCTCGGGCCCGGCGAGCCGAGCGTGATCGGCCAGGTGCCGGTCGGCCGCATCGTCGAGGACGGCGCGACGCTGATTTCCGCCAGCGACGAGGCGATCGCGCAGCGCGCGCGCCTCGCCTTCGCCGGCGTCGTCTCCATCGCCATCGCGCTGACCTCGAAGGGCGAGCTCGCGGGCGATCCCGACGTCGTCATGTCCGGCATTCCCGAGCGCGACCGCAACGGCGCGATGATGGACGCGGTCGTTGACGAAACCATATTCTCGACGCTGGACGGCCTGTCGCGCCCCAAGCGCCGCGACGCCGACGCCGTCGCCAACGCCGTCGAGCGCGCCGTGCGCAGCGCGCTCGGCCAGGCCTGGGGCAAGCGGCCCCAGGTGCACGTCCTCGTTCTCGAAGTCTGAAACCGGAGCAAGCCATGATCGGTCGCCTCAATCACGTCGCCATCGCGGTCAAGGATCTCGCCAAGTCGGCCGCGCTCTACCGCGACACGCTCGGCGCCAAGGTCTCGGCGCCGCAGCCCGAGCCGAACCACGGCGTGACGGTGGTGTTCATCGAACTGCCCAACACCAAGATCGAACTGCTCGAGCCGCTCGGCGCCGATTCGCCGATCGGCAAGTTCCTCGAGAAGAACCCGGACGGCGGCATGCACCACGTCTGCTACGAGGTGGACGACATCATCGTCGCCCGCGACCATCTGAAGGCCAAGGGCGCGCGCGTGCTCGGCGACGGCAATCCGAAGATCGGCGCGCACGGCAAGCCCGTGTTGTTTCTGCATCCCAAGGACTTCAACGGCACGCTGGTCGAGATCGAGCAGGTCTGACCCGGCCTGTCATGCCCGTGAAAGCGGGCATCCAGCGGCCGCAATTTCCGGATCCCGGATCGAACCTCGGTTCGTCCGGGATGACACGATGGTAAATTCCGCGCCATGACCCTTCCTGTCCCGATTCCCATGGCGGTCGCGATCTTCCTCACCATGTGGTGGATCGTGCTGTTCGCCATCCTGCCGCTCGGCGTGCGCTCGCAGCACGAGGACGAGGAGGGACGCCTGCTGGGCACCGACCCCGGCGCGCCGATCGCCCCGAAACTGCTGATGAAAGCGGGGCTTACCACGCTGGTCTCGGTCGTCCTGTTCGCCGCGCTGATGGCCTATATCGCCTGGCAGGGTTGACCCTGAAGGCCCCCGGGGATACTCCCGGGGCGCCCGCAAGGGAGCGCGTAGCTCAGTCGGTAGAGCATCTGACTTTTAATCAGAGGGTCCTGGGTTCGAGTCCCAGCGCGCTCACCATCAAATCCAAAGATCGAGAGCGGAATTTTGTTCCGCAGCCCTGCTGACCGTCGCCGGCGCGCGCGTACGCATCGGCTGCGGCGCCGTCGGCGCTCCCGTGGCCAAATTATCCTCAACAGTCGCGTCGGTTGCGCTACTTTCTCGTACTCGAACGAAAGCGAAAGCGTCACGGTCGATGACCGACACATCGAAAGCAAGCCCGCCTCCGGCGCGCCGCGGCATCTTCTCGCCGCTCGGTCACGCCGTGTTCCGCCGGATCTGGTTCGCCAGCCTCACGTCCAATCTCGGCCTGATGGTGATGGGCGTCGGCGCGGCCTGGGCGATGACCGAAATGACCAATTCGCCGGAGATGGTCGCGCTCGTGCAGGCGAGCCTCATGCTGCCGATCGCGCTCGTTTCGGCGCCCGCGGGCGCGGCGGCCGACATGTTCGACCGGCGCATCGTCAGCCTGATCGCGCTCACGATTTCGTTTACGGGCGCCTGCGTCATGACGCTGCTGGCGTGGCAAGGCGCGCTCTCGCCGGCGGGGCTGCTCGCCTTCTGCTTCGTCATCGGCTGCGGCATGGCGCTGATGGGGCCGTCCTGGCAGGCTTCCGTCAGCGAGCAGGTGCCCGCGCAGGACCTGCCGGCCGCCGTGGCGCTGAACGGCATAAGCTGGAATCTCGCGCGCAGCTTCGGGCCGGCCATCGGCGGCGCGATCGTCGCCGCGTTCGGCGCCACCGCCGCCTTCGCCAACAATGCGCTGTTCTACGTGCCGTTGATGGTCGTGCTGTTCATGTGGCGGCGCGTGCGGGAGCCCTCGCGGCTGCCGCCCGAACGTCTGGCGCGCGCCGTCGTCTCGGGCGTGCGCTACATCGCCTATTCGCTGCCGATCCGCATCGTCCTCATCCGCACCATGGTCACGGGCGTGCTCGGCGGCTCGATCCTGGCGCTCATGCCCATCGTCACGCGCGAATTGCTGAACGGCAATGCGCGCGATTTCGGCGTCATGCTCGGCGCCTTCGGCGTCGGCGCGGTGATCGGCGCGCTCAACGTGTCGAACCTCAGTTCGCGGCTCGGCGCGGAGAGCGCCATCCGGCTTTCGGCCGTGGCGATGGGGGCGGGCATCGCGGTCGTCGCGGCGAGCCATTCGAAAATCGCGTCGGGCGTGGCGCTGATGGTCACGGGCGCCGGATGGACGGCGTCCGTCACGCTGTTCAACGTCGGCATTCAGCTCGTCGCGCCGCGCTGGGTGTCCGGCCGCGCGCTCGCGGCGTTTCAGGCCTCGATCTCGGGCGGCGTCGCCGTCGGCGCGGGGCTGTGGGGCGCGACCGCAAAGGCGATCGGCGTCTCCGATGCGCTGCTCGTCGCCAGCTTCGGGCTGGCGCTGTCGGCTGCGCTCGGCCGCTGGATGCGCATGCCGCAGGTCAAGGGACCGACCGAGCAAACGCTCGAGGACCTCGAAGATCCGGAAATGCGGCTGCAGCTTACCGCGCGCAGCGGCCCCATCGTCGTCGAGATCGAGTACCGGGTCGATCCGAGGCAGGCGCGTCTCTACTACGCCGTGATGCAGCAGGTGCAGCACAGCCGCCAGAGGAACGGCGCCTATGGCTGGTCGATCGCGCGCGACATCGCCGATCCCGAATTGTGGACCGAACGCTACCATTGCCCGACCTGGCTCGATTACCTGAGGCAGCGCAACCGTCCGACCGACGCCGAGCGCGCCCTGCACATGCGCGCGCAGGAGTTCCATATCGGGTCCGAGCCCATCCGCATCCGCAGGATGCTCGAGCGGCCCGTGGGGTCGGTGCGCTGGAAGGACGAAACGCCGGACCGCTCCGGCGCCGGCGAGGCGACGATGGTCGGGCCGTGAGGGATCGCGTGCGGGCGCGCTTGCGGCACGCGTGACCTACGCCGGCGCCGTCACCCCGACGCTGCGCGCGGCCTCCACGATCTCGCGCCACGTGCGGTCGTCGATCGGAATGCCGTTGGCGCGTCTCTCCGCGCGGCTGATGCGTTCGGGCTCGCCGGGCACGAGCACGGGCTCGTCCGGATTGGCGGGCGGCGAAGCCTTCACATAGTCGATGAGCGCGGCGACCTCGTCGCCATAGGCGCCGCCGCGGTCGAGCCGCGTCTGGTCGATGATGATCGAGAACAGGCCGTTGACGAGCCCGGCCGGCTTCTGCGCCGCGGCTTGCGTGGGGCCGCCGGCGAGCAGTCCGCCCAGCATTTCGGCGACGAGCGCCAATCCCCAGCCCTTGTGCAGGCCGAACGGCACGATCGCGCCCTTGGGCTCGACGAACAGCCGCTGCGGGTCGCGCGTCGGCCGGCCCCTTTCGTCGATCAACGTGCCTTCGGGCGCCTCGACGCCCTTGTTCATCGCCACGCGCACCTTGCCGAGCGCGATGGCCGATGTCGCGAAGTCGAGGACGACAGGCGCGCGGTCATCGCCGAGCGGCAGCGCGATGCAGATCGGATTGGTCATCAGTCGCGGATCGGAGCCGCGAAACGGCGCGACGCAGGGCGTGGCGTAGACGGCGTTGACGAAATGGATCGACAGCAGGCCGCGCCGCGCGAGCCTTTCGCCATAGGCGCCGATGCGCCCGACATGCTGCACGTTGCGCAGGCTGCACACGACGACGCCGGTTTCCAGCGCACGCGCGCCGGCCATGTCCATCGCCGCATTGGCGACAGGCTGGCCGTAGCCGCTGTCGCCGTCGAACACCATGAGCGCGCCGAGATCGGCGACCAGCTTCGGCGCGCGATTGGGAACGACCGCGCCCATGTTGAGATGCAGCATGTAGGCCGGCGTCATGCCGACGCCGTGGCTGTCGTGGCCGCTGAGATTGGCTTCGACCAGATGTTCGGAGATCTCCAGCGCCTCGCCCGGCGCGCTGCCGGCCGCGACGAAGATTTCCGCGATGAATTTCGCAAGCCGCTCCGCGTCGATGACCATGCCGATGCCTCCCTTTGGCGCGAAATCTTAGCGGCCGTGCGGCGAAGGAGGTAGGCGTTCCAACGGATGGGTGGCAGTCGCGTCGAAACGCGCGCGAGCCCTGCGACGCGGCCGAGCGCCGGCGCGAGGGGCGCGCATGGACGCCCGGGGGCGCGCGCGCCTATTGTCGCCCCATGACGGGAGCCTTCGCGCGTTTTTCCGCACTTCTTCTGCTGTCGCTCGTCGCTGTTTGCG
The DNA here is from genome assembly GCA_037044955.1 of Rhodoblastus sp. GTDB lineage: Bacteria > Pseudomonadota > Alphaproteobacteria > Rhizobiales > Beijerinckiaceae > JAJXWB01. The sequence continues at coordinate 487,579 of JBAOHX010000004.1, forward strand.
CGGCGCGCGCCGATGCGCCCGTGGAGGTGCGGGTTGGCGTGCTCGCCTATCGCGGCGCCGAGGAAGCCGAGCGCACATGGCAGTCGACGGTCGACCATCTCGCGCGCGCCTTGCCGCAGTACAGGTTCCAGGTCGTGACCGGCACGGCGGCCTTTCTCACGGCGGCGGTGGCGGCGCACAGGCTCGATTTCCTCATCACCAATCCCGGCCATTATCTCGAGCTGAAGGTGGGCTATTCCGCGAGCGCCATCGCGACGGAGCAGGACCTCGAGGGACCCTCGCCCTCCGAAGCCGTCGGCGCCGCGATCGTCGTCTTGAACTCGCATCCCGAAATCCAGGCGATCGCCGACCTGCGCAATCTTCGTGTCGCGGCGGTCGCGCCCGACGCCTTCGGCTTTCGCGCCGCGATGCGCGAAATGGCGGAACGCGGGATCGATCCGGCGCGCGACATGACGTCCGTCTTCACGGGGTTTCCGGTCGACGAGGTCGTCCGCGCCGTCGTCGCGGGCCGCGCCGACGCCGGCGTCATACGTTCCTGCGTGCTGGAAAAGCTCATCGCCGAAGGCGTCGTCGACAAGGATGCGCTGCGCGTGATCGGGCGCCGGCCATCCGGCGAATTGAAGTGTCAGGTATCGACGCGCCTTTATCCCGGCTGGCCTTTCGTGAAGGTCGCCCAGACGCCGGCCTCGGTCGGCCGCGACGTGGCGCAGGCCCTGTTTTCGATGCAGCCGGGCACGGACGAGAAGGCCTGGGCGCAGCCCGACGATTACGCGAATGTGCAGGATCTCTATCGCACGCTGAAAGTGGGGCCTTACGCGCCGTTCACGCGGCTCGGCCTGGTCGATTTCATCTTCGAGAACAGGTACTGGGCCATATTGATCGCCACCGCGGCGGGCTGGTGGCTCGTCCATGTCATCCGCGTCTCCTATCTCGTCCGCAGGCGGACGCGGGAACTGCAGCTTGCGCACGAGGCCGCGCGCCTCAAGGGCGAGCAGATGGAGCACACGGTCCGTCTCTCGCTGATGGGCGAAATGGCCAGCTCTCTGGCGCATGAGATCAATCAGCCGCTGGCGGCGATCCTGACCTATGCCCGGGGATGCGAACGGCGCATCGAGGGCGGCGCCGATCCCGAAAGCCTGCGCGACGCGGTGCAGCGCATCGCCGTGCAGGCGGAAAGGGCGGGCGATATCGTGCGGCGCATGAAGGATTTCGTGCGCAAGAATCCCGCGCCGCAGGTGCCGATCGATCCGGCCTCCGCCATCCGCGACGCGCTCGCGCTGTTCGAGCCCACGGCGGCGGCGGCGAATGTCCTTGTCGAATCCGACGTGCCCGACGCGCTGCCGCCGGTGCGCGCGGATCGGCTTCAACTGGAGGAAGTGGTCATCAACCTTCTCCAGAACGCGCTCGAGGCCGTCGCGGCGCAGGATGACCGAAGAGTATTTGTGCGTGCATATGCCGAGGCGGATCGCGTGAATGTCGATGTGAGCGACAACGGCCCGGGCCTTGCGCAGGAAGCGCGCGAGCGCCTCTTCGATCCTTTTTTCACGACGAAGAAGAACGGGCTCGGGCTGGGATTGTCTTTGAGCCGCACGATCACGGAAGCGCATGGCGGGCGCCTGCTCGCCGAGCGCAAGGACGACATGACCATCTTTCGCTTCTACCTGCCGCTGATCGAGGAGCGAGCCCGTGTCTGAGGATGCGCCGATCATCTATATCGTCGACGACGACCCGGCCGTGCGGGACGCCGTCGGCTTTCTCGTCTCCTCGGTCGGCTACGAATTCGTGGCCTGCGCCTCGGGCCGGGAATTGCTCGAGCGCCTCGACAATGCGCGGCCGTCCTGCGCGATCCTGGACGTGCGCCTGCCCGGCGTCAGCGGACTTGAAATCCAGCGTGAATTGCAGAGCCGCAACGCCGTGACGGGCGTCATCTTCATCACCGGCCACGGCGACGTGCCGAAGGCGGTGCGCGCCATGCGCCACGGCGCGATCGACTTTCTCGAAAAGCCGTTCGACGATCAGGTGCTGCTCGACCGGATCAGCGACGCGCTCGCCGCGAGCGCGGCTGCGCTCGCGAAGCGCGGACGCCAGGCCTCGCTCGATCGCAAGCTCGGCGCCTTGACCGAGCGCGAGCGCGAGGTCCTGGCCTTCGTCATTGCCGGCAAGACGAGCAAGGCGATCGCCGCCGACCTGAATATCTCGGCCAAGACGGTCGAAAACCATCGCCACAATCTCATGGCGAAGGCGGGCGTGAGCTCGGTCGCGCAACTGATTTCCTGGGCGACGGACGCCGCCGAATGACGGCCGCTGGGTAGTTTCACCCAGGCGATCCCGGCATCGTCCCCGATGGCGACGCGACGGCGCGCGTCTATTGTGTGCGCGCTGGCAAGACCGGACCGTCGCCGGCGACGACCGCCAATGCATTGACGCGCGGAGACAGGATGCGAAGAGGATCTGAAAGCGATCTGGAAGGCCATGCGGTCGCCGGCGCGCCGGGCAGGATTCGCAAGGCGCCGGAGAATTTCCTCGCCGCCGGGCAGATCGCCTCCGTCAGCAGCGGCCGCCGCGACTTTCTGCGCGGCTCCTTCATCGCCGCGGCGGCGGCGCTGGGAGCCGGACGCGCAATGGCGGAGGAGGCGTCCGCGCAGGGCGACGAAGCGATCCTGAAGCCGCAGCCGTGGGCGACGACGCTCGGGCAGCCGGTCGCCGCCACGCCATATGGCATGCCCTCGAAATACGAAGGCGGCCTCATCCGCCGTCAAAGCCCCGGCCTCACGCAGGTCGCCGGCGCCAGCGTGTCGTTCATGCCGCTGCAGGGCATGTTCGGCATCATCACGCCGTCGGGCCTGCACTTCGAGCGCCATCACCAGGGCTGGTACGACATCGACCCGAACAAGCACCGCTTCATGATCAACGGCTCGACGCCGGACTTCGTGAAGAAGGCCAAGGTCTACACGCTCGACGATCTCCAGCGCTTCCCCTCGGTCTCGCGCATGCATTTCATCGAATGCGGCGCCAACACGGGGATGGAATGGGGCAATGTCGCCGTGCCGACCGTGCAATATACGCACGGCATGATCTCGTGCAGCGAGTACACAGGCGTGCCGCTGCGCATGTTGCTCGAGGATTGCGGCGTCGACTGGAAGAAGGCGAAATTCGTGCTTGCCGAGGGCGGCGACGGTTCGGCCATGACGCGCACCATCCCGATCGAGCTCGTCGCGTCCGGCGAAGTGATCGTCGCTTACGGTCAGAACGGCGAAATGCTGCGGCCGGAAAACGGATATCCGCTGCGCCTCGTCGTGCCCGGCGTGCAGGGCGTGTCCTGGGTGAAGTGGCTGCGTCGCATCGAAGTGGGCGACAAGCCGTGGGCGACGAAGGACGAGGCGATCCACTATGTCGACCTCATGCCGGATGGCCAGCATCGGCAATATACGTCGATCCAGGAAGCCAAGTCCGTCATCACCTCGCCGTCCGGCGGCCAGACCCTGCTCGACAAGGGCTATTACAACGTCAGCGGTCTCGCCTGGTCCGGTCGCGGCAAGATCAAGCGCGTGGACGTGTCGTTCGACGGCGGCATGAACTGGGTCGAGGCGCAATTGCAGACGCCTGTGCTCTCGAAATGCCTCACGCGCTTCAACATCGGCTGGAAGTGGGACGGCAAGCCGGCGATCCTGCAATCGCGCGCGACGGACGAGACCGGCTACGTTCAGCCCGGCTATCGCATGTTGCGCGAGACGCGCGGCACGCGCTCCATCTATCACAACAACGCCATCCAGTCGTGGAAGGTCGTCGAAAGCGGTGACGTGAGCAATGTCCAGGTTCTCTAAGACCGCGCTCGCGCTTCTCGCCGTGGTCGTCGCGGCCGCGCCGGCGCGCGCGCTCGACGATTTCGGCCTCGGCCGCGCGGCGACGCCAGCCGAAGTGAAGGCCTGGGACATCGACGTGCGCCCCGATTTCGCCGGCCTGCCGAAGGGCTCCGGCAGCGTCTCGGACGGCGAGGCGGTGTGGGAAGGCAAGTGCGCGACCTGTCACGGCACATTCGGCGAGAGCAACAAGTTCTTCTCGCCGCTGATCGGCGGCGTGACCAAGGAAGACATCAAGACCGGCCATGTGGCGTCGCTGAAGCGACCCGACTATCCCGGCCGCACGACCTTCATGAAGGTCGCCACCGTCTCGACGTTGTTCGACTACATTCGTCGCGCCATGCCGTGGAATGCGCCGAAGACGCTGAGCAACGATCAGGTCTATGCCGTGCTCGCCTACATGCTGAACCTGTCGGAGATCGTGCCGGACGACTTCGTCCTGAACGACCAGACCATCCGCGACGTTCAGAAGCTCATGCCCAATCGCGACGGCATGACCTACAACCATGCGCTCTGGCCGAGCGCCGCGCTCAGCGGCAAGCCCTTGAAGCCCGACGCCAATGCGCAGCCCTGCATGAAGAATTGCAAGGACAAGGTCGAGATCGCCTCGGTCCTTCCTGACTACGCGCTGCCCTCGCACGGCAATATCGCGGACCAGAACCGGCGCGTCGGACCTGTGCGCGGACAGACGACGGGCCCGTCCGCCGCCGACGGCGCGGCGGCGAAACATCCGGCCGCAGCGCTGGCCGACAGCTCCGGTTGCCTCGCGTGCCATGCCGTCGACAGCAAGCTCGTCGGCCCGAGCTATGCCGAGGTCGCGCAGAAGTACAGGGGGCAGGATGTTGCGACGAAAATCGCGAAGAAGATTCGCGAAGGCGGCGAAGGCGTGTGGGGCGACGTGGCAATGCCGCCCATGCCTGATATAAAGGACGACGACCTGAAGGCGCTCGTCGCCTGGATACTCGACGGCGCGCCGGCCAAGTGATTTCGCGGCGAACGAACCACCGAAGACAACACTGAAATCCGGAGGGCTTACCTATGCAGACTGAAACAAGCCGACGCCAATTGCTCAGGAGCGGCGGATTGCTCGGGCTTATCGCGGCCTTCGGCTCAGCGATCGCGCCGCGCTTCGCCTTCGCCGCGTGGAACAAGGCGGCGTTCGACGGCAAGACCCTGGCCGACACGTACAAGGCGATGGGCGCAGAGGGCGCGAAGGAAAGCGGCGACATTCAGATTCTCGCCTCCGACATCGCAGAGAACGGCGCCGTCGTTCCCTTGCAGGCCGTGAGCAAGATCCCGAACACGACGCAGATTTCGTTCATGGTCGAGAAGAACCCGAACATGCTCGCCGCGTCCTTCGACATCGGCCCCGACATGGTCGCGGACGTGACGACCCGCATCAAGATGGGCCAGACCTCCAACGTCATCGCGCTCGTGAAAGCGGATGGCAAGTTCTACACGGCGACCAAGGAAATCAAGGTCACGCTCGGCGGCTGCGGCGGCTGATCAGGCGCGAGGAGAAGATCATGGCAAATCCGATGAAGATCCGCGCCGCCTCGAAGGACGGCGTCACCGAAGTCAAAGTGCTCATGAACCACGAGATGGAGACGGGCTTCCGCAAGGACTCGTCCGGCAATGTCGTGCCGGCCTGGTTCATCAACGAAGTCGTCGCCAAGATGAACGGCAATGTCGTGATGCAGGCGCAATGGGGACCATCGGTCTCCAAGAACCCTTACCTCGCCTTCAAGATCAAGGGCGGCAAGGCGGGCGACAAGATCGCCGTGACCTGGACCGACAACAAGGGCGACACGCGCACGGACGAGGCTACCATTAGCTGATGCGAGCGCTGCGCGCGGCCCGCGTGAAGGCTGCGCGCATCCAGAGGGAATGCGGGGCGCGCACGCTGTGGCGTGGCCTCGTTCTGCTGCAACGCCGGCACGCTCGTCGGGAGGAATGTGATGGGACGTTGGAACTTCGCCGTGGCCGTTCTGGCCTCGGGCTTGCTGACGGGCGGCTTCGCCGCTTTCGCGCAGCAGCAGGACAAGTCGATCGAGGGGATCGAGAAGTATCGTGAGGCGCTGAAGGACGGCAATCCCGCGGAACTGTTCGAAGCGGCGGGCGAAGAGCTCTGGAAGAAGCCCGCCGGACCGAAGAACGTCTCGCTCGAGAAATGCGACCTCGGCCTCGGCGCGGGCGTGGTTGCGGGCGCCTACGCGCAACTGCCCCGTTACTTCAAGGATACCGACAAGGTGCAGGACGCCGAGTCGCGCGTCCTCACCTGCATGTCGACGCTGCAGGGCGTCGACGTCGCGAAATACGTCAACGCCAATTGGGCGAGCCCCGAGAAGGATGAACTGAACGCCATCGCGACTTTCATCTCCGGCATGTCCAAGGGCGTTCCGGTGAAGGTCAGCGTCGCGCATCCCAAAGAGCAGCAGATGTTCAACCTGGGCAAGCGCATGTTCTACTATCAGGGCGGCCCGCACGATTTCGCCTGCGCCACCTGTCACGGGCAGGAAGGCGTGCGCATCCGTCTGCAGGAGCTTCCCTACATTCCCTCGGCCAAGGGCGCGGCGTCCGGGTGGACGTCGTGGCCCGCCTACCGCGTCAGCGCCGGGCAGATGTGGGGCATGCAATGGCGCCTCGCCGACTGCTTCCGCCAGCAGCGCTTTCCCGAGCCGATCTACGGATCGGACGCGACGGTGGCGCTGTCCATGTTCATGGCCAGCCTTTCCAACGGCGCCGTCATGGACACGCCCGGCATCAAGCGCTGAGGAGAGCGAGATGAAGAAGACGCTTTACACGCTCGCCCTCGTCGCCCTCGCGACGCCAGCGCTTGCCGCCGACACCAACTGGGGCGCGGGCGCCGACGACGCGGCCTTTCAGGCGATGCTCAAGTCGGGCTTCCGCGAGAAAGGCATCGCCAAGCTCGCGCGCCTCGATCAGGACGCGGCGCAGGCCTTCTGCTCCGACCCGCTGCACGCCGGCGACAAGGATTCCGTCAAGCAGCGCGAGAAGATCGAAGCCGACAACATGGCGACGATCAAATGGCCGAGCGACGGCAAGTGGCTGGGAGACTGGAAGGAAGGCGAGAAGGTCGCCCAGAGCGGTCGCGGCCTGACCTCCACCGACAAGGCCGGCGACGTCAACGGCGGCAATTGCTACAATTGCCATCAGCTTTCGCCGAAGGAGATTTCCTACGGCACGATCGGCCCGAGCCTGCTGCACTATGGCAAGCTGCGCGGCGCGAACGACGAGACGCTGCGCTACACCTGGGGCCGCATCTACAACGCCAAGGCCTACAACGCCTGCTCCAACATGCCGCGCGCCGGCCATATGGGCATCATCACGGAACAGCAGATCAAGGACCTCATGGCCCTGCTGCTCGACCCGCAATCGCCCGTCAACCAGTAAGCCCAGAAAGAGCAGTCCCGTGAACCGTCGTGAATTTCTGAATGTGCTCGCCGCCGCCGGCGTATCCGGCATGGCGCCGACGGCGAGCTTTGCGCAGGCGGAAAGAAACGCCGAGCAGGTCTACGATGCGCCGGCCTTCGGCAACGTGTCGCTTCTGCACATCACCGACTGCCACGCGCAATTGCTGCCGATCTGGTTCCGCGAGCCGAACGTCAATCTCGGCGTCGCCGGCATGATGGGCAAGGCGCCGCATGTCGTCGGCCAGCAGTTTCTCAAGCACTTCGAAATTGCGGCGGACCCGCGCCTCGCCCACGCCTTCACCTATCTCGACTTCGAGCGCTATGCCGGCGTCTATGGCAAGGTCGGCGGCTTCGCGCATCTGGCGACCCTGGTGAAGCGCATCAAGGCCAACCGCCCCGGCGCGCTGCTGCTCGACGGCGGCGACACGTGGCAGGGCTCCGGCGTCGCGATGTGGACCAAGGGCCAGGACATGGTCGACGCCGCCAAGGCGCTCGGCGTCGACCTGATGACGCTGCACTGGGAATGCACCTACGGCCAGGAGCGCGTGGAGGAGGTCGCCAAGAGCGATTTCGCCGGCAAGATCGAGATCGTCGCGCAGAACATCAAGACCGCCGATTTCGGCGACGCCGTGTTCAAGCCCTATTCGATGCGCAACGTGAACGGCGTGAAGGTCGCCATCATCGGGCAGGCGTTTCCCTACACGCCCATCGCCAACCCGCGCTACATGGTCGCCGACTGGACCTTCGGCATCCAGGAAGAGAACATGCAGAAGACCGTCGACGCCGCGCGCGCCGACGGCGCGCAGGTCGTCGTCGTGCTCTCGCACAACGGCATGGATGTCGATCTCAAGATGGCGTCGCGCGTTTCCGGCGTCGATGCGATCTTCGGCGGCCACACGCATGACGGCATGCCGCGCCCGACGCTCGTCGCCAACCCCGGCGGCAAGACGCTCGTCATGAACGCCGGCTCGAACGGCAAGTTTCTCGGCGTGCTCGATCTCGACGTGAAGAACGGCAAGGTCGCCGACTTCCGCTACAAGCTGCTGCCGGTCTTCGCCAATCTGCTGCCGGCCGACCCGACGATGCAGGCGCTGATCCAGAAGGCGCGCGCGCCCTTCGAGGCGAAGCTCAACGAGAAGCTCGCGGTCAGCGAAGGGCTCCTTTACCGCCGCGGCAATTTCAACGGCAGCTTCGACCAGCTCATTCTCGATGCGCTGATCCAGGAAAAGAACGCCGAGATCGCCTTCTCGCCGGGCTTCCGCTGGGGCACGACGATCCTGCCGGGCGAAGCGATCACGATGGAGAACGTGCTCGACCAGACGGCCATCACTTATCCCTACGTGACGCTGACCGAGATGACCGGCGCGCAGATCAAGGAAATCCTGGAAGACGTCTGCGACAATCTCTTCAATCCTGATCCGTATTACCAGCAGGGCGGCGACATGGTGCGCGTCGGCGGCATGACCTATGCCTGCGATCCGACCGCCGCGATGGGCGCACGCATCGACCAGATGACGCTGAACGGCAAGGCGATCGAGGCGGGCAGGAGCTACAAGGTCGCCGGTTGGGCGCCTGTCGCCGAAGCCGCGAAGGATGCCGGCGGCGAGCCGATCTGGGATCTGGTCGGGCGCAATCTGCGCGCGAAGAAGTCTGTGAAGTCGCCTGTCCTGAACCTGCCGACGCTCAAGAACGTCGCCGGCAATCCCGGCATGGCCGCCTGAAGACATAACGAGGAGGAAAACATGCACGCTCTACGCCATGCGTTTCAGCGGATCGCGCTCGCGCTTCTCCTCCTTGTCGGCGCGTCGCCGGCGTTTGCCGGCGACAAGGTCGTCTATCACTTCGACAATGCGGCCGAGCAGGGGCTGAAGGGATTGCGCAACATCCGCAATCACCTCGACGTCGCGCCCGATACGAAGATCGTCGTCGTCGCGCATGCCGACGGCATCGACTTCCTGTTCGACGGCGCCAAGGATCCCAAGGGCGGCGTGGAATATGCGCCTCTGATCTCGGGCCTCAAGGCCGCGGGCGTGACCTTCGAGGTTTGCGAGATCACGATGAAGCGCCGCAACATCGCCAAGGACAAGTTCGTGATGGACGCCGACTTCACGCCGTCGGGCGTCGTGCGCATCGCGCAACTCCAGGCGCGCGAACACTACGCCTACATCAAGCCCTGATGCTCGAACGGCTGATCGATACGCTCGGGGACCAATGGGTCCTCGCTCTCGGCGGCCTGGTTGTCGGCGTCCTGTTCGGCGCCTTCGCGCAATATTCCCGCTTCTGCCTTCGCGCCGCGACGCTCGAGATCGCGCATGGCGTTCTCGGCGAACGCATGGCGATCTGGCTCTTCACTTTCTCCACCGCCCTGATCGTGACGCAGGCGCTGATCCTGCTCGACCTGTTCGACACCGGCGCGGTGCGCCAGCTCAACAACACCGGCAGCCTGTCCGGCGCCATCATCGGCGGCCTGATGTTCGGCTGCGGCATGACGCTGACGCGCGCCTGCGGCAGCCGGATGCTCGTTCTCTCGGCGACAGGCAATCTGCGCGCGCTTCTGTCGGGGCTCGTCTTCGCCGTCGTCGCGCAAATGTCGCGCGATGGCCTGCTTTCGCCCGCGCGCGCGGCCATCAACGGCTGGTGGACGATCGACAGTTCGGCGCGCGATCTCCTTGCGCTCTTTCGTATCGGCAATGTCGGCGGCCTCGCGTTCGCGCTCCTCTGGCTGGTCGCGGGCGCCGCCATCGCCATGCGCTCGAAGACGCGGATTTCCTATGCTGTTGCGGCCGTCGGCGTCGGCCTGATGGTCGGCGCGGCCTGGTGGTTCAATTTCCACATGGCTTCCGTCTCCTTTGAAATGGCGCCTGTCCATTCCATCAGCTTCACCTCGCCATCCGCCGATACGCTGATGTACGTGCTCGCGCCGCCCGGCTCGAAAGTGACGTTCGATCTCGGATTGATCCCCGGCGTGTTCCTCGGCGCCTTCATCTCCGGCGCGTTCAACGGCGATCTGAAACTCGAAGGCTTCCACGACGGCTCCTCCATGCGCCGCTACATCGCCGGCGGTTGCCTCATGGGCTTCGGCGGCGTCCTTGCCGGGGGCTGCGCGGTCGGCGCAGGCGTTTCCGGCGCGTCGATCTTCGCAATGACGGCGTGGCTCGTCCTGTGGTCGATGTGGATCGGCGCCGTCGTCACCGACCGGCTGGTCGACCAGCCGAAAGCAAAGGCCGCCTATGCGACTGCGTGATCTCTCGCTCGCCGTGTCTGTCCTCGCGCTGCTCGCGGCTCCGGCGCTGGCGGAAGACGCGGCTGCGATCGAGGAAGGCCGCGCGCTGCTCAAGGAGCATAATTGCAACGGCAATTGTCACCAGAGCCATTCCGACGACAACGAGGCGCTCGGCCTCTACACGCGCGAAGATCGCAAGGCGAAGGACCGCGAGGCGCTCGACCGCTACGTGCGGCTCTGCGTGGCGAGCGTCGGCACGATGGTCTTCCCGGACGAGATGGCGAAAATGTCGGCGGCGCTCAACGCCGATTTCTACAAGTACAAGTGAACCCAGACGAGGCGCATATGGCGATCACGCGGCGGGACGTTCTCTCGGGCATGACGGTAGCCGGCGGCCTGCCGCTGGCGCAATACAATCTCTGCATGCCGGCCTTCGCCGCCGACGAGGCCGAAGTTGTCGTCGGGCCGCCGGTGAAGGACCAGCCGATCCAGAAGATCAGCGCGCACGTTTACATGGTCGAGGCGCCCGACGGTTTTCCGACGCCGGAAAACCAGGGAATGATGTCCAACATCATCTTCGTCGTCGGCAAGGAGGGCGTCGTCGTCATCGATTCCGGCGCATCGTTGCAGATCGCGCAGATGTGCATCCGCCAGTTGCGTTCCGTCACGAAGGCGCCTGTCGTCGGCATTTTCAACACGCATTATCACGGCGATCACTGGCTCGGGAACCACGGCTTCATCGAGGCCTTTGGCAAGGACGTTCCGATCTACGCCCATGCCGGGACGCGCAAGGCGATCGAGGGCGGGACCGGAATCTCCTGGCGCGACAGCATGATGAAATGGACGAACCAGGCGTCATCGGGCACGCGCATCATCCCGCCGAACAAGGATATCGAGCACGGCTTCGCGCTGTCGCTCGGCGACGTCTCGTTGCGCGCCCATCAATATGGCGTGGCGCACACGCCTTTCGACATCGCCATCGAGATTCCCGAGGATCAGGCGATGTGCGTCGGCGACATCATGATGGACCGGCGTATCGCCAATATGGAGGACGGCTCCTACAAGGGCACGCTCGACGCCATCGACGCGCTCGTCAAGAACAGCAGGACGACGATCTGGGCGCCTGCGCACGGCGACGCCGGCGCAAAGGTTCTGGAATGGCAGCGCTCGCTGTTTCAGGGAATCTACGAAGCCTGCATCGACGCGGTGAAGCGGAACATACCGCTCGAGGGCGCGCTCGCCGTGGCCATGAAAGACCCGCGCGTTTCCTCGAAGGCGGCGGAAACCAAGGGCTGGGCCAATAATATCGGCAAGTACGTCAGCATTGCCTATCTCGAGGCGGAACAGGCGCAGTTCTGAACGCACGGGCTGTCGCGGCAGCGGTCAATCAAGCAAGTGCGTCGACGGCTCGCGCGAGAGAATCCGCGACGAGCGTCGGGGGACGCGCCAGGGCCGATTCCTGGCCGCTGCGATACTTCCCGGTCCGCACCAATATGCCGGAGAGGCCGGCGTCCAGCGCGCCGCCGACATCGGCCTCGACATCGTCGCCGATCATCGCGACCTCGCCGTGCGGCAGGCCGAGGCCCGCGACCGCAGCATCGAAGAAGGCGCGCGCGGGCTTGCCGAAGACGGTGGCCTTGCGGCGGCTCGCGAATTCGAGCGCCGCGACGAAGGGTCCGGCGTCGAGGCTGAGCTCGCCGTCGCCATCCTGAAAGGCGCGGTTCGTCGCCAGCGCGAGGAAATCCGCGCCATGCGTCAGCTTGCGGAAGGCGGCGTTCATCTGCGCATAGGTGAAATAGTCGCCGGCGTCGCCGACGATGACCGCTTCGCGTCCGGCGGACGGCAGGCCCGCGAAATCCTGTGCGAGATCGGGATGTGTGACCAGGAAGGGCGCAAGCCCACGTTCGGCGCAATAGGCGCGCGCGAGCGCGGCCGGCGTGTAGACATGCGCGACGTCGACGCGCAATCCCAGCGCCGCGAGGTCCGCTGCGACTCGTCCGCGCGCGCGGCGCGTCGTGTTCGTGATGAAGCGATAGGGCAGGCGGGCCTTGTCCAGTCGCTGCAAGGCGTCCTGCGATCCCGGCACGAGCGCGCCGCCGATGGTGACGACGCCGTCGATGTCGATCAACAGGCCCCTGATCGAACTCAGGTCCCGGGATCGTTTCGATGCCGGCGCTGTCGTCATGGGAACTTCCGACGTCGCTGCCACTTATCGGGCAGCTAGCCCGGGCGATGCATTTTTCAAGGCATGATGCTGGAAATGCCCGACGCCTGCCGCCGGAAGGCGCTCGGCGTCAGTCCGGTCCAGTTGCGGAAAGCGCGCGAAAAACTCTTCTCGTTGCGAAAGCCCGCAGCCTGCGCCACGCGCTTGATCGGCGCGCGTCCGCGCGCCAGCGCTTGGCCGGCGATTTCGACGCGCGCTTCCTCCTTCAGTTCGCGCAGCGAAGCGCCCTCGCGCGCAAGCTGGCGATGCAGCGTGCGCGTGGAAAGCGCCAGCGCATCCGCTAGGTCCTCCGCCGTGGCGAATGGCGTCTTGGCGTCGCGCAGGAGTTTTCGCACGCGCTCGACCAGAAGCCGGTCGCGCCGGTAGGGCAGGACGGTCAACGGCAGCGCGCGCTGCAGCATGTGGTCGAGATCGCCTTCGTCGCGCTTCAGCGGCAAGGCGAGATAGCGCGCGTCGAACAGCAGCCTCGCACGCGGCGCGTCGAAGACGAGATCCTTGCAGAAGATGGTCGGATAGACCGAGACATGCGGCGGCTCGGGAAACGGGAATTCCGCACGCGCGAGCGCGATCTTGGAATCGATCGACCAGCAGGCAAATCCCAGCACGTAGCGCATCAGCGTCACGAGGCAGAACTCGCGATAGGCGCCGAGGTCGCGGCGCTCCTCGATCGACCATGTAGCGACGCCGTTTTCGACCTCGAGCGCGAACAGCACGTCGTCGGTCAGGATGCGGTGATGGCGACGCCAGCGCTTCAGCGCCAGTTCGAGCGGGCCGCGCGTCAGCGAGGCGCGGCACAACATGCCATAGGCGCCCCACGGCAGCCGGCGGGAGAACCAGCCGAGCGCCTCGTCGTCGAGTTCCCGCATCGCGGCTTCCGCGAAAATCTCGAATTGCGCGGCGGTGACGCGCGCGTCGCGTCTCCTAAGATCGCTTGGCGAAATATGCGCCCTGTCGAGCGCCGCCTCAGGCGTCAACCCGCGCTCCCGATAGGCGCCCAGGACCGCATTTACGAAGGCGATAGGGGTTACCGCGCGACCGGACGCCGCGAGAAAGGGCAGGGCTTGGCGACCGCTCATGGCTCGCAAACTGTGCCATATGTGGCGGAAAAAGCAACCTCTTGGGCAGCGCTGGCGCCGGATCGCGATTAGGATCATCCTCGAAGTCGGGAGGAGCAGATGAATATTCCGGGTATCGACCTCGGCCTGTCCGAGGACATCCGCATGTTGCGCGACACCGTGCAGGCCTTCGCCGCCGCCGAGATCGCGCCGCGCGCCGCCGCCATCGACAAGAACAACGAATTTCCCGCCGACCTCTGGAAGAAATTCGGCGATCTCGGTCTGCTCGGCATGACTGCGCCGGAGGAATTGGGCGGCTCGAACATGGGCTATCTCGCCCATATCATCGCGATGGAAGAGATTTCGCGCGCTTCCGCCTCGGTCGGCCTCTCCTACGGCGCCCATTCCAACCTCTGCGTCAACCAGATCCGCCGCAACGGCACGGATGCGCAGAAGAAGAAATATCTGCCGAAGCTGATTTCCGGCGAACATGTCGGCGCGCTCGCCATGTCTGAGCCGGGCGCGGGCTCCGATGTCGTGTCGATGCGCCTGCGCGCCGACAAGAAGGGCGACCGCTACGTCCTCAACGGCTCGAAAATGTGGATCACAAACGGCGGCGACGCCGATACGCTGGTCGTCTACGCCAAGACCGATCTCGAAGCCGGTCCGCGCGGCATGACCGCGTTCATTGTCGAAAAGAGCTTCAAGGGCTTCACGCACGGCCAGCATCTCGACAAGCTCGGCATGCGCGGCTCCAACACGTTTCCGCTGTTCTTCGACAATTGCGAAGTGCCGGAGGAGAATGTTCTCGGCAAGGTGGGAGACGGAACGCGCGTGCTGATGTCCGGCCTCGACTACGAGCGCGCGGTGCTCTCGGGCGGGCCGCTCGGCATCATGGCGGCCTGCATGGACGTGACCGTGCCCTACATGCACGAGCGCAAGCAGTTCGGCCAGAAGATCGGCGATTTTCAATTGATGCAGGGCAAGCTCGCCGACATGTATTCGACCTGGCAGGCGACGCGCGCCTACGTCTATGCGGTGGGACGCGCGTGCGACACGGCGGACCACGCGCGCACGCTGCGCAAGGATGCGGCGGGCGCCATTCTCTATTCCGCCGAAAAGGCGACATGGATGGCCGGCGAGGCGATCCAGGCTTTGGGCGGCGTCGGATACACCAACGAATTCCCCGCCGGCCGCCTGTGGCGCGACGCCAAGCTCTACGAGATCGGCGCCGGCACGTCCGAAATCCGTCGGATGCTGATCGGTCGCGAGTTGATGGCCGAGACGAAGTGATCCCGAATGTCATCCCCGACGCGCGCAGCGCGATCGGGGATCCAGAGGCAAGCGACGAATGTCCGGGAACTGGATCCCCGCTTTCGCGGGGATGACATTCGTGAGCACACAACGGTTCTAGGAAACGTCCGATGCAAGCCCTGAAATCCAACGTCAATATACGTTCCGACGAGTTCAAGGCCAATGCCGCCGCCATGCGCGGGCTGGTCGACGATCTGCGTGAAAGATTCTCGTCCGTCGCGAGCGGCGGCGGCGCGGACGCCTGCGCCAAGCATGTTGCGCGCGGAAAACTGCTGCCGCGCGAAAGGGTCGATCATCTCATCGATCCCGGCGCGCCGTTTCTCGAAGTGGGGCAGCTCGCCGCCTACGGCATGTATGACGGCGAGGCGCCGTCCGCTGGCGTCATCACCGGCGTCGGCCGTGTGCAGGGCGTCGAATGCATGATCGTCGCCAATGACGCGACGGTGAAGGGCGGCAGCTATTATCCGATGACCGTGAAGAAGCATCTTCGCGCGCAGGAGATTGCCGAGCAGAACAATCTGCCGTGCATCTACCTCGTCGATTCCGGCGGGGCCAATTTGCCGCGACAGGACGACGTGTTTCCCGATCGCGAGCATTTCGGTCGCATCTTCTTCAACCAGGCGAACATGTCCGCGAAGGGCATTCCGCAGATCGCCGTCGTCATGGGCTCGTGCACGGCCGGCGGCGCCTATGTGCCGGCCATGTCCGACGAGAGCGTGATCGTGCGCAACCAGGGCACGATCTTCCTCGGCGGCCCGCCGCTGGTGAAGGCGGCGACCGGCGAAGTGGTGAGCGCCGAGGACCTCGGCGGCGCCGACGTGCATACGCGCATTTCCGGCGTCTGCGATCATTTCGCGGAGAACGACGCGCACGCCCTGTTCATCGCGCGGCGCATCGTCAGCAATCTCAATCGCTCGAAACCGGTGGGGCTGAAGCTCGGAAGCGCGGACGAGCCGATCTACGATCCCGCGGAATTGCACGGCGTGATCCCGACCGATACGCGCAAGCCCTACGACGTGCGCGAAGTGATCGCGCGCGTCGTCGATGGTTCGCGCTTCGATGAATTCAAGCAGCGCTACGGCACGACGCTGGTGACCGGCTTTGCCGAACTCTACGGCTACCCCGTCGGCATCGTCGCCAACAACGGCATCCTGTTCGGCGAGAGCGCGCAGAAAGGCGCGCATTTCATCGAGCTCTGCGCACAGCGCGGCATTCCGCTGATCTTCCTGCAGAACATCACCGGCTTCATGGTCGGCCGCAAATACGAGAATTCCGGCATCGCCAAGGACGGCGCCAAGATGGTGACGGCGGTGGCCACCGCGCAGGTTCCCAAGCTCACCCTCATCATCGGCGGCTCCTTCGGCGCCGGCAATTACGGCATGTGCGGCCGCGCCTATTCGCCGCGCTTCCTGTGGATGTGGCCGAACGCGCGCGTTTCCGTCATGGGCGGCGAGCAGGCGGCAAGCGTGCTGGCGACCGTGCGGCGCGACGGCATCGAGGCCAGGGGCGGAAGCTGGAGCAAGGAAGACGAGGACAAGTTCAAGGCGCCGATCCGCGAGCAATACGAGACGCAGGGCAATCCGCTCTACGCGACCGCGCGCCTGTGGGACGACGGCGTCTTCGATCCCGCCGACACGCGCCGCGTGCTCGGGCTCTCGCTGTCGGCCTCGCTCAACGCGCCGATCCAGCCGACGAAATTCGGCCTGTTCCGGATGTGATGGGGAGACGCGCCATGTTCGACAAGATCCTCATCGCCAATCGCGGCGAAATCGCCTGCCGCATCATCAAGACCGCGCGCCGCATGGGCGTGGCGACGGTCGCCGTCTATTCGGAAGCCGACGCCGGCGCGCGCCATGTGCGCATGGCCGACGAAGCCGTCTTCATCGGTCCTTCGCCGGCGCGCGAAAGCTATCTGGTGATCGACAAGATCATCGACGCGGCCAAACGCACCGGCGCGCAGGCGATCCACCCGGGCTACGGCTTCCTGTCGGAGAACGAAGCCTTCTGTCATGCGTGCGACGAGGCGGGCGTGGTCTTCATCGGCCCGCCCGTCGGCGCGATCCGCGCCATGGGCTCGAAGTCCGAGGCCAAGAAGCTGATGGAGGCGGCCAATGTGCCGCTGACGCCGGGCTATCACGGCGATGACCAGGACGCCGCGCTCCTGAAGGGGCAGGCCGACAGGATCGGCTATCCCGTCATGATCAAGGCGGCGGCTGGCGGCGGCGGCAAGGGCATGCGCATGGTGGAGAAATCGGAGGATTTCGACGCCGCGCTCGCCTCCTGCAAGCGCGAGGCGGCGGCGAGCTTCGGCTCCGATCACGTGCTCGTCGAGAAATATATCGTGCGCCCGCGTCACGTCGAAATCCAGGTGTTCGGCGATACGCATGGCGAATGCGTCTATCTTTTCGAGCGCGACTGCTCGGTGCAGCGCCGCCACCAGAAGGTGCTGGAGGAGGCGCCCGCGCCCGGCATGACGCCGGAGCGCCGTCGCCAGATGGGCGAGGCGGCGGTGAGCGCGGCCAAGGCGGTCGGCTATGTCGGCGCCGGCACGGTCGAGTTCATCGCCACGCAGGACGGCCAGTTCTATTTCATGGAAATGAATACGCGCCTGCAGGTCGAGCATCCCGTGACCGAGATGATCACCGGGCTCGATCTCGTCGAATGGCAATTGCGCGTGGCGGCGGGCGAGCCGCTGCCGCTCGCGCAGGAGCAATTGCACATCAACGGCCATGCGCTGGAAGCGCGTATCTACGCTGAGGATCCGAACAAGAATTTCCTGCCCTCGACCGGCAAGCTCAGCCACCTCGCGCCGCCGGACGAAAGCCTGAACGTGCGCGTCGACACCGGCGTGGAGGAGGGCGACAGCATCAGCCCCTTCTACGATCCGATGATCGCCAAGCTGATCGTGTGGGACGACGACCGCGATCGCGCGCGCGCGCGCATGTTGCAGGCGCTGGCCGACTATCGCGTCGTCGGCGTCAACAACAACATCGACTTCCTGTCGCGCCTGGTCGCCTGTCCGGCCTTCGCCTCGGCCGACCTCGACACGGGCCTGATCGAACGCGAGCGCGGCTTCCTGTTCCCCGGCGCCGAGAGCCCGCCGGACGACGCCTTCCTCGTCGCCGCGCTCGCCGGTCTGCTGCGCGAGCGGGAATTCGCGCGGACGAGAGCGCAGCGCAGCGCCGATGCGACATCGCCCTGGCATGCGCGCGACGGCTGGCGGCTCAACGGCGCGGCCCGGCGCACGATCGTCTACCGCTTCGGCGAGGCGCAGACGGGCGTCGGCGTCGTGGCGCATCGCGACGGCTTCACGCTGTCGCTGGCCGGCAAGGCGCATGTCGTGCGCGGCAAGATCGACGAGCGCGGCGCGCTGCGTGTCGAGATCGACGGCGTGCGCAGGGATGCGGCCGTGATCGCGGCCGGTCACATGCGCCATGTCTTCCTCGACGGGCGCGCGTGGCGGCTCGCCGCCGTCGATCCGCTGCATGTCTCGACCGAAGGCGCGGGCGGGCACGGCGGCCTGCTGGCGCCGATGCCCGGCAAGGTCATCGCCATTCTGGCCGAAGCCGGCGCCAAGGTCGACAAGGGCGCGCCGCTGCTGATCCTGGAAGCGATGAAGATGGAGCACACGATCACGGCGCCGAGCGATGGCGTGCTGAAGGCGCATCGTTTCGCGGTCGGCGACGCGGTCGGCGACGGCGCCGAGCTCGTCGATTTCGAGCCGGCGAAGAAATAGCGCCGAAAAGAACTGTCCGAGGAAACGGCCATGACGAAGCTGAGCCACGACAAGGGCGCGACCGCCATTCCGTTGATCGAGCAAACGATCGGCGCCTATTTCGACGCGGCCTGCGCGAAACACGCGGCCCGCGAGGCGCTCGTGTCTCGCCACCAGAACGACCGCCTGACCTATGGCGAGTTGAAGCGGCGCGTCGACGCCGTCGCCTGCTCGTTGCTGCGGCTCGGACTGGAGAAGGGCGACCGTGTCGCCATCTGGTCGCAGAACAATGTCGAATGGCTGCTGACGCAGCACGCGACCGCCAAGGCCGGTCTCGTGCTCGTCAACATCAATCCCGCCTATCGCCGCGCCGAACTCGAATACGCCATCAACAAGGTCGGCTGCCGCGCCATCGTCCTGTCGCCGGCGTTCAAGACCTCGAATTATCTCGAAATGCTGAACGACCTCGCGCCGGAGCTTGGCGCCGCGACGCCCGGCGCGCTGAAGGCGGCGAGATTGCCGACGCTGCAATTCGTCATCCGCCTCGGCGACGAACAGACGCCGGGCATGTTCAACTTCGGCGACTTGCTGGCGCCGCCTTCCGACGCCGAGAAGGATCGCCTGGCCGCGCTCGGCGCGACGCTCAAGGCGGACGAGCCGATCAACATCCAGTTCACCTCGGGCACGACGGGCAATCCGAAAGGCGCGACGCTCACCCATCGCAACATTCTCAACAACGGCTTTTTCGTCGGCGAGGCGATCCGGCTGACCGAGAAGGACAGGATCTGCGTGCCCGTGCCGCTCTACCATTGCTTCGGCATGGTGATGGCCAATCTCGGCGCGCTGACGCATGGCGCGACGCTCGTCTACCCGGCCGAGGCCTTCGATCCGCTGGCCGTGCTGCAGTCCGTCTCCGAAGAGCGCTGCACCACGCTCTACGGCGTGCCCACCATGTTCATCGGCGCGCTCGATCATCCGGACTTCGCCAAATACGACATGTCCTCGCTGCGCACCGGCATCATGGCCGGCAGCCCCTGTCCGATCGAGGTGATGAAGCGCGTCATCGGCCAGATGCACATGAACGAGGTGACCATCGCCTACGGCATGACGGAGACTTCGCCCGTTTCGACGCAGAGCGGCGTCGACGATTCCATCGAGCACCGCGTCTCGACTGTCGGGCGCGTGCAGCCGCATGTCGAGATCAAGATCGTCGACACCGATGGAAACACCGTGCCGCGCGGCGTGACCGGCGAATTCTGCACGCGCGGCTATTCGATCATGCGCGGCTATTGGGGCGACATCGCCAAGACGGCCGAGGCCGTGGACGGCGAGGGCTGGATGCACACCGGCGACCTCGCGATCATGGACGAGGACGGCTATTGCAACATCGTCGGCCGTATCAAGGACATGGTGATCCGCGGCGGCGAAAACGTCTATCCGCGCGAGATCGAGGAGTTCCTCTACCGGCATCCGAAGATCAAGGACGTTCAGGTGGTGGGCCTGCCCGACAAGAAGTTCGGGGAAGAACTCTGCGCCTGGATCGTGCCGCGCGAAAACGAGACGATCACCGAAGAAGAGGTGCGCGACTTCTGCAAAGGCCAGATCGCGCATTACAAGGTGCCGCGCTACATCAAGTTCGTCGACGGCTTCCCCATGACGGTCACCGGCAAGATCCAGAAATTCCTGATCCGCGACCAGATGAAGCAGGAACTCGGTCTCGAGGAGAACAGGACCGCCTGAGGACTGGCGCGCCGCCGCCGCGAAGATGCGCGATCAGAGGATTGCGCACGAGGAGCTTCGCTGGAATGATGGCGCCGGCGCGCGGAGGAAGAGCGTTATCGCGCGCTGTTGCTCCCTGCCGGCGCCCGCATGACCGACGCATCCACCGAACTTGTGCTCTCCATCGATTGCGGCACGCAGAGCGTGCGCGCGCTCGTCTTCGATTTGCGCGGCGAACTCGTCGGGCGCCGGCAGCATATGTTCGACACATACGCCACGCCGCGCGAAAACTGGCTGGAGCACGACGCCGACGAATTCTGGCGCGCTACCGGCGCCGTCTGCCGCGCCCTGTTCGAGGACCGCCCGGACCTGCGGACGCGCATCAAGGGCGTCGCCGTCACGACGCAGCGCGGTTCGCTGGTGCTTGTGGACGAGGCGGGCAATCCCATCCGCCCCTTCATCATCTGGCTCGACCAGCGTCGCGCGGCGCGCGCGCGCAAGGCGCAGATATGGTGGCGCGCGGCTTTCGCGCTCGCGCGCGTGTCCGACACGATCGACTATCTCAGCAGGCAGGCCGAACTGAACTGGATCGCGGAGAACGAGCCGGATGCTCTGAAGCGCACGCACAAGGTCCTGCTCGTCTCCGGCTGGCTCAACTACAAGCTGACCGGCAAGTTCGTCGACGCCGTCGCTTCGCAGGTCGGCTACATTCCCTTCGATTTCAAGAAGCAGGACTGGGCCTCGCGCTTCGACTGGAAATGGAAGGCGCTCGCCGCGCGCCGCGACCAGATGCCGGAGATCGCGCCCGCCGGCGCCGTGCTGGGCGCGCTCACGGCCGAAGCGGCGGCCGCCCTCGGGCTTGCGGAGGGCCTGCCCGTCATCGCGGCGGCCGCAGACAAGGCGTGCGAGATCGCCGGCTGCGGCGCGACGTCTCCCGAGATCGGCGCGCTCTCCTACGGCACCGCCGCGACAGTCGCCGTCACCGCGCCGCGCTACGTGGAAGCGACGCCGCTGATCCCGCCCTATCCGGCGCTGTTGCCCGGGCAGTACAATCTCGAGGTCCAGATCTTTCGCGGCTTCTGGATGGTCAACTGGTTCAAGCAGCAGTTCGGCCACGCCGATGTCGCCGCCGCGCTTGCCGAAGGGACATCCGTCGAGGCGCTGTTCGACCGTCTCGTCGCGCAGGTCCCGCCGGGCAGCCAGGGATTGATGCTCCAGCCGTATTGGACGCCGGGCCTGCGCAATCCCGGCCCCGACGCGCGCGGCGCGATCATCGGTTTCACCGACGCGCATACGCGCGCCCATCTCTACCGCGCCATCCTCGAGGGCATCGCCTACAGCCTGCGCGAGGGCAAGGAGCGGATCGAAAAGCGCGCCAAGGTCTCGATCACGAGCCTGCGCGTCTCCGGCGGCGGATCGCAATCGGACGCCGCCATGCAGGCGACGGCGGATATTTTCAACCTGCCGGCCTCGCGCCCGCACACCTACGAAACCTCCGGCCTCGGCGCGGCCATCGCCTGTTCCGTCGGCCTCGGCCTGCACAAGGATTTCGAAACGGCGGTCGCGGCGATGACGCGCATCGGCCGCACGTTCGAGCCGGAAGCGAGCCGCGCCGCGCTCTACGAGCGGCTCTACAGCGGGGTCTACGCCAGGATGTACGAGCGGCTTCAGCCGCTCTACGCCGAGCTGCACGCCGCGCTCGACCGCTGAGCGTCCCCGGCCCGGAAATCGTTAATGCTGTTACGCGATAGCGGGCGCGGCGGCGTCAGCCGGACGGTTTCGTAAAGGCCCGTTTACGCGCCGGCGTCATGGTGCGGCGGCCTGCGTCCGTCTCCGGACGCGGTTTCTCGACACGGGATCTCGACATCCATGCCCGCCGCCTTCGCATCGTCGGAACAGTCCGCCGCCCAACGCGACAAAGCCGCCCCGCGCCCGGCGTCGGCGCAGCGGCCGACCCGTCTGATATCCCAGCCGACCGTCATAGCCGTGGCTCTCACTCTCGATGTGGCGACCATCTTCACGACGGGCCTGCTGAGCTTCGCACTCTGGTTCGACGGCGTGCTGGCGCCGGGCGCCATCCTGGCGATGGCGGCGATCGCCGCCTGCGTGCCGGTCGTGCTGAAATCGCGCTGGGCCTACACCATTCCGGCCCTGTCGTCGGTCGCGCATCAGACCGCTGAAATCGCGTTTGCGCTGTTCATCGCGATCAGCGCCTTCATCATCGTCAATCTCGTGGCGGGCGTCGACATCGGGCCGATGCGAAGCTGGGCGCTGCACTGGTTCGGGCTGGCGCTGGCGGCGTGTGTGGCTGAGCGCTTCGTCCTGTCCCGCCTGCTGGCGAACTGGTCGCACGCCGGCCGCATGGCGCGCCGCACGGTCATCGTCGGCGGCGGCAAGCCGACGTTCGACCTCATCGAGCGCCTCGACCGCACGGGCTCGAACGCCATCCAGATCCTCGGCATTTTCGACGACCGCGACAAATATCGCTCGCCCGAGCAGGTGGGCCGCTACGCCAAGCTCGGCCGGTTCGAGGATCTCGAAGCCTTCTGCCGCGAGCAGCGCGTCGACCTGCTCATCATCGCGCTGCCGACGGTGGCCGAGGAGCGCATCCTGCACATTCTCAAGATGCTCTGGGTTCTGCCGATCGACGTGCGCATCGCCGCGCTCGGCTCGAAGCTCAAGCTCCGCTCGCGCGCGTACAATTACATCGGCGACGTGCCCTTCCTGCCGGTCTTCGACAAGCCCATGTCGGACTGGTCGGTCGCCATCAAGTCGATCGAGGACCGCACGCTTGCCGCGCTCGGCCTGCTTGCATTGTCGCCGCTGCTGGCGCTGATCGCGCTCGCCGTGAAGCTCGAACTCGCGCGGTCCCGTCTTCTTCCGCCAGAAGCGCTACGGCTTCAACAACGACCCGATCGGCGTCTACAAGTTCCGCTCCATGTATGTCGACCAATGCGACGCCGGCGCGACGAAGCTGGTCACGAAAGGCGATCCGCGCGTGACGCGCGTCGGCGCCTTCCTGCGCAAGTCCTCGCTCGACGAACTGCCGCAGCTCATCAATGTGCTGAAGGGCGAACTGTCGCTCGTCGGTCCGCGTCCGCACGCCATGCAGGCCAAGGCGGATGGCCGCATCTACGACGAAGTGGTGGAAGGCTATTTCGCCCGTCACAAGGTCAAGCCCGGCATCACCGGCTGGGCGCAGGTCAACGGCTGGCGCGGCGAGACCGATACGCTCGAGAAGATCGAGCAGCGCGTCGCCCACGACATCTACTACATCGAGAACTGGTCGACATGGCTCGACCTGAAGATCCTCGTCATGACGCCTCTGGCCCTGTTCACGACCAAGAACGCATATTGAGGCGAACCCGCTGCGCCAGGCGAGCTTCGGCTTGACTTGGCGGCGGCAATATCGAACCCTCCGCATACAGACTGCTTGCGCTTGCGCATTTGCAGGCCGGGGTCGCGAGAGGGGCAGCGTATGAGTTCTTTATCGGCCGGCCGCGCGCGTATCGTCTGCGTGGCTCTCGCAGCGGCGACGCTCGCCGGCTGCGGCGCTTCCGAACGCACCCTGGCCCCGTCCGCGCCCTCGTCCGGCGGCTCCTCGTCGCTGGGTCCGGCCGCGCCGACCGCGCCCGCCGACAAGCTGGTCGGCAAATGGGGCCTCGGCGCCTATCATCGCGACAGCGACCGGCCGCGCACCGAGAAGGAAGCGCGCGCGCAATGCTCCAACGCCTATGTCATCGCCAAGGGGCCGAACGGCGGCGTCATCATGCATGTGGCGGACGAGAAGGAGCCGGAAGAGCTCTTCCTCAAGACCGCGGGCGGCAAGACCTATCTCGGCCCGCCCGGTCCCGCGCCCATGGCGGAGGACCGCGAACTCGTGTCCAGCGACGGCCGGGTGATGATCATGCGCTTCATGGATCCCGATGTGATCAAGCGCTACGGCACTTCGATTTACGTGCGCTGCGGCGCCTGATTTTTCGCGGAAGGTTCTCGACATGAAGAAGACGTCTGCGAAATTCGCCGTCGCGACGATCATCGGCGCAGCCTCCGTCGCGCTCGCGGCCTTGGCCTCGCATGCGGTCGCGCAGCAGCGCGCGCACGAGCAGATGGACGTGCTCGACGAGCCCGGCAAGGTGCCGACCGCCGAGGAGGAAATGCTGCCGCCGCAGTTCCAGAAGCAGCTCGTCTTCTTCCGCAGCACGGAGGCGCCCGGAACGGTCGTGATCGATTCCAACCAGCGTTTTCTCTACGTGGTGCAGCCCGACAATCGCGCGATCCGCTACGGCATCGGCGTCGGCCGCGACGGCTTTCGCTGGTCGGGCGTGCTCAAGATCGCGCGCAAGCAGGAATGGCCGGACTGGCGCCCGCCGCCGGAGATGATCCAGCGCCAGCCCTATCTGCCGCGCTTCATGGCGGGCGGACCGGGCAATCCCATGGGCGCGCGCGCCATGTATCTCGGCAATACCGTCTACCGCATCCACGGCACCAACCAGCCGCAGACGATCGGGTCGGCCGTGTCCTCCGGCTGCTTCCGGCTCGTCAACGACGACGTCTCCGACCTCTACAGCCGCGTGGATGTCGGCACGAAGGTCGTCGTGCGGCAGCCCGCCTCGCTCTGATCCCGTTTCATCGCTCTCGCTTTTCCGAAAGACCGGCCATGGCCTCTCGCATTCTTCGCACCGCGACAATCGCTTCCCTGGCGTTGATGGCGCAGTTCGGCGCCGCGCAGGCGCAGGCCACGCTGGCCGCCGTCAAGGCGCGCGGCTCGCTCGTCTGCGGCGTCAGCCAGGGCCTCGCCGGCTTTTCGCAGGCCGACGCCTCGGGCAAGTGGACCGGCTTCGACGTGGACTTCTGCCGCGCCATCGCCGCCGCCATCTTCGACGATCCGGGCAAGGTCTCTTTCAAGGCGCTCGCGGCCGACGTCCGCTTCGACGCGCTCAAAAAGGGCGAGATCGATGTTCTCTCCCGCAATTCCACATGGACGATGGGACGCGAGGCGGCGCTCGGCCTGAAATTCACGAGCGTGAATTATTACGACGGGCAGGGCTTTCTGGTCGCGCGCGAGCCGGCCGTGATGTCGCCGCTCGATTTCGCCGATGTGAAAATCTGCGCGCAGACCGGCACGACCAATCGCGACAACGCCATCGACTATCTGTCGACCAACAACGTCAAGCACGCGATCGTCGAAGTCGGCAGCCCCGACGATATGGTCAAGGCCTATCAGGACGGCCGCTGCAACGTCATGACGGCCGACACGTCGCAGCTTCATGCGCTGCAGATCAGGCTCGCCAAGCCCGGCGCAGCCGTCATCCTGCCGGACGTCATCTCCAAGGAGCCGCTCGGTCCGGCCGTGCGCCAGGACGACCCGCAATGGTTCGAGATCGTCAAGTGGACGCATTTCGCCATGCTGGACGCCGAGGAACTCGGCGTGTCCACCAAGACGCTGACGGCCGCGCTCGCGTCCGCCAAGCCCGACGTCAAGCGCCTGATCGGAACGGACGGCAATTACGGCGAGCAGATCGGCCTGACCAGGGACTGGGTCGTGCGCATCGTGCGCGCCGTCGGCAATTACGGCGAGAGCTTCGAGCGCAACGTCGGGACCTTCTCGAACCTCGGCATACCCCGCGGGCTGAACCAGCTCTGGTCGCGCGGCGGCATCCAGTACGCGCCGCCGGTGCGCTGAGCCGCGTCAGTAGGAATAGAGGACCGGCAGGCGCGCCGTCTCGAGCATGGAGCTCGTCACGCCGCCGAGCACGAGCTGGAACAGCCGCGAATGGGCGAATGCGCCCATCACGAGCAGGTCGGCGGGCGCCGAGGCCAGATGTTCGGACAGCGTGCGTCCTGCGTCGTCGTGCGCGATCGGCAGGTCCAGCAGGCGCAACTGCCTGCACTGACGCGCCAGATGCCGGGCGATGTCGGAGCCCGCGAGATCGCCGGCCGCGCCATCGGTGATGCAGACGACTTCCACATCGTCCGCCCGCGCGAGCAGCGGCATGGCGTCGCCGACAGCGCGGGCCGCGCGCGCGCCGCCGTCCCAGGCGACGACGATCCGCTTCGCCGTCGCGCCCATCGTCCACTGGCGGGGCACGACGATGGCGGGCCGTCCGCAGCCGAACAGCACGCCTTCGATCAGGCCCGTCTCGGCCGACAGCGCCCCGCCGGCCTGCGGCAGCACGACATAGTCGCTCGCGCGCGCGCCGGCCACGACCTTCTCGCGCGCTTCGAGATAGTGGTCGGACAGGATCTCGCAATCGACCGGGACGCCGGCCAGGCGCGCGGCGGTTTCCACCTTCGCGCGCAGCGCTTGCGCGGCCGCCAGACGCTCGGCGTTCACCTGCTCGACCAGAGCCCGCACCATCGGCAGCACGCGCGCGCTCGGCAGGTTCACTTCCGGCGGCGCGATGCGGCAGGACAGATGCGCGCGCTCCTGCTCCGCGAAGGCGACGGCATAGTCGATCGCGCCTGTCGCGACGGTCTCGCGTTCCGCGATCATCGCGAGGCAAATGGTCATGACGGACATCTGGCGTTCCTTTCCGCTACAATCGACCACGGCCAGCACGGAGGCGCCTTGCGGCCGGTCAACGGAAAGCGGCTTCCTGTCGACCATTCGGCCTATTTGATCTGCCTCCACGCGGGCGTCCCGCGATCTCGCGCAGATTAGAGAATTGAACGCCCCGGGCAACATGAACGACCTGTCAGGCGCGCCGGCGCCTCTCAACGACGCCGAGGCCGGCGAGCGCCTCGCGCAAGTCGGCTTCAACGAACTCGAGGCGCAGCCCCAGCGCAGCGTCGCCTCGATCGTTCGCTCGACGCTGCTCGAGCCGATGTTCGCCATGCTGCTCGCGGCCGCCGCGCTCTACCTGTTGCTCGGCGATATCGCGGAAGGCGCGCTGCTCGCAGGCGGCGCGGCGCTGTCCGTCGGCCTCGTCGTGCTGCAGGAGGCGCGCAACGAGCGCGCGCTCGCCGCGCTTCGCTCGCTGGCCGCGCCCACGGCGCGCGTTCTGCGGGCGGAAGGCGAGCGACGCATCCCCGCGCGCGAAATCGTGCCCGGCGACTTCATCCTGATCGGGGAGGGCGAGCGCGTGCCGGCCGATGCGCTCGTCCTGCGCGGCGACGTTCTGGCTGTCGACGAATCCATTCTCACCGGCGAATCCGCGCCGGTGCTGAAGCCGCCCTGCGTCGGCGCGCCCGACATGACGATGGACCCGGAGCCCGGCGACGCCTCGCCGGTCGTATTCTCCGGCACGATGACGACGCGCGGCCAGGCGACGCTCGTGGCGATCAGGACCGGGCGCGCGACCAGGCTCGGCCGCATCGGGCGGTCGCTGTCGGCGATCGAGCAGGGGCAGACGCCCTTGCAACGCTCCATGCGCCGCGTCGTCGGCTGGCTGGGCGCGGCGGCGCTGGCGTTCTGCTTTCTCGTCGCGGTCGCCTATTGGTATTTTCGTGGCGACTGGATCGAGGCCGGACTTGCGGGACTGACGCTCGCGATCTCGCTGACGCCCGAAGAATTCCCGATGGTGCTGGTCGTGTTCCTCGCGCTCGGCTCGTGGCGGCTCGCGCGCCACAACGTGCTCGTGCGCCGCTCGGCCGTGATCGAGACGCTGGGCGCGGTGAGCGTGCTCTGCGTCGACAAGACCGGCACGCTGACGCAAAACAGCATGGAGGTCGCCGCGCTGGCTGGGGACGGCGCCGTCTGGCGTGGCGACGGGCCGCAGCGCGACGAACTGAAACGGCTGATCGACATCGCCGTGCGCGCGAGCGCCATAGAGCCCTCCGATCCCATGGATCGCGCGTTGGTCAGGCTCGCCGACGCCACGCGCCCCCCGCGCGATGCGACGGCGTCGATCAGGACCTATCCGCTGCGCCCCGATCTGCTCGCCTTCATTCACGCATGGCGAAGCGAGGCCGGCGCGATGGCCGCCGCGAAGGGGGCGCCGGAGGCGATCTTCCGCCTGTGCGGCGCGCCCGAACGCGACCGCGCCGCGATCTCCGCGCAGCTCGACACGTTCGCCGAACAGGGGTTGCGCGTGCTGGCGGTCGCCTCCTGCGGCGACTTCGATTTAGCTCGCGAACCGAAGGACCAGTCCTTCGCGTTCGAGGGCCTTGTCGCGTTCCGCGATCCATTGCGGCCGGACGTCGCCGCTGCAATCGCGGAAGCGCATCGCGCGGGCGTCGCCGTCGCGATGATTACCGGCGATCACCCCGCGACCGCGCTCGCCATCGCGCGCGAAGCCGGAATCGATTGCGCGGCCGGCGCGCTCGACCGGTTCCGAAATAGCGGCCATGACGGCGGACGAACTCGCGCCTGAGCCTCGAGACCGTGCGCGTCTTCGCCCGCATCCGCCCCGAGCAGAAGCTCGCGCTCGTCGAGGGTTTCAGAAATCTCGGCCATGTCGTCGCGATGACCGGCGACGGCGTCAACGACGCGCCCGCGCTGAAGGCGGCCGACGCCGGCATAGCCATGGGCGGCCGCGGCTCGGACGTGGCGCGCGAGGCCGCCGACATCGTGCTGCTCGACGACAGGTTCGCCTCCATCGTCGGCGGCGTGCGTCTCGGGCGCCGAATCTTCGCCAATCTGCGCAAGGCGCTGATCTACATCTGCGCGATCCATGTGCCGGTCGCCGGCCTCGCGCTGCTGCCCATCCTCATGGGCCTGCCGCCGATCCTCTTTCCCGGCGCATGTGATGATGCTGGAGATGGTCATCGATCCCGTCTGCGCCCTCGTGTTCGAAGGCGAGCCCGACGCGCGCGACGCCATGCTGCGGCCGCCGCGCCGGCCGGACGAGCCCCTGTTCGGCCTGCGCCACATCGCCCTGGGAATGCTGGACGGCGCCGTTCTTCTCGGCGCGGTCTATGCGCTCTACCTGACGGCTCTCAATGCGCCGCTGCCGGCCGAGCAGGCGCGCGCGGCGGCCTATGTCGCGCTGGTCTGCGGCAATCTCGCGCTCGCTTTCGCAACCGCCGCCGAGCCCGGCTCCTCGTTCTTCGACAAGCGCCGCCGGATATTCTGGGCGATCGCCATCGTCGCCGCCTCGCTTCTCGCCATCGTCGTCGCCGCGCCCGCGCTCGCGCCCTTGTTCCGCTTCGCCGCGCCGCCGCCGCTTTGGCTCGCGGCGAGCCTCGGCGTCGCGCTCGTCGCCGGCGCGTGGAGTGGCGTCGCCCGGCTCTTGCGGCGCGCGTGAGGAAGGGCGGGCAGGCCGCCTTGTCCCGCGGGGCGGCCCCGCCTATTGTCCGCGCCGATGGATCAGTTCACGCCTAGCGACGCGCCGTCCGCATCTCCGGAGCAGCCCAGCCGGCGCCGTCGTTTCAAGGCGGTGCCGATACGCATCATCCTGCCCAACCTCGTGACGCTGCTGGCGCTCTGCATGGGCCTCACCGCGATCCGCTTCGCCATCGAGGGCCGGTTCCGCACGGCCGTGCTGGCGATCATCGCCGCCGCCATCCTCGACGGTCTCGACGGGCGTATCGCACGCGCGCTGAAAGGCACGTCGCGCTTTGGCGCGGAGCTCGATTCGCTCGCGGATTTCGTGGATTTCGGCGTCGCCCCGGCGCTCATCCTCTATATGTGGAATCTCCACGAAATCAAGGGATTGGGATGGTTTGCCGCGCTCGTCTTCGCCACGGCCGCGGCGCTGCGCCTGGCGCGTTTCAACGTCATGATCGACGATCCCGACCGGCCGGCCTGGACCGCCAATTTCTTCGTCGGCATGCCCGCGCCCGCCGGCGCCTGCCTCGCGCTCCTGCCGCTCTACCTCAACCTCAGCGAGCTGCAGCTTCCGGCCGGCAAGGCCTACGCGCCCTGGCACATCGCCTTCCTGCTGTTCGTGGCTTTCCTGATGGCGAGCCGCATCCCGCATTTCTCGGGCAAGAAGATCGGCCGCGTGCCGCGCGAATATGTGGTCTTCGTTCTCTTCGGCGTGGCGGCGGTCGTGCTGCTGCTGGCCACTTATCCCATGGAGATGCTGGCGGCGCTGTGCGTCGTCTATCTCGCCATGATCCCCTTCGCCGTGCGCAGCCACAACCGCTTTCTCGCCGCCGACGAGGCCGCGCAGGCCGCAGCCGAGCAGCCCGCGCCGCCGCCGTGAAAAGCGGCGCGGCTGCAGTTCACAAATCCGTCTTTCTCGATTAGGGTCCGCCGCGACTTGGCCGGGGCGTTCGACATGACCCGGCTTTTCTGCGTCCGCAAGCGGCGCGAAAAGGATCCAGATGGCGAAGGAAGAACTGCTCGAATTTCCCGGCGTCGTGACCGAACTCCTGCCCAACGCGACTTTTCGCGTGCAGCTCGAGAACGATCACGAGATCATCGCGCACACAGCCGGCAAGATGCGCAAGAACCGCATCCGCGTGCTGACAGGCGACCGCGTTCTCGTCGAGATGACGCCCTACGATCTCACCAAGGGCCGCATCACCTACCGTTTCAAGTAATCGCCAATCAGGGCGCGCGGCGAAAGAGTGGAAGCCGGTTTTTCGCGCGACGCGCGCTCGAATTCAGGAATCGATCAGCTTGCCAGCATTCAGGCGATGCCGCTTGAATGCAGGCTGATCCAGCGGGGCGCGCCGACGTGACAGACAAGGGTTCCGCCTGGCGTCCCAAGCTCGTGCTGGCCTCGGCCTCCGCGCGCCGCCTCGAATTGCTCGAACAGATCGGCCTGACGCCCGACGCGCTCCTGCCGGCCGACGTCGACGAAATCCCGAAGAAGAACGAATTGCCGCGCGTGCTGGCGCAGCGCCTGGCGGTGGAGAAGGCGCAGGCCGCCCGCCGCATCGCCGAGGCGCGGCCCGAGATCGGCGAGAGCTTCATCGTCGCCGCCGACACGGTGGTCGCGGTCGGCCGCCGCATCCTGCCGAAATGCGAATTGCTGGAGGAGGCCGGCGACTGCCTGCGCCTGCTGTCGGGCCGCCAGCACCGCGTCTACACAGGGCTCGCGCTCATCACGCCGCGCGGCGCGGAGCGCAAGCGCATCGTCGAATCGCGCGTACGCTTCAAGCGCCTGTCCTCGGCCGAGATCGAATCCTATCTGGCGTCAGGCGAATGGCGCGGCAAGGCCGGCGGTTACGCCATCCAGGGGCTGGCCGGCGCCTTCGTGGTCAAGCTCGTCGGCTCCTATTCCTCGGTCGTCGGCCTGCCGCTCTACGAGACGCAGTCGCTGTTGCTGGGCGACGGTTTTCCGGCGCGCCTCGCTTGGGCGAACCGGGCCTGAGGAGGTCCGCATGAGCGAGACGAAGAAGACGGCGCCGGCGCGCCCGTGTCCGATCTGCGGCAAGCCCGCGGTCGAAGACTACAAGCCGTTCTGCTCGAAGCGCTGCGCCGACGTCGACCTCAATCGCTGGCTGAAAGGCGGCTACGCCATCCCCGGCGCGCGAGACGCGGAGGAAGACGGCGAACCCGCGCCCGGCTCGCGTGGATATGACGAGGATTGAAGCCGCGCGCCGAATTGGCGCTTGCCAAGCGCGGCCACGCTTCCTATAAGCCGACCCGTCCGGTTCGCCGGCCGCGCCCAGGTAGCTCAGTTGGTAGAGCATGCGACTGAAAATCGCAGTGTCGGTGGTTCGATTCCGCCCCTGGGCACCATTTTCTTCCCAGACTATGGCCAGCCGCGCTAATGCCGAGCTTTAGCTTGGAATGACGGCGAGAGCGTCTCTCAGGCCGCGCCCGGCGCGAGCAAGCGCGCCACGCAGGTCTTGGCCGATTGCCGCCAGTCGGGCAGGGCGATGCCGAAAGTCGTCGCCAGCCTGGAACTGTCGAGACGGGAATTGGCCGGACGTTTCGCCGCCGTTGGATAATCGGCGGTCGTGATTTTCCTGACCGCGACCGGCGCGCGGCCGTGGGACGACGCCTCGGCGAAAATTTGCGCGGCGAAATCAGCCCAGGTCGCTTCTCCTGCGGCGGCCATGTGAAATATGCCGCGCAATTCGCGGAGAGGGATCGGCGCGCAGCCGCCGCGCAATGGCGAACAGCGCGTCCGCTATGTCGATGGCGGAGGTCGGATTGCCCTGCTGGTCGGCGACGACGCCGATCTCGGATTGCGTCTCGCCCAGCCTCAACATCGTCTTCAGGAAATTCGCGCCGAACGGGCTGTACACCCACGCCGTGCGAAAAATCGCGTGATTGGCGCAGGTCGCCGCGATCTTCTGTTCGCCGGCGAGCTTCGAGCGGCCGTAGGCGCCGGTCGGATTGGTCGGATCGTCCTCGCGGTAGGGACGATCGAGCGCGCCGTCGAAGACATAGTCCGTCGACAGATGCAGCAGCGGCGCGCCGAGTTCGGCGGCGATCTCCGCGACATAGCCCGCGCCGTCGCCATTGACGCGCATGGCGACGTCGGGCTCGCTTTCCGCCTTGTCGACGGCGGTATAGGCGGCGGCGTTGACGATGACGTCGCAGCGCGCGGCGCGCAATGTCGCGAGCACGGCGTCGCGGCGCGCGAGATCGAGCTGCGGACGGCCGAGCGCGATCAGTTCGACGTCGCGCGGCGCGCGCTCGATCATCGAGGAGACGACCTGACCGACCAAGCCTGTGACGACGATGCGCATGCCCATGCACGTCCGCGCTACCGATGTCGCTGCTTAAGCAATCCGTTGCCGCGGCGCAACCTGGGGGACGCGCGCTGGGCAAGCCCGGCGCGGTGTTCTATGACGTCAGGGCCGATTGCCGAAAGACGCGAGCGACGGGAGACTTTGATGAAGGTTTTGGTGACCGGCGCCGCCGGATTCATCGGTTTCCACGTCGCGCGGGTCCTGCTGGAGCGGGGCGACAGCGTCGTCAATTTCGACAATGTGAACGATTATTACGACGTCGGCCTGAAGGAAGCGCGGCTGAGGGAATTGGAGGAGAGCGCGGCGCGAGCCAGCGGTTCCTACGACTTCATCCGCGCCGATCTCGCGGATCGCGCCGCTGTCGAGCAATGCTTTGCGAGCCATTCCTTCGATCGCGTCATCAATCTGGCGGCGCAGGCGGGCGTGCGCCATTCCTTCAAGGACCCGTATTCCTACGCCTCCAGCAATGTCACGGGCTTCCTCAACCTGATCGAATGCTGCCGCCATGCGAAGATGGCGCATCTGACCTATGCGTCGACCAGCAGCGTCTACGGCGCCAATCGCGACCTGCCGTTTTCCGAGCATCGCGGCGCCAATCACCCGCTGCAATTCTACGCCGCCACCAAGCGCATGAACGAACTGACCGCCCACGCCTACAGCCATCTGTTCGGCATGCCGACCACGGGCCTGCGCTTCTTCACGGTCTATGGCCCCTGGGGGCGTCCCGACATGGCGCTCGCGCTGTTCACGCGCGCGATCATCGCGGGCGAGCCGGTGCAATTGTTCAACAACGGCAATCACAGCCGCGACTTCACCTATGTCGACGACATCGTGGAAGGCGTGATCCGCGCGAGCGACCGCATCGCCGAGCCCAATCCGTCTTTCGATCCGACCAGGCCCGATCCGCAATCGAGCAGCGCGCCCTGGCGCATTCTCAACATCGGCGGCGGCCAGCCCGTCACGCTCCGCGAATATGTGGCGGAGATCGAGGAAGCGGTCGGCAGGAAGGCGATCGTCGAATTGAAGCCGCTGCAGCCCGGCGACGTCGCGGATTCCACGGCGGACTTTTCCGAACTCGAGCGCGTGACCGGGTTTCGCCCGAAGACCACGACGCGCGAGGGCGTGCGGGCCTATGTCGACTGGTTCCGCGGCTACTACAAGGTTTGAGCGAAGGGTCGCGCCGAGGAGCGGAAAATCTGTCGCGCCTATAGCATCTCATCACTGGGCGGAAACAGCGCCGTCATTGCGAGCGTAGCGAAGCAATCCATCCACCGGGGCTGACTCGTGGATGGATTGCTTCGTCGCTACAGGGGAAGCCGCGTTGCGGTTTCACCGGAGCTCCTCGCAATGACTGGGACACGATCCCATCTCAATTGCTCTACTTTCGGCGGTGGCGTTTTTCCAGCGCCGCCCGTATGAGCGGCGCGCGGTCGTTGCCGAAATACATGTCGGCCTTGTCGACGAAGATCGTCGGCGACCCGAACCCGCCGCGCGCGATCAGTTCGTCGGTATTTTCACGCAAGGCGTCCTTGATGTCGGCGCGCGCGACGCCCTCGAAGAAGGCGGCGGGGTCGACGCCCGCGCTTTCGCAGATGCGCGCGAGAACATCGTCCTTGGAAATATCCTCGTCGCGGCCCCAATAGGCCTCGAACGTCCTGGTCGCGAAGTCGATCATCCTGCCATGCGGCAAGAGCCAGATGCAGCCGCGCATCGCCTTCACGCTGTTCACCGGGAAGACGCGCGGCGGCATCCTGATCGCAAGCCCCGCCAGACGCGCCCAGTCCTGCAGGTCCTTCAGCATGTAGGCGGCCTTGGCCGGCACGGGATTTTCGCGCGAGGCGTAGACGCTCTTGTTGACCGCGTTGAACACGCCGCCGACGAGGATCGGCTTCCACACGATCTCCTCGCCGAATTCCGCCGCCAGCGGCTGGATGTTATGAAAGGCGAGATAGGTCCAGGGGCTCGAACAGTCGAAGAAGAATTCGATCAAGAAGGCCTCCTATTTCCCTTGATTGTCGCGCATCGCAGCGCGGCGTGTCGAGACGCAGCGCACGAGGGCGGGAATTTGAGCGAAATCGTCTATGTGAACGGGGCCTATGTCGACCGCGCGGAGGCGCGGGTCTCGGTTTTCGATCGCGGCTTCCTGTTCGCGGACGGGATCTACGAAGTCTGCGCCGTCCTCGACGGCAGGCTCGTCGACAATGATGCGCATCTCGCGCGTCTCGAACGCTCGCTGGCCGCGATCGAACTCGATTGCCCGATTTCGCGCGACGCCATCGTGGCGATCCAGCGCGAACTGGTCGCGCGCAACGGCCTGCGCGAAGGCCTGGTCTACATGCAGGTCACGCGCGGCGCGGCCGACCGCGACTTCGCCTTTCCCGACGTAGCGCAGCCGACCTTCGTCGCTTTCGCGCAGGCCCGGCGCATCATCGGCGCGCCGGCCGCGGAAACGGGCGTCGCGGCGATTTCGGTTCCGGACCTCAGATGGTCGCGGCGCGACATCAAGTCGATCGCGCTGCTCGGCCAGGTCCTCGCCAAGCAGGCGGCGCGCAAGGCCGGCGCCGCGGAAGCCTTCATGGTCGAGGACGGCTTCGTCACCGGAGGGCGCCTCGTCCTCCGCTTTCATCGTCACGAAAGCGGGCGAGATCGTCACCCGCCCGCTGTCGACGGCGCTCCTGCCGGGCTGTACGCGGCAGGCGGTGCTGGCGCTGGCGGACGAACGCGATATGCGCCTTGTCGAGCGCGCTTTTACCGTCGAGGAGGCCTATGCCGCGGCGGAATGTTTCTTCACCAGCGCCACCGCCTTCGTGATGCCGGTCGTCTCTCTCGACGGCAGGACGATTGGCGAAGGCAAGCCCGGCCCGGCGACCCGCCGCCTGCGTGAACTCTACATCGAGGCCGCGCGCGCCGGGGCGCAATAGGCCGGACGTGACGGGCGACGCCCCGGATGCTATTGGCCGGGGCAAACCGGAACCGATCCATGCATCCCTTCAAGCTCGCCGTTGTTCCCGTCACGCCTTTCGAGCAGAACTGCTCCATCGTCATCTGCGCGAAGACGAACAAGGCCGCCGTGATCGACCCCGGCGGCGACCTGCCGCGCATCGAGGAGGCGCTCGCCGAGACCGGCGCGACGCTCGAGAAGATCCTCATCACGCACGGGCACATCGATCACATCGGCGCGACGACGGAGCTCGCGCGCAAGACCGGCGTGAAGATCGAGGGGCCCCATGTCGGCGACAGGAGCCTGCTCGAGCAATTGCCGCAGATCGCCAGGGGCTACGGCTTTCCGCCAGCCGAAGCGGTGCATCCCGACCGCTGGCTCGACGACGGCGATACGGTCACGGTCGGCGACGTGACATTCGACGTCTTGCATTGCCCCGGGCCATTCGCCGGGCAGCGTCGTCTTCGCCTGGCGGCGCGACGAGGCCCACAAGGACGTGCAGGGCTTCGCCATTGTCGGCGACGTCCTGTTTCGCGGCTCGGTCGGCCGCACGGACCTGCCGGGCGGCGATCATGCGACGCTCATTCGCATGATCGAGACGAAGCTCTATCCGCTCGGCGACGACACGGCCTTCCTTCCGGGCCACGGCCCGATGGGCGTGATCGGCCAGGAACGGCAGACCAATCCCTTTCTCTAAAACTCTAAACGCATCTTAACGATTCCCTAACGGGCGGGATGCTAGGGTCGCAGATCGGCCTGCGGGACGTTGGCGTCTGCGGCCGCTGGCGGCTTGCGTCGACCCCGCAAGGCGCGGGCAAGGGTGAAGCGATGTTTTGCGTACCTCCCGTCGGCGCGCGAGGCGCCCGCCGCTCATCCGCCGTCATTCTGGCGAAACATATTCCGGCTCTGTGTGAACGCGCGCCGCGGCGCGGTTTGGACGGCGGCCTCTGGAGATTGTCGTGATCAATTCCTCGTTCTGGCGCGAGCGCCGCGTTTTCGTCACCGGCCACACGGGCTTCAAGGGCGCGTGGCTGTCGCTCATGCTCGACCGCCTGTGCGCGCGCGTGACCGGCTACGGCCTCGCGCCGGCCACCGATCCCTCGCTCTACGATCTTGCAAGCGCGGCCGAGAATCTGTGCGACGTGCGCGGCGACGTCTGCGATGCGGCCATGCTCGACGGCGCCTTGCGCGCCGCCGATCCCGACATTGTCATTCATCTGGCGAGCCGCCCGCCGCGCGACGGCGCCGCGCCTGCCGCGCGAGCCGTCGAGCGCCTGAAGACGACTGGCGGGCCGGACGTGCTCGAGGCCGCGTTGAATGCGCCCTCGGTGCAGGCGGCCGTCTTCGTGTCGCCGGAGGCGGCTTACGTTTCGCTCGACTGGATCGAGCTTGCCGCGGAAGCCGACGCGCATGTCGTGTCGCTGCATTGCCCGGACCCGATCGGCGGCGGCGATTTCGCGGCCGAACGCGGCGCGGCCCTGTCGCGCTTTGGCGATGCTGCGCCGATGCATGTGCTCGACGCTCTCTACGGCGTTCTTCTGCTGGCCGAGCGCGCCGCGCGCGGCGGCGACGGTCTGGCGCGCGCCTGGTCGTTTTCGGCCGACACGCACGCGTCGCGTCCGCAGGCCATCGGCTTTGCGCCTCTGCTCGACGCCGACGAAGCGCAGCAATGGACGAGCGACTGGCGCGCGGCCTTCGCTGCCGGTTCCGACATGCGCGCCTTCACGCTCCAGCAGATCGACGCCTATCTCGGCCAGCGCGTGCGCCTGACCTCGCCGTTCTCGCGCACGGCGGACGAGGCGCCCGTGTTCAAGCGCGCTGTCGGCGCGTAAGCGGGGCGCCTGCAATTCGCGACGGTCTTTCAGCAGTGTCAGCAAGAGGCGCGGCGCTCTCAAATGGTGTAGCGCTTGCCGTCGCCGCTCGCGCTCTTCGGCGCGCCGACGGCGCTCTTCGCCATGACGATGCGCGCGCCTTACGCGATGGCGCTCGGCGCCGGCGCATTGGCCTGCATCGCCATCGGCGCGCGGGGGCTTGCGAAAGGGCAGGGCGCTTTTCTCGGCGCGCCGCTCGATGCGCGCCGCTTTTTCGCCTGTCTCGCGCTTGCCGCTTTCCTGCTTCTGCTCGGCGGCGAAACCCATCTTTTCCGTCCGACCACCGATTGGTATCTGCGCGACGCGGTTCTTGCCGATCTCGTGAAAGGCGGCTTTCCCGTCGTCTATCGCGTCAACGGCGCCGACTACATGCTGCGCGCGCCGCTCGGCATGTACATTTTGCCCGCGCTGGTCGGGCAGGTCGCGGGCTTGAAGGGCGCGCATGCCGCCATGCTCGCGCAGAATGCGCTGCTGCTCGGCGCCATTCTCCATGCGCTGCTGTCGCTCGGGCGCGGCTGGGCGAACCTCGCCATCGTGCTCGGCTTTGCCGGCGTCGCCGGCCTCATCCGTTTTCTCGGCTATCTCGGCTCCGGCAAGATCGAGACGATGTTTCCCGGCAACGACACGATCGACGCCTGGAATTCGCTTCTGCAATATTCCGGCTCGATCACCCAATTGTTCTGGGTTCCCAACCACGCGCTGCCCGGCTGGCTGCTCGCCGTCCTGCTGTTGTTGCGCGCGCGGCGCGAGATCGACGTGGCGACAACAGGCGTTTCGGTCGCGCTTCTCCTGTTCTGGTCGCCGCTCGCGATCCTGCCCGCCGTGCCGGCGCTCGTCTATTTCGCGCTGCGCGCGCCGCGCGAAACGCTGCTCGCAAAGCGCACGTGGCTCGGACTGAGCGCGGCGCTGCTGTGCCTGCCCGTTGTCCTCTATGTCACGGCGGCGTCGGACACCGTGCCGCGTCCCGATATACTCGGCGACGAGAAATTCTGGCCGACCTATTTCGCCTTCCTGCCGGTCCAGCTCGGCGCGGCCATCGTCGTCTGGTATCTGCGCGCGCGTGTCGCCCGCCGAATGGCTGGCGCTGTTGTGGGTGAACGTCGCGCTGCTCGTCGTCCTGCCGTTCTTCAGCTTCGGCGAGTTCAACGACCTGCGTCATGCGCGGCTCCATCGCGTCGCTGACGATCCTCGCCTTCGTTTTCGGTTTCGCTCTGACCGATACGGCGCCCCCGCGCGGCGCCGCCGATGTCGCGGGCTTGGCGCTGGTCGCCATCGCCGCGACCTCGGGCGCATACGAAATCTATCGCGCGCTCGCGTGGAAGACCTATCCGGTCAGCGCCTGCAGCGTCATGGACGTGGCGCAGGCGACGCGCCGGCGCGTGCCGCAGACCAATTATATCGCGCGCGTCGACGCGCGCTTGCAGGCGATTGTTCGGCGCGACGCGCGCGCCCTTGCTGACGACGACATGGACGCCGCCGCCGGCCGGCGAGCAGCCGGAATGGCCGGATACGCTGACCATGGCGAGCCCCTGCTGGGGCGCGCCCTGAGCGCTTAGCCCGCGGCCTTGAACTCGGAAATGCCGCCATGCGCCGCCGACCATTCGGCGGGCTTGTGCAGGAATTTCTCGACTTCCGCGAGCTTGGCGGGCTCCATGTAATTGGCTGGCGCGGGCGGCCTCCAGCACGTCCCACCAGGTGCACAGCGCGTGCAGCTTGATGCCGAGCTTGGCGAGGTCTTCGCGCGCGCTCGGGAAGATGTCGTAGAAGAAGAAGACGAAGGCGTGGTCGCAGCTGCTGCCCGGCGTCGCGCAGCGCGTTGCAGAAGTTCACCTTCGAGCGGCCGTCGGTGGCGAGATCCTCGACGAGCAGCGCGCGGCCGTTGTCGTGCAGGTCGCCCTCGATCTGCGCGTTGCGGCCAAAACCCTTCGGCTTCTTGCGGATGTACTGCATCGGCAGGGCCAGCCGGTCGGCGATCCAGGCGGCATAGGGAATGCCCGCCGTCTCGCCGCCGGCGATCACGTCGAGCGCCTCGTAGCCGATATCGCGCTCGATGATCGGTGACGGCGAAATCGAGGATGCGCTTGCGCAGGCGCGGGTAGGAAATGATCTTGCGCATGTCCGTGTAGACCGGGCTCGCCCAGCCGGACGTGAAGATGAACGGCTTGTCCGGGTTGAACAGGACGGCCTGCACCTCCAGCAGCATCTTCGCGGTTTCCTGCGCGAAGAGCTGCTTCTCGAGGGCGGCGGGGGAGGGCGCGGGGAAGTCGATCATCGGGCGGCGTCCGGACTCGGTTTCGTCGCCGCCTGTCTAGAGCGCGCGGCGAAAAAGTGGAAGCCGGTTTTTCGTGGTACGCGCGCTCTACACTTTGAAAGCGATCAGCCTGCATTTGAGCGATTCCGCTCAAATGCAGGCTGATCTGGAACATGCCCGGGAGGGGCGAAACCGGAAAGTGCGAGGCCCTGTGGATCGTTTGGGCCTCAGGCGAAGGCGTGGCCTTCCTCGACCGCCTCGAATTCGTGGGCGGCGACGCCCCACATGATCGTATTGCCCGAGAATTTCACGTCGACCCGCTCCGGCGCGCCGACCCGAGCGCGCACCGTGTAGCAGCAGATGACGACGCCCACCGCGTCCGGGGCCAAATCATCCCGCTTCGCAATAGGCGAAGCGGATTTGAGGCGGACGCGCTGACCCGTTTTCATCGTAGCTCCCTGATTCGGGGAAGACTCAATGGATATTGCGATGCAACAGTGTTGCGCCGCAAAAAGCGCGGGGCAAGAGAAAAATGGCGAAAAGACGCCCGACTTTTGCGCTGTTTGCCCAATTTGCCACAGGCAGAGGGGTTTCGTGCGGCGCGCTCTCGCCGTCGACCGACGACGCCGGCATTGACGCGGCGCGACCAATCGCCTATCTCCGCGTTGCTGCATCGCAGCACCAGCGTTCCGGTCGCGTAGGCCGCCCCGAAGGGCGGCGCACCGTCGAGCGCATCGGATGACTTCTCTCGGTCCATTTACGCGGGGCCGCGCCACACCGGATTTCGCCGCGATCATCCGCGCTCAGGGCAAATCCGCGATCTGAAAGTACACATGACCGATTTTGCAGGCCTCGGCGTCGCCGAGACCATCCTTCGCGCCCTGCGC
The DNA here is from genome assembly GCA_037044955.1 of Rhodoblastus sp. Classification (GTDB taxonomy): domain Bacteria; phylum Pseudomonadota; class Alphaproteobacteria; order Rhizobiales; family Beijerinckiaceae; genus JAJXWB01. Next base: position 528,613 of record JBAOHX010000004.1, read on the forward strand.
GACGAAGGCTATTCGACCCCCACCCCCATCCAGGCCCAGTGCCATCCCGCGCGCTGCTGCGCGGCGAGGATCTTCTCGGCATCGCCCAGACGGGCACCGGCAAGACCTGCGCCTTCGCCGTGCCGATCATCCAGCGGCTGCTCGCCAATCCGCGCCGGCCGGCGCCCGGGACGACGCGCGCGCTCGTCCTCGCGCCGACGCGCGAACTCGCCGTGCAGATCGGCGACAGTTTCCGCGCCTATGGCCGCCATGCGCGCCTGCACGTCGCCGTCATCGTCGGCGGCGTCGTCGATGGGTCCGCAGGTCCAGGCGATTTCGCGCGGCCTCGACGTTCTCGTCGCCACGCCCGGCCGCCTGCATCGACCACATGGAGCAGCGCCGCCTGCGGCTCGATTCGACGGAAGTCGTCGTGCTCGACGAAGCCGACCACATGCTCGACCTCGGCTTCATCGTGCCGATCCGCCGCATCGTCTCCAAGCTGCCGAAGACGCGCCAGACGCTGCTGTTCTCCGCGACCATGCCGCGCGAGATCGCCACGCTCGCCCACGAAATGCTGCACAATCCGACGCGCGTGGAGGTGACGCCCGTCGCCACGACCGCCGAGCGCATCGCGCAGAAGGCCTATCTCGTCGACGCCAAGAGCAAGCGCGACCTGCTCGTCGGCATGCTGACGGCCGCCGAAGTGTCAAGCGCGCGCTCGTCTTCACGCGCACCAAGCGCGGCGCCGACCGCGTCGCCAGGATATTGGACGAGGCCGGCATCGCCTCCGGCGCCATTCACGGCAACAAGAGCCAGGGCCATCGCCAGCGCACGCTCGGCGACTTCAAGGCCGGCCGCACGCGCGTGCTCGTCGCGACCGACATCGCCGCGCGCGGCATCGACGTCGACGGCGTGACGCATGTCGTCAATTTCGAACTGCCGGAAGTGCCGGAAACCTACGTTCACCGCATCGGCCGCACGGCGCGCGCCGGCGCCGAGGGCGTCGCGATCTCGCTCTGCGACAATGGCGAGCGCCATCTCCTGCGCGCGATCGAGAAGACCACGCGCCAGCAGATCCCGACCGAGGACCGGCGGGATCCCTCGGCGCGACACGATCAGGCGGAAGAGGGCAGCCCGGAACGCAAGCGCGGGCCGGCGCGTCCGCGTCGCCAGCAGTCCAGGCCGCAGCAGCGGCCGCATGGCGAGGCGCGCGCCGCGCATCGGCCCGCGGCGCCCCGCGCCGAGCCGAACGCTCAGAAGTCGAACGGCCACAAGCCGAACGCGGCGAAGCCGGTCCAGAAGCCGTCGGGCGTCAAGCCGCAAGGCGCGAAAAACCGCTGGCGTCGCGGTCGCGGGGCGGGCGGCGCGCCGGCCTGACGCGGCCCGGCGCCGCGTCTGACCCTGTGCCCGCTCAGGGCTTCACGACCGAGGAATCCTGCCCGAACAGCAGGCCCTTTTCGGCCGCCGTCAGGTCTTCCGGCTTGCGCATCTGGATGCTTCGCCCGGCCTCGTAGGCGCGCACCGTTCCCGGCCGCGCCTTGATCGCCTCGAACCAGCGCTCGAGGTGCGGGAAGTCGGCGAGGTCCTGGCCCTGGCGCTTGTGCGGGACGATCCAGGGATAGGACGCCATGTCGGCGATCGAATAGTCGCCGGCCAGAAACTCGTGGTCGGCCAGCCGCTTGTTCAGCACGCCGTAGAGGCGGTTCGTCTCTTTCACGTAGCGGTTGATCGCGTAGGGGACGTGCTCGGGCGCGTAGAGCGCGAAATGGTGGTTCTGCCCGGCCATCGGCCCGAGGCCGCCGACCTGCCAGAACAGCCATTCCAGCGCCTGCTTGCGCTTGCGGATATCGGTCGCGAGGAACCGGCCGGTCTTCTCCGCGAGATAGACGAGAATGGCGCCCGATTCGAACACGCAGACGGCCGCGCCGCCGTCGGCCGGCATGTGGTCGACGATCGCGGGCATGCGATTGTTCGGCGACATTTTCAGAAAGTCGGGCTTGAACTGATCGCCTTCGACGATGTTGACCGGCCGGATCTTGTAGGCGAGCCCGGCTTCTTCCAGGAACATCGTGATCTTGTGGCCGTTCGGGGTCGGCCAATAGTGCAGGTCGATCATGGAAAATCCGCCGGGCGAGTGTGTCTCTCGCCCGGCAGTTTCGTCATGCTGTGGCCTGCGCGCAAGCTGCGCGCGGGTCGATCACCAGCCCGAGGTGAACAGGCCCGGACGGTTGTATTGCACGCCGCGGCCATAGCCGCCGCCGTAGCCGACGCCCGCATAGCCGCCTTCGCACGGCACCTGCTGCGTCACGCCATTGATGGTGCAGGAGCAGGTCTTCGTCACCGCGTTGTAGACCGTCGTCGGCACGTAGGCCGTGCTCTGGACGGTGCGGTAGGTCGTCACCGGCACGACATGCGTGCGCGTCACCGGCCGCATGACCGTGCGCGGCACGAGATAGGTCTTCGACCATGTCTGCGCCGGCTGGGCATAGCCGTAGCCCGCGGTCGCATAGCCGTAGTCGGCGGCCGGCGCCGCATAGCCCTCGTCGCCGCCATAGCTGTAGCCGCCGCCATAGCCGTAGCCGCCCGCGGCGGCATAACCGGCAGACGCCGCAATGGCCGCGCCGGCGGCGTAGCCGAGGCCGCGACGATGATGGCGCCAGCCGTGGTGGCGATAGCCGCCGCCCCAGGCGCGGTGCGCGAAGGCCGGCCGCTGGAAGCCGCGGTGAGCGAAGGCGGGGCGGCCGTGCATGGCATGGCCGGCGTGCATCGCAGGGGCGCGGTAGCCCATCGAGCGGGCGCCGGCTTCCGCCGCCGAAGACGCGACGAGCGCGGCGCACGCCGTGGCCGCCGCGAGACTCAGGATCGAAATGGAACGCATACACAACTCCTGTCTCGTTTCGCGCCGGTCGCGATCCGAAACGGCGCATTCTCAACGACGGCTGGCGTCGTTGCGATCTGACGAGCAAGGAGCGATCCATTGATCCCGCGCATGCCAGTTTCATTATTGCGCCGGCCAAGCCCATGCCTTAGCGTCCTGGTCGTCGCGTGGACGAGAGCGACGGCCAGCGCTCGTTTCCAAGGCGAAGGACGCAGCAAGGGGGCGGCTGCGCCACCTGATGTCAATCGAGCGCAGGAGCTCCCGACAAGTGCCGCAGATCCGGGTTCCGACGGCCGGCCAACCGTCGTTTCCGCCGATGGAAAAGGCGCGCGTCGGCGCGGTGCATGTCGCGCGCGCGATCGAAACGGCGTCCGAACTCGGCGCCGCCATCGCGCCTCTGCTTGCGGAGAGCGGTCTGGAAGCCGCTTGCATCGAGGCTGGCGAACCCGTCGCGGTGAGACGCTATCTCGCCTTTCTGGACGCAGCGGCGCGAAGCCTGCGCGAGCCATTGTTCGGCCTGCACGTGGGATTGCGCGCGACGGTTTCCGATGTGCGCGCCTATTCGCTGGTTCTCCTGGCGTGCAAGGACGTGCGCACCATTGTCGAACAGGTCTGCCGGTTCGAGGGGCTCGAGCACGATCTCTTCCGCACCCGGCTCGGCGTCGAGAACGACGTCGCGCATCTGCGCATCCATTCGCCCTGGTTCGACGAGCCGGGCGGGCGTCATCTCATTTATTTCGCCGCCGCCGGCCTCCGCGTCCAGTCGCGCTGGTTGACCGGCGCGGATCTCCCGATGCTTGAATTCGTGAGCGCGCTGGATGAACCCGACAGCGTGAAGGACGAATGCCAACGGCTGCTTGGCGGGCCGATGCGCTGGGGCGCCGCCCTCAATGAAGTGCGGTTTCCCGCCTTCATCCTCGACCTGCCGATTCCGAGCGCCGATCCGCAGGCGTTCGCGGCGTTGCGCGATCTGGCGGAAGCCCGGCTCCGCGAACAGCGCACGGGCGGCGACGGGTCGATCGCCGAGGCCGTGCAGGCCTGCATCTACGAGCGCATGAGCCAGGGCGATATCGATCTTGCCGCCGTGGCGTCTCGCCTCAAGATGGCGCCGCGGACGCTGCAGCGGCGGCTGCGGGAGGCGAAGGTCAGCTTCTCGAATCTGGTCAACGACGCGCGCCGCGAGCAAGCCAAGCTCTATCTCGCCGACGGCGGCGTCTCGATGATCGAGATAGCCCTGCTGCTGGGGTTCAGCGAGCAGAGCACGTTCAATCATGCGTTCCGCGCCTGGTTCGGCACGACGCCCGGCCAGTGGCGCGCCGCCGTGCGCGGGACCCCTGAGACGGACCTCGGTCACAATGGGTCGCGCCCGCACGAGGGTGGCGCGCAAAAACAATAGAATGTCGCGATCCGACAACAAGTATTTGATTCTAGGCGATTATCAATTACAGAAATTTCACGCTCGCAACGCTAGACAGTGTTGACGAGGAGCATTGTGTCGGACGAGCCGGACAAATTCAGATTTCATTGGCGGGCGGCTACGCGGCTGTTCCTTTTCCTCTCGCTCTGCGGGACCGTCCTGGCCGCCTGTCTGATGTGGCAGGCCGCGCCCGCCGCCGCCCCTCTTCGCGGCACGTTGCTGGGCTAGCGGGGCCATGGAAACGGCCCAGCGGTCCCGGTCCATCGCGATCGCGCGCGAAATCGCCGAGGAGGCGATCGACGCCTGGCGGCGCCATCTTTTTCTGGGCACGACGATGAGCGCGATGCGGGCGACCGCGAAGGTCGAGCAATTGCTCCACTATCTCGTTTCGACTTTTCCTTCGGACGCGACGCGTGGAGACGTGCGGAAGATCATTGACGAGCCGGGCCGCAGGCTGGCGGAGGCCAATCTGGATGTATTGCCGCCTTCCGCGGTTCCTCTGGTCATAATGCGTGAGCTTCTGGTTACGCACGAAGTGAAGTTCGAAACTCGTGGCGCGCCGAGCTGGCGGATTTTTTTCGAGCGATACGGCGCCGGCATGACTTCCCTCGGCGTCGCGTGGCGCAAAAACCCAAATCAATTGTCGTAACACCGCAATCCCGACACACGCGCGCTCGCTAGAAACCGAAGGCGAGGCGACTGCATGCAGTCCGCCACAGCCTCAGGGAGCGAGCGGCGATGTCGACCAATGACGCAGCGACGTTGGGACGCGACCAGCTCGCCATCGCCGTGTATCGCGCAATGCCCGGGCTGACGCGGCAGCGCGCCCGTGAGCTCGTCGACGAGGTTCTGGCGGAGATCGTCGACGGGCTTTCCGAGGATCGCAAGGTGATGCTGAGCGGCTTCGGCGCCTTCACGATCGCCAGAAAGCCGGACCGTCCGGGTCGAAATCCCCGGACCGGCGAACATCATGCGATCTCGGCCCGCAGCATCGTCCGGTTCAAGGCGTCCCGCATGTTGAAGGCGCAAGTCGCCGGCAAGGCGGAAGCGCATGAGGCGCCGGCGCCGAAGCCTCGACTGCGCGCCGGTTCCCGGCGCCACGATCACAGAAGCCCCGAAGCCACGGCGGCCGGCTGAACTGGAGCGAACATGTCGCTGGTCTTCAAGCAGATTGAATTTGGTCGCCGCTCCGGCCGCGGCGAGCGGACGACGGCGACCCTTTCTTTCGAAGGCGCCTTGAACGACGTGCCCGTCGACCTCGAAATCATCATGCCCTGGCCGGACGACGCAGCCGAGCAGGCGCTGGCGGACGATGCGGCGCCCACGCCCCTTGGCGAAAAGCTCGAAACCGTTTCCGGGCCGGCCTGAACGCCTTTCAATCCACCCAGTCGAGCGAGCGGGCGACAGCCTTGTTCCACGCGGAAAACAGCCTGTCGCGCTGCGCTGCGTCCATCGCCGGCCGCCACGTCTTGTCGGCGCGCCAGTTGCCGACGATGTCGTCGGTCGAGGACCAATAGCCCGTCGCAAGTCCCGCCGCATAGGCGGCGCCGAGCGCCGTCGTCTCGATCACCTTGGGACGCACGACAGGCGCCGCCAGCATGTCGGCCTGGAATTGCATGAGCAACTCGTTGACCACCATGCCGCCGTCGACGCGCAATTCCCTGATCGCGACGCCGGAATCGGCGACCATGGCGTCGAGCACCTCGCGCGTCTGATAGGCCGTCGCCTCGAGCGCGGCGCGCGCGATATGGCCCTTGTTGGCGTAGCGCGTCAGCCCCGCGATGATTCCGCGCGCCGATTCCTTCCAGTGCGGCGCGTAGAGGCCGGAGAAGGCCGGCACGAAATAGACGTCGCCGTTGTCGTCGACGCCTCTTGCCAGCGCCTCTATCTCCGGCGCGCTTCTGACGATGCCGAGATTGTCGCGCAGCCATTGCACCAGCGCGCCGGCGATGGCGATCGATCCCTCGAGCGCGTAGACGGCGGGCGCCGGCCCGAGCTTGTAGCCGAGCGTGGTCAGCAGGCCGCAGGTCGAGGGGAAGGGCTTCTCGCCGGTGTTCATCAGCATGAAGCAACCGGTGCCGTAGGTGTTCTTCGCCTGTCCCGGCGCAAGACAGGCCTGTCCGAACAGGGCGGCCTGCTGGTCGCCGAGAATGCCGGCGAGCGGCGCGCCGTCGAGTACGCCCTTGCAGGCGCCATAGACCTCGCTCGACGAGCGGATTGCCGGAAGGCAGGCGCGCGGAATGTCGAACAGCGCGAGAATGTCGGCGTCCCAGTCGAGCGTGGCGAGATTCATCAATTGCGTGCGCGAGGCGTTGGTGACGTCGGTGATATGCAGGCCGCCATCCGCTCCGCCCGTGAGGTTCCACGCGAGCCATGCGTCCATATTGCCGAACAGCAGATCGCCGCGCGCCGCTTTCTCGCGCGCGCCTTCGACATGGTCGAGAAGCCAGCGCAGCTTGAGACCGGAGAAATAGGTCGCGAGGGGCAGGCCGGTTTTCGCGCGCAGGCGATCCTTGCCGCCCTCGCGCTCGAATGCGGCGACCAGCGCATCCGTGCGCGTGTCCATCCACACCAGCGCATTGTGGACGGGGACGCCGGTCCGCCTGTCCCACAACACGCTCGTCTCGCGCTGGTTGGTGATGCCGACAGAGACGAGATCGCTTTTCGTGAGCCCTGCCTTCTGCAGCGCGCCCGCGATCACCGCCTGCGTATTGCGCCAGATTTCCGCCGCGTCATGCTCCACCCAGCCGGGCTTCGGATAGATCTGCGCATGTTCCTTCTGGTCCAGCGCGACGATGTCGCCCTTGCGGTCGAACACGATGAAACGCGAACTGGTCGTGCCCTGATCGATGGAGCCGACGTATTTCGTCATGTGGTCCTCGTCGTCGCGCGCGCGTTCCGGTCGGCGAGATAGGCTTCGATCTGCGGCGTCGCTTCTGCCGCGCCGTGCAGGCCGAGTTTCGTGCGACGCCACAGAATGTCGTCGACCGTGACGGCCCATTCGCGCTCGACGAGATAGTCGATCTCCGCCGCGGTGAGCCCCGCGCCGAAATCGCGGCCGAGATCGTCGAGGCCGCGCGCCTCGCCGAGAAGATCGAGCGCGCGCGTGCCGTAGGAGCGCGCCAGTCTCCGCGCGAGCGCCTCCGGCAGGAACGGCTTGCGCTGCATGAGATCGCGCGTGAAGGCGGCGAGATCGCCGCCCTCGAACTCGCCGCCGGGCAGGGGCGCGAATTCCGTCCAGGGCTTGCCGCGCGCGCCGACCCTGTCGCCGATCTTTTCCAGGATCGCTTCCGCCAGCCGCCGATAGGTCGTGATCTTGCCGCCGAATATGCTGAGAAGCGGCGCGCCTTCGATTACTTCGTCGTGCAGGACGTAGTCGCGCGTCGCCTCCTGCGCGGCGGTCGCGTGATCGTCGTAGAGCGGGCGCACGCCCGAATAGGCCCATACCACGTCGGCCGGCGTGATCTCGTGCCGGAAATAATCGTTGGCCGCCGCGCAGAGATAGGCAATCTCCTCGGCCGAGATTTCCACCTTGGCCGGATCGCCCGCATAGTCGCGGTCTGTCGTGCCGATCAGCGTGAAATCGTTCTCGTAGGGGATGGCGAAGACGATGCGCCCGTCCGCGTTCTGGAAGATGTAGCAGCGGTCGTGCTCGTAGAGACGCGGCACGACGATATGGCTGCCCTGAACGAGACGGACGTGATGCGGCGCCTTGTGCGCGAGCGGCCCTTGCAGCACGCGGTCGACCCAGGGGCCCGCCGCGTTCACCAGCAGGCGCGTCTCGACCTCGCTCTCGGCGCCGGTGTGACCGTCGCGCGTCCGCACGCGCCACAGACCGTCGACGCTCCGCGCCGCGACGACCTCGCATCGCGTGCGAATCGCCGCGCCGCGATCGGCCGCGTCGCGCGCGTTGAGAACGACGAGGCGCGCGTCGTCCACCCAGCAATCCGAATATTCGAAGCCCTTCTGGAAGAGCGGCTTGAGCGGCTGGCCCGCCGCGCCGGAGGCGAGGTCCACAGTCTGCGTCGGCGGAAGTCGTTCGCGGCCGCCGAGGTGATCGTAGATGAACAGGCCCGTGCGCAGCATCCACGCCGGCCGCAGGCCCTTGGCGTAGGGCAGGACGAAGCGCAGGGGATGGACGATGTGCGGCGCGTTGCGCCAGACGATCTCGCGCTCGGTCAGCGCCTCGCGCACGAGCCGGAACTCGTAATATTCGAGATAGCGCAGGCCGCCGTGAATGAGCTTGGTCGCCTTGGACGATGTGCCGGCCGCCAGATCGTCCATTTCGGCGAGCATCACGCTGTAGCCGCGTCCGACCGCATCGCGCGCGATGCCGCAACCGTTCACGCCGCCGCCGATGACGAAAACGTCGAACGGTCCGCTCATGATTCTATCCGGAATTTGCAGACCAAGCCCGCCGCGCTCCACCGTTCGGAGCTAAACTATAGGCTCTCGCGACAAGAGCAAAGGCGGGGCGTTTCACGCCGCGGCGGTCAGCCGCGCTTCCGCGAGCGTCGCGGAAGCCTCGATCAGCAGGCGGCCGTACAACCGTGTCTGGCTGGAGGAGCCGCGGAAGCGGACGGCCATGACATCGACCAGTTCGTCCATGACCAGCCGGTCGATGGCGTCCACCGCCTCCGTTCCCATGCGGCATGTGCGCGCCAGTTTGAGCAGGTCGCGGCGGGCGTCGGCGGCGCGCCGCTTCTCGCCGCCGATGATGAGCCGCCAGACGCGCGCGTGCTGGCGCGACATGGGCCTGCTCAATTGCGCGTTTCCGCCGAAGCAGGCGTCATAGGCCTCGAACAGGCAATCTCCGACGACCGGATCGCTCCAGTCGAGAATATCGCGCCTGATGTCGTTCGTGTCGTCCAGACGCATCTCTATCCCCGCGCCAAGCCGAATCGGTCAAACGAACGCAACTGCAACCGATCATCTCATTTCCGCCATGTTTCGCAACGGCGGGCGGAAAAACACATCGTCATCACATGGGCGTGAGCGCCGCTCATGGCGCTTGGCGGCCCGCGCCGCATCGCCGAAAACACGAACATGAACATACGCGCCGCCGAACCGCTGATTCTGTCGGGTCCGATCATCGTCTTCGGCGGCCCCTATTCGAATCTCCATGCGCTCGATGCGCTGCTCGCCGAGGCGGGCCGGCTCGGAATTGCGCCGGAGAACATGATTTCCACCGGCGATCTCGTCGCCTATTGCGCCGATGCGCGCGGCGTCGTCGACCGGTTCCGCGAGACCGGCATTCGCTTCATTCGCGGCAATTGCGAGGACCAGATCGCGTCAGGCGCCGCCGATTGCGGCTGCGGCTTCGCGCCCGGCGGCGAATGCGACCGGCTCGCGGGCGACTGGTTCGCCCATGCGATGCGCGAGCTCGACGACGAGCGCCGCGCCTTTCTCGGCGCCGCGCCGGAAAGGCTCGACGTCGTTCTCAACGGATTGCGCATCGCTGTCGTCCACGGCGCGGCGACGCAGCAGAACCGCTTCGTTTTCGCCTCCACGCCGGCGCGCATCAAGGCGCACGATCTCGACCTGCTCGACGCAGACGCGATCTTTGCCGGTCACAGCGGCCTGCCGTTCTCGCAGTCCATCGACGGCCGTCTCTGGCACAATGCCGGCGCGCTCGGCATGCCCGCCAACGAAGGCGATCCGCGCGTCTGGTTCAGCCTCGTTTCCGCAGGCGAGCAACCGGGCGCGCTGGTCGTCGAGCATCGCGCGCTGTCATACGATTTCCGCGGCGCGGCGGACGCCATGACGCGGGCGGGACTGCCGCAGGAATATGCGCGCACGCTCGTCGACGGGCTCTGGCCGAATTGCGATTCGCTCGCGGCCGACGAGGCCGCGGCGCAAGGGCGGAAGCTGCGCCCGGCGCAATTGCTTTTTTCGCGCGACGTCGCGTGCGACTGGCCCGCCCCCGAAACCATCGCCTTGCCTGAGGAAACAGGCGCGCCGTTGCGCGTGCATCTCGCAGCGCTCGAAACGCTCTGGATCAACACCGGCTCGCTCTGCAACCTGTCCTGCGCCGCCTGCTTCATGGAATCGACGCCGCGCAACGACGCGCTCGCCTACATCTCGGCGCACGAGGTAGGCGTGCTGCTCGACGAGATCGCGCGCGAAAAACTGGGGACGCGCACGATCGGCTTCACCGGCGGCGAGCCGTTTCTGAACCGCGACCTGCCGGCCATGCTGGAAGACGCCCTCGCGCGCGGGCACGACGCGCTCGTTCTCACCAACGCCATGAAGCCGATGCGCCGCCACGAGCGGGCGCTGCTCGCCCTGCGCGCGAAATACGGCGAGCGTCTTACCTTGCGTGTCTCGATCGACCATTACACGCGCGAGATGCACGAACTCGAGCGCGGGCCGGACAGCTTCGCGCCGACGCTCGACGGGCTCGCATGGCTGGTGCGCGAAAAATTCGTGGCGAAGGTGGCGGGGCGTCTCTACTCCGGCGAACCGGAAGCGATCGTGCGGGCGGGATATGCGCGGCTCTTTGCGGACAAGGGCCTGCCGCTCGATGCGTTCGACGGCGACCGCCTCGTGCTCTTCCCCGAGATCGACGCAGGCGGCGCGGCGCGGCGCATCACGGCGGACACGCTGGCGGTCCTGGGCAAATCGGAGAGCGAGCTGATGTGTTCAGGCGCCCGCATGGCGGTCAAGCGCAAGGGGGCCGACGACCCCGGCCATCGTCGCCTGCACGCTGCTGCCCTATGCGCCCGAATTCGAGCTGGGGGCGACGCTCGCCGCCGCGCGCGGCCCCGTGGAGGTGGCGCACCGGCCATTGCGCGACCTTCTGCGTGTTCGGCGGCGCGGATTGCGCGGGCTGAGCGGCCCTTGCGCCAGCGTGGCGGTCGTCGGAAAATGGAAGCCCGGTCCAGCCGACCGGAAACGAGGAAGGCCGGGAGCGGATTGTGCGTGCGTTTTTGTTCATTGCCGCGGCTTTGGGCCTGAGTTCTCATGACGGGCGGCTGCGATCGCTGCGGCGATCCGGCGAAGATCAACGTGCCGGGCATCGCCGCCTGCAGCGATTCCAGATAGCCCCGATCAGCCAGACCGACATCCCGGGCGCCGGGATCGTTCGCAACGACAACAGAATGGTCGCCAAGGCCGGCGACCGAGGGAGTTCGACAATGCTCGCTATGGAACCGAAGGCGTCGAAGGACGTCTCGCCCGCACGACCCGCCTCGACGGTTCTGCTGGTGCGTGACAGCGCCGATGGCATGGAAGTCTTCATGGTGGTGCGCCATCACCAGATCGACTTCGCTTCCGGCGCGCTGGTCTTTCCCGGCGGCAGCATCGACAAGGAGGACGCGATCATCGCGGCCGATCTCGCGCGTTGCGGCGGCGATCACGGCCTGGACGAACAGGGTCGCGCCTTTCGCGTGGCGGCGGTGCGCGAAACCTTCGAGGAATGCGGCGTTCTCCTGGCGCGGCCGCGCGGCTCGAGCGCGCTGGTCGACGGCGCCCGCGTCGCCGATATCGCCAAGCGGGCGGCAGGGCGCACGTTCGGCGAATTGATCGCGGCCGAAGACCTGGAACTGGCGCTCGACAAGCTGACGCCGTTTGCGCATTGGGTGACCCCGACGCCGCTGCCCAAGCGCTTCGACACGCATTTCTTCATCGCCGCCGCGCCGCAGGATCAACTCGCCCTGCATGACGGTTCGGAATCTGTCGATTCCGTCTGGATCAACCCGGCGCGCGCGCTCGCCGAGGCCAAGACGGGCAAGTACACGATCATCTTCGCGACCCGCCTCAACGTGGAAATGCTGGGACGGCAGAACGACGTCGCCGCTGCAATCGAAGCAGCGCGCGTGCGAAAAATCGTCACCGTGCAGCCCGAGGTGCTGCGGCGCGACGACAAGGGCGTGAAGCTGCGGATTCCGCTGGAAGCGGACTACGGCGGGGATCTGTTCGAGTCGTAAAGCCGGGACCGCCGGCCTCCGGCCGGCATTTCCAATGCGATGGAGAGCCGGCCGGAGGCCGGCGCTCCCGGCTGCCTGTCAGTGCGCCATCAGCACCGGCAGCGTCATCGACCCGAGGATCGTGCGGGTGGCGCCGCCGAGCACGAATTCGCGCAGCCGCGAATGACCATAGCCGCCCATGACAAGCAGATCGGCGTTTTCATCCGCCGCATAGGAGAGGATCAGTGCGCCGACGTCGTCGCCGCGCGGCAGGGTCTTCAGTTCGGCGTTGATGCCGTGGCGGGCGAGGTTGCGGGTGATGTCGAAGCCCGGCAGGTCGCTCGTCGAGCGCTTGCCGTTGACCATGGTGACGATCTCGACCCGGCCGGCGCGCTTCAGCAGCGGCATGGCGCAGGAGACCGCGCGCGCGGCGGCCGCGCCGCCGTCCCACGCCACGATCACGCGGCCGAGCTTGGCCGGCCCGCGATGGATATAAGGCAGGATCAGCAGCGGCCGCCCCGAATGGAACAGCACGCCTTCCAGCAGCGCGCTGCTGGCGCTCTGGTCGGAGCCGGTCGGCTGCACGCCGATGGTCAGGTCGAAATTGCGGGCCAGCCGCGCGACGGCGTTAGGCGCATTGCCGGGCGCGGGCTCGATCCGGGCGAGTTCACAGGCGCCGGGCCGGGTCGCGGCTTTCTCGAAACGGGCGTAGCCGTCCGAAATCTCGCGGTTTCCCGCTTCCAGCGCGCTCTGCACCAGCTCGTACGGAAATTCGCCCATGAAGGCCGGGGCCGGCGGCAATTGCTGGATGACGCCGACGACGGTGGCGTGCGCGTCGAAACCTTCCGTCAGGCTATGCGTGAATTCAGCCAGCGCATCGGCGTCGGCTGCGCGCTCCATGACGACCATGATGTCTTTCACGACAATTCTCCTCGATCGAACCGTGCTGATTGATAGGCGCGCGGCGACGCCGCCGCGTTGCGCAGGATCAACGCGACGCCGCAGGAACGCAAGGCGATCGTTCGAATTGCAGCTATCCGCGCAGCGCGCCGTTCACCGCGCGGCGCGAAAGCCCGGCGCAGGCCGGCGATCTTAACCTGCCGGTCCCTGGGCGCGCGCTTCCATGGGGGCGTCCGAGGAGGCGCTTTCCATGGTCCGGCCCGAATTGCACGAGAACCGCCGTATGCCCGACGCCCTGTCGCGCCCGCCGGCGCGGCCGCGCCTCGACGCCGTCGCCTGGAACGCGGCGCGCGCGCTCGACCGCGACATCGCGCTCCTGCGCGAAAAGCTCGCGGAAGCGGGCCGCGAGCCGTCGAATGTCAGAAATGGCGAAAAGGCAGCCTGAGGCTGCTTACCACATGCGCTCGAGCATGGTGCGCCGTTCGGCCTTGCGGGCCTTGCGCGCGGCATAGCGGGCGTCGCGCTCGGCCTTCTTTTCGGCTTCCAGCATCGCCTTGAGCTGCGCGTCTTCCTCGCGCTTGCGGGCCTCTTCGGCCTCCATGCGCAGGCGCTCTTCTTCGCGCAGCCGGGCTTCCTCGGCCTCGCGGGCCAGCCGTTCGGCCTCCGCGCGGGCGCGCTGGCGGGCCAGTTCGGCCTCTTCCTTCGCCCTGCGTTCGGCGCGCTCGGCCTCGCGGACCTTGCGGGCCTCGACAATGGCCTGCCGCTCGGCGGCGCGCGCCTGCACGGCGGGGTCGTCCGCGCCGGGGCGCTGCTGGAATTTCTCGATGAGAGCCTTGCGGGCGTCTGCGGCGGCGGTCTGGCGATCCTGGAAACGAGACCCGTTGAAAGAGCGCATTGTGCCTTTGGTCGATGATTTGCGGATGGGATTGGGGCGCGAAAGGCGCGCGCGTTCAATGCCAGAGCGCTCGCCCCTCCGCAACCCTTCGCGCTGCAAAAAAGGTTTGCGATTCCGGCATGCGTCGGCCCCTGTTTTGTCGCGGGCGCTGACATGCTACGCCGGCTGGGACAGGAGAAGCCCAATGCCGCTCGACGCCCAAGCCATCGCGACCCTCAAGACCGTTTCGACCGCCACGATCACCACGGTCCTGCTGAAAAAGGGCCTGCGCAACGTCTGGATTCGCGGCGCCAGGCCCATTCGGGCGGGCCAGCCGCGCCTGGTCGGCCCGGCCTTCACCCTGCGCTTCGTGCCGGCCCGCGAGGACCTGGCGACGCCGGAATCCTGGGGCAATCCGATTTCGACCCGCTCGGCGATCGAGGCCATGCCGGAAGGCGTCATCACGGTCATCGACGCCATGGGCGTGCAGGACGCCGGCGTTTTCGGCGACATTCTGTGCGCCCGCATGGCCAAGCGGAACGTCGCCGCCATGGTGACGGACGGCGTGGTGCGGGACCTCGCCGGGGTGCTTTCGACCAATCTGCCGATCTGGTGCGCGGGCGTCGCCGCGCCGTCCTCGGTGACGGGGCTGACCTTCGTGAACTGGGCCGAACCGATCGGTTGCGGCGGCGTCGCCGTCTTCCCGGACGACGTGATCGTGGCCGACGACGACGGCTGCGTCCTGATCCCGCAGGCCCTTCTCGACCATGTGCTCGCCACCGCGCCGGAGCAGGAGCGCATGGAAGGCTGGATCATGGAGGAGGTCGGCCGTGGCGAGAAGCTGCCGGGCCTCTATCCCATGAACGAGGCGACCAAGGCCCGCTACGAGGCATGGAAGAAAAAGTGAAGCTCTCGCCCTCCGCCGCTGGCGTCTTTCCCATCGCGCCCACGCCGTTTGCGCCCGATGGCGCGATCGACTGGGCGAGCGTCGACCGGCTGTTCGATTTCTATGCGCGCATCGGCTCCGACGGCGTCACGGTGCTCGGCATCCTCGGCGAGGCGCCGAAGCTCGAGCCGCAGGAATCGCTCGCCATCGTCAAGCGCGCGGTGGCGGTGATGAACGGCAAGCCCGTCGTCGTCGGCGTGTCCGCGCCGGGTTTCGCCGCCATGCGCGCGCTGGCGCGCGAGGCGATGGAGGCAGGCGCGGCCGGCGTGATGATCGCGCCGCCCAACACGCTGCGCACCGACGACCAGATCGTGACCTATTACGCGCAGGCTGCGGACGCGGTCGGTCCGGACGTCCCCTTCGTCGTGCAGGACTATCCGCTGATGACGAGCGTCGTGATGACGCCCGGCGTCATTCGCCGCATCGCGACCGACAATGCGAATTGCGTGATGCTGAAGGCCGAGGACTGGCCGGGATTGGAAAAGATTTCGACGCTGCGCAAATGGCAGGCGGAAGGCGCGCTGAAGCCGCTGTCGATCCTGACGGCCAACGGCGGCTTGTTCCTCGATTTCGAGATGGAGCGCGGCGCCGACGGCTCCAACACCGGCTATGCATTCCCCGAGATGCTGATCGATGTCGTGCGTTGGTCGAAATCAGGCGAACGCGACCGCGCGCACGATCTGTTCGACGCGCATCTGCCTCTGCTGCGTTACGAGCAGCAATTGGGCGCGGGCCTCGCCGTGCGTAAATATGTGCTGATGAAGCGCGGAATCCTTACACACGATGCGCAGCGCAAGCCGGGCGCGGCGATGACGGCGGTTGCGAAGGCGGAAGTGGATTATCTGCTGTCGCGGCTGGCGCGGGTGGACAAGCGGGCGGCTTTGTGAAGCGCCTTCCTTCTCCCGCAAGGCGGGAGAAGGTGTCATGCAAAGCATGACGGATGAGGGCCGCGCCGCAATTCGAATGCCTTGGACAATCGCGGCGCCCTCACCCGACCCGGCTTCGCCGGGCCACCCTCTCCCGCCTTGCGGGAGAGGGAAGAAACTACGGCACGCTGCGCGTAATTTCCGGAATGCAGAAATCGAAATCGCAGCCCTGGCCCGCCTGCGTCACCGTCTCGAAATAGAGCTTCTCGTAGCCGCGCTTGCCCTTGCCGTCGGGCAGCGGCGGCAGCGCCGCGCGGCGTTTCGCCAGCTCTTCGTCGCTCACCAGCAAATCTATCCGGCGCCCCTTGGTATCCAGCCGGATGCGGTCGCCGTTGCGCACCAGCGCCAGCGGCCCGCCGTCGGCCGATTCAGGCGCGATATGCAGCACGATGGAGCCGAAGGCCGTGCCGCTCATGCGCGCGTCGGAAATCCGCACCATGTCCTTCACGCCGGCCGCGGCGAGCTTTTTCGGAATCGGGATGTAGCCTGCCTCGGGCATTCCCGGCGCGCCTTTCGGGCCCGCGTTGCGCAACACCAGAACATCGTCGGCGCGCACGTCGAGCGCAGGATCGTCGAGCCGCTGCGCGAGATCGGCGAGGCCGTCGAACACGACCGCGCGTCCCTCGTGCTGCAGCAGCGCCGGCGTCGCCGCCGCTTGCTTGATGATCGCGCCGTCAGGCGCGAGATTGCCGCGCAGCGCCGCGATGCTGCCGCCGGAATGGATGGGCGTTTCACGCGAGCGCACGACGTCCTGGCTCCAGACCGGCGCGGCGTCGATCGTCTCGCCCAGCGTGCGGCCGGAAATGGTCATGCAATCCCCGGCGATCTGATCGCGAATCTCGCGCAAGATCGCGGCGAGCCCGCCCGCCTTGTGCAGGTCTTCGAGGTAATGCGCGCCCGTCGGCTTCATGTCGACCAGCACGGGCGTTTCGCGCCCGAGCGCGTCGAATTTCTCGAGATCGACGCCGATGCCGAGGCGCCCCGCCATTGCCGTCAGATGAATGATGGCGTTGGTCGAGCCGCCCGCAGCGAACACCACGCGCAGCGCATTGACGAAGGCGGCGGGCGTCATGATCTGCGACGGCCTGATCTTCTGCGCGGCGATTTCGACGGCGCGCGCTCCGGTCTGCTCCGCAAGCCGGCGTCGTTCCGCCGAAACGGCCGGCGCCGAGGCCGCGCCCGGCAGCATCATGCCGAGCGCCTCGACGGCGAGCGCCATGGTCGACGCCGTGCCCATCACCGAGCATGTGCCGACTGTCGGCGCGAGTTCGGAATTGACGGCCTCGATCGTTTCCGTGTCGATCTCGCCCGCGCGAAAACGCGCCCAGAAGCGCCGGCAATCGGTGCAGGCGCCGATGCGCTCGCCGCGAAACGAGCCGGCGAGCATGGGACCTGTCGCCAGCATGATCGCGGGGACGTCGGCGCTCGCCGCGCCCATCAGCAGAGCGGGAACCGTCTTGTCGCAACCGCCGATCAGGATGACGGAATCCATCGGCTGCGCGCGGATCATCTCCTCCGTATCCATCGCCATGAGATTGCGCAGATACATGGAGGTCGGATTGGAAAAGCTCTCCTGAATCGAGATCACGGGAAATGGCACGGGAATGCCGCCGGCCAGCATCACGCCGCGGCTGGCCGCCGCGATCAGGTCGGGCATGTTGGCGTGGCAGGCGTTGTAGCCGGAGCCCGTATCGACGATGCCGACGATGGGGCGCGACAGCGCCTCGTCCGTATATCCCAGCGCCTTGATGAAGGCCTTGCGCAGAAACAGCGAGAATTCGGCGTCGCCGTAATTGGCGAGGTTCCTGCGCATGCCGCTCGTCATCGCCTATTCCTTGTACCAGGTGACCTGCACGCCATTGGCGAGCAGCCGTCCGTCCTCGCTCCAGAGCGCGCAGGTCTGGTCGGCGAAGCAATCGTGGAACACGTCCGCGTTGGCGTCGCCGAGCACGGGCGCCGCGCCGATGCGCGACAATTCCTCAGCCCCGACGTGAAAATAGGTCGTCATCGATACGGTCGCCATCGGCTGGAACGTGCCGCGCACCAGCATGATGCGCACGAGGAACGTGTCGGAGAGCGCGGCGAGCGACAGGAAATCGAGCGGCCGCGCGGGAACGTCCTGCAGCCAGATCAGCGACCGCGCCGGCCGCAGCGCGCCGTCGCTGCGCGGAAACCTGCCGAGATCGCCCTCGATGAAGCGCATGTCGTAGCGTTCGATCCAGGGCAGGGGGCGTGGAATGTCCGGCGGCTTCACGTCGGCGAAGGCCGGGACCGTGGGCGCGGCGGTCGGCAGATGCGTCCATGTCGGCCGGCGCACGCCGCAGACGACGCTCGCGGTGGCTGCGATCGCGCCGTTCTGCGACAGCTCGACCGACCAGTGCTGCGTGTTTCTGCCGCCACGGATCAGTCGCGCTTCGATCTCGAAACCGCCGTCGACGATGGCGCCGCAGAAATTGACGGTGAGCGCGATGGGGTCCGCCAGCCGCCGCTCGTCGATCATGACGGCATTCAGAAGCGCCGCGGCCGTCGCGCCGCCGAACGGCCCGGCCATGTTGGCGTAGGCGGCGTTCGTGGCGCCACGCAGGATGTTTCCGTCGCGCTCGAGCCTGATCGCCTGGTCGAGCGGGTGCAGTTCGGTCATCGTATCGTCCATTGTTGATCTCAGCCGACGAAGCCGACTTCGGCTTCCATCGCGAGCCCGCCCTGCGCATTGCGCGCCCAGAGTTTCGCGGACTTGCCGTCGGCGGACGGCGCGCCGTGCACCGAGAACGGCGCGATGTCGAACAGCGGGCTCATGGCGCGAAAGCGGAAGGACTTCAGCGCGCGGGAATCGTTGCGGCGCGCGAGATCGACCAGCAGCGTGGCGATCAGCGGCCCGTGCACGATGAGGCCGGGATAGCCCTCGACCTCGGTCACATAGCGGCGGTCGTAATGGATGCGGTGGCCGTTGAAGGTCAGCGCGGAATAGCGGAACAGCAGGACCTCGTCGGGATGGATGTCGCGCGACCATGCCGCGCCCTCCGGGGCCGGTTTCGGCGCGGCGGGCTTGTCGGCGGGCGACGGAAAGTCGCGATAGACGATATCGTGCTCCTCCGTCAGCGATCCGCCCGACGAACTCGAGATCTCGTGCCGCACCAGCACGAACACGAGCTGGCCGGTCGCCCCGGATTTCGCCGTCACGTCGACGATGGTGGACGTGCGCCGGATCGCATCGCCCACGCGCAATGGCGTGCGAAAATCGAACCGGCTGCCGGCCCACATGCGGCGTGGCAGTTCGACCGGCGGCAGAAAGCCGCCGCGCTTGGCGTGGCCATCGGGCCCGATCTCCGACTGGCGATGCGTCGGCAGGAAATACAGCCAGTGCCAGAGATCGGGCAGGGCGTCGCCTGCCTTCGGCTTCGGATCGTCGCGGTCGAGCGTCGCGGAAAGCGCGGCGACCGGATAGGCGGTCGCGACATCCTCGGCCGTTTCCGTGCGTCCCTTCCACGCCGCGAGCTTCTCGATATCGACCGGTTTCGCCGTCATGCGCCTCGCCTTTTCTCTGCGGCCGGGAATTTACGACGCCGTGGCGCGCGCGGGCAATTGCGCGGCGCGGCCAGCGGCCATGCGCCGCCGCCGGTGCAGAATTCGTTAGGAAAGTCTTGATATTCACCTTGTCGTAAGGATTTGGGTCGCCCGGGCGGCCGCAGGCGGGAAGGCATGGCATGACCGATCTGGCGCACTGGATGCCGCCGATGTCGCTGCTGCTGGCGTTCTTCATCTATGCCTTGAGCGTCGAGGAGCTGACGGCCTGGTGCCATCAGGTGGAGAACCTCTCGCGCCGCGCGCCGCCGCGCTTCTGGGCCTTCGTTTCCGTGCCGGCGGGGCTCGGCGGTCTCGGCATGTACGCGCTCGTCGCGCTCGCGGGCTTCCACTTCGGCGTCGCGCCGGCGCTCGTGCTGCTCGGCGCCTGCCTTTTGGCGGTGGCCGTCGACACAGTCGTGTTCGATGTCCTGTTCCGCCGCAAGCGCTACTGGACGCGCCCGGTGTTTCTCGCGCTGTTCTACGGCGACGCGGCCTATGTCTTCGCCAAATTCGTGGCGAACGCCGGCCTGCTGCCCGGCATGTCCGGCCACTCGGCCTGACGAACTTCCGCTAGAGTCGGGCGGGCGAGGCCGGCATCCTGCCGCGCGGCGGTTTCGCAGGCGCGTTCGAACAGCGCGCGCCGCGCCGCGATCGGCATCTCGATGGTCGACTGCACGAGACAGGCGACGTGCTGCGGCCCGATCGCCTCGATGAAGGCGGCCTCGTCGTCCGCATTGTCGAAGCCTTCGGTCCAGCGCGACAGGCAAAGCGTCTGATCGGTGGGGAACAGGCCGGCCTTGTCGAGGCCGAGAACACGATCGGCATAGACGCCATAGAGAATGTATTCGGCGAAATGCGGCGCCCGCGCCAGCGCAATGCGCCAGTCGGTTCCCGCGACTTCCGCAAGCCGCTCCGTCAGTCCGCGCGCGACCGAGCGCCGCCACACGACGAGCTGGTCGATATATTCCGCGCCGTGGAAGTCGTTCTCCTCGAGGCCGAGCAGGCGTCCCGCGGCCTCGTGCCAGAGGCGGTGCGAGGCGCGTTCCACCATGTCGGGATGCCGATAGAGCCGCACCCGCCCGCTTCGCGTCAGCTCTTCGAGGCGCAGCGGCCGGATGAAGGCGTTGTCGCTGTCGACATGCACGACGATCTCGGTGTCCGCGTTCGTCGCCGCGGAAATCTTCATGATCTGCTGTGCGATCCAGCCGCGCACCGGCATGCTGAACGGCGTGACGTAGACGTTGCGGCGTGGCAGCCGCAGCCGCGCCCGCCATGCGGGGCCGGGCATCGGCGCCTTGACGAACCACCACGGCAGGAGGGACTCCTGCGTCGCGATGCGCCGGCGCGACGAGGCGAGATCGGCGAACAGCGGAACGTCCGCCCTGGGCACGTAGAGCCAATGCGTCATGTCCGCAGGGGCGAAGCGGTCGATCGTCTCGCAGAGCAGGCGGCAGACGTCGAGATCGCCGCGAAAGGAACAGGTGACGAGACTGGCCGAGAGGGCTTGCGCGCCGGCGTTCATCGCGCCCAGTCCATCGGCTCGATCGGCGCGAAGGCGGAGCGCACGACATGCGGTCGCTCGAAGCGCTCGGGATATTGCAGGACTTCGGTCACCTCGGTGACATGCACGGCGAAATCCTCGTCGAGCCGGCTGCGCCTGTTGTCGCGAATGGCGGCGGCGAGCTCCGCGACGCCCCGGGCGAAATCCATCGTCGGCTTGCCGCGTCCGCCGCGAAACGGGGTCGCGCGCACATGCGGCACGCGACGCCCGCCGAGGCCGCCGAAGCGCCGCTCCAGAATGCGCGAAATGCGCCCCTCCGCCGGCCGGCGCAGCACGACCGGGACAGGAGTAATCCCAGGGCTCCCTGATATCGAGCGCGCCATCCTCGCCGACGATGCGAAAGCGATGCTCGTAGGGCGCGACGATGGAATTGGTGAGACGCGCGACGACGCCATGATCGAATTCGAGCATGCCGACGGAGAAATCGGGCGCGGGGTGGGGCAGGGGCGGCTCGGCTTTCTTGTCCGCGATCAGGAGCGCGGCAAACGAGGTGACGCGCCGCACCGGCCCGAACATGCCGGCGAGCACCGTGAGCGCATATCCCGCGTGTTCGAACGTGCAGCCCGTCTCGAATTCGCCGCGCGCGGGCCAGACGCGTCCGGAGCGGCTGACCCATGTCTTGTAGTTGGCGCGGTGGACCATGCCGTCGTCGAGCTCCGCATAAGCGAGCACAGGCCTGCCGATGCGCCCGTCGCGCACCGCCTTCCATAATGTCTGCGCGGCCTCGCCGAGCAAATTGCATGGCGCCGCGCCGATGCGGACGCCCGCGGCGCGCGCGCGGTCGCGCAGGTCGGTCGCCTGGGCCGTCGTCATCGCCAGCGGCTTCTCGGTGTAAACGTGTTTGCCCGCCGCGATGGCCGCCTGCGTCACGGCGGCATGATTTTCCGGATCGGTAAGGTTGACGACGATTTGGACTCTTCTGTCGCTCAACGCCTCTTCGAGGCCGGAAAACGCCGGATCGTCCCAGCAGGCGCGGTAGGCGGCGAGCCTTTGCGGGTCACGATCCCAGACGCCGACCAGATCGAGCGCGCCGGCATGTAGCGGCAGGCAATGACGATAGGAATCCGCGACGTAGCCGCAGCCGACGATAGCGATCCCTGTTGCGATGCCTGCGCTCATGTCCGGTTCCGTCGCCGCCTTTCGGCGCGTAAGTCCCGCCAGAATTAACCTCGACAGCGTTGCCGTTCGGTGAATGAAGCGCGCGCGATCGGCAGATAGATCAAATTTGCCTTTAATTCGAGGGCTTTCCCTCATGGCGGCTTAGCGCGCGTGTGTTCCCGTTAACCCGTAAACGCGGTCGGCGGTGAGGTTTGGGGAGCCTGATCGACGAGCGAAGACAAGATGGAGGGACAGGTGACCATCGGCGTCGTAATTCCGGCCTATCGTTCTGCCGACACACTCGCGCGCACAATCGAAAGCTGCCTGCCGCATGTCGACCCGCATGACATCGTCGTCGTGCTCGACGGTCCGGACGACGACGCGGAGAAAGCCGCGCGCGCCGCCTGCGCCGGCATTCGCATACTCGTCCTGCCGCGTCAGAGCGGCGCGCCGGTCTGTCGCAACGAAGGGCTCGCGTTGATCGACACCGACTATGTGATGTTCATGGACGCCGACGACTATATCGAAGGCGCGTTGCTCGAAGGCGCGAGCTGCGTCGCCGACGCCCGCGGCGCCGATGTCGTCCTCTCTCCCTTCTGCTTCGAAATGCCCGACGGAACGCGGCGCGCCTGCGATCCCTTCGCGCGCTATGTCTCCTTCGACCGGGACACGATCATCGGAACCTGGCTGGTCGGCGGCTATACGCCGCCCTGCGCCGTGCTGTGGCGGACGGCGTTCGTTCGCGACATCGGCGGCTGGGACGAATCCCTCGCCAAGAACCAGGACGGCGATCTCATGTATCGCGCGCTTCTGCATGGGGCGCACGTGACCGCATCCTCGGAAGGGCTGGGAGTTTATGTTCAGTCCGGCGACCCGCGGCGCATCACCTGCCGCAACACGAGAAAAACGCTGACCTCGCAGCTCGCCGTGCTCGACCGGGTGCGCGCCGACCTGCCGAAGCTGCGCCGCGCGCCTTCAGACGAACTCGCTCACGCCTACTACAGCCTGGCGCGGCTCGCCTACGACGGAGACGTCGACGAAATCGGTCGTCACGCCGAAATGCTCGCGCGCGAACTGGGCCTCGAGGGACAGCCCGGCACGCCGGCGCATGTCGTGGTCGCGTCCCTGCTCGGGTTGCGCGGCAAGCAACGCCTGATGAAGATCATGCGCCGCTCGGTCGACACGATGGCCTGGCACGCGGTCTAGTAGCGATATTTCATGCCGACCGACGCGGAATTGCGCGTATAGCCGCCGTAGGCGTCGGTGGAGAAGACCTTCGAGAATTCGTAGGCCGCAAGCAGTTCGACGCTCTGCGTGAGCTGGTAGCCGAAATCGACGCCGGTGCGCCAGCCGTCGTCGCGCCGCGTGCTCGCCAGATAGGTCGTGTGTTCGTAGCTGGCGCGCCAGCTCGCCGTGAAATCCTTCGTCGGTTTGAAGACCGCGCTCAGCCGGGCGGTTGTCGTCTTGCTCGGATAGCCGCCGGGGTTTCCAGGCGTCGGCAGGCTGGAATCCGTGAAAGTCTGATCGACCGCCGCGCGAACGGTGATCCAGCGCGTCGGATACCAGTACAATTGTCCGCCGACCACCGGGCTCGAGCCCGTTCCGATCAGGTAGTTCTGGTAGAACTGCTGCTGGAAGCCCGCGTAGACCTCGCCGCGAAACAGGCTGATGCGGTCCGAGCCGAGGCCCGCGACGGCGCGGTAGCCCCTCGATGCGTAGGACGCGCTGGCGTAGTCGCGCGCATTGCCGCTCGCCTCGCCGAATGCATAGATCGCCGGCGTCACCCACGCGCCGATGCGCACGGTCGCGGTTTCCACGCGGCTGTTGCGATAGTTTTGCGAAGCCCAGCCGGTCGACGTCTCGAAGGCATGGTAGCCGGTGGCCGCCGCATCGACGGAAAGGCCGACGAACATGCGCCCGAACGTCTTTTGGACAGCCACCGTTCCCTTCACCCTGTCGTCGATCAGGGGGGAGGCGATGGTCGACACGACGGAATTGTTGACGACGAAGTTGGAGCTGATCGCCAGCGCCGTGTGGTTGTATTCGAGTTTTCCCTTGATGGTCAGGTCCTGCGTCGGCGTCCAGACATGTTCGACCCCCGCGCGCGCCGATACCGTGTCGGCCCGTCCGACGCCGGGATAGACGCGCGCGTCGGCCGAGCCGAACAGCGTCGTCCTGGAGCCGCCGAAGTCGCGGATCGCCACGAGATCAGGCGCAAGCCGGATGCCTCCGGCGGCGATCCTGTTGGTTCGCGACCACACGAGATTGTCGTCGAACGAGGCGCCCGCGATGATCGTGGGGTAGAGCATCCAGTTCTCGACCGGCACGCCGCGATATTCGCGGCCCGGCTGCAGCAACGGATTTCGGCCGCTGTGGGGAACAGGCGCGAGCAGCGCGATCGTGTCCTCGGACGCGGTCGTGGGCTCGGGCGCGCTCTGCGCAAGCGCGAGCGAAGGCGCGATCAGCAACGCCGCCGCGCCGACAAGCAGCGACAGGCGTCCGGGCTGCGCGCGCGCGTCAGAAATAGCGCTCGGGCACACTGACGAGATCGCCGGGGTTGACCGGGATGTCGGGCGACAAGCGGTATTCGGTCAGCCCTTTCTCGCCGGCGCGTTTGACAAGGACCTTGGATTTGCTCGCGCGATAGGTGAAGCCGCCGGCCACGGCGACCGCGCTCAGCACGTTCAGCCCGTTGCGGTAGGTATATTCGCCGGGCTTTTCGACCTCGCCCATGACGTAGATCGGCCTGGAGGAGGCGACATCGACTGTCACGACGGGATTGAGAAGGATCTGGCTCGATCGCAGGCGCTCCGCGAGCGCGTTCTCGATTTCCTTCTTGGTCATGCCGGCGGCGCGCACGGCGCCGATCAGCGGCGGATGGATCATGCCATTGCCGTCGATCTCGTAATCGCCGGACATCTTGTCCTCGCCATAGACGACGACCTTGATCTTGTCGCCGGCCTGCGTGCGCGGCGCCGCAATCGGCGCGGTCGCCTGGTAGGAGGCAGGCTTCACATGCTCCGACAGCGTGTCGCAGGCCGCCAGCGCAAGGCAGGCAGGCGCCAGCAGGGCATATGCGAACAATCGACTTGACGCGTTCATCATGACAATCGCCTCGAGCGCCGCCGGCTCCGTCCCGATTTCGGGAACCCCGGCAGCAGGCCGGTTGTGAAGTTCACTCTGGATCGACGACGCGAAGTTGCGGTACGCCCTTGAAGATCGATGGAAGCGCCAGTTTCACCAACGTGAAGCCGCAGCCGATGTAGCGTCCGGCGAGGCGCTTGGGATCGCCGATCACGCGCCAGAACCACTCCATGCCCGCGCGCTGCACCCATACCGGCGCGCGAACCGAATGGCCGGAGATGAAATCGAGGGCCGCGCCGACGCAGAGGAAGCCGATATCCGGGCAACGTCGGTGCAGAGCGTCCGCCAGAACCTCCTGCTTGGGCGCGCCGAGCGAAACGACGCAGACGCGCGCGCCGGATTTCGTCAGCCTTGCGCAGATGTCATCGACGACGGCCTCGTCGATTTCCGAAGGGATCTGCGGAGTTTCCGCGCCTGCAACGATCAGTCCGGGATAGCGGTCGCCAAGAATGCGCAGTCCCGCCGTCTGCGAGGCCGGGCTCGGGCCGATGAAATAGAGCGGCAGCCCATGCCGGGCGGCCTCGCGGCACATGGGTTCGAGCAGATCGGCGCCGGTCGTACGCTCCAGCGAAGGCGCCTTGCGGCGATCGGCCGAACCGGGCCGCGGCGCCTTGCGGCGATCCGGTCCGCGCGCAAGCCAGACGATCGGCCAGCCGTCGGCGGTTATGTAGTCGGCGCGGGCATAGGCGTCGCGAAACGGTCCGCTCTGGCCGAGCTTGACCATGTGATCGAGGTTTACGGTAAAGAAGGTGAAGCCTTTGCGGGCAAGCGCGCTGCCGATGATGGCGTCGAGCGCGCGGCGCATGTTGACCATGTTGACCCGAAGCTCGGAAGCCTCGGATCGGGTCGACTCACCGGCGAGTCCGGACAGACTCATGCACGCACTCCAGACGCATGACGCAAAGACACTCGTGACGTAAGGTAAAGGATGGCGGTAAAGGCGCGGTTAAGCCGCCACGGCCTTGAGCAAGCGCAAGAAAGGAATCTTAACGCGCGGGCGCCGACGAGGCTTCGCGATAGATCGGCTTGATCGGCGCAAGCGACAGCTTGCCGAGCGCGCCCGCAAACAGGTGCAGGTGATCGACGAACGCTTCGCGCCCGCGCGCGAATGCGAGAGGCGCACGAGCGACGAGCAGGACGAGCTGCGCGGCGGCTTTGGCGCGGATCGACCAGCGCGAAAGACGCGGATGCGCGCTGGCGTTGGCGACCGCCGCGGCGTAGGCCTGACCGCCCGCGAAAAAGCGACGGCGAAGATAGGCGGCGTCGCAGCGCTGTTCCGGAACGAATTCGCGCGCGCGCGCTTCCGGCAGCCAGGCGAAGCGCCGCCCTTCGCGCTGCATCCGGCAGACGAGGTCATAATCTTCGCCGCCGCCGTTGCCGAACGCGAGGTCGAACAAATGTCCGTCACGGGGCAGGGCGGCGCGGCGAAAGATCGAATTGTTGGTGGCGAGCGCGATGGCGCGCGTCTTCTCCGGGCCGAACGCGATCAATTCCGCGCCGCGCGGCGCGTCGAGAATGCGGGAGAAGAGTTGTCGCGCCTTGCCCGTCGCGCGCGCCGGCGCCTCGAAGAGCGGTTCGACCGCGCCGAAGAAGGCGTCGTGAGAAAACTCCGCCAGCGCCCTCGCCACGGCGACGAGCCAGCCTCCGGCCAGTTCCTGGTCGTCGTCGAGAAAGGCGATTGCGTCGCCACGACTTGCGGCGACGCCGGCGTTGCGCGCGACGGAAATGTTCGGCGGATGCGCCTCGATGAAACGAACGGGAAAAGGCGAAGTCGCGCCGAAAGCCTCGATGGCGCCGCGCGCCGAGCACTCGTCGGAATTGTCCACGACGATGATCTCGACGTCGAAATCGGCGGGCGCCGCCTGCGCGGCGAGGCTGTCGAGCGCCAGGCGCAGCAGGCGTTCGCGATGATACGTGCAGATGACGATCGATAGAGCGGGGTTTGAGGGCGCGCCAACGCTCATCTCAGGCCTCCCGGCGCCTGCGAACCCAGATCGCGCGCGCGCGACAGCAGCAACATCGCGAAAACCGCGAAATTGCTGAAAATCTCGCCACGCATGAACAACGAGGCTTCGGTGAGATTGTGCAGCAGGAAGATACAGAGCAACGCCGCCAGGCCGCCGAGGAAGACGCGGGACTCGCGCCTGCCGGCGCCGAAGAGGGCGCGCGCCCCGCCGAAGGCGGCGCGCTGACCGACGAAGGCGGCCGCAAAGACCGTCATCGGCAGGCCGATGTGAAGCCAGAGTTCGAGATAGCCGTGATGCGCCTGGTTGATGACGCCCGTATCGACAGAGGCGAGCCAACTGCCGGCTTCCGCGCGTATGAGCGGATCGTTCGCCAGTCCGACGTCCCAGTAGGCGCCGTAGCCGTAGCCGAGCCATGCGCGCTTTTCCGCATCGCGTCGGGCAAAGGCCCACAATTCCTCGCGGCCCGAATAGGACGTGTCGCCGATGAGCGCGGACACCGCCGAGCCGAACTCGAAATCGTAGAGCGCCAGCCATACGAGCGCCGCAGACAACAGCAGCGCGCCGACAAGACCTGCCGCCATGATGAAGGCCGCGCCGAGCTTCTCCGCCATGGCCACGAACGCGACAGCCGCCACGCCGAGCAAGGCGAGGTTCATCGACGTGCGCGACTTGGTCGCGATCAGGAAGCCGAACGTCATCGCCATTGCGAGCAGCGCAAGGGCGACGCGGCGCCTGCCGGCGCCAACGAGCCAAGTGGCTCCGACGACCAGCGTGATGAGGGCGACGATGCCGGCGACGTTCTTCTGCGTGTAGATGCCCTTGACGCCGATGGGCGTGATGGCCTCGCCGGGCATCGCCATGGTTACGAGAATGTTAACGAAGACGATCGCCGTCAGCGTCAGGAACAATTGCGTGTGAAGGCGGCGCAGATCGGTGGCCCCGACCGCCACCGCG
Source organism: Rhodoblastus sp. (assembly GCA_037044955.1). Classification (GTDB taxonomy): domain Bacteria; phylum Pseudomonadota; class Alphaproteobacteria; order Rhizobiales; family Beijerinckiaceae; genus JAJXWB01. The sequence goes on from JBAOHX010000004.1 coordinate 556,728, forward strand.
AATGAGATCGCCGTCAGCAGAAAGAAAAGCACGCTCCGCCGCAACGTCAGCGCCGGAAAGCTCGACCAGGCGACGCTGGCGATGCAGAAGCCCACGATGCAGACGAGGCCGATGTTTCGGCCGAGCGTCCGCAGCGCGACGTCGCGCGCCATCCATATGACGGCGAGCGCAAGCCCGAACAGGGAAAACACGACGATGCGGTCGAGGATCGAGCCATCGGCGCGCTGGTCGACCGACCCGGTCTGCAACGGATGCGTGCCGATGAACGTCAGCAGCAGGAAGCCGATGAAGAGCGCGCTGGTTGCGCGATCCAGCCACGGCGTGGCGTCCGCCCGGGCAGGCGCCATCCGGTAGTGCAGGCTCAGCGCGTCGGTTGAACTCATTCCGGTCGGATCGAAACGGCGCTGAACCGGATCGTAACGATCGGCTTAGCGGATTGGTTACGCTTGCCGCCTACCTTTGCGGCACAAAGGTCAACATTCCCTTGCGCCGGCGGAGCAGTCTCCGCGCTGCGCGGCGTGCCGGAGCTCCGCATGGAAACCGTTTCCATCGTCATCCCGACGTTGAACCGGCAGAAGAGTCTCCAGCGCGCCCTGAGCGAGCGTTCGCGCTCAGGCCGACCTCGACGGCGCGACGATCGAGATCGTCGTCGTCGACAATTCCCGTGATGCGAGCGCGCGCGAGACGGTCGCCGCGCTCGACGTGGCCGGATGGCCCGTCCATTATCTCAGCGAGCCCGCGCCCGGCGTCGCCACGGCGCGGAACGCCGGCGTTCGCGCGGCGCAGGGCCGCTGGATCGCCTTTCTCGACGACGACGAGGAGGCGCGACCAGACTGGATCGCCGAAATGCTGCGCGTCGCGCGCGCGACGGGCGCGCAGGCGGTGTTCGGACCCGTGGAGGCGCGGGCCGACGATGCAGGCGAGATCGGCGGCTTTGCGCCGTATTTCTCGCGCGCGATCGAGCGCGCCGACGGCGACGACATTACCGAACTCTCGGCCTATCTCGGCACCAACAATTCGATGTTCGAGCGCGCGCTCTGCCTGTCCGATGGCGCGCCGTTCGAGGAAAGCCTCAACGAAATCGGCGGCGAGGATTCGCTTCTTCTGGAACGACTGACGATGAAAGGGTTCCGCTTCGCCTGGGCTGCGCGCGCGGGCGTCGTCGAATGGGTGCCGCCGCGCAGGCTCGATTGGGCCTATGTATGCAAGCGCAAGTTCCTCAGCGGCCAGATCCGCGTGTTCGTGCAGCGCATGGCCGAACCCGGCCGCGCCTGGCGCATCGCCTTCTGGATGGTCGTCGGTCTCCTGCAATTCGTTTCGGCGGGCGCCGCGTCCGTGCTGTTTCGTCCCTTCGATCGCTCGCGCGCGCAACGCGCGTCCGCCACCGCTTACGGCGGCCTCGGCAAGGTCCTCTGGACGCCGCGGTTTCGGCCGACCCTCTACGGCTCGGGCCTGATTTCCTGATGTCTCGATCGCGCCCGAACCGCCGCGATTTGTTGGCGGGCGGGCTCGCTCTCGCCGCAGCCAACGCAATGCCGTCGGCCTTGCGCGCCGCCGAGCCGGTGCAGGCGACGTTGCGGGTCGACAGGCCGGGCGCCGGGATCAGTCCTCTCGTCTTCGGCTCGAACGAGATTGGCGCGATGGATGGCGGGCAGGTCTCGTCCGTTCTCGATCGTCGCGCCGGCGTGACGGCGCGGCGTTTCGGCGGCGATCTGACGACGACCTACAATTGGGTCAACAACGCCTGCAACGCCGGCAAGAACCACAATCAGGCAAACGGCGACTTCCTGCTCGAAGCGCTTCGCATCCCCGGAAGCGAGCGGAACCGTCCGGCGGTCGTCATCGAGGCCATGCACGAGGCCTCGCTGGACATGGGCGCGCGCAGCCTCGTCACGATGCCGCTTTCTCCGTTCGTGGCGGCGGACATGGATGGCGCCGTGTCCCGGCAGGAGGCGGCGCCGTCGCGACGCTTCACGCCGACGAATTGGGCGCTCGGCGCAAACGCGCGCGCGCCGATCGATGCGAGGGTTTGCGACCTTCCGCAACTCTTGAGCCGTCTCGTGGACCAATATGGCGACGCGAATTCGTCGCGCGGCGTCTTCGCCTACGCGCTCGACAACGAGCCGGCGCTCTGGGCGCAAAACCATCCGCGCGTTTCTCCCTCGCGCATGTCGATCAGCGCCTTCATCGCGCGTTCCATCGCCGCGGCGCGCGCGATCAAGACCATCGATCCGTCAGCCAAGGTCTTCGGTCCTTCGAGCTGGGGCGCGACGGAAATGGCCAATTTCCAGAACGCGCCGGATTGGTCGGCGCATGCGCGCTATGGAAATTTCCTGGCGCTCTATCTCGACGCCTTTCGCCGGGCGTCGGAACAGGACGGCCGCCGGCTTCTCGACGCGCTGGATGTGCACTGGTACCCGTTCGCGAATGGGGGACAGCTTTTCCGCACCGACACGGAGGCGCTCGATTCGGTTCGCCTCGATGCGCCGCGCTCGTTGACGGAAGACGGATTCAGGGAGGAGTCCTGGGTTTCGCGGGCGCTCGGCCGGGGCGATGGAGAAGGCCTCGGCCTGCCTGTGCTGCCGAGCCTGCAGCGCATCATCGCGCGCAATTTTCCGGATACGAAGCTCGCGATCAGCGAGTTCAACTACGGCCTCGGCAGGCGCATTCCATCGGCCCTTGCTTTGGCCGACGCGCTCGGACGCTATGCGACGAGCGGCGTCTACCTGGCGACGCATTGGGGCAGCCTGGACCACCTCCTCGCCGAATCCTATCGTTTGTATCGAGCAAGCGATGCGCGCGGCGGTATGTTCGGCGGCCGCGCAATGCAGATCGAGCATAGCGCGCAGGGCGCGCTGTCGGCCTTCGCGGCGGAGGACAATTCGGCTTTGCGGATCGTTCTCATCAACAAGACGCATCGCGAGGTCGCGCTGGATCTGGCCCTGACGGACGCGCGGCCTCGCGAATTTCGGCAGACGCTGGGTTTCGACGAGGCGCGCCCGATCGTCGGCGAGCGAGCGGAGACGCCACTGAATATTGCGGGAGGTTGCAGGCTCGTCGCGCCGGCGCTTTCGGCGCGGCGCTATCTCTTTCGCCTGAGGCAGCGAGCGCTCGAGCCCGTCGCGCATCGAAACCGACGGCGAAAAGCCGAGCATGGTCCGCGCGGCGCCGGTATCGTAGTGCGCCTTGCGCGCGAACAGGGCGAGTTCGCCTGCTGCGGGAACGAGCGCCTGCTTTTCAAATCCGGGCAGACCTACGCGGCGCCAGACTTTCGCGGCCAGCGCCAGCGGGGCGCGTCGCGCCAGCGTCGCCGCATCGAGCGAGGGCAGGGCGGGCGCGCCGAGCGCCGACGCCAGCGCGGCAAAGTAAGCGTTCCAGCTTGGGGTCTCGGCCCCCACCGCATTCAGCGTGACGACTCGTGGTAACGCCGTGCGCGCATCCTCGCTCAGGCGACGCGTCGCGCGCGTGACGAGGTCGGCGAGATCGTCGATGTGGATGAGCGCCGCCACGCCATTGCCGGCTACGCCGAAATCGCCCCAAACGCCCGCGCCTATCCTTTGCGCGAGCCGGTCGATCCAGTAGCGGCTGCCCTGGCCATAGACGATGCCCGGACGCAGGACGATGGCGCGACGGTCGGGATGCGCCGGATCCTCGGCCCATGCGCGCACCTGTCGTTCGCAGGCGATCTTGCCGGATGCGTAGGCGTCCAGCGCGCCGACGGCCTCGTCGCTCTCGACCACGCGCCCCTCGCGCGCGCCATAGACCGCGATCGAACTGAAATAGACCAGGCTGTTCGCGCCGCTCCCGGTCATCGCTTTCAGCAGGGTGGCGCATTGACGCGGCATGGCCGCGACGTCGCCATAGGCCGTGTGCACGACGAGGCCGACGCCCGACAGTGCGTCGCGAACCTGCGCCGCGTTGTCGAGATCGCAGGCGACCGCGGGCGGCGGGGCGGAATTGCGCAGGCCGGAGATCGCCGAGAATCCAGACCTGCCGAGAGCCGCAACGATCGCGGCGCCGATGAAGCCGCGCGCGCCGGTGACGAGGACCTTGTGCGACATTTCGGTCATTGCGCGGCCGGTCGTCCTGTCGTGATGCGTGAGGCAGGCAGATGGGACAGCAAGAACGCCGCCTGCCGCCGCGCGAACAGGGCAAGCAGCGCCAGATAGATCGCTACGCCGCCGGAAATCAGGATGACGAGCTGCGCGATCGGGCGCTGCGTGACGACGAGTTTGTCGAGCAACGCGACCGCCACGCCCATGCCGGCCGCCAGCAGCCACGCCGGCGCCAGCGCTGCGAGGCGCTCGCGGCGAGGCCAGTCGAATCCCCTGAGCGGCAGGCAGACGGCGAAGAATGCGCGAATGGAATCGCTGGCGATGCGGGACATGCCGACGCTGATCGGCCCGAGCCAGGCAAAGCCGACCAGAACGACGATGCTGGCCGCCAGGCCGATGACCAGCGAATAGAAGCTGAACTCGGGGCGAGCCTGGGAGGAGAACGCGGTGAAGAACAGGCCCGCCGGCACGCCGATGGCGCTGGCGATCGAGAGGCAGACGGCGATAACGACGGCGTCGTCCCAGCCGGGCCCGGCGACCAGGGGCAGCAGCGTCGGCGCCACAGCCGCTATGCCGGCGAAGACCGGCGTCGTCAGAAGCGCCGATTGTGAAACGACCTCGCCGCCGAGCTTTCGCAGCATCGACAGATCGCGACCCGCGCGCGCGAAGAAGGTGAACGCGAGATTGTGGCCCGTCGCAATGATCGCGCCGCGGATCGGCTCGATCAGGCGCATGGCCATGTTGACCTGGCCGAGCATCGCGGTGCCATAGAAGATCTGCACGAGGTTGTTGAACGCCAGATATGTGAGCGTATCCGTCAGCCGCGAGAGAAACGACATGCCGGCGAAGCGTCCGAGATCGCCGATGTGAGCGGACGACCAGGTGGGCGTGATGAGGAAGCCGATGCGCGCCTGCAGAATGAGCGCGCGCGCGACGACGACGAGGAGCCGCTGCGCGACGAGGGCCCACAATCCGTAGCCCATGAATGCGAGACATAGCGCCAGGCCGATGCCGACCACATGGCCGAACATCGTCGCATAGGCGACTTCGTTGAATTTTCTCAGCCGTCGGGCGAGCGCCGTCAGAATGTCGGAATGTCCGCTGAAGAAGATCGAGGACATTGCAACAGGCAAAAGCGTGGCGATCTCCGGTTCGCCATAGAAGTCCGCGAGAAGCCGGCCCGCGGCGACCGAGAACGCGAGGATGACGAGGCCGATCAGCCAGGAGGCGCCGAGCGCCGCGCGCAAGTGCGTCACGCGCAGATGCCGGCGTTGCGTCAACGCCTCCTCGAAAGGCGCGCCGACGAAGATGGCGGCGACGGTGACGATCGTCAGCACCAGCGCGGTGACGCCGAAGTCGCGCGGCTCCAGCAGGCGCGAGAACACGATCGTGCTGCCGGTCATCAGCGCGAGGCGCGAGACGGCGTCCAGGCCGGCCCAGCCGAGCCAGCTCATGATGCGGGATTTCGAGGCTTTGCGACCGGGCTTGGTCATGGCGCGATGAGCCGCCTCAGCCGAACCGATAGCGCACGGGCACTTCGATCGGCATGTAGGATTGCGGCAGCGGCCGGTTCGCCGGCGCCGAAGCCACGCCGCCCGTGCGCAGGAGGCCGATCAGCGTGGTGGCGGCCAGGATGGCGAAGCCGAAGATGAGCCCGAGGAACATGCCGAGGCCGCCGAAGATCGCCATCTTCGGCGCAAGGCGCTGGGGTTCGGGCGCGCGCGCCATCGAGACGATGCGCAGATTGCCCGTGTCGATGCGGCCGAATTCCTTGGCCTCGCGCGAGCGCGTCTCGAAGGATTCGAGCAGCTTGCGATTGGCGTCCACTTCCTGCGCGATCTCGCGCAGCTCGATTTCCGATTGCCGGGCCTGCGTCACCTTGGTCGAGAGGCTCGGCGACCGTGGCGGCGAGGATCTGCTGTTCGCCGCGCGCGCGCGAAACGTCGGCGCGGGCGGCGAAGCGGATGGCGCGCATTTCCGCCGAGATCGCGCGGTCGAGCTGCGAGAGCGCGGAGCGGGCCGCCACGAGCGATGGGTGACGCGCGCCGACCCGGGCGGCAAGCGGCGCGATCTCGACGAGCGTCTTGTTGCGCTGATCGAGAAGCTGCGAGAGCGCGCGCGTATCGGCCTCGGCGCCCAGGGCGCCGAGCGCTGTCGGGCTCTGCGCCGCCGTCTCTATCTGCTTCTGCTTGGCGGTGGCGCGGTCGAACTTGATTTGCGAATCGTTGAGCGCCGTCGTCGCGGCGGCAAGCTGCTGCTCGACGAGAAGGCGGTCTCCGACGCGAATGAGATTCTTGTCGCGGCGATACCGTTCGGCCTTGGCTTCCGACTGCGCGAGCAGTTCGCGCAGCGTCTGAAGGCGACCCGACAGGTCGGTCGTCAGTCGCGCGGCCGCATCGTTGCGGGTCGCCGCGTCTTCCTCGAGATAGGCGGCGACGACGCCGCTGGCGCGGCGCGCCGCGATCTCCGGCGTCGGGCCGCTCATCGAGACGTCGACGACGAAGCTGCGTTCGGCGCGCTTGACGACGAGCGCGCGACGCAGCAGGGCGAGCGTGGCGTCCCAGTCGCCCCTCGCGTCGGTTTTCGGGCACTTGCCGGCAAGGCCATAAGCGTCGGGGTCGGCTTTGCCGGCTGTCGATGCAGGCTGTCTGCACGAGACGGGAGAGCACGCGTTCGGATTGCAGCACGCCCATCTGGCTTTCGACGAAATTGATCGCCGCGTTTGCGTCGTAATTGCCGATCGTCAGGTCGTTGTTGAACAGCTTGAAGCCGCGTGGATCGAACAGGAGCTGCGTGCTCGACTCGTATTTCGCCGGCAGCGCGTACTTGCCGGCCAGACCTACGGTGGCGCCGACGAGCGCGGAGGCGACGAGCAGCCAGGGACGCGCGCGGACGAGATCGAAGAAACGGGCGAGCGTCGGCCCCCACGGGCCGCCCGCGCCGCTCCCCGACCAGTCTGACTGGCCTATCCGCGAATAATACGTCATGGGCGCACATGCCTGTTGATCATACGGTTGACCTTACGGCTGCGCCGACCACGCAACATTTAATAAAATTGCGGAAGTCGCAGACATGGTTATGTCGGCGTAAAGATCCGGGCCGCGGCGGCGCAGCCGCTCGAAAGCGGGATTGGCCGAAGTTCCGGGCTTATTCGCGGCGAAACGGCAAGTCGGAGCGGCAGGCCTTGTCCGCCCGCGGGCATTTTGCGGGGCATGGTTTACGCTTCGATAATTTCCGCGGGGCGGATCGGGTCGCAAGTCCGGCGGCGGTCGTCGCTCAGCGCGCGTTGGAATAGGCTTTCCGCGAGAACAGCGTCAGGCACATGATCCAGATGTCGAAGACCAGAGACCAGTTGTCGATGTAGTGCAGATCGTAGTGCACGCGCTGCCAGATCTTTTCCGGCGTATTGGTTTCGCCGCGCAATCCGTTGACCTGCGCCCAGCCGGTGATGCCGGGTTTTACGTTGTGCCGACGCGCGTAGAGCGAAATTTCCGTCTCGAAGGCCATGTCGTGGACGAGCGCGTGCGGACGCGGCCCGACCAGCGACATCTCCCCGCGCAGAACATTCAGTATCTGCGGCAATTCGTCGATGTTGAAGCGGCGCAGCAGGCGCCCGACGCGGGTGATGCGGGGATCGTCGGCGACTGCCTGCCTCACGGCGGCGCCTTCCTCGGTCGTGCGCATCGAGCGGAACTTGACGATGCGGAAGCGATTCTTGTTGAAGCCGTGCCGCGCCTGGAAATAGAGAACGGGGCCGGGGCTGTCGAGCTTGATGGCGACGGCCACGAGCGCAAACAGCGGCGCCAGAAGGACCAGCGCGACAATCGACAGCGCGATGTCGCAGGCGCGCTTCGCCACCGCGCCCAATGCGCTCATCGAATCCGCCGGCAGGCGGAACGACGAGATGGCCGCGTCGCCGCCGAATTGCGGGCGCGAGAAGCGATGAAGCGGATTGTCGCGGTCGAGGTGAAGATGGATGGCCGCCGGCACGCGCATGAAGGCGGTGATGCAGCGTTCCACCAGCGTCGATTGTTCGAGCGGCACGACCAGGATGACGTCGTCGGGCATCAGGCGCCGCGCGGTCGCCGCCGCCTCGGCGAGCTGGAGCTCGACCGACCCGCTTTGGTCGATCGCGCAGACCGAAACGATCTCCATGCCGCGCTTGGCGAGCGTGTGCTGGCTGAGAAAGCCGTCGATCTCGGCGCGCTGGCCGACGATCATGACGCGCGCGGTGAGCACATTGCCGGCGTCCGCGTGCCGCTTGGTGAGCACGACCAGCGCGGCGCGGCTGGCGTAGAGCGCGCCGAGACCCACGAAATAGAAGACGACGAAGGCGCCGCGCGAGGAGTCCCCGATCGCGCGCAACATGAAACCGGCGGTCGCCGCGGCCAGGAAGGCGTAGTTCCAGAGCGAGAATACGCGCTCGGCGTGGTCGGACAGATCGAGATAGTCCGCCAGCGCGTAGGAATGCCGGTACAGGTTGAAGGTCACGAACAGGGCGGCTGCAAGCATGCCGAGCTGCGCGTTGTCGAACAGCGAGCGATACGCACCGTGAACGAGAAGATTGTACGCGAAGTCGGAAAGCGTGAATGCCGAGAAGACCGCGACGATGTCGACGATCGCGGCCTGGAGCGCAAACAGGAAGCGGTTGTAGCGGACCTCGCGTCTCAGAGCGTCGGCGGCGCGCCCCACGCACGGCGCGGGCGTCGTCTCCGTCCAGTCCGATGCCGTCTGCTTGCAGGCGGCGAAGCCAAGATCGCTCATGTGACCCCCCATCGGCGAAGGCCCATGGCTGATCGCGCGACGTGGGCTGACCTAACGGCAGGCGCGTGAAGGGAGGTCTAAGGATCGTGCTGAATCCGCCGTTTACCAGCGTTTCGTGGCGTGTTGGCTGCGGAATGTCGGCAATCGTGATTAACATAATTCAGGAATTGAGCTGAAAAATTTCGAGTATAGGGGCCAAGGACCGCTGGATCCCGACGGTCGCAACGCGCGCTCTGCATTCGATGGCGCAGTCCTGTTTACCTTTGCGGAGCCCTGACGCATGGCCCATGCGACGCCGCGCCGACCGGCAATGCAGGCGTCGCGGCGCTGAAAATCGACGCTCCAATGATCGAATGAGGGTAGGTGGCGGCCGTTTTGTTGCGTAGCATTGCGTTTCGCGGACCTTGAGGGGCAGGTCGAGCGAACAGAGGGAAAGAGTCCAAGCCAAGACCAGATGAGCCCCCAAGAACCACCCGGACAAAACCTCGGCGCGCGCCGTCGATTGACGATCCTGTTCACGGACCTCGTCGGCTCGACGACGCTCGGGCGGGAAATGGAGACCGAGGAATTCTCGGCCCTCCTTCATCAATTGCGCGAAATCTGCCGCTCCGCCGCGGTCGGGCGCGGCGGCGTCATCGCCAGAATGCAGGGCGACGGCGCGACCATCGTGTTCGGCCATCCCGAGCCCGGCGAGGACGACGGCCGTCGCGCCGCCGACGCCGCGCTGGAGATTCACGAAAGGGTCGGTCAATTGCGGCCCGTTGGCCTGCCGCCGCGTCTTATGCCCTTGCGCATGCATTCCGGCATACATGCCGGCACGGCGCTCATCGCCGCCGGCGATATCGAGAAGGGCGTGTTCGACCTTGTTGGCGACGTGCCCAATGTGGCCGCGCGCCTGTCGCAGCGCGCTTCTCCGGGCCAGATCGTCGCCAGCGCCGACGCGCTTGGTCCTGGCGCGCACTTCTTCGAGTTGGGCGCGCCCATCGAGATGCCGGCCGCCGGGCTCGAATTGCCGGCCCACGTCGTCCTGGGCCGCAGCGCCGCAACAAGGCGTTTCGAATCCACCGCCAGCCGCGGCCTTACGCCGTTCATCGGCCGCGGTCCTGTCGTCGAGGCGCTGCGCGACTTCCTGCTCGGCGGCGAAGCCCCGCCGCGCGCCACGATCATTCTCGGCGGGGCGGGGCTGGGCAAGACGCGGCTGCTCGAGGAGATCCTGCAATCGATCGACACTGCCGCCCTCACCGTCCTGCGCGGCGGGTGCGAGAACTATCTCGGCGCGGAAATCCTCCAGCCATTCCTGCAGGCGCTGCGCGCCTTCATCGGACTTCGCGACGGCGTATTGGCGGAAGAGGCCGTCGCGCTGTCGCGCGATGCGCTGGAGCCGTGGCGCAACGAACTCGGTCCGCGCATCGATTCCATCCGCGGGCTCGTCGCCGCCAGCCCGGATATCAGGCCCGCGGAGGCGGCGAGCCGCGCCGTCGACGACATAGCGGCCTTCGTGCTGGCGCTCGCAAGGTCGCGCCGCGTCGCGCTCATCATCGACGACTGGCAATGGGCGGACGACGCCACGCGGCAATTGCTGTCCGCGCTTCTGCAATCGGATGCGTCGTTGCGCGTCATCCTGACCAGCCGCACGCACGATGACGATGTGGACCTTGTCGCCGGCGCCCCTCACATCGAACTCAAGCCGTTCGACGGCGCGGAGACCGCGCGCGCGGTGCGACGCTGGTTGCCGCAGGCCGATCCGTTCCTGATCGCGCGCATCCACGACTATGCCGGCGGCGTGCCGCTCTACATCGAGGAATTGTGCCATCTCGCGTCCGCCGAGAAATTGTCGCAGGCGTTGGCGGCGCGCGGTCGCAGCGGCTGGATAGGCGCCCTGGTGACGACGCGCCTGCGGCGTCTGCCGGAGGAGCAGGCGGAAGTCGTGCGCGCGGCGGCCGTCGTCGGCACTGTCGTACCCTATCGCTCGCTGATCGCCGCCTGCGGCCATGCGCCCGACGAGCGGACCCTGCGCGCTCTCGCCGACGCCGATTTTCTCTTTGTCGATCCGGCCAGCGGCGGCCTGCGGTTCAAGCACGGGATCACGCGCGATTCGATCTACGAGTTCGATCGGCCTGACGACGCGCCGCGCGCTGCATCGTCGGATCGCCGAGGCTCATATGTCTCGCGGGCCGGGGCTCGATCACGACGACACGCTGGAGGCGCTCGCCTATCACAGCTTCGGCGCCGGCGACTGGCGGAAGGCTGCGCTATTCGCCGAACAGGCCGGGGACAAGGCCACGCTCGCCTTCGCGCTCGACCGCGCGCGCACACACTACAAGGCCGCCATCGACGCCATGGACAATATGGCCGAGCGCGGACGCGACCTCGACCTGCACTGGTGCCTGATCGTCAACAAGCTCGGCATGGCCAGCATTTTCGATCCGCTGTCGCTGCGCAACGACGTCAGCCTGTTCGAGCGCGCCGCCGACCTGGCGCAGAAGATAGGCGAGACCGACGCCGAGGCGCGCGCCAGATATTGGCTGGGGTACATGTGCTACGGCTTCGGGCGCTTTCGCGAAGGCGTCGTCCACGCGCAACGCGCCGCCGAACTCGCGCGCAAGGTCGGCGACGCCCGCCTGATCGCGCAGATCGACGCCACGCTCGGGCAGACACTCGCCGCCGCCGGCCGGTACGACGAGGCGTTGGCGTTGATCGACGGGGCGATCGTCACCAAAAGGCACGCCGCCCGCCCGGGCGGCGGCATTGCGATCGGCTCCGCCTACGCCCTGTCGTGCGAGGCGAGCATTCTGGCCGATCGCGGACAGTTTGCGGCGGCGGATGCATGTTTCGACGAAGCGACGGCGCTGCTGGGCGGCTCCAATCATCCCGTCTCCAACTCCATGCGCAACTGGCGCGCTGTCTCGCTTGATCTGGCGCGGCGCGTGGGAGGAGGCGGAAGCGCTCGCCAACGAAAATGCGCGCGTCGCGGAGAACATGCGCGGGCTCCTGCTGCTCGCCGCATCGCGCGCCGCCGCGGGCTTCGCGCGCTGGCGACGCACGGGCGAAATGGAAAGTCTTCAGCAATTGCGCGACGCCGTGCGCTGGATGGAGGGACGCGACTTCAAGTTCTTCGTATCGGTGCAGTACAGCTGGCTGGTCGAAGCCTGCGGCGAGACGGGCGATGTCGAAACCGCGCGACGCTATGCGGCGCACGTTCTGTTGCGCGCGCGACATGGCGAGCGGCTGGGCGAGGCGGCGGTCAGCCGGACGCTGGCCTCGATCGCCGCGGAGGCGGGCGACGACGCCGATTGCCGGCGATGGATCAGGCGCGCCGAGTTTTCCGCGCGGCTGCGCGGCTCGCGGCGCGAAACGGCGCTGAACGATCTTCTTCGGGCGGAGCTCGGCAAGGCCCCGGCAGGACATTGCAGCCGCGCAGGCCGACTTGCGCGCCCTCGGCATGAACTGGCATGCCGGCGCGGGCAAAGCCTGTCACCTGACCGTCGCGCTCACGACGTCTTCGGTCCGATCCCCATGCCCTGCAGCATTTTGACGAATTGTTCCGCCAGCAGCCCGTATCCGTCCTCGGTCGGGTGAAGCTCGTTCGCCCAGAGCGACGTGTAGTCCTGGCCGTAGCGCGGATCGGCCGCCAATATGCTCGTCAGCTTCACATGGCGGGCGCGTAGCGCATTGCTGCTTGCGACGCGCGCCGCGACATTGTTGAGGCGGTCGATCAGCGCCTCCATGACCTTCGCATTCGTCGCCACATCGTGCATCTCGCGCGCCTCGAAGATCGGATGCAGCCACGGCCCCGCCAGCCAGTACGACCTGTTGTCGGGAATCGGGTGATCGTAGGCGTGGATGAGGATCGGAATGTCCGTCATCTGTTGCAGCTTCTCGACGACCGTCGACAGATAGTCGTTGAGCTCGCCGTCGATGAACTTGACGACCTCGGATTCCTTGAGCTGGATTCCGCCGCCTGCCGGTTACGTCCAGCATACGATAGAGCGGCGTCTTGTGGGCTTCGGACGAGGGATAGACAACGTCGTTGCCGCCGCCGCCGAGCAGGATGCAGGCGGGCGCACGGTCGTTCGGCCCGAGATTGTCGAAGAACCTCGCGATGTCCGTGAGGAACGCCGGCTCCGACATCTCCTGCAACATCCGTCCCATCTGCGAGAAGCGCATTCCGGAATTCGACGCGATAGCCGCGCGACGCCAGCGCCGAGATGAGGCTGGGGTAAGGGAAGGTGTTGGAGAGCCAGGAATCGCCGATCGCGACGACGGCGACCGTCTCGGTCGCCTCTGCCGCAAGGGCGACCGCCTCGTGGCCGTTGCGCTTGCGAACGGCGGGCGCCTCCAGAACGGCGCCGTCGAGCGAGATCGTCAACGGGCCGGGGCCGGGGCGCAGCGGCAGCGGCGTCTCCACCAGCGCGCTGAAGAATCCGAGCATCAGCGCGACGGCCGGATCGGCGCCGGGACAGGCGTGGGCCGGATGGTCGCCGGCGCGGCGGTTGCCGCCGAAGGCGTGGTGATATTCGCGGCTGCCCGCGGCGAGGCATTGCTGCGTGGCGGAGACGGCGCCGGCCACGATCACGTCGCCGGGCTTGACCCGCACTCTGTTCGCCCCCTCGCCGAGCGTGTGCGAGACGGTCGCGGTGCGCCAGATCAATTCCGGCACGGCGCGCAACTGGAATATCGGGATGAAGTCGCCGGCGAGCCGGTTGCAGGCGTCGGTGAAATCGGCCGCCGGCTTGTCCGCGAAGCGCGCGCGCAGCTTCCACAGGAGACCCTCGCGCAGCCATTCGTGCAGGATGCGGCGCAGATTGCCTTCGACGGTCGGAATGAAGCCCATCATCGCGCCGGCGATCGTCTGCGCGCAGAACTCGACGTCGTTTTGTCCCTCCGGCGAATTCAGCACGGCGCGTGAAACGGGGGCGGTGACGCCGGCGCCGAACTGCGTGAGATAGGCGACCATCGCCTTGCGCACGGATTTGCCGTGGGCCGCGCCGATCTCCTCGACGCTGCGGCCGGGATGCGGCTGGAAAATGTAACGCGACGGCGAGAGGAAGTGGCCGGGATAATTGGCCGGGTCCTCGGGCGTCCAGTCCCAGCGGTAGCCGGCGCGACGGAAATGGCCGCCATCCTCGGACATGCCGAACCATTCTTCGCAGAAATGCGCGAGCAGCGGCTCGATCAGTTCGCGCGCCTCGACCGTCAGCTCCCAGCGCTTCTCGTGATCGTGCCTGGCGTCGGCGATTTCCTGATCGACCAGTTTCTGCAGGGCGTTTTGCACGGCCTCGCGCGCCGCGACGAAAGCGGCGTGCGAGTCGATCGCCATGATCGCCTCGTTGGACGCGCGCGACCAGCGTTCGTAGGCGCCGTCGTCCTGATTGGGATCGAGCCCGAGATAGAGCACGCCGAACGATCTGTGCATGCGTGGCAGGTAGCCGGTGATCGTCAGCGCCTCGTCGCGATTGAGGAAGACGTCGCGCACGAGGTCCTTGTCGCCGACCAATATGCCGAACGGCGTGCGCAACAGGCCGCCGTGGTTCTCGCGGATGGCCGCCCAGACGGAGGCGCTGGTGAAATCGGCGGCGTAGTCCTGGTCCTCCAGCACGGCCTTCCACGCCTGGAGCGCCGCGTCCGCGCCATTCACCCTCTCGTATTCGCGCAGTTCCGCGATCTTCTTCTCGCCGGCCTCCGCGCTCCATGTCAGTTGCGGCTTGTCGCCCTGCGCCGCCGCCCGCTCCTTGAGCATGGCGAGCGCCTTGACCGAGGGCGCGAACAGATAGGCGCCCCATTCGAGCCGCACGAAGGGACGCGGCTCGACATGCAGTTGATCCGAGCCGTCGAGCGGCATGTGGACGGCCTTGCCGCCATGCTCGAAGCGGAAGAAGCGCTTCTTGCCGGGTTCGGCGAGCCCGAGCAGCGGATCGCTGACGCCGGAATAGCCGGCTGCGCTGTTGCCGCCTGCGGTCCAGCTCTGCACCACCTCGAATTGCTCGCCGAGGCTCGCGTTATAGGCCATGAACACGAGGCCGCGCTCCTGACCGTAGCTCTCCGCGATCTTCGCCGGATCGCTCGCGCTGCGATCGTGCAGCGGCCCGTAGGACATGCCGCGCCGCGCGATGCGCGGCGGCCGCGCGCCGGCTTCCGGCGCCACGATGCGCGGATTGGTGCGGCGGATATGCGCGTGGAAGGGGCAGGTTGCGCCCGTCGGGTCCTTGTCGAAATGAAAGTCGTTGGAGAGCGGGTCGGGTCCGATGACTTCAGCGAGCGGCTGGCCGGATTTCGCATGATCGGCGGGCCAGCGTCCGAGGATCTTGGCCATGAGGTCCTCGCGGCCAAGTCCCTTGACCTGATCGGAAACGGCCGCGACGGCTTCCTCCATCGTCTTGTCGAAGGCCTCGACGTCCTGCCGCAGCTTGCGCACGGCGAGGAAGCTGCCGTCGCGCATCAGCGGGCGAATTCGCTCGGAGGCGCCGCCGTAGAAGTCCGTCTTGTCGGCAAGGTTGGGATAGCCGCACAGGAAATCGCCGAGATGCGCCTGGTTGGAATAGCGGCGCCCGGCCTCGGACTTCTTCAGAACGGGCTCTGAATTGCCCTCGGTGAAGCCGAAGTGCTCCTCGACCACCTTGTTGGCGTTGCGCAGCCGATGCATCCACTGGAGCGAGAGCGGAATGACGCCTTCGTGGACTTCCACCAGCTTCTTCAACGCGCCCATCAGCGGCGCGCGCGCCGTCGGCGTATCCTCGTCCGTGCTTTCGGCGGTCGCGCGCCGGCGCACCTGCAGCATGGCGTGCACCGCGTTGAGATCGATGCGGGACGCTTCGTCGGCCTCGCCGCATTCGGGCGCGTAAATGCCCTTCTCCCAATTGCGCGGCGGACGGCGCCAGCGCAGCGGATGATTGATGCGCACGTCGCCGAGTATCCCGGCCCGCATCTCCATGCCCTGCACGAATTCCTCGGGCCATTCGCGGATTTCGTCGTCGCTCAGGCCCGCCGCGCGCAAGCCTTCGAGCGTGAAGCCGATGTTGGTGGCGATGTCTCCCGGCGCGAGCGTGTCGGCTTCCGAGGTCACCCGCAGCGCGCCCAGAAAGGCCGCGGCGGCCGCCGGCGATGCGAATTGCAGCATCAGCAGGCAGCCGTGGTCGATGTCGGCGTAGGAGGTGAGAATGCCGCCCTGCACGTTGGCCGCGTCGGCGAGCGGCGGCGTCTCAGGCGGCGGGTTGGGCAGGCGCTGCCGCACCTCCGGCTCGACGGGCGTCTTCTGGATCCAGTGCAGCGCCTCCTCGAAGCGCCGCAACCCGCGCTTGACGCCGACCTGGTAGGTCGCGCTGCGCACCATCGGAACGAATTCCGGCAGGAGTTCGTGCGCGGCGCGATGCAGGAGAACGCCATCCTTGGTGCCGGGCAGATAGACCTCGGACAGGCGATGGATGCCGGCAAGCACGCGCATGCCGTGGCGAAACGGCGGCCGGCCGGCGTCGTCGATGGGCATGGGAACCTCGAAGCCGGCCGAAGTCGGATCGCCGGGCACGCGGCCGTCGGTCTCGAAAATGGACCGCGCCGCGATCTGCTCGGAGGAGGGGATACGAATTCGCGCGGTCCGCAGTTCGGCGGCCAGCGCTTCTTCGCGCCGATGCACGCGCTCGGCCATGCGCAGATAGCGGATGTCGTCGACCGTCACGTTTGGCGTCGCGTAGAGGAAGGCCGCTTCGCTCTGCGCCGATTTCAGCCACGCGCCCCATTGCTCGTAGCTGCTCTCATAGCCGATCACGTAATTTTCCGTGTTGCAGAACACGAGATCGAGAAGGCGCGTCACCTTCTGCCAGATCACGCGCACATAGGCTTCCCACGACCCGTCGAAGGTCACGGTCAGCAGGACCTTGTCTTCCGGCTCGAGAACGACGATGCCGACGGAATGAATGCGGCCGACGCGCTCGACGGCGTCCGAGAGGACACGGAACAATTCGTGCTCGTGCGAATCCGACCGGCCGATGTGCAGGGCGCGCAACACGCGCTTGACGCGCGTCTTGTAGGTGACGGCGTCCAGCGCCGGCACGAAGCCGCTCTTGATCTTCGCAAGGACGCGGAAGTCCGATGTGCCGGCGAGCCCGCCGGTCTTGACGGTCAAATCGCGGCGCATGTCGATCCCCCGAATTTCAACATCGTTTCGATGCGTCCTGGTCGGCCGGTCGAAACGCAATCTCTCCAATGCGACGATACTGGCTTGAGATGCGCTTGCCGAACTGTGAGGCGTCTCACTATGTCGCCTTGCCGGCGATCAGCGCGTGGCGATTTCCTCGAGCCTCTCCGGACGAAGCACGGTGAGCCGACGACGGGCGAGCGTAAGGACGCCTTCGCGGGACCACACCTGAAGCTGACGGTTGATCATTTCGCGCGACATGCCGACGCGATGGCTGAGTTCGCTCTGCGACAGTTCGGCCGACCCGCCGGGCGCGCCGCCGCTCAGGCGCAGCAGCGTCTTGGCCAATCTGCCGCGCAGGTCCATGAACATGAGTTCCTCGACCTGTTCCGTCGTGCGGCGCAGGCGGCCGGAGAGAATCTCGAGGAGCTTGATGGCGATCTCCGGCTTCTTCGTGAGGATCGGAATGAAGTCGCGTCGCTCCAGCGACAGGAGGCAGCAGTCGGTCAGCGCGGTCGCGTCGCCGGTGCGCGGGCGCCCGTCGAGCAGCGCGATCTCGCCGAAAATGTCGCCTTTCTCGAACTGGTTGAGAACCGCGCTCTTGCCCTCGCTGGAAGACGTGGTGACCAGCACCCTGCCGCGCACGACGGCGAACAGGCAGAAACCGTCGTCGCCTTTCGAGAAGATCGTCGCGTCGCGCCGGAACTCCCTGATTTTCGCGTAAGCGGCGATCTGCTCGCAAGAATCCTTGTCGAGTTCCTGAAACAATTCATGCTGGCGAAGAATGGCCGCCTTGTTCACCGACGGCGTTCGCTGCTCGGGATTGGCGAGAAGGGTCATGCGTGGGCCGGGCCTGGACAGGTATTCCGCGAGCCTAGCACAGCGGACCGAGGCGCCAAGACGCAAGCGCGCTGGCTAGGTCGTCAGCAGCTTCAGCCCCACCAGCATGAGAACGATGGCCAGAAGCATGCGCAGGATGCGTTCGTGCACGTGGGGAGCGAGCCGGCTGCCGACGACGATGCCGGGAACGGAGCCGATGAGCAGCGCGGCGAGCATCCACATGTCGACCGACCCGATAAGCCAGTGGCCGGCGCCCGCGACGAAGGTGAGGGGAACGGCGTGGGCGATGTCCGTGCCGACGATGCGCACGATCGGCGCCGTGGGATAAAGCATGAGCAGCGCCGTAACGCCGAGCGCGCCTGCGCCGACCGAGGAGGCCGACACGAGCAGGCCGAGAATCGCTCCGACCGCCACGGTGGTCCAGTCCAGACGCCGCTGCGGCATCGGCGGTCGTTCCCCCCGCATCTTCAGCAGCCACGGTCGAAACAGCATGGACAGCGAGGTGAGCAGCAGCGCGACGCCGAGAGCGGCGCCGATGAGCCGCGTCACATCCGCCGAATTCGCGCCGCTTGCCGACATGGCGAGAAGGGTCGCGGCCGAAGCCGGCACGCTTCCGGTCGCCAACAGCCGTACGACGCGCCAGTCGACATTGTTGCGCGATCCGTGGACGAAAGTCCCGGCGCCCTTGGTCACGGCCGCATAGAGCAGGTCCGTGCCGACCGCCGTCGCCGGATGGACGCCGAACAGCAGCACGAGCAGCGGCGTCATCAAGGAGCCGCCGCCCACGCCCGTGAGCCCGACGATCAGTCCGACGGCTGCGCCGGACAAGGTGTAGAGCGGGTCAATCATCAACCGTCTCGGTCGGCGGCCCGTCAGATGCCGCCGCCGTCGATCGTCAGGTCGCCGTCCGCCTTGGCCTTGCGCCGCTCCGCGGCCCATGAGCGCACGCGGTTCGACGCCATGCCGAGCGTCGGGCGCAAGACGATATCCGCCAATATGCCGGCGAGCGCGGGCGCCGGGCGTCCGCCGGTCAGCACGAACACGATCAGGCCGGTCAGGAGCGACCCCGCGGCGAGTTCCGCCGCGCGCTGGCGCGCATCGCCCGGCGTGGCGTCGTGCGCCACGACGCCGAGTTCGCGACAAGGCGCCAAAGAGACGATCGTCCTTGCCGGCGGTCGCATCCTCCGTGGCTTCCGCTTCGATCACGCCGAGCGCGACGGTGTCGTTGCTGTGCGGATCGATGAGCAGAAGGCCGCCGAGCGACTGGCAGGCGGCGTATTCAGCAGCGACGAGTTCGGTTTCGAAGCGCAACGTGGCGAGGCCGATGCCGTTCATCTGCAACGCCGCCGCAGGCGTCGCCTGATAGGTGTGCACGTCCACCGCGTGATGCAGCGTCACGATGCGCGCGGCCGTGACCGCCGTGCCGATCTTGACGAGATAGTTTCGGCCGGGCGTGACGGCGGCCTCGGTCAGCGCGAGCAACCGCGCATCGACCTGCCGGCGGGGCTTAACCGTCGACCCGGTCCGAACCAAAACGTCGCCGCGAGACACGTCGATTTCATCGGCGAGCGTCAGCGTGATCGCTTCGCCGGCGCGCGCGCGCTCCTGCGGCCCGGACGGACCGAGAATGCCGGCGATGTGTGTCGTCTTGCCGCGCGGCAGCGCGACGACCGCGTCGCCGACGGCGATCTCGCCGGACGCCACCGTGCCGGAAAATCCGCGAAAATCGAGATTGGGCCGATTCACCCATTGGACAGGAAAGCGAAACTCGGCGTCGCCCGAAGGCGCGGCCTCGATCGTTTCCAGCAGCGCCAGCAGCGAGGGGCCGGTCCGCCACGGCGTCTTCTCGGAAGCCTTGACCACGTTGTCGCCGAAGCGCGCCGACACCGGAATGATATGCGTCTCGATGAAGCCGAGCGCGGCGGCGAGCGCGCGATAATCCTGCTCGATCTTCCGGAACGCTGCTTCGTCGTAACCGACGAGGTCGATCTTGTTGACGGCGACGATCACGCGGCGCACGCCGAGCATGGAGACGATGTAGGAATGCCGGCGCGTCTGCGGCAGCAGGCCCTTGCGCGCGTCGACGAGGATGATGGCGACATCGGCGGTCGAGGCGCCCGTCGCCATGTTGCGCGTATATTGCTCGTGACCGGGCGTGTCGGCTGCGATGAAAGCGCGCTTTCCGCTCGAGAAATAGCGATAGGCGACGTCGATGGTGATGCCCTGCTCGCGCTCCGCCGACAGGCCGTCGACGAGAAGCGCGAAATCGAGATCTTCGCCTGTCGTGCCGAAGCGTGCGCTGTCGCGATCGAGCGCCTCCATCTGATCTTCGAAAACGGAGCCCGTTTCGAAAAGCAGCCGGCCGAGCAAGGTCGACTTGCCGTCGTCGACCGAGCCGCAGGTGATGAAGCGCAGGAGCGAACGCTGCGGACGCGGCGACCGGCGCGACCGCCTCGCCAGCCGCGCGATCATCGGCGGCGTCCACGAGCTTCAGATTGGCGCGCATCAGAAATAGCCTTCCTGCTTCTTCAGCTCCATCGAGCTCGCCCCGTCATGGTCGATGACGCGGCCCTGGCGTTCGGAGGAGCGCGACGCGCGCATTTCCGCGATGATCTCGGGCAAGGTCGCCGCTTCGCTCTCGACGGCGCCGGTCAGCGGATAGCAGCCGAGCGTGCGGAAGCGGACCGTCTTCATTTGCGGAACTTCGCCCGGCAGCAGCGGCAAACGCTCGTCGTCGCGCATGATGAGCGCGCCGTTGCGCTCGACCACCGGCCGTCGCTTGGCGAAATAGAGCGGGACGACAGGAATGTTCTCGACCGCGATATAGTCCCACACGTCGGCCTCGGTCCAATTGGACAGCGGGAAAACGCGAAAACTCTCGCCTTTGCGCTTTCGCGTGTTGAACGCGCGCCACGGTTCGGGCCGCTGCGCCTTGGGATCCCAGCGATGGTCGGGCGTGCGCAGCGAGAAAATGCGCTCCTTGGCGCGGCTCTTCTCTTCGTCGCGGCGCGCGCCGCCGAAGGCGGCGTCGAAACCGTATTTGTCGAGCGCCTGCTTCAGCCCCTGCGTCTTCATCACGTCCGTATGCACGGCCGAACCCGATGTGATCGGGTTGACGCCGGCGGCGACGCCATCCGGGTTCATGTGCACGAGAAGTTCGAGGCCGAGCCGCTTCGCCGTCTCGTCGCGGAAGGAGATCATCTCCCTGAACTTCCAGCCGGTGTCGACGTGCAGCAGCGGGAAGGGCGGCTTGCCCGGCGCGAAGGCCTTCAGCGCGAGATGCAGCAGGACCGCCGAATCCTTGCCGATCGAATAGAGCAGCACCGGCCGTTCGCAGGCGGCGACGACTTCGCGCAGGATGAATATCGACTCGGCTTCGAGAGCCTGCAGATGCGTCAGACGGCCCACGGGCGGTCTCCATTCCAAGGGGCCTCGCGCGGAACGATCCTGCCGTCCGCCGCGACATGCAGCCCGCATTCCTTCTTGTCGTCCTGTTCCCACCACCAGCGACCGGCGCGTTCGTCTTCGCCCGGCCGGACCGCGCGCGTGCAGGGCGCGCAGCCGATGGACGGAAAGCCCTTGGCGTGGAGCGTATTGACGGGGACGCCGCGCGCTTCCGTCTCCGCGACGATGGCCTTGCGCGACCAGTCGGCAAGCGGGCTTGCCTTCAGGACCGAGAAGCCGGCGTCGAAAGCGACGAAGGCGGTGGCCGCGCGGTTTGCGGACTGGTCCGCGCGCAATCCCGTAACCCAGGCGCTTGCGCCCGCGAGCGCGCGCTTCAGCGGCTCGACCTTGCGCACGCCGCAGCAGGCCTTGCGCATGTCGACGCCGTAATAGAAGCCGTCGACGCCCTGGTCGGCGATCAGCGCCTCCAGCGCGCTCGCGTCGGGATAGTAGGCGCGGATACGCTTGCCGTATTTCAGTTCGGTGTCCGACCAGACCTTGTAGGTCTCCGGAAAGAGCCGGCCCGTGTCGAGCGTCACGACTTCGATGTCGAGATCGTTGGCGAAAATCAGGTCGGTCAGAAGCTGATCCTCGACGCCGAAGCTCGTCGTGAAGACGATGCGGCCTTCGACCGCGGCGCGCAGCGCCTTCAGGCGCTCGAGCGGACGTGGCGCCGGCGAAGGCGCGGTCGAGAGCGGCGATATCGGTCATCTCAAGCTCCGTGACGCGCCGCGAGGCGCCGCTGGAAAATGCTTTCGCCGCGCGCATAGCCCGGCTGATAGGCGAACGACATGGTCGCCAGCGCCTTCTTCCATTGCGCCTCTGTCTGCCGCGCAGCGCTGGTCTCCGGCAGTTCGATCTCGTCGAAGCCGCAGGCGAAGGCATAGGGCCCCTGATCCGGAATCAGCGGGCCGACGGCGCGCAGCCGTCCCTTGAACCCGGCCTGGCGCAGGCGCTTGGCGAGCGAAAAGCCGCGCCCGTCGGCGGACGACGGGAAGGCGACGGCGATCAGCGCCAGCCTGTCGAACAGCGGCGCCAGCCGCTCGATATCCGTATTGTTGGCGACGTCGACGCCGATAGGACAATCGTCGGGCGCCTGCAACGCCGCCTGCAGATCGGCCAGCGGCGCGATGATCGCGCTGGTGGCGCCGTCGCGCGAAAAATCGTCCGGACGATAGCCGGAGCGGTCAAGCAGCTTCATTTTGCGCTCCCGCGAGAAAGGCGGCCTTGAAGGCGCCGACGCCGAGGCGCTTCACGGCTTCGATGAAGGTCTCGCCCGGCTGCCGCTGCGACAGATAGACGGCGACGATGCGCTCGATGGCGTCGGGCACCTGATCGGCGGTGAGGCCGGGGCCGAGCAATTCGCCGATCGCCATGTTCTCCGAGCCGTCGCCGCCGAGCGTGACCTGGTAGGATTCCTGGCCCCGCTTCTCGAGGCCGAGAATGCCGATATGGCCGACGTGGTGGTGGCCGCAGGCGTTGATGCAGCCCGAAATCTTGATCTGCAGCGGCCCGATCTCGCGCTGGCGCGCGGCATCGCCGAAGCGGTTGGAGATCGCCTGCGCGATCGGGATCGATCGGGCGGTGGCGAGCGCGCAATAGTCGAGACCGGGGCAGGCGATGATGTCGGTGACCAGACCGACATTGGCCGTGGCGAGGCCGAGCCCGGCCAGAGCCCGCCAGAGACCGGGCAGATCGTCGAGCTTCACATGTGGCAGCACGAGGTTCTGCGCATGAGTGACGCGCAACTCGCCCAGCGAATAGCGCTCCGAGAGATCGGCGAAGGCGCGCATCTGCTCCGACGTCATGTCGCCCGGCACGCCGCCGACGGGCTTCAACGACACCGTGACCGCGGCATAGCCGTCGATGCGGTGCGGGAAGAGGGCGTTGCCGGCCCATTCCGCAAAGGCGGAATTGGCGAGCTTGGCGGCTTCGAAAGCGCGCGAGACCGCGGGCAGCTTTTCGTAAATTGTCGTGGCGAAGGCGGGCGCGATGCGCGCCAGTTCCGCATTCTCTTCCGCCGACCAGTCCGGACCGTTCGCGAATTCGGCTTCCACCTTGTCGCGGAACGTTTCGAGCCCGATCTCGTGCACGAGGATTTTTATGCGCGCCTTGAACTTGTTGTCGCGACGGCCTTCGGAATTGTAGACGCGCATGATCGCGTCGATGTAGGCGAGAAGCTGGCCCTTCGGCAGGAAGTCGCGAACGACCTTGCCGATCATGGGCGTGCGCCCGAGCCCGCCGCCGGCCAGGATCTGGTAACCGATTTCGCTGGTGACGGGATGGCGCAGGATGCGGACGCCGACGTCATGCGATTTCAGAACGGCGCGATCGCTCGCCGCGCCGGTGACCGCGATCTTGAACTTGCGCGGCAGGAACGAGAATTCCGGATGCAGGCTCGACCATTGGCGCAGCAACTCGCCGACCGGGCGCGGGTCTTCGACCTCGTCGCGCGCGACGCCTGCGAACTGGTCCGCCGTCACGTTGCGAATGCAATTGCCCGATGTCTGGATCGCGTGCATCTGCACGTCGGCGAGCAGCGCCAGAATGTCGGGCGCGTCGCGCAGCTTCGGCCAGTTGAACTGCAGGTTCTGCCGCGTCGTGAAATGGCCGTAGCCCTTGTCGTACGTGTCGGCGATGAGCGCGAGCTGGCGCAATTGGCGCGGCGCCAGCGTGCCGTAGGGAACCGCGATACGCAGCATGTAGGCGTGCAATTGCAGATAAAGACCGTTCTGCAAGCGAAGGGGACGGAACTCGTCTTCGGTGAGCGAGCCGGAGAGGCGACGCGAGACCTGGTCGCGAAATTGCGCGACGCGCTCGCGCACGATGCGTTCGTCGAATTCGTCGTAGGCGTACATGGCTTACTCCGCCGCAATCGTCTGGCGCGAAAACTCGGCCTGCTTGCCGAGATCGGGCCGGACGCTCGGGCCCAAGGTGCGAAAGCGTTCGCGAAAATGCTTCGGCGTCGGATGGCCCACCGCGTCGAGCGCGACTTCCGCCAGATAGACGTCGACGACGTCGTTGCGCGCGGCCGCCGCGTCGCCTGTCGCTTGCAGCGCGTCCGCCTCGGCCTGCGTATGCGCGATCGCCGCTTCAGCCGGATTGCGCGTCCAGCCCGCGGCGCCGAGGAACAATACCTCGCCTTCGCGCAGGTCGTTGGCGAAGAGGATTGCCGGCAAAGGCTGGCCCTTGATCGCAGACATCTCAAACTCCTTGATTGCAGGGCTGCGCCCGCAATCGCCGTATCGTGGCGATGAGGTACGTCTGGCGGCCTCCTGTCTCAATCGGGGTTCGGGAGAAAGACCTGCCAAACATGCGCGCGCAGGGAGATGGTTTTTCTCAGCGCCCGCGCCACGGCCGATCGCCGCAAATTTGCGCATCCCGGTGTAGGGAGCGGGCAAATGAATGGATTTGATGCACTGCACAAGAGACGCGCGGCGCGGCGCGCCGCTGGCGTCCGACGCCTGCGAAATGGGCGCCCGGCCGCTCCGATATGCGTGGGGTCAACGCAGGAAATAACATTTATCAATCATGCTAACGATTGAAAACAAAAGCGTAACTGGCACGCGGCTTGCGATTGGGAGCGACGAAACATTCCTCGGAGCCCAAGCCGATGCGGAAGAAACTGGTTGTCATCGGAAACGGCATGGCCGCGGGCCGTGTCCTCGATGAACTCTTTGAAAAGTCGCGCGACCAATATGCGGTGACGGTTTTCGGCGCCGAGCCGCGCGTCAACTACAACCGCATCATGCTGTCGCCGGTGCTCGCCGGCGAGAAGGACTTCGCCGACATCGTCATCCACGACGAGGCCTGGTACGAGGCCAACGAGGTCACGCTGCGCCGGGGCGAGACGATCGTCGCCATCGACCGCGCGGCGCGCCTCGTGCGCACGGCGGAAGGCGCCGTCGAGCCTTACGACAAGCTGATCGTGGCGACCGGCTCGATGCCGATCATCATTCCAGTGCCGGGCGCGAACCTGCCGGGTGTAGTGACCTTCCGCGATCTCGACGATGTCGACGTCATGCTGAAAGCCGCCGCGAGCGGCGGCCGCGCGGTGGTCATCGGCGGCGGCCTGCTCGGGCTCGAAGCCGCCGCCGGGCTCGCCGCCAAGGGCATGGGCGTTTCCGTCGTGCATCTCATGCCGACGCTGATGGAGCGCCAGCTCGATCCCAACGCCGGCTATCTCTTGCAGAAGGCGATCGAGGCGCGCGGCATCGAGGTCGTGACATCGGCCAACACCAGATCCGTCGTCGGCGGCGACCGCGTGACCGGCGTCGCGCTCGACGACGGGCGGGTTCTCCCCGCCGACCTCGTCGTCATGGCGGTCGGCATCCGGCCGAACACGACGCTCGCGAAGAACGCCGGTCTCGAGACGAAGCGCGGAGTCGTCGTCGACGATTTCATGCGCACCAGCGATACCGACATCTATTCGGTCGGCGAATGCGTCGAGCACCGCGGCCTCTGCTACGGCCTCGTCGCGCCTCTCTACGACATGGCGAAGGTGCTGGCCGGCCAGCTCGCGGGCGAGCAGGGCGCGGGCTATGCGGGCTCGATCACCTCGACCAAGCTGAAGGTCACCGGCATCGACCTTTTCTCGGCGGGCGATTTTTCCGAAGGCGACGAGAACGACGAAGTCATCCTGCGCGATCCCTCGCGCCAGGTCTACAAGCGCGTCGTGCTGCGCGACAACAAGGTGATCGGCGCCGTGCTCTACGGCGACACGGCGGACGGCGCCTGGTATTTCGACATGCTGAAGAAGGGCCTCGATGTCGGCCCGATGCGCGACACGCTGATCTTCGGCCAGTCCTATCAGGGAGGCTCTCCGCTGGACCCTACGGCGGCCGTTGCAGCCTTGCCGGATGATGCGGAAATCTGCGGTTGCAACGGCGTGTGCAAGGGAACGATCGTCCAGGCGATCACGGGCGGCGGCCTGACCTCGATCGACGAGGTGCGCGCGAAGACGAAAGCCTCCGCCTCCTGCGGCCAGTGCACATCCAAGGTCGAGACGCTGCTCGTCGCGACGCTCGGCGACACGTATGTCGCGGGCGCGCGCAAGCCCATGTGCAAATGCGTCGATCTCACGCATGAGGAAGTGCGGCAGCAGATCCGGACGAAAGAGTTGAAGTCGTTGCCCGCCGTCATGCAGGAGCTGGCGTGGAAAACCTCCTGCGGTTGCCCGTCCTGCCGCCCGGCGCTCAACTATTATCTTCTTTGCGCCTGGCCATACGATTATCGCGACGACTACCAGTCGCGCTTCATCAACGAGCGCGTCCACGCCAATATCCAGAAGGACGGCACCTTCTCGGTCGTGCCGCGCATGTGGGGCGGCCTCACGACGCCGGACGAATTGCGCGCCATCGCCGATGTCGCCGATCGCTTCCGCATCCCGACCGTCAAGGTCACGGGCGGCCAGCGCATCGATCTGCTCGGCGTGAAGAAGGAAGACCTGCCGGCCGTTTGGGCGCAACTCAACGCTGCCGGCCTGGTTTCGGGCTTCGCCTACGCCAAGGGCCTGCGCACGGTGAAGACCTGCGTCGGCTCCGACTGGTGCCGCTTTGGCACGCAGGACGCCATGGGCCTCGGCGTCAAGCTCGAACGCCTGCTGTGCGGTTCGTGGACGCCGGCGAAAGTGAAGCTCGCCGTCTCCGGCTGCCCCCGCAATTGCGCCGAGGCGACGGTGAAGGACGTCGGCATCATCTGCGTCGATTCCGGCTACGACATCCACATCGCCGGCGCCGCCGGCCTGCATGTGCGCGCGACCGATCTGCTCGGCCACGTCGACACGGAGGAAGCCGCGCTCGAACATGTCGCGGCGGTCATCCAGATGTATCGCGAAGAGGCCGCCTATCTCGATCGCCTGTTCAAATGGGTGGAGAAGACCGGGCTGGAGCGCGTGCGCGCGGCGATCATGGACGATCACGACAATCGCAAGGCGCTCTACGAGCGTTTCGTGATCTCGCAGCGCGTCGCGCGCCGCGATCCCTGGGCCGAGCGCGCCGCCGGCCGCGACGCCCGCGAATTCGCGCCGCTCGCCGTGCTCCTGCCAGCCGCCGCCGAATAAGGACAAGACCATGCGCAACGAAGATCGCTTCTGGTTCGACCTCGGTCCGCTGGACTCCATTCCCAAGCGCGGCGCGCGCACGGTGCGCACGCCGCGCCGTGAGATCGCCGTCTTCCGCACGGCGAGCGACGAGTTCTTCGCGCTCGAAAACCGCTGCCCGCACAAGGGCGGCCCGTTGAGCGAAGGCATCGTGCACGGCCGCAAGGTCGCCTGTCCGCTGCACAACTGGATCATCGACCTGGAAAGCGGCGACGCGACGGGCGCCGACCACGGCTGCGCGCGCGCCTTCCCGGTCAAGCTCGAGAACGGCCGCATCTATCTCGACATGGGCGTCGCGGCGGCGGCCTAGCGTCGACGACAGCGCGAAGCGGGGAGGGCGCCTTGTCCGGCCAAACGATCAAGACGACCTGCCCCTATTGCGGCACGGGTTGTGGCGTAGCCGCGAAGGTCGACACGCCGGGCCGCGTCGAGATCGCAGGCGATATCGAGCATCCCGCGAATTTCGGCAGGCTGTGCGTCAAGGGCGCGGCGCTCGGCGCGACGCTCGGGCTCGAGGACCGTTTGCTCTATCCGAAAATCGGCGGAGAGCGGGCTTCATGGTCGGCGGCGCTCGATCTCGTCGCGCGTCGATTTGCGCAGACCATCGAACGCCACGGGCCCGATTCCGTCGCATTCTACGTATCGGGGCAAATCCTCACCGAGGACTATTACGTCGCCAACAAGCTGATGAAGGGCTTCATCGGCTCCGCCAATATCGACACCAATTCGCGCCTCTGCATGGCGGCCTCGGTCGCCGGCCATCGCCGCGCCTTCGGCGCCGATATCGTGCCCGGCGTCTACGAGGATCTGGAGCAGGCCGATCTCGTCGTGCTCGTCGGCTCCAATCTCGCCTGGTGCCATCCGGTGCTCTTCCAGCGGCTCGCGCAGGCGCGCGAGCAGCGCGGCGGTCGTCCTCTCGTCGTCAACATCGATCCGCGCCGCACGGCGACGAGCGAAATCGCCGACATGCATCTGTCCATCGAGCCCGGCGCCGATGTCGCGCTGTTTCTCGGGCTCTTGCGGCATTTGTCGAGATCGCGCGCTTTCGACGCGACATTCGTCGCCGGCCGCACGCGAGGACTTGACGAGGCCCTGTCGGCGGCGGCCGACTGGACGCCGGGCGCTGTCGCACGCCGCACCGGCCTTGCGGTCGAAGAAGTCGAGCGCTTCTTCCAGCTCTTCGCGCGCACGCAAAAGACCGTCACGGTCTATTCGCAAGGCGTCAACCAATCGAGCGCCGGCGTCGACAAGGTCAACGCGATCATCAATTGCCATCTCGCGACGGGCCGCATCGGCAGGCCGGGCTGCGGTCCGTTCTCGGTGACCGGCCAGCCCAACGCCATGGGCGGGCGCGAGGTCGGCGGCCTCGCCAACCAGCTTGCCGCGCACATGGAGATCGAGAACGCGGAGCATCGCGCGCTCGTGCAGGAATTCTGGGCCTCGCCGCATGTGCCGACGCGCGCCGGGCTGAAGGCGGTCGACATGTTTCGCGCGATCGGCGACGGCAGGATCAAGGCCGTGTGGATCATCGGCACGAATCCCGTCGACAGCATGCCCGACGCAGACAGAGTCGCGGCCGCGCTCGCCGCCTGTCCCTTTGTCGTGGTCTCGGATGTCGTCGCGCGCACCGACACGACGAAATTCGCGCATGTGCTTCTTCCGGCGCAGGCGTGGGGCGAGAAGGACGGCACGATCACCAATTCCGAGCGCCGCATCTCGCGCCAGCGTCCGCTGCGCGCGCCGTCGGGCGAAGCCATGCCCGACTGGTGGGCGCTCGCCGCCGTCGCCCGCCGCATGGGATTTGCGAGGGCGTTCGACTTTTCCGGTCCTGCCGCCGTTTTTCGCGAACACGCCGCGCTGTCGGGCTATCGCAATGATGGCGCGCGGGGCTTCGACATTTCCGCGCTCGCCGACATCGCGGACGCGGACTATCGCGCCTTGCAGCCATTCCAGTGGCCGTGGCGCGCCGGCGAGCCGGCAAGCGTTGCGCCGAAGCGGCTCTTCGGCGACGGCCGCTTTCTCACGGCGGACGGGCTCGCGCGCTTCGTGCCGACGCCGTTCCGCGGGCTTGCGGGCCGCAAGCGTGGGCGTTGCGAATTCGTGCTCAACACCGGCCGCATCCGCGATCAATGGCACACGATGACGCGCACCGGCGTCGCCGCGCGCCTGTCGCAGCACATTGCCGAACCGTTCGCGGAGATCAATCCGCTGGACGCCGCGCGCCTCGGCGTTGCGCCAGCAGGCCTCGTGCGTCTGTCGAATGCGCGCGGTTCCGTCACGTTGCGCGCATTGGTCACGGACCGCCAACGGCAAGGCAGTGTTTTCGCGCCGATCCATTGGACCGATCAATTCGCCGGCAATGCGCGCGTCGACGCGCTGGTGGCGCCCGCGCTCGACCCCGTGTCGGGACAGCCGGAATCGAAAGGCGCCTATGTGGAGATGACGGCGCTCGAACCGGCGTGGTTCGCCTTCGCCCTGACCCGCGCGAGGCCGGGCGCCCTTCGCGCGGACTATTGGGCGGCGGCGCGCACCGACGGCGGCTGGCGCCTCGAACTCGCGGGGCTCGAGTCCGTCTCCGACTGGGAAGCGCGCGCCCGCGAATTGTTCGGAGCGGGCGACGACGCTTTCCTGATCTCGGCGCAAGACGCGCGCGCGGGAATCTATCGGTGCGTCGCCGTCCGCGACGGCGCTGTGATCGGCCTCTTGTTGGTCGCGCGCGAGCCGATCGTCGCCGCGCGCGCCTGGCTCTGCGAATTGTTCGGCGATCCCGCGTCCGACCCCGCGATCATGCTGGCGGGGCGGCCCGGCGCGCAGACCGGAGATCCCGGTCAAAAGATCTGCGTCTGCTTCAACGTCGGCGCCAACGCCATCCGCGCGGCGATCGAGGGCGGGTGCAACGATGTCGCCGCGATCGGCGCCGCGACCTCGGCGGGAACCGGGTGCGGCTCCTGCAGGCCGGAAATCGCGCGACTCGTGAGGTCGGGCGCGCGTGCCGCGAAATTGCCCGCGGCGGCGGAATGATCCTCAATAGATCGACGGCTCGTCCGACCGGCGGCCCGAAGTCGGTCTCGAGAAAATCGAAATCGCAGCCGGCGTCCGCCTGCTTGATGTGCCGCGAGAACATCCAGCCATAGCCGCGCTCGTAACGCGGCTTCGACGCCGGCAGGGCGGCGCGGCGCTGAGCGAGAACTTCGTCCGGCACGTCGAGCGAAATTCGTCGCCGGGGCACGTCGACCGAAATCGTGTCGCCGGTCTTCACCAGCGCGAGCGGCCCGCCGACATAGGATTCGGGCGCGACATGCAGGATGCAGGCGCCGTAGCTCGTGCCGCTCATGCGCGCGTCGGAAATCCGCACCATGTCGCGCACGCCCTGTTTGACGAGCTTCTTCGGGATCGGCAGCATCCCCCATTCCGGCATGCCCGGTCCGCCGAGCGGCCCGGCGTTGCGCAGGACGAGAACACTATCGGCGGTGACGTCGAGATCGTCGCGGTCGATGTTGGCTTTCATCTCCGCGTAATCGTCGAAGACGAGCGCGGGGCCGCTATGGCGCAGAAAGCGCTGCTCGGCGGCGGAAGGCTTGATGACGCAGCCCTGCGGCGCAAGATTCCCGCGCAACACGGCGAGCGCGCCCTCCCTGTAGATGGGATCGTCCGTCGTGCGGATGACGTCGTCGTTGTAGACGGCGGCGCCCTCGAGGCTTTCCGCCCATGTCCTGCCGCTCACGTTGATCTGCGAAAGATCGAGCTTGTCCTTCAGCCGCGTCAACATGCCGAGCAGCCCGCCGGCGTAGTAGAAATCCTCCATCAGATAGGTGTCGCCACTCGGCCTGATATTGGCGATGACGGGCGTCGTGCGGCTTGCGGCGTCGAAATCGTCGAGGCCGATGTCATGCCCCGCGCGCCGCGCCATGGCGATGACGTGGATGACGGCGTTGGTCGAGCACCCCATGGCCATGGCGACGACGATGACGTTGAGGAAGGCCTGCCGCGTCTGGATCTTTTCGGGCGTCAGGTCCTCCCACACCATGTCGACGATGCGCCGCCCCGTCGCCGCGCACATGCGGATGTGATTGGCGTCGGCGGCCGGGATCGAGGACGCCCCG
Source organism: Rhodoblastus sp. (assembly GCA_037044955.1). Taxonomy (GTDB): domain Bacteria; phylum Pseudomonadota; class Alphaproteobacteria; order Rhizobiales; family Beijerinckiaceae; genus JAJXWB01. Next base: position 588,165 of record JBAOHX010000004.1, read on the forward strand.
GGCAGCGTCATGCCGAGCATGTCGGCGAGCGCCGTCATCGTCGCGGCCGTGCCCATCGTCATGCACACGCCGTAGGAGCGCGCGATGCCGGCTTCCATCTCCGTCCAGTCCTTGTCGGAAATGTTCCCCGCGCGCCGCTCGTCCCAATATTTCCACGCGTCGGAGCCGGAGCCGAGCGTCTGCCCGCGCCAGTTGCCGCGCAACATCGGGCCTGCGGGAACGAAGATCGCGGGAATGCCGGCGCTGGTCGCGCCGAGCAGAAGACCGGGGGTCGTCTTGTCGCAACCGCCCATCAGCACGACGCCGTCGACGGAGTGCGACCGGATGAGCTCCTCCGTCTCCATCGCCAGGAAATTGCGATAGAGCATGGTCGTCGGCTTGACGTTGCTCTCCGACAGCGAGATTGCGGGCAGTTCGACGGGAAAGCCGCCGGCCTGCAAGACGCCGCGCTTGATGTCCTCGACGCGCTCCTTGAAATGCGCGTGGCATTGATTGAGGTCGGACCATGTGTTGATGATCGCGATCACCGGCTTGCCGCGATATTCTTCCGGGCCATAGCCCATCTGGGCCATGCGCGAGCGATGGCCGAAGGAGCGCAGGTCGTCCGGCGCGAACCAGCGCGCCGAGCGCAATTGATCGGGCGTCTTGCGTGTCATGGTCAGCCCTGCAGGCCCCAGCGCAGCACCGTGCGCTTCTCGATTGTGCGGAAGATCAGGTTTTCGACGACGAGGCCGATCACGATCACGGTCAGCAGTCCCGCGAAGACCGCGGGAATGTCGAGCTGGTTGCGGTTCTCGAAGATGAACCAGCCGAGCCCGCCCTTGCCGGAGGAGACGCCGAAGACGAGTTCGGCGGCGACCAGCGTGCGCCAGGCGAAGGCCCAGCCGATCTTGAGGCCGGCGAGGATCGAGGGGAAGGCGGCAGGGATCAGGATCTTGCCGATATAGCGGAAGCCCTTGAGCCCGTAGTTGCGGCCGACCATGCGCAGCGTTTGCGACACCGCGCGAAAACCCGAATGCGTGTTGAGCGCCACCGGCCAGAGCACGGAATGGACGAGAATGAAGACGATGGAGCCGTTGCCGAGCCCGAACCAGATGAGCGCGAGCGGCAGCAGCGCGATGGCCGGCAAGGGGCTCAGCATCGCCGTCATCGTCTCGAGGAAATCCGAGCCGACGCGCGTGTTGATGGCGAGCACCGTCAACAGGCCGGCGAGAATGACGCCGGCCGCATAGCCGACGACAAGCACCTGCACGGACGCCCAGGCGCGCGCCGGCAGCACGCCGTTGCGGATGTTCTCCCACGAGGAGGCGAGCGTATCGGTCAGCGTCGGAAAGAGCAGGGGATTGTCGAGCCAGCGCCCGTAGCCTTCCCAGATCAGGCCGAGGATGACGATCAGCAGGGTCTTCCGGAAGGTTCCGGAATCCCAGAGCGTTTCGAGAAACGACAGTTTCTGCTCGACGTCGCCCGTTACGGGCGCATTCTCGTCGCGCATTACGATGCGTGCGGTGGACGTCGTCATGTCAGTGCCCTGCATCGGCGAAGAGGAGGTCGTGGATCTGTTGCTCGAGCCGAGCGGCGCTTCCGTCGGCAGGAGAGGTCGTGTCGACGTCGACGACCTCCGCCTTCACGCGGCCGGGATGCGGCGAGAGCAGCAGGATGCGATTGCCGATCTTGATCGCCTCGGCGATCGAATGGGTGACGAAGAGCACGGTGAAGCGCGTCTCCTCCCACAATTGCAGCAGCTCGTCCTGACAGGTGCGGCGCGTGAAGGCGTCGAGCGCGGCGAAAGGCTCGTCCATCAGCAGAATGTCGGGCTCCATCGCCATGCCGCGGGCGATGGCGACGCGCTGCTTCATGCCGCCTGACAGCATGTGCGGATATGAATCGAGCGCGCGCGTGAGGTTCACCTTTTCGATATAGCGCCGCGCCCGGTCGCGCGCGTCCTTGGCCGACATCTTGCGCGCTTCCATCAGCGGAAAGGCGACGTTCTCGAGCACCGTCTTCCACGGCAGAAGCTGGTCGAACTCCTGAAACACCATCATGCGGTCGGGGCCGGGCTCGCTGACCTTGCGGCCCTTGATGGTGATCGACCCTTCGCTTGGATGCAGATAGCCGCCGACAGCCTTCAGGATGGTGGACTTGCCGCAGCCCGACGGCCCGAGCAGCACGAAACGATCGGCGTTCTTGACCTGGAAACTGACGCGCTCCGTCGCCGTGACCACGACGCCGGGCGTCTTGTAGCGCAGCGTCACGCCGTCGACGTCGAGCAGGGGGGCTTCGCTCATCTCAATTGCCCGCCATGCCGTGGACGGTCGGCAGATAATAATCCTTGAAGGATTTGGGCATGGTCTTCAGCGTCCCGATGCGATTGAGATGTTCCGCGAATTTCATCGTGCCCTGCGGAAACAGGCTCCAGTCCGACATGGCCGGCGTCTTCACCAGATCGACCAGAGTCTTCGTCTCGGTCTTGTCGTTGTTGATTTCCCTGTAGGCCTCGACCGTCTTCTCAGGGTCGGCCGCCACCATCGCCTTGGCCTCTTCGGCCGCCGCGAACACGGCCGCGATCCATTTCGGATTGGCGTCGGCGAATTTCGTGGTCGTGAAGAACTGCCCCTGCGTCGACTGCCCGCCGATGATCTCGACGGAATTGGTCACGACATGCGCGCCGGGCACATCGCGCATTTCGTAATAATGGAAGGGCGGGGCGGCGAAATGGCTGCGGATCTCGTGCGTCGGGTTCTTCATCGCCACATAGGCGTCGGGATGGCCGAGCTGCGTCGTCAGGGCGTCGAACTGGCTGTACTTGTCCGGCCCGAACATCTTGGCGGCCGCCATCTGCAGCAGCATCGCCTGGGTCGAGGTCTTGACCGTCGGCACGGCGATCTTGTCGCCCTCCTTGAAATCCGAGAGCGACTTGATGCGCGGATCGCGGCTGACCAGCGTCAGATGCGCCGCCGTCGTCGCGCAAATGCCCTTCACGCCGCCGCGCGTGCGGTCCCACAGCAGCAGAAGCTGGCCGGCGCCGGTGTTGACGACGTCGACGCCGCCGGCGACCAGCGCGTCCTGCTGCGCGCCGCCATTGGCGAAATTCACCCATTTGACCGCCGGATTCGACACGCCGGCCTTGGCCGCGTGCTTTTCGATCAGCTTGTACTTTTCGATCACATGCAGCGGCATGTAGAGGATGCCGGGCTGTCGGCTGACGACCAGCTCGTTCTTCTCCTGCGCGAAGGCGCGCGTTGCCGGCGCCAGAGCAAGCGCAGCGGCGCCTTTCAGCGCCTGCCGACGATGCAGCATCGTTTCCTCCCTCTGAACATTTCGCGCGCGGACGGCCGTCGCCGGCGCCGCCGGTCTGTCGCCGGCTGTCCGAAAGCGCGTGTTCTGGGGGCAGCAGACCCAGTTATCGAAGGCGCGTCAAGGCGCTGCGGAATCTGGCTGGGTAAAGCTCAGGCGGCCGGCCGGGCAGTCCTCAGTCGGACGCCATGTCGCGCAGCAGGTAGCGCTGCACCTTGCCGCTCGAGGTCTTCGGCAATTCGTCCAGCACCTCGATCCAGCGCGGGTATTTCCACGGCCCGATCGTGTTCTTGACGTGGCTCTTCAGCTCCTCGAACAACTGGCTGCCCTCCAGCGTCGCGGACTCGCCGAGCACGACGAAGGCCCGCGGCTTGATGAGCCCATCCACGTCCTGCGCCGGCACGACCGCGGCCTCGCGCACGCAGGGGTGCGAGACCAGCGCGTCCTCGACCTCGAAGGGCGACACCCAGATGCCTGAAACCTTGAACATGTCGTCCGCGCGCCCGTGGTAGATGAACACGCCATCGGCGCGCCGCAGATATTTGTCGCCGGTGCGCAGCCATTCGCCGACGAAGGCGCGGCGCGTGCGCGCGAGCTGGTTCCAGTATCCGGCCGCGCAGCTCGGCGTCTTCACCCAGAGTTCGCCGAGGTCGCCGTCGGCGACGGGCCGGCCGGCCTCGTCGCGCAGGTCCATCTCGTAGCCGTCGACGGGCACGCCCGATGTTCCGTATTCGACCGCATCCGGCAGGTTGGTGATGAAGAGATGCCCGCCTTCGCTGGAGCCGACTCCGTTGACGATGTCGATCCCGAAGCGCTCCTTCCAGGCGCGCCCGACATGCGCGGGCAGCGGTTCGCCGGCGGAGAAGCAGATGCGCCAGTCGCGCGACGCGTTGTCGCGTCGGCATTCGGGATCGGCCAGGATCGCGGCGTAGAGGGTCGGCACGGCGAAGAACAGCGTGGGGTTGAACGTGCGCAGCGTCTCGAACACCGTGCGCGGCGTCGGGCGTTCGGGATAGAGCACGGTCGTCGCGCCGACCCACAGCGGGCAGACCAGCGCATTGCCCACGCCATAGGCGAAGAACAGCTTGGCCGCCGAAAACACGATGTCGTCCTCGCGATAGCCGATGCGGCGGCGCCCGGCCTGTTCGGCCAGCACCGGCAGATGGCCGTGCACATGCATCACGCCCTTGGGCGCGCCCGTCGTGCCGGAGGAATAGAGCCAGTAGGCGACCTCGTCGGCGCAGGTGTCCGCCGGCTCCGCGCCCTCGCGCTCGGCGGCGAGCAACGTATCGAGACGCGGCCGGCCGGGCGGGCCGCCGCCCACCACCACGATCTCGCGCAGGTGCGGCAGGCCCGCGCTCGCCTCCTCGATCGCCGGCAGCAGCGCCGACGAGACGAACGCGACTTTGGCGCGCGAATCCTCGAGCAGATAGCGATACTGGTCGACGGTCAGGCGCGTGTTCATGAGAACGGGCACGACGCCCGCGCGCACCGCGCCCCAATAGACGACGGGAAAGTCGACGGTATCGAGCAGGATGAGCGCGATGCGATTCTCCCGCTCGACGCCGAGGCGCGCGAGCATGGGGCCGACGCGCGTGGCGGCGTCATGCAGCTCGCCATAGGTCAGGTTGCGCGCCGGATCGATGTAGGCCGTCTTGTTCGCGCGTCCTTCCGCGATGTGACGGTCGACGAAATCCACCGCGGCATTATAGTTGCGTTCCACCATCGCCGCTCTCCCTCGCGTCGATGCGCAACGCTAGCTTCGCATCCGTCGATGTTCTTGATTTCGGTTAGGCCATCTTCGTTTGTTGCGACGCACATCATTTTTGCTGCGGCGCCTCCGGCTTCCGCTTGATTTCGGTCAGGTTGCGCGCGCTCGGCCGTGCAATCCTTGGCGTGGGAGGATCAGCGCATGCATGGATCGAGCGGGCCGCGGAAGCGGCTCCTGCGCATCAACGTCAACGGCCGCTGGCGCGAGGACGCCGTCGCGGACGGCGACATGCTCGTCGACTATCTGCGCGAAACCGCGCGCGCCACGAGCGTCAAGACGGGCTGCGACGGCGGCGAATGCGGCGCCTGCACAGTGCTTGTCGATGGCGAGCCGGTCCTGTCCTGCCTGACGCTCGCCGCGCGTTGCGAGGGCCGCGCGGTCGAGACGGTGGAGGGCCTCGCGCAAGCACGGACGCCCGAGCGCGCTGCAGCAGGCGTTCCACGAGAAGCTCGGCGCGCAATGCGGCTTCTGCACGCCCGGCATGATCATGGCGGCCGAAGCCTTGCTCAGGCGCAATCCCAATCCGGGGGACGACGAAATTCGCGCGGCGCTGTCGGGAAATCTCTGCCGTTGCACCGGCTACGTGAAGATACTCGATTCCGTGAAGACGGCGGCGGGGCTCGCGTCATGAATGTCGCCGCCAACCGACGCAAATTGCAGGGCGTGCCGCTGATCGACGGCGTCGACAAGGTGACGGGACGCGCGCGCTATACCGCCGATCTCGACAGGGCCGGCGCGCTGGTCGGGCGCCTCCTGCGCTCTCCGATCGCGCATGGCGAGATCGTGCGTGTCGACGTTTCGAAAGCGCGCGCGCTCGAAGGCGTCGCCGCCGTCCTCACCGGCGCGGACTGCCGCTTCACCTACGGCGTGCTGCCGATCGCCATGAACGAATATCCGATGGCGCGCGACCGCGTGCGCTATCGCGGCGAGCCTGTGGCGGCGGTCGCGGCCGTGGACGAGGAAACGGCGCAGCGCGCGCTCGATCTGATCGAGATCGACTATGCGCCTTTGCCCGCCTATTTCACCTCGCAGGACGCGCGCGCGGCCGATGCGACGCTGTTGCATGACAACAAGCCCGGCAATGTCGAGCGCGAGGTGCACCATTCTTTCGGCGACGTGGAAGCCGGTTTCGCCGCCGCCGATCTGGTGCGCGAGCATCGCTTCTCCTGCGCCGAGATCAATCACGCGCAGATCGAGCCGCATGCCTGCCTGGCCGACTATGACCCCGCGACCGGTCGACTGACCGTTCAGGACGTGTCGCAGGTCGTCTACTACCTGCATCTCATGCTGGCGCGCTGCCTCGAAATGGACGAGGCGCAGGTGCGCGTCATCAAGCCCTTCGTCGGTGGCGGATTCGGCGCCCGCGTGGAAGTGCTGAACTTCGAGATCGTCACCGCGATGCTGGCGCGCGCGGCCGGCGGCAAGGTGTACATGCAGCTTTCGCGCGAAGAGACGTTCATCACGCATCGCGCGCGGCCGCAGAGCGACGTGTTGATGAAGATCGGCCTGACGAAAGAGGGCAAGATCACCGCCTGCGCCTGCGAGGTGACGCAGCGCGGCGGCGCCTATGCGGGCTACGGCGTCGTGACGATTCTCTACGCCGGCTCGTTGTTGCAGGGCATCTACGACATTCCCGCGGTGAAATACGACGGCTATCGCGTCTACGCCAATCTGCCGCCTTGTGGCGCGATGCGCGGCCACGGCGGCGTCAACACCCGCTTCGCCTTCGAGACGCTGCTCGATCGCATGACGCGCGAACTCGGGCTCGACCCCTTCGCCGTGCGGCGCGCAAACCTGCTGCAAGCGCCAATGCAGACCTTGAACGGCCTGATGGTGCAGAGCTACGGCCTCGCCGAATGTCTCGACGCGGTCGAAAAGGCGAGCGGCTGGAAGGAACGCATCGGCCGCCTGCCGCCGGGCAAGGGCCTCGGCATGGCCTGCTCGCACTACGTGTCGGGATCGGCGAAGCCGATCCATTTCACCGGCGAGCCGCATGCGGTCATTCATCTGAAGCTCGATCACGATGGCGGCGTGACGGCGCTGACCGGCGCGGCCGATATCGGCCAGGGCTCCTCGACCATGGTGGCGATCGCGGTCGCCGAGACGCTCGACGTCGCGATCGACCGCATTCGCGTCGTCTCGAGCGACACGGCGGTCACGCCCAAGGACAACGGCGCCTATTCCTCGCGCATCACCTTCATGGTCGGCAATGCCGCAATCGACGCGGCCAGAAACCTGAAGTCGATCCTCGTTGCGGCGGCCGCGAAGAAACTCGACGCCGCGCCCGAGGAAATCATCTGCGAGGGCGAGCACTTCCGCGTCGGACGCTCGGGGCAGGCGGCGCTGAGCTTCAAGGAGGTGGTCGCGGCCGCTCTGGTCGACGAGGGCGCCATCTCGGTCAAGGGCTCCTTCACCTGTCCGGTCGAATTCCAGGGCGGCAAGCATCGCGGCGGCGCCGTCGGTTCGACCATGGGTTTCAGCTACGGAGCGCTGGTGATGGAAACGAGCGTCGACGAGGCGACGGGAATGGTCGCCGTCGACAAGGCGTGGGTGGCGCTCGACTGCGGACGCGCCATCAACCCGCTGGCGGTCAAGGGACAGATCGAAGGCTCGGTGTGGATGGGGCTCGGGCAGGCGCTGTGCGAGGAGACCCGCTATCTCGACGGGCTCGCCGCCCATGCGAGCTTCCTCGACTATCGGATGCCGACCATCGTCGAATTGCCCGACATCGAGGCCTTCATCGTCGAGAGCGTCGATCCGAACGGGCCGTTCGGCGCGAAGGAGGCGAGCGAAGGCGCGCTGGCCGGCGCGCTGCCCGCGCTCGTCGCCTCGGTCTCCAACGCCATCGGCGTCGATCTCGACGAGACGCCGGTCACGCCTGACCGCCTGCTGGAGGCCATCGTGCAGCACAAGCGCAAACTGGCGATCGCCGAGCGCAAGAGGGCCAGGAAATGAGCGCTTCGCTACTCGGCCTTCGATTGCAGCAACCCGCGACAATCGCGGAAGCGGTCGCCGCTTTCGCGGCGCATGGCGACGCGCGCTATCTGGCGGGCGGCACCGATCTTCTCGTCAACATGCGGCGCGGCATCGCGCAGACGCCGCATCTGATCGACCTGTCGCAGGTCGCGGCGCTGAAGGGCGTCCGCGAGGAGAACGGCGAGTTCGTGATCGGCGCCTCCGTCACCGTCGCCGAGATCGCGGGCGATGCGACGATCGCCGCACGCTATCCGGCGCTGGCGCAGGCCGCCGCCGCCATAGCCGCGCCCGGCCACCGCGCCGTGGCGACGCTCGGCGGCAATCTCTGTCTCGATACGCGCTGCGTCTATTACAACCAGAGCGAATGGTGGCGGAAATCGAACGGCTGGTGCCTCAAGCACCGTGGCGACACCTGCCATGTCGCGCCGCGCGGCGAGCGCTGCCACGCCGCCTTCAGCGGCGACATGGCGCCGGCGCTGCTGGCGCTCGGCGCGACGGTGGACATTGTCGGCCCCGACGGCGCGCGAAAAATTGCGCTCGGCGATCTCTATGTCGAGGACGGTCGTGCGCATCTCGCGCTCGCGCCCGGCGAAATTCTGGTCGCGGCCCGCCTGCCGCTGACCGCGCCGACGTCCGGCTACGACAAGGCGCGCACGCGCGGCGCCATCGACTATCCGCTGGCGGGCGTCGCAGTCGCCCTGGCGCTGCGCGACGGCCTCGTCGAAACCTTGCGCATCGCGCTGACGGGCTTGAATTCGCGGCCGTTCCTGCTGGAGGCGACGGAAGGCTTCGCGGGGCGGCCGGTCGACGCGACGCTGCTCGGCGAGATCGACAAGCTCGTGCAGAAGCAGGTGCAGCCGATGCGTACGACGCTGACCGCCTCGAACTATCGCAGGCTTGCGGCGGCGGCGCTGACGCAGCGCCTCGTGAAGCGGCTGGCGGCCGGTTGATCCGCGACTACTGACGCACGGCGCCGCGGGCGCTCGCGCGATCCTCGTCGGCGATCCGGCGCAGGCGGCCGATGTCCTCGATCGTCACCTGCGCGGCGTTGACCGTGACGCCGACCGTGCGCAGGCGCGCGAAGGCGCGCGACAGCGATTCCGGCATGAGGCCGAGTTGGCGCGCGATCAGCATCTTGTCGTAGGGCAGGGCAAGCGTGCAGCGCCCTTGATCGGCCGGCGCGCAGGAGGCGAGGAACTCGGCGACGCGTTGCAGGCCGCTCTGCGCCTTCAGTCGCTCCACCTGGTCGCACAGGTAATGCATGTGCTGCGAGATCGAGGAGACCATGCGTTGCGCGACCTCCGGATTGTCGCGGGCGCAGCGCACGACGTGCTCGGCCGGCACGCGCGCGACGCGCGCATCGGCGACAGCCTCGGCCGTGGCGAGATACGTGCCGCCGGAAAAGGCCGACGCCTCAGCAAAAGTCGAGCCCTCCTTCATCATCTCGAGCACCGCTTCCTCGCCCGCAGAATTATTGCGGTAGAGTTTCAGCCAGCCCGAGACGACGATGAAGAAGGCGTCCGCCGGATCGCCCTGCCGCGCGAGAATGTCGCGCGGGCGAAGCAGCAAGGTGCGCGCCGGCGCAACGAGTTGCGCGATCGTCTGCGGCGTCAATCCATGGAACAGGGCGATCCGCCCGATGGCCTGCAGATCGCCGGGGACAAGCGTCATCGCCCGTCCTTGAAAGGATCCAGGCCGAGGCTCGGCGCGCGTGGCGCGTGCTTGTCGGCGATTTCAACGTCGCCAGCGGATGCGATGACGCAGTTTCCCTCGCCGGCGCCGGGCGCGGCCGCCTTGTGCGGGCATTCGGCGACGGCGCCGGTCCAGCAGGCTTCATGATGGCCGCAAGGCACGGCGCCCGACAGGGTGACGGGGCGATCGACGAGATGCATGGCCTCGTCGCCGGCCTCCACGACGCGGCCGTCGATGCGCCTGCGCAGGCCCTGGCCGTCGGCGCCGGCATGTCCGTCGCCGAAGGCGAAGCCTACAGGCCGCCACAGCGAGCAGGCGTCGATCTCCACGAGCACTTCGTTCGGCGCGGGGGCGCGCGACGCTTTGACGGGTTCAAACGATTCGCCGGCGCATTTTCGCGCCCAGCGATGGGATTCCTCGGACATGGGCTTCCTCCACATGCGCTGAACGCAGGTCGCAACAACCCATTTTCTTTTTTTGCCACTATTGCGGGCGCGGGCCGCATCTGGCCTTGACCCGGATCAATCCGGTCGCACGGGCCGCGGACCGGCGGTCGCGGAAATGCTTCTATTCTCGATGCGGGGGATTTTTGGCTGGGGGACCTGGATTCCCAGCTAGAAGGGCGCTCGCCCTAAGTCTCTGAATTTCCACCCGCTTTGTCGCGGTTGAAGCAGCCGGGACGACACGCCGGGACGACAGTCCGGGGCGCGTCCATGGCCATGCAGTGAAGATGGTCCGCGTCGCCTCATTGGTCAAGTCAGCGCCGCCCGTTCAACCGACTAGCCGGTCAGCGGTAGCGACCGCAACCGGGCGTTGACCGCGCCGGTCACCGCCGTATGGATCGTCGCAGGAAAGTCGCGCGGCAAGCTGCTCTCGACCGCCGCCAAGGCGGCCGGCGCCTTGTCGGCAACCTTGTCGATCGCCGCCGCCATGAACTTCTTCGGCAGACCGGCGCGCGCGCCGCTCTCAAGAAAGTGGCGGCCCAGGATCTCGTCCATTCGATAGTGCCGGTTCGTCCCGACGCTCATCGCGAGCTTCATCTGGTTGCGCCTGACCTGGTAGGATTCGAGACTTGGCTGCGCTGAGAGCACGTCGTAGAGCGGCGTCATGCGAAAACCGCCGCCGGGCGACAGGAAGACGCTGAAGTTTTTCGCGTGGCCGTCCGTGGCGCCGATCAGCCAGAACAGGATCTGCGTCTTGAAGAACGTCGCGTGATCCTGAGCGGGGTCATCGGCGCCGTTCAGCAAGTCGATGATCGCCTCCACACCCGGACCACCGTCGCTCTCGTATTTGTGAGACGGAGGGACCGACAGGGCCTGGCAGCAGTCCTCTTGCGGCAGACGCAGCAGGCGATCGTCCTTCGTCCAGTGACGGTCGAACCGTTCGACCACCAACGCCTTCGTCGCCCCGAAGCGATGGATTTCGGCTTTGGCGACGGGCAGGCCGAAGGCGGCAAGCAGACGCAGGCAGTAGAACTCGTTTTCGACGCTGTTGGCCAGGTCAATCCCGTGCACTTCACCGATCTGCGGCTTCAATATGTGCGTCGTAGGGGTTGTCCCATGCGGCTTCAGCCATTGACCGTTGAGGCGGAGGAGGGCGGTTTTCTCCTGCGCGCCGGCGATCGAAATCGCGAAACTCGTCGTCGCGAGCAAGGCCCAGAGGCGCGCGCGCGAGATTCTTGAGAATGCGTTCGATCGCCTCGTCGTCAACAGGCTCGCCGTCGATGCCGCCTGTCTCGGCGACTTCATCGTCGCCGCTCGACGAACTGCAGCGCGCCCACGCAGTCGGCGCCGATAGCGGCGAGAAGGCCATAGGCGTCCGAACTCGCCGCGCCGACCCGCTCGGCCACTTTTCGGCGCAACGTCTCGGAGTCCGGCAACAGGTTTTCGAAGACTGCGATCACCGGCGCGCCGCGGTAGGCGATCGTCGCGAAAGGGCAGGGAGAGCGAGATCGGAAACGATGAAGCGTTCGCGAGCCAGTTCTCGTCGTAACGAAAGGCGATTGCGCCGCTCGCGTCTTTCGTGAGACGTCCAACGAGGCGATTATTCTGGTAAACGCGCAGCGGCGGATTGGCGCGCCGACGTGGCATCAGGCGAAATCCTCTAGATCGCCGGGCTCATGCTTTGACCGCGGCGCGATCCGCAGTTCGAGGTCCAGCGCCGCGAGCACGCTGAGCAACGTATCCAGCCGAACGGCGGGATTGCCGGTTTCAAGAAAGGACAAGGTCTCCTGTCGGAGGCCGCTTTTCGCCCCGAGGTCGGATTGGCTGAGCTTCAGCAGCTTGCGCTGGCGCCGAATTATGGCGCCGAGTTGCTTGGGCGAGCGGACGAGATGACTGGTCGAGTTCATGCCAAAAATATGCGTTAAATCGCATAAAATGTAAATA
>JBAOHX010000005.1:0-414784 GCA_037044955.1 Rhodoblastus sp.
TGCCGCCGGTGTCCTTGGCGATGGCGGCGGCCGCCTCGCGCATGCGCACGGTCAGCGGATGGGTCTCGGGCAGGTTGTTGGCGAGCTTGACCTGATATTCCGCGGCGCCGGCGCGCGTGGCGCGCAGGATGGCGGGAGCGGAAACGGCGACGACAGCGGACGTCGTCAGAAACGAGCGGCGATCGAAAGGCATGTGATCCTCGGGTTGACCGGTCTTTGCCGGCAATTTCCTCGCTCCGCCGCGTGCGGCGCGGTTGCGGAAGCGGGCGCACTATGCGCAGGATCGCCATCCGACACAATATGCGCGCGGCGCCGTAGGGATTTCCGGCCTTTTGAACGAAATCGAGATTACGGCGGACGCCCCGCCCGGCGCGCTGGCGCGACTCGTGGAAATGCACGCGCTCTACTACGCCCGCGCATGGGGCTTCGGCGCCTTCTTCGAGGCCAAGGTGGCGCGCGAGGCGGGCGAGTTCGCCGCCGCCCTGCCGCGCGGGGATTCGCGGCTGTGGTTCGCGCGCCTGCACGATCGCGTCGTCGGCTCGATCGCCATCGACGGCCGGCAGAGCGCGAGCGCGCATCTGCGCTGGTTCATCCTCGACGATGCTTCACGCGGCGCCGGAACCGGCGCGGCGCTGCTCGACGCCGCGCTCGCCTTCTGCCGCGCGCAATCCTTTCCCAGTGTCTATCTCTGGACCTTTGCCGGGCTCGACGCCGCGCGACGCCTCTACGAGTTCGCGCGGCTTTCGTCTCGTAGAAGAAAAGAGCGCCGAGAGCTGGGGCGCGCGCGTGCGCGAACAGCGCTTCGTGCTGGACCTGCGCGCATGAGCGAGGCAATACGCGACCGCGCCGCCTTCATCCGCGCCAACACGCGGCTTCTCGCCGTTCCGCACGCGCCGGAGATTTCGCTGCAGCTCGCCGACGAAGCCACCGCGCTGTGGGAGAAGACCGAGGAGGAACTCGGCGAAATCGGCCTGCCGCCGCCCTTCTGGGCCTTCGCCTGGGCCGGCGGACAGGCGCTCGCGCGCTACATTCTCGATCATGCCGCGATCGTCGCGGGCAGGCATGTGCTCGACTTCGCCTCGGGCTCGGGGCTCGTCGCCATTGCGGCGGCCAAGGCCGGCGCGCGAAAGGTCGAGGGCTGCGAGATCGACGCCTTCGCCGTCGAGGCGATCGCGATCAACGCCCAGGCGAACGGCGTTTCAGTCGAGGCCCGCCTCGGCGACATGATCGGCGCGGACGAAGGCTGGGACGTCGTGCTCGCCGGCGACGTTTCCTACGAGCGCGACATGGCGCAGCGCGTCACCGACTGGCTGGAGCGGCTCTCGGCGCGCGGCGCGCTCGTTCTCGTCGGCGATCCCGGCCGCTCCTATCTCGCGCGGGAGAAACTCGAGCCGGTGGCCGAGTACCGGGTGCCGGTGACGCGCGCGCTCGAGGACAGCGAGATCAAGAAAACGCAGGTCTGGCGCTTTCGCGATACGCCGTGAGCGCGGCTGTCGCACGCGCGTCATTTTGTCATGTCGCAGTCGCCGTGCGGGGGCCTAGAACTTGCATGGCTTTTCGCGCCATTCGACAGACGGAGCATTCCATGAGCGCAATCGAAGACAAGGTCCGCCGCCGCCTCGCGCCCTTCGTTGTCGAGGGGAAGATCGGTTCGCCGCAATTCTTGCCGGCAAACAGCGCGGTTGCGGGGCGGCTGACGGTGAACGTGCAGCTCAAGTCTTCGCGCCAGCCGGCGCGCGACGTGGAGACGGCGCTGCTCGCCGCCGTGCAGGACCTTGGCGCCGATGCTCAATTGGTAATCACCGGCGCCTGATTTACGCGCAGGCGGCGACTATGATCCGTCCGGACATTTCCGGACGGATTCGAACATGGACGATACGATCAGACCCGGCGAGATCGCCGGAACGCTGCCCGAGGGCTTCGACGCCGGCCTCTATTTCATCGGCCGCATCAGGACGCCGTGGCGCCAACGCAGCGATTGCCCGCACCGCGGCGTGCAGGACGGACCGGTCTGCCGGATCGAGATCGACGCCCGCTGGCGGCCGGCGCTGGCCGGTCTCGAGGGACGGGAATTCGTCCAGGTCCTCTATTTCATGCACCTCGCCCGACGCGACCTGCTCGTGCAGGCGCCCAAGGGCCGGGAGAAAACGTTCGGCACCTTCGCGCTGCGCTCGCCGGTGCGGCCGAACCCGGTCGCCTCGTCGGTCGTGAAGCTGGAGGCGGTCGAGGCGGGCGCGCTCGTCGTGCGCGGGCTGGACTGCGTCGACGGCACGCCGCTTCTCGACATCAAGCCGCACGACAGCCGCTGAATCGGCTGGATCGTGCCATTTTGACCCGGCCGTCAGCATCTTGTTAACCATTGGGCGGGACCATAGGGCGACCATGTTCGACAGGCTCAAGAGCTTCATCGACGATCTGACCGGCGCGGGCCAGGAACGCGGCTTCGACGCCGACGATTATCGCGTGGCCGCCGCCGCCCTGCTGATCCACATGGCCAACGCCGACGGCCATGTCGCGCCGCAGGAGCAGCGCCGCCTGCGCAAGATCCTGCAGGAACGGTTCGAGCTCGATCCCTCGGCGGCGCGCGAACTGATGCGCCGCGCCGAGGAAAGCGAGCGCGAGGCGATCGACCTCTATCAGTTCACCAGCGTGCTCAAGCGCGCCCTCGACGAGCCCGGCCGGCTCGCGGTGGTCGAGCTTCTGTGGGACGTCGCCTATGCCGACGGCCATGCCGACGAGATCGAGGAGAACACGGTCTGGCGCGTCGCCGAGCTTCTCGGCGTGGCGGCGCGCGACCGCATGATGCTGAAGCGCAAGGCCGAGAAGGGCGGCGCGGAGAAGATGCCGGAAAACCCCTGGGAAGACGAGGGGAGCGGCATATGAGCCATCAGCGCAGGATCGCCCTCGTCACAGGCGCCTCGGAGGGGCTGGGCGTCGAATTCGCAAGAGTTTTTGCCGAGCGCGGCCACGATCTGGCTCTGGTCGCGCGCCGCGCCGACCGGCTGGAGGCGCTGGCCGACGAAATCGCCGCCAAGAATGCGAAATCGGGCAAGCCGCGCCCGATCGTCGTGGCGCTCGATCTCGCGCCGGCGGACGCGCCGGGCAAGCTCGCCTCGGCGCTGGCCCAAGCCGGCGCGAGCGTCGAATATCTGGTCAACAACGCCGGCTACGGGCTCAACGGCCGCTTCGCGGAGCTGCCGATCGACGACCAGCTCGGCATGATCGACCTGAACGTCCGCTCCCTCACCGCGATGGCGCGCCAGTTCCTGCCAGATCTGCGGGCGGCGCGCGGCGGCATGGTCAATGTGGCCTCGATCGCCGCCTTCGCGCCGGGGCCGGGCATGGCCGTCTATTACGCGTCCAAGGCCTATGTGCTCTCGCTCTCCGAGGCGCTCGCCGAGGAATTGCGGGCCGATGGCGTGCGGGTGACCGCGCTCTGCCCGGGGCCGGTGGTCACCGGCTTCCAGAAGCGCGCGGGCATGAACGCCGAGGCCTTTTCCGCCCCGCCGGGCGTCGCCGGCGCGCGCGAAACGGCAGTCGCCGCCTATGACGGCCTGATGGCCGGCCGGCGCGTCGTCACGCCCGGTCTCGTCAACCAGGCGCTGGCCGCCGGGCTGGCATGGATCCCGCATTCGATCTCCCTGCCGCAACTGGCCGCCCGCCAGGCCAAGCGGCTTGACGCCGGAAAATGAACACAAAGGCTTGCATAAGAACGCCAATCGACGGAAACCGGAGCCAATGACAGCGAAACCGAACCCGCGTCGCGTTCTGATCGTCCTGCACCAGGAGCATTCGACTCCGGGCCGGATCGGCCGCCTGCTGGTCGAGCAGGGCTGCGAACTGGACATTCGCCGCCCGCGCTTCGGCGATCCGCTGCCCGAGACGATGGAGCGGCATGCCGGCGCCGTCATTTTCGGCGGGCCGATGAGCGCCAACGATCCCGACGAGTGGCTGGCGCGCGAGACCGACTGGATCGGCGTACCGCTGAAAGAGAACAAGCCCTATCTCGGCGTGTGCCTGGGCGGCCAGATGCTGGCGCGCCACCTCAGCCATCGCGTGTTCAACAAGTCCTGCGGCTCGGCCGAGATCGGCTATTATCCGATCCGCCCGACGGCGGCGGGCGACGCCTCGTTCGGCGGCAAGATGCCGCGCACCGTCTATCAATGGCACCGCGAGGGCTTCGATCTGCCGCAAGGCGCGACGCTGCTCGCGGAAGGCGACCTCTTCCCGACGCAGGCCTTCCAGTACGGGCCGAGCGCGGTCGCGCTGCAGTTCCACCCGGAAGTCACCTACGCGATGATGTGCCGCTGGACGACGCGCGCCTACGAGCGGATGCAGTCGCCGAACGCGCAGCAGCCGCACGAGCATCTGGCCGGCTGGTTCCAGTACGACCGGGCCGTCGGCGCCTGGCTCGACATCTTCCTGCGCAACTGGCTGGCGAGCGGCGAGGCGAAGGCCGTGAAGCGTCCAGCGGATTCGTCCTGGGTTTCCGCCGCCATGCCACTGGCGGCCGCTCCGGCCTAGTCTGTCAGCACCAGCGTCCAGAACACCTTGTATTTCGCGCCCGGCGCATAGGCCGTGGCTATGCCCATGCGCTTCATGCCCTTCGCCAGCATGTTGGAATTGTGCGGCGGCGAATCGCGCCAGCCGGAGAAGGCTTCGGCCAGCGTGTGATAGCCGGCCGACACGTTCTCGACCGCGACATTCTTGCCGTAACCCGCGCCGCTCAGACGCTGTGTCAGCGAGCCGTGCGAATCGTGGCTGATCTTGCCGTCCGCGGCCATGGCGCGGGCCTGAGCCTCGGCGACCCTCTGCAAGCCGGGGTCGACGGCGAGCGGGCCGAGGCCCTTGTTCAACCGATAGAGCGAGATCATGTCGCGCGCAGCGTTCGCATCCACGACGGCGCCGTCGGCGGCGAGCGAGCGATACATGCTCGGCGTCTGCGAAACCTGCGGCGCGAGGGTCGGCGCCTCGGCGCAGCCGGCGAGCGCCAGCGGCAGCGCGAGCGCACAAGCGAGCGAGGAATGCGCATGGCGCGGGCAGGCGAGAAATTCATCATGACAGCTCGATAGCGGCGCGCGCCTAAGACGAAGTGAACGTCAGCTCTGCGCCGCGCGCAGCGTCTCCGCTACTGCCTCCGCGATGGCGCCCTGCAGCGCGACCTGCGTGACGGCGGGCGTACCGGCGACGGTCATGCCCGCCTCCTTGAATGCGGCGAAGATCGCATAGAGCAGATCGCTCTTGGTGCGGCCGGACGTCTCGACGTCGTCGACGAAGCAGACCAGTTCGAACTTGAAGCCGCCCGGCTCCATCGCCACGAACATGGTCGCCGGCGCGGGAATCCTGGAGACCTTCTCGTTGTCCTTGGCGGCGGCCGTCATCAGCTCACGCACCTTCTCGGGGTCGACGCCGGGGTTGAGCGTCACCGGTATGCGCACGCGCGCCACACGGTCGTTGCGCACCCAGTTCTTGACGACGCCGGTGATGAGATTGGAATTGGGGACGATCATGGTGGCGCGGTCGAAGGTCTCGATCTCGGTCGCGCGCACGTTGATCTTGCGCACGTAGCCCTGCTCGTCGCCGAGCACGACGAGATCGCCGACGCGGATCGACCGCTCCCACAGCACGATGATGCCCGAGACGAAATTGTTGAAGATCGACTGCAGGCCGAAACCGATGCCGAGCGACAGGGCGCCGGCGACGATGGCGATCTTCTCGAGGCCGAGCCCGACCTGCGACAGCGCGGCGGAGACGGCCAGGAACAGGCCGACATAGCCGACGCTGGTGCGGATGGAATTGCGCAGGCCGGCGTCGAGGCTGGTCGCCGGCATCAGCCGGTTGTCCAGCCAGTTCTGCAGGCCGCGCGTCGCGATATAGCCGAGCGCGAACAGAATGAGGGCCGCGACGACGCTCGACGGCGAGATGGTGACGCCGCCGACCGTGAAGCCGAAGAAGGCGTTGCGCAGGCCGCCGAACACATCGTCCGACTGCAGGCCCCAGGGCAGGACGATGGCCGCCAGGCCCATCGTCAGCAGGATCATCTGCGTCAGGCCGGAGAGCACGATGCCGATCTGCGCGACGCCCTCGCGCCGCAGTCCCACGCCCGACATCAGCGTGCGGCCGAAAGGCGTGGTGGGCTGGAATGTCGCCTCGAGCCCGGCCGTGCAGAGCGGCGCGAGAATGCAGAGCGCGCCGATCACGCCGACGATCCAGACGAACTGCGACATCAGGAAGGAAGCGGCCGGAATGTAGCCGAGCAGCGCGGCAAGGCTCATCGCGACGATCGCCGTCCAGGCGCCGAGCCGCGCGAGGCCGATCCAGCGCGGACGCGGCGTGACGCGCGGGCCGAGGCATTCCTCGTCCTCGTCGTCCTCGCCCAGGCCGTAGATCGCGCCGCCGGTGACGAAAGCGAACAACGCCGCGCCGAGGCCCTGCACGGCGGCGGTGACCGGCAGCGCCGCCGCGGAAATATCGGTCAGCGCCTGCAGGATGCTGACGACCGCGACAATGGCGGCCTGCGCTATGGCGAGACGCGACAGGCGTTCGGCGATCGTGTCGTCGACCTCCATCAGGCGCCAGTTCGGCCGCGTCGGCGCGAACAGGCCGCGCGCGACGCCGGCGATGACGGCGACAGAGCCCACGCCGTCGATCAGCTCGCGCTTCAGCGGCGCGATGCGCGCGCTCATCAGCTCGAAGGCGTCGAGCAGAACGAACAGCACGACCACGGTGAAGATCGGCGGCGCGGCGACGACGATCGCCGTCCACAGCGCGGCCGCCGCCTTGTGGAAGCGGTCGGGTTCGGCGACCGCCGGCGCACGCGAGACGATGCGTCGCGCCAGCCGGTAGAGCGGCGCGTTGACGAAGGCGATGAGGGCGAGCAGCGCGAAGAACAGGACGGCGCGCCAGCCTTGCAGCTTCTCCACGGCATTGCCGAAGAAGTCGCGCGCGATCGTCGTCAGCGCACGGATGTCGGCGGGCAGATCAGCGGCCGCGCTCGCCCAGAGCGTCGGCGACAGCAGGCTGTCGGAGCGCTGCATCAGCGTGCCGACGAACAGCGCGCGCCGGCGCGAGACGATGCGCGCATTGGTCTGGTCGAGTTGCAAGTCGAGCAGTTGCGCGCGCTTGAGAAGCTCCTCGGCGCGCGCGTGACGCTTCTGCTGCTCGTCGCGGTCGCGCGTGACGTCGGGGCTTTCCGGCGGCGCCTTGGCGTCGGGCTTGGGGCCGAGCTTGTCGAGCCGCTCCTTGGCGTCGGCAAGACGCGGGCCGAGGAGGCCGATGGCCTGCTTGAGCTGATCGGCGGCCGGCCCGAGCGAATCCTTGAGGCTGGAGAGAGCCGCGTCGTCGAGCGAATCGCGGCGCAGCGCCGCCGTCACCTGATCGAGACGGCTTTTCGCCTGGTCGATCAGCTCGGAGGTGCGGATGCGACCAGCCGCCTCCGCCGGAGGGGCGCCGGGCGCGGGCGCGGGTTCGGCCGGCAGCGCCGATTGCGGGGCCGGCGCTTCCGCCGCTGGCGCCGGCGCGCTGGTCTGCGCCCATGCGGCGCGCGAGGGCGCGCCCGCGGCGAACGCCGCGACGAAGGCGGCGCAGACGAGAAGGCGGGCGAAGCGAGCGGACATCTGCCGGAAAGCTGACATGGGCCGAAAAGCTGACATGGGCCGGGAAATCGAATCGGAATGCGGCCGAATTTCGCACGGAACGGCCGCGACCGCACGATTTCGGGCTTTTTGGCTCAATCTTCGCCGAGGAGCCGTCTTTCCGCGTCGAGGACCGCTCGATCTTCGCGGTAGGAATGGGTGCGGCCGGCCGGGTCGGTCAGCCGCCAGCCGCCGGCGCCGTCGGGCGAGGCGGCCTCGGCGCCCAGCGGAATTTTGCCGTAGCCGCCGGGAATGTCGAGCACGTAGGCGGGACGCGCGAGGCCGGAGATGCGCCGCATCGCCTCCGCGACGATGCGGCGGCCCTCCTCCACGCCCAGGCGGAAATGGGCCGTGCCGGGCGCGAGATCGGGGTGGTGCAGGTAATAGGGCTTCACGCCGGCCTCGACGAAGGCGCGCATGAGGGCGGCCAGCGTGTCGGGATCGTCGTTCACGCCCTTGAGCAGCACGGTCTGGCTGACGAGCGGCACGCCGGCCGCCGCGAAACGCGCCAGCGCGGCGCGCGCCTCCGGCCCGAGTTCGCGCGGATGGTTGGCGTGCAGCGCGACCCAGGTCGCGACGCCTTCGGTCTTGATCGCAGCCACGAGTTCGTCGGTGACGAGATCGGGCGCGGCGACGGGCACGCGCGTATGGAAGCGCAGGACCTTCACATGCCCGATGGCGGCGATGGCGCGCGCCGTTTCCGCGAGCCGGCGCGGCGACAGGGCCAGCGGATCGCCGCCGGTGAGGATAACCTCCCAGATCTGCGGCCGCGCGCGGATGTAGGCGAGCGCCGTTTCGAGCGCCTGCGGCGACAGCATGCCGCCCTTGGCCGCGCCGACCGTCTCGCGGCGGAAGCAGAAGCGGCAATAGACCGGGCAGGCGGCGACGATCTTCAGCAGCACGCGGTCGGGATAGCGATGGACGAGCCCTTCACATGGGGAGTGCGCGTCGTCGCCGATGGGATCGGCAAGCTCCCGCGGCAGAGTCTCGAGTTCGCGGGCGTCAGGCACGAACTGGCGGGCGATCGGGTCGGCCGGATCGGCGCGGTCGACGAGGGCGGCGAGATGGCCGGTCATGGCCGCCGAATAGCGCGCCGCCACCCGGCCGAGCGCATCGGCGGCGGCGGGCGCGATCAGGCCGGCGTCCGCGAAATCGGCGGGCCGGGTCAGCGTGCGCGGGCGTGGCGGTTCTGATCGGGTCACAAGTCTCTTGTCGATCTAGCTGTCGGGAAACAAGATTTTTTCGTAGTCGCGCGCGCCGTGCAGAACATGAAGGATTTCGACGGCCTGCCCGGAAACGCGATAGAAGATCAGATAGTCGCCGAAAGGGCGACGGCGGATGCCGCGGTCTTCCCAACGCGGCAGGAGCGGAAAGGCGCGGGGCGTGTCGGCGAGGCGCATGCAGCGGTCATGGAGATCGGCAACGAATGTCTCGGCGCGCGCCGGATTGTCGGCGCCAATCGCATGACCGATCTGCAAGAGGTCGGCAAGCGCGGCGTCGGTGACGACGACCTTCACTTTGCAGGTTTCTTGGCTGGTCCCCTGGCGGATTTCTTCTCCGGCAGATTGAGCTCCGTGCGCAATCGTCGCAAGGCTTCATCGAGAGGCAACGTGCGGCCGGCTTCGGCGTCGGCGACGCCGCGCGCCAGCGCAGCGTCGAGCGCCGCCAGTTTCTCGGCGCGTTCGCGCTCCTTCAAAAAACGGTCGCGGACGAGATCCCGGACGTATTCGCTGCTCGAGGCGAATGCGCCGCGGCGGACTTCCTCGCGGACGAACCGCTCGAGTTCCGGCGTGAGAGTCAGCGTCATCTGCCCTGCGGGCTTCATCTCGATCTCCTCGTTGAAAGTGTAATATAGTGTAAATCACTTTCCGGACAACGAAGGAATGTGGCGTCAGGCGCCGGCCACCGGCGTCCACAGGACCTGCTCGATCCGCTCGGCGCCGGCCGCCAGCATGACCAGCCGGTCGAAGCCGAGCGCGACGCCGCTCGCCTCCGGCATGATTTCGAGCGCGGCGAGAAAATCCTCGTCGATCGGATAGGCCTCGCCGTAGCGCCGTTGCTTCTCGGCCATCGACGCCTCGAAACGCGCGCGCTGCTCGATCGGGTCGACAAGTTCGCCAAAACCGTTCGCGAGTTCGACGCCGCAGGCGTACATCTCGAACCGCTCGGAAACCCTGTCGTCGCCGGGCTTGAGGCGCGCCAGCGCCGCCTCGCGGGCGGGATATTCGGTGAGCAGGGTCAGGCGGCCGCGGCCGAGTTCCGGCTCGATCCGCACGTTGAGGATTTTCGAGAACAGGTCCGACCAGTCGTCGTCCTCCGCCACGCGGATGGAGAGCGCGGTCGCGGCTGTCGCCAGGGCCTCGCGGTCATCCAGCGCCGCCAGCAGGTCGAGGCCGGCGAAACGGCCGAAAGCCTCGGCCACGGTGAGGATTTCGGGCTCGGCGAAGGGATCGGCCGTCCGCCCGCGAAACGTCAGCGTCCCGCCGCCGGCGGCCTTCGCCGCGGCGCGCGCCAGCGCGACGCAATCGGCCATGATCGCGGCATAGGGCGCGCGGGCGCGGTACCATTCCAGCATGGTGAATTCGGGATGGTGCAGCGCGGAGCGCTCGCGGTTCCGGAAGGCGCGGGCGAAAGTGAAGATGCGCTCCTCGCCCGCCGCCAGCAGCTTCTTGCACGCGAATTCCGGCGAAGTATGCAGGTAGAGTTGCGAGCGCGATCCGTCGCCGGCGATCAGCTCCGTGGCGAAGGCCGACAGATGCGTCTCGTTGCCGGGCGAGACCTGCAGGCAGGCGGTTTCGACCTCCTCGAAGCCCTCGGCTTGAAAAAAGGCGCGGCAGGCATTAGCAATCCGGCCGCGCGCCTTGAGGAAATCACGGCGATCGGCGTAAACGTGCGGCGCCCACCAGGGCGAAGCGTCGTGCATCAGGCCATTTCTTATGCGTTGCGGCAGGCCGGATCGCTCTCGTGCGATCCCCTGAAGTCCGGCGGACCATAGTCCGGGCGCCCGCGACCTTCAATCGAACTCGCAATCGAACTCGCAATCGAGGACACAAATGAGAGTCATCGCCTCCTCCATCCGCAAGGGCAACATCATCGAGCACGAGGACGGCCAGCTCTACGTCGTGCTGACTGCCGAGAGCTTCCATCCCGGCAAGGGCACGCCCACCACCCAGATCGACATGCGCCGCCTCAGCGACGGCGTGAAGGTGTCGAACCGCTACAAGACGACCGAGCAGGTCGAGCGCGCCTTCGTGGAAGACCACGACTTCTCGTATCTCTACCAGGACGGCGACGGCTTCACCTTCATGAACGACGAGAACTACGAGCAGGTGATCGTCACCAAGGACACGATCGGCGACCAGGCGGTCTTCCTGCAGGAAGGCATGAAGGTCATCCTGTCGATGTTCAACGGCAATGCGGTGGGCATCCAGTTGCCGGCGCGCGTGACGCTCGAGATCACCGAGACCGAGCCCGCGATCAAGAACCAGACGGCGTCCTCGTCCTACAAGCCGGCTATCCTGTCGAACGGCGCCAAGACCATGGTGCCGCCGCACATCCAGGTCGGCACGCGCGTCGTGATCCAGACCGAGGACGGCTCCTACGTCGAGCGCGCCAAGGACTGAGGGCGCGACCTACAGGATCAGGCCGGCGCCGGCGCTATCGCCGCGCCGGCCTTTTTCTTTTCCGGCTTCTTGTTCCCGGGCGCCGGCGCCGCGCCTTTCGCGACGACCAGCGCGGCATGGTCGGCCTTCGTCTGCTTCGCGTATTTCATCGCAAACGACGCCAGCGCGTCGTCGAAGACTTCGCTGCGGCCCATGTAGCCCGAAATGACCGCCGGATCGCCGGACCGGGCGTGGGCGCGCGCGAGCGTGCGGCCGCAGAGTCGCGCATAGGCCGGCAGCGCCTCGCCCTCCAGCACTTCGCCGAGCGAACCGAGGCGGCGATTCTTCAGTTGGCGCACGTAGAAATGCCTGTTGCGCGCGGGCTCCTCGACCCAGCCGAGCAGCACGTCGCTCGCCGCCTGCAGGATGCGCTGGCCCTCGACGACGCGGCGGCCCTGCTCCCGCGCCCATACCGAACGCGGCGCGACGCGCTCGAGCACGGAAGGCAGGGCTTCCTTCACCTGCAGGAACAGCGGCTCGCCGTCGCCCGACAGGAAGAGCCCGATGGCGCAGAACGTGCCGACCGAGCCGACGCCGACGACCTTGAAGGCGAAGTCGACCAGCCTGTAGCGCGAGAGAAGCGCCGCGCGGTCTGGCGTCAGGCCCGCGAGATAGCCGGCGAAGGCCGCTTCCGGATCGAAGGCCTCGCCGGCTTCCGCGGGATCGAGATGGAAGATCGTGTCGTCGCGATCCTCGATGCGCGCGACGCCCTTCTTCGATGTCGCCAGATGCGGGAAATTGTCGTCGCGGTCGAGATCGGGCCCCGCCTTCATCAGCGCGGCGCGCAAGCGTCTGGCAAGCTGCGGATCGGAGAAGGACGCGATCTGTTGCGCGAGATCGATGCGGCTGCGCCAGATCTCGACCGGCGACAGCAGCGCCATATCCTGCATGTGACGGCGGTAGGCCGCGACCGCTCCGGCGGCATAGGCGCGCGCCCTGCGGTCGGAAAAGCCGCCGGCCTGCGCCGCGACCGCGACGGAAGCCGCGAGCCGCTTCACATCGAGCGTGAAATCGACGCCCGGCAACGTCTCGTCGAAATCGTTGATGTCGAAAAGTATGTTGTGTTCGGGCGAGGCGAAGGCGCCGAAATTCATGATGTGGCAGTCGCCGCAGCCCTGCACGTCGGCGCCCGCCATCGGCTCGCCCGCAAGGTCCGCCGCCATGACGGCGGCCGCGCCGCGCAGGAAGGCGAAGGGCGATTGCGTCATGCGCGCGTAGCGAACGGGCAGCAGTTTGGCGATGCGCCCGCCGTCGCTCTCGCCGAGAATGGCGACGGCGTCGCGCTCATGCCGGCCTGCGTAGTCGCCGTGCTTCTCTCGCGGGCTCGCCTTGCGCAGGGCCTTGCCGCGCGCGTAGCGGGCGCGGCGGGAGCGGTCTTCTGAAATCTCGCGTTCGGCCATGACAAAAACTCCGGTACGCGGCCTCTGCAACCACGTACCGGAAAGACATGTCACAACCTAGACGGTTTCAGGCGCAGTCACATTTCAGTCAAAAACGACCACGCCGCGCGCGACGCCGCCCTTGCGGAGCTGCTCGAAGCCTTCGTTGATCTGGTCGAGCGTGTAGGTGCGCGAGATCAGCGAATCGAGGTCGAGCTTCTTGTCCATGTAGAGGTCGGCGAGGATCGGGAAGTCGATGTCGGGCTGGATCGAGCCGTAGAAGGAGGAAGCCAGCGTCTTCTCCTGGAAGACCATGCCGGCCGGCGAGATGCCCGCCTTCACCTGCACCGAGGGAATGCCGACCATCGTCGCCCGGCCGCCCGCGCAAAGACAGTCGACGATCTGCAGCACGGTCGCCTCCGAGCCGATGGCGTCGAAGGCGTAGTCGGCGCCGCCGCCGGTGATCTCGCGCACGCGCTTCACGACATTCTCGGTCTTGGCGTTGATCGTGTGCGTCGCGCCGAACTGCTTGGCGTAGTCCAGCTTGTTGTCGAGCAGGTCGACCGCGATGATCTTGCCGCGCGCCGACGAGTTTCGCGCCCTGCACGATGTTGAGGCCGACGCCGCCGCAGCCGACGACGACGACGCTCGCGCCCGCTTCCACCTTCGCCGAGCGATAGACGGCGCCGACGCCGGTCGCCACCGAGCAGCCGATGATGGCGGCGATCGTCCACGGCAGGTCCTTGCGGATCGGCACGAGGTTTTCGAGCGAGCAGACGACCTCTTCGCGGAACGTGCCGATGCGCGCCATCTGGTAGACGGGCTCGGCCTTGAACTTCAGGCGCGTCGTGCCGTCGGGCATGAGGAAGCCCGGCGCCGAATGGCCGTTGCAGAGCACCGACTTGCCGGAATTGCAGTAGCGGCAATGGCCGCAATGCGAGGCGAAGGAGAAGATGACATGGTCGCCGACCGAGACATGCGAGGGGCCGGGACCGACTTCGGTGACGATTCCCGCCGCCTCGTGGCCCGGCACGAGCGGCAGCTTGGCCGGCCAGTCGCCGTTCATCATGTGCCAGTCGGACATGCACACGCCGGTCGCCTTCATCTTCACGCGCGCCTCGCCGGCCTTCGGCGGGTCGAGTTCGAGATCGAGAAGTTCGAGCGGCTTGTTGATCTCGGTGAGGACGGCGGCCTTCATCATTGTCTCCCGTTTTGGTCGGACAATTGAACGGGAGGCGGGGCGGGCGTCAAGGGCGAGCGCGTCAGGAGCTCGCGCCGTCGCGCTCCTGCCCGTCGCCGACGAGCGCGTGATAGGCGAAGCTCATCACGCAGGAATAGATGGAAAGGCCGGCCGCCATGAAGAGCGCCGGACCGAAGCCAAGGCCCGCGCCGAGCGCGAACGGGCCGAGGCCCATGAAGGGAAGCAGGACGAGGCCGGAGCCGACCCAGGCGACAAGGGCGAAGACAAGCCCCTTGCGCAATGGCGTCCGGCCCGGCAGCCGTCGATACAGGCGCGCGAAAATGAAGCCCCAGATCAGCGCGCCGTTCACGAATGTCAGCGCATAGGCGAGCCAGGGCGAGACCGAAGCGCCGGTCAGCGTCTTCAGCGCGCGCTGGAAATGCTCGTAGGGCTGGAATTCCGGCAAGACGCCGAGGCGGACTTTCAGGAAGCTGAGCGTCATCTGCGCAAGCGTCCCGGCGAAGCCCGCAAGAAACGATTTCAGCAAACGAACCATCGATGTCCCCGAGCGCGCCGCGCCCGACTTTGCTTTTGCGGCGAATTGCGGCAAGACAGGCGCCGCCGGTCCCGTAGCTCAGCAGGATAGAGCAGCGGTT
Source organism: Rhodoblastus sp. (assembly GCA_037044955.1). GTDB lineage: Bacteria > Pseudomonadota > Alphaproteobacteria > Rhizobiales > Beijerinckiaceae > JAJXWB01. Next base: position 14,512 of record JBAOHX010000005.1, read on the forward strand.
TCCTAAACCGAAGGTCAGGGGTTCGAATCCCTTCGGGACCGCCATTCGACAAGCCGCCCGGCCCTTGCTAGACCGCGACCATCCACACCGGGGCTGTTCATGACCATCCGCTATCACGAAGGCGACCTTCCGGCCGGCGTCACGTTTGGCGTGTCGGTGGCCGTCGACACCGAGACGATGGGGCTGCAGCCGCATCGCGACCGGCTGTGCGTCGTCCAGCTCTCACGCGGCGACGGCTCGGCGGATGTGGTGCGGATCGCCAGGGGGCAGACGCGCGCGCCACGGCTGGAGGCGCTGCTCGCCGATCCCGCGGTGACCAAGATTTTCCATTTCGCCCGGTTCGACGTCGCCGCGCTCTACAATCGCTTCGGCGTGGTGACGAGCCCGGTCTATTGCACCAAGATCGCCTCGAAGCTCGCGCGCACCTATACCGACCGGCACGGCCTGAAGGACCTCTTGCGCGAACTGCTCGGCGTGGAAATCTCCAAGCAGCAGCAGTCCTCCGACTGGGGCGCGGATACGCTCAGCGACGCCCAGCTCGCCTATGCGGCTTCCGACGTCCTGCATCTCCATGCCGTGCGTGAAAAGCTGGAGGCCATGCTGGCGCGGGAGGGCCGCACGGAGGTCGCGGCGGCCTGTTTCGGCTTCCTGCCGACGCGGGCCAAGCTCGACTTGATGGGCTGGCCCGAGACCGACATATTCAGTCACGAATAAGGAATTATTTCTCGCGGCGGCCTTAACTTCGCCAAAGCGATACCTTGTAAGGGCGCGCGCAAAGCGCGCGCCTGCTGGAACCGAAGCCCCGATGTCCGATACGTCGCCGCAATACGAGGAGCGATCGCCTTTCGCCGATTTCGGCGGCAAGCGGCCGACGGCCTTCGTCGACGCGGGCCGCCACACGGCGCGGGTGCAGTTCCTGCGCCGGGCGATCATCGCCGTCTGCGTCGGCGCGGTCGGCCTGATCGGCTTCATCCTGGCCTTCGATCCGCTGCACCGCCTGCAGATCGGCGGGTTCTCGGTCGCCAGCGTCGGGCTCGAGGGCACGCGCATCAAGATGGACCGCCCACGGCTCTCGGGCTATCGCGCCGACGGCCAGCCCTACGAGATCAAGGCCAATTCCGTCGTGCAGGACACGCGGCGGCCGAAAGTGTTCGAACTCGACAATGTCGACGCCAAGCTCGGCGTGAAGGACGGCTCGACCACGGCGATCCAGGCCGCCAAGGGCCATTACGACGCCGAGACGGACAAGCTCGAACTCACCGGCGCGGTGCGCGTGCGCAGCGAAGGCCAGTACGACATGAAGCTGACCCACGCGGCCGTGGACATGCGCGCCTCCAGCATCGAGTCGCGCCAGCCGGTGGTGGTGGATCTGCCGAACGGCCGGATCAACGCGGCGGGCGCGACGTTCGAGGACGCCACGCGCAAGCTCGAATTCGCCGGCCCGGTGCATTCGGAATTTCGCGACAATACGCCCGATGCGCCCGCCGATGCGGAGAATTCCAATTGATCTTCTCTCTACCGAGATTGCTGCCTGTCCTGACCCTTCTGGCGCTGTCCGCCACGCCCGCCGCCGCCGCCATGCTGCCCGGCGCGAGCGCCAAGGACCCTTATACGGTCGACGCTTCCAAGCTCGAGTTCTTCGAGAAGGAGAACAAGCTCGTCTACACCGGCAATGTGCTGGCGACGCAGGGGCCGACCAAGGTGCGCGGCTCGACCATGATCATCTATCTCGACAAGGGCGCGGCGGGCTCCTCCAATTCCAGCGTGCGCCGCGTGGAGATGAAGGGCCCGGTCACGGTCGCGCAGAAGGACAAGGTCGGGACCGGCGACAACGGCGTCTACGACCGGCAGGAAAACAAGTGGTACCTGATCGGCAACGTCACCTTCACGCAGGGCACGACGGTCACGCAGGGCGACAAGCTGATCTACGACCTCGCCACCAATCGCGCGACCGTCGTCGGCCGCGCCCGCACCGTGCTCACGCCCAAGGAGACCGAAGGCAAGAAGGGCGGAGAGAAGGCCGGGGAAAAGCCGGCCGCCGAGCGATAATCGTCCGCCGGACGCAGGCTCCGCCACCGGGCGCCCGTTGCAAGGGCGCGCGGCGCAGGCTACGCCCTGTGCATAGAAACCAGAGGCGCTAACCACTTGCACGCCCCGCTTCACCCGCCGTCTCCGGATGAGGGTCGCGCCAGCTTGCCCGCGACCGGTTCCGCGCGCGTGGGCCTTGTCGCCGGTCTCGTGGCGCGCGTGAAGGGACTGCTGCCGCGGCGGCCAGGCGCCCAAGCGAATTTCCGGAAGGCGCCCCCGCCGACAGCGCCCCCGCGCCGGTCGAGCGCTCGCTGGACGTGCCGACCGAAGAAGACGTGCTCGGCATCCATCACCTCGGCAAGTCCTACAAGGGCCGCCGCGTGATCGAGGACGTGAGCCTCTACCTGCGCCGCGGCGAGGTGGTCGGCCTGCTCGGGCCGAACGGCGCCGGCAAGACGACGCTGTTCTACATGATCACCGGCCTGATCCGGCCGGACGCCGGCTTGATCGAACTCGACGGCCACGACGTGACGATGCTGCCGATGTACCGCCGCGCGCGGCTCGGCATCGGCTACCTGCCGCAGGAGCCGTCGATCTTCCGCGGCCTGAGCGTCGAGGACAATATCCGCGCCGTGCTCGAGATCGCCCAGCCCGATCCCGCCAAGCGGGAAGACGAACTGGAGGCGCTGCTCGAGGAATTCGACATCAAGCGGCTGCGCAAGGTGAATTCGGTGGCGCTGTCGGGCGGCGAGCGGCGGCGCTGCGAGATCGCCCGGGCGCTCGCCGGCCATCCCTCGTTCATGCTGCTGGACGAGCCCTTCGCCGGCATCGACCCGATCGCGGTCGCCGATATCCAGGGGCTGGTGCGCCACCTCAAGCATCGCGGCATCGGCGTGCTCATCACCGACCATTCGGTGCGCGAGACGCTGGGCATGACCGACCGCGCCTATATCGTGCACGCCGGCCGCATCCTCACCGAGGGCCCGCCGGAGGCGATCGTCGCCGATCCCAACGTGCGGCGCTTCTACCTCGGCGACGACTTCCGGATGTGATCGCCGCGCCACCGTAAATGTGGCCAGCGAGCAACATGTCGCCCGAAACTGGCGACGCAAGCTGCGACTTGAGCATTGTTTCCGTTGCCTCCTGCGCGCGAATGCCCGCTTAGTTGCGACAAAGACACAAGAAAGTCGTCAACGGGGGTTGCAGTCGTGTCCAAGTCCATTCTCGCGTCGGGCGTCGCCCTGACGGCTCTTCTTCTCGCCGGCGCCGCTTCGGCGGCCGATCTGCCCTCGCGCAAGGCGGCCGTGCTTGTCGATCCGCCGCTGCTGACCTGGACCGGCTTCTACATCGGCCTGAATTCCGGCACGTCCGCCGGCGACGTGAGGTCGACCCGCTCCTTCTTCGCGCCGGCCGGCGTCGCCGCGCCGGAATTCCAGACGCTGACGTCGAAACTGCCGTTCGGCGACCTCTTCATCGGCGCGCAGGCCGGCTACAACTGGCAGATGGCCAACCGCATGGTCATCGGCGTCGAGACCGACATTTCGGTCGGCGTGCTGCGCAAGAGCGCCTCGGCCGACTACGTCGACATCGTTCCCGGCTTCTTCAACACGGTGACCGGCACGGCGCGCTTCGGCCTCGACTGGCAGGGCTCGACACGCCTGCGTCTGGGCTATGCGGTTACGCCGCGCTTCCTGCCCTACATCACGGGCGGTCTCGCCTATGCGGCGATCGCGGGCTCGACGCGCTGGTCGACCGACGCCTTCGCCGTCGGCAACACGTCGATCGTCAACGGCTCGGGCTCCTCGGTGAAACTCGGCTGGACGCTCGGCGCCGGCTTCGAATATGCGCTCGGCGGCAACCTGACCTTCAAGACCGAATATCTCTACGCGCAGTACGGCGGCGCCTCCTACATGCTGCCGACGCTGCACAATCCGCTGTTCGGCGCCTCCGGAACCGGCCCGATCGCGTCGGCTGCCGTGGGCGTGCACACGCTGCGCAGCGGCCTCAACTACAAGTTCGGCGCGCCGGTGATCGCCTCGACGGGCGGCGGCCCGCTCGGCCTGTTCGCCGACGTGCCCGGCCCGCGTCCGGTCTGGACCGGCTTCTATCTCGGCGTGAACGGCGGCTACGGCGGCGGCGTGCTCGAATTCGCAGCTCAACCAGTTCCAGCCGACGGTCTTCGGCTTCGAGGCGCAGGGCATCCACACCAAGCTCGGCATGACCGGCTTCTCGATCGGCGGCCAGGCCGGCTACAACCACGAATACGCCAACCATTTCGTCGTCGGCGTCGAGACCGACATTCAGTGGGGCGGCGCCAAGACGCGCGGCGTGGCGAATTTCACCGATCTCCAGCCGGGCTTCGGCCAGGGACTGGGCGGCAATATCCGCTACGGCCAGGACTGGAACGGCTCGACGCGTCTGCGCCTCGGCTACGCCATGGGCAACGGCGCGCTCACCTATGTCACGGGCGGCCTGGCCTATGCCGGCATGAGCGGACGGATCGGCTGGACCTCCGGCAACACGGTGTTCCCGATCGTCGGCGCGGTCGACGGCTCGGCGTCCGGGGTCCGGCTCGGCTGGGCGGCGGGCTTCGGCGGCGAATATCCGATCAGCGACCGCATGAGCATCCGCAGCGAGTTCCTGTACGCCCGCTACTCCGGCCTGCCGGTCGGCGGCGGCGGCATGATCAACGCCTTCCCGACGGGCCCGATGGTGCAGGCGCTGGACGTTCGCAGCGTCGGCGTCTCGACCGCGCGCGTCGGCCTCAACTGGAAGATGGGCGGCTTCGGCGCCGCGCCGGTCGTCGCCAAGTACTGAGACTTCAGGCTTCGATTTCGCAGACTTCGAGAGCCCGGCCGACGCCGGGCTCTTTTCTTTGCGCGCGCTCCCGTCGTCGGGTTCTCGCGCATGGCGGCCCTGCGGGCCGCAAGACTTGGTCGACGCCGGGGCTCGTGCCATCGTCTCGCAAAAATCGGGAGGACGACATGAGCAACAACGGGCGCGTCGCATGGATCACCGGCGGCGGCACGGGCATCGGGCAGGCCTGCGTCGAAATGCTGGCGGCGCGCGGCTGGTCGGTCGCAGTCTCGTCGCGGCGCGCGGAGAATGTGGACGCGGCAATCGCGAGCGCGGTCGCCAAGGGCGGCGACAAGGCGCGCCTGATGGCGGTCCCGCTCGACGTGTCCGACGCGGCGGCGGTCGAGACGGCCGCGAAAGCGATCCTCGGAAAATTCGGTCGGATCGACCTTCTGGTGAATTCGGCGGGCGTGAACGTACGCGCGCGCAACTGGCCCGACGTGACGAACGAGGGCTGGGATCAGGTGATCGGCATCAACCTCGACGGCCTGATGTACTGCATGCGCGCCGTGCTGCCGGCCATGCGCGGGCGGCAGGAAGGCACGATCGTCAACGTCTCCTCCTGGGCCGGCAAGCACGTCTCGCCGCTGACAGGCCCGGCCTATGTCGCCTCCAAGCACGCCGTGGTGGCGCTGACCCATTCCTTCAACATGGAGAACGCCAAGGACAATCTGCGCGCCTGCTGCGTCTGCCCCGGGGAGGTCGCGACGCCGATCCTGAAATCGCGGCCGGTCGTGCCGACGGCGGAGGAACAGGCGCGCATGCTGCAGGCCGAGGATGTGGCCGGCATTATCGTCTATGTCGCCGAAGCGCCACAGCACGTCTGCGTCAACGAGATCGTCATCAGCCCGACGCACAACCGGAGTTTCATTGGAAACACCGGGCCTTAGGCCAAATCGGCGACGCCCTCTTAACCCCGTCGCGCGGTAATCCACAGGGTCGCTTCCAAGCGGCCCGTCATCAGCTAAAATGCTTGAAGCAAAAAGCGGGCCGTATATCATTGTGCGGCGCAGCAATGGCTTCGTACGGGCGGCTCGATCCACCGGGCGGGGCAGTTTCGAGTGGTGCGAATGGCTTTATCCACGCGGCTGATGATGCGGCAGGGCCAGGCCCTGGTGATGACGCCGCAACTGCTGCAGGCGATCAAGCTGCTGCAATTCTCGCATCTCGAACTGACCGCCTTCGTTCAGGACGAACTCGACCGCAATCCCCTGCTGGAGCGCGCCGAGGACCGCGACATCGGGCCGGAGGCCGCCCCCGCGATCGACCGCTTCGCCGAGACCGAACAGGCGCGCGGCGCGGAGGCGTCCGAGACGCCGGACTGGGCGGGCTCGGACCTTGCCGTCGACAGCGCGCAATTGTCGGCCGATCTCGGCACCGACGTCTCCAACGCCTTCGACGCCGACGCGCCGCCGACGCCGGCCGCGCCCGCCACGAGCAACGATGAGCCCGGCCTTTCGGCCGACGCCTGGTCGGGCGGGGCCGGCGGCGGAACGGGCGGCGGCGCGAGCGAGGGCGAGGCGCCCAATCTCGAAGCCTATGTCGCCGCCAAGCCGACGCTTGCCGAGCACCTGACCGAGCAGCTCGCCGTCGCCTGCGCCGACCCGACCGACCGGCTGATCGGCCGCGCGCTGATCGACAGCCTCGACGAGGCCGGCTATTTCCGCGACGACCTCGCCGAGACCGCCGAAAGGCTCGGCGCGCCGCTGGCCCGGGTCGAGCGGGCGCTGAAGACGATCCAGACGTTCGACCCTTCGGGCGTCGGCGCGCGCGATCTCGCCGAATGCCTGGCGATCCAGTTGATCGAGCGCGACCGCTACGATCCGGCGATGCAGGCGCTGATCGCCAACCTGCCCTTGCTCGCCAAACGCGAATTCGCGACGCTGCGGCGCCTGTGCGGCGTCGACGACGAGGACATCGCCGACATGGTCGCCGAAATCCGGCGGCTCGACCCCAAGCCCGGCCGCGCCTTCGGCGGCGAGACATTGCAGCCCGTCGCGCCCGACGTGATCGTGCGGGCCGCCGCCGATGGCGGCTGGCGCGTGGAGCTGAACGCCGAGGTCCTGCCGCGCGTGCTCGTCAACCAGACCTACGCGGCGACCGTGAACGCCGCGCGCGTCAACGAAGCCGACAAGTCCTTCCTGGCGAATTGCCTGCAGAACGCCAACTGGCTGACCAAGAGCCTCGAGCAGCGCGCGCGCACGATCCTGAAGGTCGCCTCCGAGATCGTGCGCCAGCAGGACGGGTTTCTCGCGCACGGCGTGGAGCATCTGCGGCCGTTGAACCTGCGGACGATCGCCGACGCCATCGGCATGCACGAGTTCGACGGTCTCGCGCGTCACCTCGAACAAATACATGGCGACGCCGCGCGGCCTGTTCGAGATGAAGTACTTCTTCACGGCCTCGATCGCCGCCCAGGCCGGCGGCGAGGCGCATTCGGCCGAAGCCGTGCGCTTCCGCATCAAGCAGATGATCGACCAGGAGGCCGCCGACGCGGTTCTCTCCGACGACGCCATTGTCACGCGGCTCAAGGACGCCAATATCGATATAGCCCGGCGGACGGTGGCGAAATATCGCGAGAGCCTGCGCATCCCCTCCTCGGTCGAGCGGCGGCGGGAAAAAGCGGCTCTTGCGCCCCAGCCCGCCTGAGGCGGGAATGGTATATGTATAAACTACTGATTTTTAAGAGTTTTCCACAGCGTTCGGCGGCGGTTGACTTCCCCGCCGCGCGCTTCTAACGGTTTCCCGCTCGTCGCCAGCCTTGCCAACCGAACGCCGCCGGACCATCGAACCAACAATCAGCCGAAGAAACAGAAGCAGACCGAGGAACAGATGTCGTTGCGGGTATCGGGCAAGAACATGAACATCGGCGAAGCCTTGCGCACGCATGTGCTGGGCAAGCTCGCCGCCGCCGCGGGCAAGTATTTCGACGGCGAGCCGACCGGCCACGTCACCATCGCGCCCGAGGGATCGGGCTTCCGGGCCGATTGCACGCTGCACCTGAAGAACGGCGTGACCGTGCAGGCCGACGGCCGCGCGCAGGAGCCCTACGCCTGTTTCGACCAGGCGGCCGACCGCATCGAGAAGCGCCTGCGCCGCTACAAGAGCCGGATCAAGGAGCGCAAGCACGACCGCGCCGAGACAGGCGGCGTCACCGTCGCCAGCTACGTGCTGGAAGCGCCGGACGAAGAGACCGAAGCGCCGGCCGAACACGATTTCGCGCCGACCGTCATCGCCGAGACCACGACGCGGCTGGGCGCGATGACGATCGCCGCCGCCGTCATGGAGCTGGACATGACCGGCGTGACGGTGCTGCCGTTCCGCCATGCGGCGACCGGCCGCGTGAACGTCATTTACCGTCGCAGCGACGGAAATATTGGTTGGCTGGATCCGGCCGGCGACGACAAGGCGAAGGCCTCGTCCTAGCCGAAGGGTCGGCATGGTTATTGCGTCGATCGCGTCAGCGATTGTGTGGATCGCGCAAGCGTGATCGGCGTCGCCGCCACAAACGTCGTTGAAGGCGCGCGGCGAGAACAGGACAGATGCGGATGATGTCGCTCAACGATCTCATTTCCCCGCAGGCGGTCATTGCGTCGCTCAAGGCGAACAGCAAGAAGCAGGCGCTGATCGAGCTCAGCGAAAAGGCTGCGGAACTGTCGGGAATCGACTCGCGCGAGGTTCTCGACGCGCTGATCCAGCGCGAGCGCCTGGGCTCGACCGGCATCGGCGGCGGCATCGCGATCCCGCACGGCAAGCTCGCCAAGTGCGCCCGCATTTTCGGCGTGTTCGCGCGGCTGGAGAAGCCGATCGACTTCGAGGCGCTGGACGACGCGCCCGTCGACCTCATCTTCCTGCTGGTCGCGCCGGAGAACGCCGGCGCCGACCACCTGAACGCGCTCTCGCGCGCCGCGCGGGTGCTGCGCGACCAGAGCCTGGTGACGACGCTGCGCTCCACGCGCGACCCCTCGGCGCTCTACTCGATCCTCGTGCGCTCGCCGACCCCCAACGCCGCCTGAAGCGGTTCAGGCGGCCGGCCGCCAGGCGCGCGCCGCATAATCGATCGCGTAGGCGTCGGGCGCGGCCGCCAGCGCCGCCATGCCGGCGAGCGCGGCGTCGGACTTCACGATCAACCGAACCGGCATGTCCGCCAGCAGCGCCTGCATCGGCGCCTTGGCGGTGAAGGCGCGGCGGAACTCTTCGGCATCGAGCCAGTCCACGAGGCGCGGCAGCACGCCGCCCGCGAGCGTCACGCCGCCGCGCGCCAGAAAGATCAGCGCCAGATCGCCGGCGCAGCGCGCGGCAAGCCGCCAGAAAAGACGGATGGTCTCGACGGCGATGGCGTCGCCCGCGCGCGCGGCCGCTTCGACGCCAGCGGCGTCGACGGCTGTCAGGTCGAGCCCGCGCGAGGCGCGCAGGGCCGCATGCAGGCGCGCGAGCCCCGGCCCTGAGAGAATGCTCTCGAAGGTGACGCGGCCCTCGACCCGCTCGAGATGCGGCCAGAATGTTTCTTCCGCCGCGCTGGACGGTCCGAAATCGGCGTGACCGGCTTCCGTCGTCGCCACGAGCCAGCGGCCGTCCGCGCGCAGCAGGGCGGCGGCGCCGAGGCCGGTGCCGGGCCCCAGCACGAGCCGCGGCGCATCCGGCCGCGCCGTTCCCGCGCAGATGTCGCGCGTCGTCGCCTCCGTCAGATGCGGCAAGGCGACGGCCTGCGCCTCGAAGTCGTTGAGCAGCAATCCCTGATCGAGATCGAGGCGGCGGGCGATTTCCGGGCCGTCGATCGCCCAGTCGGCGTTGGTCAGGCGGACTTTCGCGCCGTCCACGGGGCCGGCGGCGCACACGAGGATGGAGCGCGGCGCCGCGCCGGCGACCTTCGCCGCTGAGGCGAGGGCGGCGTCGAGGCCCGGATAGGCGGCGGTGCGCTCCTTGAGGACGACCTTCGGCGGGTCGCCCGGCGCGCGGCACAGAGCGACGCGCAGATTGGTGCCGCCGACGTCGCAGACCAGAACGGGAAAGGGAAAGCGCAAGCCGACCGCCGCCGCATCGTGTGAAATCAATGACTACGGTCAAGATAGGGACGGCCGGACGCCATGTCTATCGCGGCCATCGGAGGAACCGAAAGGTTCGCATTGAGTTAGTCCAGTCCCATTGCTAAAGTCTCCGCTGAGCGGGGGGCAAATCGGCGGCGCCGCTCATGTTCGAAACGCCAGAATTCAATCTATCGCTCGATGACTTTTGTCTATTCATCGATGCGGACGGGACATTGCTTGACATCGCGCCTCGGCCCGAACACGCTCGGGCGTCGCGATATCTTCTTGCAATACTGGACGACCTGTACTTCGCGCTCGAAGGCGCCCTGGCCGTCGTCAGCGGGCGGCGCATCGAGGATATCGACGCGGCTCTTCGCGCCGCTGCGGCTGCCGGCGAGCGGCATCCACGGCGCGCAATTGCGGCGCTCGCCGCAGGGTCCCATTCTCGAAGGCGACGCGCCCGACATTCCCGCGCCGGTCGTCCGCGCGATCGCGGCGACAGCCGCGCGCCATCCCGGCGTCTTCGTCGAGAACAAGGGCAAGGCGCTCGCCGTCCACTGGCGCGCCGCGCAGGAGCGCGAAGCGGCGCTGTGGGCGGAACTGAGCGACGCGCTGCGGGACGCGGCCGCGCCCGCGCTCGCCATCCTGCGGGGGCATTGCGTGTTCGAGATCAAGTCGCCGTCCACGACCAAGGGCGACGCGGTCAGCGCCTTCATGCAGACCGCGCCGTTCGCCGGCCGCGCGCCGGTGTTCATCGGCGACGACGTCACCGACATAGCCGGCATGGCGGCGGCCAAGGCTTTCGGCGGCCGCGCCTATTCGGTCGGCCAGATGCTGGAGGGCGCCGACGGCGCCTTCGCCGCGCCCTCCGACGTGCGCGCCTGGCTGGAGCGGCTCGTCGCTACGCGCACAAGGGCGCAACGCGCATGAACAACGCCCAGCCCCTCGATCTCGCGCTCATCGGCAATTGCCGGGTGGCCGCGCTCGTCGATCCGCAGGCGCGCATCCTGTGGTGGTGCTTTCCGCGCTTCGACAGCGATCCCGTGTTCTGCCGCCTGTTGTCGGGCGCCGAGGAGAAGGGCTTTTGCGACGTCGTGCTGCACGACCAGGTGGCGTCGCGCTCGACCTACCAACGCAATACGGCGGTGCTCGAAACCGTTCTCGAGGACAAGCACGGCGGCGCCGTGCGCATCGTCGACTTCATGCCGCGCTTCGGCCGCTACGAGCGCATCTTCCGCCCGCCGCAGCTCGTGCGCCGCATCGAGCCGATCGCAGGGCTGCCGCGCGTCGCCATCCGCGTGCGCCCGACCTTCGGCTATGGCGGCAAGCCGACGCAGGTGGTCGTGGGCTCCAACCACATCCGCTATCTCGGCGGCGCCGACGTGCTGCGGCTGACGAGCGACGCGCCGCTGTCCTACATCGCGGAAGAAACGCTGTTCGCGCTGACGCGGTGCGTGACGCTCGTCTTCGGCGTCGACGAGCCGTTTCTGAGCGACCTCGATTCCACCGCGCGCGATTTCGAGACCCGCACGCGCGCCTACTGGCTCGACTGGTCGCGCTCGCTCGGCGTGCCCTTCGAATGGCAGCGCGAGACGATCCGCTCCGCCATCACGCTCAAGCTCTGCAGCTTCGAGGAGACCGGCGCGATCATCGCCGCGCATACGACGTCGATTCCCGAAGCGCCGGGCACGTCGCGCAACTGGGACTATCGCTTCTGCTGGCTGCGCGACGCCTTCTTCGTCGTCGGCGCGCTCAACCGCCTCGGCGCGACGCAGACGATGGAATCCTACATCGGCTACCTGACCTCCGTCGTCGCCGATCCCAACGAGACGATCGGCCCGCTGCATCCGATCGTGCCCGGCCGCTCGCTCGAGGAGCACGACGCGTCGCTGCTCGAAGGCTTCCTGGGACAGGGGCCGGTGCGCGTCGGCAATGCGGCGGCCGAACAGGCGCAGCACGATGTCTACGGCAGCGTCGTGCTGGCGGCCAAGCAGATGTTCATCGACCATCGCCTGCCGCGCATGGGCGACGAAGCCCTGTTCCGGCGGCTCGAGCCGCTCGGCGAACGCGCCGCGGATTTCGCGCTGACGCCGGACGCGGGCATCTGGGAATATCGCGGGCGCACGCGCGTCCACACCTATTCGGCGACCTTGTGCTGGGCGGCCTGCGACAGGCTCGGCCATATCGCCGCGCGGCTCGGCCTGAAGGAGCGCGCCGACCATTGGCGCAATCGCGCGGCGCCGATCCGGCGCGCGATCCTCGACAACGCCTGGAACGAAAAGCGCGGCGCGCTGGTCGGCGCCTTCGGCCACGAGGAGCTCGACGCGAGCGCGCTGATGGTCGCGGAACTCGGCCTGCTGCCGCCCTCCGACCCGCGCTACATCAAGACGGTGGAGGCCATCGGGCGCGACCTGCGCCGCAACGGCCGCGTGATGCGCTACACGGCGGCGGATGATTTCGGCGAGCCGGAAACCGCCTTCATCGTCTGCAATTTCTGGTACGCCGACGCGCTCGCCGCCATCGGCCGGCGCGAAGAGGCGCGCGAGATCTTCTCCGACATACTTTCGCATTCCAATCGCTACGGCCTGCTGTCGGAAGACCTGCATCCGGCGAGCGGCCAATTGTGGGGCAATATTCCGCAGACTTACTCGATGGCGGGCGTCATCAATTCCGCGATGCGCCTGTCCGACACATGGGAGAATGCCTGGTGGCGCGCCTGGTGATCGTTTCCAATCGCGTCGCCCTGCCCGGCGAGAAGCGCGCCGGCGGGCTCGCGGTCGCCGTGAAGGCGGCGCTGCGCGGACGCAAGGGCGTGTGGTGCGGCTGGAGCGGCCGCGTGACCGAGGACATGCCCGGCGCGCCCGAGATCATCGAGGGGCGCAACGTCAGCTACGTCGCGCTCGATCTCGCCGCCGCCGACCATCAGGAATATTACAACGGCTTCGCCAACAGCGTGCTGTGGCCGCTGCTGCACTATCGCGTCGACCTGCAGGATTATTCGCGCCTCGACCTCACGGGCTACATGCGCGTCAACGCCTATTTCGCGGACCAGGTGTCGAAAATCCTGCGGCCCGACGACATCGTCTGGGTGCACGACTATCACCTGATGCGGCTCGCGCTCGAACTGCGCGCGCGCGGTCACGAGAATCCGCTCGGCTTCTTCCTGCACATTCCCTGTCCGCCGCCCGACATCCTGCAGGCGTTGCCGCAGAACGAAGATACGGTCGGCGCGCTCTCCGCCTTCGATCTCGTGGGATTCCAGACCGACAACGACACCGAGAACTACGGAAAATACCTCGAGACCCGCGGCGCCGCGCCGTCGCGCGGCGGCCGCTATTTCGAGATCGACGGCAGGCGCATGCAGATCGACACGTTCCCGGTGGGCATCGAAACCGGAATCTACGCGCGCGCGGCGCGCGCGGCGACGCATTCGCCCTTCATCCGCGAAATGCTCGCGAGCCTCGGCGGACGCAAGCTGCTGCTCGGCGTCGATCGGCTCGACTATTCCAAGGGCATCGTGCAGCGGATGCAGGCTTTCGAGCATCTGCTGGCGGAACGGCCGCAATGGCGCGGCGCCGCCACCTTCCTGCAGATCACCCCCAAGAGCCGCGAGCAGGCGAAGGGCTACAAGGAAATGGAGGACATGGTCACCGGCCTCGTCGGCCACATCAACGGCCAGTACGGCGAGGCCGCGTGGACGCCGATCCGCTACGTCAACCGTTCCTACTCGCGCAAGATGCTGGCGGGCATCTATCGCTGCGCGCAGGCGGCGCTGGTGACGCCGCTGCGCGACGGCATGAATCTCGTCGCCAAGGAATTCGTCGCGGCGCAGGACGAGGCCGATCCCGGCGTGCTGATCCTTTCGCAATTCGCCGGCGCCGCAGCCGAACTCGACGGCGCGCTGATCGTCAATCCGCACGAGAGGGAGGCGGTGTCCTCGGCGATCGAGCGCGCGCTGACAATGCCCAGGGAGGAGCGCATCGCGCGGCACGCGCGCATGTTCGAGCGCATCAGCGAGCACGACGTGACGCGCTGGGCCGGCGAATTCATCGCGCGGCTGGCGGAAGCGCGCACGAAGTGGTCGCTGATCGACAACATCCGCCAGATATTCACCCCCCGCGCGGCCGAGCCGCGCGCGTCAGGCCGCCGCACGGTCTGACGCGTCCTCCTGCACAGTGTTTCGCCTAGCGGGCCTTCCGGGCGCGGTGTATAGGTGAACCATCTGCCGCAAATCTCTGCGCGAGCGGCAAAGTGGGAGGACTTATGCGCGAAAAATTTTCTCTTCAGGCGCTGGCGATGGCGGCGGGGCTCGCCTTCGCGGCGCAGGGCGCCATGGCGCAGGACATCAAGATCGCCCTGATCGCCGGCAAGACCGGGCCGCTGGAAGCCTACGCCAAGCAGACCGAAGCCGGCCTGAAACTCGGACTCGAATACGCCACCAAGGGCGACGATGGCGATCGACGGCCGCAAGATCGTGCTGATCGTGAAGGACGACCAGACCAAGCCCGACGTCGCCAAGACCGCGCTGCAGGAAGCCTATGACGACGACAAGGTCGATCTGGCGATCGGCACGACGTCTTCGGCGGCCGCGCTCGCCATGCTGCCCGTCGCGCAGGAATCGAAGAAGATCCTGCTCGTCGAGCCCGCGGTCGCGGATTCGATCACCGGCGACAAGTGGAACCGCTACATCTTCCGCACCGCGCGCAATTCCTCGCAGGACGCGATCTCCAACGCGCTCGCCATCGGCAAGCCCGGCGTGACGATCGCCACCCTGGCGCAGGACTACGCCTTCGGCCGCGACGGCGTCGCCGCCTTCAAGGAAGCGCTCGCCAAGACCGGCGCGACGCTTGCCGCGGAAGAATACGCGCCCGTCAACACGACGGACTTCACCGCCGTCGGCCAGCGCCTGTTCGACGCGCTGAAGGACAAGCCCGGCCGCAAGATCATCTGGGTGATCTGGGCCGGCGGCGCCAATCCGCTCGCCAAGCTGAAGGACATGGACCCCAAGCGCTACGGCATCGAACTGTCGACGGGCGGCAACATCCTGCCGGCGCTGGCGGCTTACAAGGACTTTCCGGGCATGGAAGGCGGCGCGTATTACTACTACGAAATCCCCAAGAACCCGATCAACGACTGGCTCGTCGCCGAGCACCAGAAGCGCTTCAACTCGCCGCCGGACTTCTTCACCGTCGGCGGCTTCGCGGCCGGCCAGGCGGTGGTGAGCGCGATCACCAAGGCCAAGTCGACCGACACGGAAAAGCTGATCGCGGCGATGGAGGGCATGGAGTTCGACACGCCGAAGGGCAAGATGATGTTCCGCAAGGAAGACCATCAGGCGCTGCAGTCCATGTACGCCTTCAAGGTCTCGACGGATACGAGCAAGCCGTGGGCGCGGCTCGAGCTGACGCGCGAACTGAAGATCGAGGACATGCAGGTTCCGATCCGCAACAAGCAGTAGACCCGAGCACGGGCGGGGAATTCTCGCAGGATTCCCCGACCCCCTCCCCTCGCCCCTCCCCACAAGGGGGAGGGGAATTCCGTTCATGGACCGGCCATGTCCGTCTCGCTCGAAACGCGCGACCTGACGATCCGCTTCGGCGGGCATGTCGCGGTCGACCATGTCTCCTGCACGTTCCGGCCGGGCGAGCTCACCGCCATCGTCGGGCCGAACGGCGCGGGCAAGACCACCTATTTCAACCTGATCTCCGGCCAGTTGCGCGCGAGTGAAGGCCAGGTGCTGCTCGACGGCGCCGACATCACCAGCGAGAGCGCGCCACTGCGCGCACGTCGCGGCCTGGGCAGGGCTTTCCAGCTCACCAATCTCTTTCCCAATCTCACCGTCGCGGAAAACGTGCGCCTCGCCGTGCAGGCGAAGGCGGGCGTGCATTACGACATGCTGCGGCCCTGGAGCCTGCGGCGCGAACTGATCTCGCGCGCCGACGAAATCCTGCACAGCGTGGCGCTGGAGAACAAGCGCGCGCACACGGCCGCGGCGCTGTCGCACGGCGACCAGCGCAAGCTGGAAGTGGCGCTGATGATGGCGCTCGAGCCGCGCGTCTTCATGTTCGACGAGCCGACCGCCGGCATGAGCGTCGACGAAGCGCCAATCGTGCTCGACCTCATCGCGCGGCTGAAGCAGGACACGTCGAAGATCATCCTGCTGGTCGAGCACAAGATGGACGTCGTGCGCTCGCTCGCCGACCGCATCATCGTGCTGACCAACGGCGCCTGCGTCGCCGACGGCGAGCCGGCGGCGGTCATCGCCAGTCCCGTGGTGCAGGAGGCCTATCTCGGCATTGCGCCGAAGGACAAGGGGGCGGCCGCGTGAGCGTCAGTGAAACCGTCATGGCCGGGCCTGTCCCGGCCATCCACGCCGACCCGCGTCTGCAAATGCTGTTGCATGATCCGCCTTTGTCTTGCCGGCATTTCAGCAACGACACGGCGTGGATGCCCGTGACAAGCACGGGCATGACGGTACGCCTTGCGAGAATCGGGTCAAGTCCCCATGACCGACGCGCTCCTCACGCTCTCCGGCGTGCATACGCATATCGGCCGCTACCACATCCTGCACGGCGTCGATCTCGTCGTGCCCAAGGGACGCACGACCATGCTGCTCGGCCGCAACGGCGCGGGCAAGACGACGACGCTGCGCACGATCATGGGACTGTGGCCGGCCTCGCAGGGCGCGATCCACTTCGACGGCGCGGCCATCGACAAGACGTCGACGCCCGACATCGCCTGCGCAGGCGTCGCCTACGTGCCCGAGACCATGGCGATCTTCTCCGATCTGACGGTGAAGGAAAACCTCGTGCTCGCCGCGCGAAACGGCGCGCCGGACGAGAAGCGGCTCGACTGGATCTTCGGATTCTTTCCGGCGCTGAAGAAATTCTGGCTTTCTCGCGCGGGCACGCTTTCGGGCGGGCAGAAGCAGATGCTGTCGATCGCGCGCGCGATCGTGGAGGAGCGCAAGCTGCTGCTGATCGACGAACCGACCAAGGGCCTTGCGCCGGCCATCGTCTCCGCGCTGATCGAATGCCTGAGGGAGATCGCGCGCTCCGGCGCCACCATCCTGCTGGTCGAGCAGAATTTCCGCGTCGCAAGGGAAGTCGGCGACCTCGTGCATGTCATGGATTCCGGCCGCATCGTGCATTCCGGCGCGATGGCGGAACTCGCCGCCGACGAAAGCCTGCAGACGCGCCTGCTCGGCCTCAGCCTGGACAGCCACCAATGACAGCGATTGACGCAGGCGCGGCGCTGCCGCAGCAGAAGACCGATTACCTGCCGGTTCTCCTGCCCGTTCTTCTCGCGCTCGTCGCCATTCCGCTCGTCGGCTCGTTCTCGACCTGGACGACGCTGACGCTCGCGGGGCTCGCGATGGGCATGATGATCTTCGCCATGGCGTCGGGCCTCACCCTCGTCTTCGGCCTGATGGACGTGATGAACTTCGGCCACGGCGCCTTCGTGGCGGTCGGCGCCTATGTCGCGGTCGTCGCCTTCGCGCCGATGGCCGCGCTCATGCAGTCGGACCAGCTCGCCTCCAATCTCATGGCGCTGCTGCCGGCCATGATCTTCGCCATGGCCGTGACCGGCGTCGCCGGTTACGCCTTCGAGCGCCTGCTCGTGCGCCCGGTCTACGGCCAGCACCTGAAGCAGATCCTCATCACCATGGGCGGCCTCATCGTCATCGAGCAATTGCTCTATGCGAGCTTCGGCCCGCAGATGAACCCGCTGCCGCTGCCGGCGGCGTTGCGCGGCTCGATCCCGCTCGGCGGCGCGGCGGTGGAAAAATACCGGCTGCTCGCCGTCGTCGTCGGCCTCATCGTGTTCGCGGCGCTGCAATTCACGCTCACGCGCACGAGACTCGGCCTGCTCATCCGCGCCGGCGTCGAGAACGGCGAGATGGTGGAGGCGCTGGGCTACAAGATCCGCCGGCTGTTCGTCGGCGTGTTCATGGCGGGTTCGGCGCTCGCCGGCCTCGGCGGCCTGATGTGGGCGCTCTATCGCGAACAGGCGCATGCTTCGATCGGCGGCGAAATGACGGTGACGACCTTCATCGTCATCATCATCGGCGGGCTCGGTTCCGTCGGCGGCTGCTTCATCGGCTCGATCCTGCTGGCGCTTCTGGCGAATTACGCGGGCTTTCTCGCGCCGAAACTGGCGCTGGTGTCGAACATCGCGCTGATGGTGGCGATCCTGCTGTGGCGGCCGCGCGGCCTCTACCCCGTGACGAGCAGGTGAGGCCATGATCCTTTCCGGCAATCCTCCGCGCGGCAAGGTCCTGACCGTGCTTCTGATGGCGATCGTCGCGGCTCTCGCGCTCGCGCCGTTCCTGTTTCCGGGCGCCAAGCCGCTGAACGTCGCCGCCAAGATCTGCGTGTTCGCGCTGCTTGTCGCCTCTTACGACCTGCTGCTCGGCTACGCCGGCATCGTCTCGTTTGCGCATACGATGTTCTTCGGCATCGGCGCCTACGGCATTGCGCTGACGCTCTATGCGCTCGGACCGTCGTGGGGCGCGATCCTTCTCGGGCTCGGCGCCGCGATCGTCGTCGCCGCCGTCCTCGCTCTCGCCATCGGCCTGTTCTCGCTGCGTGTGCAGACGATCTTCTTCGCCATGGTGACGCTGGCCGTGGCGTCCGCATTCGCCGTGCTCGCCTCGCAACTCTCCTGGCTGACAGGCGGCGAGGACGGGCGCACCTTCCGCGTGCCGGAGGTACTGCGGCCGGGGTTCAGGCTGATCGAGAACGGGCCGTTCGGCATTTCGATCACCGGGCGCACGCTGTCCTACTATCTCGTCTTCCTCAGCGTCGTCGTGCTGTTCCTCGTCATGCTGCGCATCGTGGAATCGCCGTTCGGCCGCGTGTTGCAGGCGATCCGCGAGAACCCGTTCCGCGCCGAGGCGCTGGGCTATCGCATCATCTACCATCGCACCATCGCCAATGTGCTCGGCGCGATCTTCGCCGCCTGCGCCGGCGCGCTCAACGCCTTGTGGCTGCGCTACACCGGGCCGGACACGAGCCTGTCGTTCAACATCATGATCGACATCCTGCTCATCGTCGTCATCGGCGGCATGGGCACGCTCTACGGCGCGATCATCGGCGCGGCCCTGTTCGTGCTCGCCGAAAACTATCTGCAGACGCTGATGGGCGCGGCCTTCGGCGCGCTCAACGCTTCGGGCGCGGGCTTCATCGCCAATTTCTTCAACCCCGACCGCTGGCTCTTGTGGCTGGGGCTGCTGTTCATCCTCTCGGTCTATTTCTTCCCGACCGGCATCGTCGGGAAATTGCGCGCGGAACCGAAATCATGAGCGCTCCGGTCTCGAAATACGTCACGGTCCTCGATCGCGAAATCCACTACATGGAATGGGGCGCGGCGGGGAAGCCGAAACTCGTGCTGTGGCACGGGCTCGCCCGCACCGGCCGCGATTTCGACGACCTCGCGGAAGCGCTGTGCGAACGCTGGCGCATCGTCGCGCCGGACACGATCGGGCGCGGCCTGTCGCAATGGAGCCCGAAGCCGCGAGAGGAATATTGCCTCGACTTCTACGCCAAGCTCGCCACCGCTTTCGTCGACGCCATCGGCTGGCAGGATTTCGACTGGGTCGGCACGTCGATGGGCGGCGCGATCGCGCTGCGCGCCGGCGCGGGGCCGCTCGCCGGCCGCATCAAGCGTCTCGTGCTGAACGACATCGGGCCGGAGCTCAATCCGCAGGCGATCGAACGCATTCGCTCCTACGCCGGCAAGCCGCCGCGCTTCGAGCGCGTGAGCGAGCTCGAAGCCTATTTCCGGCAGGTCTACCTGCCCTACGGCTATCTCACCGATGCGCAGTGGCGCCGGCTGACCGAGACGTCGACGCGCCGCCTGCCCGATGGCGGCGTCACCACGCATTACGATCCCGACATGGTCGATGCAATTCATCCATCACCCTGAGGATTACGCGCAGTGGGACGAATGGCGGAAGCTCGCCTGCCCCATGCTGTGCCTGCGCGGCGAGAATTCCGACCTGCTGCTGCGCGCGGCGGCCGAACGGATGCCCCGGGAAAATCCGCGCTGCCGCGTCGTGGAGATCAAGGGCTGCGGCCATGCGCCGGCGCTCAATGTTCCCGACCAGATCGCGCTCGTCGAAGACTTCCTGAAAGGCTGACCGTGCGGCGCCTTGCGACAGCGCAACGCGACGGACGAGGAATCGGCGCTTTGATCGCGCCATGACGGACGTGCTCCGCGACGGGGATTTTCTGGAGAAGGCTGCGGATTTCGCGAGCCATGAGCCCGTTGCGCGGAACTACGCGCCGCCGGCCTATCTCCTCGACCATTACTGGTGGGCTTACGTGCATCCGCGCGCCGTGCGCCTGTTCGAGCGGCAATGGCTGGTCGACGCCATACTCTGGGGCAATTACCGGCGCCTGCGCGACGCGGCGCTCGACGCGCTGGGGCCCGACTTCAGCGGGCGCACGCTTCAGGTCGCATGCGCCTACGGCGATTTCACCAAGACGCTTTTCGCGCAGGTGGCGCGGGCGCACGGCGCTCTCGAGGTCGTCGACGCATTGCCGATCCAGATCGACAATCTCCGCGCGAAACTGCCGCGCGAGACGGGCGTGCGCACGCATGTGATGGATGCGGCCGCGCTGGAATTTCCCGACGCGCGCTTCGAGCGCGCCGTGCTGTTCTTCCTGCTGCACGAGCAGCCCGACGACGTCAGGCGCCGCACGCTCACTGAGGCGCTGCGCGTGGTGAAGCCCGGCGGGAAACTCGTCGTCGTCGACTATGCGCGGCCGCGCCCGTGGAATCCCTTGCGCTGGCTGATGGCGCCGATTCTGGCCTTGCTCGAACCCTTCGCGCTCGACCTGTGGCGCAACGAGATCGTCGACTTCGCGCCGGGGCGCGGCGTTGCGGCGACGAAGCCGCGGCGCTTCTTCGGCGGCCTCTATCAGCTCGTCGTGCTGAGGCGGGAGGATTGAGGGCCGATCTCGTTGTCCGGCAGC
Source organism: Rhodoblastus sp. (assembly GCA_037044955.1). Lineage (GTDB taxonomy): Bacteria > Pseudomonadota > Alphaproteobacteria > Rhizobiales > Beijerinckiaceae > JAJXWB01. The sequence continues at coordinate 35,402 of JBAOHX010000005.1, forward strand.
ATGGTCAGTTCGTCCTGCACCCTCGTCAGCACCGGCACGATCAGCGCGTAGGCGGCGGTTATCATGACGACGCAGAGGGTGAAGCCGCCGGTAGTCTCGTAGAGATGCGCGCCCCAGATGTCGCCGAGATGCGATGAGACGTAATAGAGGCCGGAGGAAGCCATCATCGCCGTGCCTTGCAGGCGCGGCGGGCAGGAGCGGATCATCAGGTCGAGATAGGCGGCCGTCGCCATGCCGCCCATCAGGCCCATCGGCACGGCGGCGATCAGCGCGGCTTTTGTCGATGTGATGAACAGCAACGGCGTGAATTGCGGAATGGCGACGAGCGTGCCCCACCACAACAGCTTCTTCAGCGAAACGCGCGTGCACAGCCAGCCGAACAGAATGTAGGTCGGCACGAAGGAGGCGGCGAAGATCGCGCTCCATTGACCCCAGACGGAATCGGGCGCCTTCAGCGTGTTCTGCAGATAATATTGCAGCGGCGTGCTCGAGCCCGGCGCGAAATTCCAGAGCATCCAGATGACGAGCGCGGGATAGATCGGCTTGTGGCGCAGCACGCGCTTGAGGTCGCGCAGCGGATGGCCGGGCGCGAGGCGCTCGTCGCGGATATTGTCGAAGACCGCGCGCGGACGCAGCGTCGCGTAGAGAACGACGAGCGCGGCCATGAAGGCGCCAACCAGAAACAAGGCGCGGGCCGCGACATTGCCGTCCTGATTCTCCAGCCAATCGCTGAAATAGCCGCCGAGCAGCAGCGCGCCCACCGCCGGAACCGAACCGAAGGCGCTCCAGGTCGCGCTCAACTGGCCGGGCATGGCGTGCTGCTGCCCGAGCACGGAGGCCAGCCCGTTCTCGGCGGCGTCGATGAAGAGCGTGCAGGCGGTCAGGAGGAATATCGCCGTCAGCAGCACGCGGTAGCTCATCGGCGCGAAGGAGAAGCCGAGATAGAGCGCGGCGACGACGCCGCCGAACACCAGCATCAAGCCGCGGTCGCGCCGTCCGAGCAGGTTCCAGCGATCGCGCGCGAAGCCGAACAGGAAGGCGACGAGCAGCGGAAGGCCGGCGATCGCCTGGAAGATCGCCACTTCCTTGGCCGAGAGGCCGAGCCTGTTCTTGAGATAGAAGCTGAGCGGAATTTCGAGCAGCCCGCCGGCGGGGTCGGCGAGCGCGAGAATGACCGTCAGGCCGCCGAAATAGGCGAGGATGCGCAGACGCTCGGCCGCCGGAAGGATGGTCGGCGCGACGGCGATCGCATCGCCATGGCGCGGCGCATCGGCATAAAACATTCCAGGGTCCCGGCCACGCTCCAAGAGCGACTATGTAGCGCTGGCCGATCCCATGCGTCGAGTGGCGTTGCTCACAAAGCGGGCGCCTTTGCTGGCGATTTTTCCAGCAATTCGTCGCGCAATTCGCGCCGCAATATCTTGCCGACATTCGTCTTCGGCAGAACCTCGCGGAATTCGAAGCGCTTGGGCGCCTTGTAGCCGGTGAGATGCTCGCGGCAGTAGGCTTCGAGCTTCTCCTTCGTCAGGCTCGGATCCTTCTTCACGACGAACAGCATGACCGCCTCGCCGGAATTGGCGTCGGGAATGCCGACCGCCGCGCTTTCCAGCACGCCCGGATGTTCGGCGATCACGGCCTCGATCTCGTTGGGATAGACGTTGAAGCCGGAGACGATGATCATGTCCTTCTTGCGGTCGACGATGCGCACGTAGCCCTCGTCGTCGATCGTGCCGATGTCGCCGGACTTGAAGAAGCCGTCCGACGTCATGGCCTTCACGGTCTCGTCCGGGCGCTGCCAGTAGCTCGACATGAGCTGCGGGCCGCGAATGACGATCTCGCCGGGCGAGCCGTGCGGCACGTCCTTGCCGTCGTCGTCGACGATCCTGATCTCGACGCCGGGCATCGGCAGGCCGACCGTGCCGTTGAAGGCCTCGATGTCGGTCGGGTTGCAGCAGATGCCCGAGCTCGTCTCCGACAGGCCGTAGCCTTCGACGATCGGCACGCCGGTGACCTCTTTCCAGCGGCGCGCGACCGCTTCCTGCACCGCCATGCCGCCGCCGTTGGAGACGAGGAACTCGGTGAAATCCAGTTTCGCGAAATCGGGATTGTTGAGCAGGCCGTTGAACAGCGTGTTGACGGCCGGCAGCACATGGAACTTGCGCTTGCCCAGTTCTTTCACGAAACCCGGGATGTCGCGCGGATTGGGGATGAGCAGGCACATGCCGCCCGCCCGCAGCGCCAGCATCGAGCACGAGACGAAGGCGAAGACGTGATAGAGCGGCAGCGCGCAGACGTAGGTGAGCTGCCCCGTCACCGGCTTGGTGCTGAACGCCGGCTGCAGCCAGGCTTCCGAGGCGAGAACGGCGGCGAGCAGGGCGCTGTGCGTCAGCGTCGCGCCTTTCGAGACGCCGGTCGTGCCGCCGGTATATTGCAACACCGCCACATCGTCCGGGCCGAGCCTCGGCTCGACCAGCTTCGCGCCCTGGCGGGCGGCCAGCGTCTGCTTGAACGGAATGGCGCGCGGCAGCGAATAGGCCGGCACCATCTTGCGGCGCACGACGAAATTGACGATCGCGCCCTTCACCGCGCCGAGCATGTCGCCCATGCTGGCGAGCACGACGTGCTGAATCTGCGTCTTGTCGATGACCTGTTGCAGGGTCGCGGCGAAATTCTCGAGAATGACGATCGCCTTCGCGCCGGAATCCTTGAGCTGATGCTCGAGCTCGCGCGGCGTGTACAGCGGATTGACGTTGACGACGATGAAACCCGCGCGCAGCACGGCCGCGACGACAACAGGGTATTGCAGCACGTTCGGCAGCATGACGGCGATGCGGTCGCCGCGCGCCAGCCCGAGCGACTGGAACCACGCGCCGAGATCGCGCGACAGCCGGTCGATATCGCCGAAGGTGATCGACTTGCCCATGCACATGTAGGCCGGCATGTCGCGGTAGCGCGCATAACTTTCGGCCGCGAGCGCGACGAGCGAAGGATAGGCGCCGGCGTCGATATCGGCCGGCACGCCCTTGGGATAACTGGCGAGCCAGGGTCGCTGCATGATCGTCTCCGTTCCGCCTTCAGGCGGGTCCGCCCCCCGTCGCTGTCGACGGCCCGGGCTTTGCCCGCCATCATCGGATGCTTTGCGAAACGGTCAATGTTCGGCGTCAAACCCGGCGCGTAAAGACGCGGCGCGGAAAAATGAGCCGGCGAGAAAACAGGACAGGGGGAAGGGCGGATCGGTCAAACGACCCGTCCCTTCCCAGCCGGCCGATGCGCCAGCCTGCCTCCCTCTAAGCCTGCCGCTTTATTTGCAGGACCTGCCCCGGCGGCACTGTGCAGAATCGCTGGTTGACGCCGCAAGGCGGCCTATGTCCAAAATGGACACAGGCGCGACGATGACGCGCCGACGCGAGCCGGGACGACGATGAAGGCACGACTTCAACGCCACGCCGCGCGCGACCACGGCATGATGGTCGCGCACAGCTTCAACCAATATTCGATGGAGGTGTCGCGCCTCGTGGCGAAGCGGTTCCAGGGCGACCTCGAGGGCTATTTCATCCTCTCCGCCATCTGCGTCGCCAGCGTCGGCCATGTCCTGGCCGATCCCGTCGCGGCGCGGCGCTATGGATCGGTCGACGATCGGATCGAGGAGGACTACGCGCACATCCGCCTGCTGCCGCTCGCCGAAATCACGGGGATGCCGCGCACGACCGTCCGCCGCAAGGTGGCGCGGCTGATGGAGCTCGGCTATGTCGAGCACGATCCCTCGCGCGGCTACAGGATCGTCAAGGGTTCGATGGCGAAATGCCCGCACCTGCGCCAGATCATGCAGGCGCAGCTTTCGTTGAGCGTACGCCTGTTCAACGTGATGCTGGGCGGCGCCGTGATCGAACTGCAACCAGGCGAAGACCGCCGCCAGCGGAAATCCATGTCCATCGGCAGGTCCCCGAGGTAGCGGCAGGTCGATTCCCTGGTCGGCGGCCCGCCATCCAATTCACGGTTTGCGGAATTTCAGCACGAACTCGTCGTTGGGAACCGTATTCTTGAACACGACGACCGTTCTGGAATCTTCCGGATGCCTCAGAAAATTCGCATCGGCGACAAACTGGAATCCCGCCGATTCGATTTCGGCGCGCAGCGTCTGCTCGGCGATGCGGTGAAGCGTCTTGCCGACGCTCGCGCCGTCTTCCGGCCGGGCGGAATGGTCGGCGACGACCAGAACGCCGCCGGGCTTGAGCGCGTCGAACATCGCCTTGTTCATCTTCGCGCGATCGACCGGCATGAAGGTCGTGTCGTGATAGCCGAAAAAGAAAGTGATCGCGTCGAGATTGGTCAGGTTCGGGTCGGCGAGATCATCGTAGGGCCGCACGACGTGAACGACGTTCGACATCGCGGGCGTGGCCAGCCGCGCGGCGAATTTCTCCGAAGGCTTGTCCGCCTGCGCGTAGACCTTGCCGCCGGGCGCGACCGAGCGGGCGAGCAGTTCCGTGCTATAGCCCGCGCCGGCCGACATATCGAGGATGCGCATTCCAGGTTGCGGTCCGACGAACGCGAGCAATGCGACAGGATTTCGCTTGGCGTCGTTCTGGCGGTCGGCTTCGGAACGGTCCTGCGCGGCGACGATCGCGCCGTAATCCGCGGCAAGGGCGGGCGTTTGCATAGTCGGCGCCAAGGAGACCAGCAGCGCCATCATGCCGAGAAGTCCTGCCTTCGTCATGCGTCAACTCCCTGGAATGCGCCGCCTGGTCGGCAAGACCGGATTGAAGCGCAACGCATCGACACGGACAAGCGGGCGGCTATGGACGAAACGCCAGATAAGCCCTCGTCAGCTTGCTGAATTCTTCGGCCGCACGGCCATCGTCCAGTTTCAATGGACCGGGATCGTTGATCAGCATGTTGTTCAGCGTGCCGATGACAACCTGCAGGGCCACGCGAACACGATCCTTCCAGGCCGGATCAGCGCCGACGGCCTCGAAGGGAGCAATGAGCGCGATCGTGCGTTCGACGATTTCTCCTGCGAAAACCTGATACGGACGCCAGACTTCCGGGGCTTCCAGCGTGCGCTTGAGCTGCACGCGAAGCAGCCCTTTGTTGCGGGCGAAAACCTCGAACAGCCATGAGACGACGCCCGAAATCGCCTCGTCCGCAGACGCGGAACCCTCGAGCCGCGCGATCGTGACCTCGAGCTGCTCGCGTGCGCCATCCAGTTGGCGCTGCATCACCTCGCTGATGAAGCGCTCGCGGTTGCCGAACCTGAAGTAGAGCGAGCCGATGGACGAACCGGCGGCCGCCGCCACTTCGCTCATGCTGCAATCGTCGATGCCCCGCTCCTCGATGAGGCGCCGGCCGATCTCGAGCAAAGTCTCCATGCTCGCGCGGCTCCTCGTCTGGGCCGGAGCGCGAAGCGAGGGGGTCTGCGGCGCCGTTGTCTTTCGCTTGGTCATGCGTCCTTCGGCGAATCCATTGCTGCCCTCCCATTGGTACCCGGCGTCGGCGAGCGCTGAAAGCCACTTTACAGAATTAGAATTTTAGTTCTATTAATATCCCACGGTTGGGCCGGGGCGAGACGGATCGCGCCGATCACGGGAGGGAAACGCATGGAGCGGCAGGAGTTCGACTACGTCGTCGTCGGCGCGGGGTCCGCCGGCTGCGTCCTGGCGGCGCGGCTTACGGAAGATCCGCGCGTGTCCGTATGCCTTCTGGAAGCCGGCGGTCGGGACAGCAGCGTTCTGATCCATGCCCCCGCAGGCGTCGTCGCGATGGTGCCGACGCGCATCAACAATTACGCCTTCGAGACCGTGCCCCAGCCGGGCCTCAACGGGCGCAAGGGCTATCAGCCGCGCGGCAAGACGCTCGGCGGGTCGAGTTCGATCAACGCCATGCTCTATGTCCGTGGCAATGCCCGGGACTATGACGAATGGGCGGCGCTGGGAAACCCCGGCTGGGGCTACGGCGACGTCCTGCCCTTCTTCCGGCGCGCGGAAAACAACGAGCAGTTCTCGGACGACTACCACGGCCGCGGCGGGCCGCTGAACGTCACCTATCCCCGCTACGACACCGATCTGAACCAGCGCTTCCTGAAGGCCGCGGCGCAGAACGGGCTGCCGCTCAACCCCGACTACAACGGCGCACGCCAGGACGGCGCGTTCCTGTATCAGGTCACGCACAAGGACGGCGAGAGGTGCAGCGCCGCCAAGGCCTATCTGACCCCGAACCTGTCGCGTCCCAACCTGCGCGTCATCACCGACGCGACGGCCGAGCGCATCCTGTTCGACGGCCGGCGCGCAGCCGGCGTCGCCTACCTGAAAGGCGGCGAGACGCAGACGGCGACGGCGCGCCGCGAGGTTATCGTCTCGTCCGGCGCGTTCGGCTCGCCGCAACTCCTGATGTTGTCGGGAATCGGCGCGGGATCCGAACTGCGCAGCCACAATGTCGACGTCGTGCTCGACTCTGCCGGCGTCGGCAAGAACCTTCAGGACCACATCGACTACGTGCAAACCTGGCGGACGCCGAGCTGGTCCGAGACAGTCGGCGTTTCCCTGCGCGGCGTCGCGCGGCTGGCCAAGGCGGTTCCGCAATGGGGCCGGAGGCGCACTGGCTTGATGACGACGACCTACGCCACGGCCGGCGCCTTCATCCGCTCCACGCCCGACGCGCCGGCGCCCGATCTGCAACTTGTGTTCGTGGTCGCGATCGTCGACGACCACGCGCGCAAGATGCACCTGGGACATGGCATATCCTGCCATGTCGACGTGCTACGTCCGTTCAGCCGGGGGGCCGTGACGCTGGCGAGCCGCGATCCGCGCGATGCGCCCGCGATCGATCCGCGCTTCCTGTCGGACGAACGCGACGTGAAGCTGCTCGTGCAGGGCGGCCAGATTCAACAGGCGATCATGGAATCCGCGCCGTTCGACGATCTGCGCGGCAAGATGCTCTACACCACGCGAATCGACGACCCCGCGGGCATGGAGCGCGACATACGCGCGCGCGCCGACACGCAGTACCATCCGGTGGGAACGTGCAAGATGGGGCCGGACAGCGACGCGCAAGCCGTGGTCGACGCGCGCCTGCGCGTGAAGGGAATATCCGGCCTGCGGGTCGTGGACGCTTCCATCATGCCGAACATCTGCAGCGGCAATACGAATGCGCCGACCATCATGATCGCCGAAAAGGCCGCCGCGATGATCGCCGAGGACGCGCGCGCCGCGCTGACGGCCGCCTGAACGAACGGGAGGGAAGAATGAAAAGGCCATCCGCATTTCTCGCTGTCGTCCTCGCGGGCGCCGCGCTCGCCGGCTGCAAGCCGACGGATCAGAGCACGGCTCAAGCGACCCAGGGCGAGGTCTCGCAATCAGTTCGGCAGGCGAATGCCGCTCTGGCCGCTTCGGTCGACCTCGCATCGCCGCTCTCGATGGAGCTTGCCCGGCGCGGTTTCATCGCCGCGCCCACCGGACAGATCAAGGACGCCGGCGGCAACGTGATCTGGGATTTCGACGCCTTCTCCTTCGTCAAGGGCGAGGCCCCGGCGACGGTCAATCCGAGCCTGTGGCGGCAGGCCACGCTGAACAACCAGGTCGGCCTGTTCAAGGTCGCCGACAGGATCTGGCAGTTGCGTGGCTTCGACCTCGCGAACATGACGCTCGTCGAGGGCAAGACCGGCTGGATCGTGATCGACACGCTGACCGCGCGCGAGACGTCGCAGGCGGCGCTCGCCTTCGCGCGCAAGCATCTCGGCGACAAGCCGATCTCGGCGATCGTCTTCACGCACAGCCACGCCGACCATTTCGGCGGCGTACTGGGGATCATCACGCCGGAAGAGGTCAAGGCGCGCAACATCCCGGTCGTCGCCCCTGTCGGCTTCATGGAGGAAGCGACCAGCGAAAACCTGATGGTGGGCAGCGCCATGATCCGCCGGTCGCTGTACATGTACGGCGACCAACTGCCGCGCGACGCCAAGGGCCTCGTCGATGACGGCCTCGGCAAGGCCGTGGCCTACGGTCGGGTCGGCATCCTCCAGCCGAACCTCACGATCGATGGGGAGACCAGGGAGGTCACGATCGATGGCCTGCGTTTCGTCTTCCACAACGTGCCCGGCAGCGAGGCGCCGTCGGAATACGTCTTCGAAATTCCGGAGCTGAAGGCCTTCTGCGGCTCGGAGATGATGAGCCAGACGCTGCACAATCTCTACACGCTGCGCGGCGCCAAGGTGCGCGACGCGCTCAAATGGGCCGATTATCTCGACCAGTCGCTGGTCTGGGCCGCCGAGTCCGAAGTCGTTTTCGCCCAGCACCACTGGCCCGTGTGGGGCAAGGAGGCGATCCGCGACTTCATCGTGAAGCAGCGCGACGCCTACAAGTACATCCACGACCAGTCCGTCCGGATGATCAACGCCGGCCTCACCGGCCCGGAGATCGCCGACAGACTGCAAATGCCGAAATCGCTGCACGATTATCTCGGCGTGCATGGCTATTACGGCTCGGTGCGGCACAATGCGCGCGCGGTGTACCAGTTCTACATGGGCTGGTTCGACGCGCATCCTTCCAATCTCGACCAGCTCCCGCCGGTCGAGGAAGCCAAGCGCTACGTCGCCCTCGCCGGCGGCGTGGACAAGCTCGTGGACGCCGCGCAGAAGGCGTTCGACGCGGGCGACTTCCGCTGGTCCGCGGAAGTGCTGAAGCATGCCGTCTATGCCGACCCGAACAATTCCGCGGCCAAGGACCTTCTCGCGCGCACGTTCGATCAGATGGGCTATGTGGCGGAAGCGGCGCCCTGGCGGAATTTCTATCTGACCGGCGCATTCGAATTGCGAAACGGAACGCCGAAGACGGCGAAGTCGCTCGCCGTGATGCAGGACATGCTGATGCAGACGCCGATCGAGCGTTTTCTCGAACGCATGGCGGCTTCCATCGACGGCGCCAAGGCGGCCGAGTCCAATCTGAAAATCAACATAACCTTTTCGGACCTGGGCGAGACCTATCGGCTCTGGATCGAAAACGCGGTCCTGCACTTCCGGAAAGGGGCGCCCGCGCCCGACGCCAACGCCACGCTCACCCTGACCAAGCCCTTCTTCATCCGCATGATGACCGGGCAGGCGGGCGCAAAGGACCTGCTGTTCTCGAGCGACGTAACGACCGCCGGCAGCACGATCGATCTCGGCCGCTTCCTCCTGATGATCGAGAAAGCGCCCGGAACATTTCCAATCGTCACGAGATAGCGGTATCTGGACGCGGCTGAATCGTCTGTCATCGCCTCCAGTTGCCCGGGCGTCGCGGAATGCGCCTGCGTCGGCGCGCCCGACGAAAAGACCGGCGAGGCGGTCAAGCTGTACGTCGTGAAGAAGCCCGCGTCAGAGAACTACGGCCGATAGTCGGCCTTCAGCCACTCCGCCATCCGTTCATAGACGTCGCGCCGGCTCAGGAGATCGAGATGTCCTGTCTGGCGCGCAATCCACTGCCGGTTTTCCGGAAAGCGCAGCGTTCGCGCAGAATCCTCGTGGCGGCCCAAGGCGCTCATCACCGGGACCAGCCCGTCGCCCACAAGCATGTCCTTCATCGCGCCGGGCGATTCCGCCATCGTGGCCGCGATCGCATAGCAGGCGACGTCACTTGGCAGAGGCGTCGGGCTTCGCGTGTCCGACACACGCGCGAAGCGATCGCGACCTTGCCAGTCCTCGTCCACGATATTGCCGTAGCGCAGGTCCGTGACCCCGGCGCTCCGGACCTTGCCCAGTCTCGCGAAGGCGCTCGCATATGGCGTCCCGCCGAGAATCATTTCGACCCAATTGCCGATCCTTTCGAGCGGAGCGCCGTGGTGCGGCGTCCCGAGGAACACCAGCTTGTCGAGCTTCCTGCGCCAGGCGTGCCCGGCTGCTTCGCCTCTCAGGCAGGCGCTTCGCGCGACCAGCCCGCCCATGCTGTGGCCGACAATGACGAATTTCCTGATCTCGGCGGGCCAGGCTGTGAACAGCTTCTCCAGCGCGTCGGCGAACGCGGCGCCGTTTGTCGAGACGTGGAGGCCGGAATTGTAGGAGAGATAGACCGGCGTATAGCCGAAATCGCGGGCGAGCGCGGCGCCGTGGTCGTGGCCCTGTCGCGTCCATTGCAAGTCGCTCATGCAAAGTCCGTGGACAAGGACGACAAGCCTGTCCGTGGCGTCGGGAAAAGCATTGGCGAGCGCGTCGGGTTCGAGCGTGACGGCGCGCCCATCGCGGCGAAAACGCATATCGAGAGCCAGCGCATTGTCGGTCTTCGCGAGATGGTCGCCAAGGACGCCATTGAGCGCTGCGAGAGCAGCCTCGCGCTTGCGCGAAACCGGGCGATCGTCCGGGCCGCCGTCGAGCAGCGCGGCGGCGGCGCCGGCGCCCTTGCCCGCCAGGCGCAACCCGCCACGGACGCCGCTGTACACAAATCGAGTCATGTCGCGCACCGGCCCCCGCGTGAGCGGCGCGAGACCGGGCGTATCCAGGATGGACCCGTGCATCTGCTCGACAAGCCCCGTGACGCCCTCGGCGCCATCGGCTGCAAGGCGAATGAGACCGAGCGCTTCGGGAAGCGAAAGGGTTGAAGGCTTGGCGGTCTTGGGAGCCATGGCGTCGTCCTCGGCATCGGGAGCCGAACCGCAATATAAGCGCTCCCGATCCAGAATTGGAGAACCCTCGACGCGCTCATCGATACGCGAACGCAGGCGGGCCGAGGAAGCCGGCCACCGGTTTCGGCAAGGCAGGAGCGATGGCGTTCGGCGACAGCGCGGATTGTCCGCCGCCGCGCACCAGTGAGTTGCCGATTGCGGCGATGACGGACGCGCCCGTCGCGGCCTATCTCTCGCTCTCGGTTCAAACGGAGATTGTCATGTCGAACGTCCTCGTCATCAAGAGCAGCATCCTCGGCGACGCCTCGGTGTCGACGGCGCTGGTCGCGCAAACCGTCGCTCGCCTGCGCGCGGCCGACGGCGGCCTCGTCGTCGTCGAGCGGAATCTCGGCGAAACGCCGATCCCGCATATCGATGGCGATGCGGCCATCGCCCTGCGCGGAGAGCCCGCCGAACGACGCGCAACGTATGGCGCGCGAATTGTCGGACGCGCTCGTCGCCGAATTGCAGGCGGCCGACACCATCGTGATCGGCGCGCCCATGTACAATTTCGGCATCGCCTCGACGCTGAAGGCGTGGTTCGACTATGTGCTGCGCGCCGGCGTGACGTTCCGCTACACCGAGGCGGGCCCGGAAGGCCTGCTGAAGGGCAAGCGCGCGATCGTGGTGGCCAGCCGTGGCGGGCTCTACAGCGAAGGCCCGGCCAAGAGCTTCGACTCGCAGGAGCCGCATCTGCGCACCCTGCTCGGTTTCATCGGGATCACGGATGTCGAATTCGTGCGCGTCGAACGGCTCGCGTTCGGACCGGAAGCGCGCGAGCAGTCCATCGCCGACGCCGAACAGCGAATTGCTGATATCATCGGCGTGCGGAAGGCCGCCTGAGCGGCGCAAGTCGGAGGATCGTGCGATGGGGCTGCTCGTCGACGGCGTGTGGCGCGACGAATGGTACGATACGGCTACGACCGGCGGACGCTTCCAGCGCCCGGCGACGCAGTTCCGCGATCGTGTCGAGCCGGGCGGGCGCTTCGCGCCGCAGGCGGGCCGCTACCGTCTCTATGTGTCCTGGGCCTGCCCGTGGGCGCATCGCACGCTCATCTATCGCAAGCTGAAAGGTCTCGAGAAGACGATCGACGTCACCTATGTCGAACCGCTGATGCTCGAAAACGGCTGGGAAATCGCCGAGGGCGCCGACCCGCTGAACGGCGCGCGACGCCTGTGGGAGATCTACGTCAAGGCCGACCCGCGCTACAGCGGCCGGGTCTCCGTCCCGGTCCTGTGGGACGCGGTCCACCAGACGATCGTCAGCAACGAGTTGGCCGAGATCATCCGCATGCTGGACGCCTGGCCCGGCGCGCGCGGACCGCTGTTCCGTCCGCCGGAACTCGCCGCTGCGATCGATGCGCTCAACGACGAAATCTATCCGGCGATCAACAACGGCGTCTACCGGACGGGTTTCGCCACCACCCAATCGGCCTACGAGGAAGCCTACGATCGCCTGTTCGCCGCGCTCGACGTGCTGGAGGCGCGGCTGGCCGACAGCGCGTTCCTGCTCGGCGATCGTCCGACGGAGGCCGACTGGCGGCTGTTCACGACGCTCGTGCGGTTCGACGCGGTTTATTTCGGGCACTTCAAGTGCAACCGGAACCGGCTGGTCGACTTCCCGCAACTGTGGGACTACACGCGCGCCCTCTACCAGACGCCGGGCGTCGCCGAGACCGTGCGGCTCGACCAGATCAAGACGCATTATTACGGCAGCCATCGCACGATCAATCCGACCGGCATCGTGCCGAAGGGACCGGATATCGATTTCGGCGCGCCGACGCGGCGGCGCGTTCGTTAGAGCAAGATGAATCTTGACGGAAACTGCGCCGTCATCGCGAGGAGCGCGGCGACGTGGCGATCCATCCATGCGGACGGGCGGGGGGATGGATTGCTTCGCCGCGCTCGCAATGACGATCGCTTGATTCCAGCAAAACTCGTTCCGCCTTAGCGTGTCAGCGGATCGGCAGGTCGCGGTCCCAATAGGGTTCGCGGCCGAGCGATTCGCCGAGGTGATCGACGAAGGCGCGGACCCTGCGCACGTCGATCCGGCCCGGCGGCATGACCGCGTAGATCCCCGCGTCGAGCGCGCGCCAGTCGCACAGAATCGGCTTCAGCGCGCCGGACCGCAGCGCCTCGTGCGCCATGAACGTCGGCGCGAGGATGATGCCCAGCCCGTCCAGCGCCGCCTGCAGCAGCACGTCGCCGTTATTGCCGCGCAGCCGCCCGCTTATGCGCACGTCGGCCTGTTCGCCCTCTCGCTCGAAACTCCAGACGCCCTGCCGCGCGAGATAATCGTAGACGAGGCACTCGTGCCGATCGAGTTCTGCGGGCGTCTGCGGCTCGCCACGTCTATCGAGATAGGCCGGCGTCGCGCACAGGACCATATGCGCAGGCGCGAGACGTTTGGCGAGCAGGCTCGAATCCTCGAGCCGGCGAATTCTGATCGCGACATCGAATCCTTCCTCGACGATGTTGACGATGCGATCGTCGAGCATGAGCTCGATCTCGACTTCCGGATAGCGCATGAGGAATTGGTCGACGATCGGCCCGAGATGACGGATGCCGAAGGACATCGGCGCATTGATCCGCAGGACGCCGCGGGGCGCGGCCGCGCCCGACCTGATGTCCTCCTCGGCGCTGTCGAGCAGCCCGAACAACGTGTCGGCCATCACATGCAGTTTGCGGCCAGCCTCGGTCAGGCTCATCGTGCGCGTCGTGCGGTTGATCAGCTTGACGCCGAGTTCGGCCTCCAGCCCCGAAACGCGCTTGCTCGCGATCGTGCGCGAGATTCCGAGCTTGTCGGAGGCGCGCGCATAGCTGCCGAGCGTCGCGATCGTCGCGAAGGTCTTGAGGGCGTCGAGATCGCGGATCAAACCGTGTTTCCTTCGTCAGACCGGATGGCCGTCGCTGCTTCAGCGCTGCGCGAATGCGGCGAACCCGTCGAGAAAGCGCGCGAGCTGGTCGCGGACGGCGTCGTCCTTCAGCCGGCCGTCGGCGTCGAATACGCCTTGCGCGCGCGACACCATCAAACGTCCTTCGAACCACGGCCGCGTGCCGAGCGTGCGCAGAACCGGCAGCCAGGCGTCCTGCGCCAGAATGGTGCCGAAACCGCCCATCGACGCGCCGATGACGGCGACAGGCCTGCCGCCGAACACGCGGCCGATATCCGAGGCCGGCCGGCTCAGCCAGTCGATGGCGTTCTTGAATACGCCGGGAAGCGAATTGTTGTATTCGGGCGTCACGAGCAGCAGGCCGTCCGCCGCCGCGATCTGTTCCTTCAGCTTGGCGACGGCGGGCGGAATTCCGTGCGCGGCTTCCTCGTCGCCGTCGTAGAGCGGAACGCCTCTGATGGTTCCCTCGGCGAATTCGACGCCGGCAGGCGACAATTCGCGCGCCGCCCGAAGCAATGCGCTGTTGTATGAGCCTCGCCGCAGGCTTCCTGAAATTCCCAGTATGGTCGTCACGCCCGGCCTCGCCCCGTTGAATGCTCCGACAAGACGCTAACCCGGCAGACGCCGGGATGACAGCCGTCCCGCGATCATCGGGGTCGCGGCGCCTCGCCCGGCGGAATCGTCATCACGTCGCGCCAGTCCGGGTTCTTCGCATATTGCGCGCGGACATAGGGGCAGATCGGGATGATCTTGAAACCGTTGGCGCGCGCATCGGCGATCATGAAGTCGACGAGCGCCTTTGCGGCGCCCGTGCCTTTCATGCTGTCGGGCGCGCCGGTGTGATCGGCGCTGATGAGCGCGGGGCCGCGTTGCGTGAACGTCAGCTCCGCCTCGTCGGCGATCCCGGCGATTTTCGCGACATAGCGCCCGCCGCGCGGGTTCAGCTCCTTGGTGACGACGATCGCGGACATTGCAACCTCCTTCATCGGACGTCAGGCGGCAGCCAGCTTACCTGCGATCTGTGCGACATGGCGACCCTGGAAGCGCGCGCCGGCGAGTTCGTTTTCGGACGGCTGGCGCGATCCGTCGCCGTCTGAAATCGTCGTGGCGCCGTAGGGCGAGCCGCCCGTCACATCCTTCACGCCCATCTGACCCTGGAACGAATAGGGCAGGCCGACGATCACCATGCCCTGATGCAGGAGCACGATGTGCGTCGACAGGATCGTGCTCTCCTGTCCGCCGTGCTGCGTCGCCGTCGATGTGAAGACGCTGCCGACCTTGCCGATCAGCTTGCCTTGCATCCACAGGCCGCCGGTCTGGTCGAGAAAATTCTTCATCTGCGCAGGCATGTTGCCGAAGCGCGTCGGCACGCCGAGGATGATCGCATCGTAGTCGGGAAGCTCCGCGACGGTCGCGATCGGCGCGGCCTGATCCAGCTTGAAATGCGAGTTTCGCGCGATTTCCTCCGGAACGAGTTCCGGCACGCGCTTGATCACGGCTTCGGCGCCGGCCTCGCGAACGCCCTCGGCGGCGGCTTCCGCCATCTTCTCGATATGGCCGTAGCTCGAATAATAGAGAATGAGAACCTTTGTCATGTCGTCACGCTGTCCCTTATCAGTGATGATTGTGCTGTCTGGCGGCCTGGCCGCCGCTCGCTTCAAGTGCGCGCGGAATCGAGAACCTCGTTGTTCTTCACGACGTCCTGGGCCTTTCCGTAGCTCTCGATCAGGAGCTGATATTCGGGAAAGATCTTCGTGTAGATTTCGGCCCATTCGGCCGCATCGTCACGGTTCCATGTGCGCTGCAGTTCGGACGCGACGGCGGCGGTGTCCATCGGGACGACGCCGGCCTGCACGATGCGCGCGAGCGTGATTTCTTCCGCCATCTTGGAGTAAGTGCCGGACGCATCGACGACGGCGAAGACCTTGTAGCCCTCATGCACGGCGGCGATCGCCGGAAAGGCCATGCAGACGCTCGTGATCGTGCCCGCGATAATCAGCGTCTTGCGACCCGTCGCCTTCACCGCGGCGACAAAATCGGGATTGTCCCAGGCGTTGATCTCGCCTTTGCGCGCCACGTATTTCGCGTGCGGGGCGTTCGCGTGAATTTCGGGGATCATCGGACCGTTGGGGCCCTGCGGCACGGACGCCGTCGTAATGACGGGCATCTTGCTGAGCGTCGCCATTCTTGCGAGGGCGGCCGCATGGGCGCGCAATTTCGGCATGGGCATGTCGTTGACGGTCTGGAACAGGCCGCTTTGATGGTCGATCAGCAACATGACGGCGTCGTTCGGGTCGATGATCGGACGCGCGCCGTTGAAATTGGCGGGAGTTGCGATGGCGGTCATTGGAGTGTCCTTTCACGTTGCTCGAAGGGGCGTCGCGCCCGATACAGAAGTTGCGCCGCGCCGCCGGGGCGCGGCGCGAATTGTCAGGCCGGGATCTGTCCGAAGCGACCGCCGTTGAAGTCGGCGAAGGCCTGCCGGATTTCGGCTTCCGAATTCATGACGAACGGGCCGTAGGAAAAGACCGGCTCGTCGATCGGTTCGCCCGTCAGCACGAGGAACTTCGCGTCGGCGTTGGCTTCGATGGCGACCGCGCCGCCCTCGCGCCCGAGCACCGCCATCTGCGCCTCGCGCACGATTTCCTTGCCGTCGATCTCGATCGTCCCGGCGAGGACGAGAACCGAGAGGGTGTGACCCTCGGGCACGTCGAGAACCGCCGTCTTGCCGCCCTTCAACTGGACGTCCCAGACGTTGAGATCGGTGAAGGTGCGCGCCGGTCCCTTGTCGCCCGCAAAGGCGCCGGCGATCACGCGCAACTGGCCGGCGGCGCCGGGCAGCGCCAGGTTCGGAATGTCGGCGTTCAGGATCGTCTGATAGCCGGGCTTGGCCATCTTGTCCCTGGCCGGCAGGTTGACCCAGAGCTGGACCATCTCGAAATCGCCGCCCTTGGCGGAGAAGGCGTCGGAATGAAACTCCTCGTGCAGGATGCCGGAAGCCGCCGTCATCCACTGCACGTCGCCCGGGCCGATCACGCCGCCGGCGCCGGTGGAGTCGCGGTGCTCGACCTCGCCCTTGTAGACGATCGTCACCGTCTCGAAACCGCGGTGCGGATGCTCGCCGACGCCGCGCCGACGCGTGGTCGGCTCGAATTTCACCGGGCCGGCATAGTCGAGCATCAGGAACGGGCTGACGTGTTCGCCCTGATGCTGATGCGAGAGGATCGTGCGGACCGGGAAACCGTCGCCGACCCAATGGGCGCGCGGGGCGCTGTAGATTCCGAGAACCTGTCTCATGTGCTTGTCTCCTGTGAGGCAGCCGGGGGCCGCTCTGTTGTGGAGAACATGTTCCCGAGACGATCTGACGGACAAGCCATCGATTCTCTGACCAGATCGTCCTATTGGTAGGACAATAGCGGGATGCAGGACCTCAACGATCTCTTCTATTTCGCCAAGGTCGTCGAACACGGAAGCTATGCGGCGGCCGCCCGCGCGCTCGGCATGCCCAAGTCGCGGCTCAGCCGGCGCGTCATCGAACTGGAGGAGCGGCTCGGCGCCCGCCTCCTGCAACGATCGACGCGCAAACTCGCGGTTACGGAGATCGGCCAGGAATACTACCGCCATTGCCTCGCCATGCTGGTCGAGGCCGACGCGGCGCAGGAAGCCATCGACCGTTCGCGTTCGGGGCCGCAGGGCCTGATCCGCGTGAGCTGCCCGCCGGCGCTCGTCTGCTTCGCCATCGGCCCGATCATCGCCCGCTACATGGCGGCGAACCCGCGCGTTGCGATAGAACTCGACAGCTCCAGCCGGCGCGTCGACGTCATCGGCGAGGGTTTCGACGTCGCGATCCGCGTGCGGTTCCCGCCGTTCGAGGAATCCGATCTGGTGCGCAAGGTTCTCGGCCCGAGCGAGCAGCGCATCGTCGCCGCGCCGTCGCTCGCCGCCGAACTGAAGGCCCCGATCCTGCCGGCCGATCTGTCGCGCCTGCCGGCGCTCGGCCTCGGGCCGATGCAGCGCGATCACGCCTGGACGCTGCATGGTCCCGACGGCGCCGGCGTCCGTATCCCCTACAAGCCGCGTCTCGTCACCGACGACATGTCGCAACTGCTTTATGCCGCCACCGAAGGCGTGGGCGTCGCGCAATTGCCGACGATCGTCGCCAACGCGGCGCTGGCCGTCGGCAGGCTCGTCGATCTGCTGCCGCAATGGACGCCGCCGCCCGGAGAAGTACAGGCGGTCTTTCCCACGCGGCGCGGACTGTTGCCCTCCGTCCGCAGTTTCATCGACTTTCTCGCGGACAATTACACGGCGGAGACGGCGGAGCAGGCGCTGCGGCGCGCTTGAAACGAGAACCTCCTCGGACCGGAACAGCGCGTGCCGCCTCGGGGCGGCGCGCGACGCTCACGCGCGGTTTGCGACCGCGAGCCTCACGCCGAACGCCACGAACACGCAGCCCGTCAGACGGTCGAGGCCCCTCGCGACAGCGGGTTTCCTGAGCAGCCCCGCAAGCGGAACAGTGAGCGCGATCAACGTCGCAAACCATATCGACGTGATCAGCACGTGTATGACCGCAAGCAGAAATGAAAACGTCGACGCATTGGCGCCATGAGGAATGAACTGGGGCAGAAAGCTCGCGTAGAAAATGCCGATCTTCGGGTTCAGGATGTTGGTGAGGAAGCCGCGCCTGAGGATGTCCAGATTGCCGGTTTTCTCATCGTTGGCGTTTGGAGTCGGCTGATCGGCCGATCCAGGCGTTGCGCCCGGCTTCGCAATCAGTTTCACGCCCAGCATCAGCAGATAAGCCGCGCCCGCCCATTGGAGCGCAGAGAAAATCTTCGGGGAAGAGTGCAGAAGCGCGGTCAGACCCAGCGCCGCTCCACCGCCCCACACGAGCAGCCCGACACAAATGCCAAGGCCGGCCGCTGCTCCGGCAGCGGGACCGCGCGTGGCCGAACTACGCAGAACCATCGCCGTGTCGACTCCCGGCGTAATGGTCAGGATCGTGGCGGCGGCGATGAAGGCGACCAGAGAAAAGACAGCGGCGTCGAGCATGCCTCCTTCTAACGCGTCGCACGCGCGCCAGCCAACCTGCGCGGCCGATCCGAACGTCCGCTCGCGGACACGCGACGATGAATTTGTCCGAAACTCCGACAGCCGGCAGCGCACGAGAGACAGGCCGGTCCGCTGTCACGCCGAGCTCGAGCTTTCACCCGGTGGATGGAGCCCTTTTGCGCGACGGCCGGCCGCGGGGCGCGATCGGTTTGGGCAAGCCGGGCTGTTCGCAGGCGGCCGCGACATGATTCAAACCGCGGCGAACCTTGTGAATCAGTTCGTTGTCGCTTCGCTCGGCGTAGACGGCGTAGGTCGAGTGCGAGAATTCCGGCGCGCTTTTCACGCGCCGCAATCGGCCGTTCGCAAGAAACGGCCGGACGGCGCTGAACCGAAGATATCCGCACCCGCCGACGCTCAGCAGATACGTCAAGGCGAGCGGGCCGAGCGAGATCGACACTGCGGGGTTGCCGAGTTCGGGAAACGCGGATTTGTGACTGAGCGCAAAGACCGGTCCCCAGTCGACGTGGACATAGTGCTCGGGATTCAACTCGCCATTCGGCGAGGTCGTCACCAGGACGAGTTTCTCCTCGCGCAGCAATTCGCCGACGAGATTCGGCCGCGCAGGCGGATTGTAGAGAACAGCGAGATCGAGCGAACCGTCCTGAACGCGCGTCAAGAGGTTCGCGGGATTGTCGACCTCGGCGCGCAAGGCGATTTCCGGACATTCCCGATGCATCCACACGAGCCAGTCCGCCAGGAGCGGATGCCAGAGATTGAGTTCGCCGCCTATGCTGACGCCGTCCTCGCGGCCGTGGGGAAGCGCCACCTGCTGTCGTGCGCGCTCCCAAACCTGGACCATCGTCGTGGCGTGCCGGACAAGGCGCTCGCCGGCGGGGGTCAGTCGCGCGCCCGCCTTGTTGCGGACGAACAGGCGCCGACCCAGCAAATCCTCCAGCGCGCGAACGCGCGCGCTGACCGCGGTCTGCGTGACATGAAGACGCTCGGCGGCTGCGATGAAGCTCCCGCTCTCGGCGATCTCGAGAAAGGTTCGCGCCTGGGTGACATCCATGTTTTCATATGACGATTATTGCAGATAAACGCAATCAAATGAATTTGTGCAACGCATGATGCGGCGCCATGTTGCGCGCGGGGCCGGAGTGCGCGGGCCTCTGGAAAGGGCGACAACGATTGCGTTCCCGGATGCGGACGCGCGACGCGTCGTCATGAGTTCGCGCGCCCCGATCGCCCGTGTGCAGGATATCCGGCGATGTCGACCGTTGCATGCAAGCTCTCCGAACGTATCGGCCAGGCTCTGCTCGACTCCGCTTCCGACGCCATCCTGGCGACTGACCGCGATGGCGTCATCGAGTTCTGGAATCCCGGCGCGGAACGGATATTCGGATATTCCGCCGGACAGGCCGTGGGCCGTTCGCTCGACATCATCATCCCGGAAAATCTGCGCGCCCGTCACTGGCAGGGCTGGACGCATGCGCTCGAAACCGGCCAAAGCCGGTATTCGGCGGGGGAATTGCTGTCCGTTCCGGCCCTGACCGCGGACGGGCGGCGCATTTCCGTCGAATTCACCATCGTCATTCTGAAGCACGACGAAGGCCGACCGATTGGCGTCGCAGCGACGCTGCGCGACGTCACGGCGCGTTTCGACGAGATGAGAAGTCTGCGTCGACAAATCGCCGAGCGCGCGAGCGCCCGGTGAGGATCGCGGAGATCGTGCGGCGGGAGATTCCATCATGCGGATAGTTGAAAGTCTGACGCGGACCGAACGTCGGCTGGCGCTCGTCATCGCCGCGGCGCTGGTTTGCGTCGGCCTGTCGATGTCCGCGTTGGGACGCGACGACATGCTCGGCGTTCACGGCGCCATTGTCGTTTGCGCGGCGCTCGCCGCATCGGTCGCGCTGCTCGTCCATTACGACGCGCCCGAACCGTCGCCCGATCGGCTGACGGAATATTACGACGAACCCAGCAAGCTCGGAATTGCCTTCGCTGTCGTCTGGGCCGTCGTCGGCATGGCGTTCGGCCTGTGGGCCGCGTCCCAACTGGCCTGGCCGGACCTCGCATTCGACGCCGCATGGTCCACGTTCGGCCGCATCCGGCCTGTCCATACCACCGGCGTGATCTTCGGGTTCGGCGGCAATGCGCTGATCGCGACGTCGTTCATGGTGATGCAGCGCACGTGCAGAACGCGTCTTCGCGGCCAACTCGGCCCCGTTTTCATCCTGTTCGGCTACAATCTGTTTTGCCTGCTCGGCGTTACCGGCTACCTGATGGGCGTCACCAAGTCGAAGGAATATGCGGAGCCCGAATGGTATGCCGGGCTCTGGCTGCTCGTCGTGTGGATCACGTATTTCGTCGTCTACGTCCGCACGCTCGCCCGTCGGAAGGAGCCGCACATCTACGTCTCCAACTGGTACTATCTCGCCTTCGTCGTCGTCGTGGCGATCCTCTATATCGTCAACAACCTTGCGGTCCCCGTCTCGCCCGGCCACGCCAAGAGCTACACGCTGTTCGCCGGCGTGCAGGATGCGATGACGCAATGGTGGTACGGCCACAACGCGGTCGCATTCTTCCTGACCTCGGGATTCCTCGGCATGATGTATTATTTCATGCCGAAGCGCGCCGGCCGGCCGATCTATTCCTACCGGATGTCGATCATCAGCTTCTGGGGCATCACCTTCTTCTACATCTGGGTCGGATCGCACCACCTGCATTACACTGCCCTGCCCCAATGGGTGCAGACGCTCGGCATGACCTTTTCCCTCATGCTCCTCGTCCCGTCGTGGGCGTCGGCCGGCAATGCGCTCATGACCCTGAACGGCGCGTGGGACAAGGTTCGCGACGACGCGACGCTGCGCTTCATGATGGTGGCGGCCGTCTTCTACGGCCTGTCGACGTTCGAGGGATCGTTCATGGCGATCCGCAGCGTCAACGCGCTGTCCCACTATACGGACTGGACGATCGCGCATGTGCACGCGGGTTCGCTCGGGTGGGTGGCGATGATTACCTACGGATCGATCTACGCCGCAGTGCCGTGGCTGTGGAAGCGCGAGCGCATGTATTCGCCGGCGCTGGTGGAGGTTCACTTCTGGCTCGCCGTCGCCGGAACGGTCGTCTACGTGATCGCCATGTGGAACTCCGGGATCATTCAGGGACTGATGTGGCGGACCTATACGGCGGACGGAACGCTCGCCTATTCGTTCCTCGATTCCGTCGTCGCGATGCATCCCTACTATATCGCCCGCGCGTTCGGCGGACTGCTGTTTCTGACCGGCGCCGCAGTGTGCTGCTACAACGTCTGGATGACCGCGCGCAGGGCGCCGGCGCAATCCGCCTCGACGCGCGAGCAGCCTTCCTACGCGCCCTCGCCAGCGTTGCAGGCGGGAGAGTGAGATGGTGTTCAATTTCCACTATCGTCTCGAACGCAGGGCGACGACCCTGATCCTGGGCATAATCCTGGCGGCGAGCATCGGCGGCCTCGTGGAGATCGCGCCGCTGTTCACCATCCATCAGACCGTCGAGGATGCGCCGGACATGCGCCTCTATACGCCGCTGGAGGTCGCGGGCCGCAACATCTACGTCCGCGAGGGATGCTATCTCTGCCATTCGCAGATGATCCGCACCTTGCGCGACGAGGTCGACCGCTACGGTCCCTATTCGCTGGCGGTCGAATCCAAATACGACCATCCCATGCTGTGGGGCTCCAAGCGCATCGGCCCGGATCTCGCGCGCATCGGCGGCAAGTATTCGGACGAATGGCAAGTCGCGCATCTGCGTGATCCGCGCTCGGTCGTGCCCCAGTCGATCATGCCCCGTTATGCGTTTCTGTCGAACACGCCGCTGCGCATCGACGATCTCGAACTGCACCTGTCGGCGCTGCGTCGCGTCGGCGTCCCCTATGGCGAGGACATGATCGCCAACGCCAGCGCGGATGCGCGCGCCCAGGCTACGCCCGATTCGCCGGGGGCCGCCGACCTGACAAAGCGCTACGGCAAGGCGACGAATGTCCGAGCCTTCGGCGGCGCTCCCGGCCAGTTGACCGAGATGGACGCGCTCGTCGCCTATCTCCAGATCGTGGGCCGCCTGACGGACGTGGCCGGCAAGACCGAGAAAAAGATTCAGTAGGGAGCAAGCGGGATTGGCCGATCTGCATGAACTTCCTGGTCTGGGGGGCCAAATCGGTCGGGCTGTTCTATCTGCTCGGCCTGTCGGCGATCGTTCTCGTCTACGCATGCTGGCCCTCCAACAGAAAGCGTTTCGATCAGGCGGCGAACGCGATCCTCGACGGGGAAGACAAGCCATGTCCGTAGAAGACCGGGATCCGCATACCGGATATTTGACGACGGGCCACGAATGGAACGGCATCACCGAACTCAACACCCCGGTTCCGCGCGTCGTTTATTTCTTTCTGATCGTCACGGTCGCCTTTTCGCTCGTCTATTGGGTGCTGATGCCCGCCTGGCCGCTCGGCCGCACTTACACGAAGGGGCTTCTGGGCGCCGATCAGCGCCAGGCTGTCGCCGCCTCGCTGGAGCAGGCGGCGCAGGATCGCAGCGCCTGGACCTCGCGCTTCGCAAAGGAGAGCCTGGCGCGAATCCAGGCCGACGCCGGCCTGATGAACGTGGTGCGCCAGACCGCGCCGGCCCTGTTCGGCGATAATTGCGCCGCCTGTCACGGTCGCGACGCCAAAGGTCGCAGCGGTTTTCCGGACCTCACGACCAGGTGGTGGCTGTGGGGCGGATCGCCCGACGCGATCTTCGAGACCATCCGCGTCGGCGTCAATTCATCGCATCCGCAGTCGCGCAGCTCGCAAATGCCCGCCTGGGGCGTCGACAAGATGCTGCCTCCCGCCGACATCGAAAAGGTGGTCGCCTATGTCGTGAGCCTCGGCCAGCCCCAACCGGACGGCGCCGCGGGAGAGGCGATTTTCGCCGCCAATTGCGCCGCGTGCCACGGCGACAAGGCGCAGGGAAACCCGGAGACGGGCGCGCCCACCCTGCAGCGGCACGCCTGGCTCTACGGCGGCGATGCGCGGTCGATCCATCAGTCCGTCTGGAACGGCAGGCAGGGCCACATGCCGACCTGGGAAGAGCGCCTTTCCCTCGTCGATCGAAAGATCCTGACGCTCTATCTGCTCGAACTGCGCAAGGGCGGCTCGTGAGCGGGCTCGCGCGCGGCGGAACGGGCGAGCGCGCGCTCGTCTGGACATTGGTCGCCGTCGGCCTGCTGATCGTCGTCGTCGCCAACTGGCGTCTCGTCGATCTGGCCGAAACGTCGCGGCCCGAATGCGTCGCGCACCGGCGGTCGGGCGTCGAGCCGCGCGCGGGCGCGCCTTATGCGGCGGCGACGTCCGCCTGCACGCCATGACAGTCGGAGGTCATCCGGCGCGGCCCACGATCGAGGAGGCATCAATGGATATTCTTCCGGCCGCCGTTCCGGCCCTGCCACGCCAGAACCGCTGGCGCCGCGATGTCGCGCCGGCGTCGGCGCCCGGCTGGCTGGCGCTGGGCTGGAGGGATTTCCGCACGCATCCCGGCGCGAGTCTCGCCTACGGATTTCTCGTCTACCTTCTTTCTGTCGCGATCGTCGGCGGCCTGATCTTCTTCGGTCTCGACTACATCCTGTTTCCTGCGCTGGCGGGATTCATGGTCGTCGGTCCGCTGCTTGCGATCGGCCTTTACGAGAAGAGCCGCCGCATCGCCGCGGGCTTGCCGGTCAGCCTGCTCGACATGGTGTTCGTCCGACCGGCGTCCGGCCCCCAGCTCCTCTTCGCGGGCGTCCTTCTCTGCCTGCTGATGCTGCTCTGGATGCGCGCGGCCGTGATCATCTATGCGCTCTTCTTCGGCCTGCGGCCGTTTCCCGGGCTGGATCACATCGCGCCGACGCTGTTCGCCACGCCGGTCGGATGGGCGATGCTGCTCGTCGGCAGCGCTATCGGCGCGTTGTTCGCGGCGTTTTCATTTGCGATCAGCGTGTTTTCGATTCCGATGATGCTGGATCGTCGAGTCGACGCCCTGACGGCCATGGGATCCAGCGTCGCGCTCGTCTGGCACAATCTGGGGGCTATGTTCGCCTGGGGCTTCCTGGTGCTGGCGCTCGTGCTGGTCAGCATCGTGACCGGGCTGCTCGGGCTCGTCGTCGCCTTCCCCGTCGTCGGGCACGGCGCATGGCATGCCTACGAGGCGATGAAACCTGTCGGCGCCGCTGCGGAAACGGAACCGGCGAACCACGAGACGCCGTGAATGGACAGCATCGCCTACATGATCCCGATATCGCTCGGCCTCGGTCTGACCGCGCTCGGCGCCTTTCTCTGGTCGCTCGGCCGTGAGCAGTACGCGGATCTCGAAGGCGCCGCGAGCCGCATACTCCTAGACGAAGATGCGCCCATACTCGACAGGCGCGCTTGCTGCGAGTCTACCGATGCGCCTTCGGCGACGCCAATTCACTTCAGCGAGCTTTCGTGATCGAAGCCTTTCCGGAAGGGCCGAGCATTCTTGCGCTCGCCAACCGCGACCGATAGCTTCTGGACAAGAACTCAGGGAGGTTGCCATGAAACGTGCGCTCGCGACGCTCGGCGTCGTTGCGTCGGTCGCATTCGGACACCCGGCGCTCGCCGCGGACGCGCCAACCGAAGTGAAGATCGGCACGCTCTACGCCTCCGCCGGTCGCTACGCCTCGATCTCCATGCCGGTGCATTACGGGCTCAAACTCTGGATCGACCAGAAGAACGCCGAAGGCGGCGTGTTCGTGAAGGCGGCGAACAAGAAAGTGCCGATCAAGCTCGTCGCCTACGACGACCAGAGCAACACGGCGACCGCAGCCACGCTCTACAACCAGCTCATCACGCAGGACAAGGTCGACATTCTCGTCGCGGATTCAGGATCCGTTCTCACCTCCGTCGCCGTGCCGATCGCGCGCGACAACAAGATGTTCCTGATCGACCAGACCGGCACCGGCGCCGCCTTCTTCTCCAAGGATAATCCGTGGATCGCGCTGATGGCCGATCCCGTCTCGACCATTTGGCCCAAGCCGGTAGCCGACTGGGTGTCGCAGGAAGGCCCCAAGGTGGGGATCAAGCGGGTCGCGATCCTCTATTCCACCAACGAATTTACCGGAACCCAGGCGAACGCCGCGCGAAAGTTCATCAAGGATTCGGGCGCGCCGATCGAGATCGTGTTCGATCAGGGCGTACCGACCGAAACGACGAACTACACCGTGCTGATCAACAACATCCGCGCCAGCAATCCGGACATGGTGCTGCATTTCGGCTATGCGCCGAACGACATCGCCTTCCTGCGCAACCTGCTCGACTCCGGCGTGAAGTTCAAAGGCCTGTTCTGCATCTATCCCGGCATCGAGACCGAGTTGCTGGAGAAGAATGTCGGGAACAAGGGCCTGCAATATGTCATGACCTACGTCACTTCCGCCGAACTCGAATACAAGCCGAATTTCGGCATGGCGCTGCCCGAGTTCCGCGACGCCTGGAAGAAGAAGTACCCGGACGGCAAGGTGGAGTTCGGCTTCAACTCGATTGCCGGCTATACGACCGGGCTCGTGCTCGAAAAGTCGCTGTCGGAAATGGCGAGCATGGAACAGACGGAGCTGCGCCGCGCCGTTTTCGCCCAATCCGGCAAGCTGAACACACTCGACGGCCCTTTCGAACTCGACGAGACGGGCGGCCAAATCGGCGAGCTGACGCCGCTCGGCCAACTCGTGCCCGGCGACCACGGCCACCTCAAGTTCCAGGTGGTCTACGGCAAGGAGGGGCCGATGGGCAAAGCGATCTATCCGCGGCCGTGAGGAAGGAACGTAGAGCGACGCGCGGCGCGCGCCAATGCTGATCTATTCCATCCTCTCGGGCCTCCTGTTCGGGCTGTATTTCAGCCTCGTCGGACTCGGGCTCAATCTTGTCTTCGGCGTCATGCGCATCGTCAATCTTGCGCATGGCGATTTTCTCATGCTGGGCGCCTATTGCGCCTTCTGGCTCTACACCCTGTTCGGCACGGATCCGGTCCTCGCCATACCGGTCGCCTTCGTTCTGTTCTTTCTCGTCGGGCTGCCTCTCTATTACGCGCTGGTGCCGCGGCTGCTTGCCGCGCGCGATCCGGAAATGCTGTCGATCATTCTCTTCTTCGGCTTCAGCCAGGTGGTCGAGGCGCTCTCGACCATCGCCTTCGGCACGTCGGAGCAATCCATTCCCGGTGGCGAACTCGGCCGCGCGCTGCGCGAGGGTTTCGGCAGGCTCACCGGCCACGAGATCGAAAGCGGACCGGTCGAGATCCTGGGCCAGAACTTTCCTTCGGCCTGGATCGTGTCGGGCGTCGCCAGCCTCATGGCGGTCGCGCTCGTTTATCTTTATCTCTACCGCACGCGCATCGGCTATCTCACGCGGGCCGTCATGTCGCGCCACGACGAGGCGCTGGCGACCGGCATCGACGTGCACCGCGTCTCGGCCGTCGCCTTCGGGGTTGGCATCGCGCTTGCGGCGGTCGGCGGCGTCTTTGCGCCCTTCATGCTCGGCTCCATCACGCCGGCGATGGGCGTCGATTCCACCGTCGTCTCCTTCGCGGTGATCGTCATGGGCTCGCTCGGCAATCCGCTCGGCACCGTGCTCGGCGGCCTGATCTACGGCGTGTCGTACATGCTGGTGCAGACTTATCTGTCGAGCTGGGCGAACCTGCTGCCGTACCTGCTGCTCATCGCAATCCTGCTGGCGCGGCCGAACGGGCTTCTGGGAAGGCGGGTGCGCCTTGCCTAGATACGTCCAGCACATTCTCTTCATCGTCGCGCCGGTCGTCGTCGCCTTCGCCTTGCTGCCGGGCGTCTACAACAACCAGCTCCTGCTCTTCAATTTCGTGCTGTTCCTGACCCTCGCGCAGGGCGTCAACGTCATCTACGGCTTCACCGGCTACCTGCCTTTCGGCTACGTCGGCTTCTTTGGCGCGGGCGCTTACGGCTTCTCGCTGCTCGTCATGCATTTGCAGGCGCCGCCTTTGCTGGCGCTGCTCGCCGCGGGTGTCGCCGCGCTGCTGCTCGGCCTGCTGCTGACGCCGCTGCTCCGATTGTCCGGCGCCTATTTCTCCATCGCCAATCTCGCGGCCTCGCTCGCGGTGCTGCACTTCATCTCCAATCCCAACCTGGAGCCGGTCACGCGCGGCCCCTATGGCGTATCGCTGAGCGGCATTTTCAATCCGAAGCTCGCCTACGGGCTCGCGGTAGCGGTCATGGCCGGCGCGATGCTCGTCGTCGTCTGGCTGCGCAATTCGCGCTTCGGCCTGGCGTTACAGGCGGTACGGGAAGACAGCGTCAGCGCCGCGCAGGCGGGCGTCGACGTGTCGCGCGCCCGCGCGGTCGCCTGGTTGCTGTCCGCTGTGATTGCCGGCTTCGCCGGCGGCGTCTTCGCCTGGTATGTGTCGGTCTTCTATCCCGACACGGTGTTCAGCGCCGATTATTCGATCTTCGCCATCGTCTTCGCGCTGTTCGGCGGCGTTTCCACCATTGTCGGTCCTATCGTCGGCGTGCTCATCCTGTACGGCGTCTACAACCTCATCGGCTTTTCGACGCCGCAGTTTTTCCAGCTCATCTACGGCGCATTGATCATGCTGCTGGTGCTGTTCCTGCCGCAGGGCCTGATCTCGCTCCTGAAGCGGAGGGGGATCGATGTCCCCTGACGCCATCCTGGAAATCGCAGGGCTGACGAAGACCTTTTTCGGCTTCCGCGCGCTCGACGGCCTGTCGCTACATGTGAGCCGAGGCGAGATTCTCGGGCTGGTCGGCCCCAACGGTTCGGGCAAGACGACCTGCATCAATGTCGTTTCCGGGCTCTATGCGCCCGAAGGCGGCTCCGTGAAATTCGATGGCCAGGAGGTTGCCGGCCTCGCGCAGCACAAGCTGGTGCATCGTGGAATCAACCGCACCTTTCAGGTGCCGAAACCCTTCATGCAATTGTCCGCGCGTGAAAACATCGAGGTGGCGATCGCCTATGGCCGCAATCCGGCCGGCCCGGTCGACGCCGATGCGCTGCTCGATCAGCTCAATCTCGCCGCCGTCGCGCGCCGGCCGGCTTCCGAACTCAACAGCGCGCAGCAGAAGACGCTCGATCTGGCGCGAGCGCTGGCTACCGGGCCGAAGCTGCTCCTCGTCGACGAACTCGCGGCCGGGCTCAATCCGTCGGAACTCGGATGGGTGGCGGGCAAACTGAAGGATCTGGCCCGCGCGGGCATGTCCATCATCGTCGTCGAACACCTGATGGGCTTCATCGAGCAGGTGACCGACCGCGTCATCGTCATGAACGCCGGCAAGGAGATATTCGGCGGGAAGCTGGCGCAGGCCGTGCAGGATCGGCAGGTGATCGAGGTCTTCCTCGGGGGCGGTCATGGCCACTGAATCGCTGCTCGCCGCGCGCGGCGTCGAGGTGCGCTACGGGCGCATGCAGGTGCTGTGGGGCGTCGATCTGGATGTGGCGGCCGGCGAAACCGTGCTGCTGCTCGGCGCCAACGGCGCGGGCAAGACGACATTCCTGAAGACAGTCGTCGGCCTGCTGCCGGCCAGCGCCGGGGCGATCGCGTTCCAAGGCCAGGACATCGTCCATCTGCGCGCCGACAAGCGCATGCGCAGGGGCATCGCCTACATGTCCGAACTCGGCGTGTTTCCCGATCTGACGATCGAAGAAAACATCCGCATCGGCGCACAAGCCCTGTCTGCCTCCGCGGCGCGCGAAAAAGCCGAGGAAATGTACGGCCTCTTCCCGGTCTTGCGCGAAAAACGGTCGGGGCTGGCGTCCAGCCTCTCCGGCGGCCAGCGCAAGATGCTCGGCATCGCCAAGGCGCTCGCCGCCGATCCGAAACTGCTGGTCATGGACGAGCCGTCCGCCGGCCTGTCCCCGCTGTTCGTCGGCGAGGTCGTGCGCACGCTCGGCGCCCTGCGCGGGCGCGGCCTTTCGCTTCTGGTCGCGGAGCAGAATATCGGCTTCCTGGAGATCGCCACGCGCGTTTACGTGCTCGAAGGCGGCCGCATCCGCTTCTCCGGCACGGTAGCCGCGATGGAAGGCGACGAAATGCTGCGAAGCGCATATTTCGGGGTGAGGTGACGGCTATTCGTTCTCTGGCCCGGGTCGACGTCGCATCCGACTGCCGAATGGATTGCACAGAGGGCTCTATCGATCCCTTTCGAACCGGTAGAGCCTTGGGCGGACGCCTCGGGGCGGAGCGCCGAAACAAACCGGGCTACGATGACGACCGCAGCGGATCGCAGCGTTACTTCCCGACCATCACGTCCGAAGCCTTGATGATGGCTACAGCGCTGTCGCCGACCTTCAGCTTCATTTCGTCGATCGCTTCGTTGGTGATCGAGGAAAAAATCGTGATTCCCGGAGCGACCTCGATCCGAACGTGTCCGGTCGTCTGGCCCTTATGGACGTCGACGATCTTGCCCTTGATCTGGTTTCGTGCGCTGATCTTCATGTTTCTGCTCCTGTTTCGATCGGCGCCAGATTACTGCCGATTTCGCTTGATCCGGTAGCGCATCCTGGACCAGGCGTCGAGCCAATTGCCGCGCCCATCGCACTCCCAGGCTGGCATCGAACCAAACGCTTGATATATTTGGCTCCTCTGAACCGGAAGCGTCTCCCGATGCCATCCCTTTCCATCCGTATCGATCTGGAAGCCGACCGCCGCATCGGGCCGGGAAAGATCGCCCTGCTGGAACAGATCAGGGAACATGGGTCTATCTCCGGCGGCGGACGCGCGCTGGAGATGTCGTACAAACGCGCCTGGGATCTCGTCGAAGAGATTTCCGATGTGTGCGGCAAGCCTGTCGTCGCGTCGCGCACTGGCGGTTCACGCGGCGGCGGCGCGACGCTGACGCCGTTCGGCGAGGCTCTGATCGCGCGATATCGCCAACTCGAGCGCGACGTCATGAAAGCGGCGCAGCCGCATCTTCGCGCGCTTCAGAGAGACATGGCCAGGCGCTGATATGCGCGTCCTTGCGGTTTGACGCGCGCAGAACGAATTTCTGCGCCGACTTGCCGAAGAAGTGATAGCCGGAACCGCCCTCGGCAAGGATATCCAGGAACTCGTCCGGCTCGGTGACAAGCGTGCCGCCCAGAATGCTGCACCCACGTCGCAAGAAAGCGTCCGGCACAAGGCCGACAGTCGGTCCAACCACCACCTTCCGGCAATGAGGCGCAGCGGCCGACGAGAATATCCTCGAGCGTGTCGTTGATGAGCGTCGTTCCCGTCACGAGCAGCACATCCGCCTGGGGGACGACGTTTCTCATTTCGCTTGCCGGGCGGTAACAGGCCATTTCCTCCTGCTTCAGCGTGGAGGGATCCCGCTCGAGAACGAGGTAGCTTTGGCCACGCCGCCTGAGCTCGCGCAGAAACGGAACGAAAGCGCCGACGACCACGGTCAATTCGCCGTCTCGAATATTCGCCGCGTCGAACGCATCGACGCCGATTTCGGCGATCACGCGGGGATCGGGTCTGAGCGCATGACACTGCGCGGCGAGCGCGTTCAAGGCGGCGATGCCGACTGCGCGCCTGATCGGATGATCGCTCGATGTCTCCTTGACCAGGTCCAGCGCGGGACGGCCTCGCATCTTGCCCGGAAACGGCATGGCGAGAGCCGAACTCGGACAGCATACGGCTTCAGGGATCGACTTCGCTGGCGTCGCGCATGTCCCGACATGCCCCGACGTCAGCTTTACGCCGGTAAAAAACAATCCGATGACGACGCGCTCGATCGTCGCCCCGGCAAGGTCGTCGCCCAGGATTGCTTCGATCGTGGAGATCGTCTCCTCAAGGATCGTCTCGCCCGCCATCTCGTGACCTCCGACAAATCTGGCCGAGCCGACCTCGCTTGGTCCCGGGAAGCCCGACACGCGTAGCCTCGCCGCCGTGTCCCTCGGCGCGCCGGGTCTTTTCGGCTTCCCTCCAAGCACAGGGCCGACGGACTCGCTTCTGCCCCACTGGGATCATTATATCAGATCGTATATAACGCAACTCGCAATGCGTCAGTTCGGATCGGAACCGACAAACGCTCACGCCACGCGTATCTGGCGATTGACGGAGGATGGCTGGAGAATGACGAAGCTCATGTTCGACAGGCGCGCCATGACGCACGCGATGGCGGCCGCCCTGTTTTCGCCGATCACGCTGGCCGCCGCCAAGCCGCGCGACGGGCTCGAGGTCCTGCTCGCTCCGACCGGCGCCTCCATCAGTCTCGCGCGTGTCCTGTCGTCCGGCGGTCTCGATGCGGCCGCGCCACGCGCAACCTTCCGGACATGGATGGACGCCGACGAACTGCGAGCCGGCATCGTCTCCGGGCGGACGCTCCTCTTTTCCACGCCGACCCATGTTCCCGCCAATCTCGTCAACCGCGGCATGCCGCTGAAGCTGCTGTGCCTGATCGGCCTGGGCCACCTCTACATCGTGACCTCGGACGAGAGCGTCGCCTCGTTCAAGGATCTCGCCGGCAAGCCGGTTCTCGGCTTCTTCAAGAACGACATGCCCGACCTCGTCTTCCGCGCCTGCGCGAAGATGGAGGGGCTCGACCCCGACAAGGACTTTCAACTCTCCTACGTGCAGACCGGCATGGAAGCCGCGCAGATGCTGGCGGCCGGCAAGACGCAAGCCGCGATCCTGTCCGAGCCGCCTTCGACAGCCGCCATCATGATGGCCGGGCAGCAGGGCCGCACGCTGCGGCGCGCGATCAGCCTGCAGGAGGTCTGGGGCCGTCACAAGGGTTCGAACGGCATTCCGATGGTCGGCGTCGCCGTGCACCAGACCCTGATCGACGACGCGCCGGAAATCATCGCCGCGCTGAAAGCGCAACTCCCCGCCGCGAAGGAATGGGCGCTTGCCAATCGCGGCGACGCCGCGACTCTCGCCGAGAAGACGATGAACATGCGCGCCCCGGTGTTCGAGAAGGCGATCGATCGCCTCAACATGGCGGTCGTGCCGGCGCGGGCGGCGAAAGATCACCTGAACACATTTTACCAGACGTTGATCGACCTCGATCCGAAATCGCTCGCCGGCAAGCTGCCCGGCGACGATTTCTATCTGGACTTCTGAACGATGAGGCCGGCCGGCCGGCTCCTGTGGGGCGCGATCGGGCTCGCTGCGGTGTGGTGCGCCTGGGCGTGGGGCGCGCACGCGCTTGGGCCGTTCGTCCTGCCAAGGCCGGCCGACGCGGCGACCCGCCTCGTCGAGCTGTTCGCGTCCGGCGAAGCATTTGGCGCGCTCGCATCCACGGCGACGCAGGCGCTTGCCGGCTGGATCATCGCTTGCTGCGTCGGCTTCGCGCTCGCTCTGGTCGCTGCATTCGCTGCGCCGGTCGAAATGGCGCTGCGGCCGATCGCGACCGTTCTCCTCGGCGTGCCGCCCGTCGCCTGGCTCGTCCTGGCGTTGCTGTGGCTCGGCCCCGCAGGAGCCGCGCCGGCCTTCACGACGGCGGTCGCAAATTTCCCGGTCGTATTCGTCGCAGCCCTGCAGGGCCTTGCCGCGCGCGATCCGGACCTGGACGAAATGGCGGAATCGTTTCGCGCGTCGCCGCGGCAGCGCTTCACCGACATTCTCTTCCCGCAGGTGCTCGACCACCTGCTGCCGGCCATGGCGACCGCGCTCGGCTTCTCATGGAAGGTCTGCGTCATGGCGGAGGTGATGAGCTCCGGGACCGGGATAGGCGCACGGCTTGCGACAGCGCGCGCGCATCTCGATCTGCCGGAAACGATGGCCTGGATCATGCTCGTGATGGCGCTCGTGCTCGTCTGCGACCTGATGCTGGTCGCGCCCTTGCGCGCATGGCTCGGCCGTCTGCGCGGCGCCGACCGGACGGCGCCCGCCCATGCTTGATATGCGCGACCTGTCATTTTCGTTCGACGCGCCGGTGCTGTCGGACATTTCCCTGCATGTGGCGGCCGGCGAATTCGTCGCCCTGCTTGGGCCATCCGGCTGCGGCAAGACGACGCTTCTCCGATTGGCCGCCGGCGCCCTGCGGCAGACCTCCGGCGAAATCCGCAATGCGGCTCGCACTCGCGCATTCGTGTTTCAGGAACCACGTCTCGCGCCCTGGCTCGATGCGATCGACAACGCCGCCTTCGGCCTGAAGGCGCTCGGCGCGTCGTCCGCGGAGCGTCGTCGACTGACGCAGGACATTCTGCTGCGGCTCGGTCTTGCGGCGGACGATCTTCACAAGCGTCCGGCCGCCTTGTCCGGCGGCATGCGCCAGCGCGTCGCCGTCGCCCGTGCGCTCGCGGTGCGACCACAAATGCTCCTGATGGACGAACCTTTCGCCGCCCTCGATGTCGGCCTGCGGCGCGGCCTTCAGGATATTCTCGCGGCTGAAACGGCCGATTCCGGCGCCACGACGCTGTTCGTCACGCACGACGTGACGGAAGCCGTCAGGCTCGCCAGCCGCATCGTCGTGCTCTCGCCCCGTCCTGCGGCGATCGTCGCCGACCTGCCGAACGCGCCGGTCCGCGATCCCGCGCTGATCCATGAGCAGGCCGCCGCGCTGCTCAGGCGCGCGGAAGTCGCGGGCGCCTTGTTCCCGTCCGACGCCGGCTCCGCGTTTCGCACGACTTCGTCGGAACCGCTGCCTGCCCGCAATTGCCTTCGCTGCGAGAGATGGGATTGTTGCTCATCGTGAGCGCTCCATCGCATTTTCCGAGGTTCGCATGATCACGCCGCCGACCGTCGCCAGCCGGACAGAACTCGAAGCCCTGCTGCTTGACGATGTCCCACACGGAGACCTGACGACGCTTGCGCTCGGTCTCGACACGACGCCGGCGACGATGACGTTTCACGCGCGTGACGCAATGACCGTGGCGCTGGTCGAGGACGCCGCCGCGATCATCGAGATCGCAGGCGGCGCGGTCGAACTGCTCGCGCGTTCCGGCGGCTCGCTGCAATCCGGCGATCCGATTCTATCCGCGCGCGGGCCGGCGACCGCCCTCTTGCGGAGCTGGAAGGTTGCGCAAACCCTGGTCGAGATCTGGTCGGGCGTCGCTGCCTGCGCCCACGACATTGTCGCGGCCGCGCGCGCGGTTGCGCCGAATATCGCCGTAGCCTGCACGCGCAAGCATACGCCCGGCGTCAAACGGTTCGCCGTCGCCGCAATACGCGCGGGCGGCGCGTCGATGCACCGGCTCGGACTGTCCGACACGATATTGGTGTTTCCGGAACATCGAGCGCTCTGCCGCGACGCAAGCCTGACAGATCTCGCCACCCGCGTCAGGCGTGCGACGCCTGAGAAAAAGATCGTGATAGAGGTCAAGTCGGTCGAGGAAGCGATGGCCGCAACCGATGCCGGCTTCGACGTGATCCAGCTCGAGAAATTCGCGCCGGTCGATATCGTGCGCGTTGCCGAACGTTTGCCGCGAGATCGGCGACCGGTCCTCGCCGCCGCGGGCGGAATCAATCCATCCAACGCCGCCGACTACGCAAGCGCTGGCGCAGATGTTCTCGTCACCTCCGCGCCATACACCGCCCCGCCCCGCGACGTACAGGTCCGCATCGCCGCAATCTAGCGGCGCCCGCTCAGTGGTAACCGACGCACATCACGTAGTCTCGCAGCAAACCTTCTTCGTGCCTGGTTTCTTCGAGCAGGATCTCGAGCGCGTCCCGAGCGTTCAGGACGCCGATCGGGCGAGCCTCCGGATCAAGGATCGGTATGTTTTTCAGGTGCCGCTCCTTCATGACCGACCACGTCTCCTGCAATGAGTTTTTGGGGCGGCAGACTGTAACGGTCCGGCTCATCACGGCGGCTATCGGCGCCGTGCA
Source organism: Rhodoblastus sp. (assembly GCA_037044955.1). GTDB lineage: Bacteria > Pseudomonadota > Alphaproteobacteria > Rhizobiales > Beijerinckiaceae > JAJXWB01. Next base: position 70,764 of record JBAOHX010000005.1, read on the forward strand.
GCTCGCCCCGGCGCAATGACTGATCTGACGAACGACATCCGATTTGGTCACGACGCCGGCCAAACGCCCGGCAGAGTCGCATACGACGACGAGATCGCTGTCGTGGTCGCGCATGAGCGCAGCCGCCTCGACGAGCGCGGACGCATCACGGACCGGGAACAAGCGCCCGCGCGCCGTAGGCAGCAGATGTTCTACCAGCAACATGTACGCCTCCATCCGGGCAAGCGTCGTTACCGCCGCACATTCAGCCTCGTCCTGATCCGGCCGAGGCGCGCCAGTTCATCGCCGCTCCTACGATCGACGCATGGCGTCCGGAAGCGGGCGATCGCCAAAATTCACGGCAGATCGGCGAACAAGGCGGCCGATCCCGTCCGTGTTCAGACGCGCACGGCGATTGCGATAGAAGAACGTCAGCCTGAACTTGCCTTCGTCATCGTTGACGCCGCGTTCGCAGACGCTCGTGATCTCTCGGCTCCGCATCAGTTCCGGTACGCGGGACGGCGGCAATCCCAACAGTTTACCCAGAAGTTCGGCGTCAACCTGGAATTCGCCGTCGCCGAGTTCGACGCCGCTGGCGGCCAGCTTGGGGCGCTCATGCGTTTCGATGCGGTCGTTCATCGTATCGCCTCCTGCATACAGGTCATAAAGATATATTATTTATACTGCTTTATGCAAGAGCGTTCCGGTCGATCGCCATGAGGAAATGGAACGATGCGTCGCCCGGACGGAAGCGGCGGCGCAAGCGCGGCCAACCAACGCGCAGCTTGTCAAAGACATACGTCGAGCATATCTTTTCCGGTCACTTGATCCCGAAGGCTCCCCATGCGCTTGACCAACTTTTCGGATTTCTCGATGCGGCTGCTGATGTACGCCGCGGTCAACGAGGATCGGCTCATTACCATCGAGGAAACGTCCGAGGTCTACGACATCTCGCGCGCGCATCTGATGAAGATCGCCAACACGCTGACGCGCGCCGGCTATCTGAAGGCGGTTCGTGGGCGCTCGGGCGGCCTCAAGCTCGCGAAGCCTCCGAAGAAGATTCGGCTTGGCGACGTCCTTCGCGCCACGGAGTCGGATTTCGATCTGGTCGAATGTTTCACGAAGGATAGTCAATGCGTGATCACCCGCGCCTGCCGGTTGCGCGGCATCCTGCACGAGGCGCTCGATGCATTTGCCGCAACTCTGGATCGCTACACGCTGGCCGACTTGATGCTCAGGCCCAAGGACTTCGGCTTGCGGCCCGCCGCCTGACCGCAGCCGCCAGCCAGTCGCCATAAAGCCCCAGGTCATACGGATCGAACGCCGCCCGTCGCTTGAGGTCTTCGAGCGTTTCCCCAGGATGGGTCAGCGCATAGTCGCGAGCGATCAACTTGTCGAGTTCGATTCTCTCGGACTCGGTCGCCGGAAGTGTGGAGCGATGAGTGGGGCTCAACATCTGCTTCGCGCCTCGAGCGAGTTGCACAAGGCCGTCAGGCGCCGGATGAGCGGCCAGGCCGCATGCGGGCCGACGATCCTGTTCAAGACCTCGTGAACATAGGGCTTCATGATCCGCCCGGCGACGCCGCGCTCGGCGCACATGAGATCGAGCAGGTTGGTCTCGATCGGCGCACGCACGCCGCGCGGCGCCGACACGTCGAAGAGCGTGCGAAGGGCCTGCTCGATCTTGCCCCAGTCTCCGCCCGATACGTGGGTCAGAACATTGTTGATGTGCGGATGGGCGCGGAAAGCGACCAGCATCTCGAATGCAAGCTTCTCGATAGCGATCGCCGAACGGCCCTCCCCGTCTCCGACGATCAGGCGGCCAAGGGCCGCTTCCGCGGCGACAGGCAATCTCGTCGAGCGATCGAACGTGGTCGAGTGGAACATCGCTTCACCTTTGAGTTGACGGATGACGGGTCGGCGCAACGAGGTCGGCGTAGGGCCTGTCACGCGACGCGGAGCGATCCGACCGCGCGCCCGGCGATCGCGGGTCCGCTGGCGACGACGCTGTCGTGCTGCGATACCCTTCCGCCAGCAGCGCCGCCGCGACGCTCGTGCGAAGCAGCAGACCGCCGGTTGCGTCGCGGACCTGAATGCGCATGCCCGCATCGCTATCGAGGCCTCTCGCCTGCGACGCGACGTAAGACCATACTTGTGGAGCCGAGCAAGCGCAGTCGAATGTCTCGGCGCTGTGCAGCCGCTCGTCGGGTCCGATGATCTGCACGTGCAGTCTGGGCATTCCTGCCTCCTTCCATGCCGTTCGATCCGCCGCCCGCAAAGGCTCGATCAATTCGACAAGCGGTCGAAGCGGTTGAGCAGGCTATCGCTCCGGCTTCAGGTCGCCATAATGATATATATCATATATTTCTTTTATCGCGTTGGCAAGAGGCGACGACAAGGCCCTGTCGGCAGAGCCTTCGGATCTCGCTGCGACGATCTTGCAGCGTTCCCGCAAGAAGGCTGTGCGACGCCAACGACCACGCGCCGTCGTCACGATTTGCATTTCTTCGACAGGCGGCCAAGACTTGTTCCGACCGCAAGAAGCGGGCGCCGAAACGCAACATGCGCGCGGGAGCGCCAGTGGTGGAAAGGTTTATCGCATGAACGAGACAAGACCCGCTCGACCGTGGTGGGCCGCCGCCGCCGCTGTGGCTGCGGTCGCGTTCGGAGTCGTGACGGTCATCGCCGGCGGTAGAACCCTTTTTGGCGCGCCTGCCGATCGAGCCGCCGCCGGAAACATCGTTCCTTTCGTGCTCTGGTTCAATTTCGTCGCCGGATTCGCCTACGTTGCGGCGGGCGCCGGCATTTTTCTTTGGAGGCGTTGGGCTGCGACGCTGTCAGCATTGATCGCCATCGCGACGGTCGGCGTTTTCATGGCGCTGGGCGTTCACATCCTCAACGGCGGCCTGTTCGAGACGCGAACGGTCGCCGCCATGACATTTCGCAGCCTCGTGTGGATTGGGCTCGCAATGGCGCTCCGCCGCGCCCACACGTGACGTCCATGGACCGCCAATGCCGGCCGGTCATGAGAACGCGTCGAGCCATCGATCTTGTCGGTTGACGCGCCCCGCAAGACGCCACGGTCCGGCGCCGCATATCCCACGCCTCAGCCCAGCATCCGCGTATCGCCGCAGACAGCGATCGCCTGGCCCGAGATCGTGCGGCCGCGCGGGCTCGCCATGAAGACGATCTGATCCGCGATCTGCTGCGGCGTCACATATTCCTTGATCGAGGTGAAGGAGAAGGCCGTCTCCTCCATCTCGCGGAAGGAAACGCCGCGCTGCTGCGCCTTGGCCTCGAGCACGCGGCGCTGGCGGTCGCCCGCGACAAGCCCCGGCAGGATGGCGTTGACGCGGATATTGTCGGGGCCGAGTTCGATCGACAGCGACTTGGTGAAGCCGATCACGCCCCATTTGGCGGCGGAATAGGGCGTCCGCAGCGCGAAGCCGAACTTGCCCGCCGCCGACGACAGGTTGACGATCGAGGCGTTGGCGCTCGCCCGCAGATGCGGAATGGCGAGCCGCGCGCAGTTGAACTGGCTCGTCAGGCAAGTCGTGATGCAGCGGTCCCAGTCTTCCGGGTTGATGTCCTCCGCGCGGCCTGTCGGTCCGGCGATCCCGGCATTGTTCACGAGTACGTCGAGCCCGCCCAGAGCCGCCAGCGCCTCGTCGAACAGGCGCGCGACGCTTGCGCGGTCGGCGACATCGCACACCGACCAGGTGAGTTTCGGGTCGCTCCTCGCCAGCCGGTCCAAGGCGTCGCGGTCGACGTCGCAGACATGCACGCGCGCGCCTTCCGCCACGAAGCTGCGCGCGATCTCGAGCCCGATGCCGTTGGCGCCGGCGGTGACGAGAACGCGAAGATCGGCGATGGCGAGGTCCATGATGTCTCCGGATTTGAACGAATGCGCGTCAGCTCTCGATGAGCGCGCCGTGGGCGAGAATGAATTCCGCCGCGGTTCCGATATCCTGCGCGATCGCATCCCATGCGGCGTCGGGCTTTTGCGCGATCACGGCCTCGAGGGCGGCGCCGTGAAACTCGACTGCGCGCGACGTAGCGATGCGATCCTTGTTGGCGCGCAGGTCGAGATTGAGGACGGGCCCGGCTTTCAGCCACAACGCGCGGATGATGTCCATGAGGACGGCGGAGTGTGCGGCGGCATAGAGGACGAAGTGGAATTCCTTGTTGAGTTCGACCGCCTGCGCCAGATCGGGTCTGCGCAGGCGCCGTTGCGCGCCGAAGGCGCGATCCGCCTCGCGCAGCCGCACGATGTCCTCCTCGGATCGGTTGCGCGCCGCTTCCGCCGCCGCATGGCCTTCGATCGCGATGCGCGCCTTGGCGAGATCGCGGAATTGCGAGACGCTCATGATCGGCACGCGGATGGCGCGGCTCGGCGTCGTTTCCAGCGCGCCGTCGGACACGAGCCGCGCAACCGCCTCGCGCACCGGCGTCATCGAGACCCCGAGCGCATCCGCGGTCGTGCGCAGCGACAGCTTTTCGCCGGGCGCGAGCTTGCCCGCGATCATGAGGTCGGCGATCTGGATATAGGCGCGCGCGCCGAGCGTCTGCCGGTCCAGCGGGGCGAATTGCTCGCACGTCATCTCGTTCATTCGGGCGGCCCCGAAAACATGCTGGACAACCTCCCGCTTCTCGGCCAGCATAACTGTGATCACAGATCACGGCAACCGGCGGCGCGCGCGGCGCGGCGGCCCGGTCACCGGCAAGACCGCGAAACGCGGCGCAACGGGAGGAGCATCATGCCTGTCGATTCCAACCTTTCACGTCGCGGCCTCATTCAGGGCGCGGTCGGCGCGGCGACGCTGATCGGCGCGCCGGCGATCCTGCGCGCGCAATCGGATGCGCTGCGTATCGGCCATCTGACGCCGCGCACCGGCTTCCTCGGGCCGCTCGGCGAATATGCCGTCATGGCGATCGACCTCGCCGTCGAGGAGATCAACGCGGCGGGCGGCGTCAACGGCCGCAAGATCGAGCTGCTGAAGGAAGATTCCGTCAACCCGCAGACGGCTTCGACCAAGGCGGAGCGCATGATCGAACGCGACAAGGTCGCCTGCATCATCGGCGAGATTTCCTCGGCCTCCGCATTGACGATTGCGCAGGTGGCGGAGCGCAACAAGACCCTGTTCGTGAACACCGGCGCCAATTCCGACGCGCTGCGGGGCAAGGACTGCAAGCGCTTCATGTTCCACGTGGAGTCGCAGAACTCGATGTATGTGAAGTCGGTCGGCCGCTCCTTCCTCAAGGACGGACTGATCAAGGACAAGAGCTGGTATTCGCTGACCGCCGACTATGCCTTCGGCCACGATCTCATCGGCGTCGCGCGCCGGTTCCTCGGCGCCAACGGCGGCAAGTTCGCCGGCGACGAACTCGTGCCGACGGATGCGACGGACTTCTCGTCCTATCTGCTGAAAATCCGCAACGCCAAGCCCGATCTCGTCGTGCTCAACCTCGCGGGCAACCAGATCACCAACTTCCTCAAGCAATATTCGGAATTCGGCCTCACGTTCCCCGTCGGCGGCTTCGGCTTCGACACGGCGCTCGCATGGGCAGCGGGCAAGGGCAATTTCGTCGGCACGTGGCCGGTCGTCTGGCATCATCTTCTGGAGACGCCCGGCTCGAAGGCCTTCGTCGGGGCCTTCACCAAGAAATACGGCAAGCCGCCGGAGAACCAGGCCTGGGGCGACTACATCGCGACGAAGATCCTGACGGACGCGATGCGCGAATTGAAGACGACCAATTCCGTCAAGCTGGTCGAGCATTTCGAGAAGGGGGCGAAATTCGACGTGCTGAAGACGCGGCAGGGCTATTTCCGCGCGAGCGATCACCAGCTCATGCACGAAATGTACGCGGTGACGGCCATTCCCGCCGACAAGATCAAGAACCAGTGGGATATTTTCACCTCGTCCGCCGCAGTGCCCGGACCGGACGAACCGCTGGAGGCGATCGCGGCGACGAAGGAAGAAAATTCCTGCACCTTCGCCGGCTGATCTGCGGCAAAGGCCGGCGCTCGCGGGCGCCGGCCATCGCCTGATTTCAATCTCGCTCGCGCGCACGAGACCGGAATCCGTGTCTGCAATCCTGTTCCTGCAGCAGATCGTCAACGGCCTCCTCGACGGGGTCTACTATCTGCTGATCGCGCTCGGCCTGTCGCTGATCTTCTCGCTCGGCGGCGTGGTAAATCTCGCGCACGGCGCCTTCTTCGCGATCGGCGCCTATCTCACGCTCGTGCTCTCGCCCTATATCGGTTTCGGCGGCTCGCTCGCGGTCGCGCCCGCGCTTGTCGGCATGCTCGGCATCGTCATCGAGCGCACGCTGTTCCGCCGCTTCTATCGCAGCGATCCCATTCTCTCGCTCTTGTTGACCTTCGGTCTCGCAATGGTGGCGGAACAGGCGCTGCGCATGATCTTCGGCGCGCCGCCCCTGTCCTATTCAATTCCTAGTTACCTCAGGGGGCAGGTGTTCATCGGCGACTTCGTCTATTCCTATTACCGCACCATCCTGCTCGCCATCGCCATCCTCTGCGTCGCCGGCCTCTGGCTGCTGCTGCAGAAGACCTCGTTCGGCCGCGTCGTGCGCGCGGGCGTGCAGAACCCCGACATGGTCGGCGCGCTCGGCATTTCGCTGCAGCCGTACATGGCTGTCGTCGCGGGCCTCGGCATCGGGCTTGCCGGGCTCGCCGGCGTCCTGCTTGCGCCGATCTACGCCGTCCATCCGGCCATGGGCGCCGAGATCATCACGCCGGCCTTCGTCGTCGTCGTCATCGGCGGTCTCGGCTCCTTCTGGGGCGTCGTCATCGCCGCGCTGCTCGTCGGTCTGGTAAAGGGCGTGATGATCGCCATCGGATATTCGGCGGGCTCCACCGCGGCGATCTACCTGCTGATGCTGGTCGTCCTGCTCGTGCGCCCTCGCGGCCTGCTGGGCGAGCGCATCGCCCGCTTCGAATGAGCGGGCCGCTATGAACGCGCTGCCACGCCTCATCCCGCCGCAATTGCTGGCCATCGCGCATCGTGCTCGCCGTGTTGCCCGCGACGCTCGGCGTCCTCGGCCTCACCACGACCTCGGCGACGGAAGTCGTCGTCTACGCCATCGCCTGCATGGCGCTGAACATACTCGTGGGCCACACCGGGCTCGTGTCGTTCGGCCACGGCGCATGGTTCGGGCTTGCGGCCTATATTGCCGCGCTCCTGCAATTGCGCATGGCGCCGGGCTCGTTTGTATTGCCGGTGTTGACCGGTCTCGTATCGACATTCGTGCTCTCGGCGCTGCTCGGCGCGCTGATCCTGCGCCGGCGCGGCGTCTATTTCTCCCTGCTGACTCTCGCTTTCGCGGCCATGGTCTACACCGTGGCCTTCCGCTGGACCGAGGTTACGGGCGGCGAAAACGGCATCGGCGGCATCACGCGCCCGAGCCTCGGCGGCGCAAGTCTGGACGCCAACGGGGCCTATTACGCGTTCGTCGCCGTCATTGCTTTCGTGATCGCGGTCGGATTGTGGCGCTTCCACCGTTCGCCGCTCGGCAGCGTTCTGGTCGCCATCCGCGAGAACGAGCAGCGCGCGCGCTTCCTCGGTTATCCGAACAATCGCTACAAGCTCGTCGCTTTTTCGCTCTCCGCGACGCTGACCGGCCTTGCCGGAATATTGCTCCTCTACAAGAACCGCATGACCTCGGCCGATCCGATCTCGGTCGCTTTCTCCGGCGAACTGCTCGCCATGGTCGTCATCGGCGGGATGCGCAGCTTCGTCGGCCCCGCCATCGGCGCGCTGTTCTTCATCCTGTTCCGCGAATTCCTCTCGATCTACACCGAGAACTGGCAGATCTGGTTCGGCCTGCTGTTCGTCGGCTTCATCGTCTTCTCGCCCAACGGGCTCGTCGGCGTGATCGGGGAGGCGCTTGCGCCCTGGCGCAGAAAGACGATCGAAGCCGCGGCCATGGCGGGCCGCCGCACCGAGGACATGGCGCTGCCGGCCTTCCTGCTGCCGTCCGCCGCCAGCACGGGGCCCGTGCTTGCCGCGCAAGGAATCGTGAAGAGCTTCGGCGGCCTGCGCGCCGTGCAGGAGGTCGACATGACCGTCGCCGACCGGACGCTGCATGCGCTGATCGGCCCGAACGGCGCCGGCAAGACGACCGCCTTCAATCTTCTCTCCGGCCTATACGCGCCGGACAAGGGCCAGGTGGCGCTGCTCGGGCAATCCATCGCGGGCCTGTCGCCGGAAGCGATCGCGCAAGCCGGCATCGGCCGCTCCTTCCAGATCACCAATCTCTTCCCGGCGCTGGACGTCGAGGAAAACATCCGCCTCGCCGTGCAGGCGCGCGACCCCGCGCGCTTCAACCCCTGGCGTTCGGCGCACGACATACCGCAAGTCAACGAACGCACGCGCGAAATGCTGCGCTATCTCGGCCTTGCGGGCATGGAAAAGGCCGAAGCCGGTTCGCTTTCCTACGGCGGCCAGCGCTTGCTGGACATGGGCCTGGCGCTCGCCAGCCGCCCGCGCATCCTGCTGCTCGACGAACCGCTCGCCGGTCTTTCCGCGGCGGAGCGCGAGCGCATCGGCAATATCATCAAGCGCATTTCGCGGGACCTGCCGGTGCTGCTGGTGGAGCACGACATCGACCGCGTGTTCCAGCTGGCCGATCATGTCACGGTCATGAACAATGGTCAGGTTCTGCTCGACGGCGATGTGGAAGCCGCCCGCGCCAGCAAGGCGGTGCAGGAGGTCTACATCGGTTCCGGCGCTGCGACAGTCGCCGCGAAAGCGCGCGAGACCGCGGCGACCGCGGCGCCGCTGCTGGCTGCGACGGGCGTCAACACGTTCTACGGCAAGAGCCACATTCTCAACGATGTCGATCTCACCGTCCGCCAGAACGAGATCGTCGCGCTGCTCGGCCGCAATGGCGCGGGCAAATCGACGCTGCTCAAGACGCTGACTGGCATTGCGCCGGCCTCCAGCGGCTCGATCGGGCTGAACGGCGTCGAACTCGTGGGGCTTCCTTCCGCGGCCATCGCCCGCAACGGCGTCGGCTACGTGCCTCAGGGGCGCGGCCTGTTCGCCGGCATGAGCGTCGCGCAAAACCTCGAGCTCGGACGCCTTCGTCGCATGACGGGGCAGGGAGTACATTGGGACGAAGCGCGCGTCTTCGATTATTTCCCGCGCCTGCGCGAACGGCTCGATACGCCTGCCGACTACCTCTCCGGCGGCGAGCAGCAGATGCTCGCCGTCGCCCGCGCCCTCTCGGGAGACGTGCGTATTCTCCTGCTCGACGAGCCCTTCGAGGGGCTGGCGCCCGCCGTGGTCGAAACCCTGTTCGAGACGTTCGATCGCCTGCGCCGGGAAGTGGCGATCGTCATCGTCGACCATCACCTCGACCTGGCGCTCGCTCTCTCCGACACGACCGTGGCGCTGGAGCGCGGCCGCGTCATCCACGTCGGCCCCTCGGCCGACCTCCGCAACGATTACGAATTGCGCCGCAAGGTGCTCTGGCTGTGAGTTTGGACATGAGCGAAGCGAAGAAAGTGGCGGTCGTCGGCTCCGGCCTGATCGGTCGCGCCTGGGCGACGATTTTCGCGCGCGCCGGCTGGCGCGTGTCGATGACGGATACGCATGCGCCGACGCTGGCCGCGGCGCCGGGTCTCGTGCACGAGGAACTGCGGGGCCTCGCCCGCCACGGACTGGCGAACGACCCCGATGGCGCGGCGACGCGCGTAACGGCTGCGGCGAGCCTTGCCGACGCGCTCGCGGACGCCGATTTCGTGCAGGAGAACGGACCGGAGGACGTCGACGTCAAGATCGCGCTTTTCACCGAACTCGACCGGCTCGCGCCTGCGCACGCAATTCTCGCATCCTCCACTTCGGCCATCGTCGCCTCGCGTTTCACCGAAAAGCTCGCCGGCCGCGCGCGCTGCCTCGTCGGTCATCCCGTCAACCCGCCGCATCTCATCCCGCTGGTCGAACTCTCCGGCGCCCCCTGGACGGCGCCCGATACGATCGCGCGGGCGAAAGAGGTCTATGCCTCCATCGGCCAGACGCCGATCGTCGTGCTGAAGGAAGCCGACGGCTTCATTCTCAACCGCCTGCAGGGCGCGCTTCTGGCCGAAGCCTTCCGGCTGGTGGGCGAGGGCTATGTGTCGGCCGAGGATCTCGACCGCACGGTGAAGGACGGGCTGGGCCTGCGCTGGTCCTTCATGGGCCCGTTCGAGACGATCGAACTGAATGCGCCGGGCGGCGTCGCCGACTATTGCGCGCGCTACACCGGCTTCTACAAACGGCTCGCCGACGATGGCGCGAAATCCGACGTCTACAAACCGCCCAATATCGACCGCGTGATCGCCGCCTGGCCGCACGAGGCCGCGCCCGAGCGGCTGGGGCGGCGCACGCGCTGGCGCAACGAACGTCTGGCCGCGCTCGCCGCACACAAGCGCGACGCTGCAAAGGACGCCTGAATTTCAAGACTAGAGACAGAGGACGGAGCGATGAGCAAGAAGGTCATCATCACCTGCGCCGTGACAGGCGCCATCCATACGCCCAGCATGTCGAAGGCCCTGCCGGTCACGCCGCAGGAAATCGTCGACGCCTCGATCGGCGCGGCGGAGGCCGGCGCGGCCATCGTGCATCTGCACGCGCGCAATCCCGAGACGGGACAGCCGGACCAGTCGCCCGAAGCCTTCGCGCCGTTCCTGAAGGTCATCAAGCAGCGCTCGAACTGCGTGATCAACCTGACGACCGGCGGCGCGCCGTACATGAAGGTCGAGGAGCGCGTGCTGCCCGCCAAGACCTACAAGCCCGAGGTCGCCTCGCTCAATATGGGTTCGATGAATTTCGGCCTGTTCGGCATGCTGAACCGCTTCAAGGAGTTCAAGCACGCCTGGGAGCCGGAAATGCTGGGGAACAGGGACATCGTGTTCCGCAACACTTTCCAGGACATCGAATACGTCCTGCGCACCATGGCCGAATCCGACACGCGCTTCGAGTTCGAGTGCTACGACACCTCGCATTTGTACAATCTCGCGCATTTCCTGGAACGCGGCCTCGTGAAGCCGCCGCTGTTCGTGCAGACGGTGTTCGGCCTGCTCGGCGGCACTGGCTCGCATCCGGAAGACGTGCTGCACATGAAGCGCACGGCCGACCGTCTGTTCGGCGACAAATATCGCTGGTCGGTGCTCGGCGCGGGCCGCGCGCAATTGCCGATCGCCGCCATGGCGGCGGCCATGGGCGGCAATGTCCGCGTCGGCCTCGAGGATTCGCTGTGGTCCGGCCCCGGGCGCCTCGCGGAATCCAATGCCGAACAGGTGCGCCTCGCCCGCCAGATCATCGAGGGCCTTGGGCTCGAAGTGGCGACGCCGGACGAGGCGCGTGAAATCCTGCACCTGAAGGGCGCGGATCGCACGGCCATTTAGCTTCAAACGGACGAATACCCGCGCTCCGGACTGCCTTGCGAAGTCGGAGCGCGGCGCAGGTCAGCGACGGCCGATGGCCGCCCGCAACCGCTCTTCGCAGCGCATGCGATGTCTCCCGGATCGGCCGTTGCCCGCTGCCGCCGCAGCGCGGCTGACGGAATATCGACACTGCCGCGTCTGCCAAATTTGCATTCCCTATAATTTCTTGTTTTCGCAGGCGGTTCGACCCGTCGACCGTGATCGCGCTGCCAATTTGGCAGCGCGCCCGCACCCGCGCCTCGCGACGTTCAGGAACGAAGCCAAGTGTAATCAATAACTTGCCTGACTCGGACGAGTTGGCGCCGCTATTGCGGAGAAGCGCGCGTCTGTCGCGGCATATGGCTGCGCGGACGAGGCGAGGTTCCGATGCGGCGCTGCTTGATTGTGGTCGGCTTGTTTGCGGCGACGGCGGCCGCAGGAGCCGCTGAATATCCCATCGCAGGACTTGCGCCCGATCGCCGCCCGGAAGGGGCGCCGACGATCGTCAGTTTCGTGCGGGCGCCCGGTTGGGAGCGCCGCTTCTTCGCCGGCGTCGCGGAGCCCAGACCAGAGAGCCTGTCGTGGAGCGCCAACCAGGGCGGTTGGTACACGCCGTTCGACCGGCCCGGAATGATCGGCCCGTACGACATTCGCAACTGGCGCAGCAAGGGAAAGCAGAAATGAAGCGGATGATCGCGCGCGGCCTCGGCGCAACGGGGATGCTGGTCCTTCTGACAGGCGCGGCGGGCGCACAGCCGGCCGGCTCCGGCTGGACCTGCACGTCCTGGCGCGAAACGCCGCCGACGCATACGGCGCAGCCCAAGCGCGAATGCGCGCAATGGTCGAAGGGCCAGAAGGCTGCTGCGCCGACGGGCCAGGTTCCGCCGCCGCCGTTCACGCAGGCCGCCAAACCCGGCGACGCGAAGGCGAAAGCCGCGCAGGCGGCGGCGCAGAAACCGCAGAGCCGGAAGAAGAAGCGCCACCGGCGTCGCTGAGCGCAGCAACCATTTTGCAGGCTCCCGGGAGCCCGCGAATCCGGGGGTGGTCACCGCTCCGGAAATTTTGTGCGGCCGCTCGACCACGGCGTTCGCAGCACGTCACCTACGGGGAGCATCATTATGCTGAAGCACATCAAGACCGCGCTGGTCGGAACGGCTCTGGGCGTCGCCCTGGCGTCGTCGGCGGCGCTCGCGCAGGGCATGTCGGGAATGTCCGGCATGGGTGGAATGGGCGGCATGTCCGGCATGTCGGGCATGGGCGGAATGTCGGGAATGTCCGGCATGGGCGGCATGGCCGGAATGTCCGGCCAGGGCGGCTGGGTCTGCACGCAGTGGACCTACGCGCCGTCGGGTATGGGCGGATGCGGCATGTCGGGATGGGCGGCATGTCCGGCATGGGCGGCATGGCGGAATGTCCGGCATGGGCGTGTCCGGCATGGGTGGTATGGTGCCGGCATGTCGGGCATGGGCGGAATGTCCGGCATGTCCGGGCAGGGCATGTCGGGCATGGGTGGCATGTCCGGAATGTCGGGCATGGGTGGAACGGGCGGCATGTCCGGCATGAGCGGCATGGCCGGCGCGAGCGGCCCGTGGGTCTGCACGCAATGGTCGGGCGCTCAGGGCGGCATGGCTGGCATGGGCGGCATGGGTGGAATGTCCGGCATGGGCGGAATGTCGGGAATGTCCGGCATGGGCGGCATGTCCGGCATGAGCGGCGACAAGAAGAACTGATCCGTTCTTCTGGTCTGCTTCCAGCATCAGCATCGCGGGGAGCCGGGCTTCGGCCCGGCTCCCAAGTCCGCCAGACGCGGTCGGCCGACGCCGGCGCGACATCAGATTTTTCGAGAACGTCATGTCGATCCCGCGAGCTCGCGCAGTTTCATCCGCGCTGACTATCATCGCCCTCGTCGCGGGCTTGGCGGCGTTCGCGCAATCGCCGGGCGGCAAGACCGAACCGGCGGACGATCCGGCCGCCATCGCCAGCGTCGCCGCGACCAAGGCGCGCGCGGCCAAGGCCGACTACCAGCGCGGCGCCTGGGACCCGATCCACTTCAAGCCGGCGATCAATCACGCCAGCAACGAGGCCTGCCTGATCTGTCACTCGGAAATCACGAAGGCCACGCCGCGCGAGGCGTCGCCCGCCGGCGTGAAGGCAGGCGAGGCGCTCGCCTGGTACCAGACGCTCGACACCTACGCCGGCAAGCAGGAATCCTTTCACTGGCGCCACCTGCAGTCGCCCTTCGCCAAGGAGACGATGAATCTCCAGTGCAATTTCTGTCACCAGGGAAACGACCCGCGCGAAAAATCGCCGCATGTGACGGCGGTCAGGAGCGATGGCGCCGCGAACAGCTCGTGGCGTGGCGATGCGCCTGCCTTCACCCTGCGCAAGAGCGTCAATCCCAACGAAACCTGCCTGCGCTGCCACGGCGCCTTTCCCGCCGAGAACATGGGCCTGTCCGATCCGTGGCCGGCGACGCGCGAAGGTCTGGAAACGTCCGAGACGCCGAATGGATGCCTGAGCTGCCATGCCGAGCAATTCCGCACGAACCGCCATCAGACGACCTACCTGAAAGCGGCCAACATCGAGAAGCTCGCCAGGAAGAGTTCTGACGTCTGCTACGGCTGTCACGGCGGCCGCCAGTGGTACCGGACCTCCTACGCCTATCCGCGCCATCCGTGGCCGGGCATGTCGGACACGCCCGACTGGGCGAAGGAGCGGCCGACGCAGTCCGACCCGCGATTCCAGCTTCCGAAGAAATGATGCGCAGGAGCGCCCATCAATGAACCTGCGCACGCCACGCCCCTCGCTCGCCGATTTCGTCAGGCTCGATCGCCGTCAGGCGCTGAAAGGCGCGGCCGCGCTCGGCGGCGCCGGTCTTCTCGCGCCGCTTCTCGAGAGCGCGCCAGCGAAAGCCTTCGCCTACGAGCCTTACCCGCGCGACGATCAACTCGAGACCGTCGTCACGAGTTGCGCGCACAATTGCGGCTCGCGCCACATGCTCGTCGCGCACAAGAAGGGCGACGTCATCGTTCGCCTGTCGACCGACGACGGCCGCTACCAGGAAGGCGGATTCTTCGGCAAGGACACCGAGGAAGAACCGCAATTGCGCGGCTGCCTGCGCGGCCGTTCCTATCGCGCGCGGCTCTATTCGCCCGAGCGTCTGCTCTATCCGATGAAGCGCGTCGGCAAGCGCGGCGAAGGCAAGTTCAAGCGCGTCTCCTGGGACGAAGCGCTCGGCGAGATCGCGGAACGCATGGTCTATCTCAAGACCAAAGTACGGTCCCACCGCGCTGCTCGACCAGAGCTACGCCGGCGCCTCCTACGGCGTGCTGCACAAGTCGGACCAGATCGAAGGCCTGCTCGGCCGCTTCCTCGGCATGTTCGGCTGTCGAACGTCGTCGTGGTCGGTGCCTTCGTATCAGGGCACGACGTTCTCCTCGCGCATCACCTTCGGCACGATCGAGGACGGCAACGAGGACGACGCCTTCGCCCATTCCAAGCTCATCATCATGTGGGGCTGGAATCCCGCCTACACGTTCCACGGCGGCAATACGTTCTACTACATGCGGCTCGCCAAGCAGCGCGGTTGCAAGTTCGTGCTGATCGACCCGCAATACACCGACTCGGCGGCGGCCTACGACGCCTGGTGGATTCCGATCCGTCCGAACACGGACGCGGCCATGCTCGCCGGCATGGCGCACTACATCTTCGCCAACAATCTGCAGGACCAGAACTTCATCAACCGCTTCTGCCAAGGCATGGACCAGGGCACGATGCCGTTCTGGGCGCAGGGGAAGGAAAGTTTCAAGGACTACATTCTCGGCGCCTCCGACGGCGTGCCGAAGACGCCGGAATGGGCGGCGAAAATCTGCGGCGTGAGCGCCGACGACATCAAGAAGCTCGCCGACATGTACGCGCGCACCAAGCCCGCGGCGCTGAAAGCCTCGTGGTCGCCGGGCCGCAACGCCTATGGCGAGCAATACAATCGCATGGCCGCCGCCGTTCAGGCGATGACCGGCAATATCGGCGTGCTCGGCGGTTGCGCGGAAGGCGTCGGCAAGGCCTTTCATGCCGAGGCCGTCGCCTATCCGTACGACCAGAACGCCAATCTCTGGTGGGCGTCGATCAAGTCGGACCGCTGGGCGCATATCGTGCTCAACTATCCCAACGTGAAGCGCGAGGAGGCGGGCCTGTGGCCGCGCCAGGACAATCTCGACGGCGTGATCCCCAATATTCGCGGGATATTCTGGCAAGGCTCCGACTGGCTGAACCAGCTCACCAACATCAACAAGGAGATCAAGGCGCTCAAGAAGCTCGAAGCCGAGGGCGAGCGCGAATCGCTGCTCGTGTGCCTGGATTCGACGATCACGCCGACCGGCATATGGGCCGATTTCCTGCTGCCGGTGGCGACCCATTTCGAGCGTCACGACGTCGCCCTGCCCTGGTACAAGGGCCATTACTACATCCATCGTCCGAAGGTCATTCAGCCGCTCGGCGAGTCGAAGAGCGACTTTCAGATATTCACCGAACTGGCCTACAGGCTCGGCTTCGGCCCCGGCTACAATCCGCGCGCCACGCGCGACTATTTCAAGAACGACGATCCGGTCGACGAGGCCTATCTCGAGGCGTGGTGGAACAATGTGCAGCATCACCAGGGCGTGACCATGCCCTGGGACGAATTCAAGAAGCGCGGCGTCTACAAGTTCAAGCTGCCGCAGCCGCATGTGGCGTTCCGCGCGCAGATCGAGACGGGCCTGCCGTTCCAGACGCCGTCGGGCAAGATCGAGATTTTGTCGACCGTGCTCGGGCAGACGGCGGATTTCTCGAAAACGCAATGGGGCTATTTCATTCCGGCGATCCCCAAGTGGATCGAGCCGTGGGAATCGCTCAACAGCCCGAAGACCGCGCAGTTCCCCTTCCACATGATCAGCCCGCATCCACGCTGGCGCACGCATTCCATCTTCAACAACATCGCCTGGCTGCGCGAGACGTTCGACCAGGAGGTGACGATCAACGCATCGGATGCGGCGCGGCTCGGCATCAAGACCGGCGATACGATCGAGATGTGGAACGACCGCGGCAGGACGGTCGCGCCGGCCTACGTCACCGAGCGCTGCATGCCGGGCGTGATCGTCCTGCATGAAGGCTCGTGGATGGACCTCGACGAGAATGGCGTCGACCGGTCCGGCAATCCCGACTTCCTGACGCTGGACGAGCCGTCGCCGGCCGGCGCCTTCGCCTACAACACGGTGCTCTGCAACATCAGGAAGACCAACCTGCAACACAAGCCCGGATGGGACCAGCTCGCGACTTCCCGCGCGCAGGTCTTCCGCCGCGATCTCTGATCGCGACCGTCCAAATCACTACGCGCGCCGAGGGGCACATGGCCAACGAGGTCGACAAGAACAAGATCAAGGAAGCCGTCGCGAAGAAGAAGCGCGAGGCGTACACGCCGGTGAAACCGGACGTGCAATTGGGCTTCATCCACAACAATGTCGACTGCATCGGCTGTCGCGCCTGCGAGATCGCCTGCAAGGACAAGAACGGCTTGCCGCCGGGGCCCCGCTTCCGGCGCGTGCAATATATCGAAGGCGGAACCTATCCGGAGGTCTACGCCTACAAGGTCAACATGTCCTGCAACCATTGCGCCGAGCCGGCCTGTTTGCCGACATGTCCGACGGGCGCGATCTTCAAGCGCAAGGACAATGGCGTCGTCGATATCGATTCGACCTTGTGCATCGGTTGCCGGCGCTGCGAGGCGGCCTGCCCGTTCGGGGCGCCGCAGTTCATTCCCGAGCAGAACATCGTCTCGAAGTGCAACATGTGCATCGACGAGCTGGAGGCCGGCCGCAAGCCCTATTGCGTGATGGCTTGCATGATGCGCGTCCTCGACATCGGGCCGATCGACAAGATCGCGGACAAGAGCCTGGAGACCAAGGCGATCGGACCGCACGACACCGTGGTGCGGCAGGTCAGGAACATGGCCGATCCGGAACTCACCAATCCCTCGATCCGCTTTGTTCCGCATTCCAAGGGGGTGGTGAAGTGACCGTCGCGGCGGGCGCGCTCGAGCCCCGGGCCGCTGCGGGGATCGCCGACGATCTCGCTCTGCTCGCGCGGCTGCACGATCGCGAACTCGATGCGCCGCTGATCGCGATCCTCCGCCGGATGCCGGTCGACCAATGGTTCGCGTTGCGGCTCGAAGGGCCGGAGTTCACGGAAGCCGCGCGGCTGCTGGACGACGCTTTGAAAGACGCGCCCGACCCGGTCACGGCCGAGACGCTCGACGAGATGGCCGCCGAATACGCGGCGATCTATCTCAATCACACCTATCGCATCTCGCCGCACGAGTCGGTCTGGGTGGACGACGACGGGCTGGAACGGCAGGAGCCGATGTTCCGCGTGCGCGCGGCCTACGCGGAATTCGGGTTCCGCGTGCCGGACTGGCGGATGCGCGCCGACGATCACATCGCCCACGAACTCGCATTTCTCTCCAACGTCGCGCCCCGCCTGGCCGAGCCCGCAGCGGCCGAGGCGATTGCGCGCTTCCTGCGCGAACATCCGCGGGTGTGGTTGCCGGAATTCGCGGGTCGGGTGGTGCGCCGCTGCCAGTCGCCGTTCTACGCCGGCATCGCACTGATGACGACGATCTACGTTTCCGCCTTGGCCGACCTGCTGGCGCAGATCTACGGGTTCGACCCGACGCCCGTCGAACCGCAGAAGCACGCACAGGCCGCGCCCGGTCTCACCTGCGCCGATCCGCCGCCGCGCTATGCGCCGGGCGCTGGGCCGGGCTGGTGACGACCGCGACCGGAATTGACCGGCGCAGCCTGCTGGGGCTCGTGCGATCGGACGCCCGCGCCGCGCCGAAACGCCCCGATCGGCGGGCCAGTTGTTTTGTGCCGCAGATCAAGGCGGAGCTGTGCGAGGGGTGCGATATGTGCGCTCGCATCTGCCCGTGCGGGGCGATGCGTCTCCAAAATTGCGGGGCGTCGACATCCTACGTTGTGGAACAGACCCTTTGCGACGGCTGCGACGTGTGCGTCGATATATGCGACGCCGGGGCGGTCTCGGTGCAGCGCGGCGGCGCCGACGCCACACGGGTGGTCGATCTGAGCACGAATATCTGCCGCGGCTGCGGCGCGTCGTTCCACTGGCCGTTGGCGCGCGGGGGCGCCGGCGGCCTGTGTCGCGTGTGCGCGGCCAGAGCCGCCGCCCGCTTGCCATGATGCAGGAGACGGGTCGATGAGCGTTGTTCACGCGCGCACGATCAGCTCGCGCATTGTCCTTTATCTCGCGGGAGTCCTCGTCGCGACGTCCGCCCTCATCCTGCTTGTCTTCGCGCCGCTGCACCGGCGCGAACTTCTGCAGGAGCGGCAGGAAGCGTCGTTGAAACTCGGCGAGGCGCTGCAGATCGCGCTGGAGAACGCCATGCTCAAGCGCGATCTGCCCGGCCTCAGCCAGATCGTCGCCGATCTCGGCCGCACGCCGAACGTCGATCTGGCGATGATCGTCGAGCCGGGCGGACAGATCCGCTTCTCCTCCGATCGGGACCTAATCGGCCGTCGGCGCGACCCGACGAAACTGTGCGAGGCTTGCGCGGACCCGACAGGCGGGTCGCGCGGCGGCGGCTCGCTCGCCGGCTTCATGACCAACGAGCGCGGGGCGCCGGTGCTGCGCTCCGTGCGGGCGGCGCCCAACCGCGAGCCGTGCGTGACCTGCCACGGCGACGCCGCGACGCATCCGGTCAACGGCTATCTGGTGATCGACTACGCGGCGGGCGACATTCTCGATCGCACCTGGCGGATGGCGGCGCTGCTGTCCGGCGCCGGCCTTCTGGTCGTGCTGGCGGCCCTCGGCGCGATCTGGGTCGTGTTGCGGAGGACCGTCGTGCGGCCGCTCGGCGCGATCTCCGGCGCGATCGCGCGCTACGCGGACGACCCGACCGCGCCCCCGCCGGTGATCGCAATCGAAACGGACCCCGGCGCCGATGAGATCGCTGCGTTGGCGGCAGGGTGGAACTCGCTGGTCGCGCGCCTCGACCAGACGATCCAGACCATCCGGCGCCGGGACGCCTTCCTGCAGAGCCTGATCGACGCCTCGCCGGACGGTATTCGCGTCATCGACCAGGACTATCGCGTCGTGGCGGCGAACGCCGAGTTCTGCAGGCAGGCGGGCAGGACGCTCGACGAGGTTCTGACCCTGCCCTGCTACGCGAGCAGTCACGGCCGCAGCGAGCCGTGCTTTCCGACAATGGTCATATGCCCGCTGGTTGCGATCGCCGACGGCAGCCGGCGGGTCAAGGCCTCGCACATCCACGTCAACAACGCGACCGGCGAACAGTTCGCAGCCGAGGTCGTGGCGGGCGTCGTCGAAGACGGCGAGATGGGCGACGGCAAGAGACTGGTCGTGGAATCCGTGCGCGACCTGTCGCAGCACGTCCAGGTTTCACAGGAGCAGCGCCTGTCGGAGCTGGGGCACCTGGCCGCGGGCCTCGCGCACGAAATCCACAATCCGCTCGCTTCGGTCCTTCTCGGATTGCACGCCATCGAGCGCAACCTGAGGCTCGATCCGGGCGACGAGACGCTCGAATTCATCTCGGCTGTCAATGGAGAAGTCGACCGTTGCCTGAGCGTCACCGAACGCCTGATGCGTCTGAGTCGCGTTCCTGAACCGAGCGGTGAGATCGTCGATCTCGCGCCGCTTGTCCAGGATGTGTTCGCCCTGCTGCGCTATGACGCGAGCGCACACAACATCGTGCTGTCGAACGAGGTCGTCGAGGGCGCCCGCATCGTCGGAACCCAAGGCGACCTCGGCATGATCCTCATCAATCTCATGCAGAATGCGCTGCACGCGATGCCGCGCGGAGGACGGCTGCGCGTCGTCGCGACGATCACGCAAGACGACGACGTCCTCGTGGAGATCGTCGACACGGGCGTCGGCATGGAGCCGCAGCAATTGGCGAAAATATTCCATCCATTCTGGAGCTGGCGCGCCGACGGCAGCGCCGGCTCGGGTCTCGGCCTTGCCATCTGCAAGGCGCTGGTCGACAAATGGGGCGGGACGATCTCGGTCGCCAGCGCGCCCGGCGCGGGAACGACGTTCACCTTGAAGTTCCCGCACGCCGACAAGGCGATCGAACAGAGAATCGCCGCGGAAAACATATGAACGCCGAGCGCCAGCAGCAAACGATCATCGTCATCGAGGACGACGCCACGCTCAACAAGCTGCTCTGCGCGCAATTGCGCGCCTCCGGCTACAATGCGGTTTCGGCTCGTTGCTGGGCCGACGCCCAATCCCTTCTCAGGACCGTCGAGCCGGTCCTGGCGCTGCTGGACATTCGCCTTCCCGATGCACATGGACTGGATAAGGTCGCTGAACTCGCCGAAATCTGTCCGGTCATCGTCCTCACCGCGCATGCCTCGATCGACCAGGCGGTGACCGCCATCAAGCACGGCGCGGCGGATTATCTGACCAAGCCGGTAAGTCCAAGCGAACTCGATCTCATCATCCAGCGGACGCTGGCGGCCCATTCGATGCGGCGCGACTACGAATACCTGCGCCGTCAGGCGAACCTGACGGTGGGCAAGGAACTCGTCGGCAAGTCGGCCGCCATGGACGAATTGCGACGGATGATCGGCATTGTCGGCCCCAGCAATACGACCGTGCTGGTGCTGGGCGAGAGCGGCGTCGGCAAGGAACTGATCGCCGCCGCCGTGCATCAGGCGAGCGAGCGCGCCACCGGCAATTTCGTCGCGATCGACTGCTCGACGCTGCAATCGAGCCTTTTCGAGTCGGAATTGTTCGGACACGAGCGCGGCTCGTTCACCGGAGCGGACCGGCGCAAGGAAGGTTTGATCGAAGTCGGCGCGGGCGGAACCGTGTTCCTCGACGAGATCGGGGAGATGTCGCTTCAGTTGCAGGCGAAACTGCTGCGCGTTCTCGAAACCGGCCGATTTCGGCGTGTCGGCGGAACGAAGGACCTCGTCGCCAACGTGCGCTTCGTCACGGCGACGAACCGCGATCTCGAAAAGATGTGTCGCGAGGGCACGTTCCGCGAGGACTTGTACTACCGCCTCTCGGCCTTCGTGCTGAAGGCGCCGCCGTTGCGCGAGCGCCTGGACGACATCCCGCTTCTGGCCGAGCACTTTCTGCAGACTCGCGATTTCGCGCGCCATGCCGACAAGGTCTGGTCGAAGGCCGCTCTCACCGCGTTGATGGCGTACAATTGGCCCGGGAATGTCAGGGAGCTTCGCAACATCGTCGAGCGCGCCGCGCTGATCTCGGGCGCCGAGGCCGAAATCCGCGTCAGCCACATTGGTCCGCTGCGACGCGAGCCGCGCAGCGGCGTGCACTATGCTTTCAGCTTCGATACGGCGCCGACGCTGGACGAAATCGCCGCGACTTACCTGCGCAAACTGCTGACGGAAGGCGACCGGAACCGCTCCGAAATCGCCCGGATCATGGGCGTCAGCGAACGCCAGCTATACAGGATGTTGAGCGAAATGAAGTGACGGGCGCTGTGGGCGTTCGTATGCGCGCATGGCGTGCTGAGGCTATGAGAACAGGCCTCTCGCTTTCTTCGCCGTGGTCTGTCGAATTCACAAAGCGGAACGGATCAGCGTTTTCTGCTTGCGTGCGCTCGCGCGCTCAGATCGGCTGCATCGACGCGAACAAAAATGCTGTCCGCTTTGACCGTCAACATGTCGCCGGCCCATATTTCGCAGAGTATGCGCGACTTTCGCGCGACTTGTCCCTCGACCCGGCCCAGGATCGTCAGTTCAACGCCGAGCGGCGTCGGCTTCAAGTATTCCAGGTTGATCTTGCCGGTCACACAGTCGATGCGCGGCTTGGTGTCCGGCTCCCGACCTTCTGCGCGGTAATGATAAGCCATGTTGGTCCAACCGGAATGGCAGTCGACCAGCATGGCGAGAAGCCCGCCGTAGACCAGCCCCGGGAAACCGAGAAACTCGTCGCGCGGCGTATGTTTCGTGACTACGTGGGCGCCGTCCGACGCCCAGTGGCTCTTGATGCGCAGACCGGTCGGATGTGCGGGGCCGCAGCAGAAGCAGGTAAAATCAGGCGCGGCGCGATCCTGAATAGACAACGCACGCTGAATCTTCGACATGAGCGGGCTCCATTACATGATCCGGGCGAGGCGACAATCGGTTTGGGGTCGAGCAAGCGAGTCGGGGGAGCGCGCCAGGCGGCGCCTCCGGTTGCAAAGTATCGGCTTGACCGGCGTGGGAGTACATCCTCGTCAACGTGGGAGATGACGAAGATTCGGATGGCATCGCCTATAGGGATCCGGAATGCGGATGTCCCCCGTCAGCGCGAGACCCGCATGCCAGGCCCAGCGCGGGTTGAACAACATTCCTCGGCCGATCGCGACAAGATCAGCCTTCTCTTCGACGAGCACTCTGTTCGCCAGCTCAGGGTCGGACAACATACCGACGGCCATGATCGGAATCCCTGATTGGCTGCGGACCTCGGCGGCAGCCGGAACCTGGTAGCCTGGCCCGACCGGGACTTTTTGCTCTGGCGAGACGCCGCCGCTGGACACCGCCACGTAATCGCAGCCGAGGGCTCTGAGTCGGCTTGCAAAGACCGACGAAGAGGCGACGTCCCATCCGCCGTCGACCCAATCCGTCACGGAGATACGAACGCCGAGCGGCTTGTGCGATGGCCAGGCGTCGCGCAGCCGTCGGAAGACCTCCAGAGGGAAGCGCATGCGATTTTCGAGGCTGCCGCCCCACATGTCCGAACGACCGTTGCTGAGCGGAGACAGAAACGCATTGAGGAAATAGCCGTGGGCGGCGTGAAGCTCTATCAGGTCGAACCCGGCGGCGTCGGCGCGCTGCGCACTGTCGACGTAACTCCGCGTTATTTCTTCAAGCTGAGATGCATCCGGCTCCAGCGGCGCCTCACGCCCCGGATATGGCATATTGCTCGAACTCCAGATCGGCCATCCGCCTTCCTCGCGCGAGAGCGCGTGACCGCCTTGCCAGGGCGTCGAGACCGAGCCCTTGCGACCGGCATGCGCAAGCTGGATGCCGACGAACGCGCCACGCGATTTGCGCGAGAAGTCCACGACCTTGCGCAATCCGTCGATCTGGCCATCGTCCCAAAGGCCCAGACAGCAAGGGGAGACCCGTCCCTCCGGACGAACGGCTGTCGCTTCAAGGATTACCAGGCCAGCGCCCGATACAGCCAAGGTTCCATAGTGAACATGATGCCAATCCGTCGCCCTTCCCTCCCGGTCGGCGGAAAACTGCGCCATCGGAGAGACAACAATGCGATTGGGCAACGCGAGACTTCTCAGCTTGTAAGGCTGAAACAGTTTGTCAGTCATCTCGAAGCCTCATGAACGCGAGATTGTTGCGATGCGCGCCGGCGCGTTTCTTCAGCGCCCCGACGTCTTCATCAAAGCTCTCCGGCCTTGAGCATGTCGCGCAGGCGGAACTTCTGGATCTTGCCCGATGGCGTCGCCGGCATGGCCTCGCGCACGATCAGCTTCTCGGGAATGTACTGGACGGCGAGCTTGTGCGACTTCAGGAAGTCGGCCATCCCGGCGAAATCGATCGAGGCGCCCGCCTTCGGCACGATGACGGCGCAGGCGCGTTCGCCGAGGCGTTCGTCGGGATAGGCGACGATGGCGACCTGCGCGACGGCGGGATGCTTGTAGAGCAACGCCTCGACTTCCACGACGGGAATGTTCTCGCCGCCGCGAATGATGACGTCCTTCGAGCGGCCGGAAATGCGGATGTACCCGGCTGCCGTCATGTAGGCGAGATCGCCGGTGTCGAACCAGCCGTCCGCATCCGTGCCGTTCCATTGCGGCCGCTTGAGATAGCCGCCGAAATTGGAGCAGGCGCGCACGACCAGCTTGCCGATCTCGCCCGCGGGCAGGCTCCCGCCGTCCGTGTCGATCACCTTCACCTCGACGCCCGGCAGCGCGCAGCCGTCGGTGGTGGAGGCGAGCTTGTCGTCGTCGTCGAGCTTGATGAGCGTGACGGCGCCATTCTCCGACATGCCCCAGGCCGACACGATCTTGGCGCCGAGGCCGGCCTGCGCCTGCTCGACCAGCGGGCCGGGGATGGGCGCGCCGGCGCACAGGAAGGTCTTCAGCGTCGGCACGGGAGCGCCGCTCTCGGTCACGGCGCGCGTGAGATCGGTGAGGAAGGGCGTCGACGCCATCGTGAAGCTGACCTTTTCCTTGCGGATCAGCTCCGCCGCCCTGCTCGGCTCCCACACGTCCTGCAGAACGGCGCTCGCCTTCAGCATGACCGGCATCATCAGGCCGTACATGAAGCCGGTCTGGTGGGCCATCGGCGAGGCCATGAGGATGACATCGTCGGCGCCGAGGGCGAGGCGCTCGGCATAGGGGATGATGTTGGCCATCAGCGTGTTGGCCGAATGCATCACGCCCTTGGGCTCGCCGGTCGTGCCGGAGGTGTAGATGAGTTGCGTGATGTCGTCCGGCCCGGGTCGGCTCGCGCCCAGGATGCGCGCCGCGTCGGGGTCCTTCTCCCATTCGGGCTTCGTCAGCAGCGTCTCGAAATCGTCGGCGCCGCCGCCGTCGACGACGATCACGCGCTCGAGATGCGGCAGGTTCGGCTGCAGGCCGCGCGCCATCGCCTCGTGGTCGAAATTGCGGAACGTCCTGGGGACGACGATGACCTTGGCCTCGCCGTGCTTGAGCATGAAGGACAGTTCGCGCTCGCGGAAGATCGGCATGAGCGGATTGAGCACGGCGCCGATGCGCGTGCAGGCGAGGTAGAGAACGGTGAAGTGCCACCAGTTCGGCAATTGCATCGCCACGACGTCGTTGCGAACGACGCCGAGCTTCGACAGGCCGATTGCGACGCGGTCCGCGAGCGCGGCGAGTTCGCGATAGGTGAAGCGCTTGACGTCGCCGTCCACGCACACGGCGGTCAGCGCGGTCTTGTCCGGGCAGGCGGCGAGACAGGCGTCGAGATCGTCGTTGATGGTGCGGTCATGCCAGAAGCCGGCGGCTATGGCGGCGGCGCGTCGGGGCGCAAGCAATACGGCGTCGAATTCCATGTCCCTCTCCCCAGAGGATCCAGCGTTTCGTTCCATCGAGGTTGTCTTCGAGCGCGCGACTGCCGATTTAGTCGTGACCGAAGATCTTCGCATTGTGCTGCCCAAGGGAAGGCACGTCCGAAGTAGGCCGCTCCCTCGGACAGAACGCATCCGCAAGAGGCAACGGCAACGCCCACATCTGTTGGCCGCCTTGCTCCCGCACTTTCGCCTGGAAGAGGTTGCGGGCGACGAAATGCGGGTCGGCGAGCGCTTCGTCGAGCCTTCGCACGATATTGCAACAGCAGTTCGCGTCAGAGAATTTCTCTTCCCAGTAGGTCGACTCGCGTTCGGCAATCAGTTCGCGAACCCGACGAAGAGTAGCGTCTGGGTTCCTCTCATCGTGCCGCAGTTCGTCTTCCAGGCCAATCGCGTCACAGAACCCGAGCCAGAACTTCTGCTCGATCGGAGCCGCGGCGACTACGCGACCGTCGCGGGTGTTGTAGAGGTTGTAGCGCGGCGAGCCGCCCGTCACCAGTTCAGCGCCGGATATTGTCGACTCGCCGGTGGCTTGCATTCGACCGATGTTCCAATATTGAAACGCGAACAAGGCGTCCGTCATGGCAATGTCGAGACGGCAGCCGGTTCCGGTGGCGTTGCGTTGCTGCAGGGCCAGCAAGATGTTCATGACTGCAGGAAACGCGCCGGCCGCAATGTCCGCGACAAGCGCTGGCGGAAGAACACGCGCCTCAGGCGGGCCCATCGACAGATCGAGCAATCCCGTATCCGCAATGTAGTTCAGGTCGTGCCCGGCGACCTGACTTTTTGGTCCGGTTTGACCGAAGCCGGAAATCGAGCAGTAAATGAGACGCGGATTGATCCGCTTCACGGTCTCGTAATCCAGACCAAGCCGAGCCATGACTCCGGGCCGGAATTGTTCCAGGAGAATGTCGGCGTCCGAAAGAAGCGGGCGCAGCAATTCGAGCGCATCGGCGGACTTCAGATCGATCGACACGCTCTCCTTTCCAGCATTCAGCATCGCAAAATTCGCCGAGATCGATCCCCACCGCGGCTCATAAGAGCGCATTTCGTCGCCGACCTCCGGCTTCTCGATCTTGATCACGCGCGCGCCTGCCTGCGCGAGAATTTGCGCGGCCAGCGGCCCGGGCAACAGCGTTGAAAAGTCGATCACCAACAGGCCGTTTAGCGGACCACTATCGACGCTTTTCATCTAGCCGCGCCTTTCGCCAGGAAAAGGAAATTTGACTAGCGCCATCGAGTTTGATTGAACGCTCATTCAATATCTGTCAATAGTGGAAGGCGTTGAAAGATGTCAAGCGACGCGAGGCGCGCAAGGCGCGATGCCGCTGACCTGCGACGCAGCGGCGCTGACCTTCTTGCGGCGTGACAGACAGGCTGCGGCAGCGAGCGCAATCGAACCGGGAGGCGTGAAGATGATAAAGGGTGAGAAAGTCGGCGACGTTTACCGGATCTGCATGGCGAGGTCGCCGGTCAACGCGTTCGATTCTGAATTCATCAACGCATGGAACCGGGAGATCGACGCGGCGGAAGCTTCCGGTTGCTCCGTCCTGCATGTGCGCAGCTCCGAAAAGGTTTTCAGCGCGGGCGCGGATCTCAAGATGATGCGCGCAGTCTTCGCCGATAGTTCGGGCGCCTCGCAACTCGTCGCCCACGTCAAGAGAATGCAAGACCTGTTTGATCGCATCGAGGCGACACCGCTCGTAACCTTGGCTGAACTCTCGGGGGCGGCATTGGGCGGGGGCTTCGAGCTGGCGCTCGCCTGCGACCTGCGTGCCGCCGCTGAAGAGGCTGTGCTCGGTTTGCCGGAAGCGCGCATTGGCCTCATTCCCGGGGCGGGGGGTACGCAACGCCTCACTCGGCTCTGCGGCGCGTCGATCGCCAAGCGTGTTGTCCTCGGCTGCGACACAATCAATGGGAAGACCGCGGCCTTGCTTGGCATTGTGCAATGGACGGCGCCGCGACACGACCTATCCGGTTTCTGTGACGAACTGGCAAGAAAGATCGCCCAGGCGTCAGGCGCCGCACTTGCGGCCAGCAAGCGATGCATGAGCCTCGCGCAGGCCTCGATTGGACATGGTCTCGACGCCGAGCGGGCAGAGACGGAACTGCTTCTCGACACGGTCGACACGAAGGCGCGTATCGCCGCATTTCTCGACGCCCGAAGCGCTGCCTGACCGGACGCGCACAGATCGTCGAGCGATAGGTCGCAAGTCCGCATAATCCTCAGACGCCGTCATGACGGTCCGAGAAAGGTTCTGGAGAGATGATCCTCAACGAGCAGCAGGCGATGATCCGCGATATGGCGCGCGCCTTCGCCCAGGAGAGATTGGCGCCTCATGCTGCGGAGTGGGACAAGTCTCACTACTTTCCAAAAGCCGAATTGCACGAAATGGGCAAGCTCGGTTTCCTCGGGATCATGGTGCCGGAAGAATGGGGAGGAGCGGGCGCCGACGCCGTGTCGATGGCCGCCATTCTCGAGGAACTGGCCGCCGGCGATGCTGGAACGTCGACTATCGTCAGCGGACACAATTCGGTCGCGTGCATGCCGATCGCGCAATTCGGCACACAAGAGCAAAAGGAGAAGTTCCTTCGGCCCCTCGCGGCTGGCGAGTGGCTCGGTGGATTTGCGCTGACCGAGGCGCATGGCGGATCGGACGCCGGAGCGCTCAGCGCCAAAGCGGTTCGCAAAGGCGACAATTATGTGCTTAGCGGCGTGAAGCAATTCATCACAACCGGCAAGCACGCCGACATAATAATCGCATTCGCGAAGACCCAACCGGAGCTCGGGTCGAAAGGCATTTCGGCGTTTATCGTGCCCACGCGGACACCGGGCTACAAGGTGGTTCGTGTGGAGTTGAAGATGGGCCAGCACACGTCCGATACGTGCCAGATCGCATTCGAGGACCTCGTCCTGCCAAGCAATCTCTTGCTGGGGCAGGAGGGGCAAGGATACCGCATTGCGTTGGCCAATCTCGAGAGCGGAAGAATTGGAATCGCGGCCCAGGCGCTTGGCATAGCCCGCGCCGCATATGAGCTGGCTGTTCGATACGCGAAAGAAAGAAGCGTGTTTGGCAAGGCGATTATCGATCATCAGGCAGTGGGATTCCGGATTGCGAGAATGGCCTCGAAAATCGAGGCGGCGCGCCAGCTGGTCCTGCATTCCGCCGCGCTCAAGGACGCCGGCCTGCCGTGTCTCATGGAAGCGTGTATGGCGAAGCTCGAGGCGTCCGAGACCGCCGAACAAGTGTGCTCCGACACGATTCAGACATTGGGCGGCTACGGGTATCTGTCGGACTATCCGGCCGAACGGCTCTATCGGGATGCGCGGATAACAAAGATCTACGAGGGCACGAATGATATCCAGCATCTCGTCATCTTGCGGGAGCTGCAGAAGCGCATCTTGCAAGGCTAGCCCGTTCGCATGCCGACGCTTCCATGCTTGACCGCATTGGTATGGCATGCGAGAACTGAATGAGCGTTCACTCAGATGCAAAAGCAGTATGAAAATATCCGCTGAGGTCGGCGCTCGAGGGAATAACGCATCAGCCTGCAGGGCTCGGGTCGAAGGGGGAGGACAATGAAGAGGACATTGATTTCTTTGAGCGCAATCGGCGTGATCGGCTGCGTGGCGAGCGTAGCGGTCGCCCAGACGAAAGACCCGGTTCGCATCGGCGTGCCCACCGCCATGACAGGCGCCTACGCCGATCTCGGCAATCAGGTGAAGCGCGCCGTCGACCTTGCGACGGAGGAAGCCAACGCAACCGGCGGCGTCGACGGCCGCAAGGTCGAAACGCGCTTCCTCGATACGGAGGCCAAGGCCGATGTCGCGCGCGCGCAGGGAGAAAAGCTGGCCTTGAGCGGCTTCAACCTCTTGATCGGCACGATCGCGTCCGGCGAAGGGCTGGCGCTCGGACCTCAGCTCGGCAAGTGGGATGCGCTCTATCTGTCGACCGTCAACAAGGGCAACGCGATCACCGGCGCGTCCTGCAACGCCCGCATGTTCCGCGCCAACCATCCCGACAATTCCGACGGCGCGGTCGTCAAGCCCTGGCTCGCAACACGCAAGGAAGTGAAATGGGCGGCGATAGGAATGGATGGCGCGTGGGGTCGTGACTCCGTCGCGAGTTTCAAGGCGGCCGCTCAGGGCAAAGAGGTGATTTCCGAGGCTTACTCGCCGCTCGGTACGAACGACTACGCGCCCTATATCCAGAAGATCGCGGAATCCGGAGCGCAGGGCCTGTGGGTTGCGCTTGCTGGCCGCGACGCGATCAATTTCGCCACTCAAGCGAAACAATTCGGATTGTTCGACAAGGTCTTCGTCGCCGGCACAAGCTTCGTGACCGATTCAACCGTGAAGGCGATGGGCGATATCTCCAAGGGCATCTGGGGCATCGTCAATTATTCGTCGACGCTCGATACGCCTGCCAACAAGTCGTTCGTGGCCGCATGGCAAAAGAAGTATCCGGGCACAGATCCGACGAATTTCGAGGGCGAGACATATATCGGCATGCGCATTCTGTTCGAAGCAGTGAAAAAGTCGGGCAGCGTCAAGCCCGCCGACGTCGCCAAGGCCATGTCGGGCGCGACTTTCGACACGCTCTATGGCCCGGCTGTCATGCGCAAGGAAGACAACCAGCTCGTTCTGCCGAATTACTTCGGTCAAATTCAGGATGTCGCCGGCAAGCTCAAACCGGTCGCCACCATGACCGTTCCGGCCGCTCAAGCGACGCCGGCTCCAGACGGTTCTTGCAAGCTCTGAGACGAGAGGCGGTCTGTTCCATTGGAACGGACCGCCGATCCGGAGCCAAGGTTCTTGCGTCTACCGGGCCCGCACGATGCTCATCCTGACTTTGAACGGACTGGTCTACGGGAGCCTGCTTTATGTGCTGTCGGTAGGGCTGGTTCTTATCTTCGGCCTGCGGCGCGTCACCAATTTCGCGCATGGCGGCCTCTATATGGTTGGGGCGTATCTCGGCTATGCGGCCTCTTCGCTCTGGGGATTCTGGGGCGGTCTCCTGGCCTCGATGCTCGGGCTCGCGCTTCTCGGCGTCTTGCTCGATCGCATCGTGTTCCGGCCGCTGCAGAATCACGATCCGATCAGCACCATTCTCGTGACCTTCGGGCTGCTGCTGGTGCTCGAGGACGGCGTGCGCACGCTGTTCGGAAAGGACTTCATCCTGATGCAGCCGCCGGCCGGGCTGAACGGAGTTGCGAACATATTCGGCGCGAGCTTTCCAACCTATCGCCTGTTCATCATCGCGGTGGCGGCCTTCGTCGCGGCCTGCCTCGCTGCGTGGCTGCTCAGAAGCCGCGTGGGCCTGTTCGTGCGCGCGGCCAGCGTTGATCCTGTCACGACCGGGATGCAGGGCGTCGATACTGAACGCCTTTCGATGCTGGTGGTCGCCATCGGCACGGGGCTCGCAGGTCTCGCCGGCGTCGTCTCCGCGCCGCTGCTCGCGCTGTCGCCGTCGATGGGCGGCTTCATCCTGATCGAATGCTTCGTCGTCGTCGTCACGGGCGGGCTGTCGAGCTTCACCGGCGCCTTCGTCGCCGCCATGCTGATCGGTCAGGCGCACAATCTCGGCGTCGCCTATTTTCCCGCGCTCGCGTCGCTGATCCCGCTGGTCGTCATGTCGGCTGTGCTGATCGCGCGTCCCGACGGGCTTGTGAAGGCGGGTCAATGATGTCGGACGCGGCAATCGGACTTCAGCCGCGCGCAGGCGCGGGCATTCTGTGGCCGCTCGGATTCGCCGCCGCGGGCATCCTCCTCGGCGCGAGCCTGCCTGCGCTGGTTGCGTCGACGCTCGTCCTGTCTCTGTTCATGCAGGCCTCGGTCAATGCGATCCTCGCGACCAGCGTCGGCTTCCTGTTCCGACAAAATGGCCTGACGAGTTTTGGCCAGGCCGCATGGTTCGGGTTGTCGGCCTATATCATCGCGATCAACAGTCGGTTCGGCTATGTCAGCGCCGAGGCGGCGGTGTTAATCGCGCTGGTTGCGCCGCCCCTCGTCGCTTTCGTGTTCGGGCTGATCATCGTGCGGCTGCCGCACCTCGCCTTTTCGATGCTGACGCTCGCGATCGCGCAGGCCTTCTACGAAGTCTTCGCCAAATGGCGGGAAATCGCCAATGGCGAGGACGGGGTCGAGATCAAGTTTCCGAAGACCTTGTTCGGGATCGATACATTGCTGTTCCAGCAGCCGCGCTCGATGGCGGTAGTCGTGTGGACGGCTCTCGTTCTCGTCCTGCTCTGCTACGCGCTGATGGCGCGCAGCCATTTCGGCCTATTGACCCGGGCCATTCGCGACAACGAGGAGCGCGCCCGTTTCGTCGGTTACGAAACTCTGCTGCCCCGCGCGACCATCAATGCGCTCGCCGCGCTGATCGCCTCGCTCGCCGGCGTTCTGTTCGCCTTCTACAACGGCTTCGTGACGCCGAGCATCCTGCATTGGAGCCTTTCGGGCGAAGCGCTCATCATGGCCTTCATCGGCGGGCCGCGGGCGATCTGGGGCCCTGCCCTCGGCGCGGCGATTTTTTTCGTGCTGAAGGATCTCGCCGGCGACTATACGGAGCATTGGCCGGCCATCATCGGTGGCGCGCTGATGGTCGTCACCGTATTCATCCCCAATGGGATCGCCGGCGCGTTGACCAATGCGCTGCGACGCTTCGGCGCGGGGGAACGGCCATGAACGAGCCGATCCTCTCCGCACGCGGCATGACGCGGCGCTATGGCGGCTTTATCGCCGTCGACGACGTGTCGCTCGACGTCGCACAGGGCGAAATCCGGGGGCTGATCGGACCGAACGGCGCCGGCAAATCGACTTTGATGGACCTGATCTGTGGACGCGGCGGCGGCGAGACGCGCGGGCAGGTGACGCTCATGGGGCGGCGCATCGACGGACTCGATGCGCGGCTGCGCCGCAAGGCGGGGCTCGGCCGCTCGTTCCAGAAGACGAACATCTTCCCCGATCTCACCGTCGCCGAACAGATCGCGCTCGCCGCGCGTGCGACCGGCGCGACGGATGGTGGAGAAATTCTGCGCGAGCTCGGCCTCGTCGGGCTTGCGGGCCGCCGCGCCGGCGACATTTCCTACGGCGACCAGCGGCGCGTCGATATTGCGCTCGCACTGCTCGGGCGTCCTCCTGTCGTGCTGCTCGACGAACCGGCGGCCGGGCTGTCGATCCAGGAATCGCAGGATTTGTCCCGTCTGCTCAAGGATCTCGCGCGGCGCTGGAGCGTGACTGTACTGATCGTCGAACACGATATGGATGTGATCTTCGGCATTTGCGATCTCATCACCGTGCTGCACCTCGGCAGGATTCTGGCGCAGGGGTCGGCCACCGAAATCCAGTCGAATGCGGAAGTCGTGCGCGCATATCTCGGGAGCGCGGCCGCATGAGCCTGCTAGCCTTCGACAATGTCCATTCCTTTTACGGCAAGGCTTACATCCTCCACGGCGTCAGCCTCGCGGTGGAACGCGGCGAGCGGGTCGCGGTAATCGGTCGCAACGGCGTCGGCAAGACGACGATCGTCAATTCCTTCCTCGGCATCGCGCGCGTGCGGCAGGGCGAAATAAGGATGAACGGCCGCGCACAGAACGCGATCCGGCATTTCACCGCGGCCAAAGCGGGCATAGCTGTCGTGCCGCAAGGCCGGCGCATCGTGCCGGGCCTCACCGTGCGCGAAAATCTTGTGCTCGGCGCAGCCGTCGATCGCAAGGGGCGCTGGAACGTCGAGACGGTGTTCGACCTGTTCCCGATCCTGCGCGAGCGCGCCGACCAGATCGGCGTTTCGATGAGCGGAGGCCAGCAGCAGATGCTGGCGATTGGTCGCGCGCTGATGTCCAATCCTGACCTGGTGGTGCTCGACGAACCAAGCGAGGGGCTGGCGCCCGTCATCGTCGACGAGCTTGCCGATCTCTGCAACCGTCTGGCGCGGGACGGCGTGAGCATCCTGCTGATCGAACAGAACTTCGGCCTCGTGCACCGGGCGACCGAAAGATACTACGTGCTCGCCAAGGGGGCCGTTGTCGAAGAAGGACGCATGGAAGGGCTGAGCGTGGACAACTTGAAAAAGCACGTCGCGGTTTAGCGATCTGCGACAAATGTCGGCGGCGGCGCATCCGTTCGATCAATATGCCAACGGCCGTCGGGAGATCGCGAAACGTCGTGCAAATGGAAAGATCAAAATGACGTCCTGATGCCCAGAAAAAGCGATTCTTTTGGGCGCCGGCGTAGGTTACGTTGAAAATCGGTTCTTCACAAAAAGACGGTGTCTAGCGATGAGCGTCCGCGCTGCCAGGAAACAACGCGTCAACAAAGTGACGGTGAAGAGCCAGGTTCTGGACGCAGAACTCGTGGAGATGCGCAGGGAGCAAATTGTCGCCGCGGCGGTCGAATTGTTCTCCAGGAATGGATATTTCAAGACAACGATCCTGGAGATCGCGCAGAAGGCAAAAATTAGCGTCGGGCTGATCTACCATTACGCGCGAACCAAAGAGGATGTGCTTTTTCTTACGCTTATGAGCGTCCTGGAATCCTACAAGCGAGAGATACCCGCTGTCGATCCGCACGATATGCCGTTGGAGTCGTTGTGGAAGGCATTGAATGCATATGCGCGCGTCATCGACCGGAGAAGGGCGGCCGCGGTACTGGCTTATCGATCCACGAAGTCTCTTCCGACCGCGCAACGTCGCACGATCATGCAACTGGAAATCGAAACCAATGACTTGCTGGCGCAGCGGGTCCAGGCCTGCGTCGCCGCAAAATTGTTCAGGCAAGACGTCAATGTCGATCTCGCCGTGTATCAGCTCATCATGCACGCTCATACATGGGCGCTGAAGCATTGGCATCTGAAGGAAATAGTCACGTTGGATGAATATATAGCGGCCGGATTCGAGTCTTCGGTGCGCGCATCCGCTACGCCCGCGGGCTTGACGGCATATGCGAAGATCAACCGATCCCCGACCAAGAGGTAGATGGTCGAAACGTCTCCCGGCGCGCTCACTCACTGAGCCCCGCGACGAAATGGGCCGTCCGCGGCCAGTTGACATGACGGGTCAGTGAATGAATAGTCATTCAGGATGATCGATAATCGAAATGTATGAGGCGTTGACGATGCAATTCACCGGGAAATCAATTGTCGTTACGGGCGCCGCCTCCGGCATCGGTCGCGCCACTGCGGAAGCGTTCGCCAAGGCGGGCGGTCACGTCATTCTTGCCGATCTTTCGACCGAGCATGGGGAGAACGCCGCAAAGGAGTTGCGGGCGGCCGGACACAAGGTCGACTTTATCCAGGTCGACGTCGCGTCGGACGAATCTATTGCGGCCTTCGCAAAGAAAGCTCTCGCCCTCGGTGAAATCCATGTCATCGCCAACGTCGCCGGATATGGGAAGGGCCAACCCTTCGTCGACAACACGCCCGATTTCTGGGATCGCGTCGTCGACGTCAATCTGATGGGGCCGATCAAGCTGATCCGTGCGCTGATCGAACCGATGATGGCGCGGCGCTCCGGCAAGATCGTCAATGTGGCGAGCGACGCCGGTCGCAACGGCTCGTCGGGCGAAA
This sequence comes from Rhodoblastus sp., assembly GCA_037044955.1. Taxonomy (GTDB): domain Bacteria; phylum Pseudomonadota; class Alphaproteobacteria; order Rhizobiales; family Beijerinckiaceae; genus JAJXWB01. The sequence goes on from JBAOHX010000005.1 coordinate 105,816, forward strand.
CCGTGTATTCCGGGGCCAAGGGCGGTCTGATTGCCTTCTCCAAGGGGCTCGCGCGCGAAATGGCGCGCTATTCCATCAATGTGAATTGTGTCTGCCCGGGGCCGACCGCGACGCCGATGCTAATGGCGCTGCCTGAAAACCACCTGGAAGCCTTCCGCAAGGCGATTCCCTTCAAGCGGTTCGGCGAGCCGCGCGAGGTCGCCGATGCGATCGTGTTCTTCGCCAGCGACAAAGCCAGCTACGTCACCGGCCAGACGCTCAGCGTCTCGGGCGGTCTGACCATGTTCTGATTTTCACCAGTTGACAGGAGACGCGCGTGCAAAAATTCAAGGCGGCCGACTACAAGGCGACGCATTTCAAGTGGGAGGTGACGGGCAAGGTCGCGACGATCACGCTCAATCGTCCCGAACGCAAGAACCCTCTGACCTTCGAGAGCTATGGCGAACTCGGGCGACTGTTTCGCAGCCTCGAATTTGCAACCGACGTCAAGGCGGTCGTCTTCGCCGGCGAAGGCGGTAATTTCTGCTCGGGCGGCGACGTGCACGAGATCATCGGGCCGCTGGTGAAGATGCAGGAAGAAGACGACATGCCCGGCCTGCTCGCCTTCACGCGCATGACCGGCGAACTCGTCAAGGCGATGCGTCATTGCCCGCAGCCGATCATCGCGGCGGTCGATGGCATCTGCTGCGGCGCGGGCGCGATCATCGCCATGGCCTCCGACTTGCGCATCGGCACGCCGCGGGCGAAAACCGGGTTCCTGTTCGTGCGCGTGGGCCTCGCCGGCGCCGACATGGGCGCTTGTGCGATCCTGCCGCGCATCATCGGCCAGGGCCGCGCCTCGGAACTGCTCTACACCGGCCGCCTGATGACGGCGGAAGAAGGCGACAAGTGGGGCTTCTTCAACAGGCTGGTCGCGCCGGAGCAGGTGCTGGCCGAAGCGCAGGCATTGGCCGCGGAAATCGCCGACGGCCCGACGTTTGCGAACGGCGTCACCAAGACCTGCCTGCATCAGGAATGGGCCATGGACGTCGATTCGGCGATCGAGGCCGAGGCGCAGGCGCAGGCGATCTGCATGCAGACCAGGGACTACGGACGCGCCTATCGCGCCTTCGTCGCCAAACAGAAACCGGTGTTCGAGGGCAATTGATGGCCGACCGTTCCTTCCTGTCCTGGCCGTTTCTCGAAGAGAAGCACTCAGCTCTGTACGACCACGTCGAAGCGTGGGCGAAGGCGCATGCATCGATCATGCATGGCGAGGATGAATCGAGCGCTACGGCCGCGAAGGTCGTGCGCAATCTCGTCGCCGAGATGGGTAAAGACGGTTTCCTCACGACAGCGACGGGCGGTGTGAACGGCGCGCCGTTCGGGCCGCTCGATGCGCGCTCACTGTGCATCTGTCGCGAGGTGCTGGCGCGCTACGGCGGCCTCGCGGATTTTGCGTTCGCCATGCAAGGCCTCGGCACCGGGCCAATCGGCCTGTTCGGCACGCAGGAGCAGAAGCAGAAATATCTGCCTGCCGTCGCTGCGGGCAAGGCGGTTTCCGCCTTTGCCTTGTCGGAGCAGGCGGCCGGTTCCGACGTCTCGTCGCTGGCGCTCGCGGCCACGCGCGATGGGAACGGCTGGCGACTCGACGGCGAGAAGACCTGGATCTCCAATGCAGGCATCGCCGATCTGTATGTCGTGTTCGCCCGCACCGGCGAGGCGCCAGGCGCCAAAGGCTTGTCGGCTTTCATCGTCGAAGCGACGGCGCCTGGTTTCTCGGTCCCCAAAACGATCGACCTGATCGCGCCGCATCCGATCGGCAAGCTGGCGTTCGACGGCGTGAGAGTGACGGAAGCAGACCTGATCGGACAGGCCGGAGGCGGCTTCGCCATCGCGATGGGCACGCTCGACGTGTTCCGCTCGACTGTCGGCGCCGCTGCGCTTGGCTTCGCGCGGCGCGCGATGGACGAGGCGGTGGCGCATGCGACCAACCGCAAGATTTTCGGCGGCTCGCTCGCCGACCTGCAGCTCATCAAGGCCAAGATCGCCGACATGGCGCTGTCGATCGACGCCGCTGCGCTGCTCATCTATCGATCGGCCTGGACCAAAGATGTGACAGGCGCGCGCGTCAGCCGCGAGTCCGCGATGGCGAAACTCTTCGCCACCGAAGAAGCGCAGAAGGTGATCGACGCGGCCGTGCAGATATATGGCGGCCTCGGGGTCACGCGCGGCAATATCGCCGAGAGCCTCTACCGCGAGATTCGCGCGCTTCGCATCTACGAGGGCGCGAGCGAAGTGCAGAAAATCGTGATTGCCGGACAGGTCCTGGCAAACAGGAGACCTTAACAGCCGTTCACGCGCGACCCGCGTATATGCCGCTGACGCGGGCCGCGCATCGAATTGGCGTCGAGTCGACCCGAGGTGAAGAAGTCCGCCTTCGGCAATCGACCTTTCGTCGGCTTCTGTCGCCGAGCGGACTCACATTTTTCTTCCGGAAGCGACGGGACTAGCGCTGCAAAGAGAGCGGTAGTGAGGGCGCGCGCCGGTCTTGAGGCGCGATGCCCCGCCGGCGGAACGTCGTTGCGGAGTCGTAGCTGGTGACAGCCGGAGCTGTCGCAGCAATTCGAGACGACCCGACGGTATGGGCGCCTCCTGCCGATCCAGCGCCAGCCGTCGACCTTTCCCCCGACCCCAAATTCCTGGCTCCCGTTGGCCTCGCTCAAGTGGGGTCTTGTTCCCGAACGCCAAGGCCATTTTTTGCCGGCATGACGAGGTCCAACCGATCGCTTCGGAATCAAAATCCGTCTGCGTTTGTCGAGATTGTCTATTGCGGCGACATCGCCACTCGCCCCGGAAAACGCAATTTGGCGCGCAGAGACGCGCGGCGCCGTTGGGCGCAAAGTCTCCGAATTTGGAGTCTCAGACGCGCTCGTTCAGGCGCCGTCACCGGCTAAGTATCGGATATCACGGAAGGTGTTTCGAGGCCTGAAATCACTGCGGGTTCAGCAAGTCAGGTTGGTGGAGCCAGACGGAATCGAACCGACGACCTCTTCAATGCCATTGAAGCGCTCTCCCAACTGAGCTATGGCCCCACTTTTTTCAGGGTCGCGGGCTTGGGTCGTCCGCGACGCGAGCGCTGTATAGTGGAAGCCTTCGGCCTCCGCAACCCCGGATATCGACCCGGAAGAAATCAGCCTTCGTCGTCGTCCTCGATATCGCCGTCGATGAGATCGGAGACGTCGTCGCCGTCCTCTTCCTCTTCCTCGAGGAACGTATCGTCGGTCTGCGCCGTCGTCCTCGATCTCGATGTCGTCGTCGCCGACCGAAATCTTCTCGGCGGCCTCGGCGTCGGCGTCCTCGAGGGACACGACTTCCGCGCCGGCCTCGGCGTTCGGCTCCTCTTCATCGGTCGTCGCCGCGGCGGCCGCGCGCTGCGCGCGCGCGGGCACGGGTACGGCAACCTGGAAGACTGCGCCGCACTTCGGGCACAGAATCGGATCGCGATTCAAATCGAAGAATTTGGCGCCACAGCTGAGGCACTGGCGCTTGTTGCCGAGCTCGGGTTTGGCCACGTGTTTCGTCCCTCGCCTCTCGTCCCTGGGCGGCTGGCGCGTCTTGCGCCCTCGCATATCCGCGGCGCTTCGGTTAGTGGGGCGAAAGGCGCCTGTCAAATGGGAATTTGCGCCCCTGCCGCGCGCCGCCCCCGCGCGCGCCGCCGCCCCTTAATGACAGGCCCGGACGCCTCGTGCTAGATCACCCCCGCTTTCGCGCGCAAGCCGCGCAAAGGCGGGGGAAGCCGATCGTTTTCAAAGCGTAGGGGGCGCTTTGTGCGAAAACCGGCCTCCAATATTTCGCGCACGCCCTATGGCGCCCGCGCAACAGGCCGAACCGGAGCGAACCGACCTTGTCCTCGCATGACGCGCCCCGCCCGCTCGCCGCGCGCCGCTCCGGCCCGCTGAAAGGCCGCCTGCGCGTTCCCGGCGACAAGTCCATCTCGCACCGCGCCTTCATCCTCGGCCTGCTCAGCGTCGGCGAAACGCGCATCGAGGGACTGCTGGAAGGCGACGACGTGCTGCGCACGGGCGCGGCCTGCCGGGCGCTCGGCGCGGCGATCGAACGCACGGGCGAAGGCCAGTGGCGCGTTCGGGGCGCGGGCCTCGGTTCACTTCTCTCGCCGCGCGACACCCTGGATTTCGGCAATGCCGGCACGGGCTCGCGCCTGATGATGGGCGTCGTCGGCGGCCACGCGATCACGGCGCGCTTCGACGGCGACGCCTCGCTGCGCAAGCGGCCGATGCGGCGCATTCTCGATCCGCTGGAGCTGATGGGCGCGCGCACGCTGGAACAGGCTGACGGCGGGCGCTGCCCGATCCTGCTGCAGGGCGCGGCCGAACCCGCGCCGATCGAATATCGCACGCCCGTCGCCTCGGCGCAGATCAAGTCGGCCGTGCTGCTCGCCGGCCTCAATTCGCCGGGACGCACCGTCGTGATCGAGACGGAAGCCAGCCGCGACCACACGGAAAAAATGCTCACGCATTTCGGCGCGCGCGTGACGAGCGAGGCCTTCGGCGAGGCCGGCCGGCGCATCACGCTCGAGGGCCGGCCGAAGCTGACGCCACGGCCCGTGATCGTGCCGGCGGATCCCTCGTCCGCCGCCTTTCCGATCGTCGCGGCGCTGATCGCGCCCGGCTCGGACGTCGTCATCGAAGGCATGATGATGAACCCTCTTCGCACGGGCCTGCTGACGACGCTTCTGGAAATGGGGGCCGATATCGTCGAGCTCGACCGCCGCGTGGAAGGCGGCGAGGATGTCGCGGACCTGCGCGTGCGCGCAAGCGCATTGAAGGGGGTCGACGTGCCCGCCGCGCGCGCGCCGTCGATGATCGACGAATATCCCGTCCTGGCCGTCGCCGCCGCCTTCGCTTCCGGCGAGACGCGGATGCGCGGCCTGCAGGAATTGCGCGTGAAGGAATCCGATCGCCTCGCCGCCGTCGCCGACGGCCTCCTCGCCAACGGCGTCGATTGCGCGATCGAGGGCGACGACCTTCTGGTGCGCGGCGCCGGCGGCCCGGCGGAAGGCGGCGGGCTCGTCGCCACGCATCTCGACCATCGCATCGCCATGAGCTTTCTCGTCATGGGGCTGGCGTCGAAGAAAGAGGCGCGCATCGACGACGAGGCGATGATCGCCACCTCCTTCCCGACGTTCAAGGCCCTGATGGCCTCGCTCGGAGCCGATTTCGCATGATCGTCGCCATCGACGGGCCTGCGGCGTCCGGCAAGGGCACGATCGCGCGCCGCCTTGCCGCCCACTACGGCCTGCCGCATCTCGACACCGGCCTGCTCTATCGCGCCACCGCGCGCGTGCTGATCGACGAGGGCGGGCGGCTGGACGATGTCGCAAGCGCGGTCGCCGCGGCGCGCGGCCTCGCGCTCACCGAGTTCGACGAGGAGAAGCTGCGCGGCCGCGAGATGGGCGAAGCGGCGTCCGTCGTCGGCGCCATGCCCGACGTGCGCGCGGCGCTGATCGACATGCAGCGGCGCTTCGCCCAGCATCCCGACGGCGCGGTGCTCGACGGCCGCGACATCGGCACGGTGATCGCGCCTGACGCGGACGTGAAGATATTCGTGACGGCGAGCCCGGAAACCCGCGCCCAGCGCCGCGCGCTGGAATTGCGCGGGCGCGGCGAGGCGGTCGTCTACGCCGATATTCTCGCCGATATCCGCAAGCGCGACGAGCGCGACGCCGGGCGCTCCGCCGCGCCGCTGAAACCCGCCGCCGACGCGCGCATCCTCGATACGACCGACCTCGATATCGAGGCCGCCTTCCAGGCGGCGCTCGCAATCGTGGAAAAGAAGCCGGGCGTGACGAGGCCGCACTGGACCGCGAGCCTCGAGGCTCGCATTGTGGGTCGCCTGAATTCTCGCAGATCGTCATTGCGAGCAAAGCGAAGCGATCCAGAGCCATGATCCGGCTCTGGATTGCCGCGTCGCTTCGCTCCTCGCAATGACGATGTTCAGTTAACGCGGAGCCCCAGATGACCGCCGTCGCCATCGCCGCCGACCAGCCCGACAGCTATGCGCGAAAAGCGCTGATCGCATCCGCGGTCGGCTATGCGATGGACGGGTTCGACCTGCTGATCCTCGGCTTCATGCTGGGCGACATCAACAAGGACCTCGGCCTCACGCAGGCGCAGGGCGGGTCGCTGGTGACGATGACGCTGGTCGGCGCGGTCGTCGGCGGCATCCTGTTCGGCATGCTCTCCGACAGGTTCGGCCGCATCCGCGTGCTGACCTGGACGATCCTGATCTTCGCGATATTCACCGGACTGTGCGCGCTGGCGCAGGGCTATTGGGACCTCTTGTTCTACCGCACCATCGCCGGCCTCGGCCTCGGCGGCGAATTCGGCATCGGCATGGCGCTGGTGGCGGAAGCCTGGCCCGCCTCGCAACGCGCGCGCGCCTCGTCCTATGTCGGGCCTGGGCTGGCAGGCGGGCGTGCTGGTGGCGGGGCTGGCGACCGTGTTCCTCAAGCCGATCATCGGCTGGCGCGGCATGTTCCTGCTGGGCTTGCTGCCGGCGCTCGTGTCCTTCCTCATCCGCCGCACGGTGGGCGAACCGCAAGGCTATATCGAGAAAATCCGCGCCTCGAAGAGCGCGCTGCCGATCGGCCTGCTGGTGAAGGACAGAGAGACTACGCGCATCTCGCTCGGCATGTTCATCCTCTGCTCGGTCCAGAACTTCGGCTATTACGGCATCATGATCTGGATGCCGAATTATCTCGCCAACCAGTTCAAGTTCGGCCTGACGAAGTCGGTCACATGGACGCTCGTCACCGTGCTCGGCATGGCCTTCGGCATCTGGCTGTTCGGCCAGCTCGCCGACCGCATCGGCCGCAAGCCCGTGTTCACCGCCTACATGATCGGCGCCATCGTCTCGGTGCTCGCCTATTCGCAACTGACGAGCGAAAACGCGCTGCTGATCGGCGGCGCGATCATGGGGCTGTTCGTCAACGGCATGCTCGGCGGCTACGGCGCCCTGATGAGCGAACTCTACCCGACCGAAGCGCGCGCCACCGCGCAGAACGTTCTGTTCAACCTCGGGCGCGGCGTCGGCGGCTTCGGGCCGGTCGTGATGCTGGCGCTGGCGGCGAGCTATTCCTTCTCGGGCGCGATCGCGCTGCTGGCGATCATCTACGTGATCGACCTCGTGGCGTTGTGGACATGCATTCCCGAACGCAAGGGCGCGGCGTTGACTTAGAGCATATCCCGCAAAAGTTGCAGACTTTTGCGACAAGGATATGCGGCGAAAACAATAAGATTGAGCGCGGCATGCGCTTCCGTGAAAAGGTGACGCGCTCTAGCGCGACGACCAACAATCCTCATCCTGAGGAGCGCTGCAGAGCAGCGCGTCTCGAAGGATGGCCGAGGCAAGAATCGCTGGTGTCGCCGTCCTTCGAGACGCCCGCTTCGCGGGCTCCTCAGGACGAGGATTTGTCACCCCGCGACCGGCCGCATCCGCACGCCCGACAGGTGAAAACGCCCCGCCGTGCGGCGCATATCCCCGCGCGTTGGCGCGCTGCAGGACGCCAGCCGGATCGGCGCAGGCGAAGGTCAGCCCGCCGATGCATTCGGGCGCTCCCTCTGCGACCTGCACGAAGCGAATGTCGGCTTCGGCGAAGCGCAGCATCGGCGCGCCGTCCGCATCCTTGTTCACCGGAACCTGAATGATGTCGGCCCAATGCGCGGCGAGTTCGACGGGCTTCGGCGTCTCGACGTCGATCGCGACGATTTTCTTCGTCTGGTCTGTGCGGCGATGTTTCGTCCAGTCGGTTCCGGCCGGCGCATAGCGCGTCGGGTCCGCATCGCCGCCTGCCGTGTGATTGAACTCGATCATCGCCGCGCGGCAATCGCGCGGATGCAATTGCACGCCGGTATAGGCCCCGTGCGTGTGATCGACGATCTTCTTCACGCCGATCTTCTCTGCATGCGCGCCGCGCGCGCGCGGATCGTCGCAGTCGAAGATCGCCATGTAGCCGCCATGGCCCTTCGAGCGCGCGAGAAAGCGGCCGGCGGCCGTGTCCGCCTTCGTCGGCGCGACGATCTCGATGAACATGTCGCCGACCGGCCACAGCGCGTTCTCGAGCCCGTACTTGCCGACCGCGGGATCGCGGAAGCAAACATCGAGCCCGAGGATGAAGGAAAGATCGCTCGCCGCCGGCTCCAGCGCCGGCGCGACGAGGCATACCTGCCGGAAGCGCAGATAGGGCGCCATTTCAGCGCCCCTTGAAGGCGGGCTTGCGCTTCTCGACAAAGGCCTTCGAGGCTTCCTTGTGATCCTCCGTGGCGGAGGCCAGCGAATGATGCAGCGCCTCCGCGTCGAAGGCGGCCTTGAGCGTTCCGGCCTCGGCGGCGATGAAATTCTTCTTGATGAGGCCGTAGGTGACGGTCGGCCCGTCCGCCATGCTTCGCGCCAGCGCGCGGGCTTCCTTGAGCACATCGGCATCCGGCACGGCGCGGCTGACGATGTTGAGGGCCGCCGCTTCCTTGCCCGACAGCACGGGCGACAGGAGGTAGAGTTCGCGCGCCTTGGCGGGCCCGACGAGCTGCGACAGGAAATAGGTGCCGCCGAAATCGCCTGACAATCCGACCTTGGCGAAAGCGGTGGTGATCTTCGCCGTCTCGCCGCAGACGCGGATGTCGCAGGCCATGGCGAGCGAGAGGCCGGCGCCGGCGGCTGCGCCCTCGATCGCCGCGATGCAGGGCTTCGGCATTTCATGCAGCAGGCGGGAAGCCTCCATCGACTGGCGCAGCGTCGCCGCGCGCTGGTCCATCGGCAGGCCGCCGCCCGCGCCGCCGCCGGCCGCGAAACCCTTCACGTCGCCGCCGACGCAAAACGAGCCTTCGGCGCCCGAGAGCAGCACGCAGCGCACCTGCGGATCGAGCGCGGCGCGCTGGAGGGCGGCGTTCAGCATCGTCAGCATTTCGCCGCTCAGCGCATTCTTGCGCTCCGGCCGGTTGAAGACGATTTCCAAAACACCGTTGTCGAAGGATTCGATGAGATCGGCCATGTTTCCTCTCCGCTGTTCTTGTCGGACAGGATCATAGGCTGGAATTCCCGAGTGGGAATAGTGGACGTCGATGCATGTCACGCCAGCGAAAGCGGGGATCCAGAGCCATCGTGGCGACCGCTGGATGCCCGCCTTCGCGGGCATGACATCCGCCGTTTCACTCGATCGTCACATGCACGGCCTTCGACGCGCCCGATTGCAACGGCAAGCGCGCCTGGATGCGGTGCGCGCCCGGCTTCATCGGCCAGTAGACCGGCTTGTCGGGATCGGCGATGGCGAAGGGCTCGCCGTCGACATACCAGACGATCTGTTCCACGCGAGGTTCGACACGCGCTTTCAGCGTGAGCCGGTTCAGCGACGGCGGCTGTTCGGGATTCGTCCAGATGCGGCTGTTGTTCTCCGGCGTCGAAACGATCAGCCTGACCTCGCCGTTGACCGAAGCCGGCTCGGCCGTCCTATAACCTTCTTCGCGCGCCCAGCCGCGCAGGATCGGCGCAGGCGTCTCGATGCTTTCGGCGAGCGGCGGCATTTCGGAAGGACGCACCCATTCGGTCAGCGTCTGTCCGCAGGCGCCGGTCGAAACCTTGCCGCTCATCGCGCAGATGTCGACGGCGACGCGGCCGGGCGGCGGCGGGAAGCGGCCGGCCGTGATATCGCCGGGCTTCACGCGATGGATAGCGTCGAGCAGGCCATGCGCGATGCGCGCGGGCGCTGTCGCGCCGCTCACGCCCTTCATCGGGCCCGCATCGCCCCGCCCGACCCAGACGCCGACGATGACCTTTTCCGAGAAAGCGACGATCCAGGCGTCGCGATAGCCCTGCGACGTGCCGGTCTTGAGCGCGACGGGATAATTGTATTCGGTCGGCCCATAGCGCGCGAAGCTGGGCAGACGCGCGACGGGATCGGACAGGAAGGCCGTGACGAGCCGCGCGGAATCGACCGACAGCAGACGCCGCGTCTCGCGCGGCGCCTGATCCTTCGCATAGACGAGATCGGCGAGCCTGCCGTCTTCGGCAAGCGCGGAATAAGCGCGCACCAGGCTTTCGAGACTGGTCGGCAGCGAGCCGATCGCCATCGAAAGGCCGAAATTTTCCGCCGGCGCTTCGACATTGTGCAGGCCGAGATCGTGCAGGAAGCGGAAGCTGGTTTCGAGCCCCGTCTGCTTCAGCAGGTTTGTCGCCGGCACGTTGCGGGAATTGGCGAGCGCCTGCCGCGGCAGCAGCGGCCCCAGGAACATCCCGTCGGCATTGTTCACGCCCGATGCGCCTTCCGGCAGGTCGGCCATGATGTCGGTCGGCTTGATGACGCCGCGCTCCAGCGCAAGCGCGAAGATGAAGGGCTTGAGCGTCGAGCCCGGCGAGCGCTGCACGCGCGTGAAATCGAAGGCGCCGGCATGCTTGTCGGCATAGTCCGTCGAGCCGACGCGCGCGAGAATCTCGCGGCTGCCGCGTTCGACGACGATGACGGCGGCCTGCTCCGCGCCGGCGTCGCGCCAGGGCGCCAGATACTTGCGCGCGATCTTCGTCGCCTGCGTCTGAAGCGCGAGATCGAGCGTCGCGCGCACGCGCGGATCGTGCTGCGTGGCAGGCGCGATCTTGCCCTCGCGCGCCAGCCGCTCGTAGAGCAGCGCGACATGCAGCGCGTCGGGCCGCCGCAATGTTTGCGGCGTGTGCATGCGCGCGAGCTGCCTTTTCGCGTCGACGAATTCGAGCGGCGTAACCACGCCCTGCCGCGCAAGTTCTTCGAGCGCGCGCTGGCCACGCCTGATGGCGCGGTTCATGCCTTCGGGCTTCAGGAGATTCATGCGCGTCGGCGACTGCGGCACGGCCGACAAGAGCGCGATCTCGGCCCAGGAGAGATCGGCGACCGGCTTGTCGAAATAGAAGCGCGCGGCATGCGAAATGCCGTGGCTGCCATTGCCGTAGGGCACAAGCCGCAGGTAATGCGCGAGCAGGGCTTCGCGGCCATAGCGGGCGGTGAGCGCAATCGCGGTCGCGGCCTCGATCGTCTTGTTCAGAAAGTTGCGCGGCGCGGGGTTCTGCATACGCGCGATCTGCATGGCGATGGTCGACGCGCCGGAGCGCTGCCCTTTCCCGCGCGCATTCTTCCAGAGGGCGCGCGCGACGGATTGCGGGTCGACGCCGATGTGGTCGGCAAAGCGCCTGTCCTCGAGCGCCAGCGTCGCGCGCACGACGCGCGCGGGCGCGCGTTCCAGCGGCCAGTAGCCGTAGTCGGCGGCATTGCGATCTTCGGCGAACGAGACCTGCGTGATGAAGGCGCCGTTGCGGTCGTTGACGATGAGGGTCGGTTTCGGCGCGGAAAGGTGAGCGCGCGAGAGAGCGGTGAGGGCGATGGCTACAAAGGACAATGCGACGCCGCAAAGCAATGCGACAGCGGCGCGCCTTGCTCGTTGACCGTCATTGCGAGCGAAGCGAAGCAATCCAGCGCCCCGTCTCGGGGATGGATTGCTTCGTCGCTCCGCTCCTCGCAATGACGGTGAGAGCGATGCGCTGCTCGCCTCACCGCGCAACGACAATCCGCGCTCCTGCGCTCGCGCCCTGCAGACCCTTCTGGTACATCGTCTCGGCAAGTCCCGCAGGCTGCGTGAAGCTGCCGGGGATCTGCGCCTTCAGCCGATAGACGAAGCGATAATTGCCCTTGGGCAGCGCGTCGTAGGCGTAGAAGACGCGGTCGTCGCCGAAGGACGACCATGTCGGCGCCAATGTCGGCGCAGACGAGGGCTGCGCTTCGGCGGGCGCGGTCGCAAGGTTCGGGTTCATCGGCTCGAAGCCCGCGGCCAGCGGCAGCGCGATCGCGACATGCGTGCGATCCTGCGGATTGACGACTTCGACCGTCTCCTCGATCACGTCGCCGACCTTCACGGCGATCGAACCATCGGCGCCCGTCGCCAATTTCTCCGGCGGCGCATTGGCGACGATTTTCGCCAGCGTGCGCGAGACAGCGAAACCGTTGGAATAGGCCTGCGCCCTGGCGCCGGGTTCGTTCGACTCATAGCGCGTGTCGACGAGCACGACGATCGGATCGCGACCGGTATTGGCGAGCGTGACGGCGCCCGCCGCCTCGCTGACCACGCGCAGCACGGGATTGTTGGCGTCGAGCGTCAGCGCCTTCGCCGCGCCGCCTTCCGTCAGCGTCAGCGGGATCGGCGCGAGTGGACGGCGCCAGGCGGCGGCGAGCGCGCGCACGGCCGCCGAGGTCGCGTTGGTCGAACCCCAGCCGTCGCCTTCGCCGAGCCGCATCAGTCCATCGCGCAGCACGGGGAAGCGCGGATCGTCCGGCGCGCCGAGCGCGACGGCGCGCGTCATTTCCGCGAGGCTGCGCGCCTCCGAGGGCAGGATGCGCGGATCGTCGCTGTCGCCGGCAATGCCGCCGTAGGCCGGCGCGCCGTTGCGCGACACGATCTTCACGCGACCCCACATGGTCTCGAGCAGCGAGGCCACCGTACGGCGGTCGACATTGGCCGCGCGCGTCGCGGCGGACGCCATTTCCGCGACGCTGATCGGCGCCATGAAATCGGCGCGGCGCGCGAGTTCGGCGACATAGGCCTCGTCGAGCTTGCCGCCGTCGGCGAGCGCGGTCAGCGCCTCCACGCGCTCGTACAATTCCTGTCCGCCCAGCAGGCGCGGATAGTCGGAGCGCAGCGACAGCTTCAGCACATTGGCGAGGCGTTCGGCGAGCTTGTCGTCGATCGGTTCGCCCGCGCGCTTGGCCGCGACGAGGAAGGAATACGCCCAGGCGGTGAGCGACACATTGCCTTTCGCGCGAGGCCAAAACGCCACCAACCCGTCCGCATCGATCGCCTGGTCGATGGCGATGGCCGTATTCTTCACGTCCTGTCCGATGCGCTTGTCGAGCCCCACGGCCGACATGATCGGCGTGAAGTTCTTGAGCGCGACGCCGGCAGACGCGAGCGAAATGCGCTGCTCGGTGCAGCCGTAGGGATATTCCACCAGCGCATCGAGACCGGCGATCAGCCGCACGATAGCGGGATCGGAGGCAATGGCGAGCGTGCGCCGGAAAGTTCCCGCGCGCACGTCCGCAGGCGCTGCTGCGAGCGTTTTCGACGAACCGGCCGGCACGTCGACGATCTCGTATCGGCGCACGGGCGCGCGATCCGGCTTCACCGGCAGGGTGAGTTCGACCGCGTCGCGCGCCTTGTCGGCGTCGCGCGTCACGGCGAATGTCAGTTTGATCGGATCGGCGCGATCTTCGCCGACAACAGCCTTGGCGTCGAGGCGCGCGGGCTTGCCGCCGTCCCAGGCGAACGCCTGTTCGTTCGCAGCCAGTTTCAAGCCGTCGGCGGCGAAGGTCGCGCGGCCCGCGCCGCCCGGACCTTCGACGACACGCGCGATGAGGCCGGCGTCGAACGTGTCGCCCGGCCGCACGAAGCGCGGCAACGCGGGCTGCGCCACCAGCGCCTGACGGATCAGCATTTCGCCGGTCGCAAAGCCGAAGCGGTCGGGACCGCTCACCGCTTTCGCGCGCAACTTGAAGACCGTGAGCGTATCCGGCAGCTTGATCTTGATTTTCGCGACGCCGTCGGCGCCGATCTTCACGCTCGGCAGATAGATCGGCACGGGCGTGAAATTTTTTCGTACCGAAATATTCGTTTCCGCGCCCCATTCGTCGAGGCCGGCGTCGCCGCCCGGAATTTCCTCGAGCGGCAGCACGCCGAAAGCCATGTTGCGCGTGTCGCGCGCGGCCATCGTGGTGGGGCGCTCGACGATGAAGTCGGGCAGCGGATCGAGACGGCGTTCCTTCGCCAAAGACAGCACGGCCTGATCGACCATCCAGAATGTCGCTTCGCCTGAGAGCGGCGCGCCCTTCTCGTCGCTCAGCGTAATCGTCGCTTCCACCTCCTGCCCGGGTCGCGCCTTGCCGGGCGCGTCGAGCTTGACGTTGACGATGTTCTGCACGGGCGTGACCGTCACCCATTTCGTCGCAGCAATGGTCACGGGCTTGCCCTGATCGAAGGGCGCGGAGGAATTCGGCGCCGTATCGGCCAGGCGCCCGCGCATGATGAGGAAATGCACGGCGAGCTTCGGCATTTCCTCCTTGGCGAGCGTCACCGGGTAACGGCCGAAGCCGTTGTCGATATCGATCCAGTCGTAGCGCCAGGCGCCCGACGGCTCTTCGACGATGGCGAGCGCGCGCGCCTTCTGGAACGGCGATTGCACGATGAGCGTCGCCGTTTCGCCGGGCGCATAGGCGTCCTTGTCGGCCGTCACCGTCGCCGTCTGCGACGGCGCGCGCGCCCAGGTGACCGGCGTCTGGCCGCCGACGAAGAAATCGACGCTCACCTGCTGGCGACGGCCGATCTTGTCGTAGGCTTCGACCTGCACGAGATAGACGCCGGCTTCCTTCGCCTCGAAGGCCAGCTTCTGCGCGTCCTTCGTGCTTGCGACCTTGCGCTCGACCAGCGTGTCGTCGATGGTCTGCGTCACGTATTTCGCGGCGCCTTGCGAGAAATCGCTCGCCTGCAGCGTCGACACCCAGTTGCGCTTGATGAAGCGCACGGTCATGTCGAGGCCCTCGACCGCATCGCCCTTGCCGTCGACGGCGATGATCTGCGGTTCGATCGCGCCGGCCTTTTCGACGTAACGCGGCGTCTTCACGCCGAGCGCGAAAGGCGGCGTGGCGATGATGTTGACGACGTTGCGCACTTCCGTGTCGTCGTCGCCCGTCACCGTCGCCTCGATCGAATAGCGGCGCGGCTGCGCGGTCGGCTCGATCGTCGTGTCGAAGGTCATGCGCGAGGCGCCGCCGCTATCGGTGCGGCCGTCGCGTTCGAGCACGGGCGAGGACTTGAATTTCGCATCGCCGGAAAAACGCGAGTCGGTCGAGAACAGGAAACCTTCGCGGCCCGGCGGCGACCAGACGTGCGGGAATTGCGCGGCGCGCCACTTCACCGGACGTTCGGCGACGAGCCCGCCCGCGAAATAGCGCGAGACGAGATCGATCGAGAACTGGCTGTCGAGCGCGACCATCTGCGGGGCGTTGAGCACGACCTCGAAGGTCGGCAGGCGATAGGCCTCCTTCTTGAAGGCCGTTTCGCCGCAGGTCTGCGGTCCGTCGTCGGCCGCGACCTCGCTTTCGCCGTCAGGCTGCTCGGCGGCGGATTTCGTGCCGTCGCCGCCGTCCTCGACGGAGATCGCGTCCTTGTCGCCTTTCTTATCCCCCTGCTTCTCGTCGGAAGCCTCTTCGCCTTCGTCTTTCTTCGGCTCCGCTTTCGCTTTCGGCTTGGCGCCGTCCGGTTCGAACTTCGCCGTGTAGTCGCCGGTCGCGGGCGTTGCGACGTCGAACTTGTGATAGAAGCCGCCGAGCGCATCGACCTTCACGGGGACGCGCCATTCCTGATTGTTCGGACCGTTGACGACGAGCACGCCGCCCTTCTTCGCCGGCGTGAGTTTGCCGGCGAGATAGTCGCGCACATAGCCCTTGAAATGCACGGGCTCCTCGGGCCGATAGATCGGCCGCTCGGTGAAGACGTGGCAAAGATTCTTCGCAAGCGGCTTGCGCTCATCCTCGGGATTTGTCGTCCAGTCGAGCCAGCTCTCCTCCGGCTTCGTCCAGTTTTCCTGCGCATAGCGGGAGGGCGCCTCGTCCGGCGCCAGCGCCAGCGTGTCGAGCCCCTTGGCGACGACGATGCGCTTGATCTCGGCTTCCTCGCGCTTGTCGAGCGCCCAGGAGAATTCGCCCTTCGCGTTCGTCACGCCTTGCGCGAGCGTGACGAACTTGTCGTCCTTCAATCCTTCGAGCCGAAGTTGCGCGCCTTCGACCGGCGCGGCGCTCGACAGCGACGTGACGACGAAGCGAACGTTCTTCAATTCCTCGACCGCGGCGAGCGACAGATCCGTCACCTGCACGCGCAGCCAGCGGCGCTTGACGCCGTCCGTGGCGCGCAGGCCGACGAGATAGGCGCCGGGTTGTTCCTTGCCCGCGACCTTGGCGAATTGCGCCTTCATGTCGAGGCCGAACTTCGCGTCGACGCCGCCGCGGCGGATCGCCAGTTCGACGAGCGTCGAGACGGCCGGCGAACCCAGCGCCTTGATGCGCGCGGCGATGGCGTCGGCTTCGGCGTTGGCCGCATCCTTCCAGGCGCGCGGCTCCTTGCCGGGCAGCGGCGGGGCTGCGCCGTCCTCGGTCTCCACGCCGTCGCCGGGGAAAGGCCAGAAATCGCGCGAGAGCGGGTCGATCGCATGCACGCGCACGTCGGCGCGGTCGTAGCCGCGGCCGCGCAACGGCAGGAATTGCGGGCCGAGCCGCTCGACGATGCCGGCGCCGGCGTCCCAGGCGATCGAGGGCTTGTCGGTCGCAAACGAGAATTTCTGCGCGTAGCTTTCGGCGAGCGGACGCTTGCGCTGATCCGACAGCGCGCCTTCGGCGAGCGCGATCTCGTAGACGCGATCGGACAGGAAGCGCGCGGTCAGCCGCAAGCGCGAACCATCCGGCTCGACGGAAAGATCGTCGACGGCAGGCGTGATGCGCAACGCTTCTCGCGCGCGAAGTATGTCGAGCTTTTCGGGCGTGGCGGAGAAGCTCAGCGTCAGCCGGCGCTTCGGCGCGGCCTGGTAGGACGGCTTCTCGTCGTCGGCGCCGGCGTCGCTGTCGGCGCCGTACGAGGCGCATTGCAACACGTCGTCGCGCTTCGAGCCGCTCCAGCCGCGGCCGCAATCGGCGTCGCCGACCGTGAAGGGCGCGGCGGTGCGCGCGCGCAATTCGAAGATCGGGTCGTCGAGACCGGGCTCGTCGGAGAGCTTCAGCCGCAGCACGGCGACGCGCCCGTCGGGAATCGAGGAGCGGAAGCGCACGACATAGGTCTGCTTGTCGTCGCGCTTGGCGCGTTCGAGCGGACGGATGTCGAAGTCGCGCGCGCCCAGCGCCTGCGCGCCTTCGGGCGAGACGCCCGGCGCCTTGCGCAATTCGATCGTGATGAGGCGCGCGAGCGCGGCCATGTCGATGGGCTCGACGAAGGTGAGCGCGATCTGGTCGAGATCGGTCACGGGGTCCGCGCCGTCGGAGGGCGAAGTCGATTCCGGCGCGGGCAGCAGCGCCACCAGTTTCGCGCGCGCATCCTTCGTCTTCACCTCGACGCGCTGCAACGCCTTCCACGGGTCCGCCGGGCGGAATTGCAGGGCGCGCGCGCCGATCCAGCGCCATTCGCCTGCCGTCTTCGGCGTCATGGTGACGACGCGCTCGGGCTTGTCTTCAGGTCCGCCCGCGGCCGGCCCTGTATCGGCGTCGAAGAAGATGGTGACGGGGTCCCATGCGCGCAGAAAGCGGTCCGGCACGACGCGCGCGCCATCAGCGCGCACCAGCCTGTCGGTCGGAAATTCGGGCGCCGTCGCGGCCGCTTGCGGTTTGGCTGGAGCGGACTTGTTGTCGGCTTGTGCGAAGGCGATCTGCGGAAGGGCAATCTGCGAAAGCGTCGCAAGACCCGCCGTTGCGAAGAGGAGCGCGAGGAAAGAGCGTTTCATGTGTCTCGTCTCAGCGGGGCTGGGCGTTGCGCGGGAGGTTGGTCTGCGCGTTCGGCTTGAGGCCGGCGGCGGTCAGGTATTTCTCGACTTCTTCGGGCGGCGGCCCGGCGGGCGGCGGATCGAGGCCGACGAGCGCGGGCCGCACGGTCGCCGCCGGCGCATCTGCCGGCATGCGCGCCTCCAGCATGTAGCGGCCGGGCGCGAGCCTGCGGATCTGCGACACGCCCGTTGCGATCAGTTTGCCGCTCTCATCCATCAAGCGCGCTTCGGCGCGGTCGGGATCGGCGCGCAGGCCGATGCCGATTTCCGACGCCTTCTTCACCTCGAAGCCGAAGAGCGCGCTTGCGCCGGGCGCAAGCGCCACGGCGTCGCCCATGCCTTCCTTCGCCGGCAGGACGGGCGAGGATGCGAGATCGAGGACGCCGCCGAGCGCGCCGTCGTGCGGCGAATATACGGTCAGCGTCGCCTCGCCCGCCGCGACATAGCGACGGAAGTCGGCGCCCGAAGCGTAGAGCTTCAATTCGCGATTGCCGTTCTGCTCGAGCGCGACGACGACAGGCGCGCTGGTCGCAACGCCGATCAGTTGCGGCCTGTCCTGCTTGAGCGCGAACGCCATCGCCGCGCCTTCGAGCTTGACGGATGCGGGCGCCGCGATGGCGCGCGCGGAAACCTTCGGCCAGGCGGAGGCGCCGGCGCGTTCGAGCCATGCGGCGACGAGGCCCGGCTGATAGGCGAGCACGACGTCGCCGGCGCCGTCGAGCGTCAGGGTCGAGCCGCGCAACACACGGCCGGACTTCGACACGAATGTCGCGTCCGCGCCTTCGACGCGCAGCACGTCGCCTTTCTGCGCCTCGACATGCAGCGCCGTCGAGCCGGCGGCGCCGAAGAAGCGCTTGGAAATGCGGTCGAGCGCGAGCGCATCCACCTTCGCCGGCGTCGCGGCGATGCGGACCGGCTGCGCCTTGCCGGTGGGATTGACCAGCCAGATTTCGGACGCGCTCGACCCGACGGAGCGCGACAGCGGCGCGTTGGCGGCGTAGAGCGCGAGCGCGTCGTTTTCGCCGGGCGCGGCAAAGGCCGCCGCGCCCTGGCCGAGATCGATATCGACCTTCTTGTCGCCGGCCGCGAGCGTCAGCGGCTGCGCCGTCATGGGCGGCAGCAGCAACGCGGTTTCGCCCGTCGCCGCGCGCTTGGCGGCGAGCGTTACGTCGATCGATTCGAGATCGACGCGCAGCGCGTCGCCGCCGCCCGCGTTCCACGCGCGCAACGGCTTTGCGCCCGCAAGCGCCGCGGCGACATTGTCGCCGACCGCCATGCCGCGGCCGGCGTCGAGGCCCGGCTGGCCGAAGGCGGAGGCCGCGCGCCAGATGCGCGCCTTGCCGTCGGCCGGCTGCGGCGCGGGCAACAGCGCGCTTTCGCCGCCATCGAGCGCGAGCGCGATTCTGTCGCCCTTCCACGCGAGCGTCGGCGCCTCGACATGATCGAGCGCCTCGTCGCGCGCGACGAGCCACAGGCGTTCGGACTGCGGCGCGAGCGCGCCGGCGTCGGCGCGCGTCAGCGCATGGCCGTCCTGCGAGCCCGCATACAATCTGTCGCTCGTCGTCCTGAGATCGACGATGGCCGCGGATGCGGCGCGCGCAAGGCCGACGCGCGGTTTCTGGCCGACCGCGGCGAGGTCGAGCGGTTCGAGCGCGACGGAGGCGGCGTCCTGCGGATTGCGCGTCACGTTGCGCGCGAGAATGTCGACGGGGACGTTGGCGCCGTCGATCGACCAGACCGAGGCCCGCCATTGCGCCTTGTCGGCGCCGACGGGCCAGGCGACGAGCGGCGTCTGGCCGCGCTCGAAGCCGACGACGCGCCAGCTTCCATCGGCCTCGCGGCGCTCGACCGACAGCACGAGTTCGGAGGCCGCGCGCGCCGCCACCAGCGCGAGCGACCCGGCGGGCGCCTCAGGCAAAGCGAAGCGCGTGACATCGGCGCCCGCGACATTCGCCGCGCCGTCCGCCTTCAGCGCGGGCGCGTCCTTTTCGGCGGGCAGCGAGAGACGCACCTCGACGCTGTCGTCGCTCTTGTCCGCGCGCGTGTCGGAATCGTCGGATCGTTCGGCCGTCTCGTCAGCGCTCGAATCGGCCTTCATGGCGCTCAGCGTCAGCGCGTAGCGGCCCGCCGGCAGGCGGCGCGACATGGCGATGTTCCAGTCGTTCTGGCGGCCGGCGAGCCGCTCGACGATGGCGCCGTTGGCGTCGCGCAGCACGCCCTTGAGGTCCTTGCGGCCGAAGGAGACGAGATTGACGACGCTGTCCTGCGCGATGGCGAGATCGAGCGTCGCCGGCAGGTCGACGAAGCGCGAATCGTCGGGCTGCAATTCGGCGGATTTCAGAACCACCGTGTAGTCGAGCCGGTCGTCGCGGCCGATGGCGCGCGCTTCCATGCGATAGGCGCCGGCGCCGAGCTTGCCGGCGAAGGGCCGATCCTTCGTAACCTTGCCGACGCTTTCCTTTTCGCCGCGAATGATCTCGCCGATCATGCCGTCGGCAATCGTCAGGTCGATCTTCGCCTCGCCCTTGAGCGCGAAGGTCCAGACGTCGGGCGCGCGCGGCGCATCCTTGGATGCGGGCTCGCGCCATTGCAGCTTGTGCTCGTCGTCGTAGCCGAGCTTGTGCGGCCCGTGGCCTTCGAGCGCCACGTCGGGCGTGATCGCCGTCAGGCGCGCGACCATGCGCGCGTCGACGTCGACCGGCGGCGTGACGAGGCGGTATTTGCCGGGCTCGAGCTTGATGTCGAGGCTTTTCAGCGGACCGGGCGCCGTGAGCGGCCAGCCGTCGGCGTCCTCGAGGCGCGCGGCGAGCGTGCGCCCGAGCGCATAGAGATCGAGCCGGTAATTTCCGGCTTCGCGAATGTCGATCGGCGTGATCGCGCCGCGCCCGTCCGACAGCGTCGCGCGCGCCGAACCGCCGACGCCGAGCACGCCGGTCGTCGTCATTTCGGCCGGCGTCGCGGCGAGACCGAGACGCCCGCTCGAACTCCTTCGCCGCGACCGCGACACGGTAGGAGCCCGCGCGCAGATAGGTCTGCACGAGGCCGTTATGACCCGCGCCATTGTTCTCGGCCGAACCGAGGCGGGGCAGGAAATTCGTGCCGATGGTCAAACCCGTCTTCAGCCGGCCGAGCGTCTCGACGCGATAGAGGCCGCCTTCCCTGGCCTCGATGCGGAACTCGCGCCGCTGGCCCTCGGCGAGATCGAAATGCAGCGGCTCGCCGGCGGCGACGGTCTGCAAGGGTTGGCGCGGACGCACGGGTTGGGCGGGCGGCGGCGGCGGCGCCCATGCGATCTCGAGCGCGCGCGGCGCGACGGCGGCCGGAATGCGCAAGGTGAAGACGCGCGAGTCCTTTTCCGTCTTCTCGTCGGATATCGCGAAAGACACGTCCGCGCCGCGCTGGTCGCGCACGCGGATGGCGCCGCCGAGCGGCGCGCGCGCCTGCAGCGCGATATCGGCGGAGAGCGGCGGCGCAGCGGGCTGTGCGGCGGGCGGCGGCGCGATCTGGGCCTGTTGCGAACGTGGACCGGGTTGCCTCACGGCGGATTGCGTCGTCTGAGCGGTTTGCTGGCCGGAAGACGGCGCGCCCTGCGGCGCCGATTGTTGCGCGGGCGTGCGAACGACGGCCGATTCGGTCGGCGGACGTCGCTCGCCCCGCTGCTGCGTCGCAGGCTTGATCTGTGGCGCGGCCGGCGCGCGGCGCGCGCCGGCGGCGCGCGGCGCCGGCAGGCCCTGATAGAGCCCGACCGGGCCCCTCGACAGATCGACGGGCGAGGCGACGGCGCGCATGCCGATCAGCAGGCCCGGCGCGCTATTGGCGATCGCCGCGTAGGACGCGCCGCGCTCGATGTTGTGCAGGCCGAGCGAGAGCGCCGTGCGCGGCGCGGCGCCCGCGGAAATCTCGGGAACAAGTCCGGGCTGGCCGAGCGTGAGATCGAAGACGCCGCTCGCGCCGGCGGCGGGCGTGAGACGCAGCATATAGACGCCGGCGTCGAGGTCGTAGCGGCCGGGCGTGCGCCCGTCGGCGCGCGGCTGCGCGAAGCCGAACACGGGCTCGATCACGGCGCGCGCGGCAGGGCCCTGCATGCGGATGGCGAGGGGGCCGGGGCCGGTCGTCTCGAACAGGATCGTGCTCGGCCCGCGCAGGTTGAAACGACGCCGCCAGGCCTGGCCGGGCGCGATGCGCGGCGCGTCGGAAGCGACAAGGCGCGCCTTGTTCTGCTCGAAGCGCACGAGAATGGCGGTGGCGGGAATTTCATCGCCGCCTTCGCCCGCGACATCGACGATCACCTGCGTCGGGCCGCCGCCGGAAATGCGCAGGTCGCGCGTGTCGCGCAGCGCGCGCAGGCGCACGGCCTGGCCCTCGAGGCCGGAAATCTCGACGATCGCCGGCGCGCGATCCTTGGCCGGCAGGGTCGCGACGACGAAGGGATCGCGGCTGTTCCTGGCGAGCGAGACATTGCGCCGCTCACCGCCGCGTTTCACCACCATGCGCACGGGCGCGGGATCGGCGATTTCGAGACGGAAGGTATCGAAATCGGCCGGCGCCTCGAAGCGCGCGCTGCCGAAGGCGCCGATCGCCGCTTCCGCGAGGCCCGCCGCGACGCTCTGGTTGGCGAGACGGCGGATCATGAAGGGCTTGTCGGGCGCGCCGTCGGCCCAGACCGCGCTCTCGCCGCCATAGGCGGTGGCCAGATAGCGGCCGGGCTCGATCCTGCCTTCGAGCCTGATGCGATTCATCGGATGGCCGGCTTTCACCTCGACGGTCGCTATGTCGGGCTGGAGATCGGCAAGCTCCTCGCCGTCGCGCCACAGACGGAAATCCTGCAAGGCGCGACCGAGCGCCTCGATCGCGACGCGGCCGCTGTTGTCGACATCGATCCAGAACGAGCGCTGCTGAAGATCGCCGAGATCGCCGGGCGTGAGCGGATCGGTCGCAAGCAGGGCCGGCGGCGCAGCGTCGCGGAAGGCTTCGGCTTTCAGCATCGCCGGCTTGGCCGCGCCTTTCGCGCCCGAGGTGCGCAGCTTGTAGACGCCCTTGTCGAGCAGAACGTCGAGACGACCGTCTTTCGCGCCGGCGGCGCCGGACGAATCGCCGGGGCCCGCCATCATGTCGACGAGCTGGATCGCCACGCCGCTCGCGCTTTCCGCGCGCAGCGAATAGCGGCCGGGGTTCGGGATCGTCACGAGCGCGCTGGCGTCGCGGTCCGCAGGAACGCTCTGCGGTTCGACGCGCGCGCCGGGCGCGGTTACGGACGTCGGCCGCGCAGGCTGCGCTGGCTGCTGCGCGGGGGCGGGCTGCTGTTGCGGCTGCGCCGCGGGCGCCGGTCGCGCCTGCGTCGCCTGGACAGGCTGCGGCGCCTGCTGTTGCGCGGGCTGCACGAGCGGCGGCTGGCGCGGGGCTGCGACCTGTTGCGCGCCGAGCGCCTTGCCGATTTCCGTCAGACGCGCCGAATAGGACGAGACGAGGCAATCCGCGACCTTGTCGCCGGCGCGCGCGCAATCGCGGTTGCGCGCGGAAATCCACTGGCGTTGCGCCTGCTTCAGGAGATCGAGCGCAGCGGCGTCGTCGCGCAGCACGTATTGCGCGCGGGCATAGGCGCCGGCGAGCGCATTGTCCTGCGCGCGCAGCGCCGTCGAGGCGCAGATCGCAGTCTCGATCGGCGGCGCGGCCTTGGAACAGTCGAAGGATTGGGCGAGGGCGGGGCTTGCGCTCAGGAGCAGCAGGGCCGGCAAGCGGCCGGCGACACGCGCGCGGGCGCGCGGGCCAAGAATCTCGACCATGAAACCCCCATGTCCGCGCGCGTTCTCGCCGCGTCGCGGTCTCGCATCCAGCTCACGCGACCATCGTGAGCCGGCTCGCAAGCTGACGCAAGGCGGATGGCGATTATGTGACGTTTCGCACGCTGCGGCGAAGTCGCCGCGCAGATCGTCAATGGCTCAGTGATTGTTTCCCTTGGCCGGGCCGTGATCGGAAAGCCTGTCCGAGAGGGCGAGCACGAGGGCGGAGACGACGAAGGCGAGATGAATGCCGACCGACCACCAGAGATCGCGATCCGTCGCATTCTTCAGGTCCATGAAGGCGCGCAGCAACTGGATCGCGGAGATCGCCACGATCGACGACATCAGCTTGAGTTTGAGGCCGGAGAAGTCGATGTCGCCCATCCATTCCGGCCAGTTCTTGGGCTGGTCATTGTCGACGGGCGAAACGAAATTCTCGTAGCCGGAAAAGATGACGAGCACGATCAGCGAGCCGACCAGGGTCATGTCGATCAGGGAGAGAATGTCGAGAATGACCGCGGCCTCGCTCGATTCGACGAGCGTCGCGACCATGTGCGCGGCGTGCTGCACGAGCTTGAACAGCAGCGCGAACAGGCTGGCGACGAGGCAGAAGTAGAACGGCGCGAGGAGCCAGCGGCTCGAGAACAACCAGACCTGCAAGATGCGCGCGAACCTGTGCATGCGAACTCCCCGCGCCAGAGATGCCACGGGGAGTTGTGCTTGGGCAAGCGGGCGCCGGAAATCAGACGCGCGCTTCGCCGAAACCGACCGGACAGGAGACGCCGGCGCCGCCGAGGCCGCAATAGCCCGCCGGATTCTTGGCGAGATATTGCTGATGATAATCCTCGGCGAAATAGAACGGCGGCGCGGCCGCGATCTCGGTGGTGATCGAACCGAAATTGCGCGCCGCAAGCGCCGCGCCGAACATTTCTTCCGAGGCGCGGGCGGCGGCGAGATCCGCGTCGCTCTGGCAGTAGATGGCGGAGCGATATTGCGTGCCGATGTCATTGCCCTGACGCATGCCCTGGGTCGGATCGTGATTTTCCCAGAAGGTCTTCAGCAGCAGCTCGTAGGAAATCCTGGCGGGGTCGTAGACGACCAGAACGACCTCGGTATGCGCGGTGAGGCCCGAGCAGACTTCCTCGTAGGTGGGGTTCGGCGTGTGGCCGCCGGCATAGCCGACCGCCGTGATCCATATGCCCTCGCCGAGCTGCCAGAACTTGCGCTCGGCGCCCCAGAAGCAGCCCATGCCGAACACCGCCCGGCGCATGCCGTCGGGATAGGGGCCCTCGAGCGGACGGTCGAACACATAGTGGCGGGCGGCGGGATGGATGGGATCGGGACGGCCCGGCAGGGCCTGTGCGGCGCTCGGGAGAGCGACGCGCTTGCGCAGCATGAACATTCAGCGTCCTCCGTCCCCCACAAATTAGGCGATCGGCGCGCGCCCGCCAGCCGCCCTGCGATCACAATGGCGTCAGAGATGCTCTAACCACGGCTCGAATAGCCGATCCTGACGACCCGGCGGCGCGTGACGGCGAACAGCAGTCCGCCGAACGCGCCGGCGATGAGCCAGCCGGGGAGCGCGAGCAGCGTGGTCGTGACCGGTTTCCACGCGAAATGGCCGAGGCGGCTCTCGATCGCGGCCTGCAGCAGCGGGAACTTCGACGGCGCCACCTGCTGGGCGATCTGGGCGAGCGGCGTCACGATCAGCGTATCGGACGCAATGCTCTTCGTGCCGTCGACGACCAGCGCGGCGAAGGCCGCCGCCAGCAGCAGCAGGCCGAGAAAACGGGCGATCACGCGCAACATGCCGGGCCAGGCGTCCCCGATGGTTTCGAACGGCGCGAGCGATGCCACAGAAGCGCGCCCGCGCCAAGCGGCATGATTGTGGCGGGCGTGGTTGCAACGAGGGATGTCATCCCGGACGGCCGAAGGCCGATCCGGGACCCAGCGCGTAAACGGAATTGCCGGGTCCCGGATCGTCGGCTGCGCCGCCGTCCGGGATGACAAACCACGTTACGGCCGGGCGCGACCCATGTGCAGCAATCGGCCACGGGCTCGGCATTTCGCCGCAGGGCACGTGCACCAGCGCGGGCTTGCGCAGCGCGAAGGCCTTCTTCAGCGCGGCTTCCAGTTCGGCGGCGTCCCTGGCGCGGAAGGCGGCGGCGCCAAAGCTCTCGGCGAGCGCGCAGAAATCGGGATTCTTCAGGTCGCAGGCGATGAAATGGCTGTCGAAGCGCTCCTTCTGCAGCAGTTTCACATTGCCGAAGGCGCCATTGTCGAAGACGACGACCACGACCGGCAGATTGTGCTGCACGGCGGTGGCCAGTTCCTGCACCTGATACATGAAGCCGCCGTCGCCCGCGATGGAGACGACTGCGCGGCCGGGCATGGCCGCCTGCGCGCCGAGCGCCGTGCCGTAGCCCCAGCCGAGATTGTCCTGATAGCCCGGCGAGAGAAACGTGCGCGGCGCGTAGGTCGGGAAGGCGAGACGGGCGGCAAAGCCGATCTGCGTGACCTCGTCGACGATAGATGCCGTCGTCCGGCAGGGCGCGGCGGATGGCGCGCACGAAGGAAAGCTGCGGCTCCAGCGCGGCGATCTTTTCGGCGAACCACGCGCGATGGCCGGCAAGCTCGTCGTCGCGGCTCTCGCGCTTGCCCATGTGTTTCGGCAGGCGCTCGAGCAGCGCGCGCACGCCTTCGGCGGCGTCGGCGACCAGCGCGGCCTCGGCGCGCGCGAAACGGTTGGGCTCGGTCGGATCGATGTCGATGCGGAGAATCTTGAGGTCCTTGTCGAGGCCCCATTCGTTCTGGCCGATCAGCAGGCGCGTGCCGATGCCGAGCACGACATCGGCCTCCTTCCACAGGCGATGGCCGATCGGCATGGGAATGGACAGGCGGTGGCGGCCGTCGACCACGCCGCTGCCCGCGGCGATAGGCGACGACGGGCGCTTCGAGCAGTTCGGCAAGCGCCGTGACTTCCGCGCTGGCGTCGAGCGCGCCGCCGCCGACGACGATCAGCGGCTTTTTCGCGCCGCCGAGAATCCTGGCGAGTTTTTCGGCCGTGTCGGGGTCGACCGGCGGGCGCTGCGGCTGCGCCATGATCGCGGGCGCGACCGGCGTGCGCTTGCCCCAGACGTCCATGGCGCATTCCACCATCACCGGCCGCTGGCGGCCGGACAGCGCGGCGGACAAGGCGGTGGCCGCGGTCGGGGCCGCCTCGTGCGGCGCGTCGATGCGGGCGGCGAATTTCGTGATGTGGCGGGCAAGGCCGACCTGATCGGGGATTTCGTGCAGATGCGCCGAGGCCGCGGTCGATGGTGTCGGCGGGAATCTGGCCGACGAGCGCCAGCACCGGCGCGTTCATGCCGTAGGCGGTCAGCATGGCCGCGCCCGTATTGAGGAAGCCCGGACCCGGCACCACGGCGAAGGCTTGCGGCTTTCCGGTCGCCAGCGCCGCGCCCAGGGCCATGTAGGCGCCGCCCTGCTCGTGGCGGGCGTGCAGGAAGCGCAGGCGGTTGCGGTTCTGCCAGAAGGCGTCGAACAGCGGATCGTTATGGACGCCGGGCAGGCCGTAGATCGTGTCCAGCCCGTTGGCGATCAGGGTTTCGACGAGCGCGTCGGCGGCGCGGTGCTGTTCCATGACATTCTCCGGGCGATTTATTTAACATGTTAATTTACTAGGCGGCGATTGCAAGCGGGAACCGCGAGCCTATCTGGCGACCACGGCTTCCAGAAAGGCGGCGAGATCGTCGGTGACGAAATCGATGTGCGCCTCGGCTCCCGTCGCGATCTCCCATTTCTCGCGTTCGACCTGTTCTTCCGCGCGCGGCGTCACCAGCGTCGTCACCATGCCGCGGGCGTGCGGCACTTCGAGATTGTGCGCTATGTCCTCGAACATCGCCGCTTCCCTGGGATCGACGCCGTGGCGCTCGAAGAAGCGGTCGTAGGTTTCCGCATAGGGTTTCGGCATGAGGTCGGCGGCGACGATGTCGAACACGTCCTCGAACAGATCGTGGATGCCGAGTTTCTCCGCCGTGCGGATGGCGTGTTCGCGCGAACCGTTGGTGAGGATGAGCTTGCGGCCGGGCAGCGCCGCTATGCCCTGCGCCAGCGAATGGTCGGGCTTCAGCGAGGACCGGTCGATGTCGTGCACGAAGGCGAGAAACTCCTCCGCCGTCACGTCGTGCTCGCTCATCAGGCCGCGCAGCGTCGTGCCGTAGCGCTGGTAGTAATATTTCTGCAGCGCGCGCGACGACATGCCGTCGAGGCCGAACAATTGCGCCATGAACAGCGTGATGCGCTGGTCGATCCTCGGCCAGAGATCGGAGCCGGCCGGATAGAGCGTGTTGTCGAGATCGAACACCCATGCGCGCACGTGGCGAAAACGCCGCGCGATGTCGCGCGGCAGTTTCGGGGCGTTGACGTCGAGTTTCTGCTTCACCTTGTAATCAGGGTTCCCGCGCCGTGGTCGGTCAGCAATTCGACGAGCACGGCGTGCTCCATCTTGCCGTCGACGATGACGACGCCCTCCACGCCCTGCTCGATCGCATAGATGCAGGTCTCCACCTTCGGGATCATGCCGCCGGTGATCGTGCCGTCGGCGATGAGCGACGGGAATGTCGGAGACCTTCAGCTCCTTGATCAGCTTCTTGTTCTTGTCGAGCACGCCCGGCACGTCGGTGAGGAAGATGAGGCGCTTGGCGCCCAAGCGCGCCCGCTATGGCGCCGGCGAACGTGTCGG
Source organism: Rhodoblastus sp. (assembly GCA_037044955.1). Lineage (GTDB taxonomy): Bacteria > Pseudomonadota > Alphaproteobacteria > Rhizobiales > Beijerinckiaceae > JAJXWB01. Next base: position 133,926 of record JBAOHX010000005.1, read on the forward strand.
CGTTGATGTTGTAGGTCTCGCCGTCCGCGCCCTGCGCCACGGGGGCGAGCACGGGAATGAGCTCGCGGCCGAGCACCTGGTCGAGCACGGTCGTGTCGACCTTGGAGGGCTCGCCGACGAAGCCGAGGTCGACGACCTTCTCGATGTTGGAATCGGCGTCGTAGACGGTGCGCGCGACCTTGGTCGCCGTCACCATGTTGCCGTCCTTGCCGCAGAGCCCGATGGCGCGGCCGCCCTCGGCGTTGATGAAGCCGACGATCTGCTTGTTGATCGAACCGGCCAGCACCATTTCGACGATCTCGACCGTCGCCTTGTCGGTGATGCGCAGGCCGGCCGCGAATTCCGACTTGATGCCGAGCTTGTTGAGCATGGCGCCGATCTGCGGGCCGCCGCCGTGCACGACCACCGGGTTCACGCCGGACTGTTCGAGCAGCACCATGTCGCGGGCGAAGTCGCGCGCGACCCTGTCGTCGCCCATGGCGTGGCCGCCGTATTTCACCACCACCACCGCATCGTCGTAGCGCAGCATGTGCGGCAGGGCGCGCACCAGCGTCTGCGCCGTGGCGTGGGCTGCGTCGTACTGGTTCTTGTCGGTCATGGCGGCGTCCGTTGGGTGGGGCGACTTATCTAGCGGCGGGGCGCCATTTTCTCAATGCAAGAGAATCACAGCACGCCGTGGCGCCGGAGCCAGTCCAGCGTGCGCGCCCAGGCGTCCTCTGCCGCCTCCTTGCGATAGCTCGAGCGGAAATCCGCATGGAAGCCGTGCGGGGCGCCGGGATAGATGTGGAATTCGGCGGTCTTGCCGGCCTCCTTCAACTTGTCCTGCATTTCCTCGACCTGCATGACGAGGATGCCCTGGTCGGCTTCGCCATAGAGGCCGAGCACGGGCGCCTTCATGTCCGCGGCGAGGTCCATCGGGCTTTTCGGCCAGATCGCCTTCTGCTCGGAGGGGTCCTCGAGCGGACCGTAGAAGGCGACGCCGGCCTTCGGCGGATGGGCCGAGGCGCAATATTCCCAGACCGCGCGCCCGCCACGGCAGAAGCCGACCATGCCGAGCCGCGCGATATCGCCGCCCTGCGCCCTCGCCCAGCCGACGGTCGCGTCGAGATCGGCGATCAGCTCGGCGTCGGGCTTGGCGTTGACGATGGCGAAGACCTTGGCGAAATCCGTCTGCCGCGGCAGGTCGACGCCGGCGCGAAAATAATAATCCGGCGCGACCGCGAAGGCGCCGGCCTTCGCCAGCCTGCGCGCGACGTCGCGGATATATTCGTGCAGGCCGAGCGCCTCCATCGCGACGATCACGACCGGCGCGTTGGCGGCCTTCTCGGGCCTCGCGAAATAGACCGGCATGTCGCCGCCCGACACCGCGACCTTGCCCTCGCCGACAGCGAGGCCGGCAGCGTCCGTCTGTATAGCGTCGGCGCGCACGGGGCCGGCCGACAGCGCGTAGCCGGCCGCGGCCGCGCTCGACGCGCGCATGAAGCCGCGGCGCGACAGCGGCGGCGGCGTCCACAGGCCCTTGATGTCGGCTGGCAGGCTCATGCGCGTTCCTCCGCGCGCAGATTATTACGCGCCGCGTTCGGCCAGCAATTGCGCGATCGCCGCGCGCAGTTCCGGCACGCCTTCGCCTGTGTGGCTGGAGGTAAAGAGCACGTGCGGGAAAGCCGCCGGCCGCCTGGCGATCTTCGCCTGCGTCTCCGTCAGAAGGCGGTCGACGTCGCCTTTCTTCACTTCGTCTTTCTTGGTGAGGACGAGCGCGTAGGAAACGGCGGAAGCGTCGAGCGCGTCGAGCATTTCCTCGTCCACTTTCATCACGCCGCGCCGACCGTCGATCAGCACGTAGACGCGCAGCAGTTTCGCGCGGCCGCGAAGGTAGTCCTTCATCAGGCCGTCCCACGAGGAAATCTTGGTCTTGGAGACCGCCGCATAGCCGTAGCCCGGCATGTCGACGAGACGGGCGCGCTCACCCAACGCGAAAAAATTGAGCTGCTGCGTGCGGCCGGGCGTGTGCGAGACGCGCGCGAGCGTCTTGCGGCCGGTGAGCGCGTTGACGAGCGAGGATTTGCCGACGTTGGAACGGCCCGCGAAGGCGAATTCCGCGGGGCCGCCCGGCGGCAGGTCGCCCGCCTTCGCCGCCGCCCAGATGAAATCGCAGGGGCCGGCGAAGAGCTTGCGGCCCTGTTCGACGTAGTCGGGGTCGATCGTTTCGGTCATCGGCGCGGCTCTCTGCGCGCGTCATGCCCGTGCTTGTCACGGGCATCCACGCCAAGCCGCATCGAAAATGCCGGAACCGTTGCGGCAGCGGATCGGCGTGGATGGCCGGGTCAAGCCCGGCCATGACGGCTCTTTGTCGAACTTGCTACGCCGTCTTGCGGCGGAACGTCTTCGACAGATTGTCCCAGAGATCGAAGGGCACGCCCGCGCGCTTCATGATCCACCATTGCTGGGCGACCGACAGCAGGTTGTTCCACGTCCAGTAGATGACGAGGCCGGCGGGGAAGGAGCCCATCATGAAGGTGAAGATGACCGGCATCCAGGCGAACATCTGGCGCTGCACCGGATCGGTCGCCTCCGGGTTCATCTTCATCTGCACCCACATCGACACGCCCATCAGCAGCGGCCAGACGCCGAGCCACAGGAACGAGCCGAAGACGGGGATGTGCGTGGGATCGAAGGGGATGAGGCCGAACAGGTTGAAGACGTTGGTGGGATCGGGCTGCGACAGGTCCTTCACCCAGCCGTAGAACGGCGCCTGGCGCATTTCGATGGTGACGAACAGCACCTTGTAGAGCGAGAAGAAGACCGGAATCTGGATCAGCATCGGCAGGCAGCCGGCGACCGGATTGACCTTCTCGCGCTTGAACAGCTCCATCTGCTCCTGCTGCTGCTTCACCTTGTCGTCGGGATATTTGGCCTGCAGCTCCTTGAGCTGCGGCTGCAGCGCCTTCATCTTCGCCATCGACAGATAGGACTTGTTGGCGAGCGGCAGGAAGGCGAGTTTGACGATGACGGTGACGGCGAGGATGGCGAGGCCGAAATTGCCGATCAGCTTGTAGAGGTAGTCGATCAGCTTAAACATCGGCCGGGTGATGAAGTAGAACCAGCCCCAGTCGATCAGCAGGTCGAACTTCGCGATGCCCGGGCTCGCCTGGTAGCGGTCGAGCAGTTCCGACACTTTCGCGCCGGCGAAAACGAAGGTCTTTGCCTCGCCGCTCTTGCCGGGCTCGATCGTCTGCGCCTGCGCCAGCGCATCGGCCTGATAGGTCTTCTGCGTCGCGCCGCCGCCCGACAGGCGCGCGTCGAAGGGCTTCGACTGATCCGGCGCCACGGTCGCGGCCCAGTATTTGTCGGTGAAGCCGACCCAGCCGCCCGTTCCCTTGAACGTCTTCTGGCCGCCGGTTTCCTTCTCGATCTTGTCGTAGGCCCATTCCTGGATGCCGCTGTCGCCGACGACGCCGATCAGGCCCTCGTGCAGCACCGAATAGCCCGACGTCTCCGGCTTGCCGTGACGCGAGACGAGCGAAAACGGATAGAGCGTGACGGGCTTGTCGGTCTTGTTCTCGACATTGTCCTGCACGGTGAAGAGATAATCGTCGTCGACCGACAGCTTGCGCTTGAAGACGAGGCCCTTGCCGTTGTCGAAGGTCAGCGTCACCGGCGTCGTCGCGGTGAGTTTCGTTCCGTCCGCGATCCACAGCGTGTCGGGACCGGGCAGGTCGACCTTCTCGCCCGCGGCGGGGACGAAGCCGATCTCGGCGTAGAAGGGATGCGGCGCGCCGGACGGCGACAGAAGCTCGATGGTCGGGCTCTTGGGGTCGACCGTCTCGTGGTATTTCTTGAGGCGAAGGTCGTCGATGCGCGCGCCCTTGAGGGCGATGGAGCCCGACAGGCTCGCGGTTTCCACGGACAGGCGCGGGCTCGCGGCGATCGCCTCCTGGCGCGATCTCGCGACGCCGGGAGCGGCCGCGCCGGGGGCGGTCGGGGCGCCGGCGGCGCCGGGCTGAGGGGCGGCAGGCGCGCCGGCCTCGGACGACGGGCGCGGCGGCAGCGCCTGCTGCTCCTTCAGGTCGGCGCGCTGCTGGGTGAGCTTGGGCGCGCCGACGAAATATTGCCAGCCGACCAGAACCATGACCGACAGGGCGATCGCGAGAAACAGGTTCTTCGTGTCGTTGTTCATGACGAGGGGGGCCTGGCTTTCGGCCGCCGCTCGCGCGCGGGCGCGGCGAGGGCTGCGGACATGTCGGACATCAATCGGGCGAAGGGAAGATCGAGCGCGCTCGCGCGCGCGACGAATACATAGTCGCAGCCGGGCGGCGCCGAAAGGGCCGCGCCCTGCCGCAGCGCCTCGCGCAGGCGCCGCCGGATGCGGTTGCGGCGCACGGCCGACGGCACGGTCTTCTTGGTGACGGTCAGGCCGAAGCGGGCGGCCGTGGCCTCGGGCGCGCTTTCGGCTCGCGGGGCGACCTGCAGGACGAAAGCGGAGGCATGGCGCCGCGCGCCGCGGGCGGCGGCGAGAAATTCCTTGCGCTTCTTGAGGCGAGGGGGCGCCGCGCCGCCGCTGGTCATGTCAGCTCCGATGCCAGTCGCCCCTCGTCCTGAGGAGCGATGCGCAGCATCGCGTCTCGAAGGACGCGGCCCGGCGCCCTCGTGCTTCGAGACGCCTGCTTCGCAGGCTCCTCAGCATGAGGGCCGGTACTTGGTCAGGCCGACAGCTTCTTGCGGCCACGCGCGCGACGGGCGGCGATGACCTTGCGGCCGCCGACGGTCGCCATGCGGGCGCGGAAGCCGTGACGGCGCTTGCGCACGAGCTTGGAAGGTTGATAGGTCCGCTTCACGGGATCTCTCCGAAAATTGCGCGGGCGCCGAACCGGGGCGCACAGAAAGCGCCCGACGTCGGCGCCGCCGAAATCGCTGCGGGCTTATAGGGGCAAGGCCGGGGCCAAGTCAACGTAGCCAAAGTCGACGTGGCCAGAGCCGACGCGGTCACAAAGCGGACATGCGCCGGGGCTAGGCGGGCGCTAGATGAACGACCCATCGAGGCCGCCCGGACGGCGGCCTCCCTACCAAAGGAGGCGGGCATGACCCTCCCGAACGACCCTCGGCCCGCCGGCCGCCCGCCAGAGCAGGATATCGAGGACGAGGAGCTGGACGGCCTCGAGGAGGCGGCGGCGGACGAGGCGGAAGTCCAGGACGAGCTCGCGGACGTCCCCGCCGCGCCCGGACGTCCCCGCCCGAAAAAGCTGCCCTCGGCGCTGACCGGCCGCAAGTACCGCAAGCGGGACCTCGTCAATATCGACCAGCTTCGGCCCTCGCTCGCCGACCGCATCCGGCGCGATTATCCGGACCTGCCGCCGCAAGCCAAGATCAGCGTCGGCGAGCTCGCCCGCTACCGGATGCTCTACGTCGAGGAGCTGCTGCAGCTCGAGCACGGCGAATTCACCGAGCTCGACCGGCAGGTCGCCGAGAGCATCTCCAAGCAGGACACGATCGCGGAGAACACGGAAGAAGAATACGAGGAGCATCGCACCTTCGGCGAGCGCCTGTCCGACCATCTGGCGAGTTTCGGCGGCTCCTGGTCCTTCCTGATCTCCTTCGGCCTCGTGCTGCTGGTGTGGATGGCCTTCAACGTCTGGCGCGGCGAAAAGGAGGCGTTCGATCCCTACCCCTTCATCCTGCTCAATCTCGTGCTGTCGTGCCTCGCCGCCATCCAGGCGCCGATCATCATGATGAGCCAGAAGCGGCAGGAGGAAAAAGACCGCCAGCGCTCCTTCAACGATTATCGCGTCAACCTGAAGGCGGAACTGGAAATCCGCCACCTGCACGAGAAGATCGACTATCTGATCTCGCGGCAGTGGCAGCGCCTGTCCGAAATCCAGCAGGTGCAGATCGAGATGCTGCACGAGGGCGGGCGGCGCAGGAAGGTGAAGTCGCCGAAGGCGAGCGACGCCGGCGCCGAGGGCGAGGCCGCCGCCCGCGACGAGGAGGATGGAAGCTAGATCAGCGCGTCAGGCGGCGGGACAGGATGTTGCTGGCGATCTGCTGGAAGGTCGAAACGATGGCGCCGGAATCCTGGGCGATGAAGGAATTGGACGCCGAACTCGCGCATGCCTGCAGCAGATTGACGCCGGCGGCGTCGATCGGATTGCTCGGCACGGAGAAGCCGACCGTGTAGATCTGCACGCCGACCGCCTTGGCGTTGTTGCAGGCCTCGACCAGCGCCGCGTCCATCTGCGCGCGATAATTGGACTCGGCAGTCGCTCCCGACGAGGAGCCGCCATAATTCGCCACGCGGCCGTTCACGTAGAATCCCAGCGCCGAATACATCGACTTGTAGGGCGAATAGGGATTGGCCGCCCAATGGTTGAAGCCATCCGTCATCAGAACGATGATCTTGGTGTTGTTGGCCTGTCCGTAAGGCCTCGGCTGCTTGGGGCCGACGCTCGACCCGCCGTTCCCCGAATTGGCGAAGGGACCGTTGGGCGAAATGGTGCGCCAGGCCCACATGAAACCCGGCAGCAACGCGGTGTCGCCGTTGGGCGCCATTTTCGACAGCGCGCCGCTCGAGCCGGCGATCGACGACATGTCGCTGGTCAGCGTGGTGAGCGGCGCGATCGAACAGCCGAGATTGGGGCCGGCCGGAAACCGGCCGGTTCCGCCGTTGACCCCCGAAATGGCGCTCAGCACATTGGCGACCGGCTGGTTCTTGTACTTGCAGACCTTGCTCGCGCCGCTGCCGTGCGAGACGGGATCGGCAGCATCCGCGACCGCGTAGACATCGCCCGCAGCGCAGGTCCCGCCGTCGTCGTTCAGGTAGGAATTGAAGGAATAATACTGGGCGCCGCAGCCCGGCGCCGCCGGATACTGGCCGGACGGCGTGAAGGAATAGCAGGCCCCGCCAGTCGGCGCGCCCGGATCGTCAGGGGCGACATAGGGGACGAACAGCGTGTCGGGCTTGCCCTGCGAGGGCGCGTCGTCCGTGGTCAGATAGGGCGCCGGGCGCTCCTCGATGCAGCCGCCCCAGCTCGCGCCCATGGCCGAAAGCAGATCGAAACGCGAGCCCGGCGTCCAGGGCGCGCCCGAAGGCCGCGTGTAATTCTGCCAGTGGATCGACGACTGGCCGAAGCGATCGAGCCATTGGGCATTGCCGTTGTAATAGAAGTCCGAGCCGACATTGACCGCGCTCGCGAAGGGCACGACCGAGATCGCCGCGTTGGGCTTGGCCGGATTGGAATTGACGACATTGACGAGTTTGGTCGCCGCCGCGACCAGCGCCTGCATCTTGCTCTGGCCGCCCGCCGATTCCGCCATCGAGCCGGTGTTGTCGAGCGCCAGCGCGATCTCGAATGTCGAATTGTTGGCCGCGCAGGCCGTCGCGGAAATCTGGCCGCGCGACATCATGAACGGCAGCAACATCTTGGCGGTCATCGCCGTGTCGAGACATAGCTGGCCATTGATGGCGCGCTTCAGCGTCAGGTCGGGGTGCTGACCGGGCATGGAGCCGTCGAGCGCCTGGCGCACGGCGTTCTGCGTAGCGGCGGAAATCGCGCCGCTGCCCGCATAGCTTGGAATGGCGGCCAATATCGCGGAGTCCGTCGCCGCCTGGAGTTGGGCGCGCATCCCGCTCATGCGCGAGTAATCGATCGCGGCGCCGACGGCGCCGAGAATGACGAACAACGACGCGCTGAACAGGATGGCGACGGCGCCATCCTCGGACTGCCGGAAATCGGACAAGCGGCGTACGGTCATGATTGCCTGCGGCGCGCTCCTTCAGGGAGGCGCCACTAAGCCGCCAAATGACTTATGCAAGGGTAAAATTCTTCGGAGCGACCATTGATTCCCTTGGGAAATTCGGTCGAAATCGCCAGTTACGCCTAATGAAGCCTTACCCGGCGGGGCCAAGAGGCCGTCGCTTCGCCGGCTCACACGCCGCCGACGATGCGGGCGATGACGCGAGCCGTGTAGTCGACCATCGGCACGATACGCGCATAGTTCAGGCGCGTCGGCCCGATGACGCCGAGCACGCCGACGACGCGACGGTCGCTGTCGCGAAAGGGCGCGGCGATCATCGAGGAGCCCGAGAGCGAGAACAGCTTGTTCTCCGAGCCGATGAAGATGCGCACGCCCTCGCCGTTCTCGGCGCGCGCGAGCAGGTCGATGACTTCGGTCTTTGTCTCGAGATCGTCGAACAGCAGGCGGATGCGCTCGAGGTCCTCCACGGCGGTGAGGTCTTCGAGCAGATTGCCCTGCCCGCGCACGATCAACTGGCGGCGCGCGCCGTCGAGGCCGGCCCAGCTCGCCAGCCCCGCCTGTACGAGGCGCGCGGTCAGTTCGTCGAGTTCGGCTTCCACCGCCTTGCGGCCCGCCTCCATCTCGCCGCGCACCTGATCCAGCGTGCGGCCGCGGATGCGGGCGTTGAGGTAATTGCCGGCCGTGACCAGCGCCGAATGCGGCAAATCAGGCGGGATGGCGAGGATGCGGTTTTCCACCGAGCCGTCCTCGGAGACGAGCACCGCCAGCGCGCGGCCGGGATCGAGACGGACGAACTCGATCTGGCGCAAACGGCGGTCGTCCTTCGACGTGACGACGACGCTCGCCCCGCGCGTGAGGCCGGAGAGGAGGCTGGACGCCTGCCCGAGCAGGGCCTCGAGCCCGGCGTCGGCCGGCTGGCCGGCGACCTGGCTCTCGATGCGGATGCGCTCCTCCGGCGACAATTCGCCGACCTGCAGCAGCGAATCGACGAAGAAGCGCAGCCCCGTCTCCGTCGGCAGGCGGCCGGCGCTGGTATGCGGCGCATAGACCAGCCCGAGCTCTTCCAGGTCCTGCATGACATTGCGGATCGAGGCCGGCGACAGCGTCATCGGCAGGATGCGCGAGAGATGGCGCGAGCCCACCGGCTCGCCGGAATCGAGGTAGGATTCGACGATCGACCGGAAAATCTCGCGCGAGCGCGAATCGAGCGCGCCCAGCGCGCCGGTCGACCCCAATTTTCCGCTGATGCTCGACATGCCCGGAAAATGGCGGCAGCGGCGGGCTCTGGCAAGCCCATCCGCAACCCTGGCCTTCGGTGTCTATTGACGCTCGCCCGACCGCTCTCTAGCGTCTGACATGCTAGCACTGACTACTTCTTGAACACGCGATGCAGGGGACAGACTTGGCGGTCCAGACGAGCGAGAGAACGGTTTCGCGCAAACGGTTGACGGCCGATCGCGCGCGGCGCACGTCCAAGGCCGATCAGGTCTACACCGAAATCAAGGAAGCCATCCTTTCCGGCGGCCTGGCGCCGGGCGGCGCCATCGACAAGCTGGCGCTCTGCGCCAAGCTCGGCGTCTCGCGCTTTCCCGTGACCGCCGCCATCAACCGGCTCGCCTTCGAGCGGCTGGTGGTGATCGAGCCGCAGCACGGTTCGTTCGTCGCCAAGATCGCCGCCAACGACGTGCGCGAATGGATGATGATCCGCCGCGCGCTGGAGGCGGAGATCGCCAACGAGGCGGCGCGCGCCCTGCCCGTGGATTCGCAGCGCGAGATCGAACGCAACCTGCGCTACCAGCAGGCGGCCGCCGAGGCCGGCGACGTCGCGGGCTTCTACGTGCTCGACGTCGAATTCCACAAGCTGATCGTCGACGGCATGGCGCTGCGCCACGCGCGCGAAATCCTCGACGGCCTGCGCTCGCATCTCGAGCGCGTGCGCCGCATCGCCCTGTCGCCGCCCGGCCGCCTGCCGACCGCCTATGGCGAGCACAAGCGCATCTTCGACGCGATCGTGGCGAAGAACGGCGCCGGCGCGGCCGCCGCGATGCGCGCGCATCTCGACGAGACGACGGCGACCTTCGAGCGCATCGCCGAACAGAATCCGGAAAACTTCATCGGCTGAGGCCATGACCCAGACAAACGCCCCCCGCGCGCTGCGCCTCAACGAGGCCGACAACATCGTCGTCGCCGTCGACGCTTTCGCGCCGGGTTTCGCCTATGGAAGCACGACGGCGAGCGAGCGCGTGCCGCGCGGGCACAAGATGGCGATCGCCCCCATCGCCGCCGGCGAGCCGGTGCGCAAGTTCGGACAGATCATCGGCTTCGCCTCGAAGCCCATCGCGCCCGGCCAATGGGTGCACGAGCACAATGTCGAATGCCGCGACTTCGCGCGCGACTACGCCTTTGCGCGAGGAGGCGCGCGACGAGACGATCCTGCCGGAAGGCGAGCGCGCGACCTTCGAGGGTTTTCGCCGCGCCGGCGGCAAGGTCGGCACGCGCAACTACATCGCGATCCTGACTTCCGTGAACTGCTCGGCCTCCGTCGCGCGCTTCATGGCGGAGGAAATCCAGCGCTCTGGCGCGCTCGCGCAATACCCCGGCATCGACGGCGTGATCCCGCTGACGCATGGCGGCGGCTGCGCGCTCGACGTGAAGGGCGAGGGCTACGAGGTCCTCAAGCGCACGCAATGGGGCTACGCCGTCAACCCGAATGTCGGCGGCGTGGTGATGGTGGGGCTCGGCTGCGAGGGCTTCCAGATTTCGCGGTTCAAGGAAGCCTATGGGCTGCAGGAATCCGACACGTTCCGCACCATGACCATTCAGGAAGTCGGCGGCACGAAGAAGACGGTGATGGCCGGCGTCGACGCCATCAAGTCCATGCTGCCGCTCGTCGCCAGGGCGAAGCGCGAGACATGCCTGGCTTCCGATCTCATCCTCGCCCTGCAATGCGGCGGCTCGGACGGCTATTCCGGCATTACCGCGAACCCGGCGCTGGGCGCGGCCGTCGACGAACTCGTGCGCCACGGCGGCACGGCCATCCTCTCCGAGACGCCGGAGATCTACGGCGCCGAGCATCTGTTGACGCGCCGCGCCGCCAACAAGGCGGTCGGCGAAAAGCTCGTCTCGACCATCCGCTGGTGGGAGGATTACACCGCTCGCAACAGGATGGAGATGAACAACAACCCCTCGCCCGGCAACAAGGCGGGCGGGCTCACAACCATTCTGGAAAAGTCGCTCGGCGCCGCCGCCAAGGGCGGCACGACCACCATGCGCGCCGTCTACGATTACGCGGAACTGGTGACCGAGAAAGGCTTCGTGTTCATGGACACGCCGGGCTACGACCCGGTCGCCGCCACGGGCCAGGTCGCGGGCGGCGCCAACCTTCTCGCCTTCACCACCGGACGCGGCTCGGCCTACGGCTGCAAGCCGACGCCCTCGTTCAAGCTGGCGACCAACAGCGACATCTACCGCCGCATGATCGACGACATGGACATAGATTGCGGCGAGGTTCTCGATGGCGTGTCGATCGAGGCCAAGGGTCGCGAGATTTTCGACGCGCTGCTGAAGGTCGCCTCGGGAGCGCGCACCAAATCGGAAGAACTCGGCTACGGCGACGCCGAATTCGTGCCCTGGACCATCGGCGCGACAATGTAGGCCACGACGGCGGTCGGGGAATCCGGCACAACGGTCCTGCGCGGGCAGGCCTCGCTTCCGGCGCAAGCCGCCCTATAGATTCGATCCATCAATCAAGGCTGGAGGGACAAACGCCCATGAAACTTCGTTCGCTCGCATTCGCCGCCGCCCTTACCGCCTCGACGGGCATGGCGGCCTTCGCGCAGACGCCGGTGAAGATCGGCATCCTCAACGACCAGTCCGGCGTCTACGCCGACTTCGGCGGCAAGTGGTCGCTCGACGCCGCGAAGATGGCGGTCGAGGATTTCGGCGGCAAGGTGCTCGATCGCCCGATCGAGATCGTGACCGCCGACCATCAGAACAAGCCTGACGTCGCCACGACGATCGCGCGCAAGTGGTACGACGTCGACGGCGTCGACGCGATCATGGAGCTGACGACCTCTTCCGTCGCGCTCGCCGTGCAGGACCTGTCGAAGGAAAAGAAGAAGATCAACATCGTCACCGGCGCGGCGACCACCGCGCTCACGCAGAAGAGCTGCTCGCCCTACGGCTTCCACTGGGCCTACGACACGCATGCGCTGGCGGTGGGCACCGGCGGCGCGCTCGTCGAGAACGGCGGCGACACCTGGTTCTTCCTCACCGTCGACTACGCCTTCGGCCATGCGCTGGAAGCCGACACGGCGAAATACGTGAAGTCCAAGGGCGGCAAGGTGATCGGCCAGGTGCGCCACCCGCTGAACACGCCGGACTTCTCGTCCTTCGTGCTGCAGGCGCAATCCTCCGGCGCGAAGGTCATCGGTTTGGCGAACGCCGGTCAGGACACGGTGAATTCGATCAAGCAGGCCGCCGAATTCGGCGTGACGCAGGGCGGCAAGCAGCGCATCGCGGCGCTTTTGTTCACGCTGGCCGACGTGCACGGCCTCGGCCTCAAGTCGGCGCAGGGCTCGGTGCTGACCGAAGCCTGGTACTGGGACCAGAACGACGAGACGCGCGCCTTCGCCAAGCGCTTCATGACGCGCATGGGCCGCATGCCCAACATGATCCACGCCGGCACCTATTCGGCGGTGTTGAGCTACCTGAAGGCGGTGAAGGCCGCCGGCACGAGCGAGACGGAAGCGGTCGCCAAGAAGATGCACGAACTGCCGGTGGACGACGTCTTCACCAAGGGCGGCAAGGTGCTCGCCAACGGCTCGATGGTGCACGACATGTATCTCTTCCAGGTGAAGACGCCGGAAGAGAGCAAGGCGCCGTGGGACTACTACAAGCAGCTTTCCAAGATCCCGGGCGCGCAGGCGTTCGAGACGATGGAAGAGAGCGGCTGCAAGATCGGCGGCTGATTCACGGTATCGCCCTCGTCCTTCGAGACGCGGGCTTCGCCCGCTCCTCAGGATGAGGGCGAAGGCGAACACCGGCCTTCATGATGTGAATGTGCGGCCGCCTCCGGGCGGCCGTTTTTCTTTCAGCGCGCCGACGGGCCTGCCGCGAGCCAGAGCGCGAGCGTGCGGCGCTCCTCGTCGGTCATGCCCGCATATGCGCCGGGCGGCGGCATGGCGCGCGTCCACACGGCCTGCAGCGCAATGTCCTGCGCATGTGCGCGGATCTGCGCGCGCGTCTCCAGCATCACGCCCTTGGGCGCAGCCGCCATGCCCGGCCATGACGGGGCGCGCGCATGGCAGACCGCGCAACGGTCGCCCACGACCTCCGCGACGTCGGCGAAGCGCGGCGCGACGACGGCGGCGATGGCGTCCGTCGCGCTCTGGGGCGCGGCCGCGCGCGCCTGCGGATGTTCGGCGCCGAGGATCGACAGCGCGACCATCGCGGCGGCGGCGGCGGCGGCGAGCCCCCATGTCCACCACAGGTCGCCCGAACCGCGATGGCGCGCGATGTAGAAATGGCGGATCGCGCCGCCCGCAACCAGCGCGAGCGCGGCGACGATCCAGTTGTAGCGCGAGGCGAAGGCGAGCGGATAATGGTTCGCCAGCATCAGGAACAGGACCGGCAGCGCCAGATAATTGTTGTGCAGCGCGCGCTGCCGGCTGATGGCGAAACGCGCCTCGTCCGGCGCCTCGCCCTTGCGGAGCGCCTCCAGCATCCGGCGCTGATTCGGCACGAGATAATGCGCGACATTGGCGGCCATGATCGTACCGAGAATCGCGCCGAAGGTCAGGAAGGCGCCGCGTCCGGAAAAGGCGCGCGTATAGGCGAAGGCGAGCGCGACAAGAAAGGCGAAGATGGCGATGCGGCGCGTCGTCTCGCTCCACCGCGCCTTGGCGAGATAATCGTAACCGACCCAGCCGACGAGCAGCGCGAACAGCACGAGCAGGATGGCCTGCCACGGCTGCAGCGGCAGGACTTCGGGATCGATCAGATAGAGATCGGCCTTCAGGAAATAGGTCACGGCCATCAGCGCGAAGCCGGAGAGCCAGACGGTGTAGGCCTCCCAGCGGAACCAGCCGATCTGCGGCTGCGCCTCGGCAGGCAGATTGATGTCGCGCGCAATGCGGAACATGCCGTCGTCCGCCGCGCGCCAGATGTCGGCCTTCGTCGACTTGAGCGTGAGGTTGAGTCGCAGGAAGCCGAGCGCAAGGCCAACCCAGAAGATGGCGGCAATGACGTGCAGCCACCGCAGGAAGAATTCGCACCAGTCGTGGATTATCGTGATGACGTTCATTCCGCCAGTTTAACACGATGCTGCGCGACCGGGATCATCTGGCGCGCTTTGGCGACGCGCTTGGGGTCGACGCGCGCCGACACCACGCCGACGCCGTCGGAGGCCTTCGCCACGACATGGCCCCAGGGATCGGCGACGAGCGAGTGCCCGTAGGTATGGCGCGTCTCGTTGCCGGCCGTGTGCGCGCCGGTTTGCGCGGCCGCGCAAAAGTAGGTTTCCGTCTCGATGGCGCGGGCGCGGCAGAGCACTTCCCAATGGTCCTTGCCGGTCTGCATGGTGAAGGCGGACGGCAGCGCGATGAGATGCGCGCCCTTGTCGACAAGCGCGGCGAACAGATAGGGGAAGCGCAGGTCGTAGCAGATGGCGCAGCCGACCGTGACGCCCTCGCAATCGTAGGTGACGACGGCGTCGCCCGGCTTGAACGCAGCGCTTTCGCGATAGGCGGTTCCATCCGGCGCGGTGATGTCGAACATGTGAATCTTGCGGTAACGCGCGACTTCCCTGCCGTCGCGGTCGAACGCCACCGTCGTGTTGTGAATGCGTTCGTCGCCGGGGACCTTCTCGAGAATCGAGCCGGCGTGAATGAAGACGCGATGCGTCTTCGCCAGTTCCTGCATCAGCGTATAGGCGGGGCCGCCGGGGATTTCCTCGGCCGCCTCCATCTTCGTGGCGCGATTGCCGCCGATGAAGTCCCAGACTTCCGGCAGGCAGATCCAGTCCGGCCGTTCGTCGCGGATGGTTTCCTCGATCAGCGCGCGCGCCTGCGCGAGATTGGCCTGCTTGTCGCTGACCGAATTCATCTGGATGAGCGAGACTTTCATGGGCGCACTCTGGACCGCGACCCTTCAGGCCCGCAAGCAAAAAGGCGCGGCATGAGCCGCGCCTTTCGCATTTCGGAACCGCGCGCCCGAAGGCGCGCAGTCCTGAGCATCACTTGCCCTTGAGATCGCCGGGCTTGATGTCGGCGAACTTCTTGTTGTTCGCCACCATCCATTCGAGCGCGGAAGACGGCGCGAAGCCCTTGCCGGCGGTCTTGAAGACCTCCTTCACGGTCGCGAGCACCTTGTCGAGGCCGACGCGATCGGCTTCCTGCATCGGGCCGCCGCGCCACATCGGGAATCCGTAGCCGTTGAGCTTGACGATATCGACGTCGAGCGGGCGCGAGACGATGTTCTCGGACAGGATGCGGCAGGCCTCGTTGACCATGGTCGCGTGGATGCGCGAGGCGATTTCCTCCTCGGGGATCGGCTTGCGCGCAATGCCCTTGTCCTTCGAGACCTTGTCGATGATCTCGTTGGTCGAGGGATCGAGCGTGCGCTTGCCGTCGACGTATTTGTAGTAGCCCGAGCCCGTCTTCTGGCCGTAGCGGCCGAGCGCGCAGATGGCGTCGGCGATGGCGCCGGTGTCGCGCTTCTCGTTATCGCGCAGATGCGCGAATTCCTTGCGGCGGCGCATGCCGATGTCGAGGCCGGCGAGATCGCCGACCGCATACGGCCCCATCGCCATGCCCCACTTCTCCATGGCGGCGTCGATGTCCTGCGGATAGGCGCCTTCCTCGAGCATCATGTCGGCGACCTGGCGCCAGGCGGCGAGAATGCGATTGCCGACGAAGCCGTCGCAATTGCCCATCACGACCGGCAGCTTGCCCATGCGCTTGCCCACCGCGACGCCGGTCGCCAACGCGTCCTTGGACGAGCGGCCGCCGTCGATCACCTCGACGAGGCGCATGATGTTGGCCGGCGAGAAGAAGTGCATGCCGATGACGTCCTGCGGACGGCCCGCCGCCTCGCCGATGGCGTCGATGTCGAGATAGGACGTGTTGGAGGCGAGCACCGCGCCGGCCTTCACGATCTTGCCGAGCTTGCCGAAGATTTCCTTCTTCAGCGCCATTTCCTCGAACACCGCCTCGATGACGATGTCCTTGTCGGCCAGCGCCTCGAACTGCGTGGTCAGCGTGAGCAGGCCGACGCGCTTGTCCATCGTCGCCTGGTCGATGCGGCCGAGCTTGACGTCGCGCTCCCATGTCGACTTGAAGCGCGTCATGGCGCGGTCGAGCGCCTCCTGATTGTTCTCGACCACCGTCACCGGCATGCCGGAATTGACCAGCGAAATCGTGATGCCCGCGCCCATCGTGCCGGAGCCGATGACGCCCGCCGACATGACGGGACGCGCCTCGACGCCTTCGAGGCTCGGCACCTTGAGCACTTCGCGCTCGGCGAAGAAGACGTAGCGCATCGCCTTGGACTGGTCGGAGACGAGGAGCTGCATGAAATTGTCGCGCTCGACCTTCTCGCCTTCCTTGAAGGTTCCGTGCGTGGAGGCCTTCACGCATTCGATGATCTTGGCCGGCGCCATGGCGCCGCGCGACTTCTTCAGAACCTCGGCGGCGGCCTTGTCGAAGGCGGCGGCGTCGAAGGGCTGCTGCTGCTCGGAGGAACGCTTCAACGGCTTGCCGACGAGCGAGCGGGCGTATTCGATCGCGCCCTCGCGCAGATCGCCGTCGACGATCTTGTCGATGAGGCCGAACTTCAGCGCCTCGGCGGCCGGAACCATGCGGCCTGACGTGCAGAGGTCGAGGCCGACGAGCGCGCCCGCCACGCGCGGCACGCGTTGCGTGCCGCCGGCGCCCGGCAGCAGGCCGAGCTTCACCTCGGGCAGGCCGACGCGGGCGGCCTTGTCGGAAACGCGCGCATGGCAAGCCATGGCGATCTCGAAGCCGCCGCCGAGCGCGGTGCCGTGAACAGCGGCGACGACCGGCTTGTTTCCGGCTTCCATGCCGTTGAGCAATTCCTGCAGCGAGGGGCCGGCCGGCGGCTTGCCGAATTCGCGGATGTCGGCGCCCGCGACGAAGGTGCGGCCCTCGCAGGCGATGACGATCGCCTTGGTGGCGGCGTCGTTCAGCCCCTTCTCGACATGCTCCTTCAATCCTGCGCGCACGGCCTGCGAAATGGCGTTGACCGGCGGATTGTCGACCAGGACGAGAAGAACGTCGCCCTTCTGGACGGAGGAGACGGCTGGCTTGTCGGACATGAGCGTTCCCTGTTTTCGTGGCCACATCGGCCTGTTGGTTCCGGGCGCGAAATCTATTCCCACCGCCGTCACTGACGCAATGCAAAACAGCGAATGGGAGCCATCCGTTGACCGGCCCGCGCGCCCGTGCGATCCAGTCGCCTGATCCATTTCGCTTGTCGAAACTTTATCCGGACCCGATGACTCCAGAAGAAATCGCCCGCGCGAGCGCGGACAAGATGTGGCGCCTGGACGCTGCGCGCACAGCCGCCGACATGACGCTGCTGTCGGTGGGGCCCGGCGTGGCGAGAATTTCGATGCGCGTGCGGCCGGACATGCTGAACGCGCTCGGCGTGTGCCACGGCGGCCAAATCTACCTGCTTGCCGACAGCGCCTTCGCTTACGCCAGCAATACCTACGATGTTCCCACCGTGGCGCAGCACTGCTCGATCACCTATCTGACGCCCGCGCGTCCGGGCGACCTCCTGACCGCCGATGCGCGCGAGGCGCATGTCGTCGGGCGCACCGGCGTCTACGATGTCACCGTCGCCACCCAGAACGGCGAGACGATCGCCGAATTTCGCGGCATTTCGCGCGCCGTCCCGCGCGCGACGATCGGCGCCGCGCCCTAGGCCGGAATTTCCATGTCAGACGCCAGCGCCCAGCACATCCTCACGCTCTCCTGCCCGAACAGGCCCGGCATCGTCGCCGCCGTCGCCACATGCCTGTTCGAGCATGGCTGCAACATTCTCGACGCCCAGCAGTTCGATTCCATCGAGACCGGGCAGTTCTTCGCGCGCATCGTGTTCGACCGCGTCGGCGAGCCGGCGAAATACGAGGCGCTGCGCGAGGATTTCGCCGGCGTGGCGCAGACTTTCGGGTTCACCTGGCTGATGCGGCCGCGCGCGGAAAAGAAGCGCGTGATGATCCTCGTGTCGAAATCGGATCATTGCCTCGTCGATCTCGTCTATCGCTGGCGCATCGGCGAACTCGACATGGAGCCTGTCGGCATCATCGCCAACCACAGGCGCGAGACCTACGCGCATATCGATCTCGACGGCATTCCCTTCCACTATCTGCCGGTCACGCGCCAGACGAAGATGGAGCAGGAGGCCGACGTCTGGCGCCTGATCCGCGATGCGCGCGCCGACGTCGTCGTGCTCGCGCGCTACATGCAGGTGCTGTCGGACGGGCTCGCGGCGAAACTCGCGGGGCGCTGCATCAACATCCATCATTCCTTCCTGCCCGGCTTCAAGGGCGCGAAGCCCTATCATCAGGCGCACGCGCGCGGCGTGAAGCTGATCGGCGCGACCGCGCATTACGTGACGAGCGATCTCGACGAAGGCCCGATCATCGAGCAGGACGTGGAGCGCATTTCGCATCGCGACTCGCCCGAGGACCTCGTGCGCAAGGGCCGCGACATCGAGCGCCGCGTGCTCGCGCGCGCCCTGCGCAAGCATCTGGAAGACCGCGTGCTGCTCGACGGACAGAAGACGGTGGTGTTCGCGGACTGACGAATTTGTCGCGCGAGCCGCGTTTGTGTCCGCCGCTGCCCGCAACTTGCTTCCGGCTTGTGCTTCATATGAAATGCCGGCCGGAGGTGGCGTCCGTTGGCCGGAAATGAGCCCCGCAAAGATCGCGCGCCGGCAAGATCGTCTGTCTCACTCCCCCTGCCCGCACTGTTGGCCGCCCTGATTGCAGCGAGCATGGTTCCGCTCGCCGTCGCGGGCGTGGCGATCTCGATCTGGTTCAAGCAACTCGCGCGCGAGACGCAGGAAACCGGCCTGCTCTACACCTCGCGCAGCATCGCCGCCGCGGTGGACGGCGAACTCGAGAAATTCACGATGCTGGCGCAGGCGCTCGCGCGTTCGCCTTCGCTGGCGACCGACGATCTCGTCGCGTTCGAAGCCGAAGCCCGGCGCCTGTTCAGCGACCCGAACGACGGCTGGCTCATTCTGGCTGCTGCGGACGGCCGGGAACTCGTCAACACGTCCTACGACCGGCAGGCGAGCCTGCCTGCGCGGCCCGAAGCCGGGTTGCGACAGCAGCGCCTCGTCGCCACGACCGGAAAGCCTGCGGTCTCTTCGGTGTTTCGTAGCGGGCGGGACAATGTCTGGACGGTCACCATCGACGTGCCCGTGAACATGCAGCCGCTTCGGGGCTACGGCGTCGCGGTCGCGCTTCCGGCGCGAAACTTCGCCGAGCTGCTCAGCCCGTCCGTCCGGAATTCAGGATGGCTGGCAGGCGTCATGGATCAGGACGGGCGTTACGTGGCGCGGGCGCCGGGCGGCGAGGCGATCATCGGGGAGATGGCGTCGGCGAACTGGCGCGCAAGCGCGCGCCAGGAAGGCGTCTCCTATTTCCGCAACCGGGACAACGAGAGGACGATCAACGCCAACGCCAATTCTAGTCTCAGCGGCTGGACGATCGGGGTCGGCGCGCTGGAACGCCAGATCGAAGCCGCGGTCCGTCCGATCGCCATTTGGGCGATCGGAGCAGCCTTGCTCGCCGTGATTTTGTCGATCGCTTCGGCTTTCGCCATCTATCGATATCTTCTGCGCGCGCTGATCGGCCTGCAGCGTGCGGCCAGCGCCGCGCTCATCGGGCCGGCGCCGGAATTTCGTTCGCCGGTCGCCGAGTTCGACGATCTCTGGCGCGGCCTGCGCGACGCGACGGCGAAGAAGAACGAGGTGGAGCGCGAACTCGCCGCGAGCGAGGGCCGGTTCAGGATGGCGGCGCAGGCCGCGCGCTTCGGCGTCTATCAGATCGCGCCATCGAGCGGCGCGGCGAGCTGGTCCGGCGATATCGGCGAAATCTTCGGGATCGACGGGCCGATCCGCGACATGCAGACGATCATGTCCGCATTCCATCCCGACGACCGCGACGCCACGCTGCGAAAGATCGGCCATGCCCGCAGGAATGTCGGCCCGTACGAATTCGAGTTTCGCATCATGCGCACCGACGGCTCGGCGCGCTGGGTGCTGGATCGCGGCGAATCTGTCGGGCCGCTCGATTCCGCGGGGCGCGTCGCGCGCATGAGCGGAACGTTTCTCGACATCACCCAGCGCAAGCTGGTGGAGGAACGCAATCGCATGCTGTTGCGCGAGGTGAGTCACCGATCGAAGAATCTTCTGACAGTCATCTCGATCATCGCCCGGCGCACACAGAGCGGCTCCATCAGCGAATTCCTGAAGAATTTCGACGCGCGCCTGCGTGGGCTCGCCGCCAATCAGGATCTGCTGGTCGCTTCCGAATGGACGGGCGCCTGGCTGAAACAGCTCATCGTCGCGCATCTCGAGCCGTTCTGCGAAGACGCGCCCTCGCGCGTCGTCCTTCAGGGGCCGGACACGCTTCTTGGTCCCGAGGCTTCGCAAAACATCGGCATGGCGCTGCACGAGCTCGCGACCAACGCCGCCAAATATGGCGCGCTGTCGAACGGCGACGGACGGATCGCGGTTACCTGGTCGATCGAAGACGGGCGCTTCCGGCTGGAATGGGCCGAGCGCGGCGGTCCGGCCGTCGCGCCGCCGAGCCGCAAAGGCTTCGGCAGCACCGTGCTGACGAGCCTCGTCGGCGCCGCGCTGTCGGGCGAGACGTCGCTGTCCCACGATCCCGGGGGATTGCGGTGGACGCTCGCCTGCCCGACCTCCGCGCTCGGCCACTCGATGCGCGGTTAGGCCACTATCCCGCCGGGATCGCGGGAACCGTCGCGCCGACTTCGCGCGCTTTCGCGCAGATCGAATTCCAGGTCGCTTCGCTGAGCGGCACGCCGTTTTTCGTGCGCTCGGCGCGCATGCGCCGCTCGGGCTCGCCGGGCGTGAGCACTTCGGTCGCGCCCCTGGCGGGCCTGGCCGACTTGAAGAAGTCGATGTAGGCCGAGACGTCGGCGTCGAAGACATGGGCGGGATCGACGCGGGCAGGATCGACGTAGATCGAGAACATGCCGTTGGCGAATTTCTTGCGGCCGACATGCGTCGCGCGCGTGCCGGTGAGCGAGCCGCCGAGGATTTCGCACATGAAGGCGAGGCCCGAACCCTTGTGCTCGCCAAAGGCGCGGATCGCGCCCGGCCCGGCATTGCCGTCGCGCGGGCCTTCGGGCTCGTAGGGGCCGTAGAGCATGGCGGGGTCGGTGGAGAATTCGCCGTCCGGCCCGATCAGCGCGCCCTCGGGCAGTTTCTTGCCGCCCTGGCTCGCCACCATGACCTTGCCTTCCGCCACGACCGAGGTGGCGAAATCGAGGATCGCCGGCTCCTTGCCCGCGCGCGGAATGCCGACGCAGAAGGGCGCGGTCGACAGCCGCCGCTCGCGCGCGCCGAAGGGCGCGACGAGAATGGAGCCGGACGCCGTGACGAAATGAATGGAGACGAGCCCTTCGGCCGCCGCCATTTCCGCCCATTCGCCGATGCGGCCGATATGGCCGGCGTCGCGCAGGGCGACCGCCGACAGGCCGGCCGCGCGCGCCTTCGCGATGCCGATGCGCACCGCCTCCGGCGCGACGGTCTGGCCGTAGCCGTAGCGGCCGTCGACGACGGCGAGCGAAGGCGTGTCGACCAGAACCGCGACCGTCTGGTTCGGCGCGATGTCGCCCGACTTCACCCAGTCGACGTAGCGCGGCACGCGGATCACGCCGTGGCTGTCATGGCCGGTGAGGTTGGCGCCGATCAGGGATCGCGCGACGCGCACGGCTTCCTCGCGCGTCGAACCAACGCGCGCGAACGTATCGGCGCAGACCTGCTCCAGCTCGGCGACGGGGACAAGGATCATGAATGTGCGCGCTCCTGCCGCGGGCGATGTTTCCTCGGCCCGAGCCTATATGCGCGAAATCATCCTGTCCCGAACCAGGCCGCCTGCGAACGGCATCGCTCGCATGCGCAAAATGCGAGTCCCGCGATCAATTTCCGGCGGGATCGCGCTGCCAGACCCGCACGCCGCCGTAGAACGCCTTGGCGCGCGCCGGGGCGTAGGCCATCGGCGCATGGCCGCGGCTGCGGCCGGCGGCGTAGTGCTTGTACTTCTTGTGACCGGCCCTGGCGTAGTGCTTGCCGTACTTCTTCTTCGCGGAGGCATAGGCGCGATTCGGCGGCGAGCCGGAGATCGAGATGCGCGCGCCTTCACGCTGCACCATGGCGAAGAGCGCCGCCGCATTGCCGGGCGCCAGACGCACGCAACCATGCGAGGCCGGCGAGCCGAGCGCGCCGGTGGAATAGGTGCCGTGGATCGCATAGCCGCCGCGGAAGAAGATCGAATGCGGCATCGGCGACATGTGATACTTGCGCGAATAATGCATGCGCTGGAGGCTGGTCGGCCCGTAGGAGCCGCGCGGCGTGACATAGCCCGAGCGCGCCGTCGACACCGGCCACACGTAGCTGCCGGACGACGAATGGACGGTCATTCGCTGCGAGGAGAGGTCGATATGAATCTGGACCTTCGCCTGAGCGGCGGCGGTCATGACGAAAGACGCCCCGAACAGGGCCAAAACGGCAAAGAAAACGCGCTTCATGGCGCCCCCGCTACTCAAAACATCACGCGCATCCGATCCGAATAAAGCAGCGGTCCCGGCCGGTGGCAATTGACAATCCCGTGTAAAGGTTGACACCAGCCGGCGAATCGCTGCGCCTGTCCCGATACAGCGGAGATGAGCTTGCGCGCTTTCGCACCCGTTCTGGCGCTTCTGATCGCCGCCGCCTCGCCGATGGCCGCGCGCGCGCAGGACAAGGGCACGCTCGACCCCAAGCCCTTGCCGCCGCTCGCCAATCCCGACGCGCCCGCGACGCCGGCCAAGGAACTCTTTGGTCGTGCGCGAGAACCTGCCGACATGGAAGCGCGCTCGATCGGCTTCTATTCCAAGGGATGTCTCGCCGGCGGCGAGGCGCTGCCGGTGAATGGCGAGGCCTGGCAGGTGATGCGCCTGTCGCGCCACCGCAACTACGGCCATCCGAACCTGATCGCCTTCCTCGAAGGCTTCGCGAAACAGGTGCCGAAAGTGTCGGACTGGCCGGGCCTGCTGGTCGGCGACATTTCCCAGCCGCGCGGCGGCCCGATGCTGACCGGGCACGCCTCGCACCAGATCGGCCTCGACGCCGACATCTGGCTGACGCCGATGCCGAAGCGCCAGCTCAGCCGGGCCGAGCGCGAGGAAATGTCGGCGACCGACATGGTGCGGGCCGACCGGCTCGACATCAACGAGAACGTCTGGACCGAGGATCATGTCGCCGTCATCCGGGCGGCGGCGAAATCGCCGCAGGTGCAGCGCATCTTCGTCAATGCCGCGATCAAGAAGGCGCTGTGCCGGCAGGCCGGATCGGATCGCGGCTGGCTGAACAAGGTGCGGCCGATGTACGGCCACAACTACCATTTCCACGTGCGCGTGTTCTGCCCGCGCGGCGAGGAGAATTGCGCCGGGCAGGACGAGGTCCCGCCCGGCGACGGCTGCGACCAGCTCGCCTACTGGTTCCAGCCGAGCGTGCTGCATCCCAGGAAGAATCCGAACGCCAAGCCCAGGCCGCCGATGACCATGGCGGCGCTGCCGGCCGAATGCCGGGTCGTGCTGAAGTCCAGATAGAACCAACAGATTTGGCGATATCCGTCAGCTAAATGCATCTGCATTCAACTGCATGCACGGCGATCATGAACCTGTCGCGGCGACCGCGAGCGCCGCGCATGGCCGCCCGGCGTCCGCCGCGCTTGCTTTTGCCGCGTTCGCGCGCGAAACCGTTTCGACATCAGCCATCGCGATTTCGCCAAGTGAATTTCGCCAAGTGAAATGACCGCGTGACATGAACGAACATTCCCGCGCCGGGGCCCGCCCGGTCGTCTCCGAAATCGCCGAAATCCAGTCCCGCCTGGAAGCGCAGAACTACATCTGCAATTCCGCGATCGCGACCGCGCTCTTCCTCGCGCAGAGGCTCGACAAGCCGCTGCTGATCGAGGGGCCGCCCGGCGTCGGCAAGACCGAGCTCGCCAAGGCCGCCGCCAGCATGACCGGCAAGGAGCTCATTCGCCTGCAATGCTACGAGGGGCTGGACGAGACCAAGGCGCTCTACGAGTGGAAATACGGCAAGCAGCTCCTCTACACGCAGGTGCTGAAGGAAAAGCTCGGCGACCTGCTCGAGGGCGCGAAGGGCCTGAAGGAATCGATCGGCCGCCTGCACGAGTTCGACGACACGTTCTTCTCGGAGGAATTCCTGGAGCCGCGCCCGCTGCTGAAGGCGCTGTGGGAACCGGGCGGCGCGGTGCTGCTGATCGACGAGATCGACAAGGCAGACGACGAATTCGAGGCCTTCCTGCTCGAACTGCTGTCGGACTACCAGATTTCCGTGCCCGAACTCGGCACGATCAAGGCGCGCTCGACGCCGCTGGTCTTCCTCACCTCGAACAACAAGCGGGAGTTGGGCGACGCGCTGAAGCGCCGCTGCCTGCACCTGCACATTCCCTTCCCCGACCAGGCGCTGGAGCAGTCGATCGTGCGCCGCCGCGTGCCGGAGGCGGAAGCCCGCCTCAACGCGCAGCTCGTCGCCTTCGTGCAGGGCCTTCGCAAGCTGGACCTCAAGAAGGTTCCCGCCATCTCCGAGACGCTCGACTGGGCGCGCACGCTGGTGCTGATGCACGCGCGCGAACTCGACGCCGATCTCGTGCGCGACACGCTCAACGTGCTGCTCAAGTATCAGGACGATATCGAGGCGGTCGACGCCGAGATCAGCGCGCTGGTGGTCGGCGCGAAAAAGGAAGCGGAGTGGCGGGCAAGGTGAGGGAACGGCGCGAGGCGCCTCCTGCCTCCCCGCTCGCGGGGAGGGTCCGCCGCGCAGCGGCGGGGGTGGGGCTCGACCGCAAGCGCGACGGATCGCCTTGTTACGCCGCCGGACCCCACCCGCAATGCTTCGCATCGCGACCTCCCCGCGAAGCCGGCGAGGTAGGGTCTCCGGCACATGACCCAGATCCTCTCCGACTTCATCCGCGCTCTTCGCGCGCAAGATGTCCGCATTTCCCCGGCGGAGGCGATCGAGGCCGGCGCGGCGCTCGAGCTCCTGGGCTACGAGGACCGCCAGATCCTCAAGCAGGGCCTGTCGAACGCGCTCGCCAAGACGGTCGACGAAAAGACCGCCTTCGACGAGACTTTCGACAAATATTTCGAGTTCCGGTCCTTCTCCGGCAAGTCGCCTGCGGGCGCTTCGGGAGAACGGCCGCCGCAGGAAGACGCCTCGCCCGACAGCCAAGGCGATTCCGGCGGCCAGCAGGGCCAGGGCGGCGAAGGCGGCTCGCCGACCGGCGGCGGCACGGGCCAGGGGCAGGCGAGCGCGCCGCTGGACCAGAGCGCGGCGGAGGCGGCGGAAGCCGATCTCATCGACATACTGGAGCGCGGCGACCGCGCGGAATTGCAGCGCCGCCTCGCCGAAGCGGCGCGTCGCGCCGGCGTGACCGATATCCGGTTCTTCACGCAGCGCGGCATGTACGGCCTGCGCATCCAGCGCGAGATGGGTTCGGAACGCCTCGACGACATGATCGCGGAGGCCCGCGATTCGGCCGATCCCGCGCAGCAGTCCGAAGGCGCGCGCCTCGCCGCTCTGCGCGAAATCCTGCGCGCCGAGGTGCGCGATTATGTCGAGCGGCAATTGTCGCTGTTCGCCGCCAATGCGGGACGGCGGCTGCGCGAGGAAATCCTGGAAAGCGTGCGGCTGTCGGCGGTCGAGCGCTCCGACATGAAGCTGATGCACGAGCTCGTGCGCAAGATGGCCAAGCGCCTGGTCTCGCTGCATTCGCGCCGGCGCAAGGTCGCGCGGCGCGGCGCGCTCGACGTGCGCAAGACGATCCGCGTCAACATCGAATACGACGGGCTCCTGTTCCACACGATCTGGAAGAAGCGGAAGATCGACAGGCCGAAGGTCATGGCGATCTGCGACGTCTCGGGCTCGGTCGCGCAGGTGTCGCGCTTCCTGCTGATGTTCCTCTATTCGCTGCACGACGTGATCCCGAACGTGCGCTCCTTCGCCTTTTCCGGGCAACTCGGGGAAGTGACCGACCTGTTCGAGCGCGAGGAGGTCGAGCGCGCGATCGCCGAGACGCTCGACCGCTTCGGCGGCTCGACCGATTACGGCGAGGCTTTCGAGACGTTCGAGTCGCTGGCGCTGGACGAGATCGACCGCAAGACGACGGTGCTGATCCTGGGCGACGCCCGCAACAACAACGCCGAGCCGCGCGCGGACATCCTGCGAAAAATCCACGATCGCGCGCGAAGGGTGATCTTCCTCAATCCCGAGCCGCGCTCGTCCTGGAACACCGGCGACAGCGTGATGCGCGCCTACGAGGCCTGCGTGGACAGGGCGATCGTCTGCGCCTCGCTGAAGGATCTGGAGCGCGTCGTCTCGGATCTCCTGCGCACGGCCGTGTAGGCGCGCAAGGCGCGGGCGTCCGGCTGCGAAAAAGCCGGCTCTTCGCAATTGCCCCCAAGCCGTCGCCAATGGTAACAAGACAGATGCGGTGAAGCGCCGGGCCCAATCGCCGGAGGCCGTCTTGCACGTAGCCCTGGAAGTCGTCGATCGCGACAAGGCCCTGCTCGGCCGGCTCGAAATGCATGTGTTCGACGAAACCCACCTCTGGACGCGCGTGGTCGCGGTCGCGCGGCGCCTGAAGCAACGCGACGGCGTACGCATCCGCGTGCTCGACGACAGCGGCGGCATACTTATCCTGACGAGCGCCTCGGGCGCGCTGCTGGTCGATCAGACCGAGATGGCCTGAGCGGAACGTCCGGGCCGGGCTAACTCGTCCTGCGGCGCCCGGCGGATTTGCCGAGCCGCCTGAGGTCGGCGGGCGCCAGTTGCGGCTGTTCCAGCTTGCCGTCCAGCATCCGCGCCAGCACCATGCGCGCATTCTCCGAGCATTCGATGCCGCCGGGCTTCGCCTCGATTTCCCCGATGAGCGCGACGAGATGGGCCCTGCTCTGCGCCAGCCGAGCCTGCAAGGCCTCGATGTCCTTCACCTTCCGCCGCAGCGCTTCGAGCACCGCGTCATGCCGCCAGTTCACGAGATCGGGCGGCAGCAGCGAGCGGATTTCGTCGAGGCTGAAGCCCGCCTTCTGCGCGGCCACGATCAAATTCAGCTTGAGCGCGGCTTCGGGCGGATAGACCCGGTAACCATTGGGGCGACGCTCGACGCTGGCCAGCAGGCCGGCCCGCTCGTAGAAGCGAATGGCCGAAGCGGTCAGGCCGGCGCGCTTGGCCAGTTCCCCGATATTCAAGATCGCGCTCCCATGCTCGACGCCGCTTGACCTTCAACTTAACTCAAAGGTTATGGTCCGTCCAATCCTGAAATTGGAGACCGCATCCATGTCGCTGTTTTCGCCGCTCGCCCTGCCCAATGGCGCAATCATCCCCAACCGCATCGCCAAGGCGGCGATGGAAGAGAACATGGCCGACGACGATCACGCGCCCTCGGCCGCGCTGCTGCGCCTGTACGAAGCATGGGCGCAGGGCGGGGCAGGGCTGATCGTCACCGGCAACGTCATGGTCGACGCCCGCGCCATGACCGGCCCCGGCGGGGTGGTGCTGGAAAACGACCGCCATCTCGACCGCTTCAGGACCTGGGCCGCGACCGCGCGCCGTGGCGGCGGGCAGGTCTGGATGCAGATCAACCATCCGGGCCGGCAGATGCCGGCCGCGCTCGGCCAGCAGACGCTCGCCCCGTCCGTCGTCGCGCTCGATCTCGGCGCGCAGTCGAAACTCTTCATGGCGCCGCGCGAGATGGACGAGGCGGATATCGCCGACGTCGAACGCCGCTTCGTCGCGACGGCGAAACTCGCGGAACAGGCCGGCTTCACCGGCGTCGAAATCCACGCCGCGCACGGCTACCTGCTGAGCCAGTTCCTCTCGCCGCTGTCGAACAGGCGACAGGACAAGTGGGGCGGAAGTCTCGAAAACCGCGCGCGGCTGCTGATGGATATCGTCCAGGGGGTGCGCGGCGCCGTCGCGCCGGGCTTCGCCGTCGCGGTCAAGCTCAACTCGGCCGACTTCCAGCGCGGAGGATTTTCGCCCGAGGAGGCCAAGACCGTGGTCGCGATGCTCGCGCCGCTCGGCGTCGATCTCGTCGAACTGTCCGGCGGCAGCTACGAGGCCCCGGCCATGATGGGCGCCTCGCGCGACGAGCGCACCCTGGCGCGGGAGGCCTATTTCCTCGAATTCGCGCGCGACATCGCGGAGGTCGCGACCATGCCGCTGATGGTCACCGGCGGCATCCGGCGTCGCGCGGTGGCGGAACAGGTCGTCGCCAGCGGCGTGGCGATGGCGGGGATCGCCACGGCGCTCGCGATCGAACCGGACCTGCCGCGCCATTGGCGCGAGGGGCGCGACGACGCGCCGACGCTCAAGCCGATCAACTGGAAGAACAAGCCGCTCGCTTCGGTCGCCCATATGGCCGCCGTCAAATATCAGCTCACCCGCCTCAGCCGCGGCAGGGCGACCGCGCCGCGCGTTTCGCCGGCCTGGGCGCTGGTTCTGTCGCAGCTCGACGGCAGTCGCCGCGCCAGGACCTATCGGCGCTGGATGAGCGACAGGGCGACCGCGGCCTGACGAAAGCCGCCCCCTTGCACCCACCGCCGGCATGGTCCACATAGGGGCCGGGAGGTTGGCGGTGGACGCACCACTCGCCAACCGGGTCAGGTCCGGAAGGAAGCAGCCCTAACGAGACCGGGCGGGTCTCTGTCCAGCCTCCTACTTCGGCCTCTTTGCGCGCCTTCGCGCAAAAAGCCGGTCCTCGCCGAGCAGGCTCCAACAAGCAGACGCGCGCATGACGGACGACAGCCCGCAGGACGATCAAGCCGCGGGCGGCGGGCTCTTCGGCGAACTCGAGCCCGCTCCGCAGGCGCTCATGCCCGCCCCGCAGGGACCGGGCGCGTCCCCCTCGGCCTATCGCGTGCTCGCGCGCAAATACCGGCCGAAGAGCTTCGAGGAGCTGATCGGGCAGGACCTGATGGTCCGCATCCTCACCAACGCCTTCGAACTCGGCCGCGTGCACCAGGCCTACATGCTCACCGGCGTGCGCGGCGTCGGCAAGACGACGACAGCGCGCATTCTCGCGCGCGCGCTCAACTATCAATTGCCGGCGGCGGACGGCCGGCCGGCCATCGACAAGCCGACCGTGCACATGCCGGAACTCGGCGTGCACTGCCAGGCGATCATCGACAGTCGCCATGTCGACGTGATCGAGATGGACGCGGCCTCGCATACCGGCGTCGACGACGTGCGCGAGATCATCGAGGGCGCGAAATACAAGCCGGCGGTGGCGCGCACCAAGGTCTACATCATCGACGAAGTGCACATGCTCTCGAAGTCGGCGTTCAACGCGCTGCTCAAGACGCTGGAAGAGCCGCCGGAGCACGTGAAATTCGTGTTCGCGACGACCGAGATCGAGAAAGTGCCGGTGACGGTGCGCTCGCGCTGCCTGCGCTTCGATCTGCGGCGCGTCGAGCCGGCGGCGCTGATGCAGCACCTCCAGCGCATCTGCGCGGCGGAGAAGGTGGAGATCGAGCCCGACGCGCTGGCGCTGATTTCGCGCGCGGCGGAAGGGTCCGTGCGCGATTCCCTGTCGCTGCTCGATCAGGCCATCGCGCATGGCGGCCCAGGCCGCACGATTCCCGCAGACGAAGTGCGCGCCATGCTCGGCCTCGCCGACAAGGCGCGCGTGATCGAATTGTTCGACTGCCTGATGCGCGGCGACGTCGCGCGCGCGATCGCGAATCTGCAGCAGCAATACGACGAAGGCGCCGATCCCGCGCAAGCGCTGGTGGAGGTCGCGGAATTCGTCCACCTCATCACGCGCGCGAAAATCGCGCCGGATGCGCCGATGACCGCCGCGCCGCCGGACGAGGCGAAGGCGGCGGCGGGCTATGCCGGCAGGCTCTCGATGGCCGTGCTCAGCCGCGCCTGGCAAATCCTGATGAAGGGCGTCGCGGAAACGCGCGAGTCCGCGCGGCCGCTGGCCGCCGCCGACATGGTGCTGGTGCGCCTCGCCTTCGCCGCCGACCTGCCCACGCCCGACGACGCGCTGCGCAAGCTCGGCTTCGGCGGGGCGGACAGCGGCGGCGCATCCGCAGGCGCCGCCCCGGCGCCGCCGAGGCCTGCGCCGAACATGGCCTCGTCGCGTCCCGCGCTTTCGAGCGACGGCGCCGGCGCGCAGAGCGCGCGCGCCTACGCGCCGCAGCCTTCGCCCGCCCCCGCCAGCGCGCCGCGCGCGACCTTCGCGAAGTTCGAGGATGTCGTCGCGCGCGCGGCGGCCGAGCGCGACATCCAGCTCAAGCTCATGCTCGAGCGCGACGTGCGGCTCGTGAAGTTCGAACAGGGCCGGCTCGAATTCTCGCTCGCGCCCGGCGGCTCGACACATCTGCCGCAGGCGCTGATGCGCAGGTTGCAGGACTGGACCGGCGAGCGCTGGGTGGTGGCGCTGTCGAGCCGCGAGGGCCTGCCGAGCATCGCGGAAGCGCGGGCGGAGGCCGCGCGCGAGCGCGAGCGCGGCGTCGCGGCGGATCCCCTCGTGCGCGCCGTTCTCGACCGCTTCCCCGGCGCCGAGATCGTGGCGATCCGCGGCGCGGCCGACGCGCCGGAGACGCCCGAGCCGAGCGGACCGGACAGCGCCGACGATCTGATCTACGCCGACGACGAAGACGACGGCGACGACGACTGAAATTCAGGAGAAAGCGATGAAAGACATCATGGGCCTGATGAAGCAGGCGCAGGCGATGCAGGCGAAGATGGCCGACCTGCAATCCGAACTCGACAATGTGATCGTGGAAGGCGCGTCGGGCGGCGGCATGGTGAAGGTGACCATGACGGCCAAGGGCGCGATCAAGGGCGTGTCGATCGACGCTTCGCTGTTCAAGCCGGACGAGCGCGAGATCGTCGAAGACCTGATCGTCGCCGCGGCCGAGGACGCGCGCCGCAAGGGCGAGGAGGCCGCCGCCGAAAAGATGAAGGCGCTGACCGCGGGCCTGCCGCTGCCGCCCGGCATGAAACTGCCGTTCTAGACACGCTGACCAATGGCCGAGCGCGTCGCAGGACCGGAGATCGAACGGCTGATCCAGTTGCTCGCGCGGCTGCCGGGGCTCGGGCCCCGCTCGGCGCGGCGCGCGGCGCTGCACCTCATCCGCAAGCGCGAGGAACTGCTCGCGCCGCTTGCCGACGCCATGCGGGTCGCGCGTGAAAAAATCGTGGTGTGCTCGTCCTGCGGCAATGTCGACACCAGCGACCCCTGCACGCTCTGCCGCGATACGCGGCGCGACGCGACGACGCTGGTCGTCGTCGAGACGGTCGCCGATCTCTGGGCGCTCGAGCGCGCGGGCGCGACGCGCGGCAAATATCATGTGCTCGGCGGCGTGCTCTCGCCGCTCGACGGAATAGGGCCGAAGGACCTCAATCTCGCGCGCCTGACCGAGCGCGTGCGCGAGGAAGGCGTGAGCGAAGTGATACTTGCCGTCAACGCCACCGTCGACGGCCAGACGACCGCGCATTACATCGTCGATCTGCTGTCGGGGCTGGACGTGAAGGTCACGCGCCTCGCGCATGGCGTGCCGGTCGGCGGCGAACTCGATTACCTCGACGAGGGCACGCTGGCGGCGGCGCTCAGGCAACGCACCGCGGTATAGGCCGCCAAGTTCCTGCGACGATCGGGGCAAGACCCTCGGCTCTCCGCTCACGGTCCTCCGGCATTGTCACTGGCTTCGGCGCGCTTCACGCGAACCGGATGAATCCCGCACAGCATTTACGCAGACGGGCGCGCACGGCTTGCCATTTCGCCGGCGCAATTGCGTCGAAACATGGGGAACGGTCCGAAACTTCGATCGTTCTGTCTGAAGCACGACGCGAGCAGAGGGACGCCATGAAAATCGCGCAGATCGCGCCGCTGATGGAGGCGGTGCCGCCGCGCCTTTATGGCGGCACGGAAAGGGTCGTCTCCTGGCTGTGTGAGGAACTTGCCGCGCTCGGCCACGACGTCACGCTTTTCGCCAGCGCGGATTCAATCACCTCGGCCGAACTCGTCTCCTGCGCGCCCGAAGCGCTCAGGCTCAATCCGAATATCAGGGACTGGGTGCCCTATTACATGGTCATGCTCGACCGTGTGCGGCGCATGGCGAGCGAATTCGACGTGCTGCACTTTCATATCGACGCGCTGCATTTTCCGCTGTTTCGCGCGCAGGCGGCAAAGACGGTCACGACATTGCACGGACGCCAGGACATGGCCGAGCTGAAGGCGCTTTATCTCGCGTTTCCCGAAATGCCGCTCGTCTCTATTTCCGCCAATCAGATGACGCCGGTGCGTCATGCGAATTTCGTCAGGACGATTCACCACGGCCTGCCGGAAACGCTTCATCGACCCAATTACGATCCGCGCGGCGGCTATTTCGCTTTCCTCGGCCGCATCTCGCCGGAGAAACGTCCCGACCGCGCCATCGCGATTGCGGAAGCCGCGGGCATTCCCTTGAAGATCGCGGCGAAGGTCGATCGCGCCGACCGCAAGTACTGGCGCGAAACCATCGAGCCTCTGCTTCACGGCAAGAACGTGGAATTCGTCGGCGAGATCGACGAGCGTCGCAAGTCCGACTTTCTCGGCAATGCGCTGGCGCTGCTTTTCCCGGTCGACTGGCCGGAGCCTTTCGGGCTCGTGCTGATCGAAGCCATGGCGTGCGGCACGCCGGCGCTCGCCTTCGCCAACGGCTCCGTTCCGGAAATCGTGCAGGACGGCGTGTCCGGAAAAGTGGTTTCGTCCATGGAACAGGCGATCGCGGCGATTCCGGACTTGCTGAAGCTCGACAGGCGGCGCGTGCGCAAGACGTTCGAGCGCAACTTCTCGGCGCGTCGCATGGCCCGCGATTACGAAAGCCTCTATCGCGCGCTCGCCGGCGGGCATGAACTCGCGGAGGGCCAGGCCGCCAAGCTCGGCGCGACGCTCGCCAACTGACGCGCGCGTCTCTCAAAAGCCGACTTTGCAACGGACAGTCGCACGAGCATAGCTGGAGCGCGCGATGAAAAAGTGGAAGCCGGTTTTTCGCAACGCGCGCGCTCCAAACCTTGAAATAGATCAGCTTTCCCGCATTTGAGCGATTCCGCTCAAATGCAGGCTGATCCGGGGAGGCGCGCTTGGCCGTTTCCGACTCCTATCCCTCCGCAGCGAATGTCTCCGAACCCGCTGATACCGCGACGGGGACGCTCGACCAGCAGGCGCCGGCGTCCTCGACGGGGGAGAACCGCACGCCGCGCACGCTTTACGCGCTCAAGAGCGGCAATCTCTTCATGGTGGCCGATTCGCACGGCGACGTGGTCGGCGACGGCGACGGACTGTTTCTCAACGACACCCGAGTCTTGTCGCGCTTCCGGCTGCGGCTGGCGGGGCGCGCGCCCTCGCTCCTGTCCGCGCGCGTCAGCGGCGACAACATCGTCTTCGCCAGCCACATGACCAATCGACCGCTGCCGCCGATCGGAGGCACGGCGTTTCCCGAAGGCGTCGTGCACATCGAACGCCAGCGCGTGCTCTGGCAGGAGCGCCTGTACGAACGCATCGCCATCACCAGCTTTGCTTCCGCACGCATGATCCTGCCGCTCGAGATCGAGCTCGGAGTCGATTTCGTCGACATGTTCGAAGTGCGCGGCATGAAGCGTCCCAGGCGTGGCCGCCTGCACGAGCCGCGTACAGCGGGAAATTCAATCGTGTTCTCCTACGAGGGTCTCGACGGCGTCGTCAGGCGCTCCGCCCTGTTCGTGTCGGACCCGATCAAATCCTTCGACGGTCACACGCTTCGATTGCAGGCGACCATCGAGCGCGGCGAGCAAGCGGTGCTGCATCTGGAAGTGGGGCCGGGAACCGACATTCGTCCGGGCGAAACCCGATGGCGCACGGCCTGCGCCCGCGCGCGCCGTTCGATCCGCAAGACGCTTCGCGCCGGCGCAAGCATTCGCGCGTCGAACCCGGTGTTCGACGAATGGCTGCACAAGTCGCGCGCGGACCTTGCGCTTCTGCGCACCGATCTCGAAACGGGACCCTACCCTTACGCCGGCATTCCCTGGTTCTCGACGCCGTTCGGGCGTGACGGCATCATTACCGCGCTACAGGTTCTGTGGCTCGATCCCTCGCTGGCGCGCGGCGTTCTCGCCTTTCTCGCGCGCAACCAGGCGACGGAGACATCCGCCTTTCGGGATTCGGCGCCCGGCAAGATTCTGCACGAGACACGGCGCGGCGAGATGGCCAATCTCGGCGAAATTCCATTTGCGAAATATTACGGCGGCGTCGATTCAACGCCGCTGTTCGTCATGCTCGCCGGCGCCTATGCGCGCAGAACAGGGGATCTCGCCTTCATCGAGAGCATCTGGACATCGCTGCAAAAGGCGGTCGGCTGGATCGAGTCGGCCGGCGATTCCGATCACGACGGCTTCGTCGACTATGCGCGCGCGCTCGGCAGCGGCCTCGCCAACCAGGGCTGGAAGGACAGCAACGATTCCGTCTTCCACGCTGACGGTTCCGACCCTGTCGGGCCGATCGCGCTGGTGGAGGTGCAGGGCTACGTGTTCGCCGCATTTCTCGAAATGGCCGAGATATCCGAAATGCGCGGCGACATGGACAGCGCAATGGCCTATCGGCGGCGCGCCGAAAAGATGCGGGCGGCGATCGAACAGCGCTACTGGATGGACAAGCGGCAATTCTACGCGATGGCGCTCGACGGGCGACAGCAGGTTTGCGCGGTGCGCGGATCGAACGCCGGACACCTGCTCTATGCCGGCGCGCCATCGAAGAAGCGCGCCGGCGCGGTCATCGACGCCCTGCTCGCCGGCGCCTTCATGAACGGCTGGGGCATACGCACGCTCGCGACCGACGAGGCGCGCTTCAATCCGCTCTCCTACCACAACGGATCGGTGTGGCCGCACGACACGGCGCTGATCGCCGCCGGCATGGCGCGCTACGGCGAGCGCGACGGCGTGCTGCGTCTTCTGTCCGGCATGTTCGAGGCGGCCGTTCGTTTCGACATGCGGCTGCCCGAACTGTTCTGCGGCATCGAGCGCAAGGGCGCGGGCGATGCGCCGGTCGCCTATCCCGTGGCCTGCATGCCGCAAGCCTGGGCGGCGGGCGCGGCGTTCATGATGCTGCAGGCGTGTCTGGGCGTCACGATCGACCATCGACGCGGCGTGCGCGTGCGCCGGCCGAAACTTCCGGCGGGCGTCGATCTGCTGACGATCAACGGGCTCCACGTCGCCGGGCGAGCCGAGAACCTGACGTTCCAGCGCGTGGGGCCGAAGGTCGCCGTGTTCAGCGAAAGCCATTTCGGCGGGGCGGTTCCGCTGGCGACCGACTAGCGAGTTTGAGGCCGCCTAAGATTTCAATCCAGCCACGACGCCGAGCGCGAAAATCGCCAGCGCCGCGCGACGGAGCGCGCGATGCAGCGGTCGCGACGCATCGATGTCGAAAGCGGCGAGCGCCAGCACCGGCGCCGCGCACAGGCAGGCGGCGGCCAGCGGGGCGCCGAGGATCAGGCGCAGCATCTTGCGATCTTGCGCCTGTCGAAACTCCCCGGCGCCGTCGGCGCGCCGGGGGCAGCGCGCCCAACGACGGAACGGCCAGTCGAGTTGGGGGTTGAGGGGCCGCTCACAGGCCAAGGCCTGTCCGCGCCATGCGCCGATACACGCGACGCACGGCGAAGGGGTCGAGGATCGAACATGGATCAGGCCACGCGCCGCGGATGGTCGCGGCCGGCCGCCATGTCGCGGGCGAGCAGCGCCATCCCGGCGCAGGCGCGCGCCCAGTCGAGCGTCGGGAAGTCCGGCGGCGGCTGCCGGCGCGCCAACGCCTCGCGCATGAGGGCGGCGAGCGCGTCATCGTCCAGCGCGGGAAAGTAGCGAACCGAATCGCCGGCGATTTCGCGAAAGACGGGAATGTCGCTCGCGATCACCGGCAAGCCGTAGTGTCGCGCTTCGATCAGCGGCAGGCCGAATCCTTCGCAGACCGATGGGTAGACGAGCGCCGTCGCGCGCCGGTAGAGCGCGGCGAGTTCCGCGTCTCCCGCCCGGTCGCGCCAGATCAGCCGCGTGCCGAATTCCGCATGGCTTTCGATGCGGCTGCGCAACCAGTGCGCGCTCCAGCCATAGCGGCCGACGAGGACGAGTTGGGCGTTCACGCCCTCCGCCCACAGCCGCTCCATCGCGTCGAGCGCGACATTCCAGGCCTTGCGCGGCTCGAGCGTGCCGACGCCGAGGAAGAACGGCAGGTCGCCTACCTCAACATCTTCGGCGGGCGCCGTCGCCTTCGTCCTGCGCGCCGAAATCCGCGCCGAGATGGCTCCAGCCGATGCGGAAATGCGGCGCGACGGCAATCTGCGCGTCCACGATGTAGCGGCGGACGTCTTCGGCGACGCATGCGGAGATCGCGATGACGCCGTCGACACGCGCGAGCACCGTGTCCATCGTCGCCTTGAAGTAGCCGCGAAAATGCGGGGCGCAGAGGCCGGGATAGAGGATCGGGATGAGATCGTAGACGAGAAGGATGATATAGGCGCCGGCCTTGCGCGCGCGCTCGATCATGTCGAGCGCGGCCGGCATGACCGGCAGATCGGCGAGCAGCAATATGTCGCCCGCCTCGAACGAAACATTGTCCGGCCACGGCCCTTTGAAGAAGCGGACAATGCGTTTGCCCGCCTGCACGACCGCCGCGCCCTCGCCGCTGATCGCGACGAATTCGGCGAGCTTGCGCGTCACGCGCTGCACGCCCGTATGCAGGCCGTTGGAATGGGTGCGCGTGGCGTCGACGAGGATGCGCGGCCGCGCGCTCGCCGTCGCCATCGGACCGCTCCAGGTCGCGCGCTCGTCGAGGCGCGGATGCGCGTCCGCCGTGCCGTCGTGCAGATGGCCAAGGCCCACCAGCCGCGTCGCCGTCCACCAGAACTCCTTGGCGCGCTGTTCGAGAAAGCCGAAGGCGCGACCGGCCGCCGAGGATGTGACGACCAGAGGCCGCGCGTTCTCCGCCTCGATCCGCACGCCGCCCTGTCCGCGCAGGAAATTGTCGAGCGCGTCGAGTTCGGATGTCAGGCACGCGATCGTGTGGCGCTGGATGGCGTCGGCCGTCACGTCAGAGCCCGATCTTCCTGAGGGGCGTCGCGTCGGTCGAGGCAGGCCTGGGCTGCGCGGCCGCCAGTTCCGCCTGGCGCGCGACGGCGGCGCCATGATCGAGCACGAAGTGCAAGGAGAGAAAGGCGAAGGCCACGAGCAGGACGCCGGCGGCGCGGCGCAGCGCGCTGATCTGCGCGAGCGCGAGAAGGTTGCCGTCGGGACGGGCGGAAGAAGGCATGGAACGGCTCCGGGGCGCGAATGTTTGACGTGTGACTGTTTCCCACATACGATCCATATAAGTGGGAAATTTACCCACGTCAATACGAGATAGCGGAATTCGGCCTTGAAAAATATAGCCGTGGGATTGCAGCCCACGCCGACTTGCCCTATGAAAGCCGCAATGGCCGAGGTCGACGATATCGCCCCGCAGGCGGAGCGCCTGCATGGGCCGCTGACGCGGCTGCTGCGCCCGCTCGTGCGTCTTGCGATCCGCGCCGGCATGACCTTTCCCGCGCTCGCCGACCTCCTGCGCGAACTCTACGTCAATGTCGCCGAGCATGATTTCGCGCTTGCCGACAAGGAGCAGACCGACAGCCGGATCAGTCTGCTGACCGGCATTCACCGCAAGGAGGTGCGCCGCCTGCGCGGCGCCGGCGCGCCGGTGCGCGACGTGCCGAGTTCGGTTTCGCGCACGTCGCAGATCGTCGCGCGCTGGCTGGCCGCGCCGCGCTTCTCCGATCGCAAGACCGGCCCCAGGCCGCTTCGCCGCGCGGGCGGGGCCGGCCGCGGCCCGACTTTCGAGGAACTGGTGGAAAGCGTGACGCGCGACGTGCGCCCGCGCGCCGTTCTCGACGAATGGCTCGACCGCAAGCTCGTCGAGATCGACGCGGACGGAAACATCGTGCTGACCCGGGCCGCGATCGCGCCCGGCGCGGGCGACGAACGCCAGCTCCATTATTTCGGACGCAACCTGCACGACCATATCGCGGCCGCCAGCGCCAACGTGCAATCGGCGAACCCGCCCTTCATGGAACGCGCCGTCCATTACGAGGGCCTGACCGAAGAACAGGCGAAGAAGCTCGAGGCGCTGTCGCGCGAACTCGGCATGAACGCGCTGCGCGCCGCCAACGAGCAGGCGCAGGCCGAAGGCGAAGCGGGGGAAAGCGGCGACTGGCGCTGGAATTTCGGCGTCTACGTTTTTCGCACGCGGGAAACGGGCGGCGAGGCGCAACCGGCAAACGAGGACAGATCGAAGTGAGCGAGCCGCGCAATTCCGCCCGTCGCGCCTTTCTGCTGCTGGCCTCCGCGGCGGCTCTCGTCGCGCATCCGTTGCGCGCGGCGGCGCAGCGCGGCGGCGACAATGGCATCGGCGGCACCGGCTATGCGCCGCCGACCGGCGAACGCGACAATGGCATGGGCGGCACCGGCGTCGTCGGCACGATTCGCCGTTTCGGCAGCATCTACGTCAACGAGGCGCGCATCGCCTATCCGCGCAATGCGCGCGTCACGATCGACGGTCGTGCCGCCCGCGCGAACGACCTGCGCATCGGCCATGTCGTCACGCTGGTCGCCGCCGGGCCGCGCGATGCGCTGGCGACGCAGGCGATCGCGGTGACGCATGAAGTCGTCGGCCCCGTCGAAGCCGTTGCGGACGGCCGCGCGAAAGTTCTGGGGCAGGACGTGATCCTGCCAAAGGGCGCAAGAGTGAGGAAGGGACAGACGATCGCCGTGAGCGGCCTGCGCATGCCCGACCAGACGATCGCCGCGAGCCTGATCGAGAAAACCTCGCGGGGTCGCGCGCTCGTCGTCGGGCGCATCGAGCGCGACGACGACGGCGGAATGCGCATCGGCGCGCTGCCCATCGACGGCCCGGGAGCCGAAGCGGTCGGACAGCGCGTACGACTGGCCGGCGCGATGCGGGACGGCCGTTTTGCGGCAGGCGCGACAGAACCCCTGGCGATCGCGCCGGCGGGCGCGCAACGCCTGCTGCTCGAAACCTACGCCAGCGCGAACGGCGCGGTGACCACGCCCGAAGGGTTCGTCGCGGCCGTCGCGCGCGGCGCGGCGCTGCTGAACGGCGTCGCGCGCGTCATCCTCAGCGCGGAGCGCGACGAGGCCGGAGGCTGGACGGTGCAATCGAGCCGCGCGGTGGAAGGCGGACCGCCAATGCCGCAAGCGCCCATGCCCGGCGGGCCCGGGACGCCGGGTGGGCCGGGAGCGCCGGGCGGGCCACGCGGTCCCGGAGGGCCGGGCGGACCAGGAGCGCCGGGCGGTCCGCGCGGCTCGAACGGGCCGAATGTTCCGGGCTGGCCCGGCGGCATGGGCGGCCCCGGCGGCATGGGTCCAGGCGGCATAGGGCCTGGCGGCATGGGGCCAGGCGGCATAGGGCCTGGCGGCATGGGCCCGGGAGGTCCGGGCGGCGGCGGGCCGGGAGGCTTCGGCGGCGGCCGTCGCTGAGCCTGCTCAGCGCGACGACGATCGACTTGTCGGCGCCTCGGGGGGCGCGACAAGATCGTCATTCCTTTCCAAACGTCTCGTCGAAGGCATAGCCCGCGCCCCGCACGGTGCGGATCGGGTCGCGCTCCCGGCCCCGCACGAGCGCCTTGCGCAAACGACCGATATGGACGTCGACAGTGCGTTCGTCGATCTCGGCCACGGTTCCCCACACGAAGTCCAGAAGCTGCGCGCGCGAAAAGACGCGGCCCGGCTTTTCGAGCAGGAATTCGAGCAGCCGGAATTCGGTCGGCCCGAGGTGAATTTCACGACCCGAGCGGCGTACGCGCTTGGTCTGGCGATCGAGGTCGATCTCGCCGGCCTTCAACCTGTCGGCAATTCTTTCGGGCTTGGCGCGGCGCAGGAGCGAGCGTACGCGCGCCATGAGTTCGGGCACGGAAAACGGTTTGACGACGTAGTCGTCGGCGCCCACGGACAAGCCACGCACCCGCTCGGCTTCCTCGCCGCGCGCGGTCAGCATGATGATCGGCAAGCCGCGCGTCTCGACGCGCGCGCGCAGGCGACGACAAACCTCGAGACCCGAGACGCCTGGCAGCATCCAGTCCAGGATCACCAGATCATACGTGGTTTCGGCGATGCGGATTTCCGCATCGTCTCCGCGCTCCACGCGATCGACGAGATAGCCTTCCGACTCCAGATTGTAGGTCAGGAGAATGCCGAGCGCCTGCTCGTCCTCGACAATCAGGACGCGCGGCGGCCGCGTTGGCCTGGCTTCTCTGGGAGAGGCGGGGCGTTGCTCGTCCATCAGGATCTCGCTCATTGCCCGCTCGCGGCTACCGCGCCCTTGGGCCGATCCATCGGCGGCGCCTCGCCGGTGACCAGGTAGATCACGGTTTCCGCGATATTCGTCGTGTGGTCGCCGATGCGCTCGATGTTCTTGGAGCAGAACAGGAGATGCGTGCAGAAGGTGATGTTGCGCGGATCTTCCATCATGAACGTGAGCAGGTCGCGGAACACGCTGTCTTCCAGCGCATCGAGCTCCGCGTCGCGCGCCCAGACAGCGCGCGCGCGCTCGACGTCGCGCTGGGCATATGCATCGAGCACATCCTTGAGCTGCAGGGCGGCGAGCTCGTGCATCGAGCGCAACCCCACGATCGCGCGCGGCATCCGCGCTTCCGCGGCGATCTTGGCCGCGCGCTTGGCGATGTTCTTCGCGAGATCCCCGACCCGCTCGAGATCGCCGGAAACACGAATGGCGGCGACGCATTCGCGCAGGTCGACGGCCATCGGCTGGCGTCGGGCGATGGTCAATATCGCATTGTCCTCGACCTCGCGCTGCAGCGTATCCAGTCTCGGGTCGACGGCGATCGTCTTTCTGGCAAGATCAGTGTCCAGCCTGGCGAGCGCGTCCATGGCGTCCGACAGCATCTGCTCGGCTATGCCGCCCATTTCCGCAATGCGCTGGCCAAGCGCCCCGAGTTCCCGGTCGTACGCCTTTACGGTGTGATGATCGCTCATCGATCTCTCCTGTGCCGCATCAGCCGAAGCGGCCGGTGATGTAGTCTTGCGTCTTCTTGTCGGAAGGCGTCGTGAACAGCCTGTTGGTCGGGCCGAACTCGATCAGCTCGCCCAGATACATGAACGCCGTGTACTGCGAGACGCGCGCCGCCTGCTGCATGTTGTGCGTCACGATCGCGATCGTGTATTTCTCGCTCAACTCGTCGATCAGCTCCTCGACCTTGGCGGTCGAAATCGGATCGAGCGCGGAGCATGGCTCGTCGAACAGGATGACTTCGGGCTGGATCGCCACGGTCCGCGCGATGCACAGGCGTTGCTGCTGGCCGCCGGAGAGGCCGAGCCCGCTCATGTGCAGCTTTTCCTTCACCTCGGTCCAGAGCGCCGCGCCGCGCAGGGCCTCCTCGACACGGCCGTCGAGCTCGCTCTTCGACGGCTTGTCGTAGAGCCGGATTCCGAAGGCGATATTCTCGTAGATCGTCATGGGAAAGGGCGTCGGCTTCTGGAAGACCATGCCGACTTTCGAGCGCAGGAGATTCAGGTCCTGCCGGGGCGACAGGATGTTTTCGCCATCCAGCAGGATTTCGCCCTCGGCGCGCTGGCCGGGATAGAGGTCGTACATGCGGTTCAGCACGCGCAGCAGCGTGGACTTGCCGCAGCCCGACGGGCCGATGAAGGCCGTGACTTCATTGCCATGCAAGGGCAAGGAAATATTCTTCAGCGCCTTGCTGGCGCCGTAGAAGAAACTGACGTCGCGGACATCGACCTTGACGCTCCGTTTCGACGCTTCGACCGGCGCCTGGATAGCTACGGCCCCTGCGCCGTTTGCAGTAGCTGCGTTCACTTCGTTGCGCTCCTCGATCCGATCGTGCGCGCGACGATGTTCAACGCGAGCACGGCAAACGTGATGATGAGTGCGCCCGCCCAGGCGAGGCGCTTCCAGTTGGGGTCGGGATTGTTGATGAAATTGTTGATGGTGACGGGGAGATTTGCGACCTCGCGCATGAGGTCGAGACTCCAGAACTGGTTCGACAGCGCCGTGAACAACAGCGGCGCCGTCTCGCCGCTGACGCGGGCGACCGCCAGCAGAAGTCCGGTGACAAGGCCGGTCCGGGCCGCCTTGTAGGCGACGTGACGCACGACGAGCGCACGCGGCAGCCCGAGGCCGGTTGCGGCTTCGCGCAATTGCTGCGGCACCAGAAGCAGCATGTTCTCGGTCGTGCGCACGACCACGGGAATGACGATGACCGCCAGCGCGAGCGCGCCGGCGATGCCGGAGAAGCCGTGCATCGGCACGACGACCGCGCCGTAGATGAACAGGCCGACAATGATCGACGGCGCCGACAGGAGAATGTCGTTGATGAAGCGGATGACGGTCGTCAGCTTTTCGTAGCGGCCATATTCCGCCATGTAGGTGCCGGCAAACAGACCGATCGGCGCGCCGATGCCGACGCCGATGACGGTCAGCGCGAGGCTGCCCATGATGGCGTTGAGGAGGCCGCCGCCCTGGACGTTCGGCGGGGGCGTCATTTCGGTGAAGACCGCGAGGTTCAACCCGCCGAGGCCATTCCAGAGCAGGGTTGCGAGGATGACGAAGAGCCAGGCGAGACCGAGCGCGGTCGCCGCCATGCACAGGCCCATGGCGACGCCATTGCGGCGCTTGCGGGCCTGATAGAGAGCGCTCATGTCAGTTTCCCGCTTTCTTTTCGACGCGCATCAGCAAGAGCCTTGCGACGGCGAGCACCGCGAAGGTGAGCGCGAACAGCAGGAGGCCGAGCAGGATCAAGGCCGACTGATGCACGTCGGAGGCTTCAGCGAACTCGCTGGCGATCGCCGCCGAGATCGTGGTCGACGGCGCGAAGATCGACGACTGGATCTTGAAGGAATTGCCGATCACGAAAGTGACGGCCATGGTCTCGCCGAGCGCGCGGCCGAGCGCCAGCATCATGCCGCCGATGACGCCGACGCGGGTGTAGGGAATGACCACGTTCCTCACGACTTCCCATGTCGTGCAACCGACGCCATAGGCTGCTTCCTTCAGAACCGGCGGCACGGTCATGAACACGTCGCGCGAGATCGAGGCGATGAAGGGCAGGACCATGATCGCAAGAACCAGCGACGCATTGAACAGCGACAGGTTGCTCGCCGGCCCCCTGAATATCTCGCTCAGGATCGGCACGTTTGCGAAGGCCGCGATGACGGCGGGCTGGAAGTGTTCGGCCAGAAACGGCCCGAGCACGAAGAAGCCCCACATGCCGTAGATGATGGACGGGATGCCCGCGAGCAGCTCGATCGCGGTCGAGATCGGCTGGCGCAGTTTCTGCGGGCAGAGTTCGGTGAGAAAGACCGCGACGCCAAGGCCCACGGGCACGGCGATCGCCATGGCGATAAGGGACGAGACGAGCGTGCCGTAGATCGGGCCGAGGCCGCCGAGAATGGGTTCGGGCTGCGCATTCGGCGCCCAGCGCTGCGTCGTGAGGAAGTCGATCCCGAAAGCCTGGATGGCGGGCCACGCGCCGACAATGAGCGACGCGATGATGCCGCCGAGGATCAGCAGGACGATCCACGCGGAAACGCGCGTCGCCCACAGGAAAAGCAAATCATTCGTCCTCAGGCGATCCAGCGCCGCGCTTCTGTCGCCTGTCGGTTCATCCGCCGCCGATGCAGCCATTGTCGCCTCGGACACGCCGTCGCTCCTTACGCACGAGTCGGGCGGCGACGCCGGGGCGCCGCCGCCGAATGCGTGTCCTCAGCTCTTGATCTCGCCGGCCCAGGTCTTGTGGATCATGTCCTTCACGTTGGCCGGCATCGGGATGTAGTCGAGCTCTTCGGCCGTCTTGTCGCCGTTCTTGAAGGCCCAGTCGAAAAACTTGATCGCTTCCGCCGACGCCGTCCTGTCGGTCGGCTGGGCGTACATGAGGATGAAAGTCGCGGCCGTCATCGGCCAGGAGGCTTCGCCCGGCTGGTTCGACAGGATGAGGTAGTAGCCCGGCGCATTCGCCCAGTCGGCGTTGGCGGCGGCGGCCTGGAAGGCGGCGAGCGTCGGCGACACGCGCTTGCCGGCCTTGTTGATCATGTCGACATGCGTCATCTTGTTCTGCTTGGCGTAGGCGTATTCGACATATCCGATCGAATTCTTCGTCTGACCGACGTTGCCCGCGACGCCGTCATTGCCCTTGGCGCCGACGCCGACCGGCCATTCCACGGCGGTGTTTGCGCCGATCTTCGTCTTCCACTCGTCGGAAGCCTTCGAGAGATAATCGGTGAAGTTGAACGTCGTGCCCGAGCCGTCCGAGCGGCGCACGACGGCGATCGCCGCGTCGGGCAGCTTCACGCCGGCGTTGAGCCTGGCGATCGCGGGATCGTTCCACTTGGCGATCTTGCCGAGGAAGATGTCGGCCAGCGTCGCGCCGTCGAGCACGAGTTCGCCTGATTTCACGCCGTCCACGTTCACGACCGGCACGATGCCGCCCATGACCTGCGGCCACTGGATGAGGCCGTCCTTCTTCAGCTTCTCGGCGGTCAGCGGCGCGTCGGTCGCGCCGAAGGTCACGGTCTTGGCCAGGATCTGCTTGATGCCGGCGCCCGAGCCGATCGACTGGTAGTTG
This sequence comes from Rhodoblastus sp., assembly GCA_037044955.1. Classification (GTDB taxonomy): domain Bacteria; phylum Pseudomonadota; class Alphaproteobacteria; order Rhizobiales; family Beijerinckiaceae; genus JAJXWB01. The sequence goes on from JBAOHX010000005.1 coordinate 178,634, forward strand.
AGGCCGGCGCCGGTCTCCTTCTTGTAGGCGTCGGCCCATTTCGAATAGATCGGATAAGGAAAGGTGGCGCCGGCGCCGGAGATGTCGGCGGCGCGGGCGGGGGCGGCCGCGAAGGCGCCAAGAGACGCCACACATCCGGCCACGCAGGCGGCGCGGGTGATCTTGCTCAGGAACATGGGGTCCTCGTCATCTGTCATGCGACGCGCGTGGGCGTCGGGGCGCTGACTACGTGCCGCGCGCTACGCAACAACGACAATTAGATGACAGGGAGATGACAGTCGGGCGGATGGCCAGGTTTGCTTTGACCGATCCCGGGTTCGCGTAGCGCGCCGCCAGGCGCGGCGCTCAGGACCGCGCCGCGTTGACCACAAGGTAGCCTGCGACGATCTCGATCAGCTGATCGGCATTGGCGGGGCGCTCCGGCCCCAGATTGGCGCACAGGACGTACTGGACACCGCTCCGGGTCGTGACGGACCACATGTCGAACCTCGAGGCCTCGTGGGGGTAGGTCTGCGCCCTGATGCGGTCCAGGTCAGCCGAAATGGAACGGGCCGCAGCGAATTCCGCCTCGGAGAGTTCCGCGCCCGGCGTCGCCGCGGCGACACGCAGCGCTCCACCGCCTCGCGACAGGACGAGGGCCGGTCCCTCGAACAGGCGGCCGATGGTGTTCGCAGCCGCCTGGAGAAAGTCCTGTTGCGGAACGCCTGCGACGAGCGCATGGGCCAGTCGGCGCAACTCCTCCGTCTGCGCGGCGCTCCGCATTGCCGCGAGCGCGTATTGACGCGACTGCCACGCAACAGTGCTCACGATTCCCGCCGTCAGGAGCAGCAGTCCCGCCGCCCAGATGTCCGACGGGTCGGTCATGCGCACGCTGAAGTATGGCTGCGTGAAGAAGAAGTCGAAGGCGAAGACGCTCGCAACCGTCGCGACGATCGACTGGCCAAGTCCATAAGCGAGACCGGCGATCACCACGGGCAAGACGAAGATCAGCGTGAGGCCCGGCGAAGGGACGACCGGGCTCGCGACATATGCGATGAACGTGGCGATGACAACGAGGACGAGCGCGATTGCATATTGCGCCCACGACGGCAGCCGAAATTCGTTCAGGCCGCCCGCACCCACGGCTGCAACCGTCAAAGACGGGTCGCCTTGCGCTGCTTCCGTCATCGAACTCTCCATCGGAACCGCTGATCCGCGCCAATGTCGAACCAGCCGAGCATGCGAGACAGATGCGAGCCGCAGCGTAAATTTTCGAGATGGAATGCGGAGCGCCCGTATAAATTTTCCATAAATTTTTGCACTTGCCTGGTTGCTCGTGTATAGGCGCCGCGTTCCATCCGGGAAGACTCTCGAGGACGACTTAAATGGCGCATCCGAAGACCACGACGGCGTCTGCGAACGGCGACGCTCAGGCGTCAGTCCAGCACTCCTCGCATTACGAAAGCGCAAATCCGCCGCACGCGTTCTGGCCGATGGCGCTCGGGTCGCTCGGCGTCGTGTATGGCGATATCGGCACGAGTCCGCTCTACGCGCTCAAAGCCTCGCTCGATCATGCGAAAGTCCGCGGCGTCAGCGCTGAAGAGGTGATCGGCATCGTCTCGTTGCTGACATGGGCGTTGATCTTCACGGTGACTGCAAAGTACGTGCTGTTCCTGATGCGCGCGGACAATCGTGGCGAGGGCGGCACGCTTGCGCTCATGGCGCTGGCTCAGCACGCCCTGGGCGAGCGAACGAAATTCGTCTTTCTGATGGGCGTCGCCGGCGCCGCGTTGTTTTCCGGCGACGCGATAATCACGCCCGCCATATCCGTGCTGTCCGCCGTCGAAGGACTGAAGCTCAAGGCAGTCCAGGACTACTTCGATTTCTCGCCGTATATTCTGGGTATCACGATTGCGATCCTGCTGACGCTTTTCATCTTTCAGAGCAGAGGAACCGCCAAGGTCGCCGCATTCTTCGGTCCGATCATGGTGCTTTTCTTCGCCGTGATCGGCTTTCTCGGCGCGCGGCACATCATGGATGCGCCGGAGATTCTGCATGCGCTGAACCCGGTCAACGGCATTCGCTTCCTGTTCTCCAACGGATGGCAGGGTTTCACCGTCCTTGGTCTCGTGTTCCTCTCGGTGACCGGAGCGGAGGCGCTGTACGCCGACATGGGGCACTTCGGCCGCAAGCCCATCCAGTTCGCATGGATTTTCTTCGTCCTGCCGGCGCTGCTGCTCAACTACTACGGCCAAGGCGCCTTTATCCTGAGCGACCTCAGCGTGGCGCGCAGCGAAGACTTCAGCCCGTTCTTCCAGCTGGCGCCGACCTGGGGCGTCATTCCGCTGATCCTTCTGTCGACGATCGCGACGGTCATCGCCAGCCAGGCGGTCATAACCGGCGCTTATTCCATCGTCCGGCAAGCGATCCAGCTCGGGCTGCTGCCGCGCATGGTAATAAGCCATACGTCGGACATAGAAGGGCAAATCTATGTCCCGCGCATCAACCGGCTTCTGCTCGTCGGCGTGCTTCTTCTTGTCAGCGTCTTCAAGTCGTCGGACTCGCTGGCCAACGCCTATGGCATCGCGGTGACCGGCACCATGTGCGTCACCACCGCGCTCGCCTTTGTTGTCGTGTGGAAGCTCTGGAAATGGCCGGTCTGGGCGGCAGTTCTGTTCGTCGGCTGTTTCCTGGCCGTGGACCTGTCGTTCCTCGCGGCAAACCTCGTCAAGGTGTTCGAGGGCGGATGGGTGCCTCTGCTGCTGGGCGGCTCTTCGATGGTTGCAATGTGGACCTGGGTGCGCGGCACGCACCTGCTCGCGGCGAAAACCGGCCGGGACTCCATCCCGCTGGCCGACTTGATGCGAATGCTGAACAAGTCGAAACCGACGCGCGTGCCCGGCACGGCCGTCTTCCTGACATCCGCTCTCGACGTGGCCCCGAGCGCCCTCATGCACAACCTGAAGCACAACAAGGTGCTGCACGAGCGAATCGTTCTGATGAGCGTCAAGACGCTCGACCGTCCGCGCGTCGCCGATGAACATCGCTATGAGATTCAGAAACTTTCGGACGATTTCTACGGCGTGACGCTGTATTTCGGGTTCATGGAGAGCCCGCGCGTGCCTGCCGCGCTGGCATTGATGCGCAAGGCCGGGCACAAGTTCGACATCATGACGACTTCGTTCTTCCTCGGGAGAAGATCGCTCAAGACCAGTGCGACATCGGAGATGCCGCATTGGCAGGACAGACTGTTCGTCGTCCTGTCGAAGCAATCCGCAAACGCGACGGAGTTCTTCGCCATTCCTTCGGATCGCGTGGTGGAGCTCGGCGCGCAGGTCTCGATCTAGATTCGACGAGATTGGCCTGCGGGCGCCAGCGCCAATTCGCTCAACGGGCCGCTGCGGGCGCGGATGCCGGCCAACAGTTCCGGCGACTTCAGCGTCCTCGCGACACAGGACAGCGCCCGAATTCCCGCTCGTTCGTCAGCTTGCGGAATGAGCAGCAGGGCCGCGATATCGACAGGCATGTCGTCGATGGCGTCGAAATCGATCGGCTTCATGAGCCTGTAGAGCGCGCAATAGGCGTTCCTCAATCCGGCCATGCGCGCATGCGGAATGGCGATGCCCTGACCGAGGCCGGTCGAGCCGAGCTTCTCGCGGACGACCAGCGCGTTTTCGATCTCGACCTCGTTCAGGCCGACAATTGCCGCCGCGTCATGCGCCATCTTCCTGAGCAGGCCTCGCTTGTCGTTTGCCTGCACATTGTCAAAAACGCGCTCCGCGCTCAACAGCTCGCCTATATGCACGTCTTGTGCCTTTCCTTCGGCTCGCACAGGAACTGCTTCCTAAGTCGTTTCTGCACATCGTTGACCCAACGTTCGCACCATTGTCGGCTCGGTCCGACGCGCACATGGCCGATAGCCCACTTGCCGTCGTCCTGCGCGTACACGGCTATGTGCCGCAGGTCCGCGCAATCCGGGTTCATCCGCGCCTCTCGAAGGAGGCGTCGCTGCAAGTCTTCACGGGCGATGATCGTGCGGGTCACCGCAGGTCAGTCCTGCTGCCAGGCGATACGGTAGCCGACGCCGGGCTCTGTGAGGATGAAGCGGGTCTCGCCATCGTCGCTCTCGAGCTTCTGTCGGAGCTTGCGCACGAACACGCGCAGGTATTGCGCATCGTCCACATGCGCGGGGCCCCACACCTCGGTCAGAATCTGACGATGCGTGAGAACCCGGCCCGCGTGCCGAACGAGCAGCTCGAGCAGATCGAATTCCTTGGGCGTCAGTTTCACCGGGACGTCTTTCAGCGTCACGCGATGTGCAAGCGTATCGACGACGAGGTCTCCGCTCCTGTAGATCGGCACCTCGCCCGATGCGACGATGTTACGGCGCAGGGCGGTGCGGATCCGGGCCATCAGCTCGCCGATTCCGAAGGGCTTGTTGACGTAGTCGTCGGCGCCGAGATCGAGGGCTTCCACCTTCTCTTCCTCCTGGTCCCTCGCCGAGAGAACCACGATAGGAACCTGGCTCGTCTCCCGCACGCGCCTGATCACATCCTTGCCATCCAGATCGGGCAGGCCCAGATCGAGCACGACGAGATCCGGTTTCTCCTCGCCGAGCGCCTTGAGCGCCAGCGCTCCTGTCAGCGCGCTCACCACTTCATAGCCGGCGACCGCCAGACTGGGCTTCAGAAAGCGATGAATTTGAGGTTCGTCGTCGACGACCAGAATCTTCGTGGCCATGTCAGTTGTCCAATGCGTTCGAGGCCTGCGCCTCCGGCGTTTGCGCACCCGGCAGGGTGACCACGATCCGCAGGCCGCGTTCGCCGGAAATCGGGCTTTCGGCGCGGATCGTACCATCCATCGCCTCGATCACGCCGCGGCCGATCGCCAGTCCCAGGCCAGTTCCGGGCGGACGTCCGTCGTCGGTCTGCGCCCTGAAGAATTTCTCGAAAATGAGATCGAGCTTGTCCGGCGGGACGCCGGGCCCATCGTCTTCCACCGTCGCCACGATAGCTCCGCCTTCCAGCCTGGCGCCGACGCGGGTCGCGGTTCCCTTCGGAACATACTTGTCGGCATTGTCCAGCAGATTGAAGAATACCTGTTCGAGCAACGGCCCGTCGCCGTGCACCAGCGGCAGGTCAGGGGCCAGCCGCAGTTCGATCTCCCGATCCGGAAACGCCTTGCGCGCCCGCGCGACGGCGCCCCGGATGGCGTCGCTTGCCTCGACCCATTCATGCTTGATGTCGAGCGCGCCGGATTCGACGCGGGTTATGTCGAACAGATTGGAGACGAAGCGGGCGAGCCTGCGAGATTCCTCTTCGATGGTGAGCAAGAGATCGTTCTTGTCGCGGTCGGACAATTGCGCTCCGAACTGTCGCAGCGTCGTCACCGAGCCGAGCACCGAGGCGAGCGGCGTCCGCAGATCGTGCGACAGAGACGACAGAAGGGCGTTGCGCAGCTTTTCCTTTTCGACGACCGCAGCGGTCTTTGCCGCTTCCTCGACCAGGAACGTGCGCTCGATCGAGATCGACGCCTGGTCGCCGAGGGCGGCAAGGACGCGGTCTTGCTCGGCGCTGAAGGGCCGCGACGCGTCCGAGCGCTCGACGCCGATCACCCCGATGACGCCGCGCGACGTGCGCAGCGGATGGAACTGGTATCTTGCGTTCGGCAACGTGCCCAGGCCCGATCCAGCCGGCTCGTTGTGCTTGAACGCCCATTGCGCGGCGCCCCATTCGGCCGGCCCGATCGTGTCTTCCGGGGGAAAGGCGGCGCGGATCTCGAGATCGCCGTCGCGGGGGAGAAGAACGATCGCTTGCGTCTTGATGGTGTTGGCCACCTGCGAAACGAACGCCCAGAGCACATCGTCGAGATGGACGATGCCGGAGAGCTTGCGCGCGAAATCGTACAGGCTCTGCGTCGTGAGCGCGCGCTGCCGGGCGGCCGACGCTTCTTCGCGCACGCGGCCCGCCAGACTGCCCGTCAGGACGGCGACCAGCAAGAACACGAGAAGGGCGAGAAGCTCGTGCGGCTCGGCGATCGTGAACGTGTACAGCGGCGCGATGAAAAAGTAGTTGTAAGCGAAGAAGGAGAGAAGCGCGGCGGCGATCGCGGATCCCACGCCGAACGTCACCGCGCAGCCGAGCACCGCCGCGAGGAAGATGAGAGAGATATTCGGCAGGCGCAGATGCGCGCTCGCCGCTTCGCCCATCCCTACGGCCGCGGCCACGGAGAGAACGGCGGCGAGCAGACCGCCGAGCAGGTTCGACGGCGCGGCGAGGTTCGGAAGCCGTCGCGGGGCTGGACCGGCCTCGCCGGCGAGCACGTGCACCGCCACATCCGACGCGCCCTGAATGAGCCCGAGCGTCAGCGTGCGGCCGCGCAGGCGCGACAGCAGGCCGCCGCGCGGCCTGTTCACGAAAATCTGGGTGATGTTTTCGCGACGCGCGAACCGGAGCAATTCGCCGGGCAGATCTCGCGCGACGATCCTGCGCACGTCCGCCCCGAGCCGCTCCGCCAGCCGCAAATTGTCTTCGAGCTGGCGCAGTTCGCCCTCGTCGATCGTCTCGCCGGCGTGTCGCTCCAGCGTCGCCGCGATCCACGACGCGTTCAGGCCATTGGCGATGCGGCTCGCAGACCGGATCAGGTTTTCCGACTGCGCATCGGCGCCGACGCAGACGAGAATGCGCTCGGATGTCGGCCAGGCTCCTTGAATCGCGTTTTGCCGCAGATATTCGACCATCTGGTCGTCGACGCGGTTGGCGGTGCGCCGGAGCGCCAGTTCGCGCAGCGCCGTGATGTTTCCAACCTTGAAGAAGCCGTCCGCCGCTCTCCTGGCGTTGTCGGGCAGGTAGACCTTGCCTTCCTTCAGTCGCTGCAACAGCTCCGAAGGCGTGATGTCGACGACGACGACCTCGTCCGCCTTCTCCAGAACGGTATCGGGCACCGTTTCGCGGACGCGCACGCCGGTGATCCGGGCCACGACGTCCGCCAGACTCTCGAGGTGCTGGATGTTCACGGCGGTCCATACGTCCACGCCCGCGCGCAGCAGTTCCTCGATGTCCTGATACCGCTTGGGATGACGGCTTTCCGGCGCGTTCGTGTGGGCGAGTTCGTCCACCACCATCAGCGCCGGTCTCCGCGCCAGCGCGCCGTCGAGATCGAACTCGTCGATGAGGCGGCCTCGATATTCGACGTGGCGTCGCGGCAGGAGTTCCAGGTTCTCCAGCAGCGCGGCCGTTTCGGCTCGACCGTGGGTCTCCACCAGGCCGATCACGACATCGGCTCCCTCCCGCGCAAGCTGGCAGGCGGCGGAGAGCATGGCGTAGGTCTTGCCCACGCCGGGCGCGGCCCCGAGGAATATCTTGAGCTTGCCGCGCCCTTCCCGCCGCGCCGCGGCGAGCAGGCTGTCGGGGTCTGGTCTATGGTCCTTGTCGTCCGCGGCGGGCATTGCGCTGCGATCTCATGCGCCGCGATCCAGGTCGAGGTTCAGCAGGAGCACGTTCACGCGCGGCTCCCCGAACACGCCGAGGAACGGCCTTTCCGTCCGGCGCTCCACCAGCGTCCCTACCTGATCCTCCTTCAGACCGCGCGCGGCGGCGACGCGGCCTATCTGCAATCGAGCATAGGCCGGAGAGATATGCGGATCGAGTCCTGACGCCGAAGCGGTGACGGCGTCCGCCGGGACCGGTCCGCTCGAGGAGCCGCCGAGCGACTCGAGGTCCCCTCTGACCCGGTCGAGCAGCTTCTGCGACGTCGGTCCGAGGTTCGAGCCGGACGAATTGCCGGCATTGTACGGCGCGTCCACCGTCTTCGATGAATCCTTCGGGTCGGGCGCGCTGGTGGCGGACGGCCGACCGTGGAAATACTTGTTCGACGTGAAGTTCTGGCCGACCAGCGCCGAACCGACGATTGTTCCGTCCCTTGCGATGAGGCTGCCGTCCGCCTGCGCGCGCATGGCGACCTGCGCGATGCCGGTAATGGCGAGCGGATAGGCGACGCCGGTCAGGGCGGTGAAAACGACGATCATGACGATGGCCGGGCGAATCTGGTTCAACACGATCTTGTCCTTCAAGCCAGGTGGAGGGCGGATACGACGAGGTCGATGACCTTGATGCCGACGAACGGCGCGACGAGGCCGCCGAGGCCGTAGATCAGCAGGTTGCGCCGCAGCAGCGCCGCCGCTCCGACCGGCCGGTATTTCACGCCCCTCAGCGCGAGCGGGATCAGCGCGACGATGATCAGCGCATTGAAGATCACCGCCGACAGGATCGCCGATTGCGGCGAACCCAGCTTCATGACGTCGAGCGCCTGAAGCTGCGGATAGGCGACGACGAACAGCGCCGGGATGATCGCGAAATATTTCGCGACGTCGTTGGCGATCGAGAACGTGGTCAGCGATCCCCGGGTCATCAGCAATTGCTTGCCGATCTCGACGATCTCGATGAGCTTGGTCGGATCGGAATCGAGGTCCACCATGTTGCCGGCCTCGCGCGCCGCCTGCGTGCCGGTCTGCATGGCGACGCCGACATCGGCCTGCGCCAGCGCCGGCGCGTCGTTGGTGCCGTCGCCGCACATGGCGATCAGGCGTCCGCCGTACTGTTCCTTGCGGATATAGGCGAGCTTGTCCTCGGGCGTCGCCTGCGCGATGAAATCGTCCACGCCGGCCTCGGACGCGATCGCGGCGGCCGTGACCGGATTGTCGCCGGTCACCATGACGGTCTTGACGCCCATGGCGCGCAACGCCGCGAATCGCGCCTTGATGTCTGGCTTGACGATGTCCTTGAGATGAATGACGCCGACCAGGCGGCCGTTTTCCGAAACCGCGAGCGGCGTGCCGCCGGCGCGCGCTATCCGCTCGACGGCCTGCCTGAACTGGGCGGGCGCGCTGTCCATGCTCTGGCCGCACTGCGCCAGGATCGCGTCGACCGCGCCCTTGCGCAGCGCGCGGTCGGCAAGATCGACGCCGGAGATGCGGGTCTGCGCGGTGAAGGGAACGACCTTCGTCGCGGGAGGAGCTTCGCTCTCCCGCACGCCGTATCTCGACTGGGCGAACGCGACGATCGAGCGCCCCTCCGGCGTCTCGTCGCCCAGGCTCGCCAGCAGCGCCGCCTCCGCCAGAGCGCGATCGGACACGCCTTGCACGGGGACGAACTCGTCGGCCATGCGGTTGCCGAATGTGACGGTGCCGGTCTTGTCCAGCAGCAACGTGTCGACGTCGCCGGCGGCTTCGACGGCGCGTCCCGACGTCGCGATCACGTTGAAGCTGATCAGCCGGTCCATGCCCGCGATGCCGATCGCCGACAGAAGCCCGCCGATCGTGGTCGGGATCAGGCAGACCAGCAGCGCGACCAGCACCGTGACCGACAGGACGGCGCCGGAATAGCGCGCGAGCGGCCAAAGCGTGACACAGACGATCAGGAAGACGATCGTCAGGCCCGACAGAAGGATGGAGAGCGCAAGTTCGTTCGGCGTCTTCTGCCGCTCCGCGCCCTCGACCAGCGCGATCATGCGATCGATGAAGGTCGAGCCCGGCGCCGCCGTGATCTTCACCTTGATCCAGTCCGACAGCACCATCGTTCCGCCGGTGACCGCGGACCTGTCGCCGCCGGACTCGCGGATCACTGGCGCGGACTCGCCGGTAATGGCGGATTCGTTGACCGAAGCGACGCCCTCGATCACTTCGCCGTCGCCGGGAATGAGATCGCCGGCTTCGACCAGAACGATGTCGCCGACGCGCAGGTCGAGCGCCGAGACGTCTTGCGCCCCCGCTGCGCGTCCATCGGCGAGGCGTTTGGCGCGCGTGTCCGTGCGGGTCTTGCGCAACGCGTCGGCCTGGGCCTTGCCGCGTCCCTCGGCGATGGCCTCGGCGAAGTTTGCGAACAGCACGGTAAACCACAGCCAGGCCGCGATCTGGCCGGTAAAGGCGGCGCCCGGAGCCGACGTGACAAGGGCCTTGACGAAAAGGATGGTGACGAGGGCCGAGACGGCCTCCGTGACGAAGATGACCGGGTTGCGCGCGAGTCGGCGCGGATCGAGCTTGCGCACCGCGTCGCGCGCCGCGCGGCGGGCGATCGCGGCGTCGAACAAGCCCGGAGAATGCGCTTTGGAAGACATGTTCGAGCCTCCGATCAGAAGGTCTTGCCGTCGAGCAGGAGAAAGTGCTCGACGATCGGCCCGAGCGCGAGCGCCGGGAAATATTGCAGCAGGTAGAGGATGACGATCACGCCGAGCAGCAGGCCGACAAAGAGCGGGCCATGTGTCGGAAACGTGCCGGTCGAGGCGGGAACCCGCTTCTTCGCCGCGAGGGCGCCGGCCATCGCAAGCACCGGGATGACGTAGGCGAACCGCCCGACGAACATGGCGAGGCCCAGCGTCGTATTGTACCAGAGCGTGTTGCCGGTCAGGCCGCCGAAGGCGGAGCCGTTGTTGGCGTTGGTGGACGCGAAGGCGTACAGGATTTCGCTCAGGCCGTGCGGTCCCGCGTTGGCGAGGCTGTCCAGCGCGCTCTTGACCATGACCGAGGCGCCGGAGAAGCCGAGCACGCCGAGCGGATAGATCAGCACGGCGAGCATCGCGAGCTTCATCTCGCGCGCCTCGATCTTCTTGCCGAGGTATTCGGGCGTGCGGCCGACCATCAGTCCCGCGACGAAGACGGCGATCACCGCGATCACGAGGAAACCGTAGAGGCCTGCGCCGTCGCCGCCCGGCGAGATGCAGCCGAGCAGCATGTTGAACATCGGCACGAGCCCGGCCAGCGGCATGAAGGAATCGTGCATGGCGTTGACGGCGCCCGTGCTCGTGCCTGTCGTCGCGGCCGCGTACAACGCGCTCATGGCAGGCCCGAACCGGACTTCCTTGCCTTCCATGTTGCCCTGCGCCGGATCGACGCCGAGCGTTGTGAGCAGCGGATTGCCGTTGGCCTCGTAGTAATAGGCGACGGCAATGCCGACGATCAGGACGATGCCCATCGTCGCCAGGATCGCCACGCCTTGCCGCCTGTCGCCGACGAGGCGGCCGAACGCCAGGACGGACGCGACGGGGATCAGGAGGATCGCCCAGATCTGGAGCATGTTGGTGAAGGCGTTCGGATTCTCGAACGGATGCGCGGAATTGGCGTTGAAGAAGCCGCCGCCGTTCGTCCCCAGCTCCTTGATGAACTCCTGGCTCGCCACCGGCCCGATCGAGATGATCTGCCTGGCGCCTTCGAGCGTCGTCGCCTCGACGGAGCCGAGCAGGGTCTGCGGCGTTCCGGCGGCGACCAGGACAAGCGCGCCGACGATCGCGATCGGCAGCAGCACGTAGAGCGCGGCGCGCGTCATATCGACCCAGAAATTGCCGATCGTCGGCGAGGCGGAGCGCGTGAAGCCGCGCACCAGCGCAAACGCCATGGCCAACCCGGTCGCCGCCGAGACGAAATTGTGGACGGTCAGCCCGAGCATCTGCACGAGATGGCTCATCGTCGTTTCGCCGCCGTAGTTCTGCCAGTTGGTGTTCGTGACGAAGCTCATGGACGTGTTGAACGCCAGGTCGGGCGGAACGGCGTCGAAACCCTGCGGATTGAGCGGCAGGAGGTGTTGCAGACGCTGCAGCAGGTAGAGCGTGACGAACCCCGCGACGCTGAACGCGATCATCGCGACCGTATAGACGAAGGCCGTCTGCTCGCGTTCGCGGTCGACGCCCGAAAGACGATAGAAACCGGCTTCGAGGGGGGCCAGAACGGGAGATAGAAACGTGCGCTCGCCTGCAAGGACGCGCGCCAGATATCCGCTGAGCGGAATGGCCGCCGCCAGAACGAGCGCGAGCACGACCGCGATCTGCAGCCAGCCGACGATGGTCATGTGCGATAATCGCAGGCCTGCGCCTGCGCTCCTTCAATAATGTTCGGGACGAAGCAGCGTGTGGACGAGATACGCGCCGAGACAGATGGCGACGACGAGTCCGAGAATGGGTTCGGCCATTGCAGATTGCTCCGACAGATCAGAGGCTGGCGCAAAGGCCCGCATAAGCCGCCAGGATCGCGAACAGGACGAGGGGGCCGGCGAGAAAGATGGCGTCGAGCACGTGACATGCCTCCAGCAAGAGGCGCACTGTCGGTCCGACGCGCATAAACGTTCAATGCGTATTCCGGACGTCCGCCATAAAGAACGCGTAAAGTTCAATGGAAAGCCGCAGCCTGCCTGTGGATGTCGCGGCCGATCGGCATCTGCGCTTACAGGCCTAACCCGCCCAGCATGGCCCGAGCGGCGGCGAGGATGGCGCCGATGCGCCTGGAGCGCGCCAAGGATTCCGGCGTCGCATGATGCGACGACCCGCTTGGCGCATTTCGATGATCCGGCAAAACGTCGTCGCGCCCCGGGTCGGGATCGCATAAGCAGCTCAATGAGCTGAAACCATTATCGCTTCCGCGATAATGGTGCCCAGGAGAGGACTCGAACCTCCACGGCTTGCACCACTGGTACCTGAAACCAGCGCGTCTACCAATTCCGCCACCTGGGCCCGGCGCGTCTCTTAAGGGGCGGGTCGGCGCCTGTCAACGCGCGCCCGACGTTCGTCGTCGCCTTTGGCCGCGCCCGGGCGCATTTACCCGCGACGAACGTGCGTATGGAGTTCGGCGCGCGCAGGCTGTATAGGCCGATGCGGATTTCGGTTCGGGCTCAAAGAGGCTCCCATGGCGAACGGTTTGGCGGTCAAGGATCGGCTGGTCACGGTATTCGGCGGCTCCGGCTTCGTCGGGCGCCATGTCGTGCGCGAACTGGCCAACAGGGGCTGGCGCGTGCGCGTCGCCTGCCGGCGGCCGGACCTCGCCTTTTTCCTGCAACCGCTCGGCCGCGTCGGCCAGGTCGTGGCCGTGCAGGCCAATGTCCGCGTTCCCGATTCGGTCGCCGGCGCGCTCCAGGGCGCGGACGCCGTGGTCAATCTCGTCGGCGTGCTCGCGGAAGGCGGGCGCCAGAGCTTCGAGGCCGTGCACGGTTTCGGCGCCGCCGCCATCGGCAAGGCCGCGACTGCCGCCGGCATCCGCAATGTCGTGCATGTCTCGGCGATCGGCGCCAGCGCCGAATCGCCTGCCGCCTACGCCCGCACCAAGGCGCAGCGGCGAGGCCGCGATCCGCGAGGCCGCGCCCGACACGATCATCTTCCGCCCCTCGGTGATCTTCGGGCCGGAGGACGGCTTCTTCAACCGCTTCGCCGCCATGGCGCGCATCATGCCCGTCCTGCCGCTGGTCGGCGCCGATACGAAGTTCCAGCCGGTGTTCGTCGGCGACGTGGCGACGGCGATCGCCGATGCGCTCGACGGCAAGGCGAAGGCGGGCGCGACCTATGAGCTCGGCGGGCCGGAAGTCGCCAGCTTCCGCGATCTCGTCGCCTATGCCTGCGAGCAGGCCGGCCGCAAGCGCCTGCTGGCGCCCCTGCCGTACGGTCCGGGCCGCGCCATGGCGCTTGTCACCGAAATCGCGTCCAAGGCGTCGCTCGGCCTGTTTCCGGCCATGCTGACGACGACGCGCGATCAGGTCGAGATGCTGCGCACGGACAATGTCGTGTCCGACGCGGCGAAGGCCGAAGGCCGCACGCTGGAAGGGCTGGGCGTGGAGCCGGAATCCTTCCGCGCCATCGCGCCGACCTACCTCTGGCGCTACCGCGCGACCGGCCAGTACGATTCGCGCAAGCTGGCCTGATAGGGGTTAGCCGCGCACGTAGGGCGGGGGCGGAACGGGGTTCGGCAGCGGCGTCACCGCCTGCGGCGCCAGGATCTGATGCACGCGCGCCATGAAGGCGACGCCGAACAGCGGCGTCAGCAGGTTGACGATCGGCACGGCGACGAAGGCGGCGACGAACAGGCCGGCGAGAAACAGCGTCACCGCGTGACGGCGGCGCAGCTCCCGCACTTCCTCCAGCGACCGAAAGCGCAGCGCCGCCAGTTCGAAATATTCGCGGCCGAACAGATAGGCGTTGGCGACGAAGAAGACGAGCGCGTTGACGCCGGGCAGCAGGAACAGGATCAGCGCCGACAGGTTCACCGCGAGCGAAACGGCGGCGAACTTGCTGGCGAGCCAGGCCGCCTGCCCCGCCGGCAGCGCGCGACCGCGGGCGCCGTCGGGATAGATTTCGCGCTCGGCGAGGTCGGCGAGATCGTCGAGGAAGAGGCCCGCGATCAGCATGGACACGGGCGCGACGAGGAAGGCGAGGCCGACCACGAGGCCGACGCCGAGCGCCACCGAAATCGCCGTCGTGATCCAGGGATAGGGAAACCAGGCGGGGTCCAGGAGGTAGCCGACCAGAAACTTGTCGAGCCCGACCCACATCAGCGCCAGCAGCGCGAGCGTCAGCGCCAGCACCTTCCACAGCGTGGCGCGAAAGGGCTGGCGTAAACATCTGGTTCAGCGCGTCGTAGGCGGCTCTGAAAATCTGCATCCACATGCGCGGGCGTTCCAACGATTCCAGCGCCGAAGATGGGGGCGGCGGCCCGCCGGCGCAAGCGTTGGCGCTGTCAGGCGGCTTCGAGCAGCCGCACGCTGAACAGCCTGTCCGCATCCACGAATGTCTCGACCGGTCGCCAGCCGGCTGCGCGCGCAAGATCGTCGAAATCCGCGATGCCGTATTTGTAGGAATTCTCGGTATGAATTGTCTCGCCCGCAGCGAAGGCGAAAGCGCGGCCGGCGACGAAGACCGTCTGCGGACGTCTGGCGACGAGATGCATTTCGATGCGGCTCTTCGACTCGTTCCAGATCGCCCGATGCGCGAAGCCGTCGAGATCGAGGCGCGCGCCGAGTTCGTTCTTCAGGCGGACGAGCAGGTTGAGGTTGAAGGCCGCCGTCACGCCCCGCGCATCGTCATAGGCCGGCTCGAGAATCGCCGGAGACTTGCGCAGGTCGACGCCGATGACGAGTTGCGCGCCGGGGCCGAGGCGCCGCGCCATGCGCCGCAGCAGGGCGCGCGCTTCCGAGGGGTTGAAATTGCCGATGGTGGAGCCGGGAAAGAAGCCCACGCGCGGCAGGCCGTCGAGCGAGCGCGGCAAGTCGACGTCGCCGACGAAATCGCCGATGACGGGCTCGATGCGCAGCCCGGGGAATTTTTCGCGCAGGCGTCGAGATGCGCCGCCGAGCGCCGACGGCGAAATGTCGATCGGCGCATAGGCCGCGAAATCGCCCGCGGCGAGCAGGATTTCCGTCTTGAGGCTCGATCCCGAGCCATATTCGACCAGCGCGGCGCCCGGCGTCAGCCGCGCGCAAATGTCGTCCGCGCGCGCGCGCAGAATGCCGATCTCGGTCCGCGTCGGATAATATTCGGGAAGCCCGGTGATCTCCTCGAAAAGCTCCGAACCGCGCGCGTCGTAAAAATACTTGCACGGCAAGGTGCGCGGCCGCGTGGACAGGCCGGCGACGACATCCTCCGCGAATTCGCCGAGAGCTTCGTCCAGCGCGAGATCGGGAAATCGAACCATGTCGCACTTTCCTTTCCGTCGCAGGGCGCGCACTTTCCGTCGCGGCGGCGTTCGCCGCAGATGTCAGTCGGCGAGTCGCAGCCCCGTGAACTGCCAGCGCTGATGCGGATAGAAGAAGTTGCGATAGGTCGCGCGCGAATGATCCGGCGGCGTCGCGACGGACGAGCCGCGCAACGTCTGCTGCGCGCACATGAACTTGCCGTTGTACTCGCCGAGCGCGCCGGTCGCCGCCTTGAAGCCGGGATAGGGCGCATAGGCGCTGCGCGTATGCTGCCAGACGACGCCGAACAGATCGGCCGGCGCGTCGGGCGCGAGAGCCGCCGTCTCCCATTCGAACTCGGTCGGCAGGCGCTTTCCGGCCCAGTGCGCGAAGGCCTCCGCCTCGAAGAAGGAGACATGCGTGACGGGCTCGTGCGGATCGACCGAACGCATCCCCTCCAGCGTCATGCGCATCCATTGGCCGTCGCGCTCTTCCCAATAGAGCGGCGCGCGCCAGCCGTCGCGGCAGACGGCGGCCCAGCCGTCGGCGAGCCAGAGCGTCGGCGTCGCATAGCCGCCCTCGCGCATGAATTCGAGCCATTCGCCGGCGGTGACGAGACGGTCGGCGAGCGCGAAGGGTTCGAGCCAGACCTTGTGGCGAGGACGCTTCGTTGTCGAAGGCGAAAGCGTCGCCGCGCGCGCCGATCTCGACGAGGCCGCCATCGTAGCGACGCCAGCCCTGCGGGGTCGCGGACGCCGACATGCGCGGCGCGCTCACGCGGTAGGCCGGCCTCAGCGGGCTTGCCGCAAACAGCGCGAGAATGTCGGTCAGCAGCAGTTCCTGATGCTGCTCCTCATGATGCACGCCGAGTTCGATACGCGCCGCGATCTCACGGTCGCCCCGCAGATCGAGCGCAAACATCTCTTCGAGATTCGTGTCGACATGCGCGCGGTAGGCGGCGACCTCCTCGCCGGTCGGGCGGGTCAGAAGCCCGCGGCGCGGGCGCGGCTGGCGCGGCCCTTCGGATTCGTAATAGGAATTGAAGCAATATTTGAAGCGCGCATCGAAGGCCCGATAGCCCGGCAGAAACGGCTCGAGCACGAAGGTCTCGAAAAACCAGGTGGTATGCGCAAGATGCCATTTCGTCGGGCTGGCGTCGTCCATCGCCTGCGCGCACTGGTCCTCCGCCGTGAGCGGCGCCGCGAAGTCGCGGGAGGCGCGGCGGGTGCGCAGCAGGCGTCGACGAAGCCTTTCCTGCGGGTCGTCATTGGCGCTTTTACGATCAAGAACAGGCGACATCGGATTGCCTCGCTGCGCCCGGCCCGAACTCGGCCGTGAATGGCCTAGCTATGCCTCGCCGCAGCAATGGCAACCGCGCGCGGCGATTATTGTTCCTTTACCGGCGAGGCTCGGCCGTTCTTGCGCAATGCGGCGACGACCGCGGCCGACGCGCCGAATGCGCTAATCACAGGCGCGCGCCCGTCTTTCCGTCGAAGAGATGCACCGCGTCGGCGGGGATGGCGAGATGGTGCGTCTCGCCCGATGGCGCATTGTGCGCGGCCGGCAGCGCGACGGTGAAATCGCCGCCCGCGACACGACCGTGCACGAGTTGGCCGAGGCCGAGCTCCTCGACGAGTTCGAGAATGAAGAGCAGGCCGGCTCCGTCGCTGGAGAAAGTCACGCGCTCCGGCCGCACGCCCGCTTTCACCTGCGCGCCGACGGGCGGGCCGAAATGCGCGGGATCGTAGGCGAGTTCGCCGCCGCCGTTCAGCCGCAGGACGCCGGGCCTTTCGACGATTCCATCGAGAAAGTTCATCGGCGGCGAGCCCGAGAAAGCCGGCGACGAAGACGCTGGCGGGACGTTCGTAGAGTTCGAGCGGCGCGCCAACCTGTTCGACGCGGCCGGCGTTCATGACGACGAGCATGTCGGCAAGCGTCATCGCTTCGAGCTGGTCGTGCGTGACATAGATCGACGTCGTCTTGAGGCGGCGCTGCAGCTTGCGAAATCTCGATGCGCATTTGTACGCGCAACTTTGCGTCCAAGTTCGATAGCGGTTCGTCAAACAAGAACACGGCGGGCTTGCGCACGATGGCGCGGCCCATGGCGACGCGCTGGCGCTGACCGCCGGACAACTGGCGCGGCTTGCGCTTCAGCATCTCGTCGTTGAGCTCGAGAATTTTCGCCGCCTCGTTCACGCGCGCGAGAATCTCGGGCTCGGGCGTCTTCAGGTTGCGCAGCCCATAGGCCATGTTGTCGTAGACGCTCATGTGCGGATAGAGCGCGTAATTCTGGAACACCATGGCGATGTCGCGATCCATGGGCTCGATCTTGTTGACGACGCGGTCGCCGATCGAGATGGCGCCGTCGCTGATCGTCTCCAGCCCGGCGATCATGCGCAGCAACGTCGACTTGCCGCAGCCCGACGGCCCGACGAGCACGCAGAAGCCGCCGTCCGGCACGGCGAAGGACACGCCCTTCACGGCGGTGAAGCCGCCGGGATAGGTCTTGAAGACCTGGTCGAGGAGGACGCTCGCCATTCTATTTCTCCGTCTCGACCAGACCCTTGACGAACAGCTTCTGCATCAGCACGACGACGAGCACCGGCGGCAGCATGGCGAGCACGGCGGTGGCCATGGCGAGCTGCCATTCGGTCAGCGCGTCCTGCACGGCGACGATCTTCTTGATGCCGATGACGATGGTCTGCATGTCGTCGCGCGTGGTGATGAGCAGCGGCCAGAGGTACTGGTTCCAGCCGTAGATGAAGAGAATGACGAAGAGCGCCGCGATGTTGGTGCGCGAGAGCGGCAGCAGAACGTCCTTGAAGAATCGCAACGGGCCGGCGGCGTCGATCTTCGCGGCTTCGAGCAATTCGTCCGGCACGGTCATGAAGAACTGGCGAAACAGCAGCGTCGCGGTGGCCGATGCGATCAGCGGCACTGAGAGGCCGGTGTAGGTGTCGAGCAGGCCGAGGTCGGCGACGATCTTGTAGGTCGGATAGATGCGCACCTCGACCGGGAACATCAGCGTGAGAAAGATCAGCCAGAAGGCCGCCATGCGGAAGGGGAAGCGGAAGTAGACGATGGCGTAGGCCGAAACAAGCGAGATCGCGATCTTGCCGACGGCGATGACGACGGCCGAGACGGCCGAGTTCAAGAGCATGGTCGCGACATGCGCGCGCGTCGTCTTGCCGGTTCCCTCGAACAATACGCGGCTGTAGTTCTCGAGGAGATGCGGCCCCGGCGTCAGGCCGAGCTGGCCGTTGGCGATCGTCGAAGCGTCCCAGGTCGAGGCGACGAAGGCCATGTAGACGGGGAAGACGATCACGATCACGCCCGCGATCAGGATGAGATGCGCGACGATGTTTCCGAAGGGGCGGTTCTCGACCATCAGCAAGGCTCCCGCATCAATAGGTCACCTTGCGCTCGACGTAGCGGAACTGGATCGAGGTCAGCGCGATCACGATGACCATGAGAATGACGGATTGCGCGTTCGAGCCACCGAGATCGCCGCCGAGGCGACCGTCGGAAAACACCTTGTAGACGAGCGTCTCCGTCGCCTTGGCGGGACCGCCGCCGGTCACCGCGTCGATAATGCCGAGCGTGTCGAAGAAGACGTAGACGATGTTGACGACGACGAGGAAGAAGGTCGTCGGCGAGAGCAGCGGAAAGACGATGGTCCAGAAGCGGCGCGCGGGGCGCGCGCCGTCGATCGCCGCCGCCTCGATCAGCGATTTCGGGATGGCCTGAAGGCCCGCGAGGAAGAACAGGAAATTGTAGCTGATCTGCTTCCACACGGCGGCGATGACGACGAGCGTCATCGCCTGCGATCCGTCGAGCGTCGGGTTCCAGTCTATGCCCATGCGCTTCACGCCATGCGCGAAATAGCCGAGCGAGGGCTGGAACAGAAAGACCCAGATGACGCCGGCGACCGCGGGCGCGACCGCATAGGGCCACACGAGCAGCGTCTGGTAGGCAGTCTTGCCGCGGATGCCGCGGTCGGCCTGCACCGCGAGCAGCAGCGCGATCGACAGTGACGCGACGGTGACGGCGATCGCGAATATCGCGGTCACGCCCATGGAATGAAAATAATAAGGGTCTGCGAAGAGCGACCGGTAGTTTTCGAGGCCGACGAAATTCGAGGTCGTGCCGAAGGCGTCCTGGATGAAGAAGCTCTCCTTCACCGCCTGCGAGGCCGGCCAGTAGAAGAAGACGAGCGTGATGGCGAGCTGGGGGGCGACCAGCAGGTAAGGCAGCAGCTTGTTGGAGAAGGTCGCGCGTTTTTCCATGGGGGGTCCGCTTCTGACCCTCTCCCGTATCTGGTCGAGGCCGGCAACAGCCGACTTCGTACCTGCGGGAGAGGGTGGCCCTCGCTTCAGCGAAGGTCGGGTGAGGGCGCCGCGACTGCCACGAACGCTTGGGAAACGACGCGTCCCTCATCCGTCGCGCGTTCCGCGCGACACCTTCTCCCGCTAGCGGGAGAAGGAATGAACCTCACTTCCCCGCCGTCCGTTCGAACTGGCGCAGCATGGCGTCGCCGCGCGTCACCGCGTCGTCGAGCGCCTGCTTGGCGGTCTTCTTGCCGGCGAGCGCCTGTTCGATCTCCTCGGACCAGACGTCGCGCATCTGCACCATGTTGCCGAAGCGCAGGCCGCGCGAATTCTCGGTCGGCTCCTTGTTGGTCAGCTCCAGCAGCGGAACCTCGAGAATCGGATTGTCCTTGTAGAAGCCCTCTTCCTTCACCTTGGCGTAGGCGGCCTTGGTGATCGGCAGATAGCCGGACTTCTTGTGCAGTTCGATCTGGCGATCGGTTTCTGACAGGAAGCTCAGGAACTTCGCGACGCCCTTGTATTCGTCGGCGCTCTTTCCGCCCATCACCCAGAGCGACGCGCCGCCGATGATGGAATTCTGCGGCGCGCCGGCGACATCGGAGTAATAGGGCATCGCCGCCGCCGTATAGGCGAATTTCGCATTGGCCTTCACGTTGCCGTAGAAGCCGATCGAGGTCAGGAAGATCGGGCATTCGCCCGACGTGAAGCGCCCTTCGCCGCTATTGGCGCGGCCCGAATAATCGTAGGTCTTGTCCTTCTGCAGCTCGGCGAGCGTCGACAGGAATTTCACATGCAGCGGGGAGTTGAATTTCAACTGCGTGTCAAAACCGTCGAGCCCGTTCGCCTTCGTGCCGATCGGAACGTTGTGCCAGGCCGAGAACTGCTCGATGAGCGCCCAGGGCGCCCAGGCGTTGGACAGGCCGCAGGTGGGCGAGGTCGCGTGCAGTTTCTTGGCGGCGTCGAAAACCTCCGGCCAGGTCTTCAGCTTGCCGGCGTCGACGCCGGCCTTCTCCAGCGCGTCCTTGTTGAGCCACATCACCATCGAGGAGGAATTGAAGGGAAACGACAGCATCTCCCCCTTGATCGTCGAGTAATAGCCGGTGATCGTCGGCAGATAGGCCTTGGGATCGAATTTCTCGCCGGTCTCGGCCATCAGCTGGTAGACCGGCTTCACCGCGCCCTTGGCGGCCATCATAGTCGCGGTGCCGACTTCGAACACCTGCATGATGTGCGGCGCCTGGCCGGCGCGGAACGCGGCTATGCCGGCGTTCATCGTGTCGGCGTAGCCGCCCTTGTAGACCGGCGTCACCTTGTAGTCGGCCTGCGCGGCGTTGAAGTCGTTGGCCAGCTTGACGATGAGATCGTTGTTGGCGCCCGTCATGGCGTGCCACCACTGGATTTCCGTGGCGGCCAGCGCCGGCAGGCTTGCGCCGCAAAGCAGGGATGCGGCCAAGGCGAAGCGTTTCATGAACAGGCTCCCTAGTGTCTCGACGGGGCGGCTTCTATCGGCCGCCCTCTTCAGGTTCGTGACATATTCATGACCGAGCGACGACGGCCCGGCAAGTGCGCGCGCCTCAGGCGGCGCGAATCAGATCCGCCGCCTTTTCGCCGATCATCATGGTCGGCGCATTGGTGTTGCCGCCGATCAGCGTCGGCATGATCGAGGCGTCGACGACGCGCAGGCCCTCGAGCCCGTGCACGCGCAATTGCGCGTCGACGACGGCGGTCGCGGGATCGGGGCCCATCATGCACGTGCCGACGGGGTGATAGACCGTATCGACGCGCCGGCGCAGGAAGTCGCGTATCTGGTCGTCGCTCTCCACGCCCGCGCTGAACATCTCGCCCGTCGCCTGCGACTTCAGCGCCGGCGCCTCCATGATGCGGCGCGTCAGCTTGAAGCCGGCGACCATGGCCTCGAGATCCTCGACCTCGCCGAGGAAGTTCGGATCGATCAACGGCGCCGCCGTCGGATCGGCGCTGGCCAGCGTCACGGCGCCACGGCTCTTGGGACGCAGCAGGCAGACATGGCAGGAGAAGCCGTGGCCCAGATGCATTTTTCGCGCATGGTCGTCGACGGTGGCGACGACGAAATGCAATTGCACGTCGGGAATGTCGAGGTCGGGCCGCGTCTTCAGGAAGCCGCCGGCCTCCGCGAAATTCGTCGAGACGACGCCGGTGCGTTCGCGACGGTAGCGGCTGATCTCGCCGATCATCTTCCACGCGCCGCGCAGGCTGTAGCCGACGGTCTCCAGCGAATTGGTGCGGTAGTTGAGGATCGCGTCGGGATGGTCCTGCAGATTGGCGCCGACGCCCGGCAGGTTGTGCAGCGGCGTCACGCCGACCTTCTGCAGCGCCGCGGCTTCGCCGACGCCCGACAGCATGAGAAGCTGCGGCGTGCCGAAAGCGCCGGCGGCGACGATGACCTCGCGGCGCGCGCGCACCGTCTTCGTCTGGCCGCCGATGCGGATTTCCGCGCCGATCGCGCGCCTGCCGTCGAACAATATCTTGAGAATCTGCGCGCCGGTCTGCACCGACAGGTTCGGACGCTTGCCGATGTAGGGATGAATGTAGGCGCGCGCGGCGCTGCAGCGCTCGCCGTTGATCTGCGTCACCTGATAGACGCCGCAGCCTTCCTGCCTGGCGCCATTGAAATCCGAGGTCAGCGGCA
This sequence comes from Rhodoblastus sp., assembly GCA_037044955.1. Classification (GTDB taxonomy): domain Bacteria; phylum Pseudomonadota; class Alphaproteobacteria; order Rhizobiales; family Beijerinckiaceae; genus JAJXWB01. Next base: position 201,028 of record JBAOHX010000005.1, read on the forward strand.
ACTGGCATTCGCGCACGGCGTCCAGGAACTTCTGCTGGAACGGATTGCCGGTGCGCAGCTCCGCCACGTTGAGCGGCCCGCCCTTGCCGTGGAATTCGTCCGCATGCGTCTCGTTGTTCTCGGACTTGCTGGAAGTAGGGCAGGACGTCCGCGTAGGACCAGCCGGGATTTCCGAGCGCCGCCCAGTGATCGTAATCCCAGGCGTGGCCGCGGATGTAGACCATGGCGTTGATGCCGGAGGAGCCGCCGAGCGTCTTGCCGCGCGGCTGATAGCCGCGCCGCCCGCCAAGGCCCTTCTGCGGCGTCGTCTCGTAGGCCCAGTTCCGGATCTTGCGCGGCAACATCGCGGCGGCCGCCAGCGGCGTCCAGATCATCCAGTGCTTGCCGTCGTCGCCCGCCTCGAACAGGCCGACGCTGGTCCCGGGGTCTTCGCTCAAGCGGCCCGCGACCGCGCATCCGCCAGACCCGCCGCCGAGGACGATGAAATCGAACTCTTCCACGATCCGCCTCCCTTGTGGTTTAGCAATAAACTATATGGATTTCAGCTCTACGGGAACCCTTTCGTCGCCGCGTTGCCATTTCCCGGCGCTCCCGGCAGGATCGCGGCCGCAAACGGAGACGAAGCATGACGCCCCTGGTTCTGACGCTGATTGGCGACGACAAGCCCGGCCTCGTCAACGCCGCGTCCGAAACGGTGGCGGCGCATGGCGGCACCTGGCTCGAAAGCCGGCTGGCGCGGCTTGCCGGCAAGTTCGCGGGCATCGTGCTGATCGCCGCGCCGGACGAGCGGGCGAACGAACTGGTCGAGCGGCTGCGCGCGCTGGAGAGCGCCGGCCTCAAGGTCGCCGTCGAGCGCGGCGCGGCGCAGGCGGCGCCCGCCGCCGGCGCACGCCATCTCGACATCGAGATCGTCGGCCACGAGCGGCCGGGCATCGTGCGCGACCTGACGCAGACGCTGAAGAACCTCGGCGCGAACATCGAGGAATTCTCCAGCGGAGTCGAAAGCGCCGCCTTCACCGGCGCGGAAATGTTCCGCGCCAAAATCCGCGTGGGACTGCCGGACACATTGTCGCCGGCCGAACTGAGGCGCACGCTGGAGCGGCTCGCCGGCGAGATCATGGTCGATCTCACGCTGCGCGACGATTGAAGCGCCAGATCAGCCTGCATTCGAGCGGAACCGCTCGAATGCAGAAAAGCTGATCGACTTGAGGGTTCAGAGCGCGCGGCGCGCGCTCTGGCCGTCCAAACACTTAACCGGCCCTTAATCCGCCTTCGTTACTGCTCATCAACGCCGTCTCGACAGGGCGAAGGACGGACATGTGGGGCATTGGCGGACGCAAGAAGAAGCCTGAACGCGGCGAGCGCCGGGAACCGGGCTTCGACGATCCGCGCGGCGAGGCCCTGCGCGCCGAGCCCGACGACCGGATCGCAAGCGGACGCAAGGGCAGACGCCCCGCCGACGGACGCCGCGAACCGCGCCTGAGCACGGACGGCGACTTGCGCGCCGATCCGCGGGAGAGATCTGTGGGCCGCAGGAATGGCGAGGGCGAGAAGGGCGGGCGCGCGAAGGCGCGGCGCAGACGGCGCTCGCGCTCGCTCGTCGGCCAGCTTCTGTACTGGGTGCTGGTGCTCGGCGTCTGGGGCGCGATCGCGACGACCGGCGTCTTCGCCTATTACGCCGCGCAACTGCCGCCGATCGACCAGCTCGCCGTGCCGAAGCGCCCGCCGAACATCGCCATCCTCGGCATCGACGGCGAGGTGCTCGCCAATCGCGGCGACACGGGCGGCCCCGCCATCCGGCTCGCCGAACTGCCGCCCTATCTGCCGAAGGCCTTCATCGCCATCGAGGACCGGCGCTTCTACGCGCATTGGGGCATCGACCCGATGGGCATCGGCCGCGCGCTCGTCTCGAATGTCCTGAAGCGCGGCGGCGGCATGCAGGGCGGCTCGACGCTGACGCAGCAGCTCGCGAAAAATCTGTTCCTGACGCAGGAGCGCACGTTCAGCCGCAAGATCCAGGAGGCGATCCTCGCGCTGTGGCTGGAGCGGCGATACTCGAAGGACCAGATTCTCGAACTCTATCTCAACCGCGTCTATTTCGGCTCCGGCGCCTATGGCGTGGAAGCGGCGAGCCAGCGCTATTTCGGTCACGGCGCGCGGCAGGCGACGCTGGGCGAATCGGCCATTCTGGCGGGCCTGATGAAGGCGCCGACCAAGCTCGCGCCCAACCGCAATCCCGAAGGGGCGAACGAGCGCGCCACGCAGGTCATCACCGCGATGGCGCAGGAAGGCCACATCACCGAGGCGATGGCGAAAGTCGCCCTCGCGCGCCCCGCGACGGCGCAGCGCGACACGGGCGGCGCGTCGATCAACTATGCCGCCGACTACGTGATGGACGCGCTCAACGACACGGTCGGCGCGATCGACGAGGATCTCGTCGTCACCACCACGCTCTCGGGCGAGATGCAGAAGGCGGCCGAGCAGGCGCTGAACGAGGAGCTCGACAAGAAGGGCGCGAAATTCGGCGTCAGCCAGGGCGCGGTCGTCTCGCTCGACCCGAACGGCGCGATCCGCGCGCTGGTCGGCGGACGCAATTACGCCGAAAGCCAGTTCAATCGCGCCGTGGCCGCCAAGCGCCAGCCGGGCTCGGCCTTCAAGCCCTTCGTCTATCTGGCCGCGCTCGAACGCGGGCTGACGCCCGAAACATTGCGCGAGGACGGGCCGATCAACGTGAAGGGCTGGCGGCCCGAGAACTACAGCCGCGAATATTTCGGGCCTGTGACGCTGACCAACGCGCTCGCGCTGTCGCTGAACACGGTCGCCGTGAAGCTCGGCCTCGAAGTCGGTCCGAAGGCGGTCGTGGCGACCGCCCATCGCCTCGGCATCCAGTCGGAACTGCAGCCCAACGCCTCGATCGCGCTCGGCACGAGCGAGGTGACGCCGCTGGAGCTGGTCAGCGCCTACGCGCCCTTCGCCAACGGCGGCATCGGCGTGCAGGCGCACATCATCACGCGCGTGCGCACCGCCGACGGCAAGCTGCTCTACCAGCGGCGCGGCTCGTCGAACGGCCGGCTGATCGAGCCGCAATACGTGGCGATGATGAACGCCATGATGGAAGAGACGCTGCTGACCGGCACGGCGAAGAAGGCGGCGCTGCCGGGCTGGCAGGCGGCCGGCAAGACCGGCACGAGCCAGGATTTCCGCGACGCCTGGTTCGTCGGCTACACCAGCGCGCTGGTGACCGGCGTGTGGCTCGGCAACGACGATTCCTCGGCGACCAAGCACGCGTCGGGCGGCAATCTGCCGGTCGAAGTGTGGAGCAGGTTCATGCGCGCGGCGCTGAAGAACCAGCCCGTCGCGGCGCTGCCAGGCGGCGCGTGGCGGCCGGCCAACCTGCCGACGCCGCCGTCGGGCATTCCCGTGGCGCGCGGCGGCCCCGATCCGGCAGGGCCGTCGGCATCGCCCGCCGCGCCGCCGTCGGCGCGCACGGCGGGCCAGCCGACGCAACTCGGCCGCGCCCGCACGCGCGCCGTGGACGATCTGCTGCCGCCCGGCGATGTCGGCGAATTGTCCGCGGCGCGAGAAGCCGCGCCGCGCGAGAAGAACTTCCTCGAAAAGCTGTTCGGCGGCTGAGCCCCGAAAGTTTAGTGCACGCTCACCGTCTGGAGCTGGTTTTCCCAGGCGCTGGCGATCGCCGTGTCGCGGGAATCGGCGAGCACGATCGGCGCGCCTTCGGCCGACAGCAGCGCGAACAGCTTGAGGCCGGGCTGCAGTTCGTCGGCCTGCGGAAACAACCGCTTCACGTCGTCGCTGGTCATCTCGCGGACATAGGCGACCTGACCCGCGCCGAGCTTGGCGAATTGTTCGGGGGTAAAGGGCGATTGGGTCATCTTACTCTCCTTGCGGCCCTATTGGGCCCGCTCATCTCCCCGCCGAGAATCACTCGCTCGAAGAGATATCGATCTTACGGATGATCCGTTCCGGCTCGGGCCGGACGAGATCGACCGAAAGAAGTCCGTTGGACAGATCCGCGCTGAGAACCTGCATGCCCTCGGCAAGCAGGAAGGCGCGCTGGAACTGCCGCGCGGCGATGCCGCGGTGCAGATAATTGCGCTCCCGGTCGTCCTGCTGGCGGCCGCGGATCACCAGTTGGTTCTCTTCCACCGTGATCTCGAGCTGCTCGCGCGTGAAACCGGCGACCGCCAGCGTGATGCGCAGCCGGTCGGGCTCGCTCTCGGTGCGCGAGAGGCGCTCGATATTGTAGGGAGGATAGCCGTCGCTGGCGGCGCGCGTCACGCGGTCGAGCGCACGCTCGATCGTCTCGAACCCCAGCAGGAAGGGGGAATTCAGGGTAGGCGTACGCGACATGTGGAAGCCCCTCAGGCGCCTCGGTTCGCGACGCCCGTTCCGGCGCGCCGCGCTTCCGGAATATGGGCGACCGGCCGGAGCCGTTCAAGCCCCGCGCGGCGCCCGCAGCCGGCCCCCGGTTTGACGGCGAACGCGACGATGGTTTAGCTCAGGACGATCGCCGCCCCGGCGCGGCTACTGGCGCGCGCCTAGGGGTTAATGGTAAGGGTCGGCGTCGACCTGCGGCCGTGGCGCCGTATTGACGCAATCAGGGGCGGTTCGTCCCGCAACCGGAACGTCTCTGCGTGGCGAAAAAGCACAAAAGCCTCTCGGAATACGCCTACAGGCGCTACCGCCTGGCCGGCAGCGCCATTCTCGAGGAACACGGCAACCCGTTCTTCGCGCCCACCGATACGCTCAAGGCGGAGATCCAGGCGCGCGGCAACGGCCATTTCGTCTCCTTCGCCAATTACGACTATCTCGGCCTGGCCGATCACCCGGAGGTGAAGGCGGCCGCGCATGAGGCGATCGACACGCTGGGCGTGGGCGCGCTGGCCTCGCGGCTGGTCGGCGGCGAACGCTCGACCCACCAGAAATTCGAGGACGACCTCGCGAAATTCCTCGGGACCGAGGCGACGCTGTCGCTGGTCTCGGGCTATCTGACCAACCTCACGGTCATCACCCATCTGATGGCCAAGCGCGACGCGATCTTCCTCGACGAATTGTCCCACAACAGCGTGGCGACCGGCGCGCGGACCTCCGACGCCGACAAGATCGTCTTCCGCCACAACGACCTCGACCATCTCGAGCAATTGCTCACCGAGCATCGCGAGAAATACCGCAACTGCCTCGTCGTCGTGGAAAGCCTCTATTCCATGGACGGGGACACGGTCGATCTCGGCCGCATCTGCGACATCAAGGAAAAGCACGGCGCCTGGCTGCTGGTCGACGAGGCCCATTCGATCGGCGTTCTCGGCGAGCGCGGCGCGGGCCTGTGCGAATATTGCGGCGTCGATCCGAAACGGGTCGATCTCATCATCGGCACGCTGTCGAAGAGCTTCGCCTCCTGCGGCGGTTTCGTCGCGGGCAGCCGGGTGCTGATCGACTGGCTGAAATTCACCCTGCCGGGCTTCGTCTATTCGGTCGGCCTGTCGCCGGTGATCACCGCCGCCGCCGACAAGGCGCTGGAATTGATGCAGAAAGAGAGCTGGCGCATCGCCAAGCTCTCCCACAACGCCGAATTCCTGCGCGACACGGCGCAGGCGGCCGGGCTCGACACCGGCCCCGCCATCGGCCGCGCCGTGATCCCGATCCTGTTCAATTCGGTGTGGGAGACCATGGCGGTCTCGCAACACCTGCTCGACCACGGCATCTACGTGCCGCCGGTGGTGCAGGTCGGCGTGCCCAAGGACAAGCCGCGCCTGCGCTTCTTCATCTCGGCCAACCATACCGAGGACGAAATCCGGCAGGTCGTGCAGCTCATCGTCGACCGCCCGGTGGTCGAGCCGCCGCGCACGCCGCTGCCGGGCGACCAGCCCGCCGCCGCGCTCTGAGCCGCTAGAACCGATCCAGATCGCGGGCGCAGGTTTGGCCTGAGCGCGCCCGCATGGTATGGGCGGCGCCATGTCCGAGGCTTCAGCACGCCCGAGCGCCGTCGAGATCGTTCCCGTCTCGGGCGTCCGCGCCTTCATGGAATTCTGCCGCGTTCCGCGCCTGCTCTATCGCGGCCGGAAGGGCTTTTCGCCCTCGCTCGACGCCGAGCGCTGGACCATGTACGCCCGCAAGCTCAATCCGCACTACAAGCTCGTGCGCTCGCAGGCTTTTCTGGCCAGGCGCGACGGCGACACGGTCGGCCGGATCGAGGCGCAGGTCTATACCGAGGCCCGGCCCAACCAGGCCTCGCCCTACCAGTTCGGGTCGCTCGACGCGATCGACGACCGCGACGTGGTGGCGGCCCTGCTGAAGGCGGCCGAGGACTGGCTGAAGGCGCAGGGCGCCCAGACGATCCACGGGCCCTTCTCGCCCTCGATCAACGCCGAATGCGGCATGCTGATCCAGGGCTTCGAGGCCATGCCCATGATCTTCATGCCCTGGCATCCGCCCTATCTGAGCCGGCACGTCGAGGCGCTCGGCTACACGAAGGCCCGGGACCTGATTTCCTACGGCTACGAACTGTCCGCCAGGGATCGCGAGGCGGAGCCGCTGCTGCTCAACCGCCCGGAATGGAAGGCGCGGCTGAGGTTCCGCCCGCTCGACATGAAGAACCTCGCCTCCGAGGTCGACCTGATGACCCGGCTGTTCAACGACGCCTGGTCGGGCAATTGGGGCTTCACGCCGATCACGCGCGACGAATTCAAGTCGATGGCCGACAGCCTGCAATTCCTGATGACCGAGGATTACGGCTTCGTCACGGAGATCGACGGCGAACCCGTGGCGTTCGGCATCATCGTGCCCAATCTGCACGAAGTGACGGCGGATCTCGGCGGGCGGCTGTTTCCGCTCGGCCTGCCCAAGGTCATCGGCCGCATCCGCAAGAAGGCCTACAAGTCCGGCCGGCTCGCCCTGTTCGGAATGACGCAGGCGCTGCACAGGAGCGCGCGCGGGGGCATGGTCATTCTCACCATGATCGAGGAGCTGCGCCTGCGCAGCCGCAAAGTTGCGCTAGATCATGTGGAATTCGGCTGGGTTCTGGAAGATAACGCCGGCATGCGCAAGCCGATCGAGATGAGCGGCGCTAAAATCGACAAGATTCATCGTATCTACGAGAAGCGTCTCGACGGCGCGCCGCAAACGGCTGAGCTGGCCGCGGCGCAGGCCGGATGAGGCCGGAAAGACAGATATGAACATGACCGTTCCCGTGACCGCGCTCGGCGTCGACCGTTCTCATGTCGATCGCCGCAAGGCGATTCTCGCCGCCCATCCGGAAGTCGCCTCCCTGATGGTGCGCGACATCAGGACCTTCTGGATCACCGCCGGCATATTCGTGCTGCAGGTGGCGATCGCCGCATGGATGGGCAGCCTCGGCATGGGCTACTGGTGGGCGACGCTGATCCTCGCCTATGTCGTCGGCGCCTTCGCCAATCACGCGATGTTCGTCATCATCCACGACAGCATCCACAACGCCGTGTTCGCGAGCCCGACGCTCAACAAGTGGAACGCGATCCTCGCCGACCTGCCGAACGCCTTCCCGACCGCCATGGGCTTTCGCTGCTATCACGTGAAGCATCATTCGCATCTGTCGAGCTACGACTACGACGCCGACGTGCCGAGCGACTGGGAGGCGAAGCTCGTCGGCAACGTGTGGTGGCGCAAGGCGCTGTGGCTGTTCTTCTTCCCCGTGATGCAGCTCACCCGCATCTATCGCCTGAAGGGCACGGTGCCGATCTGGGGGCCGTGGACCTACATCAATTTCGCGGTCATCGCGGTCTTCGACCTCGCCGTCTGGTATTTCCTCGGCGGCAATGCGCTGTTCTACCTTCTCGCCTCCTTCTGGTTCTCGGTCGGCCTGCATCCGCTCGGCGCGCGCTGGATCCAGGAGCATTACGCGGCGTGGCCGGGACAGGGCACGTTCGACTATTACGGCCCGCTGAACTTCTTCGCGCTCAACATCGGCTACCACAACGAGCACCACGACTTTCAGGAAATTCCGTGGACGCTGCTGCCGAAGCTGAAGGAAATGGCGCCGGAATTCTACAACGACCTGCACGCGCACGAATCCTGGGTGAAGCTGTTCTTCGATTTCATCTTCAATCCGCGCTATTCGCTGATGTCGCGCACCGAAAATCTGGCCGCGACGCCGCCGGCGGCGCCGGCGGAATGACGAGGTTCTCATGAGCGACGCAACGCAAGAGGCTCATCCCGGCGCGCGCGACCCCTACGCGCATATGTCGACGGCGGGCATGAGCAAGGCGGAACTGCTCGCCGCCTCGCCGCGCATCTTCGACAATCCGATCCTCGACAAGCTGTCGCGCGTGCCGTGGTGGTTCCCGCTGTTCTACCTGCCGTTCGCCGCGTGGATCGGATGGAAGGGCGCGATGGCGCAGCCGGCCTTCGTCACCGTCGCGTCGCTGATCTTCGGCTATCTCGCCTGGACGCTCAGCGAATACGTGTTCCACCGCTGGCTGTTCCACACGGAATTTCCGGGCAGGATCGGCGAGCGCATCCACTTCCTGCTGCACGGCGTGCACCACGTGCATCCCAGCGACCCGCTGCGCCTCGTCATGCCGCCGCTGATGAGCCTGCCCTTGATGGCGCTCGCCTATGTGGTGATCGCGGCGCTGTTCGCCGCGCCGATCTCCTACACGGTGACGGCCGGCTTCCTGTTCGGCTATGTGCTCTACGACGAGATCCACTTCCACATTCACCACCGCCCGCCGCGCACGAAGGTGGAGCAGATCCTGCGCCGCGCGCATCTGCTGCATCACTTCCGCGATCCGCTGCGCGGCTATGGCGTGAGCTGCCCGTACTGGGACGACGTGTTCGGCACGGGCTACACGAAGGAAGACAAGCCGGGCGAAAAGCCGGTGTGATTTTCATCCTCCGTCAGGCGAACCCCGGCGGCGGCGTAAACGCCCGGTATTGATCCTCCAGCAATTGCGCGAATCCGATCGCGCTGATGGTCGCGGTAGGCAGGCGCGACGATCTGCACGCCGACCGGCAGGCCGTCGGCCGCGAGCCCGAGCGGCGCGATGGTCGAGGGCAGGTTGACCATGTTGGAATAGCCCGCCCAGAAGAGCTGCGTCGTCGTCGGCTGGTCCTTGCCGTCGACGGAAATCATGCGCTCCCAGCGTTCGCCCGTCTGCATGTGCGGGAAAGCCGTCGTCGCCGCGGTCGGGCAGAGCAACAGATCGAAGCGCGTGAAGAAGCGCGCCCAATCGTGGACCATGCGCGCGCGCCTGTTGTTCCAGCCGAGCCATTCGCGATGCCCCATCGTGTTGGCCAGCACATGCCAGGCGTAATAGTCGCTCGCGACCTGCGACCGATTCTCGCGCGGCGAGCAGCCTGGCATGGGCGGCTTCGTCCGGCGCCGCGCTCGTCTGCGAGCGCAGCAGCATGATGTAGGTCTCGTGCGCCTCGGCCGGATCGACGGGACGGGCGATGCGGTCGACATGCGCGCCCTGCTTTTCCAGCCAGTCGCCGAGCGCTTCGATCTCTTTTCGCACGGCGCCGTCGACCGGCGCCGTGTCGGCGTCGGACATGAGCGCGATGCGCAGCCCAGATGCTTTGCGTCTTGTCCGAACGCGGCAATTCCAGCCGCAGGCCCGTGGCGTCGAGCGAATTGGGGCCCGCGATGATGTCGAGCGCCATTTCCAGGTCGTAGGCCGAGCGCGCCAGCGGGCCGATGACGGCGAGATCCCCGTGCGAATAGGCGCCGGGCAGCAGATGGCCGTCGCGCGGGCATATGTCGAAGGTCGGCTTGTGGCCGTAGACGCCGCAATAATGCGCGGGGTTGCGGATCGAGGCGCCGATGTCGCTGCCGAGCTCGAGGCCGGTGAGGCCCGCCGCCAGCGCCGCCGCGCTGCCGCCCGAGGAGCCGCCCGGCGTGCGCTCGACATTCCAGGGATTGCTGGTCGTGCCGTAGATCGGATTGAAGGACTGCCAGTCGGCAAGCCACACGGGCACGTTGGTCTTGCCGAAGACGATCGCGCCGGCCGCTTTCAGCCGCGCGACGGAAAGCGCGTCCTCCTTCGCGATATTGTCGCGATGGGCGGTGAGGCCCCATGTGCTCGGCGTTCCCGCGACATCGAAGGATTCCTTCACCGTCATCGGCACGCCGTGCAGCGGCCCCAGCGACTGGCCCTTCGCGGTCATGGCGTCGCAGGCGGCGGCCTCCTTTCGCGCCTCGTCGGCGCGCTGGAGGATCACGGCGTTGATGCGAGGATTGAGCCGTTCGACGCGGGCGAGAAAGAAGTCGAGGAGTTCGACGGCGCTTGTCTTCTTCTCGCGCACCATTGCGGCCAATGCGCGCGCCGATGCGAATGCGAGTTTCTCGTCCATGCCGTCCTCCCGGTTGTCGGGAAGACTAGCAAGCCTGCATTCGGCTGGGGAAGGTCAGGCGGCCCGCGAACGGCGGGACGCTGGTCTGCCGCAGACGATGTCGAAGGCGGCGAGCGCGGCGTCGTATTCGTCCTCGGCGGTCGCCTCGCTCCAGTCGAGCCGGGCGGTCAGGCGCTTCAGCAGTTCGGGGAAATGCGCCGGGGTTTCGGCGCGCGCGCGAGCGCGGGCGCTTCGTCCGGGCTCACGCGGGCGGAAGGCGAGAATATTGGCCATCGCAGCTACTCGTGCAATCGAGGCTAGACGGATGCAGGTCTAGAGGCGCGGAACTGAACGCAGGATGAATCCGATACGCGCCGGCCGCCGCAAGGTTTCGGCGGCGCGCGCGAAATATCGCGCTCAGTGTTCCTTTTTCGGCGTGCGCTTGAAATGTTCCTGCCGGCCGCGCGCGGTCTGGATGATCTTCGGCGCATTGGCGACGGCGAGATAGATGAAGAGCGGCGGCAGCATGGCCATGGTGGCGAGATAGCGCCAGAAGGTGCCGCGCTTCAGCGCCAGGTAGGGCGGCAGGGTCATGCCGATCACGACGGCCGCGACCATGACGAAAATCAGCGAGAACAGCGGCACATAGGCCGAGGCCGACAGGCCGCGCGCCAGAATGCCCAGGATCGTGAGGATGATCGCGCCCGCGCAGAGCGGGAAGAAGACCTGATGCAGGATGAGGGCGATGGAGGAAATGCGGTTGCCGAGGCTCCAGGGCGCCTCCCACAGCGGGCGGATCGTGCGCTGGGCGACCTGGATGAAGCCGTTCGACCAGCGGCGCTGCTGGCGGCGCCAGTCGCGCATGCCCTCGGGCATCTGGCCGGGGATCGCGGGCTCGGAAATGAAGCGACCGTGCCAGCCGGCGAGCGCGGTGCGGATGGTGAGGTCGAGGTCCTCGGTCAGCGAATAGTCGAGCCAGCCGCCGACCGAATCGATCGCCGCGCGCCGCCAGATGCCGCCGGTGCCATTGAACTGGAACAGCCAGCCGAGATTGGCGCGCGTGCGCTGCTCGATCATGAAATGCGCGTCGAGGATCAGGCCCTGTACGCGCGTCAGCCAGTTCTTGCGATAATTGGCGAATTCGCAGCGCGCCTGCACGAAGCCGGCCTTGGGGTCGGCGACGATCACGGGAATCGCCTTGCGCAGCCAGTCGGCCGGCGGACGGAAATCGACGTCGAGCATGGCGACGAAGGGCGCATCGTTGAGCGCAAGGCCCGCGGCGCAGGCGCCGGCCTTGAACCCGGAACGGTCCTCGCGACGAACATGGGCCACATCATTTCCCGCGGCGCGCAGCCCGGCGATGATCTCGGCGGCGCGCTCGGTCGTCTCGTCGGTGGAATCGTCGAGCAACTGGATGTGCAATTTTTCACGCGGCCAATCGATGGCGACGGCGGCGCGCAGCGCGCCTTCGACGACGCGCGGCTCGTTGAACACCGGTATCTGCAGGACGACATGCGGCAGGTCGGCGTCGGCCAGCGGCGGGACGGCGCGCGAGCCGTCGCCCGCGCCGCGCATCTCGTCATAGAGGAAGCGGGCGACCAGCACGAGGAAGCTCGCGCCGATTGCGACCATGCCGAGCACGCACAGCGTCAGCGCAATGTCGATCAGCCCGACAAGCAGTCCTTGCGCCGTCACGCATCGTTCCTTTTCTCGGCAGGCGTGGCGGGGGGTGGCGCCGCGCCGCGCTCCTGCTGCGCGTCATAGACTTCGGCCGCCCAGACGACGCGCTTGGTGAACCATGCGCGCAGCCAGACAGACGCCATCATCGCGTCGCGCGCGACCATGACGGCGGGGGCGCTCACCGATACATCCCAGCCCCGCGCCAAGGCAAGCGCGGTTTCGCAAACGAACCAGAACACAAGCGCCGCAAGGAAAGCGGCTGGCCCGCTCCAGCCTGCCAGCGGCGCGGCGAAGGCCGCCGCCAGCGCGGCGAAGATCGACAGGCTGAGCGGTTCGGCAAGAAAGCCCGGCAGCTCGTTCTGGCGTCGGATGACCGCCCAGCGCATCTGCCGGTTGTAGACGTCGGAAAACCTGCGGGCGCCGAGCATCTGATAGATCGGCGCGCCGATGATGACAGTGCGCAGGCCGATGCCGGCAAGCGCGTGCGCCGTCGCCGAAATCCTCGCCGACCGTATGCGCAATGGCGTCGAAGCCGCCGGCGCGGTGCAGGTCGGACCGCTTGAAGATCATCAGCTTGCCGAGCCCGAAGCCCAGGCCCAACGCCGCCGCCGCGTGAAGAATGCGGGCGTGCGACTGGTTCATCAGCGAGGCCTCGATCCTGGCGGCGAGGTTTCTCGCGCCCTTCGCTTCCGTAATGGCGGTGACGAGACCGACGCCCTCCGTCATGGCGGCGACCGCAGCGCGCGCGGTCTGCGGCGGCAGCTCGATGTTGCTGTCCTTGGTGGCGATCAGATCGTATTTCGCATCCTCGATCGCCTGAAAGAGGTTGTTGACCTTCGGGCTCACGGCGAACGACGCGGTGGAGCGCACGATCTTCGCCTCGTGGCCCGGATAGGCCTCGATGACGGAGCGCATGGCGCTCACGGCGCGGGATTCTTCCTCCGCCGCCGTCGCCGTCACATCGAACACGGGATAGTCGAGCTCGAAAACCGAGCCCTGCGACGGCCTGAAGCCCGGCGCCCAGTCCTTGATCGGCAGGACGAAGCTGATCGGCGGCAGGTCCGCGCGCCGCGCGCGGCGGGCGTGGATCAGCGGCGCGACAAGGCCGAGCGTCACCGTCAGCGCAATGCCGAACAGGGCGAGGCCGCAATAGACGGCGGCGATCCAGCGCAGGATGTCGAGAAGGCCGCTCACGGCGTCATCCTCTCGCGCGTGACCGGCACGTCCACGCGCGTGCGGACCATGAAGAAGTCGACGAGCCGCGTCGGCAGGATCGTGGTCAGCCGCGCGCCCCAATAGAGCAGGCGCGGAAAGATGATGTTCGCCTTCCGCCGGTCGAGGCCGCGGCGGATGATGCGGGCGGCGCGCTCGTCCGTCATGGCCAGCGGCTTGGGCGCGACCAGCTTCTCGTTGAGCGCGGTATGCACGAAGCCCGGCACGATCAGGCTGACCGCGACGCCTTTGCGGGCGAGCGTGCCGCGCAGGGATTCCGCATAGAGGTGCACCGCCGCCTTGGTGGCGCAATAGGAGGGCGAATACGGCAGGCCACGAACGGCGGCGATCGAGCCGGTCATGGCGATCACGCCTTTTCCACGCGCCGCCATGGGCTCGATCACGGGCTCGACGGTGTTGAAGACGCCGAGCAGGTTGATCGCGAAGATTCCGCGCACGGCGTCCGGGTCTTCGGCGAGCGCGCCGGCAGGCAGGCCCGTGTTGATGCCGGCGTTCGCCACCACGAGATCGAGCGGGTTTTTCGCGTCCGTCGCGCGGATGAAATCGCGCATGCCCTGGCGGTCGCGCACGTCGACTTGGGCCACTTCGATTTCGGCGCCCCTGGCGCGGCACTCGCCGGCGATCGCCTCGAGCCGCGCGGCGTCGCGGCCGACGAGCGTCAGGCGGACGCCGGGCGCGGCGTATTCGCGGGCGAGCGCGCGGCCGATGCCGCTGGAGGCGCCGGTGATGAGGATGGAGCGGGGCGCAAAGCTCATGCGGCGCCTCCTCTCGGAACGAGCGTCGCTTCGGCCAGCACGCTCGGGCCGCGCCGCGGCCCCTGGATGGCGACGCGCACGAGAATTTCGCCGTCGACGCGCAGCACGCGCCCTGACAGGGTCGCCGCCTCGCCAATCAGCAGCGGCTCGACGAAGGTCCCTGACAGGCGCTTGATCGCCATGTCCGGCCGCCAGCGGCCGAGCGCCGGCGCGATCTCGGCCATCAGCCGCATGCCGTGGACGGGCGGGGCGGCAAAGCCGGCGCGGGCGGCGAGCGCGGGATCGAGATGCAGGGGATTGTCGTCGCCCGAGGCGGCGGCATAAGCGGCGATTTCGGCGGCGTCGAACGGGCCGACCGCCGTTTCCGGCATCCTGTCGCCGCGCGCGAGGGGGGTCGTCATGCGGCCTGCCCTCCCGCGAGCGGCACGAGGCGCAGGACGGCGCGCATCGTCACGACCGGAGCGCCGGTCGTCTCGACGACATCGACGTCCACGGTCAGGCGCTCGGGCGCGCCTTCGCGGCGCGCGACGGCCGTCAGGCGATAGGCGGCGCCGACACGGAGCGGGTGCGCGTAGTCGAACGACTGGGATTCGTGGACCGGCAGATGGTCCGGCCCCACGGCTGCGCGCAGGGCGGCCTTCATCTGCGGCGACGACAGCCAGGCGACGGGAAATGTCGGGGGCGGTTCCGTGGCGGGGCCGCCGACAGCGGCGGCGAAGGCGGCGATATCAGCCGCGCCGGCGGCGACCTCGAAGGGGCCGAGGACGACTTCCTCGGGCCAGTGCGACCGCTCCGCGCGCATGGCGCCCTCAGTCCGCCGCCTGGACGACGAGCGAGGCGTTCACGCCGCCGAAGGCGAAGGAGTTGGACATGGCCGTGCGGATCGACAGGGCGCGCGCCTCGTTGGGCACGCAGTCGACCGGGCATTTGGGGTCGGCCTCGAGGAAGTTGATGGTCGGCGGCGCGACGCCCTCGCGCAGCGCCATGATCGTGCAGACGAGCTCCAGCGCGCCGGCGGCGCCCAGCCCGTGCCCGTGCACCGGCTTGGTCGAGGAAACCGCCACTTCGCCGAGCCGTTCGCCAAAGATGCGGCCCATGGCCTCGGCCTCGGTCGGGTCGTTGAGCGCGGTCGCCGTGCCGTGGGCGTTCACATAGGCGATCTCGTCGGGCGAGACGCCGGCGTCGTCGATGGCGCGGCGCATGGCGAGCGAGGCGCCGTCCGCGTCCGGGCGGATCGGGTCGCGCGCGTCGGCCGACGTGCCATAGCCGAGCAGGCGGCAGAGGATCGGGGCGCCGCGCGCCCTGGCCGCCTCTTCCGTCTCCAGAACGAACATGGCCGCGCCGTCGCCGATGCTCATGCCGTTGCGGCCCTTGGAGAAGGGCCGGCACTTGTCGGGGGTGAGGACGCGCAGCATTTCCCAGGTCATCTGGGTGCCGACCGAAAGGCTGGCCTCGGCGCCGCCGACGATGGCGCGCTCGGCCATGCCGGAGCGGACCATGTGCATGCCCATGCCGATCGCCTGGCTCGCGGAGGAGCAGGCGCTGGCGACGGCGAAAACCGGACCGTGGGCGTCGAAGCGGATGGAGAGCATCGAGGGTCCGGCGCTGGCGATCAGCTTGGGGATGGACAGCGGCTCGGGCTTCACGCCCTTGGCGTAGAGGTTGAACAGGCCGTCGTCGACCGTGCGGATGCCGCCGATGCCCGAGCCCAGAATGACCGCGCAATCGACGCCGCCGGCATTGCCGCGCTCAAGGCCGGCCTCGGCCACCGCCTGGTCGGCGGCGACGATGGCGTATTGCGTGAACGGATCGCAATACATCAGCGTCGGGCGGTCGATCAGGCTGGCGGCGTCGAAATCGGGCACCTGCGCGCCGATGCGGATGCGGCCGGGATAGTCGCGCGCGAATTCGAGCGGACGGATCACGCTCGCGCCATCGCGCGCGGCGGTCCAAAGCGGTTTCCATCCGAGCCCGGCGCCGGAGACGGCGCCCATGCCGGTAATGACGACCCGACGCCCCTGCGCCATTCAGCTCTTCTCTTTCTGGATGTGCGCGGTCAGGGCGTCGACCAGGTCCTGGACGGTCTTGGCCTCCTGAAAGGCCCCGTCCATCGGGATGTAGACGTCGAATTTCTCTTCGATCGCCGTCAGGATCATGACGATGTCGATCGACTTGAGATCGAGGCTCTCGATTGTGGCGTCGGGCTTGATCCTGTCGGCCTCGACCATGCCCTCCTTCGAGATGACTTCGACGATCTGGTCGTAAAGTTCCACCGGCGCCCCCGTTGTTGGGTTTTGGACCGCCCGGTCGCCGCGTTTCGCCGCGCCGGACGTGAAATTCAGCGCCCGGATCAAGCCCGAGCTTTCGGCGACCGGCAAGGGGCGGTTCGCGCCGGCCTTCGTTAAGGCAGTCGAGCCCGGAAATAAAGCCCCTGAGGGTCAAGTCCGCCGCTTGTGGCCGGGCAGACGTTGACGAAGCCGGCCGGAACTGGTCTACAGCGCGGGCTCGGGAGGCGGGGGCGCGACAGCGCCGGCCGGGGCGGCGAATTCGTTCGCTGTCCTATTCAGATCAAACTGGACGCCGCCAGGCCGATGCACGACGAGCGATTGATCTTGCAAGCGTCCGTACGCAACGACGAACGTCCCGACCAGTCCGAGAGTTGGAAATCCGAACCTTGTCCACGATCCTGACCGAGCCGTTCGAACGGGCTTGGCACCATCGCGAACTCATCCGCGCCGTCGTCCGGCGCGAGCTGAAATCGCGCTTCCGCGACTCGTTCCTGGGCTGGATCTGGGCGATCTTCGCGCCGCTGGCGATGCTGCTCGCCTATACGGCCATCTTCACCATCGCGACGCCCGCCATCGCCTCCGGCGTGCCGATCTACGATTACGCGGCGGCGAGCTTCTGCGGCCTCATCCTGTTCAACGTCTTCGCGGAACTGGCGGCGCGCTCGCCGACCCTCCTGCACGAGCACGTCCACTTCATCAAGAAGTCGATCTTCCCGTCGGAGACCATCGCCTGGACCTCGACGATCCGCGCGATCGTCTACGGCGGCATCAGCTTCGCCACCCTTCTGGCGGTGCGGCTCGCCACCGTGCACTACATTTCCTGGACCGTGATCTTCACGCCCCTCATCATCGTGCCGTTCATGCTGCTGATGCTGGGCTCGGTCTGGTTCCTGATGGCGCTCGGCGCCTTCACCCGCGACGTTGCGCACCTCATGGTGTCGATCGTGCCGCTGCTGATGTTCGCGACGCCGGTGTTCTTCCAGGTCGAGCAATTGCCGGCCGGCCTGCAGCCGTGGATCAAGCTCAATCTCGTCGGCGACTACATCGCCATGTTGCGCGACCTCGTGATCTACGAACGTTTTCCGAGCCCGTGGATGTATCTGGGCTGTTTCGCGGCGTCCTACGCCATCTTCCTGTTCGGCTATGCTTTCTTCAAGGAATACAAGTCGGTGATCGTCGATGTCCTCTGAGTCGGCGATCTCTTCTCAATCTGCGATCTCCTGCCGCAACGCCGGCAAGGCGTTCCAGCTCTACCTGCATCGCAACGACCAGTTGATGCAGGCGCTCTTCGGCTGGGCCAAGACCTTCTACAAGAAGCACTGGGTGCTGCGCGACATCACCTTCGACATCAAGAAGGGCGAGTGCGTCGGCATCATCGGCCGCAACGGCGCGGGCAAGACGACGCTGCTGCAAATCCTGTGCGGCATCACCAATCCCACGACCGGCTCGGTCGAGATCGACGGCCGCATCGCGCCGATCCTGGCGCTGGGCTCGGGCTTCGACGGCGCGCTGACCGGCCGCGAGAACGCGATCATCGGCGGCGCGATCCTCGGCCTCAAGCGCAAGGAAATCGTCGCCAAGCTCGACCAGATCGCCGATTTCGCCGAGATCGGCATGTTCTTCGACCAGCCGATGAAGCTCTATTCGAGCGGCATGGTGGCGCGGCTGGCCTTCGCCATCTGCGCGCATGTCGACGCCGACATTCTCATCGTCGACGAGGCGCTGTCGGTCGGCGACGAGGCGTTTGCGCAGAAGTGCGAGAATTTCATCGCGGAATTCGCCAAGCGCGGCACGATCCTCGTCGTTTCGCACGGGCTCGACTACCTGCGCACGCTGTGCGACCGCGTGATCTGGATCGACGCCGGCGTGGTGCGCGAGGTCGGCCATCCCGACGTCATCATCCCCGCCTACAAGGCCGCGGTGCGCAAGGACGACGAGGACGAGGCGAACGCTATCGTCGGCGGCGGCGGACAGGCGGCTTAAGTCGCCAGGAAATCTGAATTCCGACGGATTTTGAAGAAGGCGAACGCGCTCAAGCGCCCGCGAGAACCGGCGCGAGCGGCGAGGCGCGGCGCGCGTCGCCGATCTGCTGGCGCTGGATCAGCCAGACGCCGCAGGCGATTTCCGCCAACGCCAGGCCAACGACGAAGATCGCCAGCGCGGGATTGGCGCGGATCAGCGTTTCGGCCGCCACCAATATGCCGATATGCACGGCCGGCAGGACCGCGACCACGGCGCCGCCCGCCGCCGACCGGCGTCCCGTCGCGCTGGCGACATTGAGCACGAGGCCAATGCCGAGCAGCGTATGGGCGAGCGCGAGCGCGGGAATGACCAGTCGCTTGACGGCCTCCGACGCCCATTCCGCGAAATTGCGGCGGTCGACCATCGCGTATTTCATGTAGGCGAAGAAATCGCGCATGTTCAGCTCGAACACGCCCTTCCAGTTGCGCGACGGCAGGGCCTTGGCGCCCTGCATGGGCAGGGAGATGGCGTATTCGTCGAAATCCGAGACGCGCACGCGCCGGCCGTCGTCGGGACGACTCTGGATCTGGCCGTGGGTGAGGATCATGACGACGTTGAAGTCGTTGCGCCGGAATTCAGCGCGGCTGGCGGTGATCGTCTCCTCGACCTTCTTCTCGTCCGAACGCTGGCGGATGAACACGTTGGCGGCGATATCGGGCGTCTCCCACTTCTCGAAGTAGACGATGCGCCGGCCCTCGTCGAAGGAATAGAACTGGCCGGGTTCGAGCATGCGATGATTGAGCGAGTGCCTGATGACGTTGAGCACGTCGTGCATGGCGCCGACATAGCGCGGCGCGAACCAGCAGGAGCAGAGATAGCCGAGCGCAGTCGCGCCGAGCGCGCAGACGATCGCGGGGCGCGCGATCGACCAGGCCGAAAGCCGCAGCGAATAGAGGACCGCCACCATGCCCTCCGACGTCATGCGCGAAAACTCGAGCGCGGCGGCGACGCCGACCGAAATCGGCAGGGCGATGTAGGTGACGGTCGGCAGCGTGCCGATCAGCGCCGGCCCGAGCAGGCCGCCGCGCAGCGCCGCCGGCGGCAATTGGTGGAACAGGGCGGACAGAACGACCGGAATGGTCAGCGCGACCTGCACCACGAACGTCCCGAGCAGGACGCGCTTGCCGAGATAGACCGAAAGGATCCGCGGCGTCTGTTCCATCGTCCGCCGTTCGTCTAGCGCCCGACCTTCGCCCAGGCGGCGCTGGAATATTCGCGCCAGGCGTCGTCGAAGGCGAGCTTGCCGGGCGTGCTCTGCAGGCCCGCCCAGTGGCAGAAGTAGATTTCCTTGCCCTGGAAATCCAGCGGCGCGCCGTCCTTGAAGGTCACGCCCTTCGCCTTGTAGAACGTCTCGTGCGAGGCGTTGGGGATGAGGTCCGACATCAGCCTGATCTTCACGTCGTTGCGATGGCAGGTGAAGTTCACCACGGGCTGGGCGAACAGCATGCCGCGCTTGCGCACCTTGTGGAACAGCTTGGCGTCGCGCGTCATGGTCTCGACGAACATGTCGAGATCGAGGAACTTGTTGGACGTGACGAAATAGCCGTCGTTGAACAGCAGCGCGTCCTTCAGGTCGGGATAATCGTCCTTCTTCTTGTTGTAGACATATTCGAAGGACGGCGAGGCGACGATGAATTCCGTCTCGCCCTTCTTCAGGAGCCCGAACATCGGCGAGAAATCGCGGAACAGCACGATGTCGACGTCGATGTAGATGACCTCGTCGAGCGGCAGCGCGAGCGAGTGCAGCTTGCGCAGGCGCCGGCGATAGCCCGGAAAGAGCGGATAGAGATCGGCCGCCAGACGGTCGACGCGCTTGTCGACCTCCTCCACCATGGTCACGCCATAGGCGCGGGCGGCGCGACGGGTGACGGCCAGATTGTCGTCGTAGGGGATGAGGTAGAGCGGGATATGGGCGTCATGACGCTGCCAGCTCTCCAGAAAGGGCAGGAGCCATTCCGCGATCTTATCGTTGGCGACGATGGCCATGCCCCTTCTGGGGGCCGCAGCCGTTTGCTCTGGATTCGACAAGGAAAAATCCCTAACTAAGGCTCACGGTCCATCGGATTTCCCGGACCGGCGCGCGGGCGCCTTGTCCCATATCCGGGGCCGCCTAGACAATAGGCCCCAAAGACAGGCCGGAACGACGATTTGACGCTACCCGCCCCCAAAGCCGTTGCAGATCAATCGCTTCCGCTTGCTGGCAAGACGGTGGCGGTCGTTCATGCGGCCTGGCATTCCTGCGGCTCCTATCAGGTGAACGTGTCCCAGGCGGCCGTCTACAGACGGCTCGGCGCGCATGTGATCTCGCTCGCCGTGCGGGAATGGCCGCCGGGCCAGTCGGACCTCGCAAGCCCGCGCTGGCGCGACTACATTTCCCATACGCAGGACATGCCGGCCGACGAGCGCTATTACGCCAACATGCCCGGCGCGGTGTTCGCGAAGCCCGCCTTCTGGAAAGACCTCTACTGGCCGCTGATCCACGGCGACCACGCCCGCGCCACCGCCGCCATGACCAAATTTGCGCGCCTGCCCGACGAACTGGCGCTCCGGCGCGTCGACCTCATCCATTGCAACCATTTCTTCTGCATCCCGGCGGCGCGCAACCTGTCGGCGACCGCGCCGCTGGTCATCGAGACGCAGGACGTGCAGGCGCTGCAATACGACCTGCGCAACGAGGGCATTTTCGTCGTGCCGCCGCGCGCGACCTACGACGAGCTGCTCGCGACCGAACTCGATTGGCTGCGCAAGGCCGATCTGCTCGTGCATCTCAACGCCGAGGAATGGGAGACGTTCGAGAAGCTCCTGCCCGAGATGCGCAACGCGCTGGTCTATCCGGCGGTGGAGGAAGCGCCGACGGGGCCGGGCGGCGGCGACATCGTCATCGTGGCGAGCGGCAATTTCCCGAACACGCTCAGCGTCGAGTGGTTTCTCGAACATGTGGCGCCCAATGCGCCGCACGCGCAGGTGAAGATCGCCGGCAATGTCGACGGCGCGCTGAAGGCGCGCAATCCCGCGCTCTACGAGACGTGGAAGCATCTGTTTCTCGGCCGCGTCGACGACATCGGCGCGATCTACGCCAATGCCGGCCTCGTGCTGCTGCCGACGACCGAGGGCCACGGGCTTTCGATCAAGGCCGTTGAAGCGCTCTCGTCCGGCGCGCCCCTGCTTGCCACCCGCCAGGCGTTCCGCGGCATGAAGGTCGATCCGAAAAGCCTCGCCAACGTGACGCTGTGCGAGAGCGCGGAAGATTTCGCCGCGGCGCTCGAAGCGGCGGCGGTGGCCGGCCCCGGCGCCAATCCGATGGCGGCGGGCGCAGCGCGTGAAAAAAGCGACACGCGAAAATTCTACGAGGCGAACTTCTCGCACGACGCCTATGCGCGAAACATCCGCGAGATCGTGCTGCCGCTGGTGGCGCCATGAGGGGTCCGTTCGAGGGGCGCAGCGTCGCCATCGTCCATCCGGCCTGGCATTCCTGCGGCACCTATCAGGTCGTGCTCGGCCAGATCGAAGCGTGGACGCAGCTCGGCGCGCGCGTGGTCACGGTCGCCTGCTCGGACCAGCCGGGCTTCGTTCCCGATCGCGGCTGGATCTGGAAGGGCTACGCGAAGGCGACGCCCGAACTCGACGCGCACGAGCGCCACAGCGTCGGCGCGCCTTTGTCCTCGGTGCTTGCGCCAACGTTTCTCGGCGACGTGCTCTGGCCCTACATCCACGGCGACCAGGCCGTCATCCGCGCCGGCATGATTTCGCGCGCGAAACTGCCGGCGGCGCTGGCCGGCGAGACGTTCGACATCGTCCATTGCAACCATTTCTTCTGCATGCCCGTGGCGCTGCGCCTCGCCAAGGCCAAGGCGCCGGTGCTGATGGATTCGCACGACCTGCAGGCGCGCCAGTTCGTCATCATGAACGAGGGCCTGCCGTGGCTGCGGCCGCTGGCGAGCTACGAGCAGATGCTCAGCCGCGAACTCGATCTCATGCGCAAGGCCGACGTGCTGCTGCATCTCAACGCCGAGGAAGACGAGGCCTTCCGCAAGCTGCTGCCGGAAAAGCGGCACGAACTGATCTATCCCGCCGTGCCGCCCGTGCCGATGGCGCCGGGCGGAAGCGAGATCGTGCTGGTGTCGAGCTGGAACCGCGCCAATGTCGAAAGCGCGCTGTGGTTCTTGCGCGAGGTGGCGCCGCGCGTCCCCGAAATTTCCGTGCGGATCTACGGATCGGTCGCCGGCGGCATTAAATCGGCCGACAGCTGCGCTGCATGAAAAATATCGCGACTGGTTCGCGGGCCGCGTCGAGCATATCGGCGACATCTACGCCGGCGCGCGGCTGGCGCTTCTGCCGACGACGAGCGGCACGGGCCTCTCCATCAAGAGCGTGGAGGCGATGGCGAGCGGCCTGCCGCTGATCGCCACCACGCACGCCTTTCGCGGCATGAACCTCGATCCCTCGGCGCTCTCCAACGTGACGCTCGCCGACGACGCGGAAGCCTTCGCCGCCGCCCTGCGCAAGGCTGCCGCCGCGCCGACGCCGACGCCGGCCGAACGCGCGAAAAGCGCGTCGCGCGCGGCCTACGACGCGCATTTCAGCGAGGCCGCCTATTGCGCGCGACTCGCGGCCATAGCCACGCCGCTGGTCAGGTAGACGCGCGCCGCGGTTGCGGGCGGCGGCGGGCCATGCGACCAAAGCGCATGACGATCACCATCGACGACGCCGGCCGCGCGCGGCTGACCGATCTCTGCGCGAGTTTCACGCGACTGCCGCAACCCGCCGAGGCCAAGGGCCTCAAGCACGCCGCCGTCGCGCTGGTCGTGGTCGACGGCGTCAGCAAGAACGATCCCTGCCTGCTGATCACGCGCCGCTCGCCCAATCTGCGCAGCCACGCCGCGCAATGGGCGCTGCCGGGCGGGCGCTGCGACGCCGGCGAAACGCCGGTCGACACCGCCCTGCGCGAACTCGACGAGGAGCTCGGCCTGAAAATCTCGCCCGAAGACGTGCTCGTGACGCTCGACGATTATCCGACCCGCTCCGGCTACGTGGTGACGCCGGTCGTGATCTGGGGCGGACGCATCAAGAGCTTCAACCCCAATCCGGACGAAGTGCAGTCGGTGCATCGCGCGCCGATGACGCAACTGGCCGACTATACGCGTCTCGAATTCCTGACAATTCCCGAAAGCGACAGGCCGGTGATCCGCATGCGGCTGTGGGACAGCACGGTGCATGCGCCCACCGCCGCCTTCCTCTACCAGTTCTGCGAACTCGTCGCCGGGCGCATCACGCGCGTCGCGCATCTCGAACAGCCGGTCTTCGCCTGGCGCTGAATTTTCACGCGCGCGGCGTATTCTCCGCAAGCGCCGCTGTCGCGGCTTTCCAGGCGTCGGATACGCTGAAATTCTGCGCGGCCCGCCTTGCGAGATCCTCGGCGCCCGCCGCCGCCAGCGTGTCCGCGACGGATCGCTTGACGCGCGCCAGAAACAGGCGCCGTCCGCGCGCTTTCAGTTCCGCGTCGCATTCGATCAGCGCGTCCAGAGTGGTCGAATCGAGGCTCGACGTCTCCTCGAGACTGAGGATCGCCGCCTCGGCGGCCGCATTGGCCTGCATGCGCGCGACGACGTCGGCGAGAACGTCGTCCGCATTGGCGAAGAATAGCGGCTGCGTCGGCCGCAGGATCTCGATGCGCGGATCGACCTCGACGCCCGCCTGCGAGACCTCCACGAAATCGTGGCTGCCCTTCAGGCGGCCGAGGACCACCAGTTTCGGCGTCGCCATGCGCTGCAGGATGGCGACGATGGACAGCGCCACCGCCAGCAACATGCCGTCGACGACGCCGAAGATCATGACGCCGAGCGCGGCGGCGAGCGCGATATACTGGTCGCGGTCGATGCGCCAAAGACGCAGCAGCGGCGCGGGATCGAGCGCATGCAGCAATGCCGCGACGACCACCGCCGCCAGCACCGGCTGCGGCAGGCGCGCCATCGCGGGACCCGCGACGGCGACGAGCAGGATCATGGCGAGGCCCGCGACGAAGCCCGCGAGCCGGGTGCGCGCGCCGGCGGCCTCGCAGGCGGAGGACGCCGAAAAACCCGCGCCGACCGGAAGGCCGCGCACGAGGCCCGACGCAAGATTGGCGAAGCCGAGCGCGAGCATTTCGCGATTGGCGTCGAGACTGTCGCCGTGGCGCAGCCCGAGGCTGCGCATCGAGCCCCAGGATTCCGCGTAGATGATGAGAAAAAGCGGCGCCGCCACTTCCGCGAGCCGCGTCCATTCCCGCCACGCGAGGTCCGGCAGGCCGGGCAGGAACGGCGCGAGATCGATGGCGCCGACCAGCCGGACGCCGTGCGCCGGCAGATCGACGGCGACGGAGAGGACGACGCCCGCGACCAGCACGATGAAAGCGCCGGGCAAGGGCGGGAAAACGCCGCAGCGCGACGAGCATGGCCAGCGCCGCCGCGCCGATCGACAGGCTCGCCATGTTCCACTCGCGCCAGCGCGCCACGAGCGCGCCGACGACGTGGAAGACGTTGCCGTTCACGCCATCGAGCGCGAGCACGCCCGGCATCTGGCGCGCGACGATGGAGACGGCGAGGCCGAAGGCGAAGCCGCGCAGCACGGGGCGCGAAATGAAGTTGGAGAGACGCCCGAGCCGCAACGCGCCCGCGACGAGAAAGAACAGGCCGGCAAGGCAGACCGCGCCGAAAGCGAGCGCCTCGCGATGGGCCTGCGGCGTATCGAAAGCGACGGAGGCGGCGGCCGCGGCGAGGATGGCGGCCGACGACGAAGTCGGCGCGACGATGGCGTAGCGCGAGCGCCCCAGCGCGGCATAGGCGAAAAGGCCGACGATCGCCGCGAACAGGCCGTGCTGCGGCGCCAGGCCCGCGATCGAGGAATAGGCCACGGATTCCGGCAGCAGCAGGCCGGCGACCGAGAGGCCCGCGATCAGATCGTAGCGCATGGGCGATGAGCCCTCTTGCATCTGCCGATGTCAGGCGCGATCGCCACTGTCGCCTTCCTGTTCCGCCGCGAGGATGTCGCGCGCACGATTGGTGAGCCGGTCGACAAGAGTTTCGAGAGCCTCGCGCTCTGCGCCTGAAAACGGCGCAAGCAGAGCGGCGTTGGTCGCATCCGCCGAAGCGATCATGCGCGCATAGGCGCGCTCGCCCGATTTCGTCAGGCTTATCAGCGTTTCCCGGTTGTCGCGCGGATTGGCGCGCCGTTGCACGAGCCCGCGCGTCTCGAGGCCGGAGACGGTGCGGCTCAGCCGCGTCTTGTCGAGCGCGAGCCCGCGCGCCAGTTCGTTGAGCGTGCAGGGGGCGCGCAGGCCGAGTTCGGCGATCGCGCCCCATTCGCCGACGGAAATGTCGAGCAGGCGCCGATAGCGCAGCGCCGCCGCGCGCCGCAGAACGTTCGACAATATGAGGATGCGCCGTGCGACGAAGGCGTCGACGGGCGCTATCGAGACCTGCGGTTCCAGCTTCGGCGCGGGCATGGCGCAACCGACCAGATGACGCGCGGGAATGCAATAGTTGACAAAGGCAACTACACGCCTAGTGTCGTTGGCAACAATGCGCGCGAACAGACGCGCAACACGGGAGACGCTCATGGACGCCCGCGCGCCGCGCGACGAAGGGACGGCCTACGAACTGCCGCAGCCCAAGATCAAGGACGAGCTGGTGCGCGTCGACCGCGGTACGCCGATGGGCGAATTGCTGCGGCGCTACTGGCATCCGGTCGGGCTTGTCGAGGACGCCGGGCCTACGCCGAAAAAGGTGCGCGCGCTCGGCGAGGATCTCGTGCTGTTCCGCGACGGCGCGGGACGCGCAGGACTGCTGCACGCGCGCTGCCGGCATCGCGGCACCACCCTCTACTACGGCAAGGTCGAGGCGCAGGGCATCCGTTGCTGCTACCACGGCTGGCTGTTCGACGCGCAGGGCCATTGCCTCGAGCAACCCTGCGAACCCGAGGGCGGGCTGTTCAAGGACGCGGCGCGCCAGCCCTGGTATCCGGTGGAGGAGCGCTACGGGCTGATCTTCGCCTATATGGGGCCGCCCGACCGCAAGCCCGTCCTGCCGCGCTACGAATGCCTGGAGAAAATGGACGAGGGCGAATTCGTCGAGGCCGACGACACCTCGCTCGGCGGCGGCGGGCCGACGATCATTCCCTGCAACTGGCTGCAGCATTACGAGAACGTCGTCGATCCCTTCCATGTGCCGATCCTGCACGGCTCGTTTTCCGGCGCGCAATTCACCATGACCATGGCGCCCATGCCGCAGGTGACGTTCGAAATGTCTTCACGCGGCGTGACCGTGCGCTCGACGCGCAAGACCGAGGACGGGCGGACGTTCTATCGCGTGACGGAGGCAGCGCTGCCGACGCTGCGCGTCGTGCCCAATCCGCGCGTCGCGCAATATGCGCGCGTGGAATCGATCGGCTGGGTGCTGCCGATCGACGATACGACCTACCGCATCTATGTCGCCGGCCGCGTCAAGCAGAAGGGCGACATCGGCCGCATGCGCTCGAAGATGAACGGCAAGTTCTGGTGGGAGCTGACCGAGGAAGAGCATCAGCAATATCCCGGCGACTACGAGGCGCAGGTCGGCCAGGGGCCGATCACCATCCATTCGGAAGAGCGTTTCGCGCAATCGGACCGCGGCATCGTGATGATCCGCCGGATGCTGCACGACCAGCTCGACCGGATTTCGCGCGGCGAGGACCCGATTGGCGTCCAGTTCGATCCGGGCGCGCCGCCGGTGGAATTCGAAGCAGGCAATTACATCAGGGATTGAGAGGGGGTCCTCGGATGATCGCAACGTCGCTGAAGGCGGCGCGCCTGTGCGCGTCGATTGTTCTCGCGCTCGGAGCCGGCGCATCGGCAGCGCGCGCCGACGATCCCGGCGTCACCGCGACGAGCGTGACGATCGGGCAGACGATCCCCCTGAGCGGGCCGGTCTCCTCCTATTCGACCTTCAGCCGCGCCTCGCTCGCCTATTACGACATGATCAACGCGCAAGGCGGCATCGCGGGACGCAAGATCAATCTCCTGAGCGTCGACGATTCCTTCAGCCCGCCCAAGACGGTGGAGCAGACGCGCAAGCTGGTGGAAGGCGACCAGGTCTTCGCCATCGTCGCGCCGATGGGCGGCACGACCGCCAAGGCCGTGCAGAAATACCTGAACGACAAGGGCGTGCCGCAATTCCTCATCCAGTCGTCGTTGCCCTACTGGAACGCGCCGCAGGAATTTCCCTGGTCGATCTCGGGCCTGCCGAATTCCGACATCGAGGTCGGGCTCTACGCCCGCTACATCAAGGCGAAAATGCCGAAGGCGCGCGTCGCTGTCCTGTACCAGAACGACGATTTCGGTCGCGCCTATCTGACCGCGCTGACCGACGAACTGAAAGGCGCGGACGCCGCCATCGTCGCCTCGGAAGCCTTCAACCTCACCGATCCGACGGTCAATTCCCAGATCGTGCGGCTGGCCGCAACGAAAGCGGACGCGCTGCTGATCGGCGCGACGTCGCGCCAGACGATCCAGACGCTGAAAAAGGCCGCCGAAATCGGCTGGAAGCCGCAGATGTTCATCGCCTACCCGGCGGCCAACGTCGAGCGCACCTACAAGGTGGCCGGCGCCGATCTGGCGAAGGGCGCGATCTCGTCGTCGGTGTTCAAGGACCCGAGCGATCCCGCCTTCGCCGACGACAAGGACCAGAAGGATTATTTCGCCTTCATGGACCAGTACTATCCCAAGGGCGACAAGCTCGACACGCTCAACGTCGCCGCTTACGTCGAAGGACAGTTTCTCGCGGAAGTGCTGCGGCGCTGCGGCGCCGACCTCACGCGCAAGAATTTCCTGGCGAAGGCGACGACCCTCGGCGACTACAAGGCGGGCATGCTGCGCGACGCCGCGCTGGTGCGCACGGAGCCTGCGAATTACAACATTTTTCGCTCGATGCAGTTGCTGCAATTCGACGGCGCAAGGAACGTGTCGATCCCGACGCCGTGACCACGAATCCTCATCCTGAGGAGCCGCCGGAGGCGGCGTCTCGAAGGATGGCTGCATCCCCATGCTTCGAGACGCCGCGCTGCACGCGGCTCCTCAGCATGAAGGCGCTTGATGGGGCGGAAAACTAGGACGTCTTCGCCTTGCGCCCTTCCATGAAGGCGTCGTGGCGCGCCTTCAGGTCGCCGGCGAGCGCGTCCGCAATCAGCTTCTTCGTCTCGGGCACGCCGTAGAGCGCGACAAAGGAGCCGAAGCGCGGGCCGCGATCCTCGCCGAGCAGCGTCTGGTAGAGCATGTTGAAGAAGTCGTTCGACACGCCCGGACGCTCCGGCGTCGCGGTCTTGGCCTTGAAGTCCTGATAGCGCGGCGTGGCGCGGCCGACATCGTAGAGATGCGTCTGAATGTCCTCCGCGCTGGCGTCCGCCGGCAGCGCGTCGAGCATGGCCGACACGCGCGCGAGAACATCGCGCTCGACATCGTCGGGCAGGCGGTACGCCTTCTTCAGTCGCACGAAATCGCGGAAGTAGGCGACGGCGTAGCCGACGAGCCTGCCGAGGCGCGGATGGTTTTCCGGCGAGGCGCCCGGCGCATAGCGGCGCAGGAAGCCCCACAGCACATTCGCGTCCTCGCTGTTGGCGACGGCGGCGAGGTTCAGCAACATGCCGAATGACACGCTCGTTCCATGCGCGTCGCCTTCGCCGGGATGATGCAGGACTTCCGCTTCCGGCGGATGGCCGTTGTGGATGTGCCAGACGGGATTGCCGAGCCGCTCCTTCCACGCCTGAGCGGGATAGCGATCCAAGAAACCCCAGATATTCGTCAACGGTGCGCGGGATGACGTCGAAGTAGAGACGCTTGGCGGCGGACGGCTTCTGGAACATGAACTGCGCGAGGCTTTCCGGGCTCGCATAGGTCAGCCATTCCTCGATGGTGAGGCCATTGCCCTTGGACTTGGAAATCTTCTGGCCGTTCTCGTCGAGGAAAAGTTCGTAGTTGAAGCCTTCGGGCGGCGTTCCGCCGAGCGCGCGCACGATCGCGCCGGAGAGCTTGACCGAATCGATCAGATCCTTGCCGGCCATTTCATAGTCGACCTTCAGCGCATACCAGCGCATCGCCCAGTCGGGCTTCCACTGCAGCTTGCAATGGCCGCCGGTCACCGGCGTCTCGTAGAGGTCGCCCGTCTTCGGGTCCTTCCACGAGATCGTTCCCTTCGTCGCGTCATGCGTTTCAAGCGGAACCTGCATCACATGTCCGGTGACGGGATGAACGGGCAGGAAGGGCGAATAGGTGCCGGCGCGCTCCTCGCGAAACGTCGGCAGCATGATCTTCATCACCGCGTCGTAGCGGGCGAGCATGTGCAGGAGCGCGGCGTCGAACCTGCCGCTCTTGTAGTACTCGGTCGAGGACGCGAATTCGTATTCGAAACCGAAGGCGTCGAGGAAGGCGCGCAGGCGGGCGTTGTTGTGCGCGCCGAAACTCTCGTGCGTGCCGAAGGGGTCGCGCACCTGCGTCAGCGGCTTGTGCAGGTCCTCAGCCAGCATGTCCTTGTTCGGCACGTTGTCTGGAACCTTGCGCAGCCCGTCCATGTCGTCGGAGAAGGCGAGCAGCCTTGTCTTCACCTTGCCTTCGGTCAGCGTCTCGAAGGCGCGGCGCACCATGGTCGTGCGCGCGACCTCGCCGAACGTGCCGATATGCGGGAGGCCCGAGGGGCCGTAGCCGGTCTCGAACAGAACCTCGTCCTTCGGATGCTTCTCCAGCCGCGCCACCAGTTTGCGCGCTTCCTCGAACGGCCAGGCCTGCGAGACGCGGGCGGCTTCGAGGAGGGTTGCGGCAATCGGGTCGGCGGACATCGGGTTTCCTGCGGTTTGAAGCCGCGGAAACTAGGGAGAGCGGGCTTTCAGGTCAAATCGTGGAAATCAGCGGCCCCTGAACTTCGGCTTGCGGCGCTCCATGAAGGCGGCGACGCCTTCGGCGTGATCTTCCGAGAGATTGGTCAGCGCGAACTGGTCGCGGTCCATGTGGCTGGCGAGATCGTCGAGCGCGCCGGCGAGGCGGTTGACGGTGGTCTTGGTCATCATGGTGGGGATTGGCGGCTGCGCTGCGATCCTTTCCGCGAAGGCGAAGGCCGCCGCGAAGGCCTGACCATCCTCGACCACCTCTTCCGCAAGGCCCCATTTCTCGGCCTGTGCGGCGGCGATGCGGTCGGAGGCGAGGATCACCGCCTGTTTCGTGCGCGCGGGACCGATCAGCTGCAGGATGCGCGGCACCGAGCCCCAGCTCATGTTCATGCCGAGCTCGACCTCGGGGATGCGGAAATGCGCGCCCGCGCCGCAGATGCGGAAGTCGAGCGAGACGGCGAGCGCCGCGCCGCCGCCGATGCAATGGCCCTCGATGGCGCAGATCGTCACCTGCTCCATCTCGTACCAGGCGCGGCACATGCGCGGCCCGACCATGAGCGCGGCGCGTCGTTCGCCCAGGCCCATCTTTCCGCGCTCGCGACCTTCGGCGTCCCTGAGATCGAAGCCCGCCGAAAAGCCCTGCGCATGGCCGGCGAGCACGACCACGGATGTCGCGGGATCGTCCTCGAACGACTGCGCGGCGGCGCGCAGTTCGCGCATGGCGGCTGCCGACAGCGCGTTCAGCCTGTCGCCGCGGTCGAAGCGCACGACGGCGATGCGGCCTTCGGGGCCGAGACCTTTTTCGATGGTGACGTAGCGCATGGTTCAGTTTTCTCCCGCCCTCATCTTAGACGCTGAGTCGCAATACGGGAGTCTGACCCGAAATGCGCTGAAAACCCGAACCCTTCATGCTGAGGAGGTCGCGCAGCGACCGTCTCGAAGCACGTTCCAGAGTTTCGCGCCTCGGCCACCCTTCAAGACCCCGCATGCAAGTCGGGCCCGCCCGACTTGGACGTTGCATGCCGGTATCGGACAAGCCCGATATCGGTGCGGCTCCTCAAGGTGAGGATTGTTATTTTTGCAGCCGCTTCAGCACCTCAGGCGTCAGCAGGCCGTCGGCCGGCGACATGCCTTCGGCGAGTTGGAACTTGTGCACCGACATGCGCGTGGCGCGGCCGATCTTGCCGTCCGTCGCGCCGGAATAAAGGCCCTTCGCCATCAGCAATTTTTGCGCGCGCGACCTGTCGGTCAGCGACATCGAAACATAGCTCTTCGGCCAGCCGCGCTTCAGGCCGGAGGCGCCGCCGATGCGGTCCGCCAGCAGGCTGACGGCGAGCGCATAGGCGTCCGACGTATTGTACTGGCGGATGACTTCCCAGTTCTCGGTGATGAGAAAGGCGGGTCCATCAGCGCCTTCCGGCAGGTAGAGGCTGGCGGCCCCCGAAGCCGGCAGCGCCTCGCCGTCGGCGCGCGAAAAACCGAGGCGGCGCCAGGCGCCGAGATCGAGATCGACGGGCTTCCAGTCGAAACTTTCGGGAACGATCACTTCCATCACGGCGGGCAGCGCCGGATTCCAGCCGGAGCCTTTGAGGAAATTGGCGATGGAGGCGAGCGCATCGGCGCTCGAGCGCCAGATGTCGGGCTGGCCGGCGCCGGAATAGCTCGCGGCGAACTTGAGATAGGACGAGGGCGTGAATTGCGGCTGTCCCATCGCGCCAGCCCACGAGCCGGTGAGATTTGCGCGCGGCATGCCGTTCTGCAGCAGCACCAGCGCGGCGACGAATTCGTCGCGGTAGAAATCGGCGCGATGCTTGCGCACCGCGAGCGTGGCGACGGAGCGCAGGATGTCGTGGCCGCCCTGCGTCGGCCCGTAGCCGCTCTCGACGCCCCAGATGGCGAGACAGATTTCGCTCGGCACGCCGTAGCGCCGCTCGATGGCGGCGAGGACGTCCGAGAGGCTTTGCGCGCGAGACCGGCCGACCGAAACCTTCTGCGCGGTGACCACCTGGCCGAGATAGGAATGGATCGGCAGCGAGAACTCGCCCTGCCTGGCCGGTTGCGCCTTGATCGCCGGATCGGGAGTGAGCCCCGCCGTTTCCCGCGTAAAAGTCTCGCGGCTGACGCCGGCCGCCTGCGCCGGCGGCCAGGCGGAGGCGACGAAGGCGGCGAAGGCGGCGTCGCCCGAGGCTGCGCGGGCGGGGGCGGCCAGGGCGATGACACAGGCGAGGAGGGCGGCGATTCTCATGGGCGTATCCTGCATGGATCAGCCGGAATCCTAAAGCGCGGGCAATACCTCCCCGCTCGCGGGGAGGTCGCATTGCGCAGCAATGC
Organism: Rhodoblastus sp.; assembly: GCA_037044955.1. Classification (GTDB taxonomy): domain Bacteria; phylum Pseudomonadota; class Alphaproteobacteria; order Rhizobiales; family Beijerinckiaceae; genus JAJXWB01. The sequence goes on from JBAOHX010000005.1 coordinate 233,546, forward strand.
GGGTGGGGTTCGACCGCCGCCCTGTGGAAGATTGATGGCTATCCTCAATCGGTCCCCACCCGTCGCCTGCGGCGACACCCTCCCCGCGAGCAGGGAGGGAAAGACCCAGCGTTGCGCCTGTGGCCGACGCCGCTATGCTCCGGCCCGACTCGGGCAGAAGGACAGGAAATGGCGTCGCGCAAGGAGCTTTCGGCCCGCACGGGCTATTCGGCCAACGATCTCGACCGCATGTCGGACAAGCGCGACGACGCGGCGCATGTCGAGGCCCTGCGCGCGCACCCGGAGGCCCGGACCTTCGTCATAACAGGCGAGAACGTCATTCTGGAACGTGACAGCGAGGGCTATCGCTCGCTGTTCACCTTCGCGGAGGCCGGCCGCATGGGACAGGCGCGCGAGACGGCGTTTCTGGGCCACGACGGCGTCGGCGGCGTTTTCGCCGTGCTGCTGGAGGACGCGCCGCAGGATCTGGGGCCGAGCCGCGAACAGCTCCAGCGCATCTATCGCAACGAGGCGCCGCCGCCCGGGAAGACGGCGGAAGTGCGCGTCGACCTGCGCTCCATCCTGATGCAGGGCATGGTGTCGGAAAAGGTCGCCGGCCGTCTCGCGCAGGCGAAAAGCCTGACCTACTGGCATTCGCGCCACCGCTTCTGCGCCAATTGCGGGGCGGAGACGCAAACCGCCGCCGCCGGCTGGAAGCGCGTGTGCCCCGCCTGCAAGGCCGAGCATTTTCCGCGCACCGATCCCGTCGTCATCATGCTCGCCGTCTCCGGCGACAAATGCCTGCTCGGCCGCCAGCCGCGCTTTCCCAAGGGCATGTATTCGGCGCTCGCGGGCTTCGTCGAGGGCGGCGAGACGCTGGAGGACGCCGTGCGCCGCGAGATCAAGGAAGAGGCGGGCATTTCCTGCGGCACGCGTGACCTACATGGCCTCGCAGCCCTGGCCCTTCCCGTGCTCGCTGATGATCGGCTGCCTCGCGGAGGCCGAGGACGAGAAGATCACGATCGACCGCACCGAACTCGACGACGCCCGCTGGTTTTCGCGCGAGGAGGCGCTGAAGCTGGTGGAGGGCAAGCTCGACGGCTTCTTCTGCCCGCCCAAGCTCGCCATCGCGCATCATTTGATCGCTGCCTGGGCGCGTGGGGAGGCGGTGTGATTTTGTTGGGACGCGTCTCTTCCCCTCTCCCGCAATGCGGGAGAGGGTGGCCTCGCGAAGCGAGGTCGACACGAAGTCGGCTGTTGCCGACTTCAGTCTGGGGTGAGGGACTTGCGATTACGACAGATTTTCGCGTTCTGGACAGCGCCCTCATCCGTCATGCTTCGCATGACACCTTCTCCCGCGCCGCGGGAGAAGGAGGCGCGCCCATGACCTCCGCCCTCGTGCTCTTTTCCGGCGGGCAGGATTCCGCCACCTGCCTCGCCTGGGCGCTCGAGCGTTACGCGCGCGTCGAGACGATCGGCTTCGACTACGGGCAGCGCCACGCGATCGAACTGAAACAGCGCGGCGTCGTGCGTGAAAAATTCTCAGGCCTGAAGCCCGCGTGGCGCGAAAGACTTGGGCCCGATCACACGCTCGACCTGTCCGCGCTCGGCGTGATCTCGGACACCGCGATGACGCGCGAGATCGCCATCGAGGCGGATGCGAAGGGACTGCCCAACACGTTCGTGCCGGGACGCAATCTCATCTTTCTCGCTTTCGCCGCCGCGCTCGCCTACCGGCGCGGACTGAAACGCATCGTCGGCGGCATGTGCGAGACGGATTTCTCCGGCTATCCCGATTGTCGCGACGACGCGATCAAGGCGATGCAGGTCGCGCTCAACATCGGCATGGACGCGCGCTTCACGCTCGAGACGCCGTTGATGTGGATCGACAAGGCGGCGACCTGGGGTATGGCGCAGGAGATCGGCGGCGCGGCATTGGTCGGCATTATCGTGGCCGACACGCACACCTGCTATCTCGGCGAGCGCGGCGCATTGCACGACTGGGGCCACGGCTGCGGCCAATGCCCGGCGTGCAGGCTGCGCGCCGATGGTTTCACGAAATGGATTTCAACCCGATAGGACTGCACATGCCGCACTGGACGTCGCTTCTCACGCTTCTCGCCGTCGCCGTCTACTTCGGCGCCGCGCTGCGCGTCGGCATGGCGCGCGGAACATACAAGATCAAGGCGCCTGCGACGACGGGCGATCCGAATTTCGAGCGCGTGTACCGCGCCCACCAGAACATGCTGGAATGGATGCCGATCTTCCTGCCGTCGCTGTGGCTGTTCGCGCTCACGCTCTCCGACCGCTGGGCGGCGCTGGTCGGGCTCGTGTGGGTCGCAGGCCGCGTGCTGTATCTCGTCACTTACGCGGAAGCCGCGGACAGGCGCGGGCGCGGCTTCGCGATTCAGGCGACGGCGGCCGGCGTTCTGTTCCTGGGCGCGCTCGTCGGCGTCGGCAAGGCGTTGATCGCGGGCTGACGCTCAAGCGGTCTGCCCGGCCTCCCAGCCGATGATCGCCTGCTTGCGCGCCACGCCCCAATGGTAGCCAGTGAAGGCGCCGGAGCGGCCGAGCACGCGGTGGCAGGGCACGACGAAGGAGATCGGATTCTTGCCGACCGCCGCGCCGACCGCGCGCGCGGCCTGCGGCTTGCCGAGTTTTCGCGCGATATCCGAATAGGTCGTGGCGCGGCCCATGGGAATGCCGAGCAAGGTCTCCCACACGCTCAATTCGAAATCCGTGCCGATGAGGACGAGGCGCAGCGGGCGATCCGCGCGCCATTCGGCGGGATCGAAAGAGCGGCGAACGTAAGATTCGGTCGCGCCGCCGTCTTCGACGAATTGCGCATTCGGCCAGCGGCGCACCATGTCGGCAAGCGCAGTCGCGCGATCTCCCTTGTCGACCCAGCCGAGGCCTGCGAGCCCCTTGGGCGCGACGACGGCGATCGCCTCGCCGAAGGGCGAGGGATGGAAACCATAGCGTAGCGTCAGCCCCTCGCCGCCGCGTTTGAAATCCCCGGGGGTCATCGCCTCGTGCGCGACGAACAGGTCGTGCAGGCGGCCGGGGCCGGATAGTCCGACCTCGTAAGAGGCGTCGAGCACGCTGGCGCTGTCGCGCAGCAGGGTTCGCGCATGATCGATGGTGACGGCCTGCAGGAAGGCTTTCGGCGTCAGCCCCGCCCAGCGCTTGAATAGGTGATGGAAGTGCGAGGCGGAGAGGCCGACATGCGCGGCGATCTCCTCGACCTCCGGCTGGCGGCGGGCCGCCTTGGTCATGAATTCGATCGCGCGCGCGCACGCGCTCGTAGTCGTCGGCGAGATCGACGGGCGAGAAGATTTCGGGGTTCGGGCGTTGCAGCATGATCGTGTTCCGTCTGAATTTGCCCGATTCTGACCGTTCGGCGCGCGCGCCGCCACCCGATTCCTACGACAGGTCCGGGCCCCGTCGCGCCTGCGCCAGCGCCTGCGTCAGTTCGCCGGCCACGGCGGCCTTCTGGCCCGGCCCCAGAAAACTGCCGAATTCGACGCTGCGGCCGTGCGAAACGAGCGCGAGGCGCTCGACGCCATATTCCTCGTGCTCGCTGCGGTCGAGGCGCACCCAGGCCGGGTTGAACAGGAATTCCCGCGCCGCGCCCTTGGCCGAAACCTTGGCGAGCTTCAGCTCGATGGGCGTCACGCGCACGTCCTCGTAAGCGCGCGCCGCGCGAAACGACAGTTCGAAGGCGAGCCACAGGCCCAGCGCGTCCAGCCCGAGAAAGCCGACGATCGGCCAGGCGCCCACGACGAAGAAAGGCAGGCTGATGGCGCAGATGGCGGCGCTGACCACGGCCACCAGCGTCTTGGCCTGTCCGCGCGTGAGCGAGCGGTGCGGGCGCAGCCGCACGGCGTAGATCGGCTGATCGTAGGCTTCGGCCATGACGCTGGTTCGGCGCTGCTTTGCGGAAACTCCGCCCTGACAATATAAAGCGTCATGCCCGAAAAGAAGAGGCCGGCGGCCACCGCTGCAGCGAAAAAGTCCGCCGTCAGGCGAAAGCTCGCGCCGCGCAAATATGCCGACGCCGCGACCGTGCGCGAGATTTTCACGCGGCTGCGCGCGCAGAACCCCGAGCCCAAGGGCGAACTCGAATATGTGAACCCCTACACGCTGCTCGTCGCCGTGGCGCTGTCGGCGCAGGCGACGGACGCCGGCGTCAACAAGGCGACGCGCGCGCTGTTTGCCGCCGCCGACACGCCGCAGAAGATGCTGGCGCTCGGCGAAGACAAAGTGCGCGATCACATCAAGACGATCGGCCTGTTTCGCGCCAAGGCGAAGAACGTGGTCGCGCTTTCGCGAATTCTCGTCGACAGGCACGGCGGCAAGGTTCCGCTCGACGCGGCGTCGCTGGAGGCGCTGCCGGGCGTCGGGCGCAAGACGGCCAATGTGGTGCGCAATATCGCCTTCGGCGAGGCGACGATCGCCGTCGACACGCATCTGTTCCGCGTCTCGAACCGCATTCCGCTCGCGCGCGGAAAAACGCCGCTCGAAGTGGAGCTGGGCCTGCTGAAGATCATCCCGCAGGAATTTCTCCTGCACGCGCACCACTGGCTGATCCTGCACGGCCGCTACATCTGCAAGGCGCGCAAGCCCGAATGCGCGCGCTGCGTCATCGCGGATCTGTGCACGAGTTCGGAGAAGACGATCTAACGCAGTGCCGTCAACGCACGTCATGCCCGCGCTTGTCGCGGGCATCTACGCCGTGCCGATGATAACGACCTCTGCTGTAGACACTCGTCCAGCCGCACCGCGTGGATGGCCGGGACAAGCCCGGCCATGACGGGTGAGCCCCTCAATCGAACTCCTCGAAAAACCCGAGCTTCTTCTGCATCGGCGCATCGTCCACCTGGAACAGGAAGGCGGGCTTCGAGGTCGAGCGATTCATGATCTCCACGCGCGCGTGGGTCGGCACGGCCATCGTGTCCTGGCCGCCCCAGTTCAACTCCACGCCATCGACAAGGGCCTGCCCCTCGCCTTCCACGACATGCAGCACGGCGGAAGCCGAGCGGCGCACGGGGCGCACGGTTTCGCCGGGACGCAGCATGATCGCGGAAAAGCCGAGGATCGGCAGGCATTCGCCGCCCGTCTCCGGGTTCACGTAGGCCAGTTGCACCGCCTCGCCCTTGTCGGTGACGCTGGCCAGATCGTGCAGCGCGGCGCGCGTATCCTTCCAGGGGAAGCGACAAAGCGGATATTTCGGGCGCTGCGCGCGCAGCGAGGCGTAGGGCACGAGGCCGGCGCGGCGATAGCGGTTCTGCGAGGCGTCGGGCTGGTTGCGGATCGTCTGCGGCGCGCCGTCGAGTGCAATAGGAGGCTTCGAGCGCATAGACCATCGGCAGGTCGAGCGCGTCGAGCCACACGACCGGACCGGAGCCCTCATGGCCGTGCTCGTGCCACAGGCCCGAGGGCGTGAGGATCAGGTCGCCCTTCTCCATCGGCATTTTCTCGCCCTCGACCGCGGTGAAGCCGCCCTCGCCTTCCACCACGAAGCGCGTGGCGCTCGGCGAATGCTTGTGGTTGGGCGCGGTTTCGCGCGGCAGGATCAACTGCATGCCGATGTAGATCGAGGGCGTCGCCTGCATGTTCTCGAGGCCGAGGCCGGGATTGGCGAGCACGAGCACGCGGCGCTCGGCCTTTTCGATCGGCGTCAGTTCGCCCGCCTTGAGCAGTTCCGGGCGGATGTCGGCATAGCGCCAGACCATCGGCTTGGTGCGGCGTGAGGGAATGTTGTACGGCAAAGCTGCGCGCAGATTCGGCCAGAGCGGCACGAGGTTCTGCGACGTCAGGCCGTTGCGGTATTCGAGCGGAAGCTCCTCGAGCGTGCCGAGCTGCGACATGGCTATTCCTCCTGTTGCGCGCTGGTCGGCGCTTATTGTTCCAGAGCCTTGCTGACGTTCCAACCGTACAGCCATTCGACGGCGTCGTAGAAGCGTTCCGTCTCACGGCCCTTCCAGAGCGAATTGCGGATTTTCCGCTCGATCCCGGCTGCGTGATAGATGCGGCCCATTTCGCGGCCCGAGAGCACGATGCGCGCGGTGCGCGTCGTGCGGCAAGCCTGGTAGAGCTGCAGCGCCCTGGCGACGTCGTTCTGGTTGACGCGCAGGGCCTCGCCGAGCGTCACCGCGTCTTCCAGCGCCATGCAGGCGCCCTGCGCCATGTATTGCGTCGTCGGATGGGCGGCGTCGCCGAGCAGCGTCACGCGGCCGAAGGTCCAGGTCTCGATCGGCTCCTTGTCCGCCGTGGCCCAGCGCCGCCATGACTTCGGCAGGTCGATGAGCTGGCGCGCCTTCGGGCAGACGTCCTGAAAGTAGCTCTGCACCTCTTCCTTCGAGCCGTCGGTGACGCCCCATTCCTCCGCCTTGCGGGAATGGAAGGTGACGACGACGTTGTACTGCTCGCCGCCGCGCAGCGGGTAATGGACGAGGTGGCATTTCGGCCCGGCCCACAGCGAGGCCGCGTTCCATTGCAAGATCTTTCGGAAAATCGGCCTTGTCGATGACCGCGCGATAGACGACGTGGCCGGTGATGCGCGGGGGATCGTTGACATATTGCGCGCGCACGACCGACTTGCCGCCGTCGGCGGCGATGAGGCCGACGCCGCGATGGGCGACGCCGTTCTGGTCCCAGGCCGTGACGCCGGTCTCGTCCTGCTCGACACGTTCGATGCGCGTCGACGTCTTGAACGCGATGCGGCCGGTTTCCTGCGCGCCTTCCAGCAGCGAGGAATGGATGTCGACGCGGTGGATGACGGCGTAAGGATTGTTGAAGCGCTTGCGGAAGGCCTCGCCCGTCGGGATGCGGCCGACGAGCGACCCGTCGATGGCGTCGTGCATGATCATTTCATCGACATAGACGGCGCGGCCGCGCGCCTTCTCGCCGACGCCGAGCGCGTCGAAGGCGGAGAAGGCGTTGGGACCGAGCTGGATGCCGGCGCCGATTTCGCCGATCTCCGGCGCCTGTTCGAGAACCGTGACCTCGAAGCCCTGCCGCGCCAGCGCCAGCGACGCGGCGAGCCCGCCGATGCCGCCGCCGACCACGATGATCCTGCTGCTCTCCCGAGCCATGTCGCCCTCCCGGCTGGATTGTCGTTCTTGGCCGACATGTGACCATATATTCTGTACACTGTCAATCAGTGTGCGTTGTATTTTCCGACCACTGCGCCTCCCGCGACGATACGACTCGGCGAAGCATGTGAATTTCCCATTCGTTAACCACTTTCTCAGGACCCTCGGCTAAGGCTAAATTGAACTGATTCGGGCGGCGAGGCGGACGCTGCCGGACTGGAGGCTCTTGCTGTCGGCGACCGGCCGATGCGCGCTTGCGCCTCGAAAAGGGGACGGCAATGAGGCGGCGACGGCAGGATCACATCGTGATTGAGCTGAAACGCCCGAACGCGGAAGCTGCTTCCAACGCCCGTTTTCCGAATCCTTTTCGCCTTGCGGCGGGGCTGCGCGCGAAACTCGCGCGGCTTGCCGCCGGCGTCTCGTCGCTCGCGCTGACCGCCCCCGCGCTCGCGCAGACGCAACTCGCCGAGCAGCCGATCCACGAACCGAATGTCGTCGGCGTGTCGCTCGTCGTCGGCCTGGTGATTTTCGCGACGATCACCGCGCTGCTGCATCTGACCGGCCGCAAGCAATGGACGCAGCGCGAAAGCGGGCTGGTCGCCGAACTCGAAGCCGCCCGCGCGAAGCTCGAGCGCGCGCATGTGTTTCTCTCGGCAGAGCCGCAGATCATCGTCGCCTGGGGCTCCGCCTCGGCGGAACCGGAAATCGAGGGCGAGATCGGCCTCGTGACCGACGCGCCGGTGCCGCGCCGCGTCCTCGGCTTCGGCGCATGGCTGGAGCCGGCGCTGGCGCAACGGCTCGACGATTGCGTCGAACGGCTGCGCCGCCGCGGCGAGGGTTTTCGCATGTCGCTGGTCTCGCTGGCGGGCCGGCATCTGGAGGCCGAAGGCCGCGCCATCGCCGGGCGCGCCGTGCTGCGCATCCGCGACGTCTCGGGCGACCGGCTCGAACTGCTGTCGCTGCGCCAGCGTCACGCCGAACTCGGCGCCCAGACCGACGCCCTGCGCGCCATGCTCGATTCCATCGCCGCGCCGGTCTGGACGCGCGATGGCGAGGGCAAGCTCTCCTGGGTGAACGCCGCTTACGCGCGCGCGGTGGACGTCAAAGATCCGACGGAAGCGGTAGCGAAAAGCGTCGAGCTGCTCGACCGCGACGCGCGCGAGACGAGCCGTCGCGCGACGAGCGCCGGCGAAACCTGGCGCGCGCGCCTGCCGGGGCTCGTCTCCGGCGCGCGACATCTGCTCGACATCGTCGACGTTCCCACGCGCGCCGGATCGGTGGGCTTCGCGCAAGACCTCAGCGAGCTCGAAGCCGTCCGCGACAATCTCGAACAGCAGATGGAATCGCATACCCGCACGCTCGACCAGCTTCCGACGGCGGTGGCGATCTTCGACGGCCAGAAGCGCCTCGTGTTTCACAACGCCGCCTATCGCCAGCTCTGGAGCCTGCCGCAGGGCTTCCTCGACCAGGGCCCGACCGATTCCGAAATCCTCGACCGGCTGCGCGCCGAACGCCGCCTGCCGGAACAGGCCGATTTCCGCTCGTGGAAGGCCGGCCTGATGGCCGCCTATCAATCGCAGGAGACGCGCGAGCACGTCTGGTACGTGCCGGGCGGACGCACCTTCCGCGTCGTCTCGAACCCAAGCCCGCACGGCGGCGTCACCTATCTCTACGACGACGTGTCCGAGCGCTTCGAGATCGAATCGCGCTTCGCGCAACTGATGAGCGTGCAGAACGAGACGCTCGATACGCTGCAGGAAGGCGTCGCCGTGTTCGGCACGGACGGCAAGCTGAAGCTGCACAACCCCGCCTTCGCCCATATGTGGCGGCTCGACAGCAACATCCTGCTCGCCCATCCGCATTTCGACGCGATCGCCCAGCAATGCGCGCCGCTGGCGGGCGCGGGCGGCGGCTTCGCCAAGCTGCGCGAGGTCGTCACCGGCCTGCACGAGCAGCGCACCGGCCACGCCTTCCGCATGAACCGCGCCGACGGCATCGTGCTCGATTGCGCCGCGCAGCCGCTGCCGGACGGCGCCACGCTCATCACCTTCATCGACGCCACCGCGCAGGTCAGCGTCGAACGCGCGCTCACCGACCGCAACCAGGCGCTGATCGACGCTGAAAACCTGCGCAACGATTTCGTGCACCACATTTCCTACGAGCTGCGCTCGCCGCTGACCAACATCATCGGCTTCATCCAGTTGCTCGACGACGAGAGCGTGGGTCCGCTCAATCCGCGCCAGCGCGACTATGTCGGCTACGTCATGAAATCGTCGGCGGCGCTGCTCGCCATCATCAACGACATTCTCGACCTCGCCACGATCGACAAGGACGGAATGCAGCTCGAAACGGACGATGTCGACATCGCCGAAACGATGCGCGCGGCGGCGGCCGGCGTGCAGGACCGGCTGTCCGAATCCGGCATCAACCTGTCGATCGTCGCGCTCGACGACATCGGCTCGTTTCGCGCCGACGGCAAGCGCGTACGGCAAATCCTCTTCAACCTCCTGTCGAACGCCATCGGCTTCTCCGAACCCGGCCAGACCGTCACGCTGGCGGCGCTCAGGCGCGGCGGGGAAATCGCCTTCAAGGTTTCCGACAACGGGCGCGGCATTCCGCCCGACGTGCTCGACAAGGTGTTCGACCGCTTCAAGAGCCACACGATCGGCACGCGCCATCGCGGCGTCGGCCTCGGGCTCTCCATCGTCAAGGCGCTCGTCGAATTGCACGGCGGCAAGATCCACATCGATTCCGCGCCGGGCGAAGGCACCGCCGTCACCTGCATTTTTCCCGCGCGTGAGGGAGAAGCGAAATTGACCGTCGCCGAAACGAGCGCCGACACGAAGCGGACGCCGGTATGAGCGGCGCGGCGGAGCCCATGGTCTGGCGCATCGAAGCGGCCGACGAAACCGGCACGCGCGATGTGGCGGAGCAGGTGGCGGACCTCGTCGGCGCCGGCGACCTCGTGACCCTGTCGGGCGATCTCGGCGCCGGCAAGACGGCGTTCGCGCGCGCGCTCATCCGCAAGGCTGACGGACGATTCCGAGCTCGACGTGCCGAGTCCGACCTTCACGCTGATGCAGGTCTACGAGACCGAAAAATTCCCGATCGTGCACGCCGATCTCTACCGCATCGCCAATCCGTCCGAACTGACCGAGCTCGGATGGGACGAGGCGACGGACAGCGCGCTGGTGCTGGTCGAATGGGCGGAGCGGGCCGGCGGCGCGCTGCCTACGGAACGATTGGACGTGCGCCTGACCATTCCGCCCGGCGCCGACGACAAGCGCATCATCGAGCTTTCGGGCTTCGGCGCCTTCGCTGCGCGCATCGCGCGCGCCCGGGGCGCGACCGAAATCCTGCGCGCGGCCGGCTGGCAGGATGCGGCCCGCGAATTCATGCTGGGCGACGCTTCCACGCGCGCCTATGAAAGACTGACCAAGCCCGACGGTTCGCGCGCCATCCTCATGATCTCGCCGCCACGGCCGGACGGGCCGCCGGTGCGCTACGGCAAGCCCTATAGCGCCATCGCCCGGCTCGCCGAAAACATTCGTCCCTTCGTGGCGATCGATCGCGCGCTGCGCGAAGATGGGCTCTCCGCGCCGCAGATCTACGCCGCCGATCTGGCGAGCGGCTTCGCCGTGATCGAGGATCTCGGCGCCGAGGGCGTCGTCGACCAGAACGGCCCGATTCGCGAGCGCTACGCCGAAGCAGCGGCCGTGCTGGCGCATATTCACGCCCGCCCGCGCGCCGACACGATCGCGATGGACGACGCCTCGATCTATCGCATCCCGCCCTACGACCTCGACGCGCTGCTGATCGAGATCGAACTGCTGCTCGAATGGTACGCGCCGCATATCGCCGGCATGCAGCTTTCTTCCGGCCAGCGCGCGACCTTCGTCAATCTCTGGCGCCAGATCGCGATCGAAATCGTCAGCGGGCCGGCGACATGGACGCTGCGCGACTATCATTCGCCGAACCTGATCTGGCTGCCGGAGCGCGAGGGACTGAAGCGCGTCGGCGTCATCGACTTCCAGGATTGCGTCATGGGACATCCGGCCTATGACGTCGTCTCGCTGCTGCAGGACGCGCGCGTGAACGTGCCGGACGAGATGGAGCTGCGGCTGCTCGGCCACTACGCGCAATTGCGGCGCGCCGAGGCGGCCGACTTCGACATGGCGGCTTTCGCGCGCGCCTACGCCATTCTCGGCGCGCAGCGCGCAACCAAGATTCTCGGCATATTCGCGCGGCTCGACAAGCGCGACCGCAAACCGCAATATCTCGCGCACCTGCCGCGCGTGACCCGCTACCTGCGCAAGAATCTCGCGCATCCCGCGCTGGCGCCGCTGCGCGAATGGCATGTCGCAAACCTGCCGCGCACGGTCGAGGACGCCTGATTGACGAGAAAGCCAAGCGAAAGTCGGCCAAGCGAACGCATGCCGACAGAGCGCGCGCCGCTCGACACCGCCATGGTCTTCGCCGCGGGCCTGGGCACGCGCATGCGCCCGATCACGAACCGGATCCCGAAGCCGCTGGTGCAGATCGGCGGCAGGGCGATGCTCGACCACATGCTCGATCGCCTGGCCGATGGCGGCGTGACGCGCGCGATCGTCAACGTGCACCATCTGCCCGACCAGATCGAAGCGCATCTGAAGGGCCGGACGCGGCCTGAAATCATCATTTCCGACGAGCGCGAGAAACTGCTCGACCAGGGCGGCGGCATCAAGAAGGTCCTGCCGCTGATCGGCGACGCGGATTTCTTCATCTGCAACACGGACGCGGTCTGGCTGGAAGGGCCGCATTCCGCCATCGCGGCGATGCGCAAGGCGTGGCGGCCGCAGGACATGGACATCCTGCTGCTCGTCGCCGCGACATCCGGCAGCGTCGGCGTCGACTGGCCGGGCGACTTTCACATGGCGCCGGACGGGCGCCTGACGAAGCGCGCCGAGCGCGAGGTCTCGGCCTTCGTCTATGCCGGCGTCGGCATCGTCAAGGCGAGCCTGTTCACGAACGCGACCGACGAAGTATTTCGCCTCGCGCCTTATTTCTTCGACGCGGCGAAGGCCGGCCGCCTGCACGGCGTCAGGCTGAACGGACAATGGCTGCATGTCGGCTCGCCTGAGGCGATCGAGGAAGCCGAACGCGCCTACGCGCGCCCGGCGGCGTGACCATGGCGCGCCCGCGCCTTTTCACCATTCCTCCGGGCGTTCCTTTCCTCGGAACCTTCGTGCGCGCGCTTCTTGCCGGCGAGATTGCGCCGGGATTGTCGCGCGAAGCGGGTCCGCTCGCGCTGGCCGACGTGACGATCTACGTGCCGACACGCCGCGCGACGCGCGCGTTGATCGCGGAATTCGCGGCGCAGTCCGAACGCGGCGCGACGCTCCTGCCGAAGATCAGGCCGCTCGGCGCGGTCGACGAGGAGGCGGCGCTCTTCGCCGATCCGGACGAGGCGTTTACGTCGTTCGCGCCCGACCTGCCGCGCGCAGCCGGCGAAATCGAACGGCGCTTTCTGCTCGCCGAGCTCGTGCTGGCCTGGTCGCGCGCGCTGAGCGGCGCCATCGTCGGCCTCGGGCCCGATGGCCGTATCGTCACCGACGCCTCGCAAGCGCTCGTCGCCGGCGCGACGCCCGCCGACGCCTTCGCGCTTGCAGGCCAGCTCGGCGGCCTCATCGACGAATTCATCGTCGAGGGCGCCGACTGGTCGGCGGTGCGCAATCTGGCGGCCGAGGATTACGACCGCTATTGGGGCGTCTCCGCCGATTTTCTCCGCATCGCGATCGAGCGCTGGCCTGAGATCCTGGGCGAACGCCAGGCGATCGACCTCGCCGAACGCCGCGCGCGGCTGATCGCGCGCGAGGTCTCGCGACTGTCTAGCCTCGACGAACCGACCATCGTCCTCGGCTCGACCGGCACCAATCGCGCGACGGCCGATCTGATGCGCGCGATCGCGCACATGCCGCGCGGCGCGGTCGTCCTGCCGGGCCTCGACCAGATCATGCCGGACAAGGACTGGCGTCTCGTCGCCGGCCTCGACGGCGAGAAGGAAACGATCTTCGGGCATCCGCAGGCCGCGCTCGCGCGATTGCTCGCGCGGCTGGGCGCCGCGCGCGACGACGTGCGCGCCCTAGGCGCTCCCGACGCGACGCGCGAGAAGCGCGCGCGCTTCGTTTCGCAGGCGTTGGCGCCGAGCGAGTCGACGCCGGACTGGCGCGCCTATGCCGCAACGCATGGCGAGGAACGCGCCGAGGCGCTGGCCGATGTCAGCCTGATCGAAGCCGCGGACGAGCGCGAGGAAGCGCTCGCCATCGCCACATGCCTGCGCGAGCTGCTGGAAACGCCGCGGGCGACGGCGGCGCTGATAACGCCGGATCGCGCGATCGCGCGCCGCGTGCGCGCCGAGCTCGCGCGCTGGAACATCGATGTCGACGATTCCGGCGGCGAGCCCTTGGGAGCGACCGGCGCCGGCGCTTTCGCGCGCGCCGTTCTGACTGCGGCTTCCGAGCGAATCCGACATCGCCTTTCTCGCGCTGCTCGGCCACGATCGCGTGACGCCGGCATCGGATCGCGCGCGGACGCGCGCTCTCGCCCAGATGATCGAGATCGGCGTGCTGCGCGCGACGCCGCATGACCCGGACTGGCGCGGCCGGTTGGCCTTTGCGCGCGAAAGCGCGCGCGGACGCCACGCGCACGCGGCCGCGCAGCGCATTGCCGGCGACGACTGGGCGCAGATGGAGCGTCTGTCGCTCGCGATCGACGCGGCGCTCGCGCCCTTGCGCGCCGAAGGCAAGATGACGATCGGCGCATGGGTCGAACTTCATCGCGCGGGCCTCGATGCGCTCGGCGCAAAATCCGGCGCCGACATCGGCGAAGACGACATTGCGCTCGAACGGCTGTTCGAGGAAACCGGAACGCTCGGCAAAGACGCAGCGCGCGGCTTGCGCCTCGATCTCGACGAATACAGGGCCCTGTTCGACGGGCTCGTCTGCGGCGTCACGGTGCGCGGTCCGCAGCGCGCCCACGCGCGGCTCAAGATTCTCGGCCTGCTGGAAGCGCGCCTGCTCGACGCCGATCTCGTCGTGCTTGCGGGCCTCGACGAAACGATCTGGCCGCCGCAGCCCGGCAGCGACGCTTTCCTCAATCGCCCGATGCGCGCACAGATCGGACTGACGCCGCCGGAGCGGCGCATCGGACAAAGCGCGCACGATTTCGCGATGGCGATGGGCGCGCGCAAGGTCGTGATGACGCGCGCCCTGAAGCGCGCGCGCGCGCCGACCGTCGCCTCGCGCTTCCTGCAGCGGGTCGATGCGCTCGCCGACAGAGCGGAGAGCGCGGCGCTGCGCGCGCGCGGCTATCGCTGGCTGACGCTCGCGCGCCTGCTGGACAAACCCGCGTCAAGCCGCCCGCTCGCGCGGCCCGCGCCGGCGCCCCCGCTCGACCTTCGCCCGACATCGCTGAGCGTGACCCGCATCGAGACGCTGCGCCGCGATCCCTACGCCATCTATGCCGAGCGCATCCTGAAGCTCGAGCCGCTCGCGGCGGTCGACTTCGCGATCGGCCCGTCCGAACAGGGAACGGGCGTGCACGAGGCGCTCGCCGAACTCGTCCGGCAATGGCCCGACGGCTCCCGGCCGGCCGGAATGCGCGAGGCGCTGATGGCGGAAGCGCGCAGGCAATTGGCGCCTTTCTTTGCAGACCCGGCATGGCGCGTTTTCCGCTGGCCCGCGCTCGAGGCCGGCCTCGACTACGTCCTTGCCTACGAAGAAGGCCGGCGCGACGCGCTCACGAAAGTGTTCGGCGAGACGCGCGGCCGTCTCGTCTTCGATCTGGCGGACACAAGCTCGTTCACGCTGACAGCGGAGGCCGACAGGATCGAGATAGATCGAAACGGTCGCGCGAGAATCGTCGACTACAAGACCGGGCAGCCGCCGTCGTCCCAAGCAGATCGGACTGGGGCTCGCCTCGCAACTCACGCTCGAGGCCGCGATGGCGCGGCGCGGCGCATTTCCCGAAATCGGCGCGGTCGAGGCGGACTCCGGTATCTACATCAAGCTCGGCGGGCCGGAAGGCGGAAAGATCGTCGAGGCGCCGAAGAACGGCGCCGACTTCGCGGCGCTCGCCGAGGAACATTTCGCGGGGCTCGCGCAGCTCCTGTCGTCCTACCGCAACCCCGCGCAGGGCTATCCGTCGCGCGCGCTTGCGCAATTCATCACGCGCGCGGGAGATTTCGATCATCTCGCGCGGGTCAAGGAATGGTCGGCCTCCGGCGGCGGCGCGGAGGACGAGGGATGAGATACGACATCCCCGCCCTGACGCAGGCCTACCAGAAGCGTGCGTCCGACCCCGACGTCTCGGCCTGGGTCTCGGCGCATGCGGGCTCCGGCAAGACGCATGTGCTGACGCAGCGCGTCGTGCGGCTCCTTTTGTCCGGCGTCGCGCCTTCGCGCCTGATCTGCCTCACCTTCACCAAGGCCGCGGCCGCCAACATGTCGGCGCGCGTGTTCGACATGCTTGCGGGCTGGACCTTGATGGACGACGCGGCGCTCGCCGCAGCCATCGCGAGAACCGGCGCGACGCCGCCGCGCGATCTCGATGTGGCGCGGCGGCTTTTCGCCGCCGCCGTCGAGACGCCTGGCGGTCTCAAGATCCAGACGATCCACGCCTTCTGCGAGCGCGTGCTGCATCTCTTCCCGTTCGAGGCGAACGTTCCCGCCGAGTTCCGCGCCGCCGAAGATCTGGAGCGCGCCGAACTGCTGGCGTCGGCGCTTCAGCAGACCTTTGCCGCGGCGGCGGACGACGACCGTCTCGGCGCCGCGCTGGCTCTTGTCGCGGATGAATGTTCGGAAGGCGCGTTCGCGCGGGTTCTCGACGCAGCGATCGGACATCGTGAAGCGCTGGAAGATGTCGAAGGAACGATCGCGCGGCTGCCGGCGGCGCTCGGCCTTTCTCGCGACGATGATGCGCATTCCGTGCAACGCGCGATGATGGAGGGCGACGTCGCATGGACGGAATGGTCCTCGATCGCCGCGGTTTTCGAACAGGGCTCGACCAAGGACAAGGAACAGGCGGCGCGGCTCGTCGCGGCCGCGGCGCAAGCGCCCGATGTTGCATGCCTAGAAGCCTATCTCGGCTTCTACTTCACCGACCGTGGCGGTCTGCGCAAGCGCATCGGCACGAGCGCGGTCGAAAAGGCGGCGCCGGGCCTGCTCGACCGGTTGATGAAGGAGGGTTCGAGGCTCGAGGCATTGCGCGACAAGCTGCGCGCGCTCGCATGCGTCGAGCGCTCCGCCGCGCTGCTGCGTCTGGCGGCCGCCTGCCTCGATCGCTACGAGACCCTGAAGCTCACACGCGGCGTGCTCGATTTCGACGACATGATCGCGCGAACGCGCGCGCTGTTCACGCGCGAGGGCGCGGCCGCCTGGGCGCTCTACAAGCTCGACAATGGCGTCGACCACATCCTCGTCGACGAGGCGCAGGATACGAGCGAGGCCCAGTGGGCGATCCTCGACGCGCTCGCATCGGAATTCACCGCGGGCGCGGGCGCGCGCGCGCTTAAGCGCACGTTCTTCGCGGTCGGCGACGAGAAGCAGTCGATCTTCTCGTTTCAGGGCGCCTCGCCGCAATCGTTCGGCCTCATGCGCAAGAGTTTCGAAGGACGCGTGCGCGCAGCCGGCCAGGTGTTCGATCCGGTGCCGCTCGACCTTTCGTTCCGGTCGGCCAGGGGCGTGCTCGACGCCGTCGACCTGATCTTCACCCGGCCCGAGGCATTGGCCGGCCTGCAATCCGACCCCACGGACCAACCGCCCAGGCACGCCGCCCTGAAATTCGACATTCCCGGCATGGTGGAAATCTGGCGCCCGATCGTCGGCGAGAAAGCGGAAGACCCGACGGACTGGGCGCTGCCGCTGGACCTGCCGCGCGAAACCTCGCCGCCGGTCGAGCTTGCGCGCACGATCGCCGCCAAGATCGCGCGGCTCACGCATGCCGGTTCGCGCGAGCGCGTGCACGATTCCGATACGGGCGCCTTGCGCGCCATCCGGCCGGGCGACGTGATGATTCTCGTGCGCCGGCGCGACGCCTTCTTCGAAGCCATGGTGCGCGCGCTGAAATCCGCGAACGTGCCCGTCGCCGGCGCGGACCGCCTGGAAATCGCCAGCCATATCGCCGTCATGGACATGCTGGCGGCGGCCCGCGCCGCGCTCGCGCCGGACGACGATTATTCGCTCGCCTGCGTGCTGAAATCGCCGCTGTGCGGGCTCGACGACGAAGATCTCATCCAGCTCGCGCCATTACGCCCCGCCAGCCTCGACGCGGCGCTGCGCGCATCGCGCGATGCGCGCCATGCCGAAGTCGCCGCGCGCATCGCGCGCTGGCGCGCGTCAGCCGGCGAATTCGGGCCGTTCGATTTCTTCAGCCGCCTGCTCGGGCCCGAAGGCGGGCGACGCGCCTTCCTGACGCGGCTCGGCGCGGAGGCAGGCGATGCGCTCGACGAATTCATGGCGCTCGCGCTGGAGCACGAACGCAGCGCCGCGCCCTCGCTCGCGACATTCGTGCACGAAGTCGAGTCGCTGTCCCTCACGATCAAGCGCGACATGGAAAGCGCCGGCGACATGGTGCGCGTGATGACCACGCATGCGGCGAAGGGGCTCGAGGCCAAGATCGTGTTCCTGCCGGACACGTGCAGGCTGCCGCCATCCGCAAACGATGCGGCATTGTTCGAGATCGACACGCTCGCCGGCCCCACGCTCGCGTGGTCGCCGCGCAAGGCCGACGACGCCGCCGCGGTGGCGGCCGCGCGCGCGCATGCGCGGCAAGAGGTCGAGAACGAGTATCGACGCCTGCTCTATGTCGCGCTGACGCGCGCAGAGGAACGGCTGTACATCTGTGGCCATCACGGCGCGCAGGGAAAGCAGCAGGGTTGCTGGTTCGATCTGGTGGCGGACGGCCTTGCCGACGTGCTGAATGAAGTTCCGGACGAACATGCGCCGGATGGAATGGTCCATCGATTTGGCGAACCCAGTCTCGGCGACGAACGCGAACCGATGGCGGCTGCGGTCGCGAAGCCGACGGCGCCCGACTGGCTCTTCCTGCCCGCGCCCAACGAGACCGAACCGCCGCCGCCGCTGCGGCCGTCGAGCGCGCTGTCCGGCGCGGATGCGCCCGATGCTCGCGAGCCCGCAGCGGCGTTGCGCCATTCCTCCGGCGTGCAGCGCGGGCTGTTCGTGCATCAGCTCCTGCAGAGCCTGCCATCGCTCCCGGCCGAACAGCGCGCCGCAGCCGCGTTGCGCTATCTGCGCGCCCAGACGCCGGGCCTGCACGGCGCCATCGCCGAAGACCTCGCGCACGAAGTCGTGCAGGCCCTCGACCTTGCTGAAGCCGCCCCGTTGTTCGGCGCGCGTTCCCGCGCCGAAGCCGCGATCGCCGCGCGCATTTTGCGCGAGGGCGGCAAGCCGATCGATATCGCCGGCCGCATCGACCGGCTCGCGGAAGTGGGCGAGGAAGTCTGGATCGCGGATTTCAAGACGGGCGCGCGGCCCGACGAAACGCCAGCGACGTATGTGACGCAGCTCGCGCTCTATCGCGCCGGCGTCGGCGCGCTCTACGCCGGCAGGACCGTGCGCGCCTTCATCTTCTGGACGCAGGCGCCGCTGCTGGAAGAGATGTCGGCGGCGGCGCTGGACGCCGCGCTCGCCGAGGTTTGAGCAAAGGCCGGATCGAAAGTCCGACCGTCAGATCGTGACCTGCGCGCCCAGCTCCACGACGCGATCCGAGGGGATCGCGAAGAAGTCCGTCGCCGTCGTCGCCTGCTTCGACAGGCTGATGAACAGCTTGTCCTGCCAGTGCGGCATGCCGGAGGTCGGGCTCGGCTTGAGGAAGCGCCGGCCGAGGAAGAACGACGTCGTCATGATGTCGAACTTGTAGCCGGCCTTGCGCAGCGCGGCCATGGCCGAAGGTATGCGCGGGCTTTCCATGAAGCCGAAATGCAGGGTGACGGCCATGAAGTCGTCGGAGAGCTTGCGCGTTTCGAAACGGTTGGCGGGATCGACGCGCGGAATGTCCTCGGTGACGACCGACATCAAAACCACGCGCTCGTGCAGAACCTTGTTGTGCTTGAGATTGTGCATGAGCGCCGGCGGCGCGACGTCCGGCGAGCCCGTGAGGAACACGGCGGTGCCCGGCACGCGCGTCGGCTTGGATTTGGCGAGCATGCGCAGGAGATCGGCGGTAGGGATCGAATCGCGCTTGCTCTTCTCGTTGAGCTGCGACGTGCCGCGCGACCATGTCCACATCGTCACCATGGACGCGCCGCCGAGCAGGATCGGCACCCATCCGCCTTCCAGCACCTTCACGAGATTGGCGGACAGGAACGACATGTCGATGGCGAGGAAGAAGCCGACGAACAACAGCACGCCCCAGATCGGCCAGCGCCACAATTTCCACACGACGATGGCGGCGAGCGCGGTGTCGACGGCCATCGAGGCGGTGACGGCGATGCCGTAGGCGTTGGCGAGCGAGTCCGAATTCTTGAAGAGGATGACGAGAATGACGACGCCGATCAGCAGCAGCCGGTTGACGCGCGGCACGAAGATCTGGCCTTCGGCCGATTCCGACGTGTGCCGGATTTCCATGCGCGGCAGCAGGCCGAGCTGGATCGCCTGGCGCACGATCGAGAAGGCGCCGGTGATGACCGCCTGGCTGGCGATGATGGTGGCGACCGTCGCGAGAATGATGAGCGGGATGAGGCCCCAGTCCGGCGCGAGCTGGTAGAAGGGGCTGAAGTTCTCCTGCGTCACGACCGCGGGATGGGCGAGGATGAAGGCGCCCTGCCCGAGATAGTTGAGGATGAGCGAGGGAAGGACGAAGAAGACCCAGGCGAGCTGGATCGGCTTGCGGCCGAAATGGCCCATGTCGGCGTAGAGCGCTTCGGCGCCGGTCACGGCGAGGAAGACGAGGCCGAGCGTCGTGAAGCTCTTGGCGCCGTGCGAGAACAGGAAGACGAGCCCGTTGACCGGATTGATCGCGTTGAGGATGGCCGGCGCGTCGAAGACATGCATCGCGCCGAGCGTCGCGAGCGTGCCGAAGAACAGGACCATGATCGGGCCGAAGAAGGCGGCGACCTTGGCGGTGCCGCGACTCTGCACCATGAACAGCGAAATCAGGATCGCGATGGTGATCGGCAGGATGTAGGGCGACAGGTCGACGTACTGGCGAACGGCGGGCAGCTTCAGGCCCTCGATCGCGGACAGAACGGAAATCGCCGGCGTGATGATGGCGTCGCCCGAAAACAGCGCGGCGCCGGCGACGCCGAGCAGGAAGATCGGCATGGTGCGCTTGCCGACCGCGTGCTGCGCCAGCGCCATCAGCGACAGCGTGCCGCCCTCGCCCTTGTTGTCGGCGCGCATGATGAAGGCGACGTATTTCACGGTGACGATGAAGATCAGCGCCCAGATGAGCAGCGACACGATGCCGACGATCTCGGCCTGATGCGCGCCCGTCTCCTTCGTGTGCTCCAGCGAGGCCTTGAGGGCGTAGAGCGGGCTCGTGCCGATGTCGCCGTAGACGACGCCGACCGAACCGAGAGCCATGGCCCAGAAGCCGTTGGCGTGTCCTGCGTGGCCGGCTCCCGCGTTGCCGCCGTCGCCGCCCGCCCGATGTTCGGAACCCGGCTCTGGCGCGCGGCCGTCCTGCGTCCGCGGAACGGCCGTTGTGGAACTGTCGCCGTTCGATCCTGACTGCGTCATTCGCAAGCTCGGGGGAGAAGCCCCACCGCCGGTTGCAGCCGGCGGGCGCGGCGATATACGCCGTTTCCCCATCACAGAAAAGTCCCATTCGTAAAACCGCTTCGGCGAGCGATCCTGCGCGCTTTTCGAAATCCGCAAGGCGGAATTGAAACGCAAACGACAACGCCTCTGGCGCGTTGCGGTTGCGAATTGTTCCTGCCAAGAAACCCCATGCGCTCCTTTCCCGACCGGCTGCCGATCGACGACGTGCTCGCAAGCGTGCGCCGGAGCCTCGTTGCTGCGCCCAATCTCGTGCTCGTCGCGCCGCCGGGCGCCGGCAAGACGACGCGCGTCCCGCTGGCGCTGCTGGACGAGGACTGGGCTGCAGGCCGCCAGATCGTCCTGCTCGAGCCGCGGCGCCTGGCGGCGCGCGCGGCGGCGCAGCGCATGGCCGAAACCCTCGGCGAGACGGTCGGCGACACGATCGGCCTGCGCATCCGCATGGAATCGCGCGCCTCCGCACGCACCCGCGTCCTCGTGGTCACCGAGGGCGTGTTCACGCGCATGATCCTGGACGATCCCGCGCTCGAGGGCGTGGCCGCCGTGCTGTTCGACGAGTTCCACGAGCGCTCGCTCGACGCCGATCTCGGTCTGGCGCTGGCGCTCGACGCGCAGGCGGGGCTGCGCGAGGACCTGCGGCTGCTGGCCATGTCCGCCACGCTGGACGGCGCGCGCGTCGCGGGCCTGATGCGCGACGCGCCGGTCATCGAGAGCGAGGGCCGCGCTTTTCCGGTCGAGACGATCTATCTCGGCCGCGACCCCGCCGAGCGGATCGAACCGGCCGTTCAGCGCGCGATCCTGCGGGCGCTGGAGACGGAGAAGGGATCGATCCTCGTCTTCCTGCCGGGACAGGGCGAGATCGAGCGCGTCGCGCGTGACCTGTCCGACCGCATTCGCGACCCGGCCATTCTCGTCGCGCCGCTCTACGGCGCGCTCGACCGGCGCGATCAGGACCGCGCCGTGCTGCCGGCGAAGCCCGGAACGCGCAAGATTGTGCTGGCCACATCGGTCGCGGAAACTTCGCTCACCATCGAGGGCGTGCGCGTCGTCATCGACAGCGGGCTTGCCCGCGTGCCGCGCTACGAGCCCGACCTCGGCCTGACGCGGCTCGAAACCGTGCGCGCCGCCCGCGCGTCCGTCGACCAGCGGCGCGGCCGCGCCGGCCGCACGGAGCCCGGCGTCTGCTATCGCCTGTGGGAGGAAGCCGCGACCGGCGCGCTGCCGGCTTATCGCGCAACCGGAAATTCTCAGCGCCGATCTTTCGGGGCTCGCGCTCGACCTCGCCTTCTGGGGCGTGCGCGAGCGGACGGGGCTCGTCTTCCTCGATCCGCCGCCCGCCCCCGCCTGGACGGAAGCGGTCAAGCTGCTGCAATCGCTGGGCGCGCTGGACGCCGACGGCGCCATTACCGGGGAGGGGCGGGCGATCCGCGCCATGCCGCTGCCGCCGCGACTGGCCCGCATGGTGGCGGACGCCGCGCGCGCCGGCTCGGGCGCGACGGCCGCCGAAGTCGCCGTCCTCCTGTCGGAGCGCGGGCTCGGCGGCCCGGCGGCCGACCTCGAGGACCGGCTCGACCGGTTCCGGCGCGAGCGCGGCCAGCGGGCGGACGCCGCCCGCGGCATGGCGCGGGGGTGGGCCAGGGCGGCGCAGCCGGGGCAAAAGGCGGCGGCCCAACCGGGACCGCCGGCCGCCCGCCGGCCAGTGGCCGAGTTGTCGACCGGCGCCCTCGTCGCCCTCGCCTTTCCCGAGCGCATCGCCCAAAGGCGCGGCAAGCCGGGCGAATTCCTGATGGCGAACGGCCGGGCGGCAGCGCTCGAACCGCACGACCGGCTGGCGTCCGCCGACTATATTGCGGTCGCGGAGGCGACGGGGCGCGCCGCGCAATCGCGCATTCTGGCGGCGGCGCGAATCGAGCTTGCCGAAATCGAGGCGCTTTTCGCAGACGTCATCGAGAAGCGGCGCGAGGTCTCCTTCGACAAGGAGAAGGCCGCGCTGCGCGCCCGCGAAACGCGAAAACTCGGCGCGCTGACGCTGGAAGCGCGCAATCTCGGGCTGGAGCCCGGCCCCGAGACGGCGCGGGCGCTGGCCGAGGCGCTCGCCGGGGGCGGGATCGAGCGGCTGCCGTGGAGCGCGCGGCTCCAGCAGTTGCGGGGCCGCGTCGCCTTCCTGCGCCGCGCCGAGGGCGACGAGTGGCCCGATCTCTCGGACGCCGCGCTGGCGGCGACCGCCGCAGACTGGCTGGCGCCGTTTCTGGAGAGCGCCCGCGGCATTTCCGATATTTCGGAAGCGATTCTTTCGGACGCGCTGGACGCGCTGCTGCCGTGGGACGTGCGGCGCCGGCTGGACGCCGAGGCGCCGACGCATTTCGAGACGCCGGCGGGCTCACGCATCGCCATCGACTACGAGGCCGAGGGCGGACCCGCGATCCATGTCCGCGTGCAGGAACTCTACGGGCTGAAGGCCCATCCCGCACTCGCCGGCGGGCGGGTAAGGCCGGTGTTCCACCTGCTGTCGCCCGCGCACCGGCCGATCCAGACGACCGGCGACCTGCCCCGCTTCTGGACAGGCGCCTGGAGCGACGTGAAGAAGGACATGAAGGGCCGCTATCCGAGGCACGTCTGGCCGGACGATCCGGCGAACGCCGCGCCCACGACCCGCGCCAAGCCGCGCGGGACGTAACTGCTAACCCAGGTCGACCGTCACGATTTCCGGCGGCGCGCCGATCCGCATCGGCACGACCGAGGCGCCGAGGCCGCCGGAGACGACGAGATGGCGGCCCTCCTCGATCATGTGCCCGTAGGCGTAGCGCTGGCCGTAACGCGAGGGCACGATCGGGCGCCAGCCGAAGAGATTGAGCTGGCCGCCATGCGTATGGCCGCTGATCGTGAGCGCCACGCGGCCGGGAACCTTCGGGAAAATATCGGGCTCGTGCGCCATCAGGATGAGGGGCGCGCCGTCCTCCGCCTGCGCGAGCGTCGCCGGCAGATCGTCGATGCCGTAGCGGGGCGCGCGCCAGCCGCGCTGCGGCACGAAGGCGATCTGGTCGCCCAGCCCCGCGATCCAGAACGGCCGCCCGTCCTTCTCGAGGCGCAGGGCGGCGTTCTGATAGAGGCGCAGGCCTGCGTCCTGCAAGGCGAGGCCGACGACAGGGAGCCCGTCGCCGCGCTTCATCGCGGCGCGCGTCGTTCCACCAGTCGTGATTGCCGAGCACCGCGTGGACGCCGAGCGGCGCGCGCAGCCGCGCCAGCTCGCGCGTCCATTCGGCAAGCGGCAGCGGCGTCTGAAAGCGATGCGTGGCGATGTAGTCGCCGAGCAGGAGGATGCAGTCGGCGCCCAGATCATTGGTCCGGTCGACGATGTCGGCCACGCGGGCGCCGCGCATCCAGGGGTCGCAGGCGTGCAGATCGGCGATGATCGCCAGCCGCAGCCTGAGGCCGCCGGGCCAGCCGGGCGGGGCGAAAGCGTAGCGCGTGCGGCGAAGCCCAAGGAGGGGTTCGCCGACAAGGCCATAGCCGGCGACGCCCGCGCCTGCGACGAGCGCGCCGGCGGCCAGACGCAGCAGGGTCCGGCGGGTAATCATGCGGAAACGGGCGGATCAAGAAAAGACATGACCCGGTCTAGCACAGAGCGTAAAAGGCGATGCTGCGTTTTCGCCAGCAACTTCTTGCGCCGCCCCTGCCGGGAAACGGCGACCCGGCGTCGAGCAAACCCTGTATCGGCAGACGCCAGCGCGAGAGCGCGCCGGACGGGGCTCGCTCTCTCAATCGTTCTTGCAACGGGATTTTGCATGTTTCCGAAACCGGTTCCTTCGCTCGACATCAACACGTACGAATTCGAATCCGCGCCGATGGTGAAGCCGACAGGCTTTCGCGAATATGACGCGCGCTGGCTGTTCGAAAAGGAAATCAACCTGATGGGCGTGCAGGCGCTGGGGCTCGGGCTCGGCACGCTGCTGCACGAAATGGGCGTGAAGCCGGAACTGGCGACCGGCCACGATTTCCGCTCCTATTCCGCCTCCATCAAATATGCGCTGGTGACCGGCCTGATGGCGGCGGGCGTCAAGGTGAAGGACATTGGCCTCGCGCTTTCGCCCATGGCCTATTTCGCGCAATTCGCGCTGGATACGCCGGCGGTGGCGATGATCACCGCCTCGCACAACGACAACGGCTGGACCGGCGTGAAGATGGGGGCGCAGCGCCCGGTGACCTTCGGACCGGACGAGATGGGCCGGCTGCGCGACATCGTTCTGAACGGCAAGTTCCGCTACGCCGACGGCGGCGGCTACCAGTTCGTCGAGAACTTTCCGGAAATCTATCTCTCCGATCTCGCTGATCGCCCGAAGATCAAGCGCAAGCTGAAAGTGGTGGCGGCCTGCGGCAACGGCACGGCCGGCGCCTTCGCGCCGAAACTGCTCGAACGCCTCGGCGTCGAGGTCATCCCGATGGACGTCGACCTCGACTGGAATTTCCCGAAATACAATCCGAACCCCGAAGACATGGAAATGCTCCATGCGATGGCGGCGAAGGTGAAGGAGACCGGCGCCGATGTCGCGCTCGGCTTCGACGGCGACGGCGACCGCTGCGGCGTGGTCGACAACAACGGCGAGGAAATCTTCGCCGACAAGATCGGCGTCATGCTGGCGCGCGATCTCGGCAAGCTCTATCCCAACTCGACCTTCGTCGTGGACGTGAAATCGACCGGCCTCTACGCCACCGATTCCGAGCTGCTCGCGACCGGCGCGAAGACCGATTACTGGAAGACCGGCCATTCCTACATCAAGCGCCGCGTCACCGATTTGAAGGCGCTCGCCGGCTTCGAGAAATCGGGCCATTTCTTCTTCAACGCGCCGGTCGGGCGCGGCTACGACGACGGCCTGCTGACCGGCGTGCACGTTCTCGAAATGCTCGACCGCAATCCCGGCAAGTCGATGGCCGATCTCTACGCCGACCTGCCGAAGACCTGGGGCTCGCCGACCATGTCGCCGCATTGCGACGACGAGAAGAAATACGGCGTCGTCGATCGCGTCACCGCCCGCTTCAAGGAGATGCAGGCCAAAGGCGAGACGATCATCGGCCAGAAGATCCGCGATCTCGTGACCGTCAACGGCGTGCGCGTGACGGTGGAGGACGGCACGTGGGGCCTGGTGCGCGCCTCCTCGAACAAGCCGGAACTGGTGGTCGTCGTGGAAAGCCCGGCGTCGGAGGCCAACCTGCGCGCCATGTTCGCGGCGGTCGACGGCGTGTTGCGCGAGAATCCGGAAGTCGGCGCCTACAACCAGACGATCTGATCGCGATGGCGAAACGGAAAGCGGCGGGCGCCTGGCGTCCGCCGCTCTCTTTTTTGCCGACGGTCCGTCGTCTCAGGACACGGACGGATTGTTCTGCGCGCAGAGCGTGGCGTTGGTCGTCAGCGACGTGCCCACGATCGGCAGGCCCGTGCGCGACCAGAAGGCCTGCGACCAGCCGGTGTTGATCGACGTCAGGTTGGACCAGTTGAATACTTTGAACGTGAAGCCGGGCGAATAGGTGTAGGTCACGTCCGCCACGATCAGGTAGCCGGTCGGCGCGCCCGAGGTGGTGTATTCCGGCGGCAAGAACGAGGGATAGGTGGAATCGGTCAGGCTCTTGTCGGCGGCCTGCAGCGGCTTGTTGGTTGTCGACAGCGCCGGCGTGCCCGGCGGCGTGAAGGCGTTGTTGGCGCCGTTGCAGGGACGCGCGAGGCCGCTGTTGCTGGTCACCGACCATTTGGTGAAGGCCCACATGTTGTTGGCGCTGTCCTTCACCACGTCGACGCGCGAGAGCGTCATCTTCAGGGACGACGACGAATAGGGCGCCATGATCGTCGCGGCGGCGGCGAAGAAGTTCGACATGTCGGAATTGGTGACGACGGGGTTGCCGGTCGCGGCCGTCTGGCGCGAGGCGATGTCGGCGAGGGCGCGCGCGACGAGCGCGACCTTTCGCGTCGCCATGTACGCCTTGGTCGTGACCGCGGTCGACAGATAAAGGCCGAGCATGACCGGCAGGATGATGGCGAATTCGACCGCCGCGACGCCGCGATCGTCGCGCCAGCGAACGGGCACAAGGCGCAACAAGCGTCCAATAGCCGTGCGCGCCGTTTGCTGCAGGGGCGCGGTCATCAATAATTCTCCGACTTGAACACGGTCGTCGCCATGAGCGTCACCGACGAAGAGCTGAACCCGCTGAACCGGTTGAAATAGAGGGGATAGGGGTAGCAGACGCGCACGACGAGCACCTGACCGGTCGAGCCCGGCGCGTAGCTCGCCGTCTGGCCGGCGTTGCAGATCGTGTTCGTCGTATCGAAGGCGGTCGTGTAGTCGGCGGCCGATCTGACGTCGATCTTGACGTTGCCGCAACTGAAGTTGCGCCAGAGCTTGCCGCACACGAGGTTGGTGAAGGTCGTGAGCTGCTGCGACGTCGACTGGCCGTTCGTCTGGATCTGGCCGGTGAGGAGTTGGCGCGAGGCTTCATAGGTCGCGTTCTCGAGATTGCTCTGGTTGAACAGAAGAAAGGCGGCCTCGAAGATCGCGCAGAGAATCATGAAGAACGGGATGGAGACGATCCCGAATTCGACCGCGGTCGCGCCGCGCGCATCCCTGGCGAATGCGCCGCCGCTGCTGCGGACGGCCTGCGCCTTTCTGCCAAAGGACATCAACAGACGGCGGACAATCATCGACGCACTCTCCGGCACTGGACGCAAAGGCGTCCACTCTCAGAAAGCACAGGATTCGTTAAGATACGGTAGAAGAATGCGTCAGTGGCGGCGGTTCGGCGTGGCAAGGCGCGCTGCTTGCCGCCGTCACTTGCCGCCCGACATGGCCGCGCCGGTGCGCGTGCGGACGTTGGTGATGCCTTCCGACATGAACTTGGTGTCGTCGCCCAGCGCCACGGTCGGGGCGCAGCGCGGATTGCAGGAGTAGGATTCCTGCGACGTCCCGCGCAGAACGACGAGAGACTGGTTGCTGGCGATCACCTTGATCGTCGTTTCGTCGATGGCGTTGCCCGAGGAGTCGAGCGAGATCAGGTTGGTCGTGCCAAAGCTGCGGCCGCTCACCACCATCGAGCCATTGCCCTTCAGCATGGTGACGTCGGCGACCAGGGGATTGCCGATGATGAGCGTCTGGGTGCCCGCGGGAACCTTGACGATGCGCGCGCGATCGAGCGACACGACGATGCCGCCGGCGTCCGCGTGCGCGGCGATGGATCCCAAAAGCGCCAGCGCCAGACCTCCCACGAGGGAACGCGCAGGCGTCCGACCAGACCTCGACATACAAGTGCTCCGCGCCGACATACAGCCCGCACAAAACAACATGGAAAGGTGAATGAAGTATAAAGCGCGGCCCGACGACCTTACCGGTCAGAGCCGCGCGCAGAGCGACAAGCCCGGCTGCGGCGCTTGCGGGCGCGGGCATGTCCGCGCGACGCCGCCTGCGCCGACACACGCCGCGCGCCGCACGAGACCGCGCCTTTCCGCTGGCCGGCCTTCGAATGCGCCGCCGCGACGCCGCGCGCAATTCGATGCAAGCCATTACGTCGGTCTTAACCACGAAACTCCGCAGATCGCGGGCGGCTCAAACTGAGCATCGGATTAACCGTCTCGCAAGGGTCGGCGACTATAAGTGGCACATTCCAGCGTTGAGCCATCCAGAGTGCTGGAACGAAGATTGGAGCCACATATGAAGACCGTTTTCTCTCGCTTCCTGAAAGACGAGTCGGGCGCGACCGCCATCGAGTACAGCCTTATCGCCGCCCTCATCGGCGTCGCCGTCATCGCCGCCGTCAAGTCGCTCGGCCTGACGCTGTCGAGCAAGTTCTCGAGCATCACGGCGAACCTGACCTAATACTTCCGTCCGAAAGGACAGAACGGAAGCGGCCCCGGTCCCCTGGGGCCGCTTTCTTTTTGACGCCGCCCTCTTCGTTAAGAAAGGGTCAACGCGTCGCGTCTAAGAATGCGCGAAAGCCTGCCTTATCTCTGGGAGCCCCGCATGCTCGACCTCGCGATCCTCGCCATCTTCCCGGGTGTGATGGTCTTTGCGGCGATCTCCGACATGCTGACGATGAAGATTCCCAATCTCGCGTCGCTCCTGCTCGTCATCGCCTTCTTCATCATGGCTATGACCATGGGCATGCAATGGTCGGCGATCGGCTGGCACACGCTGGCGGGCATTCTGACCCTCGTCGTCTGCTTCATGTTCTTCAACGCCGGCTGGATCGGCGGCGGCGACGCCAAACTCGCCGCGGCGACCTCGCTGTGGCTCGGTTTCGGCCTCCTGCCGTCCTATGGCGTGTTCGCGTCCGTCTTCGGCGGCGTGCTGACGCTCGCCATCCTGCAACTGCGCCGCATGACGATCCAGGGCGCGTCCTTCTCCACGCCCTGGCTGGCGCGCCTTGCCGAAACGAACGGCGGCATCCCCTACGGCATCGCGCTCGCGGCGGCTGGCCTCACCGTCTATCCCGACACGGCGATCTGGATCGCCGCCCGTTCGATTTGAACGCCGCCGCAATCGCTCGACTATCGTTCGAACCCGTTGAAGCCGGTCGAATTGGATAGGAACGGTTAACCTTAATTTGACGTTTCACTGCTCAAATCCAGGCAACGACATGCGTCGTAGCTTCGGGTTTGGTGACCATGAAAAAAGCTCAGATCGCCGTCTTGGGCGTAGCGTTGGCGGCGGGGGCCGGGGCCTATCTTCTGATGCCCTCGCAGCAACCCCAACAGGTCCAGGTGGTTCAGCCGGTCACGCCGGTCGTCGACAACGACGACGTTCTGGTCGCGGCGATCGCGCTCGACTACGGCAAGACGCTCGACGAGACCATGATCCACTGGCAGGCCTGGCCCAAGAGCAGCCCGATCGTCGGCGTCATTCGCAAGAGCGCCGAGCCCAACGCGATCCAGGATCTCAAGGGTTCGATCGTGCGCGGCAATTTCATGGCCGAAGAGCCGATGCGCAAGGATCGCCTCGTCAAGGGTCCGACGGCGGGCCTGATGTCCACGCTGGTCGGGCAGGGCAGACGCGCCGTGGCCATCAACATCGACGCGAGCGGCGCGACCTCGGCCGGCGGCTTCGTGCTGCCGAACGACCATGTCGACATATTGCGCACCTATCGCGACGAGGATGCGGCCAAGGCCGGACAGCCCGACGCTTTCGTGACCGAGACGATCCTGAAGAACGTCAAGGTTCTCGCCATCGGCCCGAACGTCCAGACGGAAAACGGCAAGACGGTCATCATCGGCTCGAACGCGACGCTGGAGCTCGATCCCAAGCAGGCCGAGACCATCACGCTCGCCCAGCGCACGGGACAATTGTCGCTGACGCTGCGCAGCCTGCTCGACGCCATCGCCGAAGCCAAGCCCGAGGACATGCAGCCCGACGCCAAGCCGGACGACAAGTCGATCACCATCATCCGCTACGGCGTGAGCAGCAGCGCAAGGCCCAAGTGATGCGGAAGAACGTGATGCGGAAGAACGCGATGCAGAACGAATCACGCGCGCATTTCAACGCGGGCAAGACCGGAAGGACGATCATGGGCGCAGTTTCGCGACGGATCGCGTCAGGACTGACCGCTGGCGCGCTGGCGCTGACGCTGGCGCCGGCGAGCGCGCCGACCGCGGCCCTCGCGCAGGGACGCGGCGGCGGCGTCGAATCGGCGTCGGCCGCGATGTTCGCCAAGCGAATCACGCTGGGCGTCGGCCGCACGATCATCATCGACCTTCCCACGGACGCCGCCGAAATCGTCGTCGGCGATCCCAAGGTCGCCAACGCCGTCGTGCGCTCGACGCGCAAGCTCTACGTCATGGGCCTCGGCACCGGCCAGACCACCATTCTCGCCATGTCCGCCGACGGGCGTCAGATCGCCAATATCGAGATGAACATCGGGCGCGATCTCGACGAACTCGAAAAGCTCATGCGCACCGCCCTGCCGCGCAGCCGCATCGTGGTGAAGCAGGTCAACGATTCGATCGTGCTGACCGGCGAGGCGCAGTCGGCCGGCGAGGCCTCGACCGCCGTCGACATCGCCAAGGCGTTCATCGCGCGCGTCGGCGCCGCGGCGGCGGGCGGCGTCGCCTCGCCCGACAACACGGTCGTGAACGCAATCTCGATCCGCGGGCAGGACCAGGTGATGGTCAAGCTGACCATCGCGGAAGTGCAGCGGACGGCGCTGAAGCAGCTCGGCGTGTCGACCTCGGCGACCGGCGACACGATCCTCAAGACGACCTGGGCGACGCTCACCCAGCAGAACGCCTATGGCCTCAACGGGTCGATGTCGAACAGCGGCCTCACGGTGCCGATCGGCAACGGCCTGTCCGCGACGATGACCGCCTTCGAGCGCTGGGGCGTTTCGCGCATTCTCGCCGAACCGACCGTGACCGCGGTCTCCGGCGAAGGCGCGAAGTTCACCGTCGGCGGCGAACTGCCGGTGCCCGCGAACTCCGCCTGCTCGACCAGTCTCGGCGTGACGACCTGCCAGAACTCGGTGACCTTCAAGCCCTACGGCATCACGCTGAACATGACGCCTGTCGTCGTCGGCGAAGGCCGCATTCTTCTGCGCCTCGCGACCGAGGTCACCGAAGTCGACACGACGCAGACGATGACGATCAATTCGATCTCCGTGCCGGGCTTCCGCACGCGCAAGCACGAAACCTCGGTCGAGCTGCCGTCGGGCGGATCGCTGGCGACCGCGGGCCTCATCACCAACAATTCGCGTCATTCGATCACCGGGCTGCCGGGCCTGCTCAACCTGCCGATTCTCGGCGCTCTGTTTCGTTCGCGCGACTACCAGCGGCAGGAAACCGAGTTGATGATCATCGTGACGCCCTACATCGCCAAGTCGGTCGCCCCGAATGACATTCAGCGCCCCGACGACGGCTTCACCGACGCCAGCGATCCGCAGGCCTGGCTGCTCGGCCGCGTCAACCGTCTCTATTCCACCAAGTCCAACCCGCGCGCCGCCCAGAACTGGAAGGGTCGCTTCGGGTTCATCCAGGATTGAGCGCAAGAGGACTAACCCAGATGGCACGTCGGTCGCGTAGCGCGCTGAGCTTCACAACCACCCCGCTGGCCAGACCGTTGGCGGCGCTGCTGGCGATCGCCCTGGCGGCGCCGCTCGCCGGATGCGGCACGAGCCGCATCAAGGTCGACAGCGAAAACGGCATGGATGCGCGCATGCGCCATCCGATCGCGCTGATGAACCTGCCCTACACGCTGGACGTGTTTCCGAGCTCCGGCCGCGAGCGTCTCGACACGCGCACGCAGGAACAGCTCATGGCCTTCGCCCGCCGCTACAGCGAGGTCGGCTCCGGGCCGATCTCGGTCGTGGTGCCGCAAAGCGGACCGGGCGCGGCAGCCGGCGTGCGCGCGCTCGAGCCGATCCGTCACGAACTGGCCAGGGCCGGCGCGGTCGCGCCGGTCGTGGTCAGCCACTACCCGGTCGAAAATCCCTCCCTCGCCGCTCCCGTGCGCCTGGCGTTCGACGGCCTGAAGGCCAAGGTCGTGCACAAGTGCGGCGACTGGCCGGAGGATCTCGCCTCGGCCTCGTCCACCGACGGGTGGCAGAACCGCAGCTACTGGAATCTCGGCTGCGCCAGCCAGAACATGCTGGCGACGCAGGTCGCCGATCCCCGCGATCTCGCGGAGCCGCGCGGCGAGACGCCGGCCGACCCGAGCATGCGGATGCGCGCCATCGGCAACGTGCGCAAGGGCGCGGACCCCGCGACCAACTGGACGACCAAGAACAGCAGCATCGGCTCGGTCGGAGGCTAACGCATGATCGACGACGAACTGCCGCCAGCGCCCGCCAGGGCCCCGGAGCACGAACAGATCGCGGCGATCCCGCGCATCTCGATGCAGGCGTTCTGCGAAAGCTCCGAACTCGCCTCCGTCGTTTCGGACGCCGCCGGCGACCGGCGCATGGACAAGGCGCACGTCAAGGTTCACATGGGCGGAGCGCCCGCCGCGATCGAGGCCTATCGCACGGCGCCCACGCCCAACCTGATCGTGCTGGAGGTCGGCCCCGACCGCAGCAAGCTGCATTCCGACCTCGACGATCTCGCGCAGTTCTGCGACGCCGGAACGAAGGTCGTCATCGTCGGCCGCACCAACGACATCGCGCTCTATCGCGAACTGATGGCGCGCGGCATCAGCGAATATCTGGTGATGCCGCTCGACGTGCTCGACTTCATTCGGGCCGTGTCGACGCTCTATACGGGCCAAGGCGCGGACCCGCTCGG
Source organism: Rhodoblastus sp. (assembly GCA_037044955.1). Lineage (GTDB taxonomy): Bacteria > Pseudomonadota > Alphaproteobacteria > Rhizobiales > Beijerinckiaceae > JAJXWB01. Next base: position 266,641 of record JBAOHX010000005.1, read on the forward strand.
CCGCGTCATCGCCTTCGTCGGCGCCAAGGGCGGCGTCGGCTCCTCGACCATCGCGCACAATGTCGGCTGGTCGATCGCGCGCGATCTCGAGGTCGAGACCGTGATCGTCGACATGGACCTCGCCTACGGCACGGCGGGGCTCGACTTCAACCAGGACCCGCCGCAAGGCATTTCCGACGCGGTCTTCGCGCCCGACCGCGTGGACGCGAACATGATCGACCGCCTGCTGTCGAAGTGCTCGGATCACCTGAGCCTGCTGGCGGCGTCGGCGACGCTCGACCGGGTCTACGATTTCGAGGACACCGCCTTCGACGCCATCTTCGACATTCTGCGCGCGAGCGTTCCCTGCATCATCGTCGACATGCCGCATGTGTGGACGTCGTGGTCGAAGCGCGTGCTGACCGCGGCCGACGACGTCGTGGTGGTCGCCTCGCCCGATCTCGCCAACCTGCGCAACGCCAAGGGCCTGCTCGATATCCTGCGCGCCTCGCGGCCCAACGACCACAAGCCGCGGCTGGTGATGAACAATGTCGGCGTGCTCAAGCGGCCGGAAATCGAGTTGAAGGATTTCACCAAGGCGGTGGAGACCGACGCCATCGGCGTCATTCCGTTCGACGCCAAGCTCTTCGGCACGGCGACCAACAACGGCCAGATGATCGTCGAGGTCGACGCCGCGAGCAAGACCGGCGAAATCCTCGGCGATATCGGGCGCATCGTCATGGGCCGCGCCGAGGTCAAGAAGCAGAAGAAGACTTTGCTCGACCCCATCATGGCCCGCATCCTGAAACGCAAGGCGTCGTGAGCGCATGACCGGTCCGGTTCCGATCGACTGCGGGAGACACAGGCATGTTCGGTAAGCGGCCGACATTCGGAAGCGGCGCGCAGCAGAAGCCCGCGGCCGCAGCGAGCGCCGAGTCGCGGCCCGCGGCGCAGGCCCAGAGCGCATCCAAGGCGCTGGCGCAGCCGTCTGCGCCCATGCCCGTCGAGACGCGGCGCTCGGACGAATATTACATCACGAAGAGCATGATCTTCGGCGCGCTGATCGAGGCGATCGACCTGGCGCAGCTCTCCAAGCTCGAGCCGGAGGCGGCGCGCGAGGAAATCCGCGACATCGTCAACGAGATCATCTCGATCAAGAACGTCGTGATGTCCATTTCGGAGCAGGAAGAACTGCTCGAGGACATCTGCAACGACGTGCTCGGTTACGGACCCCTCGAGCCGCTGCTGGCGCGCGACGACATCGCCGACATCATGGTCAACGGCGCGCTCAAGACCTACATCGAAGTGTCCGGCAAGATTCAACTGACCAGCATCCGCTTTCGCGACAATGCGCAATTGATGAACATCTGCCAGCGCATCGTCAGCCAGGTGGGCCGGCGCGTCGACGAAGCCTCGCCGATCTGCGACGCGCGTCTCGCCGACGGCTCCCGCGTCAACGTGATCGCGCCGCCGCTCTCGATCGACGGGCCCGCGCTCACCATCCGAAAGTTCCGCAAGGACAAATTGACGCTCGACCAGCTCGTGCGCTTCGCCTCCATTTCGGAAGCCGGCGGCGAGCTTCTGAAGATCATCGGGCGCGTGCGCTGCAATGTCCTCGTCTCCGGCGGCACGGGCTCCGGCAAGACGACGCTGCTGAACTGCCTCACCAACTACATCGACGGCGACGAGCGGGTCATCACCTGCGAAGACGCCGCCGAACTCCAGTTGCAGCAGCCGCACGTCGTGCGCCTCGAAACGCGCCCGCCGAATCTCGAAGGCACCGGACAGGTCACCATGCGCGACCTCGTCAAGAACTGCCTGCGTATGCGCCCTGAACGCATCATCGTCGGCGAAGTGCGCGGACCCGAGGCGTTCGACCTGCTCCAGGCGATGAATACGGGCCACGACGGCTCGATGGGCACGCTGCACGCCAACTCGCCGCGCGAGGCTCTGAGCCGTCTCGAATCCATGATCACGATGGGCGGCTTCTCGCTGCCTTCGCGCACCATTCGCGAAATGATCGTCACATCGGTCGACGTGGTGGTGCAGGCCGCGCGCCTGCGCGACGGCTCGCGTCGCATCACGCACGTCACGGAAGTGATGGGACTGGAAGGCGACGTCATCATCACCCAGGACCTGCTCGTCTACGACATAGCCGGCGAGGACGCGAACGGCCGCCTGATCGGCCGGCATCGCTCGACCGGCGTCGGCAAGCCGCGCTTCTGGGATCGCGCGAAATATTACGGCGAGGAAGAACGCCTCGCCGCCGCGCTCGATGCGGGCGAAGTGGGCAACGACTAGTCGAATGGTGCGGGAATGGAAGACCAGTCGCTGATCGTCACGATCCTGATGATGCTCGCCGTGGGCGGCGTGTTCTATGTCTTCGTCTATCCGTACCTCTCCGGTCAGGAAGCGGCGGAGAAGCGCCGCGCGCAATTCGAGACGGCCGGAAACGCCAAGGGCAAGCGCGGGGATCGCCAGGTCGATCCGACCAAGCGCCGGCAGCAAATTCTCGAAAGCGTTCGCGAACTCGAGAACGAGACGCGCAAGAAGAAGAACACGCTGGCCTCCAAGCTCCTGCAGGCCGGCGTGACGACCGACATCAAGAAATTCTACATGATCTCGGGCGGCGTGGGCCTCGGCGTCGCCTTCTTCACCCTCGTCATGAACGGCAACCCGATCATTGCGCTCGGCGCGGGCGTGGCGGCGGGCCTCGGCCTGCCGCGCTGGGTCATCGGCTTTCTCACCAAGCGCCGCTTCAAGAAATTCCTCGCCGAGTTTCCCGGCGCCGTCGATATCATCATCCGCGGCGTGAAAGCCGGCCTGCCGCTCACGCAATGCGTCGGCATCATCGCGGCCGAAGCGCCCGAGCCCGTTCGCAGCGAGTTCCGCCGCATTCTGGAATCGCAGTCGATCGGCATGTCGATCGGCGAATCCTGCGATCGCATGGCCGAGAGCATGCCGCTGGCGGAAGCGAACTTCTTCTCCATCGTCGTCAATCTTCAGCAGAAGTCCGGCGGCAATCTCTCCGAGGCGCTCGGCAACCTGTCGCGCGTGCTGCGCGACCGCAAGAAAATGCGCCTGAAGGTCAACGCCATGTCGGCGGAAGCCAAGGCGTCGGCCGGCATCATCGGCTTCCTGCCGTTCGCGGTCTGCGGCCTCGTCTATCTGTCTTCGCCCGAATATCTCTCGCTTCTCTTCACTCACACGACCGGCCGCATCGTGCTCGGCTTCAGCGCAGTCTGGATGATGGTCGGCGTGCTGGTGATGCGCAAGATGATTCAGTTCGACTTCTAGCGGCCGCGTGGCCGAGGCCAATCGATGATCACGCAGATTTACGAGAAGCTCAGCGATCCGACCACCGTGGTGGCGCTGCTGGTGGCCATCGCGGTCGTCGCCACGATCCTGACGATCGCCATGCCGCTTCTCGATTCCGATTCGCTCTCCAAGCGCATGAAGTCGGTGGCGAGCGAACGCGAGAAGATCAGGGCGCGCGAGCGCGAGCGGCTTGCGGCGCGCGACAAGGCCCCGGCGCTGCGCATGCAGCCCAAGGCGTACATGCGCCAGCTCGTCGACAATTTCAGTCTGGAGAAGTGGCTCGGCACCGAGGAGGCCAAGTCGCAACTGACCATGGCGGGTTTTCGCGGCCGGCAGGCCGAAGTGGCGTTCCTGTTCTTCCGCGCCATCGCGCCCATCGCGCTGTTCGTCGTCGTCCTGATCTACATGTTGCTGTTCTTCGGTTCGGACATGCCGCTCGTCACCAAGTTCGGCGCGGCCCTCGCCGGCGCCTATCTCGGGCTGAAAGCGCCGGAAATTTTCCTGAAGAACAAGATCTCCAAGCGTCAGGCGTCGATGCGGCGCGCCTTCCCCGATGCGATGGACCTCATTCTGATCTGCGTCGAATCCGGCATGTCGGTCGAGCACGGCTTCCGCAAGGTTTCGAGCGAGATCGGCGTGCAGTCGATCGAGATGGCCGAGGAATTTGCGCTGACGACGGCCGAACTGTCCTACCTGCCGGATCGTCGCCAGGCTTTCGAGAACCTCGCCACGCGGACCGGGGTCGACGGCCTGAAGCAGGTGTCGACCGTGCTGATCCAGGCCGAGAAATACGGCACGCCGCTCGGTCAGGCGCTGCGCGTCGTCTCGCAGGAGGGCCGCGACGCGCGCCTGCTCGAAGCCGAGCGCAAGGCCGCCGCGCTGCCGCCGAAACTCACCGTGCCGATGATCGTGTTCTTCCTGCCGGTGCTGTTCGCGGTGATCCTGACGCCGGCGATCATCCAGATGTCGGAAAAGCTGATGTGAGGCGACGGCGGCGGCGCTCCTCGGCCGCCGCGACCCGCGCGCGACGAGCGCGTGCGCTGCGCGAACCTTGTCGCGCGGCGACGGCGAGGATGGATTGCTTGAAAGACGCCGCGCGAGATCGGCTTCAGTCGGCCGCGGACGTCTTGACGGCCGCGCCCTTGGCCTTGGCCGGCGGCTTGCGATCGAACTGGCGGATCGCGCTCCAGGTGTTCGACTGCGAGATCATGCGGCGGATTTCGGCGACATTGGAAGCCGCGTCCGCCGGGCGCAGATCGCGGCGGGACACTTCTTCCGCCTCGCCGAACTTGCCCTGAAGGGCGAGGACGAGCGCCAGGTTCTGGCGCACCCGCATATCGGCGGCCGGCTGGCCCGCGGCCTGGCGCAACGTCGATTCCGCCATCGGCAGATTGCGGGAGAGCGCGTGGGAAAGGCCGAGGTTCGAGAGAACGGCCGGATCGTCGGGACGGATCTTGAGAGCGGCGTTGTAATATTCGCGCGCGCGCTCGTGATCGCCCAACTGGTCTGCGACCGATCCTTGCGCCGACAGCACCGACCAGTTCGGGCGCTCCGGCGTGTGGGCGTTTTCCAGAACCTTGGCCGCTTCCTGCAACTTGCCGTCGTCAGCCAGCGCCTTGCCGTAGGCGCCGAGCACCTCCATGTCGCGCGGATGCGAGATCGCCGCGCCGCGCAGCACGGCGACCGCCTGCGAATGCTGGGTGAGGGCGCGCAGCGCGCGCGCATAATTCATGGCGACGCGCTTGTCGGTTCTGTCGGAATCGTAGCGGCGGCCCCATTCCTCCGCGTATCTGCGCAGGGCGGCGTCCGAGCTGGGCAGCGAATCGCTGCCGCCGATGGAGCCGGTGACATCGGACATGGACGGCCGGTTGCAGCCGCCGAGGCTCACGCCGATCGCAAGGGCGATGGCGGCGACCGATATGGCTGCGAAAACCGGGCGAGGGCGCTTGGCGACGGAAAAGGCGGGCACGTGTCTCGATCCGGGCTTGCGGGAACGGTCCCCTGAGCAATAAAGCGTTAACCCTAATCGAGGGTTAACGAACCTATCCGGAGCGCCTCATGCCTCTCGTTCTCGGCGATCCCACGCGCAATTCCATTCCGATCGTGCTGACGAGCAGGTCCCGGCTGCGGCGCACGCTGGACGCGCTGTCGCCGGAGGCGCGCGCCTACGCCAACGCCACCGCCTACGACGGGTCGGCCGGCGCGCATCTGATCGTGCCGAACGCCAAGGGCGCCGTAGCGGCGGTCCTTTTCGGCCTCGCCGATCCCGGCGGGGCCCGAATCGATCCCATGGCTTTCGGGCGGCTCGCGACGCTCCTGCCGCGCGGCCGCTATCGAATCGCCGAAGACGCGGACGCCCCCGAACACGCCGAACTCGCCTTCCTGCTCTCGGCGTACAAGTTCGCGCGCTACCGCAAGCCGAAGCCGCACGAGGCCGTGCTCGAGGCGCCGCGCGGCGCGAAACGCGCCCGCGTCGAATCCATCGCCGAAGCCGTGGCGCTGGGGCGCGACCTCATCAACACGCCGGCCAACGACATGGGGCCGGACGCGCTGGAGCGCGCGGCGACCGCGCTCGCCAAGAGTTTCGGCGCCCGCGTGAAAGTCGTGCGCGGCGATGCGCTGAAGGACGGGTTTCCGCTTGTCCACGCCGTGGGCAAGGGCGCGGCGCAACCGCCGCGCCTCGTCGACATCAATTGGGGACCGCGCAAGGGCGGCCCGAAGGTCACTCTGGTCGGCAAGGGCGTGTGCTTCGACACGGGCGGCCTCGACATCAAGCCCGGCGCCTCGATGCTGCTGATGAAGAAGGACATGGGCGGGGCTGCGAGCGCGCTGGCCGCGGCTTCGATGATCATGTCCGCGAAACTGCCGGTGCGCTTGCGCGTAATCCTGCCGATCGTGGAGAATTCCGTCTCGGCGCAATCCTTCCGTCCCGGCGACATCTATCCGAGCCGCGCCGGCCTCACCGTCGAGATCGGCAATACGGACGCCGAAGGCCGCCTCATCCTCGCCGACGCGCTGGCGCTGGCCGACGAGGACGAACCCGACCTGTTGGTCGACTTCGCGACGCTGACCGGCGCCGCGCGCGTCGCGCTCGGTCCCGACCTGCCGGCCTTCTTCACCAACGACGAGAAGCTCGCCGCCGATATTTCCGCCGCAGGCGATACGGCCGCCGACCCGGTCTGGCGGCTGCCGCTCTGGGCGCCCTACGACGCGCTGCTCGACAGCAAGGCCGCCGATCTCAACAATGTATCGAGCGGGCCTTTCGCCGGCGCGATCGTCGCCGCCATGTTCCTCAAGCGCTTCGTGCGCAAGACCGGGGCGTGGGCGCATTTCGACGTCTACAATTGGTCCAGTCTCCGCCAAGCCCGGCCGTCCGGAGGGCGGCGAGATCCAGGCCGCGCGCCTCATCTTCGAACTCGTCGGCCGACGCATGGCGGCCATTGCGGGCTGAGCGGAATGACCCTTAATAGGGATTTAGTACGCCTACGAAATAATCCGCGGAGCGAGGCGCGATCATGTCCATCGTTCTTTCTCCGCAGCAGGCGCTGCGGCTCCTGTCCGATGTGGCGCTCGACGTCGTGCGCGAGAAGGGTCCGCAGGGACATCCGGACTTCACCTTCCGGCAATTGTCGGTCCTGATGACGATCTACCTGGAAAAGCCGCCGCACACCGTGCGCGGCATCGCCGCGCGGCTCGGCGTGACCAAGCCGGTCGTCACGCGCGCGCTCGATTCGCTCGGCGCGCTGGAACTGGTGACGCGCCGCCGCGACGAAGCCGACCGCCGCAACGTCATCGTGCAGAGGACGGTGAAAGGCGCGCTGTTCGTCGAACAACTCGGCGATCTCGTGGCGGAAAGAGCGAAGGGACTTGCGCCGTGACGCCATTCGACAAGCGGTTGACGCCGGCGCGGCCCGATCTCGCCGCCGCGCATCTGAAGGGAAAGGTCGAGGCCGCGCGTTTCGTCGAGGGCGTGCGGATGCAGGTCGCAGCGCCCATCGCCGACCTGAAGAGCGCGCCGACGCCGGACGCCGGCCTCGATACGCAGGCGCTCGCGGGCGAAATCGTCATGGTGTACGAGCGCGAGGAAGGCTGGGCCTGGGTGCAGCTCGCTGGCGATTCCTACGTCGGCTATCTCCCGGAACTCGCGCTTGCCGCCGACATTGTCGCGCCGACGCATCGCGTCGCGACGCGCGCGACCTTCGTCTATCCGGCCGCCAACATGAAGCAGCCGGTGGTCGAAACGCTGCCGTTCGGCGCCTATGGTCGCGGTTGTCGACGTATCCGGCGATTTCGCGCGGCTTGCACGCGGTGGTTTCGTTTTCGCGCGCCACCTCGCCCCGGTCGATTCTCGCGAAAAGGATTTCGTCGCCGTCGCGGAGGGCATGATCGGCGCGCCCTATCTGTGGGGCGGCAAGACGCCGCTGGGCGTCGACTGTTCCGGGCTGGTGCAATCGTCGCTGGCGGCCTGCGGCGTCGCCGCGCCGCGCGACACGGACATGCAGGCCAAGGGGCTCGGCGAACATCTGCCGATCGCCGACGACCTCGCGCATCTCCAGCGCGGCGATCTCGTGTTCTGGAAGGGCCATGTCGGCGTCATGCGCGACGCCGACACGCTGCTGCACGCCAACGGCCATCACATGCTGGTGGCGAGCGAACCGCTCGCGCAAGCGCGCGAACGCATCGCGCGCAATTCTTTCGGCGCGATCACGGCGATCAAGCGGCTCGCGGCATCGGCCTGAGATCAAGCGATATCTTCGATGACCGCCGGGCCGATGACGGGCGCAACGTCTTCGATCCCGTAGGCGCGCCGGACAAGTTCGGCTCCTGCTGCCGCGGCGGAGGCGTCGCGCGCATGAATGCGCGCGAGCGGTTTACGCCCGACGTCGGCGCCGAGCGGCAGGAGATCGGAGAGCCCGACCGAGGGATCGATGCTGTCTCCCGCGCGGCGCCGGCCGCCGCCGAGAGCGACCACCGCGAGACCGAGCGCGCGCACGTCGATCGCGGAGACGAACCCCGAGCGTGTCGCGCGCGCTTCGACCACGACAGGCGCCTGCGCGAGATGACGCGCCGGCCGCTCGAGAAGATCGGCCGGACCGCCGAGCCCGACGACCATTTTCGCAAAGCGTTCGGCGGCGGCGCCGCTCGACACCGCGCCTTCGAGCTTTTCGCGCGCTTCTTCACGCGACGCGGCCAGCGCGCCGAGCATCAGCATCTCGACGCCGAGCGCAATCACGACCTCGTGCAGCCGCGCGTCGCGGCGCGCGCCTCTCAGATGGTCGATGGCGTAGGCGACTTCGAGCGCGTTGCCGGCGCAGGACGCGAGCGGTTCGCTCATGTCGGTGATGAGCGCGCGCGTCGGCAGGCCGGCCGCATTGCCGGTGTCGACGAGCGAGCGCGCGAGGGCGCGCGATTGCTCGCGCGCGACCATGAAGGCGCCATTGCCCGTCTTCACGTCCATGACCAGCGCATCGAGCCCCGCGGCGAGTTTCTTCGACAGGATCGACGCGGTGATGAGCGGAATGGATTCGACCGTCGCCGTCACGTCGCGGATCGCGTAGAGGCGACGATCCGCCGGCGCGAGATCGTCCGACTGGCCGACGATGGCGCAGCCGGCCGCGCGCACGACCTGTTGCATCGTCGCGAGATCGGGCGATGTGCGGTAGCCCGGAATGGCCTCGAGCTTGTCCACCGTGCCGCCGGTATGCCCGAGGCCGCGGCCCGCGATCATCGGCACGAAGCCGCCGCAGGCCGCGACCATCGGCGCGAGCATGAGGCTCACGACATCGCCGACGCCGCCGGTCGAATGCTTGTCGAGCACGGGGCCGGGCAGGCCGAGCGCGCGCCAGTCGAGCCGCGTTCCCGAAGCGGTCATGGCGGCGGTGAGGTCCGCGCATTCGCGCGCGTCCATGCCGCGGAAGAACACCGCCATGGCGAAGGCCGCCGCCTGTTCGGCGCCGACCGCGCCGGAGACGAGGCCCGAAATGAAGAAGTCGATCTCGTCGCGGCCGAGAGAGGCGCCGTCGCGCTTGCGGCGGATGATCTCGGGCGGCAGAAACCCGGCCATCAGGCCGGCGTCAGTTCGCGTGTCCTGGGGAAAGCGCGCAGCAGGCGCCGCATGCCGATGGCGGCCGCCTGCGCCTGCTTGATCGTCTGGTCATGACGCGGCGCGCCGCCCTGGAAGCCCGCGCCGTAATGCGTCACCGCGCCGACGGCGGCGACGTTGACGCCGAGACGCCGCGCGAGGATGACCTCCGGCGCCATGGATGTCGTGACGACGTCCGCGCCGAGCGCGCGCGCCATCTTGATCTCGGCCGGCGTCTCGAAGGACGGGCCGGAGAACCACATCATCACGCCTTCGTGCGTCTGCACGCCGCAATGGAGCGTGGCGCGCTTGAGGCGGCGAAACAGCTTGGGGTCGTAGGCTTCGGTCAGGCTGATGAAGCCGCCGTCGGCCGACATGCCGATCAGCGGATTGATGCCGCCGAAATTGATGTGGTCGGTGATGAGCACGAGGTTGCCCGGATGCATGTCGCCGCGCACCGAGCCGACGCCGCTGGTGAGGATGAAATTGGTGGCGCCGAGCATGGCGAGCGTTTCGAGCGGCGCGGCCATGGCGGCGGCGTCGCCCGAATCGTGAAATTCCGCGCGGCCGCGCATGTAGGCGATGCTCATGCCCTCGGTGTTGGCCACGACGAGAACGCCGTCGGGGTCGTTCTGGTTCTGCGGGAACCCGGGAAGGTCGGCGTAGGGAATGGAGATCGCGTCTTCGAGTCCGTCGGCCACGGCGCCGAGGCCCGCGCCGAGCACGATCGCCGCGTCCACCGACAGGACGTCGCGCGAATTGATGATTTCCACCGCCTGTTCGACTGATTCGGTCATGTCGCTGGCTTTCGTCTGGAAGTGTCGAGATGGCCCGGGCCGAAGGAATGCGGCAGCAGCGAGCCAAGCGAATATGTGGCGACGAGGCCGCCGGCGTTCGCCGCGTGGATCGGCGCCTCGTCGGCGGCGAATTCGCGGAGACGCTGGCGGCAGGCGCCACAGGGGGTCACGGGAGCGGCCGAGTCGGCGACGACAAGGGCCTCGACAATGCGGGTTTCGCCTGCCGTCACGCAGGCGCCGATGGCGGCTCGCCTCGGCGCACAGGCCTTCCGGATAGGCGGCGTTTTCGACATTGCAGCCGGCGTAGACCCGGCCGGACGCGCCGCGCACGGCGGCGCCCACCGCAAAGCCGGAATAGGGCGCGTGCGCATGGGCGCGCGCCGCCCGGGCGGCGGCGAGAAGGTCGTCAGGCGCGCTCATGGGCCGCGCCATTTGGGCTTGCTGCGTGTAGCATCCGGATGTCCGTAACCGCGCAGGATGCCTGTCAATGACGAAGGATTTGCAAACGGCCGCCGCACGACGAGGTTACGTCGGCGCGATCGCTGCAATTTTCCTGCTTGCCTGCGCCCATGCAGCGCCGGCGCGCGCCGACGGCGCGCCGCCGATCATCGCCGGCGTGGCGCGCAACCTGCCGGTTCTCGCGCGCAACGGCATGGTGGTCGCGCAGGAAAAGATCGCCGCGCGGGTCGGCCTCGAATTCCTGAAACAGGGCGGCAATGCCGTGGACGCGGCGGTGGCGACGGGCTTCGCCCTGGCCGTTACCCTGCCCCGCGCGGGAAATCTCGGCGGCGGCGGCTTCATGGTCGTGCATCTGGCCAAGGAAAATCGCGACGTCGCGCTCGATTACCGAGAAACCGCGCCGGCCGCGACGACGCCGGAGGTGTTTCTGGACGCCGCCGGCGCCGCCGTACCGGCCAAATCGCGCGACAGCGGGCTTGGCGTGGGCGTTCCCGGCACGGTCGCAGGGCTTGCCTATGCGCGGGACAAATGGGGGTCGGGCAAGTTCTCGCTCGCCGACCTGCTGGCGCCGGCGATCCGGCTGGCGCGCGAAGGCGTTCCGGTCGAGGACGATCTCGCCGATTCGCTGCCGCAGGCCGCCCGCCGGCTTGGGCGCTGGCCGTCGAGCCGGCCGATCTTTTTCCACGCGGACGGTTCCCCTCTTGGGCCGGGCGACCGGCTCGTGCAGACCGATCTCGCCGTGACGCTGGAGCGGATCGCGGCCGGCGGGCCGAAAGCCTTCTATGAGGGCGAGACGGCGCAAAAAATCGTCGCCGCCGTGCGCGGCGCGGGCGGGTCGATGACCGCCGAGGACTTGAAGAACTACGCCACGGTCGAGCGTCCCGTCGTGCGCGGGAGCTACCGGGGGCGCACGATCGTCTCCATGCCGCCGCCCTCCTCCGGCGGCGTGCATTTGATCGAGCTTCTCAACATTCTCGAACATTTCCCGATCCGGGAAACCGGACCGCAGACCGCCGCTACCATTCATGTGATGGCGGAGGCGATGAAGCTCGCCTTCGCCGACCGCGCGGAATGGCTGGCGGACCCGGATTTCGTGAAGGTCCCCGTCGCCGGCCTGCTGTCGAAGACATACGCGGCCAGGCTGGCGGCGGAGATTTCGACCGAGCGGGCGCGGCCGTCCGCCGAAATCAGGCACATCGACCCCGCGCCTTACGAGGGCGACCAGACCACGCACTTTTCGGTGGTCGACCGCGACGGCAATGCGGTCGCCAACACCACGACGCTCAACTTCTCTTACGGGCTCGGGCTGGTGGCCGAGGGGACCGGCGTGCTGCTCAACAACGAACTCGACGATTTCGCCGCCAAGCCCGGCAGTCCCAACGCCTTCGGGCTGGTGGGCGGCGCGGCCAATGCGCCGGGGCCGCGCAAAAGGCCCCTGTCCTCGATGACGCCGACCATCGTGCTCAGGGACGGAAAGCCGGAGATCGTGACGGGCTCGCCGGGCGGGCCGCGCATCATCACGACCGTGCTGGAGCAGATTTCCGACCTGATCGACCACGGGATGAATGCGGCGGAAGCCATGCAGGCCCCGCGCTTCCACCATCAATGGCTGCCGGACGAATTGCGCGTCGAGCGCGGCCTGTCGCTCGATACGATCCGGCTGTTGCGGGAGAAGGGGCAGAACGTGGTGGTCGGCGGCACGCTGGGATCGGTGGCGACGATCCAGATTCTCGACGGGCTGATGATGGGGGCAAGCGATTCGCGGCAGCGGGGGACGGCGGCGGCGGGGTGGTGAGGGCGGACGTGAGGCCTGTCATTGCGAGGAGCTCCGGTGAAACCGCAACGCGGTTTCACCTGTAGCGACGCGGCAATCCATCCCCGGACGTTGATCAAGATGCGTGGATGGATTGCCGCGTCGGCCTTGCAGGCCTCCTCGCAAAGACGGCCGGCTTTTCTGCCCAGCCCCTCAGAACTCCACGTCCAGCTCTTCCAGCTCGTCCGGCTCTTCCATCGCGCCCGCCGTCCATTCCTGCATGGACTTGCGCTCCAGGATCATGTCCCGGTAGGCGGCGCACTGGGCGTCGAGCTTGACGTCGTAGGTCTTGAAGCGCGAGCAGACCGGCGCGTACATGGCGTCGGCGAGCGAAGGGGTCTCGCCGAACAGGAACGGCCCCTTGTAGGCGGTGAAGCAGCCGCGCCAGATCGCCAGAACGCGATCGATGTCGGTCTGGGCGCCCTGCCAGACCTTGAAGCCCGGATAATGGCCCTTGATGTTCATCGGCAGCGCCGAGCGCAGGTTGATGAAGCCCTGATGCATTTCGCCGCAGACCGCGCGGCAATGGGCGCGGGTGGCGCGGTCGGCCGGCAGGATTTTCGCCTTCGGCTTGATTTCATTGAGGAATTCCGCGATCGCCAGCACGTCCCAGACTTCCACGCCGTCATATTCCAGCTTCGGCGTGAGGAAGGAGGGCGAGAGATGCAGCAGTTCTGCGCGCACGTCCGGATTGTCGACGCCGATCGTCTTGACCTCGAAATCGATGCCCGACGCCTTGCAGATCAGCCAGCCGCGCAGCGACCAGGCGGAATAATTGCGGCTCGTGATCGTCAAAACGCCCTTTGGCATCGCCTTCCTCCACACCACGCCAGCCTAACATGCGCTCCCGCAATGCGGAATCTGCTTCGGCGGCGCCCACTGCCCTTACTGCAGGCACAGGGTTCTTTCCACAGGCAGGTGTTGTCTCTTTACCGCCCGTTCCCTGCATTGTTCCAAATCATAAGCCCAAACGAGCCGAAAGTCGTATCGCCCGTTGCGCTGCACCAACTTAGCATGGCAGCATGTCAGCGCGCGTGGGGGAGTTGGCGCGAACGCAGTCGCGGGGTTCATGTTGCAGCGCATGATGTATTACGCCTATCAGGCGCAGGACGACCTGATCGATCCGTTTCGCGTCTTTGCGCAATCGGCGCTCGACGTGATCGAGAATTCGTGGTTGCGCCGCTCCGGCATCCCCTTCCTCGGCAATGTGTCGGCCGCCTACGAATTGATGACGCGCGCGCGTCTGACGCATCACCGGCCGCCGTACCGGATCGACAAGATCAAGGTCGGCAAGCGCGAAGTCGCCGTGACGGAGGAAGTTGTCTATTCGACTCCCTTCGGCTCGCTGCTGCGCTTCCGCAAGGACACGGACGTCGCGCAGCCCAAGGTTCTGGTTGTCGCGCCGCTTTCGGGCCATTTTGCGACCCTGCTGCGCAACACCGTCGAGATCCTGCTCGCCGACAATGACGTCTATATTACGGACTGGCACAACGCCCGCGACGTGCCGCTCTCGGCCGGCGAGTTCGGCATGGACGGCTACATCGGCCACCTGATCGAGTTTCTCGAGAAACTCGGCCCGCGCGCGCATATGGTCGCCGTCTGCCAGCCCTGCGTGCAGGCGCTCGCCGCCACCGCGATCATGGCGGAGGACGACAATCCCGCCGCGCCGGCGAGCCTCACCCTGATGGCCGGTCCGATCGACTGCCGACTCAATCCGACCAAGGTCAACCACCTCGCCACGACCCGGCCGATCGACTGGTTCGAGAAGAACCTGATCGCGCTGGTGCCCGGCCGCTTCAAGGGCGGCGGACGCCTCGTCTATCCCGGCTTCATGCAGCTCACCGCCTTCATGTCGATGAACCTCGACCGGCACGTGAAGGCGCATGTCGAGCTCTATAATTCCCTGGCCGCCGGCGAGATGGAAAAGGCGCAGCAGACCAAGACCTTCTACGACGAATATTTCGCCGTGCTCGACCTGACCGCCGAATTCTACATCGAGACGGTCAAGCTGGTGTTCCAGGATTATGCGCTGGCCAAGGGGCAGCTCCAGTACAAGGGCCGCACCGTCAACCCGAAGGCGATCCGCAAGACGACGCTGCTGACGGTGGAAGGCGAACGCGACGACATCTGCTCGGTCGGCCAGACGCTCGCCGCGCACGATCTCTGCTCGAGCCTCAAGCCGTTCCGCAAGCGCCACCATCTTCAGCCGGGCGTCGGCCATTACGGCGTCTTCTCCGGCAAGAAGTGGGAAGGGCAGATCTATCCGCTCGTGCGCAACGCGATCCTGTCGAGCGACTGAGGGCACGGCGCCGGGCTTCGGACTGGCTCCGCAACCATAAGACGCAGCGCACGTTCGTAGCCTTGCCGCAATCGCTTATATAATGGCGCCATGCCGAACGCCTTCTTCTCCGATCTCGTCTCCAGCATCGCCGAGCGCGGCCGCACATTGTTGCGGCTCAAGACCTGGCCGCAGGACCCGGCGGGCCAGGCGAGCGCCCTGATCGACATGTGCCGCGCGCTGCTGACCGGGCGCGGCGAAGCGACGGGCGTGGCGATCGCGGCCGAAGTGCTCGCGCGCTATCGCACGCTCGACGCCGACGCGCGCCGCCGCTTCTTTACGGCGCTCGCCGACCATTTCGGCTCGGATCACGAGGTTCTCGGCAAGGCGATCGAGAAATGGAAGGCCGCCCCCAACGACCGCGCGGCGGCCGACCTGCACTACGCATCCGAGCCGCGCCGCCTCGAATTGTTCCGCCGGCTGAACCGCGCGCCGGGCGGCACGGCGGCGCTCGTCGCCATGCGCGCCGACCTGCTGGTCGGAAATGCGCGCCGACAAGGCGCTGGCGCCGATCGACAAGGATTTCACCCATCTCTTCGGCTCCTGGTTCAACCGCGGCTTTCTCGTGCTGCGGCGCATCGACTGGTCGACGCCGGCCAGCGTGCTCGAACGCATCATCCGTTACGAGGCGGTGCACGAAATCCACGACTGGAACGACCTGCGCCGCCGCATCGATCCGCCCGACAGGCGCTGCTACGCCTTCTTCCACCCCGCGCTGACCGACGAACCGCTGATCTTCGTGGAAGTGGCGCTGCTGGAACAAATTCCCGGCGCGGTCGCGCCGCTGCTGGCGCACGATCGCGCGGCCGTCGCGCCGGAGCGCGCGCGCACAGCCGTCTTCTATTCCATCTCCAATTGCCAGAAGGGGCTGGCCGGCGTCACCTTCGGCAATTTCCTCATCAAGCAGGTGGTGGAGGAATTGCGGCGCGAATTGCCGCGCCTCGAACATTTCGTGACGCTTTCGCCGGTCCCGGGTTTTCGCGCCTGGCTGGCGAACGCGGACGATGCGCCGATCGACCCGGAAGCCCTGCCGCTGCTGGCCGAGCTGGACGATCCCGAGTGGACGAAGGAGCCGGAGAAGGCCGAGCGCCTGCGCAGGATCATCGAGCCGCTGGCGGCGCATTATTTCCTCAAGGCCCGCCTGCCGAACGGCCGCGTGGTCGATCCCGTCGCGCGCTTCCATCTCGGCAATGGCGCGCGTCTCGAGCGCATCAACTGGATGGGCGACCTCTCGCGCAAGGGCCTGAAGGAATCGGGCGGCGTGATGGTCAATTACCTCTACGACCTCGACGAGATCGAGAAGAACCACGAGGCCTTCGCCAACCAGGGCGAGGTGATGGCGTCCGGCGCCGTGCGGCGGATGCTGAGGGGCGAGCGCGCGATCTTCGGCATCACGCCGCCGAGTTTCGCGCAGGGCTGACATGACCGTCATGGCCGGGCTCGTCCCGGCCATCCATGCCGAGCGGCGCGGATAGCTCTTGCCATTTTGTCACGCCCGGTTATGCGATATTTGCTGCTCGGCGTGGCGTGGATGCCCGCGACAAGCGCGGGCATGACGGAACCCCTGCAGGAATTCCAGCTCCATGCCCGCGCATCTCTACGCCCAGCTCTCCTCCCGCTTCCCCGCGCGCGAAAAAATCGCCTTCGAGACGCAGGACGGCGCGCTGCACAGCTATGCCGACGTCGAAGCGGGCGCGGCCCGCATGGCCGGCGCGCTGGTCTCGCTCGGCGTCGAGCCCGGCGACCGCGTCGCCGTGCAGATCGAGAAGTCGCTCCAGGCCGTGCTGCTCTATCTCGGCTGCGCGCGCGCCGGCGCGGTCTTCCTGCCGCTCAACACCGCCTACACGCCGGCCGAGGTCGAATATTTCCTGACCGACGCCGAGCCGACGGTCTTCGTCTGCGATCCCGCGAAGAAGGAAGCGCTCGCGGGCGCGGCCGGCGCGGCCAGGGTCGCGCATGTCGAGACGCTCGGGGCAGACGGCAAGGGCACGATGACCGACCGTGCCGCGGCGATGCCGGCGACGTTTGCCGACGTCGAGCGCGGGCCGGACGATCTCGCCGGCATTCTCTATACGTCCGGCACGACCGGGCGCTCCAAGGGCGCGATGATCAGCCAGGAGAATCTCGCCTCCAACGCGCGCGCGCTGGTCGAGTACTGGCGTTTCACCAGCGACGACACGCTGATCCATGCGCTGCCGATCTATCACACGCACGGCCTGTTCGTGGCGATCAACGTGATGCTGATGGCGGGCGGCAAGATGATCTTCCTACCGAAATTCGACGGCGACCAGGTCATGTCCTATCTGCCGCGCGCCACCAGTCTGATGGGCGTGCCGACCTTCTACACGCGCCTCCTCCAGCACAAGGGCCTGACGAAGGAAGCGACCGCGCACATGCGTCTGTTCATCTCGGGCTCGGCGCCGCTGCTCGCCGAAACGCATCGCGAATTCTTTTCGCGCACCGGGCACATGATCCTCGAGCGCTACGGCATGACCGAAACGAACATGATCACCTCGAACCCTTACCAAGGCGAGCGCGTGCCCGGCGCCGTGGGCTTCCCGCTGCCGGGCGTCAGCCTGCGCATCGCCGATCCCGAGACCGGCGCGCTCGTGCCGAAAGGCGAGATCGGCATGATCGAGGTGAAGGGCCCGAACGTGTTCAAGGGCTATTGGCGGATGCCCGAGAAGACGGCGGCCGAATTCCGCGCGGACGGCTATTTCATCACCGGCGATCTCGGCATGATCGACGCACGCGACTACGTGCATATCGTCGGGCGCGGCAAGGATCTCGTCATCACCGGCGGCTTCAACGTCTATCCCAAGGAAATCGAGACGGAGATCGACGGCATGCCGGGCGTCGTCGAGAGCGCGGTGATCGGCGTGCAGCATCCAGATTTCGGCGAGGGCGTGACGGCGGTCGTGGTGCGCGCGAAGGGCGCCGCGATCACCGAGAAGGACATCGCTTCCGCGCTCGAAGGCAAGCTCGCGAAATTCAAGCAGCCGAAGAAGATTTTCTTCGTCGACGACCTGCCGCGCAACGCCATGGGCAAGGTGCAGAAGAACGTGCTGCGGGAGACGTACAAGTCGATCTATTCGTGAGGCGGATAAGAAACCGTTCACCACGTTCCTTCGCCGGGCGTTAGCATTAACGCGGCAGATTGCAGCTCCCGGCCGGGTTCGAGAGTTCGCAATGCACGCCCACAAATTCATGGCCGGCGCGACCGCGCTTGCGCTCGCCATCCTCGCTTCTCCCGCGCTCGCCGCCGAACCTGCCGCGCAGGGCTGGACGATCACGCTCAAGGCCAATGGCGGCGTGTCGCCCGCATGGGAGGGCTCGAAGGATCTTTCGCCCTACCTGCTGCCGGGCCTGAGCGTTCGGCGCGCGGGCA
This sequence comes from Rhodoblastus sp., assembly GCA_037044955.1. Taxonomy (GTDB): domain Bacteria; phylum Pseudomonadota; class Alphaproteobacteria; order Rhizobiales; family Beijerinckiaceae; genus JAJXWB01. The sequence continues at coordinate 284,815 of JBAOHX010000005.1, forward strand.
GCGCGATTTCATTCGCCGCGCCCGACGATTCCGCAGGCTTCGCGCTGTTCGACGAGAACTGGCTGAAGGCCGGCGTCGTCGGCAAGCTCAAGGGCCCGCGCCGTTCGGCCGATCACGCCGAATTGCGCGGCGTGCACGATATCGACTGGACGGTGGAGGCAGGCCTGTTCGCTGAATTCTGGCCGATCGAGAAACTGCGCGCGCGCATCGAGGCGCGGCACGGCTTCATCGGCCATCACGGCAATCTGGTCGATCTCTCGATGGACTGGGTGGAGCGGCGCGGGCCGTGGACCGTGTCGGTCGGGCCGCGCCTGTCGCTCGGCGACACGCGCTACATGGACAAGTTGTTCGGCGTGAGCGCCTACGATTCGCTGATGAGCGGAGGCATACCCGCCTATCGCGCCGAAGGCGGCGCGAAATCCATAGGCGTCGCCGGCGCGGTCTCCTACGAATGGTCGCGGCAATGGACCACGACCGTCTACGCCCGCTACAACCGGCTCGTCGGCTCGGCAAGCGCGAGCCCGCTGGTCGCGGGGCTCGGATCGCGCAACCAGTTCACGCTGGGCGCGATCGTCGCCTATTCCTTCGACTGGGCCGGATTCTAGCCCGCCGCCAATCTCTTCTCGGCGACGCGCGCGAGCAGCGAGGCGCCGATCGGCAGGATGTCGTCGTTGAACGTGTAGCCGGGATTGTGCACCGACGGTCCCGGCCCCATGCCGAGCCAGACATAGGCGCCGGGCGCGGTCATGGCCATGTCGGCGAAATCCTCCGAGCCCATCTTCGGCTCGGCGTCGGTGACGACATTGTCGCCGCCGAACAATTCCGTCGCCACGTCGGCCATCGCCGCCGTCTGCTCCTCGGCGTTGCGCATGACCGAGAAAATGTCGCGGATGTCGACGTCGATCTTCGCGCCGTAGGCGGCCGCGAAGCCGGCGCAGATTTCGCGCATGCGCTTCGACACCAGCGCGCGAATCTCGTCGTCGAAGATGCGGATCGTGCCGGCGAGATGCGCGGTTTCGGGGATGATGTTGTACGCCGATCCCGCATTGAATTTCGTGATCGACACCACCGCGCTCTTCAGCGCCGGCGCGTTGCGGCTGACGATGGTCTGCAGCGCTCTGCGCGAGCGCCGCGCCGATCATCACGGGATCGTTGGAATATTCGGGCATGGCGCCATGCGCGCCCTTGCCGGTGATGTGAATGTCGAAGAAATCCGAGCCCGCCATCGCCGGCCCGGTGCGCATGGAAATCTGGCCGAGCGGCGAGCCCGGGAAATTATGCAGCGCATAGACCTCGTCGCAGGGAAAGCGCTTGAACAATCCATCCGCGATCATCGCGCGCGCGCCGCCGAGCCCTTCCTCGGCCGGCTGGAAGATCAGCGCCACCTCGCCCGAGAAATCGCGGGTTTCGGCGAGGTAGCGCGCGGCGCCCAGAAGCATGGTCGTGTGGCCATCGTGACCGCAGCCGTGGAACTTGCCCGCCGTCTTCGACCGCCACGGCAAATTGGTGAGCTCGTCCATCGGCAGCGCGTCCATGTCGGCGCGCAGCCCCACGCGCTTGCCGGTTCCACGCTTGCCCTTGATGACGCCGACGACGCCAGTCTTGCCGATGCCCGTATGCACCTCGACGCCGTAGGATTCGAGTTCCTTCGCGACGAGGCCGGACGTGCGCACTTCCTCGAAGCCGATCTCGGGATGCGCATGAATGTCGCGGCGAATTTCCGTCATGCGATCCGCATAACCCTTGATCTTCTCCAGAACGTCCATCGGCGGCTCCGTTTAATCGCGGGTCGAGACCCATGCGCTCACGGCAAGGTAGGGCGGCATGAGGGCGCGCGGCAAGGGCGCGCCTTGACGGGGACGCCCGCGCGGCCCGAAAATCGGGAAAATCATACGGGCGCGCGAAGCGTCCCAGCAGGAAACGCCACGATGAACGAACATCCCAAGATGGCGGCGCCGACGGCGCCGTTCAAACCCATCAACTTTCTCGCGCGCGAGATCGACGCCGAACGCCGGCCGAACGGCGAGATCATCCTGCGCCAGCGCATTCCGCTCAGCGAATATCAACGCTGCATCCCGCTCTATCTCGCGCGCTGGGCGCAAGAGCGGCCGGACCAGACCTGGCTCGCGCAACGCCGCGGCCCGGATCGCGCCTGGAAGCGCGTCAGCTACGCTGAAGCCAAGCGCGATGTCGACGCCCTGACGCAGGCGCTGATCGACATGAAGCTGACGCCGGAGCAGCCGGTAGCGATCCTCTCGGGCAATTCGATAGAACATGCGCTGATGACGCAGGCGGCCATGCAGGCGGGCATTCCGGCGGCGCCCGTGTCGCCCGCCTATTCGATGATGAGCATGGATCACGCCAAGCTCCGCTACATCTTCGATCTCATCAAGCCTGGCGTCGTGATGGTGCAGGATGGCGTCGCCTTTTCGCGCGCCCTGAAGGCCCTCGATCTGACCGGCGTCACGGTCGTGCATGTCGAGCGTCCCTGCGAAGGCGTGGAAAGCCGCGCGTGGAGCGATCTCGTCGCCACCAGGCGCACGGACGCCGTCGACAAGGCGCTCGCCGCCATCGGCCCGAAGTCGGTCGGCAAGCTGCTGTTCACCTCGGGCTCCACCGGAATGCCCAAGGCCGTCATCAACACGCAGGAGATGATGTGCGCCAACGTCGTGATGGGCCAGATGACGCGCAAGCGCAGCGACAGCGACCCGCGCATGGTCGTGCTCGACTGGCTGCCGTGGAACCACACGATGGGCGGCAACGCCGGCTTTCACGCGCTGCTGGCCGAGGGCGGCACGCTCTACATCGATGACGGGCGGCCGCTTCCCGGCATGTTCGACGAGACGTTGCGCAATCTGAAAGAGATTTCGCCGAGCTATTACACCAACGTGCCGGCGGGCTTCGCGGTGCTCGCCACAGCCCTGGAGAACGATGACGCACTGGCGCGCACTTTCTTCAAGGATCTCGGCGTTCTCGGCTATGGCGGCGCGACGCTGCCAGACGATCTCTATGTGCGCATGCAGCGGCTGGCGGTGAAATATACCGGCCATCGCATCGTCTTCTTCACGGGCTGGGGGTCGACCGAAACGGCGCCGACCGCCACTTCCACCTACTGGGAAACCGAGCGCGTCGGCCTGATCGGCCTGCCGCATCCCGGCGTCGAATTGAAGATGGTGCCGGTCGGTCCGAAATACGAAATGCGCATCCGCTCGGTGATCGTCACGCCCGGCTACTATCGCCAGCCCGATCTCACCGCCAAGGCCTTCGACGAGGAGGGCTATTACAAGATCGGCGACGCCGGGACCTTCGTCGACGCCGACGATCCGACCAAGGGCCTGATCTTCGCCGGCCGCGTGGTCGAGGACTTCAAGCTGACGTCCGGCACGTTCGTGCATGTCGGTTCCTTGCGCGTGGCGGCGATCGCGGCGGCGAGCCCGGTCGTGCAGGACGCGCTGGTCGCGGGTCAGGACCGCGAATATGTCGCGCTGCTCGCCTGGCCCAATCTCGAGGCCTGCCGCCTCGTCGCCGGCAAGGTGAACGCGCCGCTCGCCGAACTCGTGCACGATCCCGCCATCAAGGAGCATCTGAAGAAGTCCCTGCACGCGCATAATGCGCAGACGCAGGGGTCCTCGATGCGCATCGCGCGCATCATGCTGATGACCGAGCCGCCGTCGATCGACGGCAACGAACTCACCGACAAGGGCTACATCAACCAGCGCGCCGCGCTGGAGCGCAGGAACGCGCTGGTCGAGCGGCTGTATGCGGAGAGCCCGGACGAGGATGTGATTGTCGTCGAGGGGTAGGACGCGCCTTGCCACGCCAACACGCTGTCATGCCCGCGAAAGCGGGCATCCAGAGGAGCGCCGCGCTAGCTTGCGGCGCCTGGATCCCCGCTTTCGCGGGCATGACAATTCAAGCCCATCGGAAAATTTGCACGCATGAAATACCGCGCCATCGTCTGCCGCGAGCTTGGGGCCCCCGATGTCCTGCGCGTCGAGGAACTCGACGCCCCCGCGCTGAAGGCGGGCGAGGCGCGGGTGCGCCTCCATTCCTGCGGCGTGAATTTCCCCGACCTGCTGATGGTGGCCGGCAAGTACCAGACCAAGCCCGCCGCTGCCCTTCACGCCCGGCTTCGAATCCGCCGGCGAGGTGATCGAGGTCGCCGACGGCGCGAAGGTGAAGGTCGGCGACCGCGTCATCCTGCGGCGCAAGACCGGCGGCTTTGCCGAACAGGCGGTGGGCGCGCCGAACGAGCTCGTGGCCGCGCCGGCTCACTACAGCTACGACGAAGCCGCCACCTATTCGGTCGGGCTCGTCACCTCCTACCACGGGCTCGTGACGCGGGGCCGCTTGCAGAAGGGCGAGCGCGTGCTGATTACGGGCGCGGCCGGCGGCGTCGGCATGGCGGCGGTGGCGCTCGCCCGCCACATCGGCGCGGAGCCGATCGCGGTCTGCTCGACGGCCGAGAAATGCGCGGCGACGCTCGCCGCCGGCGCGGCGCACGCCATCAATTCCTCGGAGCGCCGCATCGACGAGGCGGTGAAGGAGATCACCGGCGGGCAGGGCGTCCATTGCCTCTACGATCCCGTCGGCCTGCCGCCCGAGATCGCGCTTCGCGTCCTGACCTTCGGCGGACGCATCCTGCTGATCGGCTTCGCCGGCGACATCCCGAACTATCCCGCCAATCGCATCCTGATGAAATGCGCCACCGTCATCGGCGTGCGGGCCGGCGAATACGCGCGGCATTTCCCGGCCGTGCGCGTCGAGGAGACGCCGCATATGGAGGCGCTGACCCAGGTCCTGCGCCCGCATGTCGGCAAGGCCTATCCGCTGGTCGAGGCCGCGCAGGCGCTGCGCGACATAGCCGAGCGTCGGGCCATCGGGCGGATCGTGCTGCATCCGTGATCCGCGATCCCTCCCCGCTTGCGGGGAGGTAAACGCCACAGCGAAGGTCGCGGGCGAAACCCCTTCCCTTGGCGGCGGCGCGGGCCTAGAAAGCCGCCAAATCCACGCGACCAGGGCGCAGCCATGACCTATCAGCAGACCCCTCTCTTCCCGCTCGGCGAGGACAAGACGCCCTATCGCCTCATCACCACGGACGGCGTGCGCACGCAGAAGATGGGCGAGCACGAATTCGTCGTGGTCGAGCGCGAGGCGATCCGCAAGCTCGCCGAAGCCGCGATGGTCGACACCAACCATCTGCTGCGGCCGGGCCATCTCGCCCAGCTCGCCAAGATCCTCGACGACCCCGAAGCGACCTCCAACGACAAGTTTGTCGCCTACGACCTTTTGAAGAACGCCAATATCTCGGCCGGCGGCGTGCTGCCGATGTGCCAGGACACGGGCACCGCCATCGTCATGGGCAAGAAGGGCCGCTTCGTCTTCACCGACGGGCAGGACGAGAGCGCGATCGCCGAAGGCGTGCGCGATGCTTATGAAAAAAAGAACCTGCGCTATTCGCAGCTCGCGCCGATCTCGATGTTCGAGGAGAAGAACACGAAGACCAATCTGCCGGCGCAGATCGACATCTATGCGGAGGGCGAGGACGCCTACAAATTCCTGTTCGTGGTGAAGGGCGGCGGCTCGGCCAACAAGACCTTCCTCTACCAGGCGACGCCCTCGGTGCTGACGCCCGAGCGTCTCATCGGTTTCCTGAAGGAGAAGATCCTCACGCTCGGCACCGCCGCCTGCCCGCCCTATCACCTCGCCATCGTCATCGGCGGCCTGTCGGCGGAACTGAACCTCAAGACGGTGAAGCTCGCCTCGACCCGCTATTACGACGAACTGCCGACGTCGGGCGGCGACGACGCGCACGCCTTCCGCGACATTGCGATGGAAGAAGAGATTCACAAGCTGACGCAGCAGATGGGCGTCGGCGCGCAATTCGGCGGCAAGTATTTCTGCCATGACGTGCGCGTGATCCGCCTGCCGCGCCACGGCGCCTCGCTGCCGATCGGCATCGGCGTGTCCTGCTCGGCCGACCGCCAGGCGAAGGGCAAGATCACGAGCAAGGGCGTGTTCCTGGAGGAGCTGGAGCACGATCCCGCGCGCTTCATGCCGCATGTCGACGAAGCCGCGCTCGGCGGCGACGTCGTGAAGATCGACCTGACGCGGCCGATGAAGGAAATCCTGGCGACGCTGAGCAAATATCCGATCAAGACGCGGCTCTCGCTCACCGGCCCGATGATCGTGGCGCGCGATCTCGCGCACGCCAAGATTCGCGCGCGCCTCGAGGCGGGCGAGCCGATGCCCGAATATTTCAAGAACCACCCGGTCTATTACGCGGGGCCCGCCAAGACGCCGGCCGGCTATGCCTCCGGCTCGTTCGGCCCGACGACGGCGGGCCGCATGGATTCGTATGTCGACCAGTTCCAGGCCGCCGGCGGCTCGATGGTCATGCTCGCCAAGGGCAATCGCTCGGCCGAGGTGCGCAACGCCTGCGGCAAGCACGGCGGCTTCTACCTCGGCTCCATCGGCGGCCCCGCGGCGCGGCTCGCGCAGGACTGCATCAAGAAGGTCGAGGTGCTCGAATATCCCGAGCTCGGCATGGAAGCGATCTGGAAGATCGAGGTCGAGGACTTCCCCGCCTTCATCGTCGTCGACGACAAGGGGAACGACTTCTTCAAGGAGCTGAACCTCGGCTGATCGCCATCACGAATGCTTGAACGATCTGTCGAATTCGCGGGATTGCTCTGTGCGGTACCTCACGGCATGTTTTGACGGCAGGTGAAATAGTCGCGCCCGTCAGAGAGCTTTGGGGAGCTCTTGCACATGCGTAGCTCGAACATGCGTACATTGATTCTCGCGTCCGCCCTGATCGCCGCCGGCCCTGCGCTGGCGGCGACCATCGCCAAGCCGGTTCTGGACGCGAGCCAGTGCACGCGCGATCTGGCCTCGGTCGATCGCTCCTTCGCAGCCGCAATGATCGATCTTCAACGCAACGGCGCTCCGGCCAACCGGTGCTCGGCGTGGCGACGCCATATCGACGTGATGCAGAAGGCGAGCTTCGTCTTCTCGCGCTGCACGGCGGCGGACGCCCGCGAAGGCGCCGTCAGCCAGATGCAGGGATCGATCGCCGACTTCAAGGCGATGATCCAGCAGGCGCAGTGCCCCTGAGCTTCCCGGCTACTTCTTCAGATCGATGATCGCGCGCACGCGCCCGCCCTTGCGCTCGACGGTGACGCCGTTGCGGCGGCTGCGCTCCTCGATACGACGCCTTCCTTCGGCCTGACGCGCGGCGAGCCAGGGCGGCTTGGCGCGACCGCCGCGCCGCAAGACAGGCGCCGCGTCGGCGGGCGTTTTTTCGGTCCCGGCAGGCGCCTGGCGCAAGACTCCGCCGCTCCGGGCCGCCGGGCCGAATTCGGCAAGGCAGCGGTTGTAGGCGTCGGGTTGCGAAATGCGCTCGCAGTCTGCGATCGAGCGCGGTTCGGCGTGCGCAGTCGCGAACGTCAGAACGAGGGTCGCGAGCGCCATCGCCGTTGCGCGCCGCATCGCTCAGCCCGGCTGCGGGCCGTCATAGCCCTCGACGATGACGATGTCGCCGGTCGAGACGGGCGCGCGCAGCTTGATGGCCGCCTGATATTCCGGCGAATTGTAGCAGGCGACGGCCTTCTCGTAGGACTCGAACTCCAGCACGACATGACGGGCGCGCAGCTTGCCTTCCGGCCCCTCGCCCTTGCCGCCGCGCACGAGGAACTTGGCGCCGTATTTGGCGAAGGGAACGGCGTTGGCCTGCACATAGGCCTTGTAGCCTTCCGCATCAGCCACATCGACATGCCCGATCCAGTATCCCTTGGCCATCGTTTCCACCTTCATTGTTTTGTCACGATTGACCACTATATCTCTCTCATCCGCTCGAAGCGTAACGAGTTGAGAGCGGATTGCGCGCCGGGCCGGATGTACGCCCGGCGTTTTGCTTTTCTGGGGCGCGTTCAGGAAAAGCGCGGGCGGTTTTCCGTCCGAACGCGCGAAACAACCGGCTCAGTTCGCCCGATTGCGCTTGCCGCGCAGCGCCAGCCCCGCCTCGATCTCCGCCACGATCGCGTCCGCCGCCGCCCTCGGATCGGCGGCTTCCGTCACCGGCCTGCCGACGACGATATGGTCCGCGCCCGCGGCGAGCGCCAAGGTCGGCGTCATCACGCGCTTCTGGTCGCCGAGAGCGGCGCCGGCCGGGCGCACGCCCGGCGTCACCAGCAGCATGTCGGGCCCGAGCAGCGCGCGCATGGCCTCGGCCTCCTCCGGCGACAGGATCAGCCCGTCGACGCCGGCCTCGCGCGCCTGAAGCGCGCGGCGGGCGATGAGATCGCGCACGCCGAAGGCATAGCCGGCGTTCTGGAGGTCGGCGTCGTCGTAGGAGGTCATGACGGTGACGGCGAGCAGCCTGAGCGACGATCCCGCCGCGCCGCGTTTGGCGGCGGCCATGGTCTGCGGATAGGCGTGCACGGTGGCGAATGTCGCGCCGAGGCCGGCGAGCTGGCGCGTGGCGCGCTCCACCGTATTGGGGATGTCGTGCAGCTTGAGGTCGATGAAGACCTTCCTGCCCTGCGCGATCAGCTCGCGCGCGATATCGAAGCCGGCGCCGCCGTAGATCAGCTCCATGCCGATCTTGTAGAAGCTCACGCTGTCGCCCAGCCGCGCGATCATGTCGCGCGCTTCCGCATGACCCGGCACGTCGAGCGCGACGATCAGGCGGTCGCGGGGGGAAATCTGTTCAGACACGATACGCGCGCTCCGGATTGATCCGGTCACGCCATCGCAGATCGGGCTGGCAAAGTCGACCTGAAAGCGCTGTCAGCGCCGGTTGTCGCGCGGGCCGTCGGCGATCTTCTTCAAGAAAGCCAGCGCCGGCTCGACCTGTTTCTGGCGGAAGGCCTTGAAGGCCGGCGCCAGATCGTTGTGACGGCGCAGATGCGTGACCACCTGCACGCCCTTGGATTCGGCATGGGTGTAGCGCCAGACGCGCGCCGGCGGCAGGTTCAGCCAGACGGGATTGGAGACTTCGCCGCGATAGTCGGCGGCGGCGCGGCGGCTCGTCTTCAGCGGCATGGGCGAGACGAGACCGTAGGTGAACTGGATGAAGGAGCCTTCCGCGCCCATCAGCGCGAAGGCCTCGTCCAGCAGCAGCAGGCGCTCGCGCTCGGGCCGCGTCAGCAGCGGCAGGCTGGAGACGACGGTGGAAATGCGCGCGCCGTGCAGATGCTTCAGCGTGTCCTTCAACCGGTAGGCGTCGCCGCGCAGCACCTGCGCGCCGGGGAAGCGCCGCTCCAGCAGCTTGCAGAACGAGGCGTCATATTCGACCAGCACGAGCTTCTCGACCGGCACGCCGCGCGCGACGAGCGCCTCCGTCACCGGCCCGGTGCCCGGCCCCAGCTCGACGATCAGGCCGTCGGCCTGCGGATCGACGCAGCGCGCCATGGCGCGCGCGAGAAAGCGGCCGGACGGCGTCACGGCGCCCGTGGTCAGCGGGGAATCGAACCACGACTTGATGAAGCGCGCCTCGTCGGCGAACCGCTCCTCGAACTTCATGCGGTTCGGCGCGGGCCGGCGGGCGTTCGTGCGCAGGGGTTTGACGCTCAAGCTTCGACAGGCTCCTCGTGACCCAAAGTTCGCCCATGCCGCGCACGGCGTCAAGAAAGCGTCATATTCGCAAATTGGCTACTGGCCGCCGATATTGTCCAGAAAGTCCTTCATCTTCGCAAAGAAACCCGCCGATTCCGGCTGCGTCTTGTGCGAGGATTCACGGTCGAACTCCGCCAGAAGCTCGCGCTGGCGGCGGGTGAGGTTCTGCGGCGTCTCCACCACGGCCTGCACGTAGAGGTCGCCGAAATCCCGCGAGCGCAGGACGGGCATGCCTTTACCGCGGATCTTGAACTGCCGGCCGGTCTGGGTGCCCTCGGGCACTTTCACCTTGGATTGCGCGCCGTCGAGCGTGCCGATCTCGAATTCGCCGCCGATCGTCGCCTGCACCATGGAGATCGGCACGCGGCAGTAGAGGTCGGCGCCGTCGCGGTGGAACATGGCGTGCGGCTTGATCGACAGGAAGATGTAGAGGTCGCCCGAGGGGCCGCCACGCAGGCCCGCCTCCCCCTCGCCGGCCAGGCGAATGCGGGTGCCGTCCTCGACGCCCTGGGGGATGTTGACCGACAGCGTGCGCTCGCGCGTGACGCGGCCCGCGCCGGCGCAGCTCGCGCAGGGGTCGTCGATGCGCTCGCCGCGGCCCTGGCAGGACGGACAGGTGCGCTCGATGGCGAAGAAGCCCTGCTGCGCGCGCACGCGGCCGTGGCCGCCGCAGGTGGCGCAGGCCTTGGGCTTGGAGCCGGCCTTGGCGCCGGAGCCCGCGCAGGGCTCGCAGGTGACCGATGTCGGCACCTTCAGTTGCGCGGTCTTGCCGGAGAACGCCTCCTCCAGCGTGATCTCGAGATTGTAGCGCAGGTCCGAGCCGCGCTCGCGACCGCCGCCGCGCGCGCCGCGACGGCCCATGACGTCGCCGAACAGGTCGTCGAAAATATCGGCCATCGAGGAGGCGAAGCCCTCGCCCATGCCGAAGCCGCCCGCCCCGCCGCCGCCCTGCTCGAAGGCTGCATGGCCGAAGCGGTCGTAAGCCGCGCGCTTCTGGCCGTCGGAGAGGATCTGATAGGCCTCGTTGACCTCCTTGAAGAGGGATTCGGCCGCCTTGTCGCCGGGATTGCGATCGGGGTGGCACTGCATCGCCGCCTTGCGGAAGGCCGATTTCAGCTCGACTTCCGTGACGGTGCGCGTGACGCCCAGAATCTCGTAGTAATCGCGCTTGGCCATCTCACCGCGACCGGTTGATCGAAGCGAGGCTCACCACGAAGAAGGCGGGGGAACCGAGGCCCTTTTCCGTCAGCGGGAATATCCAGAACGGATCGGCCAGAGGCTGGATGACGAGGAACGAAAGGACGTTGTCGCCGCTCGAAACAAGGTCGAGCCGGTAGAGCTTCTTGCCCTTCAGGATCTTCTCCGAGACCGGATCGGCCTTGAGCAGCGCCTGATAATCCGCGTCCGCCATCGGACCGTACGTGATCGCCTTGAAATAGGCCTTCTCCCGGTCGGCGCCGGTCTTGTTGTCCATCTCGGCCGCGCCGAAGGTCGCGCGCGCGCCGCTGTCGGGGAAGACCCCGAAGAACTTGTCGTTGGCGTTGAATATCTGGCCGTTCTTCGTGCAGTAGACCGCGCCCCAGGCCGCAAGCTCGGCCGGCAGGGTCGTGACGGCGCCCTTCGGGGCGGCCTTCGCGCAATCCACGAGGATGCTGGCCGGCGGCTTGAGCTGGTCGGGCGTCACCGTCGCCTTGCCCTGCGCCTGCGCCAGACCGCTGAGCGAACACGCCGCAACGAACCAAGCCGCCGCTTTCGACGCGAAATTCATCCGAATCGTCCCCTGAAATGAAAAGGGCGCCGCAGGTCGCGGCGCCCGGGTTCTATCAGGACGATTTCTTCTTGTCGTCGCCGACGTCCTTGAATTCGGCGTCGATGACGTCGTCCTGCGCGCCATGCGGCTGGCCGCCGCCGGCCGCGCCTTCGGCGCTCGCCTGCTGGGCCTTGTACATGGCCTCGCCGAGCTTCATCGAGGCCTGGGCGAGTTCATTCGTCTTGGCCTTGATGTGCTCGGCATCCTCGCCGCCGAGCGCGGTCTTCAGCGTCTCGACGGCCGCCGTGATCGCGCTCTTGTCGGAATCCGCGACCTTGTCGCCGTACTCGGCCACCGACTTCTCGGTCGAGTGGATGAGCGCCTCGGCCTGGTTCTTGGCGTCGACGAGCTCGCGGCGCTTCTTGTCCTCGGCCGCGTGCACTTCCGCGTCCTTGACCATCTTGTCGATGTCGGAGTCCGACAGGCCGCCGGAAGCCTGGATGCGGATCTGCTGCTCCTTGTTGGTGGCCTTGTCCTTCGCCGTCACGTTGACGATGCCGTTGGCGTCGATGTCGAAGGTGACTTCCACCTGCGGCACGCCGCGCGGCGCCGAGGGGAGGCCGACGAGATCGAACTGGCCGAGCAGCTTGTTGTCGGCCGCCATTTCGCGCTCGCCCTGGAAGACGCGGATGGTGACCGCCGTCTGGTTGTCCTCGGCGGTCGAGAACACCTGGCTCTTCTTGGTCGGGATCGTCGTGTTGCGGTCGATCAGGCGCGTGAAAACGCCGCCGAGCGTCTCGATGCCGAGCGACAGCGGGGTCACGTCGAGCAGCAGCACGTCCTTGACGTCGCCCTGCAGAACGCCGGCCTGCACCGCCGCGCCGATGGCGACGACCTCGTCAGGATTGACGCCCTTGTGCGGCTCCTTGCCGAAGAAGGACTTCACGACTTCCTGCACCTTCGGCATGCGCGTCATGCCGCCGACGAGCACGACTTCGTCGATCTCGCCCGCGCTGACGCCGGCGTCCTTCAACGCCTTGCGGCAGGGCTCCATCGTGCGCTGGATGAGGTCGTCGACCAGCGCCTCGAACTTGGCGCGGGTGAGCTTCATCGTCAGATGCTTCGGGCCGGAAGCGTCAGCGGTGATGTAGGGCAGGTTGATGTCGGTCTGGGCCGCCGACGACAGTTCGATCTTGGCCTTTTCGGCGGCTTCCTTCAGGCGCTGCAGGGCGAGCTTGTCCTTGGTCAGGTCAATGCCCTGCTCCTTCTTGAACTCGGCCGCGAAAGTACTCGACCAGGCGCATGTCGAAGTCCTCGCCGCCGAGGAACGTGTCGCCGTTGGTCGACTTCACCTCGAACACGCCGTCGCCGATCTCGAGGATCGACACGTCGAACGTGCCGCCGCCCAGATCGTAGACCGCGATGACGCCGGTCTGCTTCTTGTCGAGGCCGTAGGCGAGCGCGGCCGCCGTCGGCTCGTTGATGATGCGCAGCACTTCGAGGCCCGCGATCTTGCCGGCGTCCTTGGTCGCCTGGCGCTGGGCGTCGTTGAAATAGGCGGGAACGGTGATGACGGCCTGCGTGACCGGCTGGCCGAGATAGGCCTCCGCCGTCTCCTTCATCTTCTGCAGGGTGAAGGCCGAGATCTGCGAGGGCGAATAATCCTTGCCCGCCGCCGTGACCCAGGCGTCGCCGTTGCCGGCCTTCTTGATCTGGTAGGGGACGAGCTTCATGTCCTTCTGCGTCATCGGATCGTCGAAGGTGCGGCCGATGAGGCGCTTGATGGCGAAGAAGGTCTTGTCGGGATTGGTGACCGCCTGGCGCTTGGCCGGCTGGCCGACGAGGCGTTCGCCGTCGTCGGTGAAGGCGACGATCGAGGGGGTGGTGCGCGCGCCCTCGGCGTTCTCGATGACCTTGGGCGTAGAGCCTTCCATGACCGCGACGCACGAATTGGTCGTGCCGAGGTCGATGCCGATGATTTTAGCCATGACTATTCCTTTCTGCGGCGAGACCGCCGGACCCCGTAGCGATCCGGTCTGAAGAACGTTGCGATCCGCTGGCGCGGCCCGCCCGTCCGGTCCCCGATTACGGCCATGAGATTGTGTGCGGCGCGGCCCGCCGCAAGGGCTGAGTCCGCATATAGGCGGCGCAGATTTTCTGACGCAAGCCGGACAGCGCCGGATAGGGCCTTTGGCGCGGCCGACGATCTGATAGGCTGGCCCGAACATGAGGCTCCGGCGTTCGACCGGCGCCCGTCGGGAGGAAGATATGCACATCGAGCCAGGCGTCCTCGACGCCGTCAAGATCGCTTCCGCCAATGCCGCCGCGCTCGGGACGCTCGGCGCTTCGGTCTACGGTTTCGTCCGCCGGCCGGCGGACCTCGCCAGAACGCTGCTGGCGGCGCTGTTCTTCTCGATCTTCATGCAGGTCTGGCACATGCCGGTCGGCCCGTCCGAACTGCACCTGATCGGCGCTTCGGCCATCTATTTCACCTTCGGCTTCCTGCCGACCCTGTTTGGCTTCGCGCTCGGACTCGCCCTGCAGGGGCTCATCTTCGAGCCGCAGGACCTCGTCCATCTCGGCGTCAATTCCCTCTCCCTGATGGTCCCGCTGATCGCGGTCCACGCCGCCTTCGGCCGCCGCTTTTTTTCACGCGACGGACTGGAGACGCGGTGGTCGTCCGTCCTGAAATTCGACGCCGCCTATTATGCCGGCGTCGTCGCCATGGTCGGCTTCTGGCTGGCGCTGGGGCAGGAGCCGACGCCGCTGGCGAGCTGGGCGCGGTTCGCGGTCTCCTACCTGCCGCTGGTCGCGCTGGAGCCGCTGTTCACGCTGCTGGTCCTGAAGGGGCTGAAGCGGTTCGAGCGGACGACGCCGGTCCAGACCTTCACCGTCGCGCCGCTCTTGCGGCTCGCGTAAGAAACCCTCATCGAATCAGGAATATCGGGAGAAACACATGGGCGAGCGCGTCACCTTCAAGCGGCCGGACGGCAAGGAAGCCGCCGGCTATCTGGCGAAAGCCGCCAGCGCCGGGGCGCCGGGACTGGTCGTGATCCAGGAATGGTGGGGGCTCAACGAGCAGATCAAGGGCATCGTCGACCGGTTCGCGGCGGCGGGCTTCAACGCGCTCGCGCCAGACCTCTACGCCGGCCGGGTCGTGCCCTACCACGATTCAGCCGCCGCCAACGCCGAGATGACCTCGCTGAACTTCCTCGACGCGACCGACCAGATCGTGCGCGGCGCGGCGCAGCGGCTGAAGGCGGACGGCGCCGCCAAGGTCGGCGTGACCGGCTTCTGCATGGGCGGGGCGATGACCATCCTGGCCTCCGCCCGCGTGGCCGAATTCGCGGCCGGCGCGCCCTTCTACGGCCTGCCGCCTGCGGCCGCCGCGGGGCCGGCGGACGTCAAAATCCCGCTGCAGGGCCATTTCGCGGTTCAGGACGACTGGTGCACGCCGCAGGCGGTCCAAGACTTCGAGGCCGGGCTGAAGAAAGCCGGCAAGCCGCACGAATTCTTCTCCTACGACGCGCACCACGGCTTCATGAACGAGGCGCGGCCGGACGTGCATCAGGCCAAGGCCGCCGAGGAAGCCTGGGGCCGCGTCGTCGCCTTCTTCCAGAAGCATCTGGGCTGAGGGGACGCGATGCCTTTCCAGATCGGGCAGACGATCATCGACCGGGTCGAGGAAGCGCATGGACCGGCCTTTCCGCCGTCCTTCCTGCTGCCCGACTGGGACCCGGAAATCCTCAAGGAACACGGCGACTGGCTGTTGCCGCGCCATTACCACACGCGCAGCGACCGCTTCATCACCTCGCTGCATTCCTGGGTGGTCCGCACGAAACACCACACGATCCTGGTCGACACCTGCGCGGGCAATCACAAGAACCGGCCACACTCGCCGCTCTTCCACATGAAGGACACGCCCTATCTCGACCGGCTGAAGGCGGCGGGCGTCGCGCCGGAAGAGGTCGATTTCGTCATGTGCACGCATCTGCACATCGACCATGTCGGCTGGAACACGAAGCTCGACAACGGGCGCTGGGTCCCGACCTTCCCGAACGCCAAATACGTCTTCTCGCAGATCGAGCGCGACTATTGGGACCCGCAGACAAATCCCGCGCTGGACGAGGAAGCGCGGATGATCTTCGAGGATTCCGTGCATCCGGTGATCGCGTCGGGCCAGGACCATCTCGTCGCCGACGGCGACCGGCTCGGCGACAATCATCGCGATCCAGCTCGCCCCCGGCCACACGCCCGGCGCGATCGCCGTCCGGCTGACGGATGGCGGCCAGGAGGGCCTGTTCATCGGCGACGTCATGCATCATCCGATCCAGGTCTACCGTCCCCGCTGGTCGAGCCGCTTCTGCACCGACCCCGTGCAATCGGCGGATACGCGCGAAAAGATTCTCGGCCAGTGCGCCGACTGCAACGCGCTGATGCTGCCGGCCCATTTCGGTGCGCCACATGCCGGCCGCGTCAGGCGCAAGGGCGACGGATTCTTCTTCGCCTTCGAGGAATGATCCGAAAAAGCCGCCAGCGCGCGATTGCATCCATGCAATGAATTGCCTCGTGCGCTTGCGGCGGCGCATCCCTATCTGATGCTCACGAACATCGGAGTATCCGACATGCAGACGATCCGCAGGGCGAACGAGCGCGGCCGCGCCAATTTCGGCTGGCTCGACAGCCGCCACACCTTTTCCTTCGGCGAATATTACGACCCCGCGCATATGGGCTTCGGCCCGCTGCGCGTCATCAACGACGACCGCGTCGCGCCGGGCGGCGGCTTTCCGACCCATCCGCACCGCGACATGGAGATCGTGAGCTACGTGCTGTCCGGCGCGCTGGCGCACAAGGATTCGCTCGGCACGGGCTCGACGATCAAGCCGGGCGACGTGCAGCGCATGTCGGCGGGCGCGGGCATCGCGCACAGCGAGTTCAACGCCTCGGACAAGGAGCCCGTCCACTTCCTGCAGATCTGGTTCCTGCCCGAGAAGCGCGGCCTTGCGCCGGGCTACGAGCAGAAGAATTTCGACGCGGACGCCAAGCGCGACCGCCTGCGCCTCGTCGCCTCGCCCGACGGCCGCGACGGATCGGTGACGATCCGCAGCGACGCGGCGCTCTACGTCTCGCTGCTCGGCGAAGGCGCGAAGCGTGTCGCACGGCCTCGCATCCGGGCGCGGCGCGTGGCTGCATGTGGCGCGCGGCTCGGTCGCGGTCGGCGATACGCTGCTGGCCGAAGGCGACGGATTGGCGGTGAGCGACGAGACCGCGCTGGAGATCGTCGGCAAGGCGGCGGAGTCGGAGATATCTGCTGTTCGATCTCGGAGCGTAGCGGATAGCCGGGACCGCCGGCCTCTGGCTGGCAGCCGGCTGGAAGCCGGCGGTCCCGGCTCGACAATCGATTGGCGCGCACGTCGCAAATTGCGCGCGCCAATGACCGACGAAACCGACATCCGCGCCGCCATCGTCGCGCAATGCCGCGCCATGAATGCGAGCGGGCTCAACCAGGGCACGTCTGGCAATATTTCCGCGCGCCACGGCGCGCGCATGCTCATCACGCCGTCGGCGATCCCCTACGATTCCATGACGCCCGACATGATCGCCTCCATGCCGGTCGAGGACAATTACGGCACGTGGGAGGGACCGAAAAAGCCCTCGAGCGAATGGCGCTTCCACCTCGACATTCTTCGCGCGCGGCCGGAGGTGGGCGCGATCGTGCACACGCATTCAGACCTTCTGCACGTCGCTCTCGATCGCGCGAAAGCCGATACCGCCGATCCACTACATGATCGCGCATTTCGGCGGGCCGGACATCCGCTGCGCCGATTATGCGCTCTACGGTTCGGCCGAACTGTCCGCGCATGTGCTGAAGGCGATGGAGGGCCGCAACGGCTGCCTGCTCGCCAATCACGGCATGATCGCCGCCGGCAAGAATCTCGCGCAGGCGATGTGGCTGGCGGTGGAACTGGAGACGCTGGCGCGGCAATATTGGCACGCGCTGCAGATCGGCGGGCCGGTCCTGCTCAGCGACGAAGAAGTGCGTCAGGCCGCCGAAAAATTCGGCGTCACCGGATATGGACTGGCGGGGTGACCCGAACCTGGGTTCCCGGATCGGCCTTCGGCCGTCCGGGATGACAGCTTCTAATACGAACCCGGATGACGCACGCGCGTCGCGCCGCGGGCGCGAACGGGAACCAGCGCAGGAACGAGCACGGGATCGCGACGGCCGCCGCGCGGCGGCTTCTTGTCGTTGTCGTCGTCCTTCTTCTGCATCATGACGGCGGTGGCGCTGACCAGCGCGCCGAAAGTCGTGCCGAAGCCGATGAACAGCATGGCGAGGCCGGCGAACATGGCGTCGGACCGCATCAGCAGCGTGCGCATTCCCAGAGGATTGAGCAGCAGGAGCGCGCCGGCGCAAACGATGCCGAGCGCGCTGCCGAGAATCCAGTGCGTGACGATCAGGCGCGCGATCGGATTGCCCGGAGGCTCTTCCGGGGCTGGACCGTTCGGCAATCCGCCTGCTGTCAACATGCCTGTCTCCGCGCGTCACGCGCACCTTCGAGCCCAAATTAGTTTTTTCTCGGGCAAGGTCCAGCGCTCGGCGCCCGCTGCGACAATCGGCGCGCGACTATGGCGCGGGCGCCACGCCCGCGGTTAGACTGGCGCGACAAGAACAATGGAGAAACGCCATGTCGAGCGAAGCCAAGGGTCCGACGCCGCCCGAGACGAGCGTGGTCGCGCGCAACAAGGCCGTGCTCGGCGAACTGCCCTTCGCCGACCGCGGCGATTTCACGGACGCCGAGCGCGGCTTCATCGCCACCATTCCCGATGCGACCGTGCTGACCGCCAGCGGCCATACGGCCTGGAGCCAGAAGCAGTACGAATTCATCGACGACGGGCCCGCGCCCGACAGCGTCAATCCCAGCCTGTGGCGCATCGCGCAATTGAACCGCAGGCACGGCCTTTTCCAGGTGACGGAGGGCGTCTACCAGATCCGCGGGCTCGATATCGCCAACATGACGATCGTCGAGGGCAAGACCGGCGTCATCGTCATCGACACGCTGACCTGCGTCGAAGCCGGACGCGCGGCGCTGGCGCTCTATCGCGCGCATCGCGGCGACAGGCCGGTGAAGGCGGTCATCTACACGCATACCCACGCCGACCATTTCGGCGGCGTGAAGGGCGTCGTCGACGAAGCGGACGTGAGAGCCGGAAAAATTCCGGTGATCGCGCCGCATCTCTTCATGGAGCACGCGGTCTCGGAGAACGTCATCGCGGGCCCGGCGATGTTCCGGCGCGCGACATACCAGTTCGGGCCGCTGCTGCCGACCGGCCCGCGCGGACAGGTGGACGCGGGCCTCGGCAAGACGACGTCGCGCGGCACGCTGTCGCTGATCGCGCCGACCGACCTCATCATGGCATACCGGCGACCGGCGCACGCTCGACGGGCTCGAATTCATCTTCCAGATGGCGCCCAACAGCGAGGCGCCGGCCGAAATGCACATGTACGTGCCGGCCTACAAGACGCTGAACATGGCCGAAAACGCCACGCATCTCTTCCACAATTTGCTGCCGTTCCGCGGCGCGGAAGTGCGCGATCCCTTGGCGTGGTCGGGCTATATCAACGAGGCGCTGGAAATGTTCGGCGAGGCGGAAGTCATGGTCGGCCAGCATCACTGGCCGGTCTGGGGCCACGCTGTCATCCGCGACTATCTCGCCAAGCAGCGCGACCTCTACAAATACGTGCACGACCAGACGCTGCGGCTGATGAACCACGGCCTGACCGCGCCGGAGATCGCGGAGGAAATCAGGCTGCCCGCGTCGCTCGCGCAGGTCTGGCAGAACCGCGACTACTACGGATCGGTACGCCACAACATCAAGGCGATCTACCAGAGGTATCTCGGCTGGTACGACGCCAATCCCGCCAATCTCGACGGGCTGCCGCCGGTCGAGGCGGCGAAGAAATACGTCGCCTACATGGGCGGCGCGGCGTCGGCGATCGCAAGGGCGCGCGAAGATTTCGCCAAGGGCGAATACCGCTGGGTGGCGGAAGTGATGAACCGCGTCGTCTTCGCCGACCCGACGAACACGGAGGCGCGCGAATTGTGCGCGGCGGCCTACGATCAGCTCGGCTATCTCGCGGAAGCCTCGACCTGGCGCAACGCCTACCTGTTCGGCGCGCACGAATTGCGCAACGGGCCGGCGGAAATCCGGCGCATGGCGGTTTCGCCGGACATGGCGTCGGCCCTGTCGGTCCCGATGTTCTTCAATTCGCTCGCCGTGCGGCTCAACGGGCCGAAGGCCGACGGCAAGCGCATCGTCGTGAACTGGACGATCACCGACACGAACGAGAAGTACATCCTCAACCTGGAGAATTCCGCGCTGACCTACGTCGTGGGCCGCAATGCCGAGGTCGCGGACGCGGGCCTGACGCTCGAGCGCGCGACGCTGACCAAGGCGATGCAGCAGAAGACGACATTCCCGGAGGCGATCGGCGCGGGCCTGCGTGAAGATCGCCGGCAATCCGGCGAAACTGCTCGAACTCTTCGCGCTGTTCGACACGTTCGACCTGCGCTTTGCGATCGTCGAGCCTTAGGGGCGTTGTCATTCCCGACGCGCGCAGCGCGATCGGGAATCCGGAGGCGATCGCCCATATTTCGTCGCTTGCCCGCTGGATGCCCGCTTACGCGGGCATGACAGGGGTGATCACGCGCTCACTTCGCGCCGCGCATGTTGAACAGGCGCATGACGAACCAGACCGGCAGCACGATCACCGCGCCGGCGACGATATACTGCACGACGTCGCGCACGGCGTCCCAGCCCATCAGCCAGAGACGATGAACGAAGCGCTGCAGCCCCTCGAGAATCTGCATCGGCCTGATGTCCATCCACATCAGCAGCGCGCCGACGATCAGCGAGACGAACAGCAGCCGCAGGAGAACCGCGGCCGGCGCGCCGCCGATGAAACGCTGGAGTGCCGAATTGGCCATGTCGGGTTTCCTGGCTAGATCAGCCTGCATTTGAGCGGAATCGCCCAAATGCAGAAAAGCTGATCTATTTCAAAGTTTGGAGCGCGCGTCTTGCGAAAAACCGGCTTCCACTTTTTCACCGCGCGCTCTACGTCGCCGGCGCCCCGCTGCGGCGGGGGCGCGAGGTCGATCGTGGGACTGCGGAACGGATCCTGGCTCATGGCGGCTCCACGAAGCAGCGAAGTGAAAGCGCGAGGCGCGCGGTCAGGTCAAGTCTTGTCCAAAAATCGGATATTGCGCTCGTCTCACGTCTTGTCCTTGCCCGGCTCGTCCTCGCGCATGATGCGCATCATGCGGCGCATGAACTGCTCGGCATAGTCGAGCGCGCGGTCGAAATCCTGCCGACTCGGCAAGCGGGACGCGTCCGGCTGCTTCTTCAGCGCCTCGTTCTGCTTCACGAGACGGTCGATTTCGCCTTCGAGCGCTGTGCGCTCCTCCGTCGCGGCGCGGCAGAAAGCCGAGCCGTTCTCGACCTTGCAGAGGGAAACCATGCCGTTGCGCGTGTCGAGGCGCAGGAAGCCGCCCTCGACCGGGGTCATGGAATAGCGGCCGTTCTCGGCAGCGTCGCCCGGCGGCGACGCCGCGCCGGCGGCCAAGACGGGGCCCGTCGCAATCGCGGTCGCCAGAATCGCAGCGCCGGCTAGGGTGAAAAGAACGCGCATGAGGCTCCCCTGTCGCGCGCAAAATGGGGGGCGCGTCCGCCGAATTCAATGCGGGCGGAAGATCAGTCGGTGGCGCGCACGACGCCGGCGGGCGCGGCCAGCCCTTCCACCTTGGCGGCGGTGATGACGGCCTGCGTGCGGCTTTCGACGCCGAGCTTGGTGAGAATGGCCGAGACATGCGCCTTCACGGTCGCCTCGGACACCTTCAATTCGTAGGCGATCTGCTTGTTGAGCAGGCCGGCCGAGACCATCATCAGCACGCGCACCTGCTGCGGGGTGAGGGAGGCCATGCGGCGCACGAGATCTGCCGTTTCCTTGTCGGCGGGCGCGCTGAGGTCGACGTCCGGCGGCGTCCAGATCTCGCCGTCGAGCACCTTGCGCACGGCTTCGCGCATGCCCTCGATCGGCGTCGTCTTGGGGACGAAGCCCGAGGCGCCGAAATCGATGCAGCGGCGCATGACCGCGCGGTCCTCGTTGGCCGAGACGACGACGACCGGCACGTCGGGATGTTCGGCGCGCAGGTACATGAGGCCGGAAAAGCCGCGGACGCCGGGCATGGCGAGGTCGAGCAGGATGAGGTCGATCTCGGTTCCGGCGGCGAAGATGCGCGTCACGCCCTCGAGATCGCCGGCTTCCAGAATTTCGGCTCCCGGGCGTCGCCACCGCCTGTGCGAGCGCTCCGCGCACGAGCGGATGATCGTCGGCGATCAGAATCCGGGTGACCGTCGACGCCATGCTTCCTCCCGCGCTGCCGCCCTTGTGGTCGCGGCTTGCCCCATCTATCCATCGGATGGCGCGGCGCGCAAGCGTCCCATGTCTTTTTGGAGCCGAAGGTTTTGCACCGACCCGCGACGGAGGAAGAAGCGCGCGAACGCGACGCCATCGACGGCCGCGTGACCTTCGCCATCGCCGCCTTCGTCGCGGCGGGCGGGCTGATCGTGCTGCTCGACCGCGTCGGCGTCTCCGAACGCTTCATCGCCGCCATCGGCCCGACGATGGCGCTGCTGGCGCTCGCCCTGATCGGCATTCTGCTGCGCACGATGCGCATCTCCGGCTTCTACGCCGCAAGCCGCGCCGCGCCGCCCGTCTATGCCGGCTTTGCGACGGCGGCGATCGCCACCGCTCTGGTGACGCCCTTCACGCCGCCCGTCTCCGACCTCTACTCGGGCGCCGGCGTCTTCGTGGGCTTCGCCTTCGGCCTCGCCTGCGCCGCGTTCGTCACGGGCCCCTATCTGCGCAGGACCGGCGCCTTTTCGATTTCCGATCTCGTCGGCGCGCGGTTCGACAACATGGCGTTGCGGCTCGGCGCGGCGCTGCTCGTCGGCGTCAGCGCGCTGCTCGCGGCCATGGCGGGGTTCGAGACCGCGGTGTCCGCGCTGTCGACGATCGCCGGTCTTTCGCGCAGCGCGGCCGCTGTCGTCGTCGCCATGGTTCTGGCGGTGGCGACGGTTCCCGGCGGTTTCTCCGGCGTGCTGTGGGCCGCGGTGGCCGCGGCCGGCGTCACGGTCGCGGGATTCGCGCTGCCGCTGCTCTTCGTCACGCTCGCCGGGCAGCCGCTGCCGCTCCCCGTGATCGGCGACGCGGAAGCCTGGCGCAAGGCGACGAGCCTGATTTCCTTCTGGCAGGGCGACAGCGGCCAGCCGGTCAGCTTCTGGCTGTCGCTCGGCATGGCGCTCGGCATGGCGGCCTCGGCGCCGCTCATCACGCCGTTCATCACGGTGCGCGATCGCGCAGCGGCGCTGCGCGCGGGCGTCGGCGCGAGCCTGTGGAGCGCGGCGCTGGCGGCGATCGTCGCGGCGACCGGTCGCCGCCTCCGCGCTCGGGCTCCTCGACCAGCTCGGCGGGCGCAGGCCCGACCGCGTGCCCGACCAGCTCTATGCGGCGAGCGCGGCCAGGCTCATCAAGATCTGCGATCAGAATCCGCGCAACTGGGGACAGGCGCGCGACGCCTGCCAGAAGCAGCCGGGCTTTGCCGGAACGCTCCGGCCGCAGGACATTTCGACGCGCGGCGCGTTCCTTCTCACCGCCCTGCCGCCGCTCGGCAGCCTCGGCGCGGCGGCGGCGGGCCTCGTGTGGGCGGCGGTGGCGGCGCTCGGCGCCGCGCTGGCGGCCGTCAGCCTGCTCGCCGCCTCCGTCGCGCTCGGCAATGACGCGATCCATCGCCTGCGCGACAGGTCGGCGCTGACCAGCCGGCGCCTCGCCATCGTCCGCGCCATCCTGATCGCCAGCATCGCCGCCTGCGCTCTCGTGTGCAGCGCGCGCGAGCTCGATCCGCGCGCGCTCATCGGCATATCGCTCGCCTTTTCGGCGGCCGGCCTCGCGCCGCTGATGGCGCTGACGCTGTGGCCGCGCGCGCGCAGCCGCGACGCCATGTTCGCGCTCGTGATCGGGCTCGGAACCGCGGAAATGCTGCTTGTCTACGGCGACGGCACGGTGCGCGGCCTGGCGGCGGCCGCCGTCGTCGGCTGCATTGCGTCCATCGTCGCCGGCGTGCTGTCGAGCCTGCTCGGCGGCGGCGACCGGTCGGCCGGCTACCGCTTCGTCGCGGCGGTCCGCCAGCCCGAGGGCGACGTCATCGCGCCCGACAAGGGCGCGTGAACCTTGTCGGCCGACCTAGACTAGTATCCGATCAGCCGCAGCCACGGCAGGCCGACGCCGAGCAGCGCGGCGAAGAAGATCAGGCCGAAAGCGAGCCCGAGCGCCCAGAAGGCGCCGCGCGAAATGTAGCCCGCGCCATAGAACATCGGCGCCGGCCCCGTCGCATAGGGCGAGATCACGCCCATCAGGCCGAGCGAAAAGGCGCAGAGCATGACCAGCTCCGTCATCGGCATGCCCGTGATGCTCTTGCCGATCGCCAGCACGATCGGAAAGATCGCGGCGGTGTGCGAGGTGATGCTCGAAAAGAAATAGTGGACCCAGAAGAACAGCGCGACGAGGCCGACGAGCGCCAGCGTCGGATCCTGGCCGGCCAGCGGCGCCGAGGCGAGATTGGCGAACCATTTGACGAAGCCGATCTTGTTCAGGCCGTCCGCCAAAGTCAGCAATGTCGTGAAATAGAGCAGGACCTCCCAGGCGGCCTTGTTTTCCACGATGTCGGAGAGGTCGACGACGCCCGACAGCAGCATGAGCGCGATGACGAGAAGCACGACCATCGTCGCGTTGATGAAGTTCGAGCCGAGCAGCGGCACGGAGATATTCGGGTTGCTGCCGAATATCCAGAGCAGCATGGCGAGGACGACGAAGGACAGCATGAGCCATTCGTTGCGCGCCAGCGCGCCCATGTTCTTCAGCTCCGCGGCCGCCCATTGCGAAATTTCCGGGCTTTCCTTGATCTCCGGCGGATAGAGGAGATAGGCGAGCAGCGGCGTCAGCAGGAAGAGAATGATCCCGACGGGCAGGAAGCCGAGCGCCCATTGGCCCCAGGTGACGTCGACGCCGACCGTCTTCTTCGCAATCGCCAGCGCCGCCGCATTCGGCGCGAGCGCGGTCAGGAACATGGAGCTCGTCACGCCCGTCACGGCGAACGAATTCCACATCATGTAGGCGCCCAGCTTTCGCGCGGTGGGACCGGGCTCGGAGCCGTAGACAGCCGGAATGTTGGAGATGATCGGAAAGATCGTGCCGCCGCAGCGCGCCGTGTTCGAGGGCGTGCCCGGCGCGAGCGCGAGATCGGTGAGCGCGGCCGCATAGCCGAGGCCGAGCGTCTTGCGGCCGAGCGCGCGCACCAGCGTCAGCGCGATGCGCCGGCCGAGGCCCGACTTCTTGTAGCCGGTCGAGAAGACGAAGGCGCCGAAGATCAGCCAGACCGTGCTGTCGCCGAACCCGTGCAGCGCCCATTGCAGCGACTTGCCGGTGTCTTTCTCCACGAGGCCGAGAACCGCCGCCGTCGTCATGGCGACGAAGCCCACCGCGCCGGGCGCCGCGCTTTCGAACACGAGACCGGCGATGGCGCCGGCGAAAATCGCGAAATAGGTCCATTGATTGCGGTCGAGGCCAGCCGGCGGCGGGATCAGGGCGATGACCGCGAAGACGACGAAGGGCGCGATTTTTCGCGCCAGCGCCGCCGCCCCGCCGCTCTCGACCCGGTTTGCCCCAGCCATGCGCCTCTCCCGATATTTCCTTGGCGTCATAATGGACGCGCGCCCGCGCGAAAGCCAAGCCCCAGCCATCAGGCCGGCGACAGCAATTGCTCCAGCGTTTCGAGGCGGTCGGCCTCGCGCGGCGGCTTGTCCCAGCGGATGCGCGCGATGCGCGGGAAGCGCATGGCGACGCCGGACTTGTGGCGCGCCGAGCGATTGAGCCCCTCGAAGGCGATTTCGAAGACGAGGCCCTTCTCGGCGCCGTGCTCGACGACGCGCACGGGGCCGAACCTCTCGCGCGTATTGTTGCGGACAAAGCGGTCGATGCGCGCGAGCTCCTCGTCGGTGAAGCCGAAATAGGCCTTGCCGACCGGCACGAGTTCGTCGCCGTCGACGCCCGCGCGCCACACGCCGAACGTGTAGTCCGAATAGAAGGACGAACGCTTGCCGTGGCCGCGCTGCGCGTACATCAGCACGGCGTCGATGTTGAAGGGATCGCGCTTCCACTTGAACCACGGCCCGGTCGGACGGCCCGCGACATAGAGGGAATCGCGGCGCTTGAGCATGACCCCTTCGACCGCCGCGCCATCTTCGCCCGCGCCCGCTTCGGCAGGATTGGCGCGCGCAGCCGCAAGCGCCGGCCAATCCGCGAAGCCGATCAGCGGCGACAGGTCGAGACGCGCGCAATCGGCTTCGACCACGAATTGCTCGAGACGCGCGCGGCGCTCGACGAACGGCAGGGCGCGCAGGTCTTCGCCGTCGAGCGCGATGATGTCGTAGGCGCGCAGATGCGCGGGATATTCGGCGGTCAGTTTCGCGGTCACCGTCTTGCGGTTGAGACGCTGCTGCAGCGTCGCGAAGCTCTGCACGCGGCCTTCGCGCAACACCAGGAGTTCGCCGTCGAGCGCAAAATCGTTCGCCTCGATGGCGCCGAGCGCATCCGCAAGGTCAGGAAAGGCGGGCGTCGCTTCTTCGCCGGTGCGCGAATAGAGGCGCAGCAGGCGACGGCCCGTGCTCGTCGCGGCCGGCCGAGACCTGCAGCCTGACGCCGTCCCATTTCCATTCGGCGCAGAATTCTCTGGGATCGAGCGCGTCGAAATTCTTCTCGTCCAGCGGCTGCGCCAGCATGGCGGGCCGGAACGGCGCGGGATCGCTGGCGCTCGGACGTTCGCCCTTGCCTTCGAGCCAGGCGAAGAGCGGCAGATAGGGCGGCTCGAGCCCATGCCAGACCTGCTCGACCGCATCGACCTCGACGCCGCCGAGTTCGGCGACCGCGGTGCGCGCGAGACGCGCCGAGACGCCGACGCGCAGCGCGCCAGTGATGAGCTTCAGCAGCGCCCAGCGGCCGGTCTCGTCGAGCGCGTCGAGCCAGTCGCCCAGCAGCTTGCGCAAATCATTGCGGCCGGCGCGCGCAAGCGCCTCGACGATTTCCGACAGAAGCAGCGGCGGATGGTTGGAGCCGTGCGCGCGCTCCTGCGGCGCCCACAGCAGCGCGACGGTTTCCGAGAGATCGCCGACGAAATCGTAGGAAAGCGCGAAGAGCGCGGGATCGACGCGTTCGGCGACGAGATCGCGGACGAGTGCGGGCTTGGCGTGGCGAAACGAAAGCCCGCCGGTCAGCGCGGCCAGCGCATAGCCGCGCTCGGGATCGGGCGTATGCCGGAAATAATCCGTCATCAGCCGCAGCTTGCCGTTGCGCGCCGGCTGAAAGGAAAGGCGGTCGAGCAATTGCGCGAAGCGGTTCACGCCTGCGCTCCCTCGGCGGCCAAATCGCCTTCGTCCTCGTCGCCGAAGCCGATCATGTGCAGCGGACGCGCGGCGAGCCCCTGCGTCTCAGCCCAATGCACGAGCGCTTCCTCCGCGCCGTGGGTCACCCACAATTCCGCGCAGCCCGTGTCCTTCACCGTGGCGCAGAGTTCGGGCCAGTCCGCGTGGTCGGAGACGACGAGCGGCAGTTCGACGCCGCGCTGGCGGGCGCGGGCGCGCACGCGCATCCAGCCGGACGCGAAGGCGACGAGCGGATCGGGCATCTTGCGCAACCACAGATCGGATGCGGCCGAAGGCGGGCAGACGATGATTTCGCCGGCGAGATTCGGCTTGTCGGCGGCCGTCACATGCCGCGTCTCGACCATGCGCACGCCGTGCGCGCGATAGAGCGCGATCATGCTTTCCATCGCGCCATGTATGTAGACGGGCCGATCCCACCCGGCCTCCAGCAGCAAGGCGAGAAGACGCTGCGCCTTGCCGAGCGAATAGGCGCCGACGACATGCGCGCGCTCGGGAAAGACGCGTAGCGAAGCGAGCAGCTTCGCCACTTCGTCGGCGGCGGGCGGATGCCGGAACACCGGCAGGCCGAAGGTCGCCTCGCTGACGAAGGCGTCGCAGGCGATCGGCTCGAAGGGCGCGCAGGTCGGATCGTGCGCGCGCTTGTAGTCGCCGGAAACGACGACGCGGCGCCCCGCCGCCTCGATCAGGATCTGCGCGGAGCCGAGCACATGTCCGGCGGGAACGAAGGTGACGCGGGCGTCGCCGATCGCGATCGGCTCGCCGTAGCGCGCCGCCTGCGTCGCGCCGGCGAATCCGGCGCCGAGGCGCGCGCGCATGATGGCGAGCGTGGCGTCGGTGGCCAGCACCTTGGCCGAACCCGCCCGCGCATGATCGGAATGGCCGTGCGTGACCAGGGCGCGCGCGGCGCCGCGGAGGGGATCGATATGAAAATCGCCGGCGGGGCAGTAGAGCCCGGCCGGCGTGATGGTCAGGACGGCGGCCGCCGCCGAGGTTTCAGCCATTGCGCCAATCTAGCGCGCGCGCTGCGGCGGTCGAGCGTTTCAGTGACCGCAGAACATGGCCGAGCGCGCGGCGCCATCGGCGGTCGCGACCGCGTAGCAGCCCTCGTCCCGCGTGCCGCGCGCGGCGCGGGTCAGAACGAGGCCCGGCGCGGCGTTCAGCGTGCGCGCGGCTTCCGGCGCCTTGATCGTGGCGCGGCCGTAGGCGGCGACATTGGTCGGGGCGGCGGCGACGAGCGCGGCGAGACCGACGGCGGCAGTCGCGGCGAGAATGGCCTTGGAAAGGGCGTTCAGGCGGGGCTTCTGGGCGGCTGCGGTCATGTGCGTCGTCCTTGCTCGGTCGATGACCTCTTATGAACGGCGGCCGGTCCGGGCGATGTGCGTTTTCGCGCACGCCGCACGGACAGGCCGCGCCCATGTCAGCGGCAGCGCCGGCTCTGGCGGTAGCCGACGAAACGGCCCCAGTCGTCGTAGACCGGCCGCTGCGCCACGCGGCAGCGCGGCGCATAGTCGACCTCGTCCTGGTCGTAGACCGGCTGGTAGGCCGGGGCGGGCGCATAGACGGGCGCGGGCGGATAGGCGGGTTGGGCGGCGTAGTAGCCATACGGGCCGCCGTAGGGAGCGTTGGCGGCATTGGCCGCGCCGGCGATCATCGCGCCGACGGCGACGCCGCCGACCACGCCGGCGATGATCGCGCCGGGATTGGCCGAAGCCGGCGTCGCGCCCGCAAGGCCGACGCCGAGGGCGGCGACGGCAAGGCCGGTGGAAAGGGTCTTGAGCGGATTCATAATCGGTCTCCTCGAGCATCCCAGCGTCGAGGCGCGATTTTTCAGGCCTGGCCTGAACCGGTCATGAATGAAGTTACAAAGGAAAAAGGCGAGGCCCCGCCGCCCCCACAGCGCGGGGCCTCTTATGAAATTCGGGGGGCAGGTCCCGAAAGTCACGCCATCAGCATAGGCTTCCGCCGCGTCGGGCTCTGTGAGGCGTCTCACAAAAGTTCATGTGGCCATTGATTTGTCTCGCCATTTGAACCCGGCCCGCCAGACGCTAGCTTTCGACCGTGACCGCCGACGCTCCGCTTCCCCCACGATTCGAGACCTGGTTTTCGGCGCGCGGCTGGTCCGTGCGGCCGCACCAGCGCGCGCTCGTGCGCGCGGCCGAGCAGGGCCACGACGCGCTGCTGATCGCGCCTACGGGCGCGGGCAAGACGCTTGCGGGTTTCCTGCCCTCGCTGATCGACATCGCCGAGGGCGGGCGCGCGAACCGGCCGGGCGGCCGGCTGCACACGCTCTACATCTCGCCCCTGAAGGCGCTCGCCGTCGACGTTCACCGCAATCTCGAAATCCCGGTGGCGGAAATGCGTCTGCCTGTGCGGATCGAAACGCGCACCGGCGACACTTCAACGCAAAAGCGCCAACGCCAGCGGCGCGATCCGCCCGACATGCTGCTGACGACGCCCGAGCAACTGGCGCTGCTCATCGCCTCGCCCGACGCGCCGCATCTGTTCGGCGACCTGCGCCGCGTGGTGCTCGACGAATTGCACGCGCTGTCGCTGTCGAAGCGCGGCGATCTCTTGGCGCTCGGACTCGCGCGGCTGCGCAGCCTCGCGCCCGCCCATCGCGCGACCGGTCTCTCCGCGACAGTGCGCGATCCCGACGAATTGCGCCGGTATGTCGTCGGGCGCGGCGAACTCGCAGATCTCGTGACGGCGCCGCCGGGTGCGCCGGCGCAACTCGCCATTCTCGACACGGAAGAACGCCTGCCGTGGTCGGGCCACAGCGCGCGCCATGCGTTGGCCGAGATCTACGATGCGATCAGGCGCGCGAAATTGACGCTCGTCTTCGTCAACACGCGCGCGCAGGCCGAATTCATCTTTCAGGAGCTCTGGCGCATCAACGAGGACGCGCTGCCGATCGCGCTGCATCACGGCTCGCTCGACGCGGGCCAGCGGCGCAAGGTCGAGGCGGCCATGTCGGACGGGCGGCTGCGCGCGGTCGTGTGCACGTCGACGCTCGATCTCGGCATCGACTGGGGCGACGTCGATCTCGTCGTCAATGTCGGCGCGCCGAAAGGGGCGAGCCGGCTGGCGCAGCGCATCGGCCGCGCCAACCATCGGCTCGACGAATCGTCTCGCGCGCTGCTGGTGCCCGCAAACCGCTTTGAAGTTCTCGAATGCGTGGCTGCCGTAGCGGCGGCGCGAGAAGGCGCACAGGACACGCCTGTGGCGCGCACGGGCGGGCTCGACGTGCTGGCGCAACATATCCTGGGCTCGGCCTGCGCCGCGCCGTTCTCGGCCGACGCGCTGTACGAGGAGATTTCCTCCGCCTCGCCATACGCGGATCTTGCGCGTGAAAAATTCGACCGCGTTCTCGATTTCGTCGCGACCGGCGGATACGCGCTGAAGACCTACGATCGTTTCGCCAAGATCAAGCAGACGAAGGACGGAATGTGGCGCATCGCCAATCCGCGCGTCGCGCAGTCCTATCGCATGAATGTCGGCGTGATCGTGGAGGAGACGAAGCTGAAAGTGCGGCTGACGCGCAATCTCCGCCAGCCCGTCATTGCGAGCGAAGCGAAGCAATCCATCCACCGGGCGTCGGCAAGGTTAGGGGATGGATTGCTTCGTCGCTCCGCTCCTCGCAATGACGGGCCTGCCTATACCGGTCCCCTGACGCGCGGCGGGCGCGTGCTCGGCGAGATCGAGGAATATTTCATCGAGACGCTGGCGCCCGGCGACACGTTCCTGTTCGGCGGCGAAATCCTCGCGCTGCAGGGCATTGTCGAGAACGAGGCGCTGGTGCGGCGCGCGCAGGGCGACGCGCCGAAAATCCCGTCCTACATGGGCGGCAAGTTTCCGCTCTCGACCTATCTCGCCGAGCGCGTGCGCGGCCTGCTCGCCGCGCCCGCAAGCTGGACGCATCTGCCCGAACAGGTGCGCGACTGGCTCGGCGAACAGCGCGAACGCTCCGTTCTGCCCGGCCGCGACAATCTGCTCGTCGAGACTTTTCCACGCGGCGCCCGACACTTTACGGTCGCCTATCCTTTCGAAGGGCGGCTCGCGCACCAGACGCTCGGCATGCTGCTGACGCGGCGCATGGAACGGATGGGCCTGAAGCCGCTCGGCTTCGTCGCCAACGATTATGCGCTTGCCGTCTGGTCGCTCGCCGACACGTCGCGCGCCGACATGCAGGCGCTGTTCGACCAGGACATGCTCGGCGACGATCTCGAAGCGTGGCTGCAGGAATCGGCGCTGATGAAGCGCACGTTCCGCAATTGCGCCATCGTCGCGCATCTGATCGAGACGCGCTTTCCGGGCAAGGAGAAGACCGGCAGGCAAGTGACCGTCTCGACCGACCTCATCTACGACGTGCTGCGCCGCCATCAGCCAGACCACATCCTGCTCGAAGCCGCCTACGCGGACGCTGCGACCGGCCTGTTGGACATCGGCCGCCTTTCCGACATGCTCCGACGAATCCAGGGCCGAATCACGCATCGCACGCTCGACCGCATCTCGCCGCTCGCCGTTCCGGTCATGCTGGAAATCGGCAAGGAGCCGATCTATGGAGAAGCGCGCGACGAGGCCTTGCGCATGGCGGCGGAAGAACTGATCGAAGAGGCGCATCCCTAGAGCGCGCGGAGAAAAAGCGGAAGCCGGTTTTTCGCGATACGCGCGCTCTACACTTTGAAACCGATCAGCTTCCTGCATTTGAGCGATTCCGCTCAAATGCAGGCTGATCTAAAATGTCGACGCAAGCATGAATGCATCGGAGGCCGAAACCTTGAGCGGGCGCCACGCATCGCTTGCCGTCGCGGGCCAGCAGCTTCTGCTCGATCCCTCCGGCGCGCTCTACGAGCCGCGCGCCGGCGCGCTCGTTGTCGCGGACCTGCATCTGGAGAAAGGCTCGTCGTTCGCGCGGCGCGGCATGATGCTGCCGCCCTACGACACCGCCGCCACGCTGGCGCGGCTGACACAGGCGATCATGCGCTGGCGGCCGCGCGTGGTGGTGGCGCTGGGCGATTCCTTCCACGACCGCGAGGGCGGCGAGCGACTGAGCGCGGAGGATTGCGCGCGGATTTCCGCATTGCAGGCGGGGCGCGACTGGATATGGATATCAGGCAATCACGATCCGGAGATTTCCGCGCGCGTCGGCGGCGAGCGGCATGACGAATTACGGCTCGGCGCGCTGACCTTGCGGCACGAACCTTCCGCGCGAGACTCGCATGGCGAGATCGCGGGGCATCTGCATCCGGTCGCCGTGATCGGCGGACGACGCCGCGCCTTCGTGACGGATGGAACGCGGCTCGTCGCGCCGGCTTTCGGCGCCTATGCGGGCGGGCTCAACCTGCACCATCCCGCCATCGCGCGCCTGTTCTCGGGCCGGCGCATCGCGCATGTGCTCGGGCCGCGACGAGGTTTATGCGGTGTGCGCGTCGAAATGCGCGATGGGGGCGTGAAGACCCGCCTGTCATTCCCGACGGGCCGAAGGCCCGATCGGGAATCCAGAGGCAAATGACGATAGATGCCGACGTGGCTCGGGATTCCCGCTTTCGCGGGAATGACAGACGACGCTATTCCGCCGCCGCCTTCAATTCCGCGTCGAGCGCGACATGTTCGGGATCGGCGAGCGCAGCCGCAATCGCCTTGCGCAATGCGGTCGCGTCCGAAAAATCCTTCGCCGCCACGGCGGGCGTGACGCGACTTTCAAAGATCGCCTCGTAATTGCGCAGGCCGCGCGTCTGCGTGTCGCCGTAGCCCTTCAGGAGACGCGGCAGTTCGGCGAGGGCGGCGGCATAGGCGGGCGACGCCGCGAGCGCGGCCGACATCGCGGCAAGCCAGCGCTCGATCGCCTGCTGTTCCTGCCTGAAGCGCAAGGAGGACCGGCGAATGCGCCTGAACTGCGCGAGCAGGCGCATGAGGAAATAGCCGCGCAGGCTGGTCGTCGCGACATGCTGCGGCCGACCGAGGAAACCAGGCGCGCCCTTCTTCGCCACGCGCCGCAGGAACCATGCGCCGAGGCGGGCGGGCAGGACGGCGGCGAGTTCGTCGGCGCCGGGCTTGAGATATTCCGTCACGTTCAGGATCTGATCGTCGCGCATTTCCGCTTCGGCGCGAATCCTGGCGAAACGTTCGGGACGCGTCTTCAGGTCGGCGACGCGCGCGACGTCTTCGTAAGCCATCCACAGCGCCAGCCTTCGCGTCGCCTCGGCGAGCGCATGGTCGCGTTCGGGCGAGGTCGGGGCGGCGTTCGCGAGAGATTGCACGCGTTGGGCGAAGAGATCGGCGTAGGCCTGATCCTGATAGTCGATGCAACGGGCGTAGCCGTAGGCGGCGAGATCGCGGGCTTCGGTTGGGAGGGAGTCGAATAATTTTTCCGTATCACGAATCGAACTCCGCCCCCCTTGTGGGGAAACCTGGCGAGATTGCCCGACCCCCTCCCCCAGCCCTCCCCACAAGGGGGAGGGAGTCAGCCGACACGGCGTCATAGGCCGCATTGAACCCGGCCCTGCTCGCGCCCGCCGCGCGGCCGCCGCCGATCGCCGCTTCGCAGGTCGCGCGATCCCACGGGAAAGCGCCGACGCCGGCCAGCGCGCCGAACAGGGTGGCGCTCACCATCGTGCCGGTCTCGCGCGCAATCTGCTCGAGATCGAGGGGCACGAATCTCTTCGCCAGTTCCTTGCCTGCCGCGATCACGCGCGTGGAATCGAAGCGCCCGTCGCCCATCTCCATCTTTTCGGCCGTCGTATAGAAACGGCTGGTGGAGGCGACGAGCACGGTGCGCGCGGGCGACACCAGTCCGCGCTCCATCAGGCGCGCGGCTTCGACAAGCTCGCTGACAGCGACGAAATCGACACGGCCGGGCATGGGGATGAGCGCGAAAACGGGATCGGCGCTGCCAGGCGCCTTCTCGGCCATCTCGATGTAATAGGAGGTCGAGCCCGTGCGCTGCGCGACGCCGGGCACCGACGTCGCCTGCACCGCGAGCCCGCTCATGCGCGCGCAATGCACGATCCAGTCCATCAGCACGCCGCCGCCTTCGCCGCCGAGCGCGCCGATCAGGATCGAACGAACCTTCGTGTCGCTCATGTCACGCCGCCTTCAGGAAGATGCGGCGCAGGCGCGCCTTGAAGCGGTCGAACGCCGCTCGGATTGGAGACGATCTCGGCGCGATAGAAAGACGGGCAGAGCGTGGCGGCATGCGCCGCCTCGCCGCAGAGGCCGCAGCCGACGCAGCCATTCGTGACATGCGCCACCGGATCGCTCTTCAGCGGATCGGACGAGGTCTTGACCGTCAGCGTCGGGCAACCCGAAAGACGAATGCAGGAATGGTCGCCCGTGCAGGTCTCGTCGTCGACGCCGTAGCGCGTGCGCACGACGCGTTCGCCCGCCGCCAGCGCGGCCGCGCGCAGCGGCTTGAGACGCCGCTGGCGTTCGAGCTGGCATTCGCCTTCGGCGACGATGACCTTGAGCCCGTCGTAGCTCGTGGTCATCGCCTCCTTCAGCGTCTCCCGCATCTCGCCGACCTTGTAGGTGTGCACGCTGCTTCAGCCATTTGACGCCGAGGCCGCTGCAGCGTGCCCTCGATGGTCATTTCCGTGTCGGTCGTGCGAATCCCCGCCGGCCGCGCGCTTGAATTCCGGGTGCGGCGTGGAGACGAGGTCCTGCGTGCCGGTCGCCGACGTGTAGCCGTTCTTCATGATGACGAGCAGGCCGTCGCTCTTGTTGAGCAGGCGCGCCGTCACGCCGGACAGGAGGCCGTTATGCCAGAAGCCGCCGTCGCCCATGATGGCGATCGGGCGCTTTTGCGGCGAAACCCTGCACGCCGGCGGACGACGCCAGCGACATGCCGAAGCCGAGGATCGAATTGCCGAAGGAGAAGGGCGCGAAAGTCGCGAAGGAATGGCAGCCGATGTCGGAGGAGACATGGAAGCGGCCTTCCTCCTTCTCGACCAGTTTCAGCGCCGAGAAGAAGGGCCGCTCCGGGCAGCCGATGCAGAAGCCCGGCGGCCTTGCCGGCGCCGGTCCGCCGAGCGCGACGAGCGCCTTGCTGCGCAGCTCCGCGATCTCGTCGGCGTAGTTTTTAGCGCCGGAATTGCCGAGGCGCGGGATTTCCTTGTCGATGAATTTGGCGAGGCCGGAGACGAGAACTTCCGACGTATATTCGCCGGCCATCGGCAGCATGTCCTTGCCGTGCAGCGCGGTGTTCACGTCGGCGCGGCGCAGGATCGATGAAATCTCGTGCTCGATATATTCGGGCTGGCTTTCCTCGACGACCAGCACCGCCTTCTTGCCGGCGCAGAAGCCGACGATCTCGTCCGGGCACGAGCGGATAGACGACGTTGAGCACCAGCATCGGCAGGTCCGAGCGCCCCTGCGCGTCTGCGAGGCCGATCTCCTGCAGCGCGCGGATGAGCGCATTGGTAATGCCGCCCTGCACGATGATGCCGACCTCGCCGTGCCGGCCGTCGATCTTCTCGTTCAGCCCGTGGCCGACGATGAATCTGCGCGCGGCGGGCATGCGGTCTTCGTATTTCGCCTTCTCGTGGCCGAAGGTGACGGGCGGATGGGCGAGCGTGTTGTAGTCGTGCGGCGCGGCCGGCTGCCGATGCGCGGTGGAAATAACCGGCTTCACATTGTCCTTGGCGACGAATTCTCCCTGCACGTGGCAGGCGCGTATCCGCAGCTCCAGCATGACCGGCGTGTGCGAGGCTTCCGACAGTTCGAAGCCTTTTTCGACGCAGCGCACGATGGTCGGCAGGTTGGGGCGCGGGTCCATCAGCCACAGCGCCGACTTCATCGCAAAGGCATGGGTGCGTTCCTGAATGACGCTGGCGCCGTCGCCGTAATCCTCGCCGACGACGATCAGCGCGCCGCCCTTCACGCCGGGCGAGGCGAGGTTGGAGAGCGCGTCGGCCGCGACATTGGTGCCGACGATCGACTTCCACGTCACGGCGCCGCGCACGGGATACATGATCGAGGCGCCGAGCATGGCGGCGGCGGAAGCCTCGTTGGTGCAGGCCACGCACGTTGACGCCGAGCTCGGCCATGTAGTCCTTGGCCTGCACCATCACGTCGAGCAGATGCGAGACCGGCGCGCCCTGATAGCCGCCGACATAGGAGACGCCGGCCTGCAGCAGCGCCTTGGTGACGGCGAGAATGCCCTCGCCATGAAAGATTTCGCCCTCGCCGAGCTTCAGCGACTCGATTTCGGTCGCAAACGAGCGCTCCATTTTTCCTCCGAGCCATTGTCTTTTTTGGCGCGAGGCTAGCACGTTCAAGCCGCCCGCTGCGACGAGAATATGATACATTTCGTCGCGTCCGTCAGTCCAGATGCTGTATCCTGTTCGGTCCTCGACTTGATCGGGCGCTCCCTTTCGGCTTATAAGCCGCCCCTTGAACCGCCCGGCCAGTGATGGGCTGCCGTGGCGGTTTTTCCTCGCTCCAAAGAAGCGCGGCCAGAAAAAGTGGTCACCGGTTTTTCGTCCGGACGCGCGTCAAACAAAGCGAATATCAGGGCGGCGTCTCGGCGCGGCCCGCATCGGAGAGCAAAATGCCCAAGCTGAAGACCAAGTCGGGCGCCAAAAAGCGCTTCAAGATCACCGGCACCGGCAAGGTGGTCTACGCCCAGCGCGGCAAGCGCCACGGCATGATCAAGCGGACCAAGAAGCAGATCCGGAACCTCCGCGGCACCACCGTCATGTTCAAGACGGACGGCGACAACGTGAAGAAGTACTTCCTGCCCAACGGCTGAAGTAGGTTCCCCCTTTCCTTTCAAGGAGTTCTGTTAAATGGCTCGCGTCAAGAGAGGCGTCACCTCGCACGCCAAGCACAAGAAGACCCTGAAGGCCGCCAAGGGCTTTTACGGTCGCCGCAAGAATACGATCCGCACGGCCAAGGCCGCCGTCGACAAGTCGATGCAGTACGCCACGCGCGACCGCAAGGCGAAGAAGCGCGTGTTCCGCGCGCTGTGGATCCAGCGCCTCAACGCCGCCGTGCGCGAGGCCGGCCTGACCTACAGCCGCTTCATCGACGGCCTGAACAAGGCGGGCGTCGAGATCGACCGCAAGGTTCTGTCCGAACTCGCCATCGCCGAGCCGGCCGCTTTTGCCGCCATCGTCGAAAAGGCCAAGGCGGCGCTGCCCAAGGCGGCCTGATCCTTCAGGTTTGCACCCGATGAAAGGCCCGCCCTCCGGCGGGCCTTTTGCGTTTCGGGGCGCGCCCTCCCTCTCCTGCGGAGCGGGAGAGGGTGGCCCGGCGAAGCCGGGTTGGGTGAGGGCGCTGCGATTGCGACAATCGTTTCCGCAGCGGCGCGGCCCTCATCCGTCGCGCTCCGCGCGACACCTTCTCCCGCAAGCGGGAGAAGGAGAACCCAAATTCTCGACATCTCCCCATCCGCGTGGCACAAGCCGCGCAAATTCCTTTGTGAGCAGGGCATGTCCGACCTCCAGACGCTCGAAGCCGAAATTCTCGGCCAGATTTCTTCCGCCCCCGACGAGGCGGAGCCTCGAAAACGTGCGCGTGTCCGCGCTCGGCAAGAAGGGCTCCGTCTCGGCGCTGCTCGCCACGCTCGGCAAGATGGCGCCGGACGAGCGCAAGACCGCGGGCGCGGCGATCAACGCGCTGAAGGACCGGGTGACCGACGGCGCTGGCCGAGCGCAAGACGCGTGCTGAAGGGCGCGGCGCTCGAGGCCCGGCTCGCCGCCGAGACGCTCGACGTGACGCTGCCGGTGCGATCAGGCGGCCCGGATACCGGCCGCATCCATCCGATCAGCCAGGTGATGGACGAGCTGACCGAAATCTTCGCCGACATGGGCTTTTCGGTCGCCGAAGGCCCGGATGTCGAGACCGACGACTACAATTTCACCAAGCTGAACTTCCCGGAAGGCCATCCGGCGCGCGAGATGCACGACACGTTCTTCTTCAACCCGGACGCTTCGGGCAAGAGGAAGCTGCTGCGCACGCACACCAGCCCGGTGCAGGTGCGCACCATGCTCTCGCAGCAGCCGCCGATCCGCGTCATCTGCCCGGGCCGCACCTACCGCATCGATTCCGACGCGACGCATACGCCGCAGTTCCATCAGGTCGAGGGCCTCGTCATCGACAAGAGCGCCCATATGGGCCACCTCAAGTGGATTCTGGAAGAATTCTGCAAGGCGTTCTTCGAGGTGAAGAACGTGAAGATGCGCTTCCGCCCGTCGTTCTTCCCGTTCACCGAGCCGTCGATGGAAGTCGACATCCAGTGCCGGCGTCAGGGCGGCGAAATCCGCTTCGGCGAGGGCGAGGATTGGCTGGAGATTCTGGGCTGCGGCATGGTGCATCCCAACGTGCTGCGCAATTGCGGCCTCGATCCGGAAATCTACCAGGGCTTCGCCTGGGGCATGGGGATCGACCGCATCGCCATGCTGAAATACGGCATGCCGGACCTGCGCCCCTTCTTCGAGGCGGACGCGCGCTGGATCGCGCATTACGGCTTCAGGCCGCTCGACTTCCCGACGCTGGCGGGCGGGCTGAGCGCGTAAGGACAGACACAATGCTTGCGGGCGTCATTGCGAGGCGAAGCGACGAGCAATCCATCCACCGGGACCTGATCCAGGTGCGGGGGTGGATCGCCGCGTCGCTTCGCTCCTCGCGATGACGGATGAGTTTCGTACTGGAACGACAATGAAATTCACCCTCTCCTGGCTCAAGGACCACATCGAAACCGAGGCCTCGCTCGCCGAAATCTGCGAGACGCTGACGCGCATCGGGCTCGAGGTCGAAAACGTCATCGATCCCGCAGCGGCGCTGAAGGATTTCACCATCGCCTATGTGGTGGACGCCAAGCCGCATCCCAACGCCGACCGCCTGCGCGTGTGCATGGTCGACACGGGATCGGGCGCGCCGGTGCAGGTCGTGTGCGGCGCGCCGAACGCCCGCACGGGCATGAAGAGCGTGTTCTCGGGCCCGGGCACATACATTCCCGGCAAGAAGCTGACGCTCGGCAAGGGCGTGATCCGCGGCGTCGAATCGCTCGGCATGTTGTGTTCGGCGGCCGAACTCGAATTGTCCGAGGATCACGAGGGCATCATCGACCTGCCGGCCGACGCGCCGGTCGGCGTGCGCTATGCGCAATGGGCCGGGTTCGACGATCCGGTCATCGAGATCAACCTGACGCCGAACCGCCCGGACGCCGCCGGCGTCTCCGGCATCGCGCGCGATCTGGCGGCGGCCGGTCTCGGCAAGCTGAAGACGCCCGCCGTCGCGCCGGCCAAGGGCGCCTATCCCTGCCCGGTGAACGTCACGCTCGATTTTTCCGGCGACGACAGGAAGCTCTGCCCGCAATTCGCGCTGCGCATGGTGCGCGGCGTGAAGAACGGCCAATCGCCCGAGTGGATGCAGCGCCGCCTCAAGGCGATCGGGCTGCAGGCCGATCAACGCGCTGGTCGACATCACCAATTACGTCACCTTCGACCGCGCGCGGCCGCTGCACGTGTTCGACGCGAAGAAGGTCGCCGGCAATCTTGTCGTGCGGCGCGGACGCGCGGGCGACGAAGTGCTGGCGCTCGACGGCAAGACCTATGCGCTCGACGCCTCCAACGTCGTCATTGCCGATGATAACGGCGTCGAATCCATCGCCGGCGTGATGGGCGGCGAGCATTCGGGCTGTGACGAGAACACGACCGACGTGCTGATCGAAAGCGCGCTCTGGGACCCCTACAACATCGCCCATACCGGGCGGCGCCTCGGCATTTCCACCGACGCGCGCTACCGCTTCGAGCGCGGCGTCGATCCGGCCTTCAATGTTCCGGGCTGCGACCTCGCCACCGAACTCGTGATGCAATTCTGCGGCGGCGAGCCGTCGGAGATGGTCGTCGCAGGCCAGCTTCCGCCGGCCCGTCCCGGCGCTGCTGTTCCCGTGGAGCGAGGTGCGAGCGCCTGACCGGGCTCGAGCTCGAGATTTCGGAAATGGCCGGCATTCTGGAAAAGCTCGGCTTCCCGGTGGAGCGCACGGCGGGCAACGCCGACCGCGCCTATGTGCATATTCCGTCCTGGCGACCGGATGTCGAAGGCGTCGCCGATCTCGTGGAAGAGATCGTGCGCATCGCCGGCCTCGAGCGCGTGCAGTCGACGCCGCTCGGGCGCGACGCGCATGGCGTGGCGGAACCCGTTCTCACGCTGCTGCAACGGCGCGTCTCCGGCGCGCGGCGCGCGCTCGCCGCGCGCGGCATGATGGAAGCGGTCAACTGGTCGTTCGTCTCCAAGGCCCAGGCCGAGGCCTTCGGCGGCGGCGCACCTGAGCTGACGCTCGCCAACCCCATCGCCTCGGACCTCTCCGACATGCGCCCGAGTCTCGCGCCCGGCCTGCTCGCCGCCGCGCAGCGCAACGCGGATCGCGGCGCCGCCGACGTCGCTTTGTTCGAGGTCGGCCAGGCATTCCGCGGCGACGGCGACAAGGACCAGTTCTACAACGCCGCCGGAATCCGTCGCGGCACGGCCAAGGTCGGCGGCTCCGGCCGCATCTGGGGGTCTCGCGCCGCGAATGTGGACGTGTTCGACGCCAAGGCCGACGCGCTTGCGCTGCTCGCCGCGCTCGGGGTGAGCGCCAGCGCCATCCAGATCGTTCCCGGCGGCCCGTCCTTCCTGCATCCCGGCCGTTCGGCGAGCCTGCAATTCGGGCCCGAAGAACGTCGTCGGCTGGTTCGGCGAATTCCATCCCGCGACGCTGGAGGCGCTCGATGTGGCGGGTCCGCTCGCCGGCTTCGAGATCACGCTCGACGCCGTGCCCGCGCCCAAGGCCAAGCCCACCAAGGCGAAGCCGAAGCTCGACCTCTCCGATCTCATGCCGCTCGAACGCGACTTCGCCTTCGTCGTCGACCGCGCGACGCGCGCCGGCGACCTGCTGAAGGCGGTGCTGTCAGCCGATCGCGCGCTGATCGCCGACGCCAATGTCTTCGACATCTACGAAGGCGCGGGCGTGCCCGAAGGCAAGAAGTCGGTCGCCGTTTCCGTACGCCTCGAGCCGCGTGAAAAAACGCTGACGGACGCCGAGATCGAGACGGTCGCGGGCAAGATCGTCGCGGAAGCCGCGAAGAAGACGGGCGCGGTCCTGCGCGGATGACGATCCGCCCCGCGCGCGAAAAAGACGCCGACGCGATCTGGTCGATCATCGGGCCGACCATCCGCGCCGGCGAGACCTATGCGCTGCCGGCCGACATGAGCGCGCGAAGACGCGCTGGCCTATTGGCAGGGCGCGGACCGCGAGACCTTCGTCGCGGAGGACGAAGGCCGCATCGTCGGGACCTATTACATCCGCGCCAATCAGGCGGGCGGCGGCGCGCATGTCTGCAATTGCGGCTACATGACCGCCGCGGATTCCGCCGGAAAGGGCGTCGCGCGAGAAATGTGCGCGCATTCGCTGGATCATGCGCGCCGCACGGGCTTCCGGGCCATGCAGTTCAATTTCGTCGTCTCGACCAACGAGCGCGCGGTGCGCCTGTGGCAGTCGCTCGGCTTCGACATCGTCGGCCGATTGCCGGGCGCCTTCGCGCATCCGACCCTCGGGTATGTCGATGCGCTCGTGCTGTTTCAGCCCTTGTAACCCCTTTGACGCGGAGGGGATGCACGCGCCCTCCGCATCGGCTATGAAGGCGCCGTTTCGAGAGGGACCCGAACGATGGGCGACATGCGGCTGGTGGTGATGGGCGCGGGCGGCCGCATGGGCCGCGCGCTCGTCAAGGCGATCACGGAGGCGGACGGCGTGACGGTCTGCGCGGCGCTGGAACGGGCAGGCTCGCCGGCGCTTGGGAAAGATGCCGGCGACCTCGCGGGCGTCGGTTCGCTCGGCGTGCCGGTGACCGACGACGCGCTGGCGGCGATCGTCAACGCGGAAGGCATCGTCGATTTCACCGCGCCGGCCGCGACAATCGAGCTGGCGGCCCTCGCCGCGCAGGCGCGCATCGCGCACATCATCGGCACGACGGGCCTGTCGGCCGACGATCTCGCCAGGATCGCGGCGGCCGCGCGCCATGCGCCGATCGTCCGCTCGGGCAACATGAGCCTCGGCGTCAACGTGCTCGCGGTGCTCGTGCAGAAGGCCGCCGCCGCGCTCGGGCCGGAGTGGGATATCGAAATTCTCGAAATGCATCATCGCATGAAGGTCGACGCGCCCTCAGGCACCGCGCTTCTGCTCGGCGAGGCCGCCGCGCGCGGACGCGACATCGCTCTCGCCGACCATTCCGTGCGCTCGCGCGATGGCCACACGGGCGCGCGCAAGACGGGCGACATCGGCTTCGCCACTTTGCGCGGCGGCACGGTCGTCGGCGACCATTCCGTCATTCTCGCGGGCGCGGGCGAGCGCATCACGCTGTCGCATCACGCGGAAGACCGCAGCCTGTTCGCCAGCGGCGCGATCAAGGCCGCGCTCTGGG
The DNA here is from genome assembly GCA_037044955.1 of Rhodoblastus sp. Taxonomy (GTDB): domain Bacteria; phylum Pseudomonadota; class Alphaproteobacteria; order Rhizobiales; family Beijerinckiaceae; genus JAJXWB01. Next base: position 327,145 of record JBAOHX010000005.1, read on the forward strand.
CGCGGCGCGCCGGAAGCCCGGCCAATATTCCATGCTCGACGTGCTCGGGCTCAACGACTGACGACGCCAATTGCGCCGACTTCCTCCCCTCCCCCTTGTGGGGAGGGGCAGGGGAGGGGGTCGAGCAATCTCGCAAGGTTTCCCGCCCCCCCACCCTAGCCCTCCCCCACAAGGGGGGAGGGGATAGAAGGAGCTAAAATGGACCGCCTGCTCGTCCTCGTCCGTCACGGCCAGAGCGACTGGAATCTCAAGAACCTCTTCACCGGCTGGAAGGACCCGGACCTCACGCCGAAGGGCGTCGAGGAAGCCAAGGCCGCCGGCCAGCGCCTGAAGGCCATGGGCCTGTCGTTCGACACGGCCTACACGTCGGCGCTGACGCGCGCGCAGCACACGCTGAAGCTGATGCTCGACGAACTCGGCCAGCCCAACCTCGAGACGACGCGCGACCAGGCGCTGAACGAGCGCGACTACGGCGACCTCTGCGGCCTCAACAAGGACGACGCCCGCAAGAAATGGGGCGAGGAGCAGGTCCATCTCTGGCGCCGCTCCTACGACGTCCCCCCGCCCGGCGGCGAAAGCCTGAAGGACACGGTGGCGCGCGCGCTGCCCTACTACTGCCAGCACATCCTGCCGAGCGTGCTCGGCGGCAAGCGCGTGCTCGTCGCCGCGCACGGCAATTCGCTGCGCGCGCTCGTCATGGTGCTCGACCGCCTGACGCCCGAGACGATCCCGTCGATGGAGCTCGAGACCGGCGTGCCGCTGGTCTATCGCCTCAAGGCGGATTCGACGGTCGAATCCAAGAAGGTCCTGACCGCGTGATCGAACTTGCGCCTTGCTGTCATTCCCGACGCTTCCGCAGGAAGCGATCGGGAATCCAGGAGCCGCGCCGGCAGTATCGCGATGTGACTCTGGATCCCCGATCGCCCGCTGCGCGGCCGTCGGGGATGACACATCCATGATCGAACTTGCGCCGGGGCTGCTGCTGCGCCCCGCGCATTTTTCGCGCGCTCAACAGGAAGCGCTGGTCGAAACGATCCGCGACGTCGTGCGCGCCGCGCCGCTGTTCACGCCGACCATGCCGCGCACGGGAAAGCCGTTTTCCGTGCGCATGACCAATTGCGGGCCGCTCGGCTGGGTGTCCGACCGCGACGGCGGCTACCGCTATCAGGCCGCCCATCCCATCACGGGAAATCCTTGGCCGCCGATGCCGGCCGCGCTGCTCGAGGCATGGCGCGACCTCGCCGGCTTCGACGCGCCGCCTGAAGCCTGCCTCGTCAATTTCTACGCCGCCGACGCGCGCATGGGCCTGCACGTCGATTCCGACGAGAAGGAGCCGCGCGCGCCCGTGCTGTCGATCTCGCTCGGCGCCACCTGCCTGTTCCGCTACGGCGGCGCCAGGCGCAACGATCCCACGAAGTCGATCAAGCTCGCCTCCGGCGATGTCGTGGTCATCGGCGGCGCGTCGCGGTTCTGCCATCACGGCGTCGACCGCCTCTATCCGGGGACATCGACGCTCGTCGCCAACGATGCGCGCATCAATCTCACCTTGCGGCGCGTGACGCCGGCCTGATCGGTGGTTTCGACCCGGCGTCGAGACGAGTATCTTCCCTGCATGACTCGTTTCGACTTCAAGGCGGCGCTCGCGGCCAGGAGCGCGTGGATCTGGCCGATTCTCGGCGTGGCGGCCCTGCCGCTCGCCGCGACGGGCGGGGCAGGCGGATGGATGGCGGCGCTGAGCGCCATCGCTCTGGTCGGCACGGTCTTCGCGGCCGTGCATCACGCGGAGGTCATCGCCAGCAGGACGGGCGAGCCCTTCGGCCCGCTGATCCTGGCGATCGCGGTGACCGTCATCGAGGTCGGCCTCATCGTCTCGATCATGCTCGGCTTCGATATTCCGAAACCCACGCTGGCGCGCGACACGGTGTTCGCCGCCGTCATGATCGCGTGCAACGGCATTGTCGGCGCCTGCCTGCTCGCCGGCGGCGTGAAGCATCACGAGCAGGATTTCCGCCTGCAGGGCGCGAGCGCGACGCTGGCGGTGCTCGCCGCGTTGACGGCGCTGACGCTGATCGTGCCGAACGTGACGACATCAGTGGAAGGCCCGGTCTTCTCGAAATCGCAGACCGCCTTCGCGGCGTTCATCTCGCTGTTCCTCTATCTCTCGTTCCTGTTCATCCAGACCGTGAGCCATCGCGACAGCTTCATGCCGACGGCCGAGGAGGCGGGCGACGGCCATGCGCATTTCGCCGATCCGACCGCGGGCGCGACCGCCTTCAGCGCGGCGCTGCTCGTCGTGTCGCTGATCTGCGTCGTGCTGCTCGCGAAATTCCTCACTCCGGCGCTCGAAGGCGGCATCGACAGGCTCGGCGCGCCGCGCGGTCTGGTCGGCGTCGCCATCGCGACCATCGTGCTTCTGCCCGAAGGCATCGCCGCCTTGCGCGCGGCCAGCGCCAACCGCCTGCAGACCAGCCTCAATCTCGCGCTCGGATCCGCGCTGGCGAGCATCGCGCTCACCATCCCGACGATCGGCGCGATCGCGATCTTCTGGGATTACCGGATCGAACTGGGGCTGCCGATCAAGGACGTCGTGCTGCTCGCGCTGACGCTGCTCATCAGCGTCATCACGCTCGGCACCGGCCGCACGACGCTGCTACAGGGCGTCGTGCACCTCTCGATCTTCGCGTCCTACGTGTTCTTCGTGATCGTGCCCTGAGGCGAGCGGCCAATCGCCTGCCGCTTCCTCCGGCGTCGCGCAAAGGCCCGCCCCGACCATGAAGGCGCCGAAGCGCGGCGCGGCGGTGAAATGGGCGAAGGGAATGGCGACGACGAGGCCCGCCACGAACGGCAGGGCGTAGGGAATGGCCGCGGGCGCGCCGATCGCCAGCAAGGCGAGCAGCAGCAGGCCGAACACGACGCCGGGCCAGAATGGCGCGGCGGCTGCGCTCCACGAGACCTCGTGCGCGTCGCGGCGCTGGCCGCCCCAGGAAAGATCGTGGCCGAATGGCAGGCCGATCAGGAAGAGCGACGTGCGGAAGGCGGTCGCCGCCGACATGAGATAGGAGGCGACGAGTTCGCAGATCGCGCCGGCGGCAAAGCGCCGGACGCCGCCGTAGCGCGCGGTTTCGCGGCCGAGCAGGACATCGGCGTAGCCCGCGAGCTTCGGCGCGAGGCCGACCGCGAGATAGACGAAATAGAAGCCGATGGCGGACGCGACCGGAAAGGCGGCGGCAGGTTCGCCGTCGAAGGGCTTGAGCGCGGCGAGCAGCAACATGAGTTGCGAGGCCGGCAGGCCGACGAACATGGAGATCGCCCAGGCGAGCTGGAAACGGCTGACCGGCAGGACGCCGGGCAGGCCGACCAGCCGCCAGTACTGCATGTTGCCCTGGCACCAGCGCAGGTCGCGGTTGGAGAATTCCACCATGTCTGGCGGGTTTTCCTCGAAACTGCCGCTCTCGACCGGCAGCACCCGCACTTCGTAGCCCGCCGCGCGCATGAGCGCGGCCTCGAGCTGGTCGTGCGAGAGGATAGGGCCGCCGGGCAGCGTCGGCAGGTCGCAATGATCGAGAAACGGCCTGATGCGCACGAGCGCGTTGTGGCCCCAGAAGGGTCCGCAATCGGCGGTCCACCAGGAGGCGCCCATCGTGTAGGAGCGCATGCCCGCGCGCATGCCGAACTGGAAGAGCCGCGCGAAACCCGAGCGCGACGGCGCGCCGACGACGAGCGATTGCAGGATACCGATCTTGGGGAAGGCTTCCGCGATGCGGGCGAGTTGCAGGATCGCCTGCGCGCGCATGAAACTGTCGGCGTCGAGCACGATCATCGCGTCGTAATCGTCGGCGCAGCGGGCGCAGAATTCGCGGACGTTGCCGGCCTTGAAGCCGGCATTGTCGGCGCGGCGCCGGTAATGCACGCGCGCCGCCGCATCCGGCCGCCGCGCGCGCCAGGAAGCGATCTCGCGCGCCTCGTCGGCGGCGATGGCGTCGTCCGACGTATCGGAGAGCAGGTGATAGGAGAAACGCGCCGCGTCCGGCGTCGCGGCAAGCTCGGCCTCCATGCGCATGAAGCGGCCGACGGCGCGCGCGGCGTCCTCGTTGCGGACGGTCATGATGAGCGCGTAGCGCCCGGTCAGCGCGCTTTCGACATCGCCTGCCGCAACGAAGGGCGCGGCGCTGTCGAGACCGTCGCGTGAAAAACGCATGAGCCAGAGGCCGAGGCGCGGCATTGACGAAGCCGAGCGTCGCCCAGGGCGAGGCGACGAGGAAGCAGGCGAACAGGCCGATGTCGAGCGGCGCTCCAGCCGCCGGCGGCGAGAATGCTCGCCAGCCAGAGGCACAGGCCCGCATAGATCGCCAGATTGAGGCCGAGCGCGATCCAGCGGCGGCGCTCGAGCTGGGCCTGAAGCTGCAGGCCGCCCGGCGTCATGGTTGTTTCGGCTGCCGTCATCGGCGAATGTCGCATCCGGGCTTCTTGCAACAAAAGACGTCCATTCGGAAGCGCCACGAGGCATGACATGAATTCGCGCTCGGCCGAGCATGGGCCGAAGATCGGCAAACGAAAGCAATGACCGGGCTGACCGCGCGGGCGCTGTGGCACGTTTCGCCCGGCCGCGCTGAACTGCGCATGAACGCGCTTGTCGCCCCCGGCGAAGGGCAAGCGCTCGCGCGCACCCTGTTTTCAGGCATCAGCCGCGGCACGGAGCGGCTCGTCTTCGAGGGCCGCGTTCCCCGGAGCGAATATGCCGTCATGCGCGGGCCGATGCAGGACGGCGATTTTCCCTACCCCGTGAAATACGGCTATTGCGCCGTCGCAAGGGTGGAGGCGGGCCCGGGCGATCTCATCGGCCGCACGATCTTCGCGCTTCATCCGCATCAGGACCTGTTCGTCGCGCCGGTCGCGATGCTCGCCCTCGTGCCTGCAAGCGTTCCGCCGGAGCGCGCGATTCTCGCCGCCAACATGGAAACCGCGCTGAACGCGCTCTGGGATTCCGGCGCCGGCCCCGGCGACCGCATCGCCGTTTTCGGCGGCGGCGCGGTCGGGCTGCTGATCGCGTTCCTCGCAGCGCGCCTGCCGGGCGCCGACGTCACGCTGATCGACCCCGACGATTCGCGTGCGCCGATCGCGGAAAAGTTCGGCGCGGCTTTTTCCACCGACGCCGGCGCCGTGCGCGACGCCGACATCGTCTTCCACGCTTCCGCGACGCCCGCCGGGCTCGCGGCGGCGCTTGCCGCCTGCGGCAATGAAGCCCGGCTCGTCGAGATGAGCTGGTACGGCGACCGCGCGGTCGAAGCGCCGCTCGGCGGCGCTTTTCACGCAAAGCGCCTGCAGATCGTTTCCTCGCAGGTCGGGCAGGTCGCGCCGTCGCGCCGGCCGCGCTGGAGCCATGCGCGGCGGCTCGCCAAGGCGCTCGACCTTCTGGCCGATCCGCGTCTCGACATGCTGATCGGCGAGCGCGTTGCATTCGCGCGGCTCGCCGAGGGCATGCCGCGCCTGCTGTCGCCCGGCGCGCCGGGCGTCGTTCCCCTCGTCGTCTACGATTGAAAGGCAGACCATGTACGCGGTTGAAGTGCGGTCCCACATCATGATCGCGCATTCGTTCAAGGGCGATCTGTTCGGCCCGGCGCAACGCCTGCACGGCGCGACCTTCGTCATCGACGTCGCATTCTTCCGGCAGGAACTGACGGCCGACGGCGTCGTCGTCGACATCGGCCGCGCGCAGGCCGCGCTCGACGCGACGCTGGCGCCGCTCGCCTACCGCAATCTCGACGAGCTGCCGCAATTCAAGGGCAGGCAGACGACGACGGAATTCCTGAGCCGCCACATTTTCCTGCAGATGTCCGAGGCGGCGCGCTCCGGCGCGCTCGGGCCGGGCGGCGACGGCGTCGAGCGCATTCGCGTGACGCTGCACGAATCCCATGTCGCGCGCGGCTGGTACGAAGGCGCGGTGTGAGCGAGAACTTGCGGATCGACTTCGCCTATCCCGGCGACATCGCCGCGCCGACCGGCGGCTATGGCTACGACCGGCGCGTGATGCGCGAGCTTGCGGCGCTCGGTTGCGTCGTCACGCCCATCGCCTTGCCCGCTTCCTTTCCCTATCCGACGGGCGACGACCTTGCCGAAGCGCGACGCCTGCTGACGGGCAAGGCGCGCGATGCGCTGGTCATCGACGGGCTCGCCTATGCGGCGCTGCCGCCTCAGATCATTGCGGAGATTTCGCCGCGCCCGGTGGCGCTCGTGCATCATCCGCTGTTCCTGGAGGCGGGGCTTGCGCCGGAAACCGCCGCGCGGCTGCGCGCGAGCGAGCAGGCCGCGCTCGAGCGCGCGGGCGCCATCGTCACGACGAGCGCCATGACGGCCGACATTGTCGCACGCGAATTCTTCGTCGCGCGCGAGCGCCTGTTCGTCGCGCCGCCCGGCGTCGATCCCGCGCCGCGCGCTGCCGGATCGCGCGACGGGATCGTGCGGCTTTTTTCGGTCGGCTCGATCACGCCGCGCAAAGCCTACGGCGATCTCGTGTGCGCGCTCGTCCATGTGCGAGGCGACTGGCGATTGACGATCGCGGGATCGCGGACGTTCGCGTCCGAACATGCGCGCGAGATCGAGGCGCTGATTTCGGCGCACGACCTTTCCGCGCGCATCGAGCTCGCCGGCGCCATGGACGCGTCCGCCATCGCGGCGGCCTATGCGGCGTCCGACGTTTTCGTCACCGCCTCGCATTTCGAAGGGTTCGGCATGGCGATCGCGGAAGCGGTCGCGCACGGCCTTCCCGTCGTCGCGACGCGCGAGGTTGCAGCCGCGGGCGCGCTGCCGGAAGCAGCCGGCCTTCTCTATCCCGCCGGCGACGTCGCGGCCTTGGCCGAATGTCTCGATCGCATCGTCGGCGACGCCGCCTTGCGCGCACGACTTGCGGACGGCGCGTGGCGGGCGGCGCAGATGCAATTTCGCTGGCGCGACACGGCGCTCGCCTTTCTCGACGCGCTGCGCGCTGGGGCTCGCGGCATGAGCGGCTTCGATCCGTCCTGGCTCGATTTGCGCGAGAGCGCGGACCATCGCGCGCGCAATACGGACGTGCTCGCGGCCTGCGCGGCGCATATGGCGGCACACGATCACGTGCGCGTCGTCGATCTGGGCTGCGGGCTCGGTTCGAACCTGCGCGCGCTCGCGCCGCATCTGCCGCCGCGGCAGAGCTGGCGTCTCGTCGATCACGATCCCGTCCTGCTGGCGGCCGCGCGCGAACGGCTGGCGCGGTGGGCGGACGAGGCCGATGGCGCCGGCGGCGACGTGTTGCGCCTCAGCCGCGACGGCCGCCTGATCGAAATCGAATTCGTGCAGGCCGACCTCGCGCGCGACTTCGGCCATGTCCTGCGCGACGCCGACCTCGTGACGGCGGCCGCGCTGTTCGATCTCGTGTCGGAAGGCTGGATGCAGCGCTTCGTCGCGCAGGTCGCGCGCCTGCGCACGCCGTTCTACACGGCTCTCACCTACGACGGCGAAGAGACATGGTCGCCGCCCGATCCGCGCGACGCCGCAATGCTCGCCGCCTTCCACGCGCATCAGGCGCGCGACAAGGGTTTTGGGCCGTCTGCCGGCCCGCGCGCGGCGGCGATCCTCGCCCGCCTGTTCGAGAAGGAAAATTATCGCGTGGAGTCGGGCGCAAGTCCGTGGCGCCTGACGCAGGCGGACCGCCCGCTCATCGCCGCGCTCGCCGACGGCGTCGCCGCGGCCTGCGCCGAAACAGGACTTGTCGATCCCCACGCGATCAGCGCTTGGCGCGTAGCGCGTCGACAGGCCGAGGTCCAGATCGGCCATGTCGATCTATTTTCATGGCCGGCGTGATCAGAGGTCCGGCATCATTCGTTCGAGAACGCCGTCGTCGCGCACATTGTGAACGAAGGCGGCGACGACATGGGCGACGACGGCCAGGGTGATGAGAATGCCGCACGCCAGGTGGACGGCGAAAATCTGGTCGGAAAATTCCTCGTTCTTGGAGATCAGCGTCGGCAGCCTGAACAGGCCGAAGAAGCTGACATCCTCGCCATAGGCGTTGACGCCGAGCCAGCCGATGATCGGCGAGACGATGAGCAGCACGTAGAGACTGAAGTGGGTGACGCGCGAGGCGACGCGCTCGAAGGGCGTCAGTTCCTCGTAGGGCGGCGGCATGCGCCCGGCGGCGCGAAGCGCGAGGCGCAGCACAGTCAGAAAGAGCACGAGCAGGCCAACGGATTGATGGGTCGCCGACACGGTTTCCTGCAGCGAGCCCTCGTCCAGCCGCGAAATGAGAAAGCCGGCCGGCACGAGCCCGAAGACGCAGAGGGCCGCGATCCAGTGGATGGCGATCGCCATGGTGGAATATTTCGGCGCGCCGACGGCTTCGACCATGCTTTCAGTTCCCGGTTCCCTCGAGCGCGCGGCGAAAAAGCGGAAGCCGGCTTTTTCGCAATCCGCGCGCTCCAGATTTTGAAATAGATCAGCTTTTCCGCATTTGAGCGATTCCTCTCAAATGCAGGCTGATCTAACGCAGGGCGCAATCGAACAGAATATCGCGGCGTCCGAGCCGGTAGACCTCGGTCGTCGGCCGCATGGCGTCGGCGAGGCGGTCGAGCGGATGCAGGTCGAGCCCCGCCTTGCCCGAGCCGATGATCATGCAGCCGACGATCAGATGCAATCGGTCGATCGCGCCCGCGTCGATGAAGGCTGAAATGGTGCGCGCGCCGCCTTCGACCAGAAGCCGCCGGTAGCCGCGCGCGGCGAGCGCGTTCACGATGTCGGTCGGCGCGATGCGGTCCTCGCGCGCGGGCAGGACGAGATTTTCAGCGCCGGGCAAGGGGCGCGGCGTCGCGCTGACCAGAATGCGCGCCGCGCCGTCGTCGGCGAGCCAGCGCCCGCCGCCGTTCAGGCGGCCGCGCGGGTCGATGACGACGCGCGCGGGGCTGCGGCCGGGAACGCGGCGCACGGTCAGTTGCGGATCGTCCGCCGCCACCGTGCCCGCGCCGACGACGACGGCGTCGACGCCGGCGCGCAGGCGATGGAGATGGTCGAGCCCTTCCTCGCCGTTGATGTAGAGAGATTCGCCCGTGACGGTCGCGATGCGGCCGTCGAGCGACTGGCCGAGCTGGGCGACGACGAAGGGGCGAGCGGGATCGGCTGCGGAAATGCGCGCGAGAGCCTCGGCCGCCGGGTCCGTGCCGGCCTGCGTCAAGACCGGCTCCGCGCGCCGACAAAACAGACGTTCCTTCGCATGCGCGAATGATGGCGGATTCGGATGGCGAAAGCGAGGGCCGCCTGCCCGGCTCTCAGTATGTCTCGACGTGATAGCGGCCTTGCGCCCGCATCTCGTCGCGCATGTCGTGCCACTTCAGGTCGGCGCTGCGGCAGATGTCGTCCAGCGCGGAATCGACGCCCTGCTCCATGCCTTTCAGGCCGCAGACGTAGATGTGGGTGGCGCCGGACTTCAGCAGGCGCGAGAGCTCCTCCTGCTCGACGCGTATGAGGTCCTGCACATAGACCTTCTTCTCGCCGGGAATGCGCGAATAGGCGAAATACTTGCCGAGCAGCGAGTTCGGCACTTTTTGCAGCGGGCCGAAATAGGGCAGGTCGCTCGGCCTGCGCGCGCCGAAAAACAGCAGCATCCGGCCGGGCGCGTTGGGCGCGGTGCGCCGGCGCCATTCGGTGAAGGCGCGGAAGGGCGCAGAGCCCGTGCCGGTGCAGATCATGACGATGTTGGCTGACGGGTCGTTCGGCATGAGGAAGGTGGCGCCGAACGGGCCGGTCACCTCGATCTTGTCGCCCTTCTTCAGGTTGCAGACATAGTTCGAGCAGACGCCGTTCGGTTCGCGCTTCACGGTGAGCGCAAGATTGTTGTGGTTCGGCCGCTCGCCGTGGCGGGGCGAGGCGATGGAATAGAGGCGCACGCGATGCGGCTTGCCGTCCGCGTCGACGCCCGGCGCGACGATGCCGATCGACTGGCCTTCGAGCACGGGGAAGGTCGTGTCGCCGAAGTCGAGAATGATGTGGTGGACGTCGACGTCCGAATCCTCGTGCGTGAGACGATAATTGCCGCTCACGGTCGCAATCGCCGGCTTCTCGCGATTGAAGAGATTGACCGAGGGCTTTGACGCCGAGGCGGGCGCGACCGACTTGCCGCCCGCGCCCTTGTGCGCGCTGTCGATCAACGCCTGCACGTCGTCGTCGATCGCTTCGTTCTGGCCGGCGACGACGATCTGCTCCTGCGGCGGCAGCTCCATCCAGGAATATTGCTCGTCGAGCGAATAGGCCGACGTGACGATGCGCCAATTGTCGATCGACCCGGTCGGGCAGGGCGGAATGCAGCTCAGGCAGAATTTGCACTTGGTCACGTCGACGACATAATTGTTGGCGTCGTGCGTGATCGCGTCGACCGGGCAGGTCTCCTCGCAGGTATTGCAGCGGATGCAGATTTCCGGATCGATGAGATGCTGCTTGATCGGCGCGTTCATGGGTGTCCTGCCTTGTCAGTCGTCATTGCGAGCGAAGCGAAGCAATCCATCCACCGGGGCTTGATCCAGAACCGGGGATGGATTGCTTCGTCGCTGCGCTCCTCGCAATGACGTCGCGACTATACTACGCCGCGATGCGCACGTATTCGAAATCGCCGGGCTTGTTGTCGATGCCGACCTTGGGCGCGGCGATCCAGCCGGCATATTCGCCGACGCCGAAATGGCCCGTCATCAGCGAATTGAGGTACTCGCCGTCCGACGACGACGGCAGGTAGTCGTCGCGCACCTTCGCCCAGTCGGCGTCGCCGAGGATCAGGCCCTTCGGATTGACGTTGACGTTGCGGAACTCGCCGATCTTGCGGTTGAAGGCGACGTGCGGCAGTTCGAGGCGGAAGGCGACGCCTTCCTTCTGGATGATGCGGTTCCAGCGCTCGACGCCCTTGGCGCAATCTTCCGAATAATCGTCGCGCAGGCGCATGTTGAGCGCGGTGAGCGCCGGTTCGTCGACATTCACGATCTTGCCGTCGACCAGCTTCAGCACCGGATAGGTGGCGTTGGTGAGCACGTGATCGTCGTCGATCTTCGTCTCGCCGAAGCGGCCCTTCAGGCCCGCATTGTAGAAATTCGCCGAATTGGTCGAGATTTCCGCGCCGAACAGGTCGAGGGTCAGCGAGTAGTGCAGGTTGAGCTTCTTCTGGATGGTCGGCAGGTCGATGACGCCGAGCGCGCGCACTTTCGCGATGTCGTTGGGGTCCTCGATGCCGGCCTTCTTCATCGCCTCGCAGGTGCGCTGGATGGTGCGGCCGACGCCGGTCTCGCCGACGAACATGTGGTGCGCTTCTTCGGTCAGCATGAAGCGGCAGGTGCGCGACAGCGGATCGAAGCCGGACTGCGCCAGCGATTCGAGCTGCATCTTGCCGTCGCGGTCGGTGAAGAAGGTGAACATGAAGAAGGACAGCCAGTCCGGCGTCTTCTCGTTGAAGGCGCCGAGCATGCGCGGGCTGTCGGCGTCGCCGGAACGACGACGCAGCAATTCATCGGCCTCCTCGCGGCCGTCGCGGCCGAAATACTTGTGCAGGAGGTAGACCATCGCCCAGAGGTGGCGGCCTTCCTCGACGTTCACCTGGAAGAGATTGCGCAGGTCGTAGAGCGAGGGCGCGGTCTTGCCGAGGTGGCGCTGCTGTTCGACCGAGGCCGGCTCGGTATCGCCCTGGATGACGACGAGGCGGCGCAGCATGGCGCGATATTCGCCGGGCACTTCCTGGAAGGCGGCCTCGCCCTTGTGCTTGCCGAAATTGACCTTGCGGCCTTCTTCCTTCGGCGCGAGCAGAACGCCCCAGCGATATTCCGGCATTTTCACGTAATCGAATTTCGCCCAGCCCTGCGGATCGACCGAGACAGCCGTGCGCAGATAGACGAGCGCTTCCTGAAAGCCTTCCGGCCCCATGTCCTTCCACCAGTCGATATAGCCGGGATGCCAACCTTCGAGGGCGCGCAGCACGGTGCGGTCCTCGGTCAGGCCGACGTTGTTGGGAATGCGGGTGGAATAGTCGACGTTGATCGTGTCGGTCATGGGGTGCTCCTTGGTCGGTTTTCGTCGTCTCGCGAAATCACGCCGTCATTGCGAGGAGCGAAGCGACGAAGCAATCCATCCCCGCATCTGGACGAGGTTGGGTGGATGGATTGCTTCGCTTCGCTCGCAATGACAGGCTCATTGTATTTCCAGCGCGCTTACACACGCCGCATGTCGTAGGCGGGGCGTTCGCCCGTGCCGAATTTCGACAGCGCGCCTTCGGGGCCGACCGCGTTCGGGCGCTGGAAGATCCAGTTCTGCCAGGCGGTGAGGCGCGAGAAGATTTTCGATTCCATCGTCTCCGGGCCGGCGAAGCGCAAATTGGCTTCGAGGCCCGGTCAGCGCGTCCGGCGAGAAGCTCGTGCGCTCCTCCATGAACACGCGCATCTCGTCGCCCCAGTCGATGTCGTCGAGCCCGAAGGTGACGAGGCCGGCGGCCTCGGCTTCGTCGGCCTCGTATTCGCGGCCGATCTCGCCTTCGAGTTCTCCGACCTTCTTCGGCTCGGCGAGGAATCTCGCGTTCAGGCGGGTCAGGCCGTGCGACATGGGATAGGCGCCGAAATTCAGCCTGGTGAGTTCGATCTTGGCGGCGGGGCGATTGTCGCCCTGCAGCTTGCCGATCAGCATGTACGAACGGTCGGACGCGAAGACGAGTTCGGCGAGCGTGCCGACGAAGCAGGAGCCGGGCTCGACCACCGCGACGAGCGTGCGCGAGGTGACGTCGATGCGCTTGAGCACGCGCTTCCAGTAATGGCGCACCTCGTGGACGAACCAGTCGGCCTTGTTGGCCTCGAGGAATTCGTCGTAGGCGCGCACGGTCGCCGGCGCGCCTTCCGTCTTGAACAGGATGGTGCCGATCTCATAGGCGTTGTTGCGCAGATGCAGGATGGCGTCGTCGAGTTCGCGCGCCACGCGCAGCGACCAGAATTGCGCGCCCTGCTTGATCGCATCGGCGGCCGAGGCCGGCGGCGCGGCGTCCGGCGCGCGCAGGGTGATGGTGGCCAGACGCTGGCTGGCGTCGAGGTCGACCTTCACATGCGAATAGTCGACGCCGTCGGCGCGGAACTTGCGGTCGATGGCGCTGAGCTTCACGCCTTCGGCCGGGCCCTTGCGGAATGAAGCGGCGGCGAGTTCGGCGGCTTTCGCTGTGATGCGCGCGTCGAGTTTCGAGGGCGGCACGACTTCGTCCACCAGACGCCATTGCACGGCGCGGCGGCCCTTGACGCCTTCCTCGATGGTGCAGAAGACGTCGGCGTGATCGCGACGGACCATGCGCTTGTCGACGACGCGGGTGAGGCCGCCGGTGCCCGGCAGAACCGCGAGCAGCGGCACTTCCGGCAGCGAGACCGCCGTCGAGCCGTCGTCGATCATCATGATGTGGTCGGTCGCCAGCGCCAGCTCGTAGCCGCCGCCCGCCGCCGTGCCGTTGACGACGGTGACGAACTTCTGGCCGGAATGTTCGGAGGCGTCCTCCATGGAATTGCGCGTCTCGTTGGTGAATTTGCAGAAGTTCACCTTGTGCGGATGCTCCGAGCCCGCGAGCATGCGGATGTTCGCGCCGGCGCAGAACACGCGGTCCTTGGCGGAACGCAGCAGCACGACCTTCACGCCCGGATGCTCGAAGCGCAGGCGCGCGAGCGCGTCGGCAAGCTCGATGTCGACGCCGAGGTCGTAGGAATTGAGCTTGAGCTCATAGCCCTCGAACAGGCCGCCCTTCTCGTCGACGTCCATCGCGAGCGTGGCGACATCGCCGTCGACCGTCAGCTTCCAGTGCTTGTAGCGCGACGGGTCCGTCTGGAAGTCGATGAAGTCCTTGCCATCGGCGAGCTTGCGTTGCGCGTCGGCCATGATCCCCTCCCCTGCAACATTTTTCATGATGATTGGCTGCAATATAATGCATTATTTTGCATTGTCCAGCGCTAACTGGCGGTATTTTTCATTTCTTCGCAGCGAGCCAGAAATGTCGAGATCGCCGCCAGGGTCGCGTCCGGCGCTTCGCGGTAGGGCGAGTGGCCGATGCCCGGAATGAGCGCCGTTTCGACCGGCCCGCCGCTGCCGCGTTCGATGGCGCGCACCTGGTCGAGCGTGCCGTACTGGTCGGCCTCGCCCTGCACCACCAGCATGGGGACGCGGATGGCGGGCAGGAATTCCTCGAGGTTCCAGGCGCGAAATCCCGGGTCGAGCCAGGCGCCGTTCCAGCCGTAGAAGGCGCAGTCGACGTGATCGTGCCAGCGGGCGAGCTTGCGCCTGAGGTCGCCCTGCTCGTAGGCGCGCTTCGCCTCGACGATGGAGGCGATCCCCATGTCTTCGGTAAACACATGCGGCGCCATCAGCGCGACGGCTTTCACGCGAGGATCGGCGACGGCGCCGGCATGGACGATGGCGATGGACGCGCCGTCGGAATGGCCGACCAGCGCGCCGCGCCGGAAGCCGATGGCGTCGAGCAGGACAGGCAGGGTCTCGCGCGCCTCGTCGTGCATGTAGGACAGCGGCCGCGGCAGCGGAATCTCGGAAGACTTGCCGTAGCCGCCGCGCGAATAGGCGAAGACGCCACAGCCCGTCGCTGCGGCGAGCCGCGCCGGGAAATCGCCCCACAGGCCGACGCAGCCGAGCCCCTCGTGCAGCAGCACGAGCGTCGGCGCTTCATCCGGCGGAGGTCCCCACCACGCGCCTTCGAGGGTCTGTGCGGCGATGTCGAGGTTGTGAGGCTGAGGGATCATTTTCACGAATGCCGCGCGCGCGCTCCCTCCCCTTCATGGGGAGGGTGGCCGGCGAAGCCGGTCGGGTGGGGCTCGCGCCGCTGCGCAACGATCGAAGAACGGCGCCAATCGCTTGGGCCCCACCCGCGCTGCTGCGCAGCGCGACCTCCCCATGAAGGGGAGGTAGAGCGAACCGCAGGCTTCGAGGATTTCACGCCTCGTCCCTGAGCTTGAAGCGCTGGATCTTGCCGGTCGCCGTCTTGGGCAGGGTTTCGCGCACTTCGACCCAGCGCGGATATTTCCACATGCCGACGGTCGCCTTCACGTGGTCCTTCAGCGAGGCGTCGAGATCGCCGGCCGAGACGCCGGGCTTGAGGACGACGAAGGCCTTGGGCTTGAGCAGCCCCTCCTCGTCGGCGTGCGGCACGACCGCGGCTTCGAGCACCGCCGGGTGGCTGGCCAGCGCGCCTTCGACCTCGAAGGGCGAAACCCAGATGCCGGAGACCTTGAACATGTCGTCGGCGCGGCCGCAGTACGTGTAGCGGCCGTCGGCGTCGCGCGTGTACTTGTCGCCGGTGCGCGTCCATTCGCCCTGGAAGGTGGCGCGGCTCTTCTCGCGCTGGTTCCAGTAGCCGTCGGCGGCCGTCGGCCCGCGAATATAGAGCTCGCCGACGTCGCCGTCCGCCGACCTCGACGCCGTTTTCGTCGGCCAGCCGCGCGTCGTAGCCCGGCACCGGCTTGCCCGACGTGCCGTAGACGATGTCGGCGGGATGGTTCGACAGGAAGATGTGCAACATCTCGGTCGAGCCGACGCCATCGACGATGTCCGAGCCGAAGCGCGCCTTCCAGGACTTGCCGATGTGTTCGGGCAACGCCTCGCCGGCCGAGGTCGACAGGCGCAGGCGCGGCGAACCCTTGTGCGCGGCGTGGTCTGGGTCGTGCAGCATGGCGGCGAACAGCGTCGGCACGCCGCAGAAGATGGTCGGCCGATGCTTTTCCAGCGCCGCGAAAACCGCGGCCGGCGTCGGGCGCTCGGGATTGAGGATGGTGGTGGCGCCGACCGACATGGGGAAGGACAGGGAATTGCCGAGCCCGTAGGCGAAGAACAGCTTGGCGGCGGAATGGACGACATCGTCCTCGCGCATCCCGAGCACGCCCTGGGCGAAGAGTTTCGCCGTGTCCATCAGGCTGGTGTGGACGTGCTTCGTGCCCTTCGGGCGCGCCGGTCGACCCCGACGAATAGAGCCAGAAGGCGATCTCGTCCGGGTGGGTGTCGACGGGCGCGAAATCGTCCGACGCCTTGGCCATGAGCGCCGCGAAATCGAGTTCCTTGCCCTCGGCGCCGGGTCCGACGACCACGACATGGGCGATGTCGGGCGCCTGCGCCAGCGCCGGCCGCAGCGCCGGCAGAAGCGCCGGCGAGACGAGCAGCACGGCCGCGCGCGAATCCGCCAGCATGTAGGCGTATTGCTCCGTGGTCAGCAGCGTGTTGAGGCAGACCGGGACGATGCCGGCGCGGATCGCGCCGAGGAAGGCGGTCGGATAATCGACGGTGTCGAGCAGCGCGAGCGCGACCCTTTGCTCCCGCCGCACGCCGAGGCTCTTGAGAACATTGGCGAATTTTCGGCTTTCGGCCGCGAGCTGGCCATAGGTCAGGCTGCGCGCGGGATCGACGAAGGCGAGCTTGTCGCCTCGCCCCGCCTTCACGTTCCGGTCAAGCAGATCTTCGCACGCATTGTAGCGCGGCATGGCCCCTCCTCCCTGGGCTCTGAAATATATTTCAGGATTTGTCGCTTTCGGCTTGCAGCGAGTCAAGCTGGTTTGTAGTATTTTTCATCCAACGGGCGTCCATGAACGATCAACTCGACCAGACCGAGCGCGCCCCGACCGAGGGAGGCAGCATGGACAGTCCGTCCGGCGCAGTCCCGTCGCGCGTCCGCGCGCCGCGCAACCGCGACGACGACGTCGAAGCCTATCTCATCGAACTCGGCCACCGGGTGCGGTCAATGCGCGCAGTGCGCGGCATGTCGCGCAAGGTGCTGGCGCAGGCTTCGGGCGTCTCGGAGCGCTACATCGCCCAGCTCGAAAGCGGGCAGGGCAATGTCTCCATCGTCCTCCTGCGCCGCGTGGCGGAAGCGACCGGCGCGCCGCTCGAGGACCTCGTCGCCGAGCCGGCGCGCCAGCCGCAGGACTGGACGCTGATCCGCGAACTCTTGCGCGTGGCGACGCCCGACATGATCCGGGACGTGAAGGCCGTGCTCGGCGGACAGGTCGTCGACCGGCCGCAGCGCGAGCCGCATATCGCGGTCGACCGCGTGGCGCTGATCGGCCTGCGCGGCGCCGGCAAGTCGACGCTCGGGCGCATGGCCGCGGAAAAGCTCGGCTGGCGCTTCGTCGAACTGAACAAGGAAATCGAGCGCGAGGCCGGTTTCTCGGTCGGCGAAGTGTTCTCGCTCTACGGCCAGGACGGCTACCGCCGCTACGAGGCCGCCGCGCTGGAGCGCATCATCGCCGAGCCCGGCGCGATGATCCTGGCGACGGGCGGCGGCATCGTGTCGGAGCCCGTGACCTTCGAGCGGCTGCTCGCCAGTTTCTTCACCATCTGGGTGAAGGCGAGCCCGGCCGAACACATGAGCCGCGTGCGAAAACAGGGCGATCTCAGGCCGATGGGCGCCGACAAGGCGGCCATGGCGGAGCTCATCACCATCCTGCAGAGCCGCGAGCCGTTCTATTCGCGGGCGCGCATCAGCCTCGACACGGGCAACGCGACGCTCGAACAAAGTCTTGCGGCTTTGCTGCGGACGATACAATCCTATTGCGTATCCGGCTGCCCCTGGCAGTCGCGCAATCGCGCCTGACGGCGCGCAAAGGTCAAGGCGCGGGAGAGCCTCGGCCATAAAGTCGAAGGGGCCAAAAAGGCCAAGGGGAGGGTTCAGGAATGATCGACAGACGCCGCATACTCACGCTCGCGGGCGCCACGGGCGCATCCACCATCGCCATGCCGTTCGTGCGGCCCTCGTGGGCGCAGACCGGCGCCCTCCGCGTCGGCCTGCTGCTGCCCTATTCCGGCACCTATGCGGCGCTGGGCGAAGCCATCACCAACGCCATGCAGCTCTACGTGAAGCAGCAGGGCGGCAAGCTCGGCGGCCGCGAGATCGCCTTCGTGAAGGTCGACGACGCCTCCGAGCCGGCGAAGGCGACGGAGAACACCACCAAGCTCGTCTCGGGCGAGAAGGTCGACGTTCTCGCCGGCACCGTGCATTCGGGCGTCGCCATGGCGATGGCGAAGATCGCCAAGGAAGAAGGCCTGCCGACGCTGATCCCGAACGCCGGCGCCGAAGCGATCACGCGCGCCATGTGCGCGCCGAACATCTTCCGCACCTCGTTCGGCAACAGCCAGGTCGGCGACGCCGCCGGCATGGCGATGCTGAAGGCCGGCGTGAAGAAGGCCGTGACCGTGACGTGGAAATATGCGGCGGGCGAAGAATCGGTCGCCGGCTTCAAGAAGTCGTTCCTCGCGGGCGGCGGCCAGGTCATCAAGGACATCACGCTGCCCTTCCCCGACGTCGAGTTCCAGTCGATCCTGGCGGAAGTCGCCTCGCTGAAGCCCGACGCCGTCTATTCCTTCTTCGCCGGCGGCGGCGCGCTGAAGTTCATGAAGGATTATGCGGCGGCCAAGCTGAACGAGAAGATCCCGCTGTGGGGTCCGGGCTTCCTCACCGACGGCGTCGAACAGGCGGCCGGCGCTGCGGGCGACGGCGTGAAGACGGCGCTGCATTACGTCGAGTCGCTCGACAATCCCGAGAACAAGAAGTTCATCGCCGACTATACGGCGGAGTACAAGAAGGCGCCCGACGTCTATGCCGTGCAGGGCTGGGATGCGATGCAGCTCCTGCGCATCGGCCTGGAGGCCGCGGGCGGCGACGCCAAGAAGCGCAACGAAATGTTCGCCGCGATGAAGAAGGCCGAGTTCAAGAGCCCGCGCGGGCCCTTCAAGCTCGGAACGTCGCACAATCCGATCCAGAACTTCTATCTGCGCGAATTGCGCGGCGGCGTGAACAGGTACGTGGGCGTGGCGGCGGAAATGCTCGCCGACGACACGACCGGCTGCAAGATGGCGTGAGGTAGGCGGGCATTCACTCGCCGTAGCTGTCATTGCGAGGAGCGCAGCGACGAAGCAATCCATCCCCGATCCTGACCTCAGTTCCGGTGGATGGATTGCTTCGCTTCGCTCGCAATGACGGCGCACGATAGGCGCGCCTTCCGACAAGAATTATGAGCCTCATCCTCGTCCAGATCCTGAACGGCCTGCAGTACGGGCTCCTGCTCTTCCTTGCGGCGAGCGGGCTGACGCTCGTCTTCGGCATTCTCGGCGTCATCAATCTGGCGCACGGCTCGTTCTACATGATCGGCGCCTATCTGGCGCTGACGCTGACCCAGCATCTCGGCGACATCTTCCTGGCGCTCGCCGCCGGCATTCCGCTCGCCTTCCTGCTCGGCATGGCGATCGAATGGCTGTTCGTGCGCCATCTCTACAAGCGCGACCACCTGCAGCAGGTGCTGCTCACCTTCGCCCTCATTCTCGTGTTCAACGAGGCGCAGCAGTCGATCTGGGGCAATTATCCGAAGTCGATCCCGACGCCGTCCTACCTCTCGTCGTCGATCTCGCTGACGCCGGAACTCGGCTATTCCGTCTATCGCATCGCGCTGATGGCGATCTGCGTCGCGCTCGCGCTCGCCATGATGTTCGTGATCCAGAAGACGCGCGTCGGCCGGCTGATCCGCGCCGCCGAATCCAATCCGGAAATGGTCGAGGCGCTGGGCTTCGACTCGCGCATCCTGTTTCGCATGGTCTTCGCCGCCGGCGCGGCGCTGGCGGCGGCCGCCGGCATTCTCGCCGCGCCCGTGGAGAGCGCCTATCCGGGCATCGGCGAGCGCGTTCTGATCATCTCCTTCGTCGTCGTCGTCATCGGCGGCATCGGCTCGATCCGCGGCGCGTTTCTCGGCTCGCTGCTGATCGGGCTGTGCCGACGCTTTCGGCAAGGTGTTCGTGCCGAAATTCTCCAGCGTGCTGATCTATGCGCTGATGGCGCTGGTGCTCGTGCTGCAGGCCGAACGGCCTGTTCGGGAGGTCGTGACGTGCTGAAGGCCCCTTCAGCGCGCGCGCTGGTCGTGCTCGCCCTTCTGGGCGCGCTGTTTCTCGTGCTTCCCGCCTTCGTCGGCTCCTACGGCATCAAGTTCGCGACTCGGCTGATCATTCTCTGCATCTTCGTCGTCAGCCTCGATTTCCTGCTGGGTCTGGCCGGCCTCGTCAGCTTCGGCCATGCGGCCTTCTTCGGCGTCGGCGCCTATGCCGTCTATTTCGTTTCGCCGGAATCGGCGTCCGCCAACGCCGTTCGTCGCGCTCGGCGCCGGCATGCTCGCGGGCGCAGCTTGCGCGCTCGTCATCGGCGCCTTCGTCTGCCTCACGCGCGGCTTCTACTTCATCATGGTGACGCTTGCCGCCGCGCAGATGATGTATTCGCTGTTCCACGACACCGACATCGCGAAGGGCTCGGACGGCGCCTATGTCAACGTCAAGCCGGACCTCGTCATCGGCGCGACGACGCTGCTCGATTTCGACGACCGCAAGACCTTCTACTATGTCTGCCTCGCGCTGCTCGTCGTCACCGTGCTCGCGCTGTTCGCCCTGGCGCGCACGCCCTTCGGCCGCATCGTGCAGGGCCTGAAGGCCAACGAGACGCGGCTGTCGGCGCTGGGCTACAACACCTATCAGTTCAAGCTCGCCGCCTTCGTCGTCGCCGGCGCCTTCGCCGGGTCTTGCAGGCGCCTTGTTCGCCTGCATCGACGGCTTCGTCACGCCGGACCTCTTCTCCTGGCACCAGTCGGGCCTCGCCATCATGATGGTCGTGTTCTGGGCGGCGCGGGCACGCTGTTCGGGCCGATCCTCGGCGTTCTCGCCTATGTCTCGCTCGAGGAGACGCTGAAGACGGCGAGCCTCGTCGGCGCCTTCGTCGCCGATCACTGGCGCCTCGGCACGGGCGCGACGCTCGTCGTCGCCGTGCTGCTCTCGCCCGACGGCCTCGCCGGTTTCCTGCGCGGCAAGCCGCGCCCGCGCGAACGCCGAGCCGCTGAAGGACGTCGCGCCGCCGAAAGAGCCGCGCAAGGCGCGCGCGCTCGCCACGCGCGATCTCTCGAAGATCCTTCGGCGGCCTGCGCGCCGTCGACGGCGTGACCGTCCGATTTCGCGCCCGATCTCGTGCACGCCATCATCGGCCCGAACGGCGCGGGCAAGACGACCTTCACCAACCTGCTGTCGGGCGCGTTCCGGCCCTCGGCCGGGCGAGATGCTCGTCGACGGGCAGAATGTCGCCGGCTGGCCGGCGCACGCCATCGCGCGGCGCGGCGTCGGGCGCTCGTTCCAGCGCACCAATATCTTCTCGACCTTCACGGTCGAGCAGAACTGCGCGCATCGCGGCGCAGGCGCGGAAAGCCGTCCGTGTTGCGCCTGCGCGACGGCGCGTTGCGTGAAACCGAATGCGCCAAGGTCGCCCACGCGCTCGCCGCCGTCGGCCTCGCCGACCGCGCGGACACGATCGCCGGCGCCATGTCCAACGGCGAGCAGCGACAGCTCGAAATCGCCATGCTGATCGCCGGCGGCGGCAGCATCCTCATCCTCGACGAGCCGCTCGCCGGCATGGGGCCGGAGGAGACGCGGCGCGTCGTCGAGCTCCTGCGCGAACTCAAGTCCAACCACACGATCATCCTGATCGAACACGACATGGACGCGGTCTTCGCGGTCGCCGACACGCTGACCGTGCTCGCGCTCGGGCGCCTGATCGCGCATGGCTCGCCGCAGGAGGTCCGGCGCAACGAGGAGGTGATCTCCGCCTATCTCGGCGGCCATGCGCCGAATCAGGAGGGAGCGCCGGCATGAACGACGCGCCGCTTCTGGAAGCCCGCAAGGTCGACGCCTTCTACGGCGCGAGCCATGTGCTGCGCGGCGTCGATTTCCATGTCGGGCGCGGCGAGACGGTGAGCCTGCTCGGCCGCAACGGCATGGGCAAGACGACGCTGCTGCGCACGCTGATGGGGCTCGTGCCGGCGAAGGGCGGCGAAATCCGGTTCGGCGGCGCGAGACGTGAAAGGCTGGCGTCCGAGCGCGGTCGCGCGCGCGGGCGTCGGCTTCGTGCCGGAGGGGCGCGGCATCTTCCCGAACCTGTCGGTCGAGGAAAACCTCGTCTTCGCCGCGCGCGAGGGCGCCGGCGGGCGGCGCGACTGGACGCGCGACGCGATCTACGACCTGTTCCCGCGCCTGCGCGAGCGGCGCGCAAACTGGGGCAACCAATTGTCTGGCGGCGAGCAGCAGATGCTGACCATCGGCCGCGCGCTGATGAGCAATCCGACGCTGCTGATGGTGGACGAGGCGACCGAAGGCCTCGCGCCGCTGGTGCGCGAGGACATCTGGCGCACGCTGCGCCTGATCGCCGAGCGCGGCGTGGCGATCGTCGTCGTCGACAAGAATCTCGACGACCTGAAGAAGCTCTGCCGCCGCCACGTCATTCTGGTGAAGGGCGAAGTCGTGTTCGACGGCTCGACCGGCGAGCTTGCGGCGCGCGACGAATTCGTGCGCAGCCAGCTCGGGCTTTGAAGCCGAGGTCCGCATCCCCGCGAACCCTCATGCCGAGGAGGGCGCGAAGCACCCGTCTCGAAGCATAGGCCGCAATCCGCATGCTTCGAGACGCATCGCTGCGCGACGCTCCTCAGCATGAAGGCGTGGCGACTGGACCGACAGGCGCCCGTCTCGCTATCCTGCGATCGACAGCGAGCCGAGACTCGCGCCCCAGGCAGGAAGCCCCATGCTCAAGCTCTATCATTGCATCAGCGCCCGTTCGTTCCGCCCTCTCTGGACGCTCGAGGAAATGGGCCTGTCTTACGAACTCGTGATGCTGCCCTTTCCGCCGCGCATCTTCGCCAAGGACTATCTGGCGATCAATCCGCTGGGCACGATCCCGACGCTGTTCGACGACGACATGCGCATGACCGAATCGGCGGCGATCTGCCATTACCTCGCGACCAGGCACGGGCCCTCGCCGCTCGCCGTCGACATGTCGGAGCCCGACTACGGGCGCTGGCTCAACTGGCTGTACATGTCGGACGCCACGCTCACCTTTCCGCAGACGCTGGTGCTGCGCTACGCCAGGCTGGAGCCGCCGGAGCGGCGCCTGCCGCAGGCGGCGGAAGACTACAAGAAATGGTTCCTCGGCCGCCTGCGCATCGTCGAAGAGGCTGCGGGCAAGAGCGAATATCTCGCCGCCAGCCGCTTCACGGTCGCCGACATCGCGGTCGGCTATGCGCTGATGCTCGCGGAAATCCTCGGCATGAGCGGCGAGTTCGGGCCGAATGTCGCCGCCTATTGGGCGCGACTGAAGTCGCGGCCCGCCTATGCCCGCGCGCTCGAAGTCCAGACGCAGGCGATGGCCGACCAGAAGGTGCCGGCGGGGGTGACGGTCTGAGAGCGGGCTTCCTGCCCCGTCCGAGCCGCGCGGTGCGCCGCAACGGCGCATTCCCTGACGCGAAAAATTCTGCAACACTCGCCCGCACGACAATCCATGGAGGGAAGGATGCGTCATTTCATCGTCGCCGCTTGCGCGGCGGGGTTCGCCATCGGCGCGTTCGGCATGAGCGCCCCGGCAAGCGCCCAAGCGCCGATCGTGCTGAAATTCAGCCACGTGGTCGCGCCCAACACGCCCAAGGGCAAAGGCGCCGACAAATTCAAGGAGCTCGGCGAGAAATACACCAACGGCAAGGTGAAGATCGAAATCTATCCGAATTCGCAGCTCTACAAGGACAAGGAAGAGCTGGAGGCGCTTCAGCTCGGCTCCGTGCAGATGCTCGCGCCCTCGCTCGCCAAGTTCGGTCCGCTGGGCGCGAAGGAATTCGAGGTCTTCGACCTGCCTTTCCTGTTCCCGAGCGTCGCCGCGCTGCAGAAGATTCAGACCGGGCCGATCGGCAAAGGCCTCTTCACGAGCCTCGAATCCAAGGGCATCGTCGGCCTTGCCTATTGGGATAACGGCTTCAAGATATTCTCCGCCAACAAGCCGATCAAGACGCCCGACGATCTACTGGGCATGAAGATCCGCATCCAGTCGTCCAAGGTTCTGGAAGCGCAGATGAAGGCCTATGGCGCGGTGCCGCAGGTCATGGCCTTCTCGGAAGTCTACCAGGGCCTGCAGACGGGCGTGATCGACGGGCAGGAAAACACGCCGTCCAACATGTACACACAGAAGATGCACGAGGTGCAGAAGTACGGCGCGCTCACCGACCACGGCTATATCGGCTATGCGGTGATCGTGAACAAGAAATTCTGGGACGGCCTGCCGGCGGACATTCGCGGCCAGCTCGAAAAGGCCATGGCGGAAGCCACGACCTATTCGAACGGCATTTCGCAGCAGGAGAACGACGAAGCGCTCGAGGCCATGAAGAAGAGCGGCAAGATCGAGTTCTACAAGCCGACGGACGCCGACATCAAGAAATGGCGCGACGCCTCCAAGCCCGTGTGGGACGAAATGTCCGGCCGCATCGGCAAGGATCTCCTGAAGAAAGTGGCGGCCGAGGCCGGCGTGATGTGACATGGCGCGCGCGGCGAACGCCGCGCGCAAACGGAGCGGCGGGAGCGTTTCCGCCGCTCTGCGCGACGCAGAACGGCGGCTCGAACCGCCGCGCCGCGCACAATATCCGGGGAGGCGCCGTTGCTCTTGCGCATTCTGAACAGGCTCGAGGAAATCATCATCGCGAGCCTCATGGGGCTGGCGACGGTCGTCATCTTCGTGGCCGTGGCGCATCGCTACTCGCTCTCCAGCGCGATCGATCTCGCCCGCTGGGGCAAGGAGCACGGCATGGACTGGCTGTTCGTGGGCGGCCGCGCCGTGTTCAATTTCCTGCGCGGCTTCAACCTCACGTGGGCGCAGGAATTGTGCATCTACATGTTCGTGTGGATGGCGAAGTTCGGCGCCGCCTATGGCGTGCGCACCGGCATTCACGTGGGCGTCGATGTCGCCGTCAATCAGGTCAATCCCGCCTCGCGCCGGCTTGTCGTGCTTTTCGCCCTGCTGTCCGGCGCCCTTTTCACCTTCATCGTCGGCTCGCTCGGCGCGCGCTTCGTCTGGCATATCGGACATACGGACCAGGTGTCGGCGGATCTCGAAGCGCCGATGTGGCTCGTCTATCTCGCCGTGCCGCTCGGCTCCTACCTCATGTGCTTCCGGTTCCTGCAGGTCGCATGGTCATTCGTCAGCACCGGCCATTTGCCGCATCACGACCACGGCCATGTCGAGGGCCTCGAGGACGACGCGCCGACGCTGCCCGGAACGCTTGAACTCGGAGACGTCCGATGAGCGCGACCGCCGACGTCTCGCACGGCGCCCCGACGCCGGGCTCGCCCGAACCGGTGTGGGGATCGCCGCGGCGCGGTCTCTACATCATCGCCGCGCCGATCCTGCTCGCGCTCGCCTGCTTTGCCGCAAAATTCGAGATATTGCCGGTCAGCGACGCCTTCCGCATCGGAATGATCTTCGCGCTGCTCGTGGCGTTGATGCTGACCGGTATGCCGATCTCGATCGCGCTCGGCCTGACGGTCATGACCTTCCTGTTCACGCTGACCACGGTCCCCATGGACTCGGTCGCGCTGAAACTCTTCACCGGCATCGAGAAGTTCGAGATCATGGCGATCCCGTTCTTCATCCTGGCCGGCAATTTCCTGACGCACGGCGGCGTCGCGCGGCGCATGATCAATTTCGCCACGGCCATGGTCGGCCATTGGCACGGCGGCCTCGGGCTTGCGGGCGTGATGGCCTGCGCGCTGTTTGCGGCGGTTTCGGGCTCGAGCCCGGCGACGGTCGTCGCCATCGGCTCGATCCTGCTGCCGGCGATGGTGCGGCAGGGCTTTCCGCAACGCTTCGGCGCAGGCGTCATCACGACCTCGGGCGCGCTCGGCATTCTCATCCCGCCGTCGATCGTGATGGTGATGTATGCGGTGGCGACCTCCGGCATGGTGGTGCAGGGACCCGACGGGCAGACCGTGACGTCGGCTTCCGTCGGCCAGTTGTTCGTCGCGGGCGTGATCCCGGGCCTCATGCTCGCCAGCATGCTCGGCGCGACGACCTTCTATCGCGCCTGGAAGAACGGCTATCCGCGCCAGGCGCCGGCCTCGATGAGCGAGCGCTGGCGCACGTTCCGCGACAGCGTCTGGGGCCTCGCGCTGATCGTCATCGTCATCGGCGGCATCTACACGGGCCTGTTCACGCCGACCGAAGCCGCGGCGATGAGCGCGGTCTATTCCTTCTTCATCGCGGTCTTCGTCTACAAGGACATGAAGCTGGCGGACGTGCCGAAGACGCTGCTGTCCTCGGCGAACATGAGCGCGATGCTGCTCTACATCATCACCAATGCGGTGCTGTTCTCCTTCCTGATGACGTCCGAGCAGATCCCGCAGGCGATGGCGGCGTGGATCAGCGATTCCGGCTTCAACTGGATCACGTTCCTTCTGGTCGTCAACGTCCTGCTGCTGCTCGCCGGCAATGTGATGGAGCCGTCGTCGATCGTGCTCATCATGGCGCCGATCCTTTTTCCGATGGCGGTCAAGCTCGGCATCGATCCCGTGCATTTCGGCATTCTGATCGTGGTCAACATGGAGGTGGGCATGTGCCATCCCCCGGTCGGCCTCAATCTCTACGTCGCCTCGGGCATCACCAAGATGGGCATCACGGAGCTGACGATCGCGGTGTGGCCGTGGCTGCTGACGATGCTGGTCTTCCTGGTGATCGTCACCTACTGGCCGAACCTGTCGCTCTGGCTGCCGCGCATGCTCGGGATGTTGTAGCGGTCAGACGAGCACGAGGGCCGCCAGCGCGAGCAGCAGCGCCGGCGGCATGACGAGGGCGCCGAGCGCGAGGAAACGCAAGCCATCGACGCGCGCGCCCTCGCGCCTGATGGCGATCAGCCAGAGCAGCGTGGCGAGCGATCCTGCGACCGAGAGGTTCGGGCCGAGATCGACGCCGATCAGCAGGGCGGCCATGACCTTGTCAGGCGCATGGGCGGCCTGTCCCGCCGCGCCCGCGAGCAGGCCGAGCGGCAGATTGTTGACGAGGTTCGTTCCCAGGCCCGCCGCCAGTCCCGCGACGAAGGCCGTCCCTGCGGGCGCGCGATGCTCGTGGCCCGACAGCCCGTCCGCGACGATGCGGATCGCGCCGACATGTTCGAGCCCGGCCACCAGAACGAACAGGCCGGCGACAAGCGGCAGCACGCCCCAGGCGACATGTTTCAGTACGGGCATGGGCGAGCGCAGGGCGACGAGAGACGCGGCGACCGTCGACAGCAGGCCGCAGGCGAAGGTCGGCGCCCCGAGATCGCGGCCGAGCGCCGAGGCGCCGACGAGAACGAGCGCGGCGAGAACGAGCGTGAAGCCGGCCGCGCGCGCTTCCCACGAAAGCGGCTCGACATCCGGCGCGGGCCCGAGCGACGCGGCAAGCGCGCGCCGCTGCGTCCAGCGCAGCACGAGATAGGTCGCGCCGATGGCCGCGAGCGAGGGCGCGGCGAACGTCCTGATCCACGACGCGAGCGCGGGCAGGCGATCGCCGTAGACCACGAGATTGGCGGGATTGGAGATCGGCAGGACGAAGCTCGCCGCATTGGCGATGAAGGCGCAGACGTAGAGATAGGGCAAGGGCTCGACGCGCGCGGCGCGCGCGACGGCGTAGACGGCCGGCGTCAGCACGACGGCGGTGGCGTCGTTCGAGAGAAAGACGGTGACCAGAATGCCGACGCCGTAGACCAGCGCGAACAGGCGGCGCGCCGAGCCTCGCGCCGCATGCAAGGCATGGGCGGCGAGCCAGTCGAACAATCCTTCGCGTCGCGCGACTTCGGCGAGCAGCATCATGCCGACGAGGAAGAGATAGATGTCGTATCCCTTGGCGACGGCCGCGAACGCAGCCGCCGGCGGGAGCAATCCGAGAGCGAGAAGGGCGCCCGCGCCCGCCAGCGCGAAAACATATTCCGGCAGTCGAAAGGGGCGCACGAGCACGCCGAGAACCGTGGCGACGACGATTGCGAACGTCGCCAGCACGTTCTGCGTCATGCCCTACGACCGGAATTCCGGATGCTTCGCCATGTAATCGGCGACGAAGGAACAGCGCGGCACGATCTTCAGGCCGCGCTCCTTCGCGTTCGTCAGCGCGCCGGCAATGAGCCGGCTCGCGACGCCTTTTCCTTGCAGCGCATAAGGCGTCTCGGTGTGAATGAAGTGAATGCTGTCGCCGACGATGCGATATTCGGCGATCGCCATCGCGCCTTCGACCGAAAGCTCGAAACGGCTCTCCGCCTTGTTGTCGATCACATCGCCCATCGGTCCCTCGCTCGTCTGTGCAACGATATGGCGCGGCTTCGGTTCCGCGTCCAGCCGCCTCACATGCGCGAGGGCAGGTAGAGGGCGATGATGGGGAAGGCGATCAGGATCGCGAGGCGCGACCATGTCTGCGACGATGAAGGGAATGACGCCGCGGAAGATCGTCGAGAACGACACTTCGGGGATGACCGATTTGATGACGAACACGTTCATGCCGACCGGCGGATGAATGAGGCCGAGCTCCACGGTCATGACGATGATGACGCCGAACCAGATCGGATCGAAGCCCAGATGCGTGATGACGGGAAAGATGATCGGCACGGTCAGGATGATCATGGCCATGGCGTCCATCAGGCAGCCGAGGATCAGGTACATGACCATGATGAGCAGGAGCACGCCGTAGCGGCCGAGGCCGAGCGAGGTCAGGAATTCCGTGACCTTCTGCGGCGTCTGCGTGATCGTCAGGAAATAGCCGAACAGGAGCGCGCCGATCAGCACGGTGAAGACGGCGGCCGCCGTGCGCGTCGCCTGCAGCAGCGAATTGCGGATGCCTTCGCGCGACAGGCGGCGACGCGCGAGCCCGATGATGAAGGCGCCGCCCGCGCCCATGCCGCCGGCTTCCGTCGGCGTGAACAGGCCGCCGTAGAGGCCGCCGATGACGAAGACGAAGAGCAGCAGCGGCGCCCAGACATTCTTCAGCGCCTCGACGCGCTCCGCCCAGCTCGCGCGCGGCGCGGCGGGCAGGAAGTCCGGCTTGACGTAAGCGATGATCGCGATGGTGATCATGTGCATGCAGATCGCCAGCAGGCCGGGCAGAATGCCGGCGACGAAGAGCTTGCCGATGTCCTGCTGCGTGATGATCGCGTAGACCGCGAGCACGGTGGAGGGCGGCAGCATGGCGCCGAGCGTGCCGCCCGCCGCGATCACGCCGGTGGCGAAGCTCTGCGGATAGCCGAAGCGGCGCATCTCGGGATAGGCGACGGTGGAGAAGGTCGCCGCCGTCGCCACCGACGAGCCGGAGATCGCGGCGAAGCCGCCGCAGGCGGCGATGGTGGCGATGCCCAGCCCACCGCGCCGGTGCCCCAAAAACGTATTGGCGGCGCGAAAGAGTTCCTTGCTGATGCCGGACGTGGACACGAAGGCGCCCATCAGCAGGAACATCGGGATGACGCCGAACGTGTAGTCGGTCACCGTGCGCATCGACGTCTGGCCGATGAGTTTCAGCGCCGCCGTGCTGTTGACCAGCATGGCGTAGCCGCCGACGCCGACCAGCGCCATCGCCATGCCGACAGGCACGCGCAGCAGCATCAGCACGAACAGGAGAACGAAGCCGCCGGCGGCGATCAGATCAGGATTCATGAGGGGCGGCTTCGGGATTGTGGGGATGCCCGCGCTCCATCTCTTCCGGGTGGAAGATGAGGCGATAGGTGCGGATCGCGATGAGCAGGACGGCCGAGACGTCGCCGATCCAGGCGAGCGCGAAGGCCGGCCAGGTCGGCAGGTTCAGATCGTAGGTCAGCACGTTGTCGATGCGCGTCTGCCTGACCTTGTCGTAGAGCGTGTAGGTCTGGACGGTGACGACGAACAGAAGCACCAGCGTCGCGAACACGTCCATGAGTCTTTGCGCGCGCGGACCCACCGACGAGTAGACGAGGTCGACGGTGATATGCGTGCCGCGATAGCTCGTCGCGGCGATGCCCCAGAAGATGAGGATGCCGAGCAGCATGCGGCCGAGGTCGTAGCTGTCGGGGATCGACGTCGAGAAGAAATAGCGCAGCAGCACGGAGATGAAGATATCGGCGGCGACGAGGCCGACGAAGATCGCCGCGATCCATTCGATCGTGTCGATGAACCGATCCATGTAGCTGCGT
Organism: Rhodoblastus sp.; assembly: GCA_037044955.1. Lineage (GTDB taxonomy): Bacteria > Pseudomonadota > Alphaproteobacteria > Rhizobiales > Beijerinckiaceae > JAJXWB01. Next base: position 357,162 of record JBAOHX010000005.1, read on the forward strand.
TTCATGGGCGTTCCGATGCGAGCGTGTCATCCCCGCGCAAGCGGGGATCCAGAGGGCTGGATTCCCGATCGCCTGCTGGCGCAGGCGTCGGGAATGACAGGCGGAGAACTCAGAGACCCGCGCCGTACTTCTTGATTTGCGCGTCCAGCGCCTTGGCGATCGCGTCCGCGTCGCCGCCGGCCTTCTTGACGCTTTCCGCCCAGGCGGCGCGCAGCGGCTCGACCACCTTCTTCCACTGGGCGAGCTGATCGTCGCTCAGCTTGTAGACTTCATGGCCTTCGGTCTTCTTCATCTTCTCGCGGCCATTCGCCTCGAAGTCGGCCCAGGGGCCCGCGACCTTCTCCGCCCATTCGGTCGTGCAATGATCGTCGATCACCTTCTTCTGCGCGGCCGACATGCCGTCGTAGACGGCCTTGTTCATCGAATAGGTGAACACGGTCGTGTAGAGCGGCGCGTCGATGTGGTATTTCGTCACCTTGTCGATGCCGAACAGAAAGACCGAGCCCCAGGGGAAGGTGATGGCGTCGGCGACGCCGCGCTCGATCGCGTCGCGCGATTCCGGCGCGGAGGCCTGCACGTTGGTGCCGCCGAGCATCGTCACCATCTGGCCGATCGTCGACTGCGCGGGCCGGATCTTCATGCCCTTGATGTCGTCGGGCGTGGACACCTTTTTCGCGCGCGAGTGGAAGCCGCCGGGATCGTGGATGAAGCCGAAGCAGTATTTCGTGTCCTTCATCTCCTTCTCGGCATAGGGGCGATACCAGGCGTCGAAGGCCTGCGTGCCCTTGTGGCCGTCGCCGAAGATGAAGGGCACCTGGCCCAGCGAGATGATGGGGAAGCGGCCGGGCTGATAGCCGGGGTTCACGTAGGTCACGTCGGCAATGCCGTCGCGCGCCATGTCGTAATGGTCGAACGCCTTGCCGAGCTGCTCGGAGGGGAAGATCACCGTCTTGATCGTGCCGCCCGAGGCCTTCTCGATCGAACTCGCCCCAGACCTTCGAGCCCGGCACGAGCGGGTGCGCCGCCGGCACCCACAACGACACTTTCAGCGTGACCTGCTTGTCCTGCGCCAGAGCCGCGCCGCAGCCCATGGCCGCGAACAGACCCATTGCCGTCGCCAGTTTCCGCATTCGTCCCCTCCCTTTTGAACCGCAGGCCCGTTGGCGGGCTCTCACGCGCTCTTGCTACGCCTAGGGCGCCTTCAGGCGGCGCGCAAGACGCCGCCCGTCGACCATTTCTTTAACACGTTAAATGAATGCCCGCCAGAGCAGTCAGGCCGGTTTTCGCGCGAACGCGCCGCGCCAGACCGCGCTTTCCGTCACCCGGAAGGTGAGAACGACGGTCGCGAGCATGACGATCCAGGCGACGACGGCATGCGGGCTGCCGCTCGGCACGCCGTAGAAGGCGACGACATCGCTCGCGCCGGGGATGAGCAGCGCGCCTGACGTCATCAGGGCGCCGCCGACGATTTCCAGCGGAATGCGCCGGGGATGCGCGATCCCCAGTCGAAACCGGCCGGTCGCCACCGCGACGCCGACCGCGCCGATCAGCAGGCCCGCCAGCGCGATCACGACAGGCTGGTGCATCCGGCCCTGCTGGATCACGGCCGCGCCGGCGTCCATGAAGCTGGACTGCCCGCGCAGCGCGTAGAGCAGCGCGGCGAAACCGCCGAGGAAGGCGACCTCGACCGTGCGCTCGAGCTTTTCCTCGCGGCGCAGCACGAAGATCAGCGCGACCAGCGCCGCCAGCGCGACAACGCCCACCCAGACGATATCCAGCCCGACGACCCAGGCCGGCTGCTGTCCCATCGGCTGGGCGCGCGGCAGCAGCCAGACCGCGAGGCCGCCGCCGGCGAAAGTGGCGAGCGCGCCGAGGTCGCCGTGCGCCAACCGGCCCATCGTGCCGATGGTGCAGGCGCCGTTGATGCGCGCGCCGAGGCCGAACAGCATGGCGCCGAGCACGGTCAGCGCGCCCGGCCAGAGCCACGGCGCGGGCTCCCGCCATCCCTCGCGGCCGCAGAGCGCGAAGACAGCGGTCGCCGCGGCGACGGTGAGCAGGATGTTGGCGAGCGGATGATACCGGCCCCCGGCGGCGGATTTGGCCGCGTGCATGAAACACATGTTGGCGCGCGACAGCATCATGCCGGTGGCAAGAGCGATGCCGAGCGTGATCCAGAGCGAGGTCGTCATCGAAGAACCCGTAAGCGTCACCGCCAATCTAGGCGCGTGCGACGCCTTCGGCCACGGCCGGCCGATCACGAGTTCGCGCGCGGCTGTTTTTGTAAATGATCGGCTTTCGGCATGTGAGCGAGCCGCTCACATACAGGCCGATCAACGAACCGTGTTCGAAAGCCCGCCGTCGACCATGATTTCGGCGCCCGTCACGTATTTGGCCTCGTCGGAGGCGAGGTAGAGCGCGGCGTAGGCGACGTCCCAGGCGTCGCCCATGCGGCCCATCGGCGGCTTGGCGTGGCGCTTGGCGATCAGGGCCTCAGCGTCGCCGCCCGCCTGCTGTTTCGCCAACCGCTCCGTGACCAGCGGCGTGAACATCAGGCCGGGAATCACCGTGTTGATGCGGACGTTCTGCGGCGCGTAGCGCACGGCGGCGACCCTGGAATATTGCTGCAGGGCGGCCTTGGAGGCGGCATAGGCGGCAAGGTCGTGGCCGAGATGGCGCACGCCCGCGATCGAGGAAATGTTGACGATCGCGCCGCCGCCCTGCGCCGCCATGCGCGGCGCCAGAATGCGCGTGGACTGGTGGACGTAGTCGACATTGAACCGGAACTGCGCGTCCCATTGCTCGGGCGTGATTTCCTCGGGGCCGCCGGGGATCGAGCCGCCGACATTGTTGACGAGGATGTCGATGCGGCCGAGCTTTTCCTGCGCCTCCTCGATGATGCGAGCGAGGTCGGCGGCGTCGGTGACGTCGCCCGCCGTCGCCGTCATGGCGCGGCCTTCTTCCGCCACGAGCCGGCCGGTTTCCTGCGCCGCCGCCAGATGCAGGTCGACGCCGACGATCTCCGCGCCTTCGCGCGCGAAAAGGATGGCCATGGCGCGGCCGTTGCCGATACCTTCGCCGACCGAGCCCGCGCCGAGCAGCAGGACCTTCTTGTTTGCGAGCCGCCCAGCCATGTCGCCTCCCCTTCACACTGCCGGCGTTTGACCCGCCGCGACAGATATTTTACATGTTATATAATTCGTCGGAGCGCCGCCAATGTCCTCTCGTCCAAAGCTCGCGACCTTCCATATTCACGGCCGCGGGCCAGCCTACGGGCTGGTGCGGCCCGATGGCGCAGTCGAGCTTTCCGCCCGTTTCGCCGACCGCTGGCCGACCCTGCGCGAGGCGATCGCCGATGGCGCGCTGGCGAAACTCTGCGAGGCCGGCGCCGACGCTCCCGCCGACCATGCGCTCGCCGCCATCGAACTCCTGCCGCCGATCCCGGCGCCGGAAAAAATCATCTGCATCGGCGTCAACTATCCGGACCGCAACGAGGAATACAAGGACGGGCAGGCCGCGCCGAAATATCCGTCGATGTTCATCCGCTTTCCGCGCTCCTTCGTCGGCCACGGCGCGCCGCTGGTGCGGCCGAAGGCCTCGCCGCAACTCGACTACGAAGGCGAGATCGTCATCGTCATCGGCAAGGGCGGCCGGCACATCGAGGAACGCGACGCGCTCTCGCACATCGCCGCCTTGAGCCTGTGCAACGAGGGCACGATCCGCGACTGGGTGCGCCACGCCAAGTTCAACGTGACGCAGGGCAAGAACTTCGAATTCGACCGGATCGCTCGGTCCGTGGATCGTGCCATACGAGGACGAGAGCCAGATCGCCGACATAAGGCTGACGACGCGCGTCAACGGCGAACTGCGGCAGGACGACAGGACGAGCCGCATGATCTTCGGCTTCCGCTACCTCATTTCCTACATTTCCACCTTCACCACGCTGGTCCCCGGCGACGTGATCGTCACGGGCACGCCGACCGGCGCCGGCGCGCGCTTCGACCCGCCGAAATTCCTGATTCCCGGCGATGTGATCGAGGTGACGGCGGAAGGGATCGGAACGCTCGCCAACGGCGTAGTGGACGAGGCGTAGAATGAAACCGTCATTGCGAGCGAAGCGAAGCAATCCCTCCACCGGGACAATCCGCATGGATGGATTGCTTCGTCGCAAATTGCGAAGCCGGATATATCCGGCTTCGAGAAATGCTCCTCGCAATGACGGCGGAAAGAGCCGGGGAGAAAGAACGCCCGCATGCTGACGCCCGACGAAATCGCCGCCGCCGCCGCCCGCCTCGACGAGGCCGAGCGCACGCGAAAACAGATCCGCATGCTGTCGCTGGACCACCCCGGCATGGACATGGCCGACGCCTATGCCGTGCAGAAGGCGTGGATCGAGATGAAAATCAAGGCGGGCCGCATCGTGCGCGGGCACAAGATCGGCCTGACATCGAAAGCCATGCAGCTCGCGCTCAACATCGATATTCCGGATTCCGGCTACCTCCTCGACGACATGTTCTTCGCGGACGGCGCGACGATTCCCACCGACAGGTACATCGGCACGCGCATCGAGGCCGAACTCGCCTTCGTGCTGAAGGCGCCGCTGGCGGGCCCGAACTGCACGCTGTTCGACGTGCTGAACGCGACCGACTACGTGATCCCGGCGCTGGAAATCCTCGACACGCGCATCCTGCGCGTCGATCCCGAGACGAAAAAGACGCGCACGATCGTCGATACGATCGCCGACAACGCCGCAAACTGCGGCATCGTGACTGGCGGCCGTCCCATCCGGCCGGACGCAGCCGACCTGCGCTGGATCGGCGCCATCGTGTCGAAGAACGGCGCGGTGGAGGAAACCGGCCTTGCGGCCGGCGTGCTCAACCATCCCGCCAACGGCGTCGCCTGGCTCGCCAACCGCATGGCCGAACACGGCGGCGCGCTGAAGGCCGGCGAAATCGTGCTGGCGGGCTCGTTCATCCGGCCGATCGAGGCCGGCAAGGGCGATACGATCGTGGCCGACTACGGGCCATATGGAACGGTGAGTTGTTATTTCGGATGAGGCGACGAGCGAGCATGAGCGAAGCAGACACACGGCCCGCGTCGCCCGTGCGCATCCGACATTTCTCGCGCTCGCTGCCCATGTCGCTGCTGCGCGCGCGCGAGGCTGTCATGCGGCATTTCCGCCCGGCGTTGCGGCGACATGGCATGACCGAGCAGCAATGGCGCGTGCTGCGCGCGCTGATGACGCGGCCGCACATGGAAGTCTCCGAACTCGCCGACGCGACGTTCCTGCTCGGTCCCAGCGTCTCGCGCATCCTGCGCGACCTCGAGGCGCTCGGGCTGATCACGCGCCGCCAGGACAAGGCCGACCAGCGCCGCAGCATCATCGCCCTGTCGGCTGACGGCGAGGCGCTGATCGAGCGCGTGTCGCCGCAGTCGGAAACGATCTACGCCGAGATCACGCGCCGTTATGGCGCGCAAAAGCTCGCGGAGCTGCAGAACATGCTGCGCGAGCTGGAGATTGTCCTGAGCGAGGGGCCGCCGATCGAGGGCGAGGCGAAAGAATAGCCCGCGAGTTCTCGTCGCGAGATTGTGCCCCGAAACTCAGGCCGAGGCGCGAAACTCCGGATCATGCTTCGAGACGCCTGCTGCGCAGGCTCCTCAGCATGAAGGCTCGTGGCGAGGCTGAGAAATCAGCCGTGCGCCTTCTCGAGTTCGGCGCCGAAGGCGGTCGCCTTGGCGCGCATGCGGCTGGCGAAGAAATCGAGGTCCTGCGCGAGGCGCACGACCAAATCGACGCTGTCGCCGACATCGCCCACGGCCTTGGCGACGGCGCCGACGTGGTCCGACATGCCGGTGGTGCCTTCCGCCGCCGAGCGCGTGGAGCGGACGATCTCCTGCGTGGAGGCGCCCTGCTCGTGCACCGCCGAGGCGATGATCGCGGAAATGCGCTCGACGGCGCTGATCTTGTCGCGAATGGCGGCGATCGCGTCGACCGACTGATCGGTGGCCGCCTGCATTTCCGCGATCTGCGCGGCAATGTCCTGCGTCGCCTTGGCGGTGCGGGTGGCCAGCGTCTTCACTTCCTGCGCGACGACGGCGAAGCCGCGGCCCGCCTCGCCCGCGCGCGCCGCCTCGATGGTGGCGTTGAGCGCCAGAAGATTGGTCTGGGCCGCGATGCGCGAAATGAGCTCGACCACGTCGCCGACGCGCGCGGCCGCCGTCGACAGGCGCGAAATGCCGGAATTCGATTTCTCCGTCTGCACCACCGCTTCGCGCACGACGCCGGTGGAATCGACGACCTGGCGGCTGATCTCCTCGATCGCGTCGAGCAATTGCTCGGCGGCGCCGGCGACGGCCGAAACGTTCTGAGCGGCCTCGCTCGCCGAGAGCGTCGCGGAATCGGAACCCTGATTGGCGTGACGCACGGCGGCGGTCATCGTCTCGGTGTCTTCCGACATCTGGCGCGTCATCACGCCCAGGCCTTCCATCAGCTTGCTCATGTCGGCGACGAATTGCTCGACGCTGGCGCGCACGGCGGCGTCGCGCATGAGACGGGCCTCGCGGTCGTCGCGCGCCTTGATCTCCTCGACCAGCGCGAGGTTCGAGCGCACGTGGTCGCGCAGGGCGACGAGGCTGCGGGCGATCTCGCCGATCTCGTCCTTGCGGTTCTCGAAGTCGATCTCGATCTCGGTATCGCCGGCGGCGAGCTCCCGCATCTGGCCGGCAATGCGCGAGATGGGGCGCGCGACCAGCGTGTGCAGCGCCGGGATGAGGATGCCGAAGGCCATGACGCAGACGAGCGCAAGGCTGCCGAGCAGCAGATGCTGGAGCCTTTCGGCCGCCGCGATCGCCTGCGCGAGAATCTCCTGCGCATGAGGCGAGCCGGCGGCCTTGCGGGAGAGGTCGACGACATCGCCGGCGCCGAGATAGGCGTAGAAACCGAAGGCGGCGACGATCAGAAAGAACAGGGTCTGGCGAAAGACCAGACCGCCGCCGAGCGAAATCCTTGGCATCGTTTCCTCGCAGAATGCGTCCGCCCGGGTATATCCCGGCTCCATTCAGGAATAGTTAACGCTAGAGAGGCGGGGCCGCCGCGCGCCGTTTGGCGGCGGGGCGGCAATCACGCTAAACCTGCGCGCCCGGCAGACGAGGACGAGACATGAGCAAGCTAGCAGTCGCGGTTCAGATGGACCCGATCGACCGGATCAGAATAGCCGGCGATTCGACCTTCGCGCTGCTGCTCGAGGCCCAGAAGCGCGGACACCACATCGTCTTCTACACGCCCGACCGCCTGTCGCTGCGTGGCCAGACCGTTTTCGCCAATGTGCAGGACCTCGAGGTCAAGGACGTGCAGGGCGAGCATTTCAAGCTCGGCGAGCCCCGCGCCCTCGATCTCGGCGAATGCGACGTCGTGCTGCTGCGGCAGGACCCGCCGTTCGATCTCGCCTATATCGCCACGACGCACCTGCTCGAGCGCATCCATCCCAAGACGCTGGTCGTCAACGATCCCGCGCATGTCCGCAATGCGCCGGAAAAGCTGTTCGTCATGGATTTTCAGGAATTCATGCCGGCGACCCTCATCACGCGCGACAAGGCGGCGATCGAGGCCTTCCGCGCCGAGCACGGCGAGATCGTCATGAAGCCGCTCTACGGCTTCGGCGGCGGCGGGGTGTTCAAGGTCGCGCCCGTCGATCCCAATTTCGGCTCGCTCTACGACCTCTTCGCCGCCACGTTCCGCGAACCCTGGGTCTGCCAGAAATTCCTGCCGCGCGTGTCGGAGGGCGACAAGCGCATCATCCTGGTGGACGGTGTGGCGCTCGGCGCCGTCAACCGCGTGCCCGCGCCCAACGACATCCGCTCCAACATGGTGCGCGGCGGGGCGGCCGCGCAGACGGATCTCACGCCGCGCGAAAAGGAGATTTGCGCGAAACTCGGCCCGGAACTGAAGAAGCGCGGGCTGGTTTTCGTCGGAATCGACGTGATCGACGGCCACCTGACCGAGATCAACGTGACTTCGCCGACCGGCGTGCGCGCGATCGAGCGGGTCGGCGGACCCAATCTCGCCGCCGCGATCTGGGATGCGATCGAGGCCAAGAGACGTAGCCAAGAGACGTAGCCGAGCGACGTAGCCGAGCAGGCTGGCCGCTCCGGCCGCGCAAGCCGGTTTTGTGATAGAATTAGCCGATGGACCAGAGCATCGAGCCCACCAGTCGGACGGCCCACGAGGGGCGGAGCCATTCGGGCGCGCCGTTCGACCGAGACGCCATGACCAGGGCCGTCGCCGACCTGTCAGCGGCCATCAAGCCGCGCGACGAGTTCCGCAAGGCCGTGGTTCCGCTGTTCCAGAAGGCGCTGACCGACGGCCATGCGCGCGCCCGCGAGATGCTGGAAGCCGGCGGGCGCGGCCTCGCCTGCGCGCGCTTCCTCTGCGATCTCGAGGACGAGCTGATCCGCGCCATCCACGATTGCGTGACGCGCCACGTCTATCCGATCCAGAACCCCTCGACCGCCGAGCGCATGGCGGTGTGCGCGGTCGGCGGCTACGGGCGCGGCACGCTCGCGCCGGGCTCGGACATCGACCTCCTGTTTCTCTTCCCGACCAAGCAGACCGGGTGGGGCGAAAGCGTCGTCGAGGCGACGCTCTACATCCTGTGGGACCTCAAGCAGAAGGTCGGGCATTCCACGCGCTCGATCGACGAATGCCTGCGCCAGGCGCAGAGCGACATGACGATCCGCACCGCATTGCTGGAAGCGCGCTTCATCCTCGGCGAGCAGCCGCTGTTCGAGGAAATGCGCAACCGCTTCGAGAAGGAAATCGTGCGCGGCACGGCGCGCGAATTCGTCGCCGCCAAGCTCGCCGAACGCGACCAGCGCGTGACCCGCGCCGGCGCATCGCGCTATCTGGTCGAGCCCAACGTCAAGGAGGGCAAGGGGGGCCTGCGCGACCTCAACACGCTGTTCTGGATCGGCAAGTACGTCTATCGCGTGCGCAATGTGGAGGAGCTGGTCGGCGCCGGCCTGTTCACGCCGCAGGAGCTGAAACTGTTCGAGCGCTGCGACGAATTCCTGTGGCGCGTGCGTTGCCATCTGCATTTCGTCGCGGGGCGCGCCGAAGAGCGGCTCAGTTTCGACAAGCAGCGCGTGATCGCCGAGCGGCTCGGCTACGTCTCGCACGCCGGCCTGTCGAGCGTCGAACGCTTCATGAAGCACTATTTCCTCGTGGCGAAGGACGTCGGCGACCTCACCGCCATCGTCTGCGCCGCGCTGGAAGAAAAGGAGGCGAAGCCGCGCGCCGTGCTCGATCGCTTCGTCGGGCGCTTCCGCCGTCGCCGCAAGCTGCTGCAGTCCGACGATTTCGCCGTCGAGGTCGATCGCGTCACCGTCGCGCGCCCCGATATTTTCGACCGCGATCCGGTCAATCTCATCCGCCTGTTCTGGCTGTCCGACACGCATGGGCTCGCCGTCCATCCCGACGCGCTGCGACTGGTGACGCGCTCGCTGCGCAAGATCGACGCGCATCTGCGCAACGATCCCGAGGCCAACCGCCTGTTCATGGAAATCCTGACCTCGCGCAATTCGGCCGAGGTGGTGCTGCGCCAGATGAACGAATCCGGCGTGCTCGGGCGCTTCATCCCGGATTTCGGGCGCATCGTCGCGATGATGCAGTTCAACATGTACCACCATTACACGGTGGACGAGCACCTCCTGCGCGCCGTCGGCATTCTCTCGCAGATCGAGAGCGGCCGGCTGGTGGAGGACCATCCGCTGGCGTGCGAAATCCTGCCGACCATCGCCAACCGGCGCGCGCTCTACCTCGCCGTCTTCCTGCACGACGTCGCCAAGGGGCGGCCGGAAGACCATTCGATCGCCGGCGCCGAAGTCGCGCGCAAGCTCGGGCCGCGCCTCGGGCTCAGCGACGCCGAGACGGAAACCGTCGCCTGGCTGATCGAAAAGCATCTGGACATGTCGAACACGGCGCAGAGCCGCGACCTGTCCGACCGCAGGACCATCGAGACTTTCGCCAATCTCGTGCAGACGCCGGAGCGTCTGAAGCTGCTGCTGATCCTGACGGTCTGCGACATCAGGGCGGTGGGGCCGGGCGTATGGAACGGCTGGAAGGGCCAGTTGCTGCGCACGCTCTACTGGGAGACCGAAGTCGTCCTGACCGGCGGCCATTCCGCCATCGACCGCAAGTCGCGCGTCAAGCAGATGCAGGAAGAAGTGCGCGGCAAGCTGCCCGGCTGGTCGGATCCGGAATTCGACGCCTATGCGGAGCGTCACTACCCCGCCTATTGGCTGAAGACCGATCTCGCCCGGAAAATCCAGCACGCCAACCTGCTGCGGCTGACCGAAGTGGAAATGCGGTCGCTCGCCACCGAGGCGACCACCGATTCCTTCCGCGGCGTGACGGAACTGACGGTGGTCGCGCCCGACCATCCCTATCTGCTGTCGACCATCGCCGGCGCCTGCGCGGCGGCCGGCGCGAATATCGTCGACGCCCAGGTGTTCACGACCACGGACGGGCTCGCGCTCGACACGATCTCCATTTCGCGCCAGTTCGACATGGATTCCGACGAATTGCGGCGCGGCAAGCGCATCGCCGATTCGATCGAACGGTCGTTGCGCGGCGAGATCAAGCTGCTCGAACTGATCGAGGCCAAGGGCGCGTCGCAGGCCCGCACGGACGCCTTCAGCGTCGCCCCCGACGTCGTGATCGACAACAGCCTGTCCAACCGCGCGACCGTCGTCGAAGTGTCCGGCCTCGACCGGCCGGGCCTGCTCTACGAACTGACCAGCGCCATATCGAAGCTCAACCTCAACATCGGCTCGGCGCATATCGTCACCTTCGGCGAAAAGGCGGTGGACGTGTTCTACGTGACCGACCTGACGGGCGCGAAAATCGCCAATCCGGCGCGGCAGGCCGCGATCAGACGCCGGCTGCTGGAGACGCTGAGCGGGGAGCGCAAGCCGCAGAAGGCGGCGGGCTGAGCCGGTCCGACTTGATTTTTGGGGGCCGCGACCTGATATCGGGCGCGACAGAACCTGTGGATTTGCAATGAATTCGACCGAAAAGCCCGAAAACGCCCAGCCCGCCGACGCCCCGGCAAGTCCCGAGCACGTATCCGCGCTGGCCGACGCCGCCGCGCAGGCGACGACCGACGAGCCCGAGCCCTTTACCGAACTGGAAAATCTCTACGCCGAAAACGCCGCGCTCAAGGATCGCGTGCTGCGCGCCATGGCGGAAGTCGAGAACGTGCGCCGCCGCGCCGAGAAGGAAGTCTCCGACGCGCGCAGCTACGGCGCCGCCAATTTCGCGCGCGACATGCTGACCTTCGCCGACAATCTCGCGCGCGCGCAGGAGAATGCGCCCAGGGACGCCGACGGCGCGCTGAAGACGATGATCGAGGGCGTGGGCGTGATCGCCGCGGACTTCCAGTCGCGGCTGACAAGGCACGGCGTGAAGAAGATGGAGCCGCAGGGCCAGAAGTTCGATCCGAACATGCACGAGGCGCTGTTCGAAATTCCGGACGAGAGCGTGCCGGCCGGCACGGTGCTGCAGGTGGTCGAGGCCGGCTACACGATCGGCGAGCGCATGCTGCGCCCGGCCAAGGTCGGCGTTTCTCGCGGCGGCCCGAAGGGCTGAGGAGCTTCGTCTCGCATCTGCGCCGTCATTGCGAGCCGTAGGCGAAGCAATCCATCCCCGAGTCTTGCTTCCATCATCCGGGGATGGATTGCTTCGTCGCTTCGCTCCTCGCAATGACGGCTGGCGTCAGTGCGCCATGAACACCGGAATTTCCGCATAGGTCAGGATGTCGGCGGTGGCGCCGCCGAAGATCATCTGGCGCAGCCGGCTCTGCGTATAGCCGCCCTTCACGAGCAAATCCGCGCCCAGCGAGGCGCAGCGTTCGAGAATCGTGCGGCCGGGCGACTGCGTGGCGCTCTCGACATTGACCACATCCACGCTCATGCCGTGACGCTGCAGCGCCTTGGCGAGGGCCTCGGCCGAGGGCCCGGGCGACAGCGCGCCGGCGACGGTCAGCACGACGACGCGCTTGGCCTGCTTCAGCACGGGCATGGCGAAGCCGACGGTGCGGGCAGTCTCGGTCGAACGGTTCCAGGAAATCACCACCGTTTCGCCGATCCGCTCCGGCGCCTTGCGCGGCGCGATCAGGATCGGGCGTCCCGCCTCGAACAGCACCGATTCCAGCGTCGCGCGGCGCGGGTCGCCGCGCCCGGAGCCGGGCCGGCCGACGACGACGATGTCGGCGACGCGGCCATAGGCGCCTATCCCTGAATCCGTGCTCATGTCGCCGCCCGCCCAACCGAAGGCGAGGCCCGTGGCGTCGCCGCTCGACGCCGCGACGCCGTGCGTTTTCATGAAATCCTCGAACATGCCGCGCGCATGCTCCACCAGTTCGCGCCGCGTCTTCTCGTCGAAGATCGATCCGGCGATGGCGAAGTCCGCGGCGATGAGATCGCCGGTGTCCGGGCCGAGCGCGATGCCCTCGATGCGACTGCCGAAGTTCTGACCGAAACGCCAGGCGGTCTCGAGGACGGCGGCGATCGAATCATGCTCCTCGATGGGAACGAGAATGTTTTTCATCTGGGCCTCCCCGGTCGGGAGAAGCTAGCGCGGTTCACACATGAAGTGAAAGCCGCATCAGAGTTTTCGCGACGGGATCGTCCACGCGCAGACCAGCGCCAGCGCGGCGAAGCCGGCCATGACGAGAAAGACGGCCCGAAACCCCGCGGCGAGCGCGACCTCCGCCGTCTCGCGCGCCGCCGGCGCCAGTCTGCGTCAATGCGGCGGGTCCACGCTCCACGAGATCGGCGAAGACGCCGGCGATCTCGCCCGCCCGCGCCTTGAACACGGCGAACAGCACCGCGCCGACGAGCGCCGTGCCGAACGACGCGCCGATGGCGCGCGAAAACTGCACGGAGCCGGCGGCCGCGCCGAGCATTCCGTGGCCGGCGGCGTTCTGCACGATCACCTGCACCACGCCCATGACCGAGCCCATGAAGAAGGTGAGCGCGCCGATGACGAGGCCGAACCATGCGAGGTCGAGCGTCTGGTGGGCGAGCGCGACGTAAAGGAAGATCGCCACGACCGGGATCAGCGCGAGCGAGGGGAAGATCGCGGTGCGGCCGGTCTGGGCGACGAGCTTGCCGGTCGCCAGCGAACCGACGCCGATGCCGAAGGCGATGGGCAGCAGCAGATAGCCGGTTTCGGCCGGCGACAGGCCGCGCGCCGTGCGCAGATAGATCGGCAGATAGGCGATGAGCGAGACGAGCGCCGCGCCATGACAGGCGGCCATGGCGTTGGAACGCCAGATCGTCTTTTCGCGCAGCAGGGCGAAGGGAAAAAGCGGCTGCGGGATCTTCAGCTCGCGCCGCACGAGCAGGGCGAGCGCGACGAGCGCGACGGCGACGAGCGCCGCGATGGAAGGCGCATCCGCGAGCCGCAGCCGCCTGACCTGCTCCATGGCGACGAGCGCCGGCGCCACGAACAGCACGAACCACAGCAGGCCCGGCGTATCGAAGCGCCAGTCGGCGTCGGGTCTTGGCGCGCGCGCCGGCAGCCGCAGGGCGAGGAGCGCGGCCAGAACCCCCATCGGCAGGTTGATCCAGAAGATCGAGCGCCAGCCGAGCCCGCTGGTCAGCCAGCCGCCCGCCACCGGGCCGAAGGCGTTGGAAAAGACGACGACGGTCGCGAGATAGCCCTGATAGCGCGCACGGTCGCGCGGCGGCACGCTTTCGCTGATGAGCGCCTGCGACAAGGTCATCAGCCCGCCGCCGCCGAGCCCCTGCAGCACGCGCCCGCCGATCAGCGCGGGCAGGCTCAGGGAGAGCGCGCAGGCGGTCGAGCCCAGGATCATCACCGACAGCGCCACGAACATCATGCGGCGGCGGCCGTAGACGTCGCCGAGCCGCCCGTAGACCGGGGCGGCGATGGTGGTGGCGACGAGATAGGCGACGACCACCCAGGCGATGCGCTCGACATCGTCCAGCGCCACCGCGATCGCCGGCAGGGCCGTGGCGACGATCGTCTGGTCCATGACCGCGATGAACATCGGCAGGACGATGGACGGGAACATGCGGAAGAAGACGCCGGCGCCGTTGGGCGCGGGCGCGATATGCGCGCGGTGGGGCGTTGTATCGGGCAAGGAACGGGGTCTGATGCGAGTTGGCGCCGAGCCTCCGCGAAAGAGCGCCCGCGATCAAGCCGGGCGCGGTTGACACAGCTATGCGCCGACGCGACAAAGCGCCCGCTTGCAACGGGGTCTGAACATGCGTCCTTCCAACCGCGCCGCCGACGAAATGCGCGCCGTCTCGCTCGAACGCAACGTCGCGCGCTATGCCGAGGGGTCCTGCCTCGTGAAATTCGGCAACACGCACGTGCTGTGCACGGCCTCGCTCGAGGACAAGCCGCCGATGTGGCTGAGGGGCCAGGGCCGCGGCTGGGTGACGGCCGAATACGCCATGCTGCCGCGCGCGACCCATACGCGCACGCGGCGCGAATCCTCTTCCGGCAAACCGTCGGGGCGCACGCAGGAGATCCAGCGGCTGATCGGCCGTTCCTTGCGCGCGGTGACCGATCTCAAGATGCTGGGCGAGCGCCAGATCACCGTCGATTGCGACGTGATCCAGGCCGACGGCGGGACGCGCACGGCCTCGATCACCGGCGCGTGGGTGGCGCTGCACGATTGCCTGAAATGGATGCGCGGCCGCTCGATCATCAAGGACATGCCGCTGAAGGACCGCGTCGCCGCCGTCTCCTGCGGAATCTACAAGGGCGCGACCGTGCTCGACCTCGACTATGACGAGGATTCGGCGGCCGAGACCGACGCCAATTTCGTCATGACCGGCAAGGGCGGCATCGTCGAAGTGCAGATGACCGCCGAAAACGAGACGTTCGACGAGGCGCAGCTCGCCGCCATGCTCGGGCTGGCCAAGGCCGGCATCGCCAAGCTGAGCGACCTGCAGAAGGCGGCGGTCGCCTGATGGGCCGGCGCCTTTCGGGCAGGATCGTCATCGCCACGCATAACGCCGGCAAGCTGCGCGAAATGCGCGAGCTGCTGGCGCCCTACGGCGTCGAGGCGGTGTCGGCCGGCGAACTGGCTCTAGGCGAGCCGGAGGAAACCGGCGCGGATTTCACGGCAAACGCGCTCATCAAGGCGCAGGCGGCGGCGCATGCCGCCGGTCTGCCCGCCTTTGCCGACGATTCCGGCCTGTGCGTGGAGGCGCTCGGCGGCGCGCCCGGCATTTTTTCCGCGCGATGGGCCGGGGAAAGCAAGGATTTCGCCGCCGCGATGGAGCAAATCCGCGCCGAGGTCGAAAAGACCGGCGCGAAAAAGCCGTGGCGGGCGCATTTCATCTCCGCGCTGGCGCTCGTCTGGCCGGACGGCCATGTCGAACAGTTCGAGGGCCGGGTCGACGGCGATCTCGTCTTTCCGCCGAAGGGCGACGGCCGGCTTCGGCTACGACCCGTGCTTCAAGCCTGATGGCCACGACCGGACGTTCGGGGAAATGACGGCGGAGGAGAAGCACGGCATTCCCGCCGACGGAAGCCGGGCGCTCAGCCATCGCGCGCGGGCGTTCCAGGCGCTTGCGCGAGGCTGCCTTCAGGGCTGACGACCGCGTTTCGTCCCATAACGGCACATTTCCCGACGGCCCCCTTCGTGCAATAAGCTCGCATGGCCTCCAAATTTCCGCCCCGAATCGATCCGGGCTTCGGCGTCTACGTGCACTGGCCGTTCTGCCTGTCGAAGTGCCCCTATTGCGATTTCAACAGCCACGTCCGGCGCAATCCGGTCGATGAAGACCGCTATGTCGAGGCTTTCCGCGTCGAGCTCGCCCATCGCGCGAAACTCACGCGGGGCCGGACGGTCGGGTCGGTGTTCTTCGGCGGCGGCACGCCCTCGCTGATGAAGCCCGGGACGGTCGAAGCCATCTTGCAGGCGATTGGCGACAACTGGACGATCGAGAAGGGCGCCGAGATCACGCTGGAGGCCAATCCTTCGAGCGTCGAGGCCGAACGTTTCCGTGGCTACAGGTCGGTCGGCGTCAATCGCGTGTCGCTCGGCGTGCAGGCGCTGGACGATGCCGACCTGCAGCGATGCTCGGGCGCCTGCACAATCGCGCCGAGGCCGTCGCGGCGCTGGACGTGGCGACCTCCGTGTTCGAGCGCGTCTCGTTCGACCTGATCTACGGACGCCCCGCCCAGAGCATCGAGCGCTGGCGCGCCGAACTTGCGGAAGCGCTGGCGCGCGCGCCGGAGCACATGTCGCTCTACCAGCTCACCATCGAGCCCGACACGATGTTCGAGCGGCTGGAGCGCGCCGGCAAGCTGGTCATGCCGTCCGCCGACATCCAGCGCGACTTGTGGGACGTGACGCAGAACATGATGGCCAAGGCCGGCATGCCCGCCTACGAAATCTCCAACCACGCGCGCGAGAACGCGGAGAGCCGGCACAATCTGATCTACTGGCGCTACGGCGAATATGTCGGCGTGGGACCCGGCGCGCACGGCCGCATCATGGATCGCGAGGGACGGCGCGCGCACGCCACCGAGAAGCATCCGGAAATGTGGCTCACCTGCGTCGAGACGGAAGGCCACGGCCTGGTCGAGGACGAGGCGCTGTCCATCGAGGAGCAGGGCGACGAATTCCTGCTGATGGGCCTGCGCCTGACCGAGGGCATCGATCCCGGCCGCTTCCATCTGCTGACCGGCAAGCCGCTGGCGTCTTCGCGTGTCGCGGAGCTGATCGCCGACGGGCTGGTCGAATACACGCGCGAGGGCCGGCTGCGCGTGAGCGCCGAAGGTTTTCCGGTGCTCGACGCCGTGGTGGCCGATCTGGCGGCGTAAGGCGCGCCGCACGATCAACTATGCGTGAGGCGCGAACTTCGGCCGCTATTGCAGCGTAAACATGTCGGCAACCACGCAGGAACCGACACATGAAGCGCGCCTATTCAGCCGACCCCGTCGTTCTCGCCGAACTCGCCGCCGTGCTTCGCGCCATCGCGAGCGAACGCCGGCAGTCCCGCCGCCTGCTGCGCGGCATGGCCAGCGCCTACGAGGCGCGCGCCGTGGCGCAGACGGCGGACGCCAGCCTGCCTTCATCGCATTATTGAGCTTCGCTCAGGTCGGCGCGCCGGAGAAGCTGCGCGGCGCCGGACTGATGACGGTCGTGGTGCCCGCTCCGATCTGCAGCACCGACAGGCCGCGCTCGTTCAACCCGTCTGGCTTGAAGCGGAAGACGCCATCGGCGCCGTTGAAGCCCGAGGGGTTGGTCAGCACGCTGTCGGAGAACTTGGTCGGGCCCGCGCTGCGCGCCAGCGCGATGGCGAGCGTCGTCGCGTCGTAGGCGAGCGTCGCGATGCGCGTCGGATCGGAATTGTACTTGGCGCGGTAGCGCGTCGCGAAAGCGTTGAAACCGGCGTTCTCCGGCGCGGCGAACCAGGCGCCCTGAAGGAAGGGCGCGTTGAGCGCGCGGGCGTCGTTCCACAGGCCCGTGCCGAGAATCTGCACTTTCTTCGGATCGATTCCGGCGGCGGCGAGCTGCTTGCCGACACTCGCCATCGCCTCGGCCTGATCGGGGATGAACAGCGCGTCGATCTGGCCGGCGGCCTGCGCGACACGCTTGACGGCGTCCTGCGAGGCGCCCGGGCGATAGCGCTCCACCGCCATCACGCGCATGCCGACGCGCGCGGCCGCCGATTGCACGGCGCCGGTCGCGACATTGCCGTAGTCGCTTTCCGGCGCGAGAACGGCGATCGACTTCTTGCCCTTCTGCGCGGCGAATTCGACGATGCGGTCGACGTAGCTCTCGACCAGGAAGGAGAGCAGGAAGACGCCGCGCGACGCGACGGAGGCGTCGGTCGAAAAGGCGATGAGCGGACGGTTGGCGGCGCGGGCGACGCGGCCGGCCTCGCGCACGCCGCTTGCGAACAACGGCCCGAGAATGAGTTCCGCGCCCTCGCCGATCGCCGCCTGCGCGGCGTCGCGCGCGCCGTCGGCCGTGCCGCGATCGTCCTTGACCAGGACGGTGATGTCGTTGGCGCCGGTTTCGGCGACGGCCAGATCCACGGCGTTGCGCAGCGAGGCGCCGACGACGCTTTGACCGGTTCCTTGAGTGAGCGGCGCGATGAGAGCGACGCGCACCGGCCCGGTTCCGATCGTGTCGCCGGTGGGCGCGTTCGGCGTCGTGGGCGTCGGCGTCGGGGGCGGAGGCAGATCGGCGCGCGGCCCGAGCGTCGGGTTGCAGCCGGCGAGCGCCAGCGCGAGACCGCAGGCGGCGACGAATTTCAGGCGGCGCGCAACCGGCGCGTCAGCCCGCTCGTTCGGAAACAGCCTCACATCACCCTCCAGCCGCGCACAACCGGGCGCGCGATAACCGCGCCTTAATCCTTAACGGTCGAAAGCCATATTGAAACGCCGTTTGCAACCCTTGGTTAATATGAGGACGATTGCGGCTGAATTCGCTACGCTTGCGGCGATTGATCGACCGTTCTATAAACAGAACGAATGATCGTAATATCGAACGAGCGAACGTGACACGGGAACGCGAGCAGGAGCAGGCCGGCAAGAGGCGCGAGGCCGCCGCCTTCACCGCTTTCGGCCTGCGGGCGGAAGCCGAAAGGATCGCGCCCGGGCTGCATGTCGTCGCCACGCCGATCGGCAACCTGCGCGACATTTCCTTGCGCGCGCTGTCGACGCTGGCGGCGGCGGACGCCGTGATCGCCGAGGACACCCGCGTCACAAAGACGCTGCTTGCCCATTACGGCATAGCCACGCCGCTGATCGCCTATCACGAGCACAACGCCCATGTCGTGCGCCCGCAATTGCTGGCGCGCCTGGCCGGCGGCGCGGCGCTGGCGCTGGTGTCGGACGCCGGCACGCCGCTCGTCTCCGACCCCGGGTTCAAGCTGGTGAGCGAGGCGGTGGCGGCCGGCGTCGCGGTCACCTCGGTTCCCGGCGCCTCGGCCGTGCTGGCCGCGCTCGTAGTCGCGGGCCTGCCGACCGACCGCTTCTTCTTCGAGGGCTTCCTGCCGCCCAAGAGCGCCGCGCGGCGGGCGCGGCTCGCCGAACTTTCCGCCGTTCCCGGCACGCTGGTGTTCTTCGAATCCGCGCGGCGCGTCGCCGAGACGCTGGAAGATTGCGCCGCCGTGCTCGGCGCGCGCGAGGCGGCGGTCGCTCGAGAACTGACCAAGCATTTCGAGAATGTGCGGCGCGGCCCCCTCGAACAGCTTTCGCGCGAGATCGCGCAGGGCGAGCCGTTGCGCGGCGAGATCGTGCTGCTGGTCGGCCCGCCGGCGCAAGGCGCGGCCGAAATCAGCGAGGCCTCGCTCGACGAACGCCTGCGCGCGGCGATGGCCGGCAATTCCGTGAAGGACGCGGCGGCGATCGTGGCGGGCGAGACCGGCCAGCCGCGCCGGCGCGTCTACGCGCGCGCGCTGCAACTCGCCGGCGAGCGCGACGCTTGAGCGGGCGCGACCGGACCAGGGCGCTCGCCTTCGGGCTCAACGCCGAAACGGTCGCCGCGCTGTGGTTGCGCCTGAAATTCTACCGCATCCTGGCGCGGCGCTATCGCATTCGCGAGGGCGAGATCGACATTGTCGCGCAGCGTGGCGAAACGATCGCCTTTGTCGAGGTCAAGGCGCGCCCGACCATGGACGAAGCGGCGATCTCGATCTCCGCGCAAAAACGCCAGCGCATGTCGCGCGCCGCGCGGCACTGGCTCGCGACGCATCCTTGGGCGGTCAATCGCATCCTGCGCGGCGACGCGCTGTTCATCGCGCCGCGCAGCCTGCCGCGCCATGTGCCGGCGGCGGTGGAACTCGATCTCGGCTAGGCCGCCTTCGCCGCCCATTCCCTGGCCTTGCGCCCGACGACCGGCGCCAGCGAGTCCAGTTTCTCCTGCGCCAGCCGGCCGACCAGGCCGCGCTTGATGCGCCCGACGAGGCCGACGCCCTCGAACACCAGCGCGGAATAGACCTGCAGCAGCGTCGCGCCGGCCTCGATCTTGGCGAAGGCGGTTTCGGCGGAATCGATCCCGCCGACGCCGACGATCGGGAACTGGCCTTCGACGCGCAGAAAGGTCTGGGCCAACATGCGCGTCGAAAGATCGAACAGCGGGCGGCCCGAGAGACCGCCGGTTTCCTTCGCGGCGGCCTCGCGCAGCGTTGGCGGCCGCGAGATCGTGGTGTTGGAGACGATCATGCCGTCGACGCCACGGTCGCGCGCGACGCGCACGATGTCGTCGAGATTTTCGAGCGCGAGATCGGGCGCGATCTTCAGGAGCAGCGGTTTTCGCGACGGCGCGCCGTCACGCGCCGCCAGGGCGCGCGCGAGCAGGTCGTCGAGTTGGCTCGCCTGCTGCAGATCGCGCAGGCCGGGCGTGTTGGGCGAGGAAATGTTGATGGTGAAATAGGACGCGACATCGGCGAAGAAGACGACGCCCGCGACATAGTCCGCAATGCGATCGGCGGCGTCCTTGTTGGCGCCGACGTTGACGCCGACGATGCCCGTCCGCATCGCGCGGGCGCGCAGGCGGCGCAGGACGGAGGATGCGCCTTCGCTGTTGAAGCCGAAGCGGTTGACCACGCCGCGGTCGGCCGGCAGCCGGAACAGGCGGGGTTTCGGATTGCCGGGCTGGGGCAGCGGCGTGATCGTGCCGACCTCCGCAAAGCCGAAGCCGAGCGCGAGCAGGGCGTCGGGAACCTCGCCGTTCTTGTCGAAGCCTGCGGCCATGCCGACCGGATTGGGGAATTTCAGGCCGAAGGCCTCGACCGCCAGTTTCGGATCGTCGGGCGCGCAGCGCGGGATCGGCGCGAGCTTCAGGCCGGCGATGGTCGCGGCATGGGCCTTTTCGGCGTCGAGCGACAGAAGAAGCGGCCGCGCAAGGGAATCGAACAGGCCGATCATTCCAGAACTCCCGAGAAATCATGACGCCCGTCGCCGGCCAACGGCAGCGGGCGGACGGAGACCGCCGCGCGCGGATCGAGCGGCGCATAGAGATGCGGAAACAAGGCGCCGCCGCGCGAGGGCTCCCATTTCAGCCCGGCGCCGAGGCTCGCGGCGTCGACCGCGACCAGAAGCAGGTCCGACTGGCCGGCGAAATGTTTGGCCGCCGTCTCCTCGACCTGCGCGGCTGTCGAGAAATGAATGAAGCCGTCGGCAAGGTCGACCGGCGCGCCGTCGAAGACGCCCGCCGCCTCCGCCGCGCGCCACGCCGCCCGCGAAACGATCTTGTAGATGAAGGTCATGCGGCGCCTCTATGCGCCAGCGACGCGCGGAGGTCGAGGAATTAGATAAGATTGGGCCTAAATTCCGCACATGACGTGAAACAGGGGCTTGTTTTCGTGAAACAGGCCATGTAAAGGAGATTTATCCTAACGTCGCCCTTGGCCAATCGCCCGGAGACGCCGATGCTCAGCCATTCCCAGGTCTGGACCGCGATCGACCAGCTCGCAGCGCGCTACGGCATGACGCCGTCGGGCCTCGCGAAGAAAGCGGGTCTCGATCCCACGACCTTCAACAAGTCGAAGCGCAAGTCGCCCGACGGGCGCCTGCGCTGGCCGTCCACCGAATCCATCGCCAAGATCCTCGACGCCACCGGCGCGGGCATCGACCTGTTCATGTCGCTGCTCGGCCCCGGCGCCCCCGCCCATCGCCGGCCCCTGCCGCTGATCGGCCTCGCGCAGGCCGGCGACGGCGGTTTTTTCGACGACGGCGGCTTTCCCGCCGGCGCGGGCTGGGACGAGATCGAGTTTCCGGCGGTGGCCGATCCGCACGCCTATGCGCTGGAGATATCAGGCGATTCGATGATTCCCGCCTATCGCGACGGCGATATCGTCATCGTCTCGCCGGGCGCGCCCGTGCGGCGCGGCGACCGGGTGGTGGCGAAGACGGTCGGCGGCGAGGTTCTGGCGAAGGAATTGAAGCGCCAGACGGCAAAGACGGTCGAGCTCAAGTCGCTCAACCCCGCGCATCCCGACCGCACCATCCCGCTCAATGAATTGCGCTGGATCGCGCGCATCGTCTGGTCGAGCCAGTAACCGAACCGCTCGTCGGACATCCGCGTTGTGGACGCATGTCCCAGCCGGCGAAAGGGCTTTGGCCATGATCAGGAAGCTGAAATCGGGCGAATACCGGCTCTATTCGCGCAAGACCGATCCGAAGACGGGCAAGCGGCGCAACCTCGGCACGTTTTCGTCGCGCGAGGCGGCGGAGAAGCACGAGCGCGAAGTGCAGTATTTCAAGCGGCGCTGAGCAGCCGTCATTGCGAGCGCAGCGAAGCAATCCAGAGCCACGACCCCGCTCTGGATTGCTTCGTCGCTTCGCTCCTCGCAATGACGGGTTTGAGCAAGACGCATTGCGCCGTCAGCTCGCCGCGCCATAATTCGACACCTCGATCAGGTTCATGTCGGGGTCGCGGAAATAGACCGACAGGATCGGGCCCGTCGCTCCCGTGCGCGCGACCGGGCCTTCCTCGAGCGCAACGCCGTTCTTCTCCAGATGCGCGATGACCGCGGCAAGCGGCGTCTTGGCGATGAGGCAAAGGTCGGCCGAGCCCGGCGTCGGGCGGTCGGCCTTCGGCAGGAATTCGCGGCCGGCCTGATGCAGGTTGAATTTCTGGCGCCCGAATTTCAGCGCCGTGCGGCCGGCGCCGAAGGTCTCGACGCTCATGCCGAGAATGTCGCGGTAGAAGGCGCAGGCGCGCTCGATATCCGCGACCGTCAGCACGAGATGGTCGAGGCGGTCGATTTCGATCATGTGAGCCCTCGGGATCGCCGGCCTTGTAAGCGCGTCGCTTCGGATGTATATAGCCTGCCAACAATACAGTCTCATGGACCACGCTGGATGGTCATTGTGAGAGTGGGCCCCGCCGGGACCCGCTCTTTTTTATTACCCGAAGCAGGACCGCTTGACGCAAACCGCGCCCCAGTCAGATACGCCCGCGATCGACGCGCCGCTCGACGAGCCGAGGCTCGTCTCGGAGACGGGTCTCGCCGCGAGAATCGCGCATGTCGCCGGCCCGACGCTGATGGGCCTGGGCTTCCGCCTCGTGCGCGTGAAGATTTCCGGCCAGGACGGCATGACGCTTCAGATCATGGCCGAAAAACCCGATGGCTCGATGACCATCGAGGATTGCGAACTGGCGAGCGAAAACCTGTCGCCGGTTCTCGACGTCGAAGACGCGATTGCGCAGGCCTATCGGCTGGAAATGTCTTCGCCCGGCATCGACCGGCCGCTGGTGCGCGTCTCCGATTTTTCGCGCGCCGTCGGCCATGAAGCGCGCATCGAGCTGGCGACGCCGCAGCCCGACGGCCGCAAGCGGTTTCGCGGGATCATTCTCGCCGTCGAGGGCGCTGGCCGCGACGCGATCCTCGCCTTCGAGCGCACCGATGCGCGCTCGGATGAAGAAAAGCTGGTGCGCCTGCCGCTCGGCGCGCTGGACGAAGCCCGCCTGGTGCTGACCGACGAACTGATCCGCGAATCGCTGAAGGCCGGCAAGATCGCCGCCGATAAGCCGCCGGAAGGCGAAGAGGCCGGCGCACGAGCCGCCGATCCGCCGCGGCCCCGGGCGCTTCGCCGCCAAGAACCAGATGAAGCAGAAGCCGGTGCTGCCCGCCGGCGTGCAGTCGCAATTCAAGAAATCGAACTTCAAGAAACCCTCCGGCGCTCCCGCGCGCGGGGCCCCGAAAGGCAAATAGGAGAAACCGCCATGGCCGTGAGCGCCAACAGGCTCGAACTCTTGCAGATCGCCGACGCCGTCGCGCGTGAAAAGTCGATCGACAAGAGCATCGTCATCGCCTCGATGGAGGACGCGCTGCAGAAGGCCGCCCGCCTGCGCTACGGCCAGGAGACGGAAGTGCGCGCCGAGATCAACCAGAAGACCGGCGAAGTGCGTTTTTCGCGCCTGTTGAACGTGGTCGAGCTGGTCGACAATGACGCGACGCAGATTTCGCTGGTCGACGCGCGCAAGCGCAATCCGGCGGCGGAAGTCGGCGACTGGATCGCCGAGACGCTGCCGCCCTTCGACTTCGGCCGCATCGCCGCGCAATCGGCCAAGCAGGTGATCGTGCAGAAGGTGCGCGAGGCCGAGCGCGACCGTCAGTACGACGAGTTCAAGGACCGCATCGGCGACATCGTCAACGGCGTGGTCAAGCGCGTCGAATACGGCAACGTCATCGTCGATCTCGGCCGCGGCGAAGCGATCATCCGCCGCGACGAAATGATCCCGCGCGAAATGTTCCGCCCCGGCGATCGCGTGCGCGCCTATGTCTACGATGTGCGCCGCGAGCAGCGCGGCCCGCAGATTTTCCTGTCGCGCACCCATCCGCAACTCATGGCCAAGCTCTTCCGCCAGGAAGTGCCGGAGATCTACGACGGCGTGATCGAGGTGAAGTCGGTCGCCCGCGATCCCGGTTCCCGCGCGAAAATCGCAGTCATCTCGCGCGACAGCTCGATCGATCCCGTCGGCGCCTGCGTCGGCATGCGCGGGTCTCGCGTGCAGGCCGTGGTGAACGAACTGCAGGGCGAGAAGATCGACATCATTCCCTGGTCGGCGGATGCGGCGACCTTCATCGTCAACGCGCTGCAGCCGGCCGAAGTCGTCAAGGTCGTGCTGGACGAGGATTCCTCGCGTATTGAAGTCGTCGTCCCCGATGACCAACTCTCTCTCGCGATCGGCCGTCGCGGCCAGAACGTGCGTCTGGCCTCGCAGCTCACGGGATGGGACATCGACATCCTGACCGAGGCTGAGGAATCGGAACGTCGCCAGAAGGAATTCGTCGAGCGCACCAACGCCTTCATGGAGGCGCTGAACGTCGACGAGGTCGTCGGCCAGCTGCTCGCCTCCGAAGGCTTCCGCTCGGTCGAGGAAATCGCTTTCGTCGAAGTGGCGGAGCTTGCCTCGATCGAGGGCTTCGACGAGGAGACCGCGGCCGAGATCCAGAATCGCGCCCGCGAATATCTGGAGCAGATCGAGGCCGAGCACGACGCGCGCCGCAAGGAGCTCGGCGTCTCCGACGATCTCAAGCAGATCGAGGGCCTGACCACCGCCATGCTGGTGAAGCTCGGCGAGAACGAAGTGAAATCCGTCGAGGATCTGGCGGGCTGCGCCACCGACGATCTCGTCGGCTGGACCGAGAAGAAGGACGGCGAGACCGTGAAATACGCCGGCTTCCTCGACGGGTTCGAACTGTCGCGCGAGGAGGCCGAGGCCATGATCATGGCCGCGCGCGTCCAGGCGGGCTGGATCGAAGCGGCCGCCGAGGAACCGGCGGGCGAGGCGGAGGCCGAATAGGGATCATGCCGGCGGGCGACGACGAGGAACGCGGGCCGATCAGGACCTGCATCGTCACCCGCGCCGAAAGGCCGCCGGAGGAGATGATCCGGTTTGTCCTCGCGCCGGACGGCGCGGTGACGCCGGATTTGAAGCGACGCCTGCCGGGGCGCGGCGTCTGGGTGACGGCTTCGGCCGATGTCGTGGCGCGGGCGGTGAAACGCCGGGCCTTCGACCGCGGCTTCAAGGGCAAGGCGATCGTGCCGGACGATCTGCCCGGCCTGGTCGACCGGCTGATGGAGGCGGAATGCCTCCAGGGCCTCTCGCTCGCCAACAAGGCGGGGCTGGTCACGACCGGCTTCGCCAAGGTCGAGGCGGCGATCGGCGCCGGCGAGACCCTTGCGATCCTGCACGCCGCCGATGGCGGACAGGACGGGAAACGCAAGGTGGGACAGGCTTTGCGGCGGCGTTTCGGCGCCGACGCGCCGCCCGAGATCGAATGCTTCGCGTCCGGCCAATTGGATTTGGCATTGGGGCGGACAAATGTGATACATGCAGCGCTCCGAGCGGGGCCCGCGAGCGCGGCGCTACTCGAGAGGCTGAAGAGATTGCAGGTCTACCGGTCGGTCGCGACCGCTTCCGCGCCAATGGAAGCCGCGCCCGAATCGGGATGACCTTTTCGAGTTTTCCGTCCGCGAGGCGATGTTCGCCGGGCGGAAATGGGCGTTACGCCCGCCAAGGCATTAACGCCCGCAAGACAGACGAAGACGCAGGACGAATGAGCGAAACCAAAACTCCCGGGGACAAGACCCTCTCGGTCGGACCGAGCAAGACGCTGACGCTGAAGCGCCCCGTCGAGCAGGGCACGGTGCGTCAGAGCTTCTCGCACGGCCGCACGAAGGCGGTCGTGGTCGAGAAGGTCAAGCGCCGCACCCTGGGCCCGCACGAGGTCAAGGCCGCCGCGCCCGCGGCGCCGCCTGCGCCGGCCGCGCCCCCTCCGGCTGCCCCGCCGCCCAAGCCCGCCGCTCCGGCCGCGCCCGCCAAGCCGCCGTCCGGCGTGGTGCTGCGCACCCTGACCGATGAAGAACGCCAGGCGCGCGATCGCGCGCTCGCCGACGCCCGCGTGCGCGAGGAAGAGGACCGTCGCCGCGCCGAGGCCGACGCCAAGTCGCGCGCCGAACGCGACGCGCGCGAAGCGACCGAGCGCGAAGCCGCCGCCGCGCGCAAGCGCGCCGAAGAGGAGCGCCTCGCCAAGGAAGCCGAGGCCAAGCGCAAGTCCGAAGTGGAAGCCCGCCGCCGCCTGACGCCGGGCGAAGCGCCCGCCCAGCCCGAACAGCCCGCGCCAGCGGCCGCAGCGGCCGGCGCGCAGACGACGGCCGCGCCGCGCACGACGACGACGCCCGGCGTCGGCGCCCTGCAGGGACTGCGCCGCCCGCTTCTGACGCCCAAGCTCAGCGTCCCGACGCCGCGCCCGACGCGCGGCGGCCCGCAGAAGGACCGCGGCCGTCTCACCGTTTCCAGCGCCACGTCCGAGGAAGAGGAGCGCACGCGCTCGGTCGCCTCGTTCAAGCGGCGCGTGCAGCGCCTGACGCGCGGCGCGCAGCAGGAACAGAAGGAAAAGATCGTCCGCGAAGTCGTGCTGCCGGAAACGATCACGATCCAGGAACTCGCCAACCGCATGTCGGAGCGCGGCGTGGACGTCATCCGCTTCCTGATGCGTCAGGGGCAGATGCACAAGATCACCGACGCGATCGACGCCGACACGGCGGAACTGATCGCGCAGGAATTCGGCCATACCGTCAAGCGCGTGTCGGAGTCCGACGTCGAGGAGGGCCTGTTCGACGAGCCCGACGCCGACGAGGCGATGGTCTCCCGCCCGCCGGTCGTGACGATCATGGGCCACGTCGACCACGGCAAGACCTCGCTGCTCGACGCGATCCGCAACGCCAATGTCGTTTCCGGCGAGGCCGGCGGCATCACGCAGCATATCGGCGCCTATCAGGTGACCGCGCCCAACGGCCTGCCGGTGACCTTCATCGACACGCCCGGCCACGCGGCGTTCACCGCCATGCGCGCCCGCGGCGCGAAGGTGACGGATATCGTCGTGCTGGTGGTGGCGGCCGACGACGGCGTCATGCCGCAGACGATCGAAGCCATCAATCACGCCCGCGCCGCCGGCGTGCCGATGATCGTGGCGATCAACAAGATCGACAAGCCCGACGCCAAGCCGGAGCGCGTGCGCACCGAACTGCTGCAGCACAATGTGCAGGTCGAGAGCATGGGCGGCGAGACGCTCGAGGTCGAAGTCTCGGCCAAGCAGCACACCAATCTCGACAAGCTGCTCGAGGCGATCGCGCTGCAGGCCGAAGTGCTGGACCTCAAGGCGAGCCCCGACCGCTCGGCCGAAGGCACGGTCGTCGAGGCGCGCCTCGACAAGGGTCGCGGCCCGGTCGCTTCCATGCTCGTGCAACGCGGCACGCTCAGGGTCGGCGACATTCTCGTCGCCGGCGCCCAGTGGGGCCGCGTGCGCGCGCTGATCGACGACAAGGGCGCCAACATCCAGAGCGCCGGCCCGTCCTTCCCGGTCGAGGTGCTCGGCTTCAACGGCGCGCCGGAGGCCGGCGACCGCATGGCTGTGGTCGAGAATGAAGCGCGCGCGCGCGAGATCACCGAATATCGCGAGCGCCAGAAGCGCGACAAGGCCGCCGCGCGCGGCGGTTCGGCGCGCTCCTCGCTCGCCGACATGATGAGCCAGTTGAAGACCGCAGGCCGCAAGGAATTCCCGCTGGTCATCAAGGGCGACGTGCAGGGTTCGGTCGAGGCGATCATCGCCACGCTCGAAAAGCTCAACACGGACGAGGTCGCCGCGCGCGTCGTGCATGCGGGCGTCGGCGGCGTCAGCGAATCCGACGTCGCGCTCGCCGAGGCGTCGGGCGCGATCGTCATCGGCTTCAACGTGCGCGCGCACAAGGAAGCGCGCGAGGCGGCCGAGCGTCTGGGCATCGAGATCCGCTACTACAACATCATCTACAATCTCGTGGACGACGTTAAGGGCGCGATGTCCGGCCTGCTCGCGCCGGCGATCCGCGAGACCATGCTCGGCAACGCGCAGATCCTCGAAGTCTTCAACATCACCAAGGTCGGCAAGGTCGCGGGCTGCCGCGTCACCGACGGCACGGTCGAGCGCGGCGCGCACGTCCGTCTCATCCGCGACAATGTCGTGGTGCATGAAGGCAAGCTCTCGACGCTCAAGCGCTTCAAGGACGAGGTCAAGGAAGTGCTGGCCGGCCAGGAATGCGGCATGGCCTTCGAGAACTATCAGGACATGCGCCAGGGCGACGTGATCGAGTGCTATCGCGTCGAAGAGGTGAAGCGCACGCTTTGAGGCCGCTCGTCATCCCGGAAGCGCGATCCGGGATCCAGGGGCCATAACAAGGATCATCCGCAGGTTTGCTCTGGATCCCGGATCGTCGGCTTCGCCGCCGTCCGGGATGACATTGCGGCGAACCGACAGGCTTTGAGTTTCCTATGTCCAGATCGCATCATCAACACGGCGCCGAGCCGTCGCAACGCATGTTGCGCGTAGCCGAACTCGTGCGCCACGCCTGCGCCGAGGTTCTTTCACGCGGCGAGATCAACGATCCCGTGCTGGAAACCCATGTGGTGACCGTGCCGCGCGTGAAAATGTCGCCCGATCTCAAGCTCGCGACGCTCTACGTCATGCCGCTCGGCGGCAAGGACGCCAAGGACGTCATCAAGGCGCTCGACCGCCACCGCGCATTCCTGCGCGGCGAGATCGCGCGCAAGATCAATCTGAAGTTCGCGCCGGACGTGCGCTTCAAGGTCGACGACAGTTTCGACAACGCCGCCAAGATCGACGCGCTGCTCAATTCCGACAAGGTGCGGCGCGATCTCGACGCCGCCTCCGAAGAAACGGACGGCGAAGAGGCCGGCAAGAGCGCATGAGCAAGCCGCGCTCCAACCGCGTCGTCGTCGACGGCTGGGTCATCCTCGACAAGCCGGTCGGCATGACGTCGACGCACGCCGTCTCGCGCCTCAAGCGCATCTACAACGCGAAGAAGGCCGGCCACGCCGGCACGCTCGATCCGCTGGCCTCGGGCATCCTGCCCGTCGCCTTCGGCGAGGCGACCAAGACCGTGCCCTTCGTGCAGGACGGCGAGAAAGCCTACCGCTTCACCGTGCGCTGGGGGATCGAGACGGATTCCGACGACGCCGACGGCAAGACGGTCGAGACCTCCGATTTGCGGCCGGGCGTCGACCAGGTCGTCCAGGCGCTGCCGAATTTCGTCGGCACCATCCTGCAGCGCCCGCCGGCCTTTTCCGCCATCAAGATCGCGGGCGAACGCGCCTACGACCTCGCGCGCGACGGCGAGATCGTGGAGATCGAGCCGCGCCCGGTCACCATCAATTCGCTGGAGCTGGTGTCCTCGACCGACGACACGGCGACGCTGGAAGCGCAGTGCGGCAAGGGCACCTATGTGCGCGCCATCGCCCGCGACCTCGGCCGGATGCTCGGCTGCTACGGCCACGTGATCGCGCTCCGGCGCACGCGCGTCGGACCGTTCGCCGAAGCCGACGCAACGAGCTTTGCCGATCTCGAGGAGACGCCCGAGGCCGCCGCCCGGCACATGCGCTCGGTGGAAGCGGGTCTCTCCGAACTGCCCTGCGTCGTCATCGACCGCAACAACGCCGCCCGCCTGCGCCGCGGCCAGTCGATACTCTTGCGCGGGCGGGATGCGCCGGCCGAGGGCGCGCGCGTCTACGCCGCCTGCGAGGGCGAGCCGGTCGCGTTCGGATCGGTGGAATCCGGCGAACTCGTGCCGAGCCGGGTATTCAATCTGGGCGCCTG
Source organism: Rhodoblastus sp. (assembly GCA_037044955.1). GTDB lineage: Bacteria > Pseudomonadota > Alphaproteobacteria > Rhizobiales > Beijerinckiaceae > JAJXWB01. The sequence continues at coordinate 387,321 of JBAOHX010000005.1, forward strand.
ACGTCCCCCCTCGGGGCTGGCCTTGGCGGCCTTTTCGTGTATAAGGCCCGCTTCGGCTGCGATGCGGCCGAATTTCCGACCCTGCTGGACGACATCCCGGCCGGGCCATTTCTCCAGAAACACAGGAGTTTCCCGATGTCGATCACGGCCGAGCGCAAGCAGGCGCTCATTCAGGAATATGCGACCAAGGCTGGCGACACGGGTTCGCCCGAGGTGCAGGTGGCGATCCTCACGGAACGCATTTCCAACCTCACCGGCCACTTCAAGAGCCACGCCAAGGACAACCATTCGCGTCGCGGCCTGCTCAAGCTCGTCTCCCAGCGCCGCCAGCTTCTCGACTACGTCAAGAAGCACGACGACGCGCGCTATCGCAAGCTGATCGAACGCCTCGGCATCCGCCGCTAAAGCGTTCCGCGCATTTCGCGCAAGAAGGGCGTGGCGGCATGGGGCCGCCCCGCTTATCCGACCGCAGAAGATAAAGCGCCATGACAGGATCGCCGGAAGCTGATCGCGCCTGAACGCAGCTTCCTGCCGTCTTGTCCGTGGCGCTTTGTTTTTTGCGCCAACTGGAAAGACAGACATGTTCGAAATCCATCGTGAAGAACTCGACTGGGCCGGCCGCAAGCTCGTGCTCGAAACCGGCAAGGTCGCCCGTCAGGCCGACGGCGCCGTCATGGCCTCCTGGGGCGACACGACCGTGCTCGCCACCGTCGTCGGCGCCAAGAACGCCAAGCCCGGCCAGGACTTCTTCCCGCTCACCGTCGATTATCAGGAAAAGGCCTTCGCGGCCGGCCGCATTCCCGGCGGCTATTTCAAGCGCGAGGGCCGTCCTTCGGAGCGCGAGACGCTGATCTCCCGCCTGATCGACCGTCCGATCCGTCCGCTGTTCCCGGAAGGCTACCGCAACGAGGTCCAGGTCATCGTCACCGTCCTCAGCCATGACCTCGAGAACGATCCGGACGTGCTGTCGATCGTCGCGGTTTCCGCTGCCCTCACCCTCTCGGGCATTCCCTTCATGGGCCCGGTCGGCGGCGGGCGCGTCGGCTACATCAACGGCGCGCTGAAGTTCAATCCGACGATCGAGGAAATGAAGTCGTCCGACCTCGACCTCGTCGTCGCCGGCACGACCGACGCCGTGCTGATGGTCGAATCCGAGGCGAAGGAACTCTCGGAAGAGACGATGCTCGAGGCGGTCATGACCGGCCATCGCGGCTTCCAGCCGGTGATCGACGCGATCATCCGCCTGGCCGAACGCGCCGCCAAGGATCCGCGCGATTTCGCGCAGAGCGATCGTTCCGCCGTCGAGAAGGCGGTGGCCGACATCGCCGAGGCCGAACTGCGCTCGGCTTACAAGATCACCGCCAAGCAGGAGCGCTACAAGGCCGTCGACGCCGTGAAGGCGAAGGTGACCGCGGCGCTCTTCCCCGAGGGCGGCGATCCGGCCTTCTCGAAGGAGCACGTGGGCGAAGCCTTCAAGGAGCTGCAGGCCAAGGTCGTGCGCTGGAACATCCTCGACACCGGCGTGCGCATCGACGGCCGCGACGTGAAGACGGTTCGCCCGATCATCGCCGAAGCCGGCGTCCTGCCGCGCACCCACGGTTCCGCCCTTTTCACGCGCGGTGAAACGCAGGCGCTGGTCGTCGCCACGCTCGGCACGGGCGAGGACGAGCAGTACGTGGATTCGCTGGAAGGCACCTACAAGGAGCGCTTCCTGCTGCACTACAACTTCCCTCCCTACAGCGTCGGCGAAACCGGCCGCGTGGGTTCGCCCAAGCGCCGCGAGATCGGCCACGGCAAGCTCGCCTGGCGCGCCATCCGTCCGATGCTGCCGAGCGCGGCGGAATTTCCCTACACGATCCGCCTCGTCTCGGAGATCACCGAGTCGAACGGCTCCTCGTCGATGGCGACCGTCTGCGGCTCGTCGCTCGCGCTGATGGACGCCGGCGTGCCGCTGAAGCGGCCGACGGCGGGCATCGCCATGGGCCTGATCCTCGAAGGCGAGCGCTTCGCGGTCCTCTCCGACATCCTCGGCGACGAGGACCATCTCGGCGACATGGACTTCAAGGTGGCCGGCACCGACAACGGCGTCACCTCGCTGCAGATGGACATCAAGATCGCCGGGATCACCGAGCAGATCATGAAGGTCGCGCTCGGCCAGGCGCGCGACGGCCGCCTGCACATCCTCAGCGAAATGTCGAAGGCCCTGACCGGCGCCCGCGCCGAGCTCGGCGAATTCGCGCCGCGCATCGAGACGATGAAGATCCCGACCGACAAGATCCGCGAAGTGATCGGCACGGGCGGCAAGGTGATCCGCGAGATCGTCGAGAAGACCGGCGCCAAGGTGAACATCGAGGACGACGGCACGGTGAAGATCGCCTCCTCGGACGGCAATTCGATCAAGGCGGCGATCAACTGGATCAAGTCGATCGCCTCCGATCCGGAAGTCGGCCAGATCTACGAGGGCACGGTCGTGAAGACCGTCGACTTCGGCGCCTTCGTCAACTTCTTCGGCTCCAAGGACGGCCTCGTCCACATCTCGCAGCTCGCGCTCGGCCGCGTCGCCAAGACGACGGACGTGGTCAAGGAAGGCGACAAGGTGAAGGTGAAGCTGCTCGGCTTCGACGACCGCGGCAAGGTGCGCCTGTCGATGCGCGTCGTCGACCAGCAGACCGGCGAGGACCTCGAGGCCAAGCAGAAGGCCGAGCGCGACGCGCAGAAGGCCGCCGAAGCGGGCGAATAATTCGCCCCTTCGCTACGGAAAAAGAAAACCCGCCGGGGCGACCCGGCGGGTTTTTGTTTTGTCGCCGCGATATTCATTCCCGCAGGCTGAGCGGCGCTGCATGATGTCCGACGTGTTCGTATTGCAGCGAGGCAATGAGAACGCGCGTCATACCCGCAGCAATACCCCTTCGGCTTGAGCCGCGCGCGACAGAGATCGATCGAGCGTCGCAAGCGACGCATTTTCGGCTATGGCCAGCGCAAGGTAGCTGGCGTCGTAAAAGGAAAGGGCGTGCATGCTGGCCAGCGAAACGATGTTGGCGCTGGCGCCCGCCGGTCGCAATCCGATCGGGAAGGCCTCGATCGCAGCGAGAACGATATCCAACTCGCTCCCGGGCAGCCGCTCGCGCCTTACACTCTTCACCACGATATTCCTGACCTCGTACCAATGGAGATCCGGCGCGATCAGATCATCCTCGATCAGGTGGCGATAAATCGGGTGGCTCTTGTCGCCTCCCTCGTCTGGCATGACGAAGAAGGCGATGACCGAGGCGTCGACGACCAGTTTCACCGATCTCGATCCTCACGCAGATCGCGCAGCACCTCTTCGACCGTGATCCCGGTGGGATTCTTCTTGCGATGGTCGATGATGGCGTCCAGAGCCGCCTTCATCCGCGCCTTGCGGTCATTCTGCTCAGGCTCGATGCGTGCTATCGGCTTGCCGTGGCGCGTCACCACGATCGTCTCGCCCCGTTCGACCTCGTCGAGCAGGCTCAAGAACTTGGCTTTCGCCTCGCTCGCCTGAATTATTTTCATGCGGCGAGGATAGACTAGTCAGAATGACTGGTCAATTAAAGGCGAATCTTGCCGTCACAGCATGCTCGGCAGCACGCGGTCCGGCGGACGATGGCCGTCCATGAAGGTCTTGACGTTGACGATGACCTTCTCGCCCATGTCGATGCGGCCCTCGATCGTCGCCGAGCCCATGTGCGGCAGCAGCGTGACCTTGCCGGCCTTGGCGAGCTTGACCAGCTTGGGCGAGACGGCCGGCTCGTGCTCGAACACGTCGAGGCCGGCGCCGGCGAGTTCGTTCGCCTCCAGCATGCGGATCAGCGCGTTCTCGTCGATGATCTCGCCGCGCGCCGTGTTCACGACGATGGCGTGCGGACCTGCAGATATTTCAGGCGGCGCGCGGACAGCAGATGGTAGGTCGCCGGCGTGTGCGGGCAGTGGACGGACACGATGTCCATGCGCGCCAGCATCTGGTCGAGCGATTCCCAATAGGTCGCGCCGAGCTTGGCCTCGGTCGCCAGCGCCACGCGGCGGCGGTTGTGATAGTGCACCTCGCAGGCCGAAGGCCGCCGCGCGCAGGGCGACGGCCTGGCCGATGCGGCCCATGCCGACGATGCCGAGCTTCTTGCCGGTGATGCGGTGGCCGAGCATCCAGGTCGGCGACCAGCCGGCCCAGTCGCCCGACGGGATGGTCTGCGCGCCTTCGACGATGCGGCGGGCGACAGCCATGATCAGCGCCATGGTCATGTCGGCGGTGTCGTCGGTCAGCACGCCCGGCGTATTGGTGACGGTGATGCCGCGCCGCAGCGCCGAGGTCACGTCGATATTGTCGACGCCGTTGCCGAAATTGGCGATCAGCTTCATCTGCTCGCCGGCCTGGGCCACCAGCCCGGCGTCGATGCGGTCGGTCACCGTCGGCACGAGCACATCGGCCGTGCGCATGGCTTCGGCGAGTTCGGCGTGGGTCATGGGCGCGTCGGCCGCGTTCAGGCGGACGTCGAACAATTCGCGCATGCGCGCCTCGACGACTTCCGGCAGCTTGCGCGTCACGACAACCAGCGGCTTCTTCTGCGGCATTCCCTGTCCGTCCCTGCCCGTGCGGCTGGCCGTATCGAACGGCAGCGGCATGAGGCCGCCATAATTCACCGCTCCTTAACGACGTTTGGACGACAACGTTTCCAGAGCGCGCAACGGCGGTTTGACGCTTCCTACCAGATGGCTGGACAAAGACAAGAACGCCGATCGCCGCGGCACGGACCGGAGTTGCGACATGGCAGGGATCGCCGAACGGACTTGGGGCGCGACGCGCTTGCGCGGGCGCGCGGGCGCCGTCCTGGCGCTGCTGGCGCTGCTGTGGGCGCCGCTCGCGCAGGCCGCGCGCGCAGCAGACCGGCGCGGTCACCGGCCTGCCGGTGCCGCGCTTCGTCAGCCTGAAGTCCGACCGCGTGAACCTGCGCGAAGGACCCTCGAAGGATCATCGCACGGTGTGGATTTTCCAGCGCGCCGGCCTGCCGGTCGAGATCACCGCCGAATTCGACATCTGGCGCCGCATTCGCGATTCCGACGGCTCGGAGGGCTGGGTCCTGCATTCGCTCCTGTCGGGACGGCGCACCGGCATTGTCGCCCCCTGGAAGAAAGGCGCGGAATTCCCGCTGCGGCGCAGCGGAGACGCCGGCGCCGACGTTTCCGCCCGCCTGCAGGCCGGCGTGATCGGCGCGCTGAAGGCGTGCAACGGCAAATGGTGCCGGCTCGCGGGCGAGGGCTTCGACGGCTGGATCGAGCAGGAGAACCTCTGGGGCGCCTATCCCGGCGAAACCGTCCAGTAGTCCGGCGGCGGCGAGGCGCCGGACGCGGGATCGGCCACAAGTCGCATGGCCCGCGCCGCAGACTGTGACGGCTGCGTCTTTCGAGCCCCGAACTCGTGTGTTAGAAGCCGGTCGGATCGGAACCCGGGCGCGCCCGGAAGCCAAGAGGACGGCGGAGAGATATGGGCGAACGGCGCTCCAGCTACGGTTACGAGGACCTGCTCGCCTGCGGCCGCGAGGAATTGTTCGGGCCGGGCAATGCGCAATTGCCGCTGCCGCCCATGCTTATGTTCGATCGCATCACGGAAATCTTCGAGGCGGGCGGCGAGCACGGCAAGGGCTATGCGCGCGCCGAATTCGACATCAAGCCGAGTCTCTGGTTCTTCGACTGCCATTTCAAGGGCAATCCGGTGATGCCAGGCTGCCTCGGCGTCGACGCCATGTGGCAGCTCACAGGCTTCTATCTCGGCTGGCTCGGCAATCCCGGCCGCGGCATGGCGCTCGGCGTCGGCGAAGTGAAATTTTCCGGACAGGTCCGGCCGACGGTGAAGACGGTCAGCTACGGCATCGACTTCAAGCGCATCTTCAAGGGCAAGCTCGTGCTCGGCATCGCCGACGGGTGGGTGGCCGCCGACGGCGAGCGCATTTACGAGGCGAAGGACCTGCGGGTCGGCCTCGCCAAGGCGGAAGCTCCGGCCGCCTGATCTTGCGGCCGACAATCGCCCCGGTCCGCTGAGGCCGCGGGGTCAGGGGAGAAAATCATGAGACGCGTCGTCGTCACCGGCATGGGCATCGTGTCCTCGATCGGCAACAACGCTCAGGAAGTGCTGACCTCGCTGCGCGAGGCGCGCTCGGGCGTCGTCTTCGCCGAGGAATACGCCAAGCTCGGCTTTCGTTCGCAGGTGCACGGCGCGCCGACATGCAAGGCCGAGGCGATCGTCGATCGCCGCGCCATGCGGTTCCACGGCGGCGGCACGGCCTGGGCGCATGTGGCGATGGAGCAGGCGATCGCCAATTCCGGCCTCGAGGCCGGCGACATTTCCAACGAGCGCACCGGCCTCATCGTCGGCTCGGGCGGCCCCTCGACGCGCTCGCAGGTGGAAGCGGCCGACATCACCCGCTCCAAGGGACCGAAGAAGGTCGGCCCGTTCGTCGTGCCGAAGGCCATGTGCTCGACGGCCTCGGCGACGCTGTCCACCTGGTTCAAGATTCGCGGCACCAGCTACTCGATCTCGTCCGCCTGCTCGACATCGAGCCATTGCATCGGCAATGCGGCCGAACTCATCCAGTGGGGCAAGCAGGACGTCGTCTTCGCCGGCGGCTGCGAGGAACTGGACTGGACGCTGTCCGTCCTGTTCGACGCCATGGGCGCCATGTCGTCCTCCTACAACGATCGCCCGGCGACGGCTTCGCGCGCCTATGACGTCAACCGCGACGGCTTCGTCATCGCGGGCGGCGCCGGCATCGTCGTGCTCGAGGAATACGAGCGCGCCAAGGCGCGCGGCGCGAAGATCTACGCCGAACTCACCGGCTACGGCGCCTCGTCCGACGGCGTCGACATGGTCGCGCCTTCGGGCGAAGGCGCGATCCGCTGCATGCGCAAGGCGCTCGCCACCGTGAAGGCGCCGATCGACTACATCAACCCGCACGCCACCTCGACGCCGGTCGGCGACGTCAAGGAAATCGAGGCGATCCGCGAAGTCTTCGGCGTCGGCGACAAATGCCCGCCGATTTCGGCGACCAAGTCGCTGACCGGCCATTCGCAGGGCGCGACCGGCGTGCACGAGGCGATCTATTCGCTGCTCATGCTCAACAACGATTTCATCTGCGAGAGCGCCAACATCGAGGAGCTCGATCCGGCCTTCGCGGACATGCCGATCCTGCGCAAGCGGCGCGACAATGCGAAGCTCTCGACGGTGCTGTCGAATTCGTTCGGCTTCGGCGGAACGAACGCTTCCCTCGTGTTCAGCCGCATCGATGCTTGAGCGGAGTCCCGACATGAACGCGCAAGCAACAGCCGGCCTGATGCGCGGCCGCCGCGGCCTCATCATGGGCGTCGCGAATTCGCACTCGATCGCCTGGGGCATCGCGCAGGCGCTCGCAGCCCACGGCGCGGAACTCTGCTTCACCTATCAGGGCGACGCGCTCGGCAAGCGCGTGGCGCCGCTGGCGAAGCAGGCGGGGTCGGATTTCCTCCTGCCCTGCGACGTCGAGGATCTCGCTTCGGTCGACGCCGTGTTCGCGGCGATGAAGGAGCGCTGGGGCACGATCGACTTCATCGTCCACGCCATCGGATTTTCCGACAAGCGCGAACTGAAGGGCCGCTACGCCGACACGTCGCGCGAGAATTTTTCGCGCACGATGGTGATCTCCTGCTTCTCGTTCACGGAGATCGCGAAGCGCGCGGCCGAACTCATGCCGAACGGCGGATCGATGATCACGCTGACCTATGGCGGCTCGACGCGCGTGATGCCGAACTACAACGTGATGGGCGTCGCCAAGGCGGCGCTCGAAGCCTCGGTGCGCTATCTGGCCGCCGATTTCGGGCCGCAGGGCATTCGCGTCAATGCGCTCTCGCCCGGCCCCGTGCGCACGCTCGCCGGCGCCGGCATTTCGGACGCGCGCTTCATGTACTCGTTCCAGCGCGCGCATTCGCCGTTGCGCAAATCCGTGTCGATCGAGGATATCGGCGGCTCCGCCCTCTATTTCCTGTCGGATCTCTCGGGCGGCGTGACCGGCGAAGTCCATCACATCGACGCCGGCTACAGCATCATCTCGATGCCGCGTCCCGAGGACATGAAGGCGGCGGGCGGCGGCGAGGACGACGGCGCCTGAAGCGCCGTCCCGCGCGACACGACGCCGCAGGCGCGCGTCTTGCGGCGCGTCTGCGGACACATTGCAAAACCTTAATTTGAACGCGCGGCCGTTGCGCGTCTTACTGCGCTCATGAACCCCGGCGCAGGAGACGCCACATGAACCTGATCAAGCCTACCGCCCTCGCGCTCGCCGCCGCGCTCGGCCTTGCCGGCGCCATCGCCGTTGCGGATGCGCAGCCGCAACCACAGAATCCGCCCGGACCCGCCGGCGCCGCGGGACCCGGTCCGCGCGGACCGGGCATGGGCCCCGGCGGCATGGGACCCGGCGACGGCCCGGGCTGGCGCATGGGGCGCATGGGTCCCGATGGCGAAAGAGGACCCGGCTGGCGCAATCGCAAGTTTTCCAAGGAAGACCAGGCTGCGTTCCTCAACGCCCGCATCGCTTCCGTCCACGCCGGCCTCGGCCTCAACGCCGATCAGGAGAAGCTCTGGCCGCCGGTGGAAAGCGCCGTGCGCGACATGGCGAAGTCGATGGGCGAGGCCTGGGAAAAGGCGCGCGAGGAGCAGCCGAAGGACCCGATCGAGGGCATGAAGCGGCGCGCCGAACGGCAGATCGCGCGCGGGGAGGCGATGAAGAAGGTCGCCGACGCAGCCGCGCCGCTCTACGCCACGCTGACGACCGAACAGAAAGACCGCTTGCCGAAGCTCATGCGGCCGGGCATGCGCGGCCATGTCGGCCGCTGGATGCGCGACCACGGCATGGGCTGGGGTTGGGGACGCCGCGACGACCGCGGCTGACGCGACAAACGCGCAGACAAGAAGCGGGCGGCGACGCCCGCTTTTTTTCGACCTATGCGAAGAAGGCGCGCAACTGCGGCTTCATGATCTTGCCCGGCGCGTTGCGCGGCAGGGGCTCGCTCGCAAACGCGATGCGCACCGGCACCTTGAAGGCGGCGAGATGCTCGCCGACGAAGGCGCGCAACTCGTCTTCGCTGGCGTTCATCCCGGCTTTCAACGTCACGACGGCGGCGGGCTCCTCGCCGAGCGTGCGATGCGGCAGGCCGATCACGCCGGCATCCATGACTGCGGGATGGCGGTAGAGAACTTCCTCGATCTCGATGCAGTAGATGTTCTCGCCGCCGCGGATCAGCATGTCCTTCTTGCGGTCGACGATATAGAGGAAGCCCTCCTCGTCGATGCGCGCGAGATCGCCGGTCTTCAGCCAGTCGGCCTCGAAGGCGCTCGCCGTCGCTTCCGGCTTGTTCCAGTAGCCACGTACGACGTCGGGACCGCGCACCCAGAGTTCGCCGGTCGCGTTCGGCGGCAGCGTCCGGCCTTCGTCGTCCACGACCTTCATGTCGCAGACGGGAATGCACGGCCCGGCGCTCTCGGGGCGATTGCGATAATCCTCGGCGCTGTTTGTCGTGAAGGTCGATGTCGTCTCCGTCATGCCCCAGCCGATGCCGGGCGCCGATTTCGGGAAGACTTCGACGATGCGGCGGACGAGTTCCGTCGATGCCGGCGCGCCGCCGTAGGAGACCGATTTCGAGCGAGGACAGGTCGTATTTGTGGCGATCGGGATGTTCGATGATCTGCCAGGCGATGGTCGGCACGCCGCCCGCACTGGTGATGCGCTCGCGTTCGATCAATTCCATCGCGCGCACGGGCTCGAAGCGGCGCATCATCACGATCTTTGCCCCGCCGGCCAGCGCCGGGCAGAGAATCGCATGCGCGCCGGTCGTGTGAAAGAAGGGGATGGCCAGCAGCAGCGCGCGCTCGATTGTCGGGTCGGGCGCGGGGATCGCTTCGCCGCGCCGGACAAAATTGCGCGCGGCGGCGAAGTGGGCGGCGAGGATCGCGCAGGTCGAATTGCGATGCGTCTGGATCGCGCCCTTGGAATTGCCCGTAGTGCCCGACGTGTAGAGGATCGAGGCGTCGTCGTCGGCTTCGAGCACGACATCCGGTAGCGGCGTGTCGGGCAACGTCGCCCAATCGTTCGGCGCGCCGATGATGGATTCGAAGGCGGTGGTCGCAGGCGTCGGGCTTTTCGCGCGCGAGACGACGACACGCTCGATATCCGGGCACTCCGCGACATGCGCCGCGATGCGCGCATAGCGCTCGGCGTCGGCGATGACGATCTTCGCGCCGGAATCCTTGAGCCCGTACAGAAGCTCTTCGCCCGACCACCAGCCGTTGAGCGGCGTGGCGATGGCGCCGGCGAGAATCGAGGCGAAGAAGGAGACCGGCCATTCCGGCAGGTTGCGCATGACGATGGCGACGCGGTCGCCCTTGCGCACGCCCTGCGCCTGCAGCCAGTGCGCGAGCGCGATCGAGGCGCGCGCGAAGGATTCGAAACTGACGCGCTCGTCCTCGTGCACGAGAAAGATGCGGTCGCCGAAGGCGCGACCGGCGAGAAAGACGTCGCGCAGCGTCGCCGGCGCATTCTTCCACACGCGCGCCTTGTGGCCGCGCACGAGGACGTCGGCCATTTCGAATGGCGAGCCGGGCGCGGTCAGCAATTCGTGCGCCCGCGCCAGCGAGACTGCGGGCCAACCGGCGGGAAGCTCCTGCGTCATGGCGAGCGCCTCAGATCGTTGCGCCGCCGTCCACGACGAAATTCTGGCCGGTGACGAAGGCGCCCGCCCTGCCGGCGAGGAAGACCGCGCAGCCCGCGATCTCGTCGGGATCGCCGATGCGCTTCAGCGCCGCGCCCGCGGTCGAGCGCTTGAGCGTCTCCGGATCGTCCCACAGGGCCTTGGCGAAATCGGTCTTGATGAGGCCGGGCGCGATGCAGTTCACGCGCACGTTGTCGGCGCCGTATTCGACCGCGAGATTGCGCGCGAGCTGCATGTCGGCGGCCTTCGAGATGCAATAGGCGCCGATGACCGGCGAACCCCGCAGTCCGCCGATGGACGAGACGATCATCACCGACCCGTCCTTGCGCGCGCGCATCTCGGGCACGACCATCGAGATCAGCCAGTTGTTGGCGACGATGTTGTTCTCGAGGATCTTGCGAAAGGCGTCGTCCGGAATTTGCGCCAGCGGGCCGTAATAGGGATTGGCGGCGGCGTTGCAGACGAGGATGTGAATATCGCCGAACGCCGCCTTCGTCTCGTCGACGAGCCGTTGCAACTCGTCCTTCGAGGAAATGTTGGCGGGGACGGCGATGGCCCGGCCTTCGCCGTGTCTTGCGTTGATTTCCTTCGCCACCTCGTTGCAGGGCGCGGCCTTGCGCGAGGAAATGACGACGCGCGCGCCATGCTCGGCCATGCGCTCGGCGATGGCTTTTCCAATGCCGCGCGAGGATCCGGTGATGATGGCGGTCTTGCCGGTGAGATCGAACAGTTCCATGCGGCGTTTCCTCTGTTGTTCTTTCTGATTTTCGGTCGTCATTGCGAGGAGCTTGTATCGAAGCCGGATATATCCGACTTCGCAATTTGCGACGAAGCAATCCATCCCTGCGGCTTGTCCCGGTGGATGGATTGCTTCGCTGCGCTCGCAATGACAATGGTCAGGGAGCCTAAGCCCCCGCCTTCTGCGCGAAATGCCACGCCATATTGCCGAGGGGTTCCGTGCGCGAGCCCGCCTCCATCGCCCGCGCGCTGGCGGCCGTTCCGTCGCGCACGCGGCCGGCGATGCCCTGGGTGATGCAGGCGAGCCGGAACATGTTGTAGGCGAAGTACCAGTTGAGGTCCGGCAGGCCCGGCCGATTGGTGATCTTGCAATAGAGCGCGACCGCCTCTTCCATCGAGGGAATGCCGAGCGACTTCAGATCGAGGCCCGACAGGCCGCTGCGGCCTTCCGGCGGCATCACCCAATGCGAGAGGAAGTAGGTGAAGTCCGCGAGCGGATCGCCGAGCGTCGACAATTCCCAATCGAGCACGGCGGCGACGCGCGGCTCATTGGCCATGAAGATCATGTTGTCGATGCGATAGTCGCCGTGCACGACCGAAACGCGCTCCTGCGTCGGCACGGTGCGCGGCAGCCATTCGATCAGCCGCTCGACGACGTCGATGCGGCGCGTCTCGGAAGCCTTGTACTGCTTCGTCCAGCGGTCGATCTGCCGCGAGAAGTAATTCCCCGGCTTGCCGAAGTCCGACAGCCCGATCGCGTCGGGGCTGTAATTGTGCAGGCGCGCGAGCGTGGAAATCTCCGCCTCGTAGATCGCGTGTCGTTCTTCCGGAGAGGATTGCGGCAGCGTGCCGTTCCAGAAGATGCGGCCTTCCACATTGTCCATGATGTAGAAGAAGGAGCCGAGCACGTCATTGTCGACGCACAGCGCCCAGGGCTTGGCCACCGGAAAGCCCTGCGGATGCAAGCGCCGAGATGACCTTGAACTCGCGGTCGACCGCATGGGCCGAGGGCAGCAGCTTGCCGAGCGGCTTGCGGCGCATGACGTAGGAATGGCCGGGCGTGTCGAGCCGGAAGCTCGGGTTCGACTGCCCGCCCTTGAACTGCGAGACGGTCAGCGGCCCCGTAAAGCCGCTGACGTTCGCCTTCATCCATTCGGCAAGGCGCGCCTCGTCGAAACGATGGCGCTCCTCGACCGGCTTGGTTCCACCGAAGACGTCGTCGGTGGAGGCCGATGCGCCCGCCATCAGGCCTTGGGCTCCCTGTTGGTGTACTTGCGCATTTCCATCTGCGCGATCTGGCGGTTGTGCACTTCGTCCGGGCCGTCGGCGATGCGCAGCGAGCGAATGCCGGAATAGGCCTTGGCGAGACCGAAGTCGGTCGTCACGCCGCCGCCGCCATGCGCCTGGATCGCGTCGTCGATGATCTTGAGCGCGATGCGCGGGCCCGGCGACCTTGATCATCGCGATCTCGAGCTTGGCGTGCTTGTTGCCGACCTTGTCCATCATGTCGGCGGCCTTGAGCGTCAGCAGGCGCGTCATCTCGATGTCGGTGCGCGCTTCGGCGATGCGCTGCTCCCACACCGATTGCTCGGACACTTTCTTGCCGAAGGCGACGCGGCTCTGCAGGCGCTTGACCATCTTCTCCAGCGCGGCTTCGGCGACGCCGATGGTGCGCATGCAGTGATGGATGCGGCCGGGGCCGAGACGCCCTTGCGCGATCTCGAAGCCGCGGCCTTCGCCGAGGATCAGGTTTTCGGCGGGCACGCGCACATTGTCGAACACGACTTCCGCATGGCCGTGCGGCGCGTCGTCGAAGCCGAACACCGGCAGCATGCGCACGATCTTCACGCCGGGCGTGTCGAGCGGCACGAGAATCTGCGACTGCTGCTCATGGCGCGGCTTGGACGTGTCCGTCTTGCCCATGAGAATGCCGATCTTGCAGCGCGGATCGCCGGCGCCCGACGACCACCATTTGCGGCCGTTGATGACGTAGTGATCGCCATCGCGCTTGATCGAGGTCTCGATGTTGGTGGCGTCGGAGGAGGCCACCGCCGGCTCGGTCATGAAGAAGACGGAACGGATTTCGCCGGCCATCAGCGGACGCAGCCACTTGTCCTTCTGCTTCTTGGTGCCGTAGCGGTGCAGCACTTCCATGTTGCCGGTGTCGGGCGCCGAGCAGTTGAACACTTCGGAGCCGAACTGCACCTTGCCCATCTGCTCCGAGCACATGGCGTATTCGAGGTTGGTGAGGCCCGCGCCCTGGTACTCGCCGTCGTCGTGATCGGCGTTCGGGGCGAGGAACAGGTTCCACAGGCCTTCCGCCTTGGCCTTCGCCTTCAATTCCTCGAGCACGGGCACGACCTGCCAGCGATTGGCGCCGAAGGCTTCCATCTGCGAGTCGTAGACGGGAACGGCAGGGTAGACGTGCTTGTTCATGAAGGCGATGACGCGGTCGCGCCATTCGGTTTCGCGGGCGGTGAGGGAGAAATCCACGGGCTTCCTCTTTCGTTGGGTTGGTCGATCGATAGCGGCCGCGCGTGTGCGGCGCAGCATTATTGTCGGACAAAAAGGTAGCAGGATCGTGGGGCGGAGCAAGCCCTTTCGTCACGTCTCTTCTTCGGACGCGGCGGGCGGGCCCAGCAGAAAGTACGACAGGCCGGCAAGAACCGAGATCGCCGGCAACAGAGTGTCGACGGCGGTGACGGGATCGCCGAAGGCCGCCGCGCCGATCGCCGAGCCGACGAAGCCGCCGCCCATCTGCATGAAGCCGATGAGCGAGGAGGCCGCGCCCGCGATGCGCGGAAAATGCGACAGCGCCGAGGTCATCGTCCCCGGCGTGACGAAGGGCAGGCCGAATACCCAGATGGCGCTGGGGATGGCGAAGGCGGCGACACTGGGCGCCGAAAACAGGCGCACCGCGGCAAAACCCGCGCCGGCCGCGACGATGATGACAATGCCCACGGGCACGAGTTCGCGCGCATTGACGCGCCGCAGCAGCCGCCCGACGACGAGATTGCCGACGAGAAGCGCCGCGGTCTGCGCAAGCACGACGAAGGCATATTGCAGCGGCGTGAGGCCCAGCCGGTCGATCAGCACGAAGGGCATGAGCGAAGGCAGCGTATAGACCCCGCCGAGCACCAGCGCCATCAACGTCGCAGGCGCGACGAAGCGGCGGTCTTTCATCAACGCGGCGTAATTGCTGGCGATGCGCAGGGGATGGGCGTGAGCGCGGTCGCGCGCGCTGTTGGTCTCGGGCAGGAAAATCCAGACCATGACGACGACGACGATCGCATAGGCGAACATCAGCATGAAGATCGAGCGCCAGTGGGCCACCGTCAGCAACATGCCGCCGATGGCCGGCGAGAGCGCCGGCACGAGGCCGACGAACAGGCCGATGCGGTTCATGATGCGCGCCGAGGTCTGCCCGACGAAGAGATCGCGCACGAGCGCGCGCGATGTCGCGATGCCGGCGGCCGCGCCGACGCCTTGCAGCGCGCGGCCGATCTGCAGGATTTCGATCGTCGGCGCAAAGAGATCGACGATGCTGCCGGCGAAATAGACGAGGAAGAAGGCGAGCGCCACCGGCCTGCGCCCGTAGGCGTCGGACAGCGGCCCGCACAGGAGCTGCGCGAGGCAGAAGCCGAGGAAATAGACGGTGAGGCTGAACTTGACGGCCGCCGGCGTCGTGCCGAAGGCCGTCACGAGCGTCGGCAAGCGCCGGCGTATAGAGCGACAGGCTGAGCGGACCGATCGCGATCATGATCGCGCTGACGACGGAAGCGCGATGCTCGTCGAGATCGGTCCAGCGCGGTTGGCGCCGGTCGCTCAAATTCTGGCTCACTTCTTCTGGAACAAGGTGCGCTGGAGCTTCGCCATGCCGCCGATCCAGCGGGAATAGTCTTCCGTCTTCTTGCGCATGTAGCCGAGCACCTGCGGGTGCGGCAGGATTTCGAACTTTTCTTCGTCCATCGCCTGAACGACGTATTCGGCGACCTGCGCCGGCGTCAGCACGCCGTCGACATTCTGCGAGCCTTCGCCGGCGCGGCGCAGCAGCGGCGTGTCGACCGCCTGCGGGCACAGGACCGAGACGCGGATGCCCTGGTCGCGATGGGTGATCGCGAGTATCTCGGCAAAGCCGACTGCCGCATGCTTGGTGACGCCGTAGCAGGCGTTGCCGATCTGGTTGAGCAGGCCCGCGGCCGAGGCCGTATTGACGAAATAGCCTTCGCCGCGCGGGATCATGTGGGGCAGGCAGGCGCGCGCCGCGTAGACATGCGCCATCACGTTGACGTCCCAGCCGCGCTGCCACTGGTCGTTCGGCTGCGAGGTCGCGTCGTCCTGCCGCCCGCCGAAATCGCCTATGCCGGCGTTGGAGACGAAGACCGAGATCGGGCCGATGGCCTTTTCGACCTCGTCGACGATGCGCTTGACCTGCTCTTCCTTCGCCACGTCGCATTCGTAGGCGACGCCGCCGATCGCGTCGGCGGTGGCCTTGGCGCCGGCGCCGTTGCGGTCGAGCACGACGACCTTCTTGGCGCCCTCGGCGGCGAAGCGCTCGCACAGACCCTTGCCGATGCCGTCCGCGCCGCCCGTGACGACGACGATCCTGCCCTTGACCTTCATGCTTCCTCCCGACCGCTGCTGCGGCGAAATTTTTGGGCGCGCGCACAAGAAGTTCGACGCGTCTCGACCCCTGCGCCATTTGTAGCCATTATTGTACGACAATTTCAAATCGGTCGGGAGGCGCGGATGAGCGGGCAGGCAAAAGTGGACGTCGCGACGGAGGCGCGCGGCGCGGCCAGGATCGCGCGCGTGACGATCGACAATTCCGCCAAACTCAACGCGCTGAGTTCGCCCGTGATGGAGGCCTTCGTCGCCGCGGTCGAGCGCTGCGGCGCGGACCCCGACATGCGCGCCATCGTTATCACCGGCGCGGGCCATCGCGCCTTCGTCGGCGGCGCGGATATCTCGGAAATGTCCGGACTGGATGCAGCAAGCGCGCGAAAATTCATCACACGGGTGCACGGCTGCTGCGCCGTCGTGCGCCGCTGCCCGATCCCGGTGATCGCGCGGGTCAACGGCCATTGCTACGGCGCCGGCATGGAACTGGCGGCGGCTTGCGACATGCGCGTGTCGTCGCAGAGCGCGCGCTACGGCATGCCCGAAGTAAAGCTGGGCATTCCGTCAGTGGTGGAGGCCGCCGTGCTGCCACAGCTCGTCGGCTGGGGCCGTACGCGAGAATTGCTGTTGCTGGGCGACACCTATTCGGCCGTCGAATGCGCTGAATGGGGTTTTCTGGAGCGAGTTGTTTCCGACGACGCGCTGGATGCGGAATTGAACAAGGTTCTGGATTCGATCATCGCCTGCGGGCCCAACGCGATCCGGCTGCAGAAGGAACTCATCACGCGCTGGGAGACGCAGCCCCTGCCGCAGGCGATCGCCACCGGCATCGATACGTTCGCGCGCGCCTACGAGAGCGACGAGCCGGGCAGGATGATGGATCATTTCCTGAAGGGGCAGGCGGCGCGGAAGGCCGGCAAGAGGTAGGCCAAACCGGCCGTCATTGCGAGCGAAGCGAAGCAATCCAGAGTCCTAACCCGGCTCTGGATCGCCGCGTCGCTTCGCTTCTCGCGATGACGACTCGAGATGTGCGCCTCACACGTCCAGATTCGCCACGCTCAGCGCATTGTCCTGGATGAATTCGCGGCGCGGCTCGACCACGTCGCCCATCAGCTTGACGAAAATGTCGTCGGCCTCGTCGCCCTCGCGCACCTTCACCTGCAACAGCGAGCGCGCGTCGCGGTCGAGCGTCGTCTCCCACAATTGCTCGGCGTTCATCTCGCCGAGACCCTTGTAGCGCTGGATCGCGAGGCCCTTTCTCCCTTGAGCGCTCATCGCATCATAGAGCGCCACCGGACCGTCGAGCGCGTTCTCGTCGGCGCGGCGAACGAGCTTCGCGGGCGCGGCGAATATCTCACGCAACGGGGCTGACTTTTCGTCGAGCTTGCGCGCCTCGCTCGACGACAACAGCGCTGCGTCCAGCGTCACCGCCTGCGCGACGCCGCGCAGCGTGCGGCGGAAGACATAGGCGCCGGCTTCCGCCGCGCCCGTCCAGCCGCGCTCCGTCTCTTCGGCATTACTGTCGAGCCTTCGCGCGATCTCGCTTGCGAGAGACGCCGCCGTCGCCTCGTCCTGCGGCACGGGCTTCAGCGCGCCGGCCACCGCCGCCTGCTCCACCACCTTGCGGTCGTAGCGCGAATGCAGACCCAGCAGAATCTGGCGGAACGCGCGCGCGTCCTCGAGGGCGGCGCGCAGGTCCGCGCCCGCGCGGTCCTCGCCATTCGCCAGCCGCAGCATGGCGCCGTCGAGCAGGCTGTCGATGAGATAATCCTCGAGCGCGCGCTCGTCCTTCAGATATTGCGACGACTTGCCCTTCGTCACTTTGTACAGCGGCGCCTGCGCGATGTAGAGGTGGCCGCGCTCGATGAGCTCGGGCATCTGCCGATAGAAGAACGTCAGGATCAGCGTGCGGATATGCGCGCCGTCGACGTCCGCGTCGGTCATGATGATGATCTTGTGGTAGCGCAGCTTGTCCGGCATTGAATTCGTCGCGGCCGATGCCCGCTCCGAGCGCCGTGATGAGCGTGCCGATCTGTTCCGACGACAGCATCTTGTCGAAGCGCGCGCGCTCGACGTTGAGAATCTTGCCGCGCAACGGCAGCACCGCCTGGAATTCGCGGTTGCGGCCCTGCTTGGCCGTGCCGCCCGCCGAATCGCCCTCGACGATGAAGATTTCCGCCTTGGCGGGGTCGCGTTCCTGACAGTCGGCGAGCTTGCCCGGCAGGTTGGCGACATCGAGCGCGCCCTTGCGCCGCGTCAGTTCGCGCGCCTTGCGGGCGGCCTCGCGGGCGGCAGCGGCTTCCACCACCTTGCCGACGACGGTTTTCGCTTCCTGCGGGTGTTCTTCCAGCCACTGGCCAAGCGTCTCGTTGACGATGCCCTCGACGACCGGCCGCACTTCCGAGGAGACGAGCTTGTCCTTCGTCTGCGACGAGAATTTCGGGTCGGGCACTTTCACCGAGACGACACAGGTCAGGCCTTCGCGACAATCGTCGCCGGAAAGGTCGACCTTCTCGCGCTTCAGCAGGCCAGAGGCGTCCGCATAGCCGGTCACCTGCCGGGTGAGCGCGGCGCGAAAACCGGCGAGATGCGTGCCGCCGTCGCGCTGCGGGATGTTGTTGGTGAAGACCAGCACATTCTCGTGGTAGCTGTCGTTCCACCACAGCGCGCATTCCAGCGTGATGCCGTCGCGCTCGCCCCTCATGATGATCGGCGCGTCGATCAGCGGCTGCTTGGCGCGATCGAGATAGCGCACGAAAGCCTCGAGCCCGCCCTCGTAGTGCAATTCCTCGCGCTTCACCTCGGCATGGCGCGCGTCGGTCAGGACGATGCGCACGCCGGAATTGAGGAAGGCGAGTTCGCGCAGGCGATGTTCGATCGTCTGGTAGTCGAACTCGACCATCGTGAAGGTTTCGGGGCTCGGCAGGAAGGTGACCTGCGTGCCGCGCTTGGGCGCGCCGTCGACATCCGGCGCAGCGCCGGTCTCGACCAGCGGCGCGACCGCGTCGCCGTGCGCGAATTCGATGAAATGCGCCTTGCCGTCGCGCCAGATTTCGAGCTTCAGCGACGTCGAGAGCGCGTTGACGACGGAAACGCCGACGCCGTGCAGGCCGCCGGAAACCTTGTAGGAATTCTGGTCGAACTTACCGCCGGCGTGCAATTGGGTCATGATGACCTCGGCCGCCGAGACGCCTTCTTCGGGATGAATGTCGGTCGGAATGCCGCGGCCGTTGTCGGAGACCGTGCAGGAGCCGTCGGCGTTCAGCGTGACGGTGACGAGCGACGCATAGCCCGCGAGCGTCTCGTCGATCGCATTGTCGACGACCTCGTAGATCATGTGATGCAGGCCGGAGCCGTCGTCGGTGTCGCCGATGTACATGCCCGGGCGCTTGCGCACGGCGTCGAGGCCGCGCAGCACCTTGATCGACTCGGCCCCGTAATCGCTTCCGTTCGGGCGGCCGTTTTCGAGGTCGTTTTCGCTCATTTTTCCGCTTGGTCGGGGGCGCTTTTCGGGCCCCATGATTCGATGCCGGCCACTTTATCGGAAGTCGAACGGAAATGCAGGAAAATACTCAAGGAAATCCCCGGCCTGCGCCGCATTTTTCAGCCTATCGGAGCGCCTGCTCCAAAGCCTCCAGAAAGGCGTCGCCGTAACGGGCGAGCTTGCGCTCGCCGACGCCGTGGACCGCCAGCATGTCGTCGAGCGTCGCGGGGCGCCTCTCGGCCATGTCGATCAGGGTCCGATCGGCGAAGATGACGAAGGCCGGCACGCCCTCCTCGCGCGCGATTTCCATGCGCTTGCGCTTCAGCGCGGTCAGAATGCGCTCGTCCGCGCCGCCGCCGCCCGCGGTCGTCGCGCCGCGGCGGGCCTTGCGCTCGCGCGGCGTCAGGGGATCGCTGCGCAGCCGGATCGTTTCGCGGCCCTTCAGAATGTCCGCGCCCTTGTCCGTAAGGGCAAAGCCGCCGTGCTCATTGCTGGCCGTCGCGAGCGCGCCGGCGGCAAAAAGCTGGCGCAGGATCGAGCCCCATTCGTGTTTCGAGCGGTCGGCGCCGACGCCGAAGGTCTTGATCGCGTGATGGCCGTTGCGGCGGATGGCGTCGCTCGCCTCGCCGCGCAGGACGTCGGCCAGGTAGCCCGCGCCGAAACGCTCGCCGGTGCGCCAGACGGCGGACAGCGCCTTCTGCGCCTCGATCGTGCCGTCGAAGACCGACGACGCGTCCCTGGCAAATGTCGCAGCGCCCGCACGCCTCTGTTTTCTCGTCGAAATAAGCGAGCAGCGTCTGGCGGCGGCAGGCCGGCGTCTCGCAGAGCATGGCGAGCGCGGAGAAGCGCGCATGCTCGATCCGGCGGCGCTCGTCGGTCAGATCCTTCTGGTCGATCTGGCGGCGGCGGAAGGCCATGTCGTCGAGCCCGTAGAGCGTCAGCGTGTCCGCAGGCAGCCCGTCGCGGCCGGCGCGGCCGATCTCCTGATAATAGGCCTCGACCGACGAGGGCATGTCCGCATGGGCGACGAAACGGACGTCCGGCTTGTTGACGCCCATGCCGAAGGCGATGGTGGCGACCGCGATCACGCCGTCTTCCTGCAGAAAGCGGTCGCTGATTGCGGTTGCGGACGGCCTGGTCGAGGCCCGCGTGATAGGCGACCGCCTCGTGGCCCTGCTCGCCGAAATAGTCGGCCAGACGCTCCGTGCGCTCGCGCGAGCCGCAATAGACGATGCCGCTTGCCCCGCGATGCTTGTCGAGAAAGCGGGACAAGCTGCCGGCTTCGGCTGGTCCTTGGCGGCGAAGTTGAGCTCGATGTTCGGCCGGTCGAAGGAGTGCAGGAAGACCTGCGGCGGCGCGGCGAACAGGCGCTGCGCGATGTCGGCGCGCGTCGCCTTGTCGGCGGTGGCGGTCAAGCCGATCGCCTGGATGCCGCCGAGTTCCTCGATCGCCACGCCGATCTGGCGGTATTCAGGCCGGAAATCGTGACCCCATTCGGAAACGCAATGCGCCTCGTCGATCGCGAGGCGTCGCGGGTTGGCGCGGCGCAATTCGGCGAGCAGGCCGTCCATCATGCAGCCGTTCCGGCGAAACGAACAGCAGCCGCAATTCGCCGTCGCGCATGGCGCGGCGCGTGGCGGCGTTTTCCTCACGCCGTGTTCATCGAATTGAGCGTGGCGGCGGAGACGCCGAGCGCGCGCAATTGCGTCACCTGATCGCGCATCAGGGCGATCAGCGGCGAAACGACGACTGTCAGCCGCTCCTCGATCAGCGCCGGCAATTGATAGCACATGGACTTGCCGGACCCCGTCGGCATGACCGCGAGCACCGGGCCGCCAGCGAGCACGGCGTCGATGATATCAGCCTGTCCCGGCCGGAAATCGTCGTAGCCGAACACGGATTTGAGAAGCGCGCGGGCGCGCGAGGCGGTCACGGTCTCATCCCTCGATCCGGCCGG
Organism: Rhodoblastus sp.; assembly: GCA_037044955.1. GTDB lineage: Bacteria > Pseudomonadota > Alphaproteobacteria > Rhizobiales > Beijerinckiaceae > JAJXWB01. The sequence continues at coordinate 408,866 of JBAOHX010000005.1, forward strand.
GCGTCACGCGCAGAATTTGCGCGCGGCCTGCGAGGTCGGCGAAAGCGGCCGGGTCTGCGCCGGTCAGCCAGGCCTGCCCGCCGAGCCGCGCCAGTTCTTCGTACAGCGCGCGGCGGCGGACGGGATCGAAATGCGCGGCGATCTCGTCGAGCAGGACGAGCGGCGCCATGCCGCTGACGGCCGCCACGAGCCGCGCATGGGCGAGCACGAGACCGGTCAGCAGCGCCTTCTGCTCGCCGGTGGAGCAGGCGCGGGCTTCGATCCCCTTGGGGCCGTGGCGCACGACGAGATCGCTCGCCTGCGGGCCGACCAGCGTGCGGCCCGCTGCCGCGTCGCGCGCGCGGCCGGCGGCGAGCAGGGCGCGGTAGCGGTCCTCGGCCTCCAGGGCGGAATGAGCGGCGACGAGCGCCTCCACCTCGCCCGCCAGCGCAAATTGCGCCCAGGGAAAGGGCGAGGCGTCGTCGCGTTCGGAATCGACCAGCGCCGCAAGACGCGAGACAGTCTCCAGTCGCGCGGCGGTGACGGCGACGCCGAGTTCCGCGACCTCCCGCTCGGCGGCGTCGAGCCATGCAGTTTCGGCGCCTGTTTCGAGAAGCCGGTTGCGATTGCGCAGCGCGCGCTCCAGCGCGTTGACCCGCGACCCGTGCGCGGGATCGACCGTCAGCACCAGCCGGTCGAGGAAGCGGCGGCGCTCGCCGGCGGAGCCCGCAAACAGCCCATCCATCGCGGGCGTCATCCAGACGATGCGCACCCGTTCGGCGAAATCGCGGGGCGAGGCGACCGAGGCGCCGTCGATCCGGCATTTTCGCGCGCCAGCGCCCTCGCCGGCGGCGTCGAAACCGGTCCCCAGCCTGACCTCGCCGTCTTCGTCGCGCAACAGGATCGAGACGGAGAAGCCGCCCGGCCCCCCGGAACGGGCGCAATCCGCCAATTCCGCGCGTCGCAGCCCGCGTCCAGGCGTGAACAGCGACAGGGCCTCCAGCACATTGGTCTTGCCGGCGCCGTTCTCGCCGGTCAGCGCGACCACGGCGGCGTCGATATCGAGGTCGAGCGCGGCGTAGGAACGATATTCGGTCAGCATGACCCGGCGCACATGCGGGCTGCGCGCATGAGGAGCGGACAAGAGATCGAGGGCGGAAGCCGTCATGTCCGCCTCTTGCCACTTTTCCGCGATTCCGGCGAGGCCGGAATTCTGCGCGCGGCTTGCAAGAAATCTGCGCAAGTCCTGCGCGCAAATACGATCTCGCCATTTTCGGCCGCCGGGCTAGAAAAGGGCCATGCGCAAGCGAATCCTGTCCATGGGCGAGGCGGTGGTCGACATTCTGCCAGCCGGCGGCGGGATGTGGCGCCCGGTCGCCGGCGGCTCGTCCTACAATGTGGCGCTTGCGCTCGGCCGGCTCGGCGCGGGGGCGGCCTTCGTCGGCCGGCTGTCGCTGGACGAGCAGGGCGAGCGCATGACGCGGGCGCTGAGCGAGGCCGGCGTCGATACCGACCTTCTATGCCGCGACGACCGCCCGAGCCCCCTGTCGCTCGTCGAGCAAGGCACGCAAACCGGCAGCGCGAGATACGCGATCCATCTGGCCGGCACGGCGCACGCGCCTCCGACGATGCCGCCGGGCTGGCGCGAGGGCGCGGCGCATCTGCACGTCTCGTCCTTTTCCGCCGTGACCGGCGACTGGGGACGCGCCGTGGCGGAAGCGCTCGACGCCGCGAACGGGTTCATGACGCGCAGTTTCGATGTGAATATCCGCGCCGCGCTCCTGCCCGGGCGCGAGATTGCGCGCGAGCTGGTCGCAGATCGCATCGAGCGCGTCGACCTCGTCAAGGCGAGCGACGAAGACCTCTCCTGGCTGTTTCCGGGCCGCGCGCCCGCCGAAACGGCCGCGGATTGGTCGGCGCAAGGCCGCGCAACGATTCTCACGCGCGGCGCAGGCGGCGCGACATTGTTCTTTCGCGGCGAGACGCTCGATTGTGGCGCATTCGATGTTCCCGTGAGCGATACGGTCGGCGCGGGCGACGTTTTCGTCGCGGCCTTCCTGTCCCGCGCGAACGAGGCGGGCTTGCTCGCGCGGATTGCGCAAGCCGCGCCCGACGAAATCGGCGCGCTCCTGCGTTTCGCCAATGCCGCAGCCGCGCTGTGCTGCATGCGCGCCGGCGCCGACGCGCCGAGCAGCGCCGAAGTCACGGCCTTCATGGCGGCGTCGCCTTTGCGCTGAAAATCGGCTTAAATTCGCAAAACCGCCGCCGAAGATGCGGCCCCCGGGGAGAAGACTATGGCGTCGAAAATGTCCGAAGACCTGCGCAGCGGCGCGCTGGTCTATCACCGCCTGCCAAAGCCCGGGAAGCTGGAGATCAAGGCGACGAAGCCGCTCGGCAACCAGCGCGATCTCGCGCTCGCCTATTCGCCGGGCGTGGCCGTGGCCTGCGAAGCGATCGCGGAAGACCCCGGCCAGGCCGCCGAACTCACCGCGCGCCAGAACCTCGTCGCCGTGATCAGCAACGGCACCGCCGTGCTCGGCCTCGGCGACATCGGACCGCTCGCCTCCAAGCCGGTGATGGAAGGCAAGGCGGTTCTGTTCAAGAAATTCGCGGGCATCGACGTCTTCGACATCGAGATCGAGGCGCGCGAAATCGACCGTTGCGTCGAAGTCGTGGCCGCGCTGGAGCCGACGTTCGGCGGCATCAATCTCGAGGACATCAAGGGGCCGGATTGCTTCGAGATCGAAGCGCGCCTGCGCGAGCGCATGAAAATCCCGGTCTTTCACGACGATCAGCACGGCACGGCGATCATCGTCGGCGCGGCGGTGGTCAACGCGCTCGAGCTTTCGGGCAAGAAGATCGGGCAGGTGAAGATCGTGGCGTCAGGCGCGGGGGCGGCGGCTCTGGCCTGTCTCAATCTTCTCGTGTCGCTCGGCGCCAGCCGCGAGAACATTTTCGTCAGCGATCTCGAAGGCGTTGTCTACGAAGGCCGCGAAAAGCTGATGGATCGCTGGAAGGCGGTTTTCGCGCAGAAGACCGACGCGCGCACGCTCGGCGAAGTCATCGTCGGCGCCGATGTTTTTCTGGGCCTGTCCGCCGGCGGCGTGCTGAAGCCCGAGATGGTGAAGCAGATGGCGCCGAAGCCGCTGATCCTGGCGCTCGCCAATCCCAACCCGGAGATCATGCCGGAGGACGCGCTCGCCGCGCGCCCGGACGCGATGATCTGCACCGGCCGTTCGGACTATCCGAACCAGGTCAACAACGTCCTGTGCTTCCCTTACATTTTCCGCGGCGCGCTGGATGTGCGCGCGACCGCGATCAACGAGGAGATGAAACTCGCCGCCGTGCGCGCCATCGCGGCGCTCGCGCGCGAGGCGCCCTCCGATGTCGTGGCGCGCGCCTACGGACAGGAAGCGCCGACCTTCGGCGCGAATTCGCTGATCCCCTCGCCCTTCGACCCGCGCCTCATCCTGCGCATCGCGCCGGAAGTCGCGCGCTCGGCGATGGCGACGGGCGTCGCGCGCAAGCCGATCGTCGATTTCAAGGGCTATGAAGAGCAGCTCTCGCGCTTCGTGTTCCGCTCCGGCCTCATCATGAAGCCGATCATCGAGAAGGCGCGCTCAGCGCCCAAGCGCGTGCTGTTCTGCGACGGCGAGGACGAGCGCGTGCTGCGCGCGACGCAGGTCGTTCTCGAAGACGGCATCGGCGTGCCGATCCTGATCGGCCGCCCCGCGCAGGTCGCGCGGCGCATCGAGCGGTTCGGCCTGAACATCAAGCCCGGCCGCGATTTCGAACTGGTCAACCCGCAGGACGATCCGCGCTATCGCGACTATGTCGCCAGCTATCTCGACGTCGCCGGCCGCAAGGGCATCACGCCCGACGCCGCACGCGCGCTCGTGCGCACCAACACGACGGTCATCGGCGCGCTGGCGCTGCGGCGCGGCGATTGCGAGGCGATGATCTGCGGGCTGGAAGGCCGTTTCCCGTCGCGGCTGCGCTACATCAAGGATATCGTCGGCCTTGCGCCCGGGGTGCAGGATTTTTCCGCTTTGAGCCTGCTCATCACATCGCGCGGCGCGCTGTTCATCGCCGATACGCATGTGCGCCAGAACCCGTCGGCCGCCGAGATCGCCGATATGTCGATCCTCTGCGCAGAGCATGTCCGTCGCTTCGGCATGCAACCGAAAATCGCGCTCGTCTGCGATTCCGACTTCGGCGGCTCGGATTCGCCATCGGCCTTCAAGATGCGCGCTGCGCTCGAACTCGTACAGGCGCGCGCGCCGAAGCTCGAGATCGACGGCGAGATGCAGGCCGACACCGCCCTCTCGCAGACAATCCGCAATTTCGTCATGCCGCATTCGCGCCTGAAGGGCGAGGCCAACCTGCTCGTCATGCCCAATCTGGATTCGGCGAATATCGCCTTCCAGATGGTCAAGGTCGCGGCCGACGCGCTGCCCGTCGGCCCGATCCTCATCGGCGCGGCGCGGCCGGCGCATGTGTTGACGCCGAGCGTGACGGCGCGCGGCATCGTCAACATGACGGCGATCGCGGTCGCCGAAGCGCAGGCTCTGGAGGAGAGCGACGCGCACGAAGCGACGGTCTGGCGTTAGGACGCGGCATATCCTCGTCGCAAAAGTCCGCAACTTTTGCGGGATATGCGCTAACCGTTCGGCAGCAGCGCCGCCAGTCCTTCGCGATAGGTGGGATAGGCGAGTTCCACGCCGAATTGTTCGCGCAGCTTGCGATTGGAGACACGCTTGCATGTCGTCCAGAATGTCGCCGCCATCGGCGACAGACGCGCCTGTTCGAACGGGATTTCGGGTGGCGCATCCACGCCGATGAGACCGGCGGCGTATGCGATGACATCTTGCGGCGGCGCGGGCTCGTCGTCGCACACATTGACGACGCCGCCGGGCTGGTCGCTCGCCATGCAGGCGGCGATCGCGCGCGAAATATCGTCGACGTGGATTCGATTGAACACCTGGCCGGGCTTGACGATGCGGCGGGCGGAGCCGTCGCGCAGATTGGCGATGACGTTGCGTCCGGGGCCGTAGATGCCCGCAAGACGCAGCACGAACACCCGACGCGCGTCCGTCGCAAGGTCGAGCCATTCCTTCTCGGCCGCCACGCGCGCCTCGCCCCGCGTGACGGCAGGATCCACCGGCGTCGTCTCGTCGACCCAGCCGCCGTTTGCGTCGCCGTATACGCCGAGCGTCGAGAGATAGACGATGCGCGTGATCCCGGATGCGGCGATCGCGTCACGGTAGACGCGGATCGCCGGGTCGCCGCCCTTCGGCGGCGTCGAAACGAGCAATGCGTCGGCGCGCGCTATCTCGGCTTCGATGCGGCTATCGGCGCGGGCGCCGTCAAAAGCGTAGACCTCGATACCGGCCATCTCGCGTTCGAGCCGCGCGGCCTTCTCCGGCGTTCGCACAGTTCCAGCGACATGCGTCCAGTCGTGCGCATGTGCGCGCAAATAGGCTGCGACCGAATAGCCGATCCCGAAGGCAAACAATCTCATGATCCAGCGCCCGTCGTCCGCATTGCGCGGCGCCATTCGTCGCAGACTTGGCTGTCGCTCTCAAGCGGCAGGCGGGTCCCGGCCAGCGCGGCGGCGCGCGGCGCGTCGATGCGCCACAACGCCCAGACGGCGGCGCCTCGTACGATCGGAGAGGAATGGGCAAGCTGGCTCTCGACCAAGGGCGCGAAGCTCGCTTCTCCAGAATTGCCCACCGCGATGAGAACGTTGCGCAGGAAACGCACGTGCCCGATCCGCTTCACGGGATTGGCGGAGAAGAAATTACGAAACGCGCCTTCGTCCATCGCAAGAAATTCGCGCAGCGGCGGCGCAACGAGGTTTTCGCGCGCGATAAGCTTGGCCTCGCGCGTGGCGGAAGCGAACTTGTTCCACGGGCATGCCGCGAGACAATCGTCGGGGAT
>JBAOHX010000006.1:0-7500 GCA_037044955.1 Rhodoblastus sp.
TCGAATCGCCGCCCAGCCGCCCCCGGGGTAATCCGGCTCTCCCGCCGTAGGCGCAGGCCGGGCATTGTCAAACGCGCCCGGCGCCGATATGAGAAGCCGCCCGCGCCGGCTCCGGCGCCCGCAGCCGCAATAGCTCAGCTGGTAGAGCACCTCATTCGTAATGAGGGGGTCGGGGGTTCGAATCCCTCTTGCGGCACCACTGCCTTCTCCCCGACAGTCCCGAAGCGCCGGTTGCGGCGCGCGATCTTTCGCGGGCGGATTCCGCGGGATCGTCCTGTCAGGAGAGCGGCTCGACATGCCCAACGGCGCGCAGGCCTTGATGCAGACCCTCGTCAACGCCGGCGTCGAGGTCTGCTTCACCAACCCCGGCACATCGGAAATGCATTTCGTCGCGGCGCTGGATTCCGCGCCGCGGATGCGCGCCGTGCTCTGCCTGTTCGAGGGCGTGGCGACCGGGGCGGCGGACGGCTATGCGCGCATGGCCGGCAAGCCCGCCGCGACCCTGCTGCATCTGGGCTGCGGCCTCGGCAACGGCCTCGCCAACCTGCACAATGCGCGCAAGGGCAAGGTTCCGGTGGTCAATATCGTCGGCGACCACGCGACCTATCACGTGCCCTTCGACGCGCAATTGCAGTCGGATATCGAAACCGTCGCGCGCAACGTGTCGCCGGGCTTCGTGCGCACCTCGCGCAGCACGGCCGAATTGTGCCGCGACGCGGTCGAGGCCGTGCAGGCGGCCAAGGGGCCGCCCGGCCAGGTCGCCACGCTCATCCTGCCGGCCGACGTCTCCTGGGGCGAGGGCGGCGCGCCGGAGCCGGCGCCGGTGATCGCAAGGCCCGCCGCCGCGGCCGACGCGACGGTGCAGACGATCGCGGACGCCATTCGTTCGGGCGGCCGCACGGCCATCCTGCTCGGCGGCGGCGCGCTGCGCGACAGCGCGCTGCAGACGGCGGCGCGCATCGCCGCGCACAGCGGCGTCAAGCTATTCGCGGAAACGTTTCCCGCGCGCATGGAGCGCGGCGCCGGCGCGCCGGCTGTCGAGCGCCTCGCCTATCTCGCGGAAATGGCCTCGCTGCAATTGCGCGACTTCGACCGGCTGGTGCTGGTCGACGCCAAGGCGCCGGTGTCCTTCTTCGCCTATCCCGGCAAGAAGAGCTATCTCGCGCCGGATAGCTGCACGGTGCAGGAATTGTCGGCGCCGGAGCAGGACGCCGCCGCCAGCCTGAAAAAGCTCGCTGTGGCGCTGGGCGCAGACAATGCGGCGCCTGCGCCCGCGCCGGCTTTCCGTCCGCCCGCGCCGCGCGGCAAGAAGCTCACGGCGGAAAAAGCGTGCAAGGCCATCGGCCATCTGCTGCCGGACAACGCCGTCGTCGTCGACGAGGCGATCACGTCGGGGCTGATGCTGTCGAAATACACCGCCGGCGCGCCGCGTCACGATCTGCTGACGCTGACCGGCGGCGCGATCGGGCAGGGCCTGCCGAACGCGGTCGGCGCGGCCATCGCCTGCCCGGATCGCCCGGTGCTCGCGCTGATCGGCGACGGCAGCTCGATGTATACGATCCAGGCTCTGTGGACGATGGCGCGCGAGAATCTGAACGTCACGACAATCATCTTCAACAACGCCTCCTATTCCGTGCTCAATGTCGAGCTGGAGCGCGTCGGCGCGGAGAAGATCGGCCCGAAGGCGCGCGCGCAGCTCGACCTGAAGGGACCGACGCTGAATTTCGCGGAGATCGCGAAAGGCATGGGCGTGCCGGCCGTGCGCGCGACCGATCCGGAAGGCTTCACGGCGGCGCTCGAACGCGCGCTGCGCACGCCGGGACCGCATCTCATCGAGGCGATGACGCCGCCGACGCTGTCGGGCCTGCGCCTGCGGCTGCTGCCGCATATCCTCGGATCGCTCGACAAGATGCCGCAGTCGCTGGCGCGCATGCTCAAGCGTAAGATCGCGCCATAGATTCAACCTTCGGAACGATGAGAGCGCCATGGCCGCGACAATCCAGTCCGACGTCGTGATCGCAGGCGGAGGGCTCGCCGGGATCGTCGCCGCGCTCGAGTGCCCTGCGCGCCGGCAAGTCGGTCACGCTGGTCGACAGGGACACGCCGGAGCGTCTCGGCGGCCTCGCGCTCTGGGCCTTCGGCGGCATGGCGCTGATCGGCACGCCGCTGCAGGCGCGCATGAAGATACCCGACACGCCGGAGACGCGCGCTCGCCGACTGGCTACGTTTCGGCGAGCTTGGCGACGACGACCGCTGGCCGCTGGCCTGGGCGCGCCATTACGTCGAGCATTCGCGCAGCGAGGTCTACGACTGGCTGGCTGCGCAGGGCGTGACCTTCATGCCGGCGGTCAACTGGGTCGAGCGCGGCATGCAGGGCGACGGCAATTCGCTGCCGCGCTATCACATCGTGTGGGGCACGTCGCAATTCCTCACGCGCAGGCTCATCGCCGCAATGCGCGCCGCCGATACGGGCGGGAGGCTCACGCTGCTGCACCGCCATCGCATCGCGGGGCTCGATCACAGCGCTGGCGCGATTTGCGGCGCGCTGGCGATCGACGAGGAGACGGGCGCGCAGACGCGCATCGCCGCTCCGATCGTCGTTCTGGCGATGGGCGGCATCAACGGCTCGCACGAACAGGTTCGCGCCAATTGGGTCGAAGGGGCGGCCGATGCCTGCCGCGATGCTGAACGGCGCGCATCCCTATTCCGACGGCAAGCTGCACCATCTGGCCGCCGACATGCTCGGCGCGCAGATCACGCATGCCGGCGAGATGTGGAACTACGCCGCCGGCTTCCCGCATCCGTTCCCGCATTTCCCCGGCCACGGCCTGTCGGCGGTGCCATGCAAGTCGGCGCTCTGGCTCAACCATCGCGGCGAGCGCATCGGGCCGGAGCCGCTGGTGACCGGCTTCGACACGCACATCCTGTGTCAGCGCGTCGCCGCGCAGGAAAAGCCCTACACCTGGCACCTGCTCAACTGGCGGATCGCCGCGAAGGAATTCGCGATCTCCGGCGCCGAGCACAATCCGCGCGTCCGCGACCGGCAGATGCCCGATGTTCCTGAAGGAGACGCTGCTCGGCAATCATCGCCTCGTGCGGCAGATGCAGCACGAGAGTCAGACATTTCCTCGTCGACGACACGCTGGCCGGCCTCGCCGCGAGGATGAACGCGCTGACCGGGACCGACGACGTGAAGCCGGAGACGCTGCAGGCGACCGCCGACGCCTTCGACGCCAATTTCGCCAACGGCTCGAAGCTGCACAACGACGACCAGATCCGGCGCATTCTGCACGCGCGGCAATGGGGGCCGGACCGGCTGCGCACCTGCAAGCCCGCGCCGCTGCAGAAGCCGCGGCGCCGGGCCCTACATCGCCATCCAGATGCAGCTCGTCACGCGCAAGAGCCTCGGCGGCCTGCAGACGGACCTGCAGAGCCGCGTGCTGGACGCGCAGGGCGAGCCGATCGCCGGCCTGTTCTGCGTCGGCGAGGCCGCGGGCTTCGGCGGCGGCGGCGCTTCGGGCAAGCGCTCGCTCGAAGGCACGTTCCTGCCGGGCTGCATCCTTACCGCGCGGGCTGCGGTTCGCGCGATGTGAGTGTCGTTAGCTGCGAGCGTTTCATCGCCAAGCGGAAAACCACGCCGTCATTGCGAGGAGCGCAGCGACGAAGCAATCCATCCACCGGGACTGATTCGTGGGATGGATCGCTTCGTCGCTGCGCTCCTCGCGATGACGGGTACGCGATTCCAAGCCGGTGTGAACCGCTCAACGCCTGCGCGGCGGCGCGGGCGGCGGCGCGGCGGCATCGACGCGCAGGCCGAAATTGCGCGCGATGAACAGGCCGCCGTGCATCAGGCCGCCCTCGTCGATGCCGTGGCCGACGCCGAAGGAGATGTGCCACTGGCAGGGCAGGTCCGCCTTTGGCGAGCGCGTCGGCCGAATTCGAAAAGCGCGTCGAGCGGAATGACGTCGTCGGAATCGCCGTGCACGAGCAGGATCGGCGGCGGGCCGCCGTCCTTTCCGCGCGCCGTCGCTTCCGCGAGATGTTCGGGGCCGACGAGCGTGCCGGAATAGCCCAGAATGCAGGCCGGCGCGCGCTTGCGGCGCAGCCCCGCGTGCAGCGCCATCATCGTGCCCTGGCTGAAGCCGACCAGCGCCAGCGCCGATTCGTCGAGGCCGAGCTTGCCGAGTTCCGAATCGAGGAAGGCGTCGAGCGTCGGGCCGCGCCTTGTTGACGCCGGTCCAGCGTTCGGCGGGATCGCGCATGGTCAGCGAGAACCATTGCCGGCCCGACGGCGCCATGGCGCAGAGTTCGGGCGCATGCGGCGCGACGAACAGCGCGTCGGGCAGAAAGGCGCGCCATTGCCGGCCGAGCTCGATCAGGTCGTTTCCGTCGGCGCCGTAGCCGTGCAGGAAGACGACGAGCTGGCGCGGCGCGCCCGATTTCGGCGCAAGGCGGGGTCCGTCGATCGGGGCGGCCATGATTTCTCCGGACTCAGGCCGAGCGCCATGCCGGCGCGGCCTTCCTTGACGACGCGATAATAGGCCCACAGCAGCCGCGCCGCGACGCCGCGCATGCGGCCGCCAGCGCTCGCCGATCTTCTCGAGCTTCTTCGTATCGGGGCGCGCGCGCAGGCTCGAGCGCGATGCGCGCGGCCTCCTGCAGGGCGAGATCGCCCGCCGGCCAGGCGTCGGGATGGCCGAGGCAGAACAGCAGGAAGATGTCGGCGGTCCAGGGGCCGATGCCGTGCACGGCGCAGAGCGCGGCATGCGCCTCCTCCGCGCTCATGGCGGCGAGCGCGTCGAGATCGAGCGATTTCGATTCGAGCGCATGGGCGATGGCGCGCAGCGTCTTCATCTTCGGCGACGACAGGCCGCAGCCGCGCAGCATTTCGTCGGTCGCGAGCGTCGAGCGCGCGCGCCTCCAGCTTGCGGGAAGGCGTTGTTGAGGCGCGCGTAGATGGCGTTGGCGCTGGCGGTCGAGACCTGCTGGCCGACGACGATCCAGGCGAGGCCGGCAAAGCCCGGCTCCCGCCGGCGCAGCGGCGGGTGGCCGGCGGTTTCCAGCATGTGCGTCGACACATTCCGGATCGGTTTCGCGCAAGGCGGCGACGGCAAGCGCCAGCGCGGCCTCGTCGAGCACGAGCGGGCCCCGGCGCATAGACGCGGGGTCTTGCGGCGAGCCGCGCGCTTGCGCGGCGCAGTCTTGGCGCCCTTGGCGGCGGCCGCCTTCTTCGACGCCGGCTTTCTCTTTGCGGCGACCTTTCGGGCCGCAGGCTTTTTCTTCGCCGCAGGCGCGGATTTGCGCGCGCCGGCTGACGAACTTTTCGCGCTTGGCTATAGTTGTCTCTCCCGGGGTCGGGTCCGCCTCGATGCGACGAGTGGGGAATGAGCGAGCCGCAAAGTCAATCCGTCTGGCGTTTCGCCCCGTCGCCCAACGGCCTGCTGCATCTCGGCCACGCCTATTCGGCGCTGCGCAATTTCGAGGGCGCGCGACGGTCGGGCGGCCGCTTCCTGCTGCGCATCGAGGATATCGACGCCGGCCGCAGCCGGCCGGAATTCGAGGCGGCGATCTACGAGGACCTCGCCTGGCTCGGGCTGCAGCTGGGAGACGCCGGTGCGCCGGCAGTCCGAACATCTCGGCGAATATGCGCTCGCCGTCGACCGGCTGAAGAACCGCGGCGTCGTCTATCCCTGCTTCTGCACGCGCGCCGAGATTTCGCGCGCCGTCGAGGGACAGGCCGACTGGCCGCGCGATCCCGACGGCGCGCCGCTCTATCCCGGCACGTGCAAGCGCATGAAACGCGACAGGCGCGAAGCCTTCCTGATGGCCGGCCGACATGCGGCGATGCGGCTCGACATGCCCGACGCCTGCGCGCGGCTGGAGCAGACGCTCGGCTGGCGCGAATTCGGCGAGGGCGAGGATTGCCGCGACGTGCGCGCCGAGCCGCAGCTCTGGGGCGACGTGATCGTCGCGCGGCGCGACATTCCGACGAGCTATCATCTCGCCGTCGTGGTCGACGACGCCTTGCAGGGCGTGACCGATGTCGCGCGCGGCATGGACCTGTTCCATGCGACCAGCGTGCATCGCCTGTTGCAGGCGCTGCTCGACCTGCCGGCGCCGAACTACCGGCATCACCGGCTCATTCTGGACGAGGAAGGCGACAAGCTGGCCAAGAGCCGGGGATCGACGACCCTGCGCGACCTGCGCGCGGAGGGCGCCACGCCCGCCGATATCAGGCGGATGGTCGGGCTGGCCTGAGCCTCAGGGCGCGAAGATGGCGACTATCGCCTGGCGCAGCGGATTGGCGGGATCGGCCAGCAGCTTCAGCGCCATGACGCAGCAGACGGCGACGAGCAGCGGGCGGATGAGCCGCGCGCCGAGCCGCATCGCCAGCCGCGCGCCGACCTGCGCGCCGAGGAAGGCGAAGACGGCCATGGCGATCCCGACCGGCCAGACGACCGCGCCGGTCGCCGCGTAGAGGCCGAGCGAACCGAGATTGCTCGCGGCGTTGGCGATCTTGGTGTGGGCGGTGGCGCGTACGATTCCGTAGCCGGCGAGGCTGACGAAGCCGATCATGTAGAAGGAGCCCGCGCCCGGGCCGAAGACGCCATCGTAGAAGCCGACGAGGGGCGCGAGGGTGGCCGCGAACAGCCCGGGGCCGATGCGCGCACGGGCGTCGTCGTCCGAAAGCCGGGGCGCGAGCAGAAAATAGAGGGCGATGGCGACCAGCAGCGCCGGCGCCGCGGCCTCGAGCGCGCGGCGGTCGATCGACGTCACGGACAGCGCGCCGAGGACGGAGGCGGCGCCGGCGACGAGGGCGACCGGCGCGGCCGCGCGCCAGTCGACGAGCCGGGCGCGGGCGAAGGCGAGGGCGGAAGATGCCGCGCCGGCCGCGCCCTGCGCCTTGTTGGTGGCGATGGCGGTGACCGGGTCCATGCCGGACAGCATCAGCGCGGGAACGGTCAGGAGACCGCCGCCGCCGCCGATGGCGTCGATGCAGCCGGCGAGCCCGGCCACGCCGCAGAGAAGCGCGAGCGTCTGCGGATCGACGCCGATCATCGGCGCGGCTTGGCCGGGCGGTCGGGAATGCGGATCAATTGGCGGCGCTGCGCGCGGCGACGCGCGTGGCGTTGGGCGCCTTGGCCATGAGCGAATCGATGCGGTCGCGCTCGCGCTTGAACTCGGCGAGCGTCTTGCCGTCCATTTCGCGCGTGCGCGCGAGCTTCACGCGCATCGGGTCGACGAAATGGCTGTTGACCATGACTTCGTAGTGCAGGTGCGGGCCGGTGGAGAGGCCCGAGGAGCCGAGATAGCCGATCACCTGGCCCTGGCGCACGCGCACGCCCTCGTTGATGCCGCGGGCAAAGCCCGACATGTGGTTGTAGGCCGTCACGTAGCCGTTGGCATGCTGGATCTCGACGCGCCGGCCATAGCCCGAATGCCAGCCGGAGGTCAGAACCGTGCCGTTGCCGGAGGCGAAGATCGGCGTGCCGATCGGCG
>JBAOHX010000007.1:0-39757 GCA_037044955.1 Rhodoblastus sp.
CGACGACGCATTCCATCGCGGCGAGGCCCGCCGTCACGTGCTGCGTGTCGGGATCGGATTGCGCGATGTCCTCGCCCTGAATGTAGAGGCCCTTGAAGGCGGCCATCGACGCGCCTCGTCCAGCATGTTGGGGATGCGCAGGCCGGGCTCGCGCGTCGAGCGCACGCCCCACAGCTGCCTCGAACGATGCGCGCGCGTGGCGTCGTCGCGAGACGTGACGATAGCCCGGAGAATTCGTGCGGGAACGAGCCCATGTCGCAGGAGCCCTGCACATTGTTCTGGCCGCGCAGCGGGTTCACGCCGACGCCCTGCGCGGCCGATATTGCCGGTCGCCATCGCCAGATTGGCGATGGCCCATGACCATGGTCGAGCCCTGGCTGTGCTCGGTGACGCCGAGGCCGTAGTAGATCGCGCCATTGCCGCCGGTCGCGTACAGCCGCGCGGCGCGCGCGCACATCGGCGGCGGCGACGCCGGTATGCGTTTCCATCGCCTCCGGCGAATTGTGCGGCCTCGGCGACGAACGCGCGCCCAGGCGTCGAAGTCGTGCGAGCTCGCAGCGTTCGCGCACGAAGGCTTCGTCGATCGAGGCCCTCCGTCGACGACGACATGGGCGAGCGCGTTGATCAGCGCGACGTTGGCGCCCGGCCTGCAGCGGCAGGTGATACGCGGCCGCGGACGTGCGGCGACTCGCACCAGATCGATGCGGCGCGGATCGGCGACGATCAGCTTCGCGCCCTGCGCGCAGGCGCTTCTTCATGCGCGAGGCGAAGACCGGGATGGCCGTCGGTCGGATTGGCGCCGATGACGCAGGATGACATCGGCCTGCTCGACCGACTTGAAATCCTGCGTGCCGGCCGAGGTTGCCGAAGGTCTGCTTGAGGCCGTAGCCCGTCGGCGAGTGGCAGACGCGCGCGCAGGTGTCGACATTGTTGTTGCCGAAGGCGGCGCGCACCAGCTTCTGCACGAGGAAGACTTCCTCGTTCGTGCAGCGCGACGAGGTGATGCCGCCGATCGCGTTCGCGGCCATATTGCGCCTGGATGCGCTTGAACTCGCGCGGCGGCGTAGGCGATCGCCTCGTCCCACGACACCTCGCGCCAGGGATCCGTGATCGTGCGCGCGCACCATCGGCTTGAGTGATGCGGTCCTGGATGCGTCGCGTAGCCCCAGGCGAAGCGCCCCTTGACGCAGGAATGGCCTTCGTTGGCCGCGGCCGTCCTTGTAGGGAACCATGCGCACGACGCTCGTCGCCCTGCATTTCGGCGCTTGAAGCGAGCAGCCGACGCCGCAATAGGCGCAGGTGGTCACCACGCGCGCGGTCGGGCTGGCCGTGCGCGATCACGCTCTTTTCGATCAGCGTCGCGGTCGGGCAGGCCTGCACGCAGGCGCCGCAGGACACGCATTCGGACGCAAGGAAATCGGTCCGCGCCCGGCGCGACGCGCGCAGTCGAAACCGCGGCCCGCGATCGTCAGCGCGAACGTGCCCTGCACTTCCTCGCAGGCGCGCACGCAGCGGTTGCAGACGATGCACTTGGCCGGATCGTAGGCGAAATACGGGATTCGAGCTCGTCCTTCGCGTCCGCTGCAGATGGTTGGCGCCCGCGTAGCCGTAGCGCACCTCGCGCAGGCCGACCGCGCCCGCCATGTCCTGCAACTCGCAATCGCCGTTGGCCGGCGCAGGTCAGGCAGTCGAGCGGATGGTCGGAGATGTAGAGCTCCATCACGCCGCGCCGCAGCGTGGCGAGGCGATCGCGTCTGCGTGCGCACCACCATGCCCGTCGTTCGACCGGCGTGGTGCAGGAGGCCGGCGTTCCGCTTGCGGCCCTTCGATCTCGACGAGGCACAGGCGGCAGGAGCCGAAGGGCTCGAGCGATGTCGGTGGCGCAGAGCTTCGGGAATCTTCGATGCCCGCCATCATGGCCGCCGCCATGACCGACGTGCCCTCGGGCACCGACGACCGCGACGCCGTCGATGGTCAGCGCGACGTTTTCTGTCGACTCGCGCGGATCGGCGTGCCGTAGTCGATTTCCATGACGAGGCTCGCGACTGGGGTGGAGCGCATCTTGCCTCCTATTCCGCGGCTGCGCGCTGCGGCGCGCGGCGGAAATCTTCCGGAAAATGATCGCAGCGCGCTCATCACCGGCATGCGGCGTCAGCCCGCCCATGGCGCACAGCGATCCGTCGGTCATGAGCTGCGCAGAGGTCGCGCAAGACAGTCGAGGTTCTTTTCGGCGCTCGACGCCCGCGATAATGCGGTCCATCGTCTCGACGCCGCGCACCGCGCCGATGCGGCAGGGCGTGCACTTGCCGCAGCTCTCCTGCGCGCAGAACTCGAAGGCGAAGCGCGCCTGCCTCGCCATGTCCACGGTGTCGTCGAAGACGACGACGCCGCCGTGGCCGAGCATCGCGCCGGCGTCGCTGCAAACGCCTCATAGTCGAGCGGCGTGTCGAACTGGCTTGCCGGCAGATAGGCGCCGAGCGGCCCGCCGACCTGCACGGCGCGGATCGGGCGGCCCGATCGCGCGTGCCGCCGCCGAAATCCTCGATCAATTCGCGCAGCGTCACGCCGAAGGCGAAGCTCCACCAGACCCGCCGCGCTTCACATTGCCGCCGAGCTGGAACGGCATGGTGCCGCGCGAGCGGCCGACGCCGTAGTCGCAATAGGCCTGCGGCGCCGTCGGCGAGGATGGAGGGCACGGCGGCCAGCGTGAGGACGTTGTTCACGATCGTCGGCTTGCCGAACAGGCCGCGCAGCGCCGGCAGCGGCGGCTTGGCGCGCACCACGCCGCGCTTGCCCTCGAGGCTTTCCAGCAGCGAGGTTTCCTCGCCGCAGATATAGGCGCCGGCGCCGAGACGCGCCTCCATGTCGAAGGCGCGATCCGCAGCCCAGCACCGACGGCGCCGAGCAGGCCGGCCTCGCGCGCCGCGTCGATCGCGGCGGTCATCGCACGAAACGCGTGCGGATATTCGGAGCGGATGTAGATGAAGCCCTTGGTCGCCCCGACCGCGAGGCCGGCGATCGCCATGCCCTCGATCAGCAGGAAGGGATCGCCTTCCATCAGCATGCGGTCGGCGAACGTGCCGCTGTCGCCTTCGTCGGCGTTGCAGACCACGTATTTCTGCGCCGCCGGCGCATCGAGACACGGTCTTCCACTTGACGCCGGCCGGGAAGCCCGCGCCGCCGCGTCCGCGCAGGCCGGACGCCGTCACGGCCTCGACGATCTCGGCGCCGCTCGCTTGCAGCGCGCGTTCGAGACCTTGCAGGCCTCCGTGCGCGCTGTAGTCGTCCAGCGAGAGCGGATCGACGACGCCGACGCGCGCGAAGGTGACGCGCTCCTGCCGGCGCATCCAGTCCATGTCCGCAACGGCGCCTTGCGCGAGCGCATGCGCGCCGCCGCTCAGGAAATCCGCATCGAACAGCGATGCGACGTCGGCGCGCGCAAACCGGTCCGTAGGCGATGCGGCCATGCGCGGTCTGCACTTCGACCAGCGGCTCCAGCCACAACATGCCGCGCGAGCCAGTGCGCACGATCTCGATCGCCGCGCCACGACGCGCGGCTTCGTCGGCGACGAGGCGCGCGATGGCGTCGGCGCCGCACCGAGAGCGCGGCGGCGTCCTTGGGAATGAAGACGCGCGTCGCGCTCATCGCGCCGCTCCGGCAATGTGCGACGTGTCGGCGCAGAGTTCGGACAGGCGCTCGGCGTCGAGCCGCGCGACGAGTTCGCCGTCGACCAGCGCGTTGGGACCGAGCGCGCAATTGCCGAGGCAATAGACGGTCTCGATCGTCAGCCGCTCGTCGTCCTGATTGTCGGCGTCGATCCCGTGCGTGGCGCGCAGGTCGTCGACGACCGTCTCGCATCCGTTGGCCTGGCAGGCCTCGGCGCGGCAGATCTTGATGACGCGCCGACCCGCGGGCCTGTCTCGGAAATCGTGATAGAAGCCGATCGTCCCGTGCACTTCGGCGCGCGAAAGGTTGAGCGCTTCCGCAATCAGGCCGACGGCCGACGCGTGCACGAAGCCGAATTCGTCCTGAAGGGCGTGCAGAATGGGCAGGGCCGCGCCATCCAGCGCGCGCAGCCGATCAACGATCTCGCGAGCCTTGCCTTCGTCCCACCCCGGCGTGGCCGACATGCTTCCTCCATCCCCACTCTGATCGGCAGGGTCTGCACGTCGATTGTGATAGTGTCGACGCCGTCCATTTCAAACCGATTTTTCGGCGCCGGCGACCGGGCCGGTCTGTCGGGCTTACCGCATCATCTCTTGATATCAGGCATTTAGAACGCGAACGCCGGCCGCCGACGCCTCGACGCGCCACTATGCGGGCGGCGCAATGCGTTCGGGCCAAGGGGTGCAATCACCGGTAGCTGGGCTGGCGGAGAGGGAGGGATTCGAACCCCCGGTACCGTTGCCGGTACTCCGCATTTCGAGTGCGGCGCGATCGACCACTCTGCCACCTCTCCGCGGGGCTCCGCGCGGACGCGGATGCATGGTCGGGGCGCGAGATAGCATCGGGGGCGGCAGGCGCCAAGCCCCCGCGACGGCGCCCGGCGCCTAAATTCGCGCGAATTCATTGACAGGCGGGCCTCTTTTCCATTAGAAGGCCGCTGTCTGGCGGCGCGAGCGAAAGTTCGCGCCTTTTGGTTTGGTCGAAGGCTCGTCCCGAGACCGCCTCCGGACGCCCGGTTTCATACTGCAAAGAAGCCGACCGCCGCGGATTTCCGCGCCAGGCCGGTATCGAACACGGAGACAAAGATGTTCGCAGTCATCAGAACCGGCGGAAAGCAGTATCGCGTTTCCGCCGACGACAAGATCACGGTGATGTCGCTTGCCGGCGAGCCCGGCGACAAGGTGACCTTCGACGACGTGCTGATGTCCGCCAAGGACGGCGCGGCCGAGTTCGGCGCCAAGGTGAAGGTGACCGGCGAGATCGTCGAACACAGCCGCGGCCCGAAGGTCATTTCCTTCAAGAAGCGCCGTCGCCAGAATTCGAAGCGCAAGCGCGGCCACCGTCAGGACCTGACGGTCGTGCGCATTGTCGAGATCGCGTAAGGCGGACGAGGAGAGAGACAGATGGCTCATAAAAAGGCAGGCGGCTCGTCCCGCAACGGTCGCGACTCCGACGGACGTCGCCTCGGCGTGAAGAAGTTCGGCGGCGAGAACGTCGTGGCCGGCAACATCATCATTCGCCAGCGCGGCACGAAGGTGCACGCCGGCAATAACGTCGGCATGGGCACGGACCACACGCTGTTCGCCCTTTGCGACGGCGTCGTGCTGTTCAAGACGCCGGCCAATGGCCGAAAAAGCGTATCGGTCGTACCGGCCCAAGAGGCCGCAGAATAAGGGCGGAGGCCTGATCGAGACCTCCGCCGGCGCCAAAGCCCCGGCAAGAGGTCCCGAAGGAGCCCAAGCTCCGCCATATCAGGGACATCCGATCCGAACAGGATCGCAGAGGGGAAGCGGCGCCGCTTCCCCTTTGTCGTTTCCGGGCCGCCGCGCAGGGGCCCAAGTTCGGAGCAAGGCGATGTTCCCAGACTACTTCCGCGACGACGTGTTCCGGCTGGAGACGCAGCGGCTGTGGCTGCGCTGGCCGACCGCCGCCGACGCCCCGCTCATCGAAAAGCTGGCCGGCGAGCGCGAGATCGCCGAATTCACCGCGCGCATCCCGCACCCCTATCCCCGGGGGGCGGCGGAAGGCTTCGTGCTGGCCGCCCGCAAGGCGAATTGTGAAGGCCGCGCCCTGCATCTCGCGCTGGCGCTGAAGCAGAAGCCCGCCGTTCCGATCGGGATCCTGTCGCTGGAAGGCGCGGGCGAGGCGCCCGAACTCGGCTACTGGCTCGGCCGCATGTACTGGGGCTCGGGCCTGATGTCCGAAGCGGTCGGCGGCCTGCTCGACTTCGTGTGGCTCGCCACCGACATCGAGCGGATCGACGCGGCGGCGGCGCTGCCCAACCTGCGCTCGCAGCGCACGCTGGAACGCGCCGGCTTCGTCGCAACCGGCGAGGCGCTGGTGGACGCGCCGGCGCGCGGCGGCGCCCTGCCGGCGCGCCGGTTCGAACTCGGGCGCTCGACGCCGCGTTTCGGCGCGCTGCCGGGGCCGAGGCTTTCTTCCTGCTGCGCGGGAAGGTAGGAACGGCCATGAAATTTCTCGACCAGGCCCGCATCTACATCCGCTCCGGCGACGGCGGGGCGGGCTGCGTCTCGTTCCGGCGCGAAAAATTCATCGAGTTCGGCGGGCCCGACGGCGGCGACGGCGGGCGCGGCGGCGATGTCGTGGCCGAATGCGTGGAGGGGCTGAACACGCTGATCGACTACCGCTTCCAGCAGCACTTCAAGGCCAAGACCGGCATGCACGGCATGGGCAAGAACCGCGCGGGCGGGCGCGGCGCCGACGCCGTGCTGAAAGTGCCCGCCGGCACGCAGATCCTCGAGGAGGACGGCGAGACGCTGATCGCCGACATGACCGAGATCGGCCAGCGCGTCGTCATCGCCAAGGGCGGCAACGGCGGCTTCGGCAATGCGCATTTCAAATCGTCCACCAATCGCGCGCCGCGCCGCGCCAATCCCGGCGAAGCGGGCCAGGAGATGGAAATCTGGCTGCGGCTGAAGCTGATCGCGGACGCCGGCCTCGTCGGCCTGCCCAACGCCGGCAAGTCGACGTTTCTCGCCGCTGTCTCCGCCGCCAAGCCGAAGATCGCGGATTATCCCTTCACCACGCTGCATCCGGGTCTCGGCGTCGTCGGCCTCGACGGCCGCGAGTTCGTGCTCGCCGACATCCCCGGCCTGATCGAGGGCGCGCACGAGGGTCACGGGCTCGGCGACCGCTTTCTCGGCCATGTCGAGCGCTGCGGCGCGCTGCTGCACCTGATCGACGCCTCCGGCGAACATGCGGGACGCGCCTATCGCATCGTGCGGCAGGAGCTCGACGCCTATGGCGCGGGCCTGTCGGACAAGCCGGAAATCATCGCGCTGTCGAAATGCGACATCGTCGACGAAGAGACGCTGAAACAGCAGATGGAGCGGCTGCGCCGCGCCGTGTCGAGCTATGGGCCGGAGCTGGCGGCAGGCGAAAAGCGGCGTGCGATCCTCAAGGTCTCCGCCGCCACGGGCGCCGGCGTGAAGGAAGCGTTGCGCGCGCTGCTGTCGGTGGTCGAGGGACGGCGAAAGCGCGAGGCCGAAGCCGAACCGCAGCCGGAGTGGCGGCCTTGAAGACGGCGCAATCCGGTGTATGCTAGCATTTTTAGAGGATTTGCTAGCATGGCCCGACAACTGAATATCAGGAACGACGAAGCCTATGAAACGGCCACGTCCTTGGCCAAACGGCTGCACACGACAACTACAGACATTGTCGTACGCGCGTTGCGCAAATACGCGAGCGACGAAGTGGCGGCGCAAGGCCCAATGTCCGAAAAGCAGCAGCGCGACTATGACGTCCTTCGCAAGATCGCGGAGGAATTCGCCGCGCACAAATTGCCGGGCGCGACGTCTGACCACGGCGACATGTACGATGAGCACGGTTTGCCCCGGTGATCGTCGTCGATTCTTCCGCGATCGTCGCCATCGCGCTCAATGAAGCGGAGAGCGAACAATTTTCGCGGGTGATTTCGACCAATCGGTCGCTTGATCTCCGCGCCCACCGCCCTTGAGACACACATGGTGCTTTCGGGCCGATCGTCGGCGTCGGCCATCAAGTTCATGGATGCGTTCCTCGCGCGTCACGCGGTCGAACTTGTTCCATTCGACGGCGATCTCTTCGCAATCGCGCAACAGGGCTTCGAGACGTTCGGACGCGGCCGTCACCCGGCTGCGCTGAATTTCGGAGATTGCTTTGCCTATGCGCTCGCCAAGGCGCATAACGCGCCGCTGCTATACAAGGGCGACGATTTCGCGCTGACCGACATCAGAGCCGCCATTCCCCAAGGCCCGACGTGACCGATACGCCCAACCTCTCCACATTCCGCCGCATCGTCGTGAAGGTCGGCTCGTCGCTGCTGGTCGACAGCGCGGCCGGCGGCCTGAGGAAGGCGTGGCTCGACGCGCTGGTCGCCGATCTTGCCGCCCACCACAAGCGCGGCGCGGACATTCTCGTCGTTTCCTCCGGTTCGATCGCGCTCGGGCGCAGCGTGCTCGGCCTGCCCAAGGGCGCGCTGAAGCTCGAGGACAGCCAGGCCGCCGCGGCCGTCGGCCAGGTCGCGCTGGCGGGCGCCTGGGCCGAGGCTCTGGGCGCGCACGCCATTACGGCCGGGCAGATTCTCGTCACGCTCTGGGACACGGAGGAGCGCCGCCGCTACCTCAACGCGCGCGCCACCATCGAGCGCCTGCTGGAAATGCGCGCCGCCCCCGTCATCAACGAGAACGACACGGTCGCCACGAGCGAAATCCGCTACGGCGACAACGACCGCCTCGCCGCGCGCGTCGCCGCCATGGCGAGCGCGGATTGCCTCGTGCTGCTGTCTGATGTCGACGGGCTCTACACGGCGCCGCCGGCAAGCGATCCCAACGCGAAACTCTTGCCCATCGTGCCGCGCGTGACCGCGGAAATCGAGGCGATGGCCGGCGAGGCGGCGTCCGAATTGTCGCGCGGCGGCATGCGCACCAAGATCGAAGCCGCCAAGATCGCCACGACCGCCGGCGTGCACATGGTGATCTCGGACGGGCGCGTCGACCACCCGCTGAAGCGCATCGAGGAGGGCGGGCGCTGCACCTGGTTCCTCACGCCCTCCAACCCCGTCACCGCGCGAAAGAAATGGATTGCCGGTTCGCTGGAGCCGAAGGGCGTCGTGCGCATCGATACCGGCGCGGCCAAGGCGCTGGTGTCGGGCAAGAGCCTGCTGCCGGCCGGCGTGACGGGCATAGAAGGCGGCTTCAATCGCGGCGATTGCGTCGTCATCCGCAACGCGCAGGGCGGCGAGATCGGGCGTGGCCTGATCGCCTATGACGCGGGCGAAGCCGCGCAGATCATGGGCCGCTCCTCGCGCGACATCGAGGCGATTCTCGGCTATTCCGGCCGCGCCGCGATGATCCATCGCGACGACATGGCGCTCGGCGGCGAATAGGGCGCGGCTCGGCCGGAGCCCGATCAGCCGTTCCCCATGTCCCGCCGCAGCGTCGGCAGGCCTATGCCGGCGGCGTCGAAGCCGCCGTCGACCGCCAGAACCTGGCCGGTGATGTAGGTCGAATGCGGGCCGCAGAGCCAGAAGATCGCCTCGGCCAGTTCTTCCGGCAGCCCGTAGCGATTGAGCGGAATGGCGTCGTGATAGTCGCTGCGGATTTCCTTCGAATGGACCTTCAGCGCCATCGCCGTGTCGACGGGGCCCGGCGCGACCGCGTTGACGCGAATGCCGACCGAGGCGAGCTCCACCGCGAGCTGCTTCGTCAGATGCGCAAGCCCCGCCTTCGACGTGCCGTAGGCGACGCGCAGCGTGGAGGCGCGCAGCGATGAAATGGAGGTGATGTTGACGATCGCCCCGCCCGTCTCGCGCATGACGGGCACGGCCGCCCTGGTCATGAGGAAGGGGCCGGTGAGATTGACGTCCATGATCTCGCGCCAGACTTCGAGCGGCGTGTCCATCACGGGACCGAAATGCGCGATGCCGGCATTGTTGACGAGCGCGTCGAGCCGCCCGAATTTTTCACGGACCGCCGCGACGGCCTGCGCGGCGTCCTGCGGCTTCGACACGTCGAACGGCAGTTCCAGCGCGCGGCCGGGCGCATCGAGGCCGCGCACGGCGCCGGCGAGCGTCTCGGTATCATTGTCCATGAGGCCGACCGACCAGCCGGCGTCGAGAAAGCGTTGCGCGGCCGCAAGCCCGATGCCGCGCGCCGCGCCGGTGACGAGCGCGACCCTGGCGCTTGCATCTGTCGTCATGTCTGTCTCCTCGCGGCTGGCTTAGGCTATAGAAGCGACCCGGTCGAGGGCGCCGCATTAACGCTCGATTTACCGTGTTGGGCTGATGGTCGGAGGACCGGAACAGTCCCGTGAGCTATCTCGACCCGCCGCCCATGCCTGCCGCGATCGTCGTCCAGAAGGACGTCGGCGGGCTCGTGCGCGCCTATCAGGAGCGGACCGAACTCTACCGCTCGCAAAACCGCGAGGTGCGGCTGCACGAATGCCGCTCCGCCTGCACGCTCGCGCTCTCGCTGCCGAACGTGTGCGTCTATCCGTCCAGCACGCTGAAATTCCATCAGGCCTACAACGACATCACCAAGGAAGTGGACCACGGCGTCACCAGCGAGCTCTGGTCGGCCTATCCCCCCAGCGTGCGTGAGAAACTCGGCACGCTGACGCGCCAGTACAAGGTCTTGCGCGGCGCGGAGCTGATCGCCATCGGCGTGCGCGACTGCAATGCGCCGGGCAAGCAGCCGCAGATCATGATCGCCAAGGCGACGCCCGCGCCCGCCGCGCAGGGCGGCGGGGAATTCCTGAAGGGCGTGCAGAGCGCCGTCGAAACCTTGTTCGGCTCCGGCGCCAAGGCGCCGCCTGCCGCGCTCGCCGCGAAACGGACGGCGCCGCCGAAGCCCGCCGACCAACTCGCGCCGACCGCCGAACCGCAGCCGCCCGCCTTGCAGGCGAGCGTCTCCGCGCCGCTGCCGCCGCCGCGCCCGCCGATGATCGGCGCGGTTCCGACGCCGACGGCGCCCGTCCCGCGCGATACGCCGGGCTATCTGCGGCCGATTGCAGGGTCGGCGCCGATTCTCGAGACGCGCTTCACGCCACTGGTCGTCGTGCGGCGCAGGCTGGCGGAACTGGGCTTCGCTTTCGTCGCCCGCTGATTTCTGATAGCCAGACGCCCATGGAAAACGTCGCAAAGCTCGCGGAAACCCGCGCCCATTCCGATGTCGAGACGCAGATGCGCCTGCTCGGCCGCGCCGCGCGCCAGGCGGCGCGCGCGCTCGCGCTGTCGTCCGGCGCGACGCGGGACAAGGCGCTTCACGCCGCCGCCGCCGCCATCCGTGCGCGCAGCCCGGACATCCTCGCCGCCAATGCGCAGGACGTCGCCGACGCAATTTCGCGCGGCACGGCGGGCTCGTTCATCGACCGCCTCACGCTGAACGAGGCGCGCGTGGAAGCGATGGCGCGCGGCCTGGAGGAAATCGCCGCCCTGCCCGATCCGCTCGGCAAGGTGCTCGCCTCCTTCGAGCGCCCCAACGGCCTGAAGATCGAACGGGTGGCGACGCCGCTCGGCGTCGTCGGCGTGATCTACGAGAGCCGGCCGAACGTCACCGCCGACGCCGGCGGCCTTTGCCTCAAGGCCGGCAATGTCGCGATTTTGCGCGGCGGCTCCGAGAGCTTCCGCTCGACGGGGGCGATCCACGCCTGCCTGATCGAAGGGCTGCGCGCCGCCGGCCTGCCGGACGCCGCCATTTCGCTCGTGCCGACGCGCGACCGCGCGGCCGTCGGCTTCATGCTCGCCGGCCTCGACGGCGCCATCGACGTGATCGTGCCGCGCGGCGGCAAGAGCCTCGTCGCGCGCGTGCAGCACGAGGCGCGCGTGCCGGTGTTCGCGCATCTCGAAGGCATCGTGCACATCTTCGTCGACCGCGCCGCCGACCTCGACAAGGCGAAGACGATCGTCCTGAACGGCAAGCTGCGGCGCACCGGCGTCTGCGGCGCAACCGAGACGCTGCTGGTCGATCGCGCGGTCGCCGCCACGCATCTCGCGCCGCTGGTCAAAATGCTGATCGAGGCCGGCTGCGAAGTGCGCGGCGACGCGGCGACACAGTCTGCGGATTCTCGCGTGAAGGTTGCGAGCGAAGAAGACTGGCGCACCGAATATCTCGACGCCATCATTTCCGCGAAAGTCGTGGACGGGATCGACGGCGCGATCGATCACATCGAGACCTACGGTTCGCATCACACCGATTGCATCGTCACCGAAGACAGGGCGGCGGCCGAGCGTTTTCTCGCCGAAGTGGATTCGGCGATTGTCCTGCACAATGCCTCGACGCAATTCGCCGATGGCGGGGAATTCGGCTTCGGCGCGGAAATCGGCATCGCGACCGGCCGCATGCATGCGCGCGGACCGGTCGGCGTCGAGCAATTGACGAGTTTCAAATATCGCGTGCGCGGCGACGGACAGGTTCGCGCGTGAGCGCGTTTTCGCCCGGGCAGATGGTTCCAGTCGGATTTTTCGCCAAGCGCCTCGGCGGCAACGACGGCTGGCTGCCATCACATGTCCACGAGATTTGCAGCGTTAGTCGTTGCATGGCGACTGTGCCGGACGACTGGATTCTCTCGTGGCAGCACAACAAGTATTTTTTTTTCGACAGCGAGGCGATCGCGTGCGAGATTGCCTCGAGCTTGGCCCCGGACTTCGATGTTTTCGCTTATCGCGTTCTGCCGCGCCGGTTTGACAAGATTGGCGAGACGGAAATCACGATCAACGCGCCATTCGTCCAGTCCATCTCCGACAATTATAGGTTGATCGGATACGACGCCGTCGAATGCTGGCAAGCGCTTGAGAAGGGGATGCCGATCGAGTGCTCTCCGCTTTCTTGTAATCAAATGGCGGAAGAAGTCGCGGTCAATCGATTCTGCCTGATCGACGATTTCGACGCGGCGCTCGAAACAACTCGGCGTTTCGGGCTGGAGACCGACGGCGTGGAGCCCGGCCCTTACTATCTGTTCGAAGTCTGGCGGCGCGTGGAGCGCGCCGACGGATGACGTCGGCCTTCCCCCGCCTCCCGCCCCATGCGCCCGGCATGCGCATCGGCCTGTTCGGCGGCACGTTCAATCCGCCGCATGCGGGCCACATGCTCGTCGCGGAAATCGCGTTGCGCCGCCTGAAGCTCGACCGGCTCTGGCTGCTGGTGACGCCCGGCAACCCGCTGAAGGACACCAACGGGCTTCCCCCGCTCGAGGCGCGCATCGACGCCGCTCGAAAACTCGTGCGCGATCGCGCGCATCGTCGTCACCGGGATCGAGGCCGAGATCGGCACGCGCTTCACCTACGACACTGTGGCCTGGCTGACACAGCGCGCGCCTTCCTTGCATTTCGTCTGGGTGATGGGCGCGGACAATCTGCGCCAGTTCTCGCGCTGGCAGCGCTGGGCCGACATTGCCGACGCTCGCGCCGATCGCGGCGATCGATCAGGCCGGGATCTTCGCTCGCATCGCTCTGAACGCCAAGGCGGCGCAGCGCTTTTCGCGCCATCGGCTACACGAAGAAGATGCGGCCGCGCTCGCGTCGACGCATCCGCCGGCCTTCGTCTTTCTGCACGACAAGCGCATCGACCTCTCTTCGACCGAGTTGCGCGCGAAAAAGGTGCCGTTGAAACTCCGATTGAAATTTTTCGAATCAGACTCCATCTTGACCCTGCGGCGCCGAGCGTCGCGCCGCGACACAGCGAGGACGCAGCACTGACTTCAGTCGCTCTTCCGGAAGCGGGTTTTGCGCCCCTTCCATCGGCGTCGGGACCGGCAGGTTCGGCCGCCGTCACGCAGGACCCTGCGGTCCAGAAAACGCCTCTCCTGCAAAAAATCCTCGACAGCCTCGACGATTCCAAGGCGGAAAACGTCGTCGTGATCGATCTGGCGGGCAAGACCTCGCTGGCCGACACGATGGCGATCGCGCAGGGTCGCTCGAACACCCATGTCGGCGCCATTGCCGAGCGCGTCATCAAGGCGTGCAAGGAAACGGGCGTCGCCGCGCCGCGGGTCGAGGGCATGCCGCACAACGACTGGGTGCTGGTCGATGCGGGCGACCTGATCGTCCATATCTTCCGCCCGGAAGTGCGGCAGTTCTACAATCTCGAGAAGATGTGGAGCGGCGACCGCCCGACCGACAAGTCGGCGGGCAAGGCCGTCGGCGCCAAAGCAGACCGCAAGACCGGCTGAGCGGGTCCGGGCCACATGCGTCTCACCCTGGCCGCGGTCGGCCGTCTCAAGGCCGGCCCGGAGCGGGAGCTGGTCGCGCGCTACGCCGAGCGCATTGCCGCCACCGGCAAGGCGGTCGGCCTGTCCGGCCTCGACGCTGAAAGAGACGGACGAAAGCCGCGCGCGAAGACCCGAGGACCGCAAGAGCGAAGAGGCGCGCGCGCTGCGCGCGTTGATACCGGAGGGCGCAAAGATCGTCGCGCTCGACGAGCGCGGCAGGAGCCTTCCGAGCGAGAAATTCGCGGCCGAAGTCGGCGCATTGCGCGACGCGGGCCAGCGCGATCTCTGCTTACGTGATCGGCGGCGCCGACGGGCTCGACGAGAGCCTGCGCAACGAGGCGGCGCTGGTGTTTTCGTTCGGGGCAAGCGACCCTGCCGCATCAGATCGTGCGGGCGCTGGTCGCCGAGCAGATCTACCGCGCGATTTCCATCCTGGCCGGCCATCCCTATCATCGCGCCTGAATTGGCCGATTCGCGCCGCATTGCCGGCGTTTTTCGCTTGTACTGCCCGGACGTCATTTCTTCGGGCGGATTTCATCGGGTTCGATTTGCTGCCAGGCTCCCCCTCGACGCGCTGGACCGTCGGCATCGCCATTGCGATGGCCTTCGCCCTCTGCTCGCCCGTGCGTGCACAGCCGGCCACCGAACCGGGGTTCGATCCGGTCGAGGGCAAGAAGCTCGAACTGCGCGGCGTCGAGGACACTATTTCGGCTTCCGCCGAACAGCGCGCGAAAATCCAGGCCGAGATCGAGACGATCCGCGAGGACCGCGCGCGGCTCAATCAGGCGCTTCTGGACGCGACCGCCAAGGTGGCGGAGGCGGACGCCCGCATGGCCAAGGTCGAGCAGCGGCTCGACCGGCTGACGGGCAGCGAGGAAGCGATCCGCCGCTCGCTCGAGGGCCGGCGCAACGTGGTCGCCGAAGTGCTGACCGTGCTGCAGCGCATGGGCCATCGCACGCCGCCGGCGCTGCTGGTGCAGCCCGAGGACGTGCTGCAGGCGATCCGCGCCTCCATGACGCTCGGCGCGGTGCTGCCGCAATTGCGGTCGGAGACCGAGGCGCTGGCCAGCGATCTCGGCGACCTCGTCAAATTGCGCAAGTCGATCGCCTCGGAAAAGGACAATCTCGGCCGGGAGCAGCAGAATTTCCAGGACGAGCGCGCGCGCCTGGCGGCGCTGGTCGACATCAGGCAGAAGACGCTGGGCGAGGCGCAGAGCGCGCTCGATGTCGAGCAGAAGCGCGCCGCCGAACTGGCGAGCCAGGCCACCAGCCTCAAGGACCTGATCGCGAAGATGGAGCGCGAGAGCGCCTCCGCGCGCCGGGCGGCGGAGGAGGCGCGCAAATACGACGAGGAGCGCAAGAAGCAGGCGGCGCTGGAGACGCAGGAGCAACAGGCCCGCATCGAGGCCTCGCCCTTCAAGGACCCCGCCCGCCTCGCGCCCGGCGATTCCCTTCTCGAAGGCGCGCGGAAAGCTGCCGCTGCCCGCGAATGGCGAGATCGTGAAGACCTACGGGGCCTCGGACGCCTTCGGCAGTTCGGAGAAGGGCATTTCGATCGGGGTGCGGCCGAGGGCGACCGTGGTGTCGCCGGCCGACGGCTGGGTGCTCTATGCCGGCCCCTATCGAACTTATGGCCAGTTGCTCATCGTCAATGCGGGAGACGGCCACTATATAGTCCTGGCCGGGATGGACAGGGTCAATGTCGCCGTCGGGCAATTCGTCCTTTCGGGCGAGCCTGTCGGCGTCATGGGAGACGGCGCGACCCGCACGGCTTCGGCCGTCGCCATTGGCGCGAGCCAGCCCATCCTCTATGTTGAGTTCAGAAAAGACGGCGCCCCGATCGACCCGGGGCCGTGGTGGTCCAAGCCTGATTTGAAAAAGGTTCGTGGATGATGCGCAATGTGAATTATGTCCTGCTCGGCGCCGTCCTCGGCGCGGCGAGCTTCGGCGTCGCCCAGAAGGCCGACCTGCTCGGCCGGCCGGCCACGGCCGCCATTTCCGACACCTACCGCAGCCTCAACCTGTTCGGCGACGTCTTCGAGAAGGTCCGCACGGACTATGTCGAGAAGCCGCAGGACCAGAAGCTGGTGGAATCGGCCATCAACGGCATGCTCACCTCGCTCGATCCGCATTCGAGCTACATGGATTCCAAGAGCTTCCGCGACATGCAGGTGCAGACGCGCGGCGAGTTCGGCGGCCTCGGCATCGAGGTGACGCAGGAAGACGGCGTGGTGAAGGTGGTGACCCCGATCGACGACACGCCGGCCTCGCGCGCCGGCATTATGGCCGCCGACCTCATCACCGCCATCGACGGCGAGACCGTCCAGGGCATGACGCTCAACCAGGCCGTCGACAAGATGCGCGGCGCGGTCAACACCAGCGTCACGCTCACCGTGCTGCGCGGCAAGGAAAAGAAGAAGCTCGAGGTCAAGCTCACGCGCGCGGTCATCCAGATCAAGTCGGTGCGCTCGCGCAAGGAAGGCGAGGACATCGGCTATATCCGCATCACGCAGTTCAACGAACAGACCTATGACGGCCTGAAGGCCGCCATGCAGAAGTTCCAGCAGGAAATCCCGGCCGACAGGTTCAAGGGATACATTCTCGACCTGCGCAACAACCCCGGCGGCCTGCTCGACCAGTCGGTGGCCGTCTCCAACGCCTTCCTCGAGCGCGGCGAGATCGTTTCGACGCGCGGCCGCAACGCCGACGAGACGCAGCGCTACAACGCCCGCCCGATAGACATTTCCAAGGGCAAGCCCGTGGTGGTGCTCATCAATGGCGGCTCGGCCTCGGCCTCCGAGATCGTCTCCGGCGCGCTGCAGGACCACAAGCGCGCGACGCTGATCGGCACGCGCTCGTTCGGCAAGGGCTCGGTGCAGACGATCATCCCGCTCGGCCAGAACAACGGCGCGCTGCGGCTGACGACGGCGCGCTACTACACGCCGTCGGGCCGCTCGATCCAGGCCAAGGGCATCGATCCCGACATCATGGTGCTGCAGGACGTGCCGGACGAACTGAAGGGCAAGGACGACCTGAAGGGCGAGGCCTCGCTCAAGGGCCACCTGAAGAACGGCGAGACCGAGGAACACGGCTCGCAGGCCTATGTCCCGCCGGACGCGACCAAGGACAAGCAGTTGATCGCGGCGCAGGAGCTTTTGCGCGGCGTGAAGACCGCCCAGCAGCTCGCGACGCCCACGCCAGCCGTCTCGAGCGAGCCCAAGTCCGATGGCAAGGCGTCCGACGGGAAGCCGGCAGACGCCAAGGCCCCTGAGGCGAAGTCGCCCGACGCCGACAAGAAGAACTGAATCGAAACGGGCGGCCTTGGGGCCGCCCGATTTGTTTCGACGTATCGACGCGCCCGGCCGGCATGACCAGAATGCCGCGAATATCTGATTCTTGGCGTATGATTCGCGCAATCAATTCGCCGCGTTTCGCAAACGCGCTGGCGAGGCCGGAGGCGGGCAAGAGCGGCGGATGTCGGACGAACTCCATCAACCCCTGGGGCTGCCGCCGGCGGGCGAGGAGCGACGAACCGGCGCCGCCGGCCGCTCCGCGACGCGCCGGATTTCGGCGGCCGGCGTCGTCTATGCGCTGACCGGCGCGGCGGTCGTCGCCGCCGGCGCCTATGTCTGGAAATACGGCGACCCGAACGGCGGCTGGCCGCGCGCGGTGGCGAAGATCGAGGCCTACAAGCCGCCGGCCGCAGCGCCGCAGCAGCGCGACCCCGCGACGACCGGCACGATCGAGCAGCGCCGCGCCGAGCGCCAGACCGGCCAGGAGATCGAAAACCAGTCCGGCGTGAAAGTGACGCGCGCGGGCGGCGGGCCGCCGCCGGGCGCGCTCATCATCCAGCTCGACCGGGCCGCGAGCGTCAGCCTGGCGCCCGCGCCCGACAAGCGCCTGGTGGAGCGCGGCCGCTTCGGCGCCCTGCCGCGCATCGGCGCGGACGGCGCCAAGCCTCTCGAAGTCTATGCGCGCCCCGTCGTCACCTCGCAGAAGCTGAAGGGGGACGCGCCGCGCATCGCGCTGATCGTGGGCGGGCTCGGCCTGTCGGCGGCGGCGACCGAGGCGGCGATGGACAAGCTGCCGGCCGACGTCTCCTTCGCCTTCGCGCCCTACGGCGACGACCTGCAGGCCGACGCAAGCCGCGCGCGAGAAGGCGGGCACGAGATATTCCTGCAGGCGCCGATGGAGCCTTTCGACTATCCGCGGAACAATCCCGGCCCGCATACGCTGACCGCGCGGGCCTCCGACAAGGAGATCGAGAGCGACCTGTCCTGGCTGATGAGCCGGTTTGCCGGCTATGTCGGCGTCGTGAATTTCCTCGGCGCGCGCTTCACCTCCGATGCGGCGGCGATGACGCCGGTCATGCGCGAACTGGCGCGGCGCGGCGTCGCCTTCGTCGACGACGGCTCGTCGCCGCAATCTCTGGCCGGGATCGTCGGCGCGCAGGTCGGCGCGACCACAGCGCGCGCCGATGTGGTGATCGACGCGGACCAGCGCCCCGAAGCGATCGAGGCGGCGCTCGCCCGTCTCGAGACAATAGCGCGCGCGAAAGGCGGCGCGCTCGGCTTCGCCAGCGCCATTCCGGCGAGCATCGAACAGATCGGCCGTTTCGCGCGCGGCCTCGAGAAGCGCGGCATGGCGCTGGCGCCGGCGAGCGCGCTGTTTTCACGCGCAAGCGGACCGCAGGTGGAGAACCGGCGGTGAAGCGGCAAGCGCCCTATCGCCCCTGCGTCGGCGTGATGCTGGTGAACGCCCAGGGCCTCGTCTTCATCGGGCGGCGGCGCAACAAGCGCCAGCCCGAACATGTCGCGCCCGGCCACGAATGGCAGATGCCGCAGGGCGGCATCGATCCCGGCGAGCAGCCCTATGCGGCGGCGCTGCGCGAATTGCGCGAGGAGACGAACGTGCGCTCGGTCGAACTCATCGCCGAGGCGCCGGACTGGTATTCCTACGACCTGCCGCAGGACGTGGCGAAGAAGGCGTGGCGCGGCGGCTATCGCGGCCAGACGCAGAAGTGGTTCGCGCTGCGCTTCACCGGCGCGGAGAGCGAGATCGACATTCACGATCCCGGCCCCGGCCACAAGCCGGAATTCGACGCCTGGCGCTGGGAGGATGTTTCGCGCCTGCCCGACCTCATCATTCCCTTCAAGCGGCAGGTCTACGAAAATGTCGTCGCCGCCTTCGCGCCGCTGATCGTCCGGTAGGTCCGGCGATGGCGATCGACCACGTCTCGCTCGCCGTCCGCGATCTCGAGGCGAGCGCCGCCTTCTACGAGGCCGCGCTCGCGCCGCTCGGCTACGTCAGGCTCGTGACGCGCGCGCGGACCATCGGCTTCGGCAAGACCCATGCGGAAATCTGGATCAACCTGCGCGAAGGCTTGCCGCCACAGCCTGCCGATGTCGGCGCGCATGTGGCGATCAGGGCGCGGACGCCGGAAGCGATCCAGGCGTTCCACGCAGCGGCGCTCGCGCATGGCGGCGCCGACGACGGCGCGCCGGGCCGACGCCCCTACGGCGCCGGCCCGAACATTTATTACGCAGCTTTCGTGCGGGATCCGGACGGCAACCGGCTGGAAGCTGTGACCTTCCTGGCGCCGGATTAGCTGACACGACTGCGACGCCCCGAAACAAACTCCCTCCCCCTTGGGGGGACGGTCGGGGAGGGGAGATCGTATCGTCACGCGATCTGCGCCGGCTGCGAACGCTTCAGGCCGACCCGACTGCCCCGCCGCGATCGCCGCGACCACCGTCGCCTGCGCGATGACGGCGGCGAGACCGAACGACGTCGGCGTGGTCTGCGCCAGGGTCGCGAGGCTCTCGACGGTCCAGAGCGCATTGCCGGCGACGACGAACCAGACGAGGCCGCGCGGCAGCATGGCGCACAGGCCGAGCGAACCGACGAACAGCGCATAGGGCATGAGGAACACGCCGGCGCCGAGCACGAGCGCATGCGGCAGGCCCGAAAGGCTCGCCAGCGGCGCAGCCGCCGCCGCCAGCGCGACGCCCGATGCGCCGCTGAATGCGGCGTCGACGACGAGGACATTGCGCAGCAGGGGCGATGAGACGACGAAACGCATGGGGCTTCTCCTTTTCTCGCCGCGATCGGAGCGGGATGAAGGAAGGCTGATCCGACTTGCGCGTTCAGTCGATTACGCCGGAGGTAATTGGATGCGCGCGCCCTCGCGCTAGAATGAGCGCATGGGATACCACCGACCCCCCGGCGAATATCTGCGCCAATGGCGGCAGCGCCGCCGCATGAGCCAGCTCGAACTCGCGCTCGAAGCCGAGATTTCCGCGCGCCACCTGAGCTTCGTCGAAACCGGGCGCGCGCAGCCCTCGCGCGACATGATCGTGCATCTCGCCGAAACGCTGGCCGTGCCCTTGCGCGAGCGCAACGCCATCCTGCTCGCCGGCGGCTTCGCGCCGCTCTATGCCGAGCGCCCGCTCGACGATCCCGCGCTGGCGGCCGCGCGCGCCGCCGTCGACGCCGTGCTGCAGGGCTGCGCGCCCTTCCCCGCGCTCGCCGTCGACCGGCGCTGGAACATCGTCGCCTTCAATGCCGGCGTCGGCGCGCTTCTCGGCGGCGTCGCGCCGGATCTGCTCGCCGCGCCCAACGCCATGCGGCTCGCGCTGCACCCGCAGGCGCTCGCGCCGCGCATCGACAATTTCGGCGAATGGCGCGCGCATCTTCTCGCGCGCATGCGCCAGCAGATTTCCGCCAGCGGAGATGCGGGGCTCGAAGAGCTGCTCGGCGAATTGCAGGGCTACGTCTATCCCGAGACGATCGACCTTGCGCCGCACGAGCGCGACGCTGGCGGCGAACCCGCGATCGTCGTGCCGCTGCGCCTGCGCGACGGCGACATGCGCCTGTCGTTCATCTCGACCATCACCGTCTTCGGCACGCCCGTCGACGTGACGCTGTCGGAACTCGCCATCGAGACGTTCTTTCCGGCCGACGCCGCGACGTCGGATTACTTGCGCACGAAATAGCGCCGTCATTGCGAGCCCGACAGAAATCGGCGCCGGGAAGTCGGCTGTCGCCGACTTCCCTTGAAGTTGCCGATTTCGTCTGAGAGCGAAGCAATCCATCCACCGGAACTCGCTCAGACGAGGGGATGGATTGCCGCGTCGCCTTCGGCTCCTCGCAATGACGGCGACGCGATTCTACCTCGTCATGAAATGCTCTACCGCAGCATCCGCCGCAATATCTTGCCCGTCACGGTCTTGGGCAGATCGTCGACGATCTCGATCTGTTGCGGCCGTTTGTAGGCCGCCATCTTGGCGCGGCAATGCGCGTCGAGGTCTTCCTTCGTTGCGCGCGCGCCGGGCTTGAGGCTGACCACCGCCTTCACCGTCTCGCCGCGATAGGGATCGGTCACGCCGATCACCGCGGCCTCGCGCACGGCGGGATGGGCGTAGAGCACGTCCTCGACTTCGCGCGGCCAGACCTTGAAGCCGGAGGCGACGATCATGTCCTTCTTGCGGTCGACGATGTAGAACCAGCCCTTGTCGTCCATGAAGGCGACGTCGCCGGTGCGGAAACCGTTTTCACGCATGGCGTCCGCGGTTTCATTCGGCTTGTTCCAGTAGCCCCGCGACACGCTCGGGCCGGAGACGACGATCTCGCCGGCCTCTCCGATCGGCGCCGGCGCGCCGTTCTCGTCGGCGATCCAGACATTCGCGTTGAACTTCGGAACGCCGATGGCGAGCGCGCCGCTCGCCGGATCGACCGGCGCAATCGCCTTGTGCGGCACGGCGATGACGCCGGCGTTGGTTTCGGTCAGCCCGTAGCCGTTGTGGATGTAATGGCCGGTGCGCGCGCGGAATTCCTCGATGACCGCGGGCGGGATCGGCGCGCCGCCGGACACGACGACCTTGAGGCTCGCGAATTTATCCGCCGTGCATTCGGGGTGAGCGAGCAGCGCGATGAAAGCGGTGATGGCGCTGACCGTGAAGGCGGGCCTGCGCTCGACCAGCGCATCCAGCACGACGCCGGGCTCGAAACGGAAACAGAGAACGAGCGGCGCGGCCAGGACCCAGGACTTCGCGACATGCGCGATCAGGCCGGTGACATGGAACAGCGGCGCAAGCCCCAGAATGGCGTCGCCGTCCTCGGCCGAATACCAGTTGGCGATGGCCTGCGCGTTGAAGGCGACATTGGCGTGCGTGTTCATCGCCGCCTTGGGCAGGCCCGTCGTGCCGGACGTGTAGACGAGGAAGGCGATATCGCCGGGCTTGGGTTTCTCGCGCGACGACGGGGCGTTCTCATGCGCGGCGATGACGGCGAGCAGGTCTTCCGCGCCGGCGGGCGTGGCGATGCGCGCGGCAGGAAGGACGCGGCGGTCATTGCGCGTTTGCAGGTCGAGCGCGGACGTCGTGAGGATAATCGCGGGGCGCGCGACGCTTTCGGGCAGCGTCGCGATCACCTCGGCGCAGAGCTGGTCGAGGCAGACGAGCGCCCTGGGCGCGCAATCCTCGAGCATGAGGGTCAGTTCGCGCTCGCGGTTCATCGGGTTGATCGGGACCGCGATGCCGCCCGCCTTCCACGCGCCGAGCGCGGCGACGAGGAATTGCGGCATGTTCTGCATGTAGATCGCCAGCCGGTCGCCCGCCGCAAAGCCGCGCGCAGCAAGCGCAGCCGCCAGCGCGTCGCTCATGCGGTCGAGTTCGGCGTAGGTCAACGCGCGGTCGAAATAGACGATTGCCGGCTTGTCGGCGGCGCGGGCGACGGCGGCGCGAAACAGCGACAGCGCATCGCCGTGCTCGGCCACGATCTCCTTCGGCAGGCCGGGCGTGTAGAGCGCAAGCCACGGCTTGCTGGCATAGGCCGTAGCCTCGGACATGTAGGCGCTCCCTGTCGACGGCGCGGCTCTTCTACGGTCGCGCGCGCCCCGGCCATGCCGGAATAGGTATGTTGCATAACAAAATTGCGCGGCGGCGCAAAGCCCGTCGTCAAGCGCCGGCGAGCGCCTCGAGCCGCGCCAGAACCGCCGGCGGCGGCGCGACCGCGCGGCCATCCCTGGCGGAGACGAAGACGATGGCGAGCTTGGCGCTGAGGCGCGGGCTGCCGTCGACGGAACCGTCGATGACGATGCGCAGCGACGTGCGGCCCACCCGCAGCAGCGTGAGGGCGAGATCGAGCTTGTCGCCGATGCGGCAGGGCGCGATGAAATCCGCCTCTATGTTGCGCAGGGGCGTGACCACGCCGAAATCGCTGCGCATCGCCTGGAACGACGCGCCGACGCAATCGTCGAAGAAGTCTTCGACCACGCCGTTGAACATGTCGAAATAATGCGGGTAGTAGACGATGCCTGCGGGATCGGTGTGCCCGAAGCGGATCTTGCGCGTGACGGTGAAGGTGGGGTGAGTCATTCGCGTTCGTATCGCGAGTCAGGCGCTGGCGGCAATCGCCCCTCCCCGCCCTCCCCTGCATCTGGTCGAGGTCGGCAACAGCCGACTTCATACCTGCGGGAGAGGGTCAGGGAGGGGCGCCGCGATTAATACGAAGGCAGTTCGTTGCTCCACGCTTCCGGCACGGCGACCGGGATCGACAGCAGCAATTGGCCGAAGGTCTTGGCCTGCGTATCGAGCCGCACCGACGATGTGCCGCCGCCGCCCAGCGAATTGTGCATGAGGAAATTCAGCGCATGCGTTCCGGGCAGGTCGAAGCGCTCGACCTCGCCTTTCACGTAATGCGCGAAATAGGCCTTCACGGCCTCGCTCGTCAGGCTCGCGCGGATGACCGGCCAGTATTCGGGCTTGCGCGCGATGACGCCGACATTCGACCCATCGCCCTTGTCGCCGGAGCGCGCCACCGCAAGCGCGATCAGCGGCGCCTGGATCGTGCGGCCGGTCGACGGCGCCGCGTCCGCAACGACGGGATGCACGACCTTGTCCTTGTGGTCCTTCGGCGGCAGGAAGGGCGCAAAGGCGACTTCCGCGCCGTCGATGCGCACGCTGATGCCGACGAATTCCTTGTCGAGGAGGAAGGAATAGAGCCGCACCATGGGCGAGGCGGACGGACGCCCGGCGTCGATGCCGCAGCGGCCCGTCGTCGTCGCCAGCGCCGTGCCGACGCTCTCCTTCGCCAGCAATTCGCAGGCCTCGGGGCGCGCGTGCTGCACGCACAGGCGCAGCACGACCTCGCGCGGAACCGTGCGGCGCGGATCGGCGCTGCCGCCATAGAGCGCCTCGTCGCCGATGACGTCGACAGCGACATCGCCGAAGGGCGGCAGGCCCGCCTCCTTCAGCATCCGGCCGACGCGATTGAGCACGGCCTCGGCCACGCGACGCGCCTTGGCGGGCGCGTCATAGCCCGCGATGACCGACGACGAGACGAGGCGGAAGCCGCCGGGATATGTCGCGGACACCTTGTAGGTGCGCGTCGGCATGCGGCCGCGCGCATTGGCGACGCGGACGCGATCCTTGCCCTCCTGCACCATCGTCACGCCGGTGAAATCGCAGACGACGTCGGGCAGGATGTAGGCTGCGGGATCGCCGATCTCGTAGAGCATCTGCTCGGCGACGGTGAGCGGCGTGACCGCGCCGCCCGTGCCTTCGGGCTTGGTGACGATGAAGGAGCCGTCGGCGAAACATTCCGCGATCGGCCAGCCCACGTCCTCCCAGCCGGCCTCGACATCGCGCCAGTCGGTGAAATTGCCGCCCGTGACCTGCGCGCCGCATTCGAGCAGATGGCCGCACAGCGCGCCTTGCGCGAGCAGATCGAAATCGGTCGGCTTCCATTTGAATTCGTGGATGAAGGGAGCGAGCGAGACGGCCGAGTCGACGCAGCGCCCGGTCAGCACGATATCCGCGCCCGCGTCGAGCGCGGCGGCGATCGGGAAAGCGCCGAGATAGGCGTTGACGCTCATCAGCTTCGGCGGAAGGGGCGCGCCCGACTGCATCTCCCTGATGTCGAGGCCGCGCAATTCTTCCTCGCGCTCGAGCAGATTGTCGCCTTCGACCGTGCCGATCTTCAGCGTGACGCCCGCCTCCTTCGCCACCTGCTCCAGCGCCTTGCGGCACGCTTCGAGATTGACGCCGCCGGCGTTGGCGATGACCTTGATCTTCTTGTCCGCGATCTTCCTGATGAGCGGCTTCATCACGCCGAAGACGAAATCGTGCGCGTAGCCCTGGTCCTCCTTGCGGCTTTTCAGCTTGGCGAGGATCGCCATCGTCACTTCCGCGAGATAGTCGAAGACGAGGTAATCGATATTCCCCTTGTCGACGAGTTGCGCGGGCGCGGCGTTCGAATCGCCCCAGTAGCCCGATGCGCCGCCGATGCGGATGGATTTCTTCGCGTCGCTAGCCATGACGTTCTTCCCTGCAAACTCTCTGATTGATCCCATAATACCCGTCTCTCAAAAAATTTGAACCATCCTCAGAATTTCGTAAACTGCGGTCCGAGACGGCCGCGCATGGCCGCAAAACGGGAGTGGAATCAATGGCGGGGCTGCCGGAAAACCCGGAATTCATCAAGCTCGAGCGCAAGGGGCCGGTTCTTTTCGTCTGGCTGAACAAGCCGGAAGCGCGCAATGCGCTGGTCGCCGGCATGGGCGCGGAATTGCGCCAGACGTTCGACGCGCTGAAGACCATGCCCGACGTGCGCGTCGTCGTGCTGCGCGGCGCCGGCGGCACGTTTTGCGCGGGCGGCGACATCAAGGGATTCAACGCGGCCTCGAAGCCGCTGGCGCCGGGCGAACACGACGCGCTGAAGGAAGCCAACCGCCAGGGCGGCGCGCTGTTCCAGGCGATCGACGAGGCGCGGCAGGCGACGATCGTCGTGGTCGAGGGCTTCGCCATGGGCGGCGGCTTCGGCATGGCGTGCCTGGGCGACATCACCATTGCAAAAGCCGATGCGCAATTCGCCATGACGGAAACCATGCTCGGCATCGCGCCGGCGCAGATCTCGCCTTTCGTCGTGCGCCGCATCGGCCTTACCGCGGCGCGGCGCTTCGGCGTGT
Organism: Rhodoblastus sp.; assembly: GCA_037044955.1. Taxonomy (GTDB): domain Bacteria; phylum Pseudomonadota; class Alphaproteobacteria; order Rhizobiales; family Beijerinckiaceae; genus JAJXWB01. The sequence goes on from JBAOHX010000007.1 coordinate 25,842, forward strand.
CGGGCGCGAAGCTGAACGGGTTTCAGGCGCGCGACGTCGGCATCGCGCACGAGGTGGCGGAAGATTCAGCGGCGCTCGAGGCGCTGATCGACGCCACGATTGCGCAAATCCTCAAATGCGCGCCGGAGGCGGTCGCGCTCACCAAGGCGCTGATGCATCGCGTCGCCAAGGGCGGCGAGCCGATGGACAGCCTGCTCGACCGCGCGGCCGAGGCTTTCGTGTCCGCCGTGCGCAGCCCGGAAGGCGCGGAAGGCACGCGGGCGTTCGTGGAGAAGAGGAAGCCCGCGTGGAATGTCGGGTGGGGGAAGTAGAGGTTCCTCCGGGCTCTCTTGAGGGCGCCCTATTACTCGAAGTCCTTCATCCTGAGGAGCGATGCGAAGCATCGCGTCTCGAAGGATGGTCAAGCCCACAATTCCACATCGGCCATCCTTCGAGACGCGCCTTCCCCAAGTCGGGCTTGCCCGACTTGGGCAGATGATGTCGAGATCGCACAAGCGCGATCTCGATGCCGCTCCTCAGGATGAAGGTTGTTGTTTCGGCTACTTTCCGTACACGAACGCCGGATCGTCGAAATTCGTCTTCGGAATCTCGTCCTTCTCGCTCCAGTAGTCCTGGCTGTGCTGCCATTCCGGCTTGTCGAGGCGCTTGGGCAGCAAGTCCATGCCGCGCAGCATGTAGCCGGGGTTGAAATTCTCCTCGTCCAGCCACGGCAGGACCGGCGAGCCCTTGTCCTCGGGGCGCAGCGCAACCTCGACCCTGTGCGCGCCTTTCGCCTTCATGTGATTGAGCAGCGCGCAGACGAAATCGGCGACCATGTCGGTGCGCAAAGTCCAGCTTGCGCGGAAATAGCCGAAGACCCAGGCGAGGTTCGGCACGCCGGTGAACATCAGGCCGCGATAGGTGATCGTGTCCGACCAGTCGAGCGGCTTGCCGTCGAGCTCGAAGGCGATGTCGCCCATCATGCACAGATTGAAGCCGGTCGCCGTCACGATGATGTCGGCTTCCAGTTCCTTGCCGGACTTGAGCAGCACGCCCTTCTTCGTGAAGCGGTCGATCTCGTCGGTGACGACGCTCGCTTTGCCCGATGCGATGCCCTTGAAGAGATCGCCGTCCGGCACGAAGGCGATGCGCTGGCGCCACGGGCGGTAGCGCGGCGTGAAATGCTTGGCGATGTCGTAGTCGGGCCCCAGATAGGCGCGCACGGCGCCCAGCAATTCCCTGGTGACCGCATCGGGCTCATCGAGGCAGCGCTGCGTGAATTCGGCTTGAGTATAAAGGATCTGCTTGCGCACGATCTCGTAAATCCAGGCCTCGTCGATCTGCAGCTTGCGCAATTGCTCGGCTATGTCGATCGCATTGCGACCGGGGATGAAATAGGTGGGCGAACGCTGCAGCATCGTCACATGCGCGGCGTCCGGCGCCATCGCCGGGATCACCGTCGCGGCGGTCGCGCCGGAACCGATGACGAGAACCTGCTTGCCCTTGTAGTCGAGGCCCTCGGGCCAGGTCTGCGGATGGACGAGCGTGCCCTCGTACTTGTCCATGTCCTGCCAGTGCGGCGTATAGCCTTCGGAATGACGGTAATAGCCCTGGCACATCCAGAGGAAATTGCAGGTGAAGGTCTGACGCTCGCCGGTGGCGAGATTCTCGGCGTCGAGCGTCCAGCGATTGTCCGCGCTCGACCAGCGCGCGTTGTAAATCTTGTGGCGATAGCGGATGTGGCGGGCGAGGTCGTTCTCCTCGATCACCTCGCCCATGTATTTGAGGATTTCCTCCGCCGTGGCGATGGGCTTGCCGACCCACGGCTTGAAGCGATAGCCGAACGTGTGGAGATCGCTGTCGGAGCGGATGCCCGGATATTTGTGCGTGATCCAGGTGCCGCCGAACAATTCCTGCGTCTCCAGCACGACGAAGCTCGTTCCCGGGCATTGATGAACGAGATGATAGGCCGAGCCGACGCCGGAAATGCCCGCGCCGACGATGAGCACGTCGAAATGTTCCGACCTCGCGGCGGCCTTGTCGGCCGGGCGTTCGAGTGTGGCTGTATCGTTCATTGTTCCGCCCTGACGTTTCCGAGCCGCGCGTTCGTGCGCGCGGCCTTTCCCGGGGTCGGAGAATGCAGGGCGGCGTTCCGTTCGGCAAGCGGGCGACGGTTTCGTAGATCGAAATCAGCGCCCGCGGTCAGCGGCCGACGCTCACATAGGTGAAGCCGTGGCGCTGCATTTCGTCGGGCCGGTAGACGTTGCGCAGGTCGACCACGACCGGAGACTTCAGCAATGTCTTGATCTTGGCGAGATCGAGCGCGCGGAAGGCGTCCCATTCCGTCACCAGAACGAGCGCGTCCGCCCCCTCGATCGCCGCATAGGCGCTCTGCGCGAATTCGACATTGTCGAGCACGGCCTTCGCCTGGCTCATGCCTTCGGGATCGTAGGCGCGGATGATGGCGCCATTGTCCTGCAGCGCCGGGATGATCATGAGCGAGGGCGCGTCGCGCATGTCGTCGGTGTTCGGCTTGAAGGTCAGGCCGAGCAAGGCGATGGTCTTGCCGCGCACAGAACCGCCGCAGGCCGCGATCACCTTGCGCGCCATCGCGCGCTTGCGCTGGTCGTTGACGGCGACCACCGTCTCGACGATGCGCAGCGGACTGCCGGAATCGTGGCCGGTCTTGACCAGCGCCAGCGTATCCTTCGGAAAGCACGAGCCGCCGTAACCCGGTCCCGCGTGCAGGAACTTGCGGCCGATGCGATTGTCGAGGCCGATGCCGCGCGCGACGTCCTGCACGTTGGCGCCCGTCGCCTCGCAGAGATCGGCGATCTCGTTGATGAAGGTGATCTTGGTCGCCAGAAAGGCGTTGGCGGCGTATTTGGTCAGTTCCGCCGTGCGCCGCGCCATGAACAGGATCGGCTGGTTGTTGAGATAGAGCGGCCGATACGCTTCCTGCATCACCTCTCGCGCGCGAGGATCGTCCGTGCCGATGACGATGCGGTCGGGATGCTTGAAATCGGAAATGGCCGCGCCTTCGCGCAGGAATTCCGGATTGGAGACGACCGCGATGGCCGCGTTCGGGCGGACCTCGCGCACGATGCGCTCGACCTCGTCGCCCGCGCCGACCGGCACGGTCGACTTGGTGACGATCACCGCATCGTCGTCGGCATGTTCCGCGATCTCCCGCGCGGCGGCGTAGACGTAGGAAAGATCGGCGTAGCCGTCGCCACGGCGCGAGGGCGTGCCGACGGCGATGAAGATGGCTTTCGCCCCCGCCACGCCCCTGGCCAGATCGGTGGTGAAGGAGAGGCGACCGTCGCGCACGTTCTTGTCGACGATCTCCTTGAGGCCCGGCTCGTAGATCGGCATGTGGCCCGCCTCGAGCTGCGCGATCTTGGCGGCGTCCTTGTCGATGCAGACGACATCGTGCCCGAAGTCGGCGAAACACACGCCCGACACGAGGCCGACATAACCCGAACCGATCATCGCAATGCGCATGAAGCAGCCGCCCCAGAGTGAAAAAAGAGAGCGCTTGCCTAGCTTTTTTAGGGGCCCGGCGCAACGCAGCCGAGCGCCGCAGCGCGGAACGCTACAGGAAGCCGGTTGAAATCCATGGGATTGCGGCGACGAGGATCAGGCCGACGAGCAGCGCCGCGAGATAGGGCCAGATGGGCCGCACGCCCTCGGCCGGGTCGACGCGGCCGATGGCGCAGGCCGCGTAATAGCCGACGCCGAAGGGCGGCGCGAACAGGCCGATGCCCATCGCGAGGATGACCACCATGGCGTAGTGCACCTCGTGAATGCCGAGCTGCCGCGCGATGGGAAAGAGCAGCGGGCCGAACAGCACGATCGCCGGAATGCCCTCGAGGATGGAGCCCAGCACGACGAAGGCGACGAGCGAGATCGCCATGAAGCCGATGGCGCCGCCGGGCATGGCGGCCATGGTCTGCGCAAGCTGGCGCGAGAAGCCGGATTGGGTCAGCGCCCAGGCCATGGCGGTCGCGGCGCCGATGATGATGAGGATCGCGCCCGACAGCGTCGCCGTGTCGACCAGCATCGGCCAGAGCCTGTTCCACTCGATCTTCTGCTTGAAGAAGAGAACGCCGAGGAGGCCGACGAGCGCGGCGTAGACGATGCCGATGGTGGAGACTTCCGTCGCGGTGGCCACGCCCTCGACGACGGCGGCGCGGATGAGGAAGGGCAGCGCTATGCCCGGCAGCGCCACGAGCGCGAGGCGCGCGATCACCGCGCCGGACGCGCGCGGCGTGGTCGGGCGCTGTTCCTTGTGCGCCTGCCAGCGCACGACCAGCGCCAGCACGAGCATCAGCACGGCGCCGGGGAGAATGCCGCCGGTGAACAGCGCCGAGATCGACACGCCGGTCACAGAACCAATCGTGATGAGAACGAGCGAGGGCGGGATCGTCTCCGTCATGGCGCCGGTGGCCGACAGAAGCGCGACGAGATCGCCGCCCTTCTCGCCGCGCGCCTTCATCTCGGGAAACAGCACGGGCGCCACCGCCGCCATGTCGGCGGCCTTGGAGCCGGATATGCCCGAGACGAGATACATGGCGCCGAGCAGCACATAGGAGAGGCCGCCGCGGAAATGGCCGATCAGCGCGGCGAGAAACGCCACCATGGCGCGCGCCAGCCCCGTGACCTCGATCAGCAGGCCGAGAAACACGAACAGCGGCACGGACAGCAGGATGATGTGGCTCATGCCCTCGTCCATGCGCGAGACGACGACCGACCAGGGCGTGCGCGTCGTCAATGCGATGAAAGCGAATGTGCCGATGCCGAAAGCGAAGACGATGGGAACGCCGGCCAGCACCGCGCCGCCGACGATCAGCACGAAGAAGACGACGAGCTTGTAATTGCCCATCGCCATCAGCATGGGCTTGCCCAGCCACAGCGCGAGGCCGACGCCCGCCACGAAGGCCAGCGCCAGCGCGACGTCCGCCAAGCGATAGAGCCGGCCGATGCGCATCAGGCCGATCACGAGCATCAGCGTGACGCCGACAGGCAGGGCGGCGGCGCGCCACGCGCCGGAGATTTCCAGCGCCGGCGTCGTGATGGCTATTTCATCCAGCGCATAGTCGAAAGCGGGATGGACGACGAAGGCGAGGAAGACGAGACCGACGGCGAGCGCCAGCGCCTCGAACAGCGCGCGCCCGCGCGCGCCGGCGCGCGCCACCAGCGCGGACATGCGCATGTGCTCCATGCGCCGGTAGGCGATGACGGCGCCGAGCATGGCGAGCCAGAGAAACAGGATGGAGGCGAGTTCGTCCGACCAGACGAAGGGGCGGCGCAGCACGTAGCGCGAATAGACGCCGGCGAAGAGGATGGCCGTCTCGGCGAGAACGAGCAGGCCCGCCGCCGTCTCGACGACCAGGCCGATCGCCCTCTCCGCGCCGAGGAATGCGCGCGCCAGAAAACTGTCCGGCGCGGGATCGGGGAGCTTGTGTCTGTTGTCGGAAGCCATCGGGCCAGCGCGCTGCGAAGAAGTGGATGCCGGCTTTTCGCGGCCGATCTAGCGCGCGTCAACGCGAAACCGGATCGTCGCGCGACGATCCGGAACGCAGCGTCGAATCAGGAGATCTTGCCCGTGTATTTCTCGAGCACGGCCCAGGCGTCGTCGCCGTACTTGCCCTTCCATTCGGTGAAGAAGCCGGCCTTCTGCAGCTTGGCGCGGAACAGGGCCGGATCGACTTCGTTGAAGACGAGGCCCTTTTCCTTCAGGTCCTTTTCCAGCGTCGCGTTCAGCTTGGCGACGTCCTCGCGCTGGGCCAGCGCGGCCTCGGCGAAGCGCTTGGAAATCGAGGCCTTCACGTCGTCGGGCAGGCCCTTCCAGACCTTGCCGTTGGCGAGCTGCCAGAAGCCGTCCCACATGTGGTTGGTGCGCGCGAGGTTCTTCTGCACCTCGTAGAGCTTGGCGGTGGCGATGATCGCCAGCGGATTCTCCTGGCCCTCGGCGACCTTGGTCTGCAAGCGCCGAATAGACTTCCGAGAAATTGATCGCCATCGGCGCGGATTCGAACGCCTTGAACATCGAGGTCCACAGCGGGCTCGCCGGCACGCGGATCTTCAGGCCGACGAGGTCTTCCGGCGTCTTGATCTGCTTGGTCGAGGTGGTGATCTGGCGGAAGCCGTTGTCCCACATCTTCTCGAAGGCGTAGAGGCCGGACTTCTCGATCTGCGCGCGCACGAAGGCGCCGAGTTCGCCGTCCATCGCCGGCCACACCTTGTCATAGCCAGACCACGCGAAGCCGACGCCGTTGATCGAGGCGGCCGGCACGAGCGTGGAGAGGATGAGGCCCGACAGCGAGAAGAATTCCAGCGCGCCCGAGCGCAACTGGCTCAGCATGTCGGTGTCGGAGCCGAGCTGGTTGTTGGGGAACACCTGCATCTCGACCTTGCCGCCGGTGTCCTTGGCGATGGCGGCGGCCGCCTCGCGCATGCGCACGGTCAGCGGATGGGTCTCGGGCAGGTTGTTGGCGAGCTTGACCTGATATTCCGCGGCGCCGGCGCGCGTGGCGCGCAGGATGGCGGGAGCGGAAACGGCGACGACAGCGGACGTCGTCAGAAACGAGCGGCGATCGAAAGGCATGTGATCCTCGGGTTGACCGGTCTTTGCCGGCAATTTCCTCGCTCCGCCGCGTGCGGCGCGGTTGCGGAAGCGGGCGCACTATGCGCAGGATCGCCATCCGACACAATATGCGCGCGGCGCCGCAGGGATTTCCGGCCTTTTGAACGAAATCGAGATTACGGCGGACGCCCCGCCCGGCGCGCTGGCGCGACTCGTGGAAATGCACGCGCTCTACTACGCCCGCGCATGGGGCTTCGGCGCCTTCTTCGAGGCCAAGGTGGCGCGCGAGGCGGGCGAGTTCGCCGCCGCCCTGCCGCGCGGGGATTCGCGGCTGTGGTTCGCGCGCCTGCACGATCGCGTCGTCGGCTCGATCGCCATCGACGGCCGGCAGAGCGCGAGCGCGCATCTGCGCTGGTTCATCCTCGACGATGCTTCACGCGGCGCCGGAACCGGCGCGGCGCTGCTCGACGCCGCGCTCGCCTTCTGCCGCGCGCAATCCTTTCCCAGTGTCTATCTCTGGACCTTTGCCGGGCTCGACGCCGCGCGACGCCTCTACGAGTCGCGCGGCTTTCGTCTCGTAGAAGAAAAGAGCGCCGAGAGCTGGGGCGCGCGCGTGCGCGAACAGCGCTTCGTGCTGGACCTGCGCGCATGAGCGAGGCAATACGCGACCGCGCCGCCTTCATCCGCGCCAACACGCGGCTTCTCGCCGTTCCGCACGCGCCGGAGATTTCGCTGCAGCTCGCCGACGAAGCCACCGCGCTGTGGGAGAAGACCGAGGAGGAACTCGGCGAAATCGGCCTGCCGCCGCCCTTCTGGGCCTTCGCCTGGGCCGGCGGACAGGCGCTCGCGCGCTACATTCTCGATCATGCCGCGATCGTCGCGGGCAGGCATGTGCTCGACTTCGCCTCGGGCTCGGGGCTCGTCGCCATTGCGGCGGCCAAGGCCGGCGCGCGAAAGGTCGAGGGCTGCGAGATCGACGCCTTCGCCGTCGAGGCGATCGCGATCAACGCCCAGGCGAACGGCGTTTCAGTCGAGGCCCGCCTCGGCGACATGATCGGCGCGGACGAAGGCTGGGACGTCGTGCTCGCCGGCGACGTTTCCTACGAGCGCGACATGGCGCAGCGCGTCACCGACTGGCTGGAGCGGCTCTCGGCGCGCGGCGCGCTCGTTCTCGTCGGCGATCCCGGCCGCTCCTATCTCGCGCGGGAGAAACTCGAGCCGGTGGCCGAGTACCGGGTGCCGGTGACGCGCGCGCTCGAGGACAGCGAGATCAAGAAAACGCAGGTCTGGCGATTTCGCGACATGCCGTGAGCGCGGCTGTCGCACGCGCGTCATTTTGTCATGTCGCAGTCGCCGTGCGGGGGCCTAGAACTTGCATGGCTTTTCGCGCCATTCGACAGACGGAGCATTCCATGAGCGCAATCGAAGACAAGGTCCGCCGCCGCCTCGCGCCCTTCGTTGTCGAGGGGAAGATCGGTTCGCCGCAATTCTTGCCGGCAAACAGCGCGGTTGCGGGGCGGCTGACGGTGAACGTGCAGCTCAAGTCTTCGCGCCAGCCGGCGCGCGACGTGGAGACGGCGCTGCTCGCCGCCGTGCAGGACCTTGGCGCCGATGCTCAATTGGTAATCACCGGCGCCTGATTTACGCGCAGGCGGCGACTATGATCCGTCCGGACATTTCCGGACGGATTCGAACATGGACGATACGATCAGACCCGGCGAGATCGCCGGAACGCTGCCCGAGGGCTTCGACGCCGGCCTCTATTTCATCGGCCGCATCAGGACGCCGTGGCGCCAACGCAGCGATTGCCCGCACCGCGGCGTGCAGGACGGACCGGTCTGCCGGATCGAGATCGACGCCCGCTGGCGGCCGGCGCTGGCCGGTCTCGAGGGACGGGAATTCGTCCAGGTCCTCTATTTCATGCACCTCGCCCGACGCGACCTGCTCGTGCAGGCGCCCAAGGGCCGGGAGAAAACGTTCGGCACCTTCGCGCTGCGCTCGCCGGTGCGGCCGAACCCGATCGCCTCGTCGGTCGTGAAGCTGGAGGCGGTCGAGGCGGGCGCGCTCGTCGTGCGCGGGCTGGACTGCGTCGACGGCACGCCGCTTCTCGACATCAAGCCGCACGACAGCCGCTGAATCGGCTGGATCGTGCCATTTTGACCCGGCCGTCAGCATCTTGTTAACCATTGGGCGGGACCATAGGGCGACCATGTTCGACAGGCTCAAGAGCTTCATCGACGATCTGACCGGCGCGGGCCAGGAACGCGGCTTCGACGCCGACGATTATCGCGTGGCCGCCGCCGCCCTGCTGATCCACATGGCCAACGCCGACGGCCATGTCGCGCCGCAGGAGCAGCGCCGCCTGCGCAAGATCCTGCAGGAACGGTTCGAGCTCGATCCCTCGGCGGCGCGCGAACTGATGCGCCGCGCCGAGGAAAGCGAGCGCGAGGCGATCGACCTCTATCAGTTCACCAGCGTGCTCAAGCGCGCCCTCGACGAGCCCGGCCGGCTCGCGGTGGTCGAGCTTCTGTGGGACGTCGCCTATGCCGACGGCCATGCCGACGAGATCGAGGAGAACACGGTCTGGCGCGTCGCCGAGCTTCTCGGCGTGGCGGCGCGCGACCGCATGATGCTGAAGCGCAAGGCCGAGAAGGGCGGCGCGGAGAAGATGCCGGAAAACCCCTGGGAAGACGAGGGGAGCGGCATATGAGCCATCAGCGCAGGATCGCCCTCGTCACAGGCGCCTCGGAGGGGCTGGGCGTCGAATTCGCAAGAGTTTTCGCCGAGCGCGGCCACGATCTGGCTCTGGTCGCGCGCCGCGCCGACCGGCTGGAGGCGCTGGCCGACGAAATCGCCGCCAAGAATGCGAAATCGGGCAAGCCGCGCCCGATCGTCGTGGCGCTCGATCTCGCGCCGGCGGACGCGCCGGGCAAGCTCGCCTCGGCGCTGGCCCAAGCCGGCGCGAGCGTCGAATATCTGGTCAACAACGCCGGCTACGGGCTCAACGGCCGCTTCGCGGAGCTGCCGATCGACGACCAGCTCGGCATGATCGACCTGAACGTCCGCTCCCTCACCGCGATGGCGCGCCAGTTCCTGCCAGATCTGCGGGCGGCGCGCGGCGGCATGGTCAATGTGGCCTCGATCGCCGCCTTCGCGCCGGGGCCGGGCATGGCCGTCTATTACGCCTCCAAGGCCTATGTGCTCTCGCTCTCCGAGGCGCTCGCCGAGGAATTGCGGGCCGATGGCGTGCGGGTGACCGCGCTCTGCCCGGGGCCGGTGGTCACCGGCTTCCAGAAGCGCGCGGGCATGAACGCCGAGGCCTTTTCCGCCCCGCCGGGCGTCGCCGGCGCGCGCGAAACGGCAGTCGCCGCCTATGACGGCCTGATGGCCGGCCGGCGCGTCGTCACGCCCGGCCTCGTCAACCAGGCGCTGGCCGCCGGGCTGGCATGGATCCCGCATTCGATCTCCCTGCCGCAACTGGCCGCCCGCCAGGCCAAGCGGCTTGACGCCGGAAAATGAACACAAAGGCTTGCATAAGAACGCCAATCGACGGAAACCGGAGCCAATGACAGCGAAACCGAACCCGCGTCGCGTTCTGATCGTCCTGCACCAGGAGCATTCGACTCCGGGCCGGATCGGCCGCCTGCTGGTCGAGCAGGGCTGCGAACTGGACATTCGCCGCCCGCGCTTCGGCGATCCGCTGCCCGAGACGATGGAGCGGCATGCCGGCGCCGTCATTTTCGGCGGGCCGATGAGCGCCAACGATCCCGACGAGTGGCTGGCGCGCGAGACCGACTGGATCGGCGTACCGCTGAAAGAGAACAAGCCCTATCTCGGCGTGTGCCTGGGCGGCCAGATGCTGGCGCGCCACCTCAGCCATCGCGTGTTCAACAAGTCCTGCGGCTCGGCCGAGATCGGCTATTACCCGATCCGCCCGACGGCGGCGGGCGACGCCTCGTTCGGCGGCAAGATGCCGCGCACCGTCTATCAATGGCACCGCGAGGGCTTCGATCTGCCGCAAGGCGCGACGCTGCTCGCGGAAGGCGACCTCTTCCCGACGCAGGCCTTCCAGTACGGGCCGAACGCGGTCGCGCTGCAGTTCCACCCGGAAGTCACCTACGCGATGATGTGCCGCTGGACGACGCGCGCCTACGAGCGGATGCAGTCGCCGAACGCGCAGCAGCCGCACGAGCATCTGGCCGGCTGGTTCCAGTACGACCGGGCCGTCGGCGCCTGGCTCGACATCTTCCTGCGCAACTGGCTGGCGAGCGGCGAGGCGAAAGCCGTGAAGCGTCCAGCGGATTCGTCCTGGGTTTCCGCCGCCATGCCACTGGCGGCCGCTCCGGCCTAGTCTGTCAGCACCAGCGTCCAGAACACCTTGTATTTCGCGCCCGGCGCATAGGCCGTGGCTATGCCCATGCGCTTCATGCCCTTCGCCAGCATGTTGGAATTGTGCGGCGGCGAATCGCGCCAGCCGGAGAAGGCTTCGGCCAGCGTGTGATAGCCGGCCGACACGTTCTCGACCGCGACATTCTTGCCGTAACCCGCGCGCGCTCAGACGCTGTGTCAGCGAGCCGTGCGAATCGTGGCTGATCTTGCCGTCCGCGGCCATGGCGCGGGCCTGAGCCTCGGCGACCCTCTGCAAGCCGGGGTCGACGGCGAGCGGGCCGAGGCCCTTGTTCAACCGATAGAGCGAGATCATGTCGCGCGCAGCGTTCGCATCCACGACGGCGCCGTCGGCGGCGAGCGAGCGATACATGCTCGGCGTCTGCGAAACCTGCGGCGCGAGGGTCGGCGCCTCGGCGCAGCCGGCGAGCGCCAGCGGCAGCGCGAGCGCCAGCGAGCGAGGAATGCGCATGGCGCGGGCAGGCGAGAAATTCATCATGACAGCTCGATAGCGGCGCGCGCCTAAGACGAAGTGAACGTCAATTCTGCGCGGCGCGCAGCGTCTCCGCTACTGCCTCCGCGATCGGCGCCCTGCAGCGCGACCTGCGTGACGGCGGGCGTACCGGCGACGGTCATGCCCGCCTCCTTGAACGCGGCGAAGATCGCATAGAGCAGATCGCTCTTGGTGCGGCCGGACGTCTCGACATCGTCGACGAAGCAGACCAGTTCGAACTTGAAGCCTGCCCGGCTCCATCGCCACGAACATGGTCGCCGGCGCGGGAATCCTGGAGACCTTCTCGTTGTCCTTGGCGGCGGCCGTCATCAGCTCACGCACCTTCTCGGGGTCGACGCCGGGGTTGAGCGTCACCGGTATGCGCACGCGCGCCACACGGTCGTTGCGCACCCAGTTCTTGACGACGCCGGTGATGAGATTGGAATTGGGGACGATCATGGTGGCGCGGTCGAAGGTCTCGATCTCGGTCGCGCGCACGTTGATCTTGCGCACGTAGCCCTGCTCGTCGCCGAGCACGACGAGATCGCCGACGCGGATCGACCGCTCCCACAGCACGATGATGCCCGAGACGAAATTGTTGAAGATCGACTGCAGGCCGAAACCGATGCCGAGCGACAGGGCGCCGGCGACGATGGCGATCTTCTCGAGGCCGAGCCCGACCTGCGACAGCGCGGCGGAGACGGCCAGGAACAGGCCGACATAGCCGACGCTGGTGCGGATGGAATTGCGCAGGCCGGCGTCGAGGCTGGTCGCCGGCATCAGCCGGTTGTCCAGCCAGTTCTGCAGGCCGCGCGTCGCGATATAGCCGAGCGCGAACAGAATGAGGGCCGCGACGACGCTCGACGGCGAGATGGTGACGCCGCCGACCGTGAAGCCGAAGAAGGCGTTGCGCAGGCCGCCGAACACATCGTCCGACTGCAGGCCCCAGGGCAGGACGATGGCCGCCAGGCCCATCGTCAGCAGGATCATCTGCGTCAGGCCGGAGAGCACGATGCCGATCTGCGCGACGCCCTCGCGCCGCAGTCCCACGCCCGACATCAGCGTGCGGCCGAAAGGCGTGGTGGGCTGGAATGTCGCCTCGAGCCCGGCCGTGCAGAGCGGCGCGAGAATGCAGAGCGCGCCGATCACGCCGACGATCCAGACGAACTGCGCCATCAGGAAGGAAGCGGCCGGAATGTAGCCGAGCAGCGCGGCAAGGCTCATCGCGACGATCGCCGTCCAGGCGCCGAGCCGCGCGAGGCCGATCCAGCGCGGACGCGGCGTGACGCGCGGGCCGAGGCATTCCTCGTCCTCGTCGTCCTCGCCCAGGCCGTAGATCGCGCCGCCGGTGACGAAAGCGAACAACGCCGCGCCGAGGCCCTGCACGGCGGCGGTGACCGGCAGCGCCGCCGCGGAAATATCGGTCAGCGCCTGCAGGATGCTGACGACCGCGACAATGGCGGCCTGCGCTATGGCGAGACGCGACAGGCGCTCGGCGATCGTGTCGTCGACTTCCATCAGGCGCCAGTTCGGCCGCGTCGGCGCGAACAGGCCGCGCGCGACGCCGGCGATGACGGCGACAGAGCCCACGCCGTCGATCAGCTCGCGCTTCAGCGGCGCGATGCGCGCGCTCATCAGCTCGAAGGCGTCGAGCAGAACGAACAGCACGACCACGGTGAAGATCGGCGGCGCGGCGACGACGATCGCCGTCCACAGCGCGGCCGCCGCCTTGTGGAAGCGGTCGGGTTCGGCGACCGCCGGCGCACGCGAGACGATGCGCCGCGCCAGCCGGTAGAGCGGCGCGTTGACGAAGGCGATGAGGGCGAGCAGCGCGAAGAACAGGACGGCGCGCCAGCCTTGCAGCTTCTCCACGGCATTGCCGAAGAAGTCGCGCGCGATCGTCGTCAGCGCACGGATGTCGGCGGGCAGATCAGCGGCCGCGCTCGCCCAGAGCGTCGGCGACAGCAGGCTGTCGGAGCGCTGCATCAGCGTGCCGACGAACAGCGCGCGCCGGCGCGAGACGATGCGCGCATTGGTCTGGTCGAGTTGCAAGTCGAGCAGTTGCGCGCGCTTGAGAAGCTCTTCGGCGCGCGCGTGACGCTTCTGCTGCTCGTCGCGGTCGCGCGTGACGTCGGGGCTTTCCGGCGGCGCCTTGGCGTCGGGCTTGGGGCCGAGCTTGTCGAGCCGCTCCTTGGCGTCGGCAAGACGCGGGCCGAGGAGGCCGATGGCCTGCTTGAGCTGATCGGCGGCCGGCCCGAGCGAATCCTTGAGGCTGGAGAGAGCCGCGTCGTCGAGCGAATCGCGGCGCAGCGCCGCCGTCACCTGATCGAGACGGCTTTTCGCCTGGTCGATCAGCTCGGAGGTGCGGATGCGACCAGCCGCCTCCGCCGGAGGGGCGCCGGGCGCGGGCGCGGGTTCGGCCGGCAGCGCCGATTGCGGGGCCGGCGCTTCCGCCGCTGGCGCCGGCGC
>JBAOHX010000008.1:0-145941 GCA_037044955.1 Rhodoblastus sp.
CCACCAGACATTTGTAAGTATCTGTTTTTAAAGAAAAATTTTGGCATACTAGGCTGACGGTCCACAAATTGGTCCACAATCGGGGCTAAAAAATCGCGCCGGGGGTGTCGTCGGGCACCCCTCCGCGCGCGCGTATTGTTCGCCAAATTGCTTTGATTTGCTCTAGTCCGGTCGAGCGCAGGCGTTTGATTGTTTGATTAAATTCAAACCGCAGGCGTGGGGGCCTTGGGATACGCCCGGCCTTTGATCTGTTGAAAGTTTTTCAGCCGCCACGATCCGGCCATCGCTTGAAAAATCTTGATTTCTTTTCAAGCCGCAGCCGCCCGGCCTCTGGTTTCCTCTAGTGCGAACGCCCCGCTTCGCCTTGATTTATCTTGATTAAATTCAAGTCCGCCGCGACCGAAACGCGTTCGCTTCCCTGTCACGCCAGCGCGGGCAGGGCGTATCTAAATCATTCTACTTCAGATTATTTCCGAGCTGACTAGGGGGCGATCCTGTTCACGCAACGCCCTGAGATTGCGGGCCATTCCAATTTTAATCCCCCACGCGCCAGCGGACGGCTGGATGTTGCTACTGTAGCAATCCTGCCTCGGCTGAAAAGAGAGGAATCAAAAGCAGCCGCCTGCATTCGGGCTCGGCCGGCAGATTTTGATTGCCGGAAATATTGGCCCTTGTAACATCGCGTCGGGCAGGATGACGTAATTGGAGGAACACCGATGAAGATTTCCACATTCCTGTTTTTGATTTCACTTGTGTCCGCTGGCACCGCGTCGGCGCAAACAGCCTGCCGTGATGGCAGCTATTCGGGCTCATCTGGCCAAGGCACCTGTTTCTCACCATGGCGGAGAAGCCCGGGGGAACGGTCGATGAACAGGAAGACTATCGCCACACTCGCGTGCTTTGCGCTCGCGTCACTCTTTTTCGCGACGCTAGCAGACGCGAAGGGGCGGACTGGCAGCCATCGTTACGGCGGCTACAACAGCCACGGAAAAGGCAGCCACTACTACGGCGGGCGCTAGCGCGCCTCGTGGCTTCCCACGGCCGCACCTCGCCGTTTGAAATCTTGATTTCAATTCAAGTCCGCCCGGCGCGTCGGGCTTTTCTGGGCCTCGCAAAATCAGTCCCGCAATGAGGTGATTTGCGGTGCTTCGACTACTTCCCGGCAAAGCGGTGCGGCAGGCGGCAATACCTTCCGGGAGCGCCGCTTGGCCTCCTGATTTGCGCGCCGCTGCGATCCATCGCCACCACTTGCGAGCCATCGCCTAGAAGCCATGCGAGGCCCTGCAATCGACGCGGGCGGCTGGCGCGGTCGGATGCAGCCCAAACACCTCGGAAACGTCCCAGCCCAGCCGGTGCGCCTCCGCGCCCCACTGGTCCAAAAAGGCGAGCGCGCCGTCTATTGCGGCCTGCCATCGCGTCGGGCTGAAATCTCCCGGCGGGCCGTCCTGTTCGAGCCTCGCAAATGCTCCGCCCATGCCCTCGGCAGATTGGTGTCATATTCGAGAATCGCGGCCCGTTCCTCATATTCTGTCCCACAGCATTGCGGCGGCCTCATCCGGGCCGTTCGAGAGGTGGTCATTTGCGGTAGCCGCTGGCGCTGCGCCCTTTAGGGTGTTGCATAAGTCGCCTGAGGCGGCCTGTTCTGAGATCGCGCCCTGTGCCTGCCCATCGTCAGCAGCGTCCGCGAAACTTTCGCATTTCCTCAAAGCCGCAACTGACAAAACTGACGGAACCGGGTTTTGTCGGTGTCTGTCAGTCGCGGGTTGAGCGTATGGGCGGTTTTTCAGCCCGTGCAGCCGTCGCGCGCACTTCATCCAGCCAGCGGCCCATTTCAGCCTCCCGGCGTCAAAGTCGGATGCCATTCGTAACCGCGTCGCGGGTCTACCGCCTTCCTGCGCCGATCCGGTTACATGCCTGCGGACATGGCCCGTGCTTTCCAAAAAGGTCGATTGCGTCGGCTACGTCCGCGCGGTCGGCTTAGGCCGGTCCAGCACTTGCGTTGAACATCTCGGGCAGAGAACTGCGGCGGCAAGCTATCCCGGCGGGCAATGACAAGCCTTGCAGCATCTTCAACGGCAACCATGCCGCTGGCGTAAATCCGGTTCGCGTGGGTCCGCAGATAGTCCGCCCAATCCAGCGCCCGGCCCGTCGCCTCCGCCGACACGGGGCCGTCTGCCGCCGTCTACAAGGTGGAAGATGAGCGCCGAAGCTGGCGACCGTCTTGGGCATTTTCAGGAGATGGCTTTCCAGCGCGGGCGCAATATTGCCCTGTCGCGCCTCTTGCTGGATTCCCTCAGTACCAGCGACGGAATAGCCCCTGCGCTTCGCTAGAGAAGCCGTAGACGGCAGGCTCGCCTCGCCCATAGGTAAGCGAATGGACGCGGCGGAATGCTTCCCTGTAGCCTTCCCTAGCCCCCTCGCACGGCGCGCGGTCAATCCACTTCCAATCCGTTCGGTCATCGGGCCAGACGGCAAGCTGTAGACGTTGCAGCAATCCATCGTCGCCGCTTCCGTTCACGGCGGCCCGGACTATAGGCGCGATCCGCGATGGCTGTATGCCGCCAATCATGGAAAGCGTCAGCGCGGGAATGCTGATAGTCCCGCGCCCGATCCGATCAAACACATACGGGGAAAGCCCGTTGAACGCCTCCAGATAGAACGCCCGTTCCGCTCTGATACTCGTGACGGTCGAGACGGGCGAGCAATCCTGGCAGTTCGTCCCGGCGTAGCAGCAGGCCGCGCGGATTCTCCGCCAGCAGTTCGCCAAGCTTCTCTACGGTCGCGTCCGCCACAATAAGGCGCGGGCAGGGCGTTTCATTGTCTTCCGCCGCTTCGGTCGCAAGAGCGGCGCGGGCGGCTTCGCGGTCGCCTTCCTTCAATGCCTTCGCCGCGCGTTTCTTTGCATCGCTGGCGGCTAATGCAGCCATCGCGGCGTCAATATCGTCTTCCTGCCGCTCGCGTTCCCATGCCCGACGCATTTCGTCTTGAAGCGAGTAGACCGGAGCGAGCGCTGCGTCCTGCGCTGGCGATTTCATAGACGAAGGGCGACCAATCTCAGCGCCCCAAAGATTCGGAACAACGATCCAATCGTCCAGCGCCTTCGGCCTCAGTTGCGCACGGTTCCCGGCTAGCGATCCAAGGCCGCACAAGCTGGCGACCGCCACAAAGTCAGCGGGGGATTGTTGACGCTCGGAAACGTCGAAAACGTAAGCTGACAAAACTGACGGCAGCATGTCGGGGTCGAGCGACTTAACCGGCGGTAAGACGGAAACGATCGGCGCAGGATCGCGCCAAGGTTCGGGGCCGGACTTCGCAGGCGTCGGGACCGCGAATGCACTTGTTAGGATCGCGCCGACGCCATTGTGCTCCGCCATGTCGAGGGACTGATATTTGGTGGCCATCAAGCGGCCCTCCGGTTTTCGGTGACGGGCACGACAATGCGAGGCCGCAGGGTTAGCAGGGAGTTCGAGCGCGCGACCGATGGCGGGGTTAGCAGCCGCCACCGTGACGCCATTCAAGAGGAAGGCAGCGCCCGGCGGGTCGAGAACCACGACGCCAGTGCGCCCGGCTCGCAACCATTCGAGTATCGAGGCCCGGACTTGCACCGGCTCTTGTCCGCCCGCGTCCGAGAAAATTTCCTGTTGGCCAGCAAGGCAGACATTGCCCGCCCATAGCGCCGCGCGATCCTCTTTAGGCGACCACGCCAGCAAGTCCGCAGGCTCGCCGCTTTCATCGCGCAATGGCACTATCAACGCCCCATGCGATGCAGGATCGCAGGCGGAGAATTGAAACAAGCCAAGGTCCGAGTTGACGACGACGCGCGCCGCCCGCATCGCGTAGCCCTCGCTCCACGGGAGAGGATCGCGCGCCAGCGCCAGCGGCGGAACGCCACGTGCCTTAAGGGCGTCCATCTCGGCTTGTGTGAGGTTGCGGCCTTCCTCGCGCCATGCCGCAAGCACATCGCTGCGACCGATCATAGGCAAACCTCGCCAATTCGAGCGAGGCGGCAGACCAGCCGCGCGACCGATGGTGCGAGCCTGTAGCGGCGCGCAACATAATCCGCCGCGTAGGATTTAATTTCGGCCTGTTTTGCGCTATGTTCCCGGGAGTCATCAGCCTGCCAGCAAGTGACATTCCCGGCCCCGGCGCATCGCAATGCGTCGGGGCTTTCCGTTTGTGTCCGCATGTGTCACCGCCCGCGCTTGCCACCCGATGGCGCAGGCTTGGAAGGCGAGCGCGCGGGAACGAATTTCGGAGTGACGGTGAAGCTGGAGAGAACCTTTCCAGCGGGCGGCGTGAGCGCCTTGCCAATGCCGGGCGAGCGCACCGTGTCTTTGTTGATGACGGGGGATTTCATCGCGTTCCCTCCGTCGCAAGGCGGCTCACCTCATTGCCCGGAACGACGGTGCGTCCGCCGATCCGAATAAGGCGGAGTTTCCCCGTGCTGGCGAGCTTGTAGAGAGTGCTGCGGCCCACGCCCAAGGCGCGGCAGGCGTCCGGGACGCGATAGGCCCTCGGCGCTTCACTGTATGCGGTAGATGTAGCGTTCATTTGTATTGGTCCGTCGCTTGTTGCGATGGCCCCAATCTGTGCGCGCCTGAACTACCGTAACAGACGATTGAATTTCGGTAGCCGCAGAAATCTCTACTGAAATTTCAATCGCTTTTCAGTAGCCCTCGCCCGCCCAGCGCCATGGACCAGAAGCTGGGGATAGGCGGGGCGTGCTGTTCGAAAGCAGAGGATTTCCGTAGTTCGTAATATCGGGTTACCAAAGTGGACGCCTTTGTCCCGTGCCACTTCTCTCCTTTTTCGTGAGCTGAAGGCAGGCATCCGATATTCCACGCTTCCGCTCCTCAGCCTTCGCCGTGACAGCCACCAAGAAGGCCAGCCCGAACTTTTCGCCTCGCTTGGCCGGACGCCCCTTTTTCGGCGGGCGTTTGTAAACGTCGAAATTCGGAATGAAGTCTTTCGCCACAGTAAGAAAGAGCCACGTAAACAACTTGTTCAAGTCGTCAGTCGGGGCACCATAATGTGTGGCGAGCGCCATAATTCTGGCGGTCGATTTACGGCTCAGCGCCTCACTCGCAGCCTTGTAAGCCGCTGTGTCGGGCTCGCTAAGGTCGGAAGGGTCTCGTCCGAACCGGTGAATGAAGTTTGCAAACCCGTATTCTTCAGCATGTTTTCGGAGATTCTCTGTTGGCGGAGGGAAGGCGGGCTTTCCCTTTTTTAGTATCAGTTTCATGCGCGCACCTCGCGTCGCACCGATAGTGCGCAGGGAAACCGAAGGTGCGTTCGGCTTGTCGACTGGCCGGCCTATCCCTACGCTTTCGGACAATTACGCCGCGCGCTCTCCGCGCAGTTTGCGTTCAATCTCGAATGCGTCGGCCAGCTTGCCGATGCATTCCTCCAATTCGTGGGCGAGCCAAGAAAGCGGCTGTAGGTTCGGACTAACCTCGCGCGCGCCGACCGTGGCAAGCCAAAGCCCGCCAGCTTTCAGTTTGATCGTATCGAGCGCCTCCGCGAGGTCTAGGTCGCTCATTCGTTCTGACGTTTCGCCAGCCGCATCGTTGGGTGTAATTGCTTGGTCAGCCATGATCCGACTTCCGTTCGGGTTGTGGTTAGGCCGGGCATTGCGGCGCAATCGCTTTGCTCGGCCGATTATCAGGCGGCAGCGCCGCCCGATTTCGTCAGGCGGACCACATTGCTGGCCGCGTTCGGTTCGCAATAGCTCGCCCATGCCTGCATCAGTTCGCGCCGACGCTCCAAAGCATCGGACCGGCGGTAGGCCTGCTCGACCTTGTCACCGATCACATGGAAAGGGCCGTCTCGGCAAGGTCGCGGGGGAAGGCGGTTTCATTGCCAGCCCAATCCCGGAAGCTGGAGCGGAAGCCGTGAACGGTCGACGCCTTCGAGTTCCATGCGGCGGCAGCAGCGACGGCCATGGCCATGTCCGGAGAGCGGGCGCGTCGGCCGTTGCGCCTGGAGAGATGAACCGCGACTCGCTGAGCTTCTTCGCCTGCAGGGCCCGCAGGATCGCCACCGCCCGCGATCCGGAAGTGGGAACGCGATGCTCGCGGCTCCGGCTTCATGCGGGCGGCAGGCACGGTCCAAACGCTTGGCGCCTGAGGTCAATCTCGGTCCACTTCGGCCTGCAGCGCCTCGCTGCGTGCGGGCGGCCGTCAGGATGGTGAGCTCGAGGGCGCGGCGCCGCCGTAGCCATCGACGCTCGCCGCAGCCGCTCGCGACGAAGGCCGGGCACGTCGGCGATACGGCATGGCCGCATGATGGCCGCGCGTCGAGCCTGGATTGCTTCGGCGAGAAGGTGATGCGAGGTGGCCCCTGCCATGCGCGCCGGGATTTTCGCCGGTCCGCTGGCCTAGGGCGGTCGCATAGTCGATCGCCTTTTCAATCCGGCCCCGAAGGCGGGAGGCTGTTTCGGGCTTCTCGGTCCACATGGGCTTCAGGACACCTAGAACATCGTCGGACGTGACCTCCCCCACCGGGATGCGGTGCAGCGGCTTGGCATAGACGCGAAGCGTCATCTCCCATTGCGCCTTGTGCTTCTCATTGCGGAAGCCTGCCGAAAGGTCCGCCGCGACCGTATCGGCCAACTCGCCAAAGGTCGGGACGGTCTTTTCCGTTCCCTTGTCGGCAATCGGGTCAATCCCGGTCTTGGCCAGCTTGCGAGCCTCGCGGGCGGCGTCTCGCGCCTGTTCGAGCGATACGACCGGGAAGGCCCCAAGGCCCATTTCCCGCGCCCTGCCCTGCCACTGAAAGCGGAGAACCCATTTCCGCGCGCCGGTAGGGGAAACAACTAGCTGCAATCCAGCGCCATCGCCGTGCTTGCCGGTCTTGGCGGTCTCAACCTTGCGGGCGGTCAGCTTTGCCATCGGTCCACAATCCGGTCCACAACTTTGAACCGGATTGTTGCGGACAATCGCGGATAGGTAAAGACAGGACGATGCCATAATCATTGATTTTCCGCGGTTATTTTATTCATCCTCGGACACAAGCGGTCGACGGTTTGTCGGACGCTCCCTCCGCCAGCTATTTCAAATGGTTCCGAGAAGAGCGTCCGCTGACGGCGGCGCGGCGCCCGACGGGCCGAGCAGGAGGAGGCGCAAAATGAGCATCACCCGTATCGCCGTCGGTCCGCGCATGAGCCAGGCTGTCGTGCACGGCGACACCGTCTATCTGGCCGGTCAGGTCGCCAACAAGACCGCCGGCCAATCGGTCGAGGCGCAGACCCGCGAAATCCTCGAGACGATCGATTCCCTGCTCGCGCAGGCCGGCAGCGACAAGACGAAAATCCTGTCGGCGACAATCTACCTTGTCGACATGGCGACCTTCCCCGAAATGAACAAGGTCTGGGACACCTGGGTCGTCGCCGGCCACACGCCGGCGCGCGCGACGGTCGAAGCCAAGCTCGCGGCGGCGCCCTACAAGGTCGAGATCGCGGCGATCGCCGCCAGGTAACGGCTATTTGCGAGCGCCGTTCAGCGGATTGTCCTCGTCCCAGCCGTAGGCGAGCGTCTCGAACCGCATCGCGCGGGCGTCGAACAGCAGGAGACGGCCGACAAGGCCCTCTCCGAAGCCGACGATCTCGCGGATGACTTCCAGCGCCATCATCGACCCCATGATGCCGGTCAGCGCGCCGAGCACGCCGGCCTCCGCACAGGTCGGCACAGTGCCCGCCGCCGGCGGTTCCGGGAAGAGGCAGCGATAGGTCGGATTCGGCCGGCCATCGGCGCCGTTCTCGAAAGGCCGGAGCGTCGTCAGGGAGGCGTCGAACGGACCGACGGCTGCGGTCACCAGGGGTTTGCCCTCGTGAAAGCAGGCGTCCGACATCAGGTAGCGGGTGGCGAAATTATCCGAGCCGTCGGCGACGATGTCGTAGCGGGCCACGAGGCCGCGCGCATTGTCGACCGTCGCGCGCACGGGGTGGCGCTCGATCGTCACGTGCGGGTTCAGCCGCGCTATGGCGTCCGCCGCGCTGTCGACCTTCGCCCGGCCGAGATCGGCCTCGCCGTGCAGGACCTGACGCTGCAGGTTGGACAGCGACACGACATCGTCGTCCGCGATGCCGATGGTTCCTGCGCCCGCCGCCGCCAGATACTGGATCAGCGGCGCGCCGAGGCCGCCGGCGCCGATGACCAGCACGCGCGCGGCCTTGAGCTTCAACTGGCCGGGGCCGCCGACGTCGCGCAGGACGATGTGACGGGCGTAGCGTTCGATTTCCGATGCGTCGAGAGACATTGGGGCTATTTACGACCGCCGCGCCGTCCAATCCAGCGCCGCCTGCAATCGATCGAAGCCCCAGAACAATTCGCCATCCGGCGCGACGAAGCTCGGCGCGCCGAAAATGCCGAGATTACGGGCCTCCTCGACGCTCGACCGCAGCGCCGCCTTGACTTCGTCGGACTTGGCGCGGGCGAGCGTTTCATCCGGCAATTCCAAGTCTCGCAGTATGCGCGAAATAGATTCTTCGCTGTCGATGGACATGCCCCGCGCAAACTCCTCGACGAAGACTGCGCGGCAGAACCGGGCGCGCGCTTCGCCGTCGAGGGCGTTGGCCACGCGCGCGGCGAGGACGGAGTGCTGGGGAAACGGGTCGGGACGCACAAACGGCAGGCCCTCCGCCGCACAGACGCGTTCGAGATCGCGCCACATGTAGCGGCCCTTGGCCGGATAAATGTTGAAAGGCGAATTGCGCCAGCCCTGGTCCGCGAATATCGGTCCCAGGAGGAAGGGCCGCCACGCGATCGAAACATTGCGGGCGGCCGCCCATTCGGCGATCCGCATGGCGGCCGGATAGGAATAGGTGCTGGCGAAATCGAACCAGAAACTCAGGGAAGCCATGCGGAATCCTTCGTCGTTGGCGCAGCATGCCGAAGACGCCGGCAAAAACCCGGCGCGCGCGACGGAAACGCGACTGCTCGTCGTGGCGGCCCTGATAGCGGCGATCGTCGTCATCGCCACGGCCGTCTCGCCGACGATCGATATAGCACTGGCGCGCCAGCTCACGCTGTCGCCGGATTTGACGTTGCGGCCCGTCCTGTCCGTGGTTCGCCAAATATTTCGCGTGACGCCCCTCGCTATCCTTGTCGGCGTCGCGTTCTGGCTTGCGGCGGCTGCCGTCCGAGGATCGGTAGAGCGGGCTGTCGCGGTTCGCCGCGGCGTTTTCATGGCGGCGCTATTCGCCGTCGGCCCCGGCCTTCTGGTCAATGCCGGCCTCAAGACCCATGCGCATCGGCCGCGGCCGATCCAGACCGTCGAAATCGCCGGCGGCGAAATGCCCTTCAGACCCTTCTACCGCTTCGACGGCGCGTGCCGGACAAACTGCTCCTTCTCCTCCGGCGAGGCCGCCAGCGCCTTCTGGACGACCGCGCCTGCGCTGCTCGCGCCGCCCGCGCTGCGCGTGGCCGCCGTCGGGACGGCGCTCGGTTTTGGCGCGCTCGTCTCGGCGTTCCGACTGATCCTCGGCGCACATTTCCTGTCCGACATCGCGTTTTCGGCTTTCGCGACGATCCTGCTGACGCTGGCCGGGCGGCGGCTTTTCCGGCTCCCCTAGCCGCATCGTCGGATCGCGAACCGCACAAGTATCGCGACACTCGAATCCGGCCCTGGCCGCGCGTCGCATTTCCGGCTCAATTGCCTATATTCTCGAACGAACATCCAGCGCGAGGACGTGAATGCTTCGGGGGCTCTACATTGCGTCGGCGGCGGGTCTGCTCATCGCTGGGGCGGCGGCGGGTCTCAATTACGCTTTTCTACGTCCAACGACCCTGCGCGTGGCCGTTTCGCAAGGAACCGACGACCACAGGCTCGTCGAGGCGATCGCGCGCGTCTTTTCCGGCCGCGACGGGGTGCGCCTGCGCGTCGTGCCCGTGAGCACGGCCAACGCGAGTTCGGCTGCGTTGCAGTCGGAAAACGTCGACCTGGCGGTGATCCGCTCGGATATTTCCATCCCGCCCAACGGCCAGACGCTGGTCATCCTGCATCGCAATCCCGCGCTCCTCGTCGGACGGGGCGACGATACGATCGGCTCGGTCCCCGATCTCAAAGGCAAGACCGTCGGCATCGTCAGGGGAACGGCGACCGGCATGGGCAACGTCAAATTGTTCGATACGATCCTGGCGCAGTACGAGATCGATCCCGGCGCGGTCCGCCACGAGGTCATCGAACGCGATGCAATGGCCGAGGCGGTCAAGTCGCGGCAGGTCGATGCGATATTCGTCGTCGGTCCGGCGACTGCGGACTTTCCCTCCGAGGCGGTCACGGCCATGACGAAGGCGGCCGGTTCCGCAAAATTCATCCCGATCGCGGAAGCCAAGGCCATCGCCCAGCGCTCGAACGTGCTGGAATCGACCGAAATCGTGCGCGGCGCATTCGGCGGCGATCCGCCGCGCCCGTCAGAAGCCTTCGAAACGGTCGGCGTGTCCGTGCGACTGATGGCGCGCGCCTCGTTGAGGGATTCCACGGCAGGCGAGGTCACCCGGCGGCTGTTTTCCGAACGGCTCTCGATCGCCAAGCTGGAAAAGCTCGCCAATCAGATCGAGGCGCCCGCAACCGACAAGGGCGCGGCCTTGCCGGTTCATCCGGGCGCGGCGGCCTTTCTCGACGACGAGGAAAAGAACTTCTTCGATAAATACAGTGATTTCATATATTTAGGCGCGATGGCGCTCAGTGTCCTGGGCTCCGGTCTCGCGGCGGTGGCGACGCGCATGTCCAACACGCGCCATTCCGAATTCGATCGCGTGCTGGAGCGGCTTCTGGAAATTCTCAAGGCCGCCCGAGGTTCGGGCCATCCGGGCGAACTCGACGACCTCGAGAAGCAGACGGACGAGATTCTCGCCTCGAGCCTCGCCAACCGGCGCCTGCGCGGACTCGACAGCCATGCGATGACGGCCCTCGGACTTGCGCTCGATCAGGCGCGCGACGCCATTCGGGAGCGCCGGACGACGCTTGCGCGGCAGCCGCGCCGCCCCGTCGAGGCGCCCAGATTGGCGCTGGGGGAATAAGGTTTCCTTCCATGCCCGTTTAGGGTAGAAGGCGCCGCAGCGCAGCACGGCGCGATTTTTCGCGCCCGCGACCCCTTTCACACGGCAGATTCATGAAACTCCGCAATATCGCGATCATCGCGCACGTCGACCATGGCAAGACCACGCTGGTCGATCGCCTGCTCCAGCAATCCGGCGCCTTTCGCGAAAACCAGCGCGTCGCCGAGCGCGTGATGGATTCCAACGACCTCGAAAAGGAACGCGGCATCACGATCCTCGCCAAGGCGACATCGGTCGTCTGGAAGGACACGCGCGTCAACATCGTCGACACGCCCGGCCACGCCGATTTCGGCGGCGAAGTGGAGCGCATCCTGTCGATGGTCGACGGCGCCATCGTTCTCGTCGACGCCGCCGAAGGCCCGATGCCGCAGACCAAGTTCGTCGTCGGCAAGGCGCTGAAGATCGGTCTCAAGCCGATCGTCTGCATCAACAAGGTCGACAAGCCCGACGCGCGCGCGAACGAGGTCATCAACGAGGTGTTCGACCTGTTCGCCGCATTGGACGCCACCGACGAGCAGCTCGACTTCCCGATCATCTACGGCTCCGCCAAGCAGGGATGGATGGCCGACGCGGCCGACGGCCCGAAGGACCAGGGCATGGCGCCCTTGTTCGATCTCGTCCTCAAGCATGTGCATGAGCCCGTGGTCGGCGAGGGCGGCTTCCGCATGCTGGGCACGCTGCTCGAGGCCAATCCCTATCTCGGCCGCATCATCACGGGCCGTGTTTTCGCCGGATCGGTGAAGCCGAACCAGCCGGTGAAGGTGCTCGACCGCGCCGGCAATGTCGTCGAACAGGGCCGCGTGTCCAAGATCCTCGCCTTCCGCGGCATCGAGCGCCAACCGATCGAAGAGGCCGAGGCCGGCGACATCGTCGCCATCGCAGGCCTCGAAAAATTCAACGTCGCCGACACGCTCTGCGCGCTCGAACTCGCCGAGCCGCTGCAGGCGCAGCCGATCGATCCGCCGACGCTCTCCATGACGTTTTCGGTCAACGATTCGCCGCTCGCCGGCACGGAAGGCGACAAGGTCACCAGCCGCGTCATCCGCGACCGCCTGTTCAAGGAAGCGGAAGGCAACGTGGCGCTGCGCGTCGAGGCGGCGCCGAGTTCGGACGCCTACATCGTCTCGGGCCGTGGCGAATTGCAGCTCGCCATCCTGATCGAGACGATGCGCCGCGAAGGTTTTGAACTGTCGATTTCGCGCCCCAAGGTCGTCTTCCAGAAGAGCGACGATGGCGAGACTGCTGGAGCCGATCGAAGAGGTCGTGATCGACGTCGACGAGGAGCATTCCGGCGTCGTCGTGCAGAAAATGTCCGAGCGCAAGGGCGAGATGGTCGAGATGCGGCCGTCCGGCGGCAATCGCCTGCGGCTCGTGTTCTACGCCCCGACGCGCGGGCTGATCGGCTATCAGGGCGAACTCCTGACCGACACGCGCGGCACGGCGATCATGAACCGTCTTTTCCATGAGTATGCGCCCTACAAGGGCGACATTCAGGGCCGGCGCAACGGCGTGCTGATCTCGAACGACCAGGGCGAGGCCGTCGCCTACGCCATGTGGAAGCTGGAGGATCGCGGCCCGATGATGATCGAGCCGGGCTGGAAGGTCTATCGCGGCATGATCGTGGGCGAGCATACGCGCGACAACGATCTCGAGATCAACGTCCTCAAGGGCAAGCAGCTCACCAACATCCGCACGCAGTCGAAGGACGAGGCGGTGCGCCTTACGCCGCCGATCAAGATGACGCTCGAAAAGGCGCTGGCTTATATCGAGGACGACGAGCGCGTCGAGGTGACGCCGAAGTCGATCCGTCTGCGCAAGGCGATGCTCGATCCCAACGACCGCAAGCGGGCGGAACGCGCGAAAGACGCCGCCGCCTGACGCTCATCAAGCCGCCCTGCGCGCCTGCTGGCTCGCGAAATAGGCGACCTTGCGCGCGCGCATGATCTCGCCGAGCGGCCGATGCTCGGCGAGCGCCGCCCAGGGATCGAAGGCAGCGCGCTCGACCTCGGCCGAAAAGCCCTCCGGGGCTTCGGCTTCCGGCAAGACAAGCAAGCGCGCCACCGTGGCGATCGGGGTCTTGTCGACCGGCCATGCCTGCGTCGGGTCCTCGATCGGCGTCAGCCTGTCGTCGACGTAGAATTGCAGTTTGAGATCGTAGGCGACCGGGCCCTTCGACAGGAGCGTGCGCATGTCCTCGACCGCATCCGCCTGTCCCCTGGAATGCGCTTCGCAGGGATCGAGAAGAACGCGAACGGCGTAAGGCCCGCATGAGATCGGCGCGACGGAATTGAACCGGCCGCCCGCAAATCCGTGAAACGGTTTGGCGAGGACGCCAGCCAGCCGACGCAGGCGGGACAGGCCGCCGAGAACCCCGAAATTGCGTATGAACGACGTCAGGATCGCCGCCTGACCGCGCGAAGCCGCCTCGACCAGAGACATGAACTCTTCGCTGGTCGGGGAACTGAACGTGTCCTGGTTGATCAGGAGAAAATCCTGGCGGGCGGTATCGCCGCCGAGCGCGCCGGGACCGCTGACGCCGAGCGCCGAAATCGCGAAGCCGCGAATGTCCGGCTTGGCGTTGGACTGGATGTCCATGCCGCCGTTCGAAAGGCGGACGCGCGCCTCGTAATCTCCGGGCTTCGCGAAGAGGCCGTAGCGGCAATAATCCGGCAGGTCTGGCAGGACGCTGAGCCTCGCCGGCAGCGCGAGCAGCCCCTTGCGATGCAAGGCGCGTCCCTCGCCATATTTCGCCCGACGTTTCGATTGAATCGACGTCAGCAGGGCGGCGAAGGCTTCGTGCCGCGCCCCTTCGTCCGGCATGACGACTTCCTTCCAGTCCCGGCTCGGTTGATATTCCGCCATGCCGACCGCCTTTCCGCCTTGCCATGTGAAAGACGGAGCAGACTACCTGCTGACGGCCAATTGTCATCCGCGTCCGAAATGACGAATGTGCCGGCATGTCGGACCTTTCCATCGTCGATCTCGGCCACAGCGCGCGACGCCTGCGCGTCGACACCCTTGTGCGCTTGCGCTGGCTCGCGGTCGCCGGGCAGCTCGTGGCGCTGCTGACCGTGCGCTTCGGACTGGGGTTTCCGGTGCCGATGGGCTTGTGCTTTGTCGCGGTCGCCTCGTCGGCGGCGCTCAATATCGGCCTGCGACTGACTTTCGAGAGAAACCACCGCCTGACCGAATGGCCGGCCACCGCTTTGCTGACCTTCGACCTGCTTCAGCTCGCGTCGCTGCTCTACCTGACCGGCGGCCTGGACAATCCCTTCGTGGTTCTGGCGCTCGCGCCCGTGGTGATCGGCGCAGTGTCCCTACCGCGCGGGCAAGCGGCCTATCTCGTGGCGTTGATGGTCTGCCTGGCGCTGGTGCTCGCCTTCCATCATCTGCCGATGCCCTGGATCGAAGGCGCGGCGCTGAGCCTGCCGCCCGTCTATCGCGCCGGAATCTGGATCGCGCTGGGGCTCGCGGGCATTTTCGTGGCGCTCTACGCCGGCCGCGTCGCGCAGGAGGCGCGGCTCCTGTCCGACGCGCTCGCCGCGACTGAGCTGGTGCTTGCGCGCGAACAGCACCTGAGCCAGCTCGACGGTCTTGCCGCGGCGGCCGCGCACGAATTGGGGACGCCGCTCGCCACGATCGCCCTGGTGACCAAGGAATGGGCCAAACACCCGAGCACGCCGCCGGCGTCCGACGATCTCGACCTGCTTTCGCAGCAGGTCCGGCGATGCCGCGAAATCCTGGGCAAGCTGACCTCGCTCGGCAATGATCCGGGAAGCGTTCTGACCCACATGACGCTCGGCGTCCTGCTCGAAGAAGTCGTGCAGCCGCATCGCAATTTCGACGTGGAGGTCAAGGTCGTCATGAACGGTCCGGCGCCGGCGCCGGTGTGCTCGCGCAGTCCCGGCGTGCTCTACGGCTTGGGAAATCTTGTCGAAAACGCAGTCGATTTCGCCCGCACCTCGGTGGAAACGCGCGCGGACTGGGACGCTGCGGCGGTTTCCGTGACGATCACGGACGACGGGCCCGGCTTTGCCCCCGACATCCTGTCCAGCCTGGGGGAGCCCTACGTGACGACCCGCGCAGCCGACCGCCGCGCCAAGATCGACGAAACGACCGGGCTCGGGCTCGGCTTGTTTATCGCGAAGACCCTGCTGGAGCGCTCGGGCGCCGACGTTCGCCTCTCGAATCGGGCCGGGCCCCAGACAGGCGCGGTCGTGCAGATTCGATGGCCCAGGGCCGACTTCGAGCGCGACCGCGGCGCTGCCCAATAACTTGTGCCGATTCCTGGCTTGACGATTATCGGTCAAAGCCGGATAGAGCGAGCATGACCAACGAGGCGCCCGTTCCGGACCCCCGACAGCCGACTGGCGACAGCTTGCCGGACGATCGCTCGTTGCTGATCGTCGACGACGATTCCGCCTTCCTCGGCAGGCTCGCGCGCGCCATGGAAACGCGCGGATACAAGGTTCAGACCGCAAGTTCCGTTATCGACGGCATCAAGGCGATCGAAGCCGCGCCGCCAGCCTTCGCGGTCATCGACATGCGGCTGGGCGACGGCAACGGCCTCGATATCATTTCCGAGCTCAAGGCGCGGCGGCCGGACGCGCGCGGCGTGATCCTGACCGGGTACGGGAACATCGCGACGGCGGTGACGGCGGTCAAACTGGGCGCGTTCGACTATCTTGCAAAGCCGGCCGACGCCGACGATATCGACGCCGCCCTGCGGTCGATTACGCCCGACCACGCGCAATTGCCGGAAAATCCGATGTCCGCCGACCGGGTTCGGTGGGAGCACATCCAGCGCGTCTACGAATTGTGCGGCCGGAACGTCTCCGAGACGGCGCGCCGCCTGAACATGCATCGCCGGACCCTGCAGCGCATCCTGGCCAAGCGCGCGCCACGCTGATCGCAATCACAATCCGGGGCGGCACATGGGATCGTGGATCGCCAGCAGGCGATCGGCGGCCGTTTTCGCAAATCTCAGGGTGATTGCCTTGCGGCGGGCGGCGGACAGGCGATGTTCCGCGCCTGCTCGAACGATCTGGGCGCCGTACCCATCGGCCAGGATCAGCCCGACCTCCTCAGGGATGACCGACGGCGGCGTGCTCAGGTCGATGGCGAAGTACAGGCTGTCGCAGAACTCCCTGTAATCCGGCCATTTGCGATCCGTGCGAAAATCGGCGACGCATGACTTGATCTCGACGATCTGTATCGAGCCATCCGGCATCATCGCGACGACATCGGCGCGTCGTCCGTCCGGCAGCCGCATCTCCAGGATGGTCGAACTGCCGGCGGAAGCGAACAGCCGGCATACGCCGCGCGCTATCGCCGGAGCGCGCTCGGCGACGGGCCGATATTGAATGTCCGCGTCAGTCATGTATTGCCATTCGACACACGCGCGCAGGCGGATAGGATCGCGACATGAAGGTTTCCACGCTGCTGTCCCGGCTCTCCAAGGTGGCGCTCGTCCTCGCCGCCGGCGTGGCGCCGTTCATGTCGCTCGGCGCCGGCGCGAGCGGATGCCGTTCTCAACGTCGCCAACTGGACAGACTATATCGATCAAAAGGCGCTCGAGGAATTCACCAAGGAAACCGGAATCCGCGTCGTCTACGACACGTACGATTCGAACGAGATTCTGGAGACGCGCCTGCTTGCGGGCGGCACCGGCTACGACATCGTCGCGCCCTCCGCCACTTTCCTCCAGCGTCAGATCAAGGCCGGCGTGTTTCAGAAGCTCAACAAGGCGCTATTGCCGAATCTCAAGGGGATTTCCGCCGATATTTCCGCACGGCTCGCTGTCTATGATCCCGGCAACGAGCATTCCGTGCCGTACATGTGGTTCACCACCGGCATCGCCTACAATACCGCCAAGATCAAAGAGCGCCTGGGCGAAAAGGCCATGGACACGTGGGATATCGTGTTCAAGCCGGAAAACATGAAAAAGCTCGCGGATTGCGGCGTCTACTTCCTCGACAGTCCCGAGGATATCCTCGCCATCGCCGCCAAATACGCGGGACATTTCCCCGGAATTGCGCGACGCCCAGGGCATTCGTCGCGCGGCGGAAGTCGTCAGCGGCGTGCGCTCCTATGTCCGGAAATTCCACTCGTCGGAATATATCAACGGGCTCGCCAACGGGGACATCTGCCTTGCGATCGGCTGGGCCGGCGACGCCTTTCAGGCGCGGACCCGCGCGCGCGAGGCCGGCGGCGTCGTGGATATCGCCTATGTGATTCCGCGCGAAGGCACGCTGATGTCCATCGACGCGCTTGCGATCCCGAAGGACGCGCCGCATGTCGCGGAAGCGCACAAGTTCATCGATTTCCTGCTGCGGCCGGAGATCGCCGCGCGAAACACGACTGTGACGAATTTCGCCAATCCGGTATCCGCGTCGAAACCGCTGCTGCCGCCTGCCATCGCCGACAATCAGTGCGATCTACCCGGACGAGACGATGATGCGAAAGCTCTTCACGGTCTCGACCAAGGCGCCGGATGTTCAGAAGATCATCACGCGCGAATGGTCGCGCGTGAAGCTGGGGCGTTGAGGCGCCAGATCAGCCTCAAAACGAGGCGCGCGCTTTAGAGCGCGTCACGTTTTCACGGAAGCGCGTGACCCGCTCCATCTTGTTGTTCTCGTCGCATATCCTTGTCGCAAAAGTCTGCAACTTTTGCGGGATATGCTCTACAGCTTGCGCAGCGCGACCTGCTCGATCCTGTGCGAGTCTCCCTTGGTGAGCACCAGGCTGGCGCGTGCACGGGTCGGGAAAATGTTCTCGTGCAGGTTGCGCAGGTTGATGCGCGACCAGATCGAGCGTCGCAACCTCCATCGCTTCGTCGTCGCTGAGGTCCGCATACTTGCGGAAATAGGATTGCGGGTCGCGGAAGGCGGTCTCGCGCAATCGCATGAAGCGATTGACGTACCAGCGCTCCGAGTATCGGCGTCGTCGGCGTGCAGGTAGACCGAGAAGTCGAAGAAGTCGGACACGAACGGCGTTTCGTTGGCGTCGCGCGACAACCGGCTGGGCTGCAGCACGTTGACGCCTTCGACGATCAGAATGTCCGGACGATCGACCACGACCGACTCGCCGGGAATGACGTCATAGGTCAAGTGTGAATAGACCGGCGCCTCCACGCGCGGCTGACCGGCCTTGATGTGAGACAGAAACCGGATCAGCGCGGTCTGGTCGTAGCTCTCCGGAAAGCCCTTCTTCTCCATCAATCCGTCGCGCTCGAGGATGGCGTTCGGAAAGAGAAAGCCGTCCGTGGTGACGAGCTGCACGTTGGGCGTATTGGGCCAACGCGAAAGCAGCGCCTGAAGCACGCGCGCCGTCGTCGACTTGCCCGCCGCGACAGAACCCGCGACGCCGATGATATAGGGAACCTTGCCGTCCTCGGCGCCGAGGAAGCGCTGGGTCGCCTTGAACAGGCCCTGCGTCGCCGCGACGTAGAGCGCAAGCAGTCGGGAGAGCGGCAGATAGATCGCGATGACTTCCTCGACCGACATCGGGTCGTTGATCGACTGGAGCTTCGTCAGGTCCTCGATCGTCAGGGTCAGCGGCGTATCCGCGCGCAGGGCCGCCCACTCGCTGCGGGTGAAGTGGCGATACGGCGACAGGGTTCCGTTCGCTTGGGCTTGGCCAACCCGCTCGTCCATGTCACCCCGCACTCTCAGCCTTGGCCCGAACGGACCTTACGCGTGGCTTTTTCCTGCAGTCCGGACTGTCGCGTCCGACGCTGAAGTTCTGCGAAAACCTCTTCAAGCGCAATGCCCTTGACGTGCAGCAAAACCATCAAATGGTAGAGGACGTCGGCGCTCTCCGAAATCACCTCGCGCGCGTCGCCGGAGCACGCGGCAATGACCGTCTCGACCGCTTCCTCGCCGAACTTCTTGGAAATGCGCGCGATTCCGCCATCGATCAAGCGAGCGTGTGTACGATCCTGCATCGTTGGACGCGGCGCGCGACCGCGACGATGTCCCGCAATCGTTCCAGTGTGAACGTGTCGGACGCCGACGCATCGAGCCGCATGGGGATGCCGGCCTTCGCCATGTAGTCCTTGGCTTCGCGAATCGGTGAACGTGCCGAAGTGGAAGATCGAGGCCGCCAGCACCGCGGAAGCATGGCCTTCACGCACGCCCGCGACCAGGTGCTCGAGTTCGCCGACGCCGCCCGAGGCGATGACGGGTACGGAAACCGCGTCCGCGATCGCGCGCGTCAATTCGAGGTCGAAGCCGCTCTTCGTGCCGTCGCTTGTCCATCGAGGTCAGCAGGATTTCTCCCGCGCCGAGCGACACGACTTCCTCGCGCATAGGCGACGGCGTCGATCCCTGTCGGCTTGCGGCCGCCATGCGTGAAGATTTCCCAGTGATCGCCGACGCGCTTGGCGTCGATCGCCACGACGGTGCATTGGCTTCCGAATTTTTCCGCCGCGTCGCGAACGAACGACGCGGTTGGCGACAGCGGCGGAATTGATCGAAACCTTGTCGGCGCCGGCAAGCAGCAGCTTGCGAATATCGTCCGATCGCGCGAACGCCGCCGCCGACGGTCAGCGGCATGAAACACGCCTCGGCCGTGCGCTGGACGACGTCGAAGATGATGCCGCGATTTTCGTGCGTGGCGGTGATGTCGAGAAAGCAGAGTTCGTCGGCGCCTGCGGCGTCGTAAGCGATCGCGCATTCCACGGGATCGCCGGCGTCGCGCAGATCGACGAAATTCACGCCCTTGACGACACGCCCGTCCTTGACGTCGAGGCAGGGAATGAGGCGCTTCTTAAGCACGGATGTTCTCGCGAGCCTGCTTGATCAGCGCCAGCGCTTCATCGGCCTGCAGGCGTCCATCGTAGAGCGCGCGCCCCGAGATCGCGCCGGCGAGCCGCGCGCAATCGGGCATGAGAAGACGGCGCACGTCGTCGAGGGAGGCGAGGCCGCCCGACGCGATGACCGGTATCGACACGGCTTCGGCAAGCGCGAGCGTCGCCTCGATATTGAGCCCGAGCATGACGCCGTCGCGCATGATGTCGGTGTAGATGATGGCGGCGACGCCGGCGTCCTCGAAACGCCGGCCGATATCGACGGCGGTCGCCGTCGACGTCCGCGCCCAGCCTTCGATCGCGACAAGGCCCTCGCGCGCGTCGATGCCGACCGCGATGCGGCCGGGATAAAGGCGCGCGGCCTCGTGCACCAGGCTCGGATCGCGGACCGCCGCCGTGCCGATGATGACGCGCGTGACGCCCTTGGCGAGCCAGCCTTCGATCGTCCGCAGGTCGCGAATGCCGCCGCCGAGCTGAACAGGTATCTTCAGATGCTCCAGCATGCCCTCGACAGCCTGCGCGTTGACCGGTCGGCCCGCGAAGGCGCCGTCGAGATCGACGACATGCAGATATTCGAAACCGAGCCTCTCGAATTCCACGGCTTGCGCGACAGGATCGACATTGAAGACTGTCGCCTTGTCCATGTCGCCGTGGACGAGCCGGACGCACTCGCCGTTCTTGAGGTCGATCGCGGGAAACAGAATCACGGGGACCACCGAAGAAAATTCGAGATGAGCTTGAGGCCGAGGGACTGGCTCTTTTCGGGGTGGAACTGGACGCCGGCGATATTGTCGCGCCCGATCATGGCGGTCAGAGGACGCCGCCGTAGTCGACGTCGGCAATGACCGCCTGCCGCGTCGCGCGGCCTGAAGTGATAGGAATGAACGAAATAGGCGTGCAGGCCGGTTTCTCCCAACGGGAGATCCGCGCAGGAGCGGGTGCGACCGCCGCGCCGTCACGGTGTTCCACCCCATGTGCGGAACCTTCAGGGTCGCATCGGCAGGCTCGATCTGCACGACGTCGCCCGCGATCCAGTCGAGACCTTCGACGACTTCGTGCTCGAGCCCGCGCGTAGGCCAGCAATTGCATGCCGACGCAGATGCCGAGGAACGGCCGCGCGCGACGAACGGCCGTTTCGGTCAGCGCTTCGGTCATTCCCTCGACGGCGGCCAATCCGCTGCGACAATCGGCGAAGGCGCCGACGCCCGGCAAAATGACGCGATCGGCCAACCGCACAACGTCCGGATCGGCGGTCACGGTGATGTTCGAGGCCGACAATCCCGCACTCGCGCGCGGCCCGCTCGAAGGCCTTGCGCGCCGAGTGCAGATTGCCCGAACCATAATCGACCAGAGCCACGGTCACGGCGCGGCCCTCTCTGCGACGGCCGTTTCGCCGAAGACGGCGCGCGCCCATGCGTCGGCCTCGTCGGAACCGTAGCCGAATCCGACGAATTCGGAGCCCCGCCGCAGCAATGCGCGACGACGCCATTCCTGAGCCTCCAGACCGACGAACGCCGACGCCAGAAACCATGCGACGAGCGCCGCATTCGCGCCGACCGCTCCGGTCCGGGCCGCCGCAACCAGTGCGGCCGCCAGAGCGCACATGAGGCCCGCGCGGATCCAGAGCCCATGCCTGAAAAGCCACAAGGGCCCAAACCAGAAACGCAGCCCAGGCGAAGCCGTGCGGCACCAGGCGCGGCAAATCGTTGGGGCCGCCAGCCACGGCGTGAGCCGTAAAGATCGTCGGCGCGGAAGCCATGTGACTACAGCACGCCTTTCGTCGAAGGTATCGAGTCGGCCTGTCGCGGGTCGACCTCAACGGCCTCCCGCAGGGCTCGAGCCAAGGCCTTGAAACAGGATTCCGCGATGTGATGGCTGTTCGCGCCGCGAATGTTGTCGATGTGAACATTTGCGCCGCAATTTCCGGCCAGAGCCTGGAAGAACTCCCGGACAAGTTCGGTATCGAAAGTCCCGATCTTCGGCGTCGGGAAGGACGCCTCGAACACGAGAAACGCGCGGCCCGAAAGATCGATCGCGGCGCGCGTCAGCGCCTCGTCCATCGGAACATGGGCGGTCGCGTAACGACGAATGCCCTTGCGATCTCCAAGGGCCTGCTTGATCGCCTGGCCGAGCGCAATGCCGACATCCTCGACCGTGTGATGGTCGTCGATATGCAGGTCGCCCTTCGCCGAGATTTCCAGGTCGAATAGCCCGTGACGGGCGATCTGCTCCAGCATGTGGTCGAAGAAGCCGACGCCCGTCGAAATCGACGGACTTGCCCGATCCGTCGAGATCGACGGTCAGGGAGATGTCGGTTTCCTTGGTCTTGCGCTGGACGGTCGCGCGACGCATATCCGTAACCCCGTGAATGTTCGGGCGCACTTCTAACCGGTATTTCCGCCGTTTGCCACGCCGGTTGCGCATGGCGGCCGGCGCCGGCTCGGCAGAATTGCTCTCGGGCGGACGCGCAAGGGAAGGCGCCGAGGCAAGCTGCATGAAGAACGACGAATTGCGCTGGCATGCGACCACGATCGTTCTCGTGCGAAAGGGCGGCCGGACGACGATTGCCGGCGACGGACAGGTTTCCCTCGGGCAGACGGTCGTCAAGGGCAATGCGCGCAAGGTCCGCCGGCTGGGCAAGGGCAACGTGATTTCCGGCTTCGCGGGAGCGACCGCCGACGCCTTTACCTTGTTCGAACGCCTGGAGGCCAAGCTCGAGCAGTTTTCCGGCCAATTGATGCGCGCGACCATCGAAATGGCCAAGGATTGGCGCACCGACCGCTATCTGCGCCGACTGGAGGCGATGATGCTGGTGGCCGACGCCTCCTCCGCCTTCCTGCTGTCGGGGACGGGCGATGTGCTGGAACCCGAATCCGGGCCGGATGGCGCGGTCATGGCGATCGGCTCCGGGGGAAACTACGCGCTCGCCGCCGCCCGCGCGCTGATCGACGGAACGCTGGACTCCGAAGCGATCGCGAGGCGCTCGCTCGAGATCGCCGCCGACATCTGCGTCTACACAAACCGCAATATCGTCGTCGAATCGATAAATTCGATATAAAATACAGGACCTTATGATGACAGACTTCTCGCCACGCGAGATCGTGTCCGAGCTCGACCGTTTCATCGTCGGTCAGGCGGAAGCCAAGCGCGCGGTCGCCATTGCGCTGCGCAACCGCTGGCGACGCTCGAAGCTCGAAGGGCAGATGCGCGAAGAGGTGCTGCCCAAGAACATCCTGATGATCGGCCCGACCGGCTGCGGCAAGACGGAAATCGCCCGTCGCCTCGCCAAGCTTGCCCAGGCGCCGTTCCTGAAGGTCGAGGCGACCAAATTCACCGAAGTCGGCTATGTCGGCCGCGACGTGGAACAGATCATCCGCGATCTCGTCGAAGTCGCGATTTCCCTTGGGAAGGAAAAGCAGCGGGCCGCCGTTCGAGCCTCGGGCCGAAACGGCGGCGGAAGAACGCATGGTGACGGCGCTGGTCGGCGCCAACGCCTCGCAAGCGACGCGGGATTCGTTCCGGCGGATGCTGCGGGCCGGCGAACTCGAAGACAAGGACGTCGAGATCGAAACGACGGGATCGGGTTCGTCCGCGCCCTTGTTCGAACTTCCCAACATGCCCGGCGCCGTCGGCGCGATTTCGCTCGGCGATCTCTTCGGCAAGGGCGCGAAACCGACACGGCGACGCCTCAAGGTCTGCGACGCGCGCGAGCCGCTGATCGCGGACGAAGCGGAAAAGCTCGTCGACAACGATCGAATCGTGCAGGACGCGATTCGCGAAACCGAAAACCACGGGATCGTCTTCATCGACGAGATCGACAAGATCTGCGTGCGCGAGGGGCGCGGCGGCGGCGATGTTTCGCGCGAAGGCGTGCAACGCGATCTCCTGCCCCTCATCGAAGGAACCACCGTCGCCACCAAGCATGGCGCGGTGCGCACCGATCACGTCCTCTTCATCGGCTCGGGCGCGTTCCATATCTCGAAGCCGTCCGATCTCCTGCCCGAGCTGCAGGGACGCCTGCCGATCCGCGTGGAACTCGCGACGCTGACGGAAGGCGACTTCGTTCGCATCCTGACCGAGACCGAGGCGAGCCTGCCCAAACAATACCGGGCGCTGATGGCGACCGAGGGCGTCAACCTCGAATTCAAGCCGGATGGCGTCGCCTCGATCGCCGCCTTCGCCGCGCGCATCAATTCGACGGTGGAAAATATCGGCGCGCGCCGCCTTCAGACTGTCATGGAGCGCATTCTGGAGGAAGCGAGCTTCAACGCGCCCGACATTTCCGGGGAGACGATCGTCGTCGACGCCGCCTATGTGGAGCGCAGCATCGGCGACCTGGCGCGCAACGTCGATCTGAGCCGATACATACTCTGATCCGGCGTGCGGGTTTGCCCGGCCGGCATGGCTGGGCTAAGACGCCCGCGCGTGATCGGAGTTCGGATCTATGACGGCCTTTCCCCAGCTTGTGTTTTCCGGCGTGCAGCCGACCGGCAATTTCCATCTCGGAAATTACCTGGGCGCGCTCGTGAAGTTCGTGGAGATGCAGGCGAATTACGACTGCATCTATTGCGTCGTCGACCTGCACGCGATCACGGTGCCGCAGGACCCTGCCGAGCTGACGGCGCATACGCGCGAAGTGACCGCAGCCTTCATCGCGTCCGGCATCGATGCAAGGAAGAATATCGTTTTCAACCAGAGCCAGGTCTCCGACCACGCCGAGCTCGCCTGGATTTTCAATTGCGTTTCTCGCCTGGGCTGGCTGAACCGCATGACCCAGTTCAAGGAGAAGGCCGGCAAGGATCGCGAGAACGCCTCCGTGGGCCTCTACGCCTATCCCAATCTGATGGCGGCTGACATTCTCGTCTATCGCGCCACACACGTGCCGGTCGGCGAGGACCAGAAGCAGCATCTCGAACTGACCCGCGACATCGCCCAGAAGTTCAACAGCGACTTCGCGGAATCGATCGCGCGGCACGGTTTCGGCGATGGCTTCTTTCCATTGCCCGAGCCGATCATCCAGGGCCCGGCCACCAGGGTGATGAGCCTGCGGGACGGTTCGAAGAAAATGTCCAAGTCCGACCCGTCGGACTATTCGCGCATCAACCTCTCGGACGACGCCGACCAGATCGCGCAAAAGTTCCGCAAGGCCAAGACCGACCCGGAAGCGCTGCCCTCCGAAGTCGCGGGTCTCGCCGGCCGGCCGGAAGCGGAAAATCTCGTGGGGATTTTCGCGGCGCTCCAGGGCGTATCCAAGGACAATGTCCTTCGGGATTTCGGCGGCCAGAATTTCTCCAGCTTCAAGGCGGCGCTGGTCGAGCTGGCCGTGGCCAAGCTCGGGCCGGTCGGCTCGGAAATGAAGCGCCTTCAGGCCGACCACGCCTATATCGACGGCGTCCTGCGCGACGGCGCCGATCGGGCAAAGGCGATCGCGGCGCGCAACATGACGTCCGTCAAGGATATCCTCGGATTTGTCCGCTGAAGTGACCGCAGGCAGCAGAACCGATTGAAAAAGGCGGAAACGACCATATTTTCACGGAAACTACGCTGCGCAGCGTGAAGGCAGGCCATGTTCATCCAGACCGAACCAACTCCCAATCCCGCCACCCTGAAGTTTCTTCCCGGCCGCGAAGTCGCGGGATCCCGACTTGCGGAGTTCCGCTCGGCCGCCGAAGCGCAGACTTCGCCGCTCGCGTCGGCGTTGTTCACGGTGGACGGCGTCTCTCAAGTTTTCCTCGGCGGCGACTTCATTTCCGTCACCAAGGGCGCTGGCGAGTGGCAGCATCTCAAGCCGAGCATTCTCGGCGTCATCATGGAACATTTCGTTTCGGGCGCGCCGCTTTTCGTGGACGGCGGATCGCCGCAGGCGGAGGACGACGAGTTCTACGAAGCTGCGGATTCCGACACGGTCGAGCAGATCAAGGAATTGCTCGATACGCGCGTGCGTCCGGCGGTGGCCGGCGATGGCGGCGACATCAAGTTTCGCGGCTTCAAGGACGGCGTCGTCTATCTCGCGATGAAGGGCGCCTGCTCAGGCTGTCCCTCTTCGACCGCCACGCTGAAGCACGGCATTCAGAATCTGCTCAAGCATTTCCTGCCCGAGGTTCGCTCCGTCGAACAGGTCTGAGAACGGGCATTGATCGAGGCGCCGATTGCGGTCACGGTGGGCGGATGAAGATTCTCGCCATCGATACCGCGCTCGGCGCGGCGTCCGCATGTCTTTTCGAGAGCGCCTCCAACCAGGTTCTGGCGCGCGAGACGGTGTGGCTGGAGCGCGGTCACGACCAGACGATCGTCCCGCTCATCGATCGCGTTGTTGCGGAGGGCGGGGGACGCGCATCGCTCGACCGCGTCGCGGTGACGGTCGGGCCCGGCTCGTTCACCGGCATCCGGGTGGGCATCTCGGCCGCACGTTCCATCGGGCTGGCGCTCGGCGCGCCCGTCGTCGGCGTTTCCACGCTCGCCGCCTACGTGGCGCCGCTGCTGCTCGACCGGAGCGACGGCGTGGCGGCCTGTGCGATCGACGCGCGTCATGGGCGCATCTACGTTGCCGCCTTTGCCGGCGGGAATCAGATCATTGCGCCGCGTATCGCCGCGCCGCGCGAGGCCGTTCGCGCCATGGGCTCCGGTCCTCTCCGGCTGGTCGGCTCCGGGGCGGCGGCCCTTGCCATAGAAGCATGGTCCATGGGCGTGGCCGCAGAGGTCGTTTCCGATGCGAGCGCGCCCGACATCGCCTTCGTCGCCCGACTGGGCGCGGCGGCCGAAACGCAATCTGCGCCGCCTCGCCCGTTCTATTTGAAGGCGCCGGACGTGAAGCCTCCGGAGCCGGCCGTTGTTTCGGCGGAGCGGTAAGTCGTCGGCGTCAACTGCGCCGTGTCGACCGCTGTCGGCTTCTGCGGCGTCGCGATGTGCGGCCTTGCATGCCGTATCCTTTGCAAACCCTTGGTCTGCCACCGAATTCGAAGGCCTGCTGACGAGCGCTTCCGTCGTGGCGGACGGCATTGGCGAGCAGCCGGACCTCAGCGGCTTCGTGCTGTCGCGCCGAGCGGTGGACGAAGCGGAGATCCTCACCATCGCCGTTGATCCTCATGCTCGCGGAAGCGGGATCGGGACGGCGTTGCTTGGTGGCCACCTATCACGCTTGTCGCGGCTTGGCGTATCGACGCTATTCCTGGAGGTCGACGAGGCGAACGCGCCCGCGCTCGCGCTTTATCGCCGGTTTGGTTTCCAGCAGGTAGGGCGACGCGCCGCCTATTACGCCAAGGCGGATGGCGCGCGGGCCAACGCCTTGATCCTGAAACTGGAATTCTAGAGCGCGCGGCGAAAAGTGGATGCCGGTTCTTCGCAAGACGCGCGCTCTACACTTTGACATCGATCAGCTTTCCTGCATTTGAGCGATTCCGCTCAAATGCAGGCTGATCCAGGAACGCCTGTCACACGCGCGACACGAAACCCCTGCAAGGCCCGGTCATGGCGGCGCTGAGACTGTTTGCGATAGTCGTATTGATCGCGGTGGCGGCGAGCGTCGGCTTTGCGCTTTCGCTCGCGCCGGGAGGCGGCGCGCGGCGCATCGCACGATCCGCCCAGAGAGCCTTTTGCCTTTTGGCGTGCAAGGCGCTCGGCATCATCGTGGACGCCAAGGGGCGTTTGCCGACCGGCGCCCCTGTCCTGCTGGTCGCAAACCACATTTCCTGGACCGACATACTTGCGCTGGGGAGCCTTACGCCATTGGCTTTCGTCGCGCGACACGACCTGGCGGACTGGCCGGTGCTCGGTCTGCTGGCGCGCAGTTACGGCGCCTTGTTCGTCGAGCGAGGACGCCGCCGGCAGATTCCCGAGATCAATCGGCAAATGGCGGCGCGGCTGGGGCAATCGGAAATCGTGGCCCTGTTCCCGGAAGCGACGACCGGCGACGGCACGCGCGTGCGAAAGTTTCACAGCCCGCATTTTGCGGCCGCCGGCGCCCTTTTGAACATGCGCGAGGAGGTCGCGTCGGTATTGGTCGCGCCCGCCGCCATCTCGTACACCCACCGCCGGGGCCTGCCGCTCGGCCGAAACGGCCGCGCTTCCGTCGCCTGGTACGGGGACACCGAGTTCGGCCCTCATCTGGTCGATCTGCTGCAAGCGGGAAGGACTCAGTGCACCATCCGCCTGCTCGAACCGATTTCTTTCGAACGGAACACAAGCCGCAAGATCGTCACCCGACAGGCGGCGGAAGCGATCCGCGCCGCATTCCGCCAGGAAATCATGGCGGCTGGCCCGGAACAGGCGACGGCTTATGTTCTTTCGAGCCGACAGGTCGTATAAGCTGAGGCGAGCTGCGACAGGCGGCGGAATCGCGCGAGGAACGGATAGGCGTGACTGAAGGTTCGAAGGCGCTGGGCGGCGGCTATGTGAAGTCCTACGGCTGCCAGATGAACGTCTACGATTCGTCGCGCATCGCCGGCCTGCTCGAACGGCGCGGCCATGCGGCGGTCGACAGCCCTGCCGACGCCGACGTCATCGTGCTGAACACCTGCCATATCCGCGAGAAGGCTTCCGACAAGGTCTTCTCCGAACTCGGTCAGATCAGACAGCTCAAGAACGAACGGGCGGCGCAGGATAGGCCCCTGCTGATCGGCGTGGCCGGATGTGTCGCCCAGGCGGAAGGGACGGAGATTCTTCGTCGCGAAGCCGCGGTGGACTTCGTCCTGGGTCCGCAATCCTATCACCGCCTGCCCGAAGCGCTCGACAAGGCGCGCCTCGGCGAGCGGCCGCTATTCATCGATTTCGAGACCGACGAGAAATTCCGCGACCTGCGCAAGCCGGGCGCCGAGGCGGACCGCGGCAGGATTGCCGCTTTTGTCACGATCCAGGAAGGCTGCGACAAGTTTTGCAGCTTCTGCGTTGTGCCCTACACGCGCGGCGCCGAGATCTCGCGCGCCGCGACGGACATTGTCGAGGAAGTCGAGCGGCTGGCCGCGAGCGGCGTGAAGGAAGTTACGCTGCTCGGCCAGAACGTGAACGCCTATCGATGGGACGGCGACGATGTCTCATGGACGCTCGCGCGGCTGTTCCAACGGCTGTCGGATATCGAGGGCATTCAGCGGCTGCGTTACACGACCAGCCATCCTCTCGACATGAGCGACGACCTGGTCGCCGCGCACCGCGATCTTGCCGAAAGTGATGCCCTACCTGCATCTGCCCGTGCAGAGCGGCTCGGATCGCATTCTTCGCGCGATGAACCGTCGGCACCGCGCGGACGACTATTTGAAAATTATCGACAGGCTTCGCGCCGCGCGTCCCGACATCGCGCTCTCCTCCGACTTCATAGTGGGATTTCCGGGCGAGACAGATGAAGACTTCCACGCGACGATACGACTGATCGAGCAGGTCGGGTTCGCCAGCGCTTACTCGTTCAAATATTCAAAACGCCCAGGCACTCCGGGCGCGGAACTCGACGACCAGGTTTCTGAGCCTCTGAAGAAGGTACGGTTAGCCGAGCTTCAGGCATTGGTCGAAAAGCAGGCTGCAGACTTCAACGCGAAATGCGTCGGACGCACAGTCGACGTCCTCTTCGAAAAGCCGGGTCGCCATCCGGGCCAGATCGTGGGTCGGTCGCCATACCTGCAAAGCGTTCAAGTCGCCGGCGATATCGACCTGATCGGCAGGACCGTCCCCGTCAGGATCGTGGCGCCGGGGCCCCATTCATTGTTCGGAGAGATCGACATGAACCAAAGCGGGGAGGCGCAGCTTTGAACGCAAGAGGCGGCGCAGGCCAACGCAAGGAATTCGAGCCGGAGAGAATCGCTTCCGCCGAAGGCGACACGGAAATCACCCTCACGTTCGGCGACAATCGCCATGCCTCGACGGTCTTCGGCCAGTACGACCATAATCTCGCGAAGATCGAGCGTCGGCTGAGCATCGTGGCGGCCGCCAACGGAAATCACGTCACGCTGAAGGGGGCGGCCTCGAACGTGGATCAGGCGCGCAGAACGCTCGAGCGTCTCTATTCGCGCGCGGCGGCAGGACACGCCATCTCGCTCGGAGAGGTGGACGGCGCACTGGAAGAGACATCGCTGCAGGGCTCGCTGTTCCCCGACGAAGCGACCGCCGATCCCCAGGGATTCGAGGAAATCCGCACGCGCAAGCGCCCGAGCGTGCGCGCGAGAACCAGCGCTCAGAGCGCCTATCTGCGCGCGCTGAAGAAGTTCGAACTCGTGTTCGCCGAGGGGCCGGCGGGCACAGGCAAGACGTGGCTGGCCGTCGGCCACGCCGTATCCCTGCTCGAGCAGGGCGTCGTCGAACGCGTCATTCTTTCACGGC
The DNA here is from genome assembly GCA_037044955.1 of Rhodoblastus sp. Lineage (GTDB taxonomy): Bacteria > Pseudomonadota > Alphaproteobacteria > Rhizobiales > Beijerinckiaceae > JAJXWB01. The sequence goes on from JBAOHX010000008.1 coordinate 30,172, forward strand.
CAGCCGTGGAAGCGGGGGAACGGCTTGGATTCCTTCCGGGCGACATGCGGGAAAAGGTGGACCCCTATCTCAGGCCGATCTACGACGCGCTCCATGATTTCATGGACGCGCGCATGGTGGAGCGCGGCATGCAAACGGGCATGATCGAGGTGGCGCCGCTCGCATTCATGCGCGGACGAACGCTTACAAACGCCTGCGTTCTGCTGGACGAGGCGCAGAATGCGACGACCATGCAGATGAAGATGTTCCTGACGCGCCTCGGCGAGGGCTCGCGCATGATCGTCAACGGCGATCCGTCGCAGACAGACCTGCCGCCCGGGCAGCGCTCGGGATTGAGCCAGGCCGTGCATCTGCTCAGCCAGGTCGAAGGCGTGGGGCATATCAAATTTCTCGAAGGCGACGTCGTGCGCCATGATCTCGTTCGCCGCATCGTCGACGCCTATTCGAAGTCGGAACGCGAACAGGCGGCCGGCGCCGCCGAACGCAGATGAGCGTGCGCATAGACGTGATCGTCGCCTCGCCTCTCTGGTCCAGGACGCCGGAGGCCGAAGACGCCGTCATGAAGGCGATCGCGGCGTCCGAGACGTATTTCGAGCCCCAGGACGCCGAAGTCAGCGTCCTGTTATGCGACGATGACGAAATCCGACGACTGAATGCGCGATGGCGCGGCAAGGATGCGGCGACGAATGTGTTATCGTTTCCCTCCGCGGGCCAGAACGCGGCCGAGCGCCATCTGGGCGATATCGCCATTTCATATCAAACGCTCGCGCGGGAAGCGTCGGACGAACGCAAGATGATCCTGCACCATCTCTCGCATTTGACGGCGCACGGCTACCTGCATTTGCTCGGCTTCGACCACGAGACCGACGACGAAGCCGAAGAGATGGAAGACCTCGAACGCAAGATTCTGGCGGACCTCGGGATAGGCGACCCTTACGGGTCCACAGTCGCCGGACAGGATCAGGGCGCAAGATGAGCGACGCCAGACGAGATCAGGAGCAGGCGCCGCGCGCGACGCTGCTCGATCGCATGCGCAACCTTCTGGGCCTTGCCCCGGCCTCCTTGCGCGACGATATCGAAGACGCGCTCGAGCAGCCGCAAAATGCGGACGATTTCTCTCCGCAGGAGCGCGTGATCCTGCGCAACGTCCTCGAACTGCACGAGCATCGGGTGCGCGACATCATGATACCGCGCGCCGATATCGTCGCTGTCGCCATCACGGCGACGCTCGCCGAAGTCCTGACAATTTTCAGGACGGCGGGCCACTCGCGCGTGCCGGTGCATGGCGAAACGCTCGATGACCCTCGCGGCATGATCCACATTCGCGACTTCGTGGACTATCTTGCCGGAGCGGTGGAACTGGGGATGCGCCGGCGCAAGCGCCCCGGCCCCGAGGGGGCGGGCGCAGCTGCCGAAGCCGAAAGCGACAATCAGATCGACAAGCGGCTTCAGCGGCTGGCTGCTGTCGGAGCGCTCGACTTGTCGACACAACTTACTCATTCCAGCGTGATCCGTCCGGTGCTGTTCGTGCCGCCGTCGATGCCGGCGCTGGACCTGCTGGTGAAGATGCAGGCCTCTCGCACGCACATGGCGCTGGTGATCGACGAATATGGCGGCACCGAAGGTCTCGTTTCGATCGAGGACGTCGTCGAGATGATTGTCGGCGATATCGAGGACGAGCACGACTACGAGGAGGAGCCGCGCATCGATCAGATTTCCGACAAGGAATTTGTCGTCGACGCGCGCGCAGACCTGGCGCTGGTCTCGGAACGGACAGGAATTGACATTGCGACAATCGCGGAATCCGACGATGTGAACACGCTGGGCGGACTTATCGCAGCCGCCGCCGGACGTGTGCCAGCCCGGGGCGAGATCATCCGTCTCAGCGACCAGGGTCTGGAATTCGAAATCGTCGACGCCGATCCGCGGCGAATCACGCGGGTTCGGATACGCTTGGTCGAATCCGGTTCGGGCAATCTCGCGGCCGCGCCCTACGTTCCAGGACAGGGCTCGACCCAATGAAGCCGCTTGTGGAAAGTGGACTAGGTCCCTGTCTCCCGCGTGAAACCTTCACAGAGAAGCCCAGTTGACATGAATTGCCTGGCGCATTTCGTGATGCTCGCCGACGGTTGGCGTCGCTGCGCAATCGCCTTTGCGGCGGGCGCGACAGGCGCGCTGGCCATGCCGCCGGTCGGTTTTGTTCCTGCGCTCATCGTCACCATGTCGGTGTCCGTCTGGCTGCTCGACGGTTGCGGCGCCAAGAACGACGCCGGGCTGGTCCGCATGCGGCTTCGGACCGCCGCGGTCACAGGCTGGTGTCTCGGTTTCGGCTATTTCGTCGGCGGCCTGTATTGGCTGGGCGCGGCCTTTCTTGTCGAGCCCGACCGGTTTGCCTGGGCTCTGCCCCTGGGCGTTCTCGGCTTGCCCGCCGTTCTCGCCGCCTTCACGGCCCTGGGTTTCACTTTGGCCCTTTTGGTCTGGAGCGCGGGTCCCGCCCGGATTGTCGCGCTCGCCCTGGGGCTCGGCGTCGCCGAGCTGGCGCGCGCCTACCTGTTCACCGGCTTTCCCTGGAACGAGTTCGGCATGGCCTTCGGCCAATACGCTGTGCTCGCGCAAGGCGCATCGATTGCCGGGCTGCATGGACTGACGCCTCTCGTCATCGCCCTTTGCGCCGCGCCCGCGACGTTGGTCGACGAGACGTTTCGACGCCGGTGGACTTCGCCGACGGCGATCGCGTTCGGCGTTTTCGTGCTCATTCTCGGTTTTGGAGCATGGCGTCTTGATTCCGGCTCCGTCGAAACGACGCCGGATGTCCGACTGCGCATCATGCAGCCCAATCTGGCGCAAGACGCCAAGTTTCGGCCCGCCGCCGGCCCCGAGATATTGCGGCGTTATCTCGATCTTTCGGATCGCTCGACGTCGCCCTCGGTCTCGGGCCTGGTGAACGTCACGCATCTCATATGGCCCGAGTCGGCCTTCCCGTTCGTCCTCAGCCGGGAGCCGCAGGCTCTCGCCATGATCGCCTCGACGCTGGGGAAGCATACGATCCTGCTCACCGGCGCAATCCGCACGGAGAACGACGCGCGAGCCGAGGGCAAGGCCTATAATTCGCTTCTGGCGGTCGACGGGACCGGCAAGATCATCGCCAGTTCCGACAAGGTTCACCTCGTGCCGTTCGGCGAATATCTGCCGGCTGGCGGGTTGCTGAGAGCCGTCGGGCTGAGACAATTGATCGCGTTGCCGGGCGGGTTCACGGCCGGGACGGCGCGACGCACGATCAGCGTTCCGGGCCTGCCGACGTTTCAGCCGCTCATCTGCTACGAGGCGATCTTTCCCGGAGAGGTCACGCCGAGCGCCGGATCGGACGCGCGGACCGGCATTCCTTCTCAATGTGACCAACGATGGCTGGTTTGGATTGACGTCCGGCCCTTATCAGCACGCCGCACAGGCGCGTCTGCGGGCCGTCGAGGAAGGACTGCCGCTCGTTCGCGCCGCGAACACGGGCGTCTCGATGGTCGTCGATCCCTATGGCCGGGTCCTGAAGGAATTGCCGCTCGGCGCGGCGGGCATTCTCGATAGCCCGCTTCCGAAGCCGATCGCGCCGACTTTCTTCGCGCGCCACCCGATCGCGCCCGTCGCTGCTGTCTTTCTTTTTCTTCTGGCCGGTTCACTTGTGGGACGTCGCAGGATGTGACTTTGTGCGCGTGGCCTCCGGCCTCGGCGTGGACAGGACTTTATGGACGCAGAACAGCAGCCCTCCGCCATCGACATCCATGTCGGCGCCCGTATCAGGCTTCGCCGCTCCTTCTTGCGCATAAGCCAGGAAAAACTGGGCGAGCAGCTCGGCGTATCGTTTCAGCAAGTGCAGAAGTACGAGAAGGGCTCCAATCGCATCGGCGCCGGCCAATTGTTCCAGATAGCGAAATTTCTCAAGGTCGATCCCGGGTATTTTTTCGAGGGACTTCCGGCCGCCAAGGCGGCGGATGCCGGGTTTTCCGAACGTCAAAGCGACATGCCCTCCGCCGGCATCGAGGATACGACCGACGGGATTGCGCTGAACCGCGCCTTCGCCAGGATCAAGAGCTCGAAGCTGCGGCGAAAATTGATCGATCTGGTGACCGCGATGGCGGACACGGATCGGAGTTGATCGCGTTCGTCAAAACGAACGAAATCGCCCAAGTCGCTTGACGAAACGAACGCGGACTGCGAGAAGGCGCCAGTTTTCGACCGCCCGGGCGGTCGCACGACGTCAGGAGGCTGGCTTGGCCCGCAAGAATTACCTGTTCACGAGCGAATCCGTTTCGGAAGGCCATCCCGACAAGGTTTGCGATCGCATCTCCGACGAGGTCGTCGATCTCTTCTTTTCGCGCGGCGCGGCCGAAGGCATCGACCCCTATCAAATCCGCGTCGCCTGCGAGACGCTTGCGACGACCAATCGCGTCGTGATCGCCGGCGAAGTGCGCGGCCCGAAGATTTCCAATGCGGAGATCGAGGACGTCGCGCGCAAGGCGATCAAGGACATCGGCTACGAGCAGGACGGCTTCCACTGGAAGAATGCGCAGGTTGAAGTCCTGCTACACGCCCAGTCCGCCGATATCGCGCAGGGCGTTGACGCGGCCGGCAACAAGGACGAGGGCGCCGGCGACCAGGGCATCATGTTCGGCTACGCCTGCCGCGAAACCCCGGACCTCATGCCGGCGCCGCTGCAATATTCGCAGAAGATCCTGCATTCGCTCGCGCAGGCGCGCCGCTCGGGCGCCGAGCCCAAGCTCGGCCCGGACGCCAAGAGCCAGGTGACCGTGCGCTACGAGAACGGCAAACCGGTCGGGGTCTCCCAGATCGTCGTCTCGCACCAGCATGTCGACGAAAACCTGTCGTCGGGCGACGTCCGCGCCATCGTCGAGCCCTTCGTCCGCAAGGCGCTGCCGGACGGCTGGATCGACGCGGCGACCGTGTGGCACATCAACCCCACCGGCAAGTTCTTCATCGGCGGTCCGGACGGCGACTGCGGCCTGACCGGCCGCAAGATCATCGTCGACACATACGGCGGCGCGGCTCCTCATGGCGGCGGCGCGTTCTCCGGCAAGGACCCGACCAAGGTCGACCGTTCGGCCGCCTATGCGGCGCGCTATCTCGCCAAGAACGTCGTCGCGGCCGGCCTCGCCGATCGCTGCACGCTGCAGCTTTCCTATGCGATCGGCGTCGCCGAGCCGCTGTCGATCTATGCCGACCTTCACGGGACCGGCCAGGTGGACGAGGGCAAGCTGGAAGAGGTGCTGATGCAGGCGATGAAGCTGTCGCCGCGCGGCATCCGCGAGCATCTCCAGCTCAATCGTCCGATCTACGCGCGCACGTCGGCCTACGGCCATTTCGGGCGCCAGCCCGACGCCGACGGCGGCTTCTCCTGGGAGCGCACCGACATCGCCGACAAGCTGAAGGCCTATTTCGCTTAAGGCCCAGGGTAGATCGACCGCTTGCACAAGCTGTACGGCCGCCGAAAGGGAAAGAAGCTCCGCCAGCGCCAGGGTGGGCTGATGACGGACTTTCTTCCGTCGGTGGCCGTCGATCTTTCCGGCGACGTCGCGCCGGATGCGCTGTTCCCGTTCGCAAGGACGGAATTGCGTCTCGAGATCGGCTTCGGCGATGGCGAGCGGCTGATCGAGCAGGCGAACGAGCGGCCGGACATCGTCTTCATAGGTTGCGAACCGTTTCTGAACGGCGTCGCAAAAGCCGTCGCCGCCATCAGTGACCGCGGACTGACCAACATCCGCATTCACGCCGGCGACGCGCGGGATCTGCTGGCCGCGCTGCCGGCGAATTGCCTCGATCGGATCGAACTCTTGTATCCCGACCCCTGGCCGAAACGACGCCACCACAAGCGTCGGATCGTGTCGGACGAATTCCTCGTCGCGGCGGCGCGCGTTCTCAAGTCCGGTTGCGACCTGCGGTTTGCGACCGACATCGACGATTACTGCGCCTGGACCCTCGCGCATATCGCGCGCTCGCAGGATTTCGTGTGGACGGCGGAACGACCGGCCGATTGGCTGACACCGTGGAGCGGCTGGAAAGCGACTCGCTATGAAGAGAAGGCGCGGCGCGAGGGAAGGCCGTCGGCCTATCTGACCTTCGTCAGAAAGTAGCCGGTCGCGTCGTTCCGCGCAGACCCTTCGCGCCGTAGCGGTAGAGATCCAGCCCATTCGCCTTCAGCCATGTTTCGGCGGTGTCGGTCTCGGGGCAGATCGTCCTGCAAAGTTTCCAGAAGCGCGCCGAATGATTCATGTGCGCGAGGTGGCAGACCTCGTGAGCCGCCAGATAGGAGAGAACCTCCGGCGGCGCGAGGACAAGCCGCCAGGAAAAATTGAGCGCGCCGCTCGCGGAGCATGAACCCCATCGGGTCGTCGTATCCCTGAGCGTGATCGGCGGCATGGGCTTGCCGACCATTTCCGAATAGCGTCGGACCGCTGCGGTCAATTCGCTTCGCGCCTGCGCCTTCAGCCAATCCTGAACACGGCGCTCGACATGCGCCGCGTCGCCCGCGACATACAACTTGCGCTCGCCGGCTTCGTCGCAAGCGAGCCACACGACGCCGCGCGATCCGGTGGCGTGTACGATCCGCGTCAGCGCGCCGCGCAGCGGAATAATCGCGCCGTCCACGAATCTGACCTGTCCAGGCAAGCGGCTAAGACGCACGCCGACCCAGGCGGCATTGCGTTCCGCAAATTCGGCCGCGTCCTTGAGAGACGCGCGTCGAGGAATGGTCAGGACCGCGTCGCGCGTCGCGCCGCGCACACGCAAAATGAAACGTCGCGCCGTTTCAACGCGTCGCAATTGAACCTTGTAGGTCTCGCCGTCGTGCCGGAGTTCGAGCTCGCCGGTCGTGGAACGGACGTCCTCGGTCCTTCGAAAGAGCCGCATGCATCGAGTCTAACGCAGGCGCAGGCGAGTCGCTACGCCATCGTGGTTGCAGGTTGCGGCGCCTGCTTCCCAATCCAGACTCACCGCTGACATTCGCGGCAAAAATAGGTCGAGCGCCCGGACTGCACGATGCGCTCGATCGTTCCCGCGCAGCCGCGTTTCGGGCAAGCGGCGCCTTCGCGGTCATACACGCGGAACGAATGCTGGAAATAGCCGGGCTTGCCATCGGCGCCGGAGAAATCGCGAAGCGACGATCCGCCAGCCTCGATGGCGTCGGTCAGGACGTCGACGATCGCCTTCGCAAGCCTGCGCCGCGCGTCGCGGCCGTGCTTGTCCGGGCCGGAAATGGTCGCGGCCGGTCGTGCGGGAGACAGGCCTGCGCGATGGAGAGCTTCGCAGACGTAGATATTGCCAAGGCCGGCTATCCGCTTTTGATCCAGCAGGGCGGCCTTGAGGCTCGCGCCGGCGCCCGCGAACAATCGGGCCAGCGTGGCAGCATCAATTCCCGGTTCAAGCGGCTCGAGCCCGATGCCGCGCATCCGGGGATGACGATCCAGTTCCTTGTCGGCGACCACGAACATGAAGCCAAACCGGCGCGGATCGTTGTAGACGATGCGCGTCCCATCCGACATTTCGAAAACAACGTGATCATGCGCGTCGAGACGCGGTATTTTCCTGTACAGGACCGCCGCCGGGGACGCAGGTTCCCCGCCTTCGACACGGAACGAGCCGCTCATGCCGAGGTGGGCGACGAGGACGTCGCCGCCCGAAAGCCGCAGGAGAAGGTATTTCGCGCGACGGTCGATGCGCGCGACGGTCCGGCCGGCGAGGCGGGCCTTGAAATCGGACTGTATCGGAAACCGCAGATCGCCTCGATTGAGAATGACCCGGGATATGGCCTTTCCCGCCATCGCCGGCGACAGTCCCCGACGGGTCGTTTCCACTTCCGGCAGTTCCGGCATGAGCGCATCCCGATCGTGCGATTAACCCTCGGCCCGTCGCGACCGACGGCCGCGTAGATATAAGAGCGAGGAAGCGATATTGTCCCGCTCCGAAAAGGAATTCTCGATGAGCGCGACCACGGGCCCCACGCCCAGCGACCAGAATGGCGCAGATTTCGGCTTCAGGCGTGTGCCCGTCAGCGCGAAACAGGACCTCGTGGATGACGTCTTCCACAAGGTCGCCGACCGCTACGATCTGATGAACGACCTGATGTCGGCCGGCCTGCATCGGGAATGGAAGAATGTGTTCGTCGCAATGGCGCGTCCCTCCCGTTCCCGCGCATGGCGGCATATCGACGTCGCCGGCGGCACGGGCGATATCGCCTTCCGCATCGCGGAGCAGGGTCTGCGCAACGTCCATTCGACCGTCGTCGATATCAACGGCGACATGCTGCAGGTCTGTCGGCGCCGCGCGCGCGAACTCGGCCTCGAAGCCGTCGTCGAGACCGTCGAGGCCAATGCAGAGGAGCTGCCGTTTCCCGACGCTGCCTTCGATGTCTACACAATCGCGTTCGGCATTCGAAACGTGCCGCGCATTCCCAAGGCGCTGGCCGAAGCGCGGCGCGTGCTGAAAAAGGGCGGGCGCTTCCTGTGCCTCGAGTTTTCTCAGGTCGATCTGCCCATCCTCGAGCGAATTTACGATCAATATTCGTTCAGAATCGTCCCGAAGCTCGGCGAGCTTGTGACCGGCGACGCGCATCCTTACCGATATCTCGTCGAATCGATCAGGACATTTCCGAAAGCCGAGACGTTTCGCGAGATGATTGCGGAAGCGGGCTTCCAGCGCGCGTCATTCGAACGCCTGACGGGCGGCATCGTCGCTATTCACAGCGGCTGGAACCTCTGATCCCGGACGGCGCGCGTGATCTCGGGCATTTTTCATATTCTGCGTCTGGCGCGAGCCGGGTTCATACTCGGGCGGGAAGGCGTATTTCTCGACGTCGATCCTGCGCTGGTTCCGCCTGCGGCCCAGCCGATGTTCTTTCTGTTTCGCAAGCTGGCGCGAAGGCAAGCCGACAGTCGCTCCAGCTCGCTGGCGCGCGCCATGGCGCGGCTTGGGCCGTCCTACGTCAAGCTCGGCCAGTTCCTGGCGACACGGCCCGATATCGTCGGGCTTGCGACCGCCCGCAGCCTCGAGGCGCTTCAGGATCGCATGGAGCCGTTCTCGCAAGCCGAGGCTGTCGCGGCCGTCCAGCGCACGCTGGGGCAACCTCTTGCCGACGCTTTCGCGGAGTTCGGGCCGCCCGTCGCCGCCGCCTCGATCGCCCAGGTTCATCGCGCGAGATTGCCGGAAGCGGAAGGCGGTCGTGCGGTCGCGGTCAAGATCCTGCGTCCGGGCGTCGAAATCCGGTTCCGGCGCGACCTCGACGACATGATGTTCGCTGCCCGCTTCGCCGAGCGTTCTTCGGCGGAAGCCCGTCGCTTGCGCCTGGTCGAGGTCGTCGAAACGCTGGCGCGCAGCGTGCGCCTGGAGATGGATCTGCGCCTGGAGGCCGCCGCTGCGTCCGAGTTCCGCGACAATACGGCCGGCGACCCGGACTTTCGGACGCCAGAGGTCGACTGGAACAGAACCGGGCGCGACGTCCTGACGACGGAATGGATCGACGGCATACCGCTATCCAATGTGGGCGCGTTGCAGGAGGCCGGTTTCGACCTGCCGAAGCTCGGCGCCAACATCATCCAGTCCTTCCTTCGTCAGGCGGTGCGCGACGGCTTCTTTCACGCCGACATGCACCAGGGAAACCTGTTCATCGACGCGCAAGGCCGGATCGTCGCTGTCGATTTCGGGATCATGGGACGGTTGAACGGCGCCCAGCGCAAGTTCCTGGCCGAAATCCTGTTCGGCTTCATCACGCGCGACTACAGGCGCGTGGCGATCGTTCACTTCGATGCGGGCTACGTGCCGCGCAGCCACGCCGTCGATGAATTTGCGCAGGCGATCAGGGCCGTCGGCGAACCGATCCATTCTCGAACCGCCGACCAGATTTCGATGGCTCGAGTTCTTACGCTCCTGTTCGAGATCACGGCGCTGTTCGACATGTCGACACGCACGGAACTCATGCTCCTGCAAAAGACCATGGTCGTGGTCGAAGGCGTCGCTCGCACGCTCGATCCGAATCTCAACATGTGGACGACGGCGGAGCCTGTCATCCGGGCGTGGATGGAAGACAATCTCGGCCCGGCAGGCAAAATGCGGGACGCCGGCGAAGCCGTCGGCGCGGCTATTCAGGCGATGGCGCGCGCGCCCGAAATGCTCGAGCGCATCGACCAGCTCACCGACAATTTGCGTCACGAGCAACAATCTTCGAAAGTCGTCCCGCCGCGCCTGTCAGGCTGGCAGACCATTCCGCTCTGGCTGCTTGCCGCAGCCGCTATTGTCGCCCTTCTGCGCTAAATCGCGGGGAGTCGAATGTCGCATCTCTCCGGAAAACATGTGCTCCTGATCGTCAGCGGAGGCATCGCGGCGTACAAGACGCTCGAGCTGATACGACGATTGCGCGAGCGTGGCGCGATTGTGACGGCCGTCCTGACGAAAGCGGCGAAGCAATTCGTCACGCCGCTTTCCGTCGCCAGTCTCAGCGGGCGAAAGGTCTACGACGATCTCTTTTCGCTGACCGACGAGACGGAAATGGGTCACATCCAGCTCTCGCGCGCATCGGACTTCGTCGTGGTCGCTCCGGCGACCGCCGATCTCATGGCGAAGAGCGCGAACGGCCTGGCGGACGACCTCGCCTCGACCTTGCTGCTCGCGACCGACAAGGCGCCGGTCTTCGTTCCCGCTATGAATGTCCGCATGTGGCGGCATCCGGCTACGCAACGCAATCTGGCGACGTTGAAAGCTGGCGGCTGCAAGATACTCGGCCCGGCCGATGGCGAAATGGCTTGCGGCGAGTTCGGCCCCGGACGGATGCTCGAACCTCTGGAGATTGTCGCTGAGCTCGAGGCAATCGTGTCGGCGGCGCCGTCCGGCGCGCCGAAGCCGCTTGCGGGCAGGCGCGCAATCGTCACCGCCGGGCCGACGCGCGAACCCATCGACCCCGTTCGATACATCAGCAACAAATCGTCGGGCAAACAGGGCTATGCGATCGCCGCCGCGCTAGCGGCTGCAGGCGCGGACACCGTTCTGGTTTCCGGGCCGGTCGATCTCGACCCGCCGCCCGGGGTGACGATCCACAAGGTGGAATCCGCCGTGGACATGCTCGCAAGCGTCAAGTCGGCCTTGCCTGCCGACATTTTCGTCGCCGCCGCCGCCGTGGCCGATTGGCGTGTGAAGACCGCCTCGACGCAGAAGGCGAAGAAGGGGCCGGGCGGCCCGCCTTTTATCGAGCTTGTCGAAAATCCCGACATCCTGGCGACCGTCTCGCAGATGCCGGCAGGCAGACCGAAGCTCGTGGTCGGTTTTGCCGCGGAGACGGAAAATCTCGTGCCGAATGCAACGACGAAGCTCGCCCGGAAAAAATGCGATCTGATCGTCGCCAATGACGTCGGCGCCGAGCAGGCGATTTTCGGCGGCGATCTCAACAGGGTCGTGATCGTGGACGCGAAGGAGGCGATCGCCTGGCCGCAGGCGAGCAAGGCCGAGATAGCGAGCAAGATCGCGGCTCTCGTGGCGGCGCGGCTGGGCAAACCTGCATGAGCAATTCCGATCGGGTCACGGTGCGTTTCGCGCGACTGGCGCATGCGGCGGACCTGGAGCCGCCGGCCTATCATTCCGCCGGGGCGGCCGGGCTCGATCTTGTCTGCGCGCTCGACGCGTCCGAGAGCGTAATCCTGCGACCCGGCGAGCGGATGCTGGCGCCCACCGGTTTTTCGCTCGAACTTCCGAATGGCTACGAGGGTCAGGTAAGGCCGCGATCCGGTCTTGCCGCCAAGCATGGCGTGACGGTTCTCAATTCGCCGGGAACGATCGACAGCGACTACCGTGGGGAAATCAAAGTCATTCTGTTCAACGCAGGCGACGAACCATTCCGACTGGAACGCGGAATGCGGATTGCGCAGCTTGTCGTCGCTCAGGTTGCTGCAGTCCGGCTCGAACCGGTCGAGCAATTGTCGCAGACGCAGCGCGCCGACGGCGGATTCGGCTCAACGGGAACGAAATTGCCGCCTTCGCCCTGAACCGGAGACCGTTCTTCTCCCCCGGCGGCACAATTCGGCATTGAACTGTCCTTCGGCAAACGGTTCAATCGACCCACGCTGAACGGAAATCGGAAGAGGAAACAATGAGCCAGAACGATGCTGGGCGCGCTGGGCGCGGCAAGATCTACAATTCGATCGTCGAGACGATTGGCAACACGCCGCTGGTCCGCCTAGACCGGCTGGCAAAAGAAAAAGGCGTGAAGGCGAACCTGCTGGCGAAGCTGGAGTTTTTTAATCCGCTTGCGAGCGTGAAGGACCGTATCGGCGTCAACATGATCGCGGCGATGGAGGCGTCCGGCAAGATTGCGCCCGGCAAGACGACCCTGGTCGAGCCGACTTCCGGCAATACCGGCATCGCGCTCGCCTTTGTCGCGGCGGCCCGCGGCTATCGGCTCATTCTGGTCATGCCGGAATCGATGTCGGTCGAACGGCGGAAAATGCTTGCTCTGCTCGGAGCGGAACTGGAGCTGACGCCTGCCGCGCAAGGCATGAAGGGCGCGATCGCCAAGGCTGACGAGCTTGCGAAGGCCATTCCGGGGGCGATCATCCCCCAGCAATTCGAAAATCCGGCCAATCCGGAAATTCATCGGCGCACGACGGCCGAGGAAATCTGGAATGACACTGACGGCAAGGTCGACGTCTTCATCTCCGGCGTCGGCACAGGCGGCACGATCACGGGCGTCGCCCAGGTCCTGAAGCCGCGCAATCCCAATTTGAAGATCGTCGCGGTCGAGCCTGAGGACTCGCCCGTGCTCTCCGGCGGACAGCCCGGCCCGCACAAGATCCAGGGCATAGGCGCGGGTTTCGTGCCGGCTGTGCTCGATCGGTCGGCGATCGACGAGGTCGTCAAGATCGGCAACCAGGCGGCGTTCGACTATGCCCGACTGGTTGCGAGACTGGAGGGCGTGCCGGTCGGCATTTCCTCCGGCGCAGCGATCGCGGCGGGCGTCGAGATTGGCTCGCGCCCTGATATGGCCGGCAAGAACATCGTCATCATCATCCCCTCCTTTGCCGAGCGCTATCTGTCGACGGCGCTGTTCGACGGGCTATAAGAGCTTCCAGGCTGGCGACGACTGTCTGGGCGTCGCCAGCGTCATTTACGGAGGCGTCCTTGTCCTTTTCCAACATCCTGGTCGAAACGCATGGCAATGTCGGGCTCGTTCGCCTCAATCGCCCGCAAGCGCTCAATGCCCTCAATTCCGAGCTGATCGACGAGCTGAACGCCGCATTGACCGAGTTCGACAAGTCGGACGCGATCGGTTGCATGGTCATTACCGGGTCGGCGAAGGCCTTCGCGGCGGGCGCCGACATCAAGGAAATGCTGCCGAAGAGCTATATGGACGCTTACCTCTCTGACTTTATTGCGTCTTGGGAGGGCGTCACCCGGATCCGCAAGCCGATCATCGCCGCGGTCGCCGGATTCGCGCTCGGGGGCGGATGCGAACTGGCCATGATGTGCGACTTCATCCTGGCGGCCGATACCGCCAAATTCGGCCAGCCCGAGATCAAGCTGGGCGTCATGCCCGGCGTGGGGGGCACCCAGCGCCTCACCCGTTTCGTCGGCAAGTCCAAGGCCATGGAAATGTGCCTGACCGGGCGCATGATGGACGCCGCGGAGGCGGAACGCTCAGGTCTCGTGTCCCGGATCGTTCCGGCCGACGATCTGGTCGCCGAGGCCATCAAGACGGGGCAGACCATCGCTGGTTTCTCCCGCCCCGCCACGATGATGACCAAGGAAACGGTCAATCGGAGCTACGAAATGACCCTTACCGAGGGCATTCGCTTCGAAAGGCGCGTTTTCCATTCCATGTTCGCCCTCGAGGACAAGAAAGAAGGCATGTCCGCCTTCGTCGAGAAGCGTCCGCCGCAGTTTCGCAACCGGTAGGCCATGTTCCCGTTGACGCGGCCGCGATTTCTGAATATCAAACGCCCGTCGCCCGGCTCTCACGTCAGAGCCGGGCTCCTCTATTTGGAAACTGGCTTGGCCTGACAGGCCGCCGACAGGGATCAAACGATGGCTAATACGAGTTCGGCAAAGAAGGCCGTGCGCAAGATCGCCCGCCGTACGGCCGTGCGTCGCGCGCGTCGTGGCGAAATGCGCACCTTCCTCCGGAAGGTCGAGGAAGCGATCGCGAGCGGCGACCAGTCGGCTGCCGCCAATGCGCTTTCGACCGCTGCGCCGCTCGTCATGCGCGCCGCCCAGAAGGGCATCGTTCACAAGAACACGGCGTCGCGTAAGGTGTCGCGCCTGACGGCGCGCGTGAAGGCGATGGCCAGCTGATCGGACCAACGCCGATCACTTCATGCGAGAGCCGGGCATTCGTCCGGCTCTTTTGTTTTGTGCGGGCGAGTGTCGCACACCGTCGCGGTCAATCGACACATTAACGAATTATTAGCGACCACGTGAGCAGCCGCGCATGCGATTGCGCAACAATTCAATGCCTTGCCATCAAAGCCACTGTGCACGGATTTCCAGGCGCTCTTTGACTCTGTCGTTTCGACTCGATTCCGCGGTTTGCCCCGGCAGCCGACGTACACGAGATGCGCGCCGCAAGTCGCAAACAGAGCGTCAGGAATCAGCCCACTAGCGAGATCAATTTCACGGAATCAAATTTAGCGCGGGCGCCGATGTGAAAGAATCGTGACGCAATGGATTGGCGCCGCAAAGCGTGACCAGTAGTGTCAGTCTCACTGAGACGAGCGGCGGAACAATTGTTTGCAAGCGTTCTGAAACCTGCGGTTTTCGGCGCATCGCGCGCGGTGGGCGACGTCGGGTTTCGATCGTTTTCGTAGACATGAACGGTGATTGTGCGGCGAGGCTCATCCCTGTCGCATGAGGGGGCTGAACAGTGGGGCGCAATTTTCAATCAAGCAAGAAGCCTCGTGACCTGAGATTTTTCGCGCCTTGCGAACAATTCTCAAAGGGGTCGATCAGGCAGCGTTCGCTGCCGACCACCGACCAAGACAGCGTTCTTCTCTTTCGAAGTTAGCACTCGTCTCCGTTTCATCAATTCCTGTGATCGCAGCCCGCGTTGAGCGCTGCGTACGTGGACAAGCAGCGCTTGTTTGCGGCGGCGATCCATTTTTCCGATTTCGAGCAAGGCGACAACAATGAACAAATCCGCTTTGGGCGCATCTCCCACAATCTCTCCGGACCTGAAGGATCGCGCCATGGGGGACTGGTGGAAGCGGGTTTGCGAACGCTTGCGCGCAGAACTCGGCGACGCCAAGTTCAACTCCTGGTTCGTGCGCGTGGAGCTCGAGAACGTCCAGTCGGGGGTGGTCTATCTGTCCGTCCCGACAACCTTTCTCAAGAGCTGGATCCAGAGACATTTCCTGGAGAATATCCGCGTTGCGATAGCGGCCGATCGACCTGACCTTCTCGAGGTCGTCATTCGCATCCGGACGTCAATTCGCGCGGCGGTCGATTGCGATCCTGAAGATCGGCGCGAGGCGAAGGCTATTACGCACAAGAGCGCAACGACTGCCTCCCACGGCAATCCGACCAAGACGTTGCATCCGGCGAAGAGCGTCGAGCCGGGCGATGGTCAGCGCTTCATAGGATCGCCGCTCGATCATCGCATGACCTTCGAGACCTTTCTGGTCGGTCCGTCAAATGAAATGCCGCACAAGGCGGCGATCCGCGTCGCCGCCTCGTCCCTCGGCGAGCCCGTCGAATACAATCCGCTCTACCTTCACGCCAACGTAGGCTTGGGGAAGACGCATCTCGTGCAATCCATCGCTCAGTCGGCGGCGGCGGCCGGTCGCAACGTCGTGTACCTGACGGCCGAAAAGTTCATGTATGGTTTCGCGTCTTCTTTGAAGAACCAGACCACCCTCGCGTACAAGGAGCAATTGCGCGCCATCGACCTGCTGATCGTCGATGACGTGCAATTCCTGAACGGAAAAGTGATACCGCACGAATTCGGACACGTGTTGAATTCGATGCTCGACGCCGGACGCCAGGTCGTGGTCGCCGCGGACAGGCAGCCGAGCGAGCTGGACAATCTCGACGATCGCGTGAGGTCGCGCTTGATGGGCGGCGTCAGTTTCGAACTCGGACCGCTCGACGTCGAACTGCGCCGCGCGATACTGACTTCGAGAATCGGCATTGCGCAGCAGCGCCAACCCGGCTTCGATGTTCCAAAGGCGGTGGTCGACTATGTCGCCCAGGTCATCGACACGAATGGCCGTGATCTCGAAGGCGCGGTCAACCGGCTCCTTGCGCGCGTTACGTTGAGCGGCGCGCCGCTGTCGGTCGACAATGCCGAACAGGCCATTCGCGATCTCGTGCGTACGCGCGATCCGAAGAAGGTCAAGATCGAGGACATACAGAAGCTCGTCGCCAGCCACTACAACGTGAGCCGAGCGGATTTGCTGTCGTCGCGACGGACGGCGTCCGTGGTCCGGCCGCGCCAGATCGCGATGTTCCTGTCGAAGGTCCTGACGCCTCGATCATTGCCGGAAATCGGCCGGCGTTTTGGCGGTCGGGATCATACGACCGTGCTTCATGCGGTTCGGAAGATCGAGGGATTGTCCGCGAGCGACCGCGGCCTTGCGCAGGATCTGGATTACCTCAAGCGCATGCTGACGGAAATCTAGGCGGCGCGCGCTCTATACAGGCGTTTGCGCCAGCAGCTCGGCAAGCGAAACCTCGGGGCGGGCGCCGTAGTGCTGGATCACTTCCGCGGCCGCGAGCGCGCCGATCGCCGCGCAACGCTTCGGCGGAAGTCCTCGCGCCAGACCGAACAGCGCGCCTGCGGCAAAGAGGTCGCCGGCGCCCGTCGTGTCGACGAGCTTGTCGATGGCCGCCGCCGGCGCTGTCTGGATCGCGCCATTGTCGACGATCGCGCAACCCGCCGCGGAGCGGGTGACGAAGGCCAGCGTTCGTTCGCGCGAGAGCGCGCCGATCGCAGTGTCGAAATCCGCGGTTTGGTACAGCGCGTGGAGTTCGCTCTCGTTGGCGAAAAGGATATCCACGAGGCCGGTACGAATGAGTTCGAGGAACTCGTCACGGTAACGGTCGACGCAAAAGGAATCGGAAAGCGTCAGGGCGGTCTTGCGGCTTGCGCGCCGCGCGGCGGCGGCGGCCCGACGAAACGCCTCCTTTGCGCGTGGCGGATCCCAGAGGTAGCCCTCGAAGTAAAGGATGCGAGAGGCCTCGACCGCCTTCTCGTCGACATCCTCCGGGCCCAAAGCCACACACGCTCCGAGATAGGTCGACATCGTGCGCTCGCCATCCGGCGTGACGACTATGAGGCAGCGCGCGGTGGCGGCGCCGCCTGTAGCGGGCGGCGTAGGGAAATGAACGCCGGCAGCCTGGATGTCGTGGCGAAAGGCCTGACCCGCATCGTCGTCGCGCACCTTGCCGATGAAACTCGCCTTGCCGCCGAGGCTCGCGACGCCAGCCATGGTATTTGCCGCCGAACCGCCGGACATGATCGTCGCCGAGCCCATGGCCGCATACAGTCGAGCCGCAGAAGCCTCGTCGATCAGCGTCATGCCGCCTTTGTGCAGACCGTGGCCGATCAGGAAATCGTCATCGGCGCGGGCGATCACGTCGACGATTGCATTGCCGATGCCGACGACGTCGTAGAGAGCTGCTGCGGTCATTTCTCGGGGCTCCTGATCGCGGCCCTTGTAGGGGGCGACCGGCGCCAGATCAATCTCTCGGTTTTCGCGATTGCGCTGCTTCGACGATGGCGCTCATTCGCGCGAAATCGTCCGCGCTGAGATCGCCCGTCGAGCGCGCCAGCAGGTTTGCGAAAGCCGTCGCTTCGGGAATCGCGCCGGACGTGTCGATCTTGATTCTGGGATCAGACGACTGCGCGAGCCGGCAAAGTTCCTCGGCGTCGTCCCAGATGATGTTGAAAAAAACGATGATGCGCTGAACGAGAAACCAGGTTGGCGCCCCTCGCTTGCCGTGTTCGAGCGCTGAAAGATAGGCGGGCGAAACGCCGATGGCGTGCGCCATTTCCTTGAGCGTCACGCCACGATCGGCTCGCATTTCCCTGAGTTTTGCGCCGAGCGGCGTCATCTAGCGTCCTCAGTGTCGACGAAGACGAACATAAAGCGCACCTGCGCCGCCATGTGCTTGCGCGGCTTCGCCGAACGCGGCGACGACATGCCGAAGCCGCGGATCGGCAAGCCAGAGCGGCGCCTGCCGGCGCAGAACTCCGACCTCGCCGTCGCCGTGGCCCGACAGGGCGCCGGAACGGCCGCCCTTGCCCGTCACGATCAGGACGACACGCGCCCCCTCGCCATGAGCGCGACGCAGGAAATCGTGGACCGCCTGATGGGCCTCGGCAAGCCGCCGCCCATGCAGGTCGATTCTCGCGTCTATTTGCAGGCGGCCACGCGTGAGGTCGCGATGCTGTCGACGGTCGATCGCTCCCAAAGGCCGCGTCCCGTTCCTTGATTTCGGAGTGTGGTCGGCCATTGCCCGATGTTCTACGGCCGGCGGAGGCCGATGATCGCTCACAGGCAAAATTTTCGCCTTTCGGGGTTCGCGCGGGCGAACGGTCGCTGTGACGGCGCGCCAGAGCTCGAGCTCCTCCGCCGAAAGTTCCCGCCCCTTTTTCCTGGGATCCGCCGTCACGCGACGAATCCTACGGGGAGGAGCACGATAAATCTCGCGGAATGTCGGATGAGGCCGGCGATTTCACCCGCGCGAGCGCCCGAGCCGATGAACAGATCGCCGCGCGCCGGCCCGACGATCGCGGAGCCGGTATCCTGCGCGATCATCAGCCGCCCGGTCGGCCCTGCGCCCAGCCCGGCGGTGGTCAGATCCGCGCCGATCCAGATCGGCGTTCCGTAAGGCCAGACGGCGCGGTCGACCGCCATCGAGCGCAGGGGCCACAAGGGTATGCCCTGCCCGCCGGTTGGGCCTATTCTTGTATCGGAATCGTCTTCGAGGCGGAAAAAGACATAGGATTCATTGCGCTGCATGATCGTACGGCCACGATCGCCAATCTGCACGCCGTTCTCCCGAAGCCAGGCCTTGCAGCTCGAAAGCGACATGTCTTCCGGCGCGATCTCACCCTCATTGATCAGAATCCGGCCAATCGACGTATAGGAGCGGCCGTTGCGCCCGGCGTAGACCAGCCGCTTATGGGAGCCGTCCGTCAGGCGAACGCGCGCCGAACCCTGGACTTGCGCGAAAAACACCTCGACATGATCGCGCAGCCACACGACAGGCGCAGCGAGATCGCCCAAGATGCAATTTTCGATCTCGGCGCGCGACGGGTACGGTGCCAGGCGACCGTCTGCGGTTCGCCTTGCGCCTTGCAGGCTGCGGTCCCAGCCTGTCACGTCCGCTTCGCGCATATCGATCAGGTCTTTGGGACGAGCAAGGACGGGCGCGGTAAACTCCGTGGTCCGGGTGCTGGAGCCCTCGAGTTCCGGTTCATAGTAGCCAGTGACAAAGCCTTCGCCGGCGCCCGTGTCCGCCAACACTTCAAATGGTCGAAAGTTTTCGCGGAAAAAGCGCGAGACCGCATCGGGATTGTCGCCGATCTCCAGGGCGCGGGAGCTCAGCTCGACGAATTCCGACGAGGCGGGACGCCCCACGCGCAATGGCGGCGCGAACGTTGCGACGGCGCGACAAGACGCCAGGAAAGCCGGCCAGGCGGCGGGCAATTCGCTCGGCTGCCAACCCGGCAATTGCTCGAAATCAAGCGGTGTCAGACGCATCGCTTGCGAACCGGCTCAATGCTTGTGGTCGCTCTCTGTCGCCACGAGACGCCATGTCGGATCGGAGCTTCCGATTTCCCGAGCAAAGGTCCAGAGGTCGTCTGTGGAGATCACCAGATCGGGATCGCCGTGGATGACGGCGTCCGCCTTGTCTCGCGTCGTCGTGATCATTTTGGTCGAAAATCGAACCGAAATCTGAGCGCTTCCGTTTTTCGCCGCGCCTTCGACCACATCCGTTTCGTCGATGGAAACCAGCTTGGTCGTCGTCTGCTCGCCGGCTTTCTGGCGTTGGTCGATCGCGGAGGCAAAGCCCGCATAGACCTCCGGGCTCAGGAGATTGCTCAAGGTCGTCTTGTCGCCGTCGGCAAACGCACGGACGATCATCTCGTATGCGACCTTCGCGCCCGCCTCGAACCGCGCGGGATCGAACCCCGGGTCGGCGGTCATGATTTCCGCAAGGCCTGCACGACCCTTCTCGGTCGTAGCAAAACCCGAGACATCAATTGCCGGACGATCCGGAGCGTTTGCCGGCGGTCTGCCGGCCGCGCCCGGCAGCCGTATCACCTTTCCGGTTTCCGCCGCTTGACCCGTAGCCCCGGTGGGCCCGGAACTCGGGGGACGTTCGATATCCACCCGCGCGCCCAATACGGACTTGAGCCTCCAGACGACGAAGATCGCAAGGAGGGCGAAGATGATGGTGGTTGGGTCTAGCTGCATCTCTCGTAGGTTCTATGACGCTGTCGCGAAAAGTCTACACCTCTCATAAATGGGCGCTATAGCTCTGACAAACCAGACCCGCGGGCGGCGCCGGCGCCCGCTCTCCTTGTTCCGGGCGGGCAACCGTGCTACCCGGCGCCTCACGAGTTTCTGAAAGACCTGAACGCCCGCAGCGATCCGCGGCCGGCGCCGGGAAGGAGCCAAAAATGACGGAGACCAACGGCAACGGCGCGGCCAGCGCCGCTCCCCAGATCAATACGCTGGCGCAGTATGCGAAGGACCTGTCGTTCGAGAATCCGAACGCTCCTCGCTCGCTCACGCCGCAGGAGCGCGGTCCGAATATTTCGGTTCAGGTCAACGTCAACGCCCAGCAGCTCGCCGAGTCCGACTTCGAGGTTCAGCTCAAGTTGGAGGGCGCAGCGGGCGACGGTCCCGACACGCTGTTCAAGTTCGAACTGGAATATTGCGGCGTATTCCGCCTCACGAACATTCCGCAGGAACAGGTCCATCCGGTCATCATGATCGAATGCCCGCGAATCCTGTTCCCCTTCGCTCGCCAGATCGTCGCCGACGCAGTCCGGAATGGCGGGTTCCCGCCTCTCTACCTCGACCCCGTCGACTTCGCGGCCCTGTACATGCAGCGCCTCGCCGAGTCGCAGCAGGGGCAGCCGTCAGCTCCGGTCGCCTGAGCGGTAGGAACCGAATTTTCCCCAAATTGCGCGATCGCCGAGCGCATCGGACAGACGCCGGTGCGCATCGAGTTCGTCCGTCGCAATCGCGACAGTGAGCGTCGTCGGTCTTGCCTCGACAAGATCGAAAACTTTCCGTTCGATGCGCCGCTCGATCGTCTGAAGCGTGAAGGTCGTTTGCCGGCCGCCGGAAAGCTCGACATAGACCTCGGCAAGGAGCTCAGCGTCTAGCAGCGCACCGTGCTTCTTGCGCCGTGAGGCGTCCACACCGTAGCGCGCGCAGAGCGCATCGAGCGAATTGGCGCTATTCGGATGCTTGCGGCGCGCCAAGGCCAGAGTGTCCAGGATACGGCCTGCGGCAAGCGGCGCGAGATCGAGACGCGCGAATTCCGCGTTGATGAATTTTACGTCGAATTCCGCATTGTGGATGACCAGGCGATCCTCGCCGATGAAGGACGAGAATTCCGTGACGATCGAACGGAAGACGGGATGTCCTTTCAGGAATTCCGTCGAAAGGCCGTGAACGCGGAAGGCGCCTTCGGGCATATCGCGCTCGGGGTTGATATAGGCGTGGAAATTCGCGCCGGTCGGCACGCCGTTCAACAGTTCGACGGCGCCGATTTCGACGATGCGATCGCCCGTGGCTGGATCCAATCCCGTCGTTTCGGTGTCGAGCACGATTTCCCGCATCGTCTCAAATCCCAAGGGCCAACAGAAAATCTGTCACTTGCCGACGCGCGTAGTCGAAGCCCCGGCCGCTGTCGATCACGAAATGCGCGCGCTTCTTCTTGTCTGTGTCGGACATTTGCTTTGATCGAATCGCGTGGAATTTTTCCACGGTCATATCGGGCCTGGCAAGCACGCGACGTTCCTGTTCCTCGGGGCTCGTGGATACGACGACGATCACATCGACATTTCGATCGCCGCCGGTTTCAAACAGCAGCGGCACATCGAGGATGCAAGCCTTGGCGCCCTGCGCACGACAATTGCTCAGAAACGCCTGCCGGTCTGCGCCGACGAGCGGATGAACGACCTCCTCGAGACGTCGCAGCGCCGATTTATCGGCAAGCACGAACTTCGAAAGGATCACACGATCGACCCGTCCATCCACGATGGCGGAGGGGAAAAGCGCTCCGACTGGCCCGACCGCGGCGCCCGAATAAAGTCGATGCACCGCTGCGTCGGCGTCGTAGACGGGAATTCCCGACTCTCGAAACATCTTCGAGGTCGCGGATTTTCCCATTCCGATTGAGCCGGACAGGCCGATCAGGATCATCTGGGCTCGCCTTCCTCGACTATCAGCCCCAACTTCCGAAACCCGGCGAGCAGGGGAAAGAGCGGCAGGCCTATCACCGTGAACATATCGCCGTCGACCCGCTCGATCAGCGCTATCCCGAGGCCTTCGATTTCATATCCGCCAACCGTCGTCAGCAGCTTCTCGCCCATGCCCGCGGCATAAGCGGCCAGCACGCCGTCATTGACGGCGCGCATGAAAATGGTGGCGGAAACGACGAATTCGAATTGCGTAACGCCATCGCGGACGCAGGCGACAGCGGAATGCAGCAGATGAGGACTCGCCGCGCAATTCGCGCAATTGTTTCAGCGCATGATCGACGCTCGACGCCTTGTGAACCGGCCGACCGCGAAATGCCAATGTTTGATCCGCGCCCACGACAATGCGACCGGGATAGTCGAGCGAAACGGCATTCGCTTTCGCCAGGGCAAGGCTTGCCGCCTGCGCGCAAGGGTCGAGATTATCGATCCCCTCGACCCCTCGTTCGTCGACCCTCGAATCGACTGCTTCAAACGGAACGCCGGCGGATTCGAGCAAGCGCGCGCGGCCGCTGCTCCTCGATGCGAGGACGATCGGGGCGCCCCGCCAGAGGCCGCAAATCTCGAGCAGGGCCGGCTTTGTCATCAACCGACCGCGATAAACTTCAATTTATGTTCGCGATAGAGATCAATGATCGCGGCCGCCGTCTCTTCGATGGAGCGGCGCGTTACGTCGATCGTCGGCCATCCATGCGACTCGTACAGCCGCCGAGACGCGGCGATTTCGTCGGCCACGAGGCTGCGGTCGACGTAAGGCGTATCGTGATCCGCGTTCAGGGCGAGCAGTCGATTTTGCCTGATCTGAACGATACGATCCGGGGAAGCCAGGAGACCCACGACCAGAGGCCGGCGCACATTGTCGAGCGCTGCCGGAAGCGGCACGTTCGGAACGATCGGAATGTTCGCGGTCTTGATCCCACGGTTCGCCAGATAGATGCTGGTGGGCGTCTTGGACGTGCGGCTCACGCCGAGCAAGACGACGTCCGCGTCGTCGAGATGTTCCGGCAATTGCCCATCGTCGTGCAGCATCGTGAAATTCAACGCGTCGATGCGTTTGAAATAATCCGAATTCAACATGTGCTGCGCGCCCGGCCGCGGCGTCGAAGCAGTGCCGAGATATGATTGGAAGAGGCTCAGGATCGGCTCCAGAACCGAGAGGCTCGGACACCCCGCTTCCTCGCACGCTGTCTCGAGCTGCGCACTGAGGCTCGCATCCACCAAGGTGTACAGGACAATTCCGGGCGCCGCCGTAATCTCTGCAATGGCCTTGTCGAGTTGCGCCTGGTTCCGCACCAGCGGATAGACATGCTCGATCGAGGATACGCCTTGGTATTGCGCCGCCGCAGCACGACTGACGGCGATGAGAGTCTCGCCGGTCGCATCCGAGACCAGGTGCAGGTGAAAGTAGTTTCTTCCTACCAATTTCGTCTTCCACAGGCCTTGTGAATCGTCAGTGGACGATATGACAAGGCGTGACGCATGTCAGGGGCGGGTGTGGAAACAGATCATGGCCATGAACAATTCGGCGCCGGGCGCGGGCGGCTGGTGGCGAGAGGGCTTTTCCTCTTGCGGTTTCGTTCCATCGCCGACCCTGCGGACTACCGAAACAATGAATTGATATGACAGGTGTTTCTCTGTTATCACCGATTTACACACTTCACCGTCATTTCCACTTCGTCGACCATAGTTTGTTAAGTGGTTGTGCACGTCCGAGAATGAGCCTAATCCGGCTTCAAACAGCGACAAAAAAGAGTCTCTAAAGGTCTTTTATGAGTCCAGCCGGTCAACCTCGCCCCCGAAAGAAGATGCTTGCGGTCCTGGAGGGGGAGAGCTTTTCGGCTCCTCCGATCTGGCTGATGCGTCAGGCCGGCCGTTATCTCCCGGAATATCGGGAGGTACGAACGCGCGCCGGGTCGTTTCTGGATCTTTGTTTCAACCCGAAACTTGCCGCTGAAGTGACTTTGCAACCCATCCGCCGCTTCGGCTTTGATGCGGCGATCCTGTTCAGCGACATCTTGGTCATTCCGCATGCATTCGGTCAGAAGGTGTCGTTCGAGGAAGGTTTTGGTCCCCGCCTGGAGCCTGTGCTGACAGAAGGCACGATTCCCGACCTTCAATCTTTCGATCTCAATCGCCTGTCTGCGGTGCTGGAGGCTGTCGATCTCATCAAGGGGCTGCTGCCGCAGGAAACCACATTCATCGGCTTCTGCGGCTCTCCCTGGACCGTAGCAAGCTATATGATCGCGGGGGCTGGATCCCGCGATCTCGCCGCTGTTCGACTTTTCGCATTTCGCTTTCCGGAAGCGTTTTCCCGGCTGATGGATTCGCTTGTCTTTGCCTCGATCGAATATCTTGCGGCTCAGGCCCGTGCGGGCGTGGAGGTCGTGCAGATATTCGATTCCTGGGCCGGGCTTCTGCCGCAAGATCAATTCGAGGCGTGGTGCATCGAGCCGACGGTTCGAATTGTCGAGGGACTTCGGAAGGCTGCGCCGGGGTTGAAGATCATCTGTTTTCCGAGGGAAGCCGGGTCGAAGCTGAAATCCTTCGCGACGTGCGTGAAAAGCGACGGTCTGGCCCTCGGGACGGCGGAGAATATTGGCGTTGTGAGAGAGCAGCTCGGTTCGGATGTCGCCTTGCAGGGCAATCTCGATCCGCTCGCCCTCGTGGCAGGCGGACAAGCGCTGGAAGACGGCGTTCGCGCGGTAAAAGAAGCGTTCCGGGGGGCGCCACATATATTCAATCTAGGGCACGGAATTTTACCCGAGACGCCAATCGCGCATGTAGAGCGGCTGGTTCAGTTGGTGCGCGAGGGTTGACGGCCAGGCGCTTGCAATCGACGGCGTTCGGATATATCAGTCGGTCCTCTCCTCAGACAGCTCGTTGAATTTCGCCGTGTGTTGATTCCGGCGGTTCCGTGCGTCCAGCGCACGCTCGAGCCCTCCAGTTCTCGATCCAAGATCGACCAAGGAAATCACCGCAATGCGGGAAGTCAAACTCCAAGATCTCAAGCTCAAGTCGCCCACGGAACTCCTTGCTTTCGCGGAAGAGCTTGAAGTAGAAAATGCATCTTCGATGCGTAAACAAGAACTTATGTTTGCAATTCTCAAGCAGCTTGCAAATAACGAAGTTGAAATTATCGGCGAAGGCGTAGTAGAAGTTCTTCAGGACGGCTTCGGATTCCTCCGTTCACCGGATGCAAATTACCTTGCCGGCCCGGACGACATTTACGTTTCTCCGTCACAGATTCGGAGATTTGGCCTGCGGACCGGCGATACGGTTGAAGGCTTGATCCGGAGTCCGAAGGAAGGCGAGCGATATTTCGCCCTTCTGAAGGTGAACACGATCAATTTCGAGGATCCCGAGAAAGCAAGGCACAAGGTTCATTTCGACAACCTCACGCCGCTTTATCCCGACGAACGCCTGAAACTCGAGATAGAGGATCCGACCCGCAAGGATGTCTCGGCGCGTGTGATCGATATCGTTTCGCCAATCGGCAAGGGCCAGCGCGCCCTGATCGTCGCCCCGCCGCGGACCGGCAAGACGGTGCTCCTGCAGAACATCGCGCAATCCGTCACGGCGAACCATCCGGAGTGCTACCTGATCGTCCTCCTGATCGACGAGCGCCCCGAGGAAGTCACGGACATGCAGCGCTCTGTAAAGGGCGAGGTCGTATCCTCGACATTCGATGAACCGGCGGTGCGCCATGTGCAGGTCGCCGAGATGGTCATCGAGAAGGCCAAGCGTCTGGTCGAGCACGGCCGCGACGTTGTCATTCTGCTGGACTCGATTACCCGCCTGGGCCGCGCCTACAACACAGTGGTTCCTTCCTCCGGCAAGGTCCTGACCGGCGGCGTCGACGCAAATGCGCTGCAGCGCCCCAAGCGGTTCTTCGGCGCGGCCCGAAATATCGAGGAGGGCGGTTCTCTGACGATCATCGCCACCGCGCTCATCGATACCGGCTCGAGGATGGACGAAGTCATCTTCGAAGAGTTCAAGGGCACCGGCAATTCGGAAATCATCCTGGACCGGAAAGTTGCCGACAAGCGCGTCTTCCCGGCGATCGACATCACCCGTTCGGGCACGCGAAAGGAGGAGCTTCTGGTCGCGCCGGATATCCTCAAGAAGATGTACGTGCTTCGCCGCATCCTCAACCCGATGGGAACGATCGACGCCATTGAGTTCCTCCTCGGCAAATTGCGCGAGACCCCGAAGGGGAATTCCAGCTTCTTCGAGTCCATGAACACCTGACCGGGCGGCAATCCGGCGACGGGCCACAAATCTGGTCATGGCGGATACGGATACGATCTTTGCGCTTGCAACTCCGCCAGGACGTTCCGCGCTGGCGGTTTTTCGCATTTCAGGCCGCCGCGCGGGCGAGACGCTCGACGCGCTTACGCGTCGCAATCGCCCCGAGCCGCGCGTTGCAACCCTGCGTTCCATCTTTCATCCCGGGAGTGGTGAGAAGATAGACGAAATCGTTGCGACGTTCTTTCGCGGTCCGGCGAGCTTTACCGGCGACGACCTTGTTGAACTAAGCGTCCACGGCAGCCGTGGCGTAATCGCCGCGGTGACTTCTGCCCTTCTGGCGATGAAGGAAGTCAGGTCGGCCGAGCCGGGCGAGTTCACGCGCCGTGCGTATCTGGCGGGAAAATTCGACCTGGATCAGGCTGAAGCGATCGCCGATCTGATCGATTCGGACACGGAATTCCAAAGACGACAAGCCATGCGGCTTCTCGGGGGCGATTTGGGCCGGACCGCGGAGGGATGGCGGAGCCGCTTGCTCGACATCGCCGGGGAACTGGAAAGCGCGCTGGATTTCAGCGACGAAGGCGATGTTCAGGAAGCCGACAACGAGAATCTGGCCCGAAAGGCGCGAATCTTGCGGGAGGAGATCAGCCGCGCAATTGCTGCGAGCGGCAGATCATTGGCGCTACGCGAGGGCTTTACCGTGGTTATCGCGGGTCCGCCCAATGTCGGCAAGTCGACCTTGTTCAACAAGCTCGCGGGAAGCGAGCTTGCCATCGTAACTGAATTTGCCGGGACGACGCGCGATCTCCTCAAAGTCGAGCTCGACCTCGATGGGGTGCCGGTGACGATTATCGATAGCGCGGGCGTGCGCGTTTCGGACGACCCAATAGAGCAGATTGGGATCGAGCGGGCCAAGGCGGCGGCGGCTTCGGCCGACCTGGTTCTGTGGCTGCATACCGAAGGGATCGGCGGCGATGACGATGACGCGGACTTAGCGGTCTGGTCCAAGGCGGACCTGTTTCCCGCGCCCGGGGGCGCTCTTGCTGTTTCCTCAAATGATTCGGATTCGATATCACACCTCGTTTCGGTCATTCGCGAACGCGCTCTATCGGTTGTCGGCGATGGGTCGGAGGGCTTGCTTGCACGTTCCCGTCATCTCGAGGCGCTCCGAAACTGCCTGGACGGCCTGGAGCGGTTCGAGGCCTTGAGCCGGTCGAACCAATTGGAGCTTGCCGCAGAGGAATGCCGATATGTGAATTCTTGTCTGGGGCGGCTTTCCGGGTCATATGAGGCGGAGGACGTCCTTGGGGCGATTTTCACGCGATTCTGTATCGGGAAGTGAGTGTTTCACGTGAAACACGATTCGCACGCGAAAAGATTTGACGTCATCGTCCTCGGTGGAGGACATGCAGGTTGCGAGGCCGCCGCGGCCGCCGCCCGCCTGGGCGCACAGACGGCTTTGGTCACCAAGGCTTTTTCCGATCTTGGCGTGATGTCTTGCAACCCGGCGATCGGCGGGCTGGGCAAAGGCCAGATCGTGAGGGAAATCGATGCTCTCGACGGGTTGATGGGCCGCATGGCCGACCGAGCCGGCATCCAGTTCAGAATATTGAATCGATCCCGAGGGCCGGCGGCCCGGGGCCCGCGGGCCCAAATCGACCGTCACCTGTACAGCCGCGCGATGCAGCAGGAGCTGGCGGCTTACGAAAATCTTTCTCTCGTCGAAGGCATGGCGACCTCGTTAGAAATTCGCGATGGGCGGGCGACGGGGCTCATCCTATCCACTGGCGATGCACTGGCCGCTGGCGCGGTTGTCCTTACCGCCGGAACTTTCTTGCGCGGCGTCATTCACGTCGGCCGAAAGCGCGTTCCAGCAGGACGGGTCAATGAGGCGCCGGCAGATTTGTTGGGGCGTTGTCTCGAGGCTTTGGGGCTTCCGGTCGGACGGCTCAAGACCGGAACTCCGGCCCGGCTTCTTGCTGGAAGCATAGATTGGGCTTCGCTTGACAGGCAGCCCGGCGATTCGGAACCGGAAGCGTTTTCTTTTCTCTCCAAAGGCGTCAATGGCCCGCAGATCGAGTGCCATATCACCCGAACGACTTTGGCCACCCACCAGGCCGTCAGGGAGGCCATGGGCGATTCGCCGCTCTATACCGGCGCCATCGTGGGGCAGGGGCCGCGATATTGCCCATCGATCGAGGACAAGGTCGCGCGCTTCGGCGACCGTGACGGACATCAGATTTTCCTCGAGCCGGAGGGGTATGACACGGATCTTGTCTATCCGAATGGAATATCCACGAGCCTGTCCGAATCGGCGCAGGAACGATTCATCCGGACAATACCCGGGCTTGAACGCGCCGCGATCGCCAGGCATGGCTATGCCATCGAATATGATTATTTCGATCCGCGCCATTTGTTCCCGACGCTCGAGAGCAAGAGAATCGACAGACTCTTCATGGCCGGGCAGATAAACGGCACGACTGGCTACGAGGAGGCCGCCGGGCAGGGCATCTTGGCGGGACTGAACGCGGCGCGCAGAGCATCCGGCGCGGAGCCGGTCATTGTGAAGCGAAGCGATGGCTTCATCGGCGTGATGGTGGACGACCTGACCAGCCGTGGCGTTACCGAGCCGTACCGAATGTTCACATCGAGGTCCGAGTTCCGTTTGAGCCTGCGTGCTGACAACGCCGATTTGCGCCTCACGCCGGTCGGGGACGTCCTGGGATGTATCGGGCGGGAGCGGTCCGCGGCTTTTCATCTGCGTAGGCGAGAAGTGACGGATTTAACCCGTCTCATGTCGGAACTTGCCGCAACGCCTCAGGTGGCGAATGAGGCGGGGATGACGGTCAATGCGGACGGAAACCGCAGGAGTGCGCTTGAATTGCTGGCGCGCCCCGACGTTGGCTTCGGCAGCCTGGAGCGATTGTGGCCGGAACTTCGGGAGTTCTCGGCGGGCGCGCGCCTTCAGGTGGAAACAGACGCAAAATATTCGGTCTATCTCGGACGACAGGAAGCCGCCGTCGCCGACTATTCGGCGCGGCTGGAGGCGCGGCTTCCGGCCGATCTCGATTATGGCTTGTTGCCGGGGCTATCCAATGAGATCAAAAACCGGCTCAGTGCTGCAAGGCCGGCATCTCTGGAGCACGCCTATCGCGTGGAGGGTATGACGCCCGCCGCGATGACGTTGCTGGCCGCATATGCCCGGCGCGTAGAAAATGCCGGCGCATGAATGCCGATCGCGACAGGGCGCTGGCCATAGCGCCGGAACTTCGCGATATCGCGCCCCAACTGGCGCGGTACGAGCAGCTACTTCGTCGATGGCAGCAAAAAATCAATCTCGTAGGATCGTCCACCCTCGACGCCGTCTGGACGCGCCATTTCGCTGATTCGGCGCAGCTTTCCAGTTTTGCCGACTTGAGCGGGCAATGGGTCGATTTGGGGTCCGGCGCGGGCCTCCCCGGATTGGTCCTTTCCCAGCTTCAGCGTTTTCGTGGCGTAGGCGAAATGCATCTCATCGAATCTGATTCGCGAAAGGCAGCCTTTCTGCGAGAAGTTTCACGTGAAACAGGGGCCAATGCCATCGTTCACAACGCGCGATGTGAAGATGTCCTGGCGGACTTGAAACCGACGGTGTTAGTGTCGCGCGCGATGGCGGACATAGCCACGCTTGTGCGCTATGCGCGGCCTTTTGTGGAAAACGGGGCGGTGGGGCTCTTTCTGAAGGGTCGAGATGTAGGGGCTGAATTGACCGCCGCCTCTATACCTAGTAATTTTTCGGTAGTGCTCGCCCCTAGTAAGGTTGATCCGAACGGCGCGATTGTCCAGGTCAGATCAATCTGACCGCTGCGTGGTGGAGGTTGCGCTATGCGCGTTCTGGCTCTCGCTAATCAGAAGGGCGGGGTTGGCAAAACCACGACGGCCATCAATTTGGGGACCGCGCTCGCGGCGATCGGCGAAAAGGTTCTGATCGTCGATCTCGACCCTCAGGGCAACGCGTCGACCGGCTTGGGAATTGATCGCCAGAACCGGGCGATATCAACCTACGATGTGCTGACCGGCGAGAAGCGGTTGGTCGAGGCGGTCGTGCCGACGGCGGTTCCAAGGCTTTGGATTGCGCCCTCCACGCTCGATCTGCTCGGCGTGGAACTGGAAATCGCCAACAGCGGGGACCGTACGTTTCGAATCCGAAAGGCTCTTTCCGACCTCGCGAGGTGCGAAGTCGAGCCAGGCGTCGGAATAACATACGTCCTGATCGATTGTCCGCCGTCTCTGAATCTCCTGACGATCAATGCGCTTAGCGGCGGCCGACAGCGTCGTTGTGCCGCTGCAGTGCGAGTTTTTCGCGTTGGAAGGCCTTTCGCAGCTCCTGTCGACCGTCGAGCAGGTCAAGCGATCGCTCAATCCAAATCTCTCGATACATGGAATCGTTTTGACCATGTTCGATCCGCGCAACAAGCTCGCCACCCAGGTAGTCGCCGACGTGCGCGGCCATATGGGCGAAAAGGTCTACGATACGGTGATCCCGCGGAACGTGCGTGTTTCGGAGGCGCCGTCATATGGAAAGCCCGCGTTGCTCTACGATCTGCGCTGCGCGGGAAGCCAAGCCTACCTGAAGCTGGCATCTGAAATCATCCAGAGGGAACGGCGCATTCGTGCGGCCTGAAGTCCGGGAGTAAGACATGGCCGAAGAAGCACGTCGTCTGGGGCGGGGCCTTGCCGCCCTGATCGGCTCGTCACAGGACGAGACGCAGATCGGCGCATCGCAGAAGCCCGGGCAACGGAAGGCGCCGGTCGAGTTCCTGCGCCCGAATCCGCGCAATCCCCGCAAGGATTTTGTCGCCGCCGACCTGGATGAGCTTGCCGCGTCCATTCGCGAAAAAGGCATTTTGCAGCCGATCGTCGTTCGCGCAGCCGCCGAGGGCGCCGATCTGTACGAGATCATCGCCGGCGAACGCCGTTGGCGAGCCGCGCAGCGCGCAGGCCTGCACGATGTGCCGATAACGCTCGTCGTCGCCGACGATCGTGAAGCGCTCGAGCTCGCCATCATCGAAAACGTCCAGCGCGCCGATCTCAATCCGCTGGAAGAGGCGCAGGGCTATGAAAGGCTCATCGCGGAACATGGCTACAGCCACGGCGACATAGCCAAGGTGATCGGCAAGAGTCGCAGTCATGTCGCCAACATGACCCGTCTGGTGAAGCTGCCCGAAAAGACAAAGCAAATGCTCGCCGACGGTCGCATCAGCGCCGGGCATGCGCGCGCCTTGCTCGCTGTCGCAGAGCCGGACGCCGTAGCGGCTAATATCGTGGAGCGCGGGCTGACCGTGCGCGACGTCGAGCGCATTGCGCAACAGCAGGCCGAGCCAGCCGCTCCGCAAGCCGCCAGGAAACCTCATCCCGCCGCGAACGACGACGCGGATTCACGCGCTGTCGCCAAGAAACTTGCCGATGCGCTCGGGCTGGACGTGCGGTTGAGGTCGAGCGGGGAGAGCGGCGAGATCGTGATCCGATACAGCACGCTCGATCAACTCGACGCACTCTGCGGCAAGCTGACGTCCTAACTCAGCGTCTGCGTGGTCGAGCAGCATTCGCCAGCGAGATCAACGCGCGTTCGGCCAAGAGAGCGGAGTTGGGCCCGTCAGAACGGGTTTGCAGCACCGCGGCTTGCAGCCCCAGCGCGATGCCGCGCAGGTCGCCGGCATTGAGATGCTGCGCGATCCCGTCCGCGCGTCCACGCCATTGATTGGCCTTGGCGCGATAGAGATTGAGCGCCAGGCGAGATGCTGCGCCCAAGGCGGCGCTTGGATCCGTCCCCGTCGATTGCAGCCGATCGAGGGCTGCGACCAGATGGGCCAGATCGCCGGACACGGCAGCGCTTGCGATTTCGTCCGCCAGAATTGAGGAGCCGTCCGCAACGACGTTTCTTACGTCATCGATCGTCGCTTTGTTCGATGCGCCGATCAACAGCGAAAGCTTTTCGATCTCGGTGCGCGCCGAAGCGCGGTCCTCGCCCAATAAGCCAATCAGCAATTCGATCACGCCATCTTCGAATCCGATCCCGGCGCGCAAGAATTCCGATTGCACGAACGAATGAAAATCTCCGGCCGCCTCGGCCCCGCAAGCAACCGCCAAGAGCTGGCTGGCTATATTTGCGCCGAGGCGCGAAATCTCCAACTCATCGGTGTCGACGACAAGCGTCCAATCGCCGGGCGGGCAGTTGAACGCCTGTTCGATCACGCGCTCGGCCTGTCTGGTCGTCGCACTCGTCCGTATCAGACGGGAGCCGCCGAACATGGATATGGCGCCAAGTTCATCGGGGAGCCGGGCAGGATCGGAATCCAGTAAACCGCTGTCGAGCTGGACGAGACGGAAGGGGTCATCCGAATTGACGCCAACGGATTTTCGAATGGCGCGAAAGAGATCCGATTTTATCTCATCGTTGTCGCCATGAAGGACGACGACGCGAATTCCGCGAAGCCTCTCGTCGAGCGACTTTTCGAACTCACGGGCCGAAACGGCGGCCATCAGTTACGAGAGGCCATACGCGCGGCTATCTGCGTCCGGATTTGTTCGGCGATCGCCTTGGCGTCCCTGACTTCCGCGTCGCGCGCCGCACGCACATTGGAAATGCGCTGACTGAAACGGTCGTAGCCGGCGACGCTGAACGCCACGCCCCGCATGAGGGGCTCCGCCTTGCCCAGCGCGTAAAGCTCGAAACTCGCGTCTCCGACCACGGTCGCGGCGGTCGCTCGCGATGTAACGGTGTCGACCACCGGCGCCTGCACCTTCTGCTTCAGCGTTACGACCAGTCGATATTTCGGCGGCACTTCGAGACCCGTGCCATTGAAGGCAAAGGCCAATTCCTTCTCGACATAGTGACCGAAGCGGTCAGGTATCGGCTCTATCTTGATCGCCTGCAGTTCGCTCTCGAGACCGCCAGGCCCCAATGTTCCGTAAAGCGGCTGAATGCATCCGGCGAGCGCAAACGCGAGCGGCGCCACCAGGCCCAGGCGGCGCATACGGTCGCTAAATGACGACATTGACGATCCTCTCCCGGACGACAACGACACGCTTTACCGCTCTTCCGTCGATCGCCTTCTGAACGGCGTCATCCGCCAGAACGATGGATCGGATGGACGCCTCGTCGGCGTCGCGCGGCAGAACGATTTCCGCTCTCTTCTTCCCGTTTACCTGAATCGGAAGCGTAATCACATCCTCTCGGATCAGGGAGCGATCGGCGACGGGCCAAGCCGCGAGCGACACGAGATCGCCGTGACCGAGGTCCGCCCAGCAGCTCTCGGCAAGATGCGGCATCATCGGCGCGATCAGCAGGACCAGGGCCTCCGCCGCTTCCCGGCAGGCGAACGCCAGATCGGCGCCGCTCTGCTCGCTCTCGATCGAGCCGATGGCGTGACCCAGCTTGTTCACCAGTTCGTTCGCATGCGCGATGCAGCGGTTGAAGCGCAGGCGTACGATGTCGTCCTCGACTTTCGCCAGCGCATTGTGCGACGCCTTGCGCACGGTCGTTGCGGGTTCGCCGAATTTCTCCGGCGATCGAGCGCCGACCGGCGCGGCGATGGCGGCGAGTTCGCCGACAAGACGCCAAACCCGTTGCATGAAGCGGGCGACGCCTTGGACGCCATCTTCAGACCATATGACGTCGCCTTCCGGCGGCGAGTTCGAGAGCATGAACCAGCGCGCGGCATCGGCGCCGAACGTGCCGATGATCTCGTCCGGATCGACGGTGTTTCGCTTCGACTTCGACATTTTCTCGATCGAGCCGATTTCGATCTCGGAATTGTCGGTGAGCGCGTACGCCTTTCGGCCATCCGCGTCGGAGACGATTTTTATCTCGTTCGGCGCAAGCCATGCTCCATCCGCTGCGCGATACGTCTCATGCACGACCATTCCCTGCGTGAAGAGCCCCTTGAAGGGTTCATCGAGATCCGCGTGGCCGGTCTCGCGTAATCCGCGCGTGAAGAAGCGCGAATAGAGAAGGTGCAGGATCGCGTGCTCGATGCCGCCGATATATTGGTCGACCGGCAGCCATTTCGCGATCGCCTGAACGTCGGTCGGTTGCTTCGTATTCCAGGGATCCGTGAAACGGGCGAAGTACCAGGACGAATCGACGAACGTGTCCATCGTGTCGGTTTCACGTCGCGCTTTGCCGCCGCACGTCGGACAATCGACGTGCTTCCACGTCGGGTGGCGGTCGAGCGGATTTCCCGGCGTGTTGAAATCGACGTCCTGCGGCAGAACGACAGGCAGGTCCGCGGCGGGAACCGGGACAACGCCGCAGGCCTCGCAATGAACCACCGGGATCGGGCAGCCCCAATAGCGCTGGCGCGAAACGCCCCAATCCCTCAACTTGAAGTTGACCTGCCGCTGGCCCTGCGGACGCCCGAACAGGTCCTGCGTTTCAAGCCGGCGCGCGATCTCGTCCTTGGCGGCGTCGATCGACATCCCGTCGAGGAACCGGGAGTTGATAAGCCTTCCCTCGCCGTCGAAGGCCTCGGTTCCGATCTGGATCGAAGCGGGGTCGGTATCGACCGGACAGACGACCGGCGTCTTCGACAGGCCGTACTTGTTGGCGAAATCCAGGTCGCGCTGATCGTGCGCCGGACAACCGAAAATCGCGCCGGTCCCGTAGTCCATCAGGACGAAGTTGGTCGCATAGACCGGCAGGAAAATCGCGGGATCGAAGGGGTGCACGACCTTCAGCCCCGTATCGAAACCCTGCTTCTCGGTCGTCTCGACGACGGCGGCCGAAGTGCCCATGCGGCGACACTCGTCGCAGAAGTCCTTGAGCGCGTCGTTGTCCTTCGCCAGGCCTTGAACGATCGGATGGTCGACCGCCAGACCGAGGAAAGAGGCACCGAAAATCGTGTCGGGACGGGTGGTGAAAACCTCGATCTCGGATCGGTCGGGAACGCGAGGGTCGGGCGCAACGGCAAACCGCATGCGCAGGCCCTCGGAGCGGCCGATCCAGTTGCGCTGCATCAGCCGAACCTTCTCGGGCCACTGATCGAGCGTGTCGAGGCCCTGCAGCAGATCTTCCGCGAAACGCGTGATCTTGAAGAACCATTGCGTCAGATCGCGCTGTTCGACCAACGCGCCGGATCTCCAGCCGCGACCGTCGATCACCTGCTCATTCGCGAGAACGGTCTGGTCGACAGGATCCCAGTTCACCTTCGCCGTCTTGCGGTCGACGAGACCGGCGGCGAGGAAATCCAGGAAAATGCGTTGCTGATGCTTGTAGTAACTCGGGTCGCAGGTCGCGATCTCGCGGGACCAGTCCAGCGACAGGCCCATCGACTTGAGCTGGCGACGCATCGTGTCGATATTCGAATAGGTCCATGTAGCCGGATGCGCGCCGCTTTGCATGGCGGCATTCTCGGCGGGCATGCCGAACGCGTCCCAACCCATGGGGTGCAGCACGTTGTAGCCCCGCGCGCGCATGTAGCGCGCCACGACGTCGCCCATCGCGTAGTTGCGCACGTGCCCCATGTGGATGCGACCCGAAGGATAGGGAAACATCTCGAGCACGTAATACTTCGGACGGAGATCGTCGTTGCTCGAACTCGAATATTTTCCGTTCGTCCCAAACCCGCTGCCAATGCGGTTCGAATTCACGGGCGTTATAGCGGTCTGGACGCATGTCGAGGCGTAGGCTCATTTTGTTCGAAGGCGGCGGCAATGAGCCTGATTTCCGGGCGAGGGTCAACACATCAATCCGACGTCGGCGAATGATGGGCAATCACGCGCAGTCCTGCTAGAACCCGCTGCGACAAAAAGGCGAATATGTCGACGCAGGAAACAGATCTCGATCGTCTGGCTGAGGTTCAGTCGCGCATTCGGCGGGCGGCTCGCGACGCTGGCCGAAATCCGGCCGAAGTCGGCCTCGTTTGCGTCTCGAAAACGATCGGCGCGGATCGGATTCAGCCGCTCCTGACCGCCGGATGCCGGCAGTTCGGCGAGAACCGCGTTCAGGAGGCCGCAGAAAAGTGGCCGGCGCTGAGAGCAGCTTTTCCCGACTTGATCCTACGCCTCATCGGGCCGCTGCAGACCAACAAGGTCCGCGACGCCGTGCGGCTGTTCGACGTCATCGAATCGCTCGATCGCCCGAAATTGGCGGCGGAAATCGCCGCTCAGGCAGTAAGGGAGGGAAAACGGCCGCGGCTTCTCGTGCAGGTGAACATCGGCGAAGAGCCCCAAAAAGCAGGGGTCATGCCGGCGGACGCTGACGGTTTCATCCGGCATTGCCGTGACGACCTTGGTCTCTCCATCGAGGGGCTGATGTGCATCCCGCCGGTCGACCATCTCGCCTCGCCCTATTTCGCCCAGCTCGCGGCCATCGCTGCGCGCAATGGCCTGAAGCATCTGTCGATGGGGATGACGTCCGACTTCGAGCAGGCGATCAAACTCGGCGCTACCGAAGTTCGGGTCGGTTCCGCGATCTTCGGCGCGCGTTAGGCGATGATGAGGGTCGCGTCCTTGGCGAGTCGCGGCAGTATTTTTTGCATATCCCTCGCGTTCAAGGCGACACATCCGGCAGTCGATTCAAACTCGTCGCCACATATATGGAAAAAGATGGCGCTGCCAAATCCCAATTTTCTCTCTCTTATATTATAATCCATTATTCCGACGGCATCATATTTTCTATCATCTCGCCACATACGCTCATGCCCTCGTCGAGATGGCAGCTTTATTTCCTTGTTATACACGCCGGATCGAGAATCGTCGCACCAACCGTCATCCGCACGGATATGTCTCCAGGGCGCGGCGGGGCGCGCCCGAACGACGCCTTCGGATCTGAATTTCCAGGAAAGGATCGAAAACCGGCCAAGCGGCGTACAGCCGTCGCCTTCGCGCTTTTGGCGCGTCGTTCCCGATCGACCGATCGAGCAGCGATACCGCCACGAGCCTACGTCAAGGCAATATCGAGGGCGACCATCGGGGCCTCCGGCCGCCGATCGGACGACCCGCAAATTTCTGATCGGCTTCGGCCTGACAGATTGATGTTTTGACGCTGGCATTTGCTCGCCCTAGGCTCGGCGCAGAATCACAGCCACTCTAACGCGGGGGCAAGAATGGCGCAGGTGCGCAGGCTTCTCCTCGTCGACGATGACGAAGACTTGCGAAGTTCGCTTGCCGAACAGTTGATGCTGCACGAGGAATTCACGATTCTTCAGGCCGCGACCGGCGCCGAGGCCGTCACGGTCGCCCGCGGTCAGTCTCCGGATCTCATACTGCTCGACGTCGGCTTGCCCGATATGGATGGCCGCGAGGCGGTCAAGCTCCTGCGTCGGGAGGGTTATGCGAACCCGATTCTGATGGTGACCGGCCACACATCCGACGCCGACACCGTGCTCGGACTGGAATCCGGCGCGAACGACTACATTGCCAAGCCATTCAAGTTCAATGTCTTGTTGGCGCGAATCCGCGTTCAGTTGCGTCAGTTCGAGCAAAGCGACGATGCGACTTTCGTGATCGGCCCCTACATATTCCATCCGCGGTCGAAGCATCTTTCGACGGCGCGGGGCGGCAAATTGCGACTCACGGAGAAGGAGACCGCGATCTTGCGGTTTCTGCACAAGGCGGCGCCGAACACGGTCACGCGCGAGGTGCTGTTGCGGGATGTGTGGGGCTACAACGCCAATGTCACCACGCACACGCTCGAGACGCATATCTATCGACTGCGCCAGAAGATCGAAGAGGATCCGGTTCGCGCAAAATTGTTGGTGACTGACGGCGGCGGTTACAGGCTGGTGCCGTGAGCTGGCGTCAGAGCGTGTTGAATTTGTGCTCAGGCAATCTTCGCTAGCGGTGGTTCATGGCGCTCGACGACGACATCCGACTGTTCACCCAAATTCCGATATTCCAGCTTCTCGAGCCGGATGCGCTGCGATTGCTCGCCTTCTCCGCCGAAACCAAATTATTGCGGGCAGGCGATGTTCTTTCTGCGGCTCCGACGCAGCTCGAAGGCGGATACCTGGTCGTCAAGGGATCGCTCGCGGTGTTCGAACGCCGCGATGCAATCGGCGAACCGGCGAAGATCGTTCAGGCGCCGGGACTGGTCGGCGAACTGGCGATGGTCGCCGCGACGGAATCGGTGGGCTCCATCATCGCGCGCGAACCGACGACGCTGCTGCGCGTTTCGCGCGCCGTGTTTCACCGCGTGTTGAGCGAATATCCGCGCAGCGCTGACGCCGTTCGCCGCATGATCAGCGAGCGATTGTCGGCGCTGTCGTCGCAACTTGCGCCGCTGGGATAGCGCCGCGCTCAGCCGCTGATCGTGATCGACACCGGCACGTGGTCGGACGGTCGATCCCAGCCGCGCGCTTCCTTCAGGATATGCAGATCCGAGATTGCCTCCGACAGGCTCGGACTGACCCAGACGTGATCCAGGCGCCGACCCTTGTCCGCTTTCTCCCAATCCGGAGAACGATAGCTCCACCACGTATAAAGTCGCTGCTCGATCGGCACGAACCTGCGCATGGCGTCGACCCATTGGCCCGCCCGCATCGCCGCGCCGAAGCGTTCGACTTCGATCGGCGTGTGGCTGACGACTTTGAGAAGGGCCTTGTGATTCCAGACGTCGGTCTCCAGGGGAGCGACGTTGATATCGCCGACGAGCACGGTATCGCGCGCGCCGGTGCGTTCCTGTTTCGCCCATTCCGCGAGCTCGTCGAAGAAGGAGAGCTTGTGCGCGAACTTCGGATTGATCTCCGGGTCTGGCTCGTCGCCGCCGGCAGGCACGTAGAAATTGTGGAGTTCGACCTTGCGCGCTCCGATGCGCACGTCGACGCACAAATGCCTCGCGTCGCCCTTTGCGCAGAAGTCGCGGCGGCGGCTTTCTGCAAGAGGCCGGCGCGATACGGTAGCGACGCCGTGATAGCCCTTTTGCCCGTGAATCTCGATGTGATCGTAGCCGAGTTCGCGAAAGGCCGAATAGGGAAACTCGCTATCGCGGCACTTCGTTTCCTGCAGGCATAAAACGTCGGGCTGGAATTGCTGAAGATAGCGCGCGACGATCGGCATCCGCAGCCGGACGGAATTGATGTTCCAGGTTGCGATCTTGCAGGCGTCCAGGGTC
This sequence comes from Rhodoblastus sp., assembly GCA_037044955.1. Lineage (GTDB taxonomy): Bacteria > Pseudomonadota > Alphaproteobacteria > Rhizobiales > Beijerinckiaceae > JAJXWB01. The sequence continues at coordinate 69,996 of JBAOHX010000008.1, forward strand.
ATGCCATGCAGGGATCATGTCGCGCGCGCCGGCGCAAGCCGCGCAACCCTATAGTCCACAAGGCATTCAACTTGCCCGGCGCTCAGTTCGGATTGAGCATTCGCTCGTTGTTGATCCTGAACAGGGAGGAATCGGGCGCCTGCGCGAGATCGACGTTGAAGAGCGAGATCAGGGTTTCGTATCCCTGCGGATCGGTGACGTGCCACTGCTTCAACGCGAAGGACTTGGGATCGAAAATCAGCTTGATGTGCGAGGTGCCGCCGAAGGTCGCCTTGTCCTCGATCGATACGACGACACCGGTCTTGTTTTCCGAAACGCCGAGAATCTTGACGTCCTTGCGCAGGTCGATGCGTTCCTTCAACAGGAACTTCAAGGGCGTCTGATTGATGAAGTACATGTCCTGCGTCGCCAGCTTGCGATCGCGGATCGCGACTGAAGTGCCGTCAGCGACAATCTCGAGCGTCGCCGGCTGCGCATATTCGAACCGCAGACGCCCCGGACGCTTGACGTAGAGCCTCCCCTCCGAGCGCCGGCCATCGGCCCCGACCTGGACGAAATCGGCGACGAGATTGGTGGCGCTGTTGAGATATGCGTTCGCGCGTTCGATCGCCGCGTCCGGCGCGACTTTTTCGCTTGCCGGCGCCGAAGGCTTTGCCGGCTTCGCCGGCGCGGCGCGGTCTGTGCCGTTGCGGCGACCACGCCCAGCAGGAGCGCTCCGACAGCGGCGCTCAAAATTCGATGAAACATCAGCCTTTCCTCGTTCGCCGCTGATCTAGGCGCCAGTTATGGCGAATTGAAGAAGTAGGCTCATTCCGCGTCGCTCGGGCTGAACGCTCCCCTGTCGACGCCATTGCCGACGAGTATCTCGCGTTTTCCGGCGTGGTTGGCCTGTCCGACGAGGCCTTCCTTCTCCATGCGCTCGACGAGGGAGGCGGCCTTGTTGTAGCCGACGGAGAGGCGGCGCTGGATGTAGGAGACCGAGCACTTGCGGTCGCGCAGCACGATGGCGACGGCGCGGTCGTAGAGATCGGCGGATTCGTCGCCGCCGAAATCGCCGGAGGCGGCCGCGCTGTCGCCGTCCTCGTCGTCGTCTTCGTCGGCCGTGATCGCGTCGAGATAGGCGGGCGCGCCTTGGGACTTCAGGTGGGCGACGACCTTCTCCACCTCGTTGTCGGAGACGAACGGCCCATGCACGCGCGAAATGCGGCCGCCGCCGGCCATGTAGAGCATGTCGCCCTGGCCGAGCAGCTGTTCGGCGCCCTGCTCGCCGAGGATGGTGCGGCTGTCGATCTTGGAGGTCACCTGGAAGGAGATGCGGGTCGGGAAGTTCGCCTTGATCGTGCCGGTGATGACGTCGACGGAGGGACGCTGGGTCGCCATGATGAGATGGATGCCGGCGGCGCGCGCCATCTGGGCGAGGCGCTGGATCGCGCCCTCGATGTCCTTGCCGGCGACCATCATCAGGTCGGCCATCTCGTCGACGACGACGACGATGTAGGGCAGGGGCTCGAGCGACATGTCCTCCTGCTCGTAGACGGCCTCGCCGGTCGAACGGTCGAAGCCGGTCTGCACGGTGCGGGTGATCGTCTCGTTCTTCTGGGCGGCCTCGGCGAGGCGGGCGTTGAAGCCGTCGATGTTGCGCACGCCGAGCTTGGACATTTTCTTGTAGCGGTCCTCCATCTCGCGCACCGCCCACTTCAAGGCGACGACGGCCTTCTTGGGATCGGTGACGACGGGGGTGAGGAGGTGGGGAATGCCGTCGTAGACGGACAGTTCCAGCATCTTGGGGTCGACCATGATGAGGCGGCACTGCTCGGGCTTGAGGCGATAGAGCAGGGAGAGGATCATGGTGTTGATGGCGACCGACTTGCCGGAGCCGGTGGTGCCGGCGACCAGCAGGTGGGGCATGCGGGCGAGATCGACGATGACGGGCTCGCCGCCGATGGTCTTGCCGAGCGCGATGGCGAGGCGGTGCTTGGAGCCCTCGAAATCGGCGGAGGCGAGCAGTTCGCGCAGATAGACGGTCTCGCGGTCCTGGTTGGGCAGTTCGATGCCGATGGCGTTGCGGCCCTGCACGACGGCGACGCGGGCGGAGACCGCGCTCATCGAGCGGGCGATGTCGTCGGCGAGCCCGATCACCCGGCTCGACTTGACGCCCGGCGCCGGCTCCAGCTCGTACAGGGTCACGACCGGACCCGGCCGTACGTTGACGATCTCACCCTTCACGCCGAAATCGTCCAGGACGCCTTCGAGAAGACGGGCGTTCTGCGCCAGCGAATCGTCGGAAACGCGCCGCGCCGCTTGACGGGGTTCCGCCAGAAGCCCGAGCGCCGGAAGATGATAGCGATGCTGATCGAAAAGACCGGGCTGCGCCTCCTTGGTCGCGCGTCGGCCCTGCTTCAGCGGCCCGGCCTGCTTGGCGACGGGAACCGCGCTCGCGTGCGAGGACGCCTCATCTTCCGACCTGCCCGGTACGGCCCCATTGCCGATCGGCTGCAGGGCGGGCTTCCAGTCGGAAGTGGGATTCATGCTTCCGGAGAAACTCGGTTCGAGACGCTGCGCCGCCGTTCGGAGCGTCGCTACATCGCCGTTATCGCCGATCGCCCGCGGGCGCTTGAGAGCCGCAAGTCGTCGGGCCGCCGCGCCTTTCAGCGCCAGCAGCCCGTGCAAGGCGGCGCCCAGGGATACGAGAGCCGTTCCGGGATTGTCGTCCTGGTCGACACGCTCCGAATCGCGGGCAGGCTTCCGCGCGCTTGCCGCTGGCGCGCTCGCCTCGTTGTCCGCCTCCTTGCGACCGCCGCAGGCTGCAGCCAAGCAAAGCAAGGCGCTTGCCGCCAAGGCAATCGTGACTGCTATCATTCCGATGCGGACGCCGCCGGTCGCCCATCGCGCCAGTCCGGCGATCGAATCGCCAACCATCCCGCCGAGGCCGGTTGGTAGAGGCCAACGACCTGGAGGCGGCAGCATGGAAGCGACCGCCGCGGCGCTCAAGGCGCCGAGCAGCCAGAAAGCAATTCGGGACTTCGGCCGGTCGAGGGCGTGATCGACGACGAGCCGCCACCCGAGCAGCGCCGCAGGGGCGAGCAAAGCGATGGAGGCGATGCCGAGGATCTGGGTGAGAAGGTCGGCGACGATCGCGCCGCGCAAACCGAGCAGGTTCCGGATCGGGCCTTCGATGGCGTGATTGAGGCTCGGGTCGCGCGTGGACCAACTGGCCAAGGCGAGGCCCGTCAGGATCACCACGGCGATCATGGCGATTCCCGCAAACTCGGCGATCCGCCGCGACAGGAAATGCCGGGCGGTGGCCGGGAAGCCGGCGACAAAAGCCGAGTAGCCTGCGTTGCGCATAATTTCCGACGCTGCTTCGAAAAATGGCCGCGCGGCCATCCGTTGCAGACTAGGAAACCCGAGTTAAGGAGCGCTTAACCTTGCCCGCTTCTTACCGTCGTCAGCCGGCGTCCCGGGGACGGATAAGGCCTTCCTGGGCGACCGACGCCACAAGCCGGCCGTCGCGCGTGAAAATCGAGCCGCGCGTCAGGCCGCGCGCGCCGGAACTCGAGGGACTGTCCTGGGCATAGAGCAGCCAGTCGTCCGCGCGGAACGGGCGATGGAACCATAGCGCGTGGTCCAGGCTGGCGACCTGCATGTCGCTCTGGAAGACGGACCTGCCGTGCGCGATCAACGCCGTGTCCAGCAGCGTCATGTCGGAGAGGTAGGCGAGAACGGCGCGATGCACGGCAGGATCGTCCGGCAAGGCGCCGGAGGCGCGAAACCAGACGTATTGGACAGGCTCGCCGGGCACGCCCGCCCGAGGCGCATAGCGCCGACGATCCACCGGCCGGCTCTCGATCGGGCGCGGCTGATCGAAAAAGCGCCGGATGGGCTCAGGCGTCGCGTCGGTGAAACTGGCCTTGAGCTCCGCCTCGGAGGGAAGTCCCTCGGGCGGCGTGACATGCGGCATCGCAATGGCATGTTCCAGACCATCTTCTTCGGTCTGAAACGAGGCGGAGAGCGAGAAAATGGCGCGACCGTGCTGGATCGCGACGCAATTGCGCGTGGCGAAGCTCTTGCCGTCGCGGATGCGGTCGACCTCGTAGACGATCGGAACCGCGGGATCGCCCGGGAGAATGAAATAGCCGTGCAGGGAGTGCGGCGGCCGGTCGTCGACGGTGCGCGCGGCGGCCACGAGCGCCTGAGAAATGACCAGGCCGCCGAAGACGCGTTGCCATCCGACCTGCGGACTGCGGCCGCGATAGATGTTGTGCTCGATCCTCTCGAGATCGAGAATTGTCAGCAGGTCGTCGATCGCGCTCATTCAAAATCGCCCCGGGCCGCCGGATCGGACGGCGAGGCTATTGATGGAGGGCCTCGCCATGCAACGCAAGATCGAGACCCATGCGCTCGTCATCGGAATCCGTCCGCAATCCGACGAGCAGGTCGACGAGCTTGAGGGAGATCCACGTTCCGATCACACACCAGACGGTCACGATGACGACGCCGGCGGCCTGGATGGCAAACTGTCGCGGCGCGCCGTCCAGCAGACCTGAAACGCCAGCCTCCGTCGCCGTTGCGCTCACCGAGGCGGTTGCGAATATGCCGGCCATCAGGGTGCCGATGACGCCGCCGACGCCGTGGACGCCGAAAACGTCGAGCGAATCGTCGTATTTGAAGCGAACCTTCACGCGCGTGCAGAAATAGTAGCAGACAGCCCCTGCGATGCAGCCGATGACGACGCCATGCCAGGGAAGCACGTAGCCCGACGCCGGGGTGATCGTGCCAAGGCCGGCCACCGCGCCGGAGATCAGGCCAAGCACCGAAGGCTTGCCGCGCTCGACCCATTCCAGCGCGCTCCATACGATCGCGCCGGCGCAGGCCGCCAGATGCGTGGCGACGATCGCGAATACCGCCCGCGAACCGGCGCCGAACGCCGATCCGCCGTTGAAGCCGAACCAGCCGACCCATAGAAGGCCGGTGCCGATCACCGCCATGGACAGATCGAAAGGCGCGAGATTTTCGCGCCCGTAGCCCTGCCGCGTTCCCATCGCCAGCGCCGCCACCAGTCCCGCAACGCCCGCGTTGATGTGGACGACCGTGCCGCCGGCGAAGTCGATCACGCCCATCGTGCTGAGGAAGCCGCCGCCCCAGACCCAATGCGCGGAGGGGACATAGACGAGGAACAGCCAAAAGACCGAGAAGAGAAGGAAGGCCGAGAATTTCAGGCGATCCGCCACCGCGCCGGCGACCAGTGCGCAAGTGATGACGGCGAAGGTCATCTGATAGGCTGCGAAGAGCAGTTCAGGAATTGTCTTGGCGAAAGGGCTGACGGTATCGAGCCCGATGCCGGCAAGGAATGATCGACCGAATTCGCCGATCCACGGGCTCTCCCCGTGGAAGCTGAGCGTGTAGCCGAAAGCGAACCACAAGATCGAGACCAGCGCGGTCGCCGAGAAACTCTGCGCCATCGTCGCGAGGACGTTCTTCTTGCGCACCATGCCTGCGTAAAACAGCGCCAGACCGGGGATGGTCATCATCAGGACGAGCGCGGTCGCAGCGATCATGAAGCCCGTATCGGCGGGGCTGATCGACGAGGTCTCGGCCGCAGAGGCGGCGGGCGCGCAGGAAAGCGCGAACGCGGCGGCGACGCCGGCGCTACGAATGATCTTGTTCATATGCCTAGATTTCGGTCAGGGTTGCTGGGCGGGACCGATCAAAATGGCATACCGACCTAGAAGCAAGCTATATCGTGATTAAATAGTCGGCATCATGCGTAAGAATTGTGCGGCTATAGCGACCGCGCTTCGTCGGCCAGCATGATCGGAATGCCGTCACGGATGGGATAGGCGAGCTTGGCGGCGCGCGAAATCAATTCATTGCGCGACGCGTCGTATTCCAGTGTCGCCTTGGTGAGCGGGCAGACGAGAATCTCCAGAAGCCGCGGGTCGATGAGCGACTTTTCTCCGCGTGTGTCGCGATCGGGTGTTGCCTGCGCGCTGTCCGTCATTGTCGACCGTTCCCCTCAGTGAAGGGGCGGACGCGCTTGTCCGCCGCCCGCCATATCCATTTCCGCGATAGCGATGAGGACCTCCGCTCTGGCGCGCAACCCGCTCGCCTCGAGAAGCGCCTGCTTTTCTCTGACGCCGAAGGGGCTCATCATCGACAAGGAATTGATCAGGGATTCGTCCGACGCCTTGGCGACGGCGTCCCAGTCGACAGCAATCGAATTGCGTTCGGCGTAGGCCTGCAGCGCCCGGAGCACGGCATTGCGGTCGGCTCGCTCCGCCTTGTCCGGCGGGGCGAGGTCTCGTGCAAAGTCCGCATAACTGACATCAAACGTGCGGAACGGCGTATGCCGGGTCGTCTCCGCCGCGCTGCGGAACCGGCAGACGCCTTCGAGCGAGATGAGGTAGCGCCCGTCTCCCGTCTCGGCGAAGCGCGTAATCCGGCCGGCGCACCCGACCGGGCAAAGCGGAGGCTTCGTCTCGGCGGCGGCTTCGGGCGCGGGTTGAATCATGCCGATGAGACGAGCGCCCGCGAGTGCGGCGTCGACCATCGCCAGATAGCGCGGCTCGAAAATGTTCAGCGGCAATTCGGACCGCGGCAGCAGGAGACAGCCGGCGAGAGGAAATACCGGCAGTGTTTCCGGCAATTCGCCGATATCGGAGATAGGACCGGTTCATCTCTGTCCGAAGCTGACGAGCGATCTCAGGAAAAAAGCATGGCCGACAGTTTGCGCCGCGCCGTCTTGGTCGCAGGATCGATCGGACCCCAGACTTCGAAAAACTGCAATAGCTGTTTGCGCGCGCCGTCGTCGTTCCACTCGCGGTTCCGCTTCGTGATGGCCAGCAGCATGTCGGCCGCCCCATCGCGCTCGCCCGCGCCATTGAGGGCCAGCGCCAAATCGAATTGCGCCTGCAGATCGTCCGGCGCGTCGGCTACCTTGCGGCGCAGCGTCGCGACGTCGCCGACCGCGCCGGATTGCGAGGCCAGATCGAGGGCGGTCGCGACCTGCTTCAAAGCCGCGTCGCCCCGAAGATTTTCAGGCAAGGCGGCGAAAACGGCCGCCGCGCGGTCGGTCTCGCCGAGCGCCAGCATCGCGCGGAGATAGAGGCCGAGAGCCTTGGGATTTTCCGGATCGCCTGCCAGCGCCTCTTCCGCAAGCTCGACGGCGCGCGCGAGATCGCCCGCTTCCAGCGCTTCCTCGGCCATCGTCAGGGCTTCCCCGCCCGGGCCGAGCGGACCGACCAGCCGCTCCAGAAAGGCGACGATCTGGCTTTCGGGCAGGGCTCCGACAAAGCCGTCCACTGGCTGCCCACGCTGAAAGGCGACGACGGCAGGGATCGACTGGATGCCGAGCTGTTGGGAAATCTGCGGATGGTCGTCGATATTCATCTTGACCAGCCGCGCCTTGTCGCCCGCCGATTTCACGGCCCGCTCCAGGATCGGGGCCAGTTGCTTGCAGGGGCCGCACCAGGGCGCCCAGAAGTCCACGAGGACGACGCGCTGCATGGACGCGGTCAGGACATCCGCGCGGAATGTGGCGGTCGACGTTTCGATCACGCCGGCATTTTCCGTCTCGGCCGTTCCCGCGTTCATAGTCTGCTTCCTCGTGGCGATTGCCTGACCCTAGGAAATAGGCTGCGTTCGGGCCGGTCGCAACCTTGGCGGCATGGACTGTTGCATTATTCGGAGCTTTGCGGCATATAGCCCCGCGCCGACGCTGTCGGCTACGGACGCGGGTGTAGCTCAGGGGTAGAGCACAACCTTGCCAAGGTTGGGGTCGAGGGTTCGAATCCCTTCGCCCGCTCCATTTTCCGACATTGCCCCGGTCGGATTCGCCAAGACGAATGTTGCGTAGGCTGGCGCGGTGCGCCTAACATCCGTCGATGGTCAAGCTCCTCCATTCGATCAGATCGGCGCGCACGAGCGACGCACTGGCGATTGCGGCCGTGCACGACGCCGCCTGGCGCGAAGCCTATTACGGGATCATCCCGGGCAAGACGCTGGAGTTGATGATCAACCGGCGCGGCGCGGCCTGGTGGCTCTCGGCCATCCGCAGCGGGTCACGAATCCTTGTTCTGGAATTCGATGGCAAGGTCGCGGGCTACGTCAGTTTCGGCCGGAACCGCGTGACGGCGATCCCGTACGCCAGCGAAATATTCGAACTCTACCTTGCGCCCGAGTATCAGGGTCTCGGATTTGGCGGTCGCCTGTTCGCCGCCGCGCGCGCGGAGCTTGCGGCGAAGGGCTATCTCTCGACTATCGTATGGGCTCTGGCCGACAACGAGCGGGCCCTACGATTTTACGAGAGAATGGGCGGGGTCGAAGTCTGGCGCGCGACGGAGCGATTCGATAACGATACGCGCGCGCGGGTCGCTTTCGGCTTCGCGGCGAACTGAGGCGCAATCCGCGCGGTTCGATATCAATTCACAACAGGAGCTCCGATGCGCCTCGACGCCATCTCGATCGGGACGAATCCGCCGCACGAAGTCAATGTCGTCATCGAGGTGCCGATCGGCGGCGAGCCGATCAAGTACGAGATGGACAAGGCCGCCGGAACGCTGATCGTCGACCGGTTCCTGTATACGCCGATGCGCTATCCCGGAAATTACGGCTTCATTCCGCACACGCTGTCGGAAGACGGCGATCCCTGCGACGTGCTGGTCGCCAACACCCGGCCGATCATCGCCGGCGCCATCATCTCCGTGCGCCCGATCGGCGTTCTGCGGATGCGCGACGAGGCCGGCGGCGACGAAAAGATCGTGGCGGTGCCTTCGTCGAAACTGACCAAGCGTTACGACAAGGTCGTGAACTATACCGACATGCCGCCGATCACGGTCGAGCAGATCGAGCATTTCTTCAGCCACTACAAGGATCTCGAGCCGGGCAAATGGGTCGAGTTCGCGGGATGGGGCGATGCGGAAGCGGCTCGCAGCCTCATCGTCGAGGCGATAGAGCGCGCAAAGGCCAAGGCCTGACGCAGGTCAGTCGCGCTTTCGGTGGAGCAGGAAGACCGCCTGCTCGCCGAACAGGTTCCAGAGCCACCATGGCGCATTGACGCGCATCTTCGAGCCATATCGATCCAGCGCGACGGCGCGATCGATGGAGGCGCCGAGTTCCTCGACCAGATGGACGAAGTCGTTGATCGTGCACAGGTGAATGTTCGGCGTATCGTACCAGGAATAGTTCAGCGTCTCGGTGCGCGGCATACGGCCCTTGAACATCAGTTCGGAACGCACGCGCCAATGTCCGAAATTCGGAAATGACACAATCGCGCGCTGGCCGATGCGCAACATGCGTTCCAGCACCTGCCGGGGATGCCGCGTCGCCTGCAACGTCTGCGAAAGCACGACGTAGTCGAATGCATCGTCCGGATAGTTGATCAGATCCGTATCGGCGTCGCCCTGCACGACGGACAGGCCTTTTGCGACGCAGCCGTTGACGCCGGCCTGTGACAGTTCGATGCCGCGACCGTCGACGTTGCGATCCCGGGTGAGAATCTCGAGCAGCGCGCCGTCGCCGCAGCCGACATCGAGCACGCGCGTGCCGGGCTCCACCATGTCGGCGACCAGCAGAAGATCGACGCGCGCCGCCGTGTGTGAATTCAGCTCGATCATTTCGCGGCGATCGCGTGTGCGGGGGAAATGCCCCGGGCGCTCGCCGCAGCTTCGAGAAAGCCGCGCGTTGTCGCCATGAAGTCGGGTTCGTCGAGCAGAAAGGCGTCGTGACCCTTGTCGGTCTCGATCTCGACGAACGAGACAGGAAGACTTGCCGCATTGAGCGCATGGACGATCGTGCGCGCGTCCGATGTCGGATAGAGCCAGTCAGACGTGAACGAAACCACGCAGAACCTCGTTTTCGCGCCGACGAAAGCGCGCGCGAGCGAGCCGCCGTAATCCGCGGCGAGGTCGAAATAGTCGCAGGCGCGCGTCACGTAGAGGTAGGAATTGGCGTCGAAACGGTCGACGAAACTCGATCCCTGGTAGCGCAGATAATTCTCGATCTGAAAGTCCGCGTCGAAGGAGAAAGTCGGCGCCGAACGGTCCTGCAGCTTTCGGCCGAACTTGCGCTGAAGGGCGCCCTCCGAAAGATAGGTGATGTGCGCGGACATGCGCGCCACCGCCAGGCCCTTGGTCGGCCGCGCGCCGAATTCCGAATACCGGCCGCCGCGCCAGTCGGGATCGGCCATGACCGCCTGGCGACCGACTTCGTGGAAGGCGATGTTCTGCGCGGAATGCTTGGAGGCGGTGGCGACCGGGAGCGCGGCAAAAACACGCTCCGGATAGCTGGCCACCCATTGCAGAACCTGCATGCCGCCCATGGAGCCGCCCGCGACGCAGAACAGCGTCTCGATCCCGAGGTGATCGATCAGCATGGCCTGGGCGCGCACCATGTCCCGTATGGTCACCACGGGAAGATCGAGTCCCCAGGGCTTCCCGGTTTCAGGATTGGTCGACGCCGGTCCCGTCGAACCCATGCAGCCGCCGACCACGTTGGAGCAGATGACGAAGTAGCGATCGGTGTCGATCGGCCGGCCCGGGCCCACCATCGCCGCCCACCAGCCGGCCTTGCCTGTCAGCGGATGCTCGTTCGAAACGTGCTGGTCGCCCGTGAGGGCATGGCAGACGAGAACGGCGTTGGAGCGGTCGGCGTTGAGAGTTCCGTAGGTCTGATAGGCGACGACCAGAGGAGTGAGCGAGGCGCCCGCATCCAGGGCCAGCGGCTGGTCCGGGCCAAAGCGAACGACATAGCTGCTGGGATTGTCCGCTTCCTGAACGCTAACGACCGTCACTTCCGTCAATCCGCGCCACGTCCGTTCGATATGTCGAACGTTCTGTGCGGAAAGAAGAACATCGTTCGGTCGATAAAGTCAAGCAGGATCAACAGGACTACGGCTGTTCATCGCACGCCGCGTCAATTAAGACATGCGCGACCTCGGACGGACAGATGACTGCAAAACCCGACGATCGCGCCGCTCTCGAACTCTCCGCGTTGCGCCAGAACATCGATCGAATCGACGAGTTCGGTTCATCGCCTGCTGATCGAGCGCGGAGCGATCATCGAAAACCTGATCGCGACCAAGTCGCGGCAGGGCGGCGGCTCGGCCTTCCGTCCGGGTCGCGAAGCCGAAATGATGCGACGGCTGGTTCAGAGGCATACCGGCCTCCTGCCGCTCGACACGATCGAAAGCATCTGGCGCATCATCATTGGGACGTTCACCTACGTCCAATCCAACTATTCCGTGCATGTCGACGTTTCCGCGGGCGATGCGGCGATGCGGGACTCCGCTCGATTTCACTTCGGGTTCACCGCTCCCTACGTCCCGCATCATGGTCCTCAAGCCGTCATCGACGCGGTCGAAGGATCCGTTGGCGATCTCGGACTGCTCAGGGTCGCCGGAGGCGTTGGCGACGGCGCCTGGTGGTCACGCCTGACGGACCCCGCCGCGCCCAAGATCATCGCGCGCCTGCCGTTTGTGGATCGGCCGGACCATCCGGCCGGCATCCCGCTGTTCGTCGTCTCGAAGCCTCTCGCCGAAGCGGCCGCGACGGACGTGCAGCTATTTGCCGCGCGGCTCGATCGATGGCGGGACGCGCTGCCGGATTCCATCCGCGCGATGAAAGGCAGGCTCGTCGGCAACGCCGTCGATGAACGCGGTCTGTCCGTCCTCATGGCGTTCCCCGGTCCCGATGGCCTTGCCGCCGCGCGCCGGGCGCTCGAGGACGCAGGGCTTGCCGATGCGCAGCCGCTCTTTGTCGGCAGTCATGCGGCTCCTTTCGTTCCGAACAAGTCGGCCGACCAAAAGGCGACCCATGCCTGATGCCTGGGGCCAGAAGCTGGCCGAGCCCTTGTTTCAGTCATTGACCGTCGTCGGCTGCGGCCTGATCGGTTCGTCCTTGCTGCGCGTGGCGCGTCGCAACAATCTTGCGCGCAGGCTCGTCGCGGCGGACGTTTCCCCGGCGGTTTGCGCGCGCGTGTCCGAGCTGGCGCTGGCCGATCAGGTCACGGATGACGTCGCGGCGTCGGTGGTCGGCGCCGACCTCGTGATTCTGTGCGTGCCGGTCGGCGCCAACGAAACCGTCGGCAAGGCGATCGGGCCAGCGCTTTCGGCAGGCGCCATCGTGAGCGACGTAGGCTCGGTCAAAGGCGCCGTACAGTCGGCCCTGACGCCTCACATGCCGGCCGGCGCGCACCTCATTCCCGCGCATCCTGTCGCGGGTACGGAAAACTCGGGACCGGACGCCGGCTTTGCGACGCTGTTCCTCAATCGCTGGTGCATCCTGACGCCGCCTGCCGACGCCGATGATGCGGCGGTCGCGAAGCTGTCGGCCTTCTGGACCGCCGCCGGCAGCAATGTCGAGATCATGACCGCCGAGCACCACGATCTCGTTCTCGCGATCACAAGCCATGTGCCGCATCTGATCGCCTACAATATCGTCGGCACGGCGGCCGATCTCGAAGTCGTGACGGAATCCGAGGTCATCAAGTTCTCCGCCGGCGGCTTCCGCGACTTCACGCGCATCGCCGCGTCCGATCCGACCATGTGGCGCGATGTTTTTCTCAACAACAAGGACGCCGTGCTCGAAATCCTCGGGCGGTTCACCGAAGACTTGAGCGCGCTTCAGCGCATGATCCGCTGGGGCGACGGCGACGGCCTGTTCGCGCTCTTCACGCGAACGAGAAATATCCGGCGCAGCATCATCGAAAGCGGACAGGAAACGGCCGCCCCCGATTTCGGGCGGCATCAAGCTGATCCTCAGTAGAGCGGCGGCAGCGCGAATGCGCGTCGCAAGGGACCGATCGACAGAGCGCCGTTGTCGGCGGACATGTCCAGTTTCAGATCGCCTTTGCTCAGCACGGCGGCGGCAATCTGTCCGCTGATCGTATTCCTCTGCAGTTTGCCGGCGCTCTCGAGTATGGCGAGCAACGTTGGGCCGGCGTTGCGCAGATTGACAGCGAGTCTGCCATCCGGCCTGTGCAGAAGATCAAGCCCGAGGGCGCCCTCCGCCTGAAGCGCAAAATCGTCCCTGCTCAGGCTCAGGGCGGCGATTGACAGACGGCCGCCGGCAGCGCGCCAGGATTCCAATCGGTCAACCCAATGTCCCGCGCTCGCTGCATCAAGTTGCGTGACAGCGCCCAGGATCGTGAACAGACCTCGACCGCCCGGACCGATGTACCTTGCGAACGCGGGCGAGTTGAGGCCTGCAAGCCCCGCAGTCAGGCTGTACGGAGACATGGACGCCGCGCCAGTCCGTTTGAGGTGAAAATGCAGCGTTTCCGCAGTCGTCGTCGGCAAATCGCGAGATGACACGGTCAGGTCGCGGCCCACTATCGACAGCCGGTCGAGGCGGTCCGGCAACCCGCGCGCGGAAATCTGAAGGCTCGACCAATCGATTGAGGTTTTCACGCCTGTGGTTTCGACCGAGGCCGGCGTCGAAAGACTGATCTCGACGAGCTTCGGCGTGTAGAGTTGCGCCTGAATAACCGCTCGTCTTGCTGATAACGTGTGCGTCTCCAAGCCTTCTTCAACTCTGAGCTTCGGCTCGAGACAATCGAGCATGACCGCAAGAGGGAAGCCGCCTGATGTCAGGGATTCGCATGACCAGACGCGGCCGAATTGCGCCTCTCGCTCAAGCTGGGCGTGAAACTCTCGCATCGCCATGCGTTGTGCGATGTACCAGTATGCCGACCAACCAAGCGCCAGGAAGAGTACGGCAAAACATGCGGCCAGAACGCCGTTGCGCCCGACGCCGCGCCCAACGATTACATTGTTGTCGCCGACCCTCGGCATCGGTCACGCCGACTTTCGCGCGTCCGCGCGTTGCTCGACCGTCGCAGCCTGGACCACCGCCCCTAGCGTCGGATCAATGCGCAAGGCTTCGTCGACCAAGGCGCGCGTACCCGTCTCCACGGCGTCCTCCAGGCGTTGCGAGAATTCTTCCCTTGCAAGTCCTGGTTCGATGACCGGGAGGAATTCGATGATCGCCGTGCCGGGATTGCGCAGAAAGCTCCGTCGCGGCCAGAACAGCCCCGTATTGAGCGCAACCGGCACAACGCGGGCATTGAGCGCCGTATAGAGATGCGTCACCCCGTATTTGTACGCCGGCGGCGCGCCGACGGGCCGCCGCGTTCCCTCAGGAAATATGAGGATGCGACGACCGAGCTTCAGAAAGTCGGCGACGCCGTTCGTGACCTGCGTGAGCGCCGTCGAACCGGACGAGCGATTGATCGAGATTTGCTCCACCGCGCCGAGATACCAGCCGAACAAGGGAAGCCATGTCAGCTCGCGCTTGTGCACGTAAGAGAAATTGTCGACCGCGAGGACGAGCGCAAACGTCTCGAGGATCGATTGATGTTTGGGCGCGACCACCAGGCCGCCCGCAGGAATACGTTCGAGCCCCCTGAATTCGACTTTCGTCCCGCAGATCAGCCTCAGCCACCACAGTGAAGTTCTCGCCCATGCGCGCGCCATGAAGGTCGCCGGACCCCGTCCCATCACGACCGAGGGCAGGCCAAACACCATCAGCAGAATCAGGTTCACATAGAAGACGATGTTGAAGATTGTCGATCGCGCCGCGATCGACAGACGGCGCGCACGCCCCGCAGGCGGCGACAGGTCTAGGGCGCGGTCCGATGCGCCGGTCTGTTGCTCCATGGAGATGTCCTGATCAGGCCAGACGTCGCAAGCGACGAAAGACGATCATACGCGAAGTTTGCCCGGACAAGGCAGCGCTCAGGACCGCGATCAGGGCAATGGCTGAGTAACCCAGCCAACCGATTGAAAACGAACCGAACAGAGCCTCGATCTGTTCGCCGCTCGGCGTGGCGGCCAGTCGGCGGCTCAGCAACCCGGCGGCAAGGAACACGAGCGACGCCGCCCCTGCGCCGATGAGGCCGCCGCGCAGCCCGAGCCACAGGAAGCGATATTGAAACTGCTTGGATATGAACTGGTCGCTGGCCCCGACGAAATGCAGGACTTCGATGATCTCGCGATTGCCAGCCATGGCGCCATGCGTCGCGAAAGAGATGGCGAGGGCCATGGCGGTGACGATGAGCGCCAGCAGGAAAATGGCGATGGCGACCAGCGCATTGGCCATGTCGGCGAGGCGTTCGGACCAGACGCGATGATCGTCGAGATTGGCGTTGGGCGATATCTCGGCCACGCGGCGTCGCAATTGATCGAAATCGACCGTCGATCCGGTAGCGAGCTTGAGCACGATCATGCGCGGCACCGGAACCTCGTCGAGGTTGACGCCCTGACCGAGCCACGGCTCGAGCAGCAATTCGGATTCGCGCTTGGTCATGGCGCGGACATCGGCGACGCCGGGAAAGGCGCGTACGGCCTGGACGATGCGGGCGATGTCGGCGTCGATATCGCGATTGGGCGCGGGTTTGAGTTGAATCGTCGCCTCGCGCGACACGCTCGAACGCCATTCCTGGCTCGCTTGACCGACCAGGACGGCGCCGCCGGCGGCGAGCGAGGCCAGAAAGCTCATGATGGCGACGACGATGATCAGCGTGCGGCCGGCAATGCTCGATGCGGGCACCAACGGGGCCTCGCCGTCGCGCGCCCTTCCATTCGGCCCCTGCGCCGGCGAGCCGGCCAATTCCGCTGACATCGACGCCCCCTCAATCGTAGATGTGAAGACGGCGGTCGCCGAGGACCAGCCGTCGCGCGCCGTCGAATTGGTCCATGAGCCCGAGGTCATGCGTCGCGACGACGACAGAAGTGCCGGAACGCTGCAGTTCCACGAACAGACGAATGATGCGTCGCGCCATCGTGGGGTCGACATTGCCCGTCGGCTCGTCGGCAAGCAGCAACTCGGGCCGGACGATCAGGGCGCGCGCAATGGCGGCGCGCTGCTTTTCGCCGCCGGACAGCACCTCGGGATAGACGTGCATTCGATCCCCGAGGCCGACCCAACGGAGCAATTCGACGACCTCGTCGCGATATCCGGCTTCCGACTTGTTCTGAACCCTCAGCGGCAGAGCGACATTCTCGTAGGTCGTGAGATGATCGAGCAGCCGGAAGTCCTGAAAGACGACGCCTATGCGGCGACGGATCGATGTGATCGCATCCTTGTCGAGCGTCGAGGAATCCTGCCCGAAAATCGAAATGAGCCCGCGCGTCGGGCGCAATGACAGAAGCAGCAGGCGCATCAGCGTGGTCTTGCCGGCGCCGGAGGGGCCGGTCAGGAACTGGAACGAGCCCGGCGTGATCGAGAAATTGAGATCCTGAAGAACCTCCGGCCCCATCCCGTAGCGCAGGCCGACGTTTTCGAAGCGCACCAAGACGAAGCTCCGGCAGGACCGCACAAGCCTGTGGCGATGGCAAATCGCCGATCTTTACCCCCAATTAACTATAAGCCTGCGATCTATGAAATCGGAAGCCGAGCGGTCCACGTTGCGCCGTCTTGCGGCTTTGACCGCCATGTCCCGGGTCGCACGCCATGACAATTGCGTTCAGCGCAGATTTCGATGCTCAGAGGGATGATCGGCCCCGGCGCGGGCTCGTCGTGATCGCGCTGATCGCGGCCGCGACGATGGCGGCTGTCGGCGCGCGAACCTCGATCGTGCGCCTCGCGCCACGAGCCGCCGCTCTGTTCGAGGCCGCCGGGCTTTCCGTCAATCTCGGCGGCGTTTCGATCGACCGTGTCCGCGCCCGAATCCTGATGGATGGCGACAGGCGCATCCTTGTGGTGGAAGGCGATCTGGTCAATCCGGGCGATCGCGCCGAAACCGCACGGCCGTTGCTGGTTTCCGTACGCGACGACGATGGTCAACCGCTCTACACGTGGACGACCAAGGCGCCGCAGCAGAAGGTGTCGAGCGGCGAGCGCGCCGCTTTCGTCGCCCGGCTCGCCTCGCCGCCCGCGAACGCCGGCAGCGTGCTTGTCGAGTTCGACCGTAGCGAGGGCGAATCGTCCGCAAGATCGTCGGCTGCGGTGAGGAAATCGGCCGATCGTCCGCTGGCTCAGGGCTCCAGGACGGAATCCCAGTACAGATAGTCCATCCAGCTATCGTGCAGATAGTTCGGCGGAAACTGCCGCCCGGCGCGCATGAGATCGTCGATGTTGGGCTGGTATGGAAACACCGCAGGCCACATACGCGCCTCGGCGGGCAATCGGTCGCTCTTGCGGAGATTGCAGGAGGAGCAGGCGGCGACGACATTTTCCCAGGTCGTCAAGCCGCCCTTGGAGCGCGGCACGACATGATCGAAGGTCAGATCTTCGTGGTGCCCGCAATATTGGCACGTAAAACGATCGCGAAGGAAAACGTTGAACCGCGTGAAGGCCGGGTGACGGGCAGGCTTGATGTAGGTCTTGAGGGAAACGACGGACGGCAACCGCATTTCGAAGCTCGGACTTCGGACCGTCTTGTCGTAGTGCGAAACGATGTTCACCCGATCCAGAAAGACCGCCTTGATCGCGTCCTGCCAGGACCAGAGCGACAGCGGATAATAGCTCAACGGTCGGTAATCCGCGTTGAGCACCAGCGCCGGACAAGCCTCCGGCCTGACAGTCGGTTGGAAGTGAACCGTCAACCGGAGCACCCCGTCTCATCGTTTTCGGCCAAGGCCGAATCTCGCCGCAGACACAGTCTACAAGCGTCAAGACGGAAATGTGAAGGCCAATCGGCTCAGCGGGTGGGGATCGGCGTTCCGCTGCGGTAATCGTAGAAGCCGCGCTGGGTCTTGCGACCGAGCCATCCCGCCTCGACGTATTTCACCAGGAGCGGACAGGGCCGATACTTTGAGTCGGCCAGCCCCTCGTGCAGCACCTGCATGACCGACAGGCAGGTGTCGAGGCCGATGAAATCGGCAAGCTGCAACGGACCCATCGGATGGTTTGCGCCGAGCCGCATCGCCGTGTCGATGGCGTCGACCGAGCCCACGCCCTCATAAAGCGTGTAGATGGCCTCGTTGATCATCGGCAGGAGGATGCGGTTGACGATAAAGGCGGGGAAATCCTCCGAAACGGTGATGGTCTTGCCAAGCTTGGCAATGAAGGCGCGCGCCTTCTCGAAGGTCTCGTCGTCGGTCACGATCCCGCGGATCAGCTCGACGAGCTGCATGCGCGGCACGGGATTCATGAAGTGAATCCCGATGAAAAGCTCGGGCCGGTCGGTCGAAGCTGCAAGGCGCGTGATCGAAATCGACGACGTGTTCGACGCGATCAACGCATCCTTGCGCAGAACCGGGCTCAATTGCGCAAAAATCTTGCGCTTCAGCTCCTCGTTTTCCGACGCGGCCTCGATGACGATGTCGCAGTTGGAAAAGGCGTCGTAGGCCGTGGACGTCTTGATGCGGCCGACGACCGCGGTCCGGGCCGCGGCGTCTATCGCGCCACGTTCCTGCTGTCGCTGAAGCGTCGAATCGATGTCGGCCACGGCGTCGGCGAGGCGCTGCTCGGAAATGTCGTTCAAGTCGACGAAAAAGCCTGACGCCGCGCAAACCTGCGCGATGCCCTTGCCCATCTGCCCCGCGCCGATAATTCCGACCCTGGCGATTTCGCTGCCCATTTGCCTGTCCGTTTCAGCCGCCCGCGACGATCATAAGCCAAGTCGCGGCGGGGTCCAGTCGTCGGCGCTCAGCGCCCGACCTTCTGCAGTTCCTGCTCGAGCTCCGGAATCGCCTGGAACAGGTCCGCGACAAGCCCGTAGTCCGCCACCTGAAAGATCGGGGCTTCCTCGTCCTTGTTGATGGCGACGATGACCTTCGAATCCTTCATGCCCGCCAGATGCTGGATGGCCCCGGAAATGCCGACCGCGACATAGAGGTCGGGCGCGACGACCTTGCCGGTCTGGCCGACCTGCCAGTCGTTGGGAGCGTAGCCGGCGTCCACGGCCGCGCGCGAGGCGCCGACCGCCGCGCCGAGACGATCGGCGACAGGCTCGATGTACTTCTTGAAGTTCTCCGAGCTCTGCATCGCGCGGCCGCCCGAGACGATGATCTTGGCGGACGCAAGCTCCGGACGGTCGGACTTGGCGAGCGCCTCGGAGACGAAGCTGGAGACGCCGGGATCGGCCGCCGCCGAAATCTTCTCGACGGCCGCCGCGCCGCCCTCGCCCGTCGCCTTGAAGGACGCGGTGCGCACGGTGATGACCTTCTTCGGATCCTTCGACTGCACCGTCTGGATCGCATTGCCGGCGTAGATCGGACGCTCGTAGGTGTCGGGCGAAACGACCGCCGTGATTTCCGAAACCTGCATCACGTCGAGCAGGGCGGCGACGCGCGGCACGATGTTCTTGGCCGAAACGGTCGCCGGCGCGACGATCGCATCGTAGCCCGAAGCAAGGCCGACGATCAGCGCGGCGGTCGGCTCGGCCATCTGATGACCGTAGGCGGCGTCGTCGGCCAGCAAGACCTTCTCCACGCCCGCGAGCTTGGCGGCGTCCGCGGCCGCGGACTCCCCGCCCTGGGAGGCGACGAGGATGTGAACCGGACCGCCGAGCGCCGCAGCGGCGGTCAGAGCCTTGGCGGTGGCGTCGTTGAGCTTGCCGCCGTGGACTTCCGCAAGTAGCAGCGTCGCCATCAGATCACTCCCGCTTCGTTCTTGAGCTTGCCGACCAGTTCGGCGACGGATCCGACCTTCACGCCGGCCTTGCGGGCCGCCGGTTCGGTCGTCTTCAAAACCGTCAGGCGCGGCGCGGCGTCGACGCCGTAGTCGGCCGCGGTCTTCTCGTCGATCGGCTTCTTCTTCGCCTTCATGATGTTGGGCAGAGAGGCATAGCGCGGCTCATTGAGGCGCAGGTCGGTCGTCACCACGGCCGGCGTCTTGAGCGCGACCGTCTGCAGGCCGCCGTCGACCTCGCGCGTCACATTGACGCCGCCGTCGGTCAGCTCGACTTTCGAGGCGAAGGTGCCCTGGCCCCAACCGAGCAGCGCCGCCAGCATCTGGCCGGTCTGGTTGCAATCGTCGTCGATCGCCTGCTTGCCGAGAATGATCAGGCCGGGCTGTTCCGCGTCGGCAATGCCCTTCAGGATCTTGGCGACCGCCAGCGGTTCGACAGGCCCGTCGACCTTGACGAGAATGCCGCGGTCGGCGCCCATGGCGAGGCCGGTGCGCAGCGTCTCGGAGGCCTGCGCCGGGCCCACCGACACGACGATCACCTCGGTCGCCTTGCCGGCCTCCTTGAGGCGCAGCGCTTCTTCGACCGCGATTTCGTCGAACGGGTTCATCGACATTTTGACATTGGCGAGATCGACGCCCGTGCCGTCCGACTTGACGCGGATCTTCACGTTGTAGTCGACGACCCGCTTTACCGGCACGAGAACCTTCATAACTCGCTCCCACAGGGCTCAAAATTCGAAAGGCTTGGTACTCGCCGACTCCAGTCGAGTCAACGCATTCGCTGTGTCCGGCAAATTCGTTCCGACGAGCGAAATCAGCGATTTTGGCCCGGCGCCCAGAGAATGTCGGCGGCGCCGCGCTGGTTCGCCCATCTGGCGGCGACGAAAAGGAAGTCGGACAGGCGGTTCACGTACCGCATCGCGGGCTCGTCGACCGCTTCGCCGGGCGACGCAATCAAGGCGACCATCACGCGTTCCGCACGCCGGGCGATGGTTCGCGCAAGATGTAGCGCGGCCGCGGCCGCCGAACCGCCGGGCAGGATAAAGGATTTCAGCGGCTGCAACTCGGCATTCAGCTCATCGATTTCCCGCTCGAGACGATCGACCTGACTCTGAACGATGCGAAGCGCGCCTTCGGCCCTCGGCGCGTCGGCGGGCGTCGCGAGATCGGCGCCGAGATCGAAGAGGTCGTTCTGAATGCGCGCGAGCATGGCGACGAGCGTCGGCTCGGTTTCGGCCAGCGCCACGCGCGCGACGCCGATCGCCGCATTCGTTTCGTCGATCGCGCCATAGGCTTCTACGCGCACGTCGGCCTTGGATCGGCGCGCGCCCGAAACGAGCGCCGTGGTGCCGTCGTCGCCGGTGCGTGTGTAAATCTTGTTGAGACGGACCATGGGCGATCAGCTCCTCAGCCAGAGAACGCCCATGATTACGAGGATCGCCAGGAATTGCAGCCCCACGCGCCAGCGCATGAACAGCTGCGACCTATTGGCGCTGCCGTCGCGCACCATGTTCCCGAGGCCGAGAATCAGCACGACCGCGACCGCGCCGAGGGCGACGGAGATCAGGATATTGGCGCCCATCGCGGGAAAGACCCTTTTCGCTCAGTGGCGCTGTAGTTAGCGGCGTCGGCCCGGCCGAACAAGGCCTGATCTTCAGCGGCGGATCAGGCGTTCGAGATAGTCGAGTTCGTCCTGCGGACGGGCGGTCTCGCCGAGCCTGCGCCGCAATTCCTCGAGCACGCGCTGCGCGCGCAGCGCGGGCGTCGATCCCAGGGGATCGTAGCGCGCGTTGGGATCGTAGCGGCGATTGCGCGCGCTTGGACGGCCGAGCGGGTCGGCCTCGTCGCGCTCCTCGCCGCTGGCTTCGCCCATCGCCGGCCCCTCGCCGTCGCCGGCCTGCTCCGGGTCGCCACGACCCTGCATGTCCTTGGCGAGCTGGTCGGCGCCGTTGCGCATGGCCTCCAGCGCGCGCCCTTGCGCATCGACAGCCTTGCCGCGATCGCCGCTGTCGCCGAGCTCCTGTTCGGCTTCCTTCATTGCATCGCCGGCCCCGCCAAGTCTGTCGGCGCCGTTCTTGCCGAGGCGGCGCTGAATGTCGGCCAGCCTGTTTTCGAGATCGGCCTGTCGATCCCTGAGGCTTTTTTGTCCGTTGTTCTGGCCGCGTTGCTGGCCTTGCTGCGCCTGATCGCGGTCCGGGCGGGCGCCCCGCCGCGGCTGATTTTCTCTCTGTTGAGAATGGCCGTCGCGATATGTGTCGTCGCGCAATTGCTGTTGCTCGCGCATCAGTTGATCGAGCTCGGACATGGCGCGGCGCATTTCACGCTGCGCTTCGTTCGGCGGCCCGCGGCGACGCGCGGTGCGCAGGTTCTCGAGTATGTCCTGCAGGCGATCGAGCATTTGCTGGGCGGCCGCCATGTCGCCGGTGCGCGCCATGGACTCCATCTGCTCAAGCATCTTTTGGAGTTCGTCGCGGGAGATCGAGCGCGACCTGCGGTCCCGGTTCGCCTCGGCCTGATTCTGCTGGTCGGGCTGGCGGCGCGCCATTTCGGCGAGAAAGCGGTCCATCGCCTGTCGCAGCGACTGCGTGAGACGCGCGATTTCTTCCGGCGAGGCGTTTCGCTGCAGGGCGTCGCGCAGTTCCTTCTCCGCCGCCCGCAAAGCGCGTTCCGCGTCGCTTGCGTCGCCGTCCTCGATCTGCAGGGCCATCGACCAGAGCAGGTCCGCCGTCTCGAGGAGATCGGCGTTGGAGCGCGCGCGAGTCACGCCTTTGCTCGCCACGCGCAGTCCGAGATAGACGCCGGGCGCCGCTGTGAATTTTTCCGGTTCCAGCATCAGCGCGTTCAGCGCCGCGCCGACCCGGGCGCGTTGGCTCGGCGCGAGAACCAGATTGCGTCTCTGTTCGACGAGCGCGCGCGCGAGCGGCTTGGTGAACGGGCGCTGCGGCAGGTAGATCGAGATCGGCGCCGTGGCCCCTTCATTGCCGCCCTCGTCGCGTGCGACCAGACGGAACGCCACCCGCGCGCCAGCCCACGGACTCTCTGAAAAATCGAGCGTCGAGCGCCCTTCGCCGACGCCGTTCGGGCCGGGCGGCAAAGCCAGCGGCAAGCGGGGCGGATCGACGAGCGGCTTGTCCCTGACGGCCCTGCCCTGAATCTCGGGATCGGCGATCCGCCCCTCGATCGAGACAATCCCGTAATCGTCCTCCGCTCGATATGCGACATTCAGGGATCCGCGCAGATTGGCGCGCGGCTGTTCGAGCAATTCGACGATTGGCGGGCGATCCGGAATCGCGACGAATTCGAATGTCTCCCCGGCCAGCTTCAATCGCCCGTCGGCCTTGAGCGCGAACCTGCTCTCGCGTTCGTCCCGCCGGGCTGCGCCGGCCTTGTCCTGAGCTTGCTCCAGCCCCCCTTCGACCGTTGCATCGACCGGGCGGTCCCCTGCGCTTCGCACGACGATCGTGGAGCCGATGGGGGCTGAAACCTGACGCCCCGCTCTTGCAGGAGCGCCGCTGACCAGCACGATCGGCGGCTTCCCCGTATAAGGCGGCGGATCGATCCAGGCGTCGATGCGCGACAGGGCGCCCGCGGCCCCCGAATCCGACCACATGAATGCGGAGGCAAGTCGCGCCGTTCTATCTCCGCCGGCATGGAGCGCCGCCACGGCCGCCAGCAGGACGGCGCCCGCTCTCAGCCCCCAGGCGTCGGAATCGATCGCGCGCGGCGAGGGCGTCGCGAGCCTGACGGACTCGAGCCTTGCGGCGATGCGCGCCTGATGCACGCGCCATAGAGCCGCTGTAGCAGGATCGGCGGCGTTGGCCGGCGTATCCGCGAGAGTGGTCGCGACGGCGTGGCCGTCGGCTGCGTCACGATCGATCCTCTTGAGCGCGTCGGCGCGCGCAAACCGGGCGCGGCGCGCCTCGCGGACCGCGATAGCGGCCAGGATGATTACAAAAGCGAGGACGCCGAATGCGCGCGCCGACGGCGGCATCGCCTCCCACAGGCCGAACCACGAGACCGCGCAAAACAACGCAACCAGCGCCACGGCGGTGGAAATCGCGCGCCAAAATGCTTCCCACGCCAGGATGGCCCGGGCGCTGGCGACAAGTCGGTTCAGCCTTTTGTCGGTCGAATCCACTGCGGCAGAGGTTCCGAAACGCCTGCGAGGACGCGCGCCACGCTCCGGCTGCAGGACGCTACACCAAGGAAAACGATCGCGCGACGCCCATGTGCGCGACGTCCTCGCGGCGTCGAGAGTTTACGCCAACCACGCCGGAATTGTGTCCAGGCCGATCAGATCGTCGTAGGAAGGGCGCGCCCGCACGATGGCCGCATCGGCGCCCCTCACCAGGACTTCCGGGATGAGCAGGCGTGAATTGTACGTGCCGGCCTGAACGGCGCCGTAAGCGCCTGCGGACATTATCGCGAGCAGATCGCCCGGCTGCGTCACAGGCATCTCGCGGTCCAGCGCGAGATAGTCGCCGGTTTCGCACACCGGCCCCACGACGTCCGCCCGCTCCACGCCCAGGCTGGCGTCGTGGCGCACCGGCAGGATTTCGTGATGCGCGTCATAGAGCGTCGGGCGGATGAGATCGTTCATGGCTGCATCGACGATCACGAAGGTGCGGTTTTCGCCGCGCTTCACATAGATGACGCGCGTGACCAATATGCCGGCGTTGCCGACGATGAGGCGGCCGGGCTCGAATATCAAACGGCAATCGAGATGGCCGACCGTTCGGCGGACAACGTCGGCATAGCGGTCGGGATGGTAGGAATCCGGGTCTTCCCCCGGGCGATACGGGATGCCGAGGCCGCCTCCGAGATCGACGTGGTCGATGGAATGTCCGTCCGCGCGAAGGTCGGCGACGAGTTCGGCGAGCAGGAGGAAGGCGTTTTCGAAGGGAGCGAGATCGGTGACCTGCGAACCGATGTGCATGTCCACGCCGGAAACGCGAATGCCGGGCAGCGATGCAGCATGAGCGTAGATCGCGCGCGCCCGCGAAATGGGAACGCCGAACTTGTTCTCCGACTTGCCGGTCGAAATCTTGGCGTGGGTCTTCGCGTCGACGTCGGGATTCACGCGCAGCGCAATGTCGGCCGTTGCGCCGAGCGCTTGCGTAACTTCGGAGATGGCGACGAGCTCGGGCTCGGACTCCACGTTGAAACAAAAGATGCCGGCGCGCAGCGCAAGCGCGATTTCGTCGCGCGTCTTGCCGACGCCGGAAAAGGTGATTCGGTCGGGCGTAACGCCTGCCGCCAACGCGCGCCGCAATTCGCCTTCCGAGACGATGTCCATGCCGGCGCCGCAACGGGCCAGCGTGCGAATGACGGCCTGGTTGGAATTGGCCTTCATCGCGTAGCAGACCGTCACGGGGAGGCCGGCGAAAGCGTCGCGGAACACGCGATAATGCCGTTCGATCGTGGCGGTCGAATAGCAATAGAACGGCGTTCCGACCCGCGCGGCGAGCGTGCTGACGTCGACGTCTTCGGCGAATAGCGCGCCGTCGCGATAGTCGAAATGGCGCATGCGCGTCAGAGCAGCGGATCGAGCACGAAAGGCGACGGTCGCTTCGGCGGCGTCTCGGTCCGGGTTTCGGGTTCGTCCGGCTTCGACGACGTATTGCGGAACAGGCCCGCCGGCGCGCCCTGCCGCGGCTGCGGCGCAATCTGCTGACTGGCGCGGGGCTCCGCCGGAGAACCGGGCGGCGGCTCGAGGGGTCCGCGTCGACCGCAGCCGCTCAGCGCCAGCGCTGCGACGAGACACGCAATAATCTTGAGGCGCAGGGACACGGGACCATCCGGATGACGTTGGCTTTGGCCTAACACAAGTCGCAGGGGCTCGCCAACAAGGCCGGCCGGCAGCTCAGACTTCCGCGCGAAGACGGGAAATCCAGGCGTCAGCCTGCGCTTTCACATTCGCGGGCGCGGTTCCGCCATAGCTGGTGCGGCTGGCGACGGATTTCTCGACGCCGAGGACGTCCAGAACATCCGGTTCGAAGGCCGGCTCGATTGTCTTGAGGTCTTCGAGCGAAAGATTCTCAAGGCCGACGTTGCGAGACGCGGCGAGCGCCACGACGCGGCCCGTGACGTGATGGGCCTGACGGAAGGGCATGCCGAGCCGCCGCACGAGCCAGTCCGCGATATCGGTCGCCGTCGAATAGCCCGATCCCGCCGCCGCCCGCATTCTCTCGACGTCCGGCGTCATGTCGCGCGTCATGCCTGTCGCCGCCGCGAGGCAGAGCGAGAGCGAGTGCACGGCGTCGAACACGCCCTCCTTGTCCTCCTGCATGTCCTTGGAATAGGCGAGCGGCAGGCCCTTCATGACGATCAGGAGACCGTTGAGCGCGCCGATCATGCGGCCGGTCTTGCCGCGCACCAGTTCGGCCGCGTCGGGATTGCGCTTTTGCGGCATGATCGAGGAGCCGGTCGAGAATTTGTCGCTGAGACGCAGAAAGCCGAAGAAGGGCCCGGTCCACAGCACGATCTCCTCCGCGAAGCGCGAGAGATGGGTGGCGCAGATCGCAATGGCGGCGAGGGTTTCGAGCGCGAAGTCGCGATCCGACACGCTGTCGAGCGAGTTGGCGGTCGGGCGATCGAAGCCGAGCGCTCTCGCCGTCATTTCGCGGTCGATCGGGAAGGACGTTCCAGCGAGCGCGGCCGAACCGAGCGGGTTTTCGTTCATGCGCGCCCGCGCATCGCGGAAGCGGCCGCGATCCCGCCCGAGCATCTCGACATAGGCCAGCAGGTGATGGCCGAAGGTGACGGGCTGCGCCGGCTGGAGGTGCGTAAATCCGGGCATGACGGAGCCGGCGTGGCTTGCGGCGGTCTCGGCCAGCGCAAGCTGCAGGCCGGCGAGCTGCCGGTCGAGCTGGTCGACCGCATCGCGGACCCAGAGACGGAAGTCGACCGCGACCTGATCGTTGCGCGAGCGCGCCGTATGCAACCTTCCGGCGGCCGGCCCGACGATCTCGGCGAGCCTCGATTCGACATTCATGTGAATGTCTTCCAGCGCGCGCGAAAAATTGAACCGCCCATTCTCGATCTCGCCGAGAACCTGATCCAGGCCAGCGGAAATCGCATCGGCGTCGGCCGTGGCGACGACGCCCCTGGCGGCCAGCATCGCCACATGCGCCTTGGAAGCTGCTATATCCTGCCGAAACAGGGCCTGGTCGAAGCCGATCGACGCGTTGATTTCCTCCATGATCGCGTCCGGCGCGGATTCGAACCGTCCGCCCCACATCTTGTTGCTCATGAGCCTACCCCGGAACCGCGATCCATGACCGAACAGACGACCAGCCCGCCGCCGCGCAAGACACGGCCGTACCTTATCGCAGGCGCGGTCGCAGTAGTCGCAGCGGCCGTCCTATACGGGATTATCGCGCCGGGCGGCAAGAAATCGCCGAGCCAGTGCGCCGCCTCGGACGCTTTGATCGGGCGGGTGAAGGAGGCGGAAAAAGGCGCGGTGGCCGCAGCGAGCTCGTGCCAAGGCGTCCCAGCCGATGACGTCGCTGGACTTTCTCGGGCCTCAGGGCCAGCCAACGTCGCTCGAGGCGTTTCGCGGCCGGGTGACGCTGGTCAACCTGTGGGCGACCTGGTGCGTGCCGTGCCGCGAGGAGATGCCTGCGCTCGACAAGTTGCAGGCCAAGCTGGGCTCCAGGGACTTCGAGGTCGTCGCGATCAACGTCGACACGGCGCGGCTGGAGCGGGCCAGGGATTTCCTCAAGGACATCGCGGTGAAGAATCTCGCTTTCTATTCGGACCCCAAGGCGGATGTGTTTTATCGCCTGCGGACCGCCGGCAAGGTCGTCGGGCTGCCGACGACCTTTCTCGTCGGTCGCGACGGCTGCGAGATCGCCGTGATGGCCGGCCCCGCAGACTGGGCGTCGGAGGACGCGATGGCGCTGATCCGCGCGGCGCTCTGACCATTCCTCGCGGCGCAAGCGTCGCGCATTCAGGTTACCGACCGAAGGAGATTGCCGCCCTTTGGCGATTGTGAAACTACTACGGACGTCGTTGAGGTTTTATTAACCCTCTGACGAGCGTGGAGTTCGCGATGCGTAGGTTGCTGTCGGCGTTGGTCATGGCTTTTGCTTGCCTGAGCTTCTCGCCCGCTCAGGCCGGCGGTCTGCTGCAGGATCTTTTTGCGCCCGCGCCGCGGCCCATGCCAACCGTCCACTATTACGCGCCGGCGCAGCCGCAAATCCGCTTCCTCTACGACGAGGGATTGCGCGTCTCCCGTCGGCCGTCGGTCAATCGCAAGGCGATCGTCAAGAAGGCGCAGACCAAGCGTTGGGCGGTCTCCCGCAAGAAATTCACGACGATGGCCGGGGCGCGCGGCCCGCGCCTGGGCCTCGAGCAGATCGGCGGCCGGAAGAAGGCGCACGTCGCCAGAGCAAGGGCGAAGATCGCGCGGTTCGTCGCGCCGCCCGCGCCGAAGGCCCCAGCCGAGCTCGCCAGGACCGAGGCGCCCGCGCAGATCGACAACGATCCGACGCTGCGGATCGGCGACGCCTACATGACGACCGAAGGTCTGCGCATCTATCGCGGGCCGTCGGCGAAATCAGCGAAAGGCAGGAGTTTTGTCGAGTTTCGTCGCTCGGAGATCGGCTCGGGCGTCAAGTCGCAGCTCGCCGCGCTGGAGAATGCGGGCCGCATCGACCACGCGCGACGCGGCATTGCTCCGGCGCTGAAGCTGGCGCCGGCAGGCGCGCGAGATCGGAAATCCGTCGACCGGCAGGGCCGCGTCATAAGGATCGTCGGGCCCTAGATCGCGCGGTCGACGCCACGAAAGCGCCGACCGAGCGCGAGGATCCTCAGCCGCGCGCGGGCGCCTTGTGCGGCACGCCGGCCTGCGCGAGATGGTCGGTAAGTTCGCCGGACTGGAACATTTCGCGGACGATGTCGCAGCCGCCGACGAATTCGCCCTTCACGTAAAGCTGCGGGATCGTCGGCCAATTGCTGAAGGACTTGATGCCTTCGCGCAATTCTCCGTCCGCGAGCACATTCACGCCCGTGTAGGGGACGCCGAGATAATCGAGGATCTGAACGACCTGGCCGGAAAAGCCGCACTGCGGCATCTGGGGCGTGCCCTTCATGAAAAGCACGACATCGTTGGAATCGACTGCGTTCTTGATCTGATCGTGGATGCTGGCCATGGCCTGTCCTTTCATTGCGGAATTCAAGGTTCCGCAGCGTTGCGATTATAGGGCCTTTGCGGCCGGAGTCACAGACTGCTCTCGCACGTCAGTCCGGAACGCTCGTGGTCAAGGCCAGCGCGTGCAGCACGCCGCCCATCTGGCCCTTGAGCGCGCCGTAAACCATCTGGTGCTGCTGCACGCGCGACTTGCCGCGAAACGCTTCGGCCACGACGGTCGCCGCATAATGGTCGCCGTCGCCGGCGAGGTCCTGGATCTCGACGCGCGCGTCGGGGAAGGCCGTCTTGATGAGACGTTCGATTTCGGATGCTTCCATCGGCATGGGCGGTCTCGATCTAGTTGAACGCTTCGGGAGCGGCGCCGGCCATGTAGGATGGCAGAGCCGCCTCGTATGCATCGCGCAGGGTCGCGAGCAATATGGGTTCCTCGCCGGGCAGTCGCAACGTGTCGCCGCCGGTCGCTCCTAGCCGCTGCGCCGGGACGCCTGCCGCGGACGCCTGCGTCAGGATCGCGGCAGCATCGGCGGGGCGGCAGCTCACGACATAGCGGGCCTGATCCTCGCCAAACAATGCGGCGTGGCTCGTGCCTGCGGGAAGCGCGTCGATCGAGGCGCCGACGCCGCCAGCGATCGCCATTTCCGCCAGGCCAACGGCCAGCCCGCCCTCGGACAGATCGTGGACGGCGGTGACGCGCCGCGCCGCAATCAGGGAGCGGACGAATTCGCCGTTGCGGCGCTCGGCAGCAAGGTCGACCGGAGGCGGCGCGCCGTCTTCGCGCCCGCAGATCGAGGCGAGCCACGAGGACTGGCCGAGCCAGCCGGCCGTCGCGCCGATCAGGAGAATGTCCTCGCCCGCGGACTTGAAGGCGATCGTCGCGGCGCTCGACACATCGTCGACCACGCCGACGCCGCCGATCGCGGGCGTCGGCAGGATGCCTGCGCCCTGCGTCTCGTTGTAGAGCGAGACATTGCCCGAGACGATCGGGAAATCGAGCGCGCGGCAGGCCTCGCCGATGCCCTCGAGGCAGCCGACGAACTGGCCCATGTATTCCGGACGCTCGGGATTGCCGAAATTCAGATTGTCGGTCACCGCGAGCGGCCGGCCGCCAACCGCGACGATATTGCGCCAGGCCTCCGCGACCGCCTGTTTCCCGCCCTCGACCGGGTCGGCGAAGCAATAGCGGGCGTTGACGTCCGTGGTGAGCGCCAGACCCTTCGGCCCGTTGTCGATGCGCACGACCGCGGCGTCGCCGCCGGGGGCGACGACCGTATTGCCGAGAATGAGGTGATCGTACTGCTCCCAGACCCAGCGCTTGGAGCAGATGTCGGGCGAAGCGAGCAGCTTCAGCAACGCCGCCGGGTTGGACATCGGCGGCGTCACCGCGCTCGCGTCGATCGCCGCCCTTTTTGCCGTCGGGACGTGCGGCCGGTCATAGAGCGGCGCCTCGTCGCCGAGCTCCTTGATCGGCAGATCGGCCTTCACCTCGCCGCCGTGCTTGATGACGAAGCGCAGTGTGTCGGTCGTCTTGCCGATGACCGCAAAGTCGAGACCCCACTTGCGGAAAATAGCTTCGGCCTCTTTCTCCTTGGCCGGCGTCAGCACCATGAGCATGCGCTCCTGGCTTTCCGACAGCATCATCTCGTAGGCGGTCATGCCGGTTTCGCGGCATGGCACCTTGTCGAGGTCGAGCTCGATGCCGAGATTGCCCTTGGCGCCCATCTCCACCGCCGAGGAGGTCAGGCCGGCGGCTCCCATGTCCTGGATGGCGATGACCGCGCCGCTCTTCATCAGTTCGAGACAGGCTTCGAGCAGCAGCTTTTCGGAGAAGGGATCGCCGACCTGCACGGTCGGGCGTTTCTCCTCGGCGTCCGCTTCGAACGAGGCCGAAGCCATTGTGGCGCCGTGGATGCCGTCGCGGCCGGTCTTCGAGCCGAGGTAGACGATCGGGTTACCGACGCCCGTGGCCTTGGCGTAGAAAATCTCGTCGGCCTTCGCCAGCCCGACCGCCATGGCGTTGACGAGAATGTTGCCGTCGTAGGCCTTGTGGAAGCCGGTCGAGCCGCCGACCGTCGGTACGCCGAAGGAATTGCCGTAGCCGCCGATGCCGGCGACGACGCCGCCGATGAGGTGGCGGGTCTTGGGATGCGACGGCGATCCGAATCGCAGCAGGTTGAGGCAGGCTATCGGGCGCGCGCCCATCGTGAATACGTCGCGCAGGATGCCGCCGACGCCGGTGGCCGCCCCCTGATACGGTTCGATGAAGGATGGATGGTTGTGGCTCTCCATCTTGAAGATGCAGGCCTGGCCGTCGCCGATATCGATGACGCCGGCGTTTTCGCCGGGACCCTGGATGACCCAGGGCGCCTTTGTCGGCAGCTTGCGCAGGTGGATGCGGGACGACTTGTACGAGCAATGCTCGTTCCACATGGCCGAGAAAATGCCGAGTTCGGTGAAGCTCGGCGGTCGCCCGATAAGCGCGAGAATGCGTTCGTACTCGTCCGGCTTCAGCCCGTGGGCGGCGACCAGATCCGGCGTGACGATGGGTTCTGTAGTCAAGGGAGGTGCGACCCGGCGAAAGAGTAGCGAATGTTTGAGACCGCTTAGCCTCGCGCGCGTATGAAGGCAATGTCGCAATCGTGTTGCAAATCGGTCACGGCAACAGCCGGAATGCAACCATCAAGCGTTCTGTTGACATAGGTCAATTATTTCTGCGCCGCAAACAAGGATTTTCCACCCCGGTTTCAGGCGCAGCGGCGCGAATGACAGGGGTACGAATATGACTTTCAAGGGTTTCCTCCGCGGGACGGCTTCGGTCGCCGGGCTGTTGGTTCTCGGCTCGGCCGCGATCGCCGCCGACCTTCCCTCGCGCAAGGTCGCTCCGGCGGACCCGGTCGTGATCGACACGTTCCATCCCTTCCAGGTGCGCCTGCGCGCTACCGCGATCATTCCGGACGGCAAGACCACGGTCTATGACAAGGTCGGCGCCATCCTGCCGGTCCTCGGCTCGAGCGCGGGCGCGGGCGGCGAGATTTTCGGCGCGGGCGCCAAGGTTTCGACGACCGTCATTCCCGAACTCGACGTCACCTACTACTTCACCAAGAACATCGCCGTGGAAGCGATCTGCTGCCTGTCGAAGCACAGCGTCACGGGCACGGGCGTTCTGAACGGCCTGAACATCGGCTCGACCTGGGTGTTCCCGCCGACCGTCCTGCTGCAGTACCATTTCACCAACTTCGGCGCCTTCCAGCCCTATATCGGCGTCGGCGTGAACTTCACCGCCTATTTCGGCCAGAAGAGCGGCGGCAACTGGGCGCCCTTCTTTACCCCCGCGCTCGGCCTCACCGGCGCGAACGCGGTGTCGAACCTCAGCATCGGCAGCTCCTGGGGCGTCGCCGGCCAGGTCGGCTTCGACTACATGATCAACTCGAACTGGGGCCTCAACGTCGACGTCAAGCGCATCATGATGCAGCCGACGGCCCATGCCCTCGTGTGGAACACGGTCGCCGCGCCGCTGGTCGGCCCGATCCCGGTCCGCGCCAAGGTCAACATCGATCCGTGGGTCGTGTCGGCCGGCGTCACCTATCGCTTCGGCGGCGGCGCCAGCGCGGTCGTGGCCAAGTACTGATCTTCGCCGTCAGGCGAAATGCGGAAGGCCCGGCGCAAGCCGGGCCTTTTCGTTTGTGAAGCGAGCGCGAAGCGCGATCGTGCGCGCGGGACGCAGGATCAGCCGGCGGCCGCCGCCAGGCTGGCGAACATGCCCCGTCCGTCCACGCCGCCGACCAGCGGATCGATCAGGTTTTCGGGATGCGGCATCAGGCCGAGGACGTTGAAGCGCTCGGAATAGATGCCGGCGATATCGTTGCGCGAGCCGTTGGGATTGGCCGCCCCGCCGACGACGCCCGACGCGTCGCAATAGCGGAAGGCCACGCGGCCGTCCTTCTCGATCGTCTCGATCGTGGAATCGTCCGCCTCGTAATTGCCCTCGCCGTGCGCGATGGCGACCTTGACGACGTCGCCCGGCCTGTAGGCGCTGGTGAACGGCGCAGCGGCGCGCTCGACGCGCAGATGCTGCATCTTGCAGACGAAGTGCAGATTGGCGTTGCGCATCAGCACGCCAGGCAGCAGGCCGCTTTCGCAGAGGATCTGGAAACCGTTGCATATGCCCAGCACGTAGCCGCCGCGCGCGGCGTGCCTGCGCACCGCGTCCATGATCGGCGCGCGGCCGGCGATGGCGCCGCAGCGCAGATAGTCGCCGTAGCTGAAGCCGCCCGGCAGCACGGCCAAATCCGTCCCCGCGGGCAATTCGTGGTCGGCGTGCCAGACGATGTCGGGCTGGCGGCCCGTCGCCTGCTTCAGCGCGCGCGCGGCGTCGCCTTCGCGATTGGAGCCCGGAAAGAGTATGACGGCGGCTTTCATGGCCTCACCGGTTCTGGATCAACCGAGGTCGATCTTGAAGTTTTCGATGACGGTATTGGCAAGCAGCTTTTCGCAGGCCGCCTGCAGATTCGCCGTCGCGGCGGCCTTGTCCTGACCGTCGATCTCGACGTCGAACACCTTGCCCTGCCGGACGCTGGCGACGCCTTCGACGCCCAACGACCGGAGCGCGCCCTCGATCGCCTTGCCCTGCGGATCGAGCACGCCATTCTTGAGGGTGACGACGACTCTGGCCTTCATTATCGGATTCCGGTCTGGCTGAATTACTGGACGAGTTTCGGGCCCGAGCGCGGCGGATCGTCCGTCTGCAGGATGCCGAGGCGGCGGGCGACCTCGGTATAGGCTTCGACCAGGCCGCCCATGTCGCGGCGGAAGCGATCCTTGTCGAGCTTGTCGTTCGACTTGATGTCCCACAGACGGCAGGAATTGGGCGAAATCTCATCGGCCACGACAATGCGCATCATGTCGTTTTCCCACAGGCGGCCGCATTCCATCTTGAAGTCGACGAGACGGATGCCGACGCCGAGGAAGAGGCCGGACAGGAAGTCGTTGACGCGGATGGCGAGCGCCATGATGTCGTCGATTTCCTGCGGACTCGCCCAGCCGAACGCCGTGATGTGCTCCTCGGAGACCATCGGGTCGTTCAGCGCGTCGTTCTTGTAGTAGAACTCGATGATCGAGCGCGGCAGTTGCGTGCCCTCCTCGATCCCGAGGCGCTGCGACAGCGAGCCGGCGGCGACATTGCGCACGACGACCTCGAGCGGAACGATCTCGACTTCGCGAATCAGCTGCTCGCGCATGTTGAGGCGGCGAATGAAATGCGTCGGCACCCCGATGTTGTTGAGGTGCTGGAAGATGAATTCGGAGATGCGGTTGTTCAGGACGCCCTTGCCGTCGATGACCTCGTGCTTCTTGGCGTTGAAGGCGGTCGCGTCGTCCTTGAAATGCTGGACGAGCGTGCCGGGCTCGGGGCCTTCGTAAAGAACCTTGGCCTTGCCTTCGTAGATGCGACGACGGCGGTTCATGACGTGCAACCGTGGTTCGAGAAAAGTCGCCCGAACCGGACGCGCGTCCGACGCTCGGGATTTCGTGAGGTCGTATCGCTTTCCCGACCGCGATACAACCCGATCCGGCCCCGATATGCCGCTTAAGCCTTTTTCCTGATGCCGATGAGGCGGCAAGCGCTAGGCGCCCGCGCGGCGGATCGTTATATCAGGCCTCATCTGCCTGCCGCCCGGCGAGGCGCGCCATTTTTTTCGGGGCACAGCCAATGACGACCTTCGACAAGCGCGAAGACAGCTTTGAGAAGAAATTCGCGCACGACGAGGAACTGCTGTTCCGCGCGACCGCGCGCCGCAACAAGCGGCTGGCCGCCTGGGCGGCCGAGAAGCTCGGCAAGCCGGCTGCGGACGCAGACGCCTATTTCAGGGAAGTCATGGCCGCCGATCTCGAAGAGGCAGGCGACGACGACGTTGTCCGCAAGCTCACCGCAGACTTCGCCAAGGCTGGCGTCGAGCAGTCCGAGCATCAGATCCGCCGCACCATGGACGAATTGATGTCGGCGGCGGTCGCCGAGATCAAGGCCGGCAAGTAACGGTTCGCTAACCGCTTCGCCGGATCGTCGGTCCGGATTCCGGTCAGGGCGATGCAGGCGGCGGCAACCTCGGTGCATTCGGGCGAATTCCGCGCGGCGGCGCCGGAATTGCGCGCGCTTGCAGGCCTGTGGCTGTCGCATCTCGGCGGCGAGCGGCGCATGGCTCCGCTTACGCTCGAAGCCTACGCCCGCGATCTCCGCCAATTTTTCACATTTCTGGCCGAACGGACGGGCGCATCCGTCGAACTTGCCGATCTTGCGGCGCTGGGACAGGCGGACGCCCGCGCCTTTCTAGCCTCGCGGCGCGAAGCGGGCGCGGGCAGCCGGTCCTTGCTGCGCGGCCTTGCCGGCATCCGGTCGTTCCTGCGCTTTCTCGAGCGCGAGGGCCATGGGAAAATTTCCGCCTTCGACGCCGTGCGGACGCCCAAGACCGCGCGCCGGCTGCCGAAGGCCCTGTCGGTCGGCGAGGCGCGCGACCTGGCGGATGTAGAATCGAGGGAGGGCGAGGCCCGCGCGCCCTGGGTTCTCGCGCGCGACGCGGCGGTCCTGTCGCTCCTCTACGGCTGCGGCCTGCGCATATCGGAGGCGCTCGGCCTGACCCGGGCGGACGCGCCCGGCGGCCGACGGGACACGGTGACTGTTCGCGGCAAGGGCGGCAAGACCCGCAGCGCGCCCGTCATCGAGCCGGTCAGGCGCGCGATCGAGGAATATCTCGAACTCTGTCCCTACCAGCTCGCGCCCGATGGCCCGTTGTTCGTCGGCGTGCGTGGCGGCCCGCTATCGCCGCGAATCATTCAGCTTGCCGTCGAGCGGATGCGCGGGGCGCTGGGATTGCCCGATACGGCCACGCCTCACGCCTTGCGACACTCCTTCGCAACGCATCTGCTCGGCCGCGGCGGGGACCTGCGTTCAATCCAGGAATTGCTCGGCCACGCATCGCTCTCGACGACGCAGATCTACACGTCCATCGACACGAAGCGGCTGCTGTCGGCCTATCAATCCGCCCACCCGCGCGCCCGGTCGGGGGCGAAAGGATAGGCCGCCTCGATCCGATAGGGGCCTCCGCCGGTCGAATCGCGCGAGGAATACAGAACGAATCGCTCCGGCCTGAATGTCAGCGGGCGCATGTCGCCCCGCGTCTCGATATAGGCCCCGACCGCCGCGGCGCTGACGCCGCGCAGGCGCGCCAGCGTCACGTGCGGCGTGAACTTGCGCGCATCGCCCGGCGCGCCGAAGCGGCGCATCATGCGCTCGTGTTCTGCCTGCAGGGCCATCAACGGCGCGGCGTCGAGCGCGCGGGCGATCAGCGCGCGAGGCCTGTCGGCGCCGAACACTGCAAGGCGCTCCAACGTAATCTCGAATGGCGACGCGTGGATATCGTCGAGCCGGTCGGCGATTTCGTTGGCGAGTTCGCGTCCGATATCGCCGATGAACCGGAGGGTCAGGTGATAATCCTCCGGCTCGATCCAGCGCGCGCCGGACAGGCCGCCGCGCAGCAGGCTCAATTCGGTCCTGGCGCCGGACGGGATTTCGAGCCCGGTGAAGAGACGGGGCATGTCGGCTCCCCAGCTAGTTCGCGATTTTCGCGCGCGCGCCGAATCGCTCGGTCAGCGCCGTTTCGAGGAAGGGCGCGAAGCCCGCGACGATCTTCTCGACGCCCGCCGTATTCGGATGCATCCCGTCGCGCAGCGTCAACTCCCGATCGCCGGCGACGCCCTCGAGGAAGAACGGATAAAGCGACACGCCGAAGCGTCTGGCTATATCGGGGTAGATCGCCTGGAATTCATTGGCGTAGGCCTCGCCCCAATTGGCGATGGAGCGCATGCCCGCGAGAACCACCGCGATCTTGCGCGCCTGCAGCCTCTCGACGATTTCGGCGAGCGCCTTGGCGGCTTCCGCCGGCGGCGCGCCACGCAGCATGTCGTTTGCGCCGAGTTCGACGATGACGAGATCGGTATCGGGAGGCACGGACCAATCGAGCCGCGCCAGGCCGCCGACGCTCGTATCGCCGGAAACCCCGGCGTTGGCGATCTCGACCGCAAATCCATCGGCGCGCAGGCGCTTCTCGAGAACAGCGGGGAAGGCCGCGGTCGCGGGCAATTCGTAGCCCGCCGTCAGGCTGTCGCCGAAGGCGACGATCCTGACGGGTCCCGATTGCGCGGCCAGGCTCGTCACGCTCGTGGCGACAAGGACGGCGAATTGAAGTAGCAGGCGTGCGACCCCATTTCTCGCTTTCCCGCCCGCTCGACCCACCCACCGGACCGATCGACCCGACCAGAACAATGCCAAATCCGTCCCTCCCGGCAGGCGCCGACGAAACTTCGGCGATCGCGCTCAAATCGTTGCGCCTCAGCCTCGGATCAGGCCCGACGCGGGTCGAAGTCCTCAAAGGCATAACCCTCAACTTCCGGCGTGGGAAGGCGACGGCGATCGTCGGCCCGTCGGGTTGCGGGAAGTCGACGCTGCTCATGACGCTGGCGGGACTCGAGCGTCCCGATTCGGGCTCGGTCGAGATCGAGGGGCGCTCGATCACGAACATGGGCGAAGACGAACTCGCCGAATTTCGAGGCCAGAAGATCGGCATCGTGTTCCAGTCGTTTCACCTGATGCCGACGATGACCGCGCTCGAAAATGTCGCCGTGCCGCTCGAACTCGCCGGCCGCAGCGACGCCTTCTCACGCGCTCGCGACGAACTCGGCGGCCGTGGGCCTTGCCGAGCGCGCGTCGCATTATCCCTCGCAATTGTCGGGCGGCGAGCAGCAGCGCGTGGCGCTCGCCCGCGCGCTGGTCGGCGACCCGGCAATTCTGCTTGCCGACGAGCCGACCGGCAATCTCGACGAGCGCACGGGCGCAAGCATCATCGATCTGCTGCTCGGCCAGCGCGCGCGGCGCGGGTCGACGCTGGTCATGGTGACGCACGACCTCTCGCTTGCGGCGCGCTGCGACGATCTCGTGCGCCTGCATTCAGGCGAGGTCGACACGAATTCGGCCACGCGGCCGGAACGCGCGGCTTCATGAAGCTGCTGCCGACGATCTTTTCTTTCGCCCGTCGCGATCTGCGCGGCGGGTTGAAGGGTTTTCGGATTTTCCTGATCTGCGTCGCGATCGGCGTGGCGGCGGTCACCAGCGTCGCCGCCATCTCGCAATCGCTGCTCGCGTCCTTCGCGGCGCAGGGGCGCTCGATGCTCGGCGGCGATCTCACGCTTGCGCGCTCGCTGCGCCTTCTTGCGCCCGAGGAACGCGCCTATCTGTCCTCGCTCGGACAGATATCGGAGATCGCGATATTGCGCGCCATGGCGCGCGCGCCGAACGATCGGGCGGTCATGGTCGACGCCAAGGTCGTCGACGCCGCCTATCCGCTCGTCGGCGAGGTCGTGCTGGAGCCGGCCGAGCCGCTGGATCGCGCGCTGGCGGCGCGCGATGGCGTATTCGGCGCGGTGGCGGATGCCGCGTTCATCGAACGCGCGCTTCTCAAGATCGGCGATCGCTTCGAACTCGGCAATGCGCATTTCGTGTTGCGCGGCGAAATCCGCTCGGAGCCGGATCGCATCGCGACGGGCATCGGCTTCGGCTCGCGCGTGATGATTTCGCGCGATGGGTTCGAGGCGAGCGGCCTCGGCTCGACGGCGTCCTTGACGCGCTGGGTGACGCGGCTGGCGCTCGCGAAGCCGGAGGCGAGCGACGAGCGCGTCAAGGCGATCGCCGACGACATTCTCAAGCGCTTTCCAACCGCCGGCTGGGACGCGCGGACGCGCGCCAATGTCTCGCCGCAGCTCACCCGCAATGTCGAGCGCTTCACGCAATACATGGCGCTGATCGGCGTCGTGTCGCTGATCGTCGGCGGCGTCGGCGTCTCGATCGCGGTCGGCGCTTTCGTCGACCGCAAGCGCGAATCGATCGCGATCCTCAAGGCGGTGGGCGCGTCGGGCGGGGTCGCCTTCGCGCTCGTGCTGGTCGAGATGATGCTGATCGCTCTTGCCGGCGCATTGATCGGCGCCGCGATCGGCGCCGCGTCGCCCTTTGTCGCCGCGCATTTCGCCGGCCCCGCGCTCGATCTGCCGTTCGAACCGATCTTTTCGGGTCGCGCCATTGTCGCGGGCGTCGCCATCGGCCTGCTCTCGGCGCTGACCTTCGTCGTCGCGCCCGCCGGCCGCGCGCACGACACGCCGGTCGCGGTCCTGTTTCGCGCGGCCGCGACGATGGAAAGCGGGCGCCTGCGCAAGCGCTATGTGCTTCGGCGCGCTCGCCGCCTTCGCGGCGATGATCGGCCTCGTCTACGCCCTGTCCAGCGAGAAGCAGATCGCCCTGATCGCCATCGCCGCCGTCGCTCTTTCGGCCATTGTGCTGCGCGTCGTCGGATGGGCTGTCGCCCACGGCGCCGCGCTCGGCGCCAATGTCCGCAACCTGCCGGCGCGGCTCGCGCTGGGGAATATCAGGCGGCCGGGCGCGGTCACCCGTCCGGTGGTCACGTCGCTCGGCCTCGGCCTGACGCTGCTCGTCGTCATCG
Organism: Rhodoblastus sp.; assembly: GCA_037044955.1. Classification (GTDB taxonomy): domain Bacteria; phylum Pseudomonadota; class Alphaproteobacteria; order Rhizobiales; family Beijerinckiaceae; genus JAJXWB01. The sequence goes on from JBAOHX010000008.1 coordinate 109,256, forward strand.
TCGCCGTCGACGGCAATGTGCGGCGCCAGCTCAGTTCCGGCGATCCCGGCCGCACGCCCGACTATTTCTTCGCCGATGTGCAGAGCGCGCAGGCCGACGCCTTCCGCAAGATGCTCACGAGCAGGCGGCCGGACGCGGCGATCGAACAGGTGCCGATGCTGCGCGGCCGGATCGTGCGCGTCGGGACGCGCCGCGCGGAGGATGTGAAGGCCGACCAGAACTCGGCCTGGGTGCTCGACGGCGACCGCGGCGTCACTTACGCGGCCAGTCCCCCGCCCGGCTCGAAAGTGACAGCCGGCAAATGGTGGCCGGCCGACTACAAGGGGCCGCCGCTCGTCTCGCTCGACGGCGACATCGCGCGCGGTCTCGGGCTGTCGCTCGACGACGAGATCGCCGTCAATGTGATGGGCCGCGAGATCGTCGCCAGGATCGTCAATCTGCGCGAGGTCGACTGGCGCAGCTTCGGCATCAACTTCGTGCTGGTCTTCACGCCCTCCACCTTCGCCGGCGCGCCGCATACGGAATTGATCTCGATGACCGTGCCGCCGGGAACGTCGGCTGCGTCGGGCTCGCTGGTGAGCGAGATATCGAGGGCCTACCCGACGGTCGTCACGCTCGCCGTGCGCGAAGCGTTGCAGCAGGCGCTGGCGCTGACCGAAAAGCTCTCGACCGCCATTCGGGCCGCCTCGTCGGTGACGCTCGTGACGGCCCTTCTGACCCTTGGAGGCGCGCTCGCGGCCGGGCAGCGCGCCCGGCTGTACGACGCCGTGGTGCTGCGCATGCTCGGGGCGACGCGGCGGCGCCTGATCCTCGCCTATCTGCTCGAATTCCTGCTGTTGGGCGCGGCGACCTCGATCTTCGCCCTGGCGGCGGGCGCGATTGCCGCCCAGCAGATCGTTACGCGCTTGATGAAGCTGGATTTCGTGCTCGACTGGCCGGCGCTGGCCTCCATTGTCGCCCTTGGCTGCCTGACCACGATCGCGCTCGGCCTTGCCGCCACCTGGCGGCTTCTCGGCGCGAAACCCGCGCGTGTCCTGCGGGAATTATGACGGAAAGTTCATTTACGCCGATCCTCCGCCCTTCTTGTCTTTAGCCTGACCGCCGATCATATTCCTGAGATCGCGCGTCCTTGCGCGCGGAAACGAGCGCGGCCAGAGCGCCGCGAAGGAGAGGGATAGATGTCCGACTATGACCGCAACGCCGGTGTCCAATGGGGCACGAGCGTAGGCCAGGCCGGCGCCCAGCAGATCGATCAGGGCCTGCGCGCCTACATGCTTGGCGTATACAACTACATGACGCTGGGTCTGGCCGTTACCGGGCTGGTGGCGCTCGCCACGAACATGCTGGCGGTTTCGGCGACGCCGACGGCCTATAAATTCGGCGGCCAGTATCTGACCAATTTCGGCGCGGCCATGTACGGCAGCCCGCTGAAGTGGGTGGTGATGCTCGCGCCGCTCGCCTTCATCTTCATCTTCTCGTTCCGGGTCGACCGCATGTCGGCGAACTCGGCGCGCAACATGTTCCTGGCTTTCGCGGCCGTGATGGGCCTGTCGCTATCGACGGCGCTGCTGGTGTTCACCGGCGCGTCGGTCACGCGCGCCTTCTTCATCACGGCGGCGGCCTTCGGCGGTCTGAGCCTCTACGGCTACACGACGAAGAAGCGACCTGTCGGCCTTCGGATCGTTCCTGGTGATGGGCCTGATCGGCCTGATCCTGGCGAGCCTCGTGAACGTCTTCGTGCAGAGCTCGGCGTTCCAGTTCGGCCTGTCGATCCTGTCGGTGCTGATCTTCGCCGGCCTGACGGCGTGGGACACGCAGGCGATCAAGGAGATGTACTACGCCTCGGACGACTACGAGACGGCGACGAAGAAGTCGGTCAACGGCGCGCTGATGCTGTATCTCGACTTCATCAACATCTTCCAGTCGATCCTGTCGCTGACCGGCAGCCGCAACGACTGATCGCGAACAGTCTGGAATTGAAACGCCCCGCTTCGGCGGGGCGTTTTTTTATGTCGGGACCAGTCTGATCTTCTTGTCGAGCACGGCGAGCACGCGCTCGAGTTCGTGCCCGCGCTTCAGGATGAAGCCATCCGCGGAAACGACGGAATAGGCGCCCTGCCGGCGGGCCAGGGTCGGGTTCTTCTCGATCGTGTAGAGCGGCGTCTCGGAAGCGCGCCGGAATACCGCGAAGACGGCCTTCAGCGGGCTGAAGCCGATGGCGTAGTCCCGCCATTCGCCTTCCGCGACGCGACGGCCATAGAGATTGAGGATCAACTGAAGCTCGCGCCGGTCGAACGAAACCTGCTTCGGCGCGGGCGCCTCATGCTGCTGGGAGGGCGCGTCGGGGTGTCGCCGAAAGGCGACCGACACCACCTCTGCGCTGCGCCGCTCGGGGTCCGCGATCTCCGAATCCGCCATTCGCTGCTCCGCGCCCATGTTGGTACGAATGTCGGACAACGGCAAGCGTGACGACAAAGGTCGATATTTCATGGTTTTGCCCCATTGCGGCCTTGGGTCAGCCCCAGAGCGGGTGCAGCTTGTCGCCGTTGCCTCGATGGCCCGATTCGTCGCGCCTCCGGATTTCGTCAGCCCCCCAGCCCCCCGGCGGCATCTGACGGATCGGGCCGTTTTTTTGAGGCGCTGCGTTGGGTTTTCGCGTTCTGTTCCAAGCCGGCTGCGTCGCCCCGCAGCCGGCTTTTTCATGCGCCGTTGAATTTGTCGGTCCCCTTTCGATATGAGTGGCGCTTCCATCTCATCTCGATCGAGGACCATTCCCATGAGCGAAACTGCGAATGACGGCGCGGGGGCAGCGGTCGAGCAGCCCTTTCAGGCCGATGTCGCGCGACTGCTCGATCTCGTCGTGCATTCCATCTACTCCGATCGCGACATCTTCCTGCGCGAATTGATTTCGAACGCTGCGGACGCCTGCGAGAAGCTGCGGTTTGAAGCCGCAACCGGGCAAGCGCCCGGCAACGACGCGCCTTTCCGCATTGTCATCGAGGCCGACAAGGCGTCGCAGCGCCTGTGCGTCGAGGACAATGGCGTCGGCATGAGCCGCGAGGATCTGGAGCAGGCGCTCGGCGTCATCGCGAATTCCGGCACGCGCGCCTTCGTGGAAAAGCTGCAGGGCGCGAGCGAGAAGGGTCCGGCGGAATCGCTGATCGGACGCTTCGGCATAGGCTTCTATTCGTCTTTCATCGTCGCCGATCACGTGGACGTCTATTCGCGCCGCGCAGGCCAGTCCGAGGGCTGGAAATGGTCGTCGGACGGCAAGAGCTCCTATACGATCGAGGCTTCGGACGATTGCCCCGCAGTCGGAACGCGCGTTGTTCTGCACCTGAAGAGCGATGCGCAGGACTATCTCGATCTGTCGGCGCTGCGCCGAATTGTCGGCGAGCATTCGGCCGGTATTCCCGTGCCGATTTCCGTGCGCGAAGCGGGCGGCGAGGACCAGAAGGCGAGCGAAGGTTCGGCGCTGTGGGCGCGCCCGCGCGCGGAGATCGCGCCCGAGCAATATACGGAATTCTACCGCACGATTGCCGGCCAGTTCGACGAGCCGGCCCTGACCGTGCACTGGCGTGCTGAGGGCCGTCACGAATTCGACGCGCTCGCCTTCGTTCCGGGCTCGCGCCCGTTCGATCTGTTCAATCCCGAGCGCAAGGGGCGCTCGCGTCTCTACGTGCGCCGCGTGCTCGTCTCGACCGAGGCCGATCTGCTGCCGCCGTGGCTGCGCTTCGTCACGCTCGTCGTGGATTCGGCCGACGTGCCGCTGAACGTCTCGCGCGAAATCGTGCAGAAGAGTCCCGTGCTCGGCGCCATTCGCAAGGCCGTTGTCGGCCGCGTCGTGCAGGAATTGGCGAAGCTCGCCGAAAACGACGCCGCGAAATTCGCGGCGGTCTGGAAAAATTTCGGCGCCGTGCTGAAGGAGGGTCTGTACGAGGACCCCGAACGCCGCGATGCGCTGTTCGGCATCGCGCGATTTACGACGTCGTCGCATGGCGAGGGCGACCGCACGCTCGCGCAATACGTGGCCGATCTCCGGCCCAACCAGACCGCGATCTATTACCTGGCGGGAACCGATGCGGCGGCGCTCGCGGCAAGCCCGCATCTCGAAGGCTTTCGCGCACGCGGGATCGAAGTGCTGCTGCTGTCGGATCCCGTCGACGCCTTCTGGGCGTCGAGCGCGGTCGGCTTCGACGGCAAGCCGTTTCGCTCGGTGACGCAGGGCCAGGCGGACATTTCGCAGGTCCCGCTTGCCGACGGCGCGGAGGCGCCCGCCAGGCCGGATATCGACGCGCCGACCGCGACTGCGGTGGCGAAGATCAAGGAAGCGCTCGGCGCGCGCGTTTCCGACGTGCGCATCTCCGAACGCCTGGCGGACAGCCCGGCCTGCCTTGTCGCCAGCGAAATGGCGCCGGACCGGACGCTTGCCAGGATTCTGGCCAGCGCCGGACGGCTGGACGCCGCGATGCTGCCGGTGCTGGAGATCAATCCCGGCCATCCGCTCGTCAAGGCGTTGCTTGCGCGCGCGAAGTCGGAAGATCGCGCAGAGTTCGACGAGGCGAGCGGGCTCCTTCTCGATCTCGCGCAGCTCGCGGAGGGCGAAGCGCCGGACAATGGTCCGGAAGTCGCGCGTCGCCTGTCCAAATGGCTCGCCCGCGCGCTGTCGGGCGATGCTGCGATCTGAAGCGGCGCGCCGGCCGGAAGCCGGCCAGTCGCGGAACGCGGCGCTCGCGGCAGGCCGGGCCTGTCTGCGGGCGGCGGGCATCGAGGCGGCTGACGCGGATGCGCGGCTGCTGTTGGTGGGCGCATGCCGCATCGAATCTCTTGCCCTTGTCACGGGCGGCGATGTTCCGCTCTCGCAGGCTGAAGCGGAGGAATATCGGGTCTTTCTCGACCGGCGTGTCGCCGGCGAGCCCGCGAGCCGGATTCTCGGCCGGCGCGCCTTCTGGACCCTCGATCTCGAGGTGCGACCCGGCGTGCTCGATCCGCGCGGCGACAGCGAGGCGCTGGTGCGGCTGGCGCTGCGGGTCGCAAACGCGAACGAGGCGCCGCCGCGAAGGATAGTCGATCTGGGCTGCGGCTCCGGCGCGCTGCTCTGCGCATTGCTCAGCGAGTATCGTCGAGGCGTTCGGCGATCGGCGTCGACCTGTCGCGCCGAAGCCTGCGCCGCGACGCAGGCCAATCTGCGCCGCAACCGGCTTGGGCGAACGGGCCGCCGTCCTGCGAGGCACGCTGGTGCGAGGCGCTCTCCGGCCGGTTCGATCTCGTCGTTTCCAACCCGCCCTACATTCCCGCGGGCGACATCGCCGGGCTCGAGCCGCGAGGTGCGCGATCATGATCCGCCGCTGGCGCTCGATGGCGGCGCGGACGGGCTCGACGCCTACAGGGCGCTGTTTGCCGCCGCAGGCCGCATCCTCGCCCCCACAGCGGCGCTGGTGGTCGAGTTCGGCTTCGGGCAGGCCGCCGACGTCGAGCGGATCGCGCGGGCGGCGGCCTTGCAAAAGATCGACGGCGAACGAGATATAGGAGGGCGGGAGCGGGCCTCGGCTTTCGCTCTGGCGTGATCGTTTGGCAACATTTCCAACGATTTGCGCGTTTCGGCCGCCAAGGCCTTGGCGAAGGCGCAGAAACCGACTAATAAGGTTTTGAAGAGATTCTGGCCGGGGAGACGGTCAGAAATTCGGGCAAGACGTTTTGCCATTCCCCCGCGCAGCAGCTTCGCCAGGTCGTTGAAGGCGAGTTCAGGCTCGAAGCCCGCGCAGGGAGCGCAAGCGCTGTGCGGAGCGCCGGCAGAAGCATTCGAGTAGCCCGACAGCGCCGTTCGCAACGCACGGATCCTAACATTCAGGATTGCTCCTTTTGAGAACATGCCCGCCGCTCCAGAGCCGAGCGGCCCTCTACACCCGATCCGACCGGTCAATCCCCGTCCGCGCCTGCGCGGCGGAACGTCGTCGGAATTTCACCCGCGCCGAGCAGGGTCGCGGTTAGTTCAAGTCAAGGATCGTCATGAGACCTGGTCAGAACAAGAGAATGCGCGGGCGCAACAATCGCAAGGGCCCGAACCCGCTGACGCGAACCTACGAATTGAACGGGCCGGACGTGAAGGTGCGCGGCACCGCCCAGCACATTGCGGAGAAATACCTGCAGCTCGCCCGCGACGCGCAGTCCAGCGGCGACCCCGTCATGGCGGAAAGCTACCTCCAGCACGCCGAGCATTATTACCGGCTGATCGCGGCCGCCATGGCCGCCCAGCAGGCGCAGATGCCGCTGCAGCCGGGCCAGCCGCCGCGGCCGCCGATCGAGAGCGAGATGGAGGACGACGAGGACGATGTCGTCAACGACCGCTTCGCCTCCGTCGCCGAGCGCCTGCCGCAGCCGCAGTTCCAGCCGCCGCCGCAGCCCCAGTTCACGCCGCCGCCCGGCTACCAGGAACGCCAGCCCTATAATGGCGGCGACCGCCAGCCGGGCCAGGAACGGCAGGAGCGACAAGAGCGACAGGATCGCCCGCCGCGTCACGAGCGCCCCTACAATGACCGCAACCAGCAGGGTCAGGGTTTCAATCGCGACAATCGTCGCTTCCGCGACCAGCGTCCGCCGGTAGACGGGCAGGGCGAACCGGTCGCGCAGGAGCAGCCCCGCGCCCCCGCGCAGGCCGAGACGCCGGCCGGGCTGCCGGCTTTCATCACCGCCCCCACCCGTCCGCTGCCCGCCGACGCGCCGCAGCCCGATCTTCCGGCTTTCGAGGGCGGCGAGGAGCAGCCGGATGCCGGCGGCTATCACCTGCGTCCGCGCCGTCGCCGTCGCGGTCGTCCCGGCCTTGTCGGGGCGGACGCCGAAGGCGGCAATACGCCGGCCGAAACCGGCGGCCAGCCGGACGGCGAGTGACGAACCGGGCGCGGCGCCGAATTCGGCGTCGCAGTCCTGTCGCAGCCCCTACACGAAACTCGAACCGCTTCCTAAATCTCGTGACGACGGTCGCCGTATGGGACCGAATTGTTCGAGTATTGCCGCGATCAAGCTGCTACGGGGCTTGGTCGGCGGGCCAGGAGGTCGGCATGAATACGGAAAAATATACGGAGCGCGCACGCGGCTTCGTGCAGGCGGCGCAGTCTCTGGCGATCCGCGAAGGGCATCAGCAGTTCACGCCCGAGCATCTGCTCAAAGTTCTGCTGGACGATCCCGAAGGTTTGTCTGCTGGCCTGATCGACAAGGCGGGCGGGCGTTCGCGCGAAGCCCTTCAGCAGGTCGAACTCGCTTTGTCCAAGCTGCCGAAGGTGCAAGGTTCCGGCGCTGGGCAGCTCTATCTCAGCCCCACGACCGCGCGTCTCTTCGACAATGCCGAGAAGATCGCCCAGAAGGCCGGCGACAGTTTCGTCACGGTCGAACGCCTGCTGCTCGCGCTCGCGCTGGAGAAGGGTTCCGAGTCCGCGAAGATTCTTGCAAACGCCGGCGTGAATGCGCAGACGCTGAACGCTGCGATCGAGGATTTGCGCAAGGGCCGCACCGCGGATATCGGCCTCCGCCGAAAACGCTTATGACGCCCTGAAGAAATATGCGCGCGACCTCACCGAGGCCGCGCGCTCGGGCAAGCTCGATCCGGTGATCGGCCGCGACGAGGAAATTCGCCGCACCGTGCAGGTGCTGTCGCGGCGCACGAAGAACAATCCCGTGCTGATCGGCGAGCCCGGCGTCGGCAAGACGGCGATCGTCGAAGGCCTGGCGCTGCGCATCGTCAACGGCGACGTGCCGGAATCGCTGAAGGACAAGAAGCTGCTCGCGCTCGACATGGGCGCGCTGATCGCCGGCGCGAAATATCGCGGCGAATTCGAGGAGCGGCTGAAGGCGGTGCTCAACGAGGTGACGGCGGCCGAAGGCGGCATCGTGCTGTTCATCGACGAGATGCACACGCTCGTCGGCGCAGGCAAGGCCGATGGCGCGATGGACGCCTCGAACCTGCTCAAGCCCGCGCTTGCGCGCGGCGAATTGCATTGCATCGGCGCGACGACGCTCGACGAATATCGCAAGCATGTCGAGAAGGACGCAGCGCTCGCGCGGCGCTTCCAGCCCGTGTTCGTGTCCGAGCCGACGGTGGAAGATACGATCTCGATCCTGCGCGGCCTGAAGGAGAAGTACGAGCTGCACCACGGCGTGCGCGTCACCGACGCTGCGCTGGTCGCGGCCGCGACGCTGTCGAACCGCTACATCACCGACCGTTTCCTGCCCGACAAGGCGATCGACCTCGTCGACGAGGCGGGTTCGCGGCTGCGCATGCAGGTCGATTCCAAGCCCGAGGAACTCGACGAGTTCGACCGGCGCATCATCCAGCTCAAGATCGAGCAGGAGGCGCTGAAGAAGGAGAGCGACCGCGCGTCGAAGGACCGGCTGACCAAGCTCGAGGGCGAACTCGCCGATCTCGAGGAGAAGTCGGCGGCGCTGACGCAGCGCTGGCGCGCCGAGAAGGACAAGCTCGGCTCCGCGCAGAAGCTGAAGGAACAGCTCGAACAGGCGCGCAACGAACTCGCGCGGGCGCAGCGTCGCGGCGAGTACCAGCGCGCGGGCGAACTGACCTATGGCGTGATTCCCGATCTCGAGAAGAAACTCGCGGAAGCCGAATCTTCCAGTGCTTCCGCACTGGTGGAAGAAGCCGTGACGCCCGACCATGTCGCGCAGGTCGTTTCGCGCTGGACAGGCGTGCCGGTCGACAAGATGCTCGAAGGCGAGAAGGACAAGCTGCTCAAGATGGAGCAGCAGCTCGCCAGGCGCGTCGTCGGCCAGAAGGAAGCGGTCGCGGCCGTCTCCACCGCCGTGCGTCGCGCGCGCGCGGGATTGCAGGATCCCAACCGGCCGATCGGCTCCTTCATGTTCCTCGGCCCGACAGGCGTCGGCAAGACGGAGCTGACCAAGGCGCTCGCGAGCTTCCTGTTCGACGACGAGACGGCGATGGTGCGCCTCGACATGTCCGAATACATGGAGAAGCACTCGGTCTCGCGCCTCATCGGCGCGCCTCCTGGCTATGTCGGCTACGAGGAAGGCGGCGCGCTCACCGAGGCGGTGCGGCGGCGGCCCTATCAGGTCGTGCTGTTCGACGAGATCGAGAAGGCGCATCCCGACGTGTTCAACGTGCTCCTTCAGGTGCTGGACGATGGGCGGCTCACGGACGGACAGGGCCGCACGGTCGACTTCCGCAACGTGCTGATCATCATGACGTCGAACCTCGGCGCCGAATTCCTCGTGATGCAGAAGGAAGGCGAGGATTCATCGGCCGTGCAGAACGAGGTCATGCAGGTCGTGCGCTCGCACTTCCGGCCGGAATTCCTCAACCGCGTGGACGAGATCATCCTGTTCCATCGCCTGCGGCGCGCCGACATGGGCGCGATCGTCGACATCCAGTTCGGCCGCCTCGCCAAGCTGCTCGAGGATCGCAAGATCACGCTCAACCTCGACGCCAAGGCGCGCGCGTGGCTCGCCGACCGTGGCTATGACGCCGCCTATGGCGCGCGCCCGCTCAAGCGCGTGATCCAGAAGGCGGTGCAGGATCCGCTGGCCGAAATGATTTTGGCTGGCGACGTCGGCGATGGCGAGAACGTCGCGCTGTCGACAGGACCCGCGGGCCTGACGATCAACGGCAAGGCGGTAGCGAAAGGCGAAGCCGCCAACGACGAGCCGGATGTCGGCTCCGTCGTGCCCTTCCCGAAGGGCGCGGACTCGCTCCACTAAAAAGGAAAGGGCGGCCTTGAGCCGCCCTTTCTCATTTCAGGAAGCCGACATAGGCGCCGACCAGCAGGAAGACGCCGATCAGGCCGCGGTAGATCACGAAGGGCCAGGCCGAGAATTTTTCCAGAATGCGCAGCAGGCCCCAGATCGCTGCAAACGCCGAGATCGAGGCGACGGCGAGGCCGACGCCGAGCACCGACCAGCCGTAGGCGCTCAAGCCCGCCTTGTAGAGGACGTGGAACTCCTTCAATCCCGCGCCGGCGATGGCCGGCAGGCCGAGCAGGAAGGAGAATCGCGCGGCGTCCTCGCGGTTGAGATCGCGGAACAGCGCGGCGGTCAGGGTCGAGCCGGAACGCGAGACGCCGGGAATGAGCGCGCCGCATTGCGCGATGCCGACGATCAGCGCGTCTTTCAGATTGATCTGATCGAACTTGCGCGAATGATCGCAGTAGATTTCGGCGATGGCGAGAATGACGGCCAGCGTGATCATGGAAATGCCGATCACCGGCAGGCTGCGCAGCGGCGTGTCGCAAGCGTTGAGCACGGGCGCGAGCAGGACGCCGGAAATCACGATCGGCAACGTCGCCAGCACGATCCACATCGCGAAGCGGAAGTTCCAGTCGCTGAAGTCGCGACGTACGACGGCGCCGACCGAGCCGAAGACGAGGCCGCGCACGTCCTTCCAGAAGTAGCTGATGACGGCGATGACGGCGGCCGCCTGCATGGCGGCGGAAAAGGCCGAGCCCGGATCGCGCCAGCCGAACAGCGCCGGCACGATGCGCATGTGCGCGGTCGAGGAAATGGGCAGGAGTTCGGTGATGCCCTGGACGACGCCGAGCGCCGCCACCTTGGCGTAGCCGAGTTCGATGAAGCCTGTGTCCAGGCCATTGGTGCAGGCTGACGCCATGTGAGTTCCGTTTTCCGTTGGCGGGCTGACGCGCGACTCTACGGCGCGACCGTTTACGCAACGCTAACCATAGACGCGACGAGGCGGGCGAGATGAAGGCGGCTCAGGCCGCCTTCTGACGTCCCGCGTCCACGATCCGGACGATGTCCGACATGATCGCGTTGAGGTCGAAATCCTTCGGCGTATAGACGGCGGTCACGCCGGCGGCCTTCAGCACCTTCTCGTCTTCCGGCGGAATGATGCCGCCGACGATGACGGGAATGTCGTTCAGGCCTTCCGCGCGCATCCGCTCCATGATGTCGCGCACCAGCGGCACGTGCGATCCGGAAAGGATCGACAGGCCGACGCAATGCACGCCCTCTTCGAGCGCGGCGTTGACGATCTCGGCGGGCGTCAGGCGAATGCCCTCGTAGACCACCTCCATGCCGCAGTCTCGCGCGCGAACCGCGATCTGTTCGGCGCCGTTGGAATGGCCGTCGAGACCGGGCTTGCCGACGAGGAATTTGATGCGGCGACCCAGCGCCTGCGACACGCGCTCGACGTTCGCCGCGCACGCCGGCGATATCGCCGCCGAAGTCTGGCGCGCGGCGCGGCCGACGCCGGTCGGCGCGCGATATTCGCCGAAGATTTCGCGCAAGGTCGCCCCCCATTCGCCCGTGGTCACGCCGGCCTTGGCCGCGGCGATGGAGGGCTCCATCACGGAGCGCCCTTCCGAGGCCGCGGCGCGCAGCTCTGCGATCGCTTTCGCCACTGCTTTCGCGTCGCGTTGATCGCGCCAGGCCTTCAGGCGCTCGATCTGCTGCGCTTCGACGCCTTCGGGCACGACCATGATCGCGCCTTCGCCAGCGGTGAGCGGCGAGGGTTCGGTCTCGACGAACTTGTTGACGCCGACGACGGTCTGCTCGCCCTTCTCGATGGCTTCCAGACGGCGCGTGTTGGATTCGACCAGTTTCGATTTCATGTAGCCGGTGTCGATGGCGGCGACGGCGCCGCCCATGGCGTCGATCGCCGCAAGCTCTTCACGCGCGGCCTGCTTCAATTCCTCGACTTTTCGCGTGACTTCGGGCGAACCGTCGAACAGGTCGCCGTATTCGAGCAGATCGGTCTCGTAAGCCAGGATCTGCTGCATGCGCAGCGACCATTGCTGGTCGAAGGGGCGCGGCAGGCCGAGCGCCTCGTTCCACGCCGGCAATTGCACGGCGCGCGCGCGGGCGTTCTTGGAGAGAACGACGGCGAGCGTCTCGATGAGGATGCGGTAGACGTTGTTTTCCGGCTGCTGCTCGGTGAGGCCCAGCGAATTGACCTGCACGCCGTAACGGAAGCGCCGCATCTTCTCGTTCGTCACGCCGTAGCGGTCGCTGCGTGATCTCGTCCCAGAGTTCGGTGAAGGCGCGCATCTTGCAGAGTTCGGTGACGAAGCGCATGCCGGCGTTGACGAAGAAGGAGATGCGGCCGACGACGTCCTCGAATTCCTTTTCCGAAACGCCCGCGGCCTTCACCGTGTCGAGAACGGCGACGGCGGTGGCGAGCGCGTAGGAGAGTTCCTGCACCGGCGTCGCGCCGGCTTCCTGCAGGTGGTAGGAGCAGACGTTCATCGGATTCCACTTGGGAACCTGTGCCGTCGTGAACAGGATCATGTCGCGCGTCAGGCGCAGCGAGGGCGCCGGCGGGAACACGTAAGTTCCGCGAGACAGATATTCCTTGATGATGTCGTTCTGCGTCGTGCCCTGCAGCGCGGTGCGCGGTGCGCCCTGCTCGTCGGCGGCGGCGATGTAGAGGGCCATCAGCCAGGGCGCGGTGGCGTTGATGGTCATCGATGTATTCATCTGCGCGATCGGGATGCCGTCGAACAGGGTGCGCATGTCGCCGAGATGCGACACGGGCACGCCGACCTTGCCGACCTCGCCGCGGGCCAGCTGATGATCGGAATCGTAGCCGGTCTGGGTCGGCAGATCGAAGGCGATGGACAGGCCCGTCTGGCCCTTGGCCAGGTTGCCCTTGTAGAGCCTGTTGGAATCGGCGGCCGTCGAATGGCCGGCGTAGGTGCGGAAAATCCAGGGCTTTTCGCGGTGGGACCTGTTCTCGACCATCTGAACCTCGTCAGCCTGCTCAGCCGTGGCGTTTCCCTACCTGTTTAGCCGGCAAGCTGGCAATTGGCCTGATATCGACCAATCTCCGAGCCGCTCGGGCATTGCAAAGGAAGGGAAAATCGCCCCATAAGAAAACGAATGTTACCGTTTACCTATGAACCATCTTGCTTTGCGCTGCAATTTGTATAGTGCAATGCAGCGAACTAGGTAAGATGACGGACCCGCAGGGGTCGCTGATCGAGGGAGCACGCAGGTGACCGGACTCAAGCTCGTCGAAGGCAAGGGCCAGGGCGAACTCAAGGATCTCTACGATCTCGGCGATGTTCCGCCGCTCGGCCACGTGCCGAAGAACATGCACGCCTGGGTGATCCGCAAGGAGCGGCACGGCCCGCCGGACACCGCCATGCAGCTCGAGGTCGTCCCGACCTGGCAGCTCGATAGCCACGACGTGCTGGTCTACGTGATGGCCGCCGGCGTCAATTACAACGGCGTGTGGGCCGCGCTCGGCGAGCCGATCTCCGTGCTCGACGCCCACAAGCAGCCCATGCATATCGCCGGCTCCGACGCCTCGGGCATCGTCTGGGCGGTGGGCTCCAAGGTCAAGCGCTGGAAGGTCGGCGACGAGGTCGTGGTTCACTGCAACCAGGACGACGGCGACGACGAGGAATGCAACGGCGGCGACCCGATGTTTTCGGCCTCGCAGCGCATCTGGGGCTACGAGACGCCGGACGGCTCGTTCGCGCAGTTCTGCCGCGTGCAGGACCGCCAGCTGATGGAACGGCCGAAGCACCTGACCTGGGAAGAGGCCGCCTGCTACACGCTGACGCTGGCGACCGCCTATCGCATGTTGTTCGGCCACGAGCCGCACCGCCTGAAGCCCGGCGACAACGTGCTGGTGTGGGGCGCCTCGGGCGGTCTCGGCGTGTTCGGCGTGCAGCTTTGCGCGGCGGCGGGCGCCAACGCCATCGGCGTGATCTCGGACGAGACCAAGCGCGACTACGTGATGAGCCTCGGCGCCAAGGGCGTCATCAACCGCAAGGATTTCGAGGGCTGCTGGGGCCAGTTGCCCAAGGTGAACACGCCCGAGTTCAACGCCTGGACCAAGGCCGCGCGCGGCTTCGGCAAGGCGATCTGGGACATCACCGGCAAGAAGGACGTCGACACGGTCTTCGAGCATCCCGGCGAATCGACCTTCCCGCTCTCCTGCCTCGTCGTGAAGCGCGGCGGCATGGTGGTGTTCTGCGCGGGCACGACCGGCTTCAACCTGACCTTCGACGCGCGCTACGTGTGGATGCGCCAGAAGCGCATCCAGGGCTCGCATTTCGCCCATCTGAAGCAGGCGTCGGCCGCCAACAAGTTCGTGCTCGACCGGCGCGTCGATCCCTGCATGTCGGAAGTGTTCCCCTGGGACAAGATCCCGCTGGCGCACATGAAGATGTGGAAGAACCAGCATGCGCCCGGCAACATGGCGGTGCTCGTCAATTCGCCGAAGCCGGGCCTGCGCACCGTCGAGGACGTGGTCGAGGCCGGCAAGTCCGCCTGACGGATCTTCGCAAGTTCATGCGCCGGCGCGCGGGCCATCCCGCGCGCCGGTTTTTTTGCGCGCCACGCCGGCGATCGAGGAATTGAACTCGCCGCCGAAGATGAAGATCGCGGAGAGAACGTAGAGGAACACCAGCGCGATCATCACCGACGCGAGGCCCGCGTAGGTCGTGACGTAATTCTGCGAGAAACGCGCGAGGTAGAAGCCGAAACCCTCGCCGAAGCCGAGCCAGAGGACCAGCGTCAGCGCGATGCCCGGCGCGATTTCCGCCAGCGCGCGCTTTCCCGCGGCGAGATATTTGTGGGCGAAGACCAGCGTCGCCAGCAAGATCAGAGAAATCGTCGCCAGGCGGATCGCGTCGAACAGCGATTGCAGGTGCGTGAGGTTCGGCAGCCAGCGCACGGCCTGCGCCCAGACGATGGGTTCGAGCACGACGAGGAACGTGAAGCCCATCAGCGCGACTGCGCCGAGCAGGACGAAAAATACGCTTTCGAGCCGCAGCACCCACCAGGCGCGCGCGTCGGTTGCGTCATAGGCGCGGTTGAGGCCGATGCGCACGGCGTCGACGGCGCTGGAGGCGAAATAGACGGCGAGCAGCGCGCTCAGGGTCGCAAGGCCGGTGCGCGGCTGCGTCAGGACGCTCTCGACCTCGTGCGCGATCGGGCCCGCCACCTGCGGCGGCCAGCTCTCGAACAGGAGATCGGTCGCGCGCTTGGCGAGATCCGGCGTGCCGATGAAACCGGCGAGCGTTCCGACGAGAATGAGGAAGGGGAAGAGCGAGGTGAGCCCGGACAGGGCGATATGGCTGGCGATCGCCCAGCCGTCGTCGTCCGAGAACCTGGTCCAGGACCGGTAGAAAATGCGCCAGATCCGTCCGAGCATATGTGCGTCCGCGTCGTGACCCGGTAGAAGTTCGCATCTCGTCAACGCGCCGGCCAGCAAAATGGCGCCAAGGAGCCAATATGCTCGTCCGGCTCGCGCCGATCCTGTTTCCGCTGATCTGGTCGACCGGCTGGATCGTCGCCCGCTATACGGTCGATTTCGCGGACCCGCTCGCCTTCCTGTGCATTCGCTATCTCTGCGCCGGGCTCGCGCTCGCGGCCTTCGCCGTCTATGCCGGCGCGCAATGGCCGCGCAGCGCGATGGAGGCGACGCACGCCATCGTCTCGGGCGTGTTGCTGCACGCGATCTACCTCGGCGGCGTCTGGTGGGCGATCGAGCAGGGGGTGCCGGCCTCCATCTCGGCGCTGCTGGCGGCGCTGCAGCCGATCATGACCGCCTTTCTCGCGCCCGCGCTGATCGGCGAGCGCATCGGGCTGGCGCGCTGGAGCGGCGTCGTCATCGGCTTTGCCGGCATATGCCTGGTGCTGGCGCCGAAGCTCGTCGGTCTCGACCCGGCGCAGCTTCGCGCGGCGCTCGTGCCCATCGGCGTCAATTTCATCGCCATGGTCGGCGTCACCGCGGGAACGTTCTACCAGAAGCGCTTCATCCATACCGGCGACCTGCGCACGGTGGCGACGCTGCAATATGTCGGCGCGCTGGCGGCGGGCATTCCGATGGCGGCGCTCGCCGGGGAGTTCCGCATCGACTGGACGCCGACCGCCTTCGTCGTTCTCGCATGGTCGGTGCTGGCCCTGTCGATCGGCGCGATCGCGCTGCTGCTGCTGCTCATCCGGCGCGGCGAAGTCTCGCGTTCGGCGCAGCTCATCTTCCTCGTGCCGCCGCTCTCGGCGTTGCAGGCGCATTTCCTGTTCGGGGAAAATCTGACGCTCGTCCAGATCGTCGGCATGGCGCTGACCGCCTGCGGCGTCGCGCTGGCGGCGCGCGCGAAGTAGAGATCAGAGGATTTCGCGACCGCGCGCGTGAACGCGGGCGCGCAACTCCGCCAGCTTGCGCATGAGCGATGGCGCCTCGCTGGCGAATCTTTCACGCAACTTCGTCCGAAGCTCGGCGACGCGCGCGCGGATCGCCGCCTTGTACGGATCGACCTTGGTATGCGCCCAATCGCGGAACGCGATGACCAGCGCGTAGAAGCGCGCAAACCACGGCAGCGTCATCAGGCGTGCGTGGCAGACGTCGAAGACGAATGCGGTGACGCCGAGCCCGGCCGTCTTCGCCGCGAGAAAGACGCAACCGCCGGACAGCACGCGCCCGCCCGCGATCAGCGCGAGGCCGGCGATCTTGAACGGCAGCACGACGAGCACGGGGAGGATGAAAAGCGTCAGCGCGAAGGTCGCCGGCATCGTGTCGATCATCCGCTGCAGCGTGCGCTTGAGCGCGGCCAGCGGCAGGACGGCGACGATGGCCGAGACCAGCCGGCCGAGAACGTCCCATAGCCAGGCCTCGATCAGGAAGATCGCGGCCAGGAGCGTCCAGAGAAATTTGGTCAGACGGGTCTGCATCTGCGCCCTTGTCGCATGGAATTCTGAATTTCCAGCTTAAAGGCGGCGGATTTATGCGCAGTGCGGCGCGGCACGGGATGCGCGCCGCGTCTTTTCGCCTCAGACGTGGATGGCGCGCTTGTCGACCGCCAGCGCGGCTTCCTTGACTGCTTCCGACACGGTCGGATGCGCGTGGCAGGTGCGCGCGAGGTCTTCGGCCGAGCCGCCGAATTCCATGAGCACGCAGGCTTCCGCGATCAGTTCGCCCGCGCCGAAACCGACGATATGGGCGCCGAGCACGCGGTCGGTGGCGGCGTCGGCGAGGATCTTCACGAAGCCGTCGGCCTTGCGCATGGCGCGCGCGCGGCCGTTGGCGGTCAGCGGGAACTTGCCGACCTTGTAGGCGACGCCGCGTTCCTTCAGCGCCTCCTCTGTCGCGCCGACGGTGGCGATCTCGGGGCTGGTGTAGACGACGCCCGGAATGACTTCGTAATTCACATGGCCGTGCTGGCCGGCGAGGATTTCGGCCACCGCAATGCCCTCGTCCTCGGCCTTGTGCGCGAGCATCGGGCCGCGCACGACATCGCCGATGGCGTAGACGCCGGGCACGCTGGAGGCGAAACGGTCGTCGATGACGACGCGGCCGCGCTCCAGCGCGACGCCGGCCTCCTCGAGGCCGAGGCCTTCGGTATAGGGCGCGCGACCCGTCGCTATCAGCACGCGGTCGGCGTCGATCGTCTGCGCCTCGCCGCCGGCGACCGGCTCGAAGCTGACCTTGGCGCTGGCGCCCTTCACGGTCACTTCGGTGACCTTGGAGGCGAGCTTGAACGCGAAGCCCTGCTTCTCGAGCATGCGCTGGAACTGCTTGACCACTTCGCCGTCCATGCCCGGCAGAATGCGGTCGAGATATTCGATGACGACAACTTCCGCCCCGAGGCGGCGCCAGACCGAACCCAGTTCGAGGCCGATCACGCCCGCGCCGACGACGACGAGCTTTTTGGGCACGGCGCCGAGTTCGAGCGCGCCGGTGGAGGAGATCACGACCTTCTCGTCGACCGCGATCGGCGCGCCGTTCTTGTCGCGCAACACCGCGACATCGGAGCCCGTGGCGATGACGATGTTCTTCGTTTCATGCGTTGTGACAGAGCCGTCCTCGGCCTTTACTTCCACTTTGCCCGCGCCGGCGATGCGGCCTGCGCCCGACAGCACGTCGACCTTGTTCTTCTTCATGAGGAAGGCGACGCCGTTGACGTTGGCGGCGACCGTGTCGGCCTTGTGCTTCATCATGGCGGCGAGATCGAGCTTCGGCTTGCCGACGATGACGCCGAGCGCCGGGAAGTCGTGGCTTGCTTCCTCGAACATTTCGGAGGCGTGCAGCAGCGCCTTCGACGGGATGCAGCCGATGTTGAGGCAGGTCCCGCCGAGCGTCTTGCGCTTCTCGACGATGGCGACCTTCAGCCCCAACTGCGCTGCGCGAATGGCGCAGACATAACCGCCGGGGCCGGCGCCGATGACGATGAGATCGTAGGCCATGCGTTCTCTATCCTTCGTGTGCGAGCGATCCTGCGCTTCGCGCGTCACTCGTTGACGTTCTCAAAACCAGTATGCCGCCATTGACCGTTGCGCAGGCCGAAGGCGACCACATTGCCGTCGCAGTCGATTTCCCATTCGCCCTTCGGCGCGGCGCTGCCCCCCGTCGCCGGTTTCAGAGGGCTGGACTTCAGGCACGACGCAAGTTCGACATATACCTGCATCTGTGTCTTGAACCTGCTCGCGGGTATCGACTTCGGCGCGCGATAGACCGTGTTGCGAAGGGGAAAGGCGGTCAGCCTTTCGACGGCCGCCTGATCCTTCTTTGCGACCGCCGCCGCGAAATCGGCGCGCAGCTTGCGTAGTTCCGCGGGCGGCTGCTCCGCCGCAAACACCGACGTTGCGAGGAAGGCGGCGGCGAGAGCGAGCGGCATGCGCATGATTGCGTCTCCGGTCAGAGATCGAGCACGAGGCGCGCGGGATCTTCGAGATTTTCCTTCACGCGCACCAGGAAGGTGACCGCTTCCTTGCCGTCGACGATGCGGTGATCGTAGGAGAGCGCGAGATACATCATCGGGCGGATCTCGATCTTGCCGCCGACGACCATCGGGCGATCCTGGATCTTGTGCATGCCGAGAATGCCCGACTGCGGCGCGTTGAGGATCGGCGTCGACATGAGCGAGCCGTAGACGCCGCCGTTCGAAATGGTGAACGTGCCGCCCTGCATGTCCTCGATGCCGAGCTTGCCGTCGCGGGCGCGCTTGCCGAAATCGCCGATCGCTTTTTCGACCTGCGCGATCCCCATCTGGTCTGCGTCGCGCACCACCGGCACGACGAGGCCCTTGTCGGTGCCGACCGCCACGCCGATGTGGCAGAAATTCTTGTAGATGATGTCGGTGCCGTCGATCTCGGCGTTGACGGCGGGCACTTCCTTCAGCGCCTGGCAGCAGGCCTTCACGAAGAAGCCCATGAAGCCGAGCTTCACGCCGTGCTTCTTCTCGAAAGCGTCCTTGTACTGGGAACGCAGCGCCATCATCGCGCCCATGTCGACCTCGTTGAAGGTCGTCAGCATGGCGGCGACGTTCTGCGCGTCCTTGAGGCGCCGCGCGATCGTCTGGCGCAGCTTCGTCATGCGCACGCGTTCTTCACGCGAGGCGTCGGCGGCCGTCGAGGCGGGGCGCGCGGCGACAGGCGCCGCAGCGGCGGGCGGGTTGGCGATATGGGCGAGCACGTCGCCCTTCAGCACCTGGCCGCGCTTGCCGGAGCCGGCGACGGCGCCGGTGTCGACGCCGGCGTCGGCGGCGACCTTCGCGGCGGCGGGGGCGGGCGGCATCGAGGTTCCACCAGCAGGCGCAGCCGCCGGGGCGGGCGCGGCGGCCTTGGCGGGGGCAGGCGCGGCGGCTTTCGGGGCTGCGGCAGCGGCGCCGGCGGCGCCTTCGGCGATCTGGCCGAGCAAGCGCGCCGGGCGTCACCGTCTCGCCGTCCCTGGCGACGATCTCGGCCAGCACGCCGGAGGCCGGCGCGTTGACTTCGAGCGTCACCTTGTCGGTCTCGAGCTCGACCAACGGCTCGTCGGCCTTCACCGCATCGCCGGGCTTCTTGAACCACTTGCCGATCGTCGCCTCGGAAACGGATTTGCCGAGGGTAGGCACCCGAATTTCAGTCGCCATGTCTGTCTCGCCGTTGCGGCGTCCCTGTGAAAATTCTCCGCGCATCAGCTCATCCGAAAAGTCTGCAACCTTTCGGGCTGACGCGATGAAACGAACTACGCGAAGGCTTCGTCGAGGAAGGCCTTCAATTGCGCGAGATGGCGCGACATGGTGCCGGTCGCGGTGGCGGCGGAAGCCGGCCGGCCGACATAGGTCGGGCGCTTGGCCTTGAGGCCTGCCTGGCCGAGCACCCATTCGAGATAGGGCTCGACGAAGCTCCACGAGCCCATGTTCTTGGGCTCTTCCTGGCACCACACGACGTCGGCCTTCTTGAAGCGGCCCATCTGCTGGACGAGCGATTTCAGCGGGAAGGGATAGAGCTGCTCGACGCGCAGCAGATAGACGTCGTCGACGCCGCGCTTCTCGCGTTCCTCGTAGAGATCGTAATAGACCTTGCCCGAGCACAGCACGACGCGACGGATCTTGTCGTCCTTCACGAGCTTGATCTTCTCGTCCTTCAGGCGCTCGGCGTCGTCGGAGATCCAGCGCTGGAAATACGAGGCCGGGCCCATCTCGTCGAGGCGCGAGACGCAGCGCTTGTGGCGCAGCAGCGACTTCGGCGTCATGATGATGAGCGGCTTGCGGAAATCGCGCTGCAACTGACGGCGCAGGATGTGGAAATAATTCGCCGGCGTCGTGCAATTGGCGACCTGCATGTTGTCCTCGGCGCAGAGCTGCAGATAGCGCTCGAGGCGCGCCGAGGAATGCTCCGGTCCCTGACCCTCGTAGCCGTGCGGCAGCAGGCAGACCAGCCCCGACATGCGCAGCCACTTGCGTTCGCCCGACGAGATGAACTGGTCGAACAGAACCTGCGCGCCGTTGGCGAAATCGCCGAACTGCGCTTCCCACAAGGTCAGCGCCTCGGGCTCGGCGAGCGAATAGCCGTATTCGAAGCCGAGCACGGCCTCTTCCGACAGCATGGAGTTGATGACTTCGTACTTGCCCTGCTTGCCTTCGTTCAGGTGGTTGAGCGGCGCGTAGCGACGCTCGGTCTCCTGATCGATCAGCATGGAATGGCGCTGCGAGAAGGTGCCGCGCTCGACGTCCTGACCGGAGAGACGCACGCGATGGCCGTCCCACAGGAAGGTCGCAAAGGCCAGCGCTTCGCCCATCGCCCAGTCGATGCCTTCGCCGCTCTCGACCATCTTGCGGCGGTTGTCGAGGAAACGCTTGATCGTGCGATGGACGTTGAAGCCTTCGGGCGCCTCGGTGAGCTTTTCGCCGAGCATCCTGAGATGGCCGATGTCGACGCCGGTCTTGCCGCGGCGGTCGTCGTCGTTCTCGGTCACGGCCTTCAGGCCCGACCAGCGGCCGTCGAGCCAGTCGGCCTTGTTCGGCTTGTAGGCCTGGCCCGCCTCGAATTCGGCCTCCAGTCGATGACGCCAGTCGCCCAGCATCTTGTCGATTTCCCCCTTGGTGAGGAGGCCTTCGCCGACCAGCTTCTCGCTGTAGATCTCGAGCGTCGTCTGGTGCGCGCGAATCTTGCGATACATCAGCGGCTGGGTGAATCCCGGCTCGTCGCCTTCGTTGTGGCCGAAGCGGCGGTAGCACCACATGTCGATCACGACGGGCTTCTGGAAACGCATGCGGAATTCGGTCGCGACCTTGGCCGCGAACACCACGGCTTCCGGGTCGTCGCCGTTCACGTGGAAGATCGGCGCTTCCACCATCTTCGCGACATCGGACGGATAGGGCGAGGAGCGCGAGTAGCGCGGATAGGTGGTGAAGCCGATCTGGTTGTTGATGATGAAGTGGATGGAGCCGCCGGTGCGGTGGCCCTTGAGGCCCGAGAGGCCGAGGCATTCGGCGATCACGCCCTGGCCCGCGAAAGCGGCGTCGCCGTGGATCAGCAGCGGCATGACGGCGCGGCGGTCGTCGCGCTTGCAACCGTGCTGGTCCTGCTTGGCGCGCACCTTGCCGAGCACGACGGGATCGACGATCTCGAGATGCGAGGGATTGGCTGTCAGCGACAGATGAACCTTGTTCGCGTCGAATTCGCGATCCGAGGAAGCGCCGAGGTGGTACTTCACGTCGCCCGAGCCTTCGACCTCGCCCGGAATGAACGAGCCGCCCTTGAATTCGTGGAACAAGGCGCGGTGCGGCTTGCCCATCACCTGGCAGAGCACGTTGAGGCGGCCGCGATGGGCCATGCCGAGCACGATTTCCTTCGCGCCGAGCGCGCCGCCGCGCTTGATGATCTGCTCGAGCGCCGGGATCATCGATTCGCCGCCGTCGAGGCCGAAACGCTTGGTGCCCGTGTACTTGACGTCGATGAATTTCTCGAAGCCCTCGGCTTCGACCAGCTTCTGCAGGATCGCGCGCTTGCCTTCCTTGGTGAAGGCGATTTCCTTGTCCGGACCCTCGATGCGCTCCTGCAACCACGACTTCTCCGCGGGATCGGAGATGTGCATGAACTCGTAGCCGATGGTCGAGCAATAGGTGCGGCGCAGGATCGCGAGCATTTCGAAAATGGTCGCGTATTCGAGGCCGAGCACGTGGTCGATGAAGATCTTGCGGTCGTAGTCGCCGTCCTCGAAACCATAGCTCGAGGGATGCAGCTCCTCGTGATCCATGCGCGCCTCGATGCCGAGCGGATCGAGATTGGCGTGCAGGTGGCCGCGCATGCGATAGGCGCGGATCATCATGATGGCGCGCACCGAATTGCGGGTGGCGCGCAAGCACGTCGGCGTCGGAGATGGCGGCGCCCTGGCTTTGAGCCTTCGCCTTGATCTTGTCGCCGAGCGCCTTTTCCGCCGCCGGCCAGTCGCCGTCGAGCGCGTTGACCAGATCGCCCTTCGGCGCGACCGGCCAGTTCTTGTTCTTCCAGGGCGCGCCGCGCGCGTTCTTCTCGACCGCGGCCCTGTCGTCCTTCAGCGCGTCGAAGAATTCGCGCCATTCCGGATCGACGGAAGCGGGGTTCTGCTCGTAGGCGTCCTGCAATTGCGCGACGTAGGTCGCGTTGCCGCCGTAGAGAAACGAGGTGTCCGCAAAGGATGCGTTCTGCGCCGAGCGACCGGAGCCTGCTCCATTCGATCCTGTATCGGCCATGCTCCACTCCGTTGGATCGCGCGACCCGGGCAGCCGCGCCGGTTCGGACGCGCGCCGATTTTCTCGCGCGTCCGTTTCATGTCTTCGCAAAAACTATTCCGTGCTCCCCGCCCGTGGACGGGGAGCGAAAGCCGATCAGCCCTTGAGCAGAGCGGCCAGCGTCGTTCCAAGACGCGCAGGCGAAGGCGAAACCTTGATGCCGGCCGCTTCCATGGCCGCGATCTTGTCTTCCGCGCCGCCCTTGCCGCCGGAGATGATCGCGCCGGCATGGCCCATGCGACGTCCGGGAGGGGCGGTGCGGCCCGCGATGAAGCCGACGACAGGCTTCTTGCGGCCACGCTTGGCCTCGTCCTTGAGGAATTGCGCGGCGTCTTCTTCCGCCGAGCCGCCGATCTCGCCGATCATGATGATCGACTTGGTCTCGTCGTCGGCCAGGAACATCTCGAGCACGTCGATGAATTCCGTGCCCTTGACCGGGTCGCCGCCGATGCCGACGGCCGAGGTCTGGCCGAGGCCGACCTGCGTGGTCTGGAACACCGCTTCGTAGGTCAGGGTTCCCGAGCGCGACACAACGCCCACAGAGCCGCGCTTGAAGATGTTGCCCGGCATGATGCCGATCTTGCATTCGCCGGCCGTCATCACGCCCGGGCAGTTCGGGCCGATGAGGCGCGACTTCGAGCCGATCAGCGAGCGCTTCACGCGGATCATGTCCTGAACCGGAATGCCCTCGGTGATGCAGACGATCAGCGGCGTTTCCGCGTCGATCGCCTCGCAGATCGCGTCGGCGGCGCCCGGCGGCGGAACGTAGATGACGGAAGCGTCGGCGCCGGTCTTCTCGCGCGCTTCGGCGACCGTGTCGAAGATCGGCAGGCCCAGATGCGTGGCGCCGCCTTTGCCGGGCGAGGTGCCGCCGACCATCCTGGTGCCGTAGGCGATCGCCTGCTCGGAATGGAAGGTGCCGTTCTTGCCGGTGAAGCCCTGGCAGATGACCTTGGTGTTCTTGTCGATGAGGACGGACATCAGGCGGCTTCCTTCACGGCTTTCACGATCTTCTGGGCTGCGTCGTCGAGGTCGTCGGCGGGGATCACGTTGAGACCCGAGTCCTTGATGATCTTCTTGCCCTGCTCGACATTGGTGCCTTCGAGGCGCACGACCAGCGGCACCTTGAGGCCGACTTCCTTGACGGCCGCGATCACGCCTTCGGCGATGATGTCGCACTTCATGATGCCGCCGAAGATGTTGATGAGGATGCCCTTCACATTCGGGTCGGCGGTGATGATCTTGAACGCCGCCGTCACCTTCTCCTTGCTCGCGCCGCCGCCGACGTCCAAGAAATTCGCCGGGCTTTCGCCGTAGAGCTTGATGATGTCCATCGTCGCCATCGCGAGACCGGCGCCGTTGACCATGCAGCCGATCGTGCCGTCGAGCGTGATGTAGTTGAGGTCGTATTTCGACGCCTCGAGTTCCTTGGCGTCCTCTTCCGTCTCGTCGCGCAGGGCGGCGATGTCGGGGTGACGGAACAGGGCGTTGTTGTCGAACGACACCTTGGCGTCGAGGCACTTCAGCTTGCCGTCGGTGGTGACGATCAGCGGGTTGATCTCGAGCATCTCCATGTCCTTCGCGACGAAGGCGGCATAGAGCTTCTCGATCAGGGCGCCGGCCTGCTTGGCGAGGTCGCCGTCGAGCTGCAGCGCCTTGGCGACGCGCCGGCCGTGATGGCCCATGATCCCGGTCGCCGGATCGACGGAGAAGGTGATGATCTTCTCAGGCGTCTTGTGAGCGACTTCCTCGATGTCCATGCCGCCCTCGGTCGAGACGACGAAGGAGATGCGCGAGGTGGCGCGATCGACGAGCATCGACAGGTAGAATTCCTTGGCGATGTCGGAGCCTTCCTCGATGTAGAGGCGGTTGACCTGCTTGCCGGCGGGGCCGGTCTGGATGGTCACCAGCGTCGCGCCGAGCATCTGCTTGACGTTGGCGACGACGTCCTCGACCGACTTGGCGAGGCGCACGCCGCCCTTGTCGCCGGCCGTGGCTTCCTTGAACTTGCCCTTGCCGCGGCCGCCGGCGTGGATCTGCGACTTCACGACCCAGAGCGGGCCGCCGAGCGACTTGGCGGCGGCTTCCGCGTCCTTGGCGTCGAGCACGGCGACGCCGCGCGAAACCGGCGCGCCGAATTCCTTCAATACGGCTTTGGCCTGATATTCATGGATGTTCATCAGAAACTTCCCTCCTCACGCCCGCGTCTTTCCGCGCGCGACGAACGTCGGTCGATGTGAAAACGCCGGCGAGCGAGGTCGCCGGCGCTGTTCGAAATCAGGCGAAAGCCGGATCGATCTTCTTGCAGGCTTCGATGAGGCCCTGCACCGCGGCGACCGACTTCTTGAACATTTCGGTCTCGGCGGCGTCGAAGGCGACCTCGACCACCTTTTCCACGCCATTGGCGCCGATGACGGCGGGAACGCCGACATACATGTCCTTCACGCCGTACTGGCCGCTCAGATGCGCGGCGATGGGGAGAATGCGGCGCTGGTCGTTGAGGTAGGCTCTCAGCCATGGCGATGGCGGAGGCCGCCGGCGCATAGAAGGCCGAGCCGGTCTTGAGCAGCGCGACGATCTCGCCGCCGCCCTTGCGGGTGCGCTCGACGATGGCGTCCAGCTTCTCCTGCGTGAGCCAGCCCATCTTGACGAGGTCGGGCAGCGGCACGCCGCCGACGGTCGAGTGGCGGACGAGCGGGACCATGTCGTCGCCGTGGCCGCCGAGCGTCATGGCGTGCACGTCCTTGACCGACACGTTGAGCGCCTCGGCGAGGAAGTAACGGAAGCGGGCGGAGTCGAGCACGCCGGCCATGCCGACGACCTTGTTGGCCGGCAGGCCCGAAGCCTTCTGCAGCGCCCAGACCATGGCGTCGAGCGGGTTGGTGATGCAGATGACGAAGGCGTTGGGGGCGTATTGCTTGATGCCGGCGCCGACCGAGGCCATCACCTTGAGATTGATGCCGAGCAGGTCGTCGCGGCTCATGCCGGGCTTGCGCGGCACGCCGGCGGTCACGATGATGACGTCCGCGCCGGCGATGTCCTTGTAGTCGTTCGCGCCCGAGAGCTTCGCGTCGAAGCCGTCGACGGGGGAGGATTCGGCGAGGTCGAGCGCCTTGCCCTGCGGCGTGCCTTCGGCGATGTCGAACAGGATGATGTCGCCGAGTTCCTTGAGGCCGGCGAGATGGGCCAAGGTGCCGCCGATCTGGCCGGCTCCGATCAATGCGATTTTCTTACGCGCCATGAGTGTCCATCCCTGTCGAACCGCCCGAAGGCTAGACTGGGCGGACGGTCTGTCGCCCGCCATTTGCCTGTCGTCCGTCAGGCCGGTCTTGCCCGGCCCCGCGAACGCCGCGCTTCTTTGAACCGATCGCGCGAAACTGGCAAGGCAACGAAAGACTCAGACGCCTGCGGGAACCGGAAGAGCGGCATGGCGACGCCAGGATCGGCGGCCATCGCGCCGAAAAGTCAGTGCGTTACCATTCGCCAAGCATGGCGCCCGAAGCACAGACGACCGGTTACAGATTTCATAAAATGTCATTTGTACGGGTTTTGCGTCAGTATCGGCCCGCCCGAAGCTCCTGCATAAGCAATCGGGTCACGCGCCCGGAACGGGTGTTCAGGGCCGTCCGCGCAGTCTTCGCGTCCAGCGCGATCGCAACCGGGTGGACGAAGCGGTGCGCCACGTCGAACACCAGCGACAGCGCCCGCTGCAGGTCGACCTGGCGGAAATTGCCCTGGGCGAACCCCTCCTCGATCGTGCGTTGCACCGCCATCTGCAGCCGGCCGCGATGCTTGCGGGCGACAGGGGCGTCGACCTGCGCCGCCTCGACGAGAATGCGGAACAATTGCGGATCGCGCTCCAGCTTGTCGCGATAGGCGCGCTGGATGGCGAACAGGATGCGCTCCAGCTTGTCGGGCGCGGGGTCGGGGCTTTCCGCGATCACCCGCACTTCCGCCTCGATCGGTTTCAGCCAGGCGGCGGTGACCTCCTCGATCAGCGCCGCCTTGGACGGGAAATAGCGGTAGACGTTGGCGTGCGACATGCCGGCGGCCTCCGCTATCGCCACGACGGTGGCGCGGCGCGGGCCGTAGCGGCGCAGGAAGGTCGCGGCCGCCTCCATGATGCGCGCGTCGGCCGGAAGATCGCTCTGCTTCGCTTCGGCCGGCATGGCGCCTCAGGTCTCCACGATGCCGCCGGTGTCGCCGGAGGCGTCCGACAGAGAGCCGTGCGGCAGGGCGAGATATTCGGTCGACTGCATCTCGATCAGCCGCGACACCGTGCGGTCGAACTCGAAGGCCTCGTGACCTTCCGTCCCGGCGTAGAGCGCCTGCGGCGGCGCTGCGGCCGCGGCCACCAGCTTGACGCGATGATCGTAGAGCGCGTCGATCAGCACGATGAAACGCTTAACCTCGTTGCGCTTGGCCGGATCGAGCACGGGAACGCCGTCCATGACGATCGTGTGATAGACGCGCGCGATCTCGACGAAATCGGTCGCGCCGAGCGGGCGGTCGCAGAGATCGGCGTAGCCGACGCGCGCGACATTGTGCGCGGCCTCGGGAATCGACACGTCTCGGCCGAAGACGCGCACGCTGTCCGGGGCGCCGCGCTCGACGCCGGTGAGCGCATGAAACAATCCTTGCAGCTTCGCCGTGGCGTCTGGCCCGAGCGGCGTGAACCAGACTTCCGATCCCGTGAGCTTCTCCAGACGAAAGTCGGTGCGCGCCTCGAGCTTGGCCACCTCCATGCGTTGCCGGATCATTTCGATGAACGGCACGAACAGCGCGCGATTGAGGCCGTCGCGGTAGAGGTCGCCGGGCTCGACATTGGAGGTCGCCACGACGACGACGCCTTTCGCGAACAGGGCCTGAAACAGCCGCCCGAGAATCATGGCGTCGGCGATGTCGGTCACCGCGAATTCGTCGAAGCAGAGGAGCCAGGCCTCTTCGGCGAGATCGGCGGCGATCGGCGCGATCGGGTCGTCGCCCTTCACCGCGCCGACCTTCTTCTTCTGCCGCCATTCGTGCACGCGCGCGTGCACGTCGGCCATGAAGGAATGGAAATGCGCGCGGCGCTTGCGGCGGACCTCGACCGTGTCGAAGAACAGGTCCATCAGCATGGTCTTGCCGCGCCCGACCGAGCCCCAGATGTAGAGGCCGCGCGGCGGCTCAGGCGACTTGCGCGCGCCGAACAGCCAGCCGAGCGCGCTCGACTTGCGCGCCATGCGCGATTCGGCGAGCGCGACACAGAGCGCGTCGAGCCGCTTCACCGCCTCGACCTGCGCGGGGTCGCGCTCGATCTCGCCGCGCGCGACGCGCTCCGAATAACGTCTGTGAATCGTGCCGGACATTCCGCGTCCCAGACTACAGGCCGCCCATGGCGCAGACGATACGCCATTCGTCGTCGGTCACCGGCTGCACCGACAGGCGCGAATTGTTGACGAGAACCATCTTGGCGAGCGTCGGCTCGGCCTTGATGGCGGCGAGCGTCACGGGCGTCTTGAAAGGCTTCTTCGCGCGCACGTCGACCATGCCGAACTTGCCGCTCTCGTCAGTCGGATCGGGATAGAAGGTCTTGATGATCTCGACGATGCCGACGACGGCGCGCTCCTCGTTGGAATGGTAGAAGAAGGCCGTCTCGCCCTTCTTCATCGCCATCAGGCATTGCTTGGCCTGATGATTGCGCACGCCATTCCAGAACGTGCCCTTCGCGCCGGCCTCCACCTGCTGCGCCCAGGACCACACCGACGGCTCGCTCTTCATCAACCAATGGGCCATGGCGTTCCTCAGACCTCCGATTTCACCGGGCGCATCAACAGGGACTCGATCGCCTCGTCGATGCTCATCTGGCTCGAGACGATCGCGTCGACAACCGCGCAGATCGGCATCTCGACGTCCCGCTCCTGCGCCAGTTCGACCAGGGCGCGCGCCGTGAAGGCGCCTTCCGCGAGCTTGCCGCCGCTCGCCTCGCCGAGCGGCAGGCCGCGACCGAGCGCATGGCCGAAGGCGAAATTGCGCGATTGCAGGGACGAGCAAGTCAGCACGAGATCGCCGAGGCCGGACAGTCCCATCAACGTCTCCGCCCGTGCGCCAAAAGCGCGGCCGAAACGCGAAAGCTCGGCGAAGCCGCGCGCGGTCAGAGCCGCCACCGCGCTCGCGCCGAGCTTGCGGCCGGCGGCGATGCCGCAGGCGATGGCGAGCACGTTCTTGGCCGCGCCGCCGATCTGCGCGCCGCGCACATCGGTCGAGCGATAGAGACGGAAGGCGGGCGAATCGAGCAGGCGGCCCAACCGTTCGGCGCGCGCCGCGTCGGGCGAGGCGAGCGTGATCGCGGTCGGCAGGCCTGCGGCAATGTCTTCCGCGAAGCTCGGCCCCGACAGGATGGAGGCGACCGTGTCCGGCAGTTCGGCGGCGACGACCTCGCTCAGGAAGGCGTGCGTGCCGCGCTCGATGCCCTTGGCGCAGATCAGCCAGTCGGCGTTTTTGCGCGCATACGGCGCCGACGCGCGCGCGACTTCGCGCAGGGCTTGCGCGGGCGTTGCGGCGAGCACGACATGCGCCTCGCGCAGGCTGGCGAGATCGGCGCTCGGCTCGACGGAGGCCGCGAGTTTCACGCCCGGCAGGCGTCGCACGTTTTCGCGCGCGTCGCGCATCTCCTCGACATGAGACTTGTCGCGCGCCCATAGAATCACGCAGGCGCCGTCGCGCGCCGCCTGATTGGCGAGCGCCGTGCCGAAGGCGCCGGCTCCGAGGACCATGATGGGCGCGCTCATCGCGCCGCCTCCCTGTTGTCGGCGCGCGCCCAGATCGTCTCGAAATTGCGCGCGAAGGCGCCGGCGAGCGCCGGGCTTTCGAGCAGGACGACGTCATTGTCCTGAAAGCGCTCGCCGGAATAGGAGAAATTGGCCGAGCCCGTGCGCAATGTCCTGCGGTCGACGAGGTAGGACTTCAGATGCATGGAATCGCGGCCCTGCGCCTTGCGGCGGATCGCGACGCCGGGGACCGCATCCAGCGCGGACAGCGCATCCGAAGATTTCTCGTTGCGTGAAACATCGTCGCCATCGAGATAGACGCGCACCTTCACGCCGCGCCGCGCCGCGCCGCCGAGCGCATCGATGACGCCGCGATCGGTGAGGACATAGGCCGCCATGTCGATCGATGTTTTCGCACGCGAAAGCGTTTCGAGATCGACGGCCGCCGTTTCCTTCGAGGGGCCGTAATAGAGCCGCACGCCCGCGAGCGCCGGTTCGCGCGCCGCCTTCGGCGGATCGGCGACCGCGAAAGCGAGCGTCGTCATCGCGAGCGAAAGCACGCGCGCCATGCCTCACGCCTTGCCGTGATGGCGCAGCGAGGCGCGCGCGTCGAGCGGCCAGCGCGGGCGGGCGGCGACCGTGAGATCGTCGGTCATGCCGAGATCCAGCCGTTCGATGCCGACCCACGCGACCATGGCGCCGTTGTCGGTGCACAGTTCCGGCGGCGGCGTGACGAGCTTGAGCCCCGCCTCGCCGCAGAAGCGCGTGAGCGCCCGGCGGATCGCGCCGTTGGCGGCGACACCGCCGGCGACGACGAGCGCGGTCGGCTTCGAGCCGCCCTCACGCGAGACGCGCAGCGCGGCGCGCGTGCGGTCGATGATGACGTCGACGACGGCCGCCTGAAACGAGGCGCACAAATCGGCGATATCGGTCTTCGTCAACGGCGCGATCCTGGAGGCCTCGTTGCGCACGGCCGTCTTGAGGCCGGAGAGCGAGAAATCCGGGTCGGGCCGGCCGGACATCGGGCGCGGCAGGGCGAAACGCTCGGGATCGCCGTCAACCGCCGTCTTCTCGACGTTCGGCCCGCCGGGATAGGGCAGGCCCAGCATCTTGCCGACCTTGTCGAAGGCCTCGCCGATGGCGTCGTCGATGGTCGAGCCGAGGCGGCGATAGTCGCCGACGCCGCGCACTTCGAGCAATTGCGTGTGTCCGCCCGAGACCAGCAGGACGATGTAGGGAAAGGCCTGCGCGTCGGTCATGCGCGCGGTCAGCGCATGCGCCTCCAGATGGTTGACGCCGATGAACGGCTTGTTGGCCGCCCAGGCCAGCGCCTTGCCGGCGGTGAGCCCGACCAGCAGGCCGCCGATCAGGCCGGGACCGGCCGAGGCGGCGACCGCGTCGATCTGCTCGAGCTTCACGCCGGCGCGGGCGAGCGCGCGGCGGATGAGGTGGTCGAGATAGTCGACATGGGCGCGCGCGGCGATTTCCGGCACGACGCCGCCATAGGCCGCGTGTTCGGCGATCTGGCTCATGATCTCGTTGGAGAGAATCTCGCCTGCGCCGTCCATCCGCTTGCGCACCACGGCGGCGGAAGTCTCGTCGCAGGTCGTCTCGATCCCCAGAACCAGCATGTCGCCGCGCCCAAATCAGCGCGCCAGCGCGCACTTGCATCGTCGTGGCGCAACCTATAGTCGAGCGAACGATACGGCAAACGGATTGGCGGCCAAGGGCGCTGCCGTTCCCTCATGAGCGCAGCTTTTCTCCGATGAGCGCAGCATTTCTCAGAATCGGCACGCGCGGCAGCCCGCTGGCGCTGGCGCAGGCGCGCGAAACGCGGCGCAAGCTCGCCGGACTGCACGACATCCACGAGGATGCGATCGAACTGGTCATCATCAAGACGACCGGCGACGCCATCGTCGACCGGCCGCTGTCGGAGGCCGGCGGCAAGGGCCTGTTCACGAGAGAGCTGGACGCCGCGCAACTGGCCGGCGAGATCGACATCGCCGTGCATTCGGCCAAGGACCTGCCGACGCAATTGCCAGACGGTCTCGACGTCGGCGGCTATCTGCCGCGCGAGGACGTGCGCGATGCGCTCATCTCCCCGCGCGCGCCCTCGATCGAGACGCTGCCCCGGGGGGCGAAGGTGGGCACGGCCTCGCTGCGCCGCGCCGCGCAATTGAAGCGCCTGCGGCCGGACTTCGAGACGCCCCTGCTGCGCGGCAATGTCGAGACGCGGCTGCGCAAGGCGGAAGCCGGCGAGATCGACGCGACGCTGCTCGCGCTCGCCGGGCTCAAGCGGCTGGGGCTCGCGCACCATGCGACGGCCATCCTCGACATCGGCCAGTTCCTGCCGGCGGTCGGGCAAGGCGCCATCGCGATCAGCGTGCGGACGGACGACCACCTGACGCGCACGCGCATCGCCGGCGTGCTGCACCACGACACCGGCGTCGCGCTGGCGGCGGAGCGGGCGTTCCTG
This sequence comes from Rhodoblastus sp., assembly GCA_037044955.1. Classification (GTDB taxonomy): domain Bacteria; phylum Pseudomonadota; class Alphaproteobacteria; order Rhizobiales; family Beijerinckiaceae; genus JAJXWB01. Next base: position 141,445 of record JBAOHX010000008.1, read on the forward strand.
CATGCGCTCGACGGCTCCTGCCGCACGCCGATCGCCGGCCATGCGCGCATCGACGGCGGGCAGGTGGTCTTCGCCGGCTCGGTCCTGCGCATGGACGGCTCGGAAGCCTTCGACGACCGGCGGCAGGGAAGCGTGGCCGAGGCGGCGAAGCTGGGCGCCGAGGCCGGCCGCGCGATCCTCGACCGTCTGCCCGCGGGCGTGCTCGCCGCCAAGGCATGACGCGCGCCATGACAATCGAGCCATGAAGGTCCTGGTCGTCCGCGCCGCAGAAGACGCGCGCCGGACGGCGGCGCGGCTCGAAGCGGCGGGGCATGAAGCCATCGTCGCGCCTGTTCTCGACATCGGCGCGCTCGACTTCGCGCCGCCGGGCGGCGCTTTCGACGCCGTGATCGCCACGAGCGCGCACGCCTTCGGCCGCCCGGAACGGCTCGCGGGCCTGCGCGGCCTGCCGCTCCACGTCGTCGGCGCGCGCACGGCGGAAGCCGCGCAAACCGCCGGATTTTCGCGGATCGTGATGATCGCCGGAAACGCCGAGGAGCTGATCCGCGGCGTCCGCGGCCGCCTGACGCGAGGCGCGCGCGCGCTCTATCTGGCGGGCCGCGACCGCAAGTCCGATATCGAAAGCAATCTGGCGGACGCCTGCGCGCTGACCGTGCTCGAAACTTACGAGGCCCGGCCTGCCGCCGCGTTGCCGCCTGCCGCCGTCGATGCGCTGGCGTCAGGCGACCTCGACGTCGTTCTTCACTACTCGCACCGCAGCGCCACGATCTTTCTCGATCTCGCGCGGCGCGCCGGTTCAGGCGAGCGGATCGGCGCGTTGCGCCATGTCGCGATTTCCGCCGACGCCGCGACGCCGCTGGTCGAGGCCCGATTGCCGGTTGCGGTCGCCGCGCAGCCGAACGAAGATTCGATGATCGAAGAACTCGCGCGCATCCACGGCGTCGCGATCAGGGCAGGAAACACATGAGCAAGACCATTCTCGTCACCGGCGGCAGCCGCGGCATCGGGCGCGCGGTCGCCATTCTCGCGGGCAAGCGCGGCTGGAGCGTCGCATTCACCTATCTGTCGAACGACACGGCGGCTCGGGAGACGGTCGCCGCTATCGAGACGGCCGGCGGCAAGGGCCTCGCCATCAAGGCGGACGCCGCGAAGCTCGAGGACGTCGCCATGGCTTTCGACGCGACCGAAAAGGCGTTCGGGCCGGTCGACGGTTTCGTCAACAACGCCGGCATCGGCACGCAGGCTGGCAAGCTCGCCGACAAGGCGCCGCAGGAAATCGCGCGTCTCGTCGACGTCAACGTCCTCGGCGCGCTCTACGGCGCGCGCGAGGCGGCGCGGCGGATGTCCAGGAGCCGCGGCGGCAAGGGCGGCGCCATCGTCAACATGTCCTCGGCCGCGGCCCGCCTCGGCATGCCCGGCGAGGGCGTCGACTATGCGGCGACCAAGGGCGCCATGGACACGCTGACCTATGGGCTTTCCAAGGAACTCGGGCCCGACGGCGTGCGCGTCAACGCCATCCGTCCGGGCCTCATCGCCACCGAGATCCATGCGGCCATGGGCGCGCCGGGGCGGGCGGAGCGGCTCGGGCAGAGCGTGCCGATCGGGCGCGCGGGCAGCGCCGAAGAGGTGGCGGAAGCGACTGTCTGGCTGTTGTCGGACGAGGCGTCCTACGTCGCCGGCGCCGTACTGGACGTCACCGGCGGCAGGTAGTTCAGCGCGTCTGTTCGCCGCCGCCGGCGATGGAGGCGAGCGCGGGACGCGCGCCAGTCAGGTATCGGCCGGGCGCGGCCGGCTCGATCAGCGAGGCCTCGGGCTTCGGCTTGGCGACGGTCGCCTGCGGCTGCCTGGAGGACTTGTGCGCCCGGGCGGCCGGCTTGTCGGGATCGGTGACCGGAATGGTCAGCGGGGCGGTCGGCACGGCGGCCGGCGGCTCCGGCTTCTTCTCGCCCTTGTTGAGCCCGAGCCAACGGCCGATCGTGTCCGTGGTTCCAGGCGTGGCGGCGGCGACCGCGACGACGGGCTGGGCCGTCTCCGGCGCCTTGGCGGCGACGGTTTCCTGCGGTTGCGCGGCGGGCTTGGCGGCGCTGGCGACAGCCAGTTTCGGCTCCGCCTTCTTGCCCTTGGGCGAATCCATCGCGATTTCGACCGGCGCCTGGGCGAGCGCCTCCGGACGGCTCGTCATCTGCACATGGGCGAAATCGGGGTGCTGGCCGCCGTCGGCGTATTTGACGCGGATCGGCCGGACGCCCTTGGCGACGAGTTCGGCCACCTTGGCCGTGTCGTGGTTCTCCTTTTCGGCGACCAGCGACTGAACTTCCGGGTCGACGGACAGGGGCGGGCAGGCGGCGTTCGGGTCGATGCGGCCGCCGTTCGGCGCGGACGCGTCGAAGACGTAGCGCCGGCCGCAGACGTTGACCTTGGGCTCGAGCCTGGTCACCTCGAAATGGTCGGACCCCTGCTTCAACTGCTTCCAGAACGCCATGTTGGGGTCGAGCCGGTGCTTGGCGAGGTTTTCCGTGGTCATGCGGAAGGGATAGGACTGGAGCTGGATTTCGCGCTGGCCGCCGCCGAACCCCTCGCGCGCGATGGCGTAGATCTCGGCGATCTGGTTGTCGGTCATCGAGAAGCAGCCGGCCGACGAGCAGTCGCCGTGCACCATGATCATGCCGCCGGTGCGGCCGAGCGCGCGGTCGTAGGCGTTGGGATAGCCGACGTTGAACGACAGGTAATAGTTCGAGTTCGGGTTCATCTGGCTCGGCGCGATGGCGTAGAAGCCTTCGGGAACCTGGCGGTCGCCCTCGCGCACCTTCGGGCCGAGCTGGCCGGACCAGCGGCACATCGGATAGGTCTTGAGCAGGGCGTATTTGCCGTCCGACTTGCGGCGCTTCCAGATTTCGAGCTCCGATTCCTTCTTGTAGGTGCGGATCAGGACGGGTTCGTGCGCGTCGGTGCCCTTGGCGGACATCAGCGACAGCGTGTCCGAGGGGATCGGCGCCCAGGCGCGCGCGCTCGACATGCCGCGCTGGTCGTTGCAGGCCGACAGGCCCGCGCCGAGAACGGCGACGGCGCCAACCGCAGCGAGGCGCCGGGAAAGGGTGGTATTCGGCCGGGCTTTCATACGCGCGTCGCGTCCCTCTTCTTCGTCGTCGGCAATCCCTGTCGAGAAGGCCGCGGCGGCCTCAAAGCCCGCAGGCTCCAGATCCGCCAGATCGATTTAGGTCCGTTATCCCTAAGCGCCTGTTACCAAGCAGGGGCCTCTTCTTCCGTCGCGGTTAACGCCGCGTTAACGGCGCCGCCGGCTTACAGGGCTTTGCGCCCCATGGCCAGAAACTTCTCGGCGCGCGCCGCGCGCACCTCGTCCCGGGACAGGCCGGCCAACCCTGCGAAAGCCGCGGAAATGGCCGCCCCCGTCGCTTCGATGGTCGCCTCGGGGTCGCGATGCGCGCCTCCGACCGGCTCCGAAACGATCGTGTCGATAATGCCGAACTTGAGCAAATCTTGGGCGGTGATCTTCATGTTGGTGGCCGCGTCCTGCGCGCGGCCGGAGTCGCGCCACAGGATCGAGGCCGAGGCCTCGGGCGAGGCCACCGTGTAGATGGCGTTTTCCAGCATGATGACGCGGTTGCAGCTCGCGATGGCGACCGCGCCGCCCGACCCGCCCTCGCCGACGACGACGGCGACATTGGGCACGCCCAAGGCCAGCGAGGCGTCGGTCGACCGGGCGATCGCCTCGGCCTGCCCGCGCTCCTCGGCGTCGACGCCGGGAAAGGCGCCGGCGGTGTCGACCAGGCAGAGGACGGGCAGGTCGAAACGGTCGGCGAGCTCCATCAGGCGCACCGCCTTGCGGTAGCCTTCCGGCCGCGCCATGCCGAAATTGTGCTCGAGGCGCGACTTGGTGTCCGTGCCCTTCTCCTGTCCGATCACGCAGACCGGCTGGCCCCGGAAACGGCCGAAGCCGCCGACGACGGCGGCGTCCTCGGCGAACTGGCGGTCGCCGGCGAGCGGGGTGAATTCCGTAATCAGGCCCTTCACGAAGTCGAGGAAGCGCGGCCGCTGCGGATGGCGGGCGACCAGCGTCTTCTGCCAGGGGGTCAGCTCGCGGTAGAGGTCGGCCAGGGCCTTGGCGGCCTTGGTCTCGAGCTTGGTGAGCTCCTCGCCGATGGACACGGCGCCGCCACGCGCGGCGACGGCCCGCAGTTCCTCGACCTTGGCCTCGAGTTCAGCGACCGGCTTTTCGAAATCGAGATAGGAAACCATGCGGGATCGGGTTGCGGCGCGCACGCCTGAAATCGAGCGCCCGAGCCCTCCCCGATCAGCCGGCGTTTGAGCGAAACCGCTCAAACGCCGGCTGATCGGCTTCAAAGGATAGAGCGCGCGAGTCGCGAAAAACCGGTCTCCACTTTTTCGCCGCGCGCTCTAGTCGGGTGCGGCGCGAAACTGGCTACAGAGCGCGGCCAAGTCAAGTTCGACGCTCGTGCGAGGCGCCTGCGCCGTGCT
>JBAOHX010000009.1:0-200153 GCA_037044955.1 Rhodoblastus sp.
ACCAGGAATTCTTTATCCGCGTGCGTGGCCTCTTTGCCAGCGGCGGCTTTGCCGCGTCCACCAGCATGATCGAAAAGACCGTGCGCGTCTACATGCCGGGCAGCGCGATCGAGATTGCGACCACAGTCAGCCCCGCGGAACTGACGCCGCCGTGGACGGTTGCGCTCGATGGCCCCACATTTCTTTCCACGACGCTGCACGGCAATGATACGACTGGTCGGCGCAACATCGGCGCCGGCGTCTACACCATCAGCCTAACGCCAGGCGCCGGCCATACGTTGAGCGACTATGCCACTACTTACACCTGCACCATCGACGGTCAGCCCGGCCCAAGCGGTGCGGGCGTCACTGCGCAGTTGACCATTGCGGTTGGGCAAACGGTGCGCTGCGCCTTTGCCAACACTCGACGCGCCGGCTCGCTTGACGTGGTGCACAGCATCGAACCAAGCGCCTCCAGCAGCATCTGGGATCTGCGTGCGGAGGGGCCGAGCAGTTTCACCGTGGTGCTGGCCGGTGATGCAGGCACTGGGGGTGCGGAGCGTTTTTACTGGCGCGTACACGCTCAGCCTCGCACAACGCGCTGCGGCCCGCTACACGACCAGCTACACCTGCACTGCTAGTGGCCAGCCACTGGTCAGCGGCGAAGGCGAGCAGGCCGTGTTCACGGTCGCCCCTGACCAGGCGGTCGTGTGCATTTTCATCAGCCGCGACAGCCTGCTCTATCCGCCGCATCGCCTGTTCTTGCCCAGCGCTCTGCGTTGAGCGGACGCGACGCCCGCGATCCGCTCCGTAGGTCACGCTACCAGCGTGACATTGCTCGTTGACGCAGCGTCCACCCAAGGCCAGAGACGGCGGGCGAGACGCCCGCGATCCGTTCCGTAGGTCACGCTACCAGCGTGACGTTGCTCGTTGACGCAGCGTCCACCCAAGGCCAGAGACGGCGGGCGAGACGCCCGCGATCCGTTCCGTAGGTCATGCTACCAGCGTGACATTGCTCGTTGACGCAGCGTCCGCTCAAGGTGAGAAATGGCGGCGGGCGAGACGCCCGCGATCCGCTCCGTAGGTCATGCTACCAGCGTGACGTTGCTTGTTGACGCAGCGTCCACCCAAGGCCAGAAATGGCGGCGGGCGAGACGCCCGCGATCCGTTCCGTAGGTCATGCTACCAGCGTGACATTGCTTGTTGACGCAGCGTCCGCTCAAGGTGAGAAATGGCGGCGGGCGAGACGCCCGCTATCCAAGGCGCCGGTGGTTTGACGCAGCATGTCGGGCTGATAGCCCGACCTACATCTTCACTGCGGGCGCTGCGGTGGTGTATCATTGATTGGTACACCACTTTGGGGGCGTGAACTGATACACATCTGGCGCTTGCAGTGCAGCAACCTTTTGTTATGCTGAAGGCAGTAAAATACAGCTATTGTTTTCAATTCAAGCCAACAGGAGAATACATCATGCGACGTTCATCAACCCTTACAAAACTTGCCGGAATTGCCATGACCGCCTCCCTTATTCTAAACGGATGCAGCATGGGGATGACCTCACCCGCGGCGCCGGCCAGCAGCGGTTCATCTTATGTTAACGAGGCCGCCATGGAGGCGCCGGCTGCCGCTTCCTATCCAAAACCGCCAGCCGGCATGTCGTTTGAGGATTATGGTATGCGCGGCTTTGTCACCACGGCCAAGGACAATCTTTCCACCTTTGCCGTGGATGTGGACACTGGCTCCTATACTGTGGCGCGCAGCTATGTGCAGGATGGCTGGCTGCCTCCGGAAGACGCAGTGCGCGCCGAGGAATTTGTCAACTATTTCGACTATCGCTATCCCAACCCGGCAGCGGGTGAGACCTTTGACATCACCATCGACGGCGCGCCCTTTCCTTTTGCCGAGCGCCAAACCAACCGCATGATGCGCATCGGCGTGCAGGGCTACAGCGTGCCGGCCGACGAACGTCAGGATGTGGCGCTCACCTTTGTCATCGACGTTTCCGGCTCGATGGACATGGAGAATCGGCTCGGTCTGGCGAAGCGGGCGCTCTATTTGCTGGTGGATCAACTGCGCCCGACCGACAGCGTCGCCATCGTCGTCTACGGCACGAATGCCGCGCGGTGCTCGACATGACGCCGGTCAGCGAAAAGCGGACAATCCTGAACGCCATCAACCGCCTGGTGGCCGAGGGTTCGACCAACGCGGGCGCAGGGCTGTGGCTGGCCTATCGTCTCGCTTCCGAGAACTTCAACCCGGAAGCGGTCAACCGGGTCGTGCTGCTCTCGGATGGGGTGGCGAATGTGGGTGAAACCGGCCCGGATCAAATCCTGGCCGCCATCAAGGAGCACGCCGAGGAAGGCATTACGTTGACGACAGTCGGCATGGGGATGGGCAATTATAACGACACGCTGATGGAGCAACTCGCCGACAACGGCGACGGCTTCTACGCCTACGTCGATTCGATGCAGGAAGCGGAGCGCATCTTTGTGGACAAACTCACCAGTTCGCTGCTGACCATCGCCAAGGATGCCAAGCTCCAGGTGGAGTTCAACCCGGAAACAGTGGAGCGCTACCGGCTGGTGGGCTATGAAAACCGCGATGTCGCCGACGACGATTTCCGCAACGATGAGGTGGACGTGGGCGAGATCGGCGCTGGGTCACAGCGTCACTGCCCTGTACGAACTGGAGATGGCGCCGGGCAGCGAGACCCCTGACGCTTTGATCGCCACCGTGCACCTGCGCTGGGAAGAGATTGGCACAGGCGAAGTCATCGAGATGGAGCAGCCCTTCATGCTTGGCGATATGGCCGCCGCCTTCGAAGAGAGCGACCCGCGCTTCCAGCTTGCCGTCGCCGTCGCCGAATATGCAGAACTGCTCAAACACAGTCCCTTTGCCTGGGAAGGATCGCTGGCGGACCTGAGCCGTGAGGTGCAGCGCCTCGACGACCTGATCGCCGAGGTGGATGGCGAGCACGACGTTGATGTCAGAGAACTGGCGCAGTTAATTTGGCTGGCGGACAGCTTGGAGGCCAGCAATCCCTAGCGGAGCGTCAGGCACGAAGTTTTGGTATAGCAACAAGTCGGGCTACTAGCCCGACCTACGGAGGACGATTGACGCCTGCCGGACGAGATTCCGGCAGGCGTTGTCGCGTGACAATGGGAACATTAGCCGCCGGCCATGGCGCCCACAATCATCAATGGCTCTTTACCCGTCGCCACCTCGGCGGGGAGGGGGGCATCGGGCGCCTCGTGCGAAAGATCCTGGCCGCAGGCAAAGAAGCGGATCAGGGCGCGGCGCTTGTGCGTGGTGCGGTCGCGGATCGTGCCGCGCAGCACCGGATAGCGTGCCTCCAGCGCATCGAGCACCGCGCGCCTGGGTGACGGGCACGGCGACCTCCAACTCGACTTCTTTGCCGCTGTTGGCGAGCGTGCGCAGATGGTGCGGAATGAGGACGCGGATCATGGCAGCGTCTGCACCTCCACCGAGAGCACAGCCGGCAGGTCGCGGACGATCGGCGTCCCACGTGTCGCCAGAGTCCGCCGAGGCATAGACCTGGCCGCCGGTGGTGCCGAAGTAGACGCCGCAGGAGTCGAGCGTATCGACCGCCATCGCAGCGCGCAGCACGTTGACGTAGCAGTCGCTCTGCGGCAGCCCTTCGGTCAGCGCTTCCCACTCGTTGCCGCCGCGTGCGGCTGCGGTAGACGCGCAACTTGCCATCGGGCGGGTAGTGTTCGGAGTCGCTCTTGATCGGCACGACGTAGATGGTGTCGGGCTCGTGCGCTGTGCACGACGATGGGAAAGCCGAAGTCGCTGGGCAGGTTGCCGCTGATCTCGTACCAGTTATCGCCGCGCATCGTCGCTGCGCATCACATCCCAATGCTTCTGCATGAAGAGCACGTCGGGCCGCGCCGGGTGCATGGCAATGCTGTGCACGCAGTGCCCGACCTCGGCGTCGGGGTCGGGCAGTTCCCAGTTGGACTTTAGCCCGTTCGTTGCTCGGCCGCCACGTCTGGCCGCCGTCGTCGCGTGCGGAAGGCGCCCGCGGCGGAGATGGCGACAAAGATGCGGTTCGTTGTCGTTCGGATCGATCAGGATCGTGTGCAGACACATGCCGCCTGCGCCGGGCTGCCCAGAGTTCGCCCTTAGTTGCGCGCAGCGCCGGCAGTTCGTGCCAGCGTCTTGCCGCCGTCGTTCGTGCGAAAGAGCGCCGCATCTTCCACGCCGGCATAGACGGTGTCGGGGTCGATCGAGCGACAGGCTCGAGCAGCCAGACGCGCTTGAACTCCCACGGGTGCTGCGTGCCGTCGTACCACTGATGGGTGCCGGGCACGCCATCATAGACAAACTCATTGCCGACCGGCTCCCACGTCTGGCCGCCATCGTCAGAGCGCTGGATCAACTGGCCGAACCAGCCGGTCGACTGCGACGGCATAGAGGCGGTTCGGGTTCGCGGGCGAGCCTTTGAGATGGTAGATTTCCCAGCCGGCAAAGTGGGGGCCGCTGACCTCCCACTGCTTGCGTTCCTCGTTTGAGGTGAGAATAAAGGCGCCCTTGCGGGTGCCGACCAGCACACGGACACTGCTCATTTGCGTTTCTCCTTTGTCTTTCTCTGCTGTTTACGCCTGCGGCGGCTGCACGATGCTGAAGGCGGCGCCAAAGGGATCAACAATGACAGCCATGCGACCGTAGGGCATGTCGAAGGCAGGCACGCCGACGATGCCGCCGGCGGCGGTGGCGCGTTCCACTGCGGCATCGGTGTCGTCGACGCCGAAGTACCCCATCCAGTGTGGCGGAATGTTTGCCCAATTTTCATCCATCTGCAGGACGCCGCAAATCATTTCCTCGCCGTGCTGCATGGTGTAATATTCCATGCCTTCCATCTTGTGCGGCGTGAGGTCAAAGAGCTTGTTGTAAAAGTCACGCGCCGCGACCAGATCGCGAGTGTTGACTTCCCACCAGGCCATCGAGCCGTGCTCGCCGACGATATTGGCGCCGATATGCTCCTTGGCCTGCCACAGCCCGAAGACGGCGCCGGTCGGGTCCGCGCAGATCGCCATGGCGCCGGTGTCGCCGACGACCATCGCGTCCATCAGCACCTGCCCGCCCAATGCCTTGACCCGCTGCGCATCTGCCGCCGCATCGTCGCTCGAAAAGTAGATGGTCCAGGCCGAAGGCATCTGCGCGCCGGAATCCATCTGCGCCATGCCCGCGGCGTTGTGCTGTTGCGTTTGCGCCATGTTGTAGTGGCCGAACGCCTGGCCAGTGTCCTGATATGCCCAGCCAAAGACCTGCTGATAAAACTTCTTGGCTGCCACCAGATCGGGCGTGGACAAGTCCATCCAGGTGACTTCGCCGGGCGAACGTTTTGTGGTGCGGATTGTCATGGTTGACCTCCTAGGTCGTTAGTTTCTTCCTCTAACAGAACTGCACAGCATGGGGAGCAGGGTGCCGGTAAACAAAAGACGTTAAAGACAATCGGGTGGATACGCAGCGTTTCAGTCAGCCGCCGTCGGCTGCGCGTTGTAAGGCGGCGATGTCAAACTTCTTCATCTGCAGAAACGCCTGCGTGACGCGCGCCAGCCGCTCCGGATTGTCCGCCTGCATCATCTCATCCATGGCGGCAGGCACGATCTGCCAGGAAAGGCCATATTTGTCGCTTGAGCCAGCCGCACATGCTTTCCTCGCCGCCATTTCCGCTGAGCTTCTCCCAGAAGTAGTCCACTTCTTCCTGATCGTCGCACTTGACGATGAAGGAGAACGCCTCGTTGAAGTTGAAGCCATGCGCATAGCCGCTCTCGGTAATGCGGAAGCGCTGGCTTTCGAGCAGGAAATCCGCGTACATGACGGTTGCCTTGCCATCTGCCTCCGGCTGGGTTATGGATGACCTGGCCGACCTGCGCATCCTGAAAGACCGAAGTATAGAAGTGGACGGCTTCTTCGGCCTTGCCAAAGTTGCTTGCCGGTGAAGAGCAGCGACGGGACGATCACCGGTGGCTGGCCTTGCTGCCCTGCGGCTGCGGCCACCTGCCACGAAACGCCGAAGCGATCCTGCACCCAGCCAAAGCGCGGGCTGAAGGGGTAGGCGTCAAGTGGCATCAGCGCCTGCCCGCCCTCGCTGAGCTGCGCCCACAAGGCGTCCACCTCCTCCACCGTGGCGCAGTTGACGGTGAAGGAGATGGACAGGATTCAGCGTGAAATGCGGCCCCGCGCTGATCGCCTGGAATTCCTGTCCGCACAGCACAAAAGCTCACGATCTCGGTGGAGCCCGACGGCGTGTCGTGAATGGTGACGCTGCTGCTGATCTGTGAATCTGGAAAGATGGATGTGTAGAAGCGGACTGCTTCGCCGGCTTCTTTGTCGAACCAAAGATGCGAGACAATTTTTTGTTCAAGCGTTGCCATGTTGTTTCTCCTGCTAAAGTTCCACTTCAGGTGAGGCTAGTGATCCGTCAATCAAAACGCTTTGGTGCGGCTGATTGGAAGGGAGCACAGATAAACGCCGATAGCCTCACATAGACCTAGATGCTTTGCACTTATCTGCGCTTATCCGGTGTTATCTGCGCTTATCTGCGTTCTCTTGCTGTCGCTCTACCAAGGTTCTGCGCTTGACGGCTTACTAGTACACACGGGCTAAAATACCTCATTGGTTGCCTGGTAGGGGCGCACCCCCGTGTGCGCCCGGAAACCGGACAGGCACGGGGGCCTGTCCCTACCAAATCTACGGGCAGAATTACGCCCACCTGTACTAGGCTGCCTGCTTTTCCACCGGGATGTAGATCGACAGCGTGGAGGCTGGATCCTCAGCGTTGAAGCGCTCGCTGTACCGCTCGAAATAGGGGCCGGCCCCATGACGGTAGCCAGAGGTCGGGAGCCACGTGTTGTAGATGCGCCCCATCACCTGGCCGAGTGTGGGCAGCGTCGCCTCGAAGACGGCGTAGGCGCTGGCGGGCACATCCCAGCGCTGCATCCCTTCCGGCAGGTCGCCGTCCACCTGCTCCACCGCGCAGCCGGCCATGTAGTTGAACTGGTTGGTCTCCGTGTCGTAGTTGCCCATTACCCCATAGCTGACATGGGGTTCGGACAGGTGCGGCGTCTCTTCCATGCGCGGGCCGAAGCGATCCCAGAGTTTGGGAATCTCCGGCGTCATCGGCGTGGCGCGCAGCATCATGCCGACGACGGTGAAAGCAGGTTTGGTGATAAATTGCGGTTGCATCGTTTCTCCTCCTTAAATCTCAGATTTTGCCAGATTCCGCCGTGCTTACGGTTTAATGGTGCACAGCGCCTGGCGGATCTCACCAAGATGATACGCTGTGTGCACGATGGAGGCGATGGCGCCGCCGATCTGCTGCTCGTCTGACCATGCCGGCGCGTCGGCGATCAACGTCTTGATGCGCTCATAGCTCTCCCGCAAGGCAGCTTTTGATCGACTCCCACTCCGCGGGCGCCACAGCGTTTGTCTCGCGCCAGATCTTGCCCCAGATCCTGCCGCTCGAATTGTTGCGTGCGCACAGCTTCTTCCAGCACGTCGAGATAGAAGGCGATGTGCTTGACCTGCGCGGCCACGGTCGCACATTTGCCACCCACCGCGATAGAAGCTTCCTCTGCCGAAATCGTCGCCAGCGTCTCGAACAGTGACGTGCCCCGGTCGCGATAAAAGCCGTGGACGTTGTGCAAAGGTTTCATCGAGCAAGGCGTAAAGTGCGCCGGTGAAGTGTTCAGTTTGAAGTGAGGCCGACATAATGGTTTGTCCTTTCTTATGCTTACGTGTTGCCTATAATAGAATTTTTGTTCTAGTTTGTCAATGGTCAATTTTTGCAAGATTTTACGTTCTGGGGCGCCAGCGGCGGGGGTATAAATGCTGCCGTTATGCTCGTTCCATCCGGGCAATGATGCTTTGCACCGAGGCGGCGATGGGCTGCGCCGTGTCGATCACCAGGTGATGTTCCGCGGCAATCGGATATTGCCAGCAACCGTCATATCGGCGCAACATCGCCTGCATTGCCTCCCACCCACTGATTTTGTGCGTGGCGTAACCGGGCACGCGTGCGTCCAAGCCGGCGTCGCCAGACGGTTTCGGCAAGAATTGTTTCAACGACCAGAAAATTTGCACGTTGTCTTGTTGCAATCTCGCACGCACATGCATATCCCGACGGGTAAGAAAGCGGCGAGACGACAATGACGCTGCAGCCCCAGCGCCAGTTGTGTCTCGGCGATCTGCCACATCACCGCATACGCCAGGTCGTTGGCGCCGGGCAGATCGAGGAGTCGCATCCTTGACGTCGTCTTTGTCGAGCAACGGGATATGCAGACGCTGGGCGAGCGCGTGCGCAACCGCGCTTTTGCCCGTCGCCGGATGCCCTTTCATGGCAATCAGCCAGGGCAAAGCGATGTCGTGGGGCTGGCGGGGAGGGAAATGGGCAAGCTCCATCGCGCCCGTTCCTACGCAAACAGATGAAAGGGGTCGGGCGTCACATGAGCGGCGGCGTGCATCAAGACGGCGTTCATCAGTTCAATGGCCAGCCGCGATTCCAGGGTGACGCCGGCGCGCACGCCGACGCAGGGATCGTGGCGTCCCTTTTGCAAGCTGGAACTCGATCTCGCTCCAGATCCTTGCGCACTGCTCTGCTGTGGTTTGACGATGGTCGAGGTCGGTTTGAAGCCGACGCGGCAGACCAGCGGCTTGCCCGTGGTGATCCCGCCGATCAAGCCGCCGTGGCTGTTGCCCTGGTAGCCGCCGGTTCGGATCGGGTCGTTGTTCTCGCTGCCGCGGCGTTCGACCACGGCAAAACCGGCGCCGATCTCGACGCCCTGCACCGCGTGCAGCCCGCCGAGCGCGCCCATCGATGCGCACCTTCAAGCTTTGATAGAGCGGATCGCCGGCCAGGGCTGGCGGGTTGACGGCGACGACCTCGACCGCTGCACCGAGCGAATCGCCGTCGATGCGCGTGCGCTTGATCCAGCTCGCCCGCCTCACGGGCAAAGTCTGCGTCCACCGAGTAAATCTCCGCGGCGGCCATGCTGCGCAGCTGAGGCCGGCCAGCGTATTCTGGTGCAATCGAGCCATTGCCCGCACGCATCAATGTTTCAACGTGCTCGGCCAGGCTGCGCTGTGCATGCAACTCGCCGACCTGACAGATCGAAGAGAGAATGACCGTGCCAAAAGTGTTCGGCCAGCAACAGGCGGGCGATCGACCCGCCGATCACATCGCTGATCGTGGAACGATAACTGGAACGCCCGCCGCCGCGCGGGTCGACAAAGCCCTGGCTTTACTTGAAGCTTGACCAGATCGGTGTGGCCAGGGCGCACCTCGCCCTGCTCGCCCACTAAACTGTGCGTAGTCGGCGGATTTCTTGGCGGTCGACAGCACGATGGCGGCGATCGGTTCGCCGGTGGTGTAGCCTGACGCATAGCCTGTCGTGGCGGCGCGCTGATCGCCTTGCTGCACCGTGACCGGCTGCGCCGGCGGTGAGGGCATCAAGGTCATCCTGGTAGAGACCGGCAAGCAGCACAACGACGTCGTCTTCGTGCGCGGGGTGCCATGCCGGTTGCTGCCGGGGCGGCGCCGGTCGAGATAACGCTGGATATCGGCCGCGCGCACGATAAAGACCCGGCGGGCAGCCAAAGACGATGGTGGTGATGGCCGGTCCGTGTGACTCACCGGCGCCGGCCACGGCAAAGAGTCGGACCTCCAAGAATTTCCATAGTGCGCTATTATAGCGCCAGCCTTGGCTGGCAGGAATTCCACGGTCGCGTCTGGTGACAGTCACTTTGTGAAGTGACTGTCACCTTGTTCCGCATGACTGAGCGGGAGGTCTAGTCAGACGCAGTATCTGGAGACAAACGGCATGTAAACTGCGGGGAGGAGCTGATCGTTCAGATCCAGGATCACAGACTGTCCGGCGCCGTTGTCAGGGTTAAAGGTCTGCTTCTGGCCGAGATTGTTGGTCGCCAGTGCATAAAACTCGTAGAGGCCATTGCCAAGCCCTACGCGGTGTAGTCGAAGTTGGCGCTTTCCGTCGCGCCGGGAAAAGTCTGCCAGGTGAGCCAGTTGCCGGTGACACCGTCGAACGGCGTGTACCGATAGCGCAACTCATACTCGGTAATGGTCGTGCCCGGCGCAGAGAATGTGCTCCAGCTTACCGGGATCACAGTCGTAATCGGAGAAGTCGGCTTGATGACGGATGGGTTGAAGCGCAGCACAACCGCGATCGGCTCGTCAAAGATAACGGTGAACGCCTGGGCGTTTGGACTCCACGGCTGGGCGTTGCCGGCGTTGTCGACCGCCTGGACGCGAAATTCGAACTTGTCGCCGAAACTGGAGCCAGTGACTTGGAACGAAGTGGCTGTCGTGTCCGAAAGCAACGTCTGCCAATTGCCATCATTCTTGCTGACCTGCAGGTTGTAAAAAGCGATGCCGGAAAGGTTGTCGACGCCACCCCAAGAGACGGTGAAATTTGGGGAGATCGTGAACTGGGGCAGCGGATTCACCGAGGCGACTGGCGGCTCCGCGTTCGATACGCGTTGACACAATCGCGCTCCACGCACCCAGATTGCCGGCGCGATCGGCGGCCTGCACCTGGAATTCGACCAGCGCACCGTTGGGCGCCCAGCCCTTAAAGGTATTCGACGTGGACGTGCTCTGATCTTTCCAGTTGCTCCATCCGCCGCCGTTGATGCGGTAGCGCACGTTGTACCAATCCACCCCGCTGGCCTGGCAGCCCGGCTGTTCGGGGTCGAAGGCAGACCAAGAAACCACGAACTCAGCCGGCTCGAAGCTGCGCGGCGCGCCCATCGTGGCGACCGGCGGCGTCGTGTCGCAATTAACCGTGTAGTCGACCAGGATATAGGGCGCCAGCGCAGGGATCGAGCGGGAGTAGAACTGGCGCCAGCGACCCAGGTTCGCCGTTTCGTCTCCGGTAATGAGCAGACCGTTGTTGGGCTGTCCGCTCCGCCACGCCTTGACGACATCCGTCGCGCCGCCTTCGATCCAGCCAACAGCGGGCGGGATGTCGCCAAGCGGCAATGACTGCCCGCCCAGGTAGTTGGCGCTGTTCCAGGTGACGTTGCTTGCATTCCAGGCTTGCTGCATAAATTGGGCGCGGAAGGACATGCCCTGCCCGTCACCGGCCGGGGTGATGGCGGATTGGTTGATATAAAAGGTGGCATTGTTGATCTGGGCGTTGGCGGGCAGTGAGCCGAGGTCGAACTGGATCAGCACGCGCATCGCATTGTAGATCACCTGCTCCCAACCGAGGTTGATGAAGGCGTCTCCTCCAAAATTGTTGTCGGGAGCGCCCGAGGCAATATACGCAGTCTGCGAGGCAGGCAACTGCACGGTGGCATGCAGCCCATCGCCTTCCAGTCGGTAGCCGACGACAGCGTACTTTGTACGGTCAGGCATTTGCGCCAGTGCTTCGGCGGGAATGGATGCGGGCAATTCTACGCCCTCTGGAATGGGCGACGCGGTCAAGCCTGGAGCGCTTGCCAACATCTCGGCGAGGCTGGCGAGCGAGGCCGGCGCGACCGGCTGCGCAATATCGTCCTGCGCGTGGACGGCATAGGCCGGCAAAGAGGCCAGCAGCACGGCCAAGAATGCAGCAACATGGACGAACTTCTTCAACCGGGATGTGGCGAAAGGCGAGTAGGGATGCATGAAGTTTGCTCCTCGTGGCACATGAACAGACGACGCATGGATAGAAGCGATGGCTCGACAACCAGTATGAACTTGTCAATAACTCAGGGCGCGCTGGCGAACCAGACCATTATACTCAATCCTTTCACTTTACCAACCTCGATCCCTAAATTTTCAACCTTGCTTTTTCAACATTCCTCGCACGCAATTTTTTCATCGATCTCATAGCAATCTCGTGGTAAAATCAACGCCATGAATGAGCGAATTCCCGAAAAAGTTGCCCAAAAGCTGGACAGCCTGCCCACCGCGCCCGGCTGTTATCAGATGCTGGACAAGGAAGGGCGCGTGCTTTACGTAGGCAAGGCGGTAGTGTTGCGCAATCGCGTGCGCAGCTATTTCCATGCCTCAGCCAATCACAGCCCGCGCACGCAGGCGCTGGTGGCAGAAATCGCCGACATTTCCTGGTGGGTCACCAAGACCGAGTTGGAAGCGCTCGTCCTCGAGAACGAGCTGATCAAGCGCTACCAGCCGCATTACAACGTGCGGCTCAAGGACGACAAAACCTTCCCCTACATCAAGGTGAACTGGCAGGAGGATTTCCCCAAAATTCAGGTCGTGCGGCGTATGCGCAAGGATGGCGCTCGCTATTTTGGCCCCTACACGAGCAGCCGCGCCTGTTACGAGACGCTCGATGCGTTGCGCCGCGTCTTTCCCTACCTGGACTGTGACCGCACCATCACAGGGGCGGATCGGCGACCTTGTCTTTATTATCACATCAAACTTTGCGGCGGACCGTGCATCGGCGCGCAGACGCGCGAGGAGTACCGCCAGACGATCCAGCAACTGATCCACTTCCTGGAAGGTGACAGCGACCAGGTGCTGCGGCAGTTACAGGAGCAGATGACGCGTTCCGCGGAAAATCTGCAATTCGAGCTGGCCGCGCTTTATCGCGACCGGCTCCACTCCGCGCAGCGCATCGCCGAGCAACAAAAGGTCGTTACGTCAAAGCTGGAAGATCTCGATTATGTGGCCGTCGCCCAGGATGCGCGCACGGGCGACACCGCCGTGCAGGTCTTTATGGTGCGACATGGCCGCATGGTGGGCCGCGATAGCTTTATGCTGGAAGGCGCCGAGCTATTCCAGATGCACGAACAGCAGAACGGTGCGTCCGACCTCACAGAGGGCGATCTTACAGAGGATGATTTCACAGCAGCCGATCCGGCCGGAACCAGCCAGATGGCCTCTGTGATCGGCGCCTTTGTCCAGCAGTTTTACGACAACGCCGCCTTTGTGCCGCCGCTGATTCTGCTGCAGACGCTGCCGAGCGACCATCTTGTCCTGGGGGAATGGCTTGCTAACCACCGCGGCGGCAAGGTCGAGTTGCGCGTGCCCAGGCGCGGCGACAAGGTGCAGGTCATGGAGTTGGCGCAGGATAACGCCGCCGAATTTCTGCGCGTGCAGCAGGCGACGCGCGCCGCCGACACCAATCGCCAGACGGAAGCGATCACCGAGTTGCAGTCGGTGCTCCATCTTGACGCCGCGCCGACGCGCATCGAATGTTACGACATCAGCACGCTGCAAGGCACAAACACGGTCGGCTCGATGGTGGTTTTTGTCAAAGGCGCGCCAGCCAAGAGCGCCTATAAACGCTTCAAGATCCATGGCAAAGGGAGCCAGGGCGCGCCCGACGACTTTGCCAGTATGCGTGAAATGCTGCGCCGCCGCTTCCGCCGGCTGGTGGAGCCGACAGACCGACGTCGATCCCGGCAAGCGCAACCGCAGCGAAGACGAAACCTGGCGCATCCTGCCGGATCTGGTCATCATCGACGGCGGCAAGGGGCAGCTTGGCGTGGCGGTCGAGGTGCTGGAAGAATTCGATCTGCTGAGTCGCATTCCTGTGATTGGCCTGGCCAAGCGCGAGGAAGAAGTTTATCGACCCCATCTCTCCGAGCCGCTGTGGTTGCGCCGCGGCAGCCAGGCATTGCACCTGGTGCAACGCATCCGCGATGAGGCGCATCGCTTTGGCGTCACCTATCACCGCAATCTGCGCAGCAAAGAGCAGGTTCGCTCGCGGCTCGACGATGTGCCAGGCATTGGCCCGCAGCGGCGCAAGGCGATTCTCAAGCATTTCAATGGCGATCTAGAGCGTGTGCGCCTGGCTACAGTGGAGGAGCTCATGACGGTGCCTGGCATCAGCCGCAAAGTCGCCGAAATTATCAAGGAAGCGCTGTGAGCACGAACGGCCCTGACCTGAGCAGGACGCCGCTTTCGGCGCCGACCACCCTCGGGTGGTCGAGCTGAACTTTCTGGCCGGCATCCCACACGAGGATTGGACGCCGATTATCACCGGCGCGATCTGGTCGCACCAGCTTGGCCCGTTTCAGATGCTCTATCAGCAGGATACGCCGATCACGGCGATCTATATTCTGCTGGAAGGGCACATCAGCCAATATCGTGAGGAGCGCGGCGACGATGGGCGGCGTCTGCGCCGCTTTGCCCGCACGATCGGCCCCAGCAGGCTGTTAGGCCATCTGGAATTTCTGTTCGACGACGCCTATCGCACCAATGCGCGCAGCGACGACCTGTGCTGGCTGATCTCCATCGACATCCATGCCTTTAGCCGCTTGATCTATCATTTCCCAAAGATTCGAGACAAGCTATTTTCACAGAAGATTGCAGACAGGCTGTGCACCTTTCCTTTCATGGCGCGGATGGCAGTCTCGATCCCCTTGCGTCCGATCATCGCCGGCTTTCTAGCCGACGAGACGGTGGGCATTGAATACGAACCTGAGCAATCGATCTACCGACTTGGTGATCTCGTGGACAAAGTCTTTTTGGTTCACCACGGTCAGGTCAAGCTCGAACTGGCCGGTCAACCTTCCCATCTGATCGGAAATGGGGGGATGTTTGGCGCCGCGGCAGGCGCTTCCGGCTTTATTGGGCTGGGGAGCGGCGACCGGCGGATGGCGCATAGTGTGACTGCGCAGACCCGAACCGAAGTGTACGCCATTCCCTATCACAGTTTTGTCAGTATCACCGGGTTAGAGCCGGATAAAGTAGTCTATGCCGAGATCGACGTGCGCGAAAACGCTATTCAACGCTTGTCGATCTTTAACCAACTCAATATTGAGACGCGCCACATAATTGCCGGTTTTGTCAGTCACCTCTGCTTCCCAAACACGCATTTACTCGTCCAGCAAGGGGAAGAGGCGGACAGCCTGTGGGTGCTGCTCGAAGGGCGCGCTGCGATCCGGGCGCTCGACAAAGAGGGCAATCAATTAAACAGTGCGTTGGCGGTTGGCCCGACTTATTTTGCGGAGTTGGCGCTTTTGGGTCAGGTCTCGCAGGAATCGACCGTGGAGGCGCAGCCGGGCAGTGAGTGGCTCCGTTTTCACTGGCGCGATTTGGAAGCCGTTTCCGCTCAGCTTGGGCGCGCGCTGCGACCAGAGCTAAACATCCGCACGACGCGCACGATTAGCCCAATGGACGAGGGCGTCAAGCAGAAATACGATTGGCTCCAACCCGGTGAACAGGTAATTATCTTCAGCCGGCGCCACTGGGTGGCGTTTCTACGCAAGATGCTGCCGGGGTTGATTCTGTTTGCGTTCTTGTTTGCTTTTTTTGGGATAGCCAGTCTCATTCCTGGCCCTCAGCAGATCATGCGCGCTGTCATTCTGTTCCTTATGCTCCCCACCGGGGGCGCGATTGTGTGGGGAACGATCGATTATTTGAACGATTGGCTGGTGGTCACAAATCGGCGCGTGATGCACCAGGAGAAGGTGCTATTTATCAACGAGTGGCGCAAAGAAGCGCCGCTGGAGCAGGTGCAAAATGTGGATTTTCGTAGCACCTGGCTGGGTAAGATTCTAGACTACGGCACGATGACGATTGCGACCGCGGCCACCGCGGGCACGATCACCTTCGACTACACGACGCACTTTCGCGATTTGCGGGAGACTATTATCGAGCAGCGCAAGCAACGGCAACGCCACACCACAGCACAGAGCAAGTTGGTGATCCAGCGCATGTTGGAGGCGCGCTTGGGAGTGGCGGTGGACACGCCCAGCCGCGTCTACCGGGGCGGTGTGTTGGCGCCGCCGCCCACCGGCTGGCGGCGGCGCGTGGCCGAAAGCATGAACGCGCGACTGCGGCGCGAGCAGGGCAACCGCATTATCTGGCGCAAGCATTGGCTGGTGCTGATCCCACGCCTCTGGTTTCCGCTGCTGGTTTTAAGCGTGTTTCTGATCCTGTCCATCCTGCCGTCGTTGACAGAGATCTATGGTGCACCGCAGGAGAGTTTTCCTTTGTTGAATGTGCTGACGGTCGTGGGTGT
This sequence comes from Rhodoblastus sp., assembly GCA_037044955.1. Taxonomy (GTDB): domain Bacteria; phylum Pseudomonadota; class Alphaproteobacteria; order Rhizobiales; family Beijerinckiaceae; genus JAJXWB01. The sequence goes on from JBAOHX010000009.1 coordinate 15,949, forward strand.
GCTGCTGACGTTGATCGCCCTGGTGCGCGTGATCTGGGTGATTGCCGACTGGCGCAACGACACGTATGAGGTGAGCAACGTCGAGATCGCGCACGTAGATTCGCGTGCCGCTTGGCCTCTCTGAGGATCGCATGAGCGCCGGGCTGGGACGCATTCAGAATGTCTCGATGTCGGTGCCGACGCCGCTGCACTGGCTGTTCAACTATGGGAATGTCGTCTGTCAGACCGCGGCGGAAACCGGCGCGTTTATCTTTTACGCCGTGCCCGATCCGCGTGCAGTGGCGCAGGAAATTCTCAAACGCATGGACGATTATCGCAAACAGGAAGAGCGTGAATCTGCGCGCAAGCGCTCGCAGGAATTGCCCGACTGGTTCGAAATGTACAACCGGATCGAGCCAGAAGTATCTGAGGAGCGCCAACGCACGGGGTGATCCGGACGCTTACCACCCAAAGCTCAGCCGATCCACCAGGCGCTTGGGCAGATGCGCCGCGGCGGATCTGGCTCTGGGTCAATTCGATCGGGTAGGGGACGCGCACATGTTCGCAGGTCATGGCTGCCAGGTCAAGGAGTGCGTACGCCGCGCGCGCATCGTCGTCGCGCTGGCTGGCCAACGCTGCCGGGGTTGATGATCAACCGCTGGGTAGGGTCAACATCCAATTGCAGCAGTGTTTCCAACCGAGGCTGCAGGTAATCGACCGTCGCCATACGCTGCATTTCATGGTTCTCGCTGCCCTCGATGAAGGAATCGAAGCGGCGCCAACGGTAAATCGCCGGTTTATGCGTGTGGCCGACAAAACAGATCGCATCGTCAAATACGGCGAAATTTTCGAGGGCAATGGTGGGGGTCAGGATGTACTCCCACACCGGCTCGCGCGGGCTGGCGTGCGTGACGAGGATGCCGGCAGCACCGGGCGGATTGATCGGCGCGTGGGGCAACTGATCGAGATAGAGGCGATTTTCTTCACGCAGTTCCTGGCGCGTCCACAGCACGGCATGGCGCGCCTGCGGGTTGAAATCGTTGACATTGATCCCTGGCTTGTCGAGCACCGCCCAGTCGTGATTACCCATCACACACAACGCAGCGCGCTCGCGCACGAGTTCGATGCACTCATTGGGTTTTGGCCCGTAGCCGACGACATCGCCCAAACACCAGATTCTGTCGTAGCGGCCGTCCGCGTCGCTCAGCACGGTTTCAAGCGCGGCTAGATTCGCATGAATATCGGAAATCACTAAAATGCGCGTCATATTTTTATGATACCGCAGTTTCGCTTCCACTGCGACTTCGTGATAATGTTTCACACATTAGTTCATCCTGAATCAGTCAAGTGGGGCTGTTATGGCCAGGCAGGGTTTAACACGGTTTGCGCATATCGGCATTTTACATCACCCCAAAAAACCAGAATCATTAGAATTGGCGGACAGGATCGGCAATTATCTCGAAGCTGCCGGCGTCGCCGACATCTGGCACGAATCCGCGTGGGATTTAGAGAGCACGACGTTGCACCTGCCCAAAGTTGACCTCTTGATCACGCTGGGCGGCGACGGCACCATGCTGCGTGCGGCGCGCATCGGCGCGCCCTATGCCGTGCCGATGCTGGGCGTCAAAATGGGGCGCCTGGGCTTTCTCGCCGAAGTGCAACCGCACGACTGGGAGGCGCCGCTGGCCGCCATCCTGGCAGGGAATTACTGGATCGAGGAGCGACTCATGGTGCGGATGCACGTGGAGCGTACGCATCCTGACACGGGCGTCTGTGAAGCCATCTGCACCTACGACGCGCGTCGAACGACGTCGTATTGAGCCGCGGCAACCTGGCCCGCGTCGTGCGCATCAGCGCCGAGTTGGATGATGGATACCTGACAACCTATACGTGCGATGGTTTGATTGTCAGCACCGCGACGGGCAGTACGGGGTATGCATTGGCCGTCGGGGGGCCGGTCATGCCGCCGGAGCTACGTAATATCCTGGTCATTCCGATTGCACCCCATCTCAGCATGGATACGCGCCGTGATCTTGTCGGAGGGCGCCACCATTCGTTTGCAGGCGACCAGCGATTATCCACCGATGGTGACGGTCGATGGTCAAGTCGTGGTCGAAGTTCAGGAAGGGGATCAGGTGCTGGTCGTGGGCAGCCCACATTTAGCGCGCGCTTCGTGCGCACACGCGAGCGGAGCTATTTTTACCAGACGCTGATGGATAAGATGCAGTGGACGACCTAGAGGCAAACTAGAGACCATCTAACAGGAAGCGAGTCATGACAGTTTCATCTTCATCACCAAACGAATCGGCCGTCAGCGACGGCCGCCAACGCGCCGATGTTTTGCGCCAATCATCCGGACACCGAGACCTATCTGCGCTGCAACAAGTGCGGCAAGCCGATCTGCCTGAAATGCGCCGTGCTCACCGAAGTTGGGTACCGGTGTAAAGAGTGCATCCGTGAGCAGCAAAATATCTTTTACAATGCGATGACCGGCGACAATTGGATTGCGTTTGCGGTGGCCGGCGTCATCACCTTGATCGCTTGGCCGATCGTGGCCTTCCTCTTTAGTCTCACCGGCTTCTTTGGCTGGATCATCGCCGCGCTGGTCGGTTCGGGCGCAGGGGCGGCGCTGGCGCAGATCATCCGCCGATCGGTTGGCCGGCGGCGTGGGCGGTATATTCGCCATTTTACATTGGCCGGCATTTTGATCGGCCTGGTCGCGAGCGGCTTGCTGAGCAGCCTGTTGTTCGACAGCTTCCTACCCTTTTTCAGCCTGGGTGGGTTGATCTTCGTCGGCCTGGCGTTGGGCACGGCCTACCAGACGTTGCGCTAAGGCGCCACCTGCTAAACTCACCTGGCCTGACAGTCAAAGCTGGGACAGACGGTCAAAAAAGGTCGCACTTCAAGTTGAGACAGCCGGGTGTGCGACGCACGCCCGGCGCACCACGTTGCCCCCGATCTGAAATAGCCCCGTCAAAAAGTGAGGTTTGCACGGCCTCATTGGTGTATGGTATGTTAACTGCTGTTCGCTATCTCGCCAGGTTATCCTTACGACTGAATAGTTGATAGAAAGCCAGATGCAATGTACGAAGGCTTTGAGGTCATCGACTTCCACGCCCATTTCCCCACCGACCGGCCCTGGTTTCCCGACATGGGCGACACGATGCAGCGTTACACCGAGCAGCGTCAGCGCCGGCGCGGCTGCGCGCTGATTCAGCAAAAGAGTCAGCCCTACCAGGAGCAATGGCGGCGCATGTGGGACTTCCCCAAAGCGGAAGGCAAGGAACAGCACCCGGGCGACCGTGAACAGGCGCGGCGCTGGGTAGCGGAGTTGGACAAGTACGGCATCCGCGCCATCGGCTTTGTCACCGGCGGCGGCAACGAACATCTGGCCGAGGTCGTGCAGTTGGCACCCCGACCGCTTTATCGGCTTTGCCCATCACAGCCCCTTTCCTGCCCGACGCGGTGGAACGGCTGGAGCGTGCCGTCAAGGAGCTGGGGCTGCGCGCCTATAAGTTGCTGGCCCCCAACATCGAGGAGCCGATTGAACATCCCGACAGCCTTTCCGGTCTGGGAGAAGTGCGCCGAGTTGGGCATCCCGGTGTTGATCCACTTTGGCATCCAGGGCGGCGCCGGCGGCATTGCCTGGCACGAGAACATCAACCCGCTCAAGCTGCACAACGTAGCCAAGTCCTTCCCCGAAGTGACCTTTGTCATCCCGCACTTTGGCTGCGCCTGGGAACGCGAGACGCTGCAACTCTGCTGGGCGTGCCCGAATGTGAGCGTCGACACCAGCGGCAGCAACCAGTGGATTCGCTGGGTGCCGGGCGAGGTGACGGTCAAGTATCTCTTCCGCAAATATTACGAGACCATCGGCCCGGAGCCGCATCATCTTTGGCAGCGATTCTAGCTGGTTCCCGCGCGGCTTTGCCTTTCGCTATTTGCAGGACCAGGTGCGCGATTGTCTGGATCTCAACATATCCGGATGAGCACATCCAGCAGATCTTTGCCGGGCAATGCAGCGCGTTTGCTCAAAATCGATCTCTGAAGCCCACCCTTTCTCACCCGATTTCACAGGAGGATTTTATGAAACAACCAACCCGTTTTGCCGTGCTCAGCCTGCTGGTGCTGCTGGCCATGATCGCTGTCGGCCTGTGCGCCGGCCGATCATGCCGGCCGGCGCAGACTGCTGGGTCCGAAGCCGCCACCGAAGCGCCGGCCGAAGCTGCCGCGCCCGCCGAAGCCGCCGCAGGCGACGTTGTCGAGATCGAGTACTGGCAGTACAACTTCGAGGCGCGCATCAAGGCCATGGATCAGCTCATCGCCATGTTCGAGGAGCAGAATCCAGGCATCAAGGTTATCCACAACTCTGAAGTTCCCTACGACAACTACCGCGACAAGATCGCGGCCAGTGTGCCCGGCGGGCGTCGGCCCCGACGTTGCCACGCTCTTCTACGGCTGGCAGCCGGTGTGGGTGAGCGAAGGGTACATCGTGCCGCTGCCCGAAGACGCCTTCCCGCCAGACATGGTCAAGAGCGAGTTTAGCCCCATGGTGCAAGCCAGCTTCCAGGATGGCAAGCTCTACACGCTGCCCACGGCGGTACGCACGCTGGCGCTCTTCTACAACAAGGATCTCATGACTGCAGGCCGGCCTCGACCCCGAAAAGCCGCCGACAACGGTTGCGGAACTTGAGCAGCAGGCCGTACAGTGCACCAAGATGGATGACCAGGGCAATTACGAGATCATGGGCTTCCCTGTCTCCATGACCGGCCAGGCGCACCATTGGTTCCGCGAGGTTCTGCTGCGCCAGTACGGCCAGCAGCCCTACAGCGACGACTACACCCAGGTGCTGTGGAATGCCAGTCAGGGCGGCTATGACGCCTGGAATCAATTGCTCAAGTTCCAGACCGAACTCAAGACGGGCGACGCCACACTCTTTGACGGCGACCCGAACTTCTTCCTGAACGGCAAAGCCTGCTTCCATATCGACGGTTCGTTCCGGCTGGGAACCATCGCAGCTAATGCGCCCGACCTGAACTTTGGCGTGGTCGAGATGCCGGAGCTAAATGGCGTCAAGAGCACCTTTGGCAGCTACTGGACGCACGGCATCACGCAGAAAGCCGCTGCCGACCCGGCGCGGATGGACGCGGCGGTGAAGTTCTTGCAGTTCATCACCACGCCCGAAGCCGGCGCATTGTGGGTGAAAGAGACCGGCGAGTTGCCCGCGCAACTGGCGGCGGCCTCGGATCCCGAGTTGCTGGCCGATCCCAAGCTGGGCGCATTTGCGGCCGGCCTCCCCTATGCGCGCTCCACCTTCTTCGTGGACGAGAGCAAGGATCGCCAGGCGCTGATCGATGCCTACGACGCCGTCGTCCTGAATGGTGCTGACCCGGTCGGGGAACTTGACTTTGCGGTTCAAACCGTCCAGGAGATGCTCGACGAGTACTGGGCCAGTCAGCCGTAGGGTATGTGAGACAAGGAGACGGGGAGACAAGAAGACAGTCTCCCCGTCTCCCTTTTCCACTGGAGCATTGCCTTGAAACTTACGCTGCGCCGTCGCCAAGTCCTTTGGGCCTATGCATTCCTGGCTATCAGCCTGGTGTTCTTTGTCGTGATCCGCTGGTATCCCACGATCCTGGCCTTCAACATCAGCTTTCGCGACTGGAATGTCTTTCAAAATAGTGGCCCGTGGATTGGGTTGCAGAACTACCAGGATATCTGGGAAGATCTCTTCAAACAGCGCAGCGCTGTGCGCGCCGCGTTCTTCAATACCTTCCGCTATGTGATCATTGGCGTGCCCCTGCAATTGGTGTTTGGCCTGATGGTGGCCATGCTGCTCAACACCGTCGTGCGGGCAGCCGGTTTCTTTCGCGCGGCGTACTTCATCCCCTACGTAACCTCGCTGGTGGCCGTGGCCTTCGTGTGGAACTGGCTTTATGCGCCGCAGACCGGCCTCATCAACCAGATTCTGCTCACCCTCGGCCTGCCCATGCAAGGCTTCACCAAAAGCCCGCAGCAGGCGCTCTACTCGATTACCGCGGTGGCGATCTGGGCCAGCCTGGGCTTTACCATCATCATTTTTCTGGCCGGTCTGCAACAGATTCCCGACATCTATTACGAAGCCGCCCAGATCGACGGCGCCGGTCGCTGGCAGATGTTCTGGCGCATCACCCTGCCGCTGCTCAATCCCGTGATCGTCTATCTCTCCGTGTTGCAGACTATCTCCTTCCTGCGCATGTTCGATCTGGTGCGCAACATGAGCGACCAGGGGCAGGGCGGCCCGCTCAACAGCAGCACCACCGTCGTGCTTGAGGTATACAAAGAAGGCTTTGGCAGCTACAACATGGGCTATGCCGCCGCGCTGACCGTCCTGCTCTTCTTTGTGATCCTGCTGATCACCATCTTCCAGTTGCGCGTGCTGCAGCGGCGTGTGGAGTATTAGGCTCATGACGATTGCTGAAAGCGAAGCCGAACGGCTGCTCCGCCTCTCCGAACAAGTTGTGACCGCGCCGTCACACAGGCGCGCACGCGTCTCCTGGTTGACGGCGCTGGTTTATCTCCTGCTCAGCCTGGGCGCGGTGGTGATGATCGTGCCCTTCGTGTGGATGGTGTTGACCAGCTTCAAGCCGGGCACGGAACTCATCGATTTCGCGTTCTTGCCCAAGAACCCGACTCTGGACAATTACCGCCTGGTTCTCACGACCAGTAGTTTTGGACGCTGGTATCTCAACAGCCTGTTCGTCGCCACAGTCAGTACGCTGAGCGTGGCCTTTTTCGACTCACTTGTCGGCTACACCTTCAACAAGTTCGAGTTTCCGGGCAAGACGATCATTTTTCTGGGCATCCTGGCTACCCTTATGATCCCCACCGAGATGCTGATCATCCCGTGGTACAACATGAGCGTCCAACTTGGCTGGCATCAGGGTTCCATGCAATATTGGGGCATTGTTTTTCCCGGCGTGATCACCGCGGTGGGCATTTTTCTCATGCGCCAGTTCTTCGACGGTGTGCCCAACGAACTGCTCGACGCGGCGCGCATCGACGGCATGAACGAATTTGGCATCTTCTGGCGCATTGCCATGCCACTGGTCAAGCCCGCCGTGGCCGCGCTCTGTATCTTCAACTTCATCGGCAACTGGAACGCCTATCTGTGGCCGCTGATCATCGCCAGCAGCCGCGCGTTCTACACGCTGCCCGTCGGCCTCAGCTTCTTCCGCGGCGAATCGACGACACAGTGGGAGAAGATCATGACCGGCGCCAGCCTCGCCACCATTCCGCTGCTGATCGTCTTCATCCTCTTCCAGCGCCAGATTATCAAAGGAATTGCCTTGACGGGGATCAAGGGGTGACGGGGAGGATGGCATCAATTGCTGATTGCTAGTGGTTGGTGCATCTGGCGCGACCTCACCCATTCCTGACTTCCCACCACGCCCGAAAGAGACTTTGCCATGCCCGGCTCTTTTCCACACTCAGTCTATAGCCGCCACGTCTTGCAGCCGGCCTATGCCGATGCCCAGGCGCACCTTTTCGCGCCCATGCTCGACGCACACGACGCGCATGCCGTCATGCTGGCCGAATGCGGCATCATCACCGCGGAGAATGCCGCGGCCATCGTACACGCCGTGGCCGCCATTCGCGCCGCGGGCGTAGAGCAGTACGCCTACCAGCCCGGCATCGAGGATCTCTTCTTCCGCATCGAAGGGGAGATCATTGCGCTTGTAGGCCCCGACTATGGCGGCAACCTGCAACTGGCGCGCAGCCGCAATGACCTGGGCCACGCGCTGGCGCGCATGGCGCTGCGCACGCGCGTGCTGGCGGTGAGCGACTGCGTCCTGACGCTGCGCACGGTGATCATGGCCCAGGCGCGCCGCCACCTGGACACCTTGATGCCCGGCTACACCCACACCCAGCCGGCCCAGCCCGTCACCTTTGCGCACTATCTCGCCGGCGTCCTCACCTTCCTGGCGCACGACCAGGCCAAGTTCGCCGATGCCTACGCCGCGGCCAATGCTTCGCCGCTGGGCGCTGCCGCGCTGACCGGCACGGGTTTTCCCATTGACCGCCAGCGCGTCCGCGGATCTGCTCGGTTTCGATGGGATCGTCCTCAGCACGCAACATGCTATCGGCGGCGGCGAGTATCTCACCGACACAGCCTTCGCCGTACAGGCGCTGGCCGTGGACCTCAGCCGCATGACCCACGACCTGCTCGTCCGCGCCACGCAGGAGGCCAACGCACTACAGATCGACAACAGCTTTATCCAGATCAGCTCGATTATGCCGCAGAAGCGCAACCCCGTCGTGCTGGAGCATCTGCGCGCCCGCCTCAGTCGCGCCCTGGGCTATGCGCAGACGGTGGTGACGCAGTGTCACAATATCCCCTACGGCGACACGCAGGACATTGAAGACGAGATTTTGCCGCCGCTCTTCCACGCGCTGGCGACCATCGAAGAGTGCCTGGAACTCTACACCGCGTTCTTCGAGACTTTGTTACTCAACGAGGAGCATCTGCGCGCTCGCGGCAGGCGAAGGCTTCACCACCGCCACGGAGCTGGCCGATACATTGGTGCGTGAAACGCGGCTGCCTTTTCGGCTGGCGCACAAAACTGTCGCTGGCATGGTGCAGAGTGCGGTCAAAGCCGGCGTCCCCAGCTCGCGGTTGACGCTGGCGATGTTGCAGACGTTAGCGCACGAGGTGCTCGGCCACGCACTCGATCTCAGCGCTGCACAATTTCAGCAGGCGCTGGACCCGGAGCACTTTGTGCAGGTTCGTTCTGGACCAGGCGGCGTGGCGCCAGCCGCCACCGCGGTCGTGCTCGATGACCTGCAACAAGCGCTGGATACTGGCGCCGCCTGGCTGGCCGCTGCGCAAACGCGTCTGGCAACGGCCGCGCGCGCGCGCGCGCGGGCGCAATTGAGCAGCAATAAGTTCACCCCTCTTCCCCGTATCAAGATTTACCCGGAGATGAGGCTTCAGCCCAAAACACCCACGCGACAGGCCATCATCCCGCCTGCACGATCGCCACGCCGAAGGGTTCCAGCGCCACCGCACCCGCCACCTCCGCCCCGTTTAACACATCGACGCCTGAGATGGGCAAATTCACCGTGACCAGCTCTGGCCGGTGGTTGAGCACGAACCACAGTTCACGCCCATCCTCGCCACGACGGCGCACCACTTCGACGCCCGGCGGCGCGCTGACCGGCGACGTCACGCCCGCGGCGCAGCGATGCGCGCCAGCAGCGCGGCCATCGCCTCCGGCGCCAGCCGTGTGCCCAGATAGAAGGCGCTGGCCGCGGCCCAAAGTTGTGCTCGGTGATCGCCGGTCGCCCTGCGTAGAAATTGCCGGTAAAGGTCGCCAGCGCGGTTGCGCCTTCCAGGTCGATGACGTCCGCCCAGAGGGCGCAGGGGGCAATGCTGCCATCCGCAAAGCGAATTTCGTTGTGCTCGCCTTCCGCCATGGGCGCAAATTCCTCGACGCGCAGACCCAGCAGTCGCCGGAAGGGGGCAGGATAGCCGCCGAGCCGGATTTGCTCGTTCTCATCGACGATGCCGCTGAAGAAGCCGATAGCGACCGTGCCGCCCGCCTCCACGTAAGCCTCGAGCTTGGCGGCGGTGGCGTCATCCACCAGGTAGAGATTGGGGATCAGCAACAGCTTGTAGTTGGCAAAATCGCTGTCGGTGAAGGCGAAGTCCGCCGTAATGTTGGCGGCAAAGAGCGGGCCGTAAAAGCTCGCCAGCGGCTCGTAGAAGGTGACCGCGGTCGAGGGCTTGGAGTCAAGCTCCAGCGCCCACCAACTCTGCCAGTCAACCAGGATGCCCACATCGGCGACCACGCGGCTGCGCGCCAGCGGGCCGAGCTCCTGCAGTTCGTTGCCCAGCGCGGAAACCTCGCGCCAGACGCGCGAATTCTCGACGCCCACGTGCGGCACCAGTGCGCCGTGAAACTTCTCCGCGCCGGCCTTGGCCGCGCGCCACTGAAAGAACATGACTGTGTTGGCGCCGCGCGCCACCGCCTGCATGCTCCACAGCCGCATCTGCCCCGGCGCTTTGAGCACATTGCGCGGCCGCCAGTTGACCGCGCTCGACGTCTGCTCCATCAACATCCACGGCTGGCCGTCGCCCAGCGAACGCGTGAGGTCGCACTGTGCGGCGTTCTGCACCGCGGCAAAATCGTCCGTCGGGTCGGGATAGGTGTCGAGCGAGATCACGTCCTCGCGGTGCGCCCACTTCCGGTAGTCGGCCGGCTTGAAGAAGCCCATGAAGTTGGTCGTGAGCGGCGTCTGCGGTGTGACGCGGCGCAGGATCTCCGCCTCCATGTCATGCAGTGCGATCAGGCTGTCCGAGGAGAAACGCCGCCAGTCGAGTTGCTGGGTCGGATTGGCGAAGGTGGGCGCGCGGCGCGGCGGGTTGATCTCCTGCCACTGGCCGTAGCGCTGGCTCCAGAAGGCCGTGCCCCACGCCGCATTGAGTGCGTCGAGCGTGCCGTAGCGTTCGGAGAGCCACTTGCGAAAGGCCGCCGCCGAGACATCGCAGAAGCATTCGCTGACGTGGCAGCCATATTCGTTGTTGATGTGCCAGACCGCCAGCGCCGGGTGATCCTGGTAGCGCTCGGCGATGCGCGTGACGAGCGCCGATGCGGCCTTCATGTACGCCTCGCTGTGCAGACAGTAGGCTTGACGCCCGCCCGGCCACAGCGTGACGCCGTCGGCGGTGACGGGCAGGCTTTCGGGGTGGCGGTGGGCCAGCCAGGGCGGCGGCGAAGCGGTAGCCGTGGCGAGGCAGGTGTAGATGCCGCGCGCGTGCAGCAGATCCATCAGCCGGTCGAGCCAGCCAAATTCGTACTGGCCCGGCTGCGGCTCCAGATGCGCCCAGGAAAAGATGCCGACCGAGACCAGATTGACCCCGGCCTGCTGCATCAGGCGCATGTCCTCCAGCCAGATTGCCTCCGGCCACTGTTCCGGGTTGTAGTCGCCGCCGTACCAGATGCGTGGTTGGTTGAGAATGTTTTGTAGTGGCATGAGATTTGCTCGTTGATGTAGATTTCGGATTGATTCAAGCATTGCAGAGAGTTGGTCAAATCGGCACGGCGTCTTTCGCGCGTAATTGCGACGCCCAGATAGCTTTTCACGGTCTCTTCATCGGCCAGCAGATCGGCGGCCGAGCCTTGAAACGCCACCTGCCCGTCGCGCAGCAGGTAGGCGTAATCACACCAGCGCAGGACGCTGCGTGCGTTCTGTTCGACGACGACCAGCGTGATGCCGGCGTCGCGCAGCGCACGCAGCGTCCGAAACACTTCTGTGACGAAGAGCGGCGACAGCCCGGCGCTTGGCTCGTCGAGCAACATCAGCTTGGGCCGCGCCAGCCAGCCGAGCGCGATGGCAAGCATCTGCCGTTCGCCGCCGCTGAGGCTGCCGGCGCTGCTGGCTTTGCCGGTCGTGCAAGATCGGGAAAAGCACGTAACATTCGTCGAGCGCCGCAGCGGCCGCGGGCTTGGCCAGATCGCGCACCGCCAGCAGCAAATTTTCGCGCACGTTCATGCTCTTGAAGACATTTTCGCGCTGCGGCACATAGCTCAGCCCCAGGCTGCGAATCGTCTCCGTGCGCCGGTCTTCGATCGCCTGCCCGTCAAAGCGAATCACGCCGCGCTCAAGCGTGGTCAGGCCGACGATGGTTTTGAGCAGGGTGGACTTGCCACTCCCGTTGGGTCCGAGGATGGCGACAAATTGCCCGGCGGCTGCGTTAAGCGCCACGTCGTGCAGAATCATCAGTTTGCCGTAGCCAGCGGTCAGGTCAGAGATCGAGAGCATTAGTCGTGAATACTTGCGTCAACCACATTCAGCCCCGCCACCTCGATCACCTGCGCGCCGTTGCGCTCCACCCAGACGCCACACTGCGTGCTGCCGGGGCTGTCCTCCAGCTCGACCACGCGTGCCGTCCATGCGCAGCGCGGGATGGTACCAGTGGCCGACCTGTTCGGCGTCGCCCTGGATGTAGTGGCCGATGAGCGAGCGGCGGAAGCGATCCTGGCTGGTGTTCGGGTAGCTGCCGTGCACGAGCTGGCCGTTGAAGAAGAGCACGTCGCCCGCCTTCATCACCACGGGGCGCACGTCGGCGTCGGGCGGCAGCGGCACGGTGACGTCGGTGAAACTCTGGTTCCAGATCGGCGTCGACGGTGCAGAGCAGCGGCCAGGCTATGGCTGCCGGCGGCGACCTGCATGCAGCCGTTCTCTTCGTCGCAGTCGTCGAGCGCCAGCCACGCCGCCATGCAGGTGCCCGGCTGCACACGGAGGTAGTAGTTGTCCTGGTGCAGCGCCTGGCCGCGCGCACCGCCGCGGGCTTGAAGTAGAGCATCGTCTGCACGGCGAAAGGTTCCTTGCCCAGGAAGGTCGTCAGCGCACGGTTGATGCGTGGGTCGAGCATCCAGCGCAGCGACAACTCGTCCCAGCGGTGCATGTGGATCATGCGCGGGTACATCTTGAGCGGGTCGGTCTCGGTGGGCGGCCACGCCGGCGAAAGTCGCCTGCATAGCTGCCGTCGCGGCGCAGGCGCATGAAGTGCGTCGCGATAGGTCTCCACTTCTTCGGCTGCAAACATCTGCCGGACGACGGTGTAGCCGTCCTGCTCAATCTGGTGGATGTGGGATGCTGTAATCATGGGTTCCTCCAAAAAAAACGACGTATATAGTAACGAATCAGCCCGGATCGCGGACGTTCGCATCCGCTTCGTTGTAAAAGTGGGCGGATGCAACGTCCGCGATCCGGTTGGATATGGCATGTTTATGCGCCAAAATAGACCTCGCGCACCCGTGCATTCTGTTCGATCTCGGCGGGCTTTCCCTCCGCAATGACCTGCCCCAGATGCATCACATAGAGGCGGTCGACAAAATCAAAGAGGATCTCCAGCCGATGCTCGACGATCAAAAAACTCAGGCCGTGCGCCGCACGCATCCGTTCGATCTCTTCAAAGATCGTGTAGGCGAGGCCGGGCGCGACGCCGGCAGTCGGCTCGTCGAGCAGCAGGAGGCGCGGCTCGCCCATGAGCGTGCGGCCGATCTCCAGCAGCTTCATCTGTCCACCCGATAGATCGGAGGCCGGCGTCTGGCACGCGCTTCGAGTTTGAGATCCGACAAAATCGCGGCGGCTTCCGCCACATGGGCGCGCTCCTGTCCCCACCAGCGGCTGCGGAAAGGGGCATGGCGCGCCTTTTCTCCCCGTTGCCGCGCGCCGGCAACAGGGCATTGTCGAGCGCCGACATGCGAAAGAAGAGCGACGGATCTTGATAGCTGCGCGCCAGCCCGCGCTGCGAGATTTGGTCGGGCGCCAACCCACCGATTGGCTGGTCGTCGAGCAAAATCTCGCCGTCGTCGGGGCAATAGGCGCCGGGCGACGGTGCTCAACAGCGTCGATTTGCCGCTGCCGTTCGGCCCGATGAGCCCGACGATCTCGCCGGCTTCGACGCTGGAAGCTGACGCCGGGCGACCGTGGCCAGGCGGCCAAAACGTTTGTGTACATTGTGCAGGTCAAGCATGGCGATTCACCGTTGCCTCCTGAGACGCAACGTCCTGACGCCTCAGCTTTGCCAGGAATTTGCCGGGCCAGTCGTGTCGAGCCGCTCCGGCAACAGCCCCTGCCGCCGATAGCGCAGCATGACGAGCAGAATCAGCGCAAAGAGGATGTAGCGCGCATAGTTGAAATCAAACTGGCTGCCGAGCATGTTGGCCTGGATCGCGGCGATGGCGGTGGCGCGGTCGCAGCCACGGGTGATGCATCGCTGCGAGCAGCGCGCCGCTGCCGCGGATGTTGCCCAGCCCGCCCAGCACGATCATCACCCAGATGTCGAGCGTCAGGCCGACCACGTAATCGTTGGCGCTGGCAAAGCCGATGTTGGTGACGAAGAAGACGCCGGCGACCGCGGCGATGGCCGAACCGATGACCATTACACTGGCGCGGCGTGCGCGCCATCGGCTTGCCAAGCCCAGCGGCGACGTCGCTGTTCTACGCGGATCGCCTTCAACATCGTGAAGGGCGAGCACGTCAGCCGTTGCGCAAACCAGTAAACATACTGCGGCCAGCAAGGTCAGCCCGGCAAAGGCCGTGGCTTTGAATTGCGCGGTTGGCAGAAAGACAAAAGGTTGCGACAGGCCGATCCTGTTGTGCGCGCGGAAATCACCGGCTCGGCGCCGTGCACGATGATGCGCACCACTTCGCTGGACGCCAGCAGCACCAGGCCGAGGAACCAACTCCTGTCTTTGTAGAGCGCAGCGCCGGGTAGGAGGCAAAGATATCCGACGATCCCGCCGATGAGGGGCCGTGATGACGAGCGTTATGAGAAAATTGGGGCTGAGCCCAACCGCAGGCAGTGTACGCATGATCTCGGGTGCCGAACTTGCAGCGCCTGGCTCATGCCCGCGCCGCATGGATAGGGCGCGGCCTGCCCCGCCAGCAGCGGCAGCAACCGGCGTGTAGGTAATGCCTGCCCGTGCAAGCGCCGATCGAGACAAAGAGCGCCTTGCCGAAATTGGGAATACCGCCCAACCCATACTCCAGGTTGAGGCTGAGTGCAATCATGGCGGCGACGCCAAACGAAGTCAGCAACGAGATCAGCGTGCCGATGGGGTCAAGGATCACGCGTTGCCTCCTCTGTGGCGCTACGCCCCAACCCACCAAAGCCTTGCGGGCGAATTAGCAGCACGAGGATGATGATCACGAAGGGGATCGTGGGTTTGAAACTGAAGTCGAGGCCAAAGGTCTGGTCGAGAAGTAAGCATGACCGTGTTTTCGCCAAAGGCCACAATGTAGGCGCCGAGGATCGTGCCGACGAAAAAGCCGCGGCACGCAGCCCAGCCCTGCCGGTGGCAAAAAACCGGCAGCAGGATCAGCCAGCCGACCAGCGGGTTGACCGAAGGTGTAGAGTCCCCACAACCGGCGCCGGCCACGCCCGCCATCCCGCCGACGAGCACCCAGGCGAGATCGACGACGCGATCCACCGGCACGCCGAGCACGCGCTGCCAGCGTGTCTGTTGTCCGCCAGCGCCTGCGGATCTGCCGGCCCAGGCTGGTGAAGTTGAGCAGCAGACTGAACAGCGCGACCAATGCTGATGCTGCTCGAGCGTCACCCAGATAAAGATGTTGGTCAGGCGCAGCGGGCCAATCTCCACCAGCACCTGCAGCGGGATCTGACTGCGTTTGCTTCGTAAAAGAGATCGTAACGGTCCGCCAGCAGAAAGAGGGAATAGCGCACGATCAGGCCGGGCGGCAAGAGGAGGAAGGATGAGCACATAGGTCGTTCACTTCTGGCGCACGAGCGGACGATAGAACAAGCTCGACGTGAACTGGCCCAGGCCAGCAATGCCGACGCGGGAAAGGCCACGCCAATCGTGAGCAGCGGGTTGGTCGTCACAAAAAGTGAAACCACTGAGCGCCGTGTACGCACCGAACGTGATCATTTCGAGCATGGGCGAAGTCGGGCAACTTCACCACCGCCATCGTCAACGTCAGACCCACGGCCATCAGCGTGTAAAGGCTGCCCACTTGTGCGGTTGTAACGAGCGAATCGACCAGTTGCGTCAGGGAAGGTCACGGCTGGCTCAGTTCGGCTCGACAGGCAAGGCGTTCGACGCAACGATTATAGCATCACGCAACGGAATCACAAGCCATCGAGCGCTTACAATCCATCATTTCGGAAAACCGCGTGCGTCTGGAAACCGGATGGGTCACGGGTGCGGCAGGCGCCCAAAAGCGTTTGCAAAGGCTGCGGGGGTGATGTATAGTGCAGCGCAGTTCCCCCCGCGATGTGCTGCCAACAACCCATTGTTCCAATTGCATTCAATGAAGGAGTGCTCTCATGCGAAGGACTTCCTGGATTTTGCTTGCTGGTTTTGCTGTTGAGCCTGGTGCTCTCGGCCTGCACAGCGGTGGCGCCGGCGGGTGACGCCGCGGCCCACAAACCTACACGTTGGGCATTGCGCTGCCCTACACCGGTTCGCTCGGTTCGTTCGGCACGGACTTCCAAAAGGGCGTCGAGCTGGCAGTCGAGCAGATGAACGCGTAACTTGAGGCGGCGGGGGCGAGTGTGCGCTTCCAGACCGCCAGCGCCGACACGGAAGGCACGCCCGACGGCGCGTCGAAGGCGGTGCAGACGGTCGTGCAGACGAGCGGCGCTAAAGTCGTGATTGGCCCCTTGACGACCAGCGAGGTGCTTGGCGCCAAGCAATTCGTTCACGAGAACGATGTTCGTCCTCGTCGCTGCTGGGCCTCCAGTGGCCTGCCGGTGCGTGCTGGCAGGCGACAACATCTTCCGTGTGATGTATCCGCCCGACACGTACTCGGCGCGCGCCTTTGCGGAGATCGCGACGCGCCGCGGCTATGAAAATATCGTGGCGCTGGTGGTGGACGATCCTTTTTGGCAACGGCATGATCGATGTGTTCACCAAGATCTTCCAGGAAAAGGGCGGCCAAGAGGTGTCAGTAGTCAAGTATGCGCCTGAACCGGCCGATCTCTCCGGTGAGGCCAGTAAGTTGAGCGCAGAGGTGGAGCGGCTGAGCGCGTCGGGCGAGACCGCGGTCTTTGCGGTGGCGTTCCTGGGCGATGCGCAGAAGTTGACTGCAGCAGGCGGTCACCGATCCGGCGCTGGGCAGCGTCGATCGGCTGGGCGTCGAAAATCGAAGTCAACCCGGACATTTTGGGAGACCCGGCGCACGCTGAGTTCCTCGCCAAGGTGGGCTTGACATCGGTCTCTTTTGGCGACGCGGACAATCCAAACACGCAGCCTTTTCTGGGACGCGTTCGCCGCCAAATACGAGAGCGAGCCGGGGCCATTCACCAACTACGCCTACGACGCTGCCAATATTGCGATGTTGACGATGCTCTCCGCCGGCAATGACGGCAAGGCGGTCAAGTCGATGCTGCCTTTCGTTTCCGGACACTACATCGGCACGGCGTTCCAAGCCTTCCTCGATGAGAACGGCGACCAGGCGATCGCCTACTACACGATCTTCCAGCTCAACCCGGAAGGCGCAGAGTTCGTTGAGGTCGGCAGCTACGACGGCCAGACGGATACGGTGACGCTGGAGGAGTAGAGACAAGGAGACAAGGACGAATTGTCAATGGTGAATTGTGAAGTCTTCCCTTCCCCCTCCTCCTTGTCTCCCCCTCTCCCCTTCTCCTTGGCAGAAAATCAGAAAAGAGGTTACGCGTGGGCGAAGACGAATTTGAGCTATACGATCTGACGGTGGTGGTCGAGGCGATTGAGGGGAATTGCACCTGTTCAATGGCCGTGGGTGATCGCTTCCACCTGCATGGGGGCAAGCTTTCCTTGCCGGCGGGACAGGAATTCTGCGTCTACGCACTGCAGGCGACGCTGCCGTTGCTGCCCGCCAAGCAGCGGCGCAACCATCCTGCTGACTGGATGGAGACCGACGCCCGCGTCACCTGCCCCGATCCTGCCTGCCGTCTGATCATGCGCATCGATCGCGTCGGACAGCGTGTGCTGAAGCACGACGACGTGAGCGCAATCGACTGGGAGGCGGGCGAACGCTAAGGGTTGCTCAAGGCGTCCTGCCGCAGGCAGGCTGGTACGGCGTGTTCCTCAAATAGTGCTCCCACTCCTCATGGTCGAGCGCGCGCGTGGCGATGGCGCAGCTACGTTCCTTCCACGGCATCAGGTTCCAGCTCCCACCGCTCGACCCGCTCATCGAAACTGCCCAGATAGACATAGTTTCCTGCTGGACTTACGGCAAACGATTCGGTTTCCAGCCCCGTATGCAATGCAGGCGCTAATGGGGTGCGCGACGCAATATCCCATGTCTGCACTGTACCGTTGTTGCTCAGTGTGATCAACGTTCGCTCTCCATGCGGGGGGTAGAATTGCACGCCCCACACCTGCGACATCTGCCCGGCGAGCGGCTCGCCGCGCTCCGCCCCGGTGGTTGGATCCCAGAAGCGCACTGTATTGTCGGCGCTGCCAGAAATCAAGGTTGCACCATCCGCCGTGTACAGCAGCGAAGTAACCCAGTATTCATGTCCCAACAACGGTGCGCGGCGCAGTTGCAACGCATCGTCGCCCGGCTGCGCCAGCGTGGAGACATCCCACAGCCGAATCTGACCATCCGTGCCGCCGGATGCCAGCGTCTGACCGTTTGGCGAGAACGCCAGCGTCAATGTCCAACCATCGTGCGCTTTTGACATGGCGCACACACGCGGACCTGTCTTCACATTCCAAATCGATAGGTTGCCGTCGAAATCTCCGACGGCAAGGTAGCTGCTATCCGGACTGAATGCCAAGCCAATGACGACGCTGTCAACATAGGTGAGCAGCGAATGCAGCATCTGACGCTCTGCCGCGTCCCAGAGCGTGACGAGGCCGCCGGCATCTCCAGCCGCCAGAAAACGACCGTCTGGGCTGTAGGCAATTTGGATGACCGAACGTTCGTGTGGCGATGGCAATTCAGCGATCTGCTGGCCAGAGGCGGCGTCCCACAGCAAGAGACGCTTGTCAAAGCCAGCCGTGGCAAGCGTGCTGCTCATCCGGGCTGATGGCAACGGAGCGGGCGCGATCCGTATGTCCTTCGAACAGTTTGCGTCGCGCCAAATCCCACCGAATCAGACTGCCGCCGGTTGCCCCTGAATAGAGCACATTGCCCGTGGGGTCGAAGCGCAGATGGCGCACCCAATTGTCATGCCCGAAGAGCGGTTCGCCAATTTGCTGCCCGGTCACAACGTCATATAGCAAAATTTGACGATCGGCGCCACCGGTGGCCAACGTGCGCCCATCCGGGCTGAAAGCCGCACAGAGAACGCGTCCGTCATGTTCGATAAACGGCAGATGGATCGAACGCGGCCGGTGGCTGCATCCCACAGGCGGACGGAACCGTCGAAGCTCGCGGTTGCAATTTGGCTGCCATCAGGGGTAAAGGCTACCGCAGTGATCAGCGGATTCATGCTTCCCCAAACGGATAGCTGTCTTTTGCCCGGTATCTGTCCTCCAGAGATCGACGCCGCGTTCCGTTCTCACATCTCGCGTAACCGCCAGCGTGCGGCTGTCAGGGCTGAGCCAAATTCCTGCTGTGCCATCGGGAAGGACAAATTGATCTGTGACTTGATGGGTCGCCACATCCCAGAGCGTGACGACGCCATTGTCTCCCTTTGTTAGCAACCGTCGCCCATCTGCGGAGACTTGCAAGGCGTTGATGGCGCTGTCGGCGCCCAGGCGTCCCAGGTGGCGATTTGTTTGCCGCTGTCGCCATCCCACAGTTGAATGACGGCGCCGGTTGCCGTTGCCAGCCAGTCGCCGTCCGGGGCAAGCGCAAGCGCAGCGCGTTCACGCGGTGGCAACACTTCGCGGACTAAACGTCCCTCCGTTGCATCCCAAACCGCCGTGCTGGTGAGCGAACCATTTTCGGAGATAGTGAACAGACGCGCGCTCCATCCGGCGCCACGACGATTTGCGTCAGATCGCCTGAACCGCCGCGGAGGAAACGGTCAAGCAAGCCGCTCACTGGAAAAGCAACCAAAAAATTTGTGAGATCGGCGGGTTGGTCATGCGCGCCATCGCTTCATCGCCAAGTAAGAGCGCCAGATCGGTGGCATCATGCGCCAGGTTGATCGACTGCGCCGCCAACTGGCGGGCCAGCGCCTGTTGCGCAAATAGCGTGGCCTGCTGCTGCTGCCAGAGTGCGATCATTGCCGCTAACACCGCCGCGACCAGCACCCCTGCCAGGCCAATCGACAGCCAGCGCAAGCGATGGCCTGTCGAGCGTTCGATCTCCGCGCGCGGCGATGTTCTGCTTCGCGCGTTGCGCCTCAGCTTCTGCCAACGTCTGTACACGCTCAAGTTCGGCTTGGCGCGCCGCCTCGATCTCCGTCTGCTTTTGGTTGCGCGACTGGATGCTGCTATCGATCAATGCCTGTTCGTGCTGGCTCAGGTCCGCGTGCCGTGTTGATCCACCATTCTGCTTCGGTCAACAACGCACCACGCAGCAACGCATCTTCTTCCTGTTCGCTGGCGATCCACTGGTGCAGGTAGGTGCGATGGCGCTGCTGCCAGCGCCGAAAGTCACGATCTTCCTCCATCCACTCGCGCAATTGTCCCCAACTGCGGATTCAAGCGTCTCATGCACAAGTTCGACGCCCTCTCCTCTGTCGCCATGCCCTGTGACGACCAGGCGCAGGTCAGCCAATCGACGCGCCAACTCCCATCCGGCCTCGCTTAGCTCGGAGCGCAACGCCGGGCGTCGCGTGTCCCCGGTTTCGTCGCCGGGTTGTACGAGTTGGATAAAGAGTTGCCGTGCAGTTGCCTGTTCGGCGTTCGTCAGTTGCGTATAGACTTGATCGGCATAGCTGGCCAGCGCGCCGGAAATTCGCCCAATTTCATCGTATGTATGATGGGTAATCTGATAGCCGACTGCGCCCGCACCCACAGTTCGGAGAGGGCAAACTGTAGCAGCGGCAGATTGCCCGGTTCCTCGCCGACATCGTCAAGCAGGCGCTCAACCAGACCAGGTTCGTAGGTTACGCCGCGGTTATGCGCCTGGCTCTCGATCACGCGGCGCAATGCAGCGCGCGCGATCGGGCCGAGCACGATCCCGCCGCGCTGCAGCGCATCCGCCAGAGGTCGATAGGTCAGCGCCTGGCTGACGAAGTCCGCGCGGCATGGCGAGGAGCAGCGAAGATGCCGCGAAGCGTCACCCGCTGGTAAGTGGGCAGAATTCAACAGAAGATCAATGAAAAGCCTGCGCGTTTGCAACCGAGGCGCCCAACGTGTATAGCTCCTCGAACTGGTCGACAAAGAGCAACGTGTGGGTGTGATGCGGCAACACGTCGAGGCTATCCAGCGTAGCGTTTTCCGTATGCAGAAGGTTCATCAACTGGTCGGCGTCGAGCGGGGTCTTGGCTTGACGCACGAGGACCTCCGCCAGGGCGCGGAAGGGATCCGCACCTGGGCGGAACTCGACGACTGACCAATTTTCTGCAACCTGGCCGCTTTTGCGTCGCGCCTGTTGCGCCGATCTTCCCGCGTTCAACAGGGCAGGAATTACGCCCGCGTGGATAATCGAGGATTTTCCGCTGCCGGAAGTCCGATCAGAAATGCAGACGGTGCGCCTTCCAGCCGCTGGAGAAGGAACTCCACCGTCTCCTCACGCCCGTAGAAATCTACACGATCCTCCAAGGAAAATGGATAAAGCCCTTTGTAGGGACTGCCGATCGTGGCAGGTTCCAATGGTGGAAAGTCGCCCCGCTGAATCTCCTGGAAAAGTTGGAGCGTCGCTTGAGTGGGCTGAGCGTTCAATTGCTGCGCCAATACGCGGCGCGCGGTTTCAAATTGCTGCAAGGCAGCGGCGCGCTGATGGTCAAGCGCATAGAGCCGGATCAAACGACGGTGTGCGTCTTCATCCAACGGTTCCAATTCCAATAGTCGCAACAGAAAGCGTTGCGCCGCGCCAAAGTCGCGGCGGTGTTCGTAAGAGCTGGCGAGTGTTATCAAGGCGCGCATCGATTTAGGGCGCGCAGCCATTCCTGGCGGGCAAGCCGCCACGCCTCAAAATCGTCGGCGTCTGGCAAAGTCAACCCAGAGAGAAATTCACCCCGGTAAAGCTCGACGGCTTCTTCAAGTCCAGCGATACATTCTGGGCAGGCTTGAATAGAGTGATGGACATGTTGTTGTGATGTACGGATCAGGGCGCTGAAGAGTTCGAACGTCACTCCAGTGTTCGCTGTCAAAATTGAAGGCGACGTTTGGCGCGTGATGGTGAAGTAGGGCGGGTCCTTGGTCTTGGCGCCAATCTTGCTCCGGCTGCGAGCGCTCGTTTCAACTTGTATAGCGCCTGGCGCAAGCTCTGCATGGCCGATTTCTGATCCGCTTCGGGCCAGAACATGGTTGCCAACTGCTCGCGCAAATGAGCACGGTCGTTTTCAATCACTAAATAGGCAAGCAGCGCTTTTCCGCGCGCCGTATCAATGGATGCCTCACGACCATGGGCAAACGTAACATGAAAAGTTCCCAGAAATTGTAAGTGCAGCATGAGGCTCCAAGCTTGCTTCATTGACAAGCTGTGCGCCTTGAATTGTAGCTGCGAAAACTTAAGACGCCAAGTTTGACCTCTACCGAAACGAAACACCTACGCTATGCCGACGAAATTTTTGACGATCTTTTGACGTTTGTCTGCTAGAGTAGAAACAATCTCCTCCCGCACCCCTGTTTGGGGCTCAAATGTCCTCCCCGGCAAACCAAATAGGATTTTGCGGATCGGCGTGTCCCCCGACGCCGATCTCAAGATAGCCCCGTATCAAAAGAGGGGACGGCGAAGATGGCCGTCCCCTCTTTTCTTTTCTAGGTTTGTATGGGCACAAGCTATAGCAAAAAATAGATCACGGAGAGTACGGAGTAGACGGGTTCTTACGGATTTCATCCGCTCTGTCTGTCTAATCTGTCTAATCTGTTTAATCCGCCTAATCCGTGCTCTATGGAAGTCAGGCTGAACAGTTACCGCCGGAAATACTTGATAACCTGCCCCAGCAGCCGCACCGCCTCCAGTTGATCCGGGCCAAGCGGTGGGCCAAAGCTGAGATGGCGTGCACCCGCCGCCACGAGTGGCTCCAACCGTTCAATGACATCGTGCGCGCCCCCGACAATGCCGATGCGCAACATGCGCTCATCCACCATGTTGACGGCGCGTGTGATATCGCGTTCGACCATAATGGCGTGTTCGATCGGCCGGAAGTCGGCCTGCGTTACGCCAAGCCGGTGCCAAAATTAGCGGGCTCAAGGCGTGACCGTAATAGGCGATCTTGGCCGCAAGGACGCGGCGCGCGGCCGCACGGTCTTCCGACAGCGAGACCCAGATGCACACCGCCAGATCGAGCGCCGCCAGTGCGGGAGAACGCTGCGCCGCGCCGGCTTGCAGATAGGGCAGGACGCCAAAATAGTGCTCCGGCGGAAAGAGCAGCGGCAGCGCGCCGTCCGCCAGTTCGCCGGTGAGCGCCAGCATCTTTGGCCCCATCGCGCCGATATAGATCGGCGTGACGCGTGGCGCGTCAAAGCGCAGATAGGCTTCTTGCTCCCAGTGCAGGAAACTGCCCGTCATCGGCGTGCGCTCCCCGCGCAACAGGCTGCGGATCGCCGACACGCTCTCCCGCATCGCGGTCAGCGGCTGTACGGCTTCGATGCCCACCCACTTCAGAAACTCACCCGCGCCGGCCGCCAGGCCAAGGTTGAAGCGATTGCCGGTGGCCTCGTCCAGCGTGGCAGCCAGCATGGCGATCTCGGCCGGATGGATCGTGTAGGGGTTGAGGATGCCTGCACCGACTTCAATGCGTTGAGTCGCCTGTGCGATCGTTTGTAGAATCACCGGCGCGCTGCGCAGGAAAAGATCGTTACTCACCCAGATCTGGTTGAAACCCGCGGCTTCCGCCGCCTGCGCCACGGCCACATAGTCACGCAGGGTGAGATCGTTGTTGAGACGCAGGCTGAAGCGCATCACGCCCGGCCCTTACCCGCGCCAACGATGGCCTCCGCCTCGATCTCCACCAGGTACTCTGGACCCACCAGCCGCGCCTCGACCAGTGTGTTGACGGGGCGGATGTGGCCGAAGCGTTCGCCGTGCACGCGAGCGACCGCCTCCCAATGGTCGATGTTGCTCACGTAGACGCGTGTGCGCACGACATCCTCCAGCCGCCCGCCAAGCTGGCGGATGGCAGCCTCGATTTTGTCGAGGGCGTAGCGTGCTTGCGCGGCTGCATCGGCGCCGCCCACCAGACCGTCCGGCCCCGTCGCGGTGGTGCCTGACACCAGAATCCGGTCGTCGATCCGGATGGCGCGGCAGTAGCCCGCCATCGACTCCCACACCGTGCCGCTACTCACCGACTGTCGCTTCCCCATCCTGATTTCTCCTTTATCAATTCTTGTGAAACTGCCCATTCGACGGGCGCATGAGAATGTCACCTATGCTAAGGTATGGACAAACCAACGTCCAAATGACGTGGCGCTCCCCTGCCTGGAGCGTCGACCGATCGTGCAAATGGATGGATAGAACTGAACGAGGAGAAACCACATGGCTGCAAAGCAAGAGCCGATGGACCCGGTCGATGCCGCCTGGTATCACATGGACGGCGCCACCAACCTGGCAATGGTGACGGGCGTCGTATTGACGAGTGAGCCACTCGATTTTGCGCGCGTAAAGGATGTGTTTGCGCATCGTCTGCTGCAGCTCTCGCGCTTTCGCCAGCGCGTGGTCGAGGCGGGTTTTCCCTACACGACGCCGCACTGGGAAGATGACCCTCACTTTGCGGCTGAGGAGCACTTCCATCACATCGCCCTGCCCGAACCGCGCACCAAGCAAGCCCTGCTCGACCTGCTGAGCGACATTGCCAGCACACCGCTTGACTATCGGCGCCCGCTCTGGCAGGTGCACGTCGTCGACGATATCGACGGGGGCAGCGCGATGATCCTGCGCTTTCATCACTGCGTCGGCGACGGCACCGCCATGATGGCAATTTCGCAGATGTTGTTCGATGTGCTGCGCGATGCACCGCTTGACCGCGAAGCCAGCGCGCCACGACCGCCGCGCTGGGCTGCTCGACTCGCTGGCGCGCCCGGTCAAACGCCTCCTTGACCAGTCCGCGCAGGTAATCAGCAGCGGCGCCTCGCTTGTCCTTCATCCCGAACAGGCGGCGGATCTGGCGCAACTGGCCGCGCGCAGCGCCGGCGTCGCGGTCGGCACTCTGTTCAAGATCCCCGACCCACACTCGCCGCTAAAAGGGCCATTGGGCATCCCCAAACGCGTGGCCTGGTCAGAACCGGTGGACCTGGACAAAGTCAAGCGCGTCGGCAAAGCGACAAATGCAAAAGTCAACGACGTGCTGGTGGCCGCGATGGCGGGGGCGCTGCGTCACTACATGCAGCAGCGTGGCGCTGCGGTCGATGGCATGACTATCCGTGGCGTCGTGCCGGTCGATCTGCGCCGGCCGAATCGTGCGCTCGATCTGGGCAATCGCTTTGGGCTGGTCTTCCTGGATCTGCCGGTTGGCGTCGCCGGCGTGCTGGAACGGCTCGGCATCACCAAACACAAGATGGATGCGATCAAGCGCTCGCCCGAGGCCGCGGTTTTTCTGGGCATCCTGAACATTTTTGGGCGGACGCCGCGCCCGTTGGAGGACATTGCCGTCGGCATCTTTGGCAGCAAGGCGACGCTGGTGATGACCAACGTCGCCGGCCCACGCGACCCCCTTTACCTGGCCGGCAGCCTGATCGACCGCATGACATTCTGGGTGCCCCATCCCGGCGAAATAGGCATGGGCATCAGCATCCTCAGCTACAACGATACGGTGACGCTCGGTATCATCGCCGACGCGGGCCTGGTGCCTGACCCGGAGCGCATCGCCGACGAGTTCAACCTTGAGTTTGATCGGCTGTGCGCCGCGGTAGATGATATGGCGGTGAAAAGTGCGAAGCCGTCCAAGCTGGCGCAGGCCGTAAAATGCGCTGCCATCACCGTCGCCGGCTGGCTGTGCAAGAACAAGCCACTGCCGGGCTCGGCGTATTGCCGCGTCCATCAGCCCCGATGAACGTGCGGCAAGGTCAGTAATTCTGACGCGGAAGCGCAGTGGGACAAAGAAAATGCCTTTGCGGTGAATCACTACAGCGGATTTGAGGAAACAACGGATTTGCTTTCGTGATTGAGCGAGGATCGGGTCGTTGACGGACGGGGCAAATCCGCTGTTTCCCGGAATCCGTTGTAGTGATGTGATCCAAACACAACAGCGGATTTGAGGAAACAACGGATTTGCTTTCACCGCCGAGCGAGGATCGGGTCGTTGACGGACGGGGCAAATCCGCTGTTTCCCTGCATCCGTGGTAGTGCTGTGCTCCAAACACTACAGCGGATTTGAGGAAACAACGGATTTGCTTTCACCGCCGAGCGAGGATCGGGTCGTTGACGGACGGGGCAAATCCGCTGTTTCCCTGCATCCGTGGTAGTGCTGTGCTCCAAACACTACAGCGGATTTGAGGAAACAACGGATTCGCTTTCGCGATTGAGCGAGGATCGGGTCGTTGACGAACAGATCAAATCCGCTGTTTCCCTGCATCCGTTGTTGTGCTGTGGCATTAAAGTCTATTTTCAGCAAGACAATCAGGTCGCAAATCTGGGGCGGCTGCGCACGCGCGAGGTAAAAGATCAACCAGACGCCTGTGATGACGATGCTCACGACGGCGGCGCTGAAGAAAATCTGCGACACGCTCCACCCCAGGTTGTCGTAGGCGTAACCGGCCCACAGTGTGCTGATCGACTGCGTCAGGGTGAAGGCCGCAAACTCGAAGGCGAAGACGCGCCCCCGCAAGCGATCCGGGATCAGGATCTGCAGCAGCACGGCGGAGAAAACCCAGACGACGCCCGTGCCAATGCCGCGCACCGTGGTGGCGCCCAGCATCCAGCCCAGCGAAGGCGCCAGCGCCAGCCCCAGAATGCCCAGCGTCATGGCAAAATAACCGATTGACACCGCCTTGAGCATCCCGCCCCACGTATCACCCAGCAGGTGACGCACCACAATCGGGCCAAAGCCGGTGCCGATCCCGACCGTGGCATAGAGCAGCCCCAGTGTGAGCGTACCGTTGCCGTTGAGTGGGAAGATTTGTTCTGCTAACGGAATCTCCAGCACATTGACGCTGCCCCACACCAGCGAGCCACCCGCCTTGATCAGCGCAAAAGCCAGGAGCACAGGCTGCGCCCAGAGATAGCGCATCCCTTCGAAGATTTCGAGGAACGCGACGCGCGTGCTGTTCGACTGTGTGCTCTCCGCGTGTTCGCGGCCCGGCGGCTTCTCGACCGCGATACGCGCGACAAACCAGGCCGAGAGTAGAAAGCTCAGCGCATCCAGGACGAAGGCCGTCTGCACGCCAAAAAACGCTGTTGCCAGCCCGCCGAGCAGCGCGCCGATGGCCAGCATCGTGCTCCAGGTAAAGCTGTCCAGTGCGTTGGCCGTGACAAGATCCTGCTTGTCCACCACAGCCGGCAGGTAGGCTTGCTCAGCCGGGGAAAAGATGGCGCTGAAGACGAATTGGAGCGCGGTCAGCACATAGAGCAGCCAGATGCGCTCCGGCCGATCCACGAACAGAAAGCCCAGCACCGTCACGGCGCGGAGTACATCCGCCCAGATCAGCAGCGAGCGCCGCTCGAAGCGGTCGGCCAGCACCCCGGCAAAGGGACTCATCACAAAGAGCGGCAGAAAGCGCGCCAGGAAGAGAAAGCTGATCGCAGTGCCCGCGCCGCTCAATGCGGCGATCAGCGAGGCCGAGGCGAGCAGGTTGAACCAGTCGCCCAGGTTGCTGACGACGCGTGCAAACCACAGATTGCGGAAGTTGCGATTCCGTTGCAGGAGGGAAAGATAGAGTTTCAACGTTACACTGCTTTTTGACGCAGCAGCCGGCACGTTGCATCGACCAGCACAGCCGCGCCGAGTGGCAGGGCGGATTCGTCGATGTCAAAGATCGGCGTGTGGTGCGCGCCGGTTGACGGCATCTTTCTTGGCGCCCAGCATGAACATCGCGCCCGGCGCCTGGCGCGTCATGTAGCTGAAATCCTCGGCGCCCATCATCGGTTCGGGGTCGATCAGTGCGTGTGCGCCGACCAGGTCGCGCGTGGAGACGCGCAGCAGGTGCGCCACATCCGGGTCGTTGTACATCGATGGGTAACCGGGATGCAGCTTCAGCTCGAAATCACCGCCCAGGACGCGGCCGATCTCCAACGCCTTGGCCAGCTCGTCGCGCAGTTGTTGGCGCACATCGTCCTCAAAGCTGCGCATCGTGCCGGCCAGATAGACCTGGCTGGGGATGACATTGGAGGCCGCACCGGCCAGGATCATACCGATCGAAAGCGCAGCGGCCTTGGTCGGGTCGATGCGGCGTGCGCGAATGCCTTGGATCGTGTTCAGCACCTGCGCCAGGATGAAAACCGGGTTCACGGTCTGGTGCGGGAACGCGCCGTGGCCGCCGGTGCCGCGCAGCCAGACCTCGAAGGAGTCTTCGTTGGCGCTGGCGTAGCCGTCGGTGATCGAGATGCGCTTGGCAGCGATGTCACTGGCAACGTGCAGCGCCAGCACCGCATTGACGCCTGCCAGCGCCTTGTCCTCGATCATACGTGTGGCGCCCGATTTGTTCTCGTTGTCGCGCGCCTCTTCACTGGGCTGGAAGAGAAAGCGAATCTGGCCTGCGGGGTGGTCGGGCATGGCGGCCAAAAGCCTGGCCACGCCCAGCAAGATCGCGGTGTGCGCGTCGTGGCCGCAGGCGTGCATTACGCCCGGCGTCTGCGAGCGATACGGGACATCGTTCTCTTCGTCGATCGGCAATGCGTCCATGTCGCCGCGGATGGCGACGACCGGCCCACCCTCGCCAAGATAGCCGACGACGCCGGTCTTGCCGACGCCCGTTTGCACCTCGATGCCCAGCGCGGCCAGTTCGTCTGCCACTAAGCTGGCCGTGCGCTGCTCCTGAAAGCTGAGTTCAGGATGGGCGTGGATGTCGTGACGCCAGGCAGTCAGTTGGCCGGACAGGGCCTGCGCCTGGGCGAAAATATCGGCTGGAGTGGTCATGTGCGCCTCTGTTGATTAGGATGGAACATCTGTTTATCAGCGCATTGTAGGACACGACAGGACGATCAAAAAAATGCGGGGATACGTTTTGACGCATCCCCGCATTGCGCAAAGTGAAATCTCTCCAGGCGCGTCGAATGGCTAGAGGCTCACAATGCCGAGCAACATCAACACGAGCAGAATCAGCGGTTGGTGCACGAGGTAGATAGGAAGCGAGTGACGTCCCAGCCAGCGCAGCCCGCGGATCGGCGCAAGATTGCCCCAGTCGGGCAGCGAAATCAGGCGCCGGTTGTTGGCATAGAACCAGTTGCCAAACCAGACGCCCAACAACACCACGCCAAACCAGGGAATGAGCGGGAAATAGTCCACCGCCGGGTAGCGTGTGGGTAATGCCAAAGGGCGCCAGCCAGCGCCCGTCCAGAAAGAACACGAACAGGGATGCGCCCAGCGGAATGGAAATCCAGCGCCCGTCGAAATGCAGGGGTTCAAGCCATTTGCCCGCGGCGGAGAGCGCACACCTCGCGGAGGATGGTGAGGTTGCCCGCGAGCATGTGCCCGGCGAGCGGCGCTGAGGACCATGGCGGCGGCGGGGGCCATCCACTCCGGCTGCGAGAGCGTGCGCAGCACGACCGAGGCCGAGCGCGACCGACCAGACCGTGGTGGAGACGCTCGACGTCAGCGGGCGCCACGCGGACCAGCGGACCGCGGCCGACGAGAACGAGGCCGGGAGCGGGGGCGCGGCTGGAGATCAGCCCTCGGCGGAGCGCCGACCAGACCAGTTCACCCTGGAACGACCCGTAGGTCGCGGCGACGAAGCCAAGTGAGTACCACGCGGTGGGGGCGTTCTGGCGGAGGGCCCAGACGCTGCCCAGGATGACCGTGCCGAACCACGCCAGGGTGCGGAGGAACACGAACGTGCCCCCAAGCCAGCCAGCGAGCACCAGGCCGATCGCCATGAGCATGAGGAGGTAGCAGGGCAGCACCGCGGGGTGGCCATCGATGTCGGCGAACAGCAGCGGGACGATGTAGCCCGCGAAGAAGAGAGACCTGCGCCGACGGCGGAAAGGCGGGACCGCCACGCGACCCCGACGCCCAAAGCCGCCACGCAGGCGAGGGCGGCGAAGGCGAGGCTGGGGTGGAGCAGGTTGAAGAGCCGGTAGGCGACGTAGACGGAGGTGAAGACCGTGCCGAGGCCGGCGGCGTAGTGCGCCGAAGGCGGCCCAGGCGTTGATGCGTTTGCGGAGGAACTCGCCGCCCAAAATGAGGGCGAGGCCCAGGAGCACGCCCGAGATGCAGTGCCACGCCGGGGAGATGCGGAGGTAGCCGTTGTCGTAGGCCCACTTGAAGCCCAGGCCGATGCCGATGACGAGGATGATGGCGCCGGCGACGGCGTACCACCGGCCGCCGAGGAGGTGGCTCGAAATCAAACCCGGGCGAGGCCTTCAGCGGGACCGGCCTGATAGGGCGAGGGGCCGGCATCGGGGGCTGCCAGGCCGGGGCCAAGGGGGGTGGGGAGCCGGGCGAGCCGGCGGCCGCGGCGACGGGAACGGGGGCGGGAGCGTGTGGGGGATGGTGGGTGGGCTCGTGGGCGGGGTTGCGATCGCGACGGGCGGGGCCACGGGCGGCGCAGTGGAGAGGCGGCGAAACCCAGCCGCTGCTCGATGCGAAGCAGGCGGGCCTCGAGCTCTGCCAGTCTGTCGGAGTGGTCCGGTGTCGACATTCCCGTCCTCTGGGAACCCGGGCGGGCGCCCGGGTGCGTCACTCAATGCGTCGAAGGCCAGAACGAATGCCAAAGGTGCGTGCGGGGTAGCCTAACAGGCCGGCGCGGAGGCCGCACAGCCTGCCCGGTACACTCCGGGTCATGAGCACGACGAACCCACAGGGCACCATGGACAACCTGCTGCACGAGACCCGGGTCTTTCAGCCCCCCGGGCACGGGCCGGGGCCTTGGCATGTGGCGTCGATGGAGGAGTACCGGCTGGCTGCACCGGCAGAGCGTGTGGAGAACCCCGAGGTGTTCTGGGCCGACGAAGCAAGGAGGCTGGCATGGTTCCGCGGGTGGGACAGCGTGCTGGAGTGGAAGGCTCCAGACGCGAAGTGGTTCGTGCGGCGGGCTGCTCAACGCCTGCTACAACTGCGTGGATCGGCACGTGCAGGCGGGCCATGGCGAGCAGACGGCGCTGGTGTGGGAGGGTGAGCCCGTCGGCCCCGCGACGAGCCACGCGGCCGGAATCGTCGGTGTACGCCAGAGAGCCGCAGATCCGCAGGCTGCACGTACCGCGCGCCTGCAGCAGGAAGTCGAGCCGCTTCGCGAACGTCCTCAAGGGGCTGGGGGTGAGGGAGCGGGGACGTGGTGACGCATGTACCTGCCGATGGTGCCGGAGCTGGCGGTGGCGATGCTGGCCTGTGCCAGGATCGGGCGGCGCACAGCGTGATCTTCGGCGGGTTCGCGGCGACCGCGATCAGCGAGCGTGCGATCGACGCCAAGAGCCGGGTCATCGTGACGGCGGACGGGGGCAGCAGGCGGGGCGAGGTGGTGCCGCTGCAGTCGCACCGTGGAGGAGGCGGTGTCGCTGGCGGCGATCGCACGGGCACGTCGGTCAACGGCATGTGGTGGTGCTTCGCGCACACGGCGCACGAGAAGCGCCGAGCGAGCGGTTCCGGACGGGGGACGGTGCGGAACGGGAGCCGGATGCCACTGGTGGCACGATCTCGCCGCGCGGCGTGGGCGATGCCTGCCCCTGCGAGGCCATGGAGAGCGAGGACGATGCTGTTCCTGCTCTACACCAGCGGGCAGCACGGGCAAGCCCAAGGGGATCGTGCACACCACGGCTGGGTACCTCGCCGTTCGTGCAGATGACCGCGAGGCTGGCGTTCAACCTGATCCCGGATTGCGGGCAGCTTTTCTGGTGCATCGGCGGACATCGGGTGGATCACCGGGCACTCCTACGTGCTGCTACGGGCTGCTGCATGAACCGGGTGACGACGCTGATGTACGAGGGCGCGCCGAACTACCCGGCTCAGGCGAGGGGCGACCGCTTCTGGGACATCATCGAGCGGCACCGGGTGACGCAGTTCTACACGGCGCCCACCGCGATCCGGACGTTCATGAAGTGGGGGGACGAGCTGCCCGCGAAGCACGACCTCTCGTCAGCCTGCAAGGTCCTGGGAACGGTGGGCGAGCCCATCAACCCGGAGGCGTGGATGTGGTACCACGGGCACATCGGCGGCGAGCGTGTGCCCGATCGTGGATACGTACTGGCAGACGGAGACGGGCGGGCACGTGTGCACTCCGCTGCCCGGCGCGGTGCCCACCAAGCCCGGGTCGTGCACGGTGCCGATGCTGGGGATCGACGCGGTGATCGTGAACGAGCAGGGCGAGGAGCTGCCCCCGAACAAGGGCGGGCTGCTGGCGATCCGCAAGCCCTGGCCCGGGATGCTGCGGGGCGTCTTCGGCAACCGCGAGCGGTTCATCAGCAACTACTTCGGGCGGCTGAGGGACCCCGACGACGGGGCGCGCTGACTACTTCTCCGCGGATGGTGCTCGGCGGGACGAGGACGGGTACTTCTGGATTCAGGGGCGCATCGACGACGTGATCAAGGTGATCGGGGCACCTGCTGGGCACGATGGAGGTGGAGAGCGCGCTCGTGAGCCACCCGGCGGTGGCGGAGGCGGCGGTGGTGGGCGTGCCGCACGAGATCAAGGGGAACGCGATCTGCGCGTTCGTCACGCCTGCAAGCCCGCAGTGGCTGTCAAGGCACACGGACGCGCGGCGGACGACGCCCTGAGAAGCCGAACTGGTCGGCGCACGTCGTCGAAGGAAGTGGGGCGCTCGCGCGACCCGGACGCAGATCCGGTTCGCGGAAGGGCTGCCCAAGACACGCTCGGGCAAGATCATGCGTCGGCTGCTGCGGGACGTGGCGTCCGGGCGTTGAGAAGATCACCCAGGACACGACCACGCTTGAGGATTTCAGCGTGGTGGCAAAGTTGCGGGAGGACGACGAGTAGGCGGCGGCTCAGTCGCCCGGCCCGGGCACGAGCAGGGGGTGCCTGTGGGGCTCGAAGGGGAGCCAGGGGACGGGCTGATCCCGGAGCGTCTCGAGGAGGTGGAGGTAGCGGGGCTGGGAGAGCTCGTAGCACCCGAACTGGGCCAGGTGCTCGTTGGTCAGCTCGGGGCATCGAGGAGTGAGAATCCGCGGCGTGCAGGTGGTGGACGAGGTGGACGAGGGCGACCTTGCTGGCGTCGGTCCCGCCCGACTCGGGCGAGGAGAACATGGACTCGCCGCAGAAGACCCCGCCCAGGGCCAGGCCGTAGAGCCCCCCGACGAGCCTTGCGCGGTGCTCGCGGAGTCGCCGAGCCAGACCTCGACGGAGTGGGTGTGGCCCGCGGCGTGGAGGAGCTCAAAGACGCCGATGATCTCGTCGGAGAGCCAGGTCTGCTCTCGGCCGGGGGCGGGCGGCGCAGCGACGGATGACCTCCGGGAAGGCCCGGTCGGTGGTGAGGGTGAACCCGCGGTTTCGGACGGCGCCGCGCAGTGATCGGCTGACGCGGAAGCGTTCGGGCTCGAGCGGGAGAATGCCCCGCCTGCGGGGCTGCACCCACTGCGCGGCCCCCTTATCCTCGTCGTGCATCGGGGAACCAACCTTCCCGGTACATCTGGGGAGCACGGAGTCGACCACGCGCCGCCTCGCGGGGCCGAGAGGTCGAAGGTGTGCTGGCACGTCGGGCGACATGGGAATCCGGTGGAAAGGATACGTAGTGAAGGACCGAGCCTATGTCATCCTGGTGTCCTGGCCGGAGGGGGCTGATGAGGACTCGCGTGCGAGCTCGCTGCGGGCGGGCGTGGGATGCGACGCCTACACCTCGGGGCTGGTGGCGAGGCGGCGATTGCCCTGCATCGCGTGCGCGGGTCGAGCCGGCGGCGGTTGCGGCGGAGATCGTGCAGCGTCTGCTCGACGACGGTATCAGCGGGGCTGCGGCCTGCAAGCTGGGAGCAGATCGCGGCGGGTATCGAGCGCGCCCCTCCTGCGGAGCCTGGCGTGGGCGGACGGTGCGCGCCGAGGCCGATGCACGTCGCGAACGGGGTGGACGGCGGGGCGGTCGGTGTGAGGGCGGCGGACCTGAGGCTGCTGGTGCGGGCGAAGGTGCGTATCTCGAGGCGGGAGGCGGCGCCCAACTCGAACCTAGGGGAGTTTGCCGTGACGCCCACTACCTGATCTGGGTACGCCCATTCCCTCGGACCCCACGTGCGCGAGAGTGCTGATGAAGACGGTCGAGGTGCTGAACCTCCAATCCTGCTGGACGGCTCGCAGCTTCGGGTGCGATGGGTCGCGGCTTTCCGTCCTGTCCGACCGGCGGGGCGCCGGGCATCTCCGATATGGAGAACATGGACAGGCTGGCGATGAAGCTCGCGGGCGAGTCGCCACGCGCGGTGGTGGACACGGGGTTTGGAGAGGGCGAGGTTTCTGTCCGAGTACGTGGCGGACTTCATGAGCGTCGGCGGGTCGCTGCAGGGCGGGGACTCCCGGGGCATGGTCGCGCTGTCGGTCTACAGCCGCATCATGGCGGGTGTGCGGGCGTGGATGGGCTCAGCGGCCTCAGAGGCCCTCATCGGGTCGCTGTCGCGGTCGGGTCCCCCGC
Organism: Rhodoblastus sp.; assembly: GCA_037044955.1. Lineage (GTDB taxonomy): Bacteria > Pseudomonadota > Alphaproteobacteria > Rhizobiales > Beijerinckiaceae > JAJXWB01. The sequence goes on from JBAOHX010000009.1 coordinate 50,150, forward strand.
CGTCGCGGTGGCCCTCGATGGGCCCGCCGCGGGGCTTGTGTCCGAACGAGCTGCCGGGGGGCGAGGGATCGAACGGAGGCACCCCCTCGACTTCGGTGGATTGCGTCCAGGGGCGAGAGCCGCCCGAAGAGGCCGTGGCTCCTGCCGCGACCCTCCCGAGGGCGGGCCGAAGTGGCGATCAAGGTCGGCGGGGGCGGCTGCTGGCGTCGTGGGTGCGGAAATGCGTGGAACGGTTGTCCCAGGTGAACTTGACGACGTCGGTCGGGCCGTTGCGCCGCTTGGCGATGATGAGCTCGGTTTCGTTGAGCCGGTCCTGGTTGTCGCTGATCCAGTTCTGATCGCCGACGTGGTAGTAGTCCTCGCGGTGCAGGAGCATGACGACGTCGGCGTCCTGCTCGATGGAGCCGGACTCGCGGAGGTCGCTCATGCGGGGCGCGGTTGCCGCTCGCGTGCCTTCGGGGCCGCGGTTGAGCTGCGAGAGGCAGACGATGGGGATGCTTGAGCTCGCGGGCGAGGGCCTTGACGCCGCGGCAGATCGCGGACACCTCGACCTGGCGGACTCTCGTCGTCGCGCCGGGTGCGGACATGAGCTGGAGGTAGTCGATCAAGATGCACCTGCACGCCGTGCTGGGCGACCATGCGCCGGGCCCGCGGTGCGGAGGTTGAGCACCGAGAGGCCGGGCGTGTCGTCGATGTAGACCGGGCGCGGCCTGTGCAGGGCGTCGCGCGTGCGCAGCATGCGGCGGCGGGAGTCGTCGTCGAGGCGATCTGCTGGCCGCCCCGGGCAATGCTCCGGCTCGCGCACGCCGGAGCGGTGCCGAGTAGTCAGCCGCGGCACGACCGCGTTCCGCGGGACATCTCCAGGCTGAAGAACGGCCCGACGGCCGCGGGGGCGCCATGCGCCGTGCATGCCCGGGAGACTGCGGGCCCGCCGACGGCGATCTGCTCGGCGAGGTTCGAGCGCCTGACTCCAGCGCGGTCTTGCCCATGGAGGGTCGGGCGGCGAGGATCGACGAGCTCGCCGGGCTGGGAGGCCGCGGAGGAGTCCGTCGAGGTCCGACGTAGCCGGTCGGGCACGCCGGCTGAGGCCCGCCGCCCTCGGAGGATCCGATGCGGCTCGATCTCGCGCTGATCTCGAAGGTCGAGCAAGGCCCGCGCGCGACTCGGGGTCGGCGGCGCGGTGCTGCTCCTGGGCGATCTCGAAGACGGCGCGCCTCGGCGCCTTGTCGAGGACCTCGCGGCGCGCTGCTGGGGCCGAGGTCTCGCCGGCGTGGTACGCAGTCGTAGAGGATCTGGCCGGCGGCGGCGATGAGCCGGCGGAGCTTCGGCCTTCTCGGCGACGATGCGGGCGTAGTGCGGGGCGTTCACCGACGTCGGCACGGCCTCGGCGAGCGTGAGGAGGTAGTCGGGCCCGCCGATCGGCGTCGAGGGTGCCCACGGTCCTTGAGGGTCTCGGCAGAGTCTGGACCAGGTCGCCAGCTGTGGTACGTGCGTCGTAGACATCCACGACGGCCTGGAAGATCGCGCCGTGGGCCTCGCGGTAGAAATCCCCGGCCTCGGAGACCCCGGGCAGGATGTCCGCGATCACCTGGGGATCCAGAATCAGCGAGCCCAGCAGCGACATCTCCGCCTCCGGGCTGGCGGGGGTTGCCTCTCGAGAGGCGCGTGGGCCGAGATCGGGGCGGCGCGGTTGTCGTGGTGCTGGGAAGTCCCGGGACATCAGGGCAGACCGTACGGGGTCAGAGCGGGGAGGGCCCCGGGCCGGTGCAAATGCCCGGACCTGGCGGGTAGTGTGGAGCCCCTGTCGGTTGAAGGTTCTGGGACCAGGGCTCGCCCGGAGCGCTGGATGCAAAGACCTTTTTCGCACCACCTATGCGGTTGACCCCAGCCAAAAACAGCCGCTCTACTTTTTTGTCAAAGGCGAGCCGTATAAACTGCTCGGGCTGTTTGCAAACTGATCGCCATCTCTATGGGGTGGCAGAAGGCAAGGTCTTTCTCTTTGGGGCTGATGACCGCGGGCGTGATCTGCTGTCGCGCATTATTTATGGTTCGCGCATTTCGCTTATCGATTGGTCTGATTGGGATTGCGATTAGCTCCCTGATCGGCATCATTATTGGGGGCATCTCCGGCTATGCCGGCGGCGTGACCGATATGATTATCCAGCGCGTGATCGAGTTTATTCGCTCGATTCCGACGCTGCCCTTGTGGATGGCGCTCAGCGTTGCCCTGCCGCCCACCTGGACGGTCGTGCAGACCTACTTTGGCATTGTGCTGATCCTCTCGCTGGTCGGCTGGACCGGGTTGGCCCGTGTGGTGCGGGGTAAATTTTTGTCGCTGCGCGAGGAAGATTTTGTGATGGCCGCGCAAACTCAACGGCGCCACCGAGCGCACGATTATCTTTAAACATCTGCTGCCGCTCTTTTACTAGCCATGTCATCGCCTCCCTGACCCTGAGTGTGCCGGGGATGATCATTGGGCGAAACCGCGCTCAGCTTTATTGGCCTGGGCTTGCAGGCGCCGGCCGTCAGTTGGGGGGTGCTTGCTCAAGGATTCGCAACGCATCCGGGTCCTGGCCGATGCGCCCTGGCTGCTGATTCCGGCCATCTTTGTGGTCGTGGCCATTCTGTGCTTTAACTTTGTGGGCGATGGGCTGCGCGATGCGGCCGATCCGTATGCGTCAGTTTAAGGATAAGAATTAGGAATTAAGATTTAGGATTATGAATTGGCTGCATCCAATCGTAAATCCTAATTCTTAATTCCTAACTCGTAATCCAATTGCTGGAATTACTTCATGGAAAACAGTCCTGATTTACTGAATGTCAACAACCTAAGCACCTATTTCTTCTCGCGTGAGGGCATTCTCAAGGCGGTCGATGGCGTCAGTTTTACCGTACGCCGGGGCGAGACGCTTGGGCATTGCCGGCGAAAGCGGCTGTGGCAAGAGTGTGATGGCGCAGTCGATTCTGCGCATTGTGCCAGCCAATGGGCGCATTGTCGACGGCGAAATCCTGCTGCATCGTAATGGCGAAACGGTTGATCTGGTCAAGCTGGACTGGAAAGGGCCGGCGATCCGGGAAATTCGTGGCGGGCTGATCTCCATGGTCTTCCAAGAGCCGATGACCTCCTTTAGCATGAACTATACTATCGGCAATCAGATCAGCCGAGGTGATTCGTCTGCATCAGAACTGTGATCAGAAAGACGGCGCGTGAGCGCACGATTGAAATTTTGCGCAAGGTGGGCTTGCCCAAGCCGGAGCAGACGATTGACGCCTATCCCTTTGCCCTGAGCGGCGGTATGCGCCAACGCGCTATGATCGCAATGGCGCTGGCCTGTCAACCCAGCCTGCTGATTGCCGACGAACCGACCACCGCGCTTGGATGTGACGATCCAGGCCCAAGTGCTGGAGCTGATGCAACAGTTGCAACAGGAACTGGGCATGGCGCTGATTGTCATCACCCATGACCTGGCGGTAATCTCGGAACTGTGTGATCGGGTGCTCATTATGTATTTGGGGATTGGATGTGGAGAGCGCACCGGCCGACGAACTCTTTCGCAACCCCAAACATCCCTACACGATTGGGCTGCTGCAATCGGTGCCCAAACTGGGCGCAGGCAAAGGGCAGAAGATCGAAGCGATTGAAGGCACGGTGCCCACCCCCTATGACCGCTCGACGGGCTGTCCCTTTCATCCGCGCTGTCCGCAGTTTATTCCCGGCACCTGTGATGTCGCGCTACCGCCACAGGTGGAGGTGGGCACGCGAGCACAAGGTGCGCTGTCATTTATATGTGTGAAAGTAAGCAGGAAGTAAGGCGTATGGCAGAGCAGTGAGTCATGTGGTTGAGGTAAAAGAGCTGCACAAACATTTTCCCATTACGCGCGGCTTCTTGCGGCGGGAAGTCGGGCAGGTCAAAGCGGTTGATGGGGTGAGCTTTCAGTGTGAAACGGGGGGAGACGCTGGCCCTGGTGGGCGAGAGTGGCTGTGGCAAAACCACCACCGGGCGCTGTATTGTGCGGGCGATTGAGCCGTCGGCCGGCTCTGTGCTCTTTCAGCCCAAGGTGCAACGACCGGCCGTTGATCTGACGACGCTTGACAAGGACGCCCTGCGCCAATATCCAGCAACATATGGGGATGGTCTTTCAAGATCCCTATTCTTCCCTCAACCCGCGCATGACCATTTTGGAAATCATTGGCGAGCCTTTTGTCAACCGCCGGTTGGTCACCCGGCGACGTGCGCTCGAGGAACAGGTTGCCGAATTGCTGCGCAGTGTGCGGCTTGACCCCAGCTATATGCGCCGCTATCCCCATGCCTTTAGTGGTGGTCAACGCCAACGCATTGCCATTGCCCGTGCCCTCGCCCTCAATCCCGCCCTTTATTGTCGCCGATGAGCCGGTCTCGGCGCTTGGATGTCTCGGTGCAGGCGCAAATCTTGAGCCTGCTCAAAGAGCTGCAAGTCGAACGCCATTTAACCTATCTCTTTGTGGCCCATAACCTGGCCGTGGTCGAGTATATTAGTGACCGCGTGGCCGTGATGTATGTCGGGCAGATTGTCGAGCTAGGGGAAACCGCGCAGATTTTTGCACAACCCAAACATCCCTACACCGAGGCGCTACTCTCGGCCGTGCCTGTGATCGAAACGGATCATGGGCACAGCCGTGAACGCATTGTGTTGGCCGGTGATGTTGCGGATCCGGCCAACCGGCCAAGCGGCTGCTATTTTCACCCCCGTTGTCCCTATGTGCAGGAGCTTTGCCGCCGCGAAGCGCCACCGTTGCTCAATGTGGCCAAAAGCGACGAAAGCCCCCATTATGCCCGCTGTCACTTTGCCGAGACGATTGAATTACATGGCGTTACGCAACATTGAAGCGACGACCGACTGTCGACGACCGACTGTAGCCGATCCCTGTTGGTCTACATCGGTTCAGTCGGTTTGTCAGTCGTCGGTCGTCAGGTTTGATAACTACCTCCCTTTCCAACCATTCATCTAATAATCGTTGCATGAACAGAATCACAGGAGAAAAAGGATGAAAGCAAAGGCAATTTCGTTCCGTATCATAAGTCTGCTGGTTGTGCTGGCATTGCTCCTGACGGCCTGTACGTCGGCTGGACCGGCGCCGGCCGCCAGTGAGCGCAGGCAGCACAGAGAGCACCGCCGCTGAGGCCCAGCCCGCCGCGGCGACCACTGGCGGCGCCGTCCTTACCGATAAGCCGGCCGATGCCGGTGAACGCCCGGTGCAGATGACCGTCTACAACTCGCCCGCTGAGTACGAAGCGGCGACCGGCGAGAAGATTGCCGCCTTCAACGAAGCGCCCGAACTCGCCGAAGCGGTCGCCAAGGGTGAATTGCCCGCCGTGGCCGAACGGCTTACCGGCGGAACCCATCGTGGTCAAACCCGAAGAAGCCGTCGGCAAGTATGGCGGGACCATGCAAATGGCGATCACCGGCCAGAATGAGGCGCGCAATGAGGTGGGCAGCTATTTCACCATTGAACCGCTCACCATTCACTCGCCACAGGGTGAGATCATCCCCAATGTCGCCACGGGTTGGGAATGGTCTGATGACTATAAGACCCTGACCCTGAAGCTGCGCGAGGGGATTAAGTGGAGTGACGGCGTGCCCTTCACCGCCGATGACATCATGTTCTGGTGGGAGGACGTTGTGCTCAACACCGATCTGACCCCGACCCCCCATACGCTCTTGACCCGTGGTGGGAAGTTGGCCGAATTGAGCAAAATCGATGATTACACCGTGCAATTCGTCTTTGCTGAACCCTATGCGCTCTTTACCACCTATTTGGGCAGTTGGGGCTTCCCGCGCACGGATCCGACCAGCAACCCCAAGCACTATCTGAGCCAGTTCCACACCAAGTATGGCGATGCCGCGGCCATTGAAGATCTGATGAAAAAAGAGAGCTTTGACACGTGGGCCGACTTCTTTAAACAACAAGAGCAGTGTCGATAACCCGGAAAAGCCGACCCTTGCGGCCTGGATTCCGCAGGAATTGCCGCCGCAACCGGTGCAGGTCCACAAGCGCAATCCCTACTACTGGAAAGTTGACAGCGCCGGCAACCAACTGCCCTACATTGGCGAGATTCAACACACGCCGGACGGCCGATCCTGAGGCCACCCTGCTCAAGGTGATTGCCGGCGAATTGGACTTTGCCGGCTCCGGTGGCAGCAGCCAATCTGCCGCTGCTGACCGATAACAAAGAGAGCGGCGACTACCGCTTTGCCTATGCCGACTGGATGCCGAATTCGTTCTGCAATATCATGTTCAATTTCAATAGCCCCGATCCGGTGAAGAAGGCGCTGTATAATGATGTGCGCTTCCGCCAGGCGCTTTCCGTGGCGATTGACCGCGAAGAGATCATTAAACTGGTCTACAAAGGTGGCGTCTTTGCCTCCCAAGTGGCGCCGCTTGCGCGGTGAACCGTATCATGGCGAATCGGAACTCTTCCAATCCTATACGCAGTTTGACCCCGAGCTGGCCAATCAATTGCTTGATGAAATTGGCTTGACCGCACGCGATGGCGAAGGTTTCCGCCTGGGCACCGATGGCAACGAACTGCTGCTGATTATCTATGCCACCACGGCCTGGCCGCCGGAGACGCCGGAAGTCATGGAAATTGTCAAAGGCCATTGGGCCAAAGTCGGGCATTAAGGCTACGGTTACACCCGAAGCCGGTCAACTCTGGGGCACGCGCCACAATGCCGGTGAACATGACCTCTCTTCCCGTGGCGCGCACTTTGGCGGCGGTCCTGTCCACCCCACGCTCAACTCGAACACCTTTGCCCTCAGTGGTTGGCAATGGGCGCCGGAATGGGCCAAGTGGTTGGACACCGAAGGCGCCGAAGGGGTAGAGCCACCCGATGATGTCAAGCGTTTGCGCGAAATTCGTGAACAAATTTTGGGTGAACCGGATGAAGCCAAACGCAATGAATTGATGCAAGAGGTCTTCCAGATCCAGATGGATAACATCTGGTCGATCGGCATCGTGGTCGATGATCCCAAGTTTGGTCAATTGCGTGTCGTTAAGAACCGTTTGCGCAATGTCGTGACCTGGTCGATCTCGGGTGAGTGGTATCCGATGCTGCCGGCCCAGTGGTTTATTAACGAATAGGGCTCGACATGAGCCAGTAGTAGTGAACGTACTACAGGACGAAACCAGGGCGACAAGCAGAGCAATAGATGTCTGCTTGTCACCCTGGTTTTGTTTAGACGCTAACCAGTTACAGGCTTGCACAAGCCACAGCGCCACCAGCCTCTTGCGTTTGCCCAGTGGTCACCATGACCCATTCGCCATTTTCGGGCCGCATCATTTCTTCAACCAGGGGAGCCAGCACCCCCGCGGCATTGCGCGGACGTGCGATCATCACGGCATTCGCCAGCGGAATCTTCACGATCCCATTGACTTGCAACTCGATATGCAACTGACCGTCGGCATCCCACCAGCCGACACCGACTTGATGGGTCTTGATCCACATTTGTGCGTGATCGACTTGGGGTACCCAAATCAGATCGCTGCTAACCGGACCTGTACGCTGGAAGGGGTCATCAGGATCGACCGAATCATCATCGTCATCATCGTCATCGGATGGATGCGAACCGGTTTGGGTGGGCAGCGGCGAGGGGGGAGTCCATATTGTGTACGCGGTTGCGCAAGTTGGGTCGAACGGCAAAGAGCGAAAAGACCGTTGTAACAACCAGGGTAAGAGCCAGGAGAACAATTAGGACAAATTTAGGCATAAGCATTCCTTGTCATTATATAGATTTCCATAGAAAGGTTTCCACCGTCCCCTAGCATGGTCGAAGGGGACGGTGAAAAATCTTTCTCTTAAAAAAAACTATAGTTTGCGTGGTATGAAAACTATAAAAATTGATCGCAGTAGTTTTCAGCTTACTGCAATTTGGTAAACTCCAACAACCTACAATGTTGTAATTTTACCAGTAATTATTCCTACATTTGTCCTGTTGTCTATCAGAATTAAAAAATAGGTTTACCCCGGCACAGTTGGCCCACGTTGTGCGACTGGTTTAGTGGCCACGCTGTGACAGCCGTAGCACCGCCTGCCCGGCTGTAAATTGTTAAAGGTCGCCACCTGATATTGTTGCCCCCATAAACGCTGGGTTGTGAACTGCCTGGGGTTCAGCTTACCAGCGCGGGTGGCACGAAAACATCGTACCTGTCGCGCGCGCGCGCACCGTAAAGCCATCAACATCCTGCACAATCCGTACCTGCTCTCTGCCTGCTGCCGTGGTCCAGGCCAGCCACTCATCGGCTGACCAGATGGCCATACCCTCTGCCAACGCAGCATCCCAACAGCCTTCGATCAGCGGGACTGGAATAGGTGGCAAAGCTGACGGGGTGAGAATTGAAGGTCACGGGCGTAGAATTCACGTGCGGCCCGCTGGATGATTTTGTCGGTTTCGGCGAAGGCGCGTTCGACGCTCCACTTAAAGCTGAAAACAAAGCTGGGGTGGATCAATACCTCTTCGGTCCAAAGCGTCGGCTGCTGGAAACAATTGATGCAGCGTGCCGTCGGTATCGACAAAGCGCAGCGGGCGCCGGGGCAGCCGGCCATATAGCCCAGCGAGAAAGGGTGAACACTGAGATAATTGACATCCATGTGAATCCCTTCGTCGGCCAGCAGGCGTGCCGCCTCGACATAGCCCAACCAGCGCACGGCATGGTGGCGAATGGTACGCGGGGTACGGTTGAATTCCTGTTGATGGCGCGCAACATTGGCCCGCAGCATGGGCGCCACAAAATGACGCTGGGCGGTTTCCTGCCCCCGACCGGCTTTGAGATCGACGTCTGACGCGGGATGAACAGAGAAGGTATGGCCTTCTTCCTGCTTCCCAGCGTGCCATATGCGCACGGGTCAGATGGGTTTTGGGCACCGACATAAAACGAACAGTGCGGGTACCGCGTTGACGCAACCCGGCCAACAACGTCTCAAACTGGTCAAGTGTCGACCAGTCGTCATCACTGGTCATGAGCATGACACTGTGTTGGCTGGCTTCCGGGTAGTACCAAAGGCGTGGCCGCGGGGCCAATTGTTCCGATGGTGCGCGCCAACAACGCTGTCTGTAAGTCCGCTTGGGGCAGCAACATCTGCGCAACAGCCAACTGCCCGACAAAGAGCTCGCTGGGGCGGTAGATGCCATCCAACCCGGCAAAACAGAGGTCGGCGTGGGCGGGGTCACCCTGACGCAGGCGAGCGACAGCATAGGCCAGATCATAGGCCCAGAGCACGACTGCCCCCTGCCCGACCGGCAGGTACACCACACCGGGAATCCCCTCCGCCACGGCCGGATCGGCGCTGGCCCGCACCTCGGCCAGTACGGTTGTCGGTGACGAGAGGGTCCACGCCGTCGCTGGCACGATGATCTGAACTGGTTCTGTACATAGTCCCGCCAGTGCCGGTTGCGTACCAACAGGGTGGAGATAGCCGCCAGCAATGCCGCGCCAGCGTGGTTGCATGCCAAAGCGGCGCAACAACTGGTCATCAGGCAGCAAGGCCAACAGCTTGCCGCCTTGTTCCACATAGGCAACGATCAGATCGGTCTGCGCCACCGTTGGTGTCAGGCGGGGCAGCACGATCAGATCATGGAGAGCCAAGGTCGCGGCGTCAACGGCAGCCAATGGGCGAAGCGTGTGCTTCTGGCCGGCGAAAGCGCGGCGGGCCGTGGCTTCGCGGCCAGCGTCAAGCCGGGCGAGTGCGTGCGCATCTTCACCGGCGCGCCCGTGCCGCAGGGCGCCGACGCCATCCTCATCCAGGAGGACGCCATCGTCGACGGCGCCGTCATCGGCGCGCGCGAGCCGATCCGCGAAGGCCTGCACATTCGCCGCGCCGGCGTCGATTTCCGCGACGGCGAAGTGGGCCTGAAAGCCGGCGCGCGCCTCGGCCCTGCCGAACTCGCGCTGGCGGCGGCGATGAACCATCCGACCGCGCCCGTCACGCGCCGGCCGCGCGTCGCGATCCTCGCGACCGGCGACGAACTCGTCATGCCCGGCCAGACGCCGGGGCCCGACCAGATCGTCTGCTCCAATCCTTTCGCGGTCGCCGCTTATGTCGAGGGCGCGGGCGGCGAGGCGGTCGATCTCGGCATCGCCGGCGACGATTTTTCCGCGCTCGAACGCGGCATCGCGAAAGCGCGCGAGATCGAGGCGGACATTCTCGTCACGCTCGGCGGCGCCTCGGTCGGCGATCACGATCTCGTGCAGTCCGCGCTGACCAAAGAGGGCATGGAGCTCGGCTTCTGGCGCATCGCCATGCGTCCCGGCAAGCCGCTGATCCACGGGCGGCTCGGGGCGATGCACATCATGGGCCTGCCGGGAAACCCGGTCTCCTCCATCGTGTGCAGCCTCATCTTCCTCATCCCGCTCGTGCGCAAGCTCGCGGGCGACCGCGACGCCGGCGCCGACCACACGCAGCCCGCGATCCTCGGCGCCGACATGAAGGCGAACGACCAGCGCCAGGATTATCTGCGTGCGACGCTGGAGAGCGACGGCGAGGGCCGCGTCGTCGCGACCCCGCACACGGTGCAGGATTCGTCGCTGCTCTCGGTCTTCACGCGCTCGCAGGCGCTGCTCATCCGCGCGCCGCACGCGCCGGCCGCGAAGGCGGGCGAGGCGTGCAGGATATTGCGGCTGTCGAGCGGCGGGTTTTGAATCCCGTCATTGCGAGGAGGCCAAAGGCCGACGCGGCAATCCATCTCTGCAACTTGATCGCGCTCCGGGGATGGATTGCCGCGTCGCTTCGCTCCTCGCAATGACGGCGAGAGTCGCGGAAGCTCTACTGCCCGCGCTTCGCCTTCGTCGCGAACCGCACCGCCTCCTCCGCCGCGCGAAACAGCGCCATCGACTTGTTGACGCATTCGCGGTGTTCGTAGGCGGGCTCTGAATCGTAGACGATGCCGGCGCCGGCCTGCGCATGCATCTTGCCGTCCTTCACGATGGAGGTGCGCAGCACGATGCAGGTGTCCATGTCGCCGGTCGAGGAGAAATAGCCGATGCAGCCGGCGTAGATGCCGCGCTTGTCGACTTCCAGCTCGTCGATGATCTCCATCGCCCGCACTTTCGGCGCGCCGGAGACGGTGCCGGCCGGGAAGCCGGCGGACAGCGCGTCGATGGCGTCGCGCTTCGGGTCGAGCTGGCCCACCACGTTCGACACGATGTGCATGACGTGGCTGTAGCGCTCGATCGTGAACTGGTCGGTGACCTCCACCGTGCCGATCTGCGCGACGCGGCCGACGTCGTTGCGGCCGAGATCGAGCAGCATCAGATGTTCGGCGCGTTCCTTCTCGTCGGCGAGAAGATCGGCGGCGAGCGCCTCGTCCTCGGCCTGCGTCTTGCCGCGCCAGCGCGTGCCGGCGATGGGGCGGATCGTCACTTCGCCCGCGCGCACGCGCACCAGGATTTCCGGGCTCGAGCAGACGATCTGGAAGCCGCCGAAATCGAGGTAGCAGAGGAAGGGCGCGGGGTTGACGCGGCGCAGCGCGCGATAGAGCGCAAAGGCCGGCAGCGTGAAGGGCGCGGTGAAGCGCTGCGACAGCACGACCTGGAAAATGTCGCCGGCGCGAATGTATTCCTTGGCCTTCTCGACCATGCCGAGAAAGCGCGACTCGGGCGTGTTCGACACCGGCTTTTCGGCAAGCAGATGCGGATCGGCCGTTTCGTCGTGCACGAGCGGGCCTTCGAGCCGCGCCACCACCGCGTCGATGCGCTCGAGCGCGCGATCGTAGGCGGCGCGCGCCGAAACGCCCGGCGCCGGCCGCGCGGGGGTGACGATGGAGATTTCGTCGCGCACGGAATCGAACACGGCGATCACGGTCGGCCGGATCATGATGGCGTCGGGCGTGCCGATCGGATCGGGCTTGGCGGGCGCGAGGCGCTCCATCTCGCGCACCATGTCGTAGCCGAGATAGCCGAACACGCCCGCCGCCATCGGCGGCATGCCTTCATTCTGCGCAATGGCGGATTCCGCGATCAGCGCGCGCAGCGCGATCAGCGGCTTCTCGGGGCAGGGCTCGAAGGCGTTGCGGGTCGCTCAGCGCGCGGCGGTTGATCTCCGCGCGTCCCGCGCTCGCGCGCCAGACGATGTCGGGGTCGAGCCCGATCATCGAATAGCGGCCGCGCGCCGCGCCGCCTTCCACGGATTCGAGCAGGAAGACATTGCCCTTGCGGCCGGCCGACAGTTTGAGGAAGGCCGAGACGGGCGTCTCGAGGTCCGCCACCAGCCGCGTCGAGACGAGCTGCGCCGCGCCGGCCTCGTATTCGCGTGCAAATCCCGCGAAATCCGGTTCGATGCTCACTGGTCGCCGCCGCCGCCGCCCGTCGCCGCGCGCACGGCGGCTTCGCTGATGCGCACGCCGAAATCCTTCTGCAGGCGCTGCACATATTCGGTCAGCAGGTCGTCGGCGATCACCGCCTTCAACTGCTTCGCCATCTCGCGATTGGCGTCCGTATCCGCGTTGAACTCCGGCGTCGCCGTTTCGAGAATCTGGAACACCATGCGTCCGCCCGGCGCGCCTGCCGCGCCCGCGCCGTGGTCGGGCTGGTTGAACACGGCGACGATCGCCTGCGGCTCGAAGCCGTCGGCGCCGGTGCGGCGCACGTTGGAATTGTGTTTCAGCTCGAGCTTTTCGTCGGCCGCGATCTTCGACAATTGGCCGCCATCGCGCAGCTTCTTGACGAGCTCGGCGGCCTTGTCGGCGAGGCGCTTGTCGGTCGCATCCGCGCGCCAGGCCGCCGCGACCTTGTCCTTCACTTCGTCGAACGAAAGCTGGCGCTGCGGATCGACCTTCTGCACCTCGAACCAGACATAGCCATTGTCCTTGGTCGAGATCGTCTCGTTGTCGACGCCGATGTCGGAAGCGAAAACGGCGCGCAGGAGATCGGCCGGCGCGACGAGATTGGTCACGGGCAGGCCGTTGCGATCGAGGCCGCGCTCGTCGACGGCGTCGATCGTGCGCGCCTCGAGCCCGGCCGCTTTCGCGGCCTCGCCGAGCGACTTGCCGGAGGCGCGCTGGTCCTCGATCTTGTCGTGCAGGACCTGCACGTTCTTCTTGGCGCGGTCGCGCGCGATCTCCGCCTTGATCTCGCCGGCGACCTCCGCGAAGGGGCGCACGACGGCGGGCGTGATCGCGGTCACGCGCACGAGCGCCACGCCGAACTTGCCGGCGACGGGCGCGCTGACTTCGCCCGCCTTCAGCGCGAAGGCGGCGTCGGCCACGGCGGGATCGGACATCTGCGCGCGCGTGAGCGAACCGAGTTCGATGTCCTTGGGCGTAAGCTTGCGTTCGCTCGCCACGCTGTCGAAGCTCGCGCCGCCCTTGATCCTGGCGGACGCCGCCTGCGCTTCGGCCTCGTTGGGGAAGACGATCTGCTGGATGTCGCGCTTCTCGGGCGCGCCGAAGCGCGTGTCCTTCACCGTGTCGTAGACCTTCTGCGCGTCGGCGTCGGAGACGTCGTCGGGCCTGGCGGCGCTGGCCGGCGTCACCGCCAGCGTCACGATCTGGCGGTATTGCGGGGCGAAGAACTGCGCCTTGCGCTCGTCGTAGAATTTCTTGAGTTCGTCCTCGGAGGGCTGCGCGGCCTCGCCGGCGTTCGTGGGCGTGAGGATCACATAGTCGATGCTGCGCGCCTGGCCGCGATAGCGGTCGACGGCCGCGATCATCGCCTGCGGCGTCTCCAGCGCGCCGGCGAGCGCCTCGCCGAGTTCCTGGCGCAGGTATATCGCCTTCTGCTCGCGCACGAACGTGCGTTCGTTGAAGCCGTTGTCGCGCAGCACCGCGTCGAAGCGCGCGCGGTCGAAGCCGCCGGTCACCGGGTCCTTGAACGTCGGGTCGCTCTGCACGGACTTGGCGAGCTGCTCGTCGGACATGGCGAGGCCGAGGTTGCGCGCCTTCTGGTCGAGCGCGGCCTCGGTCACGAGGCGGCCCGAGCACCTGCCGGTCGACGCCGGCCTGGCGCGCCTCGTCGTTGGTCACCACGCGGCGCATCCGCTGCTGCAGACGCTGCAATTCGCTCTGGTAGGCGAAGCGATAGGCCTCGGACGAGATTTCGGTCGTAGCCGACAGTGCCGAGCTTGCCCTGGCCGAAGCCGCGGAAAATGTCGCCGATGCCCCAGATGGCGAAGGACACGATGATGACGCCGAAGACGATCGTCATGATCGCCTTGCCGAACCAGCTTTTGGACGCCGTGCGCAGGCCGTCGAGCAACGTGAATCCTCCAAAGGCGCCGGTTGCTCCGCGTGGAGCGATCGGCGCCGTCCCTGGTCATGAAAGGAGCGGCCGGAGCCGCCCCAAAATCGGCGCGGACCATATAGGCGGGGGCGCCGCGATGCAATGCGAGCCGCGCGCGGTATATAGGCGGCATGGCCTCCATCAAGCGCATCTACGATCCAGCCGAGGAAAGCGACGGCTATCGCGTGCTCGTCGATCGCCTCTGGCCGCGCGGCCTGAAGCGCGAGGATGCCGCCATCGACGATTGGGCGAAGGAGATCGCGCCCAGCGCCAGCCTGCGCGAATGGTTCGGTCACAAGCCCGAACGATGGGCCGCCTTCGAGAAGAAGTATCGCGCGGAGTTGCAAGAGGGGGCGGCGGCCGAGGCGCTGGCGGCCCTCAAGAAGCGCGCCGGGCGCGTCACGCTGCTGACGGCGACCCGCGATCTCGACCATTGTCACGCGCGGGCGCTGCAGCGCCTCATCGGCTGACGCGACCGCGTCTCGCGGCGCCCGAATTGGCGCGCAAAAGCAAGCAAATGGCGTCGTAAAGCAAAGAAAATCTAATAAAAACAACAGTATACTTGTAATAAATTTACAATTGGATGGAATGATCGACGCATAGAAATCGAGTTATTCCGCGGCGAGAGCATTTTCTCTCCCTTTGGTCCGAGTTTTCGAGATCATGCGCCAATTTTCAGCACAGGCGAGCCGCGCCGCTCCGCCGGATCGTTCGGCCCCCGCGCATTCCGCATCGGGCGACGTCCACACGTCCGCATCGGCGCGCACGCGCGCATCCCGGCCCGCCGATCGCTGGGAGGTCTACAAATGGGTCGGCAAGTGCCTGAGCGAATGGGAGCATGTCGAAGCCGCTCTCAGCCGTCTCTACGACGTCTTGCTCGACAAGCGCTCGCCGTCCACCGCGCATCGCCGTTATGGCGAGCCGCGCCTGTTCGAGGACCGGACGGCTCTCGTCGAGCGCGCCGCGGACCGGCATTTCGTCACGCATCCCGACGAGCCGCTGCGCATCGCTCTGCTCGAACTGCTGTCGCGCCTGCGTCAGGCGTCGCGCCAGCGCGATGAAATCGCGCATGGTCTGGTGATACGCATGCCGTCGGCCTCGGCGGCCCGGACCGGCCGCGACGATCCGGACTATGCGCTGACCTCGCGCCTCGGCCTCTGGCGCGCGGAGGCGGACGACGCGCCTCCCAAGCATGCCTACGCGCCTGTCGATCTGCAGCGCGTAGCCCTGGTGTTTTTCTCGCTTGCGCTCGATGTCGCGCGTCACAGACGCCGCATCGTGCGATCCATGCGGCCGACCCCGTAGAGCGTCGTCCGCCTGCGCACTGCTTTTCGCGTGGACATGGAGACGGCAAATGGCGCGATCTGTGGCGATCCTCTATCTCTGCGCGCTCGCTGTCGCGCTCGCGCTGTCGGTTCATCCGGCGGCCGGCCTGCCGGACGTCCGGCTCGCGGCGAGCCGGAACTTCGAGCATCTGGTCGCTCTCGCCACGGCGGGCGCGTCGGTGGAAACCACGCATGTCCTGCGCACGCTGCTGGGCGGCGCGCTCGGCGCGGCCTTGCTGGTCACGACCGCCTTCGCCGCAATCGTCTGCCTGAACGCGGCCTGAGGGCGAGGCCCGTAGATCCGACTCGCATACGGATTGCGGGCGACGCTCCGATGGCGGTTCTCGATTTGCGAGCCAGATCCTGAGCCGACGACCGCCTGCGGCGAACGGCTCATTGGCGCGACGCCCGGCTTCTGCTATCGCCGCCTCCTGATTTTCTGAGGAGAGCCCCATGGCCGCGCCGCGCCCGCTCGTTGCTGGAAACTGGAAGATGAACGGCCTGAAGGGCGCGCTCGCCGAGCTGGAGGCGATCCGCGACGCGGTGAAGGCCGGCGGGGCGGGGCGCGCGGAAGCCGCCCTCTGCCCGCCCTTCACGCTGGTCGCCGCCGCCGCCGCCGCCGCGCAGGATTCGCCGCTCGCCATCGGCGCGCAGGACTGCCACGCCAAGGTTTCGGGCGCGCATACCGGCGACATTTCCGCCGCAGATGCTGAAGGACGCCGGCGCTTCCTACGTCATCGTCGGGCCATTCCGAGCGCCGCGCCGACCACGGCGAGAGCGACGCGATCGTGCGGGACAAGGCCGCCGCCGCCATCAAGGCGGGGCTGACCGCCATCGTCTGCGTCGGCGAAACCAAGGACGAGCGCGTCGGCGGCAGGGCGCTGGACGTGGTGGGCGGCCAGATCGACGGTTCGCTGGACCCCGATTTCCCGGCGACCGATCTCGTCGTCGCCTACGAGCCGGTCTGGGCGATCGGCACCGGCCTGACGCCGACGGCCGCCGACGTCGCCGAAATGCACGCCCATATCCGCGCCAGGCTCGAGAATATCTACGGCCGCAAGGGCGTCGACATCCGCATCCTCTACGGCGGCTCCGTGAAGCCGGAAAACGCGGCCGAACTGATGGGCGTGAAGAACGTCGACGGCGCGCTGGTCGGCGGCGCGAGCCTCAAGGCCAAGGATTTCATGGGGATCGCGGGGGTGTACAAGTAGTCCGCCGGGACCGCGGGCCTCCGGCCCGCATGCCGGCCGGAGGCCGGCGATCCCGGCTCGCGCTGGCCATCCCGCTGGCGCTTCGTGCTTGCATAGGCTAGAAGGCCGCCCATATCGGCCTCAGGCCGACCCGAATTCGGAACAATCATGCAGACCGTTCTCATCGTCATCCACCTCATGGTGGTCGCAGCGCTGGTCGTCGTCGTGCTGCTGCAGCGCTCGGAAGGCGGCGCGCTCGGCATCGGCGGCGGTGGCGGCGGCGGCTTCTTCACCGGCCGCGGCCAGGCCAACGCCCTGACCCGCGCCACCGCGATTCTCGCGACCATCTTCTTCCTGACCTCGATCGCGCTGACCGTGCTGGCCAGCGTCAATCACAAGCAGAAGTCGATCTTCGACGGCTCGAGCCCCGGCGCGGCGACGCCCGCCGGCGCCAACGTCCCGCCGCCGCTGCCGGACGCCAAGGGCGGCCTGCTGGACAATCTGCAGAAGATGCAGGACCAGAAGCCCGCCGCGCCCGCTCCGGCGCCCGCGCCCGGCGGACCCTCGGTCCCGCGGTCGCAGTAACAGTCCAACAGGGCAGGGGCCGGGCGACCGGCCCCTTCTCTTTTGGGCTTCGGAAAACGCAAGTGTGGGAAGCGCAATTCGGCGCTCCCCGAATCGATTCAAAAGGGATACGGCTCAAATCCCATGGCGCGGTACATTTTCATCACCGGCGGCGTGGTCTCCTCGCTCGGCAAAGGTCTGGCTTCGGCGGCGCTCGGCGCCCTTCTGCAGGCGCGCGGATACACGGTCCGTCTTCGCAAGCTCGACCCCTATCTCAACGTCGATCCGGGCACGATGAGCCCGTACCAGCACGGCGAGGTCTTCGTCACCGACGACGGCGCGGAGACCGATCTCGACCTCGGCCATTACGAGCGCTTCACCGGCCGCCCCGCCAACAAGCAGGACAACATCACCACCGGCCGCATCTATCAGGACATCATCGCCAAGGAGCGTCGCGGCGATTATCTCGGCGCGACCATCCAGGTCATCCCGCACGTCACCAACGCCATCAAGGAATTCGCGCTGTCGGGCAACGAGGGCGTGGATTTCGTGCTGATCGAGATCGGCGGCACGGTCGGCGACATCGAGGGCCTGCCCTTCTTCGAGGCGATCCGCCAGCTCGGCAACGATCTGCCGCGCGGGCATTCCTGCTACATCCATCTCACGCTGCTGCCGTTCATCCCGAGCGCCGGCGAACTCAAGACCAAGCCGACGCAGCATTCGGTGAAGGAGCTGCGCTCCATCGGCATCCAGCCCGATATCCTTCTGTGCCGCACGGATCGCCCGATCCCGCCGGAGGAGCGCCGCAAGCTCGGCCTGTTCTGCAACGTGCGCGAGAGCGCGGTCGTGGAGGCGCGCGACGCCTCCAACATCTACGACGTGCCGGCCGCCTATCATGCCGCGGGCCTCGACCGCGAAGTGCTGCATTCCTTCGGCATCGAGCCCGCGCCGCGCCCGGACATGAGCCGCTGGAACGCGGTGTCGGAGCGCATCCACAATCCCGAGGGCGAAGTCACCATCGCCATCGTCGGCAAGTACACGGGCATGAAGGACGCCTACAAATCGCTGATCGAGGCGTTGGCGCATGGCGGCATGGCCAATCGCGTGAAGGTCAATCTCGACTGGATCGAGAGCGAGGTGTTCGAGGGCCGCGACGCCGCGCCCTATCTCGAGCACGTCCACGGCATTCTCGTGCCCGGCGGCTTCGGCCAGCGCGGCTCGGAGGGCAAGATCCTGGCGGCCCGTTTCGCGCGAGAGCGCAAGGTGCCGTATTTCGGCATCTGCTTCGGCATGCAGATGGCCTGCATCGAGGCGGCGCGGTCGCTGGCCGGCGTCGCCAACGCCGGCTCCACCGAATTCGGCGCGACGCCGGAGCCGGTCGTCGGCCTGATGACCGAATGGATGCGCGGCAACGAGCTGGAAAAGCGCGGCGCGCAGGGCGATCTCGGCGGCACGATGCGGCTCGGCGCCTACAGGGCGCATCTGAAGGAAGGCTCGAAGATCGCGCGGATCTACGGCGACACGGAAATTTCCGAACGCCACCGCCACCGCTACGAGGTGAACACGGCCTATCGCGAGCGGCTGGAGGACTGCGGCCTGATCTTCGCCGGCCTCTCGCCCGACGGCCTGCTGCCGGAGACGGTGGAATACGCCGACCACCCCTGGTTCATCGGCGTGCAATACCACCCGGAACTGAAGAGCCGCCCCTTCGAGCCGCACCCGCTGTTTGCGAGCTTCATCCAGGCGGCGAAGATGCAGAGCCGGCTGGTGTGAGCAGTACTCTTGAAATAAAACAAAAATATAATATTATTTTGAAATGCCCACCACCACTCCTCCGCAAAGTCGGCGGCTCCGTCATGCTGGCGGTGCCGCCTGCGCTTCTCGATCTCCTGAACCTTCGAGCTGGAGCCGAGGTCGCCGTCGCTATCGCCGATGGCAAGCTCGTGATCGAGCCTGCGCCGAGGAAACGCTATGCGCTGGCCGACCTCTTGGCCGAATGCGACGCCGGCGCCGAGGTCTCGCGCGAGGACCGCGAATGGCTCGACGGCGGGCCGCAGGGTTCCGAGCTTTTGTGATGACAACTTCCAGTCGTCATGGCCGGGCTTGTCCCGGCCATCCACGCCGGGCCGATGCGACCAGGGATTCAAAATGCCCCGAACTCTTGCGGCCGTCTTTCGAAATGGTTTGTAACCTGCTGGCGTGGATGCCCGGCACAAGGCCGGGCATGACGGCTTCCCGTATATACTGGGTCGCCTGAATGGAGCGCGGCGACATCTGGATGGTCTCGCTCGACCCGACCGCCGGCCATGAGCAGCAGGGCATGCGGCCGGTCATGATCGTGTCCGCCACCGCCTTCAACCGCGTGACTCAAACGCCGGTCGTCTTGCCGATCGCCACGGGCGGCAATTTCGCGCGGGCGCGCGGCTTTGCCGTGTCGCTGGATGGCGCCGGCACTCAAGACCACTGGCATCGTGCGCTGCGATCAGCCGCGCGCGCTCGATCTCTTGGCGCGTCGTGCGCGAAAAATCGAGAGCGCGCCGCAGGAGATCGTGGACGAAGTCCTAGCCAAACTGGTTCCGATATTCGAATGAGCAGTCCAGACTTCCCCCCGCCTCGACGCCCTCGAAATCCGCATCGCGCATCAGGACCGCGTCATCGCGGAACTGAATGACACAGTCACCGCGCAATGGCGCAAGATCGACGCGCTGGAGCGTGAGTTGAAGATGTTGCGCGAGGAAGTGCGCAATTCCTATCCCGCGCGCAACGAGCCCGAGCCGCCGCCGCACTATTGAAACAATCCGTCATTGCGAGGCGCGCGCAGCGCGACGCGGCAATCCATCCCCGCATCGCGCCCATCGTCCGGGGATGGATCGCTTCGCTGTCAGACGAAGTCCGCAACAGCGGACTTCGTCGGGCTCGCGATGACGGATAGCGTACGGGCTCCTCGCCGGAGCCCCAACCATGTCGCTGCTCGCAAGCCTGCCGCCCGTCGATCCCCTCATCGCGCTCGGCGTCGTCGTCTCCACCGCCGTCACAGACGCAGCCTACGTTTTCTTCAACGCCGCCGTCGGCGCCCGCAAGCGCGTGGCGGCGGCGACATGGTCGTCGTGCTGGTATCTGCTCTCGGCCTTTGCGGTCATCAGCTACACGTCGAACTGGGCCTATGTCCTGTTTGCGGCCATCGGCGCGTGGATCGGCGGCTATCTGTCGATCACCGCGCTCGACTGGGCCTCGCCGGTCGCCAACCGTCCGCCCCATTGACTGCGCAAGCGTCGGGGCAGAGGCTGTAGCGCGGCCGGAATTCGTGCGGCCGATGCTGGGGAGATCGACATGGATACCAGACGCGATCTGCTTCGAGGCGCGATTCTGAGCGCGCTGACGCTCGCCGTTCCCGCCGTCGCCGACGCAAGGCAGGGACCGCGTCTCGGGTATCAGCGGCGCGCGAAAGTACGGTGCGGCCGCACGGGATGTCGGCCGGCAGCGGCGCCGGCTGGCGGCGCCAAGCGACGTTAGGCTCTCGGGAAAGAGTTTGGCCCGGCTCAGCGCGGCACGGGCACGGGCGCGGCGCGCACCTGCCCGTAGCCGTAGCCTTGGGGCGCCGGCGCGGAATAGGCGTTGGAATAGCCGCCGCTCGCCCCTTGCTGTCCCGGCGCGTTCGGACCCGAAAGGGCAGCCGAATATTGCGATCCGTCGCCGAAGGCGGTCGGCGGCGGCACCAGCGGGTTCTGGCCGGGATTGAACATGCGCTGGCGCGGGTCGACGGCCTGCTGCTGCGGAACCTGGCGGGGAATGGGCGAATAGCCCGATTGCGCCGGGGCCATGTAGACGGGCTGCTGCGGGTAGGCGGCTTGCGGATACGCGCCTTGCGGATACATGGGCTGCGCATACATCGGCTGCTGCCCGTACATCTGCGGTTGCTGCTGCTGACGTTGCGCGAAAAAGTGCACGCAGGCCGGATTTTCCTGGTTCGCCTGGTTGGCGCAGTCGAGCACGATCTTCGTGCTGCGCGCGCGGGCGCGGCTGCGGCGCACGCTGCGGCGGGCGACGCGCCTGCCGGGGCCGAAGGTCGCCTGCGGCCCGGCGATTTCCGGCCCCATGGAATAGCCGAGCGCGGCGCCCGCGATCAGGCCGATCGGGCCGCCGACCATGGCGCCGGCGATGGCGCCGACCGTGCCGTTGATGAAGCGGGATTGCTCGACCGCCCGCGACTCCGCCAGCGCGAGCGCCGGCGACAGCGCCAGGGCTGTCGAGAGCAGAAGGAGCGGGAGCGGCTTGCGCATGGTTTTGGACGCCTTTGTTGCATCCATTCATCGCGCCGCGACCTTACCGAACGGCGCCGCAAATCAGGCTAATGCCGGTTAAGCCTACGAATCTCTTGCGAACGGCTTGCGTGCGTTTACGCTCCGGCTAAGCTGGCGCCTTCGCGCGCAAGAGATTGTGTTCAAATGCCTTTCGTCATCGCCTTCATCGTCGCCGTCGCCGCCTTCATGGGCTGGCGGCTCATGCAGCCGGCCTGTCCCGGCGGCGCTATCGTTGCCGATGAGCAACAGTGCCACGCCGAGTTCGGCGCGGCTTTCTGCGGCAAGGCCATGCCCGAGGCGCTGGCCGCCGGCCGGACCGGCGGCGGCAGCTACGCCACGCAGGCGAAATGTCTCGACGACTATCCCGTCTGCATCGAGCGGCCGGACGTCGCGGCCTGGACGCCGAAGCCGTCGGCCTATTGCCTGGCGCGCGGTCCGGATGGCGAGATCGCTCACATCGAGCCGGTTTACGCGCGCAGATAGGCCGCGCTTCCGTCAACCCCGTTCGCATTAAGCGCGCGCGCTCGCCTTGTTTTTGGCGTTTCGGCGTCTTAGGTTCCGGCCAAAGGCGCCGCGCGTTCCCGCACGGCGAAGGCGAAGGCCGGCGCGGCCGGATTCGCCTGAGGGAGTTGGCACATGGGTTCCTTTTCGATCTGGCACTGGCTGATTGTCGGCGGCGTCGCGCTGTTGCTGTTCGGCGGCAAGGGCAAGATCTCCGACATCATGGGCGACGTCGCCAAGGGCATCAAGGCCTTCAAGAAGGGCATGTCCGAGGAGGACAAGGAAGAAGCCGCGCAGCGGCCGTCCGAGCCCATGAAGACCATCGACCATCAGGCCGCAGCGTCCGTCGACAAGGCCGCCGACGCGCGCAAGGTCTGATCGCGCGTCCGCCGGCCCGCGCGGGGTCGTCACAGAATGCTGGACTTCGACGTCGGCAAACTCGTCGTCATCGGCGTGGTCGCGCTCATCGTGATCGGGCCGAAGGATTTGCCGCGCGTGCTGCGGCAGGTCGGTAACGCCATCGGCAAGATGCGCCGCATGGCCAACGAGTTTCAGGGCCAGTTCATGGAGGCGATGCGCGAGGCCGACGTCGAGAACCTCAAGAAGGAGGTCGAGGGCGTCGCCGATCTCGCCAAGGTGGACGTCGCCTTCGATCCGATCCGCGACGTGAAGGAACAGATCACGGCCGCCGTCGAGGGCGAGGGGCCCGCTGCGCCTTCTGACGAAAATCCCGACATTGCCAGTCTCGACATCGAGGAACATGCCCCGCCGCCCGAAAGGCTGGCGGTGGAAGCCGCCTTCGAGGACGCGCCTGTCATCGAGACGCCGAAGGCGGACATGATCTCAAGCGCCGAAGGCGGAGATGGCTGAAGCGCCTGCGCCTGAAAGCGAACCCGCCAAGCTCGCGGACAAGCACGCATGAGCCAGGCCGATATCGACGCCACGCGCGCGCCGCTGATGGAACATCTGATCGAATTGCGCCAGCGCCTGATCCGCGCGCTGCTCGCGTTTCTCGTGATGTTCATCGTCTGCTTCTTCTTCGCCAAGAACATCTACAACCTGCTCGTGCTGCCCTATCAGCACGCCGCCGGCCCCGAGGCGAAGCTGATCTACACGGCGCCGCAGGAATTCTTCTTCACGCAGATCAAGGTGGCCATGTTCGCCGCCGCCTTCCTGTCCTGCCCGGTCATCTTCTCGCAGATCTACGCTTTCGTCGCGCCCGGCCTCTACAAGAACGAGCGCGACGCCTTCAAGCCGTACCTCTATGCGACGCCGGTGTTCTTCCTGGCCGGCGCGATGCTCGTCTTCTTCGTGGTGATGCCGAACCTGCTGCATTTCTTCATCGGCATGCAGCAGGCGAACGAACCGGGGAAGGCGCAGATCGAACTGCTGCCGCGCGTGTCCGAATATCTCGGGCTGGTGATGACGCTGATCTTCGCCTTCGGCATCGTCTTCCAGTTGCCGGTGGTGCTGACCCTGCTCGGGCGCGTCGGCATCATCGACACGGCTTTCCTGCGCAACAACCGCCGCTACGCCATCGTCATCGTCTTCGTCATCGCCGCCGTGCTGACCCCGCCCGACGTGTTCAGCCAGCTCGCCCTCGCCATCCCCGGCGTGCTTCTCTACGAGGCCTCGATCATTTCGGTCGGGATGATCGAGAAGAGGCGGGCGCAGGAAGCAGCCGAAAAGGCGGATTAGGCCCCGCTGTCATTCCCGACGCCCGGCGAAGCCGGGCGATCGGAAATCCGGAGAATGTTCCAATCGCGGCGCTGGACTCCCGCTTTCGCGGGAATGACGCTCGGGGGCAGGGCGCGAAGGGCGCAGTTGACCCCTTCCGCTCGGCGCTGCGTGATTCTTCTCCCGCTTGCGGGAGCGGCTCGGCGCATGCCGGTTGATTCCTTCTCCCGCTTGCGGGAGAAGGTGGCACGCGAAGCGTGACGGATGAGGGACATTCCACATCCCGAGCGCCGCGTCGCCCTCATCCGACCCTCGCTGACGCGAGGGCCACCTTCTCCCGCAAGCGGGAGAGGGCTTTGCCCGGACCGATCATGTTCGACATCAAGGCCATCCGCGACTTTCCCGAAGCCTTCGACCACGCGCGCCATCGCCGCGGGCTGGAGCCGCTGGCGAAGGATCTCATAGCGCTCGACGATGCGCGCCGCGCCGCCGTCTCCAAACTGCAGGTCGCGCAAGAACGCCGCAACGCGGCGTCGAAGGAAATCGGCCTCGCCATGCGCGAGAAGGACATGGCGAAGGCCGAAGCCCTGAAGGCGGAAGTCGCGGCGCTCAAGGAAAACTGGCCCGCGATGGAGCAGGCCGAACGCGAGGCGAGCGAGGCGCTGAACAAGGCGCTCTCCGAGATTCCGAATTCGCCGCTCGACAAGGTGCCCGAAGGCAAGGACGAGCACGACAACGAGGAACGCAGCCGCTGGGGCGACGAGATCATCGCCGCCCGCGATGCGCGGTGGAAAGCGAAAGGCCATCAGCCGAAAGAGCATTTCGACATCGGCGAAGCGCTGTGGCATGATGGATTTTGAAACCGCCTCGAAAATCTCCGGCGCGCGCTTTGTCGTGTTGAAGGGCAAGCTCGCCCGCCTCGAACGCGCGCTCGCGCAATTCATGCTGGATACGCACACCGACAAGCACGACTACACCGAAGTGGCGCCGCCGCTGCTGGTGCGCGACGACGCGATGTTCGGCACGGCGCAATTGCCGAAGTTTCGCGAGGATCAGTTTGGCACGGCCAGACAATTATCGGATCGCGAATTCAAGAAAATGATGCTGGAGTTCATCGACAAGCAAAATTTCGATGTTGTGGATGGCCAGCTACGCTCCGACATTTTCGACTTGAAGGAAGATGAAGGTGGCGAGCCGCGCGCCGAGGGCTTCACTGATTTCGGTCTGGAACTCGTGGAGAGGTACCGGATAGAGACAGGTGGGCTTTGGCTCATCCCCACGGCCGAAGTCCCGCTCACCAACCTCGTACGTGAAACCATTCTCGACGAAGCCAAACTGCCGCTGCGCCTCACCGCCGGCACATATTGTTTTCGCGCGGAAGCCGGCGCCGCCGGCCGCGACACGCGCGGCATGATCCGGCAGCACCAGTTCTACAAGGTCGAACTCGTCTCCATCGTCACGCCGGACCACGCGCTCGACGAGCACGAGCGCATGACCCATTGCGCGGAAGAGATTCTGAAGGCGCTGGAACTGCCCTATCGCAAGGTCCTGCTGTGCACCGGCGACATGGGCTTCGCCAGCCAGAAGACCTACGACCTCGAAGTGTGGCTGCCGGGGCAGGGCAAGTACCGCGAGATTTCGTCCTGCTCGGTCTGCGGCGACTTCCAGGCCCGCCGCATGAACGCGCGCTATCGTCCTGCCGACGGCAAGGGCCCGCGCTATGTGACGACGCTCAACGGCTCCGGCGTCGCCGTCGGCCGCGCGCTGGTGGCGGTGCTGGAGAATTACCAGAACGAGGACGGCTCGGTGACCGTGCCGGCCGTGTTGCGCGGATACATGGGTGGGTTGGAGCGAATCGAGGCGTAGCATGAGTCGAATTCCCTCCCCCCTTGTGGGGGAGGGTTAGGGTGGGGGGTCGGGGAACCTTGCGAGATTGGAGACCGTTGCAGATGCGATAGTCTCGCAAGATTCCCCGACCCCCTCCTCCTTCCCCTCCCCACAAGGGGGAGGGGAGGTGGGTGGCCTCGTAGCACTTTTGGAGCGCCATTGGGTCATCGGCTGACACCCATCGCCCAACGCCTGCGGCGCGAAGCGACCAAGGCCGAACGCATCCTCTGGCGGGCGATTAACCGGGGACAGATCGAGGGCTTCAAATTCCGCCGGCAAGTTCCGCTCTGCGGCTACATCGTCGACTTCGCCTGCCATGAGGCGCGTCTCGTCGTCGAACTCGACGGCGCGACGCATTCGACCGAAGACGAGCTTGCCGCAGATGCCGACCGTCAGAAGAAAATCGAAGACGAGGGATACGCTGTCCTGCGGTTCCGCAACGCTGAGGTCTATGACAATCTCGACGGCGTCATCGAAACGATGTGGTTGAAGGTTGGCGCGCTTCGTCCGAGACTCGCCGCCGACGAATCCTGATTTCAGACAGAGTCGCCGGGGACCGGAAGAGACATGCGCATACTCATCACCAACGACGACGGCGTTCACGGCCCCGGCCTCGAGGTTCTCGAGAAGATCGCGGCGCAATTGTCCGACGACGTCTTCACCGTCGCGCCCGAGACCGACCAGTCCGGCGTCGCCCATTCCATGTCGCTGTCGGACCCGCTGCGGCTGCGCCAGATCAGCGAGCGGCGCTTCGCCGTGCGCGGCACGCCGACCGATTGCGTCATCATGGGCGTGCGCAACATCCTCAAGGACAAGAAGCCCGACCTCGTGCTGTCGGGCGTCAACCGCGGCCAGAACGTCGCGGAGGACGTCACCTATTCCGGCACGGTCGCCGGCGCGATCGAGGGCACGATCCTCGGCATTCCCTCGATTGCGCTGTCGCAGGCCTATGGCCCGGCGTCCGGCCGTTTCACGCCGATCTGGGCGACGGCGGAAACCCATGCGCCGGCGCTGCTGCGCAAGCTGATCGCGGAAGGCACGCCGCCGGGCGTGCTGCTCAATCTCAATTTCCCCGACTGCAACCCGGACGAGGTCTCGGGCGTCGCCGTCACCTGTCAGGGCGTGCGCTCCGCCGAACTGCTCGACATTGACGCGCGTCACGATGGGCGCGGCGTGCCCTATTACTGGATCGCCTTCCAGCGCGGGCCATACACGCCGGGCATCGGCACCGATCTGGAGGCGCTGGCCGCCAAGAAGATTTCCGTCACGCCGCTGCGCCTCGACATGACCGACGAGCCGACGATGACGAGGCTCGCCGAAGTTCTCGGCTGAGGCGGTGAGCGACCAGCCCGCATCGGCGGTCGAGGCGCGCGGCGCGCTTCTGCTCGCTTTGCGGCAGGCGGGCGTGCGCGACCTCGACGTGCTGCGCGCCATCGAAACCGTGCAGCGCGAAATCTTCACGCCCTTCGCGCTGCGCGATCTCGCGCAACGCAATTGCCCGCTGCCCATCGCCTGCGGTCAGACGATGGAGGCGCCGGGCGATCTTGGCGAGATGCTCGACGCCCTGCAGCTCGACGCCAGCCATCGCCTGCTCGAGATCGGCGCCGGTTCCGGCTATTCGACGGCCGTGCTGTCGCGGCTCGTGCGCGAAGTCGTGTCTTTCGAGCGATTTCGCTCGCTCGGCGTCGAGGCGCGCGCGCGTCTCGAGCAACTCGGCGTCGTCAACGCGACCGTGCATTGGGCCGACGGTCTTGCGGCGCCCGAAAAGTTCGGCCGCTTCGACCGCATCCTCGTCCACGCGCGCCTGCCGGCGCCGGACGCGCGGCTGCTCGGCGCGCTCGCGCCCGCCGGCCTCATGCTCTGCGGCCTGCCGGATGAGGGAGGGCAGGGGGATCATTGCGCGCTGCTTCACGCCGACGGCGGCGTCGCGCGCACGTTTCGCGCCGGGCGGTTCGGCCCCGCGCTCGCTGGCGTCGCAGCCGCGCTGTAGCGCCGCGATCCCGAGGCTATCCTGCGTTCACGATTAATATTTCCGATTTTTTTGCGAAACCCCGTTCACCTTAAACCGTCCATTAACCGCGAATGCGCTTAATGGCCGCGAGAAAGTGGCGTTCGATGGGTTGCGTGATGTTTGCTGACAAGCCCTTGTTCCGTGTTCGGCTCGGTCTGCGTTTGCTTGTAGCGACGGCGGCCGCGGCTCTTCTGACCGGATGTTCCGACGCCACGCGGCTGTCGTCCAATCCCTTCTCCAATCCCTTCGAGACAGCCTCGTCCGGCCCCGTCGACCGCGCGCCGACCGGCACGATCGCGCCGCGTGCGCCATCGTCTTCCTCGATGAAGATCGAGTCCAAGCCGCTCGCGCCGCCCTCAGGCGCAAGCTCGCTGCCCGCGCCCGTGACGACGCCGCAAGCGCCCGCGCCGCAGGCCGCGGCAGCCTCGCGCACCAGCGCCGCGTCGCTCGATCACTGGAGCGCCGAAGGCGGCACGCCGATCGTCGTCGCGCAGGGCGAGACGGTGCGCACCCTCTCCGACCGCTACGGCGTGCCGCAGGACGCGCTGCTGCGCGCCAACGGCTTCAATACGGCCGCGCAGGTGCAGCCCGGCGCGCGCCTCGTCGTGCCCGTCTACCGCGCGACCGCCACGCGGACCGCTACGGCGGCGCCCGCGCCGGTCGCCAGGTTCGAGGCGAGCAAGCCCGAGCCCAAGAAGGCCGAGGCGAAGAAGGCCGAAGCAAAAGCCGAAGCGCCGAAGGAAAAGTTCCGTCTGGTGAAGGGTCCGGAACCCGCCGCCAAGGCTGCGAAGACCGCGAAGGTCGAGAAGGACGACGACGAGGACGAGGTCGCCGAGAAGAAGGCGCCCGAGAAGAAGGTTCTCGACAAGAAGAAGGCTGTCGACAAGAAGGCCGACGCCAAGGCGAAGGCCGCGCGCAAGGATGATGACGACGAGGACGAAAAGCCCGCCGTCAAGCAGACGCCCGCGATCAAGCCGCAGCGCGAGAAGCAGGCCGCCGCCGAGCCGGCGCCACAGCCCGAGCCGAAGAAGGAAGTGCGCAAGATCGAGATGAAGCAGGCCGAGGCGAAGAAGCCCGAAGTCGATCGCACCGAGACGACCGCCAGCCTGCCCAAGGAAGAGCCGAAGGCGACCTCCGGCGAGGCCAATCCCGAATTCCGCTGGCCCGCGCGCGGCCGCGTCATCCAGGGCTTCAAGTCCGGCGGCAACGACGGCATCAACATCGCTGTGCCCGAAGGCACGGCGGTGAAGGCGGCCGAGGGCGGCGTCGTGAAATACGCCGGCAGCGAATTGAAGGGCTACGGCAATCTCGTGCTGATCCAGCATCCCAACGGCTTCGTCTCCGCCTACGCCCACAATGGCGAACTGGACGTGAAGCGCGGCGACACGGTCAAACGCGGCCAGACGATCGCCAAGGCCGGCCAGACCGGCAACGTCTCCTCGCCGCAGGTCCACTTCGAATTGCGCAAGGGTTCGACCCCGGTCGATCCGACAGGCTACCTCGCGGGTCTCTGACGCGAACGAGATTCCTCCGGGCCGCGAGACACGATCCGGAGAAATAAGCGGCGGCTCCAAGGAAAGGGCCGCCGCTTTTCTTTTGCGTGAGTGTCATGCGCAAAGGGCTACGTGCCTTGCTTGCCTACCCGTGCACAATGGCGCGATGAATCAGCCGCTCCGCCATCTCGACCGTCTCGGCGTGCTCGTCGTCCTCATGCTGTGTTCGAGCTGGGGCTTCAACCAGGTGACCGCCAAGATCGCCATGGCCGACATCCCGCCGATGACGCAGGCGGCGGCGCGCTCGGTCGGCGGCTTCGTGCTGATCGCGGCCTATTCCTTCTGGCGCTACCCAGATCTTCTGCGGCGCGACGGCACTCTGTGGGCGGGCGTGTGGAGCGGAGTCGCCTTCGGCGCGGAATTCGTCGCGCTGTTCATCGGCCTGCAATGGACGACGGCGAGCCACGGCATTCTCTTCCTCTATTCCGCGCCTTTCTTCGTCGCGCTGGGACTGCCGTGGATCACGCCGACCGAGCGGCTCAGCCGCCTGCAATGGATCGGGCTGACGCTGTCCTTTGTCGGCGTCGGCCTCGCGCTCGGGGTTTCTGCCGGCTCGCGCGAAATGTTCATCGGCGATGCGTTGAGCCTGCTCGCCGGCGCGATGTGGGGCGTGACCACGCTCATCATGAAGGGGACGCGCCTGCGTTTCGCGCCGCCGGAAAAGACGCTGCTCTACCAGCTTCTCGTCTCGATCTTCGTGCTCGGCGGCTTCGCGCTCTGGCGCGGCGAGGCCTGGCCCACGCATGTCTCGCTGAAGGCGGGGCTCGCCTTCGCTTACCAGACGATCTGGATCGTCAGCGTCACCTTCGCCGTGTGGTTCTGGATGGTGCAGAACTATCGCGCCGGCGAATTGTCGGCCTTCACCTTTCTCACGCCGATCTTCGGCGTCGCGGCCGGCCATTTCATTCTGGGCGACGAGATCACGCCGGGCTTCGCGCTCGCCGTGGCGCTGGTGGCGGTGGGCATATTGATGGTGAACTGGCCGGCGAAGAAGGCGGCGTGATTTACTCCGCCGCGATCGCTTGCGGCGCAGCCCGCGCGCCGCGCACGAGGCGGCCGGGCAGGGCGCCGGTCGGCTCGCCGTTGCGATAGGTGACGGCGCCCGCGACGATCGTCGCGTCGTAGCCTTCGGCCTTCTGTAGCAGGCGCTTGCCGCCGGCCGGCAGATCGTAGGCGACGGACGGCGGCCGCAGGCGCAGTCGCGCATAGTCGATGACGTTGATGTCGGCGCGCAGCCCCGGCGCGATGCGCCCGCGGTCATGCAGGCCGATCAGCGCCGCCGTGTCGGCCGTCTGCATCGCCACCATCTTTTCGAGCGCGATGCGCTGCCCCCGTTTGCGGTCGCGCGTCCAATGCACGAGATTGTAGGTGGGGAACGAGCCGTCGCAGATCATGCCGACATGCGCGCCGCCGTCGGACAGGCCCGGCACGGTATGTGCGTCCATCAGCATGTCGTAGGCCGGGTCGAGCGTGTAGCGCGCATAGTTGAGGAACGGCACGTAGAGAATGCCGCGTCCCTCGTTCTCCAGCATGGCGTCGAGCGCCAGCGCGTCCGGTTTCGCGCCCTGCCTGTCGGCGACGCCCTGCAAGCTCTCGCTTTGCAGCGGCTCGTAGTCGAAATCGCCGTCCATGCGGAACATGTTCGACCAGTTCTGCAGCGTCGAGCGCGCGAAACCCGGCTCGGCGATCGGCGGCGTCGCCAGCATTCTCGCGCGAAAATCGGGATCGCGTAACGCGACGACGCGCGCGGCCAGCGGCAGCGATGCGATCTCGCGATAGACGGGATTCTTCGAGAACGGATTCATCGTCAGTTCGAGGCCGAGCAGCACGCCGACCGGCCGTCCCGCGACTTGCGCGCGAATGGTCAGGCCTTCCGCATTCGCCTCTGCCGTGCGGTCGAGCAGCAGCCGCCATTTGTCCGGCGCGACATGGCCCTGCAGCAGCGAGAAGGACAGGGGCCGCCCCGATTTGCGCGCCATCGCGCGCATCAGCGCGAATTCGGCTTCCGCGTCGGTGAAGTCGGAGACGAATTGCAGCGCGCCGGCGCCGGCCGCCTTCAGCCCCATCGCTATGCCGACGAGCTCGTCCTCTTCTGCGGTGAGGGTCGGTGTCGGCCGTCCCTCGCTGTCGCGATGGTTCAACGTGCGCGACGTGGAAAAGCCGAGCGCGCCGGCTTGCGCCGCCGCCTTCGCGATTTCAGCCATCCGCGCGATATCGTCCGGCGTCGCCGGCTCGCGATTGGCGCCGCGTTCGCCCATCACATAGACGCGCAGCGCGGCATGCGGCAGTTGCGAGCCGATGTCCATGTCGAAGCGCCGGCGCGCGAGCGCGTCGAGATAATCGGGGTAGCTCTCCCAGTTCCACGGCAGGCCCTGCGACAGCACGGGGAAGGGAATGTCCTCGACGCCTTCCATCAGGCGCACGAGGCGGTCGTGATCGTCGGGACGGCACGGCGCGAAGCCGACGCCGCAATTGCCCATGACGACCGTCGTCGCGCCATGCCAGGACGAAGGCTGCATCCTGTCGTCCCAGGTCGCCTGCCCGTCGTAATGCGTGTGCACGTCGACGAAGCCCGGCGTCACCAGTTTCGCGCGCGCGTCGATCTCCTCGCGGCCGCGTCCCGAAACCTTGCCGACCGCAACGATCGTGTCGCCCTTGATGGCGATGTCGCCCTCGCGCACGGCCGAGCCCGAGCCATCGGCGAGCGAGCCGCCGCGAATGACGAGGTCATAGGCATGATCGGCCATGAATTTCCTCCGAATGATCGGCGCGTTTCGCACGCGCGCTCTTGTGACCATCGGATGCGTGCGCGGGCGCCGCGTCAAGCGCCGCGGATGAATGCGGGCCGTGCGCTGGGCGCGGGACACGCCAATCCGCGCGAGAGCTTCGCAACCCCCGCGACCGGATTGGCGGAAATGAGGTTCGTCCGCCGATTAGTTCAGCGTGGCGACGGCCGCGTCGGGAGCGGGCGATGGGCTCGCTTCGCCCTTCCGGACGTTCATGCAGGCGACGACGACCGCCAGAGCGATCGCGGCAATAGCAAATCTGCGCATGGCCTTGCTCCTGTCAGCGCCGTTCGACCGACAGGCCGCCCGACGGCGAGGAAGCTAGGGCGGCGCTCAGGGACGGCAAGGTCCGCGACGTCAGCCCGTCTTCTTGCCGAGCCGTCCGGCGAGATCCTGAATGTACTGCCACGCCGTGCGGCCGGACCGGCTGCCGCGCGTCGTCGCCCATTCCAGCGCTTCCGCCTCGATCTCCTCCTTCGGCGCCTCGAGGCCGAAGTGCTCGCAATAGCCAAACACCATCGACAGATATTCGTCCTGGCTGCACTTGTGGAAGCCGAGCCACAGGCCGAAGCGGTCAGAGAGCGACACTTTTTCTTCCACCGCCTCGCCCGGATTGATCGCGGTCGAGCGCTCGTTCTCCATCATGTCGCGCGGCAGCAGGTGGCGACGATTGGAGGTGGCGTAGAAGAGCACGTTGTCCGGGCGCCCTTCCACGCCGCCGTCGAGCGCGGCCTTCAGCGACTTGTAGCTCGTGTCGCCCGAGTCGAAGGACAGGTCGTCGCAGAACACGAGGAAGGAATAGGGCGCGTCCCGCAGCATGCCCATCAGCACCGGCAGGCTGTCGATGTCCTCGCGGTGGATTTCGATCAGCCGAAGCCGCGCGCCGCCGATCTTGCGCTTGAGAATGTCGGCGTGCACGGCCTTCACCAGCGAAGACTTGCCCATGCCGCGCGCGCCCCACAGCAGGGCGTTGTTGGCCGGCAGCCCGTTGGCGAAGCGCTCGGTGTTTTCGGCCAGCAGGTCGCGCACGCGGTCGACGCCGCGCAGCAGCGAGAGGTCGACGCGGTTGACCTTTCTCACCGGCATCAGCCGTTGCTTCGACGCGCTCCAGACGAAGGCCTCCGCCGCGTCGAAATCGGGAACGGTCGGCGCGGGCGGGGCGAGCCGCTCGAGCGCGGCGGCGATTCTGGCCAAAAGGTCGTGCTTGTCGTGCGTCTGGTCGCTCATGCCGGCTGGATAGGGCGTTTTTGTCGCCCTGCCAAGGCGGGCGTTGGCTTGACTTGAACGGGCGGAGGGCCACCTGAAGCGGACGTTCTCGGGAGCCCTTCATGCCGCGTCTGCTCGTCCGCGTCCTTCTCGTTCTCGCCTTTGCAGCGCCCGGCGCCGCTTCCGCCGACGAATGGAAATATCGGGAGGTCGCCGATCTCGTCGCCGCGACCATGCCGAGTTTCGTCAACATCTACAATCGCCGCGTCGCCAAGGCCGAAGATGCGCCGGCGAAGGAGGGCGGGGCGGCCGCCGTCGTCGAGGATGACGTCGGATCCGGCGTCGTCGTTTCCGCGGACGGGATGATCGTCACCAACCGTCATGTCATCGAGAACGCCTATGCGCTTTTCGTGACATTCAGCGACGGGCGCCGCCTGCCGGCGAAACTCGTGCTCGCCGGAACCAGTTACGATCTCGCGGTCATCAAGGTCGATCCCGGCGCGACCAAACTGAAGCCGGCCGCGCTCGGCGAGATCGACAGGATGCGCGTCGGCGACCGCGTCGTCGCGATCGGCAATCCGCTGGGTTTTGCGGGCTCGGTGTCGGCGGGCGTCATCAGCGCCTTTCATCGGCAACTGGGCCTGAGCGCCTACGACGATCTCATCCAGACCGACGCCACCATCAATCGCGGCAATTCCGGCGGTCCGCTGTTCAACATGAACGGCGAAGTCATCGGCATCAACCAGGCGATCTACACGCAGAACAAGGGCGGTTCGATCGGCATCGGCTTCGCCATCCCGATCGACGACGTGAAACATGCGCGCGACGAGGTCGAGAAATTCGGCAAGCCGCAGATCGGCTGGCTCGGCGTCACCATCCAGCCCGTCACGGAACCCATGGCGGAATCGCTCGGCCTCGGGCCCGACAATGGCGGCGGCGCGATCGTCGCCGCCGTCAAGGCCAATTCGCCGGCGGCGGGCGCGGGACTCAAGGTCGGCGACATCATCCGCACCTTCGAGGGCAGGACCCTGCGCGACGCCATCGCGCTCAACCGCGAGGTCGCGCATGCGGCCGACGCAAGAATTGAACTTGGCGTCTGGCGTGATGGCAAGCTGCAGAAGATCGCGGTGAAGATCGGCGAGTTTCCAGGCAACATCTGGATCACCCAAATGGCGCCCGTGCCGAAGGTCGACAATATCGAGGATTTCGGCAACAGGTTCGCCAACAAGCCCGGCCTCGACGGCGCGGAGGTGAGCGACGTCGCGGAAAAATCGGTCGCCTGGTATGCCGGCGTGCGCAAGGGCGACATCATCCGCAAGGTGCGCAGCGTCGACATTCA
The DNA here is from genome assembly GCA_037044955.1 of Rhodoblastus sp. GTDB lineage: Bacteria > Pseudomonadota > Alphaproteobacteria > Rhizobiales > Beijerinckiaceae > JAJXWB01. The sequence continues at coordinate 84,745 of JBAOHX010000009.1, forward strand.
CAGCGTCGACGATCTCAAGCGCGAGGTTGTCAAATTGAAGCAATCGGGCGCGGCTGGCGCGGCCATTTTCGTGGAAGGCCCCGACGGCCCGCGTTGGCTGGACGTCGATCTCCTGCAATGACCGGCCGGCCGCGCCATTGTGCTTCGCCGCAGGCCGCCGATAATGCCGCCCAACGCATTGCAAGATTGCGGACGGAGGAGACCATGAGACCGTTGCTGCCGCCTTTCGCCTGCGCGGGCGTTCTTTTCGCGTCCGCCGCCTTGCCCGCCTTCGCCTTCAGCGCGAGCTTTCGCTGGTGCGGCGGCCCTTCGCCGGCGATCTCGATACAGGGCGCGCCGAAGGGCACGGCGAAGATTTCGTGGATGATGCGGGACGCCAATGCGCCCGCGTACAACCACGGGAGCGGAGAAGTCGCCTACGGCGGCAAGGGCGGCATCGCTTGCGGCGCGCTGAGCAATTACGAAGGCCCGAGCCCGCCGCCCGGCCAGCAGCATCTCTACCGCATCTACCTCAAGGCGCTCGACGCATCGGGCGCGCAACTTGCGGGCGCGACGGCGGAGCGGAAATTCCCCGAACGATGAGCGCCCGCATGCCCGCTGCGCGAAAGGCGCGTGGCGAGGCCTGAAAGTTTCGTCCTAGACTGCGCGCAGGCCCGGGCGGCACGGCCCGGCGGAGGGAGGATGGCATGGGACGCAGGATTTTCATCGCCGCTTTGACAGGTTGCGCGCTCGCGGCCGGCGCCGCTTTCGCGCAGACGAAGACGCCCGGCGTCACCGACACGGAAATCCGCATCGGCCAGACCATCGCCTACAGCGGCCCGGCGTCTGCCTACGGCCAGCTCGGCAAGGCGGAAGAGGCCTATTTCAACACGATCAACGCCAAGGGCGGCATCAACGGCCGCAAGATCAAGTTCATCTCGCGCGACGACGCCTATTCGCCGCCGAAGGCGGTGGAGAATGTGCGGCGTCTCGTCGAGGAGGACGATGTGGCGCTGGTCTTCGGCGTGCTGGGAACGCCGATCAACATGGCGATCCGTCCCTACCTCAACCAGAAGGGCGTGCCGCTGCTGTTCATCGCGGCGGGCTCTTCCGCCTTCAACGATCCGAAGAATTTCAAATGGGTGATGGGCTGGCAGCCCAACCTGCGCGCCGAGGCGAATTTCTACGCGGCCGACATCCTCAAGCGCAATCCGAACGCGAAGATCGGCGTGCTCTACCAGAACGACGATTTCGGCAAGGATCTCGTCAACGGCCTGCGCGAGGGGCTCGGCGCCAAGGCGGATGCGATGATCGTGGCCGCGCAGAGTTTTCAGGCGACGGACCCCTCCATCAACTCGCAGCTCGTGCTCATCAAGAACGCCAATATCGACGTGCTGATGCTGTTCACCTATTCCAAGCAGGCGGCGCAGGCGATCACCAAGATGGCCGAACTCGGCTGGAAGCCGGCGACCTATCTGCATCTGGGCGCGGCCTCCATCGGCGCGACCTTCAAGCCGGCCGGCCTCGACAAGTCCGCGGGCATCATGACCGCGGGCTTCCAGATGGACGTGACCGATCCCAAATGGGCGGACGAGCCGGCCGTCAAGGAATATTTCGCCTGGCAGAAGGCGAACATGCCCTCCGCCGATCCCTCGGATTCGCTGGTCGTGGCCGGCTATTCCTTCGGCCAGACGCTGGAGCAGGTGCTGAAGCAGGCGGGCGCCGATCTGTCGCGCGAAAACATCATGAAGCAGGCGGCGAACCTGAAGAACTGGCGCTTCTCGCTCATGCTGCCCGGCGGTTCGATCAACACGAGCCCGGACGACTACCGCGTCGTCAATTACATGAAGCTGCAGAAGTTCAACGGCAAGGCGTGGGACTTCGTGCAGTGAGCTGTCGCCGCGCCAGCCTTCACACGACTTTCGAACGCGCTTCGGCCCTGGCGAGGAAGTCGGCGAGATAGGTCAGGTACACCTTCTGAACGACGGCCTCTGAAAAATCGTGACCCATTCCCGGCAAGATCAACAGTTCCGCGCCGGGGATGCTGTCCGCCGTATCTTTGCCGTGCGCGGCCGGAATGAGCGGGTCATCCTCTCCGTGGATGACGAGCGTCGGCGCACGCACGGACTTCAGCATCGCGTTGCGCGGCTCCGCGGTGAAATAAGCCGCCATGTGGCGCATTGCGCCGGCAAGGTCGAATTCCGCGCGATCCACGAACCGTTCGACATATGCGTGTAACTCTTCGTCGCTCGGCCGATACGCGGTTCCGCCGACGGTGCGGAAAAAATTGGTGAACACGCCGATCCGTGCTTCTCGGCTCGGCTCGGCAGGCCGGGCCATCATCGCCGCCATCGCCTCCGGTTTGGCCTTTGGCAGGTCGCGCCGTCCCGAACTCGACATGATGGAAACGAGGCTCTTCGTCTTCTCCGGAAAGCGCACGGCGAACAGTTGAGCGATCATGCCGCCCATCGAACGCCCGACGATATGCGCGTCGGCTATCCCGAGCGCGTCCAGCAGACCCGCCGCATCCGCGGCCATGTCCTCCAGAGTGTAGGGCGGCTCGGCCTTCTGGCCCGCCATGACCTTGGCCATCAGCGCCGGAATCATCGGTACGCCGAGATCGCTGAGATGCGTCGACTTGCCGACATCGCGATTGTCGAAGCGGATGACGCGAAACCCTTTCGCGGCAAGGCCCGCGCACAGGGAGTCCGGCCAGCCCGTCAGTTGTTCGATGACGCCGCAAATAAACAGCACTGCCGGATCGCTTTCGCGACCGAAACTTTCGTACTCGATGCTGATGCCGTTCGCCGTCGCCTGCGCCCTCGGTCCCCCCGCCAATCGTCCGCCATAGGCTTGCAGGCGCCGCCGTTCTTGCGCCTTACGCTGCGTCAAAGGGCCTTCGATATTCGGATCGGACGAACAAGGGAGCAGGAACGCGCTATCCCGCCTTCACCACCGCCTTCGTCAGCCGCGCGGTCGAGCAGATCGTGTCGCCGTCCATCACGCTCGCCTCGCAGAAGGCGAGCGACTTCCCTGTCCGCAGCACGCGCGCGACGATCTGCAGGCGCGCGCCGGGGCGCGCCGCGCGCATGTGCTGCACGTGCATGTCGGCGGTCACCGCATAGGCGCCCGCGGGCAGCATGGGAAACAGGGCGCAGACGGCCGCCGGCTCCATCAGCATCGCGAGCACCCCGCCATGCACCGCGCCGGTCGGGGCGAGCGACGCCGGCCCGGCGGCAAATTCGAGACGCGCCTCGCCCTCGCCGACGGAAACGCAAGCAAGACCCTGCGCGACATGCGCGGGCGCGGACATGACCTCCGCCACGAACGCCTCGATCTCTTCCCGTGATTTCGTCATGACGGCCTCCTGCGCGAGGCTTTGCGCAAGCCGGCGCGCTTTGGCAAGCCACGCGCCACGCGCAGCGCCCCGGCGCGTTTCGCATTGGTGACTGCCGCGCCTCGGGTTAGTCTCCCGAAAAAATCGTGTGGGATGGAGCGCAGGGTGGAATTCGAAGATCTCGTCATGAGCCGCAAGAGCGTGCGCGGCTTTCTGAACAAGCCGGTGCCGCGCGAGACGATTGCGGAGATCATTGCGGTCGCCAAGCGGGCGCCGTCCTCGATGAACACGCAACCCTGGCACATTCATGTGCTGGCCGGCGCCCCGCTGGAAGAAGTCCGTCGCCGCAACATGGAAGCGATGGCGGGCGGCGCGAAGGTCAATCGCGACATTCCCATGCACGGCGAATATGACGGCGTGCATCGGCAGCGTCAGGTGGACATCGCGAAGAAACTGTTCGCCGCCATGGACATCGCGCGCGACGACAAGGCCAGGCGCCAGGACTGGGTGCTGCGCGGCTTCCGCCAGTTCGATGCGCCGGTCTCGCTCGTGCTCTGCTACGACCGCGCGCTGGAAGGCGGCGCTGTCGGCTATTTCGATCTCGGCGCGGTCTGCTACGGCATCGTGCTGGCCGCATGGAACCGCGGCCTCGGCACGGTCATCAACGGCCAGGGCATCATGCGCTCCGACATCGTGCGCGAGGTCGCGGGCATTCCGCCGGAGCAGGGCGTCATGACCTGCATCGCCATGGGCTATCCCGACGAGACCTTCGCGGCCAACGCCGTCGTGTCGGACCGCGAGGCCAACGACAGTTTCGTGCGCTATCACGGCTTTGCGGAATAGGGGCGCGATGCGCGGCGCGCGACCTTGATCGCGCGCCGACGGGCGACGTCCCTCACATCGGCAATTCGCGGCTGAGCGTCACCCACCGTCCGCCCTTGATCTGGTGCAATTGCGCGGTGATCGCGTGCAGGTGGTTGTCCTTGGTGATAGGACAGCGGCTTGTCGCCGAAAATGTCGGCGCAGCCCTTGCCGGATTCCAGCGCCGCCAGCATGGTCGCGCCGTTCAGCTCCTTGCCGGCCATCTTCGCGTAGCAGGCGAAGTTCATGATGGCGTTGTAGCCGTAGATCGTCTGCGTGTTGGGATCGCCGCCGAACATCTTGCGATGCGTCGCGATCCACGCCTTCACCGGCGGCGTCGCGAGGTCTTCGTAGGGCGTCTCGTAGAGGCCGGTCGCATAGAGGCCTTCGACGGCTTCCTTGCCGAGCGTGACGACGTCCTGCACGTTGGCGGCGGCCGAGGTCGCCCACACCGGGTTGAAGTCCATCTTGCGGCCTTCGGTCATCGCGCCGATCGTCTCGCGCACGATGGTGGCGAGAAACACGAGGTCGCAGCCGTCGGCGCGCATCCGCGCGACCTGCGAGGAAAATTCCGTCGCGCCGCGCTTGTAGGTGGTGACGCTCGCGGGCTTCATCTTGGCCTCGTCCATGTAGGCCATGAAGCCGTTGTAGATGTTCTTGCCGAACTCGTCGTCCTGATACATCACGCAGGGCTTGGTCGCCTTCGTGCGCTTCATCATCTCGCGCATCGTCGCCTTGGTCGCTTCCGGATAGGGCTGCGTCGTCGCGAATTTCAGCCGGTCCTGCGGCTGCGCGGGGTCCATCTGGTAGGTGAATTCGGCGGACGAGATCGGGAAGAGCTGGAACACGCCGGCGGCCAGCACGTTGGGCTGCGGCGCGAGCGTGGTGGGCGAGCCCAGCGTGCCGACCATCGCGAACACCTTGTCGAGCTCGATCATCTTCTGCGTGGCGAGCACGGCCTTCTTCGGATCGTAGGCGACGTCCTCCATGACGAGCCGCAGCTTGCGCCCGTTGATGCCGCCTGCGCCGTTGATCTCCTCCACGGCCATCTTCATGCCGTTGGAGCCGTTGACGCCATAGGCCTTGATCGGCCCGGACAGGTCCTGGTGCGTGCCGATGACGATTTCCGTGTCGCTCACGCCCTGGTTGGCGAATTTCGGCGTCTGGGCGGAAGCGGCGGTCGACGCGAGGCCGAGCGCGAGCGAGGCGACGACGATGCGCTGCATTTCGATTTCCTCCTGATGCCGGCGGTTGTCCGCCTTGTCGAGGTCAAGTCTGCCCGCGCGCGCGCCGGCTGGCAATCGGCCGGCGCGTGGCTGCTCAATCCATCTCCCCGAACTCTTTCCCCGCCGCCGCAGGCGCCAGCCGCAGCAGCCGCGAATCCTCCACCGCCGCCTGCCGGTGCTTCACCGCCTCGCGGTAGGCGGGGTCGCGCAGCATGGTCACGAAAGCCTGCACATCGGGGTATTCGGCGATGAAGGCGACGTCCCATTGCTCGCTGTCCTGCGGGCCGATCAGCATCAGCTCGGGCTTGCCGAGCCATACCTGCTTGCCGCCGAGCGCGCGGAACACCGGCCCGCTTTCGCGCGCATAGGACTTGTAGGCTTCGGCGCCGGAGACGTCGCGGCCGTCCGGGATAGGCGGCCTTCTTGCGGAACTTCACGAGGTTGAGCATGTGGATCGGCCCGGGCCGGTCCATTTCGCGGAATTTCGCAAAAATCTCTTTCGTCGGGTCGAGATAGTCCGTCACTCTTCCACCTCCGCGAGCGCGCGTTCGATCCGCCTGTCCGGCACGAGCCAGACCAGCGCGACGGCGACATAGATGAGATTTGACACCAGCGGCGCGATGAAGGCGAGGCCGATCGCGCTCGCGTAGAGCATCCAGGAAACCTTGCCCTTCACGTCACTGCCGACGGCGCGCGAAAGCAGCGAATCCGGCCCCTGCGCCCGCACGATCACGCCCTGCAGCAGCACATAGGCGACGGCCGGGCCGAGCAGGGCGACGCCATAGAGCGCCGTCGGCCACTTCGAGAAATGATTCTCGCCGAGCCAGGCGGTGGCGAAGGGAATGAGCGACAACCAGAACAGGAGGTGCATGTTCGCCCACAGGATCGCGCCGTTCACGCGGGCCACGGTGGCGAGCATGTGGTGGTGGTTGTTCCAGTAGATCGCCACGTAGACGAAGCTCAGGACATAGCTGAGGAAGGCCGGGATCAGCTTGACGAGATCGCCGGGCTCGCCGCCGTGCGGCGCCTTCAGCTCCAGCACCATGATGGTGATGATGATGGCGATCACGCCGTCCGAAAAGGCCGCAAGCCGTTCCTTTTCCAATGATTCGCCTCGTTTTGGAGCCTGGATGGGCGCCGATGCTAGCTTGGGCGCGCTTTCAGGCCAATTCGGCCCGCGCGCCATTGCCTTGCACGGGCTTCTGGCTATAGTCCGCCCGCAATTTCCGGCCGCTTCGGCCCATTTCACGGGACGCCCATGAACTTCATCACCCCCGCCTTCGCCCAGGCCGCCTCCGGCGGCGGTTCTGCCGGCGGCGCAGAAATGCTGATGCAGATGGCGCCTTTCGCCATCATCCTGGTCATCATGTATTTCCTCATCATCCGGCCGCAGCAGAAGCGCTCCAAGGAGACGCAGGACATGCTGGGCGGCATCCGCCGCGGCGATACGGTCGTCACGGCCGGCGGCATCATCGGCAAGGTCACGAAAGTGACCGACGCCGCCGAAGTCGAGGTCGAGATCGCCCCCAACGTCAAGGTGCGCGTGGCGCGCGCCATGATCGCCGACGTGCGCGCCAAGGGCGAGCCGGTGAAGGATACGGCGGCGTCCTGACGGACCCGCGAACGAACGAGACCCATGCTGCGCTTCGCTCCCTGGAAGGTCGCTTCCATCGTCGGCATGACGCTGATCGCGCTGCTGATCGTGATTCCCTCGATGCTTTCGCCGGCCGCGCGCAGCGCGTTGCAGGCGCGCATGCCCTCGTGGCTGCCGGCCAAGACCATCACGCTCGGCCTCGACCTGCAGGGCGGCTCGCACATCCTGCTGGAAGTGGACGCGCCGGCTGTGGTGCGCACGCAGGTCGAGAACCTGCGCGACGACGTGCGCCGCATCCTGCGCGAGGAGCGCATCGGCATCACCGGCGGCATCGCCATGCAGCAACGCGGCGTGCAGTTCCGGCTGTCCAATCCCGCCGACGCCGAAAAGGCGCTGCCGAAGGTGCGCGCCCTCGGCCAGCGTTCCGGCGCGGCCCTGCTCGGCGCGGCCGGCGCGGCCTCGATCGACGTCAACGCCACCGAGGGCGGCGTCGTGCAGGTGACGGTCACCGAGGCCGGCGTGCAGGACAAGGTGCGCCGCGCGGTCGACCAGTCGATCGAAGTGCTCCGTCGCCGCATCGACGGCTCCGGCATGAAGGAGCCGACCATCCAGCGCCAGGGCGCCGACCGCATTCTCGTGCAGGTGCCGGGCCTACAGGACCCGCAGCAGCTCAAGGACCTGCTCGGCACGACCGCCAAGCTGGAGTTCCGCCTCGTCGGCCAGCCCGGCGACAATCCCGCCGACATCGAGGAACTCGAGCAGACCGAGGGCGGCAAGCTGCCGGTCGAGAAGCAGGTGATGGTGCAGGGCGAGGACCTGACCGACGCCCAGCCCGGCTTCGACCAGCGCAACGGCGAGCCGGTCGTCAATTTCCGCTTCAACCTGCGCGGCGGCCAGAAATTTGCGGAAGTCACCACGCGCAACGTCGGCAAGCCCTTCGCCATCGTGCTCGACAACAAGGTGATCTCCGCGCCGCGCATCATCTCGCCGATCACCGGCGGCTCCGGCCAGATTTCCGGCCGCTTCACGGTCGAGCAGGCCAACAACCTCGCCATCCTGCTGCGCGCCGGCGCGCTGCCGGCCAAGCTCACCACCATCGAGGAGCGCACGGTCGGGCCGGGCCTCGGCCAGGATTTCGATCGACGCCGGCGAGCGCGCCTCCTATGTCGGCGCGGCGCTGGTCGTGATCTACATGCTCGTCACCTACGGCGTGTTCGGCATATTCGCGAATATCGCGCTGTTCGTGCACATCCTCTTCATCTTCGCCGCGCTGGTGCTGCTCGGCGCGACGCTGACCTTGCCCGGCATTGCCGGCATCGTCTTCACCATCGGCATGGCGGTCGACTCGAACGTGCTGATCTACGAGCGCATCCGCGAGGAAAACCACATGGGCCGCTCGATCCTGTCGTCGCTGGACGCGGGCTTCAAGCGCGCCTTCGGCACGATCGTGGACTCCAACGTCACCATGTTCGTGGCCGCCGTCATTCTCTATTTCCTCGGCTCGGGTCCGGTGCGCGGCTTCGCCGTGTCGCTGGGGCTCGGCATCCTCACCACCATCGTCACCGCCGTCACCATGACGCGCATGATGATCGCGGTGTGGTACCGCTTCGCGCGGCCGACCAAGCTGCCGATCTGAGCGGGGAGACGAAACCATGAAGCTCCTGCGCCTCACGCCCGAGAACACCAAATTCCCGTTCATGCGGTTCCGCCGCGTGAGCTATCCGTTCTCGGCCTTCCTCTCGATCTGCTCCGTCCTGATGTTCGTGTTCTGGGGCATGAACTTCGGCATCGATTTCGCCGGCGGCACGCTGATGGAGCTGCGCGCCAAGAACGGCACGGCCGACATCGCGCTCCTGCGCAACCTCGCCGAGCACCTCGGCGTCGGCGAGGTGGGCGTGCAGTCCTTCGGCAACAAGTCGGACGTCACGCTGCGCTTCGGCGTGCAGCCCGGCGGCGACGCCAAGCAGGCCGCCGCCGTCGACAAGGTGAAGACGGCCATCTCCGACGGCTACGAAATCCGCCGCGTGGAAACGGTCGGTCCGAGCGTCTCGGCCGAACTCGTGCAGTCCGGCACGCTCGGCGTCGTGCTCTCGATCATCGCGGTTCTGGCCTACCTCTGGTTTCGCTTCGAATGGCAATTCGCCATATCGGCCGTCATCGCGACCATGCACGATCTTCTGTTGACGGTCGGCTTCTTCTCGCTGACGCAGCTCGAATTCAACACGACCTCGATCGCGGCGATTCTCACCATCGTCGGCTATTCGCTGAACGAAACCGTCGTCGTGCTCGACCGCATCCGGGAAATGATGCGCAAGTACAAGAAAATGCCGACCGACCAGTTGATCGACATCTCGATCAACGCCGTTCTGCCGCGCACGCTGATGACGGCGACGACGGTTCTGCTCGCGTTGTTCGCGCTGGTCATCTTCGGCGGCCAGGTCATCCGCTCCTTCTCGCTGGCGATGACCTGGGGCGTGTGCGTGGCGGTCTATTCCTCGATCTTCATCTGTTCGCCGATGATGATCTATCTGGGCCTGCGCACCGAAGGCGGCGCGCGCGCGGAGGCGGGCGGCGCCAGGGACGAGGCGGCGGCCGAAGCGGCGCGGTGAGAGCGTGACGGACGACCGCTTTCCCGCTAGTCTTTGCGGATGACCAGGCTATTGGACAAGGCCGTCGAGGCGGTGCGTCGTCTGCCGAACGACGATCAGGACGATATCGCCCGCGCCATGCTGCAACTCGCTCGCGCCGACGATGTGGAACTCGAGGCCATCGATCCTGCGCATCTCGCTGCAGTTTTGGAAGGGCTCGCCGAAGCCCGCGCCGGCAAGTTTGCCTCCGCTGCAGACGTTGAGGCTGCTTTTCGTCGCTTCGCTCCGTGAAACTGCTGTTCACGCCGCAGGCGACGCGCGATCTCGGCGAGATCGCCGACTACGTTCACGAAAATAGTCCTGCGAGCGCCCTGCGTATTCGGACCTCAATCCTCGACGCCCTGACCAATGCGCTGGCTTTTCCGCAAATCGGCAGGCCCCAGAAGGCGGCCGGCGTCCGCAAGCTGGTCGCGCCTCGCTACGGCTATCTCATCTACTACGTTGTCGACCAGTCGGCGGCCGCTGTCGTCGTGCTCAGCGTGCAGCATCCCGCACGGGAAAGAGAGCATGAGGACAAAGAATGACTGACGACCGCCCCGCCGGCTTCCTGCCCGGACGCCACGCCATCGACGCCTATGGCGAAGGCGGCTTCAAGTTCGGCGGCATGTCGCATCGCGGTTCGCTGCTGGCGCTGCCGTCAGGGCTCTATGCCTGGGACGTCGCTAATCCTGCCGCCATCGACGAGGCGTCGCTCGCCCGCGTCCTTTCCGAGGCGCCCGGCGCCGTCGAACACCTGCTCGTCGGCACGGGCCTCGATCTGGCGCCGCTCGCGCCCGCGCTCGTCCAGCGCCTGCGGGCGCTCAAAATTGTCGTCGAGCCTATGGCCACCGGCGCTGCGGCGCGTACATACAACATCCTGATGAACGAGGGGCGGCGCGTCGCCGCCGCGCTCATCGCCGTATGACGCGCCAACCCCGGACCCGATGACCGACGCAGCCGCCAACGATCGCGCCGCCGCCCCCGCCGCGGAAAATCGCGCGCGCGCAATGGCGGACAATTACGCCCATTGCGAACAGCTCCTGCGCGCGCACGACCGCGACCGCTGGCTTGCCTGCATGTTCGCGCCCGCCGCGCTGCGGCCGCGCCTGCACGCGCTCTACGCCTTCAGCCTGGAGATCGCGCGTATCCGCGAGACCGTGTCCGATCCCATGCCCGGCGAAATCCGCATGCAATGGTGGGTCGACGCCATCGAGGGCGAGACGCGCGGCGACGTGCGCGCCCACCCCGTCGCCGCCGCGCTGATCGACACGGTCCGCGCGCTCAGCCTGCCACGCACCGCCTTGACCGACCTGATCGAGGCCCGCCGCTTCGACCTCTACGACGAGCCCGTCGGCGACGTGAAGGAACTGGAGGCCTATTGCGGCCGCACCGCCTCCTCGCTGTTTCGCCTCGCCTCGATCATCCTTGCCGAGGGCGGCGAGCCCGGCGGCGCGGACGCGGCGGGCTATGCTGGCGTGGCCTATGCGCTGACCGGCCTCATGCGGTCGTTTCCGTGGCTCGCCGCGCGCGGCCAGATCTACGTGCCCGCCGAAATGCTCGAACGGCACGGGGTCACGCCCGCCGCCGCGCTCATCCGGCCGGCCAAGCCGGGCCTCATCGCCGCGCTCGCCGATCTGCGCGCGCTCGCGCGGCGTCGTCATGGCGAGGCGCTGGCGGCGCTTTCGGGCGTCGCCCCTCCGGCGCGCGCCGCCTTCGCGCCGCTCGCCTGCGCGCCGCTCTATCTCGCGGCCATGGAGCGGGCGGACTATCAGCCGTTTTCCAGCCGCATCGACGTCGCGCAATGGCGCCGGCAATGGGCGATCTGGCGGTTTTCGCGCAGATATCGCTGACCTTCAGGGCAGGACCCGCAGGTTCTCGTCGGTCATCGCTGTCAGCAGCAGCCGCCCGTCCGCGCCTAAGCGGAACTGCCCGTATTTCGCCTTGGCGAAATCGTCGGCGCGGCCCTCCTCGAAGAAATAGGCGTCGGCGCCGACGAACCAGCGGCGCGACTTCCGCCGCAGCTTCACGACGATCTGGTTCGCTTCCGGCTTTACGCTGGCGTCGGCGAGCCCCTGGATTTTCGCGATCGAGCGGGCGTCGACATCGGCCAGCGCCAGAACCTCGCCGTTGATGTCGCGCGGCGCCGGCAGGCGGTCGACGTCGAAGGCGACCGCCATGTAGTCGCCCTGGATGAGCGAGCGCGGATCGACCGGGCGCAGCGCGATATAGACGACGCGGCCGTTGGCGAGCGTGTCTTCCGCGCTGCGCACGGCGGTCCCGCCGACGGCGGCTGTCGCGACCGTTCCGAGCCCGATCAGCGCGACCGCCGCCGGCCCGAAGGCGCGGGGTAGCGCTACGCCGTCCGCGCGCCTGCGCGTCAGAAACACCACGGCGCCGAGCGCGAGGCCGAGCGCCATCAGCACATAGGCCTTCTGCGTCAGCGGCCAGCTCAGCGCGTAATAGAAGGCGCTGATGATCCACACGGCGGCGAGCGCGGCGGCGCCGGCGAGACTGCGCGAATGCGCGAGCGTGGCGCAGGCGAAGATCGCGATCGCGCCGCCGAGCGCCGGCGAGCGGAAGGTGAGCGCCACCATGACGGCGGCGACCGCAAAGCCGAGCGGCGTGCGCAGGTCGGCGCGCCGCGCCAGCAGAAGGCCCGCGCCCGCAAGCCCGAACGCCACGGAGGCGGCCTGCGCCGGGCCCGCCCACGCCTTGTGGAAGAATTCGGCGATGTCGCCGAGTACGCCGGCGCCGGCGCTCGCCAGGAACGGCCGCCCCGCGACCATGATGAGCGCGAGCAGCCCGCCGGCGGTCCAGCCCGCGAAGAACAGTCGGGCGTCTTCGTCGAGCTTTGCGCCGAAGGCAGGCGCCGCCAGCCCCAAAGCGCCGGCGACAGCGGCGAGCGAGGTGAGCGCGACGGAGATCTCCAGATGCGATATGGCGGTGCGCGCATAGATCGAGACCATGAGCGCCCACAGCGCCCAGAAGCCGAACAGCATCCGCATCCAGCGCGCCTTGACCGCGAAGCCGACGCCGATCGCCAGCGCGGCGAGGATGAAGCCCGCGTCCTTCTCGAACCAGCGGACCAGCGCGTAGACCAGCAGCGCCGTCGAGACGCCGGACATGATGAGCCCGAACATCTGGCGGAAGCTGAACGGCTTGCCGCCGCGCATGATGAACACCGCCGGGATCAGCGTCACGACGCCGACCAGCCCCGCGCCGGACGGCGTATCGAGCATGGAGCGGAACAGGATGCTGTAGACGGTCAGCACCGGCATGGTCGCGAGCATCGCGCCGAATCCGCTGAGCGCGGCCAGCGGCCATGATATTTTCGTCTCCAGATCCGCCGCTTCGCCCTTGTCGCGCTCGCCCTGTCCGTGGATCGCGCGCAGCAGCGCGACGCTGCCGAAGACGATGGCCGTCGACAGAACGGCGAGCGTCAGCGCGCCGCCAATCTCGAGCTTGTTTCGGAAGAAGGCCTTGTAGAGACGCGCGATCGCCAGCGCGTCGGCGCCCGCGACGGCCAGCGTCACGACGCCGAATTCGAGGGGGCGCGCAAAGGCGAGGCCGCCGGCCGCCAGACACAGGACGAAGGCGGCCGCGACGAAGGCGGGGTCGCCGGTATTGTCGAAGCGGAACAGACCCTCGAAGCCGGTGACGGCGATCAGCGCGATCGCGCCCAGCGCCGCCAGCCGGAACGCCCAGGTCGTATCGCCGAGAAAGCGCTGCAGGCGGGCGTAGGGGCTCAGGACCGCCGCAACCGCCAGCGCCATCGCCCAGGCAGGCGCGAAATCGTCGAGACGCGCGCCGCCGCTTTCCTGCAACCGCCACAGCCCGATGGCGCCGCCGGCGACCAGCGTCCACAGGACCCAGACCACGTCATGGCGCGCGGCGACGGCGAAGGGCAGGGCGAGCGCGGCCCACAGCGCGAACAATTGCCAGGCGTCCGCGCCGCTCGGATAGGTCTGGCCGATCAGCGCGAACAGGCCGCCGACGGCCGCGGTGGCGACGAGCAGGGCAGGCGCGCGGGCCCGGGGCAGCAGGGCGGCGGCCAGCGCGGACATCAGCAGGAGCGCAGCGACCAGTTCGAGCTTGGTCAGCCGGTGGAAATGCGACCAGTTGGCGGCGATCCAGCAGAAGACGCCGAAGGCGAAGAGCCCCGCCGCGCCGATAGCGGTCAGCGCGCGCAGCGTGGCGGCGGAAATCTGCGTCGGCGCGGTCTCGTCCTGAAGATTCATGGCGGCCCCGATTCCGTTTCCCCGCATGGTGCGGAGAAAGTCCGCGCCTGTCGAATAGGGACGCCGGAGAGCGGATGCGGCGCCGTTTCGCACGTCGCCCAACGCCGACGCGCGCTCGCGGAATTGCAAAGCTACAGTCAGTTGCTAAGCTGACGGCGGGCAGGTCGGGAGGAGGATGGAATGGCGAACGAAAAGGCCTTTGCAATCGCGACCCTGGCGGCCGCGACGTTTCTCATCGGCGTCGAGGCCGCGTCGGCGAGCTGCGTCGTGCGCGGCGGACGTTTCGATCCCGCGCAAAACGATTCCCATACCTGGGCCGCCGGGGTGACAGGCGGAACCTGCACCATAAACTTCCGCTCCCGCGGCAACATGGTCTTCACGGGAACGAGCGTGGTTTCGCGGCCATCCGGCGGTTCGATCGCCATGGCGGGCATGACTTCGGCGCAATACCAGGCGCGCGCCGGCTTCAAGGGCTCGGACAGCGTCGCCTTCAAGGTGTGCGGCTCGCATCGTGCGGGGTCGGGCTGCTCGACCATAACGGTGAATCTCGCCGTCCAGTAGCCTCAGGACCGCTCCAGCCACCCCGCGAGATCGCGCTCGGCCCGCGCCGACAGCGCCATCTTTTTCGCGCGCGCTTTTTCGGGTCCGCGCAGGCGCTTGCCGTCCGGGCGCTTCACGGCCTCGCTCAATGGCGGGAACAGGCCGAAATTGACGTTCATCGGCTGGAACGAGCGGGGGCCGGCGTCGATCTTCTCGATATGCCCGCCGGTGATATGGGCGATCAGCGCGCCGATGGCGGTGGTGAGGGGCGGGGCCGCGATCGGCCGTCCCAGCCGCTCCGCCGCCGCCATGCGCCCCGCGATCAGGCCGACCGCGGCGCTCTCCACATAGCCCTCGCAGCCCGTGATCTGGCCGGCGAAGCGCAGGCGGGGGTCGGCCTTGAGCCGCAGCGAGGCGTCGAGCAGCGCGGGCGAATTGAGGTAGGTGTTGCGGTGGATGCCGCCGAGCCGGGCGAACTCGGCCTTTTCCAGCCCCGGAATGGCGCGGAAGATTTCCGCCTGCGCTCCGTGCTTCAGCTTCGTCTGGAAGCCGACCATGTTGTAGAGCGTGCCGAGCGCATTGTCCTGCCGCAGTTGCACGACCGCATAGGGCTTCACGGTCGGATTATGGGCGTTGGTCAGGCCCATCGGCTTCATCGGCCCGTGGCGCAGCGTCTCCGGCCCGCGCTCGGCCATCACCTCGATCGGCAGACAGCCGTCGAAGTATGGAGTGTCTTCCCACTCGCGGAACTCGGTCTTTGGGCCGTCGATCAGCGCGGCGATGAAGGCGGCATATTGCTCGCGATCCAGCGGGCAGTTGATGTAATCGGCGCCCGTGCCGCCCGGTCCCGCCTTGTCGTAGCGCGACTGGAGCCAGGCCTTCGACATGTCGATGGAGTCGCGGTGGACGATGGGGGCGATCGCGTCGAAGAAGGCGAGCCCCGCCTCGCCGGTCGCTCGCCCGATGGCGTCGGCCAGTTGACTCGACGTCAGAGGCCCGGTCGCAATTATCACGCTATCCCAGTCGCTTGGCGGGATATCCTGAATCTCTTCGCGAGCGACTTGAATCAGGTCGTGAGCGGCGATCGCCTGCGTCACCGCGCCTGAAAATCCGTCGCGGTCGACCGCCAGCGCCCCGCCGGCCGGCACCTGGTTGGCGTCGGCGGCGCGCATGACGAGCGAGCCCATCGCCCGCATCTCGCGGTGCAGCACGCCGACCGCGTTCGTGCTGGCGTCGTCGGAGCGGAAGGAGTTGGAGCAGACGAGTTCCGCCAGCCCGTCGGTCTGGTGGGCGTCCGTGCCGCGCACGGGGCGCATCTCGTGCAGGACGACGGGGACGCCGGCGCTGGCGATCTGCCAGGCGGCCTCCGAGCCGGCAAGGCCGCCGCCGATGACGTGGATTGGTTTCATGACATCGGCTTAGAGCGCGCGGCGAAAAAAACGCAAGCCCCCGGGGCGCCGCAAAAAGAAAGCGCCCGCCGGAGGGAGGTACCGGCGGGCGCTGCTGGGCATGATACTCGGCCGGGAGGGAGGAATCCGGCGTCCGTATCATGCAAACTCAGTAATGCGCGGATTTCTTCGCGACGCTTTCGATATCGGCGCGGACAATGCCGAGGTCGTGCAGTTCACGGTCCGTCAGGCGCGACAGCTCGCGGATCGACGCACGATAGCGGCGCCATTCCTGGATCTTGTGCGCGATTTCCTTGATCGACATAGCTCTGTTCCCATCACGTTGCGCGGCGTTGTTCCGTCGCTCATGATGCGATGCAACATAGTGGAGCTATGAACCGTCGACTAGATGAGATCGGTCAAATCAGCCATGCGTTATAGGCATGCATTTCGCTGAAAGAGCCGATATTCAGACTTTCGTTACGCCTGTGACGCATGGAGAGATCGCATAGCGAAATCAGGACTTTGTGCGATGCGGTAGAAATAGGGGCCGCTTCACAGGCGAAGGGCGCGCCCGGCGCGCGCCCGAACCATGTGCAGATTCCGCAGTCGCGGCGCGATGCGGCAAGCCGTCGCAAGCAGGCGGCGACTATAGAGCGCGTCACGTTTCACGAAAGCGCATGACGCGCTCTATCTTGTTGTTTTTGCTGTATATACTTGTTGCAAAAGCCTGCAACTCTTGCGGGATATGCGCTAGGCCGGCGAGGCCAGCGGCTTGCCCTTCTCGACGATGTAGGTCGAGACCAGCTTCACCTTGCCGCCGCTCTTGGCGCCGGCATGCGGCGTGTTCGGCGGGATCTGGAATCCGTCGCCGGCCTTGAGCGTGCGGGTCGGCTGGCCCTCGATCGGCAGTTCGATCTCGCCGGAGACGACATAGCCCGCCTCGATGCCGGGATGGGTGTGGCGCCCGACCATGACATTGGCGTCGATCTCGACCTCCATCGTCACCGTCTCGTAGCCGGCCATCGGCCCGTCCATGCGCGACAGCAGCTTGCGATTCAGCCCCGGCGTGGCGGCCGGCGCCTGCTGGGCGGAGGCCTCCGTGGCGATGAAGCCTGTGGCGGTGATCTCGCAGATGGCGCAGCCGGCGACGAAGCTGGCGAAACCGCGGCGTGTGAGCATGTGAGACCTCCCGGGACAAATGTTGTGGCGGCCTTTGAGGCCTGCGTGAATTCTGACCCGAAGGCGTATCGCTTGGCAATCGAACTCCGCGTCGGCCTCGGGGCGGCTACAGCACGGGCATTCCCGCAGCCTGCAATCGGTTCAGGAGCAGCGCTCGCGTCGCCTGCGTGAAGCCCCAGCGTTGCAGGTATGAATCCGGCGCGCGCGCTATGTCGGGGTAGCGCTTCGCGAAAGCCGCGACCTCCTCGGCGGCGGCCGCCTCGTTCGCCTCGACCTTCGCGGCGATGGCCAGCAACTTCACCAGCGGATTGTTTCCGGCTCCGAGTTGATGGGACCAGGAAGCTGCGCGACCGTGGCGGCCGCGTGACAGATCCGCCGCGAACAACATGCCCCAGTCGATCGGAGCGAGCGGCAAGAACCGACCCGCTTCATCGATCAGCGCCTCGCCCTGCTCGAAATATCCTGCGGCGATCGCCAACCGTCCTGCCCGCGCGAGCGTGTCGGCCTGGAATCTGTTGACCGAGACGATCGACTCGATCTTCGCGGGGTCGACCGCGGTCGGGTCGGACAGAAAGCGCGCTTCCAGGTCGGCGAGTCGCGCGCGCTCGTTCAGCGGGCCGAGTTCCACGCCGCGTTCCGCCGCCTCGCGGGCAAGCGCGAGATTGTGGGGCGAACCATGGTTCAGATAATGGCCGCGATAAACGCGGGAGAGAACCGACCAGGCCACCATGCTGTGCGGATGAGCGACGACGATCGCTTTCAGGCATGTCGGGTACTGGTCGGGATCGCCGCGGCGCAGCGCGTCTATCGTGCGGATGATGCAAGCCTCGCCGTCCAAATCCGGCGCTGTCTCCAGCATGCGGCGTTCATGCGAAAAAATCGCGCCATAGGGAGATGCGAGCGGGGTCGCTACCGCGCGAACCGCTTCCTCCCGGTCGCCGCCAAGCGATATTGCGCTCGACCATACGGTCTCTCCGGTCGGCCGATGCCGCGCCGTGACGAGCAGTTTTCCGGGCTCGATCCGCCTGGCGAAGACCTCGTAGGCATCGTCTGCGGGCTCGCTCGGGCTTTCCCCGTCGTGAAACCGAAATCGGCCGAAGCGACCGAGCGCGTGAACCAGGTTGACCCGAAACTCGGAGACAAGCCGTCTCTCCTGTTCCGTTCCGAGCGTCGCCCCGAAGTCTCTGACGGTCAGAGCAGGTCCCAGGCGCCCGCGCACGCTGACGGGGCCGGCATCCGGGCGGGAATGAGACCACCAGAACCACGCGCCCGTCGCCGCGATCGCGGCGGCGCCGGCAAGCAGCGTGCGCGCAAATCGCTTACTTCGCATCACAGGCGCGCCCTCTTGCCGTGTCGGCGGCTGGGCGATCGGCGGCGCGGCCGCGCTCCTGTTCGCCAGGACTTGCGCCTGTAGAGCCTCTGGCGGCGCGCGACTGACAAACTCCGGCTGGTAGGAGCCGCGCGGCAGGACGATCGCGATTTCGTCGCCGGCGCCCTCGGAGCTGTAGTAGATTTCTAGCGCGCGTCGCAGCTTGGAGGCCTCGACCCGGACGATCGAATCGCCCTGCGGATCGAAATTCGCGTCGCGCTCCAGGAGCAAAGTAGCGATCGAATAGGCCTTGAGCCTGCCGCCGCGGCCGGCGATCGTTTCCTCGACCAGAAACGCGAGCAGGGCGCGTGTTCGGGCTGATCGAAGCAGCGGGCTGGCCGAGGCAAGCGCCACCGCGTTCCGGATTTCAGCCGGCGACGGACTTTGAACATGTGTAAGCGACATAGGAACTTTTCTTCACGCGGGAAAAACGCTGAAGGTCCTGGCGTGATACGAAATCGAAAGTGGCAAAAAGAAACAGACAAAATTGATATCGGGTAAGCAGCGGTACGTAACGGCAGATCCGTAAAACACACGTAAACGAATGTTAAATGCGTGTTAATCGGACGCATCGCAAGGCTGATGCGTGCGTCATGGTTAAAATTTTCGTCGATGTCGGGCCGAGTCGCGGCCAGCAATTGCTCTAGCTCGACAGTTTGCTCGAATTTGGGGATGCGCCTTGAACCGGAATCAGCCTTGCGATTGCCAGAATACAATCGCCTTCATAAAGCCCGCGCCATTGCTGACGCCTATTGCCAAGTTGATGGTAGGTTATACTGCAGCTTCACAGCGGATTTCAGAAATCGGCGGGGGTCTGGAAGAAGAGGCGGCCAGCGCGACCGTCTGGACAGAAATGTCCGAAATAGTCGAGTGGATGACTGTTAGCCCCTCATCGACGCTCGACGACGTAGCGCTCAAGCTGAAGGTGACGCTGGACCTTATGGACGAGCAAGACCCCACGAGGAAAATCCTGCAATCGGCCGCCGATGATTTCATGGCGATCGTGGCGGCAGGCGGTCCCCAGTCCCGGCTGGCATGAGCGGCGCTACTCCGCCGCTTCCCCGCTCACCGCCTTCATCGGCCGGCGCGCCAGCACTTCCTTCAAGAACCGCCCGGTGTGGCTGCGGGGCGCCTTCACCACGTCCTCGGGCGTGCCCTGGGCGACGATCTCGCCGCCGCCGTCGCCGCCTTCCGGGCCCATGTCGATGATCCAGTCGGCGGTCTTGATGACCTCCAGATTGTGCTCGATCACCACGACCGAATTGCCCTGGTCGACCAGTTCGTGCAGCACTTCCAAGAGCTTCTTCACGTCGTGGAAATGCAGGCCGGTGGTCGGCTCGTCGAGGATGTAGAGCGTGCGGCCGGTCGAGCGCCGCGCCAGCTCCTTCGACAGTTTCACGCGCTGCGCCTCGCCGCCGGACAGCGTCGTCGCCTGCTGTCCCACGTGGATGTAGTCGAGGCCGACGCGCATCAGGGTCTGCATCTTCTCGCGAATGGCGGGGACGGCCTTGAACAGGGCGGCCGCTTCCTCGACCGTCATGTCGAGAACGTCGGCGATCGACTTTTCGCGATATTTCACCTCCAGCGTCTCGCGGTCGTAGCGCTTGCCCTTGCAGACGTCGCAGGTGACGTAGACGTCGGGCAGGAAGTGCATCTCGATCTTGATGACGCCGTCGCCCTGGCAGGCCTCGCAGCGCCCGCCCTTCACGTTGAACGAGAAGCGGCCGGGCTGGTAGCCGCGCGCCTTGGCCTCGGGCAGGCCGGCGAACCATTCGCGGATCGGCGTGAAGGCGCCGGTGTAGGTCGCCGGATTCGAGCGCGGCGTGCGGCCGATCGGCGATTGATCGATGTCGATCACCTTGTCGATGAATTCGAGGCCCTCGATCTTGTCGAAGGGCGCGGCGTGCTCGAGCGCGCCGTTGAGCCGCCGCGCCACCGCCTTGTAGAGCGTGTCGATGACCAGCGTCGACTTGCCGCCGCCGGACACGCCGGTGATGCAGGTGAAGAGGCCGAGCGGAATCTCCGCAGTCACATCCTTGAGGTTATTGCCCTTCGCCCCCGTCAGCTTCAGCCGCCGTCCCGCCGTCGCCTTGCGCCGCTTGCGCGGCACGGACACTTCGCGCGCGCCGGTCAGATATTGTCCGGTCAGCGAATTCGGGTTGGACATGATGTCGGCCGGCGCGCCTTCGGCCACGATCTGGCCGCCGTGGATGCCGGCGCCGGGGCCGACATCGACCACGTGATCGGCGGTCAAAATCGCATCTTCGTCGTGTTCGACCACGATGACGGTATTGCCGAGATCGCGCAGCCGCCGCAGCGTTTCCAGCAGGCGCGCGTTGTCGCGCTGGTGCAGGCCGATGGACGGCTCGTCCAGCACGTAGAGCACGCCGGTCAGGCCGGAGCCGATCTGCGAGGCGAGCCTGATGCGCTGGCTCTCGCCGCCCGACAGCGAGCCCGAGCCGCGCGAAAGGGTCAGATAGTCGAGGCCGACATCGACGAGAAAGTCGAGGCGTTCGCGGATCTCTTTCAGGATGCGCGCGGCGATCTCGTTGCGTTTGGCGTCCAGCTTCTCCGGCAGGTCCGCGAACCAGTCGGCGGCGGCCTTTACGCTGAGGTCGCAGACATGGCCGATGTGCTGCATGTCGATCTTGACCGCCAGCGCCTCCGGCTTCAGCCGGAAGCCCGCGCAGGCCTTGCACGGCGTCGCCGACATGTAGCGCCCGATTTCTTCACGCGCCCATTCGGATTCCGTTTCGAGGTAGCGGCGCTGCAGATTGGTGACGACGCCCTCGAACGGCTTCTTCACGTCATAGGCCCGCAGCCCATCGTCATAGGAGAACTTGATCGCCTCCTCGCCGGAGCCGTGCAGGATCACGTCCTGCGCCTTTTTCGGCAGCGCCTCGAAAGTCGTGTCGAGCCGGAACTTGTAGTGCTTGCCCAGCGCCTCCAGCGTCTGGAGGTAATAGGGCGAGGTCGAGCGCGCCCAGGGCGCGACCGCGCCCTTGCGCAGCGTCAGCTTGGGATCGGGCACGACGAGGTCGGGATCGATCGTCTGCTCCGAGCCGAGGCCGCCGCAAGTCGGGCAGGCGCCGAACGGATTGTTGAACGAGAAGAGCCGCGGCTCGATCTCGGGGATGGTGAAACCCGAGACAGGGCAGGCGAATTGCGAGGAGAAGACGATGTGCTCGCCGTAGTGGGTCGAGACATTGGCTTGCTTGTCCGGGGCCGCAGTCTTCTCCCTCCCCCCTTGTGGGGGAGGGTTGGGGTGGGGGGGCGGGGAATCTTCGGCAGAGGTCTCCCGACCCCCCACCCGGCGCTGCGCGCCGACCTCCCCCATTGCAAGTCGGGTGTTCCCGACTTGCGCATTGGAAGCCAAAGTCGGCGACAGCCGACTTTGGTCGGGGGAGGTTGAACCGGCAGCATCCGCGAATTCCACCACCGCCAGCCCGCCGCTCAGCTCCAGCGCCGTCTCGAAACTCTCCGCCAGCCGCGCGGCGATATCAGGCGCGCACGACGATGCGGTCCACCACCACGTCGATGTCGTGCTTGAACTTCTTGTCGAGGGCAGGGGCTTCCGCGATCTCGTAATATTGCCCGTCGATCTTCAGCCGCTGGAAGCCGCGCTTCATGTAGTCGGCGATTTCCTTGCGATACTCGCCCTTGCGGCCGCGCACCGACGGGCGCGAGCAGGTAGAGCCGCGTCTTCTCGGGCAGCGCCATCACGCGGTCGACCATCTGGCTGACCGTCTGGCTCTCGATCGGCAGGCCGGTGGCGGGCGAATAGGGAATGCCGACGCGCGCCCAGAGCAGGCGCATGTAGTCGTAGATTTCCGTCACCGTGCCGACGGTCGAACGCGGATTCTTCGACGTCGTCTTCTGCTCGATGGAAATGGCCGGCGAAAGCCCGTCGATCTGGTCGACGTCGGGCTTCTGCATCATTTCGAGGAATTGCCGGGCGTAGGCCGACAGCGATTCCACATAGCGGCGCTGGCCCTCGGCGTAGATCGTATCGAAGGCGAGCGAGGACTTGCCCGAGCCCGACAGGCCCGTGAACACGACCAGCGCGTCGCGCGGGATGGTGAGGTCGACGTTCTTGAGATTGTGCTCGCGCGCGCCGCGCACCGAGATCGTGCGCATGTCGACGGCGCGCGAGGCCGCGGTCTTCGGCAGGGCGAGCTCGCGCTGGCGGGTGGAAACGGCGGCGGAAATATTCGTCTTGGCCGTCGCCTTTCCGGGGGCGGCGGCCTTCTGCGGCTTCGGTGTCTTCATGGGTCCGGACGGGGTCGGCTGATTGGCCCCTAATGTAGGCGCGCGCCCCGATCCGGTCGAGGGTTCGCGGAGATATCCCCAGCCTGTGAGGAAGGGGAAAGCCGGCCTGCGCCGCTTGCCATGCTTTCGGCGGAGCCCTAAGAAATTGACGTCGATACAAAGCGCACGCGCGCCCTAGAACGTGCGGCCAATTCGAGGAATGCCCATGGCCACTTCAATCGCCGCCACCGCTATGCCGGGAGAGCGCAAGCCGCTGTACAAATTGCTCTATGTCCAGGTTCTGGCGGCGATCGTGATCGGCGTGATCGTCGGCTGGCTGTTCCCGACCTTCTCCCAGAACGACTGGATCAAGGCGATGGGCGACGGCTTCGTCAAGCTGATCAAGATGGTGATCGCGCCGGTCATCTTCTGCACCGTCGTTTCCGGCATCGCCCATATTTCGGAGGTTTCGAAGATCGGCCGCGTGGCGGTGAAGGCGCTGGTCTATTTCGAGATCGTCTCCACTTTCGCTCTCGGCCTCGGCCTCATCGTCGCCAATGTCATCCAGCCCGGCGTGGGCTTCAGCGGCAAGACGGACGCCGCCGCGGTCGCGGGCTTCGCCAAGAAGGCCGGTGAGATGAAGTCGGTCGACTTCGTCCTGCACATCATTCCCGACGCTGTCGTCGGCGCCTTCGCCACAGGCGAGATTCTTCAGGTCCTGCTGTTCTCGATCCTGTTCGGTTGCTCGTTGATGGTGCTCGGCGAGCGCGGCCACACGGTCCGCGCGCTGATCGACGATCTCGCCCACGCCATCTTCGGCGTCATCGCCATCATCGTGAAGGCGGCGCCGATCGGCGCCTTCGGCGCCATGGCCTATACGATCGGCAAGTTCGGCCCGCAGGCGCTCGGCAATCTGGCCGGCCTGATCGCGACCTTCTACCTCACCGCCGCGCTGTTCGTTTTCGTGGTGCTCGGGATCATCGCCCGCGTCGCCGGCTTCTCGATCTTCAAGTTCCTCCGCTACATCAAGGACGAACTTTTGATCGTGCTCGGCACCTCCTCGTCGGAGAGCGCGCTGCCCCAACTCATGGAGAAGCTCGAGCGTCTGGGGTGTTCCAAGCCGGTCGTCGGTCTGGTCGTGCCGACCGGTTATTCCTTCAATCTCGACGGCACCAATATCTACATGACGCTGGCTACGCTGTTCATCGCGCAGGCGATGGGCGTGCACCTGACGTTCGGCGAGCAGATGACGATCCTGCTGGTCGCCATGCTGACGTCCAAGGGCGCCTCGGGCATCACCGGCGCGGGCTTCATCACGCTCGCCGGCACGCTGGCCGCCGTACGCCCCGAACTCGTGCCCGGCATGGCGATCGTGCTCGGCATCGACAAGTTCATGTCCGAATGCCGTGCGCTCACCAACATTTGCGGCAATGGCGTCGCCTGCGTCGTCGTCTCCTGGTGGGAAGGCGAACTCGACCGCACGAAGCTCAAGGCGGCGCTCGATCAGGAAATCGACCCGTCCGACGTCGAGACGGCCGTCACCACAGGCTGAAACACGGAGCCGGGGCGCTTGCGCGCTCCGGTTCTTCTTGTTAGAACATAAGGCGAACATCTTGGCCTTGGCCGCCGGCCGTTTACGCTGTGGACAAGGCCGTTCGCGCGGGTTTTCGCGAAATCAATTGCGCGCGGGCCGGAGTAGTGTTGCCCCTTCCAATTCAGCCGTGGAGATCGTTCATGTCCGGCAGCGTCAACAAGGTCATTCTCGTCGGCAATCTCGGCCGCGATCCCGAAGTGCGCACCATGCCCTCCGGCGACAAGATGGTGAGCTTCTCGCTCGCCACCACGGAATCGTGGCGCGACAAGAACACCGGCGAGCGCCGCGACAAGACCGAATGGCATAATGTCGTGATCTTCAACGAGAACCTCGGCCGCGTCGCCGAGCAGTACTGCAAGAAGGGCTCGAAGATTTACATCGAGGGCCAGTTGCAGACGCGCGAATATCAGGACAAGGACGGCAACCAGCGCAAGGCGACCGAAGTCGTGCTCCAGCGCTTCCGCGGCGAGCTGACGCTGCTCGACAGCCGCAATGCGCGCGGCGGCGAGGAAGGCCAGAGCTTCGAGCGTGGCTCGTCGTCGGGCGGCGGTTACGGCGGCGGCGGTCGCTCGGGTGGCGGTGGTGGCGGCGATCGTCGCCCGGCGGCGGTCGGCGGCGGTCGCTCGATGGATCTCGACGACGACATTCCGTTCTGACCCTCGGCCCGCGCGCCTTCGGACTGCACGCCAGACACAAAAAAGGCTCCGGGCGACCGGAGCCTTTTTCGTTTCACCTGCGGGAGCCCTTATTCCTCGGCCTTCGCCGCCTCGGGCGTTTCCGGCCGCGCGACGCGCACCGGCCTCGTCAGGAAGGACGGCATGTGATCGCCGAAGCCGACGACAGCCGGGCCGTCGTCGTGATCGTCGCGACGCGGGCGCCGGTCATTGCCTCTGTCGCGGCCCCGGCCGTCGCGATTGCGATCGTTATCCGGGACGCGGGCGACGCTCGCCACGCGGCGAATCCGGCTGCGCGTCGGCGGACAGGTCGTCGCCGAAGCGCGCGGGGCGACCAGAGCGCGGAGCGCGTTCCTTGTTGTCCTCGCGCGGAGCGCGTTCCCTGTTGTCCTCGCGCGGAGCGCGCTCCTTGTTATCCTCGCGTGCAGCGCGTTCCCTGCCTTCTTCGCGCGGAGCGCGGTCCCGGTTGTCGTCGCGCGGACGGCGGCCGGAACGCTCGCGGCGCGGCGGACGCTCGGAAGCAGGCCGCTCCTCGCGCGCGCCGTCTTCGCCGGGCGCGGCCGAGGGATCGAAGGGCTCCATCGACGCCTCGATCTCGCCGGCCGGCCGCCTGTCGCGGCCGCGCGGGCCGGTGCCGTAGCCACGGTCGCGATCCCGGCGCCCACGCGGACGCTCGCCGTCGCGACTGCGCCGCTCGTGGCGCGGCGTTTCGTCCGGCGGCAATTCGCTGAGCTGTGGACCGATCCAGTCGATCTTCCTGGCGATCAGCTTCTCGATCTGGTCGATGTATTTCGTGTCGTCGGCGGTCACGATCGACAGGGCGACGCCGCTCTTGCCGGCGCGGCCCGTGCGGCCGATGCGATGGACGTAATCTTCCGAATGCGTCGGCACGTCGAAATTGAAGACATGGCTGACGTCGGGAATGTCGAGGCCGCGCGCGGCGACGTCGGAGCAGACGATCAGCGCGACATCGCCGTTCTTGAAGGCGTCGAGCGAGGCCATGCGCGCGAGCTGGTCCATGTCGCCGTGCAGCGCGCCGGCAGAAAATCCATGCTTCACGAGCGACTTGTGCAGGATCGCGACATCGCGCTTGCGGTTGCAGAAGATGATCGCGTTCTTGAGGTTCTCCTCGCCGCGGATCAGCTTGCGCAGCGTCTCGCGCTTGGCGGCATGGCCGTGCGAGGCGACCAACCCTTGCGTGATCGTCGTGGCGGTGGAGGCGGCGCGCGCCACTTCCACGCGCACGGGATTGTGCAGGAAGGCTTCCGTCAGCCGCGTGATTTCCGGCGGCATGGTCGCGGAGAAGAACAGCGTCTGGCGCGTGAACGGCACGAGCTTGCAGATCTTCTCGATGTCCGGAATGAAGCCCATGTCGAGCATCCGGTCGGCCTCGTCGATGACGAGGATCTCGATACCCGTCAGCAACAGTTTTCCGCGTTCGAAAAAGTCGAGCAGGCGGCCGGGCGTCGCGATCAGCACGTCGGCGCCGCGCATGATCTTGGCTTCCTGGTCGCCGAACGAGACGCCGCCGATCAGCAGCGCCACGTTGAGGCGGTGGTTGGCGCCGTATTTGGCGAAGCTCTCTTCCACCTGCGCGGCGAGCTCGCGCGTCGGCTCGAGGATGAGCGTGCGCGGCATGCGCGCGCGGGCGCGGCCCTGTTCGAGGCGCGAGAGCATGGGCAGCGTGAAGGCGGCCGTCTTGCCGGTGCCGGTCTGGGCGATGCCGAGCACGTCGCGTCCGGCGAGCGCCTCGGGGATGGCTTGCGCCTGAATGGGCGTCGGGGTCGTATAGCCGGATGCTTCGACCGCCTGGAGGACCTTTTGCGAAAGGCCCAATTCGTTGAATTGCATCAAATGTCCTGAACGCGGCTTCGTACTGTCGGGAAAAGAGGCGCAGGCCGCGACAAAAGCGCCAGATTGCCGGGAGGACGGGAACGTCGCGAGCGCTGGCCGCGCCGCTTGGGTATGCGGCCCCGTGGAGCCTGCCCGCTTCCGCCGCTATGCAATAGGCTGAAATTCCCGAAAGTCAAGGAATTGCGGGCGCAACGCGACGGGGATAGCCCGAATTGTGGGTTGAGGCCAAAGGAAACATGAAACTGCGGCATGAACAGGGCGGCGAAGACGGAGCGGCCGGCGACTCGCCGGAGCGGGCGGCCGCGCGCGCTTTCATCGCGGCGAACCTGCCGGCGAAGCCAGCGCCGGGCCTGCCGGAAGTGTCCATTCATACGGCGACGCCCGCCAGCGGGCTGCGGCGGCTGGTCGCCGGACGCAACCCCTATTGGGCCTGGTGCTGGGCCGGCGGCCTCGCGTTGGCCCGCCACATTCTCGCTCATCCGGAGCTTGTCGCGGGCCGGCGCGCGCTCGACCTCGGCACGGGCTCGGGCCTCGTCGCCATTGCCGCGGCCAGGGCCGGCGCCGCGCATGTGCTCGCCGTCGACAGCGACGCCGATGCGGTCGCGGCGGCCGAGGCCAACGCCGCCGCCAATGCCGTCACGATCGAATGCCTGCACGCCGACCTCCTCGACGGCGCCCCGCCTGACGTTGATGTCGTGCTGGTCGGCGATCTCTTCTACGACCGCGCCGTCGCCGCGCGCGCCGCGGCCTTTCTCGAACGCTGCGCGGAGCGCGGCGCGAAAGTTCTCGTCGGCGATCCCGGCCGCGCCTTCCTGCCGCTCGACCGGCTCGAGCGGATCGCCGACTACGCTGCGCGCGACTTCGGCGACAGCGGCGAGGGCGAGGGCAGGGCGGGGGTATTTTCCTTTCGCCCACGCTCCGTCTAGCCTGCGCGCGAAAGGAATCTCCCGCATGACCGCGCCTCTGCTTTTCGTTCCCGGCCTCGCCTGCACCGCCGATCTCTGGGCGCCGCAGATCGCCGCCCTTTCGGGCCGCTACGACTGCCGCGTCGCCGACCACGGCAAGGGCGCGAGCATGGCGGAAATCGCGGCGAACATTCTCGTGCAGGCGCCGCCGCAATTCGCGCTCTGCGGCCTGTCGATGGGCGGTTATCTCTCCTTCGAGATCATGCGCCAGGCGCCGCAGCGCGTGCGCAAGCTGGCGCTGCTCGACACGCAGGCGACGCCCGAGGGCGAGGCGCAGCGCGCCAACCGCCTGGGGCGCATGGAGGCGGCGCGCAAGGGCGGCATGGGCGCGCTCGCCGATCTGCAATGGGAGCAACTCGTCCATCCCATGCGCTACGCCGACGAGAAGCTGAAGGGCGACGTGCGCCGCATGGCGCTCGACACGGGGACGGACGTCTACCTGCGCCATTGCGCGGCGATCATGAACCGCGCGGATTCGCGGGCCGATCTCCCGAAGATCAAGGTGCCGACGCTCGTGCTTGCGGGAGACAAGGACCAGTTGACGCCGCCCGAAAGGGCGCGGGAGATGGCGGACGGCATAGCAGGCGCCGCGCTCGTCATCGTGCCGGATTGCGGGCACATGTCGACGATGGAGCGCCCCGAGGCGGTGAACGCGGCGTTGCTGGCGTGGCTGGCTGGATAGCCCCGATTGTCATTCCCGCGAAAGCGGGAATCCAGAGCAGCATTGAAAATGCTGGATTCCCGATCGCCCGCTTTGCGGCCGTCGGGAATGACAAATGCGCAGCCTACTTCGGCTTGCCGGTGCAGGGGTCGAGCGTCACCTGGCCCGCCTGTTTCCGGATGGTCGCGGTCGTGGTGTAGTCGACGTTCGGCTTGTTGTTGAACAGCGCGTAGAGCTTGGAATTCGGGTCGCGCGAGGCGACGTCGAGGAAATGCGCGCTGCCCAGGCTCGCCAGCGCGATCGCGCCGGCCATGACGGCGACGCGCTCGACAAGACCGCCGCGCGTGTCGCGAATGAACTCTTTGATGCCGGCCATGCGCTCGTCTCCCCTCGGAGGGGACTTTCGCGCATCGTGGTAAATGAAGGGTTTATTAACCCTGCGTCGTCAGCGCCTTTCCGGCATCATGCGCAGCATCAGGCCGTCCTTCAGCGCGACCTGATGGTAGACCGCGGCCGCCGCATGGCCGACGGCCAGCGCGATCAGCGCATAGGCGGCGATCTCGTGGACTTCCGTCGTCGGCCCGATCCAGTCCTTCGTGCGCTCGATCGGCGAGGCGATCTGGAACAGGCCGAAATTGATCCCGCGCCCACGCGCGAACAGCGGCGCGAAGCCGATCAGCGGCACGACGAGCATCAGCAGGTAGAGCGCGCCGTGGCCGAGCTTGAGGGCGAGCGTCGCCAGCGGGCCGGAATTCGCGGGCGGCGGCGCGGCGTGGCCGGCGCGCCAGCCGAGCCGCACGAGAGCGAGAACGACGACGGCGAGGCCCACGAGCACGTGCAGGTTGAGATAGGGCGGTCGCGAGCTCCCGCGGCAGCGCGTCGATGGTCAGGCCCATGACGAAGGCGGCGGCGATCAGGAGCGCGCTCGCCCAATGCAGGCTGCGCGCGACTAAATCGTAGCGTTGCGGGAGCGCCGATGATTGCATGGTTCAAGACCCCTCTTGTTCAGGCGAGATTGGCGCGACCGGCATGTCGCGCCTAATAAATCTTTCGTCATGTGACCGAGGTCTTCAGGGTTTTGCGGCGCTTCCCCCCGCCGCTGCGACGACTTGCCGCCACAGCGAGGCGGGCAGGCGCACGCCTTCGCGCGAAACGCGCGCGCGTTCCGCCTTGCGTCGGTCGCCCGGCAGGCGCACGCCGGGCAGGGCGCGCAGTTCAGCAAAGAACGACGCCGCATGGGCGCGCCAATTGTCGGCGTCGCCGAACTTGTCCGGATCGAAGGCGATGAGCAGCACGCCGCCGTTCGGCGGCCCCGTATCCTCGAGCGCGCCGCGTGAAGATTCCTCGCGGCCGGCCTCGGGGCTCGTCGGCTGGCCGATCAGCACGGCCGCGAGCAGTTCCACCATCAGCGCGATCGACGAGCCCTTGTGGCCGCCGAACGGCGACTGCGCGCCGAGCAGGATTTGCTGCGGGATCGCGCGTCGGCTGGCCGTCCGGCCCGACGCCCGCGCCCTCCGGCGCGATGCCGCCGTCGCGCGCCGCAATCTGCAATTCGCCGCGCGCCGTGGCGGCGGACGCCTGATCGAAGATGAAGCCGCCGTCGTCGGTCGGAAATCCGAAGGCAAGAGCGTTCGTGCCGAAGAAGCGCTGTGTGCGCGCCGGCCGGCGCGACGAAGGGCACGTAGGCCGTGCAGATCAGCGCGCCGAGCCCTTGCGCGACGAGCGGTTCGATATCGACCCACAGCGCGGAGAAGTGATGAACATTCGTGATCGCCGCCGCCGCGATGCCGTTCTCACGCGCGAGCTTCGCGATCTTTTCGCGCGCGATCTCGGTGGCGAGCGGCGACAGGCCGCGCCTGCCGTCAACCCGCACGACCCCCGGCGCGAGCGGCGTGACATCGGGCGCGGCATCGCCTGTCGCCTTGCCGCATTTCAGCGCGGCGAGAAACCCGGGCAGGCGGAACAGGCCGTGCGACGTGCAGCCGTCTTCCTCGGCGCGCACGAGAACCTGCGCCGCCGCGCGCGCGTGAGAATCGTCGCAGCCGGCGGCGCGCAGGGCGGCGCAGGCTGCGGCGAGGGCCTCCGCTTTCGTCACGACAATCCAGTCTTCGCGGCTCATTTCGTCATTCCCTGCGCATGCGAAGAGCTAGCCCAAATCGCGCGCCGATCAAATCCGCCTCGTAAAGGCGCGGGATGGCGCGACATCCTGCCGCTTTGCGGGCCGCAAAGAATTCATAAGTTCAAGCAGGGAAACGTCCGGGCTTCGATCCGGCGAAAGGTTTGTTGATGTCTCCGCTTCTCAATCGACTGGCGACCCCGTGGACGCTGGCTCTCTTCGTGATCTCGACCATTTCCGGCGTCGCGTTGTTCCTGCACATGGGGCAGGGCTATTTCCACGCCATGCACGAGTGGCTGAGCATGTTGTTGCTGGCGCCCGTCGCACTGCATGTCTGGAAGAACTGGAATCCGATCGTCCTCTACGCCAGGCGCGGCGCGCTGCTTTGGCCGGCGCTTGCGAGCCTTGTCATCGCCGGTCCCTTCGTCTGGCATGCGCTCGCCGGCAATCCGCTCGGCGCCTCGCCTGCCGCCGCCGTGCGGGTCATGACGAAAGCGCCGATCGCCGATCTCGCGCCGCTGTTGAAGATGACGCCGGACGCGCTGCAGGCGGCCCTGGCGGCGAAGGGATACAAGGCGGCGTCCACGCAGGATTCGATCGAGAAGATCGCCGGAGAGGAAGCGCGCGGCGCGCTCTTCGCGGTGTTGCCTAGAGGGCGGTGAACGGTGATGCGACAAGCCGGCGGTCCCCGGCGTCTGCTTCACAGGTCGATAATGTCCTGCTCCTGCGCGAAAACCGCGCGCTCCTGAATGAAGGCGAAGCGCGCTTCCGGCTTGTTGCCCATCAGGCGTTCGACGCTGTCGGCCGTCTCGTCGCGGTCCTCGGGCGCGATCATGACCTTCAGGAGCGTGCGCTTCCTCGGGTCCATGGTCGTTTCCTTCAATTGCGCGGGCAGCATTTCGCCCAGGCCCTTGAAGCGCGAAACCTCGATCTTGCCTTTGCCGGTCAGTACGGACTTTTCGAGTTCCTGCCGATGCGCGTCGTCGCGCGCGTAGACGCTTTTTGTCCCCTGCGTCAGCTTGTAGAGCGGCGGCGCGGCGATGAAGAGGTGGCCCTCGTCGATGAGGCGCGGCATCTGCCGATAGAAGAAGGTGATGAGCAGCGAGGCGATATGCGCGCCGTCGACGTCGGCGTCGGTCATGATGATGATGCGGTCGTAACGCAGGTCGTCGTGGCGATAGCTCGCGCCGACGCCGCAGCCGAGCGCCTGCACCAGATCGGAAATCTGCTGGTTGGCCGCCAGCTTGTCGCGCGTGGCGGAGGCGACGTTGAGAATCTTGCCGCGCAGCGGCAAGACGGCCTGCATCGAACGGTCGCGCGCCTGCTTGGCGGAGCCGCCCGCCGAGTCGCCCTCGACGATGAACAGTTCCGAGCCGGCCGAGCCCGAGTTCGAGCAATCCGCCAGCTTGCCGGGCAGGCGCAGCTTTCGCGTCGCCGTCTTGCGCGCCACGTCCTTCTCGGCGCGGCGGCGCAGGCGGTCCTCGGCGCGCTCGATGACGAAGTTCAGGAGCTGCGTCGCCTGCGAGGGCGAACCGGCGAGCCAGTGATCGAAGGCGTCGCGCACGGTCGCTTCGACGATGCGCGAGGCTTCGACCGTCATCAGGCGGCTCTTGTTCTGCCCCTGGAATTCCGGCTCGCGGATGAAGACCGAGATCATCGCGGCCGTCTGGCCGATCACGTCGTCGCCCTGGATATTGCCGGCGCGCTTGGACTGGCCGATGCGCTCGGCGTGGTCCTTCAGGCCGCGCAGCAGCGCGAGGCGGAAGCCCGCCTCGTGCGTGCCGCCGTCCGGCGTCGGGATCGTGTTGCAATAGGAATTGGTGAAGCCGTCGTCGGCCGGCAGCCAGCAGATCGCCCATTCCAGCGAGCCGTGCCCGCCCTCGCGCTCCACCTTGCCGGCGAAGGGCTCGGGCGTCACCGTCTCCTTGCCCTCGATCTCGCGCGCGAGATAATCCTTCAGGCCGCCGGGGAAGCGGAACACGGCCTTGTCGGGCGTATCCGTGCCCTCGACCAGCGCAGGCGCGCAGTTCCAGCGGATTTCGACGCCGCCGAACAGATAGGCTTTCGAGCGCGCCATGCGGAACAGGCGGGCAGGGCGGAAATGCGCGCCCTTGCCGAAGATTTGCGCGTCGGGATGGAAGCGCACGCGCGTGCCGCGCCTGTTGTTCACGCGGCCCAGTTGCTCGAGCTTCGATGTGGGAACGCCGCGTGAAAAAGTCTGGCGGTAGAGCTGCTGGCCGCGCGCGACTTCCACCTCCAGCGAATCCGACAGCGCGTTGACCACGGACACGCCGACGCCGTGCAGGCCGCCGGATGTCTGGTAGGCGCCGGAATCGAATTTGCCGCCGGCGTGCAGCATGGTCATGATGACTTCGAGCGCCGACTTCTTCGGAAACTTCGGATGCGGATCGACCGGCATGCCGCGCCCGTTGTCGGTCACGGTGACGAAGCCCTCGGCGTCGAGGTCGACCTCGATGAAGGTGGCGTGTCCCGCCACCGCCTCGTCCATCGAATTGTCGATCACTTCCGCGAACAGGTGGTGCAGCGCGCTCTCGTCCGTGCCGCCGATATACATGCCGGGGCGCCGGCGGACGGGCTCGAGCCCTTCCAGCACCTCGATCGAGGCGGCCGTATAGCCGGCCTCGCCGGGCGTGCCGGAGCGAGGGGCGTCTTTCTTCGCGGGGGTCGCGGCGGCGGCCTTGCGCGCCGCGCCGCCAAACAGATCGCCATTCTGGGCCATGCCGCGTTTTACGCTGATTCGGTTCGCCATGGGGCTCTATGCCATGTCCGCTGGCAGAATGCGAACGAAACGGAAACGGCGGCGGTTACGCGGCCTTAAAAGCTCCCGCGCTACACATGCGGTCATGCCCGCGCTCGTCGCGGGCGTCCACGCCGCGCCGCTGCGAGATAGTTGACCATGATCGAGCCTTCGCTGACGCCTGCCGGCGTGGATGGCCGGGACAAGCCTGGCCATGACGCGTGGTCGGGGAAAGGCGATCCCCTCACCATCGTCATCTGCCTCGACCACGCCTCGGTCACCGGCGGGCAGGCCAAGGTCGCCTTCGACAGCGCCATCGGCCTGAAGGCGGCGGGCCACAGGCCCATCGTTTTCGCCGCCGCGGGCCCGGTCGATCCGCTGCTGCGCGACAACAGGATCGAAGTCGTCTGCCTCGGCCAGACCGACCTGCTCGGCGCCTCCTCGAAACTGCAGGCGGCCGCGCAGGGCGTGTGGAACGCCGCGGCGAAGCGCGCCCTGTCGAACCTGCTGGCGGGCATGCCGCCCGGCCGCACGATCGTGCATGTGCACGGCTGGGCGAAGGCCTTGTCGCCGTCGATCGCGCCGGCGATCCGCAAATCCGGCCTGCCGGCGATCTTCACGCTGCACGACTACTTTCTGTTCTGCCCGACCGGCGGCTTCTACGATTACACCGCGCATGAATTGTGCGAACGCAAGCCGCTCGGACTGTCGTGCCTCGTCACCAATTGCGACGCCGTTTCCTATCCGCGAAAAGCCTGGCGCAGCGCGCGGCTTGCGATGGCGAACGGCATTGTCGGCCTGCGCGACGTGTTCTCGGACTTCATCTGCATCTCCAACGTGCAGCGCGAGATCATAGCGCCCTACCTGCCGAAGGGCAGGCGCGTGCATGCGATCTCCAATCCGGTGGGGACGGAAAATCTCGGGCCGAAGGCGGCGCCCGCGTCGGGGGACATCGTATTCGTCGGCCGCGTCTCGCCGGAGAAGGGGCCGCTTGCTGTTCGCCGAAGCTGCGCGAAAAATCGGGCTTGTCCCGACCTTCGTCGGCGACGGCCCGGCCGCGGCGGAATTGCGTGAGAAATATCCGGAAGCGCGCGTGCTCGGCTGGCAGAAGCCCGAGGAGGCGCGCAAGGCTTTGCGCGAAGCCCGCGCGCTCGTCTTTCCCTCGCGCTGGTACGAAGGCCAGCCGCTCACCGTGCTCGAAGCCAAGGCGGCGGGAACGCCCGTGATCGTTTCGGACGTCTGCGCGGGGCGCGAGGAAATCGTCGACGGAGAGACGGGCCTCTGGTTCAAGTCGGGCGACGCCGCCGATCTCGCGCGCGCTTTGAAGACGATGCAGGACGACGACGTCGTGCGAAAAATGTCGGATGCGGCTCATGCCGCCTATTGGCGCGATCCGCCGACGCTCGCGCGCCATGTCGAACGGCTGGAACAGGCCTATCGCGGCATGTTGAGCGCCGCGCCGCAGGGCGCGATGCGCAGCGCGACGGGAGCCGCCGCATGCGTCTCGCCGTAAACGCGCGCGTCACCGCCTTTTCCATGGGCGGCCAGCAGCGCGTGACCGCCGAAATCCTCAAGCGTCTCGGCCCGGTGGAGGCGGTTGCGCCGTCGACGCCGCTCGGCGGCGTGAAGGGCCACGCCTGGGAACAATGCGTGCTGCCGCTGCGCACGCTCGGCAAGCTCCTCTGGTCGCCGTCCGCGACGGGCCCGATCGTCAAGCCACGCCAGGTCGTCACGCTGCACGATGTCGCCTATCTCGACGCGCCGGAATTCTTCTCCGCCAATTTCGCGCGCGCCTATCGCCTGTTGCTGCCGCCGTTGATGAAGCGTGCGGCGAAGATCGTCACTGTCTCGGAATTTTCGCGCAAGCGCATCGCGCATTGGTACGGGCTCGACGCTTCCCGCATCGAGATCATCGGCAACGGCGTGAGCGAGCAGTTCCGTCGCTACGACGCCGACGCCATCGCCGCCACGCGCGCCGCGCTCGACCTGCCGCGCCGCTACTTCCTGCTGCAGGCGACCTCCGACCGCCGCAAGAACCTTTCTCGCGCGCTGGAGGCGTGGGTCGCTGCATTGCCGGACCTGCCGCCCGACCTGCATCTCGTCGTGTCCGGCAATCTCGCGCGAACCCATGTGTTCGGCGATACGGGGCCGATCGGCGATTTCCCGCGCACGAAGCTGGTCGGCTATGTCGCGGACGAGCACATGGGGCCGCTGCTCGCCGGCGCCGAGGCCTTTCTCTTCCCCACGCTGTACGAAGGTTTCGGCCTGCCGATCATCGAGGCCATGGCCTGCGGCGCGCCGGTGCTGACGAGCGCGGCGACCGCCACGCAGGAAGTCGCTGGCGACGCCGCGCTGCTCGTCGATCCCACGTCCGTCGCGCAGATCGCGGCCGGCATGAAGGCGCTATCAGGCGATTCCTGGCTGCGCACGCGGCTCTCGGCGGCCGGCGAGCAGCGCGCGAAACTCTACTCCTGGGACGACGCGGCCGCGCGCTACAGCAAATTGTTTACCAAACTCGGCGCGGACATGCGGCCGTAACGAAACCTTCGCAAACTCGTGCCTCAATGGCAGGCATGAGAACCGCGACCGCCAATCCCGCCATGCTTCTGCGCTGCGCAGACGCGGCCGGCTACGGCGCGGTGTCCTTCGAGCAGGACGACGCGCCGGTCCAGCGCCGCGTGAAGAGCCGTCGCGGTTTCTGGCGCGCTTTCCTTTCGGTGTTCTTCGTCATCGTCTGAACAGCGCGCGCAAAGCAAAAGGGCGGCCTCGCGGCCGCCCTTCGCACGTCTGAGCCGCGAAGCGACTAGACCGAATAGTACATGTCGAACTCGACCGGGTGCGGCGTCATTTCGAAGCGCATGACTTCCTGCATCTTCAGCTCGATCCAGCTATCGATGAAGTCGTCGTTGAACACGCCGCCGGCCTTGAGGAAGTTGCGGTCCTTGTCGAGGTTGGCGAGCGCTTCGCGCAGGCTGCCGCACACCGTCGGGATCTTCTTGAGCTCCTTCGGCGGCAGGTCGTACAGGTCCTTGTCCATCGCCGGGCCCGGATCGATCTTGTTGGCGATGCCGTCGAGACCGGCCATCAGCATGGCCGCGAAGGCGAGGTAGGGGTTCGCCGTCGGATCGGGGAAGCGAACCTCGACGCGCTTGGCCTTCGGGTTCGAGGTGTAGGGGATGCGGCAGGACGCCGAGCGGTTGCGCGCGGAATAGGCGAGCAGCACCGGGGCCTCATAGCCCGGGACGAGGCGCTTGTAGCTGTTCGTCGACGGGTTGGTGAAGGCGTTCAGCGCCTTGGCGTGCTTGATGATGCCGCCGATGTACCACAGGCATTCCTGGCTGAGGTCAGCGTACTTGTTGCCCGCGAAAACCGGCTTGCCGTCCTTCCAGATCGACTGGTGGACGTGCATGCCCGAGCCGTTGTCGCCGAAGATCGGCTTCGGCATGAACGTCGCCGACTTGCCGTAGCTCTGCGCGACCTGGTGGATGCAGTACTTGTAGATCTGCATCTGGTCGGCGGTGGAGACCAGCGTGTCGAACTTCATGCCGAGTTCGTGCTGGGCGGAAGCAACTTCGTGGTGGTGCTTCTCGACCTTCACGCCCATCTGCTGCATGGCGCCGAGCATTTCCGAGCGCATGTCCTGCGCCGAGTCCATCGGCGGAACCGGGAAATAGCCGCCCTTGGTGCGGATGCGGTGGCCGAGGTTGCCGCCCTCGTAAGCCGTGTCCTGGTTGGTCGGCAGCTCGATCGAGTCGAGCACGAAGCCGGTGTTGTAGGGGTCGGACTTGAAGCGCACGTCGTCGAACACGAAGAATTCGGCTTCCGGACCGAAATAGCAGGTGTCGCCCACGCCCTGCGTCTTCATGTGGGCCATCGCCTTCTTGGCGATGCCGCGCGGGTCGCGGTTGTAGGGCTCGCCGGTCGAGGGCTCGAGCACGTCGCAGACGATGGAGAGCGTCGGCGCCGCGAAGAACGGGTCCATGGTCGCCGTCGCCGGGTCGGGCATCAGCGTCATGTCGGATTCGTTGATGGCCTTCCAGCCGGAGATCGAGGAGCCGTCGAACATCGTGCCTTCGGCGAAAATGTCCTCGTCGATCAGCGTCTGGTCGAAGGTGACGTGCTGCCACTTGCCGCGCGGATCGGTAAACCGCAGGTCCACGTATTTGACGTCGTTGTCCTTGATATACTTGAGGACGTCCTTGGCGGTCTTCATGTGCTGCCTCGCTTCTGGAAAGATTGCGTTTTCTGGAACTGCGGGAAAAGTCAGATCGCGTCCGTGCCGGTCTCGCCGGTGCGGATGCGGAGCGCCTGTTCGATGTTGGAGACGAAGATCTTGCCGTCGCCGATGCGGCCGGTCTGGGCCGCATTGCGGATGGCTTCGACCGCCCGCGCCACGGCGTCGTCAGCCAGCACGATTTCGATCTTCACCTTCGGCAGGAAGTCGACGACATATTCGGCGCCGCGATAGAGCTCGGTGTGGCCCTTTTGTCGGCCAAAACCCTTGGCTTCGGTGACCGTGATGCCCTGCAGACCGATCTCGTGCAGCGCCTCTTTCACCTCATCCAGCTTGAATGGCTTGATGATCGCCTCGATTTTCTTCATTCGCGTGCCTCGTCCCCGACGCGCGGCCTTCCAGATCGGTCAATTCCGTCCGAATGCGTCCAGCCGCAGGCGCTCATTAGCACCGGCCGTGCCAAGCCGCCAAGGCGATTCTCCGCCGTGATTGATTACTTCGTAGGCATTTTCGGGGGTATGTCGCCTAATTATTGGGCGTTGCGCCGAGGTGTGCGGCAACATCGAAAAAGCGCCGCGACCGGGGAGGCTGCGGGCTGGAAATGCAGGCGTCTGGCCTGCGCATCCGGACGCGCTCGACCGTAACCGGTCCGCGCGCCCGATGCGTATGCGGCGAGGCGGGCCTCGCCGGCCTTATTCTGCGAGGGCCGGCTCCTTCACGGGTTCCGCCTTCTCCAGCAACCCCTCGACCGCCACGGTGACGCCGGGGCCGATCTGCTGCAGCGAGACGATGCCGCCATCCTTCAGCGCGACGCCGTCGTGATACGCGCCGCTCTCGATGCGCGCGAATACGACCGTCTCTCTTTCGCCGAGGCCATAGCGTTCGCGCACGGGCGCCGGAATGTCGGTGAGTTCCAGCCTCGTGTCGTACTGGACGCAAATCGCGCACGACCGATCGCCGGCCGAAACCAGTCCGATCGACCCGCTCGGGAAGCGGCTCGTCGTATAGATTTCGCTCTGGCGGGCCGGACGCGAGGCGTACATTTCGAGTGAATAGTCGCACATGTCGCTCTCTCCGGTTTCCGCGGGATCGTCTGGAACGGCCCATGGCGAGGCCCTCGACGCGATAGCGTCGCCCGTTCTTCTGGACGAGATCCCGGCTCAGTGGCGGCGTAACGGGCCTGCCGGCGCTTCGAGCTGAAGGAGGGAAGGCGACGGCCTTCCTGCCCTTGCGCGCTGCGGCGGACGAACGTCAGCCGCACCTTGAATTCGCAACTAGCGCATCGCCGCGAAGGTTCCAGCGCGCGGACAGAAATTTCGGACGCCAGCCAGCCCGCGCGGCGGCTGCCTTGATGGCGCCAACTACTGCGTGGCTGTATAGTCTGCATACCCGTCGCAAGCGGTGAAACGGCGCCTCGAGGATCAGGCACATGAAAACGATACATCTCATGCTGGCGATGGCCGCGGGCCTCGCATTTTCGGGCGCGGCGCAGGCCGGGGCCTGCGGCGCTTCGCCTTCTGCGGCCGGACAATTCGCCGGCTCCGCGAACGCGTGCTTCGGCGCCGCTTCAGGGCCGCGCCAAGATGTCCGCGAAGACGCCCGCCAAGACGCGCGCATCTACTTGGCGCAGTATTACGAGCGACGCGGCGGATACGACGACGGCTATGGCGGCGGTGGCGGCGGCGCCTACCGCTATTGCCGCACCTGGGCCCAGGGAATGGTCGCCATCGGCATGGAAGCCGCGCGCAAGGGCTGCCTGCAATATGGACCGCAGGGCCTGCACACGAATTTCGATGCGCATATGGACTTCTGCCTGCGCAGTTCGCCGGGCCGCACGCAGCGGGCCGCAGCGCGCGCCAACCAGTTGCTCTACTCCTGCGATCAGTGAAGGCGCGTGACCCGCGGCGGGCAGGGCTCCAACAGGAGGCGATCTTGCCCGCCGCGCTGACGCCGCTTCGCGCCGACATCACCACGCTCGACGTCGACGCCATCGTCAACGCCGCCAACGAATCGCTTCTGGGCGGCGGCGGCGTCGACGGCGCCATCCATCGCGCCGCCGGCCCGGATTTGCTCGCCGAATGCCGCGCGCTCGGCGGCTGCGCGACCGGCGACGCCAAGATCACCCGCGGCTATCGTCTGCCGGCGCGCTTCGTCATCCATACGGTCGGCCCGATCTGGCGCGGCGGCGAACGCGGGGAGGCCGAATTGCTCGCCTCCTGCTACCGGCGCAGCCTCGAGATCGCAGGCGAACGCGATCTCGCCACCATCGCCTTTCCCTGCATCTCGACCGGCGTCTACGGCTATCCGGCGCAAGCCGCCGCCGAGATCGCCGTGGCGACGGCGCGCGCGACCGCCGGCGCGCGCATTGCGAAAATCGTCTTCTGCTGTTTCTCCGAAAGCGACCGCGCGCTTTACGCGGCGCTGTGCGGGGCCGCCTGAGCCGCGTTGACGGCGCCGCCCCGATCGGCGACGCTCACGCCATGATTTCCAGAACTTTGCTCCTCGCCGCCGCCACCGCCCTGACCGCGTCCGTCGCGACGCCCGTTTCGGCGCAGGCGCCAGCCGTGACAGGGCTGGAAGCCTGGAAGGCCGTCGTCGGCAACACCATCGTCGGCAAGACGCAGACCGGCGAAGCCTCGATCGAATATTTCGCGCCCGACGGCGTCGCCAAGAACAAGATCGACGGCAAGCCGGGCGAGGGCGAATGGACGTTGCGCGGCGACAAGGTCTGCACGGACTACGCGGACGACGACGAGGAAGAGGACGACGACGAAAAGGACGACGATTCGGGCTCCGACGAGGAGGCCGATTGCTACGCGCTGTCCGTGCAGGGCGACGCGCTGACGCTGACCGACGAGGCGGGCAAGGCGCGCGTGTTCAGGATCTTGCCGGGGAACGCGGAGAAGCTGTAGCGCGGGTGACTTGCCGTCATCGCGCGCACGACGTCATCCCTCCCCGCTTGCGGGGAGGGTGGCGCGCGAAGCGCGACGGGTGGGGACCGTCGGCGTTGGGAAAAGCGTCGTTCACGCCCCGCGAACCCCACCCGCGATGCTGCGCATCGCGGCCTCCCCGTAAGCGGGGAGGCAGGGCCACCGCAGGCGCAATGACGAGAAGCGATCGACAGCAATGACGGCAAGCGGTCGATAGCAGCGCGTCCGCAGCTCTGATGCGCCCCGCTCACCCGTACGCCACGGGGCAATCCGGCCGGCCGCCCCATTCCGCCCAGGAGCCGTCGTAGACCGGCGCGGAGCGATTGGCCGCCGTCTCCAGCGCCAGCGACAGGATCGCCGCCGAGACGCCGGAGCCGCAGGTGGTCAGCAGCGGCTTCGACAGGTCCACGCCGGCGTTCTTGAAGGCGGCGGTCAGCGCGGCCGGCGGCTTCAGGCGGCCGCCCTCGATGATCTGGTCCCACGGCAGGTTTTTCGCGCCCGGCATGTGGCCGGACTTGAGGCCCGGACGCGGCTCCGGCGCCTCGCCGCGGAAGCGGTCGGCCGCGCGCGCGTCGACGACCTGCGCGCCGCTCGCCAGCGCCTTCTTCACGTCCTCCATGCTCGCCACCGCGCCATGATCTAGGCGGGCGGTGAAATGGCGCGGCTGCTTGCGCACCGGGCCGTCTTCGACCGGCCGTCCCTCGGCCTTCCAGGCGGGCAGGCCGCCGTCCAGCACGAACACGTCGGTGACGCCGAAGGTGCGCAGCGTCCACCACACGCGCGGCGCGGAAAACAGGCCGTAGCTGTCGTAGACGACGACGCGCATGCCGTCGCCGAGGCCGAGCGCCCGCATCGCGCTGGAAAAGGCGATGGGGTCCGGCAGCATGTGGGGCAGGGGCGATTTCTTGTTGGAGATCGCGTCGATGTCGAA
The DNA here is from genome assembly GCA_037044955.1 of Rhodoblastus sp. Taxonomy (GTDB): domain Bacteria; phylum Pseudomonadota; class Alphaproteobacteria; order Rhizobiales; family Beijerinckiaceae; genus JAJXWB01. The sequence continues at coordinate 126,051 of JBAOHX010000009.1, forward strand.
ATGCACGGCGCCGGGAATATGGCCGGCCAGATATTCGGCCTTGGCGTCGCGGTTCAGCGTCGGCAGATGCCAGCTCGCGTCGACCACGAACAGGTCGGGCGCCGCCAGATGATCGGCGAGCCACTGGGTCGTCACGAAATGCTTGTGCCCGCCGTCGCCCGCCATGGTCCCATCCTTGTCCGTTTCCGCCCCTCGGATTTAGCGCGATCCCGCTCGCGGCGGCAAGGCTGGCTGCGCCCGCAACGCCGCGTGCGCGTCCGCACCGAAGTCCGGTCCGGAACGATCCATTCTGCCCAACGTTGAAAGCGACATTCGCGACTGGGGGAGACGAAATCATGAACCCGACCACGCAGACCAGCGGCCTGACCGTCCCGATGCTCTCGGTTCTCTCGGTCCTGATGGCCACCGCCTGGCTGGTCGTTCACTGATTTCCGGTCGCGCGTTCAGCGCGACTCGTAGGGCGGAACGATATTGGACTTCCGCTCCATCCAGCCGGGAACCGGCAGGTTCTTCGAGCGCAGGAATTCCGGATTGAACATTTTCGCCGCGTAGCGGCCGCCGGAATCGCAGAGCGGCGTCACGATCGTGTGGCCGGGCCCCATCTCCTTCGCCAGCCGGATCGCGCCGGCGACATTCACGCCGGAGGAGCCGCCGAGCAGCAGGCCCTCGTTCTCCGCCAGATCGAAGCAGATGCGCAGGGCCTCGTCGTCCTGGATCTGATAGGCGACGTCGACCGCCACGCCTTCGAGATTCTTCGTCACGCGGCCCTGGCCGATGCCCTCGGTGATCGACGATCCCGAGGATTTCAGTTCGCCCGTCGTGTACCAGGAGAAGAGCGCGGCGCCCAAGGGATCGGCGAGGCCGATGCGGATATTCGCATTGCGTTCCTTCAGCGCCAGCGACACGCCGCCGAGCGTTCCGCCCGAGCCCACCGCGCAGATGAACCCGTCGACCTCTCCGTTCGTGTCGTCCCAGATTTCCGGACCCGTCGTCAGGCGATGGCCTTCGCGATTGGCGACATTGTCGAACTGGTTGGCCCAGATCGCGCCCGTCGCGCTTTCGCGCGCCATCTTCTCGGCAAGGCGGCCGGACAGCTTCACGTAATTGTCGGGATTGGAATAGGGGACCGCCGGCACCTCGATCAGCTCCGCGCCCTGCAGGCGCAGCATGTCCTTCTTCTCCTGGCTCTGCGTCTCGGGAATGACGATGACGGTGCGATAGCCCAGCGCATTGGCGACCAGCGCGAGGCCTATGCCGGTATTGCCCGCCGTGCCTTCCACGATCACGCCGCCGGGCTTCAGCAGGCCGCGCGCTTCGGCGTCGCGCACGATGGCGAGCGCCGCGCGATCCTTCACCGATCCGCCGGGGTTCATGAATTCGGCCTTGCCGAGGATGCGGCAGCGCGTCGCCTTCGAGGCGGCCTGCAATTCGATCAGCGGCGTATGTCCGATGGCGTCGATGACGTTGGGCGCAAATTGCATGGCGTGCGGATCCTCTCTCTGTCCTGCCTAAAGGCAGGCGCGCGGATCGACAAGACGCGCGCGCGCTGCGCAGGGCTTGATACGCGGGTGCTCGCGCCTAATTCCGCCCGCGCGCCGCGCAGCAGCGCGGCCTTGTCGCGGGAGGACGATCATGGCTGCGCCTGTTCTCAATCAACCCGTCACGCAACCCGTTCCGGCTTTCGACCCGGACGCGCTCAACGCCTTTCGTCGGCCGGATGCTCGGCGATCTCGGCGCCCTGACCAATTCCGTGCTGACGCATATCGGCGACCAGCTCGGCTTCTACAAGATACTCGGCGCGGAAGGCCCGATGACGGCGGACGCGCTGGCGGCGCGCGCGGGCGCCTTGCCTCGCCTCGTGCGCGAATGGCTGTCGGCGCAGGCGGCGCAGGGCTACGTCGCCTACGACGAGACAAGCGACAAGTTCTCGCTGTCGCCCGCGCAGAGCATGGTTTTCGCCGACGAAGGCAGCCCGGTCTACATGGCGGGCTTCTTCGACATCGCCCGTGGCCTGTTCGACGACGTGCCGAAGCTGCTCAACGCCTTTCGCACCGACGGCAAGCTCGCCTGGCACGAGCATAACAATTGCCTGTTCTGCGGCACGCGCCGCGTATTCCAGCCGGCCTACAACCACCACCTGCTGGCCGAATGGCTGCCGGCGCTCGACGGCGTCGTGCGGAAGCTGGAGCGCGGCGCAAATGTCGCCGACGTCGGCTGCGGTCACGGCGCCTCGACCATCATCATGGCCAGGGCCTTTCCGAATTCGCGCTTCCACGGCTTCGACTATCACCCGCATTCGGTCGAGGCTGCGCGCGCGGCGGCGCAGGCCGCGGGCCTCGGCGAGCGCATCTCCTTCGAGGTCGGCGCGGCGAAGGCGCTGCCGGCGCGCGGCTACGATCTCGTCTGCTTCTTCGATTGCCTGCACGACATGGGCGATCCCGTGGGCGCCGGCAGGCGCGTGCGCGAGGCGCTCGCGCCCGACGGAACGTGGATGGTCGTCGAACCTTTCGCCAACGATACGCTGCGCGACAATCTCAACCCCGTCGGCGCCGTGTTCTATGCGGCGTCCACGCTCGTCTGCACGCCGGCCTCGCTGTCGCAGGAGGTCGGGCTGGCGCTGGGCGCGCAGGCGGGAGAGGCGAGGCTGTCGTCGGTGATGCGCGAGGCGGGTTTCGGCAAGGTGCGCCGCGCGGCGGAAACGCCGTTCAACATGGTGCTGGAGGCGCGGCCGTAGTCGCGTTCAGGATTTCACGCGCGCCGTCAGCGTGTAGTTCGGATTGGCGGAGCAGGTGGTCGCCACGCTGAAGAAGATGTCCTGCTGCGCCCAGCCGCCGCCGTCTTCCCAGGCGTGCGTCGAGGTCTGGTCGCAGGGCAGCAGCGTGAAGATCGTCGGCGTCGAATTGGCCGGCAATTGCACGCCGTTGACGAAGAGATACTGCGCCGTCGACGCGCTGTTCGTGCTGTAGACGGACGGGCTCGTCGACTTCGTATAGGTCGTGTAGGTCGCCTGTCCGTAGCGGTTCGTGCCGGTCTGCACCTGCGTGCCAGAGACCACGCAATTCTGCGTCGTGACCGAGCCGCTCGAGGTCGTGTAGCCGGCCATGCCCGGCCCGCAGCCGTCGGTATAGACGGTCATCTTCAGATAGGCGTTGTCGTAGGCCGAGCCCATGGCGACGGCCGTGTTGACGAGGCCCGCGACCATCGCGCCGCCGGTGAGGAAGCTCGCGGTGGTCGTGCCCGTGCCGCGGCCGCTCTGCGCGCTGAGCGTCACGGGCTGGTAGACATAGCTCGCCAGCAGCGTGTCGCTCGTCGCGCCCGCCGTGTGGATGTAGAGCTCGACCTTCTTCCACCACCAGCCGTAGGCGCCGGTGAGCGAGAAGGAGACGGTCGACGCCGTCTGCGCCGAGGGAAGCTCGACCGTCGCGCTGGCCGAAACGCTCATCGCGTTGACGCGCGCGATCTTCATGAAGATCGTCGATACGTTCGCCTGCGCCGTGCCGGTGAACGACCCGTCGAAATTCTGCGTCGGCGACTGCGTCCAGCTCGCGCTGATGCCGGAATTGCCGAGACTGGCGTCGAGAATCTTGGTGGCGACGGCCACGCGATTGGCGGACGGCGCCTGCAGGGCGGCGAGCATCGCCGCGTCGACGGCCGCTTGCAGCTTCTGCTGCGCGCCGACGCTGCGCCCGTAGTCGATCGAAGCGCCGACGAGCATGGTCGCGACCAGGCCGGTGAGCGCGAAGGCGGCCGAAATCGTGCCGCGCTGATCGCGGAGGAATCCGGGCCGTTGCGGTCGGTTTGCGGGCGCCGTTGCGGCGATTTGGAGCGAGTGCGACATGGCGTTGTGAGGGGCCTGCGTGTCGATGCAGGGCACTCTTGCGCTCATTGCGTGAAGACAGCGTTGAGGCGAATGCCGGCATTTGAACGAAAAGCGCCGAAGTGACGCAGGGGCGCCGCCGATCGCGAAATTTCCAAACCGCTGATTTCAGAAGAGCATGGCGCGGAGATCGCGCTCAACCCCGATCGTTTTGCGTCGTAAAAAAAATCTTATCGGCGTGCGAAGATGATGTGCCGGACGTCGATGGCGCCCGAACGGAAGCCGGCCTCGCAATAGGAAAGGTAATATTCCCACAGGCGACGGAAGCGTTCGTCGAAGCCCTGCTGCACGATATCGGGCCAGGCCGCGCGAAAGCGGTCGCGCCATTGCGCCAGCGTCAGCGCATAGTCGCGCCCGAACGCCCGCTGCGCGACGAGCGCGAGATCGTGGCCGGCGCCGAGCTTCTCCAGGATCGTGCGCGTGGGCAGCATGCCGCCGGGGAAAATGTAGCGGCGGATGAAGTCGAGCTCGCGCCGGTAGCGCGGAAAAATCTCCTCGTCGATCGTGATGATCTGCAATGCCGCGCGACCGCCGCTCGCGAGCCTGTCGCGCACCTGCGCGAAATAGGCGGGCCAATAGGCTTCGCCCACCGCCTCGAACATTTCGATCGACGCGACGCCGTCGTAGACGCCGCGCTCGTCGCGATAGTCCTGCATCCGCACGTCCACGCGCTCGGCGAGGCCGGCCTTGTGCACGCGCTCGCGCGCGAAATCGAACTGCTCCTTGCTGATGGTGAGCGCCGTCACCCTGCAGCCGCGCTCGCGCGCCGCATGTTCGGCGAAGCCGCCCCAGCCGCAGCCGATCTCGAGAATGTGCTGGCCCTCGCGCGCGTCGAGCGCATCGGCGAGCGCCCGGTACTTGCGTTCCTGCGCGTCGCGAAGATCGCCATCGGCGCCGAGATCGAGCGCCGACGAATAGGTCATGCTCGCGTCGAGCCACTTGGCGTAGAAGGAATTGCCGAGATCATAATGCGCGTGAATGTTGCGCCGCGCGCCCGCGCGCGTGTTGCGATGCAGCCAGTGCCAGGCCATCTGCGCGGCGCGCACGAACGGCTTGCCCGCGAGCATCCGCGCGATCGCATGCTGGTTGACGCAGAACACTTCGAGAAAGGCGGTGAGGTCGGGCGTCGACCATTCGCCGCGCATGTAGGATTCCGCCACGCCGATGTCGCCGTGCGCGAAGGCGCGCGCAAACGCCAGATCGTGAATGTCCATGCGCGCCTGCGGGCCGGGCGCCGCGCCGCCGAAGGAGAAGACGCGACCGTCCGGCATGGCGATTTCCAGTTTGCCGTTTTCGATCAGGCTCGCGAAATCGAGCACCTTGCGCGCGGCGAACGGATAGTTCGCGGCGTCAGCGGAATTGAATTGTCGAACAGGCGACGAGGTCATTGCGGCGCTCCGACGAATGCGCGAAAGACCTTGTCCCGCGCGAACCCCGTCGAGCGGAACCCTCAGGCTTCAGTCTGCATTCGCCGCCCTCACGACGCAAGGGCGCGGCGGGCTCAATCTTTGAGCTGCTGGAACGCCGCCAGCGCGCGGGCGCGGGCGCGCGCGTGGTCGACGATGGGCGCGGGATAGTTTCGCGGCGGCGTCGGCGCTTGCCAGGGCTTGTGCGCGAAGCGGTCGGGCAGGCCGGCGAGTTCGGGCAGCCAGCGCCGCACATAGGCGCCGTCGGCATCGAACTTCTCGCCCTGCAGCACGGGGTTGAAAACGCGGAAGTAGGGCGCGGCGTCCGCGCCGCAGCCTGCGACCCATTGCCAGCTCGCCGCATTGTTGGCGGCGTCGGCGTCGCACAGCGTGTCCCAGAACCAGTCCTCGCCGATGCGCCAGTCGATCAGCAGATGCTTCACGAGAAAGGACGCGACGATCATGCGCACGCGATTGTGCATGTAGCCCGTCGACCAGAGTTCGCGCATGCCCGCGTCGACGATCGGATAGCCGGTGCGGCCTTCGCGCCATGCGGCCAGAATTCCGGGCTCCGGCTTGTTCCAGACGAAGCGGTCGAAGCGCGGATCGAAATTCTTCGTCGCGAGATCGGGATTGGCGAACAGCAGGCCATAGGAGAATTCGCGCCAGCCGATCTCCGCCAGAAACTTGTCGCAACCGCGTTGCAGGCGCGGGTCGGCGGCCGCCGCGTGGCGTGTCGCCGTCCAGATCTGGCGCGGCGAGATTTCGCCGAAGGCCAGATGCGGCGACAGCATCGATGTGCCCTCGACGCCGGGAATGTCGCGCGTTTCGGCATAGACCGACACGCGTTCATCGAGAAAATCCGTCAGACGCTTCGTTGCCGCCTTTTCGCCCGGCGACCATGCGGCGCGAAGGCCGCCTGCCCAGTCGGGCTGTGTCGGCAGAAGGGCGAGATCGTCGAGCGCCACGGCGCCGCGCGGCGCGGGCGCGGCCACGATCCGGCGCGGGGCGGGCAGAGGGGCCTGCGGCGCCTGCGTCGCGAGAACGGCGCGCCAGAACGGCGTGAAGACGCGAAAGGGGCCGCCGGCCCTGGTCTTCATCGTCCAGGGTTCGACAATCAGTCTGCCGTTGAAGCTCTCGACCGACAGGCGCTGCGCCAGCGTCGGCCTTGATCGCCGTGTCGATCGCGATGCCAGCCTTGTCGTAGCGTCGCGTCCAGGCGAGCGAGACCGCATTCGTCTGCTGTGCGAGCCGTTCCAGAACCGGTTGCGCGCGCCCGCAAAAAAGATCGAGCCGGCCGCCGATCCCGCGCAGATCGCTGTCGAGCGCGGCGAGCGAATGATGCAGCCACCAGCGCGAAGCGCCGCCGAGCGGCCGCACGCCCTCGGAGATTTCGTCCAGTATGTAGACGCACAGGATCGGCCGACCGCTCTCCATCGCCGAGGTCAGTGCGGGATTGTCGGCGAGCCGCAGGTCTTCGCGGAACCAGACGATGGCGGGGGAGGGCGAGGTCATCGCCCTCTTATATGGCGGCTATGCCGCGCGGATCGACTATTGGTCGCGCCAGTCGAAGGCGAGCGGGGCTTCGCGGAAGGCGAAGCGGTCGAGATGGCGCGCGACCACGCCCTTCAGCGCCTCGAGATGCGCGGGCGACGAGGCGTCGATCCGGCATTCGAGATTGGCGATATGCGCCGACATCGTCAGCTTGCCGTCGGCGGGCCAGTCGGCGCCGCGCGAATCGCGCGGGAACACGACCGTGCCGGCGTCGGGCGAAAACTCGACCTTCAGGTTGTGGCTCCAGTGCTTGCAGAGCTGCTGGAGATAGCGGCTGCCGTTGGTGGTCGGCACATGCGCGACGCTGGCGTTGCTCATCTCACAGGCCCTCGATTTTTCGCGCGGCCTCGTCGAGGACGGCGGTGACCTCGCGCAGCGTCGCCTTGTCCGCGCCTTCCTGCGTGAGCCTGCCGCGGATCGCCATGCCCAGGTTCGTCATCGCGCGACGCACGGAAGCGCCGTCGAACCGTTCGCGCGCGGCGGCGAGGACAGCGAGCTTGGCGAGGACCGCGTCCACTTCCGCCTTGCTGGCGGCGAGATGCGCGACGCCTTCCACCGTGGCGGCGAAGGCCTTGCGCGCGCCCTCGGACTTCTGCTCGTCGATATGGCCCATGTCCTGCAGCAGGGTCAGCGTCGGATAGACGACGCCCGGGCTCGGCGCATAGGCGCCGCCGGTCAGTTCCTCGATCGCGCGGATCAGGTCGTAGCCGTGGCGCGGCTGGTCCGAGATGAGCTTGAGCAGGACGAGCCGCAACTCGCCCGAATCGAACACCCGGCGCCGGCCGCCGCCTTCGCCGAAGCCTTCGCTCATGAAGCCGCGCCCGAAGCCGTGGCGGCCGTGGCCCCGCGTCATGAAGAAAAGTCCGCGCGGCCCGCAGCCGCGTTCGTGATTATGTGCATGTCTCATGGAATGTTCCTCCTATTTGAGATAGCACTAAGATATATCTTAATATGACTTAAATATGGCGTCGTCGTCGATTTTCTCGCTGTCGGCGCCGGCGCGGCTTGTCGCGTGCGGCCCGGGCGCGAAATCAACGGCATGTCCGCCTTCTTCCTCCCCAAGACGCATATCGACCTGCTCGTCTCGGCCGCCGTCGAGTGGAAACTGTGGGCGGCCCGGCCGGACGCCGGCGGCGGCCTCGGCGAGACGGGCGCCGAGCAGGCGGATGCGATCGGACGGATGCTGTGGAAGGAAAACGCCGCTTCTGTCCGCCACCGCTACGATCTGGCGCCGGGCGGCGAAGAATTGATGGCCTATGCCGAACTCGTCGCCGGCTATCGCTGGGCGCGTTGGTTCGACGTGAATCCGGCGGCGGTCGTGGGCTTCGTGCGCTGCTACGACTACCAGAGCTGCGAGCACGCCGACTGGCGTCTGTGCGAAGCGCGCGACTTCACGATGCGGCTGATGGCCGAGGCCGCCGAACGCCTGGCGATGGCGACGCTCGGCGACGACTACCCGTGGTTCGCCGCCGATCCCATGCGCAACGACAATGAAGACGTCGCGCGCCGATGGGCGACGAAGGCGGAGACATGATCTCGCGCCGTCGGCATTTCAGTGAATTATATCAGGTAGATGGCTCCCCCGGCAGGACTCGAACCTGCGACCCAGCGATTAACAGTCGCTTGCTCTACCGGCTGAGCTACAGGGGAACATTCCGGTGTGGGCCGTGGCTATAACAAGGTCGTTCGCGATTGCAAAGCGCTAATCGCATCGCCACGATAAATCCGCTCCTTGCAGAACCGCTTCGCCCTGCGCTATAGCGGCGCCACGAGGCCTCGTGGCGGAATGGTTACGCAGAGGACTGCAAATCCTTGCATCCCGGTTCGATTCCGGGCGAGGCCTCCACTCTTCCAGCCATTCGCGCCTTCTAGACATTTGCGGAAGCGTCCGCCGTCTTGTTCTGGCGCTTCGGCGTCAGGCCGCTGGCGATGGCGATTTTCTCGTATTCCGCGCGCACGATCTCCGGCGAATAGAACCGCTCCAGCCGCCGCACGGTGAAATGGCCCTTGGCCAGCGACTGGAAATGATCGGTGAAGGCGACATTGACCGCCGCGCCGCCCACCGCGCCGATCAGCGGCACGGCCTGCGCGGCGAGCTTCTGCGACACGACCACGCCGAAGCGGCCGGCGATCTGGCCGAGCAGGCGCACCAGCACCGGCGCCGCCTCGTCGACCACGCCCTTCTGCGCGACATAGGCGGCTGCCTCCGACACCGACTTGGCGAGCAGGCCGCGCATGGCGAAATAGCCGCCGTCCATGAGATCGGCGCTTGCGCTGTGTCCGCCGAGCGCGAACACCTGCAGGCAGGCGAGCGCGGCTTCGGGCTTCGTCAGGTCCTCGCCCTCGCCGCGCGCGATATCGGCGATCGAGCGCAGCATCACGGTGGTGGAAACGGGCAGTTCCAGAGGCAGGCTCGCAAGTCCGAAAGCGCCGCCCGCCGCGCCGGAGGCCGCGGCCAGCGTGCGGTGGAAGGCGCGGCTGTCCTTCTGCGGCCTGTTCTTGAGGCTCGACAGCGCGACATGCATGGCCGCCTTCAGCGCGGAGGTCGCCGCCTTGGAGACCGCCGTCGACACTTTCGCCGGCACGAGCTTGCCGGCCAGTTCGATCTGCCGGCCGAGCAGGGCGGTGGCGCGCGCGGCGAAACTGGTTTTTTCCAGCGCCTCAACCGCATTGGCGAGCGCGGCGAGGTCGGCGGGGGTCATCGGGGAAGGGGAGGCCATTGCATTCTCCGCGGGCGAAAGCCGGGCGCACGAAACATCGGGTGGCTCTCCGCATGTTGCAAGAGCGCAACGCGCCCGTCGGGAGAAACCGCCTGCCGCTGCGTTCGATCCGCCGAATTAACGATTTGGACCCCCGCCCCGTTAACCTCTTGCCCGCGCGCCGCCACGAAAGCGGCGCGCAGCCGCCGCACGGCTGAATCGGACGCAGGCGCGAAACGCCCGAAACCGCTGGCAGGCAGGGGCGCCTCGAGGAGCGCGGCCGAGGCCCGTTGAGGCTTCGTTATACTAAACCCCGTCAACCCGAAATCTGAACGTATTCGCGTAAAAAGCGCGCATTTCGCTTCAATCGATCTCGACGGGCCACGCGCATTCTGTCCCCAACAACGGGGATCGACATGTTCTTCAAATTTGCCAAAGCGATTTTCGGAGCCGGCCTGGTGGCCGCGGCGGCGCTCGCCGTCAGCCCGAGCTTCGCCGGCCCGGACAATGTGGGCTGGGCGCCGGTCGGCGGCGTCACCAGCGTGCCCTACGGCTGGGTCGACTTCTGCCAGCGCTACAAGGGCGAATGCGACTCGCCCGCCACCATGCCGCGCAACATCGAGCTCGGCGCCAAGGCGCTGCGCGAGATCGAACGCATCAACCGCTGGGTCAACAAGAACATCGAATCCGTGTCCGACATGGACCATTGGGGCGTCATCGACCAGTGGGACTATCCCACCGACGGCAAGGGCGATTGCGAGGACTACGTGCTTCTCAAGCGCAAGCTGCTGGCCGAGCAGGGCTTCCCCATCCAGTCGCTGCTGGTCACGGTGGTCAAGGACAAGAACAACGACGGCCACGCGGTTCTCACCGTGCGCACCGATCACGGCGACTACGTGCTCGACAACATGAACGACGAGGTCAAGGGCTGGAAGCAGACGGGCTACCGCTTCGTCAAGCGCCAGAGCCAGGCCGACATGAACACCTGGGTTTCGATCGGCGAGCCGACCAGCGCGCCGGCCTACGTCTCCCGCTGATATCTTCGAGGCTCGCGGAAGGCCCGGCGCCGAAAGGCCGCCGGGCCTTTTGCGTTCAGCCGCGGTTCAGCGACGCCGGCCTATCGCAGATCGCGTCGATGCGGCCGTTGACCGGGCGGCTGAATCGAAAGACGCTCGCCGCGCGAATATTTCGCGTCGCCCACAAGGGAGAATTTGCATGTTGATCCGTTTCGCGGCCCCTGCGCTCGCGCTGGCCTTCGCCGGCTTTGCGGCGGCCGGGCCTGCGCACGCCCAGGCCAGTGTCATGCAGGACTGCGGCAAGGAATATCAGGCGGCCAAATCCGCCAACACGCTCGGCGGCAAGAGCTGGAACGAATATCTGAAGGACTGCCGCGTGCGTCACGGCAGCGGCGCTGCGGCTGCTCCTGCCGCTGCGCCGGCGGCCAAGCCCGCGGCGGAAAAGCCGGCGGCGGCCAATCCGCTGAAGCCCGCCGGCGCCGCGACCGCGGCCGCGCCCGCCCCGAGCGGCCCCGCGGTCTTCCCGTCCAAGGTCGATGCGAAATACGCCAGCGAGCCGCCCTCCAAGCAGCGCATGAAGACCTGCCTCGACCAGTACAACGTCAACAAGGCCGGCGCCGGCAACGGCGGCCTGAAATGGATCCAGAAGGGCGGCGGCTATTACAGCGAATGCAACAAGCGCCTGAAGGGCTGATCGCCCGCGCCTGACGAAACGACGACGCCCCGGACGAAAATCCGGGGCGTTTTCTTTGGCCTCAGTGCGCCGCGCCGCCGACGTAGGCGGAGGCCGCGACCGCGATGCCGACGCCGGCCAGGATCATCGAGGCGTACCACGGCCAGCGCTGGCCGCGCGTGATGATCGCCACCGTCGCGACCGCGATCGAAATGTGCAGCATCGTCACCGCGATCGTCAGCACGTGGTGGCGATGGGCGTGGCCGTCGCTGGCGTGCAGGCGCTCCTCGGACCTCTTCTCGAAATCCTCGGCCTGCTTCTTCACGTCGTCCTGCTCGGTTCCGTAGCGCTTGGCCTGCTTGGCGAAATCGTCCGCCTTCGGGCCGCCGCCGGCGGCCGCGATCTCGTACATGTTCTTCTTCATGCTCTTGGCCTGGAAGAAGTTCCAGGCGTCCGTCGCCTTGTTCTGAAGGAGCACGGCCTCGTTCTTGGCGACCGTCACGCCGGATGTCTCGATCGTCTCGAGCGAACCGACGGAGGCCGCGAGCACGGCGAGGATCGCGACCGTGATCGACACTTTCGTGATGAAATTGTCGTTGGCGTGCGCCGCATGTTCGGCGTGTTCGAGATGCTCGAAATGCTCGGTCGTTCCGTGCTCGGCCATTCATTCCCCCTTTGCGCTTTCTGCGTGGCGCTTCGCTTCGTCCGGGTCCTCGTTATCGCGGCCAAACCGCCGGATGCAAGGGAGAAGGAACGACCCCGGGAGCCGGGCGCGGCGAATGTGGCCGCGCGCAATGCCCCGGACGCGACGAATTGGCAGCTCGTTCGACGCGTCGGGGCGGGGCCGATCGCGTGGACAGGGCGTGTGCGACGCCATATAAGGGCGGCGTTCATTTCAGCCGCCCTACGGGAGCGTTCGATGCAGGGTCAGGTAGCCGCTGTTTCCGCAGAAGATTTTGCGGCGCTGCGCCGTACGGCGATCGACTGCCAGATCCGCCCCTTCGGCGTCGCCGACCAGCACATCCTCGCCGCCTTTCTCGACATCCCGCGTGAGATATTCGTGCCGGCCGGCTTCGAGCCCGTCGCCTATGCCGATATCGAGCTGAACTGCCCGCTGGCGGACGGCAAGGGCGTGCGTCCCATGCTGATGCCTCTGGTGCTCGCCCGCCTTCTGCAGGCCGCCGAAATCGGTCCGGCCGACCGCGCGCTGGATGTCGCCGGCGCCTCCGGCTACGCCGCCGCCGTGCTGGCGGGTCTGGCCGGCTCGGTCGTCGCGCTCGAATCGGACGAGGCTCTTTCCAGGGCCGCCGCCGGCCATTTCGCATCGCTCGGGCTTTCCAACGTCGAGGCCGTCTGCGGGCCGCTGGCCGAGGGCTGCGCCGCCAAGGGCCCGTTCGACGTCATCGTCGTCAACGGCGCGGCGCAGCAGGGCCTCGACAAGCTCGTCGCCCAGCTTGCGCAGGGCGGCCGCATGGTCGTGCTCAAGCCTCATGCCGCCGGCTCGGGCCGCGCCTTCGTCTACCGCAAGGACGGCGACACGGTGTCCGAGCGCGCCCTGTTCGAGGCCGCCGGCAAGCTCCTTCCCGAGTTCGCCGCCGCTCCGGCCTTCGTGTTCTGAAGGGCTGGCGAGCGGGCGAGACGATTCGTCGCGTACCGTGTTGTGTCGTATTTTTGCAGCGTACGGTCAGTTTCTTCCCGCGCGCGGGCTGCGTGGGATGCAATTGGTTCGTATGGCGCTAAACTGTCTGGCAGAACAGGCGGCTTCGGCCGTCGGACAAGAACTGGACGCCGCCTTCTGGCGGCGCGTGAGGTTGAAACGATGCGTAAGTGCGAAGCGGCGTCGGCCGGCCTTCCGGCTGTCGGGGCCGGGCGTGGCGTCGAGCGCCGGGAGCGTGCAACTCTCCGGATTGCCGCGCTTGCGGGCGTTGCGATCGTGTCGCTTGCGATTGCGCCGGCCAGCGCCGAGACCATGTCCAGCGCGCTCGCCCGCGCCTATGCCTCCAACCCCGACATCAACCAGCAGCGCGCGGCGGTGCGCGGCCTCGACGAGAACGTTCCCAAGGCGAAGTCCGGCTGGCTGCCGAAGGTCAGCGCCACGGCGTCCGTCGGCGCGCAATACACCTACCTGCGCGTCGCGCCGACGCGCATCGACGAATCGCATCTGACCCGCCAGCGTCCGAACGGCCAGAAATACGACGACGCCACGCCGCGCGGTTACGGCGTGACGGCGAGCGAAACCCTGTTCGACGGCTTTCGCACGCTGAATTCGGTGCGACAGGCCGAATCGCAGGCGTTCGGCGCGCGCGAGACCATGCGCAACACCGAGCAGACCATCCTGCTCAACGCCGCGACGTCGTACATGAACGTTCTGCGCGACACGGCGGTCGTGAACCTGCGCAAGAACAACATCAGCGTGCTCGAAGAGCAGCTTCGCCAGACCCGCGACCGCTTCCAGGTCGGCGAGGTCACGCGCACCGACGTGGCGCAGGCCGAAGCGAGCCTCGCGCAGTCGCGCTCCGATTTCTTCGCGGCGCAGGCGCTCCTGCGCGCCTCGGTGGCGGCCTTCCGCCAATATGTCGGCATCGAGCCGAAGAACCTTTCGCCCGCCAAGAGCGTCGAAGGCCTGCTGCCCAAGCTGTTGAAGGCGGCCGTCGACGTCTCGCAGGTCGAGCACCCCGCGATCGGCTCGGCCCTGCACAATGTCGACGTCGCCGCCTATGCGGTGAAGGTCGCCGAAGCCGCTCTCTATCCGACCGTTTCAGTCAACGGCTCGGTCAATCGCCAGCTCGATTCGCAGGGCCTCACCGGCCAGAAGCTGTTCACCGCCTCGGTCAGCGGCCAGATCAACGTCCCGATCTACCAGGGCGGCTCCGAATACGCGTCGATCCGCCAGGCCAAGGAGCAGCTCGGCCAGGCGCGCCTCAACGCCGATCTCGCGCGCGATCAGGTGCGCGCGCTCGTCGTCACCAACTGGGGCCAGCTCGAGACCGCGAAAGCCCAGCTCATTTCCGGACAGGCGGCGGTGACCGCGGCCGAAATCGCGCTCAACGGCATTCGCGAGGAGGCCAAGGTCGGCCAGCGCACGACCTTCGACGTTCTCACCGCGCAACAGACGCTGCTCAATACGCGCGTTACGCTGGTGACGGCGCAGCGCGACCGCGTCGTCGCGTCCTACGCCGTCCTCTCCGCCATGGGCCATCTGTCGGCGGACCGGCTCAACCTGACGGCGCAATTGTACGATCCCACCGTCCATTTCGATCAGGTGAAAAGCAAACTGATCGGCACGGGCACGCCGGACGGCCGCTGAAGCATCGCGCAAAACCTGAAATCGCGCAGTCCACAGGCGGCGCGGCCACGCGTGTTGCGCGGCCTTGTTGCGCATGAGACGTTCGATTCGAACGTACGTCGTGATTCGCGGCGTCGCAGCGGATCGCCGCGATCGCGACAGCGCACAGGGCAGAGTACATAGCCGCCATGAACGCAGCCAATGCCCCCATTGCCTCGCAGCTCGAGAATGAACGCCGCGCGCACGAGCCGTCGATGGAAGAAATACTCGCCTCGATCCGCAAGATCATCGCCGACGACGACGCGCTGCCGCTGAGCCGGTCGCCGGCCGCGCCGCGCCTGTTCGAAACCAACGTCACGCCCTTCGCGCCGCCGCCCCAACCGGCTCCGGCGCGCGAGGCGGTCGCGCCGGCCGAAGCTCCGGTGGACGCCGAACCGCCGCAGGCGCGCGACGAAGCGCCCGCATTTGCCGCGCCGGCGCCGACAGCGGCGACGAGCGAGCCGGCCTCCGCGGAGATCGCGGAGGATCGGTCCGTCGCGCCCGATGTCAGGCTCGACGCTGCCGAAGTCAGTTCCGGCGTTCCCGAAGTTCAGATCGACATCCCCGAAGTTCGCCTCGATGCGTCCGAAATCCGGCTCGACGCGTCGGAGATGGAATCATTCGCCGAAGTCGGCCGCGAGCTCGCGCGCCTCGACGCGCCGGCGCAGCGCGATGAGGACGCGGAGCAGGGCGAGACCTTGCGCGCGGCTCTCGATGCGCCCGTGGAGATGGAGAGCGCCGCCGACGCGTCCGACGACGAAGTGAACCCCGTTCCGCATGAAGAAAGCTACGAGGAGCCATTCGCCGGGGCCGAACCGGCAATCGAGCCCGAGCGGATGATCCTGCCGGAGCCGCCGCGTTTCTTCGAGGCGGCGCGCGATCACGCCGTTGCCGCGAGCGCGGCTCCCGCGGTCGAGCATGCGCCCGCCGGGATGGGCGCGATGCTTTCGGCGGAGGCCAATGCCTCCGTCGCCTCGGCTTTCCAGGCGCTGTCGGCGAGCGTCCAGATCGCGAGCGCGGAAGCGGTCGACCGCCATGTGCGCGACATGCTGCGGCCGATGCTCAAGCAATGGCTCGACGACAATCTTCCCGTCATGGTCGAACGTCTGGTGCGCGCGGAGATCGAGCGCGTGGCGCGCGGGGGAAGATAGTTCTTGCGTTGATTTCCGGCGCTTTCGCGGACGCTTGCACGAAATCTTAACGCGACGCTAACCGTCTTCGTCCAACCATTCTTCATGGTTCGCACGCGGTTCAGCGCCAATATCGCGCCCATCGTCTTTTACGTCTTCTCGGCGATGGTCGCCGGCTATTTCATCTGGCACGCGCTGCACGGGCAGCGCGGACTGAAGACGCGCGACGAGAATTCGGAAAAGGTCGCGGAAATGCAGGCGACCCTGGACGGATTGCGCGCCGAGCGCGCGCGCTGGAAGCACAAGATCGACCTGGTGCGCGGCGAAGCCATGGACCGCGACATTCTGGAGGAGCAGGCGAGGGTGGAACTCGGCCGCATCCAGAAGAACGAGGTCGTGATCCTGACTCCCGCGCCGGCGAAGAAGTAACTCGATTTCAGGTTACGAAAAACAAATTAACTGAAATCGAGTTACATTTATAACCCCCTGAAATACGTCAGCTTATCTGACCTGTCCGCCGGTTTGGCCCCTCTCGTCAAAATTTAGACCCTGCGCTAGCTTTGCATCAAGAACAGGGAAACGCCGACAGGAGGGAGCGCCATGGCGGCGAACGCAAAATCGCGTCAAGCCAAGTCCGATAACGAGGCCGAGAACGCCGTTCCGACCTTCTCGAAGGAAGAGGAGCTTCGCGCCTATCGCGAAATGCTGCTCATCCGCCGCTTCGAGGAAAAGTCCGGCCAGATGTACGGCATGGGGCTGATCGGCGGCTTCTGCCACCTCTACATCGGCCAGGAGGCCGTCGTCGTCGGCGTGGCCATGGCGGCCAGGCCGAGCGATCAGGTCATCACCTCGTATCGCGACCACGGCCACATGCTCGCCTGCGGGCTCGACCCCAAGGGCGTGATGGCCGAACTCACCGGACGCCGCGGCGGCCTGTCGAAAGGCAAGGGCGGCTCCATGCACATGTTCTCGAAGGAGAAGAATTTCTACGGCGGCCACGGCATCGTCGGCGCGCAGGTCGCGCTCGGCACGGGACTCGCCTTCGCCAACCGCTACCGCGAGAACGACACGGTCTCGCTCACCTATTTCGGCGACGGCGCCGCCAACCAGGGCCAGGTCTACGAGAGCTTCAACATGGCCGCGCTGTGGAAGCTGCCGGTCATCTACATCGTCGAGAACAATCGCTACGCGATGGGCACCTCTGTGGCGCGTTCGTCGGCGCTCACCGAGTTCTGGAAGCGCGGCGCCGCCTTCAACATTCCCGGCGAAGCGGTCGACGGCATGGACGTGCGCGCGGTGAAGGCGGCGACCGGACGCGCGCTCGAATGGTGCCGCGGCGGCCACGGCCCGTACATTCTGGAAATGCAGACCTACCGCTATCGCGGCCACTCCATGTCCGATCCGGCGAAATACCGCTCCAAGGAAGAAGTGCAGAAAATGCGCGAGGAGCACGACCCGATCGAGCAGGTGCGCGCGCGGCTTCTGGCGGGCGGCGTTTCCGAGGACGAATTGAAGAAGATCGACGCCGGCGTGCGCTCGGTCGTCTCGGAAGCGGCGGAATTCGCCACGCAGGATCCCGAGCCCGATCCGTCGGAACTCTACACCGACATTCTGCTCTGACGCGGGCGGCGCGACAGCGCCCCCGTCATTTCCCATACAGACGCGAGATTGCAGCATGCCGACGAACATCCTGATGCCGGCCCTGTCGCCTACGATGGAAGAGGGCACGCTCGCCAAATGGCTGAAGGCCGAGGGCGATACGATCAAATCCGGCGACGTGATCGCTGAAATCGAGACCGACAAGGCGACGATGGAAGTGGAGGCGGTCGACGAGGGCGTGCTCGCCAAGATCCTCGTTCCCGCCGGCACGGAAGCGGTGAAGGTCAACACGCCGATCGCCGTGATCGCCGGCGAGGGCGAGGACGCCTCGGCCGCCGCCGCGCCCGCTCCCGCCGCTGCGCCGGCGGCGGCGCCCGCGAAGGCGGAAGCGCCCGCGCCGGCCGCCAGCGTTCCGGCGGCTCCCAAGGCCGCCGCGGCGCCGGCCGCGCCCGAATATCCCGAAGGCACGCCGATGGTCGCGATGACCGTGCGCGAGGCGCTGCGCGACGCGATGGCGGAAGAGATGCGCCGCGACGACACGGTCTTCGTGATGGGCGAGGAAGTCGCCGAATACCAGGGCGCCTACAAGATCACGCAAGGCCTGTTGCAGGAATTCGGCGCGCGCCGCGTCGTCGACACGCCGATCACCGAACACGGTTTCGCCGGCATGGGCGTCGGCGCGGCCATGGCGGGCCTCAAGCCGGTCGTTGAGTTCATGACGTTCAACTTCGCCATGCAGGCGATCGACCACATCATCAATTCCGCCGCCAAGACCCTGTACATGTCGGGCGGCCAGATGGGCGCCTCCATCGTGTTCCGCGGACCGAACGGCGCGGCCGCGCGCGTCGGCGCGCAGCACAGCCAGGATTATGCCGCCTGGTATTCCAACATCCCCGGCCTCAAGGTGATCGCGCCCTATTCGGCCGCCGACGCCAAGGGCCTGCTGAAGGCGGCGATCCGCGACCCCAACCCGATCATCTTCCTCGAAAACGAAATCCTCTACGGCCAGACCTTCGACGTGCCGCGACTGGACGACTTTGTCGTGCCGATCGGCAAGGCGCGCATCGCGCGCGCGGGCGATCACGTGACGATCGTCTCCTGGTCGATCGGCATGACCTACGCGCTCAAGGCCGCCGACGCGCTGGCCGAGGAGGGCGTCAGCGCCGAAGTCGTCGACCTGCGCACCATCAGGCCGATGGACGTCGAGACCGTCGTGCGCTCGGTGATGAAGACCGGCCGTTGCGTGACGGTGGAGGAAGGCTGGCCGCAGTCCGGCGTCGGCGCGGAAGTCTCCGCGCAATTGATGACGGAGGCCTTCGATTATCTCGATGCGCCGGTCGTCCGCGTCTGCGGCAAGGACGTGCCCATGCCCTATGCCGCCAATCTCGAGAAGCTCGCGCTGCCCAACGTCGGCGACGTCGTCGCGGCGGCCAAAGCCGTTCTCTATCGGTGATCCATGACCGACGAGACGCTCCACCAACTCGAACCGCCGCCCGACGCGCGTGAAAAAGGCGGGCACGAAGTGCTGCGCTGCTTCGTCGTCGACGGCGGGCTCAGCGTCGGCCTGCGGCGCTCCTTCGACGAGCCGGGAACCTGGGGAATCCTGCTCGCCGATCTCGCGCGCCACGCAGCCCGCATCTACGCGCTCGAGACGCAAGTGAGCGAAGACGACGCCCTCCAGGCGATCAAGGACATGTTCGACGCCGAATGGTCGCGCCCGACCGATTTCGGCACGACGTCAGCGATGAATTGAGGCCGACCATGCCGACCAACATTCTCATGCCCGCCCTGTCGCCGACGATGGAGAAGGGCAATCTCGCCAAATGGCTCAAGAAGGAAGGCGACGCCATCAAGTCCGGCGACGTCATCGCGGAGATCGAGACCGACAAGGCGACGATGGAAGTCGAAGCCGTCGACGAAGGCGTGCTCGCGAAAATCCTCGTGCCGGAAGGTTCGCAGGACGTCGCCGTGAATACGCCGATCGCGGTCATCGCCGGCGAGGGCGAGGACGCCAGCGCCGCCGCCGCGCCTGCTCCCGCCGCGGCTCCCGCGCCGAAGGCCGCCGCTGCCGAAGCGCCGCGCTGCTGCGCCTGCCGCGACGCCCGCGCCCGCCGCGCCGCAAGCGGCGTCCGGCTCGCGTGTCTTTTCATCGCCGCTCGCGCGCCGCATCGCCAGGGACGCCGGCCTCGATTTGACGGCGATCAAAGGCTCGGGGCCGCACGGTCGCGTCGTCGAACGCGACGTGAAGGCCGCCATCGCTTCCGGCGGCGCGAAGCCTGCCGCAGCGCCTGTCGCCGCCGCCGCGCCTGCCGACCGCTCCCGCGCCGGCCGCCGCCGCGCCGCAGGGCATGTCCGGCGACACCGTGCGCAAATTGTTCGAGGCGGGCTCCTTCGAGGAAATCCCGCACGACAACATGCGCAAGACGATCGCGCGCCGCCTCACCGAAGCGAAATCGACGATCCCGCATTTCTATCTGTCGATCGACTGCGATCTCGGCGCGCTCCTGAAGTTGCGCGAGGAGGTCAACGGCAAGGCGCCGAAGGACAAGGACGGCAAGCCCGCCTACAAGGTCTCGGTCAACGACTTCGTCATCAAGGCGCTGGCGCTCGCATTGCGCGACGTGCCCGACGCCAACGTGTCATGGACCGACACGGCGATGTTGAAACATAAGCATTGCGACGTCGGCGTCGCCGTCTCAATTCCGGGCGGCCTCATCACGCCGGTCATCCGCAAGGCCGAGATGAAGACCATTTCCGCCATCTCCAACGAGATGAAGGATTACGCGGCGCGCGCGAAGAACAGGAAGCTGAAGCCCGAGGAATACCAGGGCGGCTCGAGCGCCGTGTCCAACCTCGGCATGTTCGGCATCAAGAATTTCTCCGCCGTCATCAACCCGCCGCACGCCACGATCCTCGCGGTCGGCGCCGGCGAGAAGCGCGTGGTGGTGAAGGACGGCGCGCCTGCCGTGGCCGACATGATGAGCGTGACGCTCTCGACCGATCATCGCGCGGTCGACGGCGCGCTCGGCGCCGAACTCTTGTCGGCGTTCAGGCGCTACATCGAAAACCCGATGTCGATGCTGGTCTAACCGCGTCATTGCGAGGAGCGCAGCGACGAAGCAATCCATCTCCGCATCTGGACCAGGTTCCGGTGGATGGATTGCTTCGCTTTCAGACGAAGTAGGCAGCGGCCGACTTCTGTCGGGCTCGCAATGACGGAAACATCTCAGGAAAGCGGAGACGCATATGGCCTACGACATCATCGTCATCGGCGGCGGCCCCGGCGGCTATGTCGCCGCAATCCGCGCAGCCCAGCTCGGCTTCAAGACGGCCGTGGTCGAGCGCGAGCATCTCGGCGGCATCTGCCTCAACTGGGGCTGCATCCCGACCAAGGCGCTGCTGCGCTCGGCTGAAATCCTGCACTATGCCGAACACGCCAGCGCCTATGGCCTGAAGCTCGAAGGCAAGGTTTCGCCCGATCCCGCCGCCGTGGTGAAGCGCTCGCGCCAGGTGTCGCAGCAGCTCAACGGCGGCGTCGCGTTTCTTCTCAAGAAGAACAAGGTCGACGTCATCTGGGGCGAGGCCGTCATTTCCAAGGTCGGCGAAGTGAAGGTGACCGCCACCAGGAAGGCGATCGTCCAGCCGCAGAACCCGATCCCCAAGGGCGTGCAGGGCGAGGGGACGTACAACGCCAAGCACATCATCGTCGCGACAGGCGCGCGCCCGCGCGTGCTGCCGGGCATCGAGCCGGACGGCAAGCTGATCTGGACCTATTTCGAGGCGATGAAGCCGGAAAGATTTCCGAAATCGCTTGTCGTCATGGGGTCCGGCGCCATCGGCATCGAATTCGCATCTTTCTACGCGCAGATGGGCGCTGAGGTGACGGTCGTCGAAGTGCTGCCGCAGGTCATGCCGGTGGAGGACGCCGAGATCGCCAAGGTCGCGCAGAAGAAGTTCGAGAAGCTCGGCCTGAAGATCCATCTCTCGACCAAGGTGACGAAGGTCGCCAAGATCAGCGGATTCGATCACCGCCACGATCGAGGACGACAAGGGCAAGACGCAGGAGATCACCGCCGAGCGCATGATCTCGGCGGTCGGCGTCGTCGGCAATATCGAGAACCTCGGGCTGGAAGCGCTCGGCGTGAAGACCGATCGCGGCTGCGTCGTCATCGACGGCTACGGCCGCACCAATGTGCCGGGCATCTACGCCATCGGCGACGTCGCGGGGCCGCCGATGCTGGCGCACAAGGCCGAGCACGAGGGCGTGATCTGCGTCGAGACGATCAAGGGCCTGCACACGCACCCCATGGAAAAGACCATGATTCCGGGCTGCACCTACTGCAATCCGCAGGTGGCGTCGGTGGGGCTGACGGAAGCGAAGGCCAAGGCCGCAGGCCACGAGGTCAAGGTCGGGCGCTTCAACTTCACCGGCAACGGCAAGGCGATCGCGCTCGGCGAACCCGACGGCATGATCAAGACCGTGTTCGACGCCAGGACCGGCAAGCTGCTTGGGCGCGCATATGGTGGGCGCCGAAGTCACCGAACTCATCCAGGGCTTCGTCGTCGCCATGAATTGCGAGACGACCGAGGAAGAGCTGATGCACACGGTCTTCCCGCATCCCACGCTCTCGGAAATGATGCACGAGAGCGTGCTCGACGCTTACGGGCGCGTCATTCACATGTGAGGGCGGCGCGCGCGTTTTTCGCGCGCATTGCGCAGCAGGCCCGCGCCCGCCGCGCCGATGACGAGCGCGAAATAGGCGGCGACCGTCGCGCGCCGCCAGCTTTCGATTTCCGTCTTCTCGACACGGTCGGGCTTCGCCGGCGCCGGCGCGGCGATGGTCGCGCGCGTCATCGCGCCGAAGCCGACCGCCGAGAGCACGGGCAGGCCGACCATGATGGCGATCAGCGCCGGCTTCAGCGTTTGCATGGGCCGATAGCGCCGCAGACTGATCCACAGGCCGAGGCACCCGTGAATCCAGCCGGGCGCGAGCAGGGCGATCTGCCATCCCTGCAATCCACCTCGCGCGAGAGCGCCGACGATGTTCTGGTAGGTGGCCGCCGCCGCGAACCAGTCGTCGGCGACGCGCGTCGAATAGACGTGGCCGATCAAGAGCCACGGCAGGCTGAAGCCCGCCCACAGCCGCACCCATTCGATGGCCGGCAGTTTCCAGTGGCGGCGCTCGTAGAGCGTGTCGAGCGCCAGCGCGAAATGGATCGCCGCCGCGCCATAGAGCAGGATCGTGCCGGGCAGGCTGCGCCAGAGCAGCGTCGCGACTTCCAGCGCCGCCTCCGCGCTGCCGAGCGACCAGGCGCCGAGCGCATGGTTGAGCATGTGGGTGGCGATGTAGACGAACATCGCGAGCCCGGAGAGGAGGCGCCAGCGCCGCATGGTCATGACCGCCCCTCCCTCTGGCCGCGCGCTGGCGCGAAAGCGTGAAATCCCCTAGAAACGTGCGGCGCGGGCCGCATCAGGCGCTCGCCGCGCATCCGTTTGGCCGGCGCAACGCCAGCGTTGAATAAGGAATTGCCATGCACAATCAAGTCGGCCTTCTCGGCACGCCCGGCGTCGGCCTCGTCGGCCTCATCATCATCGGCGGCCTCGCCGGCTGGATCGGCGGCAAGATCGTCGGCTTTCGCAATGGCCTGCTCACCAACATCCTGGTCGGCATCTGCGGTTCGGCGCTGGGTTTCAAGCTCGCGCGAAATCACCGACGTCGCGGTCATGGGCCGCATGGGCCATTTCATCGCGGCGCTGGTCGGCTCGATCGTCATCCTGTTCATCTGGCAGGCGCTGACGCGCAACCGGCAAGCGTGATTTTTGCCTGATTTGAGCGCGGCGCCGCGCCGCTCTATATAGGCGGCGGACGCCGCTGACCGAGCCGCGCGGGAAATCCCATGGCCACCCTGATCGACACGCTCAACAACGATCCGCGCGCGAAACCGGGCGACGGCCAACGCCACCCGGAAAAGGCGCATCGCCCGGACAAGCCCGTCGCGCGCAAGCCGGACTGGATCCGCGTGAAGGCGCCGGGCTCTGCCGCGATGGGCCGAGACCAACCGCATCGTGCGCGAGAACAAGCTCGTCACGGTGTGCGAGGAGGCGAGCTGCCCCAATCTCGGCGAGTGCTGGGACAAGAAGCACGCGACCTTCATGATCATGGGCGACACGTGCACGCGCGCCTGCGCCTTCTGCAATATCAAGACGGGCCTGCCTCTGGCGCTGGACGCCAACGAGCCCGAAAGCGTCGCGCAGGCCACCGCCAAGCTCGGCCTCGAGCACGTGGTGGTGACCTCGGTCGACCGCGACGATCTCGCCGACGGCGGCGCCGCGCATTTCGCCGCGACCATCGCCGCGATCCGCAAGGCGAGCCCGAAGACGACGATCGAAATCCTCACCCCGGATTTCCTGCGCAAGGAAGGCGCGCTGGAAGTCGTCGTCGCGGCGAAGCCCGACGTTTTCAATCACAACCTCGAGACGGTGCCGTCGAACTATCTCACCGTTCGCCCGGGCGCGCGCTATTTCCATTCCATCCGGCTGCTGCAGCGCGTGAAGGAACTCGATCCGCAGATTTTCACCAAGTCCGGCATCATGGTCGGGCTCGGCGAGAAGCGGAACGAGGTCCTGCAACTCATGGACGACCTGCGCTCGGCGGACGTCGATTTCCTGACCATCGGCCAGTACCTCCAGCCGACGCGCAAGCATCACGAAGTCGTCGACTTCATCACGCCAGACGAGTTCAAGGCGTATGAAACGGTCGCCTACGCCAAGGGCTTCCTGCTCGTCTCGGCGTCGCCGCTGACGCGAAGCTCGCATCATGCCGGCGAGGATTTCCGCAAATTGCGGGAGCGGCGCGGGCAATAAAACGACGCGCGCTCCAGACTTTGAAATACATCAGCCTGCATTTGAGCGATTCCGCTCAAATGCAGGCTGATCTAGGTTATGGTCATCGTCAGGACGACGCTGAGCGCGCTGCAGAACACGATGAGCAGCGCCAGTCCCACGATCCTGAAAGCGCGTTTCTCCTCGCCCTTGATCGTCAGCGTGAGCGGCGCATCCATGCTGGTCGGATCGTATTTGCGGAAATCCTGGTCGATGTTGCACGGCGCCTTCGGCATCGCGCCCTCCTCGTCGCGTCGCGGTAAACAAGAAGTTTCCACAATCGCCTTGCCGCGCCATTACCCTGCGCGCGCCAATTCGATGCAAATTGTCCGCATGGCTGGCGCCTGCCCGAAGCGACTGGAGATGGCGGCGGCGCCGATGCGATAATGGCGGAAAGGCGCGGAGGCGCCGAGGCAGGGAGGATACATGGCTGGCGTTTTGTCTGGCGTGCGCGTGCTCGATCTTTCGCGCGTCGTCTCGGGCCCCTGGTGCACGCAGATCCTGGCCGATCTCGGCGCCGAGGTCATCAAGATCGAACGGCCCGTAACCGGCGACGACACGCGCCAGATGGGCCCGTTTCTCGAGGACGCCGATCGCAAGCCGACCGACAACAGCGCCATCTACATGGCCTGCAATCGCGGCAAGCGTTCCGTCACCGTCGACATTTCGACAAAGGAGGGCGCCGATCTCATCCGCGAACTGGCGCGCGATTGCGACGTCTTCGTCGAGAATTTCAAGGCGGGCGCGCTGAAGAAATTCGGCCTCGACTACGAGACCATCCGCGCCGTGCGCGAAGACATCGTTTATTGCTCGATCACGGGCTTCGGGCAGGACGGGCCGTATTCCGACCGCCCGGCCTACGATTTCGTGATGCAGGCGATGTCCGGCCTGATGAGCACGGTCGGCCCGCGCGAAGACGTTCCGGGCTCGCAGCCCATGCGCACCGCCGTGCCGCTCACCGACATGGTGACGGGCCTCTACGCGACGATCGCGGTGATGGCCGCGCTCTATCATCGCAAGTCGACCGGGCAGGGGCAGTTCATCGACGCGGCGATGCTGGATTCCGCCGTCGCCTTCAACGCCAATCTCGCCGTCGGCTTCCTGCTCAACGGCAAGGTGCCGAAGCGCAACGGCAACACCAATGCCGTCGTATGTCCCTCCGACGTGTTCGAGGTGCAGGACGGCGAGATCGTGCTGGCGATCTCCAACAACTCGCAGTTTCGCTCGTTCTGCGAGTTGATCGACATGCCGGAGCTCGCCAACGACGAACGCTTCCGCACCAACACGCTGCGCTTCTCCAATCGCGCCGCGCTCTACGAGGCGATCTCGCCGCCGCTCAGGTCGGCGCCGATGGCGATATGGGTCGCGCGCTGCGCCAAGGCGAACGTGCCCTGCGGGCCGATCAACCACATGCACGAGGTCTTCGCCGACGCGCAGGTCCGTCATCGCGGCATGGCGATCCGCCTGCCGCACGGCAGCGGGCAGAAGGTCGGCCTCGTGCGCTCGCCGATCAACCTGTCGCAGACGCCGGTCGAACACCGCGCGCCGCCGCTTCTGGGCGCGGACACCGACACGGTGCTGAGCGAACTCGGCCGTTCGCCGCAGGAGATCGAAAGACTGCGCAAGGCCGGCGTCGTGTGAGACGCCCGTCGCTCGCTTTTTGCGGCGGCGCGCGTAACATCGGCGGCGGAGCGGAGGCCGGCATGATCATCACCTCGACCGACGAGGCGCAGGCGGAACTGACGCGCCTGTTCGCGCAATCCCAACGCATGACCGGCTTTACCGGCGCGGGCATTTCGACCGAATGCGGCGTGCCGGATTTCCGGTCGCCGGGCTCGCCGTGGATGAAGCATCGTCCGATCGACTTCTCGCTGTTCGTCGCCGATCCCCTGGCGCGCGAGGAGGCGTGGCGGCGCAAGTTCGCGATGGACGATCTCTACTCGGGCGCGCAGCCCGGCCGCGGCCATCGCGCGCTCGCGCGTCTGGTCGCCGACGGCAAGATGGGCGCGGTCATCACGCAGAACATCGACGGCTTGCATCAGGCGGCGGGAACGCCGGCGAGCAAGGTGATCGAATTGCACGGCAACGGCACCTACGCGAAATGTCTCGACTGCGGAAAGCGCTACGAGCTTTCCGAGGTGCGCGAGGAATTCGATCGCACCGGCGCCGCGCCGGAATGCGCATGCGGCGGTCCGGTGAAATCGGCGACGATCTCGTTTGGTCAGGCGATGCCGGAAGAGGAGATGCGTCGCGCGCACGAGGAGGCGCTGACCTGCGATCTGTTTCTTGCGATCGGCTCGTCGCTCGTCGTCTATCCCGCCGCGGGATTTCCCGTCATCGCCAAGCGCAACGGCGCGACGCTCGTCATCGTCAATCGCGAGGAGACGCAACTCGACGATGCGGCGGACCTGGTGTTGCGCGGCGACATCGGATCGATACTTTCGCCTTTCGCGGCCTCGCGCTAGCGACGTATTCCACAGGCTTTGAAACTTTGGCCTTTGTGGGACGGGGCGGAGTGTTATCCTTTCTTTAAGTGATTCTGGAGTGGCTCGGCAATTCGACGTGATGCGATGCCTGCGGGTGGGGGCTTCGCCGTCGACGTTCGGGGGGTGCGAAATTGGGCGGCAAAGATCCTTTCATTCAAACGGTTCCGGGCGCGGCGGAACCGACTTCGGATACGGCCCCCGTCGAGCTTGTGGAGCTTGCCGGGCGCATCAAATGGTTCGACGTGTCGAAAGGCTACGGCTTCATCGTTCCCGATGACGGCGGTGGCGACATTCTCCTGCATGTGACCGTGCTGCGCCGCGACGGATTTCAGACCGCCTACGAGGGCGCGCGCATCGTCTGCGAGGCGCAGGCCCGCACCAAGGGCATGCAGGTCTTCCGCGTCGTGTCGATGGACGAGTCGACCGCCGTGCATCCGTCCCAGACGCCGCCGGCGCGCACCCGCATCCAGGTGGCGCCGACGAGCGGTTTCGAGATCGTCATCGTCAAATGGTTCAACCGCATTCGCGGCTTCGGCTTCCTCACGCGCGGCGAGGGGACGGAGGACATCTTCGTTCACATGGAGACCTTGCGCCGCTACGGCATCGCCGAACTCAAGCCCGGCGATTCCCTGCTCGCCCGTTTCGGCGACGGACCCAAGGGCCTGATGGCGGCCGAAGTGCGCCCGCTCGAGACGGCGCTTCCGGCCTCGCACTGACCGCGCGCGGTGTGTTGAGACGCGCTTCCGGCGCCACTTAATTCCGGGCGCGCGAGGCGCTATTCTCCCGTCATGACGCTCTTCCGGACGCTTCCCGCCGCTATTCTGCTCGCGCTCCTGTGCGCTTTCTTCACAGGCGTCCCGCCGGGGCGCGCGCAGGAACTGGAAAAGCTCGAATTCGCCACCCGCAGCGGCGTGCACGCCTTTTCGGTCGAGGTCATGCGCACGGCGGACCAGCAGGCCAAGGGCCTGATGTTCCGCCGCTACATGCCGGACGACCGCGGCATGCTCTTCACCTTCGGCCGGAACGAGCCGGTCTTCATGTGGATGAAGAACACCTACATCCCGCTCGACATGGTGTTCATCGACCGCAAGGGCGTCGTCGCCTCGATCGCGACGGACACCGAGCCCTTTTCCGAGCGCACCATCGCTTCCGGCCCGCCGGTCTGGGGGGTGGTCGAGCTGAACGCCGGCGCGGCGGCCAAAATGGGCCTGGCGGTCGGCGACAAGGTCCGTCACCCCTTTTTCGACGGCAAGTAGGCGCGCATATCCCGCAAAAGTTGCAGGCTTTTGCGGCAAGGATATGCGTCTGGAGACTTAGCCGAGAGCCGCGCTTGTTCGGCGCCGCGCCGCATGATAGCCAGACGCGGCGTCCCAGACGTCGGCGGGGTATAGCGCAGCCTGGTAGCGCATCTGCTTTGGGAGCAGAGGGTCGCAGGTTCGAATCCTGCTGCCCCGACCAGCCGCAAGCGGGACAAGAGACGAGCGGATCGAAGGCGAACGGACCAAAGGCGAACCTATCATGAGCGCACGGATCTTTCGGCCCACGAAATCGGCGACCCAGTCGGGAGCCGGCCGCACCAAGAGATGGCATCTGGTCTACGCGCCGGAAACGCCGCGCGGCGTCGATCCGCTGATGGGCTGGACCAGCTCCGACGACATGAAGAGCCAGATCCGCCTGACCTTCGACACGAAGGAAGAGGCCGTCGCCTACGCCGAGCGCAACGCGATCGCCTATGTGGTCGAGGAGCCCAGGCCGGCCGCCCGGCGCACCATGTCCTATTCGGACAATTTCCGTCCCGGCCGCGTCGGCCAGTGGACGCACTAGATCAGCCTGGTTTCGGGCGGCGTCGCCCAGGAACAGACGAGCTGACAGGTTTCAAAGCGTCGACGCGCAGCTTCGCCAGCGCGCGAAGACCCCGTAGCTCAGCTGGATAGAGCAACTGCCTTCTAAGCAGTAGGTCACAGGTTCGAATCCTGTCGGGGTCGCCATTTCGAGGCGCGTTCCATATGCGCCGGACTCAATCGCGCCGCGTCGCGCTCGCGCGTTCGGCCAGCGCTTCCATGTCGCGGTCGATGCCGCTCTGCCGGTCGCGCAATTCCGGCGGCGCCCGCCAGCCGGGCTCGATGCCCGTCATGTCGGGCAGTTCGTGCGCGATCCCCTTGTGACAGTCGATGCAGGTCTTTTCGCGCGTCACGAGGAAGCGGGAATGGATGTCGGCGGCGCGGCGCGCCTGCTTGGTGAGGTCCATCGCCACGGAGGAATGGCAGTTCCGGCATTCGAGCGAATCGTTGGCCTTCAGGCGCGCCCATTCGTGCTTGGCGAGTTCGAGCCGCATGTCCTGAAATTTCTGGCGGGTCGAGATCGTGCCGAAGATCTTGCCCCAGACTTCCTTCGACGCCTGCATCTTGCGCGCGATCTTGTCGGTCCATTTGTGCGGCACGTGGCAGTCGGGGCAGCTCGCGCGCACGCCGGAACGATTGGAGAAATGGATCGTGTGCTGCAGCTCCTGATACACGTTGTCGCGCATCTCGTGGCAGGAGGTGCAGAACGTCTCGGTGTTGGTCGCCTCGAGCGCGGTGTTGAAACCGCCCCAGAACACGAGCCCGCAGACAAAGCCGCCCATCGCCAGAAAGCCGAGGCTGAAATGCGCGCTCGGGCGGCTCGCGATGCGCCAGAACGTCAGCAGCGCCGCCTTGATCCTGTCCATCATGCGCGCTCACTTCCCGCCGGATTGGGTCGGGGCCATGTCCCGGAACAGGTTCGGAACGAGCGGCGCGGCGTCGGTCTGCTGCACATGGCATTCCGTGCAGAAGTAGCGGCGCGGCGTCACGTCGCCGAGCACCTGGCCGTTGCGATCCATGAAATGCGTGACGCTGATCATCGGCGCGCCGGAGCCTTCGGTGTACTGGCGCCTGTGGCAGTCGAGGCAACGGTTGGCCTTCAGGGTCAACTGGTAATTCTCGATCGCGTGCGGGATCACCGGAGGCTGTTCGGGATAGTTGCGCATGACGCGCTGATCGTTGACCACGGGGCGCGCGAGCGGCGGCGCGGGAACGTCGCCCATCGGCGCGGCGGCGCCCGTCACGCGCGGCACGATCCGCGGCGGCCCCGCGGTCTGGCCGTGCAGGGCGGCCGCCGCGAACACGAATCGTTCCTGCAAAGAAAGCGAGCGGGATCGCTCTCCTCGCTAGACGGGTATGATCTTGACCGCGCATTTCTTGAAGTCCGTCTGCTTGGAAATCGGGTCGGTGGCGTCGAGCGTCGCCTTGTTGATGAGCTGGCTCGCGTCGAACCAGGGCACGAACACGACGCCGCGCGGCATGCGGTTGCGGCCGAGCGTGTCGACGCGCGTGCGGATTTCGCCGCGCCGCGAAACGACGCGAACCTCGGCGCCCTGGTTGACGCCTTTCGCGCGCGCGTCCTCGGGATGCATGAACACACGCGCGCCCGGAAAGGCCTTGTAGAGTTCGGGCACGCGCATGGTCATCGAGCCGGAATGCCAGTGTTCGAGCACACGGCCGGTGACGAGCCATGTGTCGTAATCCTTGTCCGGCGATTCCGCCGGCGGCTCGTAGGGCACGGCGATGATCTTGGCGCGTCCGTCCGGCTGGCCGTAGAAGTCCACGCCCTTGCCGGGCTTGACGTAGGGGTCGTAGCCCTCACGATAGCGCCAGCGCGTCTCCTTGCCGCCGACGACCGGCCAGCGCATTCCGCGCACCTCGTGATAGCTGTCGTAAGGCGCGAGGTCGTGGCCGTGGCCGCGGCCGAATTCGGCATATTCCTCGAACAGCCCCTTCTGCACGTAGAAGCCGAAGGCCGTGGACTCGCGGTTCTCGTAGTCGGTCGGAATTTCGCTCGTCGCGAACTTGTCGACCTTGCCGTTGCGGAAGAGGACGTCGAACAGCGTCTTGCCGCGATAATTCGGGTTGGCGGCAAGAATGTCGGCGGGCCAGACCTCGTCGGTGGTGAAGCGCTTGGAGAATTCCATGATCTGCCAGAGATCGGAGCGCGCGTCGCCCGGCGCGCCGACGAGTTGCCGCCACACATGCGTGCGGCGTTCGGCATTGCCGTAGGCGCCTTCCTTCTCCACCCACATCGCCGCGGGCAGCACGAGATCCGCGGCCAGCGCGGTCACCGTCGGATAGGCGTCGGAGACGACGATGAAATTGTCGGGGTTGCGATAGCCGGGATAGGTCTCGCGCGAATTGTTGGGCGCGGCCTGCACGTTGTTGTTCACCTGCACCCAGTAGAAATTCAGCTTGCCGTCCTTCAGCATCCGGTCCTGCTCGACCGCGTGATAGCCGGGCTTGTCGGGCACAATTCCGTGCGGCACGCGCCAGATTTCCTCGGCGTGCTTGCGATGCTCGGGATTGGTGACGACCATGTCGGCGGGCAGGCGATGCGCGAATGTGCCGACCTCGCGCGCCGTGCCGCAGGCGGACGGCTGTCCGGTCAGCGAGAACGGCGAATTGCCCGGCTCGGAAATCTTTCCCGTCAGCAGATGCAGGTTGTAGACGAGTTGATTGGCCCACACGCCGCGCACATGCTGGTTGAATCCCATGGTCCACAGCGACATCACCTTGCGCTTGGGATCGGCGTAGAGTTCGGCGAGTTCCTGCAGGAATCCGCGCTCGACGCCGGTCAGCTCCGAGACCTTGTCGAGCGTGTAGTCCTTCACGAAGGCGGCATAGGCGTCGAAGTCGATCGGCTGCGTCGCGCCAGCGGTCGCCGCGCCCTTGGCCTTTATTTCCAGCGGATGATCGGCGCGCAGGCCATAGCCGATGTCTGTCGTTCCTTTCACAAAGCTCGTGTGCGCCTTGACGAAGTCCTGGTTCACGCGGCCGGTCGAGATGATGTGGTTGGCGATGTAATTCAGGATCGCGAGATCCGTGCCCGGCTTGAACACGATCGGAATGTCGGCGAGGTCGGAACTGCGGTGCGTGAAGGTCGAGAGCACGGCGACCTTGACGTGCGGCTGGCTGAGGCGCCGGTCGGTGAGCCGCGTCCACAGGATCGGATGCATCTCCGCCATGTTCGAGCCCCAGAGCACGAAGGCGTCGGCGGCTTCGAAATCGTCGTAGCAGCCCATCGGCTCGTCCATGCCGAAGGTGCGGATGAAGGCGTAGGCGGCGGACGCCATGCAGTGTCGCGCGTTGGGATCGAGATTGTTCGAGCGGAAGCCGGCGCGCATCAGCTTGGTCGCGGCATAGCCCTCGAAGATCGTCCACTGGCCCGAGCCGAACATGCCGAGCGCCGTTGGGCCTTTTTCCTTCAGCGTCGCCTTGGCGCGCGCCGCCATCGTGTCGAAGGCTTCGTCCCACGAGACGGGCGTCAACTCGCCGTTCTTGTCGAAGACGCCGTCCTTCTTGCGCAGCA
Source organism: Rhodoblastus sp. (assembly GCA_037044955.1). Taxonomy (GTDB): domain Bacteria; phylum Pseudomonadota; class Alphaproteobacteria; order Rhizobiales; family Beijerinckiaceae; genus JAJXWB01. The sequence goes on from JBAOHX010000009.1 coordinate 158,075, forward strand.
GCGGCGTCGTCAGCCGGTCGGCGCCGTACATGATCTTCGACAGGAAATAGCCCTTGATGCAGTTCAGCCCGCGGTTGACCTCGGCGAGCGTGTCGCCGTGCGTTGCGACCACGCGGCCGTCCTTCACGCCCACCATCACGCCGCAGCCCGTGCCGCAGAAGCGGCAGGGCGCCTTCGACCATTTCAGCTCGAGCGTTCCGATTCCGCCCGCGATCTGCTGGCCGCTCGCGGCGACGGGAATCTGGGCCGCCGTCGCGGCGATCGCCGCGGCTTGCGTCTTGATGAGGTCGCGTCGCGAAATGGACATCCTAGTCTCCGATGTCGGCGCGCCTGGCGACGCACTCGAAAACCATGTTGGCGGAGAGAACGCCGCTCCAGCCGGCGATTTCCGCCAGCCGCGCGCCGAGCGCGCCGGTCTCCGGCGCCTCCATGACGATGACGATCTTGGAAGCGTCGGCGTGATGCACTTCGACTTCGGGCAGGGCCGCCAGCGACGTCGCGACGACATCGCGATGCGCGGGCAGGACCGACACGACGGCGCTGGATATGTGCACGAGATCGTCGATCACGATGCAGCCTCCGCTCCAGCCATTGCGATTGCCGAGACGGGACAGGAACTCACGCAGGCGCCGCAGCCGTTGCACGCCGCCGTGACGAAGGGATGTTCGGGCGCGCCCAGCCGTGGACGAAAGCCGATCGCGCGTTCGGGACAGGCGTCGCCGCAGGAACGGCACACGACAAAAGCGTTCGCCAGGCAGGCCTCGCCGATGACGGCGACGGGTTGCGCGCGTTGCGGGCGGACGAACAGCGAACGTCTGGAAATGCTGCTCTGCATGGTCGCGACGTCACTGATGCGGCGGCCCGGGCGGGCCGAACACGAGTTGCGACATCCAGATCAGGAAGCCGTAGCCGCCGACGACGGCGACCGCCATGACCGGCCAGATGACGGCCACTATGATGCCGAAGACGACGAGTTCCGCGCGCTTGCTGACGGAGGAAACCGGAGTTTGGACGGAGGCGTCGTCGGAAACGATCATCGGAAGAGGCGCCGGGGTTGGGTTGGGCGACGGCCAAGCGTAGCCAGAATGTAACTAGTGGCAACATATAATTTGGAAAGGGCAGGGATGCCGGCGGGACAACACTGATCGCGGCTTCCGGTTCCGCCAGCGCGGGCGTCGTGCGCCGGCTGTTACACCACGTCGTCGGGCGCGAGCGCGCAGGCGGTCTGCGGATCGATCTCGATCTGGATGGTCGCGTGGTCGATTCTGAACTGGTGCGCGAGACCGTGCGCGGTGTCGTGCAGGAAGGCGTCGCCCGGATGGCCGTCCTTCATGACGAGGTGACACGTCAGCGCGATCTCCGTCGTGCTCATCGGCCAGATGTGCAGATCGTGCAGGCTCGCCACGCCCGGCCGCGCTTCGAGATAGGCGCGCACCGCCGCGGGGTCGATGTGCGAGGGCACGGCGGCCATCGACATGCCGACGGAATCCCGCAGCAGCCCCCAGGTTCCCCAGACGATGATCGCATTGATCGCGAGGCTGACGACCGGATCGAGCCAGAGCCACCCCGTGACGAGAATCACGAGGCCGGCGATCACGACACCAGCGGAGACGAGGGCGTCGGCGGCCATATGCAAAAACGCGCCGCGCAGGTTGATGTCGCCCTTGCCGCCGGACGCGAACAGCCAGGCTGTCGCCCCATTGACGACGATGCCGATCGCGGCGACGGCCATCACGGTCCTGCCGGCGACAGGCTCCGGCGAGCCGAAGCGCTGCACGGCCTCCCATGAAATCGCGCCGACCGCGACCAGCAGAAACACGGCGTTGAACAGCGCCGCCAGAATGGACGATGCGCGCAGACCGTAGGTGAAACGGGCCGAGGGCGCGCGCTTCGCCAGTTCGCTCGCGGCCCAGGCGACGACAAGGCTCAGCACGTCGCTCAGATTATGGCCGGCGTCGGCGAGCAGGGCCACGGAGTTCGAAAGAATGCCGTAGATCGCCTCGATGACGACGAAGAGCGTGTTGAGGGCGATGCCGATCGCGAAGGCCTTGCCGAAACTCGCGGGAGCATGGACGTGCCCATGACCGTGATCGTGAGCATGGTCGTGCGAGTGGCCGGCGTGCCCGCGATCTGGCTGTCGGCGCTACGTTTTCCGGCGAATGATCGTGTTGCATCTGCGCCATGCGCCCGAGGAGGCTTCGTTGATTCAGGATTGCTCGATACATGTTCTAGCCGGCGGCGCCTCGAGGAACTAGGGCGGCCGCTCCGGCAAAGTTGCGCAGCGAACGGCTGCTCGGCTATCGACGGTGTTGCGCTTGAACGGCGCCGGGAGACGCGCGATGAGGCTCGAGGGGAAAGTGGCGCTGATTACCGGCGCAGGGCCGATGGGCGCGGCGATCGCGCGGCGCTTCGCGGAGGAGGGCGCGTCCCTCGTCCTGACCGACATATCCGCGTCGCGACTGAAGGCGACGGCCGAGGAACTCACGGGCAAGGCGCCGCTCGTGGCGCATCGCGCGGATGTGACAGCGCGCGACGAAGCGCTCGGCGTCGCCGAAGCGGGCCTCGCCGCCTTCGGCCGCGTCGACATTCTCTGCAATATCGTCGGCGGCGTGCGCGACGCCACGCTGTATCAGCCGCTGCTGACGATGAGCGAGAAGCGCTGGGACGAGACTTTCGCCATCAACCTGAAGGCGTCGCTGCACCTGATCCAGCGGCTCGCGCCCGGCATGGTCGAGCGCGGCGCCGGCAAGATACTGAACGTGTCGTCGGTGAATTACGCGGGCGAGGCCGGCAGCGGCGACTACGGCGCGGCAAAGGCGGCGGTCGCCTCGATGACGCGCACGCTGGCCATCGAACTCGCGCCGGCCGTCAACGTGAACTGCCTCGTTCCCGGCCTGATCGAGACGCGCGCGGTGGACAAGCTCGATGACGAACTGAAGGAAAGCTATCGCGCGCGAACCCTGCTGAAGCGGCTGGGCCGCCCGCGGGACATCGCCAACGCCGCCCTGTTCCTGTGCTCCGGCGAGGCCGATTACATCACCGGCCATCTCCTGCCGGTGTCGGGCGGCATGCCTGCGAGCCTTTGAACTATTCCAGCTCGTCGTCCGCCGGCGCCTCCGATGCGCCGTCGTCGATGCGTTTCATGTTCTCGAGAATCTTCAGCAGGTAGTGCAGGGCGTGCGCGCGGTCGTTGATCGAAAAATCGGCGAGCACGTCCTCGTAATAGTCGCGGATTTTCGGCAGCGCGAGCACACGCCAGACATGCCGGCCGGAGTCCGTCATCGTCACCAGCCTCGACCTGCGGTCGCGTTCGTCCTGCACGATCGCCACATGGCCGTCGCGCTCCATGCGCCCGACGAGCCCCGCGAGATTCTGCCGGCTGACCATCAGATATTTGGCGAGATCGCCGATGTTCATGCCGCCTGTCGCCTTTTCGCGCGACAGCGCGCCGAGCACCGCCCATTGCTGCGTCGTGAGCCCTTCGGCCTCGACCGCGCGCGAGCCGGTTTTATGCATCATATTTGCGCATTGGTAGAGGCGAAAAAACAACCTGTTGGCTAATTCCATCCGCACATCGCCGGTTGTGTCCAACGGTAATGGCCTATTTCGCATTGAATCCCCACTTGCCGTCAGGCGCGGTGCATGATAGATATGACAATATCTTGCATATTTCCGCTACTGACGCGACCAAGATCGCGCAAAATGGCGGCGCCGGCAAATGGGTTTTGGAGGAGGCGAGGATGGCTCGGTTTGATGGAAAAACGATCGTTCTGACGGGCGGCGGCGGCGGCATCGGCAGCGCCACGTGCAAGCGCTTCGCGGCCGAGGGCGGCAAGGTCGCGATTTTCGACCTGAACCTCGACGCGGCGAAGAAGACCGCCGCCGAGATCGTCGCCGCCGGCGGCGTCGCCGAAGCCTTCCAGTGCGACATCGTCGACCGCGCGAGCGTCGATGCGGCGGTTGCGGCCGCCGAGGCGAAGCTCGGCCCGGTCTCGGTGCTGGTGAACAACGCCGGCTGGGACATTTTCAAGCCCTTCGTGAAGACCGAGCCGACCGACTGGGCGAAGATCATCGCCATCAACCTGACGGGCGCGCTCAACATGCATCACGCGATCCTGCCGGGCATGGTCGCCCGCAGGTACGGCCGCGTCGTCAATGTCGCGTCCGACGCCGCCCGCGTCGGCTCCTCCGGCGAAGCCGTCTACGCGGCCTGCAAGGGCGGCATCGTCGCTTTCTCCAAGACGCTCGCGCGCGAACACGCGCGCCACGGCATCACGGTCAACGCCGTGTGCCCCGGCCCGACGGCCACCGCCATGCTGAGCGATGTCGCGGCGACCGCCGCCAGCCCGGAAAAGCTGATCGAGGCCTTCACCCGCGCCATTCCGCTCGGCCGTCTCGGCCAGCCGGACGATCTCGCCGGCGCCATCGCCTTCATGGCGAGCGACGACGCCGGCTTCATCACCGGCCAGGTGCTGAGCGTGTCCGGCGGCCTGACGATGAACGGCTGATCGGAAAAAAGACGACGGAGGAACAGGCATGAAGTATCAGGATCTGGTCTATGAAGTGCGCAACGGCGTCGCCTGGATCATCATCAATCGCCCGGATGTGATGAACGCCTTCCGCGGCACGACCTGCGACGAACTCATCAAGGCGCTCAACAAGGCCGGCTACGACAGGAGCGTCGGCTGCATCGTGCTCGCCGGCGCCGGCGACCGCGCCTTCTGCACCGGCGGCGACCAGTCGGCGCACGACGGCAATTACGACGGACGCGGCACCATCGGCCTGCCGATGGAGGAATTGCATACCGCGATCCGCGACGTGCCCAAGCCCGTCATCGCGCGCGTGCAGGGCTATGCGATCGGCGGCGGCAACGTGCTCGCCACCATCTGCGACCTCACGATCTGCTCGGAAAAGGCGATCTTCGGCCAGGTCGGCCCGAAGATGGGTTCTGTCGATCCCGGTTACGGCACGGCCTTCCTCGCGCGCGTCGTCGGCGAGAAGAAGGCGCGCGAGATCTGGTACATGTGCCGCCGCTATTCCGGCAAGGAGGCCGAGAGCATGGGCCTCGCCAATCTCTGTGTGCCGCACGAGGAGCTCGACAAGACCGTGCAGGCCTGGGGCGAGGAATTGTGCGAGCGCAGCCCGACCGCCATCGCCATCGCCAAGCGCTCGTTCAACATGGACACGGCGCATCAGGCGGGCATCGCCGGCATGGGCATGTATGCGCTCAAGCTCTACTACGACACCGAGGAATCCCGCGAGGGCGTCACGGCGTTGAAGGAAAAGCGCAAGCCCGACTTCCGCAAGTTCGCGAAGTAAATAGACCAGGCGCGCGGCCGAGGTTCGCCGCGCGCTTTTTCATCGACGGACGATCGACGCGAAGGGCGCCCCGAAAGGACGCCCTCGACTTCGCACAGGTCAGGGAACCCGCCAGTGAACCCCTATCTCGACGCAGATTTGCGCGCCCTTGCCGATCAGGCGCGGCGCTTCGCTACCGACCGCGTGGCGCCCGGCTTTCAGGAGCGCGACCGCACCCGCACGCTCGACCGCGCGCTGATGAAGGAAATGGGCGCGATGGGCTTCATTGCGCCGGAACTGCCGGAAAGCCACGGCGGCCTGGGCATGAGCGGCCTTGCGGCCGGCGTCATCTGCGAGGAGATCGCCCGCGCCGACCTGTCGATGTCCTACGTCAATCTCCTGGCGTCGCTGAATGCGCAAATCCTGTCGCATCACGGCAAGCCCGAAATCGTCAAACCCTGGCTGACCAAACTCGTCGCCGGCGAAGCTCTCGTCGCCATCGCGCTCACCGAGCCGCGCGGCGGTTCTGACGCCGCGAATCTGCGCCTCAAGGTCGAGCGCGACGGCGATCACTACATCGTCAACGGCGAGAAGACCTCGATCTCCGCCGCCGATCAGGCCGACGTCGCGATCGTCTTCGGACGCACCGGAACGCCGGAATCCGGCGCGCATGGCGTTACCGCGCTGCTCGTGCCAATGGACCTGCCGGGCGTCACGCGCAGCCGCTTCGACTGCCACGGCCAGCGCGCCATCGGGCGCGGCTCCATCTTCTTCGAGAATGTGCGCGTGCCCGTTTCCCATCGCCTCGGCGACGAGAACAAGGGTTTCGTGCAGGTGATGCAGGGTTTCGATTTTTCGCGCGCCCTCATCGGCCTCCAGGTGCTCGGCGTGGCGCGCGTCGCGCTGGAGGAGACCTGGGCCTATGTCGCGGAGCGCAAGGCTTTCGGCCAACCGATTTCGGCCTTCCAGGGCGTCTCGCATCCGCTCGCCGATTACGACACGCAGGTCGAGGCCGCGCGTCTGCTCTGCCTGCAGGCGCTGTGGCTGAAGGACAAGGGCCTGCCGCACAGCGCGGAAGCGGCCATGTGCAAGTGGTGGGCGCCGAAGCTCGCTTATGATGTCGTCCACCAATGCCTGCTGAGCCACGGCCACGGCGGCTACGACCGCGGCCTGATGGAACAGCGCCTGCGCGACGTGCTCGGCTTCCAGCTCGGCGACGGCACGGCGCAGATCATGAAGACGATCATCGCGCGCACGCGCGCCGGCCGCGCCGCCGTGCCGGCCTGAGCAGGACAAGACAAAAGAAAAAGGGGAGAGGGACATGGAATTCGACGCCGTATTGCTTGCGCCCCGCCGCGCCGCCGCCATAGCCGCCGGCTTCTGGCATGACCGCACCATCAACGACGATCTCGACGCCTGTCTGGCCGCCTGCCCGGACAAGACCGCGCTGACCGCCGTGTGCGTGGACGGCGACGTCAAGCGCTTCACCTATCGCGAACTCGCCGCGCTCGCGGACCGTGTCGCGATCGGCCTGTCGAAGCTCGGCGTCGGCCGCAACGACGTCGTGGCGATGCAATTGCCGAACTGGTGGCATTTCACCGTTCTCTACCTCGCCTGCACGCGCATCGGCGCGGTGCTCAATCCGCTGATGCCGATCTTCCGCGAGCGCGAACTGTCCTTCATGCTCAAGCACGGCGAGGCCAAGGTCATCGTCGTCCCCAGGACGTTCCGCAATTTCGACCACGAGGCGATGGCGCGCGGCCTGCAGCCGAACCTGCCGCATCTCGAGCGCGTGATCGTCGTCGACGGCGGCGGCGCCGACGATTTCGAGACGCTGCTGACGAAGCCCGAATGGGAGAAGGACCCCGACGCCGCGCGCATCCTGGGCGCGAGCCGCCCCGGGCCGGACGACATCACGCAACTCATCTACACCTCCGGCACGACAGGCGAGCCCAAGGGCGTGATGCATTCGGCCAACACGCTGATGGCCAACATCATCCCCTATGCCGAGCGCCTCGCCCTCGGCGCCGACGATGTCATCCTCATGGCCTCGCCGATGGCCCACCAGACCGGCTTCATGTACGGCCTGATGATGCCGGTCATGCTGAAGGCGAGCGCCGTTCTGCAGGACGTGTGGGAGCCGAGCAGGGCGGCGGAGCTGATCCGCAAGGAAAAGGTCAGCTTCACGATGGCGTCGACGCCCTTCCTCACCGACCTCACGCGCGCCGTGACCGAGAGCGGCGCTCCCGTGCCGACGCTGAAGACCTTCCTGTGCGCCGGCGCGCCCATCCCCGGCCCGCTGGTCGAGCAGGCGCAGGCCGGCCTCGGCGCCAAGATCGTGTCGGCCTGGGGCATGTCGGAGAATGGCGCCGTCACGCTCATCAAGCTCGACGACGACGACAAGCTCGCCTCCACCACCGACGGCTGCGCGCTGCCGGGCGTCGAGGTGAAGGTGATCGACACGGACGGCGGGAGCCTGCCCGCGGGCGAGATCGGCAAGCTGGTCGTGCGCGCCTGCTCCAATTTCGGCGGCTATCTCAAGCGGCCGCAATGGAACGGCACGGACGCCGACGGCTGGTTCGACACCGGCGATCTCGCCTATATGACGGCAGCCGGATACATCCGCATTTCCGGCCGCTCGAAGGACGTGATCATTCGCGGCGGCGAGAACATCCCGGTCGTGGAAGTCGAGGCGCTGCTCTACAAGCATCCCGCCGTCGCGCAGGTCGCCATCGTCGCCTATCCCGACGAACGCCTCGGCGAACGCGCCTGCGCCGTCATCGTGCCGAAGGCGGGCGCCTCGATCGATTTCGCCGGGATGGCCGACTTCCTGAAGTCGCACAAGCTCGCCGTCCAGTACATTCCCGAAAAGCTGATCGTGCGCGACGCCATGCCGGCGACGCCTTCGGGCAAGATCCAGAAGTTCCGCCTGCGCGACATGCTCAAGGCCGGAGAGCTCTAGCCGTTTCCGGCGGCCCGGCGTCGCCGGGCCGTCCCCTCCGCAATCGAAACCGCGCGCGGCGCGAAGGAGCAGGCACGTGCAGGAAGACGTCGTTCTCGTCGAGCGCGAAGGCCGTGTCGGCATTGTCACGCTCAATCGCCCGAAGGTTCTGAACGCGCTGAACGACGAGGTCATGGACAGGCTCGGCGCCGCGCTTCTCGCGCTCGACGCCGACGAGGCCATCGGCGTCATCGTGATCGCGGGCTCCGCGCGCGCCTTCGCGGCGGGCGCCGACATCGCCGTCATGGCGGAGTGGACCTACAGCGACGTCTACAATTCCAATTTCGTCACCCGCAACTGGGAAACGATCCGCCAGGTCCGCAAGCCGGTGATCGCCTCCGTGGCGGGGCTCGCCTACGGCGGCGGCTGCGAGCTTGCGCTGTCCTGCGACATCATCGTCGCGGGACGCAGCGCGAAATTCTGCCTGCCGGAGATCAAGCTCGGCCTGTTGCCCGGCGCCGGCGGCACGCAGCGCCTGCCGCGCGCCATCGGCAAGGCGAAGGCGATGGACATGTGCCTGTCCGCGCGCACGCTCGACGCGGAGGAGGCCGACCGTTACGGCCTCGTCTCGCGCGTCGTCGACGATGAAAAGTTGCGCGAGGAAACGATGGCCCTTGCGGCGAAGGTCGCGGCCTTCTCCGCGCCGGCGCTGATGGCAGCGAAGGAATGCGTCAATCGCGCCTATGAATCGGCTCTGAGCGAAGGCGTGCTGTTCGAGCGGCGCGAAATGCACGCGCGCTTCGCCACGGCCGACGCGCACGAAGGCATCGACGCCTTCTTAGGCAAGCGCAAGCCGGTCTTCGGTCATCGCTGAGAGCGAACGCATCACGGGAATTGAGAGCAGGAGTTTTACAATGGCTGGCAAGGGCGCCCGACAGAGCTTTCAATGGGACGATCCGCTCGCGCTGAGCGGCCAGATCACCGAGGAAGAGCGCGCTGTGCGCGACACGGCGCACGCCTATTGCCAGGAGCAATTGCTGCCGCAGGTGCAGGAAGCCTTCCGCCACGAGAAGACCAATGCCGGCATCTTCCGCTCGATGGGCGAACTCGGCCTGCTGGGCGCGACCATCCCTGAAGTCTACGGCGGCGCCGGCCTCAACTACGTCTGCTACGGGCTGATCGCGCGCGAGGTGGAACGGGTCGATTCCGGTTATCGCTCGATGATGTCGGTGCAATCCTCGCTCGTCATGGTGCCGATCAACGCTTTCGGCAACGAGGCGACGAAGCAGAAATATCTGCCGAAGCTCGCGAGCGGCGAATGGATCGGCTGCTTCGGCCTCACCGAACCGAACCACGGGTCCGATCCGGGCAGCATGATCACGCGCGCGAAGAAGGTCGATGGCGGCTACAGCCTGTCGGGCGCGAAAATGTGGATCACCAACTCTCCGATCGCCGACGTCTTCGTCGTCTGGGCCAAGGACGATGCGGGCGACATCAGGGGCTTCGTGCTCGAAAAGGGTTGGAAGGGCCTGAGCGCGCCTGCGATCCACGGCAAGGTGGGCCTGCGCGCCTCGATCACCGGCGAGATCGTGCTCGACGACGTGTTCTGCCCGGAAGAAAACGCCTTTCCCGAAGTGCGCGGCCTGAAAGGCCCGTTCACCTGCCTCAACAGCGCGCGCTACGGCATCGCCTGGGGCGCGCTGGGCGCCGCCGAGGACTGCTATCTGCGGGCGCGGCAATATGTGATCGACCGCAAGCAGTTCGGCCGTCCGCTGGCCGCCAACCAGCTCGTGCAGAAGAAGCTCGCGGACATGCTGACCGAGATCACGCTGGGCCTGCAGGGCTGCCTGCGGCTCGGCCGTCTCAAGGACGAAGGCGAAGCGCCGGTCGAGATCACCTCGATCATGAAGCGCAATTCCTGCGGCAAGGCGCTCGAGATCGCGCGCATGGCGCGCGACATGATGGGCGGCAACGGCATCTCGGACGAGTTCGGCGTCGCGCGCCACCTCGTCAATCTCGAGGTGGTCAACACCTACGAGGGCACGCATGACATCCACGCGCTGATCCTCGGCCGCGCCATCACCGGCATCGCCGCCTTCAGTTGAGCAAATCGGAAGGCGCGCGCCGGGCTGATCGCCCCGCCTTCGAGTCGAGGTCGAGAAGCCAGAGGAATCGAAGAAGCCTTACGACTGCTACAAGATCGTCGCGACCATTCCCGGCGACCGCGCGTTCCGGCCGGCGGCGGAAGGCAATTGTCCGCTCGTGAAGTGACGAGGGATTAGGTCGATCGGCCGGTCAACTCACGGAGTTGCGGTCCGGCCCGCCCTCCTTGTCGAGCAGGCTGCGTCGCCCGACCGGCGCGAGCAGGGCGGCGCGGCCCTCCAGCGCGTATGTGCAGGCGTCCGGCGCATGGGTCAATCGCGCCTGGCCGCCGATCTGGCGCGGCAGCACACGCTTCAGCAGGTTCGCGCCGAACCCGTCGAACTTCGACTGGCAGTCGCCGCCGGCGCGACGCCAGTCGAAATACGCGACGCCATCGTCGATGCGCCAGGATACGTCCAGGTTCATCGTCGCGTTCGGCGCCGCGCTGCGCATGTCGTTGGCCAGCTCGTTGATCGCCAGCGCGAAATTCTGCGCCGTCTCCGGCGACAGCAGGATGTCCGGCCCCTCGATTCCGACGGCGTGGAGACGGCCCGCGAGCGACGTGAATTCGCGTTCGAGAACGACGCGCAGCGACACGCCGCGCCAATTGCCGTCGACCAGCATCTCGTGAGCGCGCGAGAGAGCCTGCACGCGCGCGTCGAAGCCGTCGATGAACAGTCGCATGTCGGTTGCATCGGCCGAACTCTGGCGAGCCATGCCCAGCACGACCGCCAGCAGGTTCTTCGACCGGTGCGTCAGTTCCCGCATCACCTCGCGCATCTGTCGTTCGTGCAGCATGTGGCGGGTGACGTCGATCGACACGGTCATCACGCCTTCGAGCCTGCCGTCCACCAGAAGCGGTTCGACGCGGCCCTCGTACCAGATCGGCCCGTTCGGGGTGGGGTAGATGGCCTCGAAGCGGGCGGCCTCGCCGCTCTCGATCACCCGGCGCTTCACGCTCTCCTGCTTGGCGGCGAGGCTGTCCGGCAGCACGTCCGAGGGCAGGCGCCCGACGACGTCCTCGCCGCGCAGCGGCGGCGGCGGATTGTACATCCATGTGTAGCGCAGGTTCCTGTCCTGATGCGTGACGACGATGCCCGTGCCCTGCAGGGCGATCTCGAACCTTCGTCGCGTCAGGTCCAGCGCGCGCGTGCGCTCCTCCACGCGGTCTTCGAGTTCGTCGCGCGTGCGCCGCAATTCGTGCACGACGGCGATGCGCGCGTCGCGCTCGGCGCGCAAGTCCGCATTGGCGGCAAGAAGTTCGTTGTGGGTGGGTTGCCGCGCGAGGCCTGGGATGAACGCCCAGATTGCCAGCGCCATCGTCAGAGCCGCCGCGGCGACCAACGTCGCCAGCACGTTCACGGCCAGATGGGCGGGATACAGGCCCGCGGCGTAGCGAAGAATCTGGGAGCCGGCCAAAGCGACGATGAACACGCACATCAGCGCCATCGGGCGCAGCCGCGATCCGATCCTCGAGCGAATTCTGAAGAGAACCCAGAGAAAGCCGATACAAACGGATGCCGACGCCGCAAGCGTCATCGCGTCCGCCGCGAGACGGAGCTGCGACGTTTCCAGCGGTGTCACAATTCAAACCTCACAAGCCGCCGTGCGCGGCGCGCCAATCTCCGAGATATCGCGGCGTCATGCGCTCTGTTTCATGGAGCGCGCCGCGCTGGCGTCGAAGAAGAGCGCCTGCGACACCACCGCCTTCACCGTTTCCTCGCGGAACGGCTTGGCGATCAGGAATGTCGGCTCGGGCCGCTCGCCGGTGAGGAGGGATTCGGGATAGGCGGTGATGAAGATCACCGGCACTTCGAACGAGGACAGAATGTCGTTGACGGCGTCGAGGCCGGACGAACCGTCGGCGAGCCTTATGTCCGCCAGAACCAGCCCGGGGCGGTGCCTGCGCGCCATCGCCACGGCTTCGTCGCGCGTCCGCGCGTTGCCGACGACGGTATGGCCGAGCGATTCCACCAGCGTCTCGAGATCCATGGCGATGATCGGCTCGTCCTCGATGACAAGGACGCGCGAGGCGACCTGCAGGCCGATCTGCCGCGCGGCCTCGTCCAGAAGGCCGCGGAATTCTTCGCCCTCGACGTCGAGAATCCTGGCCCCGTCCTTGTTCGAAAAGCCCTCGACCGCCGTCAGCAGGAACGCCTGGCGCGCGGCCGGCGTTATCGCCTCGAGCCGCCGCTCCGCGGGGCCTGCGACCGACGCCGGCGGCGCCTCCGCACGGTTCATGGGATTTGCGTTCCATATGCGGGAAAACAGCCGAAAGGCGGCGATACGGGGATCGAGAGAGCGATCGAAGGAGCCGGGGTCCGCAAGCAGGGATTCGAGCATCGCCACGACATGATTGTCGCCGCTGGCCTGGCTTCCGCTGACCGCGCGCGCGTAGCGCCGCAGGAAAGGAAGCTGCGGCGAGATCAATGACGTAATGGACATGAAATGATCTTTCCGGCTCGAGCTGGGGCGCTTCGCCGCCCTTCGGGCTTTAAACTAGGCGTCGCGGCGCCGGGTTCCATTCACGCCGAAAAATTTTCGACGATCGAGGGAACGGCCGTCGCGAAGCGGCGTTCTGGGATCAGATAGACGTATATTGGGCCGCCGCGAGGCCAGCGCGGCCAAGCAAGGGATTTGAGGCAGAATGCCAGAAGATCGCAAGCCGCCCGGCGACAAGGCCGAGGTAAGCCACTCGGTTCAGGCCCATCTCGGCGAACAGTTGAAACGTTATTTTTCTTCGATTGTATCCGAACCGGTTCCCGACCGGTTTTCAAACCTTCTGGACGAGCTCGAAAAGCGGGAGCGCGCTTCCTTGCAGGAGAAGCGCGAGGGACGCTCGCGCCAGCCGGATGCGGAGAGTGGCCGATGACGGCCATTGCGGCGCTGAAGACTGCGTTGCTCGCGGAAATCCCGTCGCTGCGCGCCTTCGCCATTTCCCTGTCGGGCAGCGGCGACCGCGCCGACGACCTCGTGCAGGAAACGCTGATGAAGGCATGGGCGGCGCATGCCTCCTTCGCTGAAGGGTCGAACCTGCGCGCCTGGTTGTTCACGATCATGCGCAACACCTATTTCAGTCAGTATCGCAAGGCGCGGCGCGAGGTGCAGGACACCGACGGCGAAGCCGCCGCGCGGCTCGTCTCGCATCCCGAACAGCAGGGCCATCTCGATCTCGCCGACTTCCACGTCGCGCTCGAGCAATTGTCGCCCGACCAGCGCGAGGCGCTCATCCTCATCGGCGCATCCGGCTTTTCCTACGAGGAGGCCGCGGAAATCTGCGGTTGCGCGGTCGGCACGGTGAAGAGCCGCGTCAACCGCGCCCGCCAGCGCCTCATGCAGATTTTGGCGGTGGACTCGGCCGACGAATTCGGCCCCGATCTGTCGCCGTTCGGCGGTTCGTCGGCGATCCCGCACCATAATTGATCCTCAGCTCGGCAGCTTCGGCGTCTCCTCCGCGTCGCGCAGCTCGTCCCGAACGATCTTGAGGATCAGCAGGAGCGGCGAGGCGATGACCGCGCCGATCGCGCCCCACATCCATGTCCAGAAGACGATGGAAACGAAGACGAGAAACGGGTTGATCTCGAATCTCTTGCCGACGATCGCCGGCAGCGCCGCGTTTTCCAGCGCCAGATGCGCGATGAAATAGGCGACGGCCGGCGCCATGCCCGCCAGGAGGCCGTCGCGAACGGTCAGGCCCGCGGCGAGAAGCGCGGCGAAGACGATGGCGACGCCGAGGAAGGGCACGAAGCAGGCGACGAAGACGAAGACGCCCCACAGGAACGGGGCGCCGAGACCCGTCGCCCAGGCGAGAAGCGCGGTGAGAACCGCCAGCGCGCCGTAGACCAGCGCCGCGCTGCCGAAATAATGCGCCAGCGCTTCCTCGACGCCGTTGAGGATGCGCAGCGCCGACAGTCGGCGTTCCCTGTCCGTCGCAGGCCAAGACGATTTCGCGTCGCAGGTCGTCCCGTCCCGCGATGAAGAAGAACAGGGTGGCGAGAAAGATGAGCGCGCCGCCGAGCGCCGGCGTAAGCCCGCCGAGGACGCCGGTCACCGCGCTCATGTCCAGCGAGGGCGCAGCGACGCCCGGGCTGCGCCGTCGCGCCGAATATCTGCGCCTTCAGCGCCTGCAGCGGCCTTGTCCAGGACTCGAGCGCGCCGCTGAACCGGGACGCGATTTCCGGCGCGCGCTCGATGAGCGACGAGATGCGCGATGTCAGCGCGCTCGCCGCGAGCACGATGCCGGCGCCGGTCGCCAGCACGAAGACGGTAGCGGCGAGAAAGGGCGGAACGCCCAGGGCTTGGGCGCGATCGCCGATCCGCGAGAGGACGACGCCGACAACGAGAGCGGCGGCCATCGGCGCGACGAGCGTGCTTGCCTCATGCAGCGCGAACAGCGACGCCGAGAGCGAAGAGGCCGATGGTCGATAGCCGCGCCGCCGATCGAGCGTATGTGCGGCGGCCCTGCTTGCGGCGCCGGATCGATCTGCACGCGCGACGGCTTCATGTCTGTCTGCCCCGGCGCACTTGGCGTTCGTCGAAGTTGCGCTCATCGGAAATGCGTGGCCCGCCGATTTGTTCCGCAAGATCGTCGCGTTGCGGGAACCCGACGCCGGACGGGAAGTTTGAGGCGAGGAGCCCTTGTGAAATCCAGTCCTCGGGCGCAGACGGAGATTTGAGCATGGGCTATGCCGCAGACGGGACCGACCTGAGCAAGGATTTCCTCGACTCCGCGAACGAGGCCGCAAAGCGCATGGGCGCGGCGGCGGAGACGAGCGCGAGCGAGGCCGCGATGAGCGCGCAGGAAGCCATCGCGGAAATCAAGCGCATCATGACCGACCTCGTCGAGCGGACCAGCGCGCGCGCCAGCGAGGTCATGACCGAGTCCGGCGAACAGGCGGCCGAGCGCTTCGGCGCCGTCCTCGACGACGTGCAGACGCTCGGCAAGGACAGCCTCGACCGTCTGTCCGACGCGATCGCGCGGCGTCCCGTCGCCACGCTCGCCGCGGCGGCGGGCGTCGGCCTGCTGATCGGTCTCGCCACGCGTCCCGCCGGAGCGCGCAAATGAGCGCAGCGCCTCTCGCGCTTCAACTCGCGGCGGCAAGGCGCCGCTCCGCTTTCGCGTTGATCCTGATCGGGATCGGCGCGTTCGCGTTCTGCGTCGCGCTGGGCTTCGCCGCCTATGCGGCGCAGCTTTATTTGTCCACGCGCTTTCCGCCGGAGCAGGCGGCCCTGATCGTGGCCGGCGGCGCGCTCGCGCTCGCCGTCTTCGCGCTGCTGGTCGCCTGGCTTGCCGCGCGCGCCGCGCGACGCGATCTGCGTCACGCGATCGCCACAAACGCGCTGGTGGCGGCGGCGCCTGCGGCCATCTCGTTCGCCGCGCGCCATACGCGGCTCGCGGGCGCGGCGGCAGCGCTGGTCGTCGGCATCTTCGCCGCCCGCCACGCCCGGGAGTAGGGCGCGCCCTACGCTTCCCGCGCGCCCGCGCTCTCGCGGTCGTCGGCCGGCTCCTCTGCCGACTTCGGCGCATTCCCGGCGACGGGAAAAACAATCGCCACCCGCGTCCCGCGATCGGTCGGCTCGTATATGAGCCGCGCGTCCAGCGTGCGCGTCATCGCCTTCAGAATTTTCGATCCGAGCCCCGTTCCCTTCGTCGAGCCGGCCCCCGTCCATCCGACTCCATCGTCCTCGACGACGACCCGCAGCATGCCGCCGGGCAGGGCAAAGGAGCAGACGCGCACCGGCCCGCCCGCCTCGGTCGGATAGGCGTATTTGAAAGCGTTGGTGACGAGCTCGCTCACCATCACGCCGAGCGCGACGGCCTTGTCGGTCTTGATCGATCCGGGCGCGAGCGTCGTCTCGATCCACGCGGCGGAGTGAACGCCGCGCATCGAGGCGCCGAGTTCCTGCACGAGATGGCCGAGGTAATCGGCGATCTCGACGCGGTCGACGAGCGCGGACGTGTAGAGATGACGGTGCACGCCGGCGACGGCGGCGATGCGGTTCTGCGTTTCCTGCAAGGCGTGGCGCGCGGCGGGATCGCGGATCATCGACGTCTGCATCCGCACCATGGACGACACCAGCGCCAGAGAATTGGCGACGCGATGGTTGACCTCCGCCAGAAGCGCCTCGGCGCGGTCGCGCGCCTCGCGGATGGCGCGGTCGCTTTCGGCGCGCATGCGCTTGAGACGCGCGCGCTCCAGCGCCTGTTCCAGCGCCGCGATGAGAAGATCGTAGAATTCGCCCGACAGATCCTTGATGACGTAGTCGTCGGCGCCGCGCTTCAGCGCTTCGACCGCCAGCCGCGCGTCCATCGAGCCCGTGACGTAGACGATGGGCGGCCGCCCCCCGCGCGGGCCGACGCGATCGAGCATGTCGATGCCGGTTTCGCCCGGCAGGGTGTGGTCGAGGGCGACGACATCGATGCCGCCCTCGCCAATGCGCGCGAGCGCGTCGGCGCTGTTGGCGACATGAACCATCGAATGGCCGCGCCGCTTCAGGGCCTTGCGCACGAGAGTCGCGAGCGCATCGTCGTCCTCCACGTAGAGGACGACCATGGGCCCGGAAAGTTCGGCGCCGTAGGGCAATTCAGTCGGTCTCCGGCACTTGCATCACCGCCAGGAACAGGCCGAGCTGCCTGATGGCGTTGGCGAAGCTGTCGTAGTTCAGCGGCTTGGTGATGTAGACATTCGCGCCGAGATCGTAGCAGCGCTGGATTTCGCGCTGGTCGTCGGTCGTGGTCAGAACGATGACCGGCGCGCGGCGCGTGTGCTCGTTCGCCTTGATCTCGGACAGGATGTCGATGCCGGTCTTGTCCGGCAGGTTGAGGTCCAGCAGCACCAGATAGGATCGCCCCATGCTGACGCGCCCCGACTGGTCGGCGCCCAGAAGATAGTCGAGCGCCGACGTGCCGTCGCGAAAGGCGATGATCTCGTTGTTGACGCCGGCGCGCCGGATGTTCTTTTCGATCAGGCGCGCGTGGCCTTCGTCGTCCTCGACCATGACGATCGACACGGGTCTGGAGTTTCTGTTCACGTCTGCTGGCTCCGCATGAGCGCGCCGAGATCGCGCGCGATGATGACGGTGAAAACGGTTCCGCTGACGCCATCGCTGGCGACGGTCACGTCGCCGCCGAGACGCCGCGCCAGCGCGCGCGTGTGCGCCAGGCCGATGCCGTCGCCCGGCCTGTCCTGCACGCCCGCGCGCCGGAACAGTTCGAATATCCTCTCCTGATCGACGGCCGCGACGCCGCGGCCGTTGTCCTCGATCTCGAAAATGGCGTAGCCGCCGCGCGTCCGGCCGCGCGCCTCGATCCTGCCCGGCCGGCTGTCGACCAGGTATTTCGCGGCATTGTCCAGAAGGTTCGAGAATATCTGCTCGAGCGCCGCGCGGTCCGAGACGATATGCGGCAGTTTTCCGCTGATGGTCACGGCTGCATCCGCATTGTCGAAGCGCTGGCGGATGGAATCGATACACGTCCGTACGAGTTCTTCCGTGTGGAGGGGCGACGGCTCCAGCACCGTCCGCCCGGCGCGCGAAAATTTCAGGATCTCGTTGATGAGATTGTCCATGCGCATCATCGACGAGCGGATGAACCCCAGGGCCTCGGGAATATCGACGTCGGCGGCTTCGTAGACATGCCCAAGCGTGGCGTCGCTCCGGTCCACGCCGATGTGCTGCGTCAGGATGCCGGTGGCCGTTTGGAGTTCCGAGACGAAGCCCATGATATTGACGAGCGGCGCGCGCAGATCGTGGCTTACGATGTAGGCGTAGCGTTGCAATTCCTCGTTGGCGCGCATCACGCCCTCCGTGCGCGCCTGCACGCGCTCCTCGAGGCTGGCGTTGACCTCGACCAGCGCCTCGCGCGCCTCGTTCAATTCGCGCATGCGCCTGAGCAGAAAGAGCGTGGCGGCGATGGTCAGGGTCAGGATCATGCCGACGCCGAGCGCGATCAGCGTCGTCAGCGTCGAGGCGGCCTCGCGCATGTTGTCGGCCTGCCGGACCCGCACGGCCTCGGCGACCTGCTGAAACGCGCTCACCTTCGCGCGCACCGCGTCCATCGCCGCCTTGCCCTGGTCGGACGCCTGTCTCGGCCCACCCGGCTCGAGACTGCCCGTTTTCGCCGCATCGAGACTTTTCCTGACGAGGTCGAGCTTGGCCTCGCCGCCGCGAAAGAGTTCCGCGACATCGGCGGGCTCGATCGGGGCTTGCGCAAAGGAAGCGATGTTCGCGCGAATGGCCGCGGCGTCCTGTTCGATCTCCGCGATGGCGTTCTCGTAAGGCGCGAGATAGTCCTCGCGCCGCGTGAGCTGATAGCCGCGCAGCGCCGTCTCCGCATCCACCAGGTCCGATTGATACTTGAGCAGAAGCCCGTCGAGGCGCGCCGCGCGCAACGCCTCGGCGGCGTAGTCCTGCGTCCGTCGCGAATACAGGATCGACGTGATCACGATGATGAACAGCGCGAAGGCGCCGAAGGCGAGAAACAGGAGATTGTAGCCGACGAGGCGCCGCGATTTCTGCAACATGCGCGCTCAGCCGGCGTCGGCTGCGTCTTGAGCCTGGGCGGTGCGTTCCTTGAGCTCGGTCTTCAGGCTTTCGACGACGACATCGTCCATGTCCTCGATGCCGACGAGCTTGTCGCGCGCGTCCTTGGTCGCGCAGATCAGTTCGTCGAGCTTGACTTGAATGGCCATGGCGTCCCGGTTTTGCGCGTTCTGGATCACGAAGACCATCAGGAAGGTGACGATGGTCGTGCCGGTGTTGATCACCAATTGCCACGTATCCGAGAAACGAAAGATAGGCCCCGATATCGCCCAGACAAGGATCGTGCCGAGCGCCAGCGCGAACGTGACGGGACGACCGGTCAGCGCCGCGATCTGCGTGGCGAAGCGCGAAAAGCCGTAGTGAGAATGGCCTTCCTGGGAGAGGCTTTCGCTGCGCGCGTGCACTTCGGGCGGAGGCTCGACTGTGCTGCAGTTTCTGTCCATTCCGCGCCCGCGACACGATCGCGCGGTATCCGCGCTTCAGCCTGCAAACGCGCGGCTCGCGTCCTGGTTCCGACCCTCATCCATGAAAGCGCAACAATTGCGCGATCATCGAGAGAGCAAAGAGCGTCAGCAAGACGCCGAAAAGCATTCGCGCGACGCCTGCCGAAGTCCGACCGCCACTGAAACCGAACACGCCGGCGGCCAGCGCAAGCACAAGAAAGGCGAGCGCCCAATAGAACACGCTGAAACTCCACGACCGCTCTGCCGCAACGCGGCGAGCGCGGAAGCGTTCCACGACGATGACGTCGCCAAAATTTGTCCGGCCTGCGGGAACCGGACCATCCGGCTGGTGTTGTCAGACCGAACGGGCCGGATGCTCGCCTGACCTGCTGCCCCGCGAAGGGCGGGGAGAAAGTCCGTTCACCAGATTTTCCGCCCAGATTTTCCGCCGTTGCCGGCGCAACGAATGAAAGGATCGCATCATGGGACGTGGTTTGCTGCTCTGGCTTCTCGGCGTGCCGATCCCGATCATTCTGCTGATCTTCCTTCTGTATCGCTGACAGCATTCGAACGCCGCGAAGCCCGCCTCCCGAGGCGGGCTTTTTTTATGTCATGCAGCCGTGCGAAAACCGAGCGCCGCGCAGTCGATCACGATCTCGGCAGGCGTCGGCTTGCGGATGAAGATATGGGGCGCATCGGCCAGTTCGTCGCAATGAAGCTCGCCGCCCGAAAGAATGACGGTGTGAATGCCGAGCGCCGCGAGGCGCCGCGCGACGATCGGGCCGGACCGGCCGTCTTCGAGATGCAGATCGACGATGGCCGCCTCGACGCGGCGGCCTTCGATCGCACGCAGCGCAGCGTCGGAACTGGCGACGACAAGGACATCGCCAATCGCTCGCCGCGTGGCCTCTTCGGTCAGTTCGAGCGCGACGAGCGGCTCGTCTTCGCAGATCAGGAGCGTCATTGTGCGGCTTCCCCGGCAGTATGGCGGGCGTCGACCAGACGCGCTCACGCGCCCCGTCCGGCAGGGTCCCATGGCGCAGAACGCGCTTGCGCGCTGCCGGTTCCAGACGAAATTGTGGCGCCGTCGCGGGAACTCCCTCGGTCGCTTTGCCGTTATCGCCGCAGGTTTCAGGCATGCGAAAGGAAAGCGCCATGGGCAATCTGCTGCACTACGCCGTCATCTTTCTCATCGTCGCGCTCGTCGCGGCCTTCTTCGGCTTCGGCGGCGTCGCCGGCACCGCCATGAGCGGCGCGCAGATGCTGTTCTGGGCGGCGATCGTCCTGTTCGTCATCTCGGCGGTGGTGGGCCTCGTCCGCAGGGCGTGACGATGTCCTGATCGCAAGGAAAAGCGCGGCTGAGGCCGCGCTTTTTTTGCTCAGGCGTCCGTGGCGCGCAATCGCGCGAAGCCCCGGTCGAGATCGTCCTGCAAGTCCTCGATGTTTTCGAGGCCGACCGAAAAGCGCAATGCAGGCCCTTCGGGTTTCCATTCTGTCGCGCTTCGGTACGCGGAGCAGTCGAAGGGAACGACCAGGCTTTCGAATCCGCCCCAGGAATAGCCGAGGCCGAACAATTCGAGCCCGTCGAGCATCGCCGCGACGGCGTTGCGCGACGCAGGCTTCAGGATGACCGAAAACAGCCCCGACGATCCCGAGAAGTCGCGTTTCCAGATGGCATGGCCGGGGTCGTCGGGCAGGGCGGGGTGCAGCACGCGCGCGACTTCCGGGCGCGCCGCCAGCCAGGTGGCGAGCGCGAGCCCCTGGCGCTCCGCCTCGCGCAGGCGCAATTCCATCGTGCGCAAGCCGCGCAGCGCCAGGAAGACGTCCTCCGGTCCGGCGCAATTGGCCATCGTGTCGTAGGTCTCGCGCAGGCGCGGCCACCATTCCGCGTTGGCGGAGACGAGGCCGAGCAGAAGGTCGGAATGGCCGGACAGATATTTCGTGCCTGCCTCGATCGCGAGATCGACGCCGCGTTCGTGCGGCGGGAAGAAGAGGGGCGTCGCCCAGGTATTGTCCATGATGACGCAGGCGCCGCGCTCGTGCGCCGCCGCGGCGATGGCCGGGATGTCCTGCATCTCGAAACTCTGCGAACCCGGCGCCTCGACGACGACGGCGAGCGTGTTCGGGCGCATGAGCGCCGCAATGCCCGATCCGATCAGCGGATCGTAATAGGTCGTCTCGACGCCGAGCTTCGCCAGCATGGAATCGCAGAATACGCGCGTCGGGCGGTAGGCGCTGTCGGTCACCAGCACATGCCCGCCGGCGCGCGCCACCGTGAACATCGCCAGCGCGATGGCCGAAAGGCCCGAAGGCGCCAGCGCCGTGCCGGCCGCGCCGCAGAGTTCCGACCAGGCCTCCTCGAGCGAGTCGGTCGTCGGCGTGCCCTTCGTGCCGTAGACGTATTTCTGCCGCCGCGCGTAGAGCTCCTCGACATTGGGATAGAGCACGGTCGAACCGCGCCAGATCGGCGTGTTGACGAAGCCGTGATTTTCGAAGGGCGCCCGTCCGGCATGCACAAGTCTTGTGCGGCTGCCCATTTTGGCGCGTCCGTCCCTGGTCGATTTGGTCATGCGAAAGCTCCCGGCGCCGTCGTTCCTATCGCCTGATCGCGCGTGCGTCGAGCCGCCCGACTGGCCGCTTGACCGCGACCGCTGAAACGCTTGTTATTGCGCCCTCCGGGCGGCGACCCCGTCCGCCCAAAGAAATCTCGAACAGACGGACGCCCCATGACCCGTACCCGCCCGCTTCTCGCGCTCGCCACGCTCGCCCTGTCGGCTTCCGTCGCCCTTCCGGCGTCGGTGGCCTGGGCCGGCCCGACGCTCGACGCGGTCAAGAAGCGCGGCGAACTGGTCTGCGGCTCCAACCCGGGCATCGCCGGCTTCGGCCTGCCGGACGACAAGGGCCAGTGGAAGGGCTTCGACATCGAGTTCTGCCGCGCCGTCGCCGCGACCATTTTCAACGACGCCAGCAAGGTGCGCTTCACGCCGCTGAGCGCCAAGGACCGCTTCACCGCCTTGCAATCTGGCGAAATCGACGTGCTCTCGCGCAATACGACCTGGACGCAGTCGCGCGAAGTCGGCCAGGGCTTCCTGTTCGGCGCCGTCACCTATTACGACGGGCAGGGCTTCATGGTGCGCAAGAAGCTCAACGTGAATTCGGCGATGGAGCTCTCCGGCGCCTCTGTCTGCGTGCAGCAGGGCACGACCACCGAGCTGAACCTCGCCGACTTCTTCCGCACCCACAACATGAAATACGAGTTGGTGGTGTTCGCCACCGCCGACGAGGCGCTGAAGGCCTACGACACGGGCCGCTGCGACAGCTTCACGACCGACATGTCGCAGCTCTACGGCGAGCGCACGAAGCTCGGCAATCCGGAAGACCACGTCATCATGCCGGAGGTCATTTCCAAGGAGCCGCTCGGGCCGACCGTGCGCCAGGGCGACGACCAATGGTTCAACCTCGTGAAATGGACGCATTACGCCATGGTCACGGCGGAAGAACTGGGCGTGACGCAGGCCAATGTCGACGAGAAGCTGAAGGCCGCCAATCCCGAGATCAAGCGCCTGCTCGGCACCGAAGGCAATTTCGGCGCGGGCCTCGGCCTGACGCAGGACTGGGCGTATCGCATCGTCAAGCTCGTCGGCAATTACGGCGAAGTGTTCGAGCGCAACGTCGGCGCGAATTCCAAGCTGAAGATCCAGCGCGGCCTGAATGCGCTGTGGAACGCGAAGGGCCTGCAATACGCGCCGCCGATCCGCTGATTTCGGCGGCGGCGCGCCCATGAGCGTGACAACGAGCGTCACGACGGCCAGCGAAGCTCCGAAGACCCGGATCTGGAACGATCCGTTCTGGCGGGGCCTCATCTTTCAGGGCGCCCTTCTCGTCGTCGTGCTGTTCCTGTTCGGAAGCGCGGTCATCAACGCCCGCAACAACATGCAGGCGCGCGGCATCCCGACGGATTTCGCCTTCTGGGACCGTCCGGCGTCCTTCGACATCAACCAGACGCTCATTCCCTATTCGGCGACGTCGCCGAACAGCCAGGTGTTCTGGGTCGGCCTGCTCAATACGCTGATGGTTTCCGTGCTCGGCATCGTCCTGTCGACGATCATCGGCTTCGCCATCGGCGCCGCGCGGCTGTCGACGAGCTGGCTGGTCGCGAAAATGGCGACCGTCTATGTCGAGGCGATCCGCAACGTGCCGCTGCTGCTGCAGATCATCTTCTGGTACAACGTCGTGCTCGGCAACCTGCCAAATCCCAAGCAGGCCGCGCCTTTCCTCGACATCGCCTACCTCTCCAACCGCGGCCTGTTCGTGCCCGCGCCCGTGTTCAGGCAGGGCGTCAACGCGGTGTGGATCGCGCTCGGCGTCGGCATCGTCGCAGCCTTGATCTTCCGCGCCTGGGCGTCCAACCGCCAGCGCGAGACGGGACAGCAGGCGCCGGTGGGCTGGGTTTCGGCCGCGCTGGTCCTCGGCCTGCCGCTCCTCGCCTTCTTCTCCGCCGGGCGGCCGATCGGCGTCGAATTCCCGCAGCTCAAGGGGTTCAATTTCGTCGGCGGGCAGAGGCTGACGCCGGAATTCGTCGCGCTCCTGCTGGCGCTGACGCTCTATACCGCCGCCTTCATCGCCGAAATCGTGCGGTCCGGCATTCTCGCCGTGCCCAAGGGCCAGAGCGAGGCGGCCGCCGCGCTCGGGCTGCGCGCGACGCCCACGCGAAAACTCGTCGTCATGCCGCAGGCGATGCGCGTCATCATCCCGCCGCTCATCAACCAGTATCTCAACCTCACCAAGAATTCGACGCTGGCCGTCGCCATCGGCTATCCTGACCTCTTCAACGTCTTCTCCGGCACTGTGCTCAACAATACCGGCGCGGCCGTCCAGATCGTCTTCATGACCATGGCCGTCTATCTCGTCGCGAGCCTCGTCACCTCGGGCGTCATGAACGCCTACAATGCGCGCATGTCGCTGCGGGAGCGCTGACATGACCGCTTTCGTCCGCACAGCGCCCGAACCGACCCTGCCGCCGCCCGCGGCCACGACGGGCCTTGTCGCCACCCTGCGCGACCGGCTGTTCTCGGGGCCGTTCGCCTCGGTCTTCACAATCCTCGGGATCGTCTTCCTCGCCTGGGCGATCCCGCCGCTCGTAAGGTTCCTCGTCATCGACGCCGTCTGGGCCGCGCCGGACGGCGCAGCCTGCCGCGCCCCGGGGGCAGGGGCGTGCTGGGCCTACATCTGGCGCAAGTCCGGCTATTTCATCTACGGCTCCTATCCGGTGGAGCAGCGCTGGCGCGTCGATATCGTCTTTATCGTCGGCGCGATCCTCATCGCCTGGCTGCTGATCCGCCGCGCGCCGTGGCGTGGCGTCGCCGCCGGGCTGTTCTTCGTCGCCTATCCGATCATGGCCGTGATCCTGCTGCGCGGCTCCACGGCGCTCGGCCTGCCGGTCGTGCCGACCGATCTGTGGGGCGGCATTCTCGTCACGCTCATCATGGCGGTCTCGGGCATCGTCTTCTCGCTGCCCTTCGGCGTCGCGCTCGCGCTCGGGCGCCGGTCGCAACTGCCGATCGTGCGATTCTTCTCGGTCGGCTTCATCGAGATCATCCGCGGCGTGCCGATGATCACCGTCCTGTTCATGGCCAATCTGATGCTGCCGCTGTTCGTGCCCGAGGCCTGGGCGCCGGACCGGCTGCTGCGGCCGCTCGTCGGCGTCGCGCTCTTCGCCTCGGCCTATATGGCGGAAGTCGTGCGCGGCGGCCTGCAGGCCATCCCGAAGGGCCAGTTCGAGGGCGCGATGGCGCTCGGCCTCAACTATCCCCAGCGGATGCGGCTCATCGTCCTGCCGCAGGCGCTGGCCATCGTCATCCCCGGCATCGTCAATTCCTTCATCGCGCTGTTCAAGGACACGACCCTCGTGGCCATCGTCGGCATTTTCGATTTCCTGCGCGCCGTCGACACCGCCCGACTCGATCCCGAATGGGCGGGGCCGACGATCACGGCGACAGGCTATATCTTCGCCGCGCTGTTCTACTTCGTGTTCTGCTTTGGAATGTCGCGCTATTCCCTTGCTGTAGAAAGAGAATTGGCAAAGTCGCGCAATCGTTGATGCCGGCGGCGTTTCATTAACGAGGCCGCCGCTCCGCGCGCGATAGTAAGCAGAAATTAACGGCTCGCGCTCATCATCCCCCGAGCATTCAACCGGGGCGCGCGAGCGATGGAATTTGTTGAGACGGCGGTGATCGGTGGCGGTCCCGCGGGCCTGACGGCGGCCTATACGCTCGCCAAGAACGGCCGCGATGTCATCGTGTTCGAGAAAGACCCGGTCTATGTCGGCGGCATCAGCCGAACCGTGAACTACAAGGGCTTTCTGTTCGATATCGGCGGCCATCGATTCTTCTCGAAGTCGAAGGAGATCGTCGACCTCTGGAACGAGATCCTGCCCGACGATTTCATCGACCGGCCGCGCCTGTCGCGCATCTTCTACAACAACAAGTTCTACGGCTATCCGCTGAAGGCGTTCGAGGCGCTGTTCAATCTCGGCCTGTGGGAATCGACCCTGTGCATGGCGTCCTTCGCCTATGCCAAGGCCTTTCCGGTGAAGGAGCCCAAGACCTTCCATCAATGGGTGCGCAACCAGTTCGGCGAGCGCCTGTTCTCGATCTTCTTCAAGACCTACACCGAGAAGGTGTGGGGCATGGAATGCGACGAGATTTCGGCCGACTGGGCCGCGCAGCGCATCAAGGGCCTCAACCTCGGCGCCGCCGTCATCGACGGCCTGCGCCGGTCGCTCGGCGTGAAGAAGAAGGGCGAGGGCGCCAAGTCGCTGATCGAATCGTTCCGCTATCCCCGCAAGGGTCCCGGCATGATGTGGGAAGCCGCGGCGAAGAAGATCGTCGGCCTCGGCGGCCGCGTGCAGATGGGCCGCTCGGTCGAGCATCTCTCCTACGACGACAAGTCGAAGATCTGGACCGTATCGGTGCGCGCGCCAGGACGGCGTGCTGGAGCAATATGCCGCGCGAAATGTCATCTCCTCGGCGCCGATCAACGAACTGATGGCCTCCATCACGCCGACGCCGCTGAGCCTGCTGCACGCGCGCGACCTCAAGTATCGCGACTTCCTCACCGTCGTGCTGATCGGCAAGTCCTCCGTCGAACTGCCCGACAATTGGGTCTACATCCACGATCCCAGCGTGCAGGTCGGCCGCGTGCAGAACTTCCGCTCGTGGTCGCCGGAAATGATTCCGGACGGCGTCTCGACCTGCCTCGGCCTCGAATATTTCTGCTTCGAAGGCGATGGCCTGTGGTCGGCCGACGACAGGGATCTGGTGGAGCTCGCCAAGCAGGAAATCGACAAGATCGGCCTGATGAAGGCCGCCGACGTGGTCGACGCCTCGGTCGTGCGCCAGCCCAAGGCCTACCCCGTCTACGACGACTCTTACGCGCGCAATGTCGAGGTGATCCGTCTCGAATTGTCCGGCCGCTACCCCGGCCTGCATCTCGTCGGCCGCAACGGCATGCACAAGTACAACAACCAGGATCACGCGATGATGACGGGCATGCTCACCGCGCTCAACATCATCTCGGGCGAGACCGTCTACAACGTCTGGGAAGTCAACGAGGACGCCGAATACGGCGAGGCCGGCGTGTCCGGCGCCGAGGAGGCTCTCAAGAGCGAGCGTCTCGTTCCGCGCAAGGTCGCCTGATGTCGCTCGACGCAACGGCGGGCGCGCTGAAACCGGCGCGCTTCTCCTATGCCTGGCTGGTCGGCATGGCGCTCGACGCTGTCGGCTACGGCGCGGCGAGCGTCGTCGCGCTGGCGGTCGACTGGGGGTCGCTGGTCGTCCTCAACAGCGTGCTGCACGTCGACTATCTTCTCGCCGCCGGCGTCGCGTTCAGCCTCGGCTTGCTTGTCGCCTATTTCCTGAGCGTGCATGTCGTCTTCAAGGGACGTTCCCGGTACGGCGCGCGCGGAGAACTTGCCGGCTTCATCGTCACCGGCCTCATCGGCCTCGCGCTCAACCAGGTCCTGATCTTCGCTTTCGTCGCAGGTCTGGCGCTGCCCGTCGCGATCGCCAAGGCGCCGACCGTCGGCGTCGTCTTCACTTTCAATTTCCTGTCGCGTCGCCTGCTTCTGTTCACGGGCCGCGGCGCGTGAGCGCCCGCGAGGTACGTGCGTCATGCGCGCCTCCAACGCCGAACTCACCATAGCCGACCGCAGCGCCGCGCCGTTTCGCGCGGCGCGTTGCGTTTCAGGCGTCGCCGCGCTGCTGGCGCTCGCCGCCTTCTATGCGCTCGAACATCCGTTCCCCGGCATAACAGGCGATTCCAAGATCTACATGGGCCGCGCGCTCGCCGATCTCGATCCGTCCGGCGTCGGCCGCGATCTCATGTTCCGTCTCGACGGCCAGTCGCAGTTCAGCCTGTTCACGCCGGCGGCCAGATGGCTCCTTTCGCATCTTCCGCTCGCGCTCGTCGCCGCGTCGATGGCGGCGGTCGGCGGGCTCCTCTGGTTTGCCGGCGCGCTCGCGGTCGCGCGGCGGGCTGCGCCGGGCAGGGCGTTCGCCGTCGCGGCGATCGTCTTCGCCGCGCCAGCCTTCTACGGGCCCTATCGCCTGCTCTCCTACGCGGAGGCGCTCGCCGAACCCCGGCCCTATGCGGAAGCCTTCACGCTGCTCGCGCTGGCCGCATTCCTCGGCGGACGCCTGCTTCCCGCGCTCGCCCTGCTTGCCGTCGCCGCCGCGCTTCATCCGATCATGGCGCTTGCCGGCGTCGCGGCCATCGGCCTCGCGCTCTGCGTCGAGGATCGCCGCTGGCTCCTGCTCGCGCTCGGCGGCGCGCTCGCTCTCGTCGCCGCCGTCGCGCTCGACGCGCCGATGGCGGGGCGCCTGCGCGTCTTCATCGACGCGCAATGGCTGTCGCTGCTGACCGAGCGCAACGCCTATCTGTTTCCGCATCTCTGGAAGGCGGACGACTTCATCCTGCCGGCGATCCAATCCGCGACGATCCTGCTCGCCGCACACCGCGCCGAAGGCCGGCTGAGGCGTCTGCTGCTTGCGGGTCTGGCGACCGGCGTCGCCGGCGTCCTCATCGCCTGGATCGCCGGCGCCCTCCTGCCTTCGCTGCTCGTGTTGCAGGCGCAGAGCTGGCGCATGTGGTGGCTGACCGGCGTACTCGCGGCCTTCTCGCTCGCCCTCTGCGCGGTGCGCTTCGGCGCCGGCGCTGCGCGTGAAAAATTCGCGCTCGCCATGCTCGCCTTTGCCTGGGTCATGGCGAGCCAGGGACCGATCGTGTTCGTCGCGCTCGGCATCGCGGTCTTCCTCTCCGTTCCGCGCTTTTCGCGCGACATCGCGATCTCCGAAAAAATCGCGAATTACACGTGGCTCGGCCTCGCCGCCGCCGTGCTGGTCCCGAGCGGCGGTCATGCTCGTCAAATGGCTGGACCTGCCGGCGACCGAGGGCTTCACGCCCGTGTTCGCGAAGCGCCTGCTCGCTGTCATTGGCGACGCGCTGCTGCTCGCCGCGATCGCGCTCGCCGCCTTCGGCCCGCCGCAGGCGTTCGCGCGCATTCCGCGTCTGGCTGCGCTCGCCTGCGCGATTGTCGCGGCGGCGCTCGGCGCGCGATTGTGGTTCGACCCCGATTCCTACGCGCGCGAGATCGCCGGCGCCCGCGTGCAATCGGACCTCGTGCGGATGACCCCGCGCGATGGCGAAATCCTGTGGTTGCAGGGCTCGCTCGAGCCGTGGGTCTGGCTGCGCCGCGCACATTGGCTCGGCGATATTCAGGGCGCGGGCATCGTCTTTTCGCGCGATCTGGCGATGCTCTATCGCGAACGCGCCGATGCGCTTGCCGCCGCCGGCCTCGACAATGGCGGCCTGGTGCGCCGTTACGCCGACCTGCCGAAGGAATGGCTCGCCAGGCTCGATCATCAAGGGCGTGAAGCAAGTCTGCGCGCGCGGCGATGCGCCCGCCTATATCGTCGCGCCCGTCGCCGATGGCGCGGCGCTCGATCCGGCGCTCGCGGCGAAGTTATGGCGTCCGCCGGCGCTGCGTCTCGAGACCGCTGTCGCCGGCGACAAGATCGAGACGATCCGCTTCGAGACCTATGCGGTGGTCGATTGCGCGGGCCTCCGCTGACACGCCTCGCACGTCATTCCCGCGCAAGCGGGAATCCAGACTCGATGCGATGGCGTTCTGGATGCCCGCTTTCGCGGGCATGACAATTCAACGTCTGATCCTATAGATCGCGTTCGGCGCCGCCTTGATGTCGAGCGCTTCGAGCCAGTCGGGGACGCGGCCTGCGATCAGCTCCGCCGCCAATCCCTGCGGCGCGCGCTCCGCCATGATCTGCATGCGCTTCATCGCCGTGCAGGCGGCGAGATAATCCGCGCCCGAGGCCAGCGCGATCCCGCGCGCTTCGGCCGGAGGGGCCATGAAAGCGTCGATGGATAGCCGGTTGCCGGCATTGTTGCGGTGATAGGGCGCGGCGACGACGGCGTGATGCGTGAAGGCGAGGAGATGCGCGCCCGCGTCGATCGGCGCGAGCACGAGGCCGGCCGGCGCGGCGTCGAGCGGCGTCAGCACGGCAGGGCGCAGGCAGGTCGAGGTGCGGCTGGCTTCGACGTGCGGGTCGGCGGGCAGGGCGATGGCGTAGGCGATCGGCGCGAACGGCAGGCAGAACAGCGCCGTCAGCGTCGGCCGCAGCGGGCCTTCCGTGGCGAGGCGCCGGGCGAGAGCGACGACGGCGGTCGCCGCGCCGATCGACGCGAGCGGCGCGACGGAGGAGAACACGCGCACGCCCCAGAAGGTCATGGCGACGCCGATGGCGATCAGCGCCGAAAGCGCGAGCAGGCGGCCCCGCTGCAATCCTTTCGCAAAATATGCGGACGCCAGCGTGGCGACGAATGCGAGCGCGAGCGGCGCGCCGAGCGTCAGCGCCGCGCTCGGCTGCGTCGCGCCGAGATCGAGCAGCTTCTGGATTTCGGCGACATGATCGAGCCAGATGGCGCGCACCAGGGGATCGATCCCGACGAAGGGATCGCCGAGGCAGGCGGGCGCGACCGCCTTCAACGCGAGGAGAGGAAGCAGCCCGCACGCGACCGCGCCCGCCAGACGCGAAAATGTCGTTCCGAGCCGCGCGTTCAGCGCGACGAGAGCAAGCAGGCCGAGCGCGCCGGCAAGGCCCGCGACGAGGTGGGCGGCCGAATAGGCGTCGCAGGCCACATTCGTCCAGCGCGCCGGCCCGACGGTGGCGAAAAAGCAGAGCGGCAGCGCGAGCAGGAGCCCGAGCGCGAACTGCTTCAGCGCCGGCGCCTGTTCCCCGCCGCGCACGATCCACGCGACGACGGGAATGGCGGCGAGCACGACGAAGAACGGCAGGTTCTCGAGACTGATCGCCAGCGACAATGCGACAGCGCCGGCCGCAAGCCACATCGCTTTGGCGCGCGACGGATCGAGCGCGGCCAGCGCGCCGCCGCAGGCCAGCATCAGCAGCACGATCTGCGGCGCGTGATGGTCGATGCGGCCGGGAACGAATTGCGCGAACACGGGCCCCGTGGCGAAGGCGAGCGCGACGGCTGTTATCTGCACGGCGCGATCGCCGAACAGGCGCGCGACCTGCGCCAGCGCGACGTAGAGAGCGGCGAGCAGCAGCAGCGGAAAGGCGAGCCGCGTCGCCGCTTCCGCCTCGGCCGGCGCCAGAAACAGGCCGAACAGCTTCATCAGGACGACGAGCGGAACGTCGACCACGCGCGACCAGTGCATGAACAGGCCGTCCGGCGGCGCGAGGCGATGCGCCCGCATGTCGAACCAGCCCTGTCCCGCGATCAGGTCGCGCACCTGGACCATGCGCATGGCGTCGTCGGTGTCGCCGAAGCCGCCGGTCGCCCACACGTCGGTCGCCTGCGGCCAGGTCATGGCGACGCCGCAGCCGAGAGCGGTCAGGATCGCGAAGGCGACGCCGGGCCGAAACGCGGCTGTCGCGCTCGCGCTCGGGGCAATCGTGACTTCGGCTTCGCTCATGTTCGTCCGTCGATTTCCGACATCCTTCGAGACGCCCGCTACGCGGGCTCCTCAGGATGAGGGTTGTCCTACCCCCTCATGCTGAGGAGGCCCGAAGGGCCGTCTCGAAGCACGAGGGAATCTGCGGAAGGATATGCCCCGCGCCCTTGCGACGAGGTTACTGCGGCTTGCCTTGGCGGCGCGCGCGTGAGAGACCGGCGACCCCGAAAGACCGAGAGCCATGACGCCCGCAGCCCGCCTTTCCGCCGCCATCGACATTCTCGCAGGCATCGCCGACCTGCGCGTGCCCGTGGGCGAGGCGCTGAAGGACTGGGGCCGGCGCAACCGCTACGCCGGCGCCAAGGACCGCACCGCCATCGCCAACCTGATCTACGACGCTCTTCGCACGCGCGCGTCGTCCGCGTGGATCATGGGCGGCGACAGCCCGCGCGAAATCATGCTGGGCGCATTGAAGGTTTCGCGCGGCATGGAGGCGGCGGCTATCGCGCAACTTTGCTCCGGCGAACGCTATGCGCCCGCGCCGCTGAGCGAGGCGGAGCGCATGCGACTAGAAAGCGCGACGTTCGAGGGCGCGCCCGATCATGTGCAGGGCGATTATCCCGAATGGCTCGCCCCGCATTTCTCGCGCGCCTTCGGCGCGGACGCCGTCGCCGAGGGCAGGGCGCTGGCGCAGCGCGCGCCGGTCGATCTGCGCGTGAACCTGCTGAAGACGACGCGCGAGAAAGCGCTCGAGGACCTCGCCCATCTCGATCCGCAACCGACGCCCTTTTCGCCGCAGGGCCTGCGCATCGCGGTCGCCGGCGACGGACGCGGGCCGGCGCTTTCGGCCGAGCCCGCCTATGTGAAGGGTCTCGTCGAGGTGCAGGACGAATCCTCGCAACTCGCCGCGCTCCTCGCTGCGCCGAAGCCGGGCGAGCAGGTTCTGGACCTCTGCGCCGGGGGCGGCGGCAAGACGCTGGCGCTGGCCAGCCTGATGGCCAACAGCGGCCAGATCTACGCCACCGATTCCGACGGGCGCCGTCTCATGCCGATCTACGAGCGGCTCGAACGCTCCGGCGCGCGCAACGCGCAGGTACGGGCGCCGCGTGGAAAGGCGGACGTGCTCGCCGACCTCGAAGGCCGCTGCGATCTCGTGCTGGTGGACGCCCCCTGCACGGGCGTCGGCGCATGGCGGCGCAATCCCGACGCCAAATGGCGCATCCGCCCCGGCGCGCTCGAACAGCGCGTGAAGGATCAGGAAGCCGTGCTCGAACGCGCGGTGAAATACGTCAAGCCGGGCGGACGGCTGGTCTACGTCACCTGTTCGCTGCTGTCGGAGGAGAACGAGGACCGCGTCGCGGCATTCCTGCAGGCCAATACTGGCTTTTCAGGCGTCGACATGCAGGATGCCGCGCGCGCCGTCGGCGTGGAGGCGCTCGTCGACCGCGCCGATTTCGGCGCGCACGGCATGACGCTCAGGCCCTCGAAGATCGGCGCGGACGGCTTCTTCGTCTGCGTGATGCGCCGGGCCTGACACGCGCTGTCATTCCCGCGAAAGCGGGAATCCAGAGCCGCGCCGCCTGGATGCCCGCCTGCGCGGGCATGACAATCCGGGCAAAGTAAAAAGTGGACCGCGAGCCCCCTGCCGTATTGGGGACACAAGCATTCGCGAGGCCCGCGGTCCAAGCTCCTGTCAGGCGGCCCTGTCGAGCGCCGGCGCGCTCCATGCGCCCACCTGCTCGACGGCCAGCGCCTGCTTGAGGCGCGCCAGATATTCCATGCGCGGCGCCCCGTCGAAGCCGTCGGCGGCGAGCTCCGGCGTCAGGCGCTTGGCGTCGATCCACTGGAAGCCGCGCGCCTCCAGCGCCTGCGCCATCGCCGCCAGCCCGGCCGCCCGCGTGGCCGCATCGCGGAAATGCAGGGCCTCGATGACGAAGACGCGGCCGACCGCCACGCCATAGCCGCCGCCGACGCGCTCGCCGCTCTTCAGCGAAATATCGAAGGAATGCGCGAAGCCGGCGTCGAACAGCGCCGCAAAGGCCCATTTGAGCCGCGGCGGCGTCGGCTGGGCGCCATCGGCCTCGCACAGCGCCGCCTCGAAATCCTGGTCGAAGGAAATGCGCACCTCGCCGTTCGCGCCCCCGAGCCGCGCCAGCAACGTCCGCGGCGCGACGATCGCGCGCGAGGAGGGCGACCACCATTTCATCGGGCCGAGGTGGCCGCTCGGGAACAGGCCGCGCTCGTAGGCGTCCATGACGGTGGCCGCCGACAATTCGTCGGCGACGCCGCACAGGCCGTCCGGCGTCGTCAGCGCGCGCGCGGGATCGGGCAGGCCGTCGGCGCCGATGGATTTTTCGCGCAACATGAATTCCGTGGCGCGCAGGCAGCCGCCGAGCCCGTCGCGCGGGACGACCATGCGGGCGGCCCGCCAGACGCGCCTGAGCGCCTCCAGCGGCTTCTCGGCGAACAACCGCTCGCGCAGGACGCGCCGGGCGCGGGGCGACAGGGGCGTGGGGGCCTCCGCGCCGGGCGAGAACAGGGCCGCAAGTTCGCCGAGCCGCGCGCGGCCGGCGATGAGGCGGTTCACCTCGGTCTGGCAAATCGGCATGAAATCGTCCTGTCCCTTCGCCCCTTGGGGCCGTGGACGGACGTTAGGCGCGCGCCTGTTGCCGGCGCTTCAAACGGATCGCTCGAATAGAAGTATAAACCCGTTAGGAACCGGGCTTTTTGCGTTGCGCGGGCCGCCTCCTTCCCCTAATCCGCTTTTTTGGTTGAGAGGTTCCTGATGACCGCGCTTTCCGCTGCCGACGCCCACCGCGAGATCGTCGAGCGCCACGACAAGGTGCTGATCGTCGATTTCGGCTCGCAGGTGACGCAATTGATCGCGCGTCGCGTGCGGGAAGCCGGCGTCTACTGCGAAATCCACCCGTTCCAGAGCGCGGAAAAGGCTTTCGCGGAGCTTCATCCCAAGGCCGTGATCCTGTCCGGCGGCCCCGCTTCCGTCACCGACGACGGCTCGCCGCGTGCGCCGCAGGCGATTTTCGAGGCCGGCATTCCGGTCCTCTCCATCTGCTATGGCCAGCAGACCACCGCCGTGCAGCTCGGCGGGCAGGTGGAAGGCGGGCACGCCGCCGAATTCGGCCGCGCCGAGGTGGAAATCGTCGAAGACAGCGCGCTGTTTCGCGGCATATGGGAAAAGGGCCGTAAATATACGGTCTGGATGAGCCACGGCGACCGCGTCACGCGCCTGCCCGAGGGCTTTTCGGTGAAGGCGGTCAGCGAGAACGCGCCCTTCGCGGTCGCCACCGACGAGAAGCGCCGCATCTTCACCACCATGTTCCACCCGGAGGTCGTGCATACGCCCGACGGCGCCAAGCTGCTGTCGAACTTCGTGACCATCGTTCCACCCGGAGGTCGTGCATACGCCCGACGGCGCCAAGCTGCTGTCGAACTTCGTGCACGAGGTCGCGGGCCTGCGCCGCGACTGGACCATGGCCGCCTTCCGCGCCGAGGCCATCGCCGCCATCCGCCATCAGGTCGGCGACGGCCGGGTTCTCTGCGGCCTGTCGGGCGGCGTCGACTCGTCCGTCGCGGCCGTGCTGATCCACGAGGCGATCGGCGACCGTCTCACCTGCGTCTTCGTCGACCACGGCCTGATGCGGCAGGGCGAGGCGGACGAGGTGGTGAGCCTGTTCCGCGACCACTACAACATCCCGCTCGTGCACGTGGACGCGTCGGAATCAGTTCCTGAGCGAACTCGACGCCGTTGCCGACCCCGAGACCAAGCGCAAGACCATCGGCCGGCTGTTCATCGAGGTGTTCGAGGCCGAAGCGAAGAAGATCGGCGCGGACGGCAAGGGCGCCCCGGAATTCTTGGCGCAAGGGCACGCTCTATCCGGACGTGATCGAGAGCGTCTGCTTCACCGGCGGCCCCTCGGTGACGATCAAGAGCCACCACAATGTCGGCGGCCTGCCCGAGCGCATGAACATGAAGCTCGTGGAGCCGCTTGCGCGAACTGTTCAAGGACGAGGTGCGCGCGCTTGGGCCGCGAACTGGGCCTGCCGCCTGCCTTCGTCGGCCGCCATCCGTTCCCGGGCCCGGGCCTCGCCATCCGCATCCCCGGCGCGATCAGCAGGGAAAAGCTCGACATCCTGCGCAAGGCCGACGCCATCTATCTCGACGAAATCCGCAAGGCCGGCCTCTACGACCAGATCTGGCAGGCCTTCGCCGTGCTGCTGCCGGTGCGCACGGTGGGCGTGATGGGCGACGGCCGCACCTACGACCACGTCTGCGCTTTGCGCGCGGTGACGAGCGTCGACGGCATGACGGCGGATTTCTTCCCCTACGACATGAATTTCCTGGGCCGCGCGGCGACGCGGATCATCAACGAGGTGAAGGGCGTGAACCGGGTGGTGTACGACGTGACGCAGCAAGCCGCCGGGGACGATTGAGTGGGAATGATTTTTGCCCCTCCGAGCGTATCCGAAATCACGCCACAATACGACATAAGCCAATGAAATATGCTGAAGAAATCATCTCTGAGACTTTCGGCATCTATCGCCGGGTTAGCCTCCGGTATGACGGTATGGCTGGCGGTATGGCGCATCTTGTCTCAACCGAAAAATCGCATATACCGTCAGGGGCAAGAGAGCTTCTGACGGTATATTTTTTGGCCTAAATGACTGTAAATGCTGAATAAATATCTTGTCAGATGCGGCCGAATTTTGGCCTGACGGTATAATTGGGTGCTCTCCGGCATTTTTTGACCGATCTGGAGGGTGCAGATGCTGACCGACGCCGCCATCAAGGCACTGAAACCAAAAGATAAATTATACAAGATTGTGGATCGTGACGGTATGTACGTCGTGGTCCAACCTTCAGGTTCAATCGTGTTCCGCTTGGACTACCGGCTCAACGGCCGTCGGGAGACCTTGACGTTGGGTCGTTATGGCCCGGCGGGTCTGTCTCTGGCCCGGGCGCGTGAGAAGCTGATTGATGCCAAGCGCGCGATTTCCGAGGGTCGCTCGCCGGCGCAGGAAAAGCAGCGCGAGAAGCGGAGGATCAAGGAAGCCAAGAGCTTCGGCCAGTTCGGTGAACGCTGGCTTCAGGAAGCGAGGATGGCGGACAGTACACGCGCGATGCGGCGGTCGATCTTCGAGCGCGACATCCTCCCGGCGTTTCGCAATCGACTGCTAACCGAGATCCTACCGGAGGATCTGCGCGGGTTGTGCGCGAAGGTAAAGGAACGCGGGGCGCCGGCAACAGCGGTCCACGTCAGAGACATTGTGAAGTTGGTTTTCGCCTTCGCCATCCTGCACGGGGAGAAGGTCGCCAACCCGGCCGACGAGGTTGGCCCATCGTCGATCGCGACCTTCGTGCCGAAGGACAGGTCGCTATCTCCCGCTGAGATCCGCATCATGCTCGGCCAGCTTGAGCATGTCCCGACGCTGCCGACGATCCGTCTCGGGATAAAGCTGATCCTGCTCTCGATGGTGCGAAAGAGCGAATTGCAGGATGCAGTCTGGGACGAGGTCGATTTTGAGAACGCCGTCTGGTCGATCCCCAAGGAGCGAATGAAGCGCTCGAAGGCGCACAACGTCTATCTATCGCAGCAAATGCTCGACATCTTCATCGCTCTCAAGACCTGCGCCGGTAACTCGAAATACGTCCTGCCGTCGCGCTACGACGCTGACGCGCCGATGTCGCGGGCGACGTTCAATCGGGTCACGACGGCGGTGGTGGCGCGGGCCAAGAAGGAAGGAATGCCGCTGGAGTCCTTTACGGTTCACGATCTCCGACGCACCGGCTCAACTCTGCTGAACGAACTGGGCTTCAACAGCGACTGGATCGAGAAGTGCTTGGCGCACGAGGATGGCCGATCCTCACGGGGCATCTACAACAAGGCGGAATATGAGCATCAGCGCCGGCACATGATCCAGGAATGGTCCAACCTCGTGGACGCTTGGGTCGTGGGGGAGAAATACACGCCGACCCTTTATCCGCCGACAATGGACCTGCTTACGCCCGAGCCGGATGTTTGATGGGGCGGGTCTTGCGAAGCTGGACATCGGGCATGGGCGCGCGTTTCACGGTTTTCGCGCGTGAGGCGCGGCGCCGTTCCTCCAGCCAGGCTTCGACTTCGGCGAGATCCCAGACCACGCAGCGGGACGTGAGATAGAAGCGCTGCGGAAATTCACCGCGCTGCTCCATGTCGTAGATGGTCGTGTCGGCCAACGGGACGATTTGCCGAAGCTCATGCCGCCGGATGGTCCGTGTCACGGCGGGAGGTTCTTGTGATTTCATCAGAGGACTCCGTCAGCCATTGGGTTCAACGGATAGAAGTCGATAGACGACGTTGAAAGAAAGCCCGGATTGAGGGGCGTAGAACGGTATCGCGCTCTGGCGTGCATATCGGATAAGGCGCGGCCATCGCCGCGCCCAGCCAGACGCTCCAATCGGTTCATTTGGATGATCGTCGATACCGGCCCTTCCGGCGTGAGCCGACGTAGCATATGAGACCTGCCACCTTGAGCGCGGCGATGTCCCGACGCGCGGTTTTCAGGCTGACCGCCCACACCGCCGCAATATCCCGTGCGTCACTTCGGCCTTCCACGACTCGGTCGAGAAACCAGTGTTGCCGCTCGTTGAGTTCTGCCCGATCAGGGACATTTATAGGGTCGCGTTCAGGGACACGTTCAGGGACATTTTTCCGCGCGCCCGTTGCCGATCGTCCCCCTGCGGCTTCCCCGGCAGCATAGGCTTCACGGGCTCTGGCCAGGGAAATGCGATCCACTGGGCCGGTCAACGGGATGGCCGCCGGCCCATCGACCAGGCCGAGAACGAAGGCCCTGATGACTGGGGACGAGACCACCAGCCGCAGGAAATAGACGCTGTCTGGCCCGTGCTGGCCTGAGAGCCAGTGCTTGACGGTTCGCTCGCTTGCGTCCGTCTGGCGCATGAGCTGCTTAATCGCGCGGCGGCTGTCGCCATGCTCTTTGCGTAGCAGCTCGGCGATGGTCCGCGCATAGACTTCGCGTCCGCCAAGAACGCCTGTCCATAGGGGTAATTTCCTGCCCGTTTTCGGCAACATCTTCCGTTTTCTCCGCAGCTAGACTGTTTCCGTGCGGAGTGGCGGCAGAGGCCCGTCATGCGCTGCGGCGGTAGGTCGCCCGGACCGCCGCAGGCAAGTTCAGCGAGGGCGTAATGTGATGAGCCGGAGACGTTACGATAATGATCGGTCAGAGCAGCCCGAACGTCCTCTTCGGGCTGCCGAATACGTCCGCATGTCGACGGATCATCAGAAGTATTCGACGGAAAACCAATCCGACGCGATCAAGCAATATGCCGAGGCGCGCGGAATCGAGATCGTCAGAACCTATGCCGACGCAGGAAAGAGCGGCCTCAAGATCGAGGGGCGCGATGCGCTCAAGCAGCTGATCGAGGACGTGCAGTCCGGGCAGCGCCGATTTCACCATGGTCCTCGTCTATGACGTCAGCCGCTGGGGGCGCTTTCAGGACGCCGACGAGAGCGCCTACTACGAATATATCTGCCGGCGCGCCGGCATTCGCTGTCGAGTATTGCGCCGAGCAGTTCGACAACGACGGCAGCCCGATCTCGACCATCGTCAAGGGCGTGAAGCGCGCGATGGCCGGCGAATATAGCCGCGAGCTATCGACCAAGGTGTTCGCGGGCCAGGGGCGGCTGATCGAGAAGGGCTATCGTCAGGGCGGCCCGGCCGGCTTCGGCCTGCGGCGAACGCTGATCGACGAGCACGGCGCCATCAAGGGGTGTCTTGAACGCGGCGAGCACAAGAGCATCCAGACCGATCGGGTGATCCTGACGCTCGGCCCGGCCGAGGAAGTCGATCTGGTTCGCGAGATCTACCGGGCCTTCGTCCATCAGGGATACAGCGAGAGCGAGATTGCGGCCGATCTCAACAGGCGGGGCATTCCGACCGACCTTGGGCGACCCTGGACCAGGGGAACCGTCCACCAGATTCTGATCAACGAGAAATATGTCGGCGACAACGTATGGAATCGCCGCTCCTTCAAGCTGAAGAAGAAGCGCGTCCGGAACGATCCCGAGATGTGGATCAGGGCGCAGGATGCGTTTGCGGCCGTCGTCGAACGCGAACTGTTCGAGGCGGCCAGGACCATCATCGGTGCGCGCTCCTTCCGGCTGAGCGACGAGGAGATGCTGCAATCTCTGAGGACGCTCTATCAGCAAAAGGGTTTGCTCTCCGGCATCGTCATCGACGAATGCGATGGGATGCCGTCCAGCAGCGCCTACAGCTCCCGCTTTGGCAGCCTGCTTCGCGCCTACGGTCTCGTGGGCTTCACGCCGGATCGCGATTACCGCTACGTCGAAATCAACCGCGAACTGCGAAAGCTCCATCCCGGTATTCTTCGTGAGGTGCTCGACGGATTGCGGGCAACGGGCAGCGATGCCTGGCAGGATCTCGAGACCGACCGGGTGATCGTCAACGGCGAGTTCAGCCTCTCCGTTGGTGATCGCGCGGTGCATCGAGACGCCGACCGGGCTCCTGCGGTGGAACCTGCGCTTCGACACCTCGCTCGCGCCCGACATCACGATTGTCGTGCGGATGGACAGCGCCAATCGCGCGCCGTTCGACTACTATCTGTTCCCGCGCATCGACATGCTCTCCGAAAAGCTGCGGCTGGGAGAGGAGAATGCGCTCGCGCTCGATGCCTACCGCTTCGACGACCTCGAGCTTCTCTATGACATCGCCGCGCCTGTTCCTCTTGGGGAGGCCGCCTGATGCCTGCTGTTCGACCGAACAAGATCGAAATGATCCCTATCTCCCGGATCACGGTTCTGAACCCACGCGCGCGCAACAAGCGCCAGCATCGGGAGATCGTGAACAACATCGAGGCCATCGGCCTGAAGCGGCCGATCACGGTGAGCCGCCGCGATGGCGCCGGCGGGCCGAGATATGATCTCGTCTGTGGCGAGGGCCGGCTGGAAGCCTTCCAGATGCTTGGTCAGACCGAGATTCCGGCCGTGGTGATCGAGGCCAGCGAGAGCGAGTGCCTCGTGATGAGCCTGGTCGAAAATATCGCCCGGCGCACGCCGCGGCCCATCGACCTCATGAAGGAGATCGGCGCGCTACGCTCTCGCGGCTACAACGATGCTGCCATCGCGGAGAAGATCGGCGTCGGGGCGTCCTGGGTGAACATGATCGCCTCGCTTCTCGAGCGCGGCGAGGAACGGCTGGTGTCCGCGGTCGAAACCGGGCTCATTCCGATCACCCTGGCGATGGAGATTTCCAAGGCCGAGACGGAAGAGGCGCAGAACCTGCTCCTCGACGCCTATGAGACCGGCAAGCTCAGGGGCAAGAAGCTCGCCGCGGTCCGCCGTCTGCTCGAAATGCGGATGCGCAGCCAGCGCAAGGGTGGATTGCCTGCCGGGCGGTTGGGCCGGAAAGGCACCGGCGTCCGTCGGATGACGGCCGCCGATCTCATGCAGGTCTATCAGCGGGAGGCGGAAAAGCAGCGTCTGCTCGTCAAGAAGTCGGACTTCACCCAGACCCGGCTGCTGTTCGTCGTCGAGGCGCTGAAGGATCTGCTCGCCAATGACGGCTTCATCAATCTGCTGAGGGCGGAAGGGCTGGCGACCATGCCACGGCGCGCTCAAGGTCCGTGTGTCGGGAGACGATCATGACTGACGAACCGAAGGATCGGGATGACGGCCGTATCCATCTCGGCTTCGACCGCGATTTTCTGACGATCCCCGTCGCGGCGATCGTTCCGCTCAAGACGTTGCCGCCCGGCGCCAGGGAGAGCCGATCCTATTCGCAGGTGCTGAGTTCGATCAAAGCGATCGGCCTGATCGAAGCGCCCGTCGTCATGGCAGACGAAAAGAATGCCGGAACCTGGTTTCTCCTCGATGGTCATCTGCGGCTTGAGGCGCTGAAGGAACTCGGCATCTCCGAGGTCGAGTGCCTGCTTGCCGCTGACGACGACACCTACACCTACAACAAGCGCGTCAATCGCATCCCGCCGATCCAGGAGCATCGGATGATCGCGCGGGCAATGGACCGGGGCGTGTCATCGACCGACATCGCCGCAGCCTTGAACCTTCAGGTCGAGTCTGTGCTGCGGCGTTTCCGGCTCCTGGAAGGGATCAGCCCCGAGGCGGCCGAGATGCTGAAGGATACGCCCTGTTCGATGAAGGTGTTCGACATCCTGCGCCAGATGACGTCGGTCAGGCAGATCGAAGCCGCCGACCTGATGATCGGTCAGAACAATTTCACGGTCATGTTTGCGCGCGCGCTGCGTGCGGCGACGTCCGAGAACCAGCTCGCCGCCACCCGCAAAGGGAAAGGGCGGAGGCAAGCCAACGCCCTCGGGCCAGCAGATCGCCCGCATGGAACGCGAGTTGGCGGCGCTCCAGACCCAGGTGAAGTCGGTCGAGGAAACCTACGGCATCGACAATCTGCATCTGACCGTCGCCCGCGGCTACGTCGCCAAGCTGCTGGCGAACAACCGGGTGGTTCGCTGGCTGGCGACCCATCAACAGGACTATCTCAGCGAGTTTCAGAAGATCGCCGAGATCGACACGCTCGGCCCGATCGCGGAAACGCCGGGCGCCTGAGTCAGATATGGGGACCCGGACCCGATAAGCGCGGGGACCATGGGAGAAGCCGCACCGTGGGGCGGATCAAGCATGGTGGTGGGAATGGCGGCGAACCCGCATGAAG
>JBAOHX010000010.1:0-140908 GCA_037044955.1 Rhodoblastus sp.
ATGAGCATCGAACCGGATTTCGCGGGATTTGCACGCGAATACGAGGCCGGCGCGGCGCAGCTCGTCTCGACGCGGCTGGTCGCGGACCTCGAGACGCCCGTCTCGGCCTTCCTCAAACTGTCGGCCGGCCGCAAGGGCAATGTCTTCCTGCTCGAATCCGTGGAAGGCGGCGCGGCGCGCGGCCGCTATTCGATGATCGGGCTCGACCCCGACATCGTCTGGCGCGCGAGCGCGGGACGCGCGGAGATCAACCGCCGCGCGCTGAGCGACCCGCAACGCCTTCGAGCCCTGCCCCGAGAAGCCGCTGATCGCGCTGCGCGCGCTGATCGCGGAATCCGCCATTGCGCAGAATGAAGGCATGCCGCCGATGGCGGCGGGCGTGTTCGGCTATCTCGGCTACGACATGGTGCGCGAGATGGAGCGCCTCGCGCCCGCCAAGCCCGATCCGATCGGCACGCCCGACGCCATCATGATCCGGCCGACCGTGATCGCCGTGTTCGATTCCGTGCGCGACGAAATCTCCATCGTCACCCCCGCGCGGCCGGCGCCGGGCGTTTCGGCGCGCGCCGCCTACGATCGCGCGCTCGAGCGCATCGACGCGGTGGTGGCGCGGCTCGAAGGCCCGCTCGTGCACGACGAAACGGCCGATCCGCATCTGCTTGCCGAAAAGCCGGTGTCGAACACGCCCGAGTCGCGCTTTCTCGGCATGGTCGAGAAGGCCAAGGAATACATTCGCGCCGGCGACATTTTCCAGGTCGTGCTGTCGCAGCGCTTCACCGCGCCCTTCACGCTGCCGGCCTTTGCGCTCTATCGCGCGCTGCGCCGCGTCAACCCCGCGCCCTTCCTCTGCTACCTCGATTTCGGCGGCTTCCAGATCGTCTGCTCGAGCCCGGAAATCCTGGTGCGCGTGCGCGCGGGCGAAGTGACGATCCGCCCCATCGCCGGCACGCGCTGGCGCGGCAAGACGCAGGCCGAGGACGAGGCGCTCGCCGCCGATCTTCTCGCCGACGAGAAGGAACGCGCCGAACATCTGATGCTGCTCGATCTCGGCCGCAACGACGTCGGCCGCGTCGCGCAGATCGGCACGGTGGAGGTCACCGACCAGTTCACGATCGAGCGCTACAGCCACGTCATGCACATCGTGTCGAACGTGGTGGGCCAGCTCGACCCGAAGCGCGACGCCATCGACGCGCTGTCCGCCGGCTTCCCGGCCGGCACCGTCTCCGGCGCGCCGAAAGTGCGGGCGATGGAGATCATCGACGAGCTGGAAGTCGACAAGCGCGGCATCTACGCCGGCTGCATCGGCTATTTCTCCTCGACCGGCGACATGGACACCTGCATCGTGCTGCGCACCTCCATCGTGAAGGACGGCAAGATGCATGCGCAGGCCGGCGCCGGCATCGTCTACGATTCAGAGCCCGCCTACGAACACCGCGAATGCGTCAACAAGTCGATGGCGCTGTTTCGCGCGGCGGAGGAGGCCGTGCGGTTCGCGACGAAGGCGAAGCGCGGGCAGTAGAGCTTCCGCGACTCTCGCCGTCATTGCGAGGAGCGAAGCGACGCGGCAATCCATCCCCGGAGCGCGATCAAGTTGCAGAGATGGATTGCCGCGTCGGCCTTTGGCCTCCTCGCAATGACGGGATTCAAAACCCGCCGCTCGACAGCCGCAATATCCTGCACGCCTCGCCCGCCTTCGCGGCCGGCGCGTGCGGCGGGCGGATGAGCAGCGCCTGCGAGCGCGTGAAGACCGAGAGCAGCGACGAATCCTGCACCGTGTGCGGGGTCGCGACGACGCGGCCCTC
Source organism: Rhodoblastus sp. (assembly GCA_037044955.1). GTDB lineage: Bacteria > Pseudomonadota > Alphaproteobacteria > Rhizobiales > Beijerinckiaceae > JAJXWB01. The sequence goes on from JBAOHX010000010.1 coordinate 1,803, forward strand.
GCCGTCGCTCTCCAGCGTCGCACGCAGATAATCCTGGCGCTGGTCGTTCGCCTTCATGTCGGCGCCGAGGATCGCGGGCTGCGTGTGGTCGGCGCCGGCGTCGCGGTCGCCCGCGAGCTTGCGCACGAGCGGGATGAGGAAGATGAGGCTGCACACGATGGAGGAGACCGGGTTTCCCGGCAGGCCCATGATGTGCATCGCCCCGAGCCGCCCGTGGATCAGCGGCTTGCCGGGACGCATGGCGATGCGCCAGAAGCCGAGCTCCATGCCCTCTTTGGTCAGCGCGGACTGCACGAGATCGTGATCGCCGACCGAGGCGCCGCCGAGCGTGACGAGAATGTCCGCCTCGATCTCGCGCGCTTTCGCGATGCCGCGTTCGAGCGCGGAAAAATCGTCGCCGGCGATGCCGAGATCGACCGCCTCGCCGCCCGCGCCCTCGACATAAGCGGCGACCGCGAAAGGATTGGAGCAGACGATCTGGTCGGGCCCCGGCGTCTGGCCGGGCATGACGAGTTCGTCGCCGGTCGCGAGGATCGCGACGCGCGGCCGGCGCGTGACGGGCGCGGTCGGATGGTTCATCGCCGCCGCCAGCGCGAGTTCGGCAGGGCCGAGGCGCGCGCCGGCTTTCAGGCCCACTTCGCCGTCGCGGAAATCGACGCCGGCGCGGCGAATGTGCAGGCCTTCGCGGATCGGCTCGCGCGCGCCGATGACGGCGCCGTCGACGATGGCGTCCTCCTGGATGAGGATGGCGTCGGCGCCCTGCGGCACGGGCGCGCCGGTGAAGATGCGCACGCACTCGCCCGGCTTGACGCTGGCCGCGAAGCCACGGCCCGCCGCGCTTTCGCCGGCCAGAAGCACACGCTTCTCAGGGGCCGCGACATCTTCCGCGCGCAACGCGTATCCGTCCATGGCGGATACGTCGCACGGCGGCTGCGTGCGCGTGGAAACGAGATCGCGCGCCAGCGTGCGGCCGAAGGCTTTGTTCAACGGCAGGCTCTCGATGTCCGCAATGGGGGACGCCGCGGCGAGGATTTTCGCGAGCGCGTCGGAAACGGGAAGCAAATTCTTGGGGGCCATTTGTTTCTCCGCCGTCATTGCGAGGAGTTCCGGTGAAATCGCGGCGGCGATTTCACCTGTAGCGACGAAGCAATCCATCCACCGGGACTCTGCAAGGATGGATTGCTTCGCTTCCGCTCGCAATGACGGTTGCTGGTTTCTATTCGCGCCGCCAGTCGCCGGACTTGCCGCCGCGCTTTTCCATGAGCGCCACGCCTTCGATGCGCATGGCGCGGTCGGCGGCCTTCAGCATGTCGTAGATCGTCAGACACGCCACCGACACAGCCGTCAGCGCCTCCATCTCGACGCCCGTCTGGCCGGTCGTCTTGGCGGTCGCCGTCACGCGCACGCCGGGCAAGCTTTTCATCGGCTTCGAGATCGACGGTCACCTTGGTCAGCGCGATGGGATGGCAGAGCGGGATCAGTTCGGACGTCTTCTTCGCCGCCATGATGCCGGCGATGCGCGCGGCGGCGAAGACGTCGCCCTTCTTCGCATTGCCGGACGTGCAGAGCGCCAGCGTCTCGCGCGCCATGACGACGCGCCCCTCGGCCACTGCGATGCGATCGGTCGCGGCCTTGTCCGAAACATCGACCATCCGCGCCTCGCCGGCGTCGGACAGATGCGTCAGCTTGCTCACGAAGCGCTGGCCTTTGCCGTCTCGCCGACCAGCAATTCGCGCGTCGCGGCGGCGACGTCCTTCTTGCGCATCAGCGTTTCGCCGACGAGGAAGGTGGCGACGCCCGCGCGCTCCAGCCGCACGCAATCGGCGTGCGTCTCGATGCCGCTTTCGGCGACGACGATCTTGTCTTTCGGAACCTTCGGCGCGAGGCGCTCGGTGGTCGCCAGATCGACCTTGAACGTATGCAGGTCGCGATTGTTGATGCCGATGAGGCGGGCCTCGAGCTGCAGCGCGCGCTTCAGCTCCTCCTCGTTGTGGATCTCGACCAGCACGTCCATGCGCAGGTCGTGCGCGGCCGCGTTGAGCGCCTTGGCGGCGGAATCGTCGACCGAGGCCATGATGATGAGGATGCAGTCGGCGCCGTTCGCGCGCGCTTCGTACACCTGGTAGGGGTCGAGCATGAAATCCTTGCGCAGCGCCGGCATGACGGCCGCCTTGCGCGCGAGTTCGAGATTGGCGAGCGAGCCCTGGAACGAGGGCGCGTCGGTGAGCACCGACAGACAGGTCGCGCCGCCCTGCTCGTAAGCCTTGGCGAGCTTGGCCGGTTCGAAATCCTCGCGGATGACGCCCTTGGACGGGCTCGCCTTCTTGATCTCGGCGATGAGCGCGATGCGGCCCTGGCTGTGCTGGCGCTCGATGGCGCGCAGGAAACCGCGCGGCGGGTCGTGGTCGCGCGCCTGGCGCTCCAGCGTCTTGAAGGGCATCCGCACCTTGGCCTCGGCGATCTCGCGTCGCTTGTAGGCTTCGATCTTGCGCAGGACGTCCGGCATGGTCAGTGGCTCCCGTCGGCGTTGGAGACGGCGACCAGGCGGGCGAGCGCGGCGCGCGCTTTGCCCTCGTCGATCGACTGCGCGGCGAGCGCCGCGCCCTCCTTCAGATTGTCGGCGCGGCCGGCGACGACGAGCGCGGCGGCCGAATTGAGAATCGCGATGTCGCGGTAAGGACCGTGCGCGCCGTCGAGCACGGCGGTCAGCGCGGCGGCATTGTGCGAGGGGTCGCCGCCCTTGAGGTCGGCGAGGCTCGCGCGCTTCACGCCGGCGTCTTCCGGCGTGATGTCGAAGGCATGGATATGGCCGTCCTTGAGTTCCACCACATGCGTCACGCCGGTCGTGGTGATCTCGTCGAGGCCGTCGGCGCCATGCACCAGCCACACGCGCTCGGAGCCCAGCGCGCGCAGCGTCTCGGCCATCGATACGAGCCATTCGCGCGAAAAGACGCCGAGGAGTTGGCGTTTCACGCCGGCAGGATTGGAGAGCGGCCCGAGAATGTTGAAAATGGTGCGCGTGCCCAATTCCACGCGCGCCGCGCCGACGTGGCGCATGGCGGCATGGTGCGTCTGGGCCATCATGAAGCCGACATGCGCCTCTCGCACGCAAAGCGCGACCGCGGCGGCGGGAATGCCGATCTTCACGCCGAGCGCGGTCAGCACGTCGCTCGCGCCGGAGCGCGAGGAGGCCGCGCGATTGCCGTGCTTGGCGACATGCACGCCGCAACCCGCGACGATCAGCGCGGAGACGGTCGAGACATTATAGGAGCCGTGGCCGTCGCCGCCGGTGCCGACGATGTCGATCGCGCCTTCGGGCGCATTCACGCGCAGCATTTTCGCGCGCATCGCGGTCACGGCGCCGGTGATTTCCTCGACGGTTTCGCCGCGCACGCGAAGAGCCATGAGGAAGCCGCCCATCTGCGAAGGCGTGACTTCGCCCGACAGCATGTCGTCGAAGGCCGCGCGCGCCTCGTCCGATGTCAGGCGCGCGCCGGTCGCGATCTTGGCCAGATAGGGTTTGAACGCATCCATCTCTCAGGCGGCCTTGCGTTGGACGTCGTTCCAGCGCTGCGCCAGATCGAGGAAATTGCGGAGGATGATCTTGCCGTGCTCGGAGGCGATGCTCTCGGGATGGAACTGCACGCCGTGCGAGGGCCGCGTGCGGTGGGAAAGGCCCATGATGAGCCCGTCCGCCGTCTCCGCCGTGACCATGAGTTCGGCCGGCAGCGTCTTGCGATCCACCACCAGCGAGTGATAGCGCGTCGCCTTGAAGGCGCCGTCGATGCCGTGGAACACGGTCTGGCCGGTGTGGCGGATCTCGTCGGTCTTGCCGTGGACGGGCAGCGGCGCGCGGATGACGTCGCCGCCGAAGGCCTCGCCCATCGACTGGTGACCGAGGCAGACGCCGAACATCGGGATGGCGGCGCTCGCCGCATGGATGAGATCGATGCACACGCCCGCCTCGCGCGGCGTGCAGGGGCCGGGCGACAGCACGATGGCGTCGGGGCCGTCGGCGATGATGTCGGCGACCGAGCGCGCGTCGTTCCGCCACACCGTGACATCCGCGCCGAGAGAGCCCAGATAGTGCACCAGGTTGAAGGTGAAACTGTCGTAATTGTCGATCAGCGTGACGGACGGCATGGATTTCCCTAAATCTGCCCCGTGTTTTCCGGTTTTGGCGCGGGGAAGTCAACGCGAGGCGGGCTGGAGCGCGCAGCGAAAAAGTGGATGCCGGTTTTTCGCGGTAAGCGCGCTCTACACTTTGGAATCGATCAGCTTTCCCGCATTCGAGCAATTCCGCTCGAATGGGGGCTGATCTGAGCGCGAGCAGGGCGGGAAAGTGGTTCAGGACTGGGAATTCCGGCTGGTTTCGGCCTTCACGATCTTCGCCGTCGTGGCGCTGTGGGAAGCGCTGGCCCCGCGGCGGCGCCTGAATTTCGGGCGGCTGAAGCGCTGGCCGTCCAATCTCGGCGTCGTCGTCGTCGACGCGCTCGTCGTGCGCGCGATCTTTCCGGTGGCGCTGACCGGCGTCGCGCTTTTCGCGCAACAGCGCGGATGGGGCCTGTTCAATGTCGCTGCGCGCGCCGGACTGGCTTGCCGGCCTCGCCTCGCTCCTCGCGCTGGATTTCGTCATCTGGGCGCAGCATGTCGTCTTTCACCGCGTTCCCGCGCTGTGGCGGCTGCACCGGATGCACCATGCCGATCTCGACTACGATTTGACGACGGCGCTGCGCTTCCATCCGCTGGAGATCGCGATCTCCTTCGTCGTCAAGATCGCGGCGGTCGTCGCGCTCGGCGCGCCGGCCTGGGCGGCGCTCGCCTTCGAGATCCTGCTCAACGGGCTCGCGCTGTTCAACCACGCCAACGCGGCTCTGCCGAAGATGCTCGAACCCGTCGTGCGCGCTGATCCTCGTGACGCCGGACATGCATCGCGTGCATCATTCGATCGATCCGGCCGAAACCCATTCGAATTTCGGCTTCAACCTGTCGCTCTGGGACCGGCTGTCCGGCCTCTATCGCGCCGCGCCCGCCAAGGGGCAGGAGGGCATGACCATCGGCCTGCCCATCCTGCGCGACGAGCGGGAGTTGCGGCTGGACCGGATGCTGACGCAGCCGTTTCGGGATTAATCCCCTCCCCGCTCCGCGGGGAGGGTGGCCGCCGAAGGCGGACGGGTGGGGAGCGTTGGGCGTGGGCGCACCATGGGCGCCTCCGACGACGCCCAGCCTGCCCCACCCGCAGCGCTGCGCGCTGCGACCTCCCCGCAAGCGGGGAGGTAGAGCGCCGTCCCTACCCGATCCCCAGCGCGGTCTTCGTCTGCCGCAGCATTTCCTGATGCGGCGAATATTGCCGGCCGCCGATGACGCCGCCGTCGACGACGATATCCGTCGCGTTGATGAAGCTCGCGCGGTCGGACGCCAGGAACAGCGCGCATTGCGCGATATCGTCGGGGAGGCCGGCGCGCGGAATGGGCTGCGCCTTGGCGAAGCCGGCCTTCATGGCCTCCGCGATCTGGTCGGCCTGACCCGCGTCCATGCCCAGCGCCTTGGCGAGAATGCCTGTCGCGATGGCGCCGGGCGAGATGGAATTGACGCGCACGTTGCTCTCGCCGAGCTCCATGCCGACGCAGGTGGTCAGGTGCTTCACCGCCGCCTTGGCCGCGCCGTAGATCATGGAGGAGGAATAGCCGGCCAGATGCGCGGCGACCGAAGCGTTGTTGATGATCGAGCCCGACCGCTGCGCGACCATGACGGGCGCGACATGCTTCATGCCGAGCATCACCGAGCGCACGAGCAGCGCCATCGCGGCGTCGAAGCCCTCGACGGGAATGCCTGCAATGCCGCCCGTCGGCGCCGGCCCGCCGGCATTGTTGAACAGGCAGTCGATGCGGCCGAACTTCTGCTTCGTCTCGCCCACCACGCGCAGCCAATCGGCCTCGCTGGTGGCGTCGGCCGCCATGAACACGGCCTTGCCGCCGAGCCTGCCCGCGAGCTCGCCGCCCTCGGCGGCGCGACGCCCGGTGAAGACGACCTTTGCGCCCTCCTCCACGAACAATTCGACCGTGCGCGCGCCGATGCCGCTCGTGCCGCCCGTGACGATCGCGACCTTGCCGTCCACCAGACCCATGAAATCCTCCCGAGAACCAGCCCGCCTGCGTTCGAATGCGAAAGAAGCCGTTCGCCGCAAAGCGCCCGGGCGGCAGGTTCGGCGAGCGGGCAAACGAGGTCAACTGCCGCGGGTTCTCGGCAATCGGCTTAATCCCCGGGCAACTTTCGCGGCTTAGGCTGAGGCTCCCCACATTCTGCCGAGCGCCACGCCATGAGCAAATTCGCGATCAACCCCAACGCCATTCCCGATCTCGCCGAGGAGCAGGCGGCCGCGCTCGACCGCGACCGCGCGGCGATCCATCATTTCGACGACGACGGCGCGGGCGACGCCGTGCAGGCGAACGATCGCCCGGGCCTGACGCCGCTCGGCCCGCTGATGGTGACGCCGGACCCGCGCTATCGCCACGGCGACATCGACGCGGTCGAGGCGCAGCTCGCCCTCGCCAAAGCCGTGCGCGAGGAAGCTGCGGCCCTGACGCGCCCGCCCGCGCCGCGCAAGGCGACCGAACATCCGCTCATCGCCACGCTGATCGCCACCCTGCCCGCCCCCGGCGGCTGCTGGCCGGTCGCAGAACGCGAAATCTGGCTGAACGCGGCCCGCTCGATCTTCGACATGGCCTATGCCGCCGTCGAAAGCGACGACGAGGCGCCGGAGGCGTCGTAGCTCGGCGCCCTATGGCAACGAGTGGACGATCACCGGCCCCGCCGTCACATGCGCCTCGCCCGCCAGCAGCGGCCCTGAGATTCTTCTCGATCCAGGCCGTGGCGCGCTTGTTCAATTCCTCGGCGCCCTGCACCGTGTTGAACACGCTGATGGCGGTCACCGTGTCGTCGCCGGCATAGACGACGTAATAGCCCAGAAATCCCGGCACGCTCGAGACAATGGACACCGCGCCCTTCTTGATGATGCGCGCGAGTTCGTCGGCATGGCCGGGCTTGGCCCTGGCCTGGCGGATGGCGGCGTACATATGGCCCTCCCCGTATCGGCGGGCGCGGACGGCCCGCTGCGGACAAGTATAGGCGCGGAATCGAGGGCGGCGCGAGATGACCGCCAAAATTATCGCGGCCCGCGTTGACAGAACACAGCGCGAACATATAGCGTTCTGTTCATGCTTTGTTTAAGGGTGCGATTCAGTTTAGGCGTGTTTGGGCAAGGCCGCCAATTCGGCCGGCGCGCGAAAAGGGATCTGGGCACATGCTGACCCGCAAGCAGAACGAATTGCTGCGCTTCATCCACGAGCGGCTGAAGGAGACAGGCGTGCCGCCCTCCTTCGACGAGATGAAGGACGCGCTCGATCTGCGCTCCAAGTCGGGCATTCACCGCCTCATCATGGCGCTGGAGGAGCGCGGCTTCATCCGCCGCCTGCCGAACCGCGCGCGCGCGCTGGAAGTCATCCGCCTGCCGGAATCGGCCACCCCCGGCCCGGCGCGCGGCGGGCGTTTCTCGCCCTCCGTCATCGAGGGCAACCTCGGCCGCGTGCGCACGCCCGCCCCGGCCGCGCAGGACGACGACGGCCCCGCCCACGTCTCGATCCCCGTCATGGGCCGGATCGCGGCGGGCACGCCGATCTCGGCGATCCAGAGCCGCAGCCACACCATTCCCATGCCGCCGGATTTCCTGTCGACCGGCGACCATTTCGCGCTGGAAGTGCGCGGCGATTCCATGATCGAGGCCGGCATTTTCGACGGCGACACGGTGATCGTGAAGAAGCAGGACACGGCCGATTCCGGCGACATCGTCGTGGCGCTGATCGACGACGAGGAGGCGACGCTGAAGCGCCTGCGCAAGCGCGGCGCCTCGATCGCGCTGGAAGCCGCCAATCCCGAATACGAGACGCGCATCTTCGGCCCGGACCGCGTGCGCATCCAGGGCCGGCTGGTGAGTTTGCTGCGGAAGTATTGAGGGGAGATAGGGCGCCCGGGCTCCCGATTTTCTCCGCGCAGCCGCAAACCCCGTCATTCCCGACGGCCGGCGCAGCCGGACGATCGGGAATTTGGGCGACAGCCTCGAAAGCTTTCCCCACTGGCCCTGGATTCCCGCTTTCGCGGGAATGACAGTCGGAGCCGAGCCCGGACCGCCAGCCTCCGGCTGGCATAGCGCATCGACGCTGCATCCTGCCGGCCGGAGGCCGGCGGTCCCAGCTTTCCGGTCCTCAATCCAGCCGATCCAGCCCGCTCACCGCTTCCGGCGCCTCTGCGCTCACACCCGCCTGGTCCATCGCTTCCGCCACAGCGCGCGCCGGCCGGCGTTGCGGCGCCGGCGACCACGGCCTGTCCTCGCCCGCCGCGCGCGCGGTCTGCATGATCGTCTTGTCGCCGTCGAAGCGCAGCGTGATCGCGCCGGTCTCCTCCAGCTTCTTCCGGTCGATCACCAGCGGCGCGGCGCAGCCCCAGGGCGCATAGAGCGGCGTCACCAGAATTTTCGCACGCGAACAATCTTCGGCGAGGCCGGCGTATTCGCTGACCAGCGCCAGCACGCGGCCGTCGGGCAGGCGCGCCGTGCAACCGAGCTTGTCGCAATGTTCGCCGCGTGAAGATCGCGGCTCGCGGCCGTCGGCGTCGGCGCGCAGCCATTGTTCCGCGGTGAAGCCCGAGAACCGCCCGATGGTCGCGAGTTCGCCGTTTGCGCCGCGCACGGCGGCGCTTTCGCCGGTCGGCTGGATCGCCACGTCCCAGCGCGGGCCGTGCGTCGCGCCGACCAGGCCGATGGCGAGGAAGGGGAGCGCGGTCAGCCGGAACAAATTGGTGCGCCAGATCGTCGCCGACAGCACGGCCATGCTGAGGAAGGGCAGCGCCCAGGGCGCGAATTCGCGCAGGTGCACGGTGGAGGCCGGCATGGCCGCGAGCATCCGCGCCGCCGCCAGGATGATGTCGATGCCCAAGCCAAGCCACAGCCACACCGGCCCGTCGAGACCGAGCGGATAGAGCAACGAGCCCGCCAGCGCCGCCGGCACGGCGAAGAATTCGATGATCATCAGGGTGAGCGGATTGCCGATCAGCACGTAAGGCGAGAGTTCGTGGAAATCGGCGGCCATGAAGGAAGCGGTCGCCGAGGTCGCGCAGATCGTGGCGAAGAGCACGGCGCCGAGCCCATGCCAGCGCGATTGCGACATCCACGCCATCCATTCGCCGAGCCGGCCCGGCCGCACATTGCCGAGCGGCGCGGTTCGCGCGCGCGCCTGCGCGGCGAGGCGGGCTTCCCAGACCGCGACCAGCGCGGCCACCGCGGCGAAGGAGAGCTGGAAGCTCGCGCCCATCAGCGCCTCGGGCTCGACCGCGACGACGAAGACCACGGCGAGCGCGAGATTGCGCATGGAGACGGAGGGCCGGTCGAACACGGCGGCGAGCAGCATGATGCAGGTCATCACCAGCGCGCGCTCGGCGCCGACGCGCGAGCCGGTGAAGACGTCGTAGGCGATGGCGCCGAAGATGGCCAAGACCGCCGCCCATTTCTTGATCGGATAGTTCAGCGCCAGCGTCTGCGAGAGCGCGAGCAGGCGCCGCAGGCCGATGAAGAAAATGCCGGCGACCAGCGTCATCTGCACGCCGGCGATGGTGATGATGTGGAAGATGCCGGCTTCGCGGATGAGTTCGCGCGCCTCGCGCGAAAGATGATCGCGCTTGCCGGCGACCATGGCGGCGGCGATGGCGCCGACGTCGCCGGGCATTCGTTCGGTCACGCGCTGCACGAGCGCGTTGCGGAAGCGGTCGACGGCCGCCGACAGCCGCAGCGCCAGCGGCGCGGGTTCGGGCGGCTCGAGCGCCTCGATGCGGCCGAGCGCATTGCCGACGCCGCCGATCCGCATGAAATAGGCGTCGCGCGCGAAATCGTAGCCGCCGGGCAGCGCGGCGCGCGAGGGCGGCATCAGCCGGGCCTTGAGCGATATATGCGCGCCCGCCTCGAATTCCGGCGCCCTGTTGGTGGTGAGGCGCACGCGGAACGGCATGGAGGCATTGTCGAGATATTGCCGCCGAGGTCAGCCGCAGCGTGAAGCGCGCGCCCGCGCGGCGCAGGTCGACCTGTTCGACGAAGCCGGTGATCTCGGTCGTCATCGGGCGCGCAATCGCCGGCGCGGCGACGCGCCAGGTGCGCACCCCCTGCGCGACGAAGCCGGCGGCGACGGCCGCGAGCGCGGCCGCGACGGCGAAGCCAGCGCGACGCGCGCGCAGGACGTAGGCGAGCGCCGAAAGCAGGGCCAGCGCGACGCAGGCGGCGACGAGCGAAGGCTCGCGGTCGGCGGTGAGCGAGAGGATCGCGCCCGCGCCGGCCGCCACCGGCAGCCAGAGGGCCGGGCGGCGGAAGGCGTATTCCTCCTCCAGCGCGGCGGCGAGCTTTTCGCGCAAGGCGCCTGCGAGCGCGGCAAGGCGCGCGCGCAAGCCCCAGGCGGCCTGGCGTTCCTCCTGCGCATGACCTACGGCGACCTTCGCCACGCCCCCAACCCGTCAATCGAACGCGTCATCGAAACGGCTGTCCGCGCCTGCCCCTTTTGGCCCGGACCGGCCCATGTTACAGGGGCGCCCTTCGTCGCGCAGCGGCGAAAATCGAATTTTCTACAGTTCGAGTCTTCCTCTGGCCCGGGCCTTCATGCTGAGGCGTCTTTTGCGACAGCAAAAGCCTCGAAGCATGGCCGGGAGAACGGGCCCCCGCCCTTCGAGACGCGATGCTCCGCATCGCTCCTCAGGACGAGGGCGTCCGTACCGTACTCAGTTTAGGGAACGCCATGTCCAGCCCCGTCACGCGCTTTGCCCCCTCGCCCACCGGCTTCCTGCATATCGGCGGCGGCCGCACCGCTCTGTTCAACTGGCTCTACGCGCGCAAGACCGGCGGCAAGATGCTGCTGCGCATCGAGGACACGGACCGCGAGCGCTCCACCGACGCCGCGATCAGGGAGATCATCGACGGCCTGGCCTGGCTGGGGCTGAAGTGGGACGACGAGGTCATCTACCAGTTTTCGCGCGCGCCGCGTCATGCCGAGGTCGCGCAGGAATTGATGGCGAAGGGCGCGGCCTACCATTGCTACGCCACGGCCGACGAACTGACCGAAATGCGCGAGACGGCGCGCAAGGAAGGCCGCCCGCCGCGCTATGACGGGCGCTGGCGCGAGGCGAGCGCCGACAAGGTCGCCGCCGCGCAGGCCGAAGGCCGCAAGCCCGTCGTGCGCCTCAAGGCGCCGCAGGCCGGCGAGACCGTGATCGAGGACGCCGTGCAGGGCCGCGTCGTATTCCCCAACAAGGACCTCGACGATCTCGTGCTGCTGCGCTCCGACGGCACGCCGACCTACATGCTCGCCGTCGTCGTCGACGACCACGACATGGGCGTGACGCAGATCATCCGCGGCGACGACCACCTGACCAACGCCGCGCGCCAGACGCACATTTACCAAGCCATGGGCTGGACCATTCCGGCCTGGGCGCACATTCCGCTGATCCACGGCGCGGACGGCGCGAAATTGTCGAAGCGCCACGGCGCGCTCGGCGTCGACGCCTATCGCGCCATGGGCTACCTGCCCGAAGCCCTGCGCAATTATCTCGTGCGGCTCGGCTGGAGCCAGGGCGACCGCGAATTCTTCTCGACGCAGGAAATGATCGAGGCCTTCGATCTGGCGCAGGTGCATCGCTCGCCCGCGCGCTTCGATTTCGTCAAGCTCGAAAACATGAACGGCCATTACATGCGCGCGGCCGACGACGCGGAATTGACGCAGGCGCTGATCGCCACCCTGCCCTATCTCCCGCGTGGCCCGGAAAAACTGGCCGCGCTGGACGAGAAAAAGCGCGCGCAACTACTGGCCGCCATGCCGGGCCTGAAGGCGCGCGCGAAAACGCTGGTCGAACTCGCCGACGGCGCGGATTACCTGTTCGCGCAACGTCCGCTCGCCATGGAGCCGAAGGCCGCCGCGCTGGTCGAAAAGGGCCGTGCGCATCTCAAGGCGGTTCACGCGCGACTCTCGGCGCTTGCGGACTGGAGCGTCGCCTCGACCGAAGCCGCCGTGCGCGAAGAAGCGGAGGCGAGCGGCGCCAAGCTCGGCGATCTCGCCCAGCCGCTGCGCGCCGCGCTCACCGGCAAGACGACGTCGCCTGGAATCTTCGACGTTCTCGAAACGCTCGGGCGCGCGGAAAGCCTTGGCCGCATTGCCGATCAGGCGGGGGCCTGAACCGCGTTTCTCCCTCGCTCCCCCGCTGAAAGTCGCAGGCGCGCGCAGCGCGCGCGCGCTTGAACCGGCCGGGGGGATGCGCTACCCATAATGCGATGCACAATCGCCGATGACGAGCGGCGCGGGCGGACCCGAAACGGGCTGCTTTCCAGCGCGCACGGATGTTCGGCTTCAACACGCAGGGGCGAGCCATGACCGCAAGCACGGGCACGATCAAAGTCGGCGACGCGAATTACGAAGCGAATGTCAAAGCCGGCAGCATCGGGCCGTCCGTGATCGATATCGGTTCGCTCTACGGCAAGACCGGGATGTTCACTTACGATCCCGGCTTCACGTCGACGGCGAGCTGCGAATCCCAGATCACCTACATCGACGGCGACGAGGGCGTCCTGCTCTATCGCGGCTATCCGATCGAGCAGCTCGCCGAGAACGGCGACTTCCTCGAGACCTGCTACCTGCTGCTGTACGGCGAGCTGCCGACCGCCGCGCAGAAGGCCGATTTCGACTATCGCGTGACGCGCCACACGATGGTGCACGAGCAGATGGCCCGCTTCTTCCAGGGCTTCCGCCGCGACGCGCATCCGATGGCGGTGATGGTCGCCTCGGTCGGCGCGATGTCGGCCTTCTATCACGACTCGACCGACATCTCCGATCCGCACCAGCGCATGGTCGCCTCCATGCGCATGATCGCGAAGATCCCGACGCTGGCGGCGATGGCGTTCAAGTACACGGTCGGCCAGCCCTTCGTGTATCCGCAGAACTCGCTCGACTACACGTCGAACTTCCTGCGCATGTGCTTCGCGGTGCCCTGCGAGGATTACAAGGTCAACCCGATCCTGGCGCGCGCGCTCGACCGCATCTTCATCCTGCACGCCGACCACGAGCAGAACGCCTCGACCTCGACGGTGCGTCTGGCCGGCTCCTCGGGCGCAAACCCGTTCGCCTGCATCGCCGCCGGCATCGCCTGCCTGTGGGGCCCCGCGCACGGCGGCGCGAACGAAGCCGCGCTGAAGATGCTGAGCGAGATCGGCACGGTCGACAACATTCCGAAATACGTCGCCAAGGCGAAGGACAAGAACGATCCGTTCCGCCTGATGGGCTTCGGCCACCGCGTCTACAAGAACTACGATCCGCGCGCGAAGATCATGCAGAAGACCTGCCATGAGGTCCTCAACGAGCTCGGCATCAAGGACGACCCGCTGCTCGACGTCGCGGTCGAGCTCGAGCGCATCGCGCTGCACGACGAATATTTCGTCGAGAAGAAGCTCTATCCGAACATCGACTTCTATTCGGGCATCACGCTGAAGGCGATGGGCTTCCCGACGTCGATGTTCACCGTGCTGTTCGCCGTCGCGCGCACCGTCGGCTGGATCGCGCAGTGGAAGGAAATGATCGAGGACCCGCACCAGAAGATCGGCCGTCCGCGTCAGCTCTACACCGGCGCGACGCGTCGCGATTACGTGCCGCAGTCCAAGCGCTGAACGCAGGTTCCCTGAACACGAAAGCCGCGTGAGAGATCACGCGGCTTTTTTGTTTCCAAGACGCGGCCCGCGGGGGGTGGCGGTCATTGGGAGCCCGACGCTGCGAGATCGGCGGCTATCGACCGGTCGCGGACAGTATCCTCTCCGCGTCATGGCCGGGCTTGTCCCGGCCATCCACGCCGGGCAGCATCAGATCATGCGGGGCGGCTGGGTCTACATCATGACGAACCACGCCAACGGCGTGCTCTACGTCGGCGTCACGTCCGACCTTTCCCGTCGCGCGTATGAACACCGCGAAGGCCTGATCAAGGGCTTCACGAAGCGCTACGGACTGAAGCGGCTTGTCTACTTCGAACGCTACGACGACATTCGAGACGCGATCCAGCGCGAGTCGAACCGGAAACACTGGCCGCGCGCGTGGAAAGTGAAACTCATCCTCAACTCAAATCCGGAGTGGCATGATCTCTACCAGGGCTTGGCTTGACGTTCGCTGCTCGGCTCGGCGTGGATGGCCGGGACAAGCCCGGCCATGACGCACTCACGGATGCGTCCGCTTTCCGCCCATGGCGGACGCTTCGAGCCGAACGTCAACGCCTCGCGACCTCCAGCACGTTGCGCGCGGCCGCCATGCTCGGCGCCTCGCCGTTGGCCGGCGTCAACACGCGATCGATGTCGCGGAAGGCGGCCATCTGCCGGTCGCGCTGCGCGCCATGCGTGAACAGCGGCGCGAGCGCATTGGCGAGCGCGACCTCGTTGCAGTCGCGCTGAATGAACTCGGGCACGACATTCTCGGCCAGAACGAGATTGGCGAGCACGATTGAATGCACGTCGATGAAATGCTTGGCCAGTTCCTCGACGCGCGACACTTTGTAGGCGACGACCATCGGCACGCCCGACAGCGCGAGTTCGAGCGTCACAGTGCCGGACGCGACCAGCGCGGCGCGCGCGCGGCGGAAGGCCGCGAGTTTCGGCTGGTCGCCGAGCACGACTTCGGGCTTGTAGGGCCAGGAGCGCAATTCCTCGCGGATCGCGTCCTCGAGATGCGCGACGGCGGGCAAGATCACTTCCATGCGCCGGCCGTGCTGCGCCACGCGATGCAGCACCTGCCCGAACACCGGCATCAGCCGCTCGATCTCGGAGCGCCGCGAGCCCGGCATCAGCAGGAACACGGCCGGATCGCTTTCACGCTGCCGCGCTTCCTCTGCGCCGGGGCGCAATTCGTCGAGATGTTCGACCAGCGGATGGCCGACGAAGACGCAGGGCGGTCCGCCGAGTTTTTCGTGCGCTTGCGGTTCGAAAGGAAAGAGCGCGAGCACGCGGTCGACATAGGCGCGCATGGCCGGCGCCCTGCCCGGCCGCCACGCCCAGACCGACGGGCTGACATAATCGACGATGGGAATTTCCGGGCGCGGCTGCCCGCACTTTTCGCGCGACGCGATGCGTGAAGTCGGGGCTGTCGATGATGACGAGCGCGTCGGGCTTCGCCGCGACGATCGCGCGCGCCGTTTCGTCGATGCGCCGAAGCAGGCGCGGCAGATGCGCGATGACGGACGTGAAGCCCATGACCGCGATGTCCTCGAGCGGAAACAGGCTCGCCATCCCCTCGCGGATCATCGCCTCGCCGCCGACGCCTTCGATCGCCGCGTCGGGCGCGAGGCGACGCAGCGCCTGCATCAGCTTGGCGCCGAGGAGATCGCCGGACTTTTCGCCCGCGACGAGGAAGAGTTTCATTCCCCGGCGCCCACGGCGCGGCGCGGCCGGCACAGCGGCCGATCGCCGCCTTCGCGCAGGAAGGCGACGAGCGGCGCCGACATGCGCGTCGGCGCCCAGCGTCCGTTCCGTCTCGTCGATGCGCGCGAGAAACGGCGCATCGCCCTCGAAGATCAGGCGGTAGGCCGCCTGCAGCGCGGCGATGCTCTCGCGCGGAAAATTGCGGCGGCGCAGGCCGACGAGATTGAGCCCGGCCAGATGCGCGCGATTGCCGAAGGCAAGACCGAAAGGAACCAGATCGCCCTCGAGCCCGGACAGGCCGCCGACGAAGGCGTGCGCGCCGACGCGCGAGAACTGATGCACGGCGACGCCGCCCGAGAGGATCGCGAAATCGCCGACGCGCACGTGGCCCGCGATCATCACGTTGTTGGACAGGATGACATCGTCGCCGATGCGGCTGTCGTGACCGACATGCGCGTGCGCGAGCAGCGTGCAGCGATCGCCGATCACGGTCGCCATGCCGCCGCCCTGCGTGCCGGGATTGGCGGTCACGCCTTCGCGAACGATGCAATCGGCGCCAAGCGCGAGCGTCGAAGGTTCGCCGCTGTATTTCAGATCCTGCGGCGCGTGGCCGAGCGAGGCGAAGGGAAAGATTTTCGTGCGGGCGCCGATTTTCGTGCGCCCGGCGACGACCGCGTGCGACACGAGTTCGACGCCGTCACAGAGTTCGACGTCGGCGCCGACCGTGCAGAACGGACCGATCCGCACGGCCGCGCCGAGCCGGGCGCCGGGCGCGACGATCGCTGTCGGATGGATATCGGCCGTCAAGCCGCGAACTCAGGCCGCCGGCGGCGCGAGCATCGCGCTGATCTCGGCCTCGCAGACGAGCTGGCCGTCGACCATCGCGCGGCCGGAATACCACCACATGTTGCGACGCTGGTTGAGCTTCTTCATGTGATACTCGAGCCGGTCGCCCGGCAGCACCGGCTTGCGGAACTTCGCCTTGTCGATGGTCATGAAATAGACGAGGCCGGGCTTCTCGCCCTTGCCGTGCGCCTGGATGCAGATGGCGCCGGCCGTCTGCGCCATGCCCTCGATGATGAGCACGCCGGGATGCACGGGGCGCTCGGGAAAATGGCCCTGGAAATGCGGCTCGTTGATCGTGACGTTCTTGATGCCGACGCAGGAATCGTCGCCGTCGATATCGACGATGCGGTCGACCAGCAGGAAGGGATAGCGATGCGGCAGCGACGCCAGAATCTTCTGGATGTCGAAGGCTTCGAGTTTCTTTGCTTCGCCTGCCGTTTGCGTCTCGCTCGTCACTTCACTTCTCCTTGCCCGCGCGGCGATCCGCTGCGGCGCGCTTCAGAAACAGGCGCAGGTCCTGCGCGGGCGTCCCGCCGACGCTCGCGCCGGCCGCGACGTCGCGCATGACGCCGGATTGCGCGGCGATGCGCGCGCCGGCGCCGATGGTCAGATGCCCGGCGATGCCCGTCTGTCCGCCGACCATGACGAAATCGCCGAGTTCCGTGGAGCCGGCGACGCCGACCTGCGCGACGATGACGCAATGGCGGCCGACGACGACGTTGTGACCGATCTGCACGAGATTATCGATCTTGGTTCCCTCGCCCACGATCGTGTCGCGCGAGGCGCCGCGGTCGAGCGTGCAATTCGCGCCGATCTCCACGTCGTCCTGGATGATGACGCGGCCGATCTGCGGCACCTTGAGGTGGCCGCGCGCGCCGAGCGCAAAGCCGAAGCCGTCCTGGCCGACGCGCACGCCGGGATGCAGAATGACGCGGTCGCCGAGCAGCGCGTGGCTCAGGCTCGCGCCCGCGCCGATCGTGCAGTCGCGGCCGATGCGCACGCCGGCGCCGACGACGGCGTTGGCGCAGACGAGCGTTCCCGCGCCGATCTCCGCGCCGGCGCCGATCACCGCGCCGGGCTCGACATCGACGCCCGGCTCGAGGCGCGCCTGCGGATGAACCTGCGCCTGCGGCGAGACGCCCTTGGCGAAGACGGGCGCGGCGCGCAGGCTGTCGGGCACGAGGCGCGCGGCGAGCGTGGCGAAGGCGCGATAGGGGTGGTCGACGACGAGGGCCGCCACGCCTTTCGGCGCGCGCTCGTAGGCGCTTGCGCGCAGCAGGCAGGCGCCGGCGCGGGTGCGGCCGAGTTCGTCGCCGTAGCGGGGATTGTCGAAATAGGCGAGGTCGCGCGGGCCCGCGCGCTCCAGCGCCGCCAGCCCCTCGATGCGGCGCGCGGCGAATTGCGAGTCGAATTCGGCGTTCACCAGCGCGGCGACGTCGCCGACGGTCGGCGCGCTCGACAGGGAGAAGAAGAAGGGCTCGCTCATGCCGTCCGCAGGCTGGACCAGCCTGCAGACGAGAAACGCTCGAATGCAGAAAAGCCGGTCGGCTCCATCCGTGCGGAGCGCGAAAGATCGGCTTTCGCCTCTTCGCAGCGCGCTCCGGTCCGCCCGATGCGGCGGTCAGCCCTTATAACGCTGCGCGCCGGTTTGCGCCAACGCGTCCAAGACAAATGCCGGCAAGACAAGCGCCGGCAAGCACAAACGCCGGCCGACGCGCGCCCCGAAACGAAAGCGGCCCCCGAAGGGGCCGCTCGATTCTTTGTCAGCAGGAGATCTTTGTCAGCAGGAGATCAGAAGCTGCCGCCGCCGGAGAACCGGAAGAACTGCGTCTGGTCATACTGCGACTTCGAGAGCGCCTTGGCGAAGTCGAAGCGGATCGGGCCCATCGGCAAGTCCCACAGCAACGAGGCGCCGACCGAGGTGCGGATCTTCTTGGTGTCGCCGCCGACCTGCAGACAGGAGCCGGGGCCGAACCACGGGGCCGAATAGGCCGGCACGCAGCCGGTCGCGGCGATCGCCGGGCCCGCGATCGGATCGGCGCCGTAGAGCGCGAGATCCTGGAACGTCGTGAACCTGGTGCGGCCGCTGTAGCCCCAGACCGTACCGGCGTCGGCGAAGACGGCGCCCTTGAGGCCGAGTTCACGCGGCATGCCGAAGATCGGGAACTGCGTTTCGATCGAGGCGCCCAGATACTTCGAACCGCCGAGCGAATTGCCCTGGTAGTTGAACGGGTTCGAAATATCGCGCGGGCCGATGCCGCCCGGGGCGAAGCCGCGCACGAGCGCGGGGCCGGGGTTGAACTGATCGGTGACGCGCAGCTTGTAGCCGCCGTAGCCGGTCATGAAACCGCCCTGCACGCGCGCGAAGGCGACGACGTTGTCGAGAATCTCGCGATAGTAGCGGGCCTCGCCGGTCGTGCGGAAGAAGCGCGGGTCGCCGCCGGCGCCGGCGACGTCCATGTTGAGGGCGGCGTAAATGCCGTCCGTCGGCTTCTTCGGGTTGTCGAGCGTCGAATAGGCGATCGTGTAGCCGAACAGAGACGTGATCGTCGTGCCCTGCTGCGCCTTGATCGCGATCGAGGCTTCGCCGTTGGTGGCGCAGTTCACGAAGATGCTGGCCGGGAAGAAGCCCGTCGGGCCGGGCGTGATGCCCGGGATCGGATAGGTACAGTCGTTGTAGGGGTGCTTCGTGTCGTTGGGGATCGACAGATAGGTCGAGTAGATCGAGTAGCGCGGCGCGACGCTGATCTCGTCGGTGATCGGGATCGCCGCGCGCAGCGTGCCGCCCGCCGTCGTCGAATTATAGACGCTGTACTTCGACGTCGTGTTCTTCTTGACGTAGAGGTCGAAGCCGACCGCCACGCGCGTGTCGAGGAAATAGGGCTCGGTGAAGTTGAACTCGAGGCCCTTCGTGCGCTGGCCGATCGTCGCGGCGGCGCGGACGTACTGGCCGCGGCCCATGAAGTTGGACTCGCTGACCGAGACTTCCGCGATGAAGCCGTCCGACGTCGAATAGCCGCCCGACACGGAGAAGTTGCCGGTGGGCTGGTCCTCGACCTCCACATTGATGACCACGCGGTCGGGCGCGGCGCCCGGCTCGTTGGTGATGCGGACCTTCTTGAAATAGCCGAGGTTGTTGAGGCGGCGCTCGGCGCGGTCGATCATGACGCGATTGTAGGCGTCGCCTTCGCCGATCTCGAACTCGCGGCGCACGACATAGTCGCGCGTGCGGGTGTTGCCGCGCACGTTGATGCGCTCGATGTAGACGCGCGGGCCCTCGTCGATGACGAAATCGATGCTCACCGTCTGGGCGCCGGCGTTGCGGGCGCCGCGCGGGCGAACCTGCGCGAAGGCGTAGCCACGGCGAGCGAGCGCCTTGGTCACCGCCTCGACCGACTTTTCGACCAGGTCGCCATTGTAGACCTCGCCGGCCGACAGGCGGACGAGCGGCATCAGCGTCTCGCCGGGCACGTCGGGCAGACGCGACTGAACGGCGATGTTGGACACGCGATATTGCGGGCCCTCGTTCACGACGATGTTGACGATGTAGCCGCCCTGGGCCGGGTCGAAGCGCGCCTCGTTGCTCACCACCTGGAAGTCGGCGTAGCCGTTCTTCAGGTAGTAGCGGCGGATCAGCTCGAGGTCGGAGGAAATGCGGTCGGGATCGTAGACGTCGGTGTTCTTCAGGAACGACAGGAAGTTCATTTCCGTCGTCTGCATCAGGCCGGTGAGCTTGCCGGTCGAATAGGCCTGGTTGCCCGAGAAATTGATGACCTTGACGCCGGTCTTGTCGCCCTCGTCGATCGTGTAGACGACGTCGATGCGGCCGTTCGGCAGGTTGACGGTGCGATAGCTGACCTTCGCGGCGGCGCGGCCGGAGCGCTTGTAGATTTCCCTGATTCGCTCGACGTCGGAGGCGGCGACGGACGGGCTGAACGGCCCGCGCGAACGCAATTGCAGCTCGGGACGGAGCTGGTCGCCCTTCACCTTGCTGTTGCCCTCGAAGGCGACGTTGTTGATGACGTTGTTCTCGGAGACCTGAACGACGACGTTCGACCCGCGGCGGCTCACGCGCACCGAGGAGAACAGGCCGCTGTCGCGCAGGCCCTTTTCGCCGGCCGCCACGCCCGCGGCGTCCGTGCTGGTGAAATAGGAACGGACCGTCTCCGAATCGACGCGGCTGTTGCCCTGCACCGTAACCGACTGGGCGTGGGCGAGACCCGAAAGCCCGAGCCCCCCGACCAGAGACCCGACCAAGGCCAGGCGGGTCCAAATTCGTTGCGTACGATGCATTACGCCTATCCCTGCTTTCGTGGCCGCCTTCGGCGGCCGGCCTCGCGCGCCCCGGGCCAATGTCCCGCGGCGCGCCAGCCGTTCAATCTTGAAAGGTCGAGCCTTTTGCAGGCTCGACCGCACGTTGCTTCTACTCGGTTTACGTTAACCTGCAAATGCCGATCAACCCTTTGGCCGGCCTTTTTGGGCCGGCGTGGCCGACGCGACACAAACATGGTCAGCAGGCGGTTAACCGCGCAGGATCCACTTCAGGATCGGCGGGCCCAGCCGGGCGATGTCATTGTAGGTCGCCAGCACCATCAGGCCGCCGACGACGGCGATTCCGATGCGGAAACCGATCTCCTGGGCCCGTTCGTTGAGCGCGCGGCCCCGGATCGCCTCGATGACGTAAAACAGCAGGTGGCCGCCGTCCAGCAGCGGCACCGGGGCAAGGTTGAGCAATCCGATCGAAATCGAGAGAATCGCCACGAGATTGAGCAGCGCGCTCACCCCGAGCTTGGCCATTTCGCCCGACACCTGGGCGAGGCCGGCCGGGCCCGAGAGCTGGTCCGGGCTTTCCTTGCCGATCATCAGGCCGCCGAGATAGCCGGCCGTCTGGCGCACGACGAACCAGGTCTCCTGCCCCGCCAGCCGGATCGAATCGACGATTCCGTACGTTTCGGTGCGCCAGTCCTCGGGCTTGCCGCCCGCCTGCACGCCGAGAAGGCCGATGCGCGCCTTGCCGATGGGCGAATCCATCTCCTTCAGGCGCGGCGTGGCGGTCAGCGTCACGCCCTTGCCGCCGCGATCCACCAGGAATTTCAGCGGCTGATCGGGCGAGGTGGTGACGATGCGCTGCAGGTCGTTGAAGCTGCCGATCTTCTGGCCGTCGATCTCGAGCACGAGGTCGCCCGGCAGGAAGCCCGCGACTTCCGCCGCGCTGCCCGCCGCCACGCTGTCGACGCGCGGGGTGAGCACCGCCCGGCCGAGGGTGAAGAAGACCGCGGCGAAGATGAATATCGCCAGGATGAAATTGGCGATGGGGCCGGCGGCCACGGTCGCCGCGCGCTTCCAGATCGGCTGGGCGGCGAAGGTGACCGCGCGTTCCTCCGCCGGCATGGCGTCGATGGCGGAATCGTCGGCCATGCTCGCGCCGTTGGCGTCGCCGTGGAACTTGACGTAGCCGCCGAGCGGCAGGGCCGCCACGCGCCAGCGCGTGCCGTGGCGGTCGACGAAGGCGAAGAGTTCGGGGCCAAAACCGATGGAGAAGGCGTCCACCTTGATGCCGCAGCGCCGGCCGACCCAGAAATGCCCGAGCTCGTGCACGAAAACGACGACGGTGAGGACGATGATGAACGGGATCACGTAGAGCCCGGTCGAGTACAACGCATCCAACATATGGCCTCCGGTTCCGCCGCATTTCATCGTCGGGCCGAGGCGCGACGAGGGCGAAATGGTTACTGAACCGTTACCATGCCGGATCGAGCTTTAGCGGCCAAGGAGGCCCGGGAACTTTCTCTGACAATATGGTCAACGGCCAGGGCCTCCTCGATGGAGGCGGGCTCGCGCGCGGAATTCTCGCGCACGGCCCTCTCGCAGGCTTCGCCCACAATCCGGGCGATTTCGGGGAAGGAGACCTCGCCGGCCAGAAATGCGGCCACCGCAATCTCGTTGGCGGCGTTGAGCACGGTCGGCATCGCCCCGCCCTGCGCCAGCGCGTCCATGGCGACGCCGAGCGCCGGGAAACGGCCAAGGTCCGGCTTCTCGAAGGTCAGCGTCGCGACTTCGGCGAGGTCGAGCCGCCTGGCGTTGGTCTTCAGCCGCTCCGGCCAGGCCAGGCAATGGGCGATCGGCACGCGCATGTCGGGCGCGTAGAGGCTCGCCGTCACCGAGCCGTCGGCGAAGGCGACGAGGCCGTGGATGATCGACTGCGGATGCACCAGCACATCGAGCCGGTCAGCCGGCACGCCGAACAGGTGATGGGCCTCGATCAGCTCCAGCCCCTTGTTCATCATCGAGGCCGAAATCGATGGTGATCTTCTGGCCCATCGACCAGTTGGGATGCTTGAGCGCCTGTTCTCGCGTGGCGCCGGCGATCTGCTCGGCGCTCCAGGCGCGGAACGGGCCGCCCGAGGCGGTGATGATGAGCTTCTCGACGCTCTTGGCGTCCGCGCCGCCGAGCGCCTGCCAGAGCGCGTCGTGCTCGCTGTCGAGCGGCAGGATGGTCGCGTTGGTCTCGGCCACCTTGCGCATGAAGGGATGGCCGGCGCAGACCAGGCATTCCTTGTTGGCGAGCGCGATGGTGCGGCCTTCCGCCAGCGCCGCGTAGGTCGGCTCGACGCCGGCCGCGCCGGAGATCGCGCCGACGACGATGTCGGCCGGGCGCAGCGCCGCTTCCACCACGGCCTTCGCGCCGGCGGCCGCCTCGACGCCGCTGCCCGACAGCGCCGCTTTCAGCTCGCCATAGAGCTTTTCGTCGCGGATGGCGGCGAAGCGCGCGCCGACGCGAATGGCGAGTTCGGCGAGCGCGGCGACGTCGCGGCCGCCGGCGACCGCCTCGACCGCGAAGGCGTGCGGCGCCTGTTCGACGATGTCGATGGTGGAACGGCCGATGGAGCCCGTCGCGCCCAGAAGGACGATCCTGCGTTGCTGGTCTAGGGCCATACGAACAATCCCTCGGCCACCGTCGGCGTTCCGCGCACAGCGCCGAGCAGGGCGACGAAGACGGCGGCGGCGACGAAGCCGTCCAGCCGGTCCATGACGCCGCCGTGCCCGGGGATGAGCTGGCTGGAATCCTTCACGCCGAAGCGACGCTTGATCGAAGATTCGAGGAGGTCGCCGGCCTGCGCGGCGGCGCCGCCGACAAGGCCGACGAGCAGCAGCGGAACCGTCGCGACCGGGCCGCTCGGCAGGATGGCCGCAACGGCGAGACCCAGCAGCGCGCCGCTGACGACGCCGACGATCGTGCCGGACCACGTCTTGCCCGCCGAGACGCGCGGCCAGAGTTTCGGGCCGCCGATCAGCCGCCCGCCGAAATAGGCCATGATGTCGGTGCCCCACACAACCGCGAACAACCAGAGGATCGCCCTGAGATTATAGGGCGGCTCCAGCAGCGCGGGCAGCGGCGGGCGGATGGCGGCGATGGAGACGATGAGCGCGCCGGCATAGAGGACGCCGGCGCCGGCCCAGACCCGCAGGCCGGGCGCGGCCGAGCCAGCCGACCGCCAGCGCGCCGAGGCCGAGGATCGCCAGCGCGTAATCCGCGCCGTTCTGCGCGGCGAAGGCGCAGGCGACGGCGAGCGCCGCCGCGCCGACGACGACGCGCGCCAGGCGACGCTCTTCGCCCAGCAACCGCTGCCATTCCCAGACCATGGCGATGGCGGCGGCCAGCCAGAACAGGATGAAGGGCGCCCCGCCCGCGACCAGCGCGCCGACGGCGGCGGCGACCATGACGACGCCCGAAATCACCCGCGTGCGCAGGTCGGAAAAGTTGGGGCCTTTCGCAGGCGCGGCCTGATAGCCCGGAGCTTCGGTCACGAAGCGGTCTTCTTCACGGGCTGGACGGCGTCGACGCCGCCGAAGCGCCGCTCGCGCCGCGCGTATTCGTCGAGCGCCTGCTCGAAGGCGGCGCGGTCGAAATCCGGCCAGAGCGTCGGCGTGAAGACGAATTCCGCATAGGCCGACTGCCACGGCAGGAAGTTCGACGTGCGCACTTCGCCCGAAGTGCGGATGACCAGATCGGGATCGGGAATGTCCGTCGTGTGCAGCTTCTTCTCGAACAGGTCGGCGT
Source organism: Rhodoblastus sp. (assembly GCA_037044955.1). GTDB lineage: Bacteria > Pseudomonadota > Alphaproteobacteria > Rhizobiales > Beijerinckiaceae > JAJXWB01. Next base: position 26,183 of record JBAOHX010000010.1, read on the forward strand.
CGATGGCGGCAGGATCGAGGCGGCCGGCGGCGACGTCCTCGGCGAGCGCGCGCGCGGCGGCGACGATCTCCTGCCGGCCGCCGTAGTTGAAGGCGATGACCAGCACGAGGCCGGTATTGGCGCGGGTGACCTCCTCGGCCTCGGCGAGCAGCGGGCCGATGTCGCTCGGCAGGCCCTCGCGCGCGCCGATGACGCGGATGCGCACGTTGCTGGCGTGCAGTTCGGCGAGGTCGTTGCGGATGAAGCGCTTGAGCAGGCCCATCAGGCCCGTGACCTCGTCGATCGGGCGCGACCAGTTTTCCGACGAAAAGGAATAGACGGTCAGATATTCGACGCCGAGGTCGATGGCGTTGCGCACCGTGCGGCGCAGCGCCTCGACGCCGCGCCGATGGCCCTCGAAGCGCGGCAGCTTGCGGCTCGCGGCCCAGCGGCCGTTGCCGTCCATGATGATGGCGACATGGCGCGGCGCCTTTTCGCGCGCAGGCGCAGGCGATCCGGTGATCGCCCCGCCCGCTTCGCGCTTTTCGCCGTCGCTCATCGAAACTCCGGACTGCCCGGGATTGAAACTCATGCGGGACTAGACCTGCATGATCTCCTTTTCCTTGGTCGCGAGCACCTGATCGACCTCGACGATGGCGGCGTCGGTGGCCTTCTGCACCTCGGTCTCGTGACGCTTCTCGTCATCCTCGCCGATGACTTTGTCCTTAAGTTGCTTCTTCAGGATGTCGAGGCCGTCGCGGCGGATGTGGCGGATCGCGACGCGCGATTCCTCGGCGTATTTGTGGGCGACCTTCACCAGCTCCTTGCGGCGCTGCTCGTTCAGTTCGGGCATGCGCACGCGCAGAATCTGGCCTTCGACCGTAGGCGTCAGGCCGAGATTGGCGGCGCGGATCGCCTTGTCGACGGCGATCACCATGGCCTTGTCCCACACCTGGATGGCGATCATGCGCGGCTCGGGGATCGAGATGGTGGCGACCTGGTTGAGCGGCATGGACTGGCCGTAGGCCTCGACATGCACGGGCTCGACCAGGCTCACCGCCGCGCGGCCGGTGCGCAGGCCGCCGAGTTCGTGCTTCAGCGCGGCGATCGACGCCTGCATGCGCCGCTTGAGGTCGTTGAGATCGAAAGTCGCGGACATGTCGTCACCTGTCGTGTCGGACGGATAGCGCCGCTCAGGCGGCGGCGGGCGAAACCAGCGTGAACCGTCCCCTGCCCTCCCAGGCGCTGTGGATCGCGCCCGGCCCGGCCAATGAGAAGACGATTATCGGAATACGGTTCTCGCGGGCAAGCGCGAAAGCCGCGGTGTCCATGACCGCGAGACGCTTTTCGATCGCCTCGTCGTGCGTCAGCGTGTCGTAGCGCCGCGCATTCGGGTCCTTTTTCGGGTCGGCGGTGTAGATTCCGTCGACCTGCGTCGCCTTCATCAGCGCGTCGCAGGAGAGTTCGGCCGCGCGAAGCGCCGCGCCCGTGTCGGTGGTGAAGAAGGGATTGCCGGTGCCGCCGCCGAGGATGATGACGCGGCCCTTGGCCAGATGCGCGAGCGCCGCCTGCCGCGAATAAGGCTGGCAGATCGAGGGCATGGCGACGGCCGAAAGCGTGCGCGCGGCCTGCCCCTGCGCCTCGATCGCCTGCTCCAGCGCCAGCGCGTTCATGACGGTCGCCAGCATGCCGATGGAATCGCCGCGCGCGCGCTCGATGCCCTTGTCGGCGCCCTGCAGGCCGCGAAAGAAATTGCCGCCGCCGACGACGACGCCGATTTCCGCGCCCGCGCGCGCGGCGGCTGCGAGATCCTGGGCGATGCGGGTGACGGTGACGGGATCGAGGCCGTGCGACTGGGCGCCCTGCAAGGCTTCGCCGGACAGTTTGACCAGCACGCGCTTCCAACGGGGCTGCGCCGGGGACGTGTTCATCTCAAGCCTGTCTCATGCGAATCGCCGCCGCTCCCGATCGCGGAGCCGCGCGCTTTCATAGGGTCTGCGCGGGAAAGCGGCAAGGCGCGGGGGTCATGCGACGGACGCCGACAGGCGACGCGCGAAGGCCGCCGCGAACGCATGCACGTCGCCGGGCCAGCGGGCGGAGACGTAATTGCCGTCCTCGACCACGAAGGCGGGCCGGGAATCGTCGCGCCGGTCGCGGGCGCGGCCGCTGGTTTTCAGCGCATGATCCGGCGCATCGGCCGGCACGTCGCGGAAGTCGGCGGGATCGGCGAGCGCGCGGGTCACTTCCGCCTGCACGCTGCGATAGCCCTCGGGCTCGCCCGGCCGTTCGGGATAGGTCGAGTAATAGGTCGGGTCCCACCAGCGCACGATGCGGCCGACGCGCACCGCGACTTTCTCCAACGCCCATGTCAGCGCGGTCGTCTTTCGCCCGTAGAGAACGGAACGGCCGGTCGCCGGATCGACGCTGCGCGCCAGCAGCACGACGCCGTGGCAGACCGCGCCCACGGGCTTTTTCGCGCGAAAGAAATCGATGGCGAGCGCCTGCAACACAGGGCTTTCGAGATAGTCGCGCATTCCGCGCGCGCGATGTCCCCCGGGTAGCAGCAGGCCGTCGAAATCCGTTTCACGCGCCGCATCCCAGCGGAGCGGCGCGCGCCATTCGGGGCTTTGCGACATGGCGCGGTAGGCGTCGCGGCCGACCGAATCGGCGCGCATGAAGCGGCCGATGACGACGAGCCGGTCGAGGCCGGGCAAGAAACCCCAGGGATCGAGGCCACGCCCGTGCAGCATGAGGTCGTCGGCCTCGGACGGAGCGCCTTGCGGCGTCGCGAAGACGACCGCGTGGCCGAGATCGCGCAGCACGCGCCACGAGACGGCGGCCTCGGTCGGATCGTAGTCGCGGGGCGGGAGAGGGATCAGGACGCGCGCCAAAGGGCCTCCTTCATGGAGAGGCCAGCATAGGGCGTGCGGCGGGCGCTGAAAATAAAAGGAGGAGCGGCATGGGGGTCGCCGCTCCTCCGCTCATTCGCACGTTCCTGCGGTCGCCCGCAGGCTCCTCGGCGTCGTCCCGGCCAGAAACAACGCCTCGGCGCGTGAATGAACTCTTGTGCGTTCCGTAGTTCCGGGGTCGCCAACCGGAATGGCCCGGACGCGAATTCTGCGCCTCTCGCCCGGACCTTGCGTCGCCGCGCCGTCCGAACATCGCCAAATTGACTCGCGTTAAGCCGCGAGCGTGAGTGCCGTCGGTCATGCAGGCGACATGACGAAGGTCATGCGGTTTCGATCCGCTCAGCGAGCGGTCGCCGGCCCTTCGTGCATCATGTCGTCGTTCTCGGGCCCATCCACGATGAGATAGCCGACGAGGCCGCGCTCCAGACGGGAGAGCGCGTGATCGACCAGAGTGAAGCGACCGGCGCGCGGGATCTTGAAGTCGACCACCGTCGCTCCGCCTGGCGGCACCGAGATCGTTTGCACGTCGGTCAGCGGCTGCGCGCGCAGGCTTGCGCTTTCCCAGACGTGATCGAACATGCCGCCGATCAGATGGAAGGACGACGTGAAGTTCGGGCCGCCGACGCCGAAGAAGATGCGCACGGTTTCGCCGATGCGCGCGCGCAGCGGATGACTGCGCGTCAGCGCGCCGACCGCGCCGTTGAAGACGAAATATTCGGGCTTCTCGGAGATGAGCTTCTCATAGTCCATCTCCAGTTCGCCTTGCGCGCCGAAAGGCTTGGTCGTGTAGAACTCCCCCTGCATGACGTAGAATTCGCGATCGACCTGCGGCAACCCGCTCTCCGGCTCCACGAGGATGAGCCCGTACATGCCGTTGGTGATGTGATGGGCGACCATCGGCGTTGCGCAGTGATAGACAAACAGGCCCGGCGTCATGGCCTTGAAGGTCACGACCTTCTCCTTGCCCGGGTCGGTCTGCGTGAATTCGGCTCCGCCGCCGGGCCCCGTGGCGGCATGGAAGTCGACGGAATGCGTCATCAGGCTGTCGGATGGGTTTTTCAGGTGGACCTCGATCGTGTCGCCGACGCGCGCGCGCACGAACGGGCCGGGCACTTTCCCGTTGAAGGTCCAGTAGGTGTAGGTCGTCTTGTCCGCGAGCTGACCCTTCATCTCGACCGTCTCGAGATCGACGCGCAGCACCCGCGGCGCGCGCGCATGGATCGGCGGCGCCAGATCGGTGGGATCGCGCACGATGTCGGCGCCGCCCGCCACAGCGGCGGCGCGCGGGCCAGGCGCAACCTGGATGCGGCCCTCCATGCCCGACTCGCGATGGCCGGGAATGGAGCAGAAATAGGAGAATTCGCCGGCGCGGTCGGCGAGAAAGGCGATCGACGTGCTCGCGCCTCTGCCGATGACGCGATCCGAGCGCGCGGGATATTGATCGATGACTATGTCGTGTTCTGCGCCTTCGCCATTGATGAGATTGACCTGAACGGTCTCGCCCTCGTGCACGAGAAGTCGCGGATTGACGCGACCGTCGATGTCGCCGCCGACGCCGATGTAGACCATTCGGCCTTCCGCGACGCCGGACTTCAGCGTGAAGACGATGCTGGGATGCAGCCTGAGCGACGCGGCGCGGCCGGGCGCCGGCGTCACGGGCGCAGGCCGCTGTGCGGTCTGCGCAAAGGCGCGCAGGCTGGAGAACATGCTGGCGCCTGCGCCGTAGCAAATGGAAGGATCTACGCCGACCAGGCGCACGCCGGCTGCGACGACCGCCGCGAGGACGAGGCATGCGAGGGCGACGGCGCGCAGCATATTCGAATAGCTGGCGCTGCGCAGTTGCACAGCAAGCGTGGCAATAAAAAAAGCGCGCGGCCTCGACCGCGCACTCGCTTGTCGTCCTGACCCGCCAGATCAGCCCTTGGCGGCGGCGGCGACTTCGGCGGCGAAATCGTCCACCGCCTTCTCGATGCCCTCGCCGAGGCCGTAGCGCACGAAGCCCTTGATGACGATCGGCGCGCCGGCCTTGCCTTCCAGCTCCTTCACCGCCTGCGCGACCGTCTTGCCGGCGTGATCGGCGTGGATCGAGACCTGATCGACCAGCGTCACTTCCTTGAAGTAGGTCTTGAGGCCGGACTCGACGATCTTCTCCAGCACATGCGCGGGCTTGCCGGCGTTCTTGTCGGCGAGCACGGCCTTTTCGCGCGCGATGACGGCCGGATCGACGCTGGCCGCGTCGAGCGCGACCGGCGAGGTCGCCGCCACATGCATGGCGAGCTGGCGCGCGAGCGTGGACAGCACGGCCGGGTCGCCCTTCGATTCCAGCGCGACGAGAACGGCGATCTTGCCGAGGCCATCGGCGATCGGCGAATGCACGTACTGGCCGATGACGCCGTCCGTGACGGAGAGCATGGCGGCGCGGCGCAGCGTCATGTTCTCGCCGATGGTGGCGATGGCGTTGGAGATGGCGTCGGCCACCGAGCCCGCGCCGCCGGGATAATGTTGCGCGGAAAGGGCCTCGACTTCCGTCACGCCCTTCTCCAGCGCGACGCCGGCGATCGAGCGCACGAGCGCCTGGAATTCCTCGTTGCGGGCGACGAAGTCGGTCTCGGAATTCACCTCGACGACGACGCCGGCCTTTTCACGCACTTGTGCGGCGACAAGGCCCTCGGCCGCCACGCGGCCGGATTTCTTGGCGGCCTTCGACAGGCCCTTCTTGCGCAGCCAGTCGACGGCGGCTTCGATGTCGCCGCCGACCTCGGTGAGCGCGACCTTGCAATCCATCATGCCCGCGCCGGTCTTTTCGCGCAGGTCCTTCACCATGCCGGCAGAGATCGTGGCCATGGGGGAAATCCTTTTCTAGCGATAGGGGTTCGGTTGTCATTCCCGCGAAAGCGGGAATCCAGTGGGAGACTTTCGTCGTCGGCTCTGGATTCCCGACCGCCCGGTTCGATCTCGGGCCTGCCCGAGATCGAAAGATTATATGCAAGTCGGGCAAGCCCGACTTGCATGCGGGCGTCGGGAATGACAATCGAGTGAAAAGCCGCGGCTATAGCCGCAGCCGGATCAGGCCGCTTTACGCAGCCAGGAAGCCGCGCGCCTGAGAAATCCAGCCGTCGCGCTCGATGCGGCCGTTGAGCTTGAGGTCGGCGTCCACCTTGGCGGCGTCCTCGGCCTTCATCGCCGCGATCTGCCAGAAGTGGAAGATGCCGCCGTCGTTCAGCTTCTTGACGAGCTGCGGGCCGACGCCGTGCAGCTTGGCCAGATCGTCCGGCGCGCCGCGCGGCGCGGACAGGATCTCGAAAGCCTCGGTCGGCTCGTCGCCGGCGTCGTTGGCGGCCACGGGCGTGGGCAGCTCTTCGGCGGTCGGCTCCTCGGAAGCGCCGATGTCGACGCCCGAGGCGCCCTGGCCGCGCGAGATGCCGTCGATGGCGGCGCGGGCGACCAGATCGCAATAGAGCGCGATGGCGCGGCCGGCGTCGTCATTGGCCGGGATCGGGAAGGCGATGCCGTCGGGATCGCAATTGGTGTCGAGGATCGCGGCGACCGGAATGTTGAGGCGGTTCGCCTCCTTGATCGCGAGCTGCTCCTTGTTCGTGTCGATCACGAAGATCAGGTCCGGCAGGCCGCCCATGTCCTTGATGCCGCCCAGCGCCTTCTCCAGCTTCTCGCGCTCGCGCGAGAGCATCAGGCGCTCCTTCTTGGTGAGGCCGGAGGCGCCGCCCGAGAGCTGCTCGTCCACCTTGCGCAGGCGGTTGATGGAGCCAGAAATCGTCTTCCAGTTGGTCAGCATGCCGCCGAGCCAGCGGGAGTTGATGTAGTACTGCGCCGAGCGCTTGGCGGCGTCGGCGATCTGGTCCTGCGCCTGGCGCTTGGTGCCGACGAACAGCACGCGGCCGCCCTTGGCCACGGTGTCGGACACGGCCTTCAGCGCCTGATGGAACAGCGGCACCGTCTGGGCGAGGTCGATGATGTGGATGTTGTTGCGGACGCCGAAGATGTACTCGTTCATCTTCGGGTTCCAGCGGTGCGACTGATGGCCGAAATGCGCGCCGGCCTCGAGCAGGCCGCGCATGGAAACGTCAGGAAGCGCCATGATTCATCATTCTCCGGTTGTGCCTCGGCGGAGCTGAGAGGCCGGAAATCCGGCCACCGGACGCGCTTCCTTGCATCAGGAAACGCAAATGCTCCGCCTGTGGGATGGCGCGCGTATACCGGAGGATGCGCTGGGGATGCAAGCGCGGCGAACCGCCGGGACCGCCGGCCTCTGGCCGGCTTATTTCGCCCGCAGTGGTTCGGGCCGGCCGGAGGCCGGCGGTCCCGGCTTTGGCGCTCAGTAGCGCGATCGCCAGCCGTAGGCCGGTCCGCCGCGGAACAGGCCGATGAGGATGAGCAAGATCACCGCGCCGATGGTCGCGTTGGCGATGGCCGCCACGAGGCCGACGCCCAGATGCACGCCCAACCGCGGCAGAAGCCACGCGCCGAACAGCGCGCCGATGACGCCGACGATGAGATCGCCGATGAGCCCGAAGCCGAAGCCGCGCACGAGCAGGCCGGCGAGCCAGCCCGCGACGACGCCGACGAGCAGCGTGATCAGAAGACTTTCGTTCGTGAGATGCATGACCGCCTCCAGCGATTGCCGATTGCGGGCAAAACGCGGCGATGGCGGGACGGTTCCGGGAAAGGCTGGTGCGCTCACTCGGCGGTGTAGGCCATGGCGCCGGCGATATCGCGGACCTGATTGTAGCGGTCGAGCCGCATGCCCATCATGTCCTCGAACTTCTTGTGCACGTCGGCGACCGCTTTCGCCTTGCCGCCCTCGTAGAAGATCGGCTTGTTGGCCCTGGCGGGCCTGGGCAGCATCGCGGCCGCGGACGCCTTGGGGCCTTCGGCGAGCTGCGACAGGAAGGTGCGGGCGTCGCGCGTGCCGAGGAAGTGAATGAGGTAAGTCTCGCCCGCCGACAGCGGACGGCCGACGTTCTCGGCGACCTTGCCGCCGTCGCGCTTGAGCATTTCGGCGGCCATGACGGCGGCCAGATAGGGCCGCTCGCGCAGCGCCAGAACGCGCGCGCGCTCGTCGGCGTCGGCGATGGTCGGCTTGTCGTCCGGGCCCTCGATCAGCGCGGCCTCGTGCGCCAGTCCGTGCTGCGCGCCGAACAGGCGGACCGCCTGCAGCCAGGTCTTGTCGATGAACTGGAACAGGCCGGACGCCGAGGACGTGCTGGCGCGGGCGGTGGCGCGCAGGCTCGATTCCTTGTCGGCGATGGCCATCAGCAGCGTCGGGTCGTAATCGGCGCGCTGGGCGGCGCGGATCACCGTCTCCACGAGACGACGGCGCACGTTGACCGGGCCGAACTGCAGCTTGTCGGCGCCGTCGCCGAAAATGGCGAGCTGGCGGGCGAGTTCTTCTTCCGGAATCAGGCGCGACCAGACCTGCGCCGCGACATCGAGCGAGGAATCCTCGTCCAGCGGCCCTTTGGCAAAGGCGACTTCCGGCGTCTCGGCCTTGCGGCGCTTGCCGGGCACGATGGTGGCGGGCGCATTGTCGAGCGCGAGCTTGCGCGTGGCGCGCGGCTGCGGCGCCGCCGGGTCGGCCTCGCGCTCGATCATCTGCGCGGCGACGACGATGAATGCGGCGAAAAGCGCGAACACGCCGACAAGGCGCGCGACGCTGAATCCCAATGCCGCCCCGCTTGTTTTCGCAGGGAAACCGGGCTTCGTGCTTGCCGACATCGCGTTACGAGTCATGCATCATTCCGCGCGCCGCGAATCAGCGGCCTCAAGCCTCGCAATAGTCAAGGGATGCGGCGAGAGATTGGCGCAGGGCGCCACAATTTTGTCACAGGTCGCCAGCGGCTTACGGAAACAACCGCTGTCTCACGCCTGCGCCGGAATGCGCCCGGCCACCGCGCGCACCTTGCGCGGCGCGGCAAGCCAGATGGCGGCGGAGGAAACGAAGGTCAGCGCGACGCACAGCCAGAAGGCCTGATCGTAGGAGCCGAGACGGTCGTACATCGCGCCTGCGACAAAGGGTCCCGCCGCGCCGCCGGCGAGCGAGGCGAGCGACAGGGAGCCGAAGATCGAGCCGTAGTGCCGGCCCTCGAAAATCTCGAAGGCGACGGTCCCGAACACCGCCGTCACGCCGTAGCCGAGCAACCCCTGCGCGATCACCATGGCGTAGAGCCAGGGCGTGGTGGGCGCGCCCTTCATGACGATGAGCGCGAGATAGGTGAGCGTGAAGCCGAAGGAGCCGATGGTCCACACCCATTCCCGGCCGATGCGGTCCGACAGCCAGCCGAGCCCGATCTGGCCGGGGATGCCGGCAAGGCTGACCGCGCCCAGCGCCCAGGCGGCGATGGTGGGCGAATAGCCGATCTCCACCAGGTATTTCGTCTGGTGCACCTGCACCGCGTACCAGGTGAAAAGGCCGGCGAAATAGCCGATCGCCAGCATCCAGAAGCGAAACGTCCTGACGGCGCGCGCGAGCGTCCAGTCGATGGCGGTCCAGGCGGGATCGACGACATTGCTGCGCTTGGCCGGACCGCCCGGCGTCGCGGCTGCGTCGCCGTCCGGCTCGAGGCCGAGATCGGCGGGCTTGCGGGCGACGAAGAGATTGAGCGGCGCGAGAATCGCGACCATGCCGATCCCGAGAATGATGCAGGCCGTGCGCCAGCCGTAGCGCTCGATCCATGTCTGGAAGGCCGGCAGCAGCAGGATGGAGCCGACGCCGACGCCCGAAAACGCCACGCTGATGGCAAGGCCGCGCCGGCGCAGGAACCAGTTGGGCAGATAGAGCGACTGGCCGGTGAAGGTGAGGCAGACGCTGCCGCCGCCGACCAGCATGCCCAGCGTGAGATAGAGATGCCACGGCGCGCTGGTGAGCGGCGCGAGCAGCAGGCCCGCGCCGACGAGCAGAATGCCGATCTCGATGACGAAGCGCGGCCCCTTGGAATCCATGAGCCTGCCGAGCGCGGGACTGAGGAGCGCCGAGGTCAGGAAGCCGAAGGAAAAGGCGCCGGCGACGGTCGCGCGCTCCCAGCCGAATTCCGCGACGATCGGCGCAAACAGCAGCGAGAACGAGGTGCGCGCGTTGACGCCGATGGCCATGGTGACGAAGGCCACGGCGACGACGACCCAGCCGTAGAAGAACGGCAGGCGCTTGGCGAGAGACGCGATCATGACGCGCGCCTCCGCGACTTGCATGCGGCGCTGGCGTTCGACGCGCTCGATATGTTCGGCATGGATGTCCTTGTCATCGAAGCGTCGAAACTAGATGGGCGCCAGCGAAAAGCGATTACCTCGCGCGTCATGGCGCCGCTCGCCATGCAACGCTCATGCCAGCAACTCGGCCGCGCGCGACTTCGACACCGGCGCATCCGACAGCAGCGCATCGGCAAACGCCGCCTCGCGCGCGCCGGTCTGCAGATCGAAGGGATCGGGCGCGCCCAGGCGATGATCGAGCACGAGGCGCGAGAACAGCAGGCGGCGCGCGTCGCCGCGCCGCTCGTGCGTCTGCTGCGCCTCCCAGGCGAGCGTGACGGCGCTGGCGACGTGATAGAGCACGCTGGTGGCGCGGCGCGCTTCCGCCTCGTTCTCGCCCTGCCCCGCGACCTTCTGCGCCAGCGCGACGGCGCGCTCGACCGCGTGCTTGAGGCGGTCGCGATGCGCCTGCGGCGCAACCTCCGTCTCGCCGATGCGCGCGAAAAGATCGGCGCCGAGCGCGCTTTCGGCATGATGACGACCGACGGCGCGCGTGATGGAATCGAGCGCGACGATATTGCTCGTGCCCTCCCAGATCGAGCCGAGATAGGAATCGCGCAGCACGCGCGCGCTGGCGAATTCCTCGACATAGCCGATGCCGCCGCGCATCTCGAGCGCATCGCCGGCAACCTTGCGCGCATCGCGCGTGATGCGGAACTTCATCACGGGAGTGAGCATCCGCACCAGCGCCGCCGCCTCCTGGCTGCCGGCGATCTCGGCGCGGTCGAGCGCGGTCGCGGTGACGAAGCTCAGCGACAGCGCCTGCTCGACGGGCAGCATGAGTTTCAGCAATTGCCGGCGCGCGAGCGGCATGTCGACGATGAGCTTGCCGAAGACATAGCGATTGCGCGCGACGTGGAAGGAATCGGTGAGCGCGCGGCGCATCAGCGCCGTCGACTTCACGCCGTTCGACAGGCGCGACCAATTGACCATTTCCGCCATCTGCACGAAGCCGCGGTCGAGCCGGCCGAGCGGATAGCAGATCGCGCCCTCGAACTTGATCTCGCCCGAGGCCATCGAGCGCGTGCCGAGTTTTTCCTTGAGGCGCACGATGCGATAGGAATTCTGCGAACCATCGTCGAGAAAGCGCGGCATGAGGAAGAGCGCGAGGCCGCGCGTGCCGGGCCCCGCGCCTTCGGGGCGCGCGAGCAGCGTCGCGACCTTGCCGTCGGCGTTGGAGCAGAACCATTTCTCGCCGTAGAGGCGCCATTGCCCGTCCTCGAGACGCGCGACGGTGGTCAGCGAGCCGACATCGGAGCCGCCCTCCTTCTCCGTCATGAATTGCGCGCCCTGCGTCAGGACGCCCATGTCGGTGGTCGTCAGGCCGTCGAGATACTTGGCCTTCAGCGCCTCGTCGCCGTAGCGCGACAGCAGCATGGCGGAGCCGTCCGTGACGTTGATCGGACAGCCCATGCCGAATTCGGCCTGGTTGAAGAGATAGGTGAAGGCGTGCTTGGCGGCGGCGGGATAGATGTCCGGCCAGCCCATGATCCCCTTGCGATGCGAGAGCGCGTGAATGCCGAAGCGGCCGAAGGCCGCGTCCTCCAGCTCGCGGTAAGCGGGGTGATATTCGATCGTCTGCACATCGCGGCCGAACTTGTCGCGTTGGTGCAGGATCGGCGTGTGACGGTCGGCCAGCCGCCCGCATTCGTCGAGGCGGCCGCCGACGAGGGAGCCCAATTCCACGAGATGCGGCTCGATGTGCGCGCGCAGCTTCGGCTCGAGATGAATGTCGAGCAGGTCCTGCAACGAGCGGTCGAGCGTGTAGAAATTGAGGCCCGTCGTATCCGGCGCAATGGCGTCGGAATTGACGCGGAGCGGCTTGTTCATCGTTTCCCCCGGGAGGTTTTGGGAGGATGATAGAGCCGAAGCGCGCGAGCGCAAATTGTTGAAAATTCATAGGGCGTCATTGCGAGGAGCACAGCGACGCGGCAATCCATCCACGGATAGCGCCGGTGGATGGATTGCCGCGTCAGCCCTGCGGGCCTCCTCGCAATGACGGCCCACACTCCTTATCTATCCCCCACCCGCCCAGCTCACCTCACCCGAGTCCGCAATGAATTTCTGGATCGATTTCGCCGGCTTCGCGCTCAGGTCCTTCTGGATTGCCGGCCTTATCGCCGTCGTTCTCGTCATTCCCATCATCTTCGGCGCGCGCGCGCAGAAACGGCGCGCCGACGAGACGCGCGTGTCGAGCCTCGACGATCGCTACGACGCGACGGAGGCGCAGATCCGCGCGGCGACCGAGGGCCCCAAGGGCGCGAAAGCCTTTCTGAAGGCGCGCAAGCGGGCGGCAAAGACCAGCGACGATGCGTCCAAGCGCGTCTATCTCGTCGACTTCAAGGGCGACCCGCTGGCGAGCGGGCATGTCGCCTTCGCGCGAAAAATCACCGCCGCGCTGATGGCGGCGCGCGCAGGCAAGGACGAGATCGTCGTGGCGATCCATTCGCCGGGCGGGCTCGTGTCCGCCTACGGGCTGATGGCGGCGCAGATGCAGCGCGTGCGCCGCGCGGGCGTGGAGCTGACGGCCTGCGTCGATCAGGTCGCCGCCAGCGGCGGCTACATGATGGCGGTCGTCGCCAATCGCATCGTCGCCGCGCCCTTCGCGGTGGTCGGCTCGATCGGCGTGGTCGCGCAGGTTCCCAACGTCAACCGGCTGCTCAAGAAGATCGACGTCGACTACGAGGAACTGACGGCGGGCGAACACAAGCGACCGGTTTCCGTGCTCGCGCCGATTACCGAGGAAGGCCGCGAGCATTTCCGTCACAAGCTCGAGGAGACGCATGTCGCCTTCAAGGATTTCGTGCGCGAGAACAGACCGACGCTGAACGTGGAAGCGGTCGGCGACGGCGACTACTGGTATGCGACCGACGCGCTGAAGCTCGGCCTCATCGACGCGATCTCGACATCGGACGAATATCTGATGCGCCAGCGCGGCAAGGCGCGGCTGTTTCTGATCGAGGCGCCGGAGAAGAAGACGCTGACGAAGGCGCTGTTCGGGCGGCTGGGGGAGGCGGCAAGCGCATTTTTCGGATAGACCGCGCGTGTCATTCCCGCGCAAGCGGGAATCCAGAGCCGCATCACGCGACATTCGTCGTTTGCACTGGATTCCCGATCGCGCTGCGCGCGTCGGGAATGACATCTTGCTGCAATTGGACCGCGAGCCTCAAGGCTCGCGGTTTGACTTGCTACACGTGCTCGACCGCAACAATGCCCGGTATCGCCTTCAGCGCGCCGGCTATGGCCGCGTTCACCGGGAATTTGCCCGGCAGTTTCACTTCCACCTCGTCGCCGGGGCCGCGCATGAGAACGAGCGAAACGTCGCCCTCGCCCCTGCCCTTCAGGCGCTGCTCGATCGAGGGCAGCGGCGCGGGATCGCGCAGGAAGATGCGCAGGCCCTTCTGGATGCGCGCGGCCGCCTGATCGAGCGGCTCGACGCTGACGATGCGCGCCCTGATGTCCTCGCCCTCGACATGCGCCTGCATGTTGACGAGCAGGCACGCGCCCTTCTCCAGCAGCTCGCGATACTGGTTGAGGCCCTCCTGGAACAGGATCGCCTCGTATTGTCCGGATGCATCGGACAATTGGACGATGCCCATCTTGTTGCCCGTCTTGGTGCGGCGCTCGGCGCGATCGAGCACGGCGGCGGCGAGACGGCCGGCCGACGCGCCCTTCTTCACCGCGCGCGCGAATTCCGCGAAGGGCTGCACGCGCAATTTCGCCAGCACGCCCTCGTAGGCGTCGAGCGGATGGCCCGAGAGGAAGAAGCCGACGGCGTCGAATTCGCGCTTCAGCTTTTCCGCCGCCGCCCAGGCCTGCGCCTTCGGCGTGACGAAGGGCTCGGCGCCGCCCGCGCCGAACAGCGCGCTCTGCCCGCGCTCGCGCTCGTCCTCCATGCGGTTGGCGGTGGCGAGGATCGGCTCGACGGCGGCGAAGGCGCGCGCGCGATCCGGCTCCAGTTCGTCGAAGGCGCCGGCGGCGGCGAGGCTTTCCAGCACCTTCTTGTTGACTTCGCGCGGCGAGATGGCCGCCGCCACCTCGCCGAGCGAACGAAACGGCTTCGCCTTTCGCGCACGAACGATCGCTTCGGCCTGGCCTTCGCCCACGCCTTTCACGGCCGAAAGCGCGTAGCGGATCGAGAGCGAACCTTCGTTCTCGTGCACGTCGAAATCGACGCCGGAATGCATGATGGACGGCGGATCGACGCGCACGCCCTGCCGGCGCGCCTCGTTGCGGAATTCCGCGAGCTTGTCGGTATTGCCCTTGTCGAGCGTCATGGAGGCGGCAAGGAACTCGACCGGATAATTCGCCTTGAACCACGCCGTCTGGTAGGCGATCAGCGCATAGGCGGCCGCGTGGCTCTTGTTGAAGCCGTAATCCGCGAATTTCGCCAGGAGGTCGAAGATCTCGTCGGCCTTGGCCTTCTCCAGCCCGCCCTCGACCGCGCCCGAGACGAAGCGCGCGCGCTGCGCGTCCATTTCCGACTTGATCTTCTTGCCCATCGCGCGGCGCAGCATGTCGGCTTCGCCCAGGGAATAGCCAGAAAGCACCTGCGCGATCTGCATCACCTGTTCCTGATAGATGATGACGCCGAACGTCTCTTTCAGAATGTGCTCGATCTTCGGGTGGATGTAGTTGGCCTCGTCCTCGCCGAGCTTGACCGCGCAATAGGTCGGGATGTTCGCCATCGGGCCGGGGCGATAGAGCGCGACCAGCGCGATGATGTCCTCGAAACGGTCGGCGCGCATTTCCACCAGCGCCTTGCGCATGCCCGCGCTTTCCAACTGGAACACGCCGACCGTCTCGCCGCGTCCCAGCATGTCGTAGGTTTTCTTGTCGTCGAGCGGAATGCGCGAGAGGTCGATGTCGATATGCCGCTTCTTCAGGAGCGCGACGGTGGTCGAGAGCGTGGTGAGCGTCTTGAGGCCGAGAAAATCGAATTTCACGAGCCCCGCAGGCTCGACCCATTTCATGTTGAACTGGGTGGCCGGCATGTCCGATTTCGGATCGCGATAGAGCGGCACGAGCTCGTGCAGCGGCCGGTCGCCGATGACGACGCCGGCGGCGTGCGTGGAGGCGTTGGAGTATAGGCCCTCCAGCTTCTCCGCGATCTCCAGCAGGCGCGCGACCTGCGAGTTGCTGTCGGCGGCCTCCTTCAGGCGCGGCTCGCTCGAGATCGCTTCCTTCAGCGTCACGGGCTTGGCGGGGTTCTGCGGAATGAGCTTGGCGAGCTTGTCCACATGGCCGAGCGGCATCTGCAGCACGCGCCCGACGTTACGCACGACGCCGCGCGCGAGAAACGAGCCGAAGGTGATGATCTGCGCCACGCGGTCGGCGCCGTAGCGGCGCTGCACGTAGGCGATCACCTCGTCGCGCCGGCTCTGGCAGAAGTCGATGTCGAAGTCCGGCATCGACACGCGCTCGGGATTGAGGAAGCGCTCGAACAGCAGCGCGAAACGCATGGGATCGAGATCGGTGATGGTCAGCGCATAGGCGACGAGCGAGCCCGCGCCCGAGCCGCGGCCGGGTCCCACCGGAATGCCTTCGTCCTTGGCGTATTTGATGAAGTCCGCGACGATCAGGAAGTAGCCGGGGAACTTCATCTTCTCGATGACGTCGAGCTCGAAGGCGAGCCGCGCCTCGTAGTCGGCGACGGTGAAATCATGCGCGGGCGCATGGGCCGCAAGGCGCGCGCGAAGCCCCTCCTCCGCCTGCCGGCGCAGCTCTTTCGCCTCGGAGACTTCCGCGTCGGCGCCCGCCATGCCGCCGGTGGTGAAGCGCGGCAGGATCGGCTTGCGCGTCGTCGGCCGGTAGGAGCAGCGCAGCGCGATGGCGACGGAATTGTCGGTCGCCTCCGGCAGGTCGGCGAACAGGGCGCGCATTTCGGCGCGGGTCTTGAAGCGGTGTTCGGGCGTCAGCCGACGGCGGGCGTCGTCGCCGAGCGAGACGCCGTCGGAGATGCACAGCAGCGCATCGTGCGCCTCGAAATCGGACCGCGCGGCGAAATACGGCTCGTTCGTCGCGACCAGCGGCAGCGCGCCGCGATAGGCGATGTCGCGCAGGTAGCGCTCGGCTTCGCGCTCCGTCTCCTCGTTGTGGCGTTGCAACTCGACATAGAGCCGGTCGCCGAAAATATCCTTCAGACGCTCGATGCGGGCGCGGGCGAGATCGAGCTGGCCTTCGCGGATCAGGCTGTCGATCGGCCCCGCGGGACCGCCGGTCAGCGCGATGAGGCCGGAGGAATCGTCGGCGAGCGCGGCGATGGCCGCGTGCGGCTCGCCCATCGCGTCGCTGTCCAGCCAGGCGCGCGACACGAGGCGCATGAGCTGTTCGTAGCCCGTTTCGTTGCGGGCGATCAGCACGAGGCCGCCGGCGCCGGCGACCGGAAGCTCGAGGCCGCTTGTCGGCGCCGGGCGGTCGCCGAAATCGACGCCGAGCTGCACGCCGACGATCGGCTGCACGCCCTCCTTGGCGAGCTTCTCGGAAAATTCGAGCGCGCCGAACAGATTGTTGGTGTCGGTGATCGCCAGCGCCGGCTGGTCGTCGGCGATCGCGAGCTTGGCCAGCTTCGCAATGGTCAGCGCGCCTTCGCGCAGCGAATAGGACGTGTGGACGTGCAGGTGCACGAAACCGACGTCGCGACAAATATCCAAGACGGCCTCCGCAGCGGAGGTCGGACTTTAGGGAGAGTCGCGGCGCGGTTGAAGCGCGATCGTCGAGCCGCGCCTTGTCACGCCACCGCGTGCAACACGGCGCCCATCGCGCCGACGCCCGCCACGAACAATCCGATGGCCACGATTTCAACGAGATCGCCGACTGCCGCCCGCATGTTCGCCTCCCGGTCGTACTATGTCCAATCACTGTATGTTCGGTTTTTGTTCCTTTCAAGCGAACTACATGAAATGCCCGCGATCACGGTTAATGCGGGGCGGCCAAGTGGTTGACGGGTCTGAAAAAAGTGGCCCCGACGCTCAAATTGGGGGGCAAGCGTCGGGGCCTGTCACATTGAACTCGCGTCCAAAAAATTGTGACGGTCGAAACAGTAGCGCACTGAACCGTAGGCTCACAATGGCGACGATCCAGATTTTTTTGCAGGAAACCGGCCGGCTCTGGCGAAAGCGCATGAATTCAGAAGCCCTCGGATCGCTCATCAAGTCTTAATCGGCTGCGGCCTAGGATCGCGCCGACGCAGAACGGGACCAGCCAGATGACACAGCCCCGCAAGGCCGAGCGAATTCGCAGCCTGATGAGCGCGCAGGTGACCTTCGCCAATGCGCCTTCCGTAAGCTGCATCGTGAAGAATTTCTCGCCCGCCGGCGTCCGGCTCGAAATCCCCGACGGCATGCCGCTGCCGAACGAGTTCGACCTGCACATTCCCCACAAGGGCCGCACCTATCACGCGCGCGTCGCCTGGCGCGGCGAGGGGATCGTGGGCGCGGAATTCGTGGAGCCCGGCGAGACCGCCCGCCGCGCAGGCGCGTCGAGAACGAAGGCGACCGCCTCGACCGGCTGATGCTGGAAAACGCCAGGCTGCGCGCGCAAGGTGCTGCTGCTGAAGCAGCGCATCGCGCAATTGTCCGGCGAAGCCTGAAGCCCGCCCTATTCCAGTTCGACGATCCGCCCGTCGCGCAGTGTGATGCGACGGTCCATGCGCGCCGCCAGCTCGAAATTATGCGTGGCGATGATGGCGGCGAGCCCGGTCGCGCGCACCAGCGTCATCAGCGTCTCGAACACATGTTCGGCCGTGCGCGGATCGAGATTGCCGGTCGGCTCGTCCGCCAGCAGCACCAGCGGCGCATTGGCGACGGCGCGCGCGATGGCGACGCGCTGCTGCTCGCCGCCCGACAGTTCCGCCGGCCGGTGCGAACCGCGCGCGCCGAGGCCGAGATAGGCCAGCAATTCGTCGGCGCGCTTGCCCGCCTCGCGCTTGTCGAGGCCGCGGATCATCTGCGGCAGCATGATGTTCTCGCGCGCCGAGAACTCGGGCAGCAGATGATGGAACTGGTAGACGAAGCCGATGGCGCCGCGCCGCAGGGCCGTGCGGCCGTCGTCCGACATGGCGCTGGTGGACGCGCCCTCGACCAGCACGTCGCCGGCGTCGGGCCGCTCCAGCAGGCCCGCGACATGCAGCAGCGTCGACTTGCCGGCGCCCGACGGCGCGGTCAGCGCCACGGCCTCGCCGGTGCGCAGCGTCAGGTCGGCGCCGCGCAGGATTTCGAGGCGCGAGTCGCCCTGCTGGTAATGGCGCTCGACGCCGACGAGACGGAGGGCGTCGCTCATGGGCGGCGCTCCAGCCGCAGCGAACGCTGTCATTCCCGCGAAAGCGGGAATCCAGAGCCGCTGCGCAGGACTGGCGCCGTTGCTGCTGGATCCCCGCTTTCGCGGGGATGACAGCGGGAAAGATCGCAGGCCGCTCATTCGTACCTCAGCGCCTCGACGGGATCGAGGCTCGCCGCGCGCCAGGCCGGATAGAGGCTCGCGAGGATCGACAGGATCAGCGTCATGACCACGACCGCGACCACCTCGCGCGGATCGACCACCGAGGGCAGGCGCGACAGGAAATAGATTTCCGCCGGGAAGAGATCGGCGTGCAGCAGCCGGTTCAGGAGCGTGCGGATCGCCTCGAGATTGTGGGCGAGCGCGAGGCCGAGCATCGTGCCCGCGATCACGCCCGCGACGCCGATCGACGTGCCGGTGATGAGGAAGACGCGCATGACCGAATATTTCGTCGCGCCCATCGTGCGCAGGATGGCGATGTCGTGCGCTCTTGTCGCGCACGAGCATGATGAGGCCGGAGATGATGTTGAGCGCGGCCACCAGCACGATCAGCGTCAGGATGATGAACATGACGTTGCGCTCGACCTTGAGCGCGTTGAAGAAGGTCTCGTTCGCCTGCCGCCAGTCGGTGAGGATGACGGGACGGCCCGCCGCCTCCTGGATCTTCGGCCGCATCTCGTCGATCTTCTCGGCATTGTCGAGGAAGACCTCGATGACGGAGACCTCGCCGTCGCGGTTGAAGATAGGCCTGCGCCTCGCTCAGCGGCATGTAGACGAACACGCCGTCGAACTCCGCCATGCCCATCGAGAAGATGGCGCGCACCGGATAGGCCTTGATGCGCGGCGCCACGCCGAACGGCGTCTGCGCGCCGCGCGCCGTGAGGATGCTGATCGTGTCGCCGACGCGCACGGACAGTTTGTCGGCCATGCGGCGGCCGATGACGACGCTGGCCGGATGGTCCTCGTCGACCCTGTCGAAGCCGAAGATTTCGCCATTCTTGATATTGCCGGCCACGCCCGGCAGCTTCTCGAGATCGGCCTCGCGCACGCCGCGCGCCAGCGCGCCGGTCTGGCCGAACTGCGACGAGACGCCGGCCGCGCCCTCGATCATCGGCAGGGCCATGGCGACGCCTTTGACCTTGCGGATGCGCTCGGTCATCTCGTCGTAATCCTTCATCGGCGCATCGGCGGCCTGCACGAAGATATGGCCGTTCACGCCGACGATCTTGTCGAGCAGCTCCTTGTGGAAGCCGTTCATCACGCTCATCACGACGATGAGCGTGGCGACGCCGAGCATGATGCCGAGAAAGGAAAAGCCCGCGATCACCGACACCAGGCCACGGGCGCGGCGCGCGCGCAGGTAGCGCAGGGCCAGCGTCCACTCGAAGGGGGCGAAGGGGCGCGTCCGGGAGGCGGGCGTGGCTTGCGAAGCGGCGTCGAGGGCGGCGTCGGTCATGCGGAACACGCCTCCTCCGTCATGGCCGGGCTCGTCCCGGCCATCCACGCCCATCCGCGCGGCAAGGCCGGGAAGCGAGCGCGGAACGGGCCGGCGTGGATGCCCGCGACAAGCGCGGGCATGACGGCTTTGGTCATCCGCAAACCCGCTGCAGCGCGTCCTCGGGCGACAGCAACGCCTTTTCGCCCGTCCTGCGGTTCTTCACCTCGACCTTGCCTTCGGCCAGCCCCTTCGGGCCGACGATCACCTGCCAGGGCAGGCCGATGAGATCGAGCGTCGCGAACTTGGCGCCGGGGCGCTCGTCGCGGTCGTCGTAGAGCGTGTCGACGCCGGCGGCTTCGCAGCTTCGCGTAGAGGTCGGCGCAGGCGGCGTCGGTCGCGGCGTCGCCGACCTTGAGATTGGCGAGGCCGACCTTGAACGGCGCGACCGCGTCCGGCCAGACGATGCCGTTGTCGTCGTGGCTCGCCTCGATGATCGCGGCCACCAGCCGCGACGGGCCGATGCCGTAGGACCCCATCTGCACCGGCGTCTCCTTGCCGTCGGGGCCGTTGACCACGGCCCGCATCGGTTCGGAATACTTGGTCCCGAAGTAGAAAATATGGCCGACCTCGATTCCTCGCGCGGAGACCTGCGCCTCGGCAGGCAAGCCCTCGAATTTGGCCGCGTCGTGCATTTCCTCGGTCGCGGCGTAGCGGCTCGTCCACTTGTCGAACACGCCCTGCATCGTCGCGGCGTCGTCGAAGTCGATGCTTGCGGGCGGGACCTCGAAGTCGAGGAAATCCTTGTGGCAGAACACCTGGCTCTCGCCGGTCGAGGCCAGCACGATGAATTCGTGGGAGAGATCGCCGCCGATCGGGCCGGTGTCGGCGCGCATCGGGATCGCCTTCAGGCCGAGGCGCGCGAAAGTGCGCAGATAGGCGGTGAACATGCGGTTGTAGGAATGGCGCGCGCCGGCCTCGTCGAGATCGAAGGAATAGGCGTCCTTCATCAGGAATTCGCGGCCGCGCATGACGCCGAAGCGCGGGCGCACCTCGTCGCGGAACTTCCACTGGATATGGTAGAGGTTGAGCGGCAGGTCCTTGTAGGACTTCACATAGGCGCGAAAAATCTCGGTGATCATTTCCTCGTTGGTCGGCCCGAACAGCATCTCGCGCTCGTGCCGGTCCTGGATGCGCAGCATCTCCTTGCCATAGGCCTCGTAGCGGCCGGATTCGCGCCAGAGGTCGGCCGACTGGATGGTGGGCATCAGCACTTCGATGGCGCCGGCGCGGTTCTGCTCCTCGCGCACGATGGCGTTGATCTTGTTGAGGACTTTCAGGCCCAGCGGCAGCCAGGCGTAGATGCCGGCCGATTCCTGCCGGATCATGCCGGCGCGCAGCATCAGGCGGTGCGAGACGATCTCGGCCTCCTTCGGATTCTCGCGAAGGATGGGCAGGAAGTAGCGGGAAAGGCGCATCGGTCGTCGTCTCGAATCTGCTGCGGCGCGGTGGAGGCCAGTTCAAACGCAAGGCCCGGCAAAACACAAGGGAAGCCGGTCATTTGCGAACGGCGCCGCGTCGCCGCGTTTGCGCGCGATCCAAGGTATTCGGAAAGTCATGATAGATAACAAATGAACAATTCCCCGGCGCAACAAGACCGAATTGTGCGCTGCGGGATGAAATTTTGTACGATTTTTGATCTCGCCCCGTCGACAAAAAGAAAACCCTTGTCTAGGGTCCACCGCCTAACCGTAAGGGCCGCGTCCGGTAACACGGATGCCGCAGTCCAAGTCGAGGGAGGACGCCGGAATTCGCACGATCCCACCGGGGATCGGAAGAGCCACAGAGCCACGCGAAAACCGGTTCAAGGACACGGGCAGACAACGGGAGCGGGAGCAGCGGTGGCTGTCCCGCTCTTTTTCTTTTCAGGCCCATTTTTCTTTTTGCCGGCGCTTTGCAGCGACCGGCGCTACTTCTTCGCGTAGGCGCCCGTGTAGGTTCCGTCCGCGATCGCCGCCATGATCTCGGCCTCGCGCGCCAATTGCCTGCCGACCGCCAACGCCAGATCGGCGGCAATGGCGGGCGAGAACGTCACGACGCCGTCCTCGTCGCCGACGACGATGTCGCCCGGCGAGACCACATTGCCGGAGATCGACGACGGGCACATCGAGCGCGCCCGGGCCGTCCTTGTAGGGCCCGCGATGGTTCACGCCGCGCGCGAAACAGGGGAAGTCGGACGCCGCGAAGGCCGCGGAATCCCGGATCGCGCCGTCGATGACGAAACCGGCGACGCCGCGCTTTTCCGCAATCGCCTTCATGATCTCGCCGACCAGCGCCCGCGACGTGTCCCCCTCGCCGGCGACCACGACGACGTCGCCCGGCTCGACGAGATCGAGCATCTTGTGGATGAACTGATTGTCGCCCGGCCGCGTGCGCACGGTTCTCGCGGGACCGACGAGATGGCCCTTGCGGTGGAAGGGCCGCAGGCCCGAAAGGCCCGCGAGCCGATCGAGATTGTCGCTGATGACGGCGGTCGGCGCGTCGCGGAAGGCGTCGATCAGCGTGCGGTCGGGTCTGTCGAAGATCGGCATCGTGGCTCCTTGGGCACAAGCGGCGCTCAAGTTAAATCGTCATTGCGAGGAGCTCCGGTGAAACCGCAACGCGGTTTCACCTGTAGCGACGAAGCAATCCATCCACGCGGACTCGCCCGGTGGATGGATTGCTTCGCTCCGCTCGCAATGACACGCATCAAGCCAACATCTCCACGCCTATGCGCCTTCGCCTTGCGTCCAGCCGTCTTTGCACTGCGCGACATAATCCGCGTAGCGCCGCTCCGCGATCGCTTTGCGCGCGCCGGCCATCATGTCCTGGTAATAGGCGAGATTGTTCCAGGTCAGCAGCATCATCGCCAGTATCTCGCCTGATTTCACGAGATGATGCAGATAGGCGCGCGAATAGTCTCGCGCAGCAGGGCAAGTCGATTCCGGATCGAGCGGGCGCGGATCGGCGGCGTGCCTGGCGTTCCGGAGGTTGACGCGGCCGAAGCGCGTATAGGCGAGCCCGTGCCGCCCCGCGCGCGTCGGCATGACGCAATCGAACATGTCTATGCCGCGCGCGACGCTCTGGAGGATGTCGTCGGGCGTGCCGACGCCCATGAGATAGCGCGGCTTTGAAGCCGGCAGATGCGGCTCGACCGTCTCGATCATCGCCAGCATGACGTCCTGCGGCTCGCCGACCGCAAGCCCGCCGACCGCGAGGCCGTGGAAATCCATGTCCGCGAGCGCCTTCGCGCTCTCGACGCGCAAGGGCCTGTCGTCGCCGCCCTGCACGATGCCGAAGACCGCCCTGCCCTCGCGTTCCTGAAACGCCTTGCGCGAACGCTCGGCCCAGCGCAGCGACAGGCGCATGGCGCGCTCCTGATCCTCGCGCGAAGCCGGCAGGCGAATGCATTCGTCGAACTGCATCTGGATGTCGGAGCCGAGCAGCGCCTGGATTTCCATGGAGCGCTCGGGCGTCAGCACATGCTTCGAGCCATCAATGTGCGACTGGAAGGTCACGCCCTTCTCGTCGAGCTTGCGCAGCTTGGCGAGCGACATGACCTGGAAGCCGCCGGAATCGGTGAGGATCGGATGCGGCCAGTTCATGAATTTGTGCAGGCCGCCGAGTTCGGCGACGCGCTCCGCGCCCGGCCGCAGCATCAGGTGGTAGACGTTGCCGAGCACGATGTCGGCGCCCAGTTCCCGCACCTGTCCGGCATACATGGCCTTGACGGTCGCCGCCGTGCCCACGGGCATGAAAGCGGGTGTGCGGATTTCGCCGCGCCCGGTCGTGATGACGCCCGTGCGGGCGGCGCCGTCGACAGCGCCGATCTTGAGGGAGAAGCCGGTCATGGCGGCTTCATAGAGGGGTGTGGCGCGCGGGGCTAGGGCGTAGGGAATGCTGATCGTCAGCGCCCTCCCTCCCCTTTATGGGGAGGGTGGCGAGCGATTAGCGAGCCGGGTGGGGTGGGAGTCCGTCACACCCGAGCCGACGCCTGCGGCGTCGGACCCCACCCGCATGGCTTCGCCATGCGACCTCCCCATGAAGGGGAGGTAGGGGCGCCCGTACTCGGCTTGCTCCCTAAGCAAGCGGCGCTTATGCACCGCCCATGATCCCCTGGGTCCACATCGACACATCCGAAATCCCCGGAGGCGAGGGAACGCTGCGCCTGAAGCGGCGCGGCGCCGAATTCTCGATCATGCTCGGCGACATCGAGCTGATGAACTCCCGCCTCTCGGGCTCAGAACAGGCGCTGGCGACGCTTGCCTGCGAGCGGTTGCGCGAGAACCCTGCCCCCCGTTTCCTGATCGGCGGCCTCGGCATGGGCTTCACGCTTCGCGCAGCGCTGGAGCGGCTCGGGCCTCGAGCGCAGGTCGCCGTCGCGGAACTCGTGCCGGCCGTCGTCGCCTGGGCGCGCGGGCCGATGGCGGAGGTCTTCGCCGGCAGCCTCGAGGATTCCCGCGTCAAAATCCGCGAGGCGGACGTGGGCGCCGTCATCGACGAGGCGCGCGGCGCGTGGGACGCCATTCTGCTGGACGTCGACAACGGGCCGGACGGGCTGACGCGGGCCTCCAACGACCGGCTCTATTCCGCGACCGGACTACAGGCGGCGCGCGAGGCGCTGCGGCCGGGCGGCCTGCTGGCCGTCTGGTCCTCCGGGCCGGACGCCGCCTTCACGAAGCGGCTGAAGAGCGCCGGTTTCGCCGTCGAGGAGGTTCGCGCCCGCGCCAACGGCAAGCGCGGCGGAGCGCGGCACGTGATCTGGATCGGGACCAAGCCGGGGCGGGCGACGAGGTAGCCTAGCGCGGCGCGAGGCATTATACGGGCGACCGACGGTTTTGAAGAGTGTCATCCCGGACGATCGCGGAGCGATCGAGCCGGGATCCAGGAGCCACGACAGCATTGCTGCGTCGTCGACCCGGCTCTGGATCCCCGCTTCTGGTCGAAGTCGGCAACAGCCGACTTCGTACCTGCGGGGATGACATGCACAGCGCTTGTTCGAGGAGACAGAACGTGGACGGCAAGATTCTGCAGCGGCTGCCCGCCGGCGAGAACGTCGGCATCGCCTTTTCAGGCGGCCTGGACACCAGCGCGGCCGTCCACTGGATGCGCGCCAAAGGCGCCCTGCCGCACGCCTATACCGCCAATCTCGGCCAGCCCGACGAGAGCGACTACGACGACATTCCGCGTAAAGCGCTCGCCTATGGCGCGGTGGCGGCGCGGCTCATCGACTGCCGGCCGCAACTCGTGGCCGAAGGCATCGCCGCCATCCAGTGCGGCGCCTTCCACATCACCACCGCCGGCGCGACCTATTTCAACACGACGCCGCTCGGCCGCGCGGTGACCGGCACGACGCTGGTGCGCGCGATGATGGAGGACGGCGTCAACATCTGGGGCGACGGGTCGACCTACAAGGGCAACGACATCGAGCGTTTCTACCGCTACGGCCTGCTGACCAATCCTTCGCTGCGCATCTACAAGCCCTGGCTCGACCAGCAATTCATCGACGAACTCGGCGGCCGCAAGGAGATGAGCGAATACATGGCCGCCGCCGGCTTCGAGTACAAGGCGAGCGTCGAGAAGGCCTATTCGACGGATTCGAACATCCTCGGCGCGACGCACGAGGCCAAGGACCTCGAATATCTCAACGCCGGCGTGAACATCGTCAATCCGATCATGGGCGTCGCCTTCTGGAAGGACGAGGTGAAGGTCGCGCGGGAAACCGTGACGGTGCGCTTCGAGCAGGGCCAGCCGGTCGCGCTCAACGGCAAGACCTTCGACAGCGCGCTCGACCTCTTCACCGAGGCCAATGTCATCGGCGGCCGTCACGGGCTCGGCATGTGCGACCAGATCGAGAACCGCATCATCGAGGCCAAGAGCCGCGGCATCTACGAGGCGCCCGGCATGGCGCTGCTGTTCATCGCCTACGAGCGGCTGGTCACAGGCATCCACAACGAGGATACGATCGAGCAGTACCGCAACAACGGCCGCCGCCTGGGCCGCCTGCTGTACCAGGGCCGCTGGTTCGACCCGCAAACCCTCATGTTGCGCGAAACAGCGCAGCGCTGGGTAGCGAGTGCGATCACGGGCGAAGTGACGATCGAACTCAGGCGCGGCAACGACTATTCGATCATGGATACGTCGAGCCCGAACCTCACCTATCACCCTGAAAGGCTGACGATGGAAAGCGGCGCGGGCTCGTTCACGCCCGCCGACCGCATCGGCCAGCTCACCATGCGCAACATGGACATCGCCGACACGCGCGAGAAGCTCGGGCTCTACAACGGCGTCGGCCTGCTCGGCGGCTCCGATTTCGAGGCGCTGGCGCTGCCGAAGGCGGGCGACAAGAAGGACTGAGGCAAGGCCTCCCACGCGCCCTTGATGGAGGATCGGTCATGGCGCGGTGGATCGTCCGGGCGCTCGGTCTTGTCGTACTCGCGCTCGCCGCGGCCGGCGCCTGGGTCTACTGGGGGCTGACGCATCATCCGGACGCGGCGTCCTATGCGACGCGCGCTCCCGGTCCCGCCAGGACGAACGTGCGCGTAACCTATCTCGGCGTTTCGACCCTGCTGTTCGACGACGGCGAAACGCAGATCATGACCGACGGGTTCTTTTCGCGACCGAGCCCGGTGGAATTGTTCGCCGGCAAGATCGCGCCGAACGAACGGGTCATCGAGGCGTCGCTTGCGCGCGCCGGCGTGAAGAAGCTCGCCGCGCTGATCGTCTGTCATTCGCACTACGACCACGCGCTGGATACGGCTGTGGTCGCAAACCACACGGGCGCTGTCGTCGTCGGATCGCAATCGACCGCGAATGTCGCGCGCGGCGGCGGCGTTCCCGAAGACAGGATCAGGACGCCCGCGCTCGGCGAGACCCTTTCGTTCGGCAAGTTCCGGATAAGTCTGCTCGCCTCGCGCCATGTGCCGAACGGTTATCCGACGGGGACGATCGATGCGCCGCTCGAGCCGCCGGCGCGCGCCAATGCGTGGAAGCTCGGCGCGGCCTACGCCGTCCTGATCGAGCACGACGGGCGGGCGCTGCTGGTCAACGGCAGCGCCGGATTCGAGCCCGGCGCGCTGGACGGCCACAAGGTCGACACGGCATATCTCGGCGTCGGCGCGCTCGGCAAGACGACAGACGGCTACATGTCCGACTATTGGCGGGAGACGGCGACGGCGACCGGCGCGCGGCGGGTCGTCGCCATCCACTGGGACAATTTCGCCCGGCCCCTCGACCAGCCGCTGCAGCCGCTGCCGCAGCTTGTCGACGATTTCCCGCGGTCGATGGATTTTCTGCGACGACGCGGGCGCGAGACCGGCGTGCGGATCGAGCTGCCGCAGGGCTGGCAAACATTCGACGCGTTCGCCAGCCCTTAGAGCATATCCCGCAAAAGTTGCAGACTTTTGCGACGAGGATATGCGACGAAAACAACAAGATAGAGTGGGTCACGCGCTTCCGTGAAAGCGTGACGCGCTCTAGCAAGCGCCGTCAGTCTCGCGACCGCATGAACGCATCGAAATAGGCCGCCAGTTCCTTGTGCGCATCGAACGGCAGCACGTGCGCCACGTATTGGTCGGGACGCACGATCACCAGCGCGCCGCGATCTCGATCGAGCCCACGCAGGTTGAAGATATCAGGCCCGTTCTTCAGATCGGCGCAGAACATCTTTTCATAGTCGCGCAGGCCGAGCCTGCCCTTCGCGGGCAGCAGGAAGGACGGCATGTCCTGCACCCGCAGGTCGCGGTGGGCCTGCTGGAAGATCGCGCGAAAATCGATGACGGAATTGATGTCGGCGCCCGCGCGCGTATAGCGCTTCACCGGCGAAGCGGGATCATTCGCTGAGCCAGTCGCACAATTTGCGGATCGGCGCATTCGCCGCCATCGGGTCCTCGCGGCCGCAGAAGGCGAGGAGGCGCCAGCGGCCGTCGGCGAGCAGCACGTCGCCGAGACGTTGCGGCTTGCCGTCGCCGAGCCGGATGACGGGGCCGGAATGAAAGCGCGCGCCGATCTCGAAGCCCTTGGCGAGATGCTGATGCGTGCTCTTGCCCGTCAGCAGCGACGGCTTGTAGACGGTGGCGACGCCGGCCGTGTAGCGGCCGTGCTGCATGAAATATTCCTGAATTTGCGCGGGCTCGACGCCATCGGGCTTTTCCGGCGACTTCAGCGGCTTCGACAGCATCTGCGTCCATTCGCGGTCGAAATCGATCAGGTTCTTGGCGATCGTCTGGCGCTCGGCCGAATAGGTGTGCAGGAAGTCCGGATCGCATTGCCCGCGCAGCACGGCCGCCAGTTTCCAGCCGAGGTTGAACGTGTCCTGCATCGACACGTTCATGCCCTGCCCCGCCTTGGCGCTGTGCGTATGGCAGGCGTCGCCGGCGATGAAGACGCGCGGCGCCTTCGTCTGCCCGTCCATGACGTCGTCGAACTTGTCGCAGAGGCGCTGGCCGACCTCGTAGACCGACCACCACGCCACTTCCTTCACGTCGAGCGTCCAGGGATGGAAGATTCTTTGCGCGGCGGCGATCAGGTAGTCGATGGTGACTTCCTTGTTTGGCACGCGCTTGTCCTTGGCGACCTTGTCGAGTTCGACATAGACGCGCACGAGATAACCGCCCTCGCGCGGGATCAGCACGATCGCGCCCTCGGTCGCCGACTGGATGAGCGACTTGAGGCGAATGTCGGGGAAGGTCGTGACGGCCAGAATGTCCATCACGCCCCACGCCTGATTGGCGAAATCGCCCTTGAGCTCACGGCCCAGCGCCTGCCGCACGCCCGAACGCGCGCCGTCGCAGCCGACCACATATTTCGCGCGCACGGTTTCGGTCTGGCCCTTGTGCGCCTCGTCGATGCGTTCGAGCGTGACGGTGACGGGATGGTCGCCGTCGCTTCCCACCTTCAGGCCGGCGAAGCGGCGCGAATAGAGCGGCTCGAGGCGATGCGCCGACTTGCGCATGCATTCGAGATAGAAATCGTGCACGCGCGCCTGGTTCATGATGACATGCGGAAAATCTGACAGGCCGTCCTCGACGTCCTGAATGCGGCCGGAGCGCACGATGTTCTCGCGCCTGGAATTGTCGGGCTTCCAGAAGGTCGTCTCGTTCACCCAATAGGCCTGTTTCTGCAGGCGCTCGCGAAAGCCGAAGCCCTCGAACATTTCCATCGAACGGCAGGCGACGCCGTCGGCCTGGCCGAGCTGCAGCGGGCCGTCCTTCTGCTCGACGATGCAGGTCGTGATGTCGGGGAAAGCGGCGAGCTGCGCGGCGAGCGTGAGTCCGGCCGGCCCGCAGCCGACGATCAGCACGTCGACTTCGGCCGGCGGCTTGTCGGTGGGCGCCGTGCGGGCGGCGGCGGGCGTAAGCTCGGGATCGCCATAGCGATAGCCATCAACGTGAAATTGCATGGTTGAACTCCCTGAAGATTGTTGTCTGGCGCCGCAGGACGAAACGTCGCGGAAGCGGCCTATTGATAAGTGTACTGATGATTGGTATGCTTGTCAATAATGGCCACATCGGGATTTTCAACGATGGACGCAACCGAGACTCCCGGACATCTGGCGCGACGCTTTCAGCAGATCGCGGTGGCGATCTTCTATGCGGAGGTGGAGGCCGCGGGTTGCGACCTGACGCCCGTGCAATATGCGGCGCTGGCGCGCATCGCGGATGCGCCGGGGCTCGACCAGGCGACGCTCGCCGGCCTCATCGCCTACGACCGCACCACGATCGGCGGCGTGGTCGACAGGCTGGTGGAGAAGGGCCTCGTCGCGCGCGAAATCAGCCGCAAGGACAGGCGCGCGCGCGAATTGCGCATCACCGACACGGGCGCCGCGATCCTGAAGAAAATCGCGCCCGCGGTAGCCGAGACGCAGCGCATCCTGCTCAGCGGCCTCGGCGAGAAGGAAGCCGCGCAATTCATGAAGCTCCTGAAGAAGGCGATCGCCGCGCTCAACGATCTTTCGCGCGCGCCAATGCGGGAGGGGTGAGAATACGGTCCCCTACTTCTTCCACAAATTCGTCGAATAGCCGGTCTGCACGCGCTCGTCGATCGCGGCCGCCATCGCCTCGTCGCCGCCGACGCGCGGGGCGATGATCTTGCCGAAGAGAATGCGCTGCGCCGGCGGCCAGCTTTCCGGGTCCCACAATTTCGCGCGCAGCATGGCGCGCGCGCAATGGAAGTAGCAGCGCTCGACATGGATGCGGATCGCCAGCAGCGCCGGACGCTCCGGCGTCCCGAGTTTTTCACGCAGGTCGGCGTCGTCGAAGATTTCCGCGCGACCGGTGACGCGCAACGTCTCGCCCGTGCGCGGTTTGAGAAAGATCAGGCCGATGCGCCCGGTCTCGAGAATGTTCGACAGGCCGAAAGGCGAGATTGTTGCCGGGGCGCTCTGGCATGAGCAGCGTCGTCTCGTTCTCGATGCGCACGAAACCGGGCTCGTCGCCCTTGGGCGAGGCCTCGACCACGCCGTCCTTGCTGACCGTCGACAGGATCGCGAAGGCGGAAGCGCGGATGAAATCGGCCGATTGTTCGTCGAGATGCGAAAGCACCTTCGCTTTCGTCGCCTCGCGCGGGTCGCCGAGCACGGCGCGCAATTGTTCGAGCGTTTCGATGCGGCTCATGGCTTCCTCCCGAAACTGTCATCCCCGCGCAAGCGGGGATCCAGGGCAACGTCGAAAACTGTTGACGTGACCACTGGATGCCCGCCTTCGCGGGCATGACAATGCGGGAAAGGCCGCGCGTCAACCCTCGCGCATCAGCAGGCAGGCGTCGCCGTAGCTGTAGAAGCGGTATCCCTGCTCAATCGCATGGGCATAAGCCGCCTTCATCCGGTCGAGCCCTGCGAACGCGCCGACCAGCATGAAGAGCGTCGAGCGCGGCAGGTGAAAATTCGTCATCAGGACGTCGACGGCGCGAAAGCGGTAGCCCGGCGTGATGAAGATCGCGGTCTCGCCGGAAAAGGGCTGCACGACGCCCTCCTCCGTCGTCGCGCTTTCGAGAATGCGCAGCGCCGTCGTGCCGACGGCGACGATCCGCCCGCCTTTCTCACGCGCCGCGTTCAGGGCGGCGGCGGTTTCCGCGCTGACGCCGCCCCATTCGGAATGCATGACATGGGCGTCGGTGTCCTCCACCTTCACCGGCAGGAACGTGCCCGCGCCGACATGCAGCGTGACGCGATGGATGGCGACGCCCTTGCCTTCGATGGCGGCGAGAAGATCCGGCGTGAAATGCAGGCCCGCCGTGGGCGCGGCGACCGCGCCCGATCGCTGCGCGAAAATCGTCTGGTAGTCGCGCGCGTCCCGGTCGTCGTCGGCGCGACGCGCGGCGATATAGGGCGGCAGCGGCATATGGCCGAGACGCTCGATCCCCTCGTCCAGCGCTGCGCCGTCGAGATGGAAGGAGAGAAGGACCTCGCCCTCGTCGCGCTCCACCACGTCGGCGTCGAGGGCGGCGAGCAGGCAGGCCATGCTCTCTGACGCTTCGCCGAAGCGGATGCGGTCGCCGGGCGCGAGGCGCTTGGCCGGCTTGGCGAGCGCGCGCCAGAGGTTCGACCCCTCGCGCTTGATGAGCGTCGCCTCGATGCGCGCGATATTCTCGCCGCGCGCGCGAATGCCGAGAAGGCGCGCCGGAATGACGCGTGTGTCGTTGACGACGAGCACGTCGTTTGCGCGCAGGAAATCGGGGAGATCGCGCACGATGCGGTCTTCGAGCGCATCCTGACGCACGACCAGCATCCGCGCGGAATCACGCGGCTCGGCGGGCCGGAGCGCGATGCGCTCCTGCGGAAGATCGAAGTCGAAGAGGTCTACGCGCATGAAAGCCCCTCGCGCTTCGAGACGGCCCTTCGGGCCTCCTCAGCGTGAGGGGCCAGAATACGCGCCCTCGTCCTGAGAAGCGATCCGCCGATCTCGGGCCCGCCGGAGATCGGCATTCGTATGCAAGTCGGGCAAGCCCGACTTGCATGTATCGCCGTCTCGAAGGACGAACCGGATTTGTCAGCTCATCTTCGCGGAGATGATCTTGTCGGGATCGCGCACGGGTTCGCCGCGCTTGATCTTGTCGACGTTCTCCATGCCGGACGTCACTTCGCCCCACACGGTGTACTGCTTGTCGAGGAAGCGCGCGTCGTCGAAGCAGATGAAGAACTGCGAATTCGCCGAATCCGGGTTCTGCGCGCGCGCCATCGAGCAGGTCCCGCGCACATGCGGGGCCGCGTTGAATTCCTGCTTGAGGTTCGGGTATTTCGAGCCGCCGGTGCCGGTGCCGTGCGGGCAGCCGGTCTGCGCCATGAAGCCCTCGATCACGCGATGGAACACGATGCCGTCGTAGAAGCCCTCGTTCACGAGCTTCTTGATGTGGGCGACGTGGCCCGGCGCGAGATCGGGCCGCATCTTGATGACGACCGGACCCTTGGTCGTCTCGAGCGTGAGCGTATTGCCTTCGTCCGCCATGGGACCTCCTGAATGTCTTGCGCGCCCGCTATAGAACGCGCCGATTGTTGCGTAAACCTGCGGGCCTTACTTGTCGTCGGACGCCATGCGCATCTTCACGATCTTGTCGGGCGCGCTCACCGAGCCGTTGTCGGACTTCGAGCCCTTCTTGATCTTGTCGACGTTCTCCATGCCCGAGATCACCTCGCCGACGACCGTATACTGGCCATCGAGGAAGCCGGCCTCGCCGAAGCAGATGAAGAATTGCGAATTGGCGGAATCCGGCATCTGCGAGCGCGCCATGCCGACCACGCCACGTCCGAAATGCGCCTTGGAGAATTCGGCGGGAATGTTCGGCAGGTCGGACTTGCCCGTGCCCGTGCCGGTCGGATCGCCCGTCTGCGCCATGAAGCCGTCGATCACGCGATGGAAGACGATGCCGTCATAGAACTTGCGCTTCACCAGCGCCTCGATCTGCGCGACATGCTTGGGCGCGAGATCAGGCCGCAGTTGAATGACGACCTTGCCGTCCTTGGTATGGAGATTGACCACATGGGCGGGGTCGCCGGCGGCCAGCGCGCCGAGCGGCGTTGCGGCGAGAGCGAGGCCGGGAGCGGCGGCGATGAGCTTGCGGCGGTCGATGCGCATGAAAATCCTTTCGCGTCGTACTTCAGGAATGCAGCCGTTTATTTCGCTTTCGCGCGCTCGGCCATGCGCTGCGCAAGCGCGGTCGCGGCGACCGCCGGCGTGAACGGCCTGATGTCGCCGCCCATGGCCGCGATCTGGCGGACAAGCGTGGCGGTGATGTGGCGGACCTCCGGGGAGGCGCCGAAATAGACGGTCCTGACTTCCGGCGCCATCACGCCGTTCATGCCGGCCATCTGCATCTCATAGTCGAGATCCGTGCCGTCGCGCAGGCCGCGCACCACGATTTTCGCGCCGTTTTCACGCGCTGCGTTCACGGCGAGACCGGAGAAGGTGACGACCTTCAGTTCGCAGCCCTGCGCCTTCAGATCGTCGGCGCAGGCGGCGCGGATCAGCTCCGCGCGCTCCTCGACCGTGAACACCGGCGTCTTGCCGGGATGGACGCCGATGCCGATCACCAGCCGATCGCAGACGACCGCCGCCTGGCGGATGACGTCGACATGGCCGTTGGTGAGCGGGTCGAAGGAACCGGTGTAGATGGCGATGCGCATGGGTCCGTCCGTGTGCGGGCTGCGGCGATCTAGGCTCGGGCGGCAGGGAAAGGCAAGTCAGTCCCTGACAAGTCACCCTTCCCCGTTCTCGCCCTCGCTCTCTTCCTCCTCGCCCGCCACGCGCTCGACGGAGACGACCTTCTCGTCCTCGGCCGTATTGAACACGATCACGCCCTGCGCGCCGCGGCCGATGATGCGGATGCCCTCGACCGGGCAGCGGATGAGCTGGCCGCCATCGGTGACCAGCATGATCTGGTCGGAATCCTCGACGGGGAAGGACGCCACCAGCGGCCCGTTGCGCTCGTTGACCGCCATGGCGACGATGCCTTTGCCGCCGCGCCCGGTGATGCGGTACTCGAACGACGACGAGCGCTTGCCGTAGCCGTTCTGCGAGATGGTGAGAATGTACTGCTCGGCCTCGGACATCACGACGTAGCGGTCCTGCGACAGTTCGCCGTTGACGCCGCCATTGACGCCGGCGCCGCCCTCCTCGC
The DNA here is from genome assembly GCA_037044955.1 of Rhodoblastus sp. Classification (GTDB taxonomy): domain Bacteria; phylum Pseudomonadota; class Alphaproteobacteria; order Rhizobiales; family Beijerinckiaceae; genus JAJXWB01. Next base: position 60,194 of record JBAOHX010000010.1, read on the forward strand.
CCGCATCGACATCGCCCTCGCCATTGGCCTCGCCGTTCACCGCGCGGCTCATCTTGAGATAGGCGGCGCGCTCGTCGCCCGAGGCCTCGAAGTGGCGGAGGATCGACAGCGAGATGACGCGATCCTCCTTGTCCAGCGCGATGCCGCGCACGCCCATGGAATTGCGCCCCAGGAACACGCGCACTTCCGGCACGGCGAAACGGATGCACTGGCCCTGCGCCGTCGTCAGCAGCACGTCGTCGTCCTCGGTGCAGATGGCGACATCGACAATGGCTTCGCCGTCGTCCAGCTTCATCGCGATCTTGCCGGCGCGGTTGACCTGCGTGAAGTCGGACAGCTTGTTGCGCCTCACCGTGCCGCCGGTCGTGGCGAAGAAGACGTCGAGCGTCGCCCAGCTCTCCTCGTCCTCCGGCAGCGGCATGATGGTGGTGATGCGCTCGTCGGCCTCCAGCGGCAGGATGTTGCGCAAAAACTTGCCGGGCGATTGCGGCGAGGTCAGCGGCAGGCGCCAGACCTTCTCCTTGTAGACCTGCCCGCGCGAGGAAAAGAACAGAACCGGCGTGTGCGTGGAGGCGACGAACAGGCGCGCGACGAAATCCTCCTCGCGCGTCTGCATGCCCGAGCGGCCCTTGCCGCCGCGCCGCTGCGCCCGATAGGTCGAGAGCGGCACGCGCTTGATGTAGCCGGCGTGCGAGACGGTGACCACCATGTCTTCGCGCTGGATGAGGTCCTCGTCCTCCATGTCGCCGGCGGCGTCGAGAATGATCGTGCGGCGCGGCGTGGCGTAGGCGGTCTTCACCGCGTTCAGTTCGTCCTTGACGATGCCGAACAGTTTTTCGCGCGAGCGCAGGATGTCGAGATATTCCGCGATCTCGGCGGCGAGCTTGTTGAGGGCTTCCGAAATCTCCTCGCGGCCGAGCGCGGTCAGGCGCTGCAGGCGCAGATCGAGGATGGCGCGCGCCTGCGCTTCCGACAGGCGGATATTGCCGTCGGCGTCCAGCGCGTGGCGGGGATCGGCGATCAGCGCGACCAGGGGCGCCATGTCCTTGGCCGGCCAGGCGCGGCCCATCAGCGATTCTCGCGCGGCGGCTGCGTCCGGCGAGGTGCGGATCAGGCGGATGACCTCGTCGATATTGGCCACCGCGATGGCGAGACCGACCTGCACATGCGCATTGTCGCGCGCCTTGTTGAGGCGGTGCTTGGTGCGCCGGGTGACGACCTCCTCGCGGAAGTCGACGAAGGCGCGCAGCACGTCCCTCAGCGTCAGCATTTCCGGCTTGCCGCCGTTCAGCGCGATCATGTTCACGCCGAAGGAGGATTGCAGCGAGGTGAAGCGATAGAGCTGATTCAGCACGACGTCGGGGAAGGCCTCGCGCTTCAGCTCGATGACGATGCGCATGCCGTCGCGGTCGGATTCGTCGCGCAGGTCGGAAATGCCCTCGATCTTCTTTTCGCGCACCAGTTCGGCGATGCGCTCGACCAGCGTCGACTTGTTCACCTGGTACGGAATTTCGGTGACGATCAGCGCGGAGCGGTTGTTGCGCATCTCCTCGACGTCGACCTTGGCGCGCATCAGCACGGAGCCGCGCCCGGTCGCATAGGCCGAGTTGATGCCGGTGCGCCCGACGATCGAGCCGCCTGTCGGGAAGTCCGGCCCCGGCACGATCTCGATGAGATCGGCGATGGACATGTCGGGCCTGTCGATCAGCGCGACGGTGGCGTCGATGACCTCGCCGAGATTGTGCGGCGGAATGTTGGTGGCCATGCCGACCGCGATGCCGCCCGCGCCGTTGACCAGCAGGTTCGGGAAGCGCGCGGGCAGGACGGCCGGCTCATGCTCCTTGCCGTCGTAGTTCGGCTGGAAGTCGACCGTGCCTTCGTCGATGTCCTCGAGCAGCGCCAGCGCCGGCCGCGCCAGGCGCGATTCCGTGTAGCGCATCGCCGCCGGCGGATCGCCGTCGACCGAGCCGAAATTGCCCTGCCCGTCGATCAGCGGCAGGCGCATGGAGAAGGGCTGCGCCATGCGCACGAGCGCGTCGTAGATCGCGGCGTCGCCGTGCGGGTGATACTTACCCATGACGTCGCCGACGATGCGCGCCGACTTCACGTATGACTTGTCCGGCGTGTGGCCGTTCTCGTGCATCGAGAACATGATGCGGCGATGCACGGGCTTGAGACCGTCGCGCGCGTCGGGAAGCGCGCGGCTCACGATCACGCTCATGGCGTAATCGAGATACGAGCGCTTCATCTCGTCGACGATGGAAACGGGTCTTATGTCGGACGGCGGCTGGGCGCCTTCGTCCTTCTTGTCGTCGTTGTCGGCCAAGTCTTGCGGCTTTCGGGAGGGGCGCGGAAGAGCCCGGGAATCATGCCGCGCAGTCTATCCGATTTCGGCGTGGGAGGCGAATATGGGGCCGCAGGACGCTCGCGAGAAGTGTCTATATTTTCTGATGCTTACCGAAGACGGCGCGATATCTCGCGATCGTCATGGCCTGGCTTGTCCCGACCATGACGTGCAACGGGATTCTATCGCGCCCTTGCCCGCCGCACGGGCGTCGTTTTCGTAGACTTCGCCCTGCCGGCCTTCGCCGCCTTCCGCGCCTTCGCCAGCGCCTTCTCCGCCGCCGTTCGGCGCGCTGCCGCCAACGCCGGCCCACACCAGCGCTTCAACTCGTCCTCGTCGTCCAGCGCTGCGTCCGGCAGCTTCCAGAACGCGCCCATGACGACGTGGCGCCCGTCCGGCCGCGTGTAGTTGAACGGTTCGGAACCCGCCGCCTTGAGTCTTTCGCGCTCGTCGTCGTTGTCCGTCTTGATCCAGATGGCGCCGATCACGCACAGCGCGAAACAGGCGTCGTCGACATAGACGCCGTGGCCGGAAAACATGCGCTTTGCGCGCACGCGGGCGAAGGGCGAGAAGAAGTCCTCGACGGATTCGGCGTCCATCGCCGGATCAAGCCACGAATGTCATTCCCGCGAAAGCGGGAATCCAAAGCCTGACAATGAAACGTCGATCATTGGCCCTGGATTCCCGATCGGCTGCGGCGCAGCCGTCGGGAATGACAGCGCCCTCAAGCCCGCGCTTCCGCCTCTTCCGGCGCGGCCGGCGTGATCGCCACGCTCTCGCCGCAACCGCAGGCCGAGGTCTGGTTGGGATTGTTGAAGACGAAGCCCGAAGACAGCTTGCTCGTCTGGAAATCCATCTGCGTGCCGAGCAGGAACAGCACGGCCTTGGGATCGACCAGCACGCGCACGCCCTTGTCCTCGACCACCTCGTCGCCGGGCGAGGCCTTTTCCGCCATTTCCATCGTGTAGGACATGCCGGCGCAGCCGCCGTTCTTCACGCCGACGCGCAGGCCGAAGAGCGGCTTCTCGGCATTGGCCATGATGTCCTTGACGCGCGAGGCCGCGGCGTCGGTCAGCGAGATCACGTTCATCTTCAGGCGGGCGCCCATTCCTCTCCTCCTTCAGGGGTCAAGGCCCTGCGATCGAAGCTCTTACTCATATAGGCGCGCCGCCGGCCAGCGTCGAGCCATGCTCAATAGTTCGGCCACAGGCCCGGCGTCGCGAATTCCACGAGATGGCCGTCGGGATCGCGGAAATACACGCTCTTGCCACCGCGCGGCCAGTCGGCCCGGCCCTCGATCTCGACGCCGGCCGCCGCAAGCCGGCTTTCCCAGTCCGCGAGTTCGTCGGCGTCGACCGCAAAGGCGACATGCAGGCGCCCTGCCCCGTCGTGCGGCGGGATCGTGCCGCCCGGCATGTGCACCGTCTCCAGCGTCGCTCCACGGCAGAACAGCAGGAGCACCGAATTGCGGCCGACGTCGTAGGCGCGAAACCTGGATATCGGCCGGAACCAGCAGGCTCAGCCCGATCGTCCCCTCCCAGAAAGCCGCTGCGCGCGAAAGATCCTCGACGTAGAGCGAGGTTTCCAGAACGCCGCGCAGCGGGGGCATCACCACATGTCCAGCGCGACGCGCGCCATTTCCGACATGCGGCTCATGTCCCACGGCGGATCGAACACCATCTCCACCTTCACGCCGGCGACGCCGGGTACGGCGGCGACCGCATTCTCCACCCATTGCGGCATTTCGCCGGCGACCGGGCAGCCCGGCGCGGTCAGCGTCATGTCGATGTTGACGAAACGGCTCTCGTCGACCTCGACGCGGTAGATGAGGCCGAGTTCGTAGATGTCGGCGGGAATTTCCGGGTCGTAGACCGATTTCAGCGCATTGACGATGTCGTCGGTCAGGCGGTCGTATTCCTCCGCCGAAATCTCGTTCGGCAACTGGATCGCCGGCTTGTTGGGCGCGATGTGGTCTTCTTCGATTTCGGCCATGCTTCTCAGCCTTCAGGAAAACAGGGACTCGGCCCGGATCAGGGCCTCGGCCAGAGCGTCGATCTCTTCACGCGTGTTGTAGAGGGCGAAAGACGCGCGGCATGTGGAGGTCGCGCCGAAACGTTCGAGCAGCGGCATGGCGCAATGCGTGCCCGCGCGCACGGCGACGCCGGCGCGGTCGATCACGGTCGCGACGTCATGGGCATGCGCGCCCTTCATCTCGAAGGAGACGATCGGGCCCTTGTCCTTCGCCGCGCCGATGATGCGCAGCGAGTTGATGCGCGACAGGCGCTCCATGGCGTAGGCGGTCGAGATCCGCCTCGTGCGCGCGGATGGCGGCGCGGCCGACATTGTCCATGTAGTCGAGCGCGGCGCCGAGCCCGACCGCCTGCACGATCGGCGGCGTGCCGGCCTCGAAGCGGTGCGGCGGGGAATTGTAGGTGACGCGGTCGCGCGTCACGACCTCGATCATCTCGCCGCCGCCGTTGAAGGGCGGCAGGCTCTCGAGCCATTTCTTCTTGCCGTAGAGCACGCCGATGCCGGTCGGGCCGTACACCTTGTGGCCGGTGAAGATGTAGAAATCCGCATCCAGCGCGCGCACGTCGACGTCGAGATGCACCGCGCCCTGCGAGCCGTCGACCAGCACCGGCACGCCGTGAGCGTGCGCGATCTTCACGATCTCGGCGATCGGCGTCGGCGCGCCGAGCACGTTCGACATATGCGTGACGGCGACGATCCTGGTCTTGCGCGTTATCTGCCGCTCGAAGGCTTCGAGATCGATATGGCCGTCGTCGTCGATCTCGATCCAGTTCAGGACCGCGCCCTTGCGTTCCCGATGGAAGTGCCAGGGCACGATGTTGGAATGATGCTCCATGATCGAGAGCAGGATTTCGTCGCCCGCGCCGATATGGGCGAGCCCGAACGACGAGGCGACGAGGTTGATCGCCTCGGTCGCCGAGCGCGTGAAGACGATCTCGTCGACCGATTCCGCATTGAGGAAACGCCGCACGCTGGCGCGCGCGCCCTCGAAGGCGTCGGTCGCGGCGTTCGCCAGATAATGCAGGCCGCGATGCACGTTGGCGTATTCGTGCTCGTAGACCTGCGTCATGCGCTCGATCACCTGACGCGGCTTCTGCGCGGAGGCGGCGTTGTCGAGATAGACGAGCTTCTTGCCGTAGGGCTTCTCGTTCAGGATCGGAAAATCGGCGCGCAGTCTTTCGACGTCGTAGGGCGCGGCGATGGGCGAGCGGGCGTTCATCTGCCGCTCCTGTGAGCGAGCCAGTCCGCCGTCTGCACCGCATAGCGCGCGCGCACGGCTTCGTCGGCCACCATGTCGAGCGCCTCGTTGGCGAAGGCTTCGAGCAGCAGCGATTCCGCCTCGCCGCGCGAAAGACCGCGCGCCTGGAGATAGAAGATCTGGTTGCGGTCGAGCTGCCCGACCGTCGCGCCATGCCCGCAGACGACATCGTCGGCGAAGATTTCGAGTTCGGGCTTGTTGTTCATGCTGGCGTCGTCGCCGAGCACCAGCGCCTGGCTCTTCATCGCGCCGTCGGTCTTCTGCGCGTGCTGGCGCACCACCACCTTGCCCTGGAAGACGCCGGTCGATTCATGGTCGAGGATGTGGCGGAACAATTCGCGGCTGACGCAATTGGGCACGGCGTGGTCGACGACCAGCGTCGTGTCGGCGTGCTGCTTGCCGCGCAGCAGCGAGAGGCCCGCGAGCGAAATGGTCGAATGCTCGCCGTTGAGGCGCGCGAAAATCTGGCGCCGCACGAGGCCGGCCGTCGGCGTGAGACAGAAGGCGTTGAACGTCGCGTTCGCGCCCATGGTGACGAACAGGCTGTGCAGGGCGACGGCGTCTGCGCCCTGTTCGGCCAGTTGCGCGGCATAGTCGACGCGCGCGCCGTCGCCGACGAGGATGGTCAGGCCTTCGTTGGCCTGCGTCGCGTCCGGCGCGCAGACGGCCGTCGTTTCGTCCAGCATGACGGAAGCGCCGGCGCCGACGATGAGGATGGAGCGCAGGAACGTCGCCTGCGCGAAGCCGCCCGAGGTGAGGTTGAGGATCGCGAGCGGACGTTCGACCTTCGCGCCCGGCGCGACGCGGATGACGACGCCGTCCTGCATGAGGGCGGTGTTCAACGCGACGATCGCGTCGTCGGCGCCCGGCGTCTCCGCCTTGAGCGCTTCGAGAACTTCCGCATCGCCGCTGGCGAGCGCCGCGGCGAGCGTCGCCACCGTCACGCCGGCGGGGGGCGCGCCGTCCGACGACAATTCCTCGTTGTAGACGCCGTTGAAGATGACGAAGCGATGGGCCTCGGTCTGCGCCAGCGGCTTCTTCAGGCATTCGCGCGCCAGCGGCAGGGTCGCCGTTTCCGGCGCGCGCACGAGCGCGGCCGTGCGCATGGCGCTGCGCAGGTCCGTGTAGTGCCAGGATTCGACGCGACGGTTCGGCAGGCCCGCCTCGGCGAAGCGGCGCATGGCGTCCGCGCGCAGATCGGTCGCGCCGACGAGGCGCCGGTCGCCCTGGTCGAAGCGTTCGATCAGCGCCGCCTCGACCTCGGTGCGCTGCCGCTTGAGCACGGGCCTGTTCATGCCGCCTCGCCCGTGAAAGCCGCATAGCCGGATTTTTCGAGTTCGAGCGCGAGCTCGGGGCCGCCGGTGCGGACGATCTTGCCGCGCGCCATCACATGCACGGTGTCCGGCTTGATGTAGTCGAGCAGGCGCTGGTAGTGCGTGATGACGAGGAACGAGCGGTCCTTGGCGCGCAAGGCGTTGACGCCGTCGGCGACGATGCGCAGCGCGTCGATGTCGAGGCCGGAATCGGTTTCGTCGAGAATGCCGATCTTCGGCTGCAGCAGCGCCATCTGCAGGATTTCCATGCGCTTCTTCTCGCCGCCGGAAAAGCCGACGTTGAGCGGGCGCTTGAGCATGTCCTGCGCAACGCCGAGTTTTTGCGCGGCTTCGCGAACGCGGCGCATGAACTCCGGCGTCTGCAATTCGCCGAGCCCCTTGGCGCGCGACTGCGCGTTCAGCGCGGCCTTCAGAAACGTCATGGTCGCGACGCCCGGAATTTCCAGCGGATACTGGAAGGCGAGGAACACGCCGGCATTGGCGCGCGCCGTCGCGTCCATGTCGAGCAGGTTGACGCCGTCGAGCAGGACCTCGCCCTCCTCGACCTCGTAATCCTCGCGGCCGGCGACGACGTAGGAGAGCGTCGACTTGCCGGTGCCGTTGGGACCCATGATGGCGGCGACCTCGCCGTCCTTCACGGTGAGGTTGAGACCGTCGAGGATCTTGCGACCGCCGACCGACACATGGAGATTTTTGACTTCGAGCATTTCCAAATCCGTTTCGGTTCTCAGAAGCCTCATCCTGAGGCGCGCGCCTCGAAGGATAGGGCCAATTCTTGTTTCAGCGCCGCTCTGTCATCCCGGCCGAAGCGAAGCGAAGAGCCGGGATGCAGTTGCAATCATTGTCGCTGGATCCCGGATCGGCCTGCGGCCGTCCGGGATGACGACGTTGCATCTTCACCCCACGCTCCCCTCGAGCGAGATGGCGATCAGCTTTTGCGCCTCGACGGCGAATTCCATCGGCAATTGCTGCAGCACGTCGCGCACGAAGCCGTTGACGATCAGCGCCGTCGCCTCCTCCTCGGACAGCCCGCGCTGCGTGCAGTAGAAGAGCTGGTCCTCGGAAATCTTCGAGGTCGTCGCCTCGTGCTCGAAGACGGCGGAAGCGTTCTTGCTCTCGATGTAGGGCACGGTGTGCGCGCCGCAGTCGTGGCCGATCAGCAGCGAGTCGCAATTGGTGAAGTTGCGCGCGCCCGTCGCCTTGCGATGCGCCGACACCTGGCCGCGATAGGTGTTGTTCGACCTGCCGGCCGATATGCCCTTGGAGATGATGCGGCTCGTCGTGTTCTTGCCGAGGTGGATCATCTTGGTGCCGCTGTCGACCTGCTGGCGGCCGTTGGAGATGGCGATCGAATAGAATTCGCCGCGCGACTCGTCGCCGCGCAGGATGCAGGACGGATATTTCCAGGTGATCGCCGAGCCGGTCTCCACCTGCGTCCACGAGATCTTCGAGCGCGCGCCACGGCAGTCGCCACGCTTGGTGACGAAATTGTAGATGCCGCCCTTGCCCTCGGCGTCGCCGGGATACCAGTTCTGCACCGTCGAATATTTGATCTCGGCGTCCTCGTGCGTGACGAGTTCGACGACGGCGGCGTGAAGCTGGTTCTCGTCGCGCTGCGGCGCGGTGCAGCCTTCGAGATAGGAGACGTAGGAGCCGGCGTCCGCGATGATGAGCGTGCGCTCGAACTGGCCGGTGTTGCTGCTCGTTGATGCGGAAGTAGGTCGACAATTCCATCGGGCAGCGCACGCCCGGCGGGATGTAGACGAAGGAGCCGTCGGAGAAGACCGCCGAATTCAGCGTCGCGAAATAATTGTCGGTCACCGGCACGACCGAGCCGAGGTACTTCTTCACCAGTTCGGGATGCGAATGCACGGCCTCCGAGATCGGGCAGAAGATGACGCCGGCCTTGGCGAGCTCCGCGCGAAACGTGGTGGCGACGGAAACGGAATCGAAGACCGCGTCGACGGCGACCTTGGAGGTCTGCACGCCCGCGAGGATTTCCTGCTCGCGCAGGGGAATGCCGAGCTTCTCGTAAGTGCGCAGGAGTTCCGGGTCGACCTCGTCGAGCGATTTCGGGCCGTCTTCCATGCTCTTGGGCGCGGAATAATAATAGAGGTCCTGGTAGTCGATCTTTGGATAGTCGACGCGCGCCCAGGTCGGCTCTTCCATGGTCAGCCAGCGCCGAAAGGCGTCGAGGCGCCATTCGGTCAGCCATTCCGGTTCGTTCTTCTTCGCGGAGATGAAGCGAACGATATCCTCGTTCAGCCCCTTGGGCGCCTTGTCGGATTCGATGTCCGTGACGAACCCGTACTTATAGGCATCCACGTCGATCGCTTTCACGCGATCGACGGTCTCTTTAACAGCCGCCATAATTCTCTCCCCTGCGCGGTTTCAAGGGCCGCCGGTCGGATGTCCCTATAATGGACCGCCGAGCCCCCCGGTTCAAGCAGAAGCGCCCCTTTTTGCCGCTCAAACCGCCGTTTTCCGGCCTATCCGCGCCAATATGTCGCCCAGGGCGACCGTAAACGCGGCCACATCTTCCGCCGTCGAGGTCCAGCCGAGGCTCATGCGCAGCGCGCCGCCGGCGACCTCCGGCGCGACGCCCATGGCGGCGAGCACGTGTGAGCGCTTGACCTTGCCCGACGAACAGGCCGACCCCGAGGACAGCGCCAACCCCGCGAGATCGAAGGCCATCAGCGCCGTTTCCGCCGACAGGCCGGGAATGGAAAAGGCCGAGGTATTGGGCAGGCGCCGGGCGGCGGCGCCGAAAATGGTCGCGGCAGGGGCGAGGCGCAGCAGTTCCGCCTCGAGCCGGTCCCGCAGGGCGGACAGGCGCGCGGCCTCCTCATCTTGATGGCCCAGCGCATCCTCGGCGGCCGCGCCAAAACCGGCGATGGCCGCGACATTCTCGGTGCCGGCGCGAAATCCCCGTTCCTGCCCGCCGCCGCGAATCAGCGGGCGGTCGCAATGCAGGGACGGATCGCGCAGGACCAGCGCGCCCGCGCCCATCGGTCCGCCGATCTTGTGCGAGGAGACGACGAGCATGTCGGCGCCGGTCGTCTCGAACGTGCAGGGAATGCGGCCGGCCGCCTGCACGGCGTCGCAGACCAGAAGCCCGCCGGCCGCATGAACGCGCTCCGCCGTGGCGGCCAGGGGCTGCAGCACGCCGGTCTCGTTGTTGGCGGCCTGCACGCAGACGAGGACCGGGCCGCCGGCGCTGGCGAGCGCCACGTCGAGCGCGCCGAGATGGAGAATGCCGCTGGCGTCGACCGGAAGTATTTCGGCCTCGCTGCCGAAGCCGTGGCCTTCGAGCGCGGCGACATGCTCCGTCGCCGCAAGCAGGAGTTTTGCAGGCGCGCCCTGCGGCCCGCGCCAATGCGCGGAGAGCGCGAGGTTCAGCGCCTCGGTCGCGCCGGACGTGAAGATCACGTTGCGCGCCCTGCCCCCGACCAGCGCCGCGACTTTTTCGCGCGCCGCCTCGACCAGCGCGCGCGCCGCCCGCCCCTCGGCGTGGATCGAGGACGGATTGCCGGACGCCCGCAGCGCATCCAGCATTTTCGCGCGCGCTGCGCTCCGGAGCGGCGATGTGGCGTTATGGTCGAGATAGAAGCGGGTCACCGGGCGTATGTAGCGGGCAGGCGAGGATGGCGCGAGTCCGCTCGCCATGCTCCGGGCGTCCTCCCTCCCCGCTTGCGGGGAGGGTCCGAGCGAAGCGAGGGGTGGGGACCGCGCCGCGTCCGCGCCCAGCGAGCCCCACCCGACGCGGCTTTGCCGCGCCACCCTCCCCGCGAGCGAGGAGGGAGAGCAACGGCCCGATTGCCCTTGCGGCGTCGGCGCGCGAAAACTCATGCGCCAACCCGGAGTCCCCATGCCCGCCGAATTCCAGGCGCCGCCGCTGCTCGATCACGTCGCCATCGTCGCCTGGGCGCTTTCGGGCGCGCTGGTGGGGCTGCGCAAGCGGTTCGACGTGGTCGGCGTCTTCATGACCGCGCTCGTCGCGGCCACCGGCGGCGGGCTGATCCGCGACGGCGTGCTGCTGCAGACGATTCCGCCGGTGCTCACCAACCAGCTCTACCTGCCGTTGATCGCGGCGACGACAATCTTCGCCATCGCTCTGGCGCGCCGTCTCCATAACGCGCGCAAGCTCGAGACGCTGATCGAACTGGTCGACGCCGTGGGCACGCCGGCCTTTGCGGTGGTCAGCGTCGAATTCGCGCGGCACGCGAACCTGCCGCTGCCCGGCGTGCTGCTGGTCGGTTGCGTCGGCGGCGTCGGCGGCGGCGTGCTGCGCGACATTCTCGTGCGCGAAATTCCGGAAATCATGCAGCCCGGCCGCTATCTCGCGATCCTCGTGGCGCTGTCGTGCGCGCTCTACATGATCCTGACGATCGGGTTTGCATTGCCCGCGGCGCCGGTGGCGTGGGGCGCGGTGGCGTTCTATTTCTGCGTGCGACTGCTGACGGTGCGGCTCGATCTGGCGGACGCGCGCCGGTGCTGGGAGAATAGCAATGAGGCGCCAATTCTATGACGCCTGCAGCGCAAAATCGTCGTCGAGAGCGATCCGACCTGCGCTCGCTACGCGCGCATATCCGCTGCCAGATGTTGGGCGATGGCCCGAACGGTCAGCGTCGCACGTTCAGCGGCATCGGGACGGCGCAGCCCCATATCATTTGTTTCGACATAAATCAGATACCGGACACACGCTTTCTCGTCTACGCCGCTATCGAGTTGCGCCGCGACGTGAAGGACATACTCATCATATTCGTCCGCCACCGCTTCGCGGTGATCCAGAAGGTCGCCTGCGAGTCCGATTGGGTCCCATAGCAACCAACCGATTTTGCGAAGGGGCAACAAAAGCGGATGCAAAGCTGTCACCCTTGCTTCAACAAAGAGTTGAGAACTTCCACATCGCTCTCGACGTCCTCGCTTCCAAGAAAGCGAGAATACTCGACATGCCCATCCTCGAACACATCGATTTCAATACGTTCACCGACAAGCATCGCCGTGATCATGATGCTGTCATCGCGGTATCTCGCAACGCTCGAAGTGAATCCTTCTCGCTTCAGAGTAGCCGAATTATGCGATAGAGTTCATGGCTCATCGTTACAGCGAAGCACGCATCGCAACGGCCTGCAATCGGTAGATCGCGCGAACAAGCCTTGGGAACAAATGCAGCCGCTGAAATAGCGGCGACCGAAAGCGATCTTGCAAACTGTCAACGACGGGTAGGTTAAAAAGCCCGTATTGTTGTCAAGTGATCTGAAGCAGTTTTTTGTATAGCGCTCAGACCTGAGCCAGTAGGATTTACCGGAGGACCGGGTTCGGGTGCCGGACGCAACTTCTGAAAATGGAAAGAGGACGCGCCAACGCGCCGAAGCACGCCGCGCGCTTCGCGCCGCCAACGTTGCGACTTTCGTTCAACGATACGGGCGAACATCCCGACGCGGCGGGCTCGACTCCAATGATCGACAATACGACCACGACATTGCACGGAAGCTAAAAGCCATGAACCCTTTGGAGCTTGACCGCCTCCTGCGAGAGGACGAGGCATGATGCGAGCGGAGCGATAACAAGACCGCCCCGCGCGGGTTGGATTTTGGGTTGAATCATGGGCTGGATCGCGGACAATCCATTTCAATAATTCCAATAAAAACAATGAATTCTGAGCGGCGTTTTAGTCCAGCTTGAACTTCTCGAACTGGCGGTGCTCGGCAAAAATCCTGCGCACCGTGCCGGTCACCGAGCGGTAGATGATCGTCTCCGTCGTGATGAGCCTGGGGTGGAACTTCACGCCCTTGAGCAGCGCGCCGTCGGTGACGCCGGTGGCGCAGACGATGACGTCGCCCGACGCCAGTTCCTTCATGTCGTATTTCTTCTTCGGGTCCTTCACGCCCATCTTGCCGGCGCGGTCGACCTTGGCCTGCGTGTCGAGAATCAGGCGGCCCTGCATCTGGCCGCCGACGCAGCGCAGCGCGCCCGCCGCCAGCACGCCTTCCGGCGCGCCGCCGGAGCCGAGATAGAGGTCGCAGCCCGTCTCTTCCGACTGCGCGCAATGGATGATGCCGGCGACGTCGCCGTCGGTGATGAGGCGGATGGAGGCGCCGGCCTTGCGGCAGGCGGCGATGATGTCGGCGTGGCGCGGACGGTCGAGAATGACGACGGTGATCTCGCCCGCCGGCACGCCCTTGGCCTTGGCCAGCGCGTTGATGTTTTCGGCAGGGCTCGCGTCGAGATCGACGACGCCGGTCGGATAGCCCGGGCCGATGGCGATCTTGTCCATGTAGACGTCGGGCGCGTTGAGCAGCGTGCCGGCTTCCGCCATGGCCATGACGGCGATCGAGCCCGGCATGTCCTTGGCGCAGAGCGTCGTGCCTTCCAGCGGATCGACGGCGATGTCGACGCGCGGACCCGTCTTGGTGCCGACCTCCTCGCCGATGAACAGCATCGGCGCCTCGTCGCGCTCGCCCTCGCCGATCACGACCTTGCCGTGGATCGGCAGGCGGTTCAGCTCGCGGCGCATGGCGTCGACGGCGGCCTGGTCGGCGGCCTTCTCGTCGCCGCGGCCGCGCAGACGCGCCGACGACACGGCCGCGCGCTCGGTGACGCGCACCAGCTCGGTCGAGAGGATGCGCTCGATGATTTTGTCTTCCTTGACGATGAGATCGGTCATTTTTCGTCTTTCCCGGGCTAATGCGTTCGTTTTCTCGGACCAGATTCCCTCCCCCTTGTGGGGGAGGGTTAGGGTGGGGGGTCGGGGAATCTCGCGAGGCTTACGTCAGCTAGCTTCGCAGGATTTCCCGACCCCCTCCCCCGCCCCTCCCCACAAGGGGGAGGGGAGGCGCCCTACTCCATCGGCGCGTGCTGTTACCGCCTTTTCGTTACTTATTCGCGCTCGATCCGTATCGATTGCGGGCGTTCGGCGACATAGCCGTCCGCCACGATGGCGTCGAGGGCTTCGCGCACGAGTTTTTCGGTCGTGGCGTGCGTAATTAGGATGACGGGCACGGAGGCGCCTGTCTTGTCGCCTCCCGATGAACTTGCCTTGCCCCGCTGCACGATGCTCTCGAGCGATATGCCGCGCTCGGCCATGCGGGTGGCGATGCCGGCGAAGGCGCCGGGCTTGTCGAAAACCGCGAGGCGGATGTAGTAGCCGCCCTCGTGACGCTGCATCTCGACGCGCTTCACCTTGGAGAGCGCGGCGCGCGGCAGGCCGAGCGGGCGCGAGCGCACGCCGCGGGCGATGTCGGCGATGTCGGCGACGACGGCCGACGCAGTCGCGTTGCCGCCCGCGCCGGGGCCGACGAGGGTCAGTTCGTGCACGGCGTCGGCGTCGATGGTGACGGCGTTGGTCACGCCCATCACCTGCGCGATGGACGTCGTCTTGCGCACCATCGTCGGATGCACGCGCTGCTCCACGCCGTGCGGCGTGCGCTGGGCGACGCCGAGCAGCTTGATGCGATAGCCGAGCTCGTCGGCGGCCCTCAGATCGGCTGTTGTCACGTGTTCGATGCCCTCGATGGAGATGGCGTCGGCGTCGATCTCCGTGCCGAAGGCGAGCGTCGCCAGAATGGCGAGCTTGTGGGCGGTGTCGAAACCGCCGATGTCGAATGTGGGATCGGCCTCCGCATAGCCCAGCCGCTGCGCCTCCTTCAGGCAGACGTCGAAGGGCAACTCCTCCGTCTCCATTTTCGAGAGGATGTAATTGCAGGTGCCGTTGAGGATGCCGTAAACGCGCTCGATAGAATTGCCGGCGAGACCTTCACGCAGCGTTTTCACGATGGGAATGCCGCCGGCCACCGACGCCTCGTAGGCGAGCGCCACGCGCTTTTCCTCCGCCAGCGTCGCCAGCGCCAGCCCGTGCTTGGCGAGCAGCGCCTTGTTGGCCGTCACCACCGCCTTGCCGTGCTTGAGCGCCGTCTCGACCGAGGCGCGCGCCGGGCCCTCGTCGCCGCCGATCAGTTCGACGAAGAGATCGATGTCCTCGGACGCGGCGAGCGCTTTCGGATCGTCGAAGAAGGCGATGCCGGAGGCGTCGAAACCGCGATCCTTGGCCTTGTCGCGGGCGGAAATGCCGGTCACGACGATCTTGCGGCCCGTGCGCGCCCGCAGCGCCTCGTCCTGCTGCGCCAGAAGGCGCACGACGGACGCGCCGACCGTGCCGACGCCGGCGATGCCGACCCGCAGAATTTCCGCCATGTGTCCTGTCCCTGCCGCCCATAAACCCGAGCGCCGCCTTGTGCCCGATTTGCCAGGGGCGATCAAGGAAACCCGGGGTCGCAGGGCGACCCGGGGTCGCAGGGCCTCAGGCCGCCTCCGCCGGCGCCGCCTCGATCTGCGAGACGAACCAGCGCGTGATCCAGGCCATGACCCAGGGAATGGGCACGATCAGGCAGAATCCGACCATCGCGACGACGCTGCGCCAGAGAATCTCGAGGCCCCGGCCGACGAACCGGAAGCGCAGCGGGCCGGCGACGTTCCGGCAGACCCAGTCGAGGTAATATTGCAGGAACCAGGCCCAGCCGACGATGGTGAAGAGCGAGACGACGCCCAGCGCCATCCAGCCGAGATAGGGCAGAAACTCGCCGCGAAAGGCGAGGAACGGCCCGTCGGCGCCGGCGCGCAGCTTCTCGCAGAACCAGCGCAGCACGAGGTAGGGCAGGACGAGATTGCCGACGAGCGCGAGAAAGCCGCTGTCGTTGGTTAGGGCGCCCGAATAGATCAGCAGCGCCTCGAGCACGAAGACCCACCAGATGTCGAGCGGCTTGCCGTCGAAGACGAATGGCGTCCCGTTCGGCAGCCGCGTGCTCTCGCCCAGATATTTCCAGTACATCGTGCTGGTCCAGGGCGAGGGGACGACGAAAATATTGCCGAGCCAGGCCAGAATCGCGCGTCCGAGCAGCGGGAAAGGCTCGACGGCGGAAACCAGCGGCCCGGGGGCCAGCCCGGCGACGGGCGCCGTCTTCACCGAGGGCACGGCGCCCGGCAGACGCCCGGCGGCTGGCGACGGCGGGGATGGCGGCGCGGCAGGGGCCATGAGCGCGGCAAGCGCGGCGACGGAGCCGGCGGGCGCCCATTCCGCCATGCCGTCGGACCAGACCAGCGTAGCCGGCGTCACCTCGCCGGCGCGCGCGAGCCGCGCGAGTTCCTCGAGTTCGACCGGGCCTTTGCTCGCATTGTCCGACCCGACATACCAGTAAGCGGCCATGGCGCCCTCCGTCAGCCCGAGGCCAGCATGGATCGGGAGCGCAATTCTGCAAAGCGCCGACGCTCGCGGTGGCGACGCGCGCGGGTTAAGTTCGGCGCCGGAGGACCGATGACCATCGACATCAGCACGTGCGCCGACGCGGAGGAACTGCGCGCCTCCATGTCCTCGATCTGGCATTATTTCGGCCTGCCGCCGACGGACGAGGCGGTCGGCAATTTCGCAGTGCTGGTCGGCCCTGAGCGCGGCTTGGTCGCGCGCGAGGACGGCGCGACGGCGGGCGGGTGCTGCTCCTTCCCGATGCAGGTGACGACGCCCGGCGGCGCCGTGAAGGCGGCCGGCGTCACCATGGTCGGCGTGCAGCCGACGCATCGCCGGCGCGGCGTGCTCTCGGCGATGATGCGCCGCCAGCTCGACGATTGCCGGGAGCGCGGCGAGCCCCTCGCCTATCTCTGGGCGTCGGAGGAGCGCATCTACGGCCGCTTCGGCTATGGGCTGACCGGCCTGTCGGCGGACGTCGAGATTTCGCGCGACCGCAACGAGTTTTTCACGAAAGCGCCGACGGCAGGCCGCGTGCGGCTCGTTCCGCTCGCCGAAGCGCTCGCGCCGGTGCGCGCGATCTACGCCGGGACAGCAGCGCGGCGGCCCGGCATGTTCGCGCGCTCCGACGAATGGTTCAGGCGGCGCAATCTCGCCGATCTCGCCTGGATGCGCGCGGGCGGCGGCGAACTCGTCTGCGCGCTGCTCGAGATCGACGGCGCCCCCGCGGCCTATGCGCTCTATCGTTTCGACGCCAAATGGGAGCGCAATATTCCAGCCGGCGTGGTGCGCGTCGCCGAGGCCATGGCGACGACGCCGGAGGCGATGCGCGCGATCTGGCGCTACCTGCTCGATCTCGACTGGTGCGCGACGATCAAGGCGGGCTTCCTGCCGGTCGACCACCCGCTCTTCCTGCTGTCGGCCGAGCCGCGCCGGATGCGCACGCAATTGCGCGACGGATGTTTCGCGCGACTGGTGGATGTGGAATCTGCGCTTTCTTCGCGCGCATACGGGCCGGGCGAGATCGTGATCGAGATCGCCGACGCCTTCTGCCCGTGGAACGCGGGCCGCTGGCTGGTGCGCGAGGGCGGCGCGACGCGCACGGAGCGCGCGGCGGATATTTCCTGCGACGTCTCGGCCCTGGCTTCCGCCTATCTCGGCGGCTTCTCCTGGGCGCAGATCGTGGCGTCTTCGCGCGCGAAAGCGGCGAGCGAAGAGGCGATCGCCCGCGCCGACCGCGTGTTCGAGCGGCGCGGCGCGCCGTGGGTTCCGGAGATTTTCTGACGCGCCTCGGGCGCATCGTTCACCGCAATCGAATCCACCCCCTCGCCTCGCGCGCGAAGCTGAACTAACCTGCGGCGCATCACGACCGGACGGCGCGCAGACGCCGCCGGCGATGGGAGGAAAAGCATGGCAGAGGGCGCAGGCGCGCAGGCGCGCGACAATTCGCATTCCACATCCACCGGCGGAGGCGGCGCGGGACGCGCCGTGCCGATCGACCGTTCCATCGGCGCCGAGCATCCGCGCCTCGCCAGCGCGGCGGATGTCGAAGCCTTCGAGAAGATCCCCTATGGCGAGCGCATTGCGGCGGCGAGCACGTTCGACGCCATCAAGCTCGGCGCCTCCGTCAATCCCAACGCGCCGGCGATCCAGTTCCTGCCCAACGCCAGCCACGAGGACGAGCCGGTCGTCATCACCTATGCGCAATTGATCGCGCGGGTGACGCAGACGGCGAATGCGCTGCACGAACTCGGCGTCGGGCCGAAGGATGTCGTCAGCTTCATGCTGCCGCTCGTGCCGCAGGCCTTCTTCACGCTGTTCGGCGCGGAAGCGGCGGGCATCGCCAATCCCGTGAACCCGCTGCTCGAGCCGCACCAGATCGCGGAAATCCTCGAGGCCGCCAACACCAAGGTGCTCGTCGCGCTGGGCCCCGTGCCCGGCGTGGATATCTGGGAAAAGGCGCTGAAGGTTCGCGGTCAGTTGAAGAACCTGAAGGCGATCATTCAGGTGATGGGCCCCGGCGACGAGGCGAACGGCGTTTATTCGTTCGACGCGCTGGTGGCCAGGCAGCCGCACGACCGCCTCGTCAGCGGCCGCACGATCAAGTCAGAAGACACCGCCGCCTATTTCCACACGGGCGGCACGACCGGCACGCCGAAGCTCGTGCGCCACACGCACGGCAATCAGGTCTACCAGGCCTGGGTGTGCAACCTCATGCTGAAGAGCGCGCCGGGAACGAACATCCTGTTCGGCATGCCGCTGTTCCATGTCGGCGGCTCGCTGACGCAGACGCTGGCGACGCTGTCAGGCGGCGGCTGCCTCGTCATCCTCTCGCCCGCCGGCTGGCGCAATCCGAATTCCGTGCGCAACATCTGGCCGCTCGTGCAGCGCTATCGCCCCGCCGTTCTGGGATCCGTGCCGACAGTGCTCGCCGCCACGCTCGCCGTGCCGACCGACGGCTTCGACCTGTCCAGCCTGAAGATGGCGTCGGGCGGCGGCTCGGCCATTCCGGTCGCGGTGTGCACGGCGCTGACGCAGCGCCACAACGTGCCGGTGCTCGAAGTCTACGGCATGACGGAAACGTCGAGCGTGCACACGATCTCCTACGTCGACCGACCGGTGCGGCTGGGTTCCGTCGGCCATCCCGTGCCCTATTCGAGGGTGCGCATCGTGAAGATCGGCGCTGACGGCAATTATGTCGGCGATTGCGCTGTGAACGAGATCGGCGTCGTCGCCATGTCGGGCCCCGGCGTCTTCACCGGCTACATGATGGACGAGCACAACAAGGGCGCCTTCATCGAGCCCGGCTGGGTCAATTCCGGCGATCTCGGGCGTCTCGACGAGGACGGCTATCTCTGGATCACCGGCCGCGCCAAGGATCTCGTCATCCGCGGCGGCCACAACATCGATCCCGCGCCGATCGAGGACGCGCTGTTCGCCCATCCCGCCGTCGCCATCGCCGCCGTCATCGGCCAGCCCGACGCCTATGCCGGCGAATTGCCGCTCGCCTATGTGCAGCTCAATCCCGGCGCCTCGGTGCAGCCGGGCGAGCTGGAGGATTGGGTGCGCGAACGGACGCCGGAACGCGCCGCCGTGCCGGTGGCGATCATTCCGCTGGAGACCATGCCGCTCACCGGCGTCGGCAAGGTGTTCAAGCCGAGCCTGCGCTGGGACGCGGCGGCCCGCGTGTTCGAGAAGGTCCTCAGCCCGCTGAAGGACAGGGGCGTGACGTACAACGTGGCGGTCGGCGCGCACGGCACGCACGGCTCGGTGGCGACGGTGACGATCTCCGGCGTTCCCGAGGCGGAGCGCGCGGCGCTCGAAGCCTATGTGCATGGCGCGCTCGATCCGTTCGTCATGCGCCACGAGGTGAAGTGGGCGTAAGCGCGGCCCGCCTGCGGCCGCGGAACCGCGACCGCGGGCTTTGCGTTGCGATGGCGTGAAAGGGACGCGCCGTCATGATGAGCGAAGCCGATATCGACCGCAGCATCCGCGAGATCGACGCCGCGCTGGCGGCCTGCGCGCCCGACGCGCCGGTGTCGCTCGGCGTGGAATTGTTCGCAGCCCTCGTACGGCGCGGCCTGATCTGCGACCACCTGCCGGCGCCGATGGGGGGCGAAGGGTCGACCGAAGCCCTGCATCCCTCCGCCTACCGCGAGATCCATCCGGCGCGCGTCGACACGCATCTGGCCGATTTCGGCTTCGCCATCGCGGCTGGCGCGCGGGAGGGGTGAGAAAGAAAAGTGTGGCGGGGAGGACAGGCGACCCTCCGCGGCGCGAACGCCGGCGCCCGATTTTGCGCCGCCACGGGTTCATCCTAGCGGTTGCAACGCGGCTTGTCAGGGACGCCAGCGCCGGGACCGCCGGCCTCCGGCCGGCATCGTCATGCAGGCTGCGGCGTCGGCCGGAAGCCGGCGGTCCCGGCTGGTCGGCAGTCCTACTTGTCCAGGAAGCTCGCGATGATCCCCCACGAGCTCAGCACCACCTCGAGCGCGATCAAAATGGTGATCCACAATTCGATGCGTCCCGCACGACCGGCGTCGAGCACTTCGGCCAGCATGCGCGCATTCTCGACGACGACTTCGAGCTTGCCTTCCAGCGTCTCGGTGCGGTCCTCGATCTCGTATTCTTCCGTCAGGCGGTCGTAGAGCCGCTCGAGCTCCGGCTTCTCCCAGACGATCCTCGGCTTCTCGTAGCCGGCGATGCGCGCGGTCAGGCGATGCTGCAGCAGTATCGCCTCGCCGACGAGTTTCAGCACGGCCTTGCGGTCGCTCGGCGTGCGGCCCGCTGCCGCCATGTCCGCCGCAAACGGCTCGACCGCCTCGAAGACGGCGTCGACGCTATGCTCGTTGCGCGCAAGGCCCACGGATTTGGCGAGCGTGTCGGCGACGACGATGAAGCGCTCGTCGCCGAATTTCTGCACGTTGACGACGCCGGAGGAAACCTTGTCGTCGCCATTGCCGACGTTGACGACGATCGTGTCCTCCTCGGCCGCCGCGCCGCGCTTGTCGGTGACGCGGCCCTGGATGCCGGCGAGAAGCTCGGCCTCCTCCTGCGCCGTGAGGCCGGCCAGCACGACGACGCCGAAGCGGTAGAGCGCGACGCGCCCGCCGCCGACACGGAAGGCGAGCGGCGCGGTGGAGAAGGTTTCCGGCCGCTCCAGCCCCAGCGTGTCGATGCGGTCGCCGACCGCCACCGCGCGCACCTGGATCGACCGCCCCTGCGCCTTGTCGCTCATGGAAATTCGCCCCCTCGACGCCCCGAAATTCGTCGGGCTTGAACTATGCGGCGTTGTTACACGGGATGGCGCGGCCGTGTCGAGCAGGCCGGACCGGGGCGCCAGGTTGCCGAAAGCCGTTTTTCCTTGCTTTTCGCCCCCGCCCCCGTGCTAGACAGCGCGCCGCACCGGAGTTTCCCATGCCCGAAGTCATTTTCACCGGCCCCGCCGGCCGTCTCGAAGGACGTTTCCACCCGTCCAAGACGCGCGGCGCGCCGATCGCCATCATCCTGCACCCGCACCCGCAGTTCGGCGGCACGATGAACAACCAGATCGTCTACAACCTCTACTACGCCTTCGCGGAACGCGGCTTCTCGGTGCTGCGCTTCAATTTTCGCGGCGTAGGTCGGTCACAGGGGTCGTTCGATCATGGTCAGGGCGAACTGTCGGACGCCGCCGCCGCGCTCGACTGGGCGCAGTCGATCAATCCGGAAGCGCGCGCCTGCTGGATCGCGGGCGTGTCCTTCGGCTCGTGGATCGGCATGCAGCTCCTGATGCGCCGGCCGGAGATCGAGGGCTTCATCTCCATCGCCCCGCCGGCCAACCGCTTCGACTATTCGTTCCTTGCCCCCTGCCCCTCGTCCGGCCTGTTCGTGCACGGCGACCAGGACCGCGTCGCGCCGATCAAGGAAGTGACGCCGCTGATCGAGAAGCTGAAGACGCAGAAGGGCATCGTCATCGAACACGCGGTGGTCGAGGGCGCGAACCATTTCTTCGAGAACCGCATCGATCCGCTGATCGAGGAAGTCGGCGCCTATCTCGACAAGCGGCTCGGCAATCCGCCGCGCGTGGCCGTGCCGTCGCGCAAGGATTGATGTAGTTCCTGCCTTCTCCCGCAGGGCGGGAGAAGGTGTCGCGCGCATGCGCGACGGATGAGGGATGGGCCGCCAAGCGAACGCCCGTCGAAATCTCGGCGCCCTCACCCGACCCTGCTTCGCAGGGCCACCCTCTCCCGCTCCGCGGGAGAGGGAGCTACGCGCCCTTGAACGCCTCGTCCACCGGCGTCTGCATCGCCAGCGCCAGCCGGTTCGTCTCCGCCGCCATGCCGACGACGCCGATCAGCTCCATGAACTGCGCGTCCGTCATGCCCTTCGCCCGCGCCGCCGCCGTGTGCGAGCGGATGCAATATTCGCAGGATTGCGCGACCGACACGGCGATGTAGATCATCTCCTTGGTCAGCGGATCGAGCGCGCCCGGCGCCATGACCTGCTTGGCGCTTTCCCACGTACGCTTCAAGAGCGCGGGATCATGCGCGAGCGTGCGCCAGAAATTGTTGACGAAATCGGTTTTTCGCGTGGCGCGGATGTCGGCGAAGACTTCCGCGGACGCCGGCGGCAGTTCGTGGTCTTCGAGAAGTTTGACGGTGCTCATTGGAACTCCGTTCTACGGCTTCGCCAGCACGCCGCCGCTCATGGGCGCGGGCGCGCCGGTCGTGGTCGGATAAGTGTAGGGCAGTCCGCGCTTCGAGCGCACGGCGAGATAGGCGAAGGCCTGCGCCTCCATGGAATCGGCCGACCAGCCGCAAACGTCGGCGGTCGTCACCTTGCACGGCAGGCGCTGCACGAGTTCGCGCACGAGGATCGGATTATGCGCGCCGCCGCCGCACACGATCAAACTCTTCGGCGCTTTCGGCAGCAGGCGCATCAGCCGACCGACCGAGGCGGCGGTGAAGGCGGTGAGCGTGGCGGCGGCGTCCTCGAGCGACAGGTGCTCGACCGCATGGCGCGAGAAATTGTTGCGGTCGAGCGATTTCGGCGGCTTCAGGTCGAAGAAGGGATCGTCGAGCAGGCGCGCGAGCGCGGCTTCGTCGACCTTGCCCCGCGCGGCGGTGTGGCCGTGGCGATCCATCGGCTGGCCGACGCGCGCGAGCATGAGATCGTCGAGCAGCGCATTGCCGGGGCCGGTGTCGCAGGCGATGGGGTCGCAGGCGCCGTCGACATAGGTGACGTTGGCGACGCCGCCGATGTTGAGCAGCGCCAGCGGGCCGGGCAAATTGCCGTCCTTGCCGCTCAATTGCACGAGCGCGCGATGGAACACCGGCACGATCGGCGCGCCCTCCCCGCCCGCGGCCACGTCGGCGGCGCGGAAATCGTAGACGGTGGCGATGCCCAGCCGCTGCGCCAGCGCCTCGCCGTCGCCGATCTGGACGGTGAGACGCTGCTTGGGACGGTGGATCACCGTCTGGCCGTGGAAGCCGACGAGATCGATGTCGGCGGCGCTCAGCCCCTTCTGTCGCAGGAACAATTCGACGGCCTCGGCATGGCGGGCCGTCACCATTTTGGCGGCCTTGGCGACGGCGCCCGGCAGCGCCTCGCCGCCTTCGAGCCCCGCCGCCTCGTCGAGCGCGGCGCGCAGGAGCGCGCGGTCCTCGTCGGAATAGGGCTGGAAGCCGGTCGCGCCGAAGGTCACGACATTCTCGCCGTCCGTTTCGACAAGCGCGATGTCGACGCCGTCCATGGACGTGCCGGACATCAGGCCGATGGCTCTGTAGAGGGTCAAGATTCGCGGGCCTCCCGAACCCAGCCTTAGCGGTCCGGCCGCTCCGCGCAAAGAGCGCCGTGGACGGGCGGGACCCTTTCGCCGCAGACTGGGAGACGACTCAGGAGGCCGGAGGCTGCGATGAAACTTTCCTTCCACGGCGCGGATCAGGACGTCACCGGCTCCTGCCATCTGGTCGAGGCCGCGGGCAAGCGCATCCTGGTCGATTGCGGCATGTTCCAGGGCGGCCGGGAGGAGCGGGCGATGAACGCCCACGACTTCGGCTTCGACCCCGCCTCGATCGACCTGATCCTGCTCACCCACGCCCATCTCGACCATTGCGGCCGCATCCCGCTGCTGGTGAAGCGCGGCTTTCGCGGCGAGATCATTTGCACGCCGCCGACGCGCGAGCTCGCCCGCCTCGTCATGCTCGACGCCGCGCGGCTGCAGGAAGAAGACGCGCACCGCGCCATGCGCAAGGCGGCGCGCTGGGAGCCGAAGGGCGCGGAAGAGCAGCCGCTCTACGATCTCGAAGACGCCATGGCCGCGCTCGACCGTTTCGGGCGCACGGTGAACTACGGCGAGATCGTCGACCTCGGCCCGAACCTGCGGGCGCGCTATTCCAACGCCGGCCACATCCTCGGCTCGGCCAGCGTGCTGATGGAATGCGACGAGGGCGGCGCAACGAAGCGCATCGCGTTTTCGGGCGATCTCGGCGATCCCGGCCGCGCGCTGCTCGACGACGCGGAGCCGCCGAAAGCCGCCGACGCGGTCGTGATGGAATCGACCTACGGCGACCGCGACCACCGGCCGCTTTCCGCCTCCATCGAGGAATTCTACGAGGCGATCGCACAGATACGCGCACGCGGCGGCAACGCCATCATCCCGACCTTCGCGCTCGAGCGCGCGCAGGAGCTGCTGTTCTATCTCAAGCTGGGATTGAGGCAGAGCAAGCTGCCGCCCGACATCCAGATTTTCGTGGATTCGCCGATGGCGATTTCCGCCACGCAGATCGCGCAGAATTGCCCGGGCTACCTGCGCCCGGAGATCGCCGCGATGATCGAGGCGCAGGACGATCCGTTCACGCCGCCGCGCCTGCGCTTCACCAAGCTCAGCCGGGATTCGATGGCGATCAACTCGATCGCCTCCGGCGCCGTCATCATGGCGGGCTCGGGCATGGCGACGGGCGGGCGCGTGCTGCACCACCTGCGCCACAATCTCGCGCGCCCCGAATGCGGCGTGGTGCTCGTCGGCTTCGCGAGCAAGGGCACGCTCGCGCGCCAGATCATCGACGGCGCCAGAGACGTCCAGATTTTCGGCGAGCGCGTTCCGGTGCGCGCGAGCGTCCACACGATCAACGGTTTCTCGGCCCATGCGGGGCGCTCGTCGCTGATCGCGTGGCGCAGAAAGGTCGAGGCGCCCAAGACGTTTCTCGTGCATGGCGAATTGCCGGCCATGCAGGCGCTGAAGGGCGCGCTCGCGGGCGACGTCTCGATGCCGAAAATCGGGGAACAGACGGCTATTTGAGCGCCTTCACGGCGTCGAGAACCGCCCTGGCGTGGCCGGCCACCTTCACCTTCGGCCAGATCTCGCGCACGACGCCCTTGCCGTCGATCAGCAGGGTCGTGCGCTCCACGCCCATGTACTTGCGGCCGTACATGCTCTTTTCCTTCCACACGCCGTAGGCCGCCAGCATGGCTTTGGATTCGTCCGCCAGGAGCGCGACGGAAAGATCGTGCTTGGCCTTGAACCTGCCGTGCCTGGCGGCGCTGTCGGGCGAGACGCCGACCACGGTCGCGCCGGCCTTCTCGAAATCGGCGGCGAGGGCGGAAAAATCCTTGGCTTCCTGCGTGCAGCCGGTCGTATCGTCCTTCGGGTAGAAATAGAGGACGAGCTTGCGGCCCCTGAAATCGGCGAGCTTCGCCTTGCCGCCGCCGTCCTTCTCGAGATCAAAATCCGGCGCTTTCGCGCCAACCGCCGGCAATTCGGCCATTCGCCTTCCTTTCGTCCCATTGCGCGGCCAAACGATCCGAAGGGGTCGTCGGTTCGCGCGCCAGCGCCGCGCGGAATATAGTGCAGGCCCGAGTCGCGGCCCAGCTCAGGCAAGTTCATCGACCCGGACGCACGGACGAACCAGGGAGGCGCCGTCTGTCTTTAGCCGAAATTTCGGTCTCGCTGCGTCGCATGTCCGCCGACGCCGGCGCCGTTGCGCGCGGCGCGCTGAAGTCGCGCGCGCTGCGGCGCGGCGTGTTCGTGGTCGGCTGGGCGGCGATCGGCTGCGCCCTGATCGCGGCCGCGGCCTTCGCGGCGCTGCTCGTGCGACTGCAATTCGGCCCGATCGAGGTGGACGAACTCGGCGCGCGCGTGGCCGCCGGCCTGAGCCAGCGATTCGACGGCGTGCAATTTTCCTTCGGCGCGACGCGCATCGCCCGCACCGAGCACGGACCGACCATCACCGTCGACCATCTGCAGGCCATCGCCGGCGGCCGCACGGTGGTCGAGGCGCCGCGCGCGGAGCTGTCGCTCGACCCGATCGCGCTTCTGAAGCTGCAGGCCAAGCCCCGGCGTCTCGAGGTCTTCGATCTCGTCGTGCGGCTCCTGGTCATGCCCGATGGCGCGCTCGCCATCTCCGCGGGCGCGCCGAACGAGGAAGCGATCGTGCTGACCCGACCGGCCGAGCCGGCGCCGGTGGCGCCGAACGCCGAGGACAAGCCGCGTCGCTCGGCGATCCTGCGCGAGGCGACGGGCGCCTTGCGCGCCTTCTTCGATCTCGCCACCAGCCCGCATTCGCCGATCGCCGACCTGCGGCTGGTCGCGGTGCGCGGCGGCAAGCTGGTGGTGGACGATCGCACCGCCGATCGCACGACGACGTTCGGCGATCTCGACATGGCGTTCGAGAAGACGTGGCGCGCGACGTCCTTCAGCCTGCGCGCCGCCGCGCCCAACGGCGAGTTGGTGGCGCTCGCCAAGGCGACCGGCACGCCCGACACGGAGCGCCGGCTCGACGTCGAGGTGAAGGGCGTGTCGATGGACGAGGTCGCACTCGTCGCGGGCGCGCGCCGACAGGCCGTCGAGAGCGACGCGAGCCTTTCCTTCCAGTTGCGCTTCGTGCTGGAAGCCGATCGGAAATTGCGCGAGGCGACGGGCCGCGCGCTCGTCGGCCCCGGCTATCTTCGGCTCGAGGACCCCGATCACGAGCCGTTGTTCTTCGACGAGATTTCCGGCGCATTCCGCTGGGACGCCGCCAACCAGCGCATCGTCGTCAGCCCCTTCCAGTTCTTCGCCGGCGAAACGCAGTTCGTGATGGAAGGCGCGCTGCAGGCGCCGCCGCGTCCGGAGGACGGCTGGAAGGTCGCGCTCGGCCTCGCCAAGCCCGGCGGCATCGCGGCGGAGCGGCCGAACGAGAAACTGCTGGCGCTCGACAAGGCGAGCCTCGAAGGACATCTCTTTCTCGACGACAAGCGCTTCGACATCGGACGCATCGAACTGGTCGGCCCGGAAGTAGCCGCGGCCGCCGCCGGCGCCTTCGACTGGGTCAACGGCCCGCATATTCGCCTCGGCGTCTCCGCCGGCAGGATGCCGCTGCTCTCGCTGTTCCGCGTCTGGCCGAGCATGATGGGCGCGCCGGCGCGCACGTGGCTGATCGGCCACGCGAGCGCCGGCACGATCGAATCGGCCAGGCTCAGCATCGATTTCGACAAGAACGCGATTACCGCGATGCGCTTCGACCGGCCGCCGCCGGACGAGTCCCTGCAAATGGACTTCCAGTTGAGCGGCGTGTCGGTGTCCGCGCTCGGCGGCATACCTGAAATCACCGCTCTCGACGGGGCCGGAAAGCTGACCGGCCGATCGGCGTTGTTCAAGGCAAGCTCCGGCGCGATGCAGACCGGGCCCGGTCGCCGGCTGGCGCTCACCAACGGCGCCTTCTCGCTTCCCTACAACGACGGCGGCCGGGCGACGCCGGCGCGCGTCGAGACGCGCGTGGCCGGTTCGGTCGAAGCGGTGTCGGAACTTCTCGCGCGCGACTCGATCCGCGACATCGCGGCCATGCCGCTGGAGCCCGGATTCGCTGAAGGGACAGGTCGACGGGCAGTTGCGCCTCGACTTCAAGATCGGCTCCGACGCGCGCGGCGACGACGTCAAGGTCTTCGTCAACGCCAACGTCTCGAATTTCGTCGCCGACCATCTGATCGGCAAGGAAAAGTTCGAGAACGGCGCGCTTACCGTCGTCGGCGACCCCACGGGACTGCGCGCGACGGGCAGCGGCCGGATTTTCGGCGGGCCGGCGACGCTCGATCTGCGCAAGGACGTGGGAAAGCCGGCCTTGGCGACCCTCTCCGCGACGGTGGACGAAGCGGCGCGGGCGAAATTCGGCTTCGAGGCCGCCGGCGTTTCGGGCCCGATCGGCATGAAGCTGTCGGCCAGGCTGGAAGACGGCGAGACGGAAGCCAATGTCGAACTCGACCTCACGCGCACCGCTTTCGACAACCCCGTCCCGGGATTGTCCAAGCCCGCGGGGCGACAGGGCCGCGCCAGCTTCCTCGTCCTGCATCGAGAAAGGTCGACGCGGATCGACAACCTGACATTCGAGGCCGGCGGCGCTTCCGCGCGGGGCGCGATCGAACTGTCGCCGCAGGGCGAGGTGCAGGTCGTCAAACTCACGCAAGCCAGGCTTTCGCCGGGCGACGACATGCGCGTCGACCTGCAGCGCGCCGGCGACCTCTATCGCGTGACCGTGCGCGGCGTTTCGATCGACGCGCGCCCCTTCATCAAATCGCTGGGGCAGTCGGCAAACAGCTCGCAGAAGAGCGCGGATTTCGAACTCGATCTGAAATCCCCGATCCTCACCGGCTTCTCGAAGCAGGCGCTGACCAACGCCGATCTCAAGATCACGCGCCGGGGGGGCGCCATCAGGCAGTTCGCGGCGAGCGGCCAGTTCGGCCGTGGCGCGGTCACCGCGCGGATGACGACGGCCGAGGGCGGACGGCCCCAGATCGACATCGGCAGCGCCGACGCGGGCGCGCTGCTCGCCTTCGCCGACATCTATTCGCGCATGGAAGGCGGCGCGCTGAACGCGATCATGAGCCAGGAGCCGACCGGTCTCGTCGGCACGGTCAAGATCCGTTCGTTCAACCTGCGCGACGAGCCCGCGTTGCGCAGGCTGGTCGCGGAAAGCGCGCCGCGCGCGGATGCGCCGGGCGCCAAGGTCGATCCCGCGCTCGTCGGCTTCGACCGGCTGCAGGTCGTGTTCCTGCGCAGCGGCGGGCACATGACGCTGCGCGACGGCGTGATGAACGGGCCGAACATCGGCCTGACCGTCGAGGGCAGCGTCGACACCGAGCGCAACACGATCGCGCTCAATGGCACGTTCGTGCCGGCCTATACGGTCAACAATTTCTTCTCGAAAATCCCCGTCGTCGGGGTGCTGCTCGGCGGCGGCTGGAACGAGGGCCTGTTCGCGCTGAATTACAAGGTGACGGGCAGGGTCAACGCGCCGCAGGTGTCGGTCAATCCGCTGTCGGTCGCGCCGGGCTTCCTGCGCAAGATATTCGGCGTGCTCGACAATGTCGGGGATCAGCCGCAGCGTTAGAGCATATCCCGCAAGAGTTGCGGACTTTTGCGACAAGGATATGCGACGAAAACAACAAGATGGAGCGCATCATGCGCTTCCGTAAAACGTGCGCGCGAACGCGGAAAAGCGGACGGCCCATGCGCCGCCAGCCCGGCAACGAAAAAACCCGGCCGCAGGGGCCGGGCTTTCTCTTCGCCGCGAAACGATTCGCGTGGATCAGTAGCGCGCGACGACCGGAGCGGCGCCCCAGTTGAAACGATAGTTCACGCCCGCGCGGACCGTGTGGAAATCGTTCTGGGTGCGGTTCTGGGTGATGGCGAACAGGCCTGCAGGACCCGCGAGGACGATCGGGTGCATATCGGTCTGCGTCGTCGCGCCGAGGTCGGTGTAGAGCCATTCGACCTTGAGCGACAGGTTCGGCGAGAACAGGCCGGCCCATTCGACGCCGGCGCCGGCCGTCCAGCCCATTCGGGTCGAACTGACCGCGGACGCGCCAGCGATGGTCCAAACCGGCGGCACGTTGTCGGCGCGCAGGTAGCTCAGCGCATGGCCGACGCGGCCGTAAGCCAGACCGCCGGTCGCATAGATCATGAAGTTCGGATTGAACGGCGTCACGCCCAGGCGGGCGCGCAGCGAGCCGAACCAGGAATTGCTGTCGCGCAGGGCGACGCCCGCGGTCGACGGCACGCCCCAGAAGATCGAATTATAGCTGGCGTTGGCGCCGGCGTTCCGCGAGCGGTTGAAATATTGCAGATCGGTTTCAATGCCGCCGACGAACCGGGACGACAATTGCATGTTGTAACCGATCTGGCCGCCGATCGACAGCGCCGCCGTGGCGTTGCCGACCCGCCACTGGCCGCCTTCGGCGCTGACGATGCCCGGGGCGTTCGAGACGAACGGCTGGAAGCCGCTGACATCGCCGCCGCCGAAACCGACGCCGGCGTTCACGCCGACATAGAAGCCGGTCCAGGTGAACATAGGCGCGGCGACCACGGGCTCGAGCTTGCGCGCGGGCAGGTCGGCGGCGAGAGCGGAAGCTCCGGTGAGTGTCGTCGCTGCGAGCATCGCAGCGGCAGTCAGGACGTGTTTCATCGTTCCCCCAATGCTCGGAAGGTTGAATTGGTCTGAATGGCCGCACTTTGAACGCTCGGCTTGCATCGCCCCCAAAGCAAGCCAGTCACATTTACTATTGCAATCTGCGTCGAGCGCAGCCGCCCACGCAATCAAAATGCTGCGCAACTTGGCCAAATGCTTGCCGATTTGGCCGGCGAGTTGCCGCGATGACACGACCACTGGTCAGAATCGGCGCGATTGTTTATGTACAAACACTGGAATGGAGATTCCGGCGTCCCGGAGCACTGTCCGCAGCCGAGCAATTCCGAGCGTTGCGCTTCGCGGCTACTTTGCCTTCAACAGCACATGCTTCTTCTTGCCGAGCGACAGCTTGATGGCGCCGTCGCGCATGTCGGCGGCGCGCGAGCACCGCCGCGCTCGTCGGTCACGGCGGCGTCGTTGACGCGCAGGCCGCCGCCCTTGATCTGGCGTCGCGCCTCGCCGGTGGAAGCGACGAGGCCCGCCTGCACGAACGCCGTCAACACGCCGACGCCTGCGTCCGATCTCGGCGGCCGAAATCTCCACCGTCGGCAGCGTGTCGGCCGCGACGCCTTCCTCGAAGGTCTTGCGCGCCGTCTCGGCCGCCTGCTCGGCGGCCTCGCGGCCGTGCACGAGCGCAGTCGCCTCGTTGGCGAGGATCTTCTTCGCCTCGTTGATCTCCGACGCCGCCGAGCGCGGCGAGCCGATTGACCTCGGCCAGCGGCATGAAGGTGAAGAGCTTGAGGAAGCGCGCGACGTCGCCGTCCTCGGCGTTGCGCCAGAACTGCCAGTAGTCGTAGGGGCTCAGCGCGCCGGGTTCGAGCCACACCGCGCCGGCCGCCGTCTTGCCCATCTTGGCGCCGGACGACGTGGTCAGCAGCGGCGCGGTCAGCGCGTAGAGCTGCGGCGTGCCCATGCGCCGGCCGAGGTCGATGCCGGTGACGATGTTGCCCCACTGGTCGGAGCCGCCCATCTGCGCGACGCAGCCGTAGCGCCTGTTGAGCTCGACGAAGTCGTAGGCCTGCAGGCACATGTAGTTGAACTCGATGAACGACAATTCCTGGTCGCGCTCGAGGCGCAGCTTCACCGAATCCATCGACATCATGCGATTGACCGAGAAGTGCCGGCCGACGTCGCGCAGGAACTCGATGTAGTTGAGCCTGGTCAGCCATTCGGCGTTGTCGGCCATGACGGCGTCGGTCTTGCCGTCGCCGAAGGTCAGGAAGTTCGAGAAGATGCGCTTGATCGCCGCCTTGTTGGCGTCGATCGTCTCGATCGTCAGGATCTTGCGCGTCTCGTCCTTGCCGGAGGGGTCGCCGACGCGGGTCGTGCCGCCGCCCATCAGCGGGATCGGCCGGCCGCCGCCGGTGCGCTGCAGCCAGGCGAGCATCATGATCGACAGGAGATGGCCGACATGCAGCGAGGGCGCCGTGCAGTCGTAGCCGATGTAGGAAATCAGCTCGCCGGCCTTGGCCTTGGCGTCGAGGCCCGCGAGGTCCGAGCATTGATGGACGTAGCCGCGCTCGATCAGGGCGGCGAGAAAATCGGACTTCGGACGGAATTCGGACGGGACGGCGGACATGGCTGGCTCAGCGGCTGAAAGGGAGCCGAACCTTTAGGGGCCCCGCCCGGTCGTGGCAAGGCGCGGCGGAAGCGCCCGCGCCCCGGCGCTTTTCGAAGCATTAACCTTAATGGTTTCTGATGGCTGCGGATGTGGCGGGGCTGCGTCCGGAGTGACGACATGTCGGTACGTACGCATTTTCCTTCGGCCAAAGAGCCGGAAAGCCATTTCTTCTTCACGATTTCCCGCGGCGGCCGCCAAAAACGGTTCGCGCTTCGGCCCGGCGCCCTCTATTCGCTGGCGGCCGGCCTGCCCCTGCTCGGCGCGGTCTATCTCGGCGCGACCGCCTACCTTTTCTTCCGCGACGACATGGTCGCGGCGCTGATGGCGCGGCAGGCGCGCCAGCAATATGCCTACGAGGACCGGCTGGCCGCCATGCGGCTGCAACTCGACCGCGTGACGAGTCGCCAGTTGCTCGACCAGGATTCGTTCGAGGGCAAGGTTCAGCACCTCATCGCGCGCGAGGCGCAGCTCGAGACGCGCACGGCGATCGTCGCCGCGCTCGGCGAGCGCATCGGAACGCCGGCCGACGTGACCGCCTCGATCGCGCCAGCGGCCAAGCCGGCCCCGCGCACAGCCTCGGACGCCGCGCGTCGCGCCCAGCCTGCCGCCGGCGGGCCGGAGACGAAGGCGAACGGCTTCGCCCCCCTGCCCCAGCCGATGGACGGCCTGCCCTTCAAGCAGGACAAGCCGCGCCCGGACGGCTTCGAATTGCGCGGCCAGCCGCTGCGCTCGAGCGCGCTGTCGTCGGAGCCGACCCGGCTGCTCGCCGAGGCCGCCGACGCCGAAATGTCGACCCATGCCCGGATCGAACTGCTCGCCGCCTCACTCGACCGCATCGAGCGCCAGCAGGTGTCGGCGCTGGCGGCGCTCGCCGGCCCGGCGCAGCGCAAGGCCGAGCAACTGGAGGCGGTGATCGCGGAAACCGGCCTTGCCGCCAGCCGGCTGAAGGCGCCTGAAAGCGCCAAGGCCGCCGTGGGCGGCCCGTTCGTCCCCGCCACGCTCGAGGGATCCGCCACGCCTTTCGAGCGGCAGCTCGCCAAGGTGCAAGGCGCCTTCGTCGCGCTCGACCGCATCCGCCGCGTCCTGCCCTATGTGCCGGTGCGCAAGCCGCTGTCGGGCCAGCTCGAAATCACCTCGACCTTCGGCTACCGCTCCGACCCGTTTCTCGGCCGCCCCGCCCTGCATTCAGGGCTCGACATGCGCGCCGAGACCGGAACGCCGGCGCGCGCCACGGCCGGCGGCAAGGTGGTCACCGCGGGCTGGAGCGGCGGCTACGGCAATATGGTGGAAATCGAGCACGGCAACGGCCTGTCGACGCGCTACGGCCATCTCTCGGCGATCGTGGTCGGCGAGGGCCAGACGGTGGCGGCCGGCGAGGTGGTCGGGCGCGTGGGCTCCACGGGCCGCTCCACCGGCCCGCACCTGCATTACGAAGTGCGCATCGACGACGAGGCGACCGACCCCTCCCGCTTCGTGAAGGCGGCGCGGCTGCTGACGATCCGCGACTGACGTCGCGCGAGGGCAAAACCCTCCGTTCATAGTTTGTCGCCATCCTGTCCGCTTCGACCGCGCGAGAATCGGGACCATGCAGAGCCGGAGCGTTTCAATCGACGCGTTGCGCGGCGTCGCGATTCTGGCGGTATTGCAACTGCATCTGTTCGCCACCAATCAGGCGTACCGGTTTCTCGACCTGCCGCAGGCCGTTCAGCAGATTCTGGGCGGCGGCCGAGCGGGCGTCGATCTGTTCTTCGTGCTTTCCGCCTACCTGCTGACCAACAACCTCATCAAGCATCGCGACCGCGCCGGGCTCGTGCCGACCTTCTACCTGCGCCGCGTATTTCGGATCATTCCGATGTACTGGCTGCTTCTGGCGACAGGCTTCGCGCTCTCGGCGCTCTGGACCCATGCGGACCTGCCCCAGCGTACGTTCCTGTGGCACGACCAATATCCGCTCTGGACCTATCTCCTGTTCCTGCAGAACTGGGCCACCGGCTTCGCCGGCGTCCCTGTCGCGCATTATTTCGCGCCGACGTGGTCGCTCGCCGTCGAAGAACATTTCTACCTGCTGCTGCCACTGCTCGCGACGCGCCTGCAACCGCGCGCGCTCGCGGCGCTCGCCGTGGTCTGGATCGTCACGGCGCTGCCCATTCGCATGGCGCTGGAATCGCACGTCACGATCTTCGCGCCCTATTACTTCACCGTCGCCCGCCTCAATTCCTTCGGCTGGGGCATCCTCATCGCGCTGACGCCGCAGCTCTGGCCGCAACTCGTCGGCCGCTTCGACCGGCGCCTGTGTCTTGTGATCGGCGCGCTGATCTACGTCGACGTGTCGCTGCTCTCCACCGAGATCAAGCCCGGCGTCTACGAGATGGTCGGCATCACGACGCTCACCGCGCTTGCGTCGGCCATCCTGACGTTCGGCGTCGTGCACGGCGCGCAGGCGTCGACGAGCGAAGGCCGCCTCACGCGCTTCCTCGCGTGGTTCGGCGCGCGCTGCTATTCGCTCTATCTCGTGCACATGCCCGTTCTGGGCCTGACGTTCCTCGCCGCCGGCCGGCTGTGGCCTGGCGTCGAGAGCTATACGGCGCTCGCGCTGTGCGCCGTCGCCGCTGCGCTGACGTTGATCGTCGCGAGCGTCTGCTACCGCCGGATCGAACTGCCCTTCATCGCCATGGCGGAGCGGCTGGCGCCGTACAGCAAGACGCGCGAAGCCCAGGCGCCCGCGCAAGTCGCCTGATCTGCCGCCGGATCAGTCGACGTCTTCGACCTTCTCCGGTCCGCCGCCGTGGATGCGCTGGGCGAGCGCGGCTTCCATGAAATCGTCGAGTTCGCCGTCGAGCACTTCGTCCGGCGTGCCTGACGTGACGCCCGTGCGCAGGTCCTTCACGAGCTGATAGGGCTGCAGCACGTAGGACCGGATCTGGTGGCCCCAGCCGATGTCGGTCTTCGACGCGGAAATGGCGTTGGCCTCGGCCTCGCGCTTCTCCAGTTCCTGCTCATAGAGACGCGCGCGCAGCATGTTCCATGCGGTTGCGCGATTCTTGTGCTGCGAACGCTCCATCTGGCACGACACGACGATGCCTGAGGGAATATGCGTGATGCGGATCGCCGAATCCGTCGTGTTGACGTGCTGGCCGCCGGCGCCCGACGACCGGAACGTGTCGATGCGGCAATCGCTCTCGTTGATCTGGATGTCGATCTTGTCGTCGACGACGGGATAGACCCACACGGACGCAAAGCTCGTATGGCGACGCGCGTTGGAGTCGAAGGGCGAGATGCGCACGAGGCGATGCACGCCCGATTCCGTCTTCGACCAGCCGTGCGCGTTGTGGCCCTTCACCAGAAGCGTGCCGGACTTGATGCCCGCCTCTTCGCCCGGCGTCTCCTCGATGATCTCGACGCGGAACTTGTGGCGCTCGGCCCAGCGCGCGTACATGCGGAACAGCATGCGCGCCCAGTCCTGGCTCTCGGTGCCGCCGGCGCCGGAATGCACTTCGATATAGGTGTCGTTGCCATCCGCCTCGCCGGCGAACAGGGCTTCGACCTGACGGCGGCGCGCCTCCGCGACCAGTCCCTTCAGGGCCGCGACGCCTTCCTTCTCGGTCTCGGCGTCGTTCTCGCTTTCGCCGAGTTCGACGAGCGTGATGGCGTCGTCGAGTTCGCGCTCGAAGCGCGCGATCGAGCCCAGGCGATCCTCGAGCTCGTTGCGCTCGCGCATGAGCTTCTGCGCGACGTCGGGGTCGTTCCAGAAATCGGGATGCTCGGACTTGGCGTTCAGTTCCGCGAGGCGGCGCGTCGACGTATCGACGTCAAAGATGCCTCCTCAGCAGTCCCACGGACTGCTTGATCTGTTCGGCGAGGGCTTCGGGTTCTGCGCGCATGCGATTCTTTGCGGGTGGCGAGAGAAATCTCTGCGCCACTCCCTACTCAAGTTAGGCCGTGTCAGTAAAGCCCGCCCGTGCCCGAGCCGACGGAGCGGTCGACGTCCGGCGCGGTCGCCGCGCCGCGCGAGGTCGCGTCGCCGATGACCGAATAGGTGTCGGGCGGCGCTGTGCCGGGCTTGAAGGCTTCGAGGATCGAGCCCGCGCCCGCCGAGCGCATGCCCGAGCGCGGATCGACCGAGATCAGCTTGATGCCGGGCGGCACGCGGAACGGAACGTCGGCCTTGTCCTTCAGGGCGAGCGCCATGAAGTCGCGGAAGATCGGCGCCGCGTAGGTGGCCGCCTGCGCGGACTTGCCGGAGCCGAGCGAGCGCGGCCGGTCGTAGCCGATGTAGACGCCGACGGCGAGATCGGGCGAGAAGCCGACGAACCAGAGGTCTTTCGCCTCGTTGGTCGTGCCGGTCTTGCCGGCGAGATGCTTGCCGACCGCCTTGATGCTCTGGCCCGTGCCGCGCAGCACCACGCCTTCCATGATCGAGGTGATCTGGTAGGCGGTCAGCGGATCGAGCACCTGCTCGCGCTTGTCGATCAGCTTCGGCTCGGACTGGTTGTCCCATTTGGCGGCGTCGCAGCCGACGCACTGGCGCTCGTCGTGACGATAGATGGTGCGGCCCCAGCGGTCCTGGATGCGGTCGACGAGCGAAGGCTTGATGCGCTTGCCGCCGTTGTCGAGCATGGCGTAGCCGGCGACCATGCGCATCAGCGTCGTCTCGCCCGCGCCGAGCGACAGCGACAGATAGGGCGCCATGTCGTCGTAGATGCCGAAGCGCTTGGAATATTCGACGATGAGCGGCATGCCCACGTCTTTCGCCAGGCGCACGGTCATCATGTTCTTGGAATGCTCGATGCCGTAGCGCAGCGTATGCGGGCCGGTGCCGTGGCCCTCGAAGTTTTCCGGACGCCAGATTTCGCCGTTGCCCTGGTCGATCTCGATCGTCTCGTCGAGGATGATGGACGAGGGCGTGTACCCGTTGTCGAGCGCGGTGGCGTAGACGAAGGGCTTGAAGGCCGAGCCCGGCTGGCGCTGCGCCTGCGTCGCGCGGTTGAATTCCGACTGGTCGAAGGAGAAGCCGCCGACCATGGCGAAGACGCGGCCCGTGTATGGGTCCATCGCCATGAGCGCGCCGGAGATGTCGGGCACCTGGCGAAGGCGGAATGTTCCGGGGCTCTTCTCGAGCGGCTCGACATAGACGACGTCGCCGACGCTGAACGCCGTGCGCGGCGACCGTCCGGTCCAGGCCATGCCGTCGCGATTGATGACGCCCGTCTCGCGCTCGCGCGCGAGTTCGCCGGACTTTTCCTTGCGCGGCTGCAGGCCGATGCGCGCCTGCGCATCCGTGGCGTCGAGGATGACGGCGAGGCGCCACGGCTTCACGTCGCCGAGCGCGGGAATGGCGCCGAGCGGCACGCCCCAGTCGCCCGCGGTCTCGATGTGCTGCATCGCGCCGCGATAGCCCTGCGCCTCGTCGAAGCGCACGAGACCGTTGACCAGCGCCTTGCGCGCATAGACCTGCATCTGCGGGTCGAGCGTCGTGCGCACCGACAGGCCGCCCTCATAGAGCTTCTTGTCGCCGTAGCGATCGGACAATTCGCGGCGCACTTCCTCGGCGAAATAGCCGGCGACGTAGGTGTTGGGCGAGAGCGCGCGCGGGTTGACGCCGAGCGGCTCGCCGCGCGCCTTGTCGCCGTCTTCCTTGGAGATGTAGCCGTCATCGACCATGCGGCGGATGACGTAGTTGCGGCGGTCGATCGCGCGGTCGCGGTTGCGGAACGGATTGAGGTCGCTCGGCGCCTTCGGCAGCGCGGCGAGATAGGCGACCTCGGCGATCGTCAGCTCATGCACCGACTTGTTGAAATAGTTCAGC
The DNA here is from genome assembly GCA_037044955.1 of Rhodoblastus sp. GTDB lineage: Bacteria > Pseudomonadota > Alphaproteobacteria > Rhizobiales > Beijerinckiaceae > JAJXWB01. The sequence goes on from JBAOHX010000010.1 coordinate 97,751, forward strand.
GCGGAAGCGGCGACGCCGTAATTGCCGAGGCCGAGATAAATCTCGTTCAGGTAGAGCTCGAGGATCTTTTCCTTGGAATAGGCGGCCTCGATTCGGAACGAGATCAGCGCCTCGCGAATCTTGCGCTCCATCGAGCGCTCGTTGCCGACGAGGAAGTTCTTGGCGACCTGCTGCGTGATGGTCGAGGCGCCCTGCACGTGCTTGGAGCCCTGCATCAGGATCATCACGGCGCGCGCCACGCCCTCCGGGTCGACGCCGTTGTGCGTGTAGAAATTCTTGTCTTCGGCGGCGATGAAGGCCTGCTTGACGAGCGGCGGAATCGCGTAGCTCGGCAGGTACAGGCGGCGCTCGCGCGCATATTCGGCCAGGATCGACCCGTCGCCCGCATGCACGCGCGTCATCACCGGCGGCTCGTAGTTCTTGAGCTGCGCCGTGTCCGGCAGGTCCTTGGAATAGATATAGATGACGGTGGCCACCGCCACCGCGCCGATCACGAATAGGATCGCGCCGGTCGCAAATACAAAGCCGAAAAAGCGGCCGATCATCCGCATATCGATCGTCTCTGCTCAAAGATCACTGATCAAACGTCCCGGTCTCGCGTCGACTTCACTGCCGCGCCCGCGATCCCGGCGGGCCGAACGCTGCGCTCCGGCGGCTAACCCATATACGCAACACGCCGGCCAATCCACACGAAAACGCGAGCGCTTGATGCGCATTCTTTGTGGTGGATTCAGGGCGCATGAAAGCCATGCGCGGAAATTGCGACGCTAAAACGCGCGGTTAGCGGGCCGCCAGCCCGGCGCTGCGCTCCGTCGGAGCGGCGGGCTGCTCGGCGCCTGCCGTGCGCCGGGAAAAATAGCGTTCGACCGCCTGCGCGACCCGGTCGGCGGCGGTCTGGCGCCATTGCTCGGAGCTCAGCTTGGCGAGGTCGCGGTCGTTGGACATGTAGCCGAGCTCGAGCAGCACGGAGGGAACGTCCGGCGCCTTGAGCACGACGAATCCGGCCGAGCGCACCGGATTCTTGTTCGAGGTCGCCCGCCGCCTTCCAGAAATCGATCAGGCTGGTCGCAAACTGGTGCCCGATGGCGCGGGTTTCGCGCCGGGTCAGGTCGAAGAGGATGTCGTGGACGTCGCCGATCTCTTCCGATTCCGCCATGCCGCCGGCCTTGTCGGCGGCGTTCTCGGTCGCGGCCACGCGCGCGGCCTCCGCGTCGGAGGCGCGGTCGGAGACCGTGTAGACGGTCGCGCCATGCACCGAGGTCTCGGACAGCATGTCGGCGTGGATCGAGACGAAAAGCGCCGCGCCGTTCTTGCGCGCGACTTTCACGCGGTCGGCCAGCGGGATGAACTCGTCGGAATTGCGGGTGAGCATGGTGCGCGCCCGGCCGCCCGCCTCGAGCTTGGCCGCCAGCCGCCGCGCCACGTCGAGCACGATGTCCTTCTCGTAGACGGATTTCGCGCCCACCGCCCCCATGTCGACGCCGCCGTGGCCTGCGTCGATCACCACCAGCGGCGCGGCCTGCGCGGGCTGGACCGCCGGCTCGTCGCGCGCGGGCGCCTTCTGGAGCTGGGCGGCCCGGGCGGCGCGGGCGGCGGCGCGGAACGCATCCGCCCCGGCAGGGGCGAGCTCCACCACGAGGCGGGCCGCTCCGCCCGATTCCGTCGGCTCGGCGACGGCCTTCACGATCCGGGCGGGCTCCGAGAGATCGAAGACGATTCGCGAGCGCCCGCGGGCGAATTGTCCGAAGCGGAAGGTCGAAACCAGCGGCTGCGCTTCGGTCTTGCCCTTGGCCGGCGCGGCGCGGCCGACGGCGGGATCGATCGAGGAAGGAGGTCTCCGGCAATTCCACGACGACGCGGTCGGGGTCGGCCAGCACGTAGGCGTCCACCGCCACAGGCCGGTTGAGGTCGAAGATGAATTTCGCCGAAGCCGGGGAGCGCTCGACCGTGGCGGCGGTCACGGCCACGCCCGAGGCTATGTCGCGGGCCGCCGAGCGCGCGCCCATGAGGCCGGTCGCCTGCGACGGCGCGGGGCCGGCGAGAACCGGCGCGAGCGCGGCGGCCGCGTAGGCAAATGTCCGGAGGCGCCCAAGGCCCATTCGATTCCTCGCAATCTGCGTGGCCGGCCGTTGCGTCCTTGTAAGGAATAGAAGCGCGAGGGTTAATGCCTGGTAACCGCGCCTCCCCCTTTGTGAGCCAAGTGTAGCACGGGAGCCACAGGTCCAGCATGAAACTTGCCAAGGGCCAACCTGATCGCATATGTAGAAATGTCCGTTCCGCGCGTCGCGCCTCCCTCGGGAGCGCCGGGGACGGATGGGTTTCCCCACAGTCTGAAGCCTCGATCGAAACCAGAACCATCGATCGTCCGCCGGACTCAAGGGCTTTCGTTGACCCCGGCGGGCTTCCGCCGAAGGTTTTGTCCCGTCAGGCCCCTCGCCGGGCCAAGAGACCTGAAGTGAGCGCTGGCAACTCACATCCGTCATCGACCGCAACGGCCTCGAAGGCCGTCGCGGGCGCGCGGAACGTGACGTCGACGGCGCGGACGCGACAGGTCGCCCTTTATTCCTCTTCCGGGACGGTCGCCGCCTCTCCAGGCGCGCGCCGGCCCGTTTCTTCAACCTCTCCTCATCCTCAAACATCGCGCGTGACAGCTCCGCAGCGGAGCCGCGCACTCCCGCCCCGGCCCAATTCGAGCCATGCGGGACGTGCGGCGCCGCCCGGCGGAACGCGCCAAAGAGTTTGCAATGGCCAACAAAATGCTGATCGACGCATCCCATCCGGAAGAAACCCGGGTGGTGGTGCTCAGAGGTAATCGCGTCGAAGAATTCGATTTCGAATCCGCCTCGAAGAAGCCGCTGCGCGGCAACATCTATCTGGCGAAGGTCACGCGGGTCGAACCGTCCCTGCAGGCCGCGTTCGTCGACTACGGCGGAAACAGGCACGGCTTTCTGGCCTTTTCCGAAATCCATCCCGACTACTACCAGATCCCGGTCGCCGACCGGCAGGCGCTGCTGGAAGAAGAAGCCGCCTCGCACGCCGAGGAGGAGGAGGAGCAGCGTCCCCGCCGCAGCCGCCGCCGTCGCGGCCGCGACCACGAGGCGCGCCGCCAGTCGAATTCCGACGAGGCGATTTCCGAAGCCGCGCCTCTGAGCGAAGACGAGGCGGCGGCCGCCGAAGGCGAGGCCCCGGCCGAAGGCGAGATCCTCGCCGAGGGCGATCAACAGATCGAGGCGCAGCCGCTCGAAGCCGTCGCCGAGGCGCCGGCGGAAGCGGGCGAGCCCGTCGCAGCCGTGGAGACGACGGTCGAAGCCGTCGCGGTCGAGGCGATCGAACCGCCCGCGCGCGAAGAGCCGGCTCCGGCCGAAGCGCAGGCCGACGAGGCGCCGCATACGCTCGCCGTCGACGAGCAGGGCTACGCCACGATCTCCGAGACCGACGCCGACCTGAACGCCGAGGAAGCCGGCGAGACGCCCGACCACGAGGTCAAGGCGCGGCGCATCGACCAGCGCGACGAGGACGGCTCGGACGACGAGGACGAAGACGAGGAAGAGCACGTCGAGCAGATCGGCGGCGACGCGATGGAGGAAATGCCGCGACGTCAGCCGAGGTTGCGCCGGCAGTACAAAATTCAGGAGGTCATCAAGCGCCGGCAGGTGCTGCTCGTGCAGGTCGTCAAGGAAGAGCGCGGCAACAAGGGCGCGGCGCTCACCACCTACCTGTCGCTCGCCGGCCGCTATTCGGTGCTGATGCCGAACACGGCGCGCGGCGGCGGCATTTCGCGCAAGATCACCGACGCCGGCGACCGCAAGCGCCTCAAGACCATCGCGCAGGACCTCGAGGTGCCGGACGGCATGGGCGTCATCCTGCGCACGGCGGGCGCCTCGCGCACGCGGCAGGAGGTGCGTCGCGACTTCGAATATCTGATGCGCATGTGGGAGACGGTGCGCGAGACGACGCTGCGCTCGTCCGCGCCGACGCTGGTCTACGAGGAAGGCTCGCTCATCAAGCGCGCGATCCGCGATCTCTACAACAAGGAGGTCGACGAGGTCGTCGTCTCCGGCGAGACCGGCTATCGCGAAGCCAAGGACTTCATGCGGCTGCTGATGCCGAGCCACGCCAAGAACGTGCGCCTGTGGCGCGAGCCGCAGGGCGTGTTCGTGAAGTCGGGCGTGGAGACGCAGCTCGACGCGATGTTCTCGCCGCAGGTGACGCTGAAGTCGGGCGGCTATCTCGTCATCAACCAGACGGAAGCCCTGGTCGCCATCGACGTGAACTCGGGGCGCTCGACGCGCGAGCACAATATCGAGGACACGGCGCTGCGCACGAATCTGGAGGCGGCCGACGAGGTCGCGCGCCAGTTGCGCCTGCGCGATCTCGCGGGCCTCATCGTCGTCGACTTCATCGACATGGAAGAGCCGCGCAACAATCGCGCGGTCGAGCGTCGCCTGAAGGACGCGCTGAAGAACGACCGCGCCCGCATCCAGGTCGGCCGCATCTCGCATTTCGGCCTGCTGGAAATGTCGCGCCAGCGCATCCGCACCGGCGTGCTCGAAGGCTCGACCGTCCCCTGCCCGCATTGCGCGGGCGCGGGCACGGTGCGCTCGACCTCCTCCATCGCGCTGCATGTGCTGCGCGTTCTGGAAGAGGCGCTCATCAAGAGCGCCTCGCACAACATCATCGTGAAGACGCGCACCAATGTCGCGCTCTACATCCTCAACCAGAAGCGCTCTCACCTGCGCGAGATCGAGCGCCGCTTCGGCGTGGAGATCTACGTGATCGCCGACGACACGCTGACGGGTTCGACCTATCACGCGCTGGAGCGCGGCGAGCCGGCGACCGGCACGCCCGAGCCGACGCGGATCGATCCGGCGCTGCTCGCGGCCGAGGAAGAGGTCGACGAGGCGGACGAGGCGCTGGAGGACGACGACGCCGACGAGGCGGGCGAGGCCGAAGGCGATGCGGACGGCGACGACGACGCCGAAGGCGAGACCGAGGGCCGTCGCGGACGCGAAGATCGTGGCGAGGATGGCGAGGACGGCCAGCGCCGCCGCCGCCGCCGGCGTCGGCGCCGTGGACGCGGCGGCGAGCGCGAGGGCTCGATCGCGGCCGACGCGCCGCAGCCGTCCGACGACGGCCTCGCGGTCGTGGCCGAGGCGAACGGCGATTTCCTGACCGCCGAAATCCCCGGCGAACGGTCGGGGGCCGGTTTCTGGGCGCGCGAGAATTCGGATCGTCCCGAGCCGTTCCATGCGCCGGGCGCCGAACAACCGGCGGAGCCTGCGGACGCGGAAACCGCGCCGGAGCCTGTCGCCGAACAGCCGGCGCTCGCGCAGCCCGAACTGAGACTGGTCGAACCCGCGCCGGTCGAGGCGCCGCGCGAGGAGCCGCCGGCGCCCGCGCCGCAGCCGGTCGTGCAGCAGGAGCCCGAGCCGCAGGCGACGCCGCAGCCGCCGCGCGCGATCGAACAGCCGCGCGCCGACATCGGCCGCGTGATTACCGAGGCCGATCCGAACGCGCCCAAGAAGGGCGGCTGGTGGCAGCGCGCGAAGGCGTCGATCACCGGAAACTGATTTCCGGGATCACAAACGAAAACGCCGGGCTTTCGCCCGGCGTTCTTGTTTTTCGGGTCGCCCGCCGTATCAGGCGGGGACGGCTTCCAGCGTCGGATAATCCGTGTAGCCGCCCGGCCCTTCCGAATAGAAAGTCTGCATCACCCAGGGATTGAGCGGCGCGTTCTGCTTCAGCCGCTCCACGAGGTCGGGATTGGCGATGAAGTCCTTGCCGAAGGACACGGCGTCGGCCTCGTTGTCGGCGAGAACCTGAGCGGCGGTTTCGCCGGTCAGGCCCTCGTTGGCGATCCAGGCGCCGCCGAAAATCTTGCGCAATTGCGGCCCGAGGCGCGGCTCCTTGAGAGACTCGCGCGCGAAGATGAACGCGATCCTGCGCCGGCCGAGTTCGCTCGCGACATAGCCGAAGGTCTTGGCCGGATCGCTGTCGCCCATGGTGTGGGCGTCGCAGCGTGGCGCGAGATGCATGCCGACGCGGCTTGCGCCCCAGACGTCGATGCAGGCGTCGGCGATCTCCAGCATCAGCCGCGCGCGGTTTTCGATCGGACCGCCGTAGCGGTCGGTGCGCTTGTTGGAGCCGTCCTGCAGGAACTGGTCGATCAGGTAGCCGTTGGCGCCGTGAATCTCGACGCCGTCGAAGCCGGCCTTCTTGGCGTTTTCGGCGCCGCGCCGGAACGCCGCGACCACGCCGGGCACTTCCTCGGTTTCGAGCGCGCGCGGGACCGAGTGGAGGCGCTTGGGCCGCAGCAGGCTGACATGGCCTTCCGGCGCGATCGCGCTCGGCGCCACCGTCGGCTGGCCATCGTGATAGACGGGATCGGAGATGCGGCCGACGTGCCAGAGCTGCATCATGATGCGCCCGCCCGCCGCATGCACGCCGTCGACGATCTGCTTCCAGCCCTGCGTCTGCTCGTCCGACCAGCAGCCCGGCGTCGAGGGATAGCCGACGCCCTGCGGATCGACGGACGAGGCCTCGGTGAGGATGAGGCCGGCGGAGGCGCGCTGCACGTAATAGTCGCGCATCAGCGCGTTGGGAACGCGGCCGGGCATGGTCGCGCGATTGCGCGTCAGCGGCGCCATGACGATGCGATTGGGCAGACGGATCGCGCCGAGCGTGATCGGATCGAACATCGAGGTCATGAAGGCTTTCCAGATTTGGGGAGATTGCGGCAGGATAGCCGCGAGATGGACGCACAGATAGAGCGTCAGAGCATAAGCTCCACGCCCGGGACGCATCGACGCTCCCGCACGCGGCGCCTCGCGTGGGCGATGGCGGTCGGCCTCGTGCTTTGGGCGGCGCTCGCCTATCTCGCCCTGCCGCTGTTCTGGCGGCATGAAGATCGCAACGGCCTCGCCGGGCGCCCGATGGTCGACGCGGACGTCGAACGACATTTCCGGCGATCCGATAAATTTCGGGCTCGTCGGCTCGGAGCGCGACGTCGTCTGCGCGTTCAACGCGGCCGGCTGGTCGGCGGCCAACCCGGTAACGCTCGAGACGTCGCTGCGCATCATCGGCAGCGTCGCGCTGCGCCGGCCCTATGCGGCGGCGCCGGTCAGTCCCCTCTTCTACGACGGGCGGCGCGAGGACCTCGCCTTCGAGAAGAGCGAGGGCGGCAGCGCCGACCGGCGCCATCACGTCCGCTTCTGGCGCGTATCCGACAAAGGGTCGGATCAACGGCCCGTGTGGCTGGGGTCCGCCTCCTTCGATCGCGGCGTCGGCCTCAGCCGCTACACGTTGCAGGTGACCCATCACATCGCGCCGGACCTCGACGCGGAGCGCGATTTCGTCGCCGCGCAACTCGCCGGCGCGGGGATGGTGGAAAGCCAGTACGAGATCGCCGGCGTCGGGCCGACGCTCAATGGCCGCAATGGCGGCGGCGACCGCTATTTCACCGATGGCGAGGCCTTGATCGCCGTGCTCGCGCCGGAATGCGTCGAGCGTGCGGACAAGACGCCGTCGCTCGCGCGCGTCCCCTGGCAGGCGAAGTTCAAGACCGCCATCTGGTCGGCGCTGCGACGGGTTCTCGACGCGCTATCCTAGCTTTGCCCTTTCAACCAGCCGGCCATGCGATCGATCGCTTCCGCAATATCGCTCTCCGATCCCGCGTAGGACAGGCGCAAGGTGCGGGCGCCCCGCGCGCGATCGAAGTCGACGCCGGGCGTGGCGGCGACGCCGGCCTCCTCGAGCAGACGTCTCGAGAAATCCAGTGAATCATTGGTGAAGCGCCCGATGTCGGCATAGATGTAGAAGGCGCCGTCGGGCGGGTGGAACTCGGTCAGTCCCATCTTCGGCAGCGCCGCCATGAGCGCTGCGCGATTGCGCGCATAGCTCGCCTTCACCGCTTCCAGTTCGTCGCGCGCATCGAACGCGGCTTCGGCGGCGACCTGGCTGAGGAAGGGCACGGATATGGCGAGCGACTGCTGCAATCGCTCGACCGGGCGAACGAGTTCCTCCGGCACGACCAGCCAGCCGACGCGCCAGCCGGTCATGCAGTAATATTTGGAGAAGCTGTTCACGACGATGGCTTCGTCGGTGAATTTCAGCGCCGTCTCGGCCGGGCGCTCGTAGGTCAGGCCGTGATAGATCTCATCGGAAATGAAGGCGATGCCGAGCCGGTCGCAGGTCGCGCAGATTTCGCGCAACGCTTCGTCGCTCATCATGACGCCGGAGGGATTGGCCGGGCTCATCAGGAGCACGCCCTTCAGCGGCTTTTCGCGATGCGCGGCCTCGATCATGCCGGCGGTCACCGCATGGCGCGTCGCCGCCGTCGTTTCGAGCGGCGCGCAGATACAGCCCAGCGCTTCCAGAATGTTGACGTAGGCGGGATAGCCAGGCGCCGCCACCGCGACACGGTCGCCGGCGTCGAACAGCGCCAGAAAGCTCAGGATGAAGCCGCCGGACGATCCCGTCGTGACGACGATGCGCCGCGGGGCGACGTCGACATTGTAGGTCTCGCCATAGTGGCGCGCGATTCGCGCGCGCAGCGAGGCGCGGCCCAGCGCATCGGTGTAGCCGACCCGGCCGCCCTGCAAGGCCGCGATTGCGGCGGCGCGCGCCGGCGCCGGCGGCGGCGCGCCGGGCTCGCCGACTTCCAGATGCATGACGCTGCGGCCCTGCGCCTCGAGCACGCCGGCCTCGCGCAGCACGTCCATGGCCAGAAACGGCTCGACGGCGCTGCGGCGGGAAGCTGCGAGACGGGCGATCCTGCGGTTCATGTGGGCTCCTTCGGCCGCCTCCCTTAGCAGCCGGCCCGCGGCCGGCAAACCGCCGGCCTATTTCCGGCCGCTTTTGCGGCCGATACAATGCCGCAAAGCCCGTTTCCGCCATTCCACGACCAAGATGAACCCGACAAAGAAGTCCCGGTCGGCCCTCGCCGCCCTGACCATGCTTTCCGTCTCGACTTTCGGCGCGCCGCCCGCGGCCGCGCAGGGCGTCGCCATCATTCGCGACGCCGAGACCGAGCAGCTTCTGCGCGACTACGCGACGCCCATCCTGCGCGCCGCCGGCATCAGCACGGGCGCGGCCAAGATCATCCTGGTCGGCGACCGCGGCTTCAACGCCTTCGTCGCGGACGGGCAGAAGATATTCATCAATACCGGCGCGCTGATGGAGGCGAAGACGCCGAACGAGATCATCGGCGTGCTCGCGCACGAGAGCGGCCATATCGCCGGCGGCCATCTGGTGCGGCTGCATCAGGAGTTGGCGCGCGCGCAGATCATGGCCATCGCCGGAATGCTGGTCAGCGCCGGCGCGGTGGCCGCGCAAATGTCGACCTCGCGCGGCGGCCATCGGCAGACGCAGGTCGGCATGGACCAGGGCGGCCTGGCGGGCATCCTGATGGGACCGCAGGAACTGGTGCGCCGATCGCTGCTTTCCTACCAGCGCACCGAGGAGCAGGCCGCCGACCGCGCCGCCGTGAAATATCTGACCGCAACCGGCCAGTCGGCCAAGGGCATGGTGACGACCTTCGAACGCTTCGCCAACGAAGCCCTGTTCAAGACCTCCTCCATCGACCCTTACGTATTGTCTCATCCGCTGCCGGCCGAGCGCATTTCCGCGCTTCAGGACGTCGCGCAGAAAAGCCCCCACTACGAGGCGAAGGATTCCGCCGCGCTGCAGGCGCGCCACGACATGATGCGCGCCAAGCTGTTCGGCTTCATGGGCGACCAGGCGGAGATCGCGCGGCGCTATCCTATCAGCGACAATTCCCTGCCGGCCCGCTACGCGCGCGCGATCTCGAACTACCGCTTCGGGCGCCTGGGCGAGGCATTGCAGGCGATCGACGGACTGATCGCGTCGCAGCCGGCAAACCCGTATTTTCAGGAGCTCAAGGGCCAGGTGCTGATGGAAAGCGGTCGCGCCCAGGCCGGCCTGCCCTATCTGCGCAAGGCGGCGAGCATGGTCCCGAACGGCGCGCCCATCGCCGTGCTGCTCGGCCACGCGCTGGTGGGCGCGGGCGGCGCGGCCAACAACAAGGAAGCGATCCGCGTGCTGGGCAAGGCGACGCAGCGCGATCCCGATTCGTCCGAGGGCTTCCAGTATCTCGCGATGGCCTACGACAATGTCGGCGACACGCCGAACTCGCAGCTCGCCTCGGCGCAGGCGCTGTTCGTCGCGGGCAAGTACGTGGAAGCGCGCACGCAGGCCAAGCGCGCGCAGGACCAGTTCAAGGAAGGTTCGTCCGGCTGGTTGCGCGCCGACGACATCCTCAACTACAGGCCGCCGAAACTGGACTGAGGCCGCCGGTATGACACCGGCGACATTCGTTAGTACAAGCGTTCTAGACATGGGCTTTCGCCCCCGGAGCACGACATGCCACGCACTTTCGCCCAGACCGCCGCGCTCGCCCTTCTGGCCGGCTCTCTCGCAGTCGCGCCCGCGGCGCGCGCGCAGCAGTTCAACGACGCGCAGAAATCGGAGATCGGCACGATCGTGCGCGACTACCTGATCAAGAATCCGGAGGTTCTGCGCGAAGCCATCGCGGAGCTCGACAAGCGCCAGAAGGCCGAGGAAGCCGAGCAGCGCGAAACCGCGATCGAAACGGTCAAGAGCAAGATATTCGATTCGAAATATCAGGTCGTCGTCGGCAATCCCGAAGGCAAGATCACGCTGGTCGAGTTCTTCGACTACAATTGCGGCTATTGCAAAAAGGCGTTGTCCGACCTTTCCAAGCTCGCCAAGGAGAACCCGGACCTGCGCATCGTGCTGCGCGACTTCCCGGTGCTTGGGGTAGGCTCGCTCGAAGCGGCCCAGGTCGCGATGGCTGTCGGCAAGCAATTTCAGGGCGAGAAATTCTGGGCGTTCCATCAAAAACTGCTGACCGGGCGCCAGGCCGGCAAGGAGCAGGCGCTCGCCGCGGCGCGCGAAACGGGCGTCGACATGGGCAAGCTCGAAAAGGACATGAAGGGTCCCGACATTCGCGCCGGCTACGAGGAAGTGATGCAGGTCGCCGACAAGCTCTCGCTGACCGGAACGCCGTCGTGGGTTGTCGGCAAGGAAGTCATCGTCGGCGCGATCGGCTATGCCGAGCTCAACGGCAAGATCGCCAACTACCGCAAATGCGGCAAGACGAGTTGCGGCTGATCAGGCGCTACGCGCGGCGGGCGCGCCGCCCTCGCCCGCAAGACGCCTGACTTCGGCGCTGGCGGTTTCGAGCATCGCCGGCAGTTTCTCGATCAATTCTTCTTCAGGCAGGCGATTGTCGAGCCGGCAGGCGCGTTCGATCGCCTGCGCAGCGCCATAGACCGCGACGGCGCCGATATTGGCGCTCATCGACTTCAGCGCGTGGGCCGCTGCGCCGAGCGCCTTCGTGTCTCCAGTCTCGAACGCCGCCTTGATCGCCGCGAGCGATTGCGGCGCGTGCGCGCAATACAGCGCGACGATGCGCATGACGGCGGTATTGTCGCCGCCGCTCATCTCGCGCAGGCCGGCGATAATCTTGGGGTTCACGTCGTCCGCGTCCGCCGGCTCGTCGCTCGGCTCCGCCTCGACGGCGACGGACGCAGCAGCGGATTCCAGATGCTCGGCGAGGCAGTGCGCGAGCGCCGACAGCGTGAAAGGCTTGTGCAGCACGCCGTCCATGCCCGCATCGCGCCACGCGCTCGCCGCGGCGCCGACGACATGCGCGGTGAGCGCGACGATCTTGAGACGCGCGCGGCCGGTTTCGCTTTCGCGCGCGCGGATGGCGAGGGTCGCCTCGTAGCCGTCGAGCTCCGGCATGCTGCCGTCCATCAGCACGAGGTCGTATGTCCTGGCTTCCACGGCGTCGACGGCTTGCCGGCCGTCGTTGGCGAGATCGGCAATTATGCCGAGGCGCTTCAGGGCTTCGGAGGCGACCTCGCGATTGACGGCGGCGTCGTCGACGACGAGCACGCGCGCATTCGGGAAGCGCGGCAGCTCGGAGCGCGCGGCGGCCTGCTGCGCGACCGCGACCGAACGGCCCTCGACGACCGCGTCGACGATGGAGCGCGTCTCGCTGCCCGCCAGCGGCCGCTGCACGATGCGGTCGACGCGGCCGTCGGCGAGCAATCGGTCCGGCGCCTCGCCGAGGCCGGAGATCGCCACGATCGCTGCGTTGGGCGCGACGTCCAGCCTGCCCGCGTTCGGCAGGCTGTCGAGATCGACGAAGACGAGCCGCGCGCCGCGCGCGCATTCGCCAATCCGGTCGGCGCCGCAGATTTCGGCCTCGAAGCCGGCGGACGCCAGCGCAAACGCCAGATGCGCGCGCGAGCCTTCGCCTTCGACGCAGACGACGGCGCGCGCCGGCGCAGCGAGACGCGGCCCGTCCGCGTGGTTGCACCCGGCGGTCATCGGCAGGCTGAAGAAGAATGTCGCGCCCTGCCCCGCCGCGCTCGATACGCGCAGGTCGCCGCCCATCGCGGCCACGAGCTTGCGCGCGATGGCGAGGCCGAGGCCCGTGCCGCCGAACTTGCGCGTCGTCGACTGATCGGCCTGCGTGAAGGCGCCGAAAATGCCGTCGAGCTTGTCTTCCGGTATGCCGATGCCGGTGTCGACCACGCTGAACCGCACGCGTCCGAAATCATCGGGATCGTTTTCGATGCGCAGCGTCACGCCGCCGGTCTCGGTGAATTTCAGGGCGTTGTTGACGAGGTTCGACAGCACCTGCGCGAGCCGCACGGGATCGGCGTCGACGTGCACGCCGCGCGGCAGGCGAACGAGATCGGCCAGATCGAGGCCCTTCGACTGCGCGCGATCGCCAAAGAGACGCAGCACGTCCTCCGCCGCCTCGACGGGATCGACCGACAGCGTCTCCACGTCGAGCTTGCCCGCCTCGATCTTCGAGAAGTCGAGAATGTCGTTGATGATGGCGAGCAGCGTCTGGCCGGAACGGACGATCACGTCCGCGTTCTTGCGCGCGCGCGGCGGCAGCTCGGAGGCGGCGAGCATTTCCGCCATGACGAGCACGCCGTTCATCGGCGTGCGGATCTCGTGGCTCATGGTCGCGAGAAAATCGCTCTTGGAGCGGTTGGCGTCCTCGGCCAGCTCCATGGCGCGGCGATAGTCCGCCGTGCGATCGGCGACCTCGATCTCCAGCCGGTCGCGATGGGCGGCGAGATCGGCGTTGCGCTGGCGTATCTCGCCGAGCATCTTGTCGAAACCGCGCACGAGCACGCCGATCTCGTCGCCGCGCGTCGATTTCATCGTGACGTTGTAGTCGTGCGAGGCGCCGACATGCGTCATGGCGCCGGCGAGATCGGCGAGGGGGCGCGTCATGCGCCCGAGCATGCGCCCGGCGATGGCGATCGCGACGACCAGCGCGCCGAGCGCGCCCCAGGCCATCAGCGCAAGCGCGTCGGCCAGGCGTTGCGGCAGATCGGACACGTCGCCGACCAGCACCAGGCGTCCGACAGGCTGGCCGGCGTCGATGACCGGGGCGACGATTTCGAGCGTACGCGAACCGAGCAACTGGAAGCGGTCGATCTCGCGTCCCGGTTCGCTCTGGATGGCGTCGCCGACGAGTTGTTCGGTGCGGCCGGTCTCGGCGAGCGCCTCGCCGTTCATATCCTCGAGGCGCACATAGGAAGCGCCGGGAATGGCGCCGATGGCGCGCAGGGCGCGGTAAGCCCCGTCGACATCGCGCCGGCGCGCGGGCTCGGCGGCGGCGGCGGCGATGGATTGCGCGGCCGCGTACAACGTCTCCTGCTTGGTGCGCGCGTACAGGCCCGTGTCGCGCCACACGAACGCCGACGCGACGACCGCCTGCGCCGCCAGGATCGCGAGCGATACCGCCAGGACGAACTTCACACGGATCGAGACAGGCTTTCGCAGCAATGAGGCCCCGTAAGGAAACCGTCGCGCCGGCGGCGCAAGGCGAACGGCTCAAGTCCAGCCAGAATGTGGGAATGACTTTAAGAATTGATTTGCGGAAGGCGCTTATGGTGAGGAGGAAAGTGAGTTCGTTCCTTGGCGGTTGCCCCCATTCGCAAGGCTGACGACCCGAGCCGGTTGCGCTGGCGCGACCGGCTGCGCGCTTTCCGTTGCGACACTGGCGGAACGGTCGTCATCCTCTTTTCAATCGCCGCGCCCGTTCTCGCATTGGCCGCGGGCTCGGCCATCGACTACGCCCGGCTCACGGGTTCGCGGTCGTCCTTGCAGACCATCGCGGACGGCGCGGCCATCGCCGGCGCGCAGGCGCTGCGCCTGGCCAACGCCACGAGCGCGACGGTCGACCAGGCGGTCTCCAGATATGTCACGTCGCGCACCGGCCAGAACGAACCTGCGATCACGGTTACGTCTTCGTTAATGTCGAACAATACGATCGTGGCGGTTCAGGCGAGCCGCACGACGCCGTCGGTGGTCAACAAATTCGTCGGCGTCAACATGCGCACCACCGTGAACGCGCAGGCGCGCGCCGTCGGCAATACGCAGCCGATCTGCCTGATCGGCCTCGACCCCTCCGCCAGCAAGACGCTCGAGGTCGACGTGGCGCGCGTGCAGGCCACGGGCTGCCAGGTCGTGTCGGACTCGACCGCGACCGACGGCGTCGCCATCTCCAACGGCGCGCAGATGCAGTATGGACGCATGTGCTCGAGCGGCGGCGCGCAGGCGGACACGACCTCGGGCTTTGCGCCCTCGCCGCAGACCGACTGCCCGGCCATCGCCGATCCCCTCGCAAGCCTGCAAGCGCCGACGGTTGGATCGTGCACGTACACGGACCTGAAGATTACACACGGTTCGCAGAGCCTGACGCCCGGCGTCTATTGCGGCGGACTCACGATCAGCGGCAGCGCGAACGTCACGCTGATGGCCGGAACCTACGTCGTCAAGGACGGCCAATTGCTGGTGAAAGCCGGTTCGAGCCTGACCGGCACGGATGTAACGATTTATCTGACTGGCGCCGGGGCGACGATCAATGTCAACAACAAGGCGAGCATCAGCCTCACGGCGCCGAGCAGCGGACAGTTCGCCGGCGTTCTGATGTTCGAGGATCGCTCGGTCACGCCGCACCAGACGCACCTGTTCGAGAGTCGCAACGCGCCCAACATGCTCGGCACGATCTATCTGTCGCGCGGCGACCTGAAGGTCGGCGTCAAGGGCGGAGGCGGCGGCAGCGGCGTGGCGGTGGGCGCGACCTCGGCCTGGACGATCGTGGTGGCGCGCACGATTTCCGTCGCCGACAACCAGACCCTGCAGCTCAACACCAATTACGGCGCGACCACCGTGCCGCCGCCGGTCGGCGTCGGGCCGAATATTTCGACCGTGCAGCTCGTCCGGTAGGGCGGCGGAGATTTTCTTAACCAGGTTGACGTTGCGCGCGCGTCGGCGCCGGGGGTGCGACAATTGCGCCTCTCCGCGGCCGGCTCGCAAGTCCTTCCGCGCGGCGCCGATTAAGCCTTGGTTGGCAAATCGCGTCTAACGTCGGGATCGAGGGACCCGCATTGACCGATCGCGCCGACCATAATCGCAACTACACATACGTTCTTCTGGAGAGCGTCAGGATTCTCGTCGTCGACGACGATCCCATCCACTGCGAATTCGCGCGGGTCTACCTGTCTACGCCGACCGCCTCGGTCGAGACGGCCCAGAACGGCGCGGAAGGCCTCCAGAAATTGCGCGACGAGCCCTTCGACCTCGTCGTCGTCGATCTGGAAATGCCTGTCATGAACGGCTTCCAGATGATCCGCGCGATCCGCAGCGATCCGACGCTGCGCCATCTGCCCGTGGTCATCGTCACCGGTCTCGAAGACATGGAATCCATCGACCGCGCCTATGACGACGGCGCGACGTCCTTCGTCACCAAGCCGGTCAACTGGCGGCTGCTCAGCTATCAGTTGCGTTACGTGCTGCGCGCGCAAAAGCAGGCCGCGGCCGCCTGACCGGCGGGTCCGATCAGCGCGGCGCGGGCATGTACCTGCCCAGAAACTCCGGCAGCTCCTCCGCGGGCAAGGGCCGCGCGTACAGAAAGCCCTGCAGGTAGTGGCAGCCGGCGGCCTTGAGGAAGCGCTGCTGCTCCACCGTCTCGACGCCTTCCGCCGTCACCTTCATGCCGAGCGCGCGCACCAGCGCGATGATGGCGTGAAGGATGGCCACCGATTTCGTGTTCGGAATGCCGTCGACGAAGCTCTTGTCGATCTTGACCTTGTCGAAGGGCAGCCGCTGCAGCAGCGACAGGCTCGAATAGCCGGTGCCGAAATCGTCCATGGCGACGCGCGCGCCCAGCGCATGGAGCCGGTCGATCTGCTTGCCGGCGAAATCGGGGTCGGCGAAGGCGGCGCTTTCGACGATTTCGATTTCCAGCCGCTCCGCCGGGAACCATGTCGCGTCCAGCACCCGCGCGACATCGTCGACGAAGCTCGGCTTGGCGAAGTGCGTCGGCGAGATGTTGACCGCCAGCATGATGCGCGGCCATGCGCGGGCGGCCGTGCAGGCCTGTTCGAGGACGTAGAGCCCGAGCAGGTCGATGAGACCGGCGCGCTCGGCCGTTTCGACGAAGCCCAAGGCGCCGACGATGGCGCCGTCCGGCCGCCGCCAGCGCAACAGGGATTCGACGCTGGCGACGGATTGGCCGTCGGCGGTCAGTTGCGGCTGAAAGACGACGGACAATTCGCGCCGGTCGATGGCGCGCATCAGGTCGGGTCTCGAAATCGTCTGGGCGGTCGCCGCCACGAATCAGGCCTCCGGGCCGAAAATGCCTGTCCAAGATAGCCGCCGGCGTTTGCCGGCGGGGAAGAAAATTGCCGAATATTGTATGCTTTCGCAGGTTTGCCGGCGCCGGCCGCCGGTCCGGCCCGGCGCGGAGGAAGCCCTTCCCCTGCCCCGCCAAGCCGGTTAGAACACCGGCCCGGGGCCCCACGGCCCGCCGGAAATCCCGATGAAAACCGTCTACGTCCTCAACGGACCCAACCTCAACCTGCTCGGCCAACGCGAACCCTCCACCTATGGAACGGAGACGCTGGCCGACATCGAGAAGCGCCTGCGCAAGCTGGCGGGGGCGCAGGACATCGAGCTCGTCTTCCGGCAGTCGAACGCCGAGGGCGACCTCGTCACCTGGATTCAGGAGGCGGGACTCGCCGGCGCGCCGGTGATCCTCAACGCGGGCGCCTACACGCATACGTCGATCGCGCTTCACGACGCGATCCGGGGCGCCAAGGCGGACGTGGTGGAGGTTCACCTCTCCAACACCCATGCGCGCGAGAGCTTCCGCCATCATTCCTTCATCTCGCCCGTCGCCAGAGGCGTCATCCTCGGCTTTGGCGCGCGTTCATATGAACTGGCGCTGCAATCCCTTTTCCCATCGCAATGAGTCCGACGACATGACGAAAAAGCCTGCCGCCAAATCCGCCAAGCCCGCCGCCGCCGCGGCGCGGACGGGCGCCTCCGCTTCCGGCGTCGACGCCGGCCTGGTGCGCGAGCTGGCGGGCCTCTTGTCTGAAACCGATCTCACCGAGATCGAGGTCGAAAAGGGCGACCTGCGCATTCGCGTGGCGCGCGAGACGCGCTACGCGGTCGCCGCGCCCGCGCCTGTCACGCTCGCCGCGCCGGCTTCGGCGCCGCGCGCCGGTCATGGCGGCGGCGGCCCCGGCCGCGGCGCCGGCAAGCCATCCGGGCGCGGTGAAATCGCCGATGGTCGGCACCGCCTATCGACGCCCGAACCCGGAATCGAATCCCTTCG
The DNA here is from genome assembly GCA_037044955.1 of Rhodoblastus sp. Taxonomy (GTDB): domain Bacteria; phylum Pseudomonadota; class Alphaproteobacteria; order Rhizobiales; family Beijerinckiaceae; genus JAJXWB01. Next base: position 115,452 of record JBAOHX010000010.1, read on the forward strand.
TCGACGTCGGCTCGGTGGTGAAGAGCGGCGACAAGCTGCTGCTGGTCGAGGCGATGAAGACCTTCAACGAGATCGTCGCGCCGAAGGGCGGCGTGATCACCGCCATTTTCGTCGAGGACGGACAGCCCGTCGAATACGACCAGACGCTCGTCATCATCGAGTGATCCGATGTTCGACAAGATCCTGATCGCCAACCGCGGCGAGATCGCCCTTCGCATCCTTCGCGCGGCGAAGGAACTCGGCATCGCGACCGTCGCGGTCTATTCGACGGCCGACGCCAACGCCATGCACGTGCGGCTCGCCGACGAATCCGTGTGCATCGGGCCGCCGCCGGCGCGCGATTCCTATCTCAACGTGCCGGCGCTGCTGGCCGCCTGCGAGATCACCGGCGCCGACGCGCTGCATCCGGGCTACGGCTTCCTGTCCGAGAACGCGCGCTTCGCCGAAATCCTCGAGGACCACAATATCGCGTTCATCGGCCCGAAGGCCGAGCACATCAAGATCATGGGCGACAAGATCGAGGCCAAGCGCACGGCGCGGCGCCTCGGCATTCCCTGCGTGCCGGGCTCCGAAGGCGGCGTGAGCGACACGGACGAGGCGATGCGCATCGCGCGCGACATCGGCTTTCCCGTGCTGGTGAAGGCGGCGGCCGGCGGCGGCGGACGCGGCATGAAGGTCGCCCGCTCCGAACACGATCTCGAACACGCCATCGCCACGGCGAAGGCGGAGGCCAAGGCGGCGTTCGGCGACGACGCGGTCTATCTCGAAAAATATCTCGAGAAGCCGCGCCACATCGAGGTGCAGATTCTCGGCGACGGAAAAGGCGGCGCCATTCACCTGGGCGAACGCGACTGCTCGCTGCAGCGCCGGCACCAGAAGGTGCTGGAGGAAAGCCCCTCGCCCGCGCTGAACGCCGAACAGCGCGCCGAGATCGGCGAGATCTGCGCCAATGCGATGCGCGACCTGCGCTATTCCGGCGCGGGCACCATCGAGTTCCTCTTCGAGGACGGGCGCTTCTATTTCATCGAAATGAACACCCGCATCCAGGTCGAGCATCCCGTGACCGAGATGATCACCGGCCTCGATCTCGTCTCCGCGCAAATCCGCATCGCCGCCGGCGCGCCGGTCTCGATGGTGCAGGACGAGGTGCGCTTCTTCGGCCATGCGATCGAATGCCGCGTGAACGCCGAGCATCCCGCGACCTTCCGGCCCTCGCCCGGCAAGATCGCGCATTACCATCCGCCGGGCGGCGTCGGCGTGCGCGTCGACAGCGCGGTCTACCAGGGCTACGTGATCCCGCCGAACTACAACTCGCTCGTCGGCAAGCTGATCGTGCACGGCCGCACGCGCAACGAGGCGCTGATGCGACTGCGGCGCGCGCTCGACGAATTCATCGTCGACGGCGTCGACACGACCCTGCCGCTTTTCCGGACGCTGGTCCGCAATCCCGACGTGCAGAACGGCCTCTACGACATTCACTGGCTCGAGCATTTCCTCGCGACCGGCGGGATGGACGTGAATGCCTAGCCGGTCTCGTCGAGGACAAGCGCAGTGATCGACCCGCTCCTGATCGCGGCCGCCGCCGGCCTCATCGGCGGCTCGATGAACGCGATCGCCGGCGGCGGCTCCTTCGTGACCCTGCCGGCGCTGGTGGCGGCCGGCGTGCCTTCGGTCAACGCCAACGCCACCAGCACGGTCGCGCTCGTGCCGAGCGCGCTCGCCAGCGCTTACGCCTATCGCCACGATTTCCAGGGCTTCGAGGGCGTGTCGATGCGCTCGATGGCGATCGTTTCCGTCCTCGGCGGCATTGCCGGCGCGCTGCTGCTGATGAATACGCCGCAGCGCGTGTTCGACTTCATCGTGCCGTTCCTGCTCGCCTTCGGCACGATCGTCTTCGCCTTCGGCCGGCAGGCGGGCGAATGGCTGCGCCAGCGCGTGCACATTTCGCCGCGAATGGTCCTGGTCTTCCAGTTCGTGCTCGGCTGCTACGGCGGCTATTTCGGCGGGGCGGTCGGCATCATGATGATGGCGACGTGGAGCCTGCTCACCACCTCGAGCCTGGCCGCGATGCAGCCCGCCCGCAACCTGCTCAACGCGGCGATGAACGCGACGGCGTCAATCCTGTTCATCGTCGGCGGCCTCATCTACTGGAAGCAGATGGCCGCCATGCTGGTCGGCGCGATCGTCGGCGGCTATTTCGCGGCGCATTTCGCGCGCAGGCTCGATCCCGCCAAGGCGCGCATCGGCATCTCCTGCCTCAACGCCTGCATTACGGCGCTGATGTTCTGGAAGACTTTCGGCTAGCTCCTTGACCGCGCGCCGGGGCGCGCCCACCTTCTGCGCATGTCGCGCGTCTCGCCTCGGCCGGAGATCACGCCGGACCTCGTCCTGCGCGCCTATTCGATCGGCCTCTTTCCGATGGGCGAGAAGGAGGACGACGACCGGCTCTACTGGGTGGAGCCGGAGGAGCGCGGCGTCTTTCCGCTCGAAAGCCTGAAGATTTCGCGCAGCCTGGCGAAGGTCGTGCGCGCGGACAGGTTCGAGGTTTCGGTCGACAATGACTTCGACGCGGTGATCGACGGCTGCGCGCATAGCGGGACTTCGCGCGATTCGACGTGGATCAACGCGCCGATCCGGCGGCTCTACCGCGACCTGTTCGACGCGGGCTTCGTGCATACCGTGGAATGCAGGCGCGAGGGCGCCCTCGTCGGCGGGCTCTACGGCGTGTCGCTCGGCGCCGCCTTCTTCGGCGAGAGCATGTTCCATATCGAGCGCGACGCCTCGAAGGTCGCGCTCGTGCATCTCGCCGCGCGGTTGCGCGCGGGCGATTACCAGTTGCTCGACACGCAATTCGTGACGCCGCACCTCGCCTCGCTCGGCGCCGTCGCCGTCCCGCGCGCCGCCTATCGCGCGATGCTCGAACGGGCGATCGGGGCGCATGCCGACTTTTTCGCGTGGCCGAAGGACAGGCCGACGACCGGGCGCGAGGCGCTCGCCCCTTTCGCAATGCAACGTGACAGTTCGCAATAATTGGCTAGCATTTCCGGGCCTGACCAAGGGGCAGGCCAGACCGCGCAAGAACAAGATTTCGCCATGCGGTCGCATTGAGGGAGGAATGAATGAAATCGTACAAGCTGGCGCTCGCCGCCGGTCTCGTCGGCGCTGGCCTCGCCACAGGCGCTTTCGCGCAGAAGGCCTACGGGCCGGGCGTAACCGACACCGAAATCAAGATCGGCAATATCATGCCCTACAGTGGCCCGGCGTCGGCCTACGGCATCATCGGCAAGGCCCAGGGCGCCTATTTCCAGATGATCAACGACCAGGGCGGCATCAACGGCCGCAAGATCAACTTCGTCTCCTACGACGACGCCTACAGCCCGCCGAAAGCGGTGGAGCAGGCGCGCAAGCTCGTGGAAAGCGACAACGTCCTGCTGGTTTTCTCGCCGCTCGGCACGCCGTCGAACACTGCGATCCAGAAATACATGAACGCGCAGAAGACGCCGCAACTCTTCGTCGCCACCGGCGCGACCAAATGGAACGACCCGAAGAATTTCCCGTGGACGATGGGCTGGCAGCCGAGCTACCAGGCGGAAGGCAAGATCTACGCGAAATACCTGATCGAGAAGAAGCCGAACGCCAAGGTCGCGATCCTCTACCAGAACGACGATTACGGTAAGGATTACCTCAAGGGCTTCATGGACGGGATCGAGGGCAAGATCAAACCCGTCATTACGCTCGCCTACGAAGTCGCCGACCCGACGATCAACTCGCAGATGACGCGCTTCCAGGCGTCCGGCGCCGATACGTTCATGAACATCACGACGCCGAAGTTCGCGGCGATGGCGATCAAGAAGGCCGCCGAACTCAAGTGGCAGCCGATGCACTTCCTCAACAACGTTTCGGCTTCGGTCGGCGCGGTGATCAAGCCCGCGGGCTTCGAGAACGCGCAAGGCATCATTTCGACCGCCTACATGAAGGACCCGAGCGACCCGCAGTGGAAGAACGACGAGGGCTTCAAGAAGTGGGACGCCTTCATCGACAAGTACATGCCCGGCGCCAACAAGGCCGACGGCGGCCTGGTGACGGCCTACAACGACGCCCAGACGCTCGTGCAGGTGCTGAAGCAGTGCGGCGACAATCTCACGCGCGAGAACGTGATGAAGCAGGCCGCCAAGCCTCAAGAACATCAAGCAGGAGATGATGCTTCCGGGCATTCTCATCAACACGACGGCGGACGACTTCGGACCGATCCAGCAGGAGCAGTTGATGAAATTCGACAAGGACCACTGGGAATTGTTCGGCCCGGTCTACGACGCCCGCAAGAAGGCGACCAACTGAGCGTGAATTGACGGGGCGGCCCGCCGGCCGCCCCTTTTCTCGGACAACAAGAAGACCGGCAGGCGCGCCAAGACGTCAGGCCGGCTCGAATAACAAGCGGAATGAGGAAACGAACGGCCGCCAAGCGGCCAGCATGAGGGGAGAAAACGATGAAGCAGAATGCAAAAATCCTGCTTGCGGCGACGCTCGCCGCCGGCATGTCGAGCGCCGCGACGGCGCAGAAGAAATACGGGCCGGGCGTCACCGACACCGAGATCAAGATCGGCAACATCATGCCCTACAGCGGCCCGGCGTCCGCCTACGGCGTCATCGGGCAAACGGAAGCCGCCTACATAAAGAAGATCAACGATGAGGGCGGCGTCAACGGGCGCAAGATCAACTTCATCTCCTACGACGACGGCTACAGCCCGCCCAAGACGGTCGAGCAGGCGCGCAAGCTCGTCGAGAGCGACAACGTGCTGATGATCTTCAACCCGCTGGGCACGCCGCCCAACACGGCGATCCAGAAGTACATGAACGCGCAGAAGACGCCGCAGCTCTTCGTCGCGACCGGCGCGACCAAGTGGGACAGTCCGAAAGAATTTCCGTGGACGATGGGCTGGCAGCCGAGCTACCAGGCCGAAGGCGTGATCTACGCGCAGTACATTCTCAAGAACAAGCCCAACGCCAAGATCGCGATCCTCTACCAGAACGACGACTACGGCAAAGACTATCTCAAGGGCTTCATGGACGGGCTCGCCGACAAGATCAAACCCGTCATCACGCTCACCTACGAAGTCACCGACCCCACGATCAACTCGCAGATGTCGCGCCTGCAGGCCTCCGGCGCCGACACGTTCTTCAACATCACCACGCCCAAATTCGCGGCGATGGCGATCAAGAAGGCGGCGGAATTGAAATGGAAGCCGCTGCACTTCCTCAACAACGTGTCGGCCTCGGTCGGCGCGGTGCTGAAGCCCGCGGGCTTCGAGAATGCGCAGGGCATCATCTCCACCGGCTATCTGAAGGACCCGACCGATCCGCAGTGGAAGGAGGACGCCGGCTTCAAGAACTGGCTCGCCTTCGTCGACAAGTACATGCCCGGCGCCGACAAGACGAACGCCAACATCGTCTACGGCTACAATGTCGCGCAGGGCCTCGTTCAAGTCCTGAAGATGTGCGGCGACGACCTCACGCGCGAGAACGTGATGAAGCAGGCCGCCAGCTTCAAGAGCGCCAAGTTCGAGATGCTGCTGCCGGGCATCACGGTGACGACAGGGCCTGAAGACTTCGCGCCGATCCAGCAGGAACAGCTCCAGAAGTTCGAAGGCGATCGCTGGGTGCTGTTCGGCGAGATCTACGACGCCAGCAAGAAGGCGACGAACTGATCGGCCAGGCCGATCGCAACTCCGGGGGCGGCGTCCTGCGCCGCCCTTTTTTGTTTCACGCGCGCGGCGCGAGAGCCTTCAGCCAGTCCGTGAAGTCGGAAATGGCCTCCTCGTCGAAATAGCCGGAAGACAGCACGAGATAGGCCGCGAGCGTGACCATCACGCCCGCGACGGCCGACAGCGCGACGCTGGTTTGCGGCAGCGACGGCCACGCGAAGCGCCGCGCGAGAAAAGCGACCGCGAGCACGCCATAGACGAGCCCGAAGACGGTTTCCGTGCGGCTGTGGCCGCCGATCTCGAAACGGCTGACGGCGACGCCGAGGACGACGGCCACACACAACGCCGCGATCACGTAGCGCAGCGCGCCGAGGCTTTCGCGCTTCCACGCCACGACCGCGAGCGAGCCGTAGACGAAGGCGGCGAGCGCCGTGTGGCCGCTCGGACTGCGCAGCGGACCGCCGCGGTAGACGAACATGAACAGGATTTTCGACAGCACGGTCGCCGCGAGGCATAGCGCGAAGGCGACCGCCAGAGCGCGCGCGTTGCGACGCTCGCCGAGCGCCCACAGCGCGGCAATGGCGCCGCAGACCGGCGGCGCGATCAGATTGGCGTCGCCGAAATTGGTGATCGTGTAGAGGAATTCGACAAAGCGCGGGCCAAGCATGGCTCAGGTGGCCCGCGTGCTCATTCGGCGGCCTCGGCATCGGGCTCCGGCTGGTCCGTCGCCTCATCGCCCGGCTCGGCGCCGTCGTCTTCCGCCTGCGCGAGCAGCGGAAAATCCTCGGCGGTATCGTCCGAAGTCGAGCGGGTCCTCGTCCGCGGTCAGCGCCTCGCCGTCGTCGGGCTTGGGCACGCCGAAGCCCGGCGGCAGGCGGCCGTCGAACAGGCCGGCGCCCTTCAGTTCCTCGAGCCCCGGCAGGTCGGAAATCTGCTCGAGCCCGAAGTGCACGAGGAACCTGTCGGTCGTGCCGTAGGTGATCGGACGTCCCGGCGCCTTGCGGCGGCCGCGCAGGCGTATCCAGCCGGTTTCCAGCAACACGTCGAGCGTGCCCTTGGAAATGGCGACGCCCCTGATGTCCTCGATCTCGGCGCGCGTGACCGGCTGGTGATAGGCGACGATGGCGAGCGTCTCGACGGCGGCGCGCGTCAGCTTCTTCTGCGGCGTCTCCTCGCGGCGCAGCAGCCAGCCGAGATCGTCGGCGGTGCGGAAGTACCATTTGGTCCCGGCGCGCGCGAGATTGACGCCGCGCGTCGCATAATCCTCGCGCAGCGCGGCGAGCGCGGCGTCGAGATCGGCGCCGTCGGGCAGGCGCTCGGCCAGCAGGCGTTCCTCGAGCGGCTCGGCCGAGGCGAAGAGCAGCGCCTCGACGATGCGCTTGGATTCCGCGAGCAGAGCGGCGCGCGCTTCCTCGAGCGCCCGGTCCTCGTCCTCCACGAATTCGAATGCGCGCGCCGTCTCGGCCATGTCCTCTCCTCGAACCCTACTTCACACGGGATGCGCGGCCTCGCGGCAAGCGCCGTACAATACGCCCTACTCCGCCGCCGCCAGCGGCAATTCTTCCTTGCGCCTCACCCAGATCGGCGCAAACGCCCGATCCTGCCTGAGGTCCAGACGCCCCTCGCGCACCAGTTCCAGCGACGCCGTGAAGGACGAGGCGCGAACCGTGCGCGCGACTTCCGGCGAGACGCAATATTGCAGGAGATAATCGTCGAGCACCGTCCATTCGCGCGCCATGCCGGACAGGCGCTCCAGCGCCTCGCGCGCCTCGGCGAGCGACCAGACGTGCCGCTGCTTCAGCGTGACCTTGGACAGCGCCTGCTTCTGGCGCTGCCGCGCATAGGCCGAGAGCAGATCGAAGATGGAAGCCTGCCATTGCGGCGTCGCGATGGTCTCGATGCCCTCGCCGCCGCCGCGCATCGCCATGTCGCGGCCGATGCGCGCGCGATTGACGAGTTGCTCGGCCGCCGTGCGGATGGCTTCGAGCCGCCGCAGGCGTTCGGCGAGCGCGGCGGCGAGATCGGCGGCCGCAGGTTCGTCCGCCTTGGGCGGGGTCGGCAACAGCAGGCGCGACTTGAGGTAGGCGAGCCAGGCGGCCATGACGAGATAATCGGCGGCGAGTTCGAGCCGGACCTTTCGCGCCTCCTCGATGAAGGCGAGATATTGCTCGGCCAGCGCCAGCACGGAAATCTTGGCGAGATCGACCTTCTGGCGGCGCGCGAGCTCGAGCAGCAGATCGAGCGGCCCCTCGAACCCGTCGACATCGACGAGAAAGGCCTCTTCGGTCTCGCCCTTGTCGAGGGGCTCCAGGTCAAATGGCAGGGGCGCCGCCATGCGAATCACTCACCGCGTCCGATACTTAAGTTTCGGCGCGGAATGTGGCCCCTCTAGGCCGCGCTCGCAAGCGCTGCGGCGAGTTTCTCGCGGGATTCCACAGGATCGAAGGCCAGCCGGTCGCCGGCGATGCGCGCGAGCGCCTTTTCGGCCCTTTCCAGCGCCTTGCCGGCGAGGACGGGGGTTTCGGCGGCGACCTCCCGGGCCTCCGCCAGATCGCCGTTGCAATGCAGGGCGAGATCGACGCCGGCCGCAAAAAGCGCGCGGGCGCGGTCGCGGAAGGAGCCGGACAGCGCCTTCATCGACAGGTCGTCGCTCATCAGCAGGCCGTCGAAGCCTATGAAACCACGAATGATTTCGTTGACGACGACGGGCGAGAGCGTCGCCGGGCGATCCGCGTCGATCGCCTTGAACACGACATGGGCGGTCATGGCTACGGGTAAGTCGGCATTGGCCTTGAACGGCGCGAAATCGCTGTGCTCGAGCTCTTCGCGCGGACGTTTCCACGGTCGGCAGCTCCAGATGGCTGTCGGAGCGGGCGCGGCCGTGGCCCGGCACATGCTTGAACACCGGCAGGACGCCGCCCGCCATCAGCCCTTCGGCGGCCGAGCGCCCGAGGCGGGCCACCGTCTCCGGGTCCTCGCCGTAGGCGCGGTCGCCGATGATGGCGTGGCTGCCGGAGACCGGCAGGTCGAGCACCGGCAGGCAATCGACGTTGACGCCGACCTCGGCCAGATCGTGCGCGATCAGGCGGGCGGCGAGAAAGACCGCCTGAACCTGTTCGGCGGGATCGGCCGAGGCGGCTGCGAGCCGGGCGGCGGACGGGTATGCCGGCCAGTGGTTTGCGGCCATGCGCTGCACGCGCCCGCCCTCCTGGTCGATCAGGACGGCGGCGTCGGCGCGGCCGGTGATGTCGCGAAAGCGCCCGGTCAGCGCGCGCATCTGCTCGCGGTCGACCACGTTGCGCTTGAACAGGATCAGGCCCCAGGGATCGCTGTCGCGGATGAAGGCTTCTTCGTCGGCGGTCAGGACCGCCGACGAACAGCCGCAGATGAATGCGCGCGGCGCCATGCGATCGCGTCCGTCAGCGCGCGACGAAGCAGGCGCCGCCGGCGGCCTTGACCTTGCCGCACATGGCGTTGGCGCTTTCCTTGGAAAGGCCGGTCACGCGGACGCGGTAGAGCGAGTCGGAGGCCTTGACGACCGAGGGGCGACGCCCGCCGAGCGCGCCGGAGAGCTTGTCGCCGAGCCGAGCGGCCGTCTGCCGGGCCTCGGATTCGGAGCCGGCCGAGGCGACCTGCACGGCATAGCCGCCCGCGGACGCCGGCTTGGGGGCCTCGTCGTCGTCGGAAGCCTCGGCGGCGGCGGCCGGCGCGTCCTCCTTCGGCTGCACGGCGGCGACGCGCGGCTTGGCGGCAGGCTTGGGTTCGGGCTTGGCCTCCACCTTGGGCTTCGGCGCGGCCGGCTTCGGCGCGGCCGGCTTGGGCGCAGCCGCGGCGGACGAAGTGGCGTCGGCGCGGGTCGCGGATTTGGGCGTCGCGTTGCGGGCCGGCGCGGGCGTCGTCCGCTCCGGCGGCTTGGGCGCGGCGGCAGGCGCGGACGCGGCGGCGTCGCCGCCCGTGATGATCGAGCCGTCGGCGCGCACGGACACGGTCTTCACGCGCTTGGGCTCCGGGAAGGCCGATTTCTGCGCCGGTTCGCGCGACGAGGGCGCGGGCGGCGCGACGGCGGGCACCGAAGCCGCGCCGGAAGAACCCGAGGCGGCGGCGCCGGTCGACGGGCCGGCGCTGTCTTCCAGAGGAATGATGCGCGGGGTCTTGGCGGCGGCGGAGACGTCCATCGGCTGCTCGTCGCGGGTCACGACCTTCTTGACCGGCGGCGCCGCAGTGCGCTCCAGCATGGTCGACTCGCGGGACGCCTTCTCGGCCCCCTCGCCTTCCTTGGGCTGAACCTTGGTGGGATTGGGGGAGGCGGCGATGGTGGCGACGCCGCCGGCCTGATGCGCCCCGCCCCGCCACGCGAGCGTCGAGCCGATGGCGACAAAGCCGGCCGCGATCACGGCGGCGGCGACGTAGAGCGGCTTCTTCGAGCGTTCGCGCGGCTGCTCGGGCGCCGGCGCGTCGGGCGCGAGTTCGGGCGCCTCGGCCCAGTCCTCGTATTGCGACGACGGACCCAGGTTCTCCGGATAGGGCTCGACTTCCGGCGCCGGCGCAAAATCATGCGCCTCGGCCGCGGACGGGGTCGGCGCGAGGGCCGGACCGTGGTCGGCGCCGCGCAGCAGCGGCCGCAGATCGGGGAAGTCCGCAAAGGGATCGGGCTGCGGCGCCGCAGCCTCGACGGGCGGGGGAACGATATGCGGCGCGAATGGCGGCGCTGCCGGCGGAGCGACAGGCGGGGCGGCCCTGCGGCCGTTGTCCGCGAACAGCTCCGCGAACGGGTCGGACGCCGGCTGATTCTGGCTGCCGACGAGGCGGGCGAGTTCGGCCAGCGGGTCTTCGGCGCGGCGCACGGGCTCGGGCCCGCGCAGGCGGCGCTCAAATTCATCGATATCGATCGGCTCGCGACGTTCGGGCGCTGCGCTCATTTCACCACCTCAACCGCGATTCGACGCCCATCCGAGCGACAATCGCATTCGGAGAGCCCCGGGGCGGCGGGCGAAGCGACGGTCGCGCCCTAGCGCATCTCGTCCGGAGCGCTCACTCCCAGGACCCCCAGTCCCGCAGCCAGAACGGTTGATAAAGAAAAGATCAACGCGAGCCTGGCGCAGGTCAAATCTCTCTTGTTTTCATTAACAAAACGTAATTCCGCGGCATCTTTTCCCCTGTTCCACTGGGCATGAAGCAGGCTGGCGAGCTCATGCAGGTAAAAAGCCACGCGGTGCGGCTCGTGGGCAGTCGCCGCAGCCTCGATAACGCGGGGGAATTGCGCCAGCATTTTGACAAGGCCGGTTTCGCCCTCGTCCGTCAGAAGCGCGAGATCGGCCCCGGCGAGCGCCGCCGGCGACAGGTCGAGGCCGGGGAAGGCGGCGCGCGCCTGCCGCATCACCGATTTCACGCGGGCGTGCGCGTATTGCACGTAGAAGACGGCGTTGTCCTTGGACTGCTCGATGACCTTGGCCAGATCGAATTCGAGCGGCGCGTCGTTCTTGCGGTAGAGCATCATGAAGCGCACGGCGTCGACGCCGACTTCGTCGACGACTTCGCGCAGCGTGACGAAATCGCCCGAGCGCTTGGACATCTTCACCGGCTCGCCCGCGCGCATCAGCTTGACGAGCTGGCAGAGCTTGACGTCGAGCGCGACCTTGCCGCCCGACAGGGCCTTCACCGCCGCGTCCATGCGCTTGACGTAGCCGCCGTGGTCGGCGCCCCAGACGTCGATCAGCGTATCGTAGCCGCCGTCGATCTTGACCTTGTGATAGGCGATGTCGCTGGCGAAATAGGTATAGCCGCCGTCCGACTTCAGCAGCGGACGGTCGACGTCGTCGCCGAATTGCGTCGAGCGGAACAGCGTCTGGTCGCGGTCTTCCCAATCGTCGGGCAGCTTGCCCTTCGGCGGCGCGAGACGGCCGACATAGACGAGGCCCTTTTCGCGCAGATAGTCGATCGCCGCCTTCACCTTGTCGCCGCCCTCGCCCGCGCGTCAGCGAGCGCTCGGAGAAGAAGACCTCGTGCGTGATGTTGAGCGCGGCGAGATCGGCGCGGATCATGTCCATCATCGCGTCGATGGCGAAGACGCGAACGGTCTCGATCCATTCGGCCTCCGGTTTGTCCGCGCAACGCATCGCCGTATTTGTCCGCGAGCCCCTTGCCGACGGACACGAGATAATCGCCGGGATAGAGGCCTTCGGGAATCTCGCCGATCGTCTTCGCCGAGCGCCTCGCGGTAGCGCAGATGCGCGGAGCGCGCGAGCACGTCGACCTGCGCGCCGGCGTCGTTGATGTAATATTCGCGCGTGACCGTGTGGCCCGCGAATTCCAGCAGGTTGGCGAGCGCATCGCCGAAGACGGCGCCGCGGCCGTGGCCGACATGCATCGGGCCGGTCGGATTGGCCGAGACATATTCGACATTGATCTTCTGAACCTCGCCCACCCTGCCTTTTGGCGCGCGACCGAAGTCGAGGCCCTGCGGCAAGCGCGGCGCGAAGAACGCCCGAAAAGACATGCGGCTGGAGGCGGATGTTGATGAAGCCGGGGCCGGCGACCTCGGCCTGCGACACATCGGGGTCCTCGGCCAGGGCAAAGGCGATCTCGGTCGCGAGCTGGCGCGGATTGCCGAAGGCCGCCTTCGCCTCCTTGGCGAACACCATGGCGGCGTTGACCGCGAGATCGCCGAGCGCGCTTTCGCGCGGCGGCTCCACGACGAAGCGCCCCATGTCGAGGTCGGCAGGCAGGCGGCTTGCCTTCACGAAACGCTGCAGGATTGCGGCCACGCGGGCGTGAAAATCGGCGAAAATGTTCATGGTGCGCCGGATTAGAGGATTGGACGGGCGAGGTCAAAAGCGGCCGGCGCGGCCTCAGCCTGCCCGGCAGGGCGCGGGATCGATCCCGGCCTCGGCAAAAGCGCGCTCGATGCGGGCCGCCGTCATGGCGACGCGCATGTCGAGGTCGGGCGCCCCGGGCAGCAGATAGCGGGCGATGAAGTTCGCGTCGGCGCGGTTGCTACACGACGAGCTTGCGATAGAGATGCCAGCTCGCATGGCCGAGCATCGGCAGCGTTACGAACAGGCCGACGAAGCCCGACAGGATGGACACGCCGAGGAAAAGCGCGATCAGGAGCGCCCAGGCGATCATCTGCGCGGGGTTCTTGAGCACGCATCGAATGCTGGTCAGCATGGCCGTGACGAAATCGACGTCGCGATCGACCAGCAGCGGAAACGACACCGCCGTGATCGAGAACACGAACATGGCGGTCACCGCGCCGAGCAGATTGCCGACGACCGCGAAAAGCAGGCCCTTGCCGGTCGAGAGCACCGCGACCACGAGTTCGTACACGGTGGGAACGTGCAGCCCGTAGAACATCAGGAACAGGAAGATCGCGAAATCGACCCAGATGATGAGCGCGAACACCGTGACCAGCGCCATCCAGCCGAGATCCTTGCCCGAGCGCGACCAGACGGCCCCGAGAACCTTGCCCCAGCTCAGCGGCTCTTTGCGCTCGAGCGTGCGCGAGACCTCATAGGTCCCGGCCGCGACGAAAGGCACGATCAGCGCGAAACCCATGGTCAGGGGGTAGCCGATCCACGGCAGGCGCAGCGCCATAAACAGGGCGACGAGCAACATGCCGCCCAGCGCATAGATACCGCCGAAGAACAGGCCGTAGAGCGGCGCGGCGGCGAAATCCCGCCAGCCCTGCAGCAGGCATTCGATCAGGTCGTCGCGCTTGAGCTGGCGGATTTCGAGCCGTGCGCCGCGCCCCTGGCCGACACCGCCGGCGACCTCCGCTCCCAACTCGCCCATCATTCTCCCCGACCTCTCCCGATTGACGGAAAGCAAGCCACGAATGAGGCCCGGCGGCAAGGGCCGCGGCGTCAGACAATGGACGAGGGCGCGGCGCGCGCTCAGGTCGCCTGCGACGTTCAGCGCCGGCCCGAAATCTCGGAGCCGGCGTCCGGCGCAAGTCGCGCGAAAAGCAGGATGGAGGCGGCCGAAACCAGGCCGACGACGAGAAAGGCCGGCGCGAAATCGCCGACCTCGAGCCCCGAGCCTGCGCCGTGCCGCGCGCGCGCCAGCTCCAAAACGCCGGCGCCGAGCGTGACGCCGACCGAAAGGGACAATTGCTGGCCCACGGCGGCCAGGCTCGTGGCATGGCTCATCCGCCGGTCGTCGACCTCGGCATAGGCCACCGCGTTGATGGCCGTGAATTGCAGGGAGCGGAAAAAGCCGCCGGCCAGCAGCACCGCGATGATGACCGCATGCGGCGTCGCGGCCGTGAACAGGCAATTGACGAGGAAAAAGGCGGTCGAGATCAGGGCGTTCACGGCAAGGACGTTGCGGAAGCCGAATTGCTTGAGGATCGGTCCCGCGGTCGGCTTCATCGCCATGGCGCCGAGCGTGGACACGAATGTCAGCGCGCCCGACTGAAAAGGCGTGAGGCCGAAGCCCATCTGGAACAGCAGCGGCAGCAGGAAGGGCGTCGCGCCGAGGCCGAGCCGGAACAGGAAGCCGCCGCCGACGCTCGCGCGAAACGTCGGCAGGGCCAGAAGCCGCAAGTCGAGGATCGGATGCGGCGTCGTCAGCGCGTGGCGGATGTAGAGCCCGAGGCTGACGAAGCCGGCGGCGATCAGCGCGGCGTCGACGGGGCCGGCGACCACGCCGCGGCCGAGCGCCGAGAATCCGAAGATCAGGCAGGAGAGCGCGACGCCGATCAGCAGGAAGCCCACGAGGTCGAGCGGCGGCGTGTCCTCCTCGCGCACGTCGGCGATGTAGATGCTGGCGAGGACGACGCCGAGGATGCTGATCGGAATGTTGATCCAGAAAATCCAGCGCCAGTGGAAATAGGTGGTGATGAAGCCGCCGAGCGGCGGGCCGATGACGGGGCCGATCAGCGCCGGCACGGTCAGCCAGGCGAGCGCGCGCACGATCTCCGAGCGCGGCACGGAACGCATCAGCACGAGACGGCCGACCGGCGTCATCATGGCGCCGCCGAGCCCCTGGATCATGCGCGCGCCGACGAATTGCGGCAGGCGTCGACGACAGGCCGCACAGGATCGACCCCAGCGCAAACACGAGGATGGCGGCGCGAAAAACCTTTCGCGCGCCGAAGCGGTCGGCGGTCCAGCCCGACGCCGGGATGAAGATGGCGAGCGACAGGAGATAGGCGGTCAGCGCCAGCTTCAGCGCGACCGGGTCTTCGTGCAGGTCGGCGGCGATCGCCGGCAGCGATGTGGAAATGACGGTGGAGTCGAGGTTTTCCATGAACAATGCGGTCGCCACCACCAGCGGCGTGACCATCGACCAGGACTTTTCCGCCTTGCCCTCGCTCACGCGGGCGCGCCCGGCGGCGCGAGCGGCGCGTCCGAGGTTCCCCGGTCCATCAGCCCGCACTTGCCGCGTTCGCTCGATTCCCGTCGTCATCCGCCCATTCTAGGGCGCGGACGCCGCATCCGCGAGGCGCCCGGCCTTATCCACACGGCAAGGCAGCGCTGCTGTCGCGGCGGTTTGCCTCCCGGCGCACTCATGCTATGAGCACGCGCCAACCCTTGGGCGGCGGCGCCGATTCCGCCGCTTTTCGCTTTTTCCGGAGTTGGCCATGCCAGAGATCGTCCGCCCCCTGCTCCTCGAGGCCCTCACCTTCGACGACGTGCTGCTGCGCCCCGGCCATTCCGAGATCATGCCGACCGGCGTCGACATCCGCTCGCGGCTGACGCGCGGCATCTCGCTCAACCTGCCGATCATCTCCTCCGCCATGGACACGGTGACGGAGGCCCGCCTCGCCATCGCCATGGCGCAGGCCGGCGGGCTCGGCGTCATCCACCGCAATCTCGAGCCGGACGAGCAGGCCGAGGAGGTGCGCAAGGTGAAGCGCTACGAGAGCGGCATGGTGGTCAATCCCATCACCATCTTCCCCGACCAGACGCTCGCCGACGCGCTCGCCATCATGGCGCGCTATTCGATCTCGGGCATTCCGGTCGTGGAGCGCGGCAGCAGGCGACAAGCCCGGAAAGCTCTGCGGCATTCTCACCAACCGCGACGTGCGTTTCGCCGACAACCAGGCTCAGCCCGTCTCCGAACTGATGACGCGCAAGCTCATCACCGTGCGCGAGGGCGTCTCCAAGGACGAGGCGCGGCGCCTGCTGCACCAGAACCGCATCGAGAAGCTGCTGGTCGTCGACGAAGACTACAAGTGCGTCGGCCTCATCACGGTGAAGGACATCGAGAAGGCGACGCTGCATCCCAACGCCTGCAAGGACGCCGAGGGCCGGCTGCGCGTCGCCGCCGCGTCGACCGTCGGCGACAAGGGCTACGAGCGCGCGCTGATGCTGATCGACGCGGGCGTCGATTGCGTCGTCGTCGACACGGCGCACGGCCATTCGCAGAGCGTTCTCGACCAGGTCACGCGCATCAAGCGCGTGTCGAACAAGGTGTCGGTCGTCGCCGGCAATGTCGCGACGGGCGAAGGCGCGAAGGCGCTGATCGACGCCGGCGCGGACGCGATCAAGATCGGCATCGGTCCGGGCTCGATCTGCACGACGCGCATCGTCGCGGGCGTCGGCGTGCCGCAGCTCACCGCGATCATGGACGCGGCGGAAGTCGCGCGGAAATCGGACGTTCCGGTGATCGCCGACGGCGGCATCAAATATTCGGGCGATCTCGCCAAGGCGATCGCGGCCGGCGCGGATTGCGTGATGATCGGCTCGCTGCTCGCGGGCACCGAGGAAAGCCCGGGCGAGGCGTTCCTCTACCAGGGCCGCTCCTTCAAGGCCTATCGCGGCATGGGCTCGGTCGGCGCGATGGCGCGCGGCTCGGCCGACCGCTATTTCCAGCAGGACATCAAGGACGAGATGAAGCTCGTGCCCGAGGGCATCGAGGGCCAGGTGCCCTATCGCGGCCCGGTCGGCCCGATCCTGCACCAGCTCGCCGGCGGACTTCGCGCGGCGATGGGCTATGTGGGCGCGCCAACGATCGGCGAATTCCAGAAGCGCGCGACCTTCGTGCGCATCACCGGCGCGGGCCTGCGCGAAAGCCACGTTCACGACGTGGCGATCACGCGCGAGAGCCCGAACTATCCGACGGGCATGTAAGGCGTTTCGCAACGCGAGGAAAATCGTGATCGAAGCGGCGCCTTGGAAAGGACCGGGCGGCGCCTAGTTGAAGCGGCGGGGCTGGTCAGAAGGGAGAAACCCATGACCCGCACGGCTCTTTACGTTCAGCTCGAAGCCAAGCCCGGCAAGGAGCAGCAGGTAGCCGCCTTCCTGAAGAACGCGCAACACATGGTGGAGGCCGAGCCCAAGACCACCGCCTGGTTCGCGATGAAGATGGGGCCGACGACTTTCGGAATCTTCGACGCCTTCAACGACGAGACCGGGCGCGACGCCCATCTCAAGGGCAAGGTCGCCGACGCCCTGATGAAACAGGCGCCGGACCTGTTCACCAACAAGCCGGAAATCCACAAGCTGGACATCCTGGCCGACAAGCTTCCGCACTGAGTTCTTCGTCCGGGCCGCGTGAAGTTGCGGCCCGGCTACGCATGTTCGCTTTCGCCGCGCGCCAGCATCTCGCGCATGGAATCCGGCACGCGCACCGTCTTGTGCGTCTTCTGGTCGGTGTAGACCCACACGATCTCGCCGGTGGCGCGCAGGTCGCCGGCGATCTTCTCGAAGATCGCGAGATCGAAGCGCAGGCTAGAATTGCCGATGGCGCCGACGCGCACGCCGACCTCGATCTCCTCGTCGAAGCGGATCGGCGCCTTGTATTCGACGAGCGATTTCACCGTGTGAAAATCGACGCCGGTCGCCTTCACGTCGGCCGTGTAATCGTAGCCGAGCCAACGAAAGAACTCGGTGATCGCCGTGTCGAAATAAGTGAGATAATGCGCGTTGAAGACGACGCTCTGGCCGTCGACCTCCGAATAGCGCACGCGGAACGGGAAGAAGAAGCGAAAATTGGAACGTTGCATCGCGCGTCTTATCCCAGTTCCTGCTCGACCAGTCCGGCGAGATAGCTTGCGCCGATCGGAAGCAGATCATCGTTGAAATCATATCCAGGATTGTGCACCGGCACGCCGCCGCGAGCGCCGTCGCGCTGGCCGAAGAAGAGATAGGCGCCAGGCGCACGCTCCAGCATGAAGGCGAAATCCTCGCCAGCCAACAATGGCTTGCCATCGCGGATCACGTTCTTCACGCCCGGCGTATTGTGCGCGCAGAGCGAAGCGCGATCGGTCTCGTGCGCGGAGTTGATGGTCGCGGGATAGGCGCGGCGATAGGAAATCTCGGCCGTCCCGCCTTGGGCCGCGGCGGTATACTCGACTGCGCGCTTGAACAGGCCTTCGACGAGGTCGCGCACATCGGGTTTCAGCGTCCGCACGGAGCCGCGCAATTCCACGGTTTCCGGAATTACGATGTCCGACGTCCCGCCATGAATCTGGCCAATGCTGACGATTGCCGATTCCAGCGCGTCGACATGGCGCGACGGCAGAGCGTTGAGCACGCTGACCACCTGCGCGGCGATCGAAACCGTGTCGATGCCCTGCTGCGGATGCGCGCCATGCGCGGACTTTCCGCGCAACACGACGCTGAAATAGTCGATCGCCGCCATCGCCGTGCCGGCAAGCGCCTTCACGGTTCCGAGCGGCATGTCCGGACTGTTGTGAATGCCGTAGACAGCGTCGCAGGGAAAGCGCTCGAACAATCCGTCGTCGAGCATGGCTTTGGCGCCGGCGAGGCCCTCCTCGGCCGGCTGAAAGATGAGATGCACGGTGCCGGCGAACTTGCGGGTCTCGGCAAGATATTTTGCGGCGCCGAGCAGCATGGTCGTGTGGCCGTCATGTCCGCAGGCATGCATGCGACCGGGATTGCGCGAGCGATGGGCGAAGGAATTGCCCTCCTCCATCGGCAGCGCGTCCATGTCGGCGCGCAGGCCGATCGCGCGATTGCCGCCGCTCGCCTGGCCCTGGCCGCGGATGACGCCGACGACGCCTGTGCCGCCGAGACCGCGGTGCACCTCGATGCCCCATTCACCGAGCTTCTGCGCCACGATCTCGCTGGTGCGCGCTTCCTCGAAGCCGATTTCGGGATGGGCGTGAAAATCGCGGCGCCAATCCGTCATCTCGGCATGAAGCTGGTCAAGACGTTCACGCGGGCTCATGCTTGTCTCCCTTATTGCGGGCCATTATTCCGGCGGCGGGCGGCGGACACAAGCGAGGGACGGGCAGAGCGGTCATGCGCAGCGAAAAAGAGAAGATGTTGGCCGGCGCCTTGTATCGCGCCGACGATCCGGAACTCGTTCGCGATCACGCGGCGGCGCGCGACTGGATGGAACGGTACAACGGCGCGCGGCCTGAGCCGACAAGGAACGTGCCGCGCTGTTGCGTGAACAGCTCGGACATGTCGGCGCGGGGGTCGTCGTGCGCCCGCCGTTCCATTTCGACTATGGCTACAATATCCGCCTTGGCGACGGCGTGTTCCTGAATTTCAACTGCGTGCTTCTCGACAGCATCTCGATCGACATCGGCGCGGGAACGCAGATCGGCCCTGCCGTGCAAATCTACGGCGCCGACCATCCGCGCGATCCCGCGCAGCGGCGCGCGGGGCTGGAATTCGGGCGCCCGGTGAAGATCGGCGCCAATGTGTGGATCGGCGGCGGCGCGATCATCCTGCCGGGCGTGACGATCGGCGACGACGCGATCATCGGCGCGGGCGCCGTCGTCACGCGCGACGTGCCCGCCGGCGCGACATTCGCCGGCAATCCGGCGCGTCGCATCGGAGGCGCTGACCAATAGCCAGCCTTGCCCTATGATGGCGCCGGCAATCGCAAGCGAGGCGTCCATGTCCGTGCAGGCCGTTCTTCTTCCCGTCTTCGCGCTGGTGGCGCTGCTGTTCTTCCTGCTCGCGCGCACGGCGCTCACCCGTGTCGCCTCGATCCGCGCCGGCCAGGTGAAGATGAAAGACATCGCGCTCGGGCAAAACGCGTGGCCGGACGCCGTGACGCAGACCGGCAACGCCTATTCCAACAATCTGCAGTTGCCGGTCTTGTTCTACGCGCTCGTCGCCTTCGCCATGCTGACGAAGAAGGACGATCTCCTCTTCGTCGTCATGTCCTGGCTGTTCGTCGCCACGCGCTATGCGCACGCATGGGTCCACGTCAATTCGAATCACGTGCCGACGCGTTTCAACATGTTCGCGGCGGGCGTGCTGATTCTCGGGCTGATGTGGATCGTGTTCGCGGCGCGGATTCTACTCGCGATCTGGACGTAAGCGCATATCCTCGTCGCAAAAGTCTGCAACTTTTGCGGGATATGCTCACATCTAGCGATCGTACATGCGCCCGCTTTCAAGATAGGTCTTGGCGTCCGTGCGCCGGCGCGGCGGGGGCGGATAATAGCCGTCGGGCGGCGGCTCGTAGCCGCGGTCGGCCATTGCGAAACGGTCGCTGGAGCAGCCGGCGACGGCGAGAAGCAGCGCCAGCGGCAGGATGCCTCGGACAAGACGCGACATGTGCGGTCCTTTCGATCGCCGCACGACGCGGCAATGAAAGCGTCGCGGGCGCCGATGGCGGCGCAATGTCCGCTTTGCGGCCGAGTTGCGGCTTGATCGGGCGTGGTTAATTTCGCCGCGACGTCAGCGCGCGAGCGACATCGGCGAGCGCGGCGTTGCGTTCGTCGACGCTGCGCGCGCATTCCGTCAGATAGGCGGCGATCAGGATCGGCTTGCCGCCGGGCGGCCAGACGATCGCGATATCGTTGTTCGAGCCATTGCCGCCGGCGCCCGTCTTGTCGCCGACGCGCCAGCCGTCCGGAACGCCCGCGCGCAGGCGCGTGTCGCCGGTCTTGTTGGCGATCATCCAGTTCGTCAGGCGCTGGCGCGACGCGGACGACAAGGCCTCGCCCACGAGCAGTTTCTCGAGATTGCCGAGCATGGCGGCAGGCGATGTCGTGTCCCGGACGTCTCCGGGCCGGGCCTCGTTGAGGTCAGTCTCGATGCGGTCGAGCCGCGTGACCATGTCGCCGAGCGCGCGCGCGTATTGCGTCAATCCATCGGGGCCGCCGATGGCGGCGAGCAGGAGATTGCCCGCCGTATTGTCGCTGAGCGTGATCGCGGCGTCGCAGATTTCGGCAAGCGTCATGCCCTCGCCGTCGGCATGTCTTTCGGTGGCGGGCGAATAGGCCACGATATCGGATTTCGCAAAGCGCACGCGCCGGTCGAGGCTATCGCGGCCCGCGTCGACGCGCGCGAGCACGGCCGCGCCGGCCAGGAGCTTGAACGTGCTGGTGATCGGAAAGCGCTCGTCGGCGCGGTAGCGAAGCTCGGCGCCGCTCGCCGTATCCCGCATGGCGACGCCAAGCCGGGCGCCGACGCGCGCCTCGATCTCGGCGATGGCCCGTTCGGGCGACGAATGCGCGCCAGCCCGCGCGAGGACCGCAGCGCCGATCAGCGCCGCGCCGCCGCCCGCAAGAACGCGGCGATCGATCAAATGGAGAAGCTCGTTCCGCAGCCGCAGGACGCCGTGGCGTTGGGATTCTCGATCTTGAAGGACTGGCCGATGAGATCGTCGACGAAATCGATCTGGCAGCCCTTCATGTATTCGAGGCTTACGGGATCGATCAGCACGGTCGCGCCCCCGCGCTCCAGCGCCAGATCGTCGGCGGCGCGATCCCGAACGATGTCGAAAGCGTACTGGAAGCCGGAGCAGCCGCCGCCGTTGACGGCGATACGAAGGGCCGAGCCCGGCTGTTCGGCCTGCAATATGTGGGCGACGCGCCGCGCGGCGCGCTCTGTCAGCACGACGTCTTGCGCCGTCCCCTGGGTCGCGGTTTCCATTTGTCCATCCAGCTCGGGTTCAAGGTCCGGCTTGCCTCGGAAGGCTCCCCCAAGATAAGCCGCTGGGGCCGGGCTTTCAACGCCGCCGGCCGGAGTTCGCCCGATCGCCATGCCTGCCGCCGCGCCCGCCCTGGCCCCCTATGCATGCCATGCAGCGCAGAGCCGGGGGCGGCTCGTGGCGGAACCGCCCTCCCCGACCCGCACCGAATTCCAGCGCGACCGCGACCGGATCGTGCATTCCACCGCCTTTCGCCGGCTCGCCCACAAGACGCAGGTCTTCGTGCCGCTCGGCGGCGATCATTTCAGAACGCGGCTGACGCATACGATCGAGGTCGCGCAGATCGCCCGCGCTCTTTCGCGCGGCCTGGGCCTGGACGACGACCTTTCCGAAGCGCTGGCGCTGGCGCACGATCTCGGCCACACGCCTTTCGGCCATGTCGGCGAGGATGCGCTCGACGCCCTGATGCGCGACCACGGCGGGTTCGATCACAATGCGCAGGCGCTGCGCCTGCTGACGCGGCTCGAGCGCCGCTACGCGCGTTTCGACGGCTTGAACCTGACATGGGAGACGCTGGAAGGGCTGGTCAAGCACAATGGCCCGCTGCTGACCGCCAGCGGCCAGCCGACGCCAAAATTCGCCGCGCGCGGCGTGCCGCGCCCCATTCTCGAATTCGAATCGGAATGCGCCGCCGCCATCGGCTCGCTCGGCCTCGCCTCCCACGCCAGCGCCGAGGCGCAGGCGGCGGCGATCGCCGACGACATCGCCTACGACGCGCACGACATCGACGACGGGCTTCGCGCCGGCCTGTTCGAACTCGGCGATCTGCGCGCGGCCTCGCCGTTCGTCGACGGGCTGCTGCGCGAGATCGAAGACGCTTACGGCGCGCTCGAGCGCGCCCGCGTCATCCACGAGCTCGGGCGCCGCATCATCACGCGCTTCATCGAGGACGCGCTGCGCGAGAGCGCGCAGCGGATCGTGGCGACAGGCGCGGAGAGCGCCGACGAAATCCGCGCGGCCGGCCGGCAGGTCGTGGCTTTTTCCGAGGCGATGGCGGAGGCCGACCGGTCGATCAAGACGTTCCTGTTCACCGCCATGTACCGGCATCCCGAGGTCATGCGCGTGCGCGCGAAGGCGACGCAGATCGTCGAAAAACTGTTCCCGTTGTTTCTGTCCGATCCCAAGGCCATGCCGCTCGAATGGGACGGCGCCTACCGCGCCGCGCGCGACAATTCTGCGCGCGCGCGCGTCGTTGCGGACTATATTGCGGGAATGACCGACCGCTACGCGCTCAACGAATATCGCCGCCTGATCGACGCCGGGATGGATCTGGCATGAGCCGGCCGGCGCTCGAAGACCTCATCGCCGGCGTCGATCTGCGGGGCGCGGCGATCGCGCTGCTCGACTACAATGCGATGGCGCGACGGCTGACGCTGCGCTTCGCGCCTGCGGACGCCGACGCGCCCCCAATCGTCACGCTGGTCTTCGACAGCGTCGTCGGGCTGCATTGCGAACCGCAGGATGCGCTGCGCCCGCTGAGCGCGGACGAGGGATCGACAATCGACCGGCTGGACGCCAAGCGCCGCAAGACCGGCGAAGTCGAAGCAACGCTCGTCTTTCTGCGCGGCGGCAGACGGCTGGCCTGCGTCGTCAGCTTTATCGCGCAGGGCGGCCGCTGGCTTTAGGGCGGTTCATCTGTCGCCGACTTCCCTTGAAGTTGCCGATTTCGTCTGAGAGCGAAGCAGTCCAGCCACCGGAATTTGCTCAGGCGAGGGGATGGATTGCCGCGTCGCTACAGGTGAAACCGCCTTGCGGTTTCACCGGAGCTCCTCGCAATGACGGCGACAGAATTCTATCTTGTCATGAACTGCTGCTGACTATTCTTCGGCCTTCGCGCCGCCCCGGAAGCCCGTCGCCAATACATAAAGCTCGGCGGAATCCTTGCGGCTCGCCTCGGGCTTCACGTGCCGCACGACAGCGAAATCGCGCTTCAGGCGCGCGAGCACCTGATTCTCCGTGCCGCCCTGCAACACCTTGGCGAGAAAGAACCCGCCGGGCGCAAGGACCTCGCAGGCGAAATCGGCCGCCATTTCCGCCAGCGCGACGATGCGCAGATGATCGGTCTGCCGGTGCCCCGTGGCGTTGGCGGCCATGTCCGAAATGACCGCGTCGGCCTGGCCGCCGAGCATCGCCTTCAGACGATCGGGCGCGTCGTCGTCGAGAAAGTCCATGACGGTGAATTCGACGCCGGGAATGTGCTCGACCTCGAGAAGGTCGATGCCCACCACGCGCCCTTTTCCCTCTTCCGACTTCACCTTCTTGGCGGCGACCTGCGACCAGCCGCCGGGCGCGGCGCCGAGATCGAGGACGCGCATGCCGGGCTTCAGCAAGTGATAGCGCTCGTCGATCTCGATCAGCTTGTAGGCGGCGCGCGAGCGCCAGCCCTCGCGCTTGGCGCGCGCGACGTAGGGATCGTTGAGCTGTCGCTCCAGCCACAGCGTCGAGGAGAGCGTGCGCTTGCGCGCGGTCTTCACGCGCGTCTTCAGCGAACCGCCGCGCGCCTTCTCGTCCTTGCCGCCCGGGCCCTGCCTGCCGGCTGTCACGCGCGGTTCTCCCCCGCGCGGTCGGCGCGCATCAGTTCCAGCAAGATGCCTTCGCGCAGGCCGCGATCGGCGATGCGGATGCGCGGCGCGGGAAAGGCGCGGCGGATCGCTTCGAGAATCGCGCAGCCCGCAAGCACGAGGTCGGCGCGCTCGTGGCCGATGCAGCCATTGGCGGCGCGCTGCTCGTAGTTCATGGCGCGCAGGCGATCCACCGCGTCGTCGGCCTGATCGGCGGACATCCACAGACCGTCGACGCGGCGACGGTCGTAACGCGGCAATTCCAGATGGATGCCGGCGACGGTGGTCACCGTGCCGGACGTGCCCAGCAGGTGAAAACGTCCGCAGGCGCGCTGCTCCATCGCCTTGCGCGTGAAGGGGCGGAGCTTCTCGTCGAAATCGGCGACCATGTCCTCGAACGTATTGTCGTCGACATGATGCCCGCCGAAGCGCTCGGCGAGCGAGACGACGCCGAGTTCGATCGACGTCCAGATGGTGACGCTGCGCGCGCCCTGTTTTCGCGCGCGATCAGGCGCCAACCAGACGATTTCCGTCGAGCCGCCGCCGATGTCGAACAGCAAGACGCCCTCGGCCCGCGGGTCGGCCAGCGAACCGCAGCCGAGCGCAGCCAGCCGCGCCTCGGTCTCGCGATCGATGATCTCGAGCTTCAGCCCGGTGCGCTCGGCGACGCGCTGCACGAATTCCGGCCCGTTCTCGGCCGCCCGACACGCTTCGGTGGCGATGAGGCGCGCGCGCGTGACGCCGCGCCGGTCCATCTTGTCACGGCAGATGTCGAGCGCCTCCAGCGTGCGCTGGATGGCGGCCTCGCCGAGACGCCTGGTCTGGGACAGGCCCTCGCCCAGCCGCACGATGCGGGAATAGGCGTCGACGACGCGCAGGCCCTCAGCCCCGGTCGGCGCCAGATAGCCGGCCGGGCGCGCCACCAAGAGGCGGCAATTGTTGGTGCCGAGATCGAGAGCGGCATAAAGCGGCGCCCCGCCGGCGCGGCCCGCAATGCTCCCGTCCCGGGCACGGCCCTGCGCCTCCTCCGGGCGCGGGCCTCCCCCAAGCGACGACACGTTGTGCTCCTGCGACAAGCCCGGCTCGGGCGCGTCGATTTGGCCCGAGAATACCAGCACGGCCGGCTTTTGAAAGTGAGCTCGTCTCAGTCATTGGCATGGCCCGGCGTTCCCGCTTCCGGGCGCAGCGTTGACATGGGACGCCCGTCCCTTTATTCCCACGCCCGTTCCGACGCCGCGCCCGCCGCGCGTCCGTTGGGGGATAGTTCAACGGTAGAACAGCGGACTCTGACTCCGTTAATCTTGGTTCGAATCCAGGTCCCCCAGCC
>JBAOHX010000011.1:0-212270 GCA_037044955.1 Rhodoblastus sp.
CGACGAAGCGGACGTGGAAAATGTGAACTTTCTCGACTTCAGGACATTTCGGACGATCGGCCCAGGCAAGGAGATTCTCGTCGTCGGGCGCATCGAGATGGACGTCAAAGTCTCCTACCACCATCCCGATTGGGACACCGCCACTTACGACAGCGAAGACAAGGTACTGCTGCCGCACCACACGGTGGAAGGCGAGAAGAACATAGATGTAGAAGCCAATTTTAGTATGACCCTGACCGTCGACAAGCACGGCAAGCCGACATCGGTTGCTGAGTTCTCGTTCGACGACGATGATTTCGTCTGGGTCGCGATCGGGCCAAACGACTTCGACTACAAATAGGTGTTTCGCGGCTCGTGAAATGGTTAGATTTCGCGCGGTGCGTACACGTTGTCCGGGTAGGGAAGCCTTTCGTTGACACGCCGTAGGAGCACAAGATAGCCCCGCATAGCCAGTTGGAGTTCGGCGCCATCACCCAGGGGCTTGTCTTTGAAGGCGTGAATGGTGTTGCGCCGCTCCTGCACCAGATCAACGAGGGCATTCCCGTCAGCGCCGATGAGGTCATGCTCTTTCACGAAGATCTTCAGAGGCTGGAGCGTAAGTCCGTCAGGACTGAAAGCCTTTTGCTTTTTGTGATCGAACGCATTTGCCTTCTTGAGCACGTCCAGGTCGGCTTTGTAGTCCATGTAAAACACCGACAGGAGGAGTTTTAGCGTTCCTTCGAGCAGACTGCCGAGGTTCGACTAGGCGAGAATGAGTTCTCCGTCCGACAGCGCAGTGGAGGGTTCACGTAGCCACAAACGCAATGTCTTTGACAGCGACGCCTGCCAGTCGAGGCGGCTCTTGGTCAGCAGGCCCGCGGCTTCAACAGGCGCCCAGCCGTTGCTTGCTGCCCAAAAGGTCGCCAAGCCGCTGTTCAGTTTTTCGATCCGGGAAACGACGTCCTCGATTGTCATGCGTGACTTATCCGTCGCCAAGCCGAATCGGCCAGCCGTCGATTGGCAGGCCAGAGCTTTACGATCTGACGCAGCCCTCAGGCAACTCGGGGTTCAGAGGGCACGTCGTCAATTGGGGCTTATTGCGGCGCAGCATAAGTGCCGCACGTACGGTCCGACAACCCAGCGGGAGGCGAGATTCAGTGCATCCGCGAGTTCGTGAAACTAGAATGTTCGCGTGATAATCGATTCGATCTATCCCACCGTAGCTACGGACGATTTTGCGCGTCGCTTCTCGCAGCGCGGCGGAAATCTCATGTGGCTGCTCGGGGCTGGCGCTTCGGCGGCCGCCGGCATTCCGACGGCGTGGGACATGATTTGGGAATTCAAGCAGCAACTTTACGTCAGCCAGCGCCGCGTTTCTCCGAAACAGGTCGCCGACCTCGCCAATCCGGCCGTCCGACGTGAACTGCAATCGTTCATCAACGACCTTGGCAGCTTACCCGCGCTCGGTTCGCCCGACGAGTACGCGGCGCTCTTCGAGTCCGTCTATCCAAGCGAGGCAGACCGTCGCACGTACATCGCTGCAAAGATCAGCGGCGCGAAGCCCTCCTACGGGCACATTGCGTTGGCGACACTGATGAAAGGTGCGCGTTGTCGTTTAGTCTGGACCAGCAACTTCGACCCTCTAGTCGCCGACGGCTGCGCGAAGGTTTATGGCGGGACCGGCCAGTTGACCACTGTGGCGATAGAGACCGGCAGTCTCGGACGGAACGCCATCGACGAAGGGCGCTGGCCCGTCGAGGTCAAGCTTCATGGCGACTTCCGATCGCGCCGGCTCAAGAATACCGGAGATGAGCTGCGCGAACAGGATGCGAAACTCAGAACCCTGCTGATCGATAGCTGCAGCCGGTGGGGACTTGTCGTGGCCGGCTACAGCGGTCGCGATGAGTCGGTCATGGACACGCTCGAAGCGGCGCTAGAACGTGATGCCTCCTTTCCCGCCGGTCTCTTCTGGCTCCATCGCGGCGAGGATCCGCCCTTGCTGCGCGTCCAACGGCTTCTTGCCGCCGCCGCACGTAAGGAAATCGACTGCGGTCTCGTGCCGATAGAGAACTTCGATGAAACGTTGCGCGATCTTATGCGGCTCGTGCCGGACCTAGACACGACAGTGTTGGATGAGATCGCAACCGAACGGCGGGTTTGGTCCCCAGCCCCGCGCCCGACCGGGAATCGGGGCTACCCGGTCGTCCGTCTCAACGCGCTCGAACTGACAGGGATGCCGAGCGTGTGCCGCCGCGCCGTCTGCGACGCCGGCGGCGTGGCGGAAATCAAGTCGGCAATCGAAGCGTCGGGCCTGCCGGTCATTGGCACCCGTTCGAAAGCAGGCGTGCTGGCCTTCGGTGCTGACGCCGATATCAGAGCAGTCCTTTCCGCATATGAGATCGAAAGCTTCGATCTGCATTCAATTGAAACCCGGCGGCTGCGTTACGATAGTCACGAACGGGGCCTTCTCCGCGAAGCACTGACCCGAGCTCTCACCCGCGAACATCGGATGATCGCTGCCCGTCGCAGAGGCGCCGACCTGTTGACGCCGACCTCCGTTGATGACGAAAAATGGGCGCCGCTGAGGAAGCTGACCGGAAGTCTAGGTGGATTGGTGCCGAAGCAACCCGAACTAAAATGGAAAGAAGGCGTGGGGATCAGGCTGGATTGGGTGGATGAGCGGCTTTGGCTTCTGCTCGAGCCGCGCACCGTATTCGAAGGACTTACAAGGGAGAACAGGGCCGCCGCCACCGATTTCGCGCGCGAACGGATTGTGAGACGCTACAATCCTGCGCTCAATGCCTTGCTCGAGTTTTGGTCGATGCTGTTCGCGTCCCCGCAGCGCGACCTTCCGGCGCTTGGAATCAGCACTGGTGTGAATGCGGCCTTCAGGCTGGGCGATGTCACAGCTTTCTCGGGGAGAGCCCGAGCATGAGCAGCGAGATATCGCCTCATTTGTTTTTTCCCGAAGCCAAGCTCGCGTTTCATCCAGACCGCGCGTCGGACGTGGATCTCCATCCTTTGCGTGGACTGCTGCGGTTCGGGCCCTATTCATCCGGTCTTGTTCCGGATCCCATCCGGATCGCGACGATCGCACCGGCACGGCAGGGAAACCGACTCTACGGCTTCATGAAGGAACTGGCGTTCCAGTACAAGCCGACGGAGCGCAAGGACTACCTGCCTCCCTGGCCCGGTTTCCGCAAAGCGTTCAATCTCGACATGCGGGGCGCGGTCAAGGATTGCCATATAGAGCTGGACGACCGGCTCGATGGCGAAATGAAGGACTCAGTCACCCCCCATGTCGTGCTGGCGGACCGCTTGCTTCGCGCGATCCGATCGTTGGAGGCTCGCCGCGACGCGTTCGACATTGTCTTCATCTACATCCCGCAAAGCTGGGCAGCCGGGTTCACGGGAGCAGACGGCGACGACTTCGATCTCCATGACCACCTGAAGGCCGCTACCGCAGCGCGACGCATTCCAATCCAACTCGTCCGTGAAGACCGCGCGCTCGCCTATCCGGACCGTGCGAGCGTCATGTGGCGGATCGGCCTAGCGATTTACGCGAAGGCTGGCGGCATTCCCTGGAAACTCGCAGATTCGGATCCTGAGGCCGCCTACATCGGTCTCTCTTATGCGCTGCGTCCGACCGAGTCAGACCGGCCACGCTTTGTCACCTGCTGTAGCCAAGTGTTCGATGCGGAAGGGGCGGGTCTTGAGTTCGTCGCCTACGATGCCCATGAAATCGATGTCCAGCGGGACAATCCGTTCATGTCCCGGACGGAGATGTTCCGCGTGATGGGCCGATCGCTAGATCTCTACCGACGTCGGCACTCGGGTCGCTCTCCCCGGAGAGTGACGGTACACAAGACGACAGAATTCAAGAAGGACGAGATCGACGGCTGCATGGAAGCGCTGCATCTGTGCGAAGCGGTCGATCTCGTGCAGGTCGTGGAGGACGTCGGCTGGAGAGGTGTTCGCATCGATCGCGACCGCCAAAGCGGCAAAGGGAAGCCAACGGGTTATCCGG
Organism: Rhodoblastus sp.; assembly: GCA_037044955.1. Taxonomy (GTDB): domain Bacteria; phylum Pseudomonadota; class Alphaproteobacteria; order Rhizobiales; family Beijerinckiaceae; genus JAJXWB01. The sequence continues at coordinate 4,007 of JBAOHX010000011.1, forward strand.
TCGATCGTGGTACCCTGATCCCGCTCGGAGACCGCGAGTGTCTGCTGTGGATGCATGGCGATGTAAAAGGCGTCGCGGAGCGCTCGTATTACCAAGGCGGCCGCAGCACGCCTCGTCCGATTCGACTGGTCCGTCATGCAGGGCACGGCTCGTGGAACGAAACCGCCCGGTCAGCTCTCGCGCTCGCGAAGATGGATTGGAACAACGACGCACTGTACGACATGCTGCCGGTGACCATGGCATACGCAAAAACGCTCGCGCGCGTTGTCAAACGAATGGACGGATTGGGCTCCGCTCCCTATCAATTTCGTTTCTTCATGTGACGTCGACTGGCCAACCGCGAGCCAGAATAATGATCCGAGTCAATTAGTTCCCGATATACAACAAGTGGATATTTCTGTGACAACATCTCTTGACGGAGAAATTCGCGACGGTCGCCATCATATGCAGGTCCGCGTCTATTTCGAAGATACGGACGCCGGCCAGATTGTTTATCACGCCAATTTCTTGCGCTTCATGGAACGGGGAAGAACGAATTACCTGCGTCTGCTCGGGACCAATCAGCGGGAGCTACTCAAAGAAGCGCACGACGATGCGCCAAGCTTCGCCTTCGTTGTCCGTTCAATGACAATCGATTTCCTAAAACCAGCGGCCTTGGACGACTTGCTTGATGTCATCACAATCCCCGCAGAGGTCAAGGGCGCATCGATTACCCTGCTGCAGGAATGTCGACGCGGAGACGATCTTTTGGTCGCGGCCCGCGTGCGGGTAGCATTTATCTCAGGCGGAAGGGCGCAACGGATCCCGAAGGCGCTACGGCTCGCTATGGAAGGAGCGTAGAGAATCTACGCTTGTTCACGCTATAGCCCTCCAGCGCCCCAATGGAATCAAGCCGCTGTGTTGCGATGTTGGCAAGCCAGAGTTCTCCGGCGTCGTCTATCACGCCTCCTACCTGCGCTTCATGGAGCGCGGGCGCACGGAATTGTTGCGCGATCTCGGCATTCACCAGCAGGCGATCCATGCGGGCGAGAGCGATCACGCGCCCTTCGCCTTCGTCGTTCGGACGATGAATATCGAGTTTCTGAAAGCGGCGAAGATGGACGACGTGCTGACCATCGAGACATCAGCGCGCGAGGTGAAGGGCGCGTCGGCTGTTCTCGCGCAGCGCGTGTTGCGCGGCGCGGAGGTTCTCGTGACGGCGGATGTTCGCGTCGCGGCGGTGGCTGACGGCAAGCCGGCGCGGCTGCCGGCAGAGGTGCGGGAGAAGCTGTCCGGGTAACGGCTTGTCATGCCCGCGCAGGCGGGCATTCCGTGGAGGGCGCTGATTGTCTGGATCCCCGCCTTCGCGGGGACGCCATGCGTGTCACCCGCGGATCGGCTCGTGCCGGATCGCGGTGCGCATGAAGAAATAGAGGCCGACGAAGCCGATGAGCGCGAAGCCGACCTCGATGACGCGGCTGATGGTGGCGTCGAGCTGGAACAGGCCGCCGATCGCCCAACCGGCCGCCCAGGAGGCGCCGACCAGCTCGGTGCCGACGAGAATCAGCACGGCGACGATCGTCGAGAGGTTCTGGAGATTGATCGGTTTCTGCTCGGCCATGGCTCTTTTCCGCCCCTGAGCTAGCCCAAGCGTCTGCGGCTGGCAAGTTCCGCCTTCGTTTTCCTGTCATTTCAGGACCCCGCCGGCCCATTGTGCGCCGCGCCTTGACGCTGGGCCTTCCCGCGCCGTCAAATCGCAGAAGCGCGCAACCATAAGCGCGCGGGAGGGTCAAATGAGGAAATCGGCATTCTTTGCTGCGGTCGGGCTGATCGCGGCGGCGCCCGCGCTTGCGGAAACGGGCATCACCGACAAGGAAATCAAGATCGGCCAGACCATGCCCTACAGCGGGCCGGCGTCCGCCTATGGCGCGGCGGGGCGCACGGAGACGGCTTATTACAACCGTCTGAACGCCACCAAGGGCGGCATCCACGGGCGCAAGGTCAATTTCTTGACTTACGACGACGCCTACAGCCCGCCCAAGACCGTCGAGCAGACGCGCAAGCTGATCGAGCAGGACGAGATTTTCGCCAATTTCGGATCGCTGGGCACGGCGACCAACACGGCGATCCACAAGTACATGAACCAGAAAAAGGTGCCGCACCTCTTCCTGTCGACGGGCGCCGACAAGTGGAACGACCCGAAGAACTTCCCCTACACGATGGCGCTCTATCCCTCCTACACGATGGAGGGCCGCGTCGCGGCCAAGTACATCCTGAAGGAAAAGCCGAACGCGAAGATCGCCGTGCTCTCGCAGAACGACGACGCCGGGCGCGATTATGTGCGCGGCTTCAAGGAAGGGCTTGGCGACAAGATTTCCCTGATCGTGAAGGAGGTGACCTACGAAGTCTCCGATCCCACGATCGACTTCGCAGATGGTCGCGTTGCGCGCGTCGGGCGCCGACACGCTGTTCAACATGACGACGCCGAAATTCTCGGCGCAATCGATCCGCAAGGCGGCCGAACTCAACTGGAAGCCGCTGCACTACATCGTCGCCGTCGGCAGCTCGATCAAGACGGTGCTGGAGCCGGCGGGCCTCGAGAATTCCAAGGGCCTCGTCACGGCGATCGCCACCAAGATTCCGGCCGACCCGCGCTGGGCCAACGACAAGGAGACGCAGGACTACCTCGCCTTCATGAAGCAGTGGAACAACAACGCCGATCCCAACGACGGCTCGAACACGACCGGCTACAATTCGGCGTGGCTCGCCGAGAAGGTCCTGACCGAATGCGGCAAGGACTGCACGCGCGACAAGCTGATGAAGGTCGTCAGCAACCTCAAGGACGTGCAACTGCCGCTGGGCCTGCCCGGCGTCACCCTGTCGTCGTCGCCCAACAATTATTCGCTCTACGACAAGCTCCAGATGTCGCGCTTCGACGGCAGGACCTGGGAGCCCATCGGGCCGGTGATCGCGGCAGGCGCGCCGCGGACGAACTAGCCTTCCGGCGTCTGCGCGCCGGCAAACCTGTCCGGCGCGCCGATTGCCTAGGCGCCGTGCATCGCCGCGCCGGCAATTGCCTTTTTTGTGCGCTGCACAAGGGGTGAGCAGGGAGGGCAGGCGCCGCCGCTGCGCCGATGCAGCTGCGCGGAACGGCTGAAACGCATATCTGGATAACATTTATCAAGTTGATGTTTATCATTTTGTAAATACAAGGATTTGGCATGGGGTCTGCAAGGCAGCGGCGAATTCGCCGTTGCGAGCAGCAGCGGCATCCGCAGGAGCCGCCCATGACCAAGCCTACCGCCTCCCTCGTTTCGCTCGACCGTCGCAACCTGCTGGCCGGCGCGGCCTCCGCCGCCTTCGCCGGCTTCATTCCGCGCGGCGTGCACGCCGAGGGCGCGGGGCCGGAAACGACCAGGGCCGTGCTCGGCTATATCGCGCTGACCGACGCCGCGCCGCTGATCATCGCCAGGGAAAAGGGCCTGTTTGAAAAACACGGCATGAAGGATGTCGAGGTCGCAAAGCAGGCCTCATGGGGCGCGACGCGCGACAATCTGGTGCTGGGCTCGGAAGCCAACGGCATCGACGGCGCGCACATCCTCACGCCGATGCCCTATCTCATCACGGCGGGCAAGGTGACGCAGAACAATGTCGGCACGCCCATGTACATTCTGGCGCGCCTCAATCTCGACAGTCAGGGCATTTCGGTCTCCAACGAATACAGGGACGCCAAGGTCGGCCTCGACGCCGGCGGGCTGAAAGAGGCCTTCGCCAGGAAGAAGGCCGAGGGCAAGGACGTGAAGGTCGCCATGACCTTCCCCGGCGGCACGCACGACGTGTGGCTGCGCTACTGGCTGGCGGCCGCCGGCATCGATCCCGACAAGGACGTCTCGACCATCGTCGTGCCGCCGCCGCAGATGGTGGCGAACATGAAGGTCGGCAACATGGACGCCTTCTGTGTCGGCGAGCCGTGGAACGAGCAGCTCGTCAACCAGGGCATCGGCTTCACGGCCTGCACGACCGGCGAATTGTGGAAACGCCATCCCGAGAAGTCGCTGGGACTGCGCGCCGCGTTTGTCGACAAGCACCCCAGGGCGACGCAGGCGCTGCTGATGGCCGTGCTCGAAGCGCAGCAATGGTGCGACAGGATGGAGAACAAGGAGGAGATGGCCGCCATCCTCGGCCGTCGCCAATGGTTCAACGTCCCGCCCGCCGATGTCGCCGGCCGCCTGAAGGGCGACATCAACTACGGCAACGGCCGCATCGCGAAGGGCACGGACCTCTACATGAAGTTCTGGCAGGACCAGGCGTCCTATCCGTTCCAGAGCCACGACACATGGTTCATCACCGAGGATATCCGCTGGGGCAAGTTCGAGCCGACGACCGACGTCGCAGCGCTGGTGAAGAAGGTGAACCGCGAGGACATGTGGCGCGACGCGGCCAGGGCGCTCGGCGTCGCGGCTAAAGACATTCCGGCTTCGACCTCGCGCGGCAAGGAGACCTTCTTCGACGGCAAGGTCTTCGATCCCGCCAATCCCACCGCCTATCTCGCGAGCCTCGCGATCAAGCGCATCGCCTGATGCGCAGAGGAGACATTCGATGGCTTACGTGATGAAGAGCGAGGCGACCGGAAAAGCCTCCGCCGCGCCGGCGATCGGCGCGCGGCTGGCGGCGGGCGCGCGCGGCGCCAGAACTCTTGCGGTCTGGTTCGGCGGCAAGGTTCTGCCGCCGCTCGTCACCGCCCTGCTGCTGCTGCTTCTGTGGCAGCTTCTGTGCGCCAAGCCCGGCGCGACGCTGCCGCCGCCCTCCGTCATCTGGCGCGACGCGCGAGACCTCATCACGCAGCCCTTCTTCGACTTCGGCAGCCAGGACATCGGGCTCGGCTGGCGCGTGCTCGTGTCGCTGCAGCGGGTGGCGGTCGGCTTCGGCTTCGCCGCTCTGACGGGCATTCTCGTCGGCGCGCTGATCGGCCAGTCGGAATGGGCGATGCGCGGACTCGATCCGATCTTCCAGGTGCTGCGCACCGTGCCGCCGCTCGCCTGGCTGCCGATCGCGCTCGCCGCTTTCCGCGACAGCCGCCCGTCCGCGATCTTCGTGATCTTCATCACCTCGATCTGGCCGATCATCATCAACACCGCAGTCGGCATCCGCAACATCCCGCAGGACTATCGCAATGTCGCGGCGGTGCTGCGGCTCAATCCGTTCGAGTTCTTTCTCAAGATCATGCTGCCGTCGGCCGCGCCCTACATATTCACGGGCCTGCGCATCGGCATCGGGCTTGCCTGGCTCGCCATCGTCGCGGCGGAAATGCTGACCGGCGGCGTCGGCATCGGCTTCTTCATCTGGGACGCCTGGAATTCGTCGCGACTGCCCGACATCATCGTGGCGCTCGCCTACATCGGCCTCGTCGGCTTCGCGCTCGACCGTCTCGTCGGCGCCATCGGCGCGCTCGTCGCGCGCGGCGCATAATCAGGGAGGACGGCATGGCTTCGATCAGGCGCCCCTATCTCAAGCTCGATCGCATCGGCAAGATTTTCGAGCGTCGCGGCGTGTGCAGCGAAGTGCTGCGCGACATCGACCTCGCTATCGGCAAGGGCGAATTCGTTTCGATCATCGGCCATTCCGGCTGCGGCAAGTCGACCATGCTCAATCTGGTCGCCGGCCTCACGCAGGCGACGACCGGCTGCGTGCTGCTGGAAGACCGGGAAGTGAACGCGCCGGGGCCCGAGCGCGCCGTCGTGTTCCAGAACCATTCGCTGCTGCCGTGGCTGTCGGTCTACGACAATGTGCGACTGGCGGTGGACAAGGTTTTCTCCGGCTCGAAGTCGCGCGCCGAACGCCACGCCTGGACGCTGCACAATCTCGAACTCGTGCAGATGACGCACGCCGCAGACAAGCGCCCGTCCGAAATCTCGGGCGGCATGAAACAGCGCGTCGGCATCGCACGCGCGCTCGCCATGGAGCCGAAAGTGCTGCTGCTCGACGAGCCCTTCGGCGCGCTCGACGCGCTGACGCGCGCGCATCTGCAGGATTCGCTGATGGACATCCATCGCGCGCTCGGCAACACCGTCATCATGATCACGCACGACGTCGACGAAGCCGTGCTTCTCTCCGATCGTATCGTGATGATGACCAACGGGCCGGCGGCGACGATCGGCGAGGTTCTGGACGTGAAGCTCGCGCGCCCGCGCAAGCGTCTCGAACTCGTCAGCGACCCGACCTATGTCGCGGCGCGCGAGGCGGTGCTGAAGTTCCTCTACGAGCGTCACGCCTACGTCGAGGCCGCCTGAGCGCGGCCCCGACTTTCACGGCGAATAGCCCGAGGTCGGGCGGAAGCGGCGGACGAAGAGATTGGCGATCACCGCCTGCGCCACGTGCTCGGCCATGCAGCGATAGCCGAGATCGTTGAGGTGGAACTCGTCCTGCGCCAGCACGGGCGCGGCGCGCGCCTGCGATATGAACCGCATGGCGTCGTAGCGGCGGATGTAGAGCACGCCTTCCTCCGACGCGATCTTGAACAGGGTGTCGCGGATTTCCTCGTAATTCTTGTCGCGCGCGAGTTTCGGCGTGTATTGCAGCCCGACGAGAACGACGTCGATCTTGTCCGCCTTCAGCCATTGCACGGTCGAGCGAACCGTGGCCTCGAACTGGTCCGCCGGCACGCGCGAGAGCGCGTCGTTGGTGCCGAGCTGCCAGAGGACGAGATCGGGGCGCGACACGGCGACCTCCGTCTTCAGCCGCTCGGCGGTGGTGGCCGCGACCTCGCCCGACACGCCGCGATTGACGATCTCCACGTCGACGCCATTGAGCGCCTTGGCGAGGATTTCGTGCAATTGCGAAGGATAGTTGCGCGAGCGCGACGAGGCGCCGACGCCATAGGTCGAGGACGAGCCGATGGCGAGAATGCGCGCCTTCTTCTTGGCGGCGAGGACCGCCGCGAAATTGGGCAGGGGCGCGGGCGCGGCAATGTCGCTCGCCGGCGCCTGGCATTGGGCGCTCATGGCCGGCGGCTCGTCCGTCTTCGGCGCGGCGCTGTCCTGCGCCCGGGCGACAGGCGCAGCCAGGCCCGCGAAGCTCAAACCTGCGAAGAGGAGGCCCGCGATCTTGCGCGCCATTCGGTCAGCCACGCGCTAAACCCCATGACAAGTATGCCGACTGATAACACGAGGGTATCCTTGGCGATACCGCCGCCGTACATGTACGCCGCAATCTGTCCGCAAAGGCTTAACACCGAACAGACGCAGAAGACTTCGAGCGAATTGCGGCCGAGGCGAGAGAAATATTCGCTGACCGGGGCGAACCAGCGCGGCAGCTTCGCCCAGAATCCGTAGAGGAACAGGGCGACGCACAGGAACTGGAAGACGCGGGCCGGCGAGTCGTAAGTCTTGTCGAACAGGAAGACGAGCTTCGGATTCGGAACGTCGCCGGGCGAGGGGGAGAAGCCGTTCCACGCCGAGACGACGCCCAGAATGACAAGAGGCGTGACCGCGACGCGCAGCCATCGCCGGTGAGCGCCGCACGAGCGCGCCCGGACCGTCCTTGCGGGCGAGAACGAAGCCGCAGACGAAGACGAATTGCCAGCCCAGCGGATTGAAGAACCAGGCGCCGTCGACCGGCCATGTGGGCAGATTGTAGCCCGTGACGAGGACCGTCATCCAGAGCGCGAAGGAAACGCCGAGCGCGAGCCACGGCGAGACCCTGTCCAGAAGGGCGAACGCCGGCGCCATGCACATCAGCACGACGTACAGCGGCAATATGTTGAAATAGCCAAGCTGATGCGTGAGCAGGACGAGACCGATGTGCGTCTCGATCGGGTCCTGGAACACGGGGCCCGCATTGTGCCAGTCGAGCAGCGCGGGCTGGCCGAGGAAATGGCCGGCCGCCGCGAGGATGGCCAGCGCGAACATGGTGATGAGGATTTGCGCGGCGTAGATTTCCAGCGCGCGGCCGAACAGGCGAAACGTGACGTCGCGCACGGATACGCGCCGGTCGCTGGAGCCGACGACGAAGCGCAGCGAGCAGCCCGCCAGGAACACGAACATTTCCGCGCTGTCGCCGAGCATGAAATTGCGCGAGGTGAAGCGCTCGAAGACGATGCCCGGCACGTGGTTGACGAAGATCGTCAGCAGGGCGACGCCGCGCCAGAAATCGATCTCGTTGGGCGCGCGCATGTCGCTTGCCGCCTCGGCGCTCTCTCAGGATTTCGCCGGCATGGCGATCTGGTAGGCGGTCGTCGACTTGATGCGCTCCATGGCGAAGCGCGAGGTGACGTTCTTGAGCGGGATCGTGCCGATCAGCCGCTTGTAGAAGGCGTCGTAGGCGGCCATGTCGGCGACCACCACGCGCAGCATGTAGTCGACGTCGCCGGCCATGCGGTAGAATTCCATGACCTCGGGCATGGCCGAGACGGCGGCGGCGAATTTCGAGAGCCAGATGTCGGAATGGTCGGGCGCCTCGATGGAGACGAAGACCGTCAACCCGAGCCCCAGCTTCTCCGGCGCCAGCAGCGCCACGCGGCCGAGGATGACGCCTGCGGCCTCGAGCTTCTGCACGCGCTTCCAGCAGGGCGTCTGCGACAGGCCCACCCGGTCGGAGAGTTCGGCGATGGAGATCGAAGCGTCCGCCTGCAATTCGCGCAGGATTTTGCGATCGATGACGTCCATGGCGAAGCTCCGGCCGAATCCAGGCCTTAGGGAAACAATTTTGGCCTGCTTGGCAAGTGCGGTCCGGCAAGCAAGCGCTCGTCTCCGGTCGACAGGCGGCATGGCCGCACGGCATGGGCGGCGCGCTGCGAACGCATTGCGAAATGGGATGCGCGGCCGCAAGCCAGAGGCTAGTCTCGGTCCCAACAGCGACGGCGCAATCGCCGCGAACGGGAAGGAAACGCAATGTCCGAGGCAGACGCCAAGGCGGCTCCGCGCGAAGCTCAGACCAAACTCGCCGACGTCTCGATCGACGACAAGTACACGCTGCCGTCAGGCCGCATCTATCTTTCGGGCATTCAGGCGCTGGTGCGCCTGCCGATCCTGCAATACGAGCGCGACAAGGCCGCCGGCGTCCGCACCGGCGGTTTCATCTCCGGCTATCGCGGTTCGCCGCTCGGCATGTACGACCACGCGCTGTGGCGCGCCAAGTCGCATCTGAAGGCGCACAACATCCACTTCCAGCCGGGCCTGAACGAGGATCTCGCCGCGACGTCCGTGTGGGGCAGCCAGCAGGTCGGCATGTTCCCCGGCGCGAAGGTCGATGGCGTGTTCGGCATCTGGTACGGCAAGGGTCCGGGCGTCGACCGTTCCGTCGACGTGCTGAAGCACGCCAATTCCGCGGGCACGTCGAGGCACGGCGGCGTGCTGGCCTTCGCCGGCGACGATCACGGCTGCCAATCCTCGACGCTGGCGCACCAGAGCGAGCAGATCTATGCCGCCGCGCTGATGCCGATCATCAATCCGGCGAATGTGCAGGATTATCTCGATCTCGGCCTGATGGGCTTCGCGCTGTCGCGCTATTCCGGCTGCTGGGTCGGCTTCAAGACCATCGCCGAGACGGTGGAGAGCGGCGCCTCGATCCATACCGATCCCTCGCGCATCAACATCGTGACGCCGACCGATTTCGAAATGCCGCCCGACGGCCTCAACATCCGCTGGCCGGACGCGCCGCTCGTGCAGGAAGCGCGGCTGCACGGGCCGCGCATGCAGGCGGTCGCGGCCTTCGCGCGCGCGAACGCAACTCGATCGCATCGTCATCGACGGCAAGCCGGCGCGGCTCGGCATCATCACGACAGGCAAGGCCTATCTCGACGTGATGCAGGCCCTGGCCGATCTCGGCATCGCCAATTCTCGCGCGGCGGAGCTCGGCCTGCGCGTCTACAAGGTGGCGCTCACCTGGCCGCTGGAGGAGCAGGGCGCGCGCCGCTTCGCCGAGGGATTGCAGGACGTGCTCGTCGTCGAGGAGAAGCGCGGCTTCATCGAAGACCAGCTCGTGCGCATTCTCTACAACATGCCGGCCGACCGGCAGGCCGAGCATCGTCGGCAAGCGCGACGAAGCCGGCGCGACGATGCTGCCATCCACCAACGAGCTCAATCCCACGATGGTGGCGCGCGCCATCGTGCAGCGCATGAAGCGGCTCGGCCATGTGGATGCTGCGCTCGACCAGCGGCTCGCGCGGCTCGAGAGCTTCGAGGCGCTGGAGCGCGCGCCCTCGGCGACGCAGACGCCGCGCACGCCCTATTTCTGCTCGGGCTGCCCGCACAACACATCCACCAAGGTGCCGGAAGGCAGCCGCGCGATGGCCGGCATCGGCTGTCACGGCATGGCGCTCTACAATCCGTTGCGCCGCACCGCGACGATCACGCATATGGGCGGCGAGGGCGCGAACTGGATCGGCCAGGCGCCCTTCACCGAGGAGCCGCACGTCTTCCAGAATCTGGGCGACGGCACCTACACGCATTCGGGCCTGCTGGCGCTGCGCGCGTCCGCTGCGTCGGGCGTGAACATCACCTACAAGATCCTCTACAACGACGCGGTGGCGATGACCGGCGGCCAGCCGGCGGAATCCGGCTTCACCGTGTCGCAGATCGCGCATCAGGTGGCGGCGGAAGGCGCGAAGAAACTCGCCATCGTCACCGACGAGCCGGAGAAATATCCGCCGAACGGCTATTTCCCCGCAGGCGCAAAAGTGCATCACCGCAGCGAACTCGACGCCGTGCAGAAGGAGCTTCGCGCGACGAAGGGGCTGACCGTGCTGATCTACGATCAGACCTGCGCGGCCGAGAAGCGTCGGCGTCGCAAGCGCGGCCTGTTTCCCGATCCGGCCAAGCGCGCCTTCATCAACGATCTCGTGTGCGAGAGCTGTGGCGATTGCACGGAGCAGTCGAATTGCGTCTCGGTGAAGCCGCTCGAAACCGTGTTCGGCCGCAAGCGGCAGATCGACCAGTCGAACTGCAACAAGGACTTTTCCTGCGTCACCGGCTTCTGCCCGAGCTTCGTCACCGTCAACGGCGGCACGTTGCGCAGGATCGAAAAGACCAAGGCGGATTCCTCGGGAATGTTCGCGAGCCTGCCCGACCCGCAGATGAAGACGCTCGCCGAGCCCTACGGCATTCTCGTCACCGGCATCGGCGGCACGGGCGTCATCACCATCGGCGCGCTGATCGGCATGGCCGCGCATGTCGAGGGCAAGGGCTGCACGACGCTCGATTTCACGGGTCTCAGCCAGAAGAACGGCGCCGTGATGAGCCATGTGCGGCTCGCGCCGCAGCCGGAAGACCTCGCGGCCGTGCGCATCGCGCCCGGCGGCGCCGATCTGCTCATCGGCTGCGACATGATCGTGTCGGCGCAATCGAACGCGCTGTCGCGGCTCGAGCGCGGCGTGACGCGCGCCGTCATCAACGGCGACCTGCAACCGACGGCGGCCTTCGTCGTCAATCCCGATCTCGACTTCGCCACGGCGCAGATGAAGAAGGGCCTGGTCGATGCGCTGGGCGCGGATCGGCTCGACATCATCGATGCGACGGGCGTGGCCACGGCGCTGATGGGCGACGCCATCTACACCAATCCCTTCATGATGGGTTTTGCCTGGCAGAAGGGCCTGCTGCCGCTGTCGCTCGCCGCGCTCGACCGCGCCATCGAACTCAACGGCGTCGCGGTCGAGGCGAACAAGGAGGCGTTCAAATGGGGTCGCCTTGCCGCGCACGATCCCAAGCGCGTGCACGAGGCCATTCGTTCGCTCGAAATTCCCGAAGCGGAAGAAGAGACGCCGGAACAGAAGCAGGCGCGTCGCATCGCCTTCCTGACCGATTATCAGGACGCCGCCTGGGCGCAGCGCTACGTGCGTCTCGTCGACGCCGTCGCCAAGGCGGAGCAGGCGAAAGTGAAGGGAACAAGCGCTCTCGCGGACGCTGTGCGCGAAGGCTTCTTCAAGCTGATGAGCTACAAGGACGAGTACGAGGTCGCGCGCCTCTACACGAACGGCGAGTTCCAGCAGAAGCTGGCGCGGCAGTTCGACGGCGACTACACGCTCACCTTCCACATGGCGCCGCCGATCGCCGCGCGGCGCAATCCCGCGACCGGCCGGCTGGAGAAGACGACGTTCGGCCCGTGGATGATGAAGGCGCTGCGCGTGCTGGCGAGGTTCAAGGGCCTGCGCGGCGGCGCGCTCGACATTTTCGGGCGCACCGAGGAACGGCGCATGGAGCGCGCGCTGATCGAGGAATACGAGCAGACGATGCTCGGGCTGCTCGATACGCTGTCGCCCGCCAATCATGCGACGGCGGTCGCGCTCGCGCGCCTGCCGCTGACCATCCGCGGCTTCGGGCACATCAAGGAAGCGAATGCGAAGAAAGCCGCCGTCGAACGGCAGCGGCTGCTTCAGGCGTTCAAGGCGCCGCAGGCGCTGAAGACGGCGGCGGAATAGGGCGCCGCCCACAAAAGTCCCTCATGCTGAGGAGGCGCTGGAAGCGCCGCCTCGAAGCATGGCATTGCCGGCTTTGCCATCCTTCGAGACGCCCGCTGCGCAGGCTCCTCAAGATGAAGGGGCGGACCGCTTTGCTCAGAGGATCAAACCGCCGTCGACGATGATCGTCTGCCCGACGATGTAGGAGGAAAGCGGCGAAGCGAGGAACAGCGCCGCGCCGGCCATGTCCTGCGGCGTGCCGAGCCGGTGCAGCGGAATGCGCTGTAGAGCGCCTTCCAGCCGCTTTGGATGATCGGTCGTCACCTTGGTGAGCTTGGAATCGACAAGGCCCGGCGCGATGCCGTTGACGCGGATGCCATCCTCTGCCCAGGCCTGTCCCAGCGTGCGCGTGAGGCCGACCGCGCCGGTCTTCGAGGCGTTGTACGAAGGATTGCCCTTGGTGGCGTGGAAGCCCGCCGTCGAGGACACGATGATGAGCGAACCCTTCGCGGCCGCCAGCATGTCGTGAAACTTCGCGGCGCAGGCCATGAGGCTCATCAGGTTGACCTCCATCACCTTGCGGAAGCCCGCCATCTCGAACTCGCCGCGCCTGTAGAGCACGGCGCCCTGCGAGAGGACGAGAATGTCGAGCCTCTCGAACGCCGGCTTGAACGCCTCGACCGCGCCAGTGTCCGAAACGTCGAGCTTCTGATAGGCGAGGCCGGAGAGATCGGAGCCGTCTTCCTGTCTGTACTCGGCCGCAGCAGAGCGCGTGCCGGTGACGTGCACGGTCGCGCCCTTCGCGCGAAAACCCTGCGCGACGCCATTGCCGATGCCGCTGGAGCCGCCGACGACGCAGACGATCTTGCCGCTGAAATCCAGTTCGTTCATTTGCGCGCGTTCCTTGTCCCTATTGTCTCGATGTCGGTTGCGATCATCGCGCTGGCCGCGGTGGTGTCAAATGCGCCATGCGCAATGCGCAGATTGGCTAGGAGCGCGGCACGGGCCATAATCCCCGCAAAGGCGCGCAAGCGTTGCACGGGAGGTCAAGATGCCTGAATTGCGATCCAAGAAAGTGACGATGGGCCGCGCCGCCGCCATCTCGCGCTCGCTGTGGCGCGCGACCGGCATGAAGGACGGCGATTTCGGCAAGCCGATCGTCGCCATCGCCAATTCCTTCACGCAATTCGTGCCGGGCCACGTGCATCTGAAGGACCTCGGCCAGATGGTCGCGGGCGAGATCGCCAAGGCCGGCGGCGTCGGCAGGGAGTTCGACACGATCGCCGTCGACGACGGCATCGCCATGGGCCACGACGGCATGCTCTATTCGCTGCCCTCGCGCGACCTCATCGCCAATTCCATCGAGTACATGGTCAACGCCCATCGCGCCGACGCGCTGATCTGCATTTCCAATTGCGACAAGATCACGCCCGGCATGTTGATGGCGGCGCTGCGCCTGAACATTCCGACCGTCTTCGTCTCGGGCGGGCCGATGGAAGCCGGCCGCATGAACTGGGAAGGCAAGGACGAGCGCTTCTCCGGCGTGGAAGCCTATGTCGCGACCATGAATCCCGATATCACCGACGCGAAGATTTCCGCCTACGAGCAGCATGCCTGCCCGACCTGCGGCTCGTGCTCGGGCATGTTCACCGCCAATTCCATGAACTGCCTCGTCGAGGCGCTCGGCCTCGCGCTGCCGGGCAACGGCTCGATGCTGGCGACGCATGTCGATCGCAAGGACCTTTTTACGCGCGCCGCCAAGCTCGTCGTCGAGCTTTCGCATCGCTACTACCAGCAGAACGACGAGAGCGTGCTGCCGCGTTCGATCGCGACCTTCGAGGCCTTCGAGAACGCCATCCGTCTCGACATGGCGATGGGCGGCTCGACCAACACGGTGCTGCATCTGCTCGCCGCCGCGCACGAGGCCGGCGTCGATTTCACGATGAGCGACATCGACCGCGTGTCGCGCAATACGCCGCATCTGTGCAAGGTCTCGCCGTCGACGCCGGACTATTTCATGGAGGACGTGCATCGCGCCGGCGGCATCATGCGGCTCATCGGCGAGCTCGACCGCATCGGCGCGGTGCATCGCAACGTGCACACCGTGCACAGCGCGACGCTGGGCGAGGCGATGGATCGCTGGGACATCCTGCGCACGCAGGACCAGGATGTGGAAACCTTCTATCGCGCGGCGCCGGGCGGGCGCATCACGGTCGAGGGCATGTCGCAGTCGATGCGCTATTCGTCGCTCGACCGCGACCGCGAGAAGGGCTGCATCCGCGACGCCGCGCACGCCTATTCCGCCGACGGCGGCCTTGCGACCCTCTACGGCAATCTCGCAACCGACGGCGCCATCGTGAAGACGGCGGGCGTGGATTCGTCGCTGCACAAGTTCTCGGGTGTGGCGCTCGTCGTCGACAGCGAGGACGAGGGCGCGCAGGCCATTCGTTCGGGCAGGGTCGCGCCCGGCACGGTGCTGGTCGTGCGCTACGAAGGGCCGCGCGGCGGCCCGGGGATGCAGGAAATGCTGGCGCTGACGACGGCGCTGAAAGGACGCGGCCTCGACAAGAAATGCGCGCTCGTCACCGACGGACGGTTCTCGGGCGCGACGTCGGGCCTGTCCATCGGCCATGTATCGCCGGAAGCGGCGTCGGGCGGCGCCATCGGCCTCGTGCAGGACGGCGACAGGATCGAGATCGACATTGGGACCCGCTCGCTGCATCTGGCCGTCAGCGGCGACGAACTCGCGCAGCGCCGCGCCGAGATGGACAAGCGTGGTCGCGCCGCCTGGAAGCCGAAGCCGCGCGAACGATTGATGTCGGTTGCGTTGCGCCACTACGCCCTGACCGCGACATCGGCTTCGCGCGGCGCGGTGCGCGATGTCGACGCGGTCGAGAATGCGCTTGCTCTCGCCGGCGCGAAGCTGGCGCTCGGCGCGCAGGAAAAGGTGGCGAAATGAGCGATTTCGTCCTGCTGGCGCAGGCCAGCCTGCCGGCGCCGCTCGCGACCGCGTTCGAGAGCATCGCGTCGCTGCATCGTTTCAACGGGGCTGACGATCCCGGTCTTGCGTCGATTTCCGGCGCGGTGCGCGGCATCGTCTGGACGCCGTTCGGCGGGCCGCTGACGGGCGCCTTCATGGGGCGCTTTCCGAAGCTCGAACTCGTCGCGACAATGGGCGCCGGCTACGAGCATATCGATGTCGCCTACGCCGCCGCGCATGGGGTCTGCGTGACGAATACGCCGGACGCCGTCACCGAGGATACGGCGGACGCCGCCTTCGCGCTGATCCTCGATACGGTGCGCCGCTTTCCTGCCGCCGAGCGTTACTTGCGCGCGGGGAAATGGCAGGCCGGCAAGCCGTTCGGCGCGTCGGCGTCGCTGCGCAACAAGAGGCTCGGCATTCTGGGCTTCGGACGCATCGGCAAGGCGGTGGCGCGGCGCGCGGAAGCGTTCGGGCTGAAGGTCTGCTACGCGGGCCGCCGCAGGCAGGAGGGCGTCGCCTATCCGTATTTTGCGAGCGCGGAGGAGCTCGCGAAAAATTGCGACATCCTCCTCAGCGTGCTGCCGGGCGGCGATTCCACGCGCGCGCAGGTGGACGCGGCGGTGTTCGATGCGTTGGGGCCAAAGGGCTATTTCATCAATATCGGACGTGGCACGAGCGTGGACGAACCCGCGCTGGTCGCGGCGCTGAAGGAGGGCCGCATCGCCGGCGCGGGGCTCGACGTCTTCGCAAACGAGCCGTCCGTGCCTGCCGACCTCGTGGCGATGGAAAATGTCGTGCTGCTGCCGCATGTCGGCGGCGCGACCGATCACGTGATGATGGTCGTCGCCGCGCGGCTTATCGAGAACGTGCGTTCCTTCGCCGCTGGCCAAGGCCCGCTCGATCCCGTCGCGGAAACGCCGTGGAAGAAATGAGCCGGCGCCGCCGGCTCACTCCTTGTCGTCAGTTGGCGCTCTGCACGTTGCCGAACAGCTGCCAGACCTCGCCGTCGAACTTCTGCAGATACATTTTCTTGATCGGGTAGAAGTCGGTGGCGGTGGTCTTCACGTCCACGCCCGGCAGCAGCATTTCGGGCGCGAAGTTCAGATTGGCGGCCTCCTTCATGATGCATTCGGAGGAGACCTTGTCGCCGCACTGCTCGATCACCTTCACCATCGTCTGCGCCACCGTGTAGCCGTAGACGTTGAGGCCGTCGATCAGGTCGCCGCTCGGGTAATATTCCTTCATGAAGGCGAGCCAGTTCTTGTAGCCGGCGTCGTTCTGCCACTGCTTGTCGGCGGGGTCCTTGATGTAGGAGGCGGTGATCAGGCCCTTGGCGTTTTCGACGCCCGCCGGCTTCAGCACCGCGCCCACCGAGGCCGAGACGTTGGCGAGATAGAAGGTCGGCTTCCAGCCGATCTCGGCCACCTTGCGGATCGCCTGCGCCGCCTGTTTCGGAATGGCGTGCATGAACATCACGTCGGCGCCCGAATTCTTCAGCGCGACGATCTTGGAATCGATCGTGGGATCGGTCGATTCGTATGTCGTCTCGAAGATCACGAACTTCTTCACGTTCTCCGGCGAGCCGAGGCCGGCCTTGAATCCGTTTGCGTAGTCGCGGCCCGCGTCGTCGTTCTGATAGAAGATCGCGACCTTGGCGTTCGGCTGCGTCGCCATCACATGGCGCGCGTAGATCGACGCCTCGATGTGATAGTTGGGCTGGAAGCCGATCGTGTAGGGAAAGTTCTTGGGGTCGCCGAACATGGTCGCGCCGGCGCCGACGAAGAGCTGCGGAATCTTTTTCTCGTTGAGATATTTGCGCACGACCAGGCCGGTCGGCGTGCCCAGCGGATTGAGGATGGCGGCGACGCCGTCCTGCTCGACCAGCTTGCGCGTCTGCTCGAAAGTCTTGGGCGGGCTATAGGCGTCGTCGACCGAGATGAAATTGATCTTGCGGCCCCCGATCCCGCCCTTCTTGTTGATCATGTTGAAATAGGCTTCTTCGGCCTTGGCGATGGTCGAATAGGCCGAGGCCGCGCCGGAATAGGCGGTGGTCTGGCCGATCTTGATCTCGGTCGCCGTCACGCCCTGGCCCTGGGCATGCGCCAGTGTTGCGCCCGCCGCGGCCATCGCCGCGAGCGCGAGAACGCCCGTCCTGAATTTCATCGAATTCCTCCCTGAGCGCGTTCGCGCCCGTCTCCCTGCGCCTCGATGGTACGAGGATCGGCGCGAAGTTGGGAATAGCGGATGCGGCGGGGCCGCCATGTGCGGTGCGCTGCGGGAGAACGCGCCGTCTCTCAGGGAACGAGAACGGCCGCTCCCTGCAGGCGACCCTCGCGCAAGTCGGCGAGCGCGCGGTTTGCATCCTCGAGCGCGTAGCGCTGCACGCGCATGTCGATCCTCATCTTGCCTGCGATCGCCAGAAATTCGCGCGCATCGTCGCGCGTGAGATTGGCGACGGAGACGATTTTTCGCTCCTCCCACAGCTTCGCATAGGGGAAGGCGGGAATGTCGCTCATGTGAATGCCGCCGCACACGACGGTCCCGCCCTTGCGCACATGGCCGAGCGCGAGGGGAACGAGCGCGCCGACCGGCGCGAAGACGATCGCCGCGTCCAGTTGTTCCGGCGGCGCTTCGTCCGAACCGCCGGCCCAGGCGGCGCCCAGCGACAGCGCGAAGTCTTTCGCCGCATCGTCGCCGGGCCGCACGAAGGCGAAGATGCGCTGGCCGCGCGCGTGCGCGACCTGCGCAATGATGTGCGCGGCGGCGCCGAAGCCGTAAATGCCGACGGCGCGCGCCTCGCCCGCCATCTTCAGCGAGCGCCAGCCGATGAGGCCCGCGCACATGAGGGGCGCCTGTTCGGCGGGGTCGCCGTTCTCCGGCAGCGGGAAACAATAGGCGGCGTCGGCGACGGCGTGGCTCGCATAGCCGCCGTCGCGCGTGTAGCCGGTGAACAGCGGGTCGTCGCAGAGATTTTCATGACCGCCGGCGCAATAGGGACAATGGCCGCAGGTATGCCCGAGCCAGGGCGCGCCGACCCGCTGGCCGATGGCCAGGCCGGAGACGCCCGCGCCCAGCGCGTCGACGAGGCCGACGATCTCGTGCCCCGGCACGACAGGCAGCGCAGGCTTCGACAATTCGCCGTCGACGACATGCAGGTCGGTGCGGCAGACCCCGCAGGCGAGCACCTTCAACCGGATCTCGCC
The DNA here is from genome assembly GCA_037044955.1 of Rhodoblastus sp. Taxonomy (GTDB): domain Bacteria; phylum Pseudomonadota; class Alphaproteobacteria; order Rhizobiales; family Beijerinckiaceae; genus JAJXWB01. The sequence continues at coordinate 22,563 of JBAOHX010000011.1, forward strand.
GGCGCGGGGCTCGGGAAGCGGACGCTCCTCGCAGACGAGCGGCGTGTTCGGCGCGCGCAGAACAAGAGCGCGCATGAGCGAGGGACGAGGTTGGCGAGGGGGTGGAGGCCGCAGACATTGCTTGCGCCACTATAGCGGCTTGGCGCTCCCTAGGGGACTCGAACCCCTGTTTTCGCCGTGAGAGGGCGACGTCCTAGACCGCTAGACGAAGGGAGCGGAGCGTGGCCGCAGCCTGCGCTGGCGGTTCTATAGACGGGCCGCGCGGTGGGCACAAGGCTTTTGGGCGCGGGCCATGCTTCGAGACGGACCGCTGCGCGGTCCTCCTCGGCATGAAGACGCCCCTACCGCCGCGTCATGCGCGCCAGCGTGAACAGGCCGAAGGGCGCGAGCTTGCGGCGTTCGGTCAGCACGATGTCGTCGCGCCGCGCGATCCAGTCGCCGATGACGCTCCACGGAAATTCCGGCCGCCAGCCGAGATCGGCGGATCTGCGGCCCATCCAGCCTTCGATCGCCGCGATCGGGCCGCTCTCGGCGCCGATGTGGTTGACCAGCACGATCTCGCCGCCGGGCCTGGTCACGCGCGCGAGTTCGTCGAGGGTCGCGTGCGGGTCCGGCACGACGGTCAGCACGTAGGGCGCGACCGCGCAATCGAAACTCGCGTCGGGAAAGGCGAGGTTCATCGCGTCCATCTTGATGAGCCCCTCGACATTGGCGAGGCCCTCCTTCGTCACGCGATCCTGCGCGCGCTTGAGCATGGGCTCGGACAGATCGACGCCGACGAGCCGGGTCTTTCGCGTGAACATGGGCAGTTCGAGCCCGGTGCCGACGCCGACGTCGAGCACACGCCCGCCGTCGCGCGAGGCGGCGGCGGCGGCGGCCTTGCGGCCGGGCTTCATGATGGCGGCGAAGACCAGATCGTAGACGGGCGCCCAGCGGGCGTAGGCTTCCTCGACATTCGCGTTGTCGATCGAGGCCAGGGCTTCCGCGCGCTCTCCCGACATGGGCTCAGCGCCCGGCCGCGGCGGCGGGCAGCGGCGCGGCGGCCGGCGCGAAACTCCAGGCGGATTCGGTCGCGCGGATCGCGCCGCCGCCGAGCACGCGCGCGTCGGGCGCGGCGCTTTCGTAGAACACGCAGGCCTGCCCCGGCGAGACGCCGGATTCGTCCTCGCTGAACACGACCTTCACTTCGCGGCCGTCCGCAAACAGCAGGGCCGGCGCCGGCGCGCGCGTCGAGCGCACGCGGACAGCGATCGGCAGGCCGGCGTGCGGCAGGGAATTCAGTTCGCCTTCCCCGATCCAGTTGACGTCGCGCAGCAACGCGGCGTGGGCGAGCAGGGCTGCGCGCGGGCCGACGACGACGCGCGCATTGGCGGCGTCGATGCGCACGACGTAGAGCGGCTCGTTCACTTGCAGATTCTTGGGCGCATTGGCGCCGAGCCCGAGGCCGCGGCGCTGGCCGACGGTGTAGTGGATGACGCCGGCATGGCTTGCCGAGCGTGCGGCCGTCGACATGCACGATGTCGCCGGGCCGCGCGGCGTCGGGCTGGAGCTTGGCGAGCAGATCGGTGTAGCGGCCCTGCGGCACGAAGCAGATGTCCTGGCTGTCGTGCTTCTCGGCGACCGCGAGCCCGAACTTGCGGGCGAGCTCGCGCACTTCGGCCTTCCCGTAGGTTCCGAGCGGGAAGCGCAGGAGGTCGAGCTGCGCGCGCGTCGTCGCGTAGAGGAAATAGGACTGGTCGCGCGCCGCTTCCTTCGCGCGAAACAGCGCGCGATGGCCGTGGCCGCAGGAATCATCCACCTGCCGCGACACGATGTAGTGGCCGGTCGCCAGCGCATCGGCGCCGAGATCGCGCGCGGTGTCGAAGAGATCGGCGAACTTGATGTACTGGTTGCAGGCGACGCAGGGCACGGGCGTCTCGCCGGTGGCGTAGCTCTCGGCGAAGGGATCGATCACCTTCTCGCGGAACTTGCTCTCGTAATCCAGCACGTAATGGGGAATGCCGAGACGGGCCGCGACCTGGCGGGCGTCGTGGATGTCCTGCCCCGCGCAGCACGAGCCCTGGCGATGCGTCGCCTCGCCGTGGTCGTAGAGTTGCAGCGTCACGCCGATGACGTCGTAGCCTTCGGACTTGAGCAGGGCGGCGACGACGGAGGAATCGACGCCGCCGGACATGGCGACGACGACGCGCGTATCGGCCGGCGCCTTGGGAAGGTCGAGCGAGTTCAGCGGCGGGCTCTCGGGAGGGCTCATGCGCGGTCTATGTAGCGCAGTCCGCGCGGAATTGCATCCGGGGCGCGGGGCGGGGGACGGAACGTGCAACGGCGAGCCCAGGACGGCGGCCGCCCCCGTCATGGCCGGCCTAACCCGCCACCGCCTTCCTCACCGCCATTTCGACGATATTCGACGCGCCCTGCCGCATCAGCCCGATGGCGTCGGTCTCGGCGCTGGCGAAATGGCCTGACAGCACGAGCTGGGCGACGCCGTGGCTGTAGGCCCAGACCTGCAGCGCGAGATCGCGGGCGGCGGCGTCCGGTGCGCCGTGTTGCCGCAGCACGGCGGCGCAGGCGTGGTGGATCATGGCGAGCGCCCTGTCGGCGGCGGCGCCCGAGGTCGGCGCGTTCAGCGCCTGAACATTGCCGAACATGGCGCTGTAGAGGCCGGGCTCGGCGCGCGCGAAGGCGAGATAGGCCTCGCCCATGCGCCGCATGGCGGTCGTCGCGTCGGGGCTGCCGCTGTCCCAGGCCTGCTCCAGCTTTTGGCCGAAGGTCTCGAAGCCGCGCCGGGCCAGCTCGCTCATCAGCTCGTTGCGGTCGGCGAAATGGCGGTAGGGGGCGGCCGCCGTCACGCCGACGCGCTTGGCCGCCTCGGTCAGGGTGAAGCCGGCCGGCCCGCGCTCGGCGACGAGGCCGCGGGCCGCCTCGAGCAGCGCGTCCTTCAGCCGGCCGTGATGATAGCCGCGCCGGGGGCCGCAGAAATTGTTCCGGTCGGTCATGTTAATAACCGTAACACCGAACCGCCCGAAATGCGAGCGAAGCCGCGGGGTGGTTGAAAAATGGGCGCCTTGACACAATCTTCTTCGCAGATGCGAAGAGTTCATGCTTCGTTGCAGCATGGACGAAGGTTATTCTTAACAAATCGATGACACATCGAGACGAGCCGGCGCTTTTCCGGCTCGGCGCCCCAAGGAGACCGACGATGGTTATGACCCGCACCCTCGATCTCATCGCCGTCTGCGCCGCCTGCGCCATGGTCGCGAGCGCGGTCGTCGCCGCCTGGTAAGGGAAAAGGCCGAAAAATCCGCCGCGACAGGGGCGTCCTGCTTGCGGTTTTGATAGTCTCCTCCCCATATTGTCGGCGTCGCGCCTGCGAAGGCGCGGGGAGGGTTGACATGAAATTCCGGAAATTCGCCTTGTTCGCCGCGCTGGCGGCCGCCTTGTCGGTCGGCGCGGTCGACGCCTGGGCGCGGCCCGGCGGCGGCTCGTCCGTCGGCAGCCGTGGCTCCAAGACCTTCAGCGCGCCGCCTGCGACGCGCACCGCGCCGAACTCGGCTGCGCCGATCGAGCGCTCGGTGACGCCGCGCGCCGCCACGCCGTCGACGCCGAATGCGGCGCGGCCCTCCGGCGGCTTCGGCCGCGGGCTGATGGGCGGCCTGCTCGGCGGCCTCCTGGGCGCGGGGCTGTTCGGCATGTTGTTCGGCCACGGCCTGCTTGGCGGGCTCGGCGGCCTGACCTCGTTCCTCGGCCTCTTGCTGCAGATCGGCCTGATCGTGCTGCTCGTGCGCTTCGCCATCAACTTCTTCCGCAACCGGCAGGCGGCGAGCGCGGGCGCTGCGCCCGGTCCGCAGGGCGCGGCCTATCGCGGTCCGCTGCAAGGCGGCGGCGTCAACGGCGGCGGATTGAACGGCGGCGCCGCCCAACGCGGGCTTCGGCGGCTTTGGCGGTCCCGCGCCCGCGCAGACCGCGCCGCTGGAAATCGCCAAGAGCGATTTCGACGCCTTCGAGCGCAAGCTCGGCGAAGTGCAGCAGGCGTTTTCGGCCGAGGACGTCGGCGCGCTGCGCCGCATCTGCACGCCGGAGATCGCCGCGCATCTCGAGCAGGAACTGGCCGACAACGCCGCGCGCGGCGTCGTCAACAAGGTGAGCGACGTGCGCCTGCTGCAGGGCGACCTGGCGGAAAGCTGGCGCGAGCCCAACGCGGACTACGCCACTGTCGCCATGCGCTTCGCGCTGAAGGACGTGATGGTCGAGAAGGCGACGGGGCGCGTCGTCTCCAGCGAATCCACGATCCCGCAGGAAGTGACCGAGCTCTGGACCTTCCGGCGGGCGTCCGGCGCGGATTCGTCGGCCTGGACGCTGTCGGCGATGCAGCAGGCGGCGTAAGGTCGGCAAGCGCGGCGATCACGTTGCGCCCGGACGGCGACGCCCGGGCGCTTCCGGCGTGAGAAAGGGCGCGATGGACCAGACCCACGATCATGGCGACGCCGACCGCCAGGCGAGCGATGCGTCGCACGACATGACGCATGACATGATACATGACTTGCGGCGCGAGGCGGGCGGCGCCCAGCGCCCGCGCGAGCCCGTCAGCCTGAAGGCGGCGTTGCGCCGCGCCCGCCTCGAGAACGCCGAGCGCGGCGATGCGCAGAGCGATCTGCACGGCGCCGAAGTCGCGCGGCTCGATCTTCTGCGCGAGCAGCTCGAGCCCGTGTTCGCGCAATTGCCCGAGGATTGCGATCTCTTCGATCTCGGCCTGATCCAGGGCGACAAGCCGCGCCTGTTCGTCGACATGATCGCCTTCGTGGAGCTGACGCGCGACCGCCGCGGCTTCCGCTTCCTGCAGGACACGCGCAATGGCCGTGTGCTGCTGGCCGAGAGCGACCAGACGGAGACGATCACGCAATCGGTCGCCGATTATCTCGCGCGCCGCCTGATCGAGCGCGAGAAGGCGCTGACCGCCGCGACGAACACGGCGACGCGCGCGCTGCGCCCGGTCGCCGCCGACGGCGCGCAGGCCGCGACGACGAAGGCGCCTTCGTCGCGACCCGCGAACGCCAGTCCTGCGCGCGCGCGCCCGCGTTTCCTGCGCGCGCTCGCGCGGTTCTTCCTGTTCGTGATCGAGGCGCTGGGTTCGGCCGCGTTCTTCGGCCTGCTGGCGGCCGGCGGCTGGTGGATCTGGAAGACCTATCTCCAGTGATCGCGCGAGGTCACGGCGCGCGGCTGCGCCGGCGGTAGCAGAAAAGTGCGCAAGGAGCCCTTGAGCCGCCGCTCCGCCACTTCCGGCAGCGCGCGATAGGAGAGCGCCTGCGCGCCGCCGAACAGGTCCTGTCGCGCAGCGCCGAAATGACGCTTGTAGGGCGCATTGCCGATGGTGAAATCGAACGCCGACAGACCGTCCTCGATCGCCTGCGCGATCATCATGTCGGCGGCGACGCCGCCGACTGATTTCCGCGCCCATTCGTCGCCGCGAAAGCCCGACAGGAGAAAGTGAAACGCTTCCGCGCGCCGCAGGCCGAACTGGATGGCGACGCGCAGGCCGTCGACTTCGAGCGCGCGGATTTCCGCGAAACCATTCTCGCGCGCGAGCAGATCCTCGTAGAAGGCGCGGAAGGCGGCGAGGTCGAGAATGTCGTGACGGCCGAGCGCGGCGTAGCGCGCGCGGCGCATCTCGGCGAGCTCGCGCAGCATGCCAATGCTTTCGTCGGCGTCGCGCGCGCACACGAGCCGCGCCGCGCCGCATTCCTCGAGCCGGCGGCGCTTGCGACGCAATTCCTTGCGAAAGCGCGCGCTCAAGGTCTCGCTCTCGTAAGCCTCGCGCGTTTGCGGCAGGACGACGCCCCATGCGCCGAGCGCGAGACGGCGCATGAAGCGCAGATGCACGAGCGGATTGGGCGCGCCGGCGATCGCGCCCGGCGACTTGTCGATGCGCAGGATGTCGGCGGGCGGCAGCGCGGCGCTGATCGAGGACCAGAGCGCGGCGAATTCGGAAGGCCGCGGGCGAAAGCCGGACGCGATCAGCGGCGCGTTGTAATCGCTTGCGCCGAGGTCGAGGAATTCGATCGCGCGAATCCCGCCGCGCCGATGCAGGCAGAGCGGCAGAAGCATCTGCGGCGCGCCGGTCGTTTTCTCGCGCACGAGAACGAAGAAGGGTTCGGCGCCTTCCGCCGGCGCGGCGATCCGCGCCAAGGGCTCCAGCCAGCGCCGTGTCTGGAAGACGGTCGCGTGTCCGGTTTCCTCGAGCGATCGCCATTCTTCGGCGATCTCGCCGGGATCGAACGCGACGCAAATGTTCGATGCGGAGCAGCGGCGCGCCTGGATCGCACGAGTCGAGGAGAACCGGGCCATGCGACCGCCTCCGCCGCCGCGGGGCGCGGCCAGCCGGCGCAAAGGCTAGCATGCGCGGTCGCAAGCCTGAAAGCTACAGCGCGACCGGTCCGAGATCGCCGATGGTCGTGCGATCGTCCATCAGGCCGCGCGCCTGCGCCTTGATCGCGAAGCCGTCGCCGGCGCGCGCGATGGAAAAAAGATTGTAGCCCGCGCGATGCGTGCGCGAGCCGCCGGCGGCCGACGCCGAGGCGACGCCGACGACCGGCACGGGCCTGCGGTCGGGCCCGCGCAGATGCATGACCGACAGGCGATGATTGTGCCCGTGGATGACGAGTTCGGCGCCGTGGCGCGCGATCAGCGTCTCGAAGGCGGCGGCGTCCATCAGCCCGCGCCCGATCGAGGCGCCGGTCTTGTGCGGCGGGTGATGCAGCATGACGACGCGCGCGAGGTTTCTGGCCTTCGTCTCGTCGAGCAGGCGCGCGAGCGCCGCGCGCTGGCGCGGCCCGAGCTTGCCCGAAGCGATGAAGGGCGCCGTCGGCACGCCGGAGGACAGGCCGATCAGCGCGACGTCGCCCCGCACGCGCAGATAGGGATAGCTCGCCTGCCCGTCGTCGCCCGCCGCCCAGGGCGCGAAGGCGCGCGCGAGATGCTCGAGCGCCGAGGGCACGTAGGCGTCGTGGTTGCCCGGCGTGAAGCTCGCGTAATCCGGCGCGCCGATGCGCTCCATCATCACGCGCGCGAGCTCGAATTCGGCCGGCAGGCCGATGTTGGCGAGATCGCCGGTGACGGCGATGTGATCTGGATCATGCGCGTGAATGTCGGCGATGAGCGCCGCCAGCACGTCCATGTTGTGGACATGCGCGCGGCTGCGCTCCCAATTGAACCAGCCGGTGAAGCGCTTGCCCGCGAGATCGCGCGCGCGCGGGCGCGGCAGGGGGCCGAGGTGCAGGTCGGAGAGATGGGCGAGGAGGAAGGGCACGGTGGAACATCTAGCCCGCGGCGCGCCCGAGGGCGAGGGCGCGCTCAGGCACCGCCGATCAAAATGCCCGCCGCCAGAACGATGACGCCGCCGAGCACGATCTGGAACACGGCCTGCAGAAATGGCGTGTCCATGTATTTCGCGCGGATGAAGGCGATGGCCCAGAGTTCGACGAACACGACCGCGCCCGCGATGCCCGTGGCGATCCAGAAGGAATTCGGCCAGGCGTCCGGCACGAGATAGGGCAGCGTGTGGCCGAGGCCGCCGAGCGCGGTCATCAGGCCGCAGACGCCGCCGCGCAGCCAGGGCGAGCCGCGGCCGGTCAGCGAACCGTCGTCCGACAGCGCTTCGGCGAAGCCCATGGAAATGCCGGCGCCGATGGAGGCGGCGAGGCCGACGAGAAACGTCTCCCAATTGTGGTGCGTGGCGAAGGCGGCGGCGAACAGCGGCGCGAGCGTGGAGACCGAGCCGTCCATGAGGCCGGCGAGGCCCGGCTGCACATATTGCAGCACGAACATGCGATGGCGCGTGCGGTCTTCTTCCGTGCGCGCGTCGGGCGTCAGATTGTCGGCCTGCAATTTGCCCGCGAGCTTCTCGTGGCCCTGTTCGGCCAGCGCGAGGTCGCCGAGCAGCTTGCGCGTATCGATGTCCGTCGCCAGTTCGGCGGCGCGCTGGTAATAGCGCGCGGCCTGATGCTCCATGAGTTCGGATTCCTCGCGGATGCGTTCGAGCGACAGGTTCTTGGTCAGCCAGATCGGGCGGCGCTTGAGCGCTCCCTTCACGTCCTCGCGGCGGATCGGCGGCAGCGTCTCGCCGAAGCGCCGCTTGTACTGCGCGAGCAGCATTTCGCGATGGGTCTGCTCGACGTCGGCCATTTCGCGGAAGGTCCTGGCGGAGGCGGGATAGCGCTCGTCCAGGTCCTCGGCGAAGGCCATGTATATGCGCGCGTCCTCTTCCTCCGAGGCGATGGCGATGGCGAGAATCTCGCGCTCGGTGAGATCGGCGAAAGATTTCAAAACGCGTGCTCCGAGGTTGTTTGGAATCGTTCTAAGGTGTGGAGGCTGCGATTTCCATAGCCCGGGCCTTGAGAACGGGCGTGTTGTATATTACCATAATATACAATGATCGACCTCGCCCGGATCGTCGGCTTTGAATGGGATGCGGGAAACTCTCGCAAGAGCGAAGAGAAGCATGGCGTCGCGCAGAGCGAGGCCGAGCAGGTCTTCCTGAACGAACCGCTCCTCGTGACGTCAGATATTCGCCACAGCGCAACGGAAGCGCGGCTGCATGCGCTGGGACGGACAGACGCCGGACGGTTTCTGCATCTCACGTTTACGTTGCGCGCCGAAGGCGCGCTTCTTCGCGTGATTTCAGCGCGCGACATGAGCCGCAGAGAAAGGAAAATCTATGCGCAAGAAGACTGACGCGCCGCCTTCCTTCCGCGACGAAGCCGAAGAGCGCGCTTATTGGGAAACGCACGATTCCGCCGACAGCGTCGACTGGACCAAGGCCGAGCGTGTGCGCCTGCCCAACCTCAAGCCTTCGACGGCCTCGATCTCGTTGCGCTTGCCGGTGAGCCTGCTCGAAAAGATCAAGGTGGCCGCAAACAAGCGCGACATGCCGTATCAATCGCTGATCAAGGCATGGCTTTCGGAAAAAGCGGGTTGACGCGAGTGACGTCCCGAACCTCCCTGCGCACGCGCCTGACCGAAGGCGCGATCACGCGCATCGGACTGTTGCGGCGGGCGATGACGCTCGGGCGTTCGCGCGGCGGTCGTGGACGGGCAGGGCCGCGTCTTTCTCGTGCGGCACAGCTATGTCGCCGGCTGGTACCTGCCGGGCGGCGGCGTCGAGCGCGGCGAGACCTGCGGCGAGGCGCTGGCGCGCGAATTGATCGAGGAAGGCGGCATCGCGCTCACCGGCGAGCCGGAATTGCGCAGCCTGCATCACAATCGCGGACGCGACCACGTCGCCTTCTATGTCGTGCGGGATTTCACGCAGCAGGCGCCGAAGCAGCCCGATCTCGAAATTCTCGAGGCTGATTTTTTCGCGCGCGATGCGTTGCCAGCGGGAACGACGCGCGCGACGCGCGCGCGGCTTGCGGAAATGTTCGAGGGCGTTCCGGTCAGCGCCAAATGGTGACTATCTGGGTAGTCATTCGGCCGGCGCCGGTTGCGCCTCGGGCGCCTGCGCCCAGGTCTCCGGCGCCAGTTCCTCGCGCCGGTCGGGGAAGGCGAGCGCGCAGGCGAGCGTGACGAGGGCTACGGCGGCCAGAACCAGCACGATGGCGGACAGCGATCCCGTGCGCTCGTGCAGGAAGCCGACGAGCGGCGCCGCCGCCGCGCCGCCGACGAAGCCGATGAAGAAGCGCAGCGAGTAGATTTTCGCGCGCATCGGCGGCGAGATGTAGCGCGCCGTCATCGTCTCGTTGATCGTCACCTGCCCGAAGATCGTCGCGGCGACGAGACCAGCCAGCGGCAAGGCGAACCATCCTCGCGCGAAAGCGAGCGCCGCCATCGCAGGGGCGAGGGTCAGCGCCAGCGGCAGGAAGATGCGCTTCAGCGTCGTCTGGTCGATCAGGCGGCCGACCGTGAATTGCGTCAGCGCGCCGCAGAGCGTGACGGTGAAGGCGAGCACGCCGACGACCGGCAGCAGGCCGGGCTCGGAGGCGAGCCGTTCCTCCATCAGCTTCGGCAACAGAACCGTGAAGGCGTTGAAGACGAGGCCGGAGGCCGCCGAGATCGACAGCATGACGATCAGCGCGCGGCGCACGATCGCCTTCGGAATCTCGGGGAAAGGGCGCCCCTGCACATGGCGCGCGATCGCGACATGGTTCTGCGTCGCCCACCACAGGCCGAGCGCGATGCAGACGGCGCCGGGGACGGCGAAGCCGATGCGCCAGCCGGCCTGCTGCGACAGAAAGGCGGTGACCAGCGGCGCCGAGGCGACGCCGAGATTGCCGAACACGCCATTGAGGCCGAGCGCGCGGCCGGGCTTTTCGCCGGCGGCCTCGACCAGCATGGCCGTGCCGATCGGGTGGTAGATGGCCGAGAAGAAGCCGGCGAAGCCGAGCGCCACAGCGAGGCCGACGGGGCCCTGCGCCAGGCTCGCGGCCAGCAGCGCGACGCCGGTGCCGAGGAAGAAGGCCAGCATCATGCGCGGGCGGCCGAAGCGCGCGGCCAGCCAGCCCTGCGGCAACGAGCCCGCGCCATAGAGCGCGAACATCGCCGTCGCCAGCGCGACGATCGGGCCGTAATCCGCGCCGAAGGGGGAGTTCGGCGCGGCCATGGCGAGCACGGCGGTCGGCAGGATGAGCAGCGAATAATGGGTCAGCAGATGCGCGGCGTTGATGAGCTGCAACTGCCGCGCCGCTGCGCGCGCCTGATCGATGTCGGCCTGCATGTCTCCTCCTGCGCCTGTCATATCAGCAGATGCGGCAGGTTGTCGCGGGCGGGCGGCGCAGGCGGGACGCGCGTTCGCCGCATGGTTGGGCTCCCGGCGCCCGCGGACCGCCCGCGCCTCTGGAATTGGAACGGATTTAATCTTTCGCCGCGCCCTTGTTCGGCAAAGCCGGATTTGGTCAATGTCGGCTGCAAGGCAAGCGAGGCCGCGCCGCGTGCAGCGCGCGACATCGGGAGACGGGAATGTCGAGGAAGTTTGGTCTGATTTTCGGCGCGGTCGCATTTCTTGCAATGGCGCCCGCCTTCGCGGAAGACGGCCCGACCGTGACGCTCGTCGTCAAGGATCACAGGTTCGACCAGACGCAGCCCAAGGCCGTCGCCAACAAGCCCTTCACCATCGTCGTGAAGAACCAGGACCAGACGGCGATGGAATTCGAGAGCAAGTCGCTGCGCGTCGAGAAGGTCATTGCCGGCGGCGCCGAGGCGTCGTTCAAGATCCGCGCGCTCGCGCCGGGCAAGTACAAGTTCGAGGACGAGTTTCACGACAAGACCGCCAAGGGCGAGCTCATCGTCGAATAATGGAGTAAGATCGCTTCCATGCTGGGCGCCCTCATCATCGTCTTTCGCGAGGTCATCGAGGCCGGTCTCATCGTCGGCATCGTGATGGCGGCGACGCGCGGCGCGCCGCATGCCGGACGCTGGGTGGCGCTCGGCATCGCGGGCGGCCTTGCGCGGCGCTGCGCTGATGGCCGTCTTCGCCGAGAAGATCGCCAACGCCATGGCCGGCATCGGGCAGGAGATGTTCAACGCGGGCGTGCTCGCGCTCGCCGTCGTCATGCTCGCCTGGCACAACATCTGGATGGCGCGCCACGGACGCGAACTGGCCGCCGAACTCAGAAACGTCGGGCAGGCGGTGGTCGAGGGCGACAGGTCGATGGCGGCGCTCGCCGTCGTCGTCGGCGTCGCGGTGCTGCGCGAGGGCTCGGAGGTCGTGCTGTTCCTCTACGGCGTCGCCGTTTCCGGCGGCGAGACCGCGGCCTCGCTGATAACAGGCGGCGCGCTCGGCCTGCTCGCCGGCGTCGTTCTCAGCGTCATCACGTTCGCCGGCCTCGTGCGCATTCCCGCGCATTATCTGTTCGGCGTCACGACCGCGCTCATCACGCTGCTCGCCGCGGGCCTTGCCGCGCAATGCGTCGCCTTCCTGCAGCAGGCGGGCGTCGTGGAGGCGCTGTCCCAGACGGCGTGGGACACGTCGGGCATCCTTTCGGACAAGAGCCTGTTCGGGCGCGTGCTGCACACGCTGATCGGCTATTCCGACCAGCCGTCCGCCATGCAGGTCGTCGTCTATGTCGCGACGCTGGTCGTGATCGTGGCCGCGACACGCATCGTCGGCGCCTCGGCGCCGCCGCCGGCGCAGGCGCGGCGACCCGCGGCGGCGGAGTAACCCTCACGCCCGCCCGAACTTGCCGCGCGGGCGCTTTCATGATCCAAGAGCGGGCATGACGAGACGCCTTCGCCTGCGACGATAGACCCGCGACCCGCGCCAGGCGCGCGAACGCCCTTGCCGCGCATGTTCTTGCGCGGGGCCCTGCGACCCTATCCTCGCCGAAGCCGACATGACCGAACTCGCCTTTTCCTTCTCGCCCCAGACCGACGCCGATCTGCCCGCGATCGAGCGGCTGACCGAACACGCCTTCGGCCCCGGCCGCTTCGCCAAGACCGCCTATCGCCTGCGCGAGGGGCTGAAGGGCGACCATTCGCTGTCCTTCGTCGCGCGCGTCGGCACGCTGCTGATCGGCGCCAACCGCATGACGCCGATCCGCATCGGCGACCAGCCGGCGCTGCTGCTCGGCCCTCTGGTGGTGGAGCCCGCCTTCCGCCAGCACGGGCTCGGCGAGAAACTCGTCGTCAAGTCGCTCGAGGCGGCGCGCGCGGCGGGCCACCGGCTGGTCATTCTCGTCGGCGATCCCGGCTATTACGGGCGCATGGGTTTTTCGCGCGTGCCGGACGGGCGGATGAAGATGCCGGGGCCGGTCGACCCGGATCGCCTGCAATATCACGAGCTCGTCGAAGGCGCGCTCGACAGCGTTTCCGGCCTGATCTGGCGCGCGGACTGAGCGCGCCACGAAAAGCGGCGGCCGGTTTTTCGCGCTACAGCGATTCACGCCTGCTCGGAATCATGCGCCGTCATTGCGAGGAGCGTAGCGACGAAGCAATCCATCCCCGGAACCGGACAGGCGCCCGGGGATGGATGCTCGCTTGCTCGCAATGACGGCGCTGTTTCCGATAGATACTGAATCGCGCGACGCGCGTTCAGCATGATGAAACAGATCAGTTTTGCCGCATTTGAGCGCTCGCGCTCAAATGCGGGCTGATCCGACTTCGCGCGGCGAGCGTCATGATCGTTTCCGCTGTCCTCTCCGGCGCCGCCCAGTGCGGCGAATGGCCGACGCCCGGCAGCATCTCCAGCGTCGCGCCGGCAATTTCTCGCGCGCAACCGTAGGAATGACGCTCGGTGAGCACCACTGCGTCGCGGTCGCCCGAGAGAATGGCGACGGGCAGGGAAATCGAGGGGATGCGCGGCGCCTGTTTCTCCAGATGGCCGCGCAGGTCCGCGACGTCGCCCGCATTGGCGCGGAACGCGGACGGACGCAGCGCGAGAACGGCGCCGATGGTCTTCGCATAATCTTGTGGAACCGGCTGCGGCGTGAAGACGCCGGCGAGCGCGCTTTGCAGCGAAGCCAGCCCCGCAGGCACGAGCAGCGCATGCGTGAACAGCCAGCCGACGACCGGCTTCGACGCCAGCCGGTAATACCAGCGCACGCCGCGCGGCCAGGGATGGGTGACGGGGGCGAGCAGCACGATCCCTTGCGTGAAATCGGCATGGTCGAGCGCGAAGGCGCAGGCGACGGAGCCTGCCCAGGAATGGCCGACGACGATGGCGCCTTCGACGCCGGAGGCCTCCAGCGCGGCGCGAATCGCGCGCGCCTGCGCGACAGGCGAGGAGGCGTCCTCGCGCAATCTCTCGCTGTAGCCGTGACCGGGCCGGTCGACGGCGAAGACGCGGAAACCCTGCGCAGCCAGCCGGTCGCCGAGCGGCGCCATCATGTCGGCATTGTTGCCGCTCGCGCCGTGGATCAGCGCGACGGTTGCGACGGGCGTCCCCGATGGATCGCGGCGCGTGAGATGCAGGCGGCCGAAAGCGGTGTCGACGAATGCGCCGCGCGGCGGAAACGCGCGCTCGAAGGACCTGGTTTTCAGATGCGTGAAGAGGAGGAGGGCGGCAGCGAGGGCGAGCAGAGCGACGGTCATCGCAAGGCCGCCGTGCGGCGCCATCTGTCGTCCCCGCGAAAGCGGGGATCCAGAGCCGGGATTCGGTAGCGGCCAGCCTGGATTCCCGATCGCGCTTCGCGCGTCGGGAATGACGTCGCCGCCGTCAAATATCCCGCCCTTCGACGTCGATCTGGAGCTTTTCGACCGACTTCCTGATGTCGGGCTGCTGCGGATAGAGATCGAGCGCGCGGCGGTAGGCGTCGAGCGCGCGCTTGTCGAGGCCGGACTTGTGCAGGATGGCGCCGAGGCCGGCCAGCGCCACGAAATGGCGCGGCTCGATCTTCAGCGCGTGCTCGAGGTCGGACATGGCGCCGTCGATATTGTCGGCATGGAAACGCACCATCGCGCGCCTGTTCCAGCCTTCCGCCCATTCGGGCTCCAGCAGGACGACGGAATCGAGCAGGGATTCGGCGGTCTTGTAATCGTCGCCGGCGACGGCCGCGACGGCGCGGGTCATCAGGAGGTCGGCGGTGTCGGAGCCCGACCGCTGCCAGACGCGCTCGATGGCGGCGGCGACGCCCTTGGCGTCCTCGGCGTCGTCGGCGGCCTTCAGACGCGTGTGGAGCGCGTCCAGCACCTTGCCGCGCTGCTCCTCCTGCGTCGGCGTGGAATGCGGCGCGACGCGCTCGGCCTGCTTCTTGTCGTCGCGGCCGGCGGCGGCGGGGTCGCCGCGCTCGGGCCGGAGCGGCGTGATCTGGCTGGACGGGCGGCGGGGGCGCATGGACGGGGGCGCGGGCTGGTCGTCCACGCCCGGTCCCTTCGGCGTGAAGGCGCGGGCGCCCGGCGGCAGGGGGATCGGCGGCAGGCCGGGAATGTCGAGCATGTCGCCGCCGCGCCGCCCGGGCGGGGCAGGGTCGACCTGCGCCTGGGCCGGGCCGGCCAGGCCGAGAACCAGCAGGGCCGGGCGGAGAGCCGAAAGCGCGGCGCTGGCGGGCGAACGGGTCATGCCCGAGAAGCTAGGGCGGGCGGCGGAAAAGTGGAAGCCGGATTTTCGCGGAAGGCGCGCAAACAAAAAGCCCCGGCGGGCCGGGGCTCTTGCAGGTCCGCCTTCAGTTCAGGCCGGATCAGCCCTGACGCGCCTTGTAGCGCTTCTGGGTCTTGTTGATGATGTAGACGCGGCCCTTGCGGCGCACGATCTGGTTGTCGCGGTGACGCGAGCGCAGGGACTTGAGGGAATTGCGGACTTTCATTGGTCGGCTCTTGAAGCTGTCTGTTCCGGAAATCTGGGTCGTAAGCCGGGACAGGCCCGCCTCGATTGCGCGGGTCTATGCCCCATTTCGGCGGCAGGATCAAGTGCGGCGCGGGATTTCCCCGGCGCGCGGGGGCCGGGGGCCACAAATTGTCGCAGCGCGGAGGCGGATTTCCCGCGCGCCGCGACGCCAGAGGGTCTATAGAGGCTGCCCATGACGACAGAGGCCCCCGAGACCGGCGACAAGCCGCGCGACCGCTCGCTCGCCGCGCTGAAGCCGCTGCTGCCCTACGCGCTGCGCAACAAGGGCCGCATCGGCCTCGCCCTCGTGGCGCTGACCGCGGCCTCGGCCGCCACCCTCACTTTCCCGATCGCCGTGCGGCGGATGATCGATTCCGGCTTCACCGCCGGCAACGCTGGCACGATCGACAGCTACTTCCTCGCCATGCTCGCCGTGGTCGGCGTGCTCGCGCTGGCGTCGGGCACGCGCTACTACCTCGTGATGACGCTGGGCGAGCGCGTCGTGGCCGATCTGCGCGACGAGGTGTTCGCGCATCTGGCGCGGCTCGACGCCTCCTTCTACGACAGCGCGCGCGTCGGCGAACTCGTGTCGCGCCTGACCGCCGATACGACGCAGCTCAAGACGGCCTTCGGCGCCTCGGCCTCGATCGTGCTGCGCAATCTCTTCATGTTCGCCGGCGCCATCGCGATGATGGTGTGGAGCAACGCGAAACTGTCCGGCCTCGTGCTGCTGGCCATTCCCGTCATCGTCTTTCCGCTGATCGCGTCGGGCCGCATGGTGCGCCGGCGCTCGCGCCGCGCGCAGGACACGCTGGCCGACGCCTCGGCCTTCGCCGCCGAGAATCTGAGCGCCGTGCGCACGATGCAGGCCTTCGGCGCGGAGAAGGCGACGACGGCGCGCTTCGGCGCGGCGGTGGAGGAAGCCTTCGACGCCGCCCGCGCCGCCAGCGCGTCTCGCGCGGGGCTGACGGGCGTGGCGATATTCCTGGCCTTCGCCAGCGTGATCGCGGTGCTGTGGCTCGGCGCGCGCGACGTGGTGGCCGGCACGATCTCCGGCGGCGAGCTCTCGCAATTCCTGCTCTACGCCGTGCTCGGCGCGAGCTCGCTCGGCGAACTCAGCCAGGTGTGGAGCGAGGTGACGGCGGCGGCGGGCGCGGCCGGGCGCATCGCCGACCTGCTCGCCGTCGAACCGAAGATCGTCGCGCCGGCGCAGCCCCAGCAATTGCCGAAGCCGACGCGCGGCGAAATCGCGTTCGACCGCGTGACCTTCTCGTACCCGTCAGCGCCCGATCGCGGGCGTCGTCGACGACCTGACGTTCAGGGTCGCGGCGGGCGAGCGCGTCGCCATCGTCGGCGCGTCCGGCGCCGGCAAGTCGACGCTGTTCCAGTTGATGATGCGCTTCTACGACCCGCAGGCGGGCCATGTGGCGATCGACGGCGTCGACATCAGGACGGTCGATCCGGCGGCGTTGCGCGCGCGCATCGCGATGGTGGCGCAGGAGCCGACGATCTTCGCCGCGACGGTGGCCGAGAACATCGCCTACGGCCGCCCCGGCGCCTCGCGCGAAGAAATCGTGGCGGCGGCCGAGCGCGCGGCGGCGGACGGCTTCATCGGCGATCTCGACAAGGGTTACGACAGCACGATCGGCGAGCGCGGCGTGACGCTGTCGGGCGGCCAGCGCCAGCGCCTCGCCATCGCGCGCGCGATCCTGAAGGACGCGCCGATCCTGCTGCTCGACGAAGCCACGTCCGCGCTCGACGCCGAGAACGAGGCGGCGGTGCAGAAGGCGCTGCACGACGTGATGGAAAACCGCACGACGCTGGTCATCGCGCATCGCCTCGCCACCGTGCTCGAAGCCGACCGCATTCTGGTGATGGAGGCCGGCCGCGTGGTGGAGGAAGGCACGCACGCCTCGCTCGTCGCGCGCAACGGCCTTTACGCGCGGCTCGCGCGGCTGCAGTTCGAGACGGGCGCAGCGGCGCTGGCGGTCGACAAGGCGGCGGAGTAGGGACCGGAGTCGTCCGCTATGGGCGGAAAGCGGACTTCGACATCCGATTTGAAGGTGCTGTCATGGCCGGGCTTGTCCCGGCCGATCCACGCCGAGCCGAGACAGCGGACCTCAAGCCAAGTCCTTGCAGCGATCACGTCACCGCGAATTCGAGTCGAGGATGAGTCTCGACTTTCCACGTCGCGCGGCCAGTGTTTCAGGTTCAACTCGCGCTGGATCGCGTCTCGAATGTCGTCGTAGCGTTCGAAGTAGACAAGCCGACTTCAGTCCGTAGCGCTTGCGTGAAGCCCTTGATCAGGCCTTCGCGATGTTCATAGGCGCGACGGGATAGGTCGGACGTGACGCCGACGTAGAGCACGCCGTTGGCGTGGTTCGTCATGATGTAGACCCAGCCGCCCCGCATGATCTGATGCTGCCCGGCGTGGATGGCCGGGACGAGCCCGAGCCATGACGCGGAGATGGATACTGATGTCCGCAACCGGTCGGAAGCAGTCTTTCACCCCTCCCTTTTCCACTCCAGCACGGCGGTCTCTCGCCCCGACAGCTTGTTCACGCCCGCGCCGACGCGCGTGAAACCTTCGCGTTTGTAGAAGCGCAGCGCGCGAAAATTGTCGGCGTTGACGTCGAGCCGGATCTTTTCCGGCGCGACGCGCTTGGCGGCGTTGAGGAGTTCGCGGCCGACGCCGGCGCCGAAGGAATTGGGCTTGACCGCGATCTGGTCGAGCCAGCCGGTTTGCGGATCGATCAGGACGAAGCCGACGAGTTTTCGTTCGCCCGGTTTCGCCGTCTCCTCGAAGATGCAGATGAGCGCGGCGCCCTTGGCTTCGAGTTCGGCGAGATGGCCGACGAACCATTCGCGGCGCGCGTCGAAATCGATGGTCGGGAATGTCGCGCGCCAGGACGCGACCCAGAGATCGACGAGCGCGCTGCGCTCCTCGTCGCGGATGGGGCCTGTGCTGCGGCGTCCGGCCATCACCTGTCGGTCAGCTTGAGTTCGATGCGGCGGTTGCGGCGCAGCGCCTCGTCGGCGTCGCCCTGTTCGAGCGGCTGGAATTCGCCGAAGCCCGCCGCCACGAGATGCGACGGCTGCACGCCTTTCGAGATGAGATATTGCACGACGGCGATGGCGCGCGCCGAAGACAATTCCCAGTTCGACGGGAATTGCGCCGACTGGATCGGGCGCTTGTCGGTATGGCCGTCGACGCGCAGCGTCCACGGGATCGACGGCGGTATCTCGCGTTCGAGATCGGTCACGGCGGCGGCGAGCTGGTCGAGCTGCGTCTTGCCGGCGGCGTTGATTTCCGCCGCGCCCGTGTCGAACAGGACTTCCGACTGGAAGACGAAGCGGTCGCCGACGATTCTCACGCCCGGACGATTGCCGAGAATCTCGCGCAACCTGCCGAAGAAGTCCGAGCGATAGCGCGCGAGCTCCTGCGCCTTCTGCGCCAGCGCGAGATTGAGGCGCTGGCCGAGATCGGCGATCTGCGCCTGCGAATCCTTGTTCTTCGCCTCGTTGGCCTGCAGCGCTTCCTCGATCGCGGCGAGCTGGCGGCGCAACGCCGCGATCTGCTGGTTCAGGAGATCGACCTGCGCCTGCGCCTTGGCGGAGAGTTGCTGCTCGGCGCTCAGTCTTTGCGCGAGCGCATCGGCCTTGCCGCCCGCGCCCGAGGCCGCGCCTTCGGCGGCGCCGAGCTTCGCGGTCAGATCGGCATTGTCCTTCTTCGTCGTGTCGAGCGTGGCGGCGAGGGTGGCGAGCGAGGATTGCGCTTCCTCCTTGCCGGACTTCTCGAGCGCGAGCAGCGCGGTCAATTGCTCGATCTGCTTGTTGAGCTTCTGGAGCGCCGCGTCCTTGCCGGTGACGTCGCGCGACAGGAAGAATTGCGCGGTCATGAAGACGGTGATGAGGAAGACGAAGGACAGCAGCATCGTCGACAGGGCGTCGACGAACCCCGGCCAGTAGTCCGGCCCGGAGCGGATACGCCGGCTGCGCGAAAGAGCCATCAGGATTTCTCGCGCTCGTCGACGAGGCGGTCGAGCGCCTTCTTGATCTCGCGGTTCTGGCCCGCCTGCTGCTCCACCCAGTCGCGGATCATCTGCTGCTCGGCGCGCATGTGCTTGACCAGCGCCTGCACGCCGTCGGCGAGATTGGCCATGGCGGCGGAAGCGGCGCGCTGGCCGGAGGAATCGGAGGCCGAGGACACGCGCTCGAGCGTGGCGCGCAGGTCGGGGGAGAGGCCCGCAGCCGCTGCGCCCGGGGCGTCGGCGGCGGCTGCGGACACGCGATCCTCGAGTTCGACATAGAAGCGGTTCTGCGCCTGGCCCGCCTGCAGGTCGAGGAAGCCGAGCACGAGCGAACCGGCGAGGCCGAACAGCGACGCTGTAAACGACAGGCTCATGCCCGACAGCGGCTTGGCGATGCCCGCCTTCAGGTCCTCGAACAGGACGGAGGATTCCGCGCCGCCCTTCATCGCGGAAATGACGTCGCCGATCGAGCCGACGGTTTCGAGCAGGCCCCAGAACGTGCCGAGGAGACCGAGGAAAATCAGGAGGCCGGTGAGGTAGCGCAGGATTTCGCGGCTTTCGTCGAGGCGGGTGGCGACGGAATCGAGAATGGCGCGCAGCGTGATGGTCGAGATCGCGCCGCCTGCGCCCGCAAGCCGCGCCATGGGCGCGAGCAGGCGCGGCGCGGGCGCCGTGGCCGCATCCGGCCCGCCCCAGGCGTTGACCCAGCGGATTTCGCGGAACAGGCGCGCGACGGTCGCCACGGCCATGACGACGCCGACGGCCAGAACGCCCAGAATCAGGCCGTTCAGGCCGGGGTTGGCCATGAAGGCGCGCTGGATCTGGTCGTGCAGGATGAAGGCGACGAAGCCGGCCAGCGCCAGAAAGACGCCCATGCGTATGAGAAAGATGCGCGGGCTGGAAAGCTCCGTGCGAACCTCGTCGGCCGCCATGTCTTTTCCTCGATTCTCGCCCCGCCGCGCGGCGAGAATGCCATCAACGTCCGGTCGCTAGCAAATGGGGGCGATTCAAGTGGATGTTGGAAAGGCGTGCGCCGACGTCAAGCCGCTCGTCGATTCCGCTTTTCGCATGCGCAATTCAGGTACACACGTTTATTGACCGACACAATTTATGTGTGTAACTAAATAATGTGAAGCTCGAATGGGACGACGCCAAGCGACAAAAGACGCGCGCGGAGCGCGGCCTCGATTTCGGGGATGTCGCATCGGTCGACTGGGCTCTGGCCCTCACGATCGAAGACGCCCGGGCCGACTATTCGGAGATTCGCTATGTGACGATGGCGCCCATCGGCGACCGCCTGTGCGTCTTCGCATGGTGTTGGCGCGGCGAGGCGATGCGCGTCATCAGCCTCCGCAAGGCGAATGAAAGAGAAAGGAGCCGTTATGAAAAAGCCTTACGCCGCGCGTGACGGCGAGGTTCGTGAACTCGACGCCGAATTTTTCGCAAAGGCCAAGCGCGGCCGACCGGCTCTGCCGGTCGAAGCGAAGAAGCGCCGCGTCAATCTGATGCTGGACCCCGAGGTCGCGGATCAACTGAAAACGCTGCCTAACGCAAGCGCCTACGTGAACGAATTGCTGCGCAAGAAATTCGTGGCGTAAGCCTCAAGCCTTGCGCAGGAGATCGCCGAGCGCGCGCTGGATCGTCTCGCCGCCGGCCAGAACCTCGCCCTTGGCGAGCATGTCCTGCCCGCCGGCGAGGTCGCTGACGAAGCCGCCGGCCTCGCGCACCAGCACGATGCCGGCCGCGATGTCCCAGGGTTGCAGGACGCGCTCCCAATAGGCGTCGAACCGGCCGGCCGCCGTATAAGCGAGATCGAGCGAGGCGGCGCCGAAGCGCCTGACGTTGCCGACGCGCGTCATCACGGCGGCCAGTTCCTGCTTGAAGCGCGGATGCTCCTTGGCCTTGCCGAGATGCGGCACGCCGGTCGCGATCAGGCTGTCGGCGAGTTCGCGGCGCTGCGCCACGCGCAGGCGGCGGTTGTTGAGCCAGGCGCCCTGGCCGCGCTCGGCGACGAACATGTCGTCGTCGGCGGGATTGTAGACGACGCCCGCGACGAGCTGGCCCTCGCGCTCCAGCGCGATCGAAATGGCGAAAACGGGAATGCCGTGCAGGAAATTCGTCGTGCCGTCGAGCGGGTCGATGATCCAGGTGTGGCTTGCGTCCGTGCCCTCGACGCGGCCGGATTCCTCCATGACGAAGCCATAGCCGGGCCGGGCCTTGGCGAGTTCCTCGAACAGGACCTTCTCGGCCTTGCGGTCGGCGGCGCTGACGAAATCGCCGGGGCCCTTCACGGACACCTGGAGATTGGCGACCTCGCCGAAATCGCGCTTCAGACCGCGCCCGGCCTTGAGGGCGGCGGCGGTCATCACGTTCATGAGGGCGGATCGGATCATGGGGCTCGCTTTCGGGAAGGGCGCTAGATGCCTGCCCGGGCCAGTCGGGTCAAGTTCGGCGGGCTTTCGCCCGCCCGGGGTCAAGTTTTGCGGCCCGGAAGCGCCGGCTTTGCCGGCGCGGCGGTCCGTGGCATGAAGGCCGTCGGGCGCGCGGACGACATGCGATGAGGCGAGGCGGCTTGACGATCAGCAAACCCGCGAAGGAAGCCGCCGCGATCAGCCCCGTCCTGAACGCGGCCGAGGAGATGTTCGCCGACGCCGCGAGCGCTGCGAGCCGCAACCGGCGCCAGAAATGGGGGTTCATCGCGCTGACCGTGCTGATCGCGATCGGCGGGGCTGTCGCGGCGCGCTTCTTCGTGGCCGAGCGCAATCTCGTCTTCGCCGTCAGCCGGAAGGATTCCGCCAGCGACCAGTTCGCGCAGTCGCTGCGGGAGATCGCTTCGCGCAATCGCGGCGTGCGCGTCATCGTGAAGAATTTCGACGGCCCGATCGCGGCGGTCCAGCAATTCGCGCAAGGGCGCGCCGATCTTGCGATCGTGCGTTCCGATACGCGCACGCCGCCGCGCGCGCGCGCCGTCGCGCAGCTCGAACATTCGATTCTCCTGATCGCCGTGCCGAAGAGCGCCGTGCCGAAATCCATCGGCGCGCTCAAGGGCAAGAAACTCGCGATCATCTCCAGCGATCCGCGCGACACGGCGCTCGTGCGCGCCATTCTCGCGCGCTTCGACATTCCGGAGTCGACGCCGCTCGATCAGCACAAGCCCGAGGACTGGGCGAGCCTGTTCGAACCGGGCGGTCCGGCGGCCGTCTTCTTCATGGCGCGCAAGTCGGGGCTGGCGACCGACAAGTTCTGGCTCGGCAAGAACCAGAAGCTGAACTTCAAGCTGATCGATCTCGACGGCGCCAAGGGTATTTCCGACCGGATGCGCGGGGTGGACAACGAGTCGATCGAGGCGGGCGAAATCATCCCCGCGCCGCAGGTTCCCGAGGAGGAGACGGACAGCATCGCGGTCCAGGATCTTCTCGTGACGCGCCAGGGCCTGCCCGACAGCGTCGGCCGCGCGCTGGTCGCCGCAATATTCGAGAACAAGGACCACCTCGCCGTTCCCGGCCGCTACGCCACCAACATCCAGCCGCCGAACACGGAAAAGGAAGCCTCGATCACGGCGTTGCCGGCGGCCGCCGCCTATTTCGAGGACCAGACCAAGACGTTTATCGACCGCTACAGCGATCTGATGTTTCTCGTCCTGTGGATCGGCAGCCTCGTCGGCTCCGCATTCCTGTGGCTGTATTCGCAGGTGACCCGCGTTACGCCGATCCAGGCGGGCGGACTCGCGGAGACATTCCACGACCTGTCGATGCGCGCGCGCGCGGCGAAAGACGCGACCGAACTCGACGGGATCGAAGGCCAGGTCGACCGGCTGTTGACCCGGACGCTGACGGGCCTGAACGACGGCTCGGTATCGGACGACAATTTCGAGGCCCTGCGCCTGACCTTCGATCTGGCGCGCGCCGCGATCGCCGATCGCAGGCGCGAGCTCGCGGGCGCGCCGGCGTGAAAAAAGCAAGCGATTGGCGTGAGACGCTCGCGCGGGGCGCCGTGGCCTGCCGCGTGCTGCAAGGCGGCGCGCTGGTCGAGGAGACGGCGCCGACCGGGATCGGCGAACTCTGGGCGCCGATCCGCATCTTCGAGACGGGCGGCCTCGCGCGCGGCGATTTCGCCGGCGCCTATCGGGATTTCGTCGAGGGCGGCGCGCAAGCCGGCCGCTTCGAGGGCGAGGCCTGCGAGACGATCGTCAAGTTCGGCGCCGCGATCCAGTTCAGGCAGGCGTTCACGGTCGAGTTCACGCGCAAGGCTAGCGCCGCCCGACGGCGCTCGCCGGTCGCCGCCGCGCGCCGGCTGGCGAAGTCGCTTTTCGTCGCAACGCTGAGCCTTCTGCCGTCCGCTTCGTTCGCGGAGACGGCAGGCGCATGGCGCCTGTGGGTATTCGAGCCCGACGAGCCCGGCCGGCTCGAGCGATGCGCGCAGCTTGCGTCCGCTCCGCCCGGACGGCGGATCGGTCTGGACATGGCGCTGACGATCCATTGGCGGGGCGGCGATCTTGTCCAGCCCGGGCGAAGCGACGCGCGGCGCGACTGGCCGGCGTTCAACGCCTGTTTCGTTCTTGTCGTCGACGACCGGACCGTCGCGGCGGGAGCGGTCGTGCCGCGCCAGTCGGCGCGCCTCCTGCGCGCGCCGACGCTGGTTTTGCGGACCCCGCCGGACGCCGAACGGCTCGAGTTCGAACTGCTGCCGTCCTTTCCCGAGGATCCCGCGCTTCCGACGCCCGACGCCTGGACCAGAGCGCTCGCGCCGCTCAGCCGCGCTCCGTGAGGCTGCGCGCGTTTCCCTGACGCGGGCGGCGCGCTAAATTCGCCAAAGATTCGCGCCGTCATGGCTCGCGAACGCGCAAATTCCGGAGCCGCCATGAACAAGCCCGCGCCCATGCTTTCCGCCGATCACGCGATCAAACTCGACAGGCTCGCCGAAACCGCCGTGCGCGTCGGCCTCAATCTGCGCGCCGGGCAGGAGGTGGTGATGACCGCGCCGGTCGAGGCGCTCGATCTCGCGCGACGCGTGACCGAACACGCCTATCGCGCCGGCGCGTCGCTGGTGACGGTCATTCTCGCCGACGACCAGCAGCAGCTCGCCCGCTATCGCTTCGCGGCGGACGGCACGTTCGACGCCGCGCCGGCCTGGCTCTACGAGGGCATGGCGCAGGCCTATCGCGCGGGCGCGGCGCGGCTCGCCATCGTCGGCGACGATCCGACGCTGCTGTCGGCGCAGGATCCGGCAAAGGTCGCGCGCGCCAATCGCGCACGCTCCAAGGCCTACAGTCCCGCGCTCGAACTGATCGCGGGCTTCGCGATCAACTGGACGATCGTCGCGGCCGCCACGCCCGCCTGGGCGCGCTGCGTATTCCCGGACGATCCCGCCAGATCGCGCGCTCGCCAGATTGTGGGACGCGATCTTCTCCGCCTCGCGCGTGACCGGCGACGATCCCGCTTCCGAATGGGCGGCGCATAATGGCCGGCTCGCGCAGCGCACGGCGACCTTGAACGCGCGCCGCTTCCACGCGCTGCATTTCACGGGGCCGGGCACGGACCTCACGGTCGGCCTCGCCGATGGCCACGAATGGGCGGGCGGCGCGTCGGAGGCGAAGAACGGAATCGTCTGCAACGCCAACATTCCGACGGAGGAAGTCTTCACCACGCCGCATCGCGAGCGCGTGTCGGGCTTCGTGCGCGCGACGAAGCCGCTCTCCTACATGGGCGCGCTGATCGAGGACATCGAGGTGCGTTTCGAGAACAGCCGCATCGTCGCGGCGAAGGCGCGCACGGGGCAGGACGTGTTGCAGCGCGTGCTCGAGACCGACGACGGCGCGGCCATGCTCGGGGAGGTCGCGCTCGTGCCCTATTCCTCGCCGATCTCGAAAAGCGGGCTTTTGTTCTACAACACGCTGTTCGACGAGAACGCGGCGAGCCACATCGCGCTCGGCCAGGCCTACAGCAAGTGCTTCGTCAACGGCGACAAGATGAGCGAGGACGAATTGCGCGCGCGCGGCGCCAACCGCAGCCTCATCCACATCGACTGGATGATCGGCTCCGACCAGATCGATGTCGACGGTCTCGACGCCGCCGGGGCGCGCACGCCGGTCATGCGCAAGGGCGAATTCGTCATTTAATCATTTAGTTCTACACGCGGTTCGGGCCGATCGGCCGCTTCCGCGAAAAATACGGCGGAACGTCCGAAGCTCGCCGTCAAGGCTTTGGATTTTCCGATAATTGTCCGGATTGCCTCGATTGTTTGTTTCAGTGTTTTGCTATGATGCGCTTCTGTTAGGATTTCCTCGAATTTCTGTTGGTATTTCCATGCCCTCTACTCCCAATCGGCTGATTTTGCTGGGTCTCATTCAGGATTTACAGAGGCAGGCGGTGGATTTAGGCCTGTCCCGCACGGCCGCGGCGCTCGAAGTCACCGGACAGGTCGCCACGGAGGAAGTCTCGGAGCCGTTTCTGCCGCCGGCCGGCGGGCCGAGGGGGCCGGCCGAGGAAGAGGGCGCTGCCGACTGACGGCGGATCAGCGCGTGCTGCGCGCGGCCGCCTCGCCGGCGCGGCGGCCGGTCGCGAAACAGGCCTGCAGCAGATAGCCGCCCGTCGGGGCGTCCCAGTCGAGCATTTCGCCGGCGACGAACAGTCCTGGCAGTTTCTTCAGCATCAGTCCGTTGTCGACCTCCTCCAGCGCCACGCCGCCGGCCGACGAAATGGCGCGGTCGAGACCGGCGACGCCGACCACCGCTAGCGTGCATGTCTTGATCGCTCGCGCGAGCGCGTGAGGGTTGCGAGCCGCCACCGCCGGGTCGCTTTCGCGCAGCAGCGCCGCGCCGAGCGGCGGCAGGGCGATGGCCTTGCGCAGCGCATTGGCGAAACTGTCCTTGGTTCTGCGTCGCGCGAGACGCGCGGCGAGCGCGCTTTCCTCGAGATCGGGCTTCAGGTCTATCTCGATCGCGGCCGCGCGACCCGCGCGCAGCGTCTCGCCGATTTCGGTCGACAGCGCGTAGATGGGGCCGCCTTCGAGCCCGCGCCGCGTCACGACGGCTTCGCCGGCGATGCTGCGGCCGGCGAAGGCGAAGCGCGCCGTCTTGATCGCCTGCCCCTCGAATCTTTCGCGGAACGTCTTCGACCAGGCGATCTCCAGCCCGCAGTTCGACGGCCGGAAGGGCGCCAGCGCCACGCCGCGCCGCGCGAGCAGGCCGGCCCAGCCGCCGTCCGAGCCGAGCCGCGGCCAGCTCGCGCCGCCGAGCGCGAGAATGGTCGCTTCAGCGTCGATCGCGCCGCGAACGCCTTCCGCCTCGACGACCGGCGCTGCCGCCCGCCGTGAGATCGACGAGTTTCGCGCGTGTTCGCAATTCGACGCCGAGCCCCGACAGCCGCGCGAGCCAGGCGCGCAGCAGCGGCGAGGCCTTCATCGCCCTGGGGAACACGCGGCCGCTGGAGCCGACGAAGGTTTCGACGCCGAGACCGGCGCAGAAGGCGCGCATGTCGGCCGGCGCAAATTCCCGCAGCATCGGCGCCATCCATGCCGCCGCGCCGCCGTAACGGCTGACGAAGCGCTCGAAATCTTCCGCATGGGTGATGTTGAGGCCGCTGCGCCCGGCCATCAGGAATTTGCGGCCGGGCGTCGGCATGGCCTCGTAGATCGTCACGGCGCAGCCGGCGCGCGCCGCGGTCTCGGCGGCCATCAGGCCGGCGGGGCCTGCGCCGATCACGGCGATTCGGGGTTTCTTCTGCGCCATCGCTTCATGGACCATGCGGGCGCGGGGCTTCGCAAGCGATTGCGGCGGGGCCTGCGCCTCGTTATTTGCAGGCGATGAACGATCAAGCGACCCGACACGCCTTCGTCGTCGGCCCGGAGGAGGGCGGCCGGCTCGACCGCTATCTGGCCGAGCGGCCGGAACTCGCCGCCGCCGCCATTTCCCGCACGCGCGTGAAATCGCTGATCGAGGCCGGCCATGTGCGCGTCGCCGGCGCGCCCGCCCGGGACGCCGCCGCGAAAGTCGCGAGCGGGGCGGCGGTGGAGATCGACATTCCCGCCGCGGCGCCGGCCGAGCCCGAGGCCGAGGACATCCCGCTCGACGTCGTCTACGAGGACGACCAGCTCATCGTCATCGACAAGCCGGCGGGTCTGGTCGTCCATCCGGCCGCCGGTCACGAGGCGGGCACGCTGGTCAACGCGCTGATCGCCCATTGCGGCGCGAGCCTGTCGGGCGTCGGCGGGGTGAAGCGGCCGGGCATCGTGCACCGGCTGGACAAGGACACGTCGGGCCTGCTGGTCGTCGCCAAGACCGACCGCGCGCATCGCAGGCTCGCCGATCTCTTCGCCGACCACGGCCGCACCATGCCCTTCCTGCGCGAATATCTGGCGATCGTGTGGGGGGCGCCGGAGCGCAGGAGCGGCGTGGTCGACGCGCCGCTCGGCCGCCATCCGACGCAGCGGGAGAAGATGACCGTGCTGCGCGGGGATCGCGGCAAGGAGGCGGTCACGCACTGGCGCGTGCTGGAGACCTACGGCGCCGACAAGGCGGGGCGGCCGGTGGCGGCGCTCGTCGCCTGCCAGCTCGAGACGGGCCGCACGCACCAGATCAGGGTGCATATGGCCCATATCGGCCATCCGCTGATCGGCGACCCCGTCTACGCCACGGGCTTCCGCACCAAGGAAAAGCTGCTGCCGGAGGCGGCGCGGGCGGCCATCGCGGCGCTCGGCCGGCAGGCGCTGCACGCCGCCCGGCTCGATTTTCCCCATCCGGTCAGCCGTGAGCCGCTCGCCTTCGAAAGCCCCGCGCCAGCCGACTTCGCCAAGGTCGCCGCGGCCCTTTCGGAACTCGGCGACGACCCGGCGCGTTAGGCCGAAACGCGCCCGAAGATTACGGATATTTAACGCAATCTTGACCGCGCGGCGGGCGTTCCGCCCTCTTTCGGCCACGGTCCGACCGCCCTATATACGCGTGTTGCGGTCGGCGTTTTCGCGGCCGCCAGAAGGCCTGCCGAAACGGGGGCCCCGGAGGAGAAGATGGCTGCTGCCCTTCCTGTGATTGCTGGCGAAAGCGGTGGGCTTTCGCGTTACCTCACTGAAATTCGCAAGTTTCCGCTGCTGGAGCCGGAGCAGGAATACATGCTCGCCAAGCGTTGGCGCGAGCATGAGGATTCCGCCGCCGCCCACAAGCTCGTGACCTCGCACCTGCGTCTCGTCGCCAAGATCGCCATGGGCTATCGCGGCTACGGCCTGCCGATCGGCGAAGTCGTGTCCGAGGGCAACGTGGGTCTGATGCAGGCCGTCAAGCGCTTCGAGCCCGACAAGGGCTTTCGGCTGGCGACCTACGCCATGTGGTGGATCCGCGCCGCCATTCAAGAGTACATCCTGCGCTCGTGGTCGCTCGTGAAGATGGGCACGACCGCGAACCAGAAGAAGCTGTTCTTCAACCTGCGCAAGGCCAAGAGCCAGATTTCCGCGCTCGAGGAAGGCGACCTGCGTCCCGAGAACGTCAAGGCGATCGCGCACAAGCTCGGCGTCAGCGAGCAGGAAGTGATCGAGATGAACCGCCGCCTCGGCGGCGACGCCTCGCTCAACTCGCCGCTGCGCTCGGACGGCGAGGCCGAATGGCAGGACTGGCTGGTCGACGACAGCGCCAGCCAGGAGACCGTGCTCGCCGAACACGAGGAGAGCGACAACCGGCTGGCCGCGCTGCGCGGCGCGCTCGGCGTGCTCAACGAGCGCGAACGCCGCATCTTCGAGGCGCGGCGCCTGCGCGACGAGCCGATGACGCTGGAACAGCTTTCGGAAGAGTTCGGCGTCTCGCGCGAGCGCGTGCGCCAGATCGAGGTGCGCGCCTTCGAGAAGGTGCAGGCCGCCGTGCGCGAAGGCGTCGCGCGGCTGGAGACCGCGCCGGCGCATATCGCCGCGCCGAAGCCCCGGCTGGAGGCGCATGTGCGCTGAGCCGGAGATCGGCTGAATGAAACGAGGCGGCGCCCGGTGCGCCGCCTTTTTCTTTCGTTGCGCGGCGCCCGACGTCAGGCGGCGGTCTTGCGGCCCGCGCGACGGAACAGGCGTCCGAGCAGGCCGCCGGGGCGTCCCTGATCGCTGATCGTGGCCGGTCCTTCCTCGGCGCGCTCGAGCACGATCTGGCGGTTGTGATATTTCTCGAGGCCCGGCCGGTGCGCGACGTGCAGCAGCGTCGAATTCGCCAGCCGTTCCTCCACCAGCTCCATCATCCGCGCCTGCGTCAGCTCGTCGAGCGCCGATGTCGCCTCGTCCATGATGACGATGTCGGGTTTCTTCAGCAGGATGCGGGCGAAGGCGACGCGCTGCAGTTCGCCGCCCGACAGCACGGTCGACCAGGAATCCTCTTCGTCCAGCCGCGCAACGAGATGTTCGAGGCCGCATTCGGCCAGAATCTTCTCGATCTCGCCCGCTTCCGCCTTGTGTTCGTTCGCGGGATAGTCGATGGCGCTCCGCAGCGTGCCGAGCGGCATGTAGGGACGCTGCGGCATGAAGGCGATCGAGGCTTCGTTCGGCCTCTGGATGCGGCCGCTGCCCCAGGGCCAGAGGCCCGCGATGGCGCGGATCAGCGTGCTCTTGCCGCTGCCGGAGGGCCCCTGCACGAGCACCTTGTCGCCAGGCGCGAAATGCGCCTCGGATTCAGACAGCATGCTGTCGCCGCTCACCTGCGAGACGGTGAGGTCGCGGATGTGGAAGTCGCCGTCGGGACTGTCCTCCAGCACGATCGTCTGGCCGCCGCGCGCCCTGGCGGCCGCGTCGAGTTCGCCGAAGGCCTTGTCGAGTTCGC
The DNA here is from genome assembly GCA_037044955.1 of Rhodoblastus sp. Taxonomy (GTDB): domain Bacteria; phylum Pseudomonadota; class Alphaproteobacteria; order Rhizobiales; family Beijerinckiaceae; genus JAJXWB01. The sequence goes on from JBAOHX010000011.1 coordinate 52,615, forward strand.
CGACGCGGCGCGCCGAGGCCGACCAGTTGGCGAGATTGTAGGCGTTGTCGGCGAGCCAGTTCAGCGCCGTCTGCACCTGGCCGAAGGCGGCGGCCGCCTGCATGAGATCGCCGAGCGACATTTCGCCCGACATGAATTTCGGCGTGCAGAGAATGAGCGGCACGACGGGAGCGATGACATTGTTGCCGCTCGACAGGAACATCATGCGCGTCTGGCGGCCGATCACGCCGATCCAGCGCTGCGCCAGTTCCGTGAACGAGGTCATGATCGTCGCGCGTTCGTCGTCGTCGCCGCCGATCAGCGCGATCGTCTCGGCGTTTTCGCGCGTGCGCGTCAGCGCATAGCGAAAGTCGCCCTCGCCGGCCGCCTTGTGCGCGACGGCGTTGACGAGCGGGCGACCGAGCAGAAGCATGCCGAACGAGGTCAGCGCGGTGTAGAGCACGACGGCGATGACGAGATAGCCGGGGATCGTGAAGCCGCCGATGGTCATCGAGCCGCCGACGCTCCACAGCACGACCATGAAGGATGCCGAGAGGATGACGGTGTTGAGAACGCCGCCGGCGATATCGACGAACAATTCGACGGCGATCCTTCCATCCTCGGCGATGCGCGCCTCAGGATTGTCGATCGTTCGCAGGATGGTCAGTTGATAGAAACGGCGTTCGCCGAGCCAACGCGCGACGAGCGTCTCCGTGAGCCAGCGCCGCCAGCGCAATTGCAGCCGCATGCGCGACTGGATCAGGAGGACGGCGACGAATGCGGTCGCAAGCGCAAGCGCGAGCGCAAGGAGCACGCTCAACTGGACGACGTGCACGTCCTTGGCTTGCAGCGCGTCGAAGAAATATTTGTTCCAGCGGGTGACGGCGACCTGCAGCCCCATGCTGGCGAAGAGACAGGCCAGGAAGGCCAGTGAAAGAAACCAGGCCGCGCGCGCGCTGTCGCCGCGCCAGAACCCCAACGCCAGCTTGTAGAATCTCATTCGGTCTCTTCCGCAAAATGCAAGGCTCCCGGCAGCGCAACGAGCGCGCCGGGCCTTGGTTCCACGTCGGAAGAGAGGTTACTTCTGCTGCGCCCAGACGCTCAATGCGTCGTTGATGACGCGGTCGCCGGAGGCGCCCTTTTCCAGGCTGAACTTGGCGATGCGGCCGTTGCTGAGGGCCAGCGGCACGTCGAGCCAGCCGCGGTTCTTCAGGAGGTCCATGTTGCGGCCCTCCATGTCGCCGCGCGCGAGACCGACGAGATAATAGGTCTCGGTGATCGGCACGGGCACGCCGGCCAGGCCGTCGCCATTGGCCATGTCCTCGCGCCGCATCTGCACGGCGCCGATCTGCTTGACGCCGGGAATGACGCTGCCGGGCTGAAGCGCGAACCGCACCTCGATCGTGTGCGAGGCGTTGAGCGAGGCGTCCATGTTCTTCTGGATGTCGATGGTCATCCGAACCTTGGCGTCGGGAATCTCGACTTCCGCATGGATGGCCGTGCCGAGCGGCTGGCCGGGGCCGCCGGGGACATTGTCGAGCCGCCACACCACAGAGCCGATGTAGGTCTTCACCTTCTCGGCCGTCTCCGGCGCTTCCAGCAGCAGCGCCGCGCGATGGGCGACGGGCAGCGGCGGCTGGCTCTGCGCGGGCGCGGTCTTGGTCTCGCCCTTCTCCGCCGGCGCGGAGGGGCTCTCGCCGCCGACGCGGCCGGCGATCTTGCCGGACGGCTGCTGCTCGGCGGGCGCGGTCGGCGCGGGCCGCAGCTTCGCGAGGTCCTCGGGGCGGCCGCGCAGCTTGATGGCGAGGCCCGCGATCAGCAGGACGACGCCGACGACCACGCCGCCGACGATCCACAGGCGGTTGCCGCGCCCGTTCTGGGGCGCGGGGCCGGGGGCGGCCGGGCGCGGCGCCTCGCGCGGGCGCGGCGGCTTCAGAATCGAGGGCGACTCGAGCTCGTTGTCGGCCGTCTCGACGCCGGCGGCTTCATCGGTCTTTTCGGACTCCGCCTTCTCGCCTTCGGCCTTGTCCGCCTCGGCCTTGCGGGCGGCCTTCTCGGCTTCGACCGCCGCGGGCGGCCGGAAGGAGAAGGGTTTGGGCGGGACCGGCGGAACGGATGCGGACGGTTTCTCGCCGTCGGGCGCCGGCGCCGGCGGCGAGGGGGCTTTCGGCGCGACGGGGCGCGGCGGGATCGGCGGCAGGACGGGCTTGGGCGGCGCCGGCTTTGGAACTTTCCGGCTTCGGGACTTCCGCCTTGGGCGGCTCGCTCTTCGGCGCGGGCGGCGGCGGGGGCGGCGCTACGGGCTTTGCCGGCGCTTCCGGGGCCTTGGCGGCTTCAGCGGCCGCCTTGCCGGCGATTTCGGCTTCCACGCGCGCAATCGCCGCGTCGAGCGCGTCGGTCTCGCGCGCAATGTCGGCTTCGGCGATCGGCGGCTGGATGGCTTGCAACTGGCCGACCAGCGCCTTGCGCGCCCGCTCGTAGATCGAGCGCCGCGCTTCGGCGTTGGAGTTGGAGAGGGCCCCGACCGCTCTCGACAGAAGTGGATAGTAATCGGCCATCCGCGCTTAAGACCATTCCCGAATGTTTGCGTCAATCCTGGAAAGGGTTGTGAACCAGGATGGTATCGTCGCGCTCGGGGCTTGTCGAAAGCAGGGCGACCGGCGCGTCGATCAGTTCTTCGATACGACGTACATATTTGATCGCCTGGGCCGGAAGACCAGCCCACGAGCGCGCCCCGCCCGTCGTCCCGGCCCAACCCTCGATCTCCTCGTAGACGGGCTGGATGCGCGCCTGCGCCGATTGCGAGGCCGGCAGGCGGTCGATCGGCTTGCCGTCGAGCATATAGTGCGTGCAGACCTTGATCGTCTCGAAACCGTCGAGAATATCGAGCTTGGTCAAGGCGATGCCGTCGATGCCGGAGGTCTTGACCACCTGGCGCGTCAGCACGGCGTCGAACCAGCCGCAGCGGCGCGCGCGGCCGGTATTGGTGCCGAATTCACGGCCGCGCTCGCCGATCAGCCGGCCGGTGTCGTCGTGCAGTTCGGTCGGGAAGGGGCCGCCGCCGACGCGCGTCGTATAGGCCTTGGCGATGCCGAGCACGTAGCCGATGGCGCGCGGTCCCATGCCGGAGCCCGCCGCCGCGTTGGCGGCAACCGTGTTGGACGAGGTGACGAACGGGTAGGTGCCGTGGTCGACGTCGAGAAGCGCGCCCTGCGCGCCCTCGAACAGGATGCGCTTGCCCGCGCGGCGCACGGTGGCGAGCGTGTCCCAGACGGGGTCGATGTAGGGCAGGACGTCGCCGGCGATGCTGAGCAGCTCCTCGCGAATCGCCGCGCTCTCGATCTCGGGCAGGCCGAGGCCGCGGCGCAGCGGATTGTGATGGGCGAGCAGGCGGGCGATCTTGTCGTCGATCGTGTCGGGCTCGGCGAGGTCGGTCAGGCGGATGGCGCGACGGCCGACCTTGTCCTCGTAGGCCGGGCCGATGCCGCGCTTGGTCGTGCCGATCTTGACGCCCTCGGAGGACGCTTCCTCGCGGTGGCCGTCGAGCTCGCGGTGGATCGACAGGATCAGCGGCACATTGTCGGCGATCTTGAGATTGTCGGGGCCGACATGCACGCCCTGGGCGCGCAGCTTGCGGATTTCCTCGACGAGATGATGCGGATCGACGACGACGCCGTTGCCGATGACCGAGAGCTTGCCCTCGCGGACGATGCCGGAGGGCAGGAGCGCGAGCTTGTAGGTGACGCCGTCGATGACGAGCGTATGGCCGGCGTTGTGGCCGCCCTGGAAGCGCACCACGACATCGGCCTCGACCGAAAGCCAGTCGACGATCTTGCCCTTGCCCTCGTCGCCCCACTGGGCGCCGACCACAACCACGTTCGCCATAGTCTGCGTTTTCCCCGCAATCGATTATCAGGCGGCGCAAAACAAAACCCCGGCGCAAGGGCCGGGGTCCGTTGCGGGCGTCCCATAGCGGAAAAAGCGCCCGCGGGAAAGAGGATTGCGCGAAAGCGGGCGAGGCGCGGACCGAATTTGCCCGTTGCGCAGGCTGTAAAGTCCAGATTTCAGGCGGCGGCGCCTGCGGAATGCGCGAGCTGCGCGGGACCGGCGCGGCGGCGCCGTGGTATGGTCCTTGCGATTTCAGGCGTCGGCGGTCGATCGCAGGCGCGAGAGGGCAGGACGAGTTTGAGCGACAAGGGTTTCTTCGACGAAATGGGCGCGGGAGGGGCGCCGCGCGATGTCTATGCGCGGCTGTCCCGCTGGCTGCGGGAGACGCCGCCCGAAATTCTGGAATCGCGCCGCGCGCAGGCCGAGCTTCTGTTCCGGCGCATCGGCATCACCTTCGCCGTCTACGGCGACAAGGACGCCGCCGAGCGCCTCATTCCCTTCGACATCATCCCGCGGCTGTTCGCCCGCAGCGAGTGGAACAGGCTGGAGCAGGGGCTGTTCCAGCGCGTGAAGGCGCTGAACATGTTCCTGACGGACGTCTACGGGAAGCAGGAGATACTGGCGGCGGGAATCGTGCCGCGCGACCTCGTGCTGCGCAATCCCGGCTACCGGCCGGAGATGGCCGGGCAGCGCGCGCCGCACGACGTGTGGGCGCATATCGCCGGCATCGACGTGATCCGGGTCGACGACCACGATTTCTACGTTCTGGAAGACAACGCCCGCACGCCGTCCGGCGTGTCCTACATGCTGGAAAACCGCGAGGCGATGCTGCGGCTGTTTCCGGACCTGTTCGTCGAGCATCGCGTCGCGCCGGTCGACGATTATCCGGACAAGCTGCTGACCACGCTGCGCTCCGTCGCGCCGTCCTCGGCGCCGGCGGAGCCGACCGTCGTGGTGCTGACGCCCGGCCAGTACAATTCCGCCTATTACGAGCATTCGTTCCTGGCCGACAAGCTCGGCGTCGAGCTGGTCGAAGGCTCCGACCTCTTCGTGCGCGACAACGTCGTCTACATGCGCACGACGACCGGCCCGCAGCGCGTGGACGTCATCTACCGCCGCATCGACGACGAGTTTCTCGACCCGCTCGCCTTCCGCCCGGATTCGATGCTGGGCGTGCCCGGCCTCGTCTCGGCCTATCAGACCGGCGCCGTCACGCTCGCCAACGCCATCGGCACCGGCGTGTCCGACGACAAGGCCATCTACACCTACATGCCGGAGATCATCCGCTTCTACACCGGCGAGGAGCCGATCCTGAAGAACGTGCCGACCTGGCGCTGCCGCGAGCCGGAGGCGCTCGCCTACGTGCTCGACCATCTGCCTGATCTCGTGGTGAAGGAAGTGAACGGCTCCGGCGGCTATGGGATGCTGGTCGGCCCGCACGCCAGCAAGACCGCGATCGCCGAGTTCCGCACGAAGCTGAAGCACGATCCCGGCAATTTCATCGCGCAGCCGACGCTGTCGCTCTCGACCTGCCCGGTCTCGGTGGCCTCGGGCGTCGCGCCGCGCCATGTCGATCTGCGGCCCTTCGTCCTGTCGGGCGCAAACGGCATGGTCAGCCTCACGCCCGGCGGTCTGACGCGCGTGGCGATGAAGGAGGGCTCGCTGGTGGTGAATTCCAGCCAGGGCGGCGGCACGAAGGATACGTGGGTGATCGACGATGCGTGAGGCCGTGAGATTCCCTCCCCCCTTGTGGGGGAAGGTTAGGGTGGGGGGTCGTGTAAGCCTGCGAGATTTCCCGACCCCCTCCCCCTCCCCACAAGGGGGACGGGCGCAGATTCGCCCCCGTCGATTTGTTCGCTGATCGCGTCGCCGCGTCCGTTGGAGGCCATTCCTGATGCTCGCGCGCACCGCCGACAATCTCTACTGGTTCGCGCGCTATGTGGAGCGCGCCGACCACATCGCGCGCATCATCGAGGCGACGTCGCGCCTCGCCGCGCTGCCGCGCGCCTATGGCGGGGCGACGTCGGAATGGGAAAGCGCGCTCATCTCGTCCGGCGTCATCGACGAGTTCGCCAAGACCGGCCGCGAGATCAACGAGGCGAACGCCATCGCCTATCTCGTGGTCGACACCGACAATCTTTCGTCGATCCATCGCTGCATGGAGGCGGCGCGGCGCAATGCGCGCGCGGTGCGCACGGCGCTGACCATCGAGACATGGGAAGCGGTCAACGCAGCCTGGCTCGAGCTCGTGCGCTACGAGCGCGAGCGCGCCAAGGGCAAGGCGCTCGACCGCGACGATCTCGGACGCTTCCTGGCGCTCGTGAAGAAGATGGCGCTCGATGTCGACGGCTCGGCCTATCGCATGATGCTGCGCAACGAGGCCTTCTATTTCATGCGGCTCGGCCATTACCTCGAGCGCGCGGACAATACGGCGCGGCTGCTCGACGTGAAATATCACGTGCTGCTGCCCGACGCCGAAACGGTCGGCGGCTCGCTCGACTATTTCCAGTGGTCGGCGATTCTTCGCGCGGTGTCCGCCAATACCGCCTATCACTGGGTCTATCGCCAGAGCGTGAAGCCCTGGCTCGTCGCCGATCTGCTGATCCTCAAGCCCGACATGCCGCGCTCGCTCATCGCCTGCTACGAGAACATCGTGCGCTGGCTCGATCTGCTCGCGCGCGACTATGGACGGCAGGGCAAGGCGCAGCGCCATGCGCACGCCATTCTGTCGAAGCTGCAGGCGGCCGATCTCAAGTCGATCTTCCAGAGCGGCTTGCACGAATTCATCGAAGGTTTCATCGCCGACAACGACCGGCTCGACATTGTCATGGCGGACCAATATCTGGTGCATTGAGCCATGAGAATTTCCGTCCGCCATGTGATCGTGCAGGAATTCGCGCCGCCCGCGCGCGCCGTGATCCAGAAGATGCGCCTGCGGCCGCGCGCCTGCGAGAGCCAGCGCGTCATCTCCTGGTCGATCGAAGCCGACGTCGACTGCCAGGTGCGCGAGCGACAGGACGCCTTCGGCAATTTCGTGCAGACGCTGGACGCCGAGGGCCCGCTGCAGAAACTGACCATAGTCGCGCGCGGCGAAATCGATACGTTCGACACGTCTGGCGTCCTGCGCGGCGACGCCGAGCGGTTTGCGCCCGATGTCTACCTGCGCGACACGGACCTGACGCAATGCGACCCGGCGCTGCGCAAGTTCGCGCGCGAAGCGACGAGAGGCGCCAAGACCGAACTCGACAAGCCGCATTTTCTGATGCGCGCCGTGCACGAGGCGATCGCTTTCGAAGCGGGCGACGGCGAACCCGTTTCGGCTGCGGCGGCGTTCAAGGCGAAGAAGGGCGCAAGCGCCGACATGGCGCATGTCTTCATCGCCGCCGCGCGATCCGTCGGCGCGCCCGCGCGCTTCGTCAGCGGCTATCTCGCCCGCGAATCCGAAGGCGCGGAACGCGCGGCCGGCGCGGGCGACCTGCGGGGATGGGCGGAAGCCCATGTCGAGGGTCTCGGCTGGATCGGCTTCGATCCGTCGATCTGCCTGTGCATGCACGACGGGCACGTGCGCCTGGCCGCGGCGCTCGATTATCTCGGCGCGGCCCCGCTGCGCGTCTCGCCGCTGCTCAGCGCGACGCGCAGCGTGGAGGCGCGCGCGATATTTTCGCAAGGGCAGGCGCAGCGGCAATCCTGACGATCTTGCCTGACGGATTTTGCCCGACCGATTGACCTTCGTGCGCGCGCCACACATCGTGGCGCGATGGAAACTCCTGTCTTTTCGAAAGCCGCCGTCGCCGCGCCGCACATGGACGCCGCGCGCGCCGGCAAGGCCGTGCTGGCGGAGGGCGGCAACGCCATCGAAGCCATGCTCGCGATGGCCGCGACCATCGCCGTCGTCTATCCGCACATGAACGGCATAGGCGGCGACGGCTTCTGGACGATCCGCGAGCCAAATGGCCGCGTGCGCGTGATCGAGGCCTGCGGCTACGCCGGCGCGAAGGCGACGATCGCCTCCTACCGCGACGCCGGCCACGACATCATCCCGCGGCGCGGGCCGCTCGCGGCGCCGACCGTGCCCGGCGCGGTCGGCGGATGGGCGCTGGCGCATGGAGTTCGCGAAGGCGCTCGGCGGCAAGTTGCCGGCTCGCGTGTTGCTGCACGATGCGATCGAGAAGACGCGCGGCTACCGGCAGTCGAAGTCGGAGGCGCGCTACAGGCATCGCGAAGCGGAGGCGCTTTACGCCGCGCCGGGCTTTGCGAAACAGTTCTTCGTGGACGGCAAAATTCCGGCCGCAGGCGAAGCGCGGAAGAACGAGAAGCTCGGCGATACGCTGGCGCATCTCGCCGACGCCGGCTTCGCGGATTTCTATCGCGGCGATGTCTCACGCGAAATCGCCGCCGATCTCGACCGCATCGGTTCGCCTGTCGTGCGCGACGATCTTTCGCGTTATGCAGCCGTGCTGCGCGATCCGCTGCGGCTCGATCTGCCGGGCCGCGCGCTTCTCAACACGCCGCCGCCGACGGTCGGACTGATTTCGCTCGTCACGCTCGGCCTGTTCGAGCGGCTCGGCGTCACGCGCGCGGAAACCTTCGAGCATATCCACGGGCTGGTCGAAGCCTCCAAGCGCGCGCTTGCGTTGCGCGACCACGCCTGTATCGATTTCGATCGCCCGCGGCCCGATCCCGTATCGTTTCTGTCGGAGACCTATCTCGCGCGCGAAGCGGCGAAGATCGCCATGACGCGCGCCGCCGCATGGCCTCTGCCGCCGGAAGAGGGCGACACGATCTGGATGGGCGCGATCGACGAAAGCGGGCTCGCCGTTTCCTACATCCAGTCGCTGTTCTGGGAATACGGCTCGGGCTGCGTGCTGCCCGCGACCGGCATTCTGCTGCAAAATCGAGGCGTGTCCTTCTCGCTCGAGTTCGGCGCATCCCAATGCGCTCGCGCCCGGCAAGAGGCCGATGCACACGCTGACCGCGCCGCTCTGCGTCTTCAGCGACGGGCGCGTGATGAGCTATGGCTCGATGGGCGGCGACGGCCAGCCGCAATTCCAGGCGCAGATTTTCTCGCGCTACATGCTGACCGGCGATGTCGCGGGCGCCATCGACGCGCCGCGTTTCCGCTTCGACAAGCGCTGGGGTTTTTCGCGCGCGACGTTGAAACTGGAGGATCGCTTCGATCCGTCGCTCGTGTCACGGCTGGAGCATGTGGGGCACGAGCTGGAAATGACCGGCGAAAGCTACGGCGATCAGTTCGGACATGCCGGTATGCTCGTGCGGCGCAGGGATGGACGCATCGAGGCCGCGCACGATCCGCGCAGCGACGGCGGCGCGGAAGGGATTTAGCGGAATGTCCTTCCCGACGCGCGAAGCGCGATCGGGAATCCAGAGTCAATGACGCATCTTTCAGGCCTCGGCTCTGGATTCCCGCTTTCGCGGGAATGACAGGCGAGGTTACTCCGCCGCCACAGGCATCGGCGTCTGCGGCGCACGGAATTTTTCGAGCAGCTTGGCTTCTTCCGCCTTCGCCTTGACGATGTGGCTGTCCTTCACGTGGCCGTAGCCGCGGATTTTTTCAGGTATCGCGGCGAGTTGCACGGCGACCGGATGCGTGGCTGCGTTCATGCCCGCTTCCAGCTCGTCGAGCAGCGTCTCGTAGTCGGCGAGCAATTGCCGCTCCTGCCGGCGTTCCGCCGTCTTGCCGAAGATGTCGAACGCGCCGCCGCGCAGGAATTTCAGCGCAGCGAGCAGCTTGTAGGCGCTCATCATCCACGGGCCGAAGGTCGTCTTGGTCGCAACGCCGTTGGCGTCCTTGCGGCCGAGGATCGGCGGCGCAAGGTGGAATTCCAGCTTGCCGACATTCTCGAAAGCGGCGTCGAGTTGCCGCTTGAAAGAGCCGTCGGAATAGAGGCGCGCGACCTCGTATTCGTCCTTGATCGCCATCAGCTTGAAGAGATAGCGCGCGACGGCCGTCGCATAGTCCGTCTTGCCCGGCGCCTTGGCGTGTTCGGCGGCGAGCGCCTTCTCCACGCGCTTCCTGTAGCGCTGGGCATAATCGGCGTTCTGGTAGGCGGCGAGATATTTCGCGCGGCGCTCGACGATCTCGTCGAGCGACTTCGATATTTCGCGCGATTCCGTCGGCTTCAGCAGCGGCGCCACATAGGCCTCGAAACCCTTGGCGTCGGCGGCGGCGCGGCGGCCCCAGTGGAAGGCTTCCGTGTTCATCGCGACCGCCTCGCCGTTGAGGCGGATGGCCTCGAGGATCGAGGCCTCCGACAGCGGCACGAAGCCGCGCTGCCAGGCGAAGCCCAGCATGAACATGTTGGCGCCGATGGAATTGCCGAGCAGCGCGGTGGCGGCCGCGGAAGCGTCGACAAAACCGTAATTCTCGCCGGCGGTATCGCGGATCGCGGTCTTCACGCGCTCGCCCGGCAGCGTGAAGTCGGCGACGCGCGTGATCTCGCCGGGATAGACTTCCGCCGAATTCACGAAGACGCCGGTGTGGCCCTTGTCGATGGCCGAGAGCACCTTCTTCGTGCCGGCGACGACGAGATCGCAGCCGAGCGCCAGATCGGCTTCGCCCGCCGCGACGCGGATGGCGTGCACGTCCTGTGGCCTGTTGGCGATCTTCACATGGCAATAGACCGCGCCGCCCTTCTGCGCGAGGCCGGCCATGTCGATGACGCCGACGCCCTTGCCTTCGAGATGCGCGGCCATGCCGAGGATGGCCGAGATCGTCACGACGCCGGTGCCGCCGACGCCCGAGACGAGGATGGAATAGGGCTGCGCGCCGATGGCGGGCAGCTGTCGGTTCGGGCGGCGTCGACAGCGCGGTGGACGATTGCATGTCGCGCGGCTTCGCCTTGCGCGGCTTTGCGCCATGCACGGTGACGAAGGACGGGCAGAAGCCGTTGACGCAGGAAAAGTCCTTGTTGCACGAGGACTGGTCGATCTTGCGCTTGCGACCGAATTCGGTTTCGAGCGGCTGCACGGAGACGCAGTTCGACTTCACGCCGCAATCGCCGCAGCCTTCGCAGACGAGTTCGTTGATGATGACGCGCTGGTCGGGATCGGGGAACGTGCCGCGCTTGCGGCGCCGGCGCTTTTCGGCGGCGCAGGTCTGGTCGTAGAGGAGGACGGTCGTTCCGTCGATCTCCGACAGGTCGCGCTGCACGCGATCCAGTTCGTCGCGGTGGTGGATCGTCAGGCCCGCCGGCCAGTGCGAGCCGGACGGATATTTGTAGGGCTCGTCGGTGACGAGCGCGATCTTCTTCACGCCTTCGGCCGCCACCTGCCGCGCGATCATGTCGACGGTCAGTCCGCCCTCGTGGCGCTGGCCGCCGGTCATGGCGACGGCGTCGTTGAACAGGATCTTGTAGGTGATGTTGGTCTTGCTATCGACCGCCCAGCGGATCGCCAGCACGCCGGAATGATTGTAGGTGCCGTCGCCGAGGTTCTGGAAGATGTGCTTGCGCTTGGAGAACGGCGCCTCGCCGATCCAGTTGGCGCCCTCGCCGCCCATATGGGTGAAGCCCTCGGTCGAGCGATCCATCCATTGCGCCATGAAATGGCAGCCGATGCCGGCATAGGCGCGCATGCCCTGCGGCACGCGGGTGGAGGTGTTGTGCGGGCAGCCCGAGCAGAAGTAGGGAATGCGGAAGGATGCGTCCTTGGTGTCGGCCAGCATGGCCTGCGCCTGCTGCAGCGAGCGCAGCTTCTGCTCGACCTTCGGATCGGACTTGAAGCGCAGGATGCGCTCGGCGATGGCGATGGCGATCTCGTTGGTGTCGAGCGCGCCCTTGACGGGGAAGAGCCAGCTATTCTTCTCGTCCTTCTTGCCGACGACGACGGGCTGGTTCGGCGTGCCGAACAATTCCTCGCGCACCTGCACTTCGATGAGCGAGCGCTTCTCTTCCACGACCACGATCATGTCGAGGCCTTCGGCGAATTCCTTCAGGCCCTGCGGCTCGATCGGCCAGACGCAGCCGAGCTTGTAGAGGCGCACGCCGAGATCGTTGGCCTTCACTTCGTCGATGCCGAGATCGTCGAAGGCCTGGCGCACGTCGAGATAGGACTTGCCCGACGTGATGATGCCGATCTTCGGCGCAGGCCCGCCCGAGGTGACGATGCGGTTGACCTTGTTGGCGCGCAGGAAGGCGAGAATGGCGTCGCGCTTGTATTCCTGCAGCCGCGCTTCCTGATCGAGAATGCCGTCGCGCGGGCGGATGGAGAGACCGCCGGGCGGCATCTTGAAATCGGAGGGCGTGACGATCTCGACGCGATCGAGCGCGCCATCGACGGACGAGGTCGATTCGATCGTGTCCTTCAGGCATTTCATGCCGACCCATACGCTCGCATAGCGCGAGAGCGCGAAGCCGTAGATGCCGTAGTCGAGAATTTCCTGCACGCCGGCCGGCGCCATGATCGGCATCATCACGTCGACGAGGTGGAAGTCGGATTGATGCGCGGTGGTGGAGGATTCGGCCGTGTGGTCGTCGCCCATCAGCACCAGCGCGCCGCCGTTCTTCGACGTGCCGGCGAGATTGGCGTGACGGAAGACGTCGCCGGAGCGGTCGACGCCGGGGCCCTTGCCGTACCAGATGCAGAAGACGCCGTCGTACTTGCCCTCGCCGCGCATCTCGGCCTGCTGCGCGCCCCAGACGGCGGTCGCGGCGAGATCCTCGTTGAGGCCCGGCTGGAAGAGAATGTCGTTCCTGTCGAACCATTTCTTGGCCGAATGCATCTGCATGTCGACGGCGCCGAGCGGCGAGCCGCGATAGCCGGTGATGAAGCCCGCGGTGTTCAGGCCGGCGCGGCGGTCGCGCTCCTTCTGCATCAGCAGCAGGCGCACGACGGCCTGCGTGCCGGTCGAGAACACGCGCTGCTTGGTCAGATCGAACTTGTCGTCGAGAGAGACGCCGGCGAAAGCGGCAGTCTGGTCGGCGCGACCTTCAAGGGGTTCGGCCATTTTTTCCTCCGGACCGGCGCATCCCCGGCCAAATTGCGCAGGCATGTTAGCCTGTTTCCGACTGGAATATGTCAGTGTCACTGACCAAATGCAATGCGCGCCTTCCAAATTCCGCCGCCTTCGACGGGCATCGGAATCTTTGCCATTGAAGGTAGTGTCGCCCCGACGAAAGACGAGACCGAACCGACCGCCATGCTGTTTCGCAAGCCGATCATCTCCCTGGCCGCCGCGCTCGCCGGCCTCGCCTGCGCCGGCCCCGTGGCCGCCCATCCGCACGTCTGGGTGGCGGCGCGCGCCACCGTGCTGTTCGACAAGGACGGGCGCATCGCCGGCGTGCGCAACGTCTGGACCTTCGACGAGATGTATTCGGCCTTCGCCACGCAGGGGCTGGGCAAGGACGGCAAGCCGCCGACGCGCGAGGAGCTGCAGCCGCTCGCCAGGACCAATATCGAGTCGCTCGCCGAATTCGACTATTTCACCTTCGCGCGCGAGGCCGGGAAGAAGGCCGCCTTTCAGGAACCGTCGGACTATTGGCTCGACGCCGACGAGAAGAAGGTCGTGTCGCTGCATTTCACCGTGCTGCTGAAGGAGCCGGTAGCGGCCAGGACCTTTTCGTTCCAGGTCTACGACCCCTCCTATTTCGTCGCCTTCGGCTTCGAGAAGAAAGACCCGGTCGCGCTGAAAGATGCGCCGGCCGGCTGCTCTGCGAGCGTGATGGAGCCGGCGCCGCTGCTGGCGGCCGAATCGCAGCGCCTGAGCCAGGCGGCCTCCGAGAATTTCTCGCCGGGCGGCGATCTCTCGGCGCGGCTTGCGCCGCGGGTTGTGGTGGCCTGCCCGTGAGGGGCGGTCGCTTATCCCTTCTCCCGCTTGCGGGAGAAGGTGGGCCGGCGCAGCCGGGCCGGATGAGGGCCGCAGGGCGATCTGCTCTTCTTTCCAGGTTTCGCGCGGTCCCGGCGCCCTCATCCCCGACCGAAGTCGGTAGCAGCCGACTTCGTGTCGTCGCGCTTCGCGCGCTGCCTTCTCCCGTGAACGGGAGAAGGATCGCAGCGGCGCTATTCACGCTTCTTCTTCTCGCCACACCCGCTCTCGCGCAGCGCAATCCCTTCGCCGTCGGCGCGAACGAAGGCGCGGCGGCCGCCGGCAATTCGCTCGTCGCCTGGATTCTCGCGCAACAAAGCCACTTCTACCGCGCGCTGACGGGCGCGGCGCGCGAGGCGAAGACCGGCATGGCGGGCTTCTGGCTGCTGGCCGGCCTGTCCTTCGCCTACGGCGTGTTTCACGCGGCGGGTCCCGGCCACGGCAAGGCGGTGATGGCCTCCTACATGATCGCCAACGAACGCGCGCTGAAGCGCGGATTGATCCTCACGTTTCTTGCCGCGCTGCTTCAGGGCGTCGTCGCCATCGCCATCGTCGGCGTCGCCGCGCTCGTGTTCAACGCGACCTCGACGCGCATGACGCAGGCGGCGCAGGCGATCGAACTCACGAGCTACGCCGCGGTCGCGGGCCTCGGCCTCTATCTCGCGTGGACCAAGGGCGGCGCGCTTTTTCGCGCGCTGCGGGCGCGCGCGCCGGCGCCCGCGTTCGCCACGGCGGGCGGCGTTGCCGCGCCCAGCCGTTTCGTCTGCGAATCCGTCGATCCCGGCCATGTGCACACGGCCGATTGCGGCCATTTCCATGCGCCTGATCCCGCGACTCTCGGAGACGGCTTTTCGTGGGGGGCGGCGCTGGCGACGATCGTCGCGGCCGGCGCGCGGCCCTGCTCAGGCGCCATTCTCGTTCTGGTGTTCACGCTGGCGCAGGGCGTGTTTCTCGCCGGCGTCGGCGCGGTCGCGGCCATGTCGCTCGGCACGGCGATCACCACCGGCGCGCTCGCGGCCATCGCCGTTCTTGCCAAGGGTCTGGCGCTGCGCCTTGCCGGCGGCGCGGAAGGGCGCGGCCTGCTGATCGCGCGCGGCGCGGAATTTCTGGCGGCGCTCGTCGTGCTGGCGGTCGGCCTCGCGCTGCTCGGCGGCGCGTGGGTTTCGCAAGGGATATCCTAGGCGGTCTTCTCCGCGCCCAGCACGATCGGCCGACCGTGCGGCGTCGCGCGCGCCGCGCGGTCCCAGGCCTCTTTCGTTTCGTGCAGCGACAGCGGCGTTCGCCGCGCCCTTGGCGATCACCAGTTTTTCGAGCGCCGCCAGCCAGTGCAGGTAATAGGTGTCGCCGAGGTCGGGATCGCCCTTGGCCTGCGCCGCCTTGATTTCCGCGCCGATGGCTTCCGCCCATTCGCGCCAGGTGAACAGGCCCTTGTCGCGCAGATGCACGGCCATGGCGAAGGCTTGCGCTTCCCACGGTTCGCGGAACAGCGGTTCGGAATCTTCGCGCGGAAGGCCGGGAAGGATGGAGAGGTCAGGCGGGTTCAAGATAGGGCTCGAATGCGTCGATGGAGACGGAATGGCGCGCATCGGCGTCCGGCCCCCACAATTCGCGCGCGGTGAAGCGCACGTTGTAGACCCATTGCGGATCGGGGCCGCGCGCGTGGGCGTTCGAATCGGGAAAGACGTGGCAGCCGCGGATCGCCTCGACAATGCCGACGCGCCCGCGCGCATAGCGCGGCAGGCGCGTGTGCGTGGCCGGATGCATGTTCTTCGCGCGCACGCGCTGGCCGATGGCGAAAAGCGGCTGCGCTTGTCCGTCTCGCGCTCCGACGGCCAGCCGCGACGCAGAGCCGCCGCCGCGCCCGCCGCCTCGAACACGCGCTCGGGCCTGCGCGTTTCGTGCAGCGCATGGCCGGCCGCGATCTCGTCGCCGGCGACGAGCTTGTGCTCGGCGAGAATCTTTTCGAGCGCGGCGAACCAGATCTCGTAATAGCTGCGCGTCAGATAGAAGCGCGGGTCGAGGGATTCGCGGGCGTAGCGGCTGGCGTCGCCGCTCCACTGCCCGAGCGCCTGCGTGGCGATGACATTGGCGAGCACGCGGGCTTCCCATGCGCCGTGGAAGACGGGCTCGTTCTGTTCCGCCACGACGGGGCCGAAGCCCATCATGCCGCCGAGGTCCTGCGCGCCGTTCATGCGCTTGTTCCTGGCCGGTGCGGGAGGCCGACGCCGATCATGCTGTCGCGCGTGACGAGATCGGCGAGTTTTTCCTCGCTCCAGCCGTCCGTGCCGTCCGGCCGCATCGGCAGGACGAGGTAGCGCATCTCGGAGGTCGAATCCCACACGCGCACGTCGACATTCTCGGGCAGGCTGACGCCGAAATCGGCGAGCACGCCGCGCGGATCGATGACGGCGCGCGAACGATAGGGCGCGGACTTGTACCAGACCGGCGGCAGGCCGAGCACGGGCCACGGGTAGCAGGAGCACAAGGTGCACACGACCATGTTGTGCGTGGTCGCAGTGTTTTCGACGACGGCGATATGCTCGCCGCCGCGCCCGCCGTAGCCGAGTTCGCCTACAGCCTTCGCGCCGTCTTGCAGGAGCCGCGCCTTGAAGGCGGGGTCTGTCCAGGCGCGGGCGACGACGCGCGCGCCGTTGCGCGGGCCGACGCGCGTCTCGTAGGTGTCGACGATGACGTCGAGCGCGGCCGGGTCGATCAGCCCCTTTTCGGCGAGAACTGTTTCCAATGCGCGCACGCGCAGGGCGACGTCGGAGAGTTCGGAAAATTCGTGGTCGTGGTCGTGCGCATGGCCGTGCTCATGCTCGTGGTCGTGATCGTGCGACATTGCGCCACATTAGGGCCGACATCAGTGCGTGTCACGCCACGCCGGGAACCGCCGGCCAGAGGCCCGCGGTCCCGGCGTGGATGGCGGAGAATAGCCTTTTACGACCGGCGGCTTCCGAAGAAGCAATTTCCAAAGAGGGCCTCATATTCGGAAAATCGAATTATTGACCTTTCGCAGGCGCGAAAGGCATATGAACCTCAGATAGTGGCCGAAGGTTACGCCTGCGGCTCGCCTGAGGAAAATCCCCGCATGACCCGTAGCGCCGCCGCCGAGAAGATCGAAGTCGCCGTCCAGCCGAAGAAGCCGTCCGGCGCGTTCAACCGCGAGACGGTGACCTATGTCCGCCAGTTCACCGACCGGCTCTTCACTTTCCGCACGACGCGCGATCCGTCGTTCCGCTTCGAGAACGGGCAGTTCGTGATGATCGGGCTGGAGGTCGACGGGCGCCCGCTGCTGCGCGCCTATTCGATGGCGAGCGCCAATTACGAGGAAGAGCTGGAATTCTATTCGATCAAGGTCGAGAACGGTCCGCTCACCTCGCGCCTCCAGCACGTGAAAGTCGGCGACAGCGTTCTGGTCGGCCGCAAGCCCACCGGCACGCTGGTGCAGTCGAGCCTCAAGCCCGGCAAGCGGCTCTATCTGCTGTCCACCGGCACCGGCGTCGCGCCCTTCGCCAGCGTCATCAAGGATCCCGATATCTACGATCGTTACGAGAAGATCATTCTCGTGCACGGCTGCCGGCAGATTTCCGAGCTGGAATATGGCGCGGACATCGTGAGGTCTGCGCACGAGAGCGAATTCCTCGGCGAATATGCGCGCGAGAATCTCGTGCACTATCCGACCGTCACGCGTGAGCCCTATGTCAACAACGGGCGCATCACGGCGGCGATCGAGAGCGGCCGCCTGTTCGAGACGCTCGGCGTTCCCGCGCTCGACCCGGCGCATGACCGCGTAATGATCTGCGGCGGGCCGCAGGTGCTGACCGACCTGCAGAACCTGCTCGACGCGCGCGGTTTCATAGAAGGGTCCGGCGGGGCGCCGGGGTCTTATGTGATCGAGAAGGCCTTTGCGGAACGTTGAGGCTCGATCTGTCATGCCCGCGAAAGCGGGCATCCAGAATGCGCGGCATCGTCAATCCTGCTCTGGATCCCCGCTTTCGCGGGGATGACAGGGAGGGTTACGTCGGCGGCGCGTCGCGTCGCTGCGCCGCTTCGGCGTTGGCCGAACGCAGGCCTGCGACCAGCGCCACAATTCCCAGGAGCGCGTGCGGCAGGACGGCGATGTAGCGCGCGGGCTTGACCAGCGGTTCGACCGTCCCGCGCAGCGAGGCGAAGGACAGGTAGAAGGTTCCGCGCGTCGCGCCCATGAAGGCGTCGACGCTCAGAAGGAGTCCGACAGCGACGAGAAACAGATCGGACGCGCGCCGGCCCATGCGTGCGGCGATGAAGCCGAAGAGCGCCGCCGGCGCCTGCACGGCCGCCGTGTCCGCATTCAGCCGCAACGGCGCGCCGAAGCCGCTCTCGCCGGAGAGAAAGCCGAGCGCCGCGAGGACCGCGAGAGCCGCGGCGACGATGAAGGCCAGTTTTCGCGAACCCGTCATTTTCGTCCTGTCCCGCACGGCGCCGGATAAATTGCGCTCCACGGCGCTACTGGATAGACAAGCGGTCAAGAGAAAGCAAAGCGCGTGGCCGCGCGCCGCAACAATGCATTTCGGGAGGAGCCGCCGTGACCGTCGAAGCCCCGCTGAAGGCCGCCGATATCTTTGATCTCACGGGCGAGGTCGCGCTGGTGACGGGCGCCTCGTCGGGCCTCGGCAAGCGTTTCGCGCGCGTGCTTGCGGCCAACGGCGCGGCCGTGGCGCTGGTCGCGCGGCGCAAGGACCGGCTCGAGGCGCTCGCGCAGGAAATCAAGGCCGGCGGCGGCAAGGCGGTCGCGATCGAGGCCGACGTCGGCGACGAGGCGCAGATGCGGCAGGCTTTCGACATCGCCGAGGCGCGGCTCGGCGTCGTCACGATCCTCGTCAACAACGCCGGCATATCGCGCGCCGGGCGCCTGATCGACGGCGACGCCGCAAGCTGGCGCGAGACGATGGAGATCAACGTCGAGGCGGTGCGCGCCAATGCGGTCGAAGCGGCGCAGCGCATGATCAAGGCCGGCCGGCGCGGCGCCATCGTCAATCTCGCTTCCATCCTGTCCTTCGGCGTCGGCCGCTCCAACGGCGCCTATGCCGTGTCGAAGGCCGCCGTGATGCAGCTCACCAAAGTGCTGGGCTTCGAATTCGCGCGACACAACATTCGCGCCAATGCGCTGGCGCCGGGCTATTTCTCGACCGAGATGAATGCGGACTGGCTCGCCGGCGGCGGCGCGGAGATGATGAAGCACATTCCGATGCGCCGCTTCGGCAATGAAGGCGAACTCGACGGCGCCTTGCTGCTGCTGGCTGCGCCGCGCGCGGGCGCATACATCACGGGGGCGACCTACGCCGTCGACGGCGGCCACACGCTGCAGATCGCGGGCGTCTGAATGCTCTACATCCGCGCCATCGACAATTCCCGGCTCGTGGCGACGCAGTACGAAGGCGCGCCCGATCCGACGGCGATGACCAAGGGCGCATGGTACGACCTGATCGACCCGACGCCCGAGGAACAGACCTTCGTCGAGCAGGCGACGGGCGTCTCGGTGCCGACGCGCGACGAGATCGAGGAGATCGAGGTTTCCTCGCGCCTCTACAACGAGGACGGCGTCGAATACATGACCGTGACGGCCGCCGCGCGGCTCGACACGGACGAGCCGACGAAATCGCCGGTCATGTTCATCCATAACGGCGGCGCGCTCGTCACCGTGCGCTACGTCGAGCTGCGTCCGTTCACGAATGTCATCGAGCGTTGCGCGCGGCCCGGCGGCTGCGCCTCGGCCGACCCCGAAAACCTGATGCTGACGCTGATCGAGGCGATGGTCGATCGGCTGGCGGATGCGCTGGAGCGGGTCGGCGTCAACATCGACCAGATTTCGCGCGGCGTTTTTCGCGCGCGCGGGCGGGGCGAGAATGTCGGCGCGCGCGACAACGACCTGCAGGCGACGATCGAGCGCGTCGGCCAGGCAGGCGACGTGCTGGGCATCATCAGGGAGAGTCTCGTCGGCTTCAATCGCCTGATCTCCTATCACCACGGCATGGGGCATGTCGCGAAGGGCGCGGTGGAGACGGACGGGCGCATCCGCACGATCCAGCGCGACGTGTCCGCGCTGTCGGACCATGCCTCCTATCTCGGCTCCAAGATCGCCTTCCTGCTCGACGCGACGCTCGGCCTCATCAATCTCGAGCAGAACCAGATCATCAAGATATTCTCGATCGCCGCCGTGTGCCTGATGCCGCCGACGCTGGTGGCGTCCGTCTACGGCATGAACTTCAAGCACCTTCCCGAGCTCGACTTCGAGTACGGCTATCCGATGGCGCTCGCGCTGATGCTGATAACGGCGATCCTGCCGGTCTGGTATTTCAAGCGCAAAGGCTGGCTGTGAGTTCGTTGACAACCAGGCGTATGTGAGCCCCGTCATTGCGAGCGAAGCGAAGCAATCCATCCCCCGAAACATGATCGAGTCCGGGGTATGGATTGCTTCGTCGCTACGGCGAATGCCTTTGGCGATTTCGCCTGAGCTCTCGCAATGACGATGATGTTCAATTCATGCCGCGAATGGTTTCGAACAGGAACCATTGACGACGCTCGGCCTCATCCAGCCAGACTTCGATCATGCTGGTCGTGGCGGCGTCCTTCGCCTCGTCGGCGACGTCGTGCGCCTTGCGCAATATTTCGATGAAGGTCGCGTTGTCCTCGCGCAGCTCGTTGAGCATGTCGGAGGGCGAGACGTCGTCCTTGTCGTTGTCCTTGATCTTCTGCAGCTTGGCGATGTGGCCGATCGACTTCAGCGTCGTGCCGCCGACCTTGCGCACGCGCTCGGCGACATCGTCGGTGATGCCGTAGACCTGCGCCGCCTGCTCGTCGAGCAGGAGATGATAGTCGCGGAAATGCCGGCCGGTCATGTGCCAGTGGAAATTCTTGGTCTTCAGGTAGAGCGCGAAAGCGTCCGCCAGCACCTGGTTGAGGGACGCCGAAATCGCCTTGACCTTGTCGGCAGGCAGGCCGGCGGGCGAAGCGAGCGCCTTCTGAACGTCCGAAGATCTCTGTGTCTGTGCCAATGTCGCCTCCGAAAAAACAAGCCAGCGCGAGCGCGGCCTGTCCAAAACGCGCGCGCGCCGGCTTGGTTCCCTCGGAGGCGGATTTTTCAGCGCACCAGGATGTTGCGGAACTGCCAGGGATCGCTCGTGTCGATATCCTCGGGGAAGAAGCCGGGGCGATCGGCGAGCGGCGTCCAGTCGGTGTAGCGGCCGACGAGCGGGCCGAGATAGGGCGACTGGACTTCGAGGCAGCGGCGGAAATCCATCTCGTCGGCCTCGATGATGCCGAGGTTGGGGTTTTCCAGCGCATAGACCATGCCGGCGAGAATGGCGGAGGTCACCTGCAGACCGGTCGCGTTCTGGTAGGGCGCGATGCGGCGCGTCTCCTCGATCGAGAGCTGCGAGCCGTACCAATAGGCGTTGTTGGCGTGGCCGTAGAGAAGCACGCCGAGTTCGTCGGCGCCGTCCTCGATCTCGTGCTCGGTGAGGATGTGATGGGCGGGCTGGGCGCGGCCGGCGCGGCCGAACAATTCGTGCAACGAGAGCACGGCGTCGTCGGCCGGATGATAGGCGTAGTGGCAGGTCGGGCGGTAGAGAACCTTACCGCTGGCGTCGCGCGCGGTGAAATAGTCGGCGATCGAGATCGCTTCGTTGTGCGTGACCAGGAATCCATATTGCGCGCCGGGCGTCGGGCACCAGGAGCGTACGCGCGTATTGGCGCCGGGCTGGTTGAGATAGATCGCCGCGCCGCAGCCCGCCGGATGGTCGCCGGCATTGTCGGGGCGCCATTTCTCGTGCGTGCCCCAGCCGAGTTCGGCCGGCTGCATGCCCTCCGACAGGAAGCCCTCGACCGACCACGTGTTGACGAAGACGTCGCGTGGCTTGGGATGAACGGCGCGCTGCGTGTCGCGCTCGGCGATATGGATCCCCTTCACGCCGAGACGCATGGCGAGCGCGGCCCATTCCTCGCGCGACTTCGGCTCGGGATGGCGGTCGTTGAGATCGGCGGCGAGGTTGACCATCGCGCGCTTGACGAACCACGACACCATGCCCGGATTGGCGCCGCAGCAGGAGACGGCGGTAAGACCGCCCGGCGCGCGGCGGCGCTCCGCGAGCACCACTTCGCGCAGCGCGTAATTGGTGCGCTGCTCGTTGTCCATGTCGTTGTCGAAATAGAAGCCGAGCCAGGGCTCGGCGACCGTGTCGATATAGAGCGCGCCGATCTCGCGGCAGAAACGCATGATGTCGACCGAGGACGTGTCGACCGAGACGTTGACGCAGAAGCCCTGCCCGCCGCCCGCCGTCAGCAGCGGCCCGAGAATTTCCTTGTAATTGTCCTTCGTGAGCGCCGCCTTGATGAAGCGCGCGCCGTGCTGTTCGGCGAGGTCCCGGTCGATCTCGCTGGGGTCGATGACGACGAAGCGCGACTTGTCGAAATCGAAGTGACGTTCGAGCAGCGGCAGGCAGCCCTTGCCGATCGAGCCGAAGCCGATCATGACGATGGGGCCCGTGATCTTGGCGTGAACCGGCCAGTTCGACATGGCGTTTTCTCCGAAAGCGGGGGGAACGCAGCCCTTTCGCATGACGTGATCCAAAAAGTCTGCAACTTTTTGGCGCCATGCGACCTGCGCGAAAAATATGTCGGCGCGTTGAAAGCAAGCGGGAGCCTTCAGGTCAACCCCGTGGGCGACATGCCAGCAATTTCCACGGGATGCGCGGCTTCGGCGCCGCGACGGCGCGACGCGTGACTTGGCAGTCGCGCCGCGACGGCGCGACGCGTGACTTGGCATGTCGTACATCTGCGCCATATCGGCTAAGATGCAGCGCGCGCGACGGCCGCCGGCCCGCGCTTCCGAAGGAGCCCTCCATGAACGCTCCCCTCACGGGCGTCAGCCAAGTCGCCATTCCCGCAGAATTTCAAGAATGTTTCGACCGGCAACGCGCCGCCTATCTCGCCGCGCCCGAACCCTCCTACGACGAGCGCATCGCCGACCTGAAAGCGCTTGGGCGGCTCCTGAAGGAGAACCGCGACGAGATCGTGGCGGCGATCAACGCCGACTACGGCAACCGCAGCGAGTTCGAGACGCTGTTCACCGAATTCTTCGTCGCGCAGGAGACGATCGGCGACGCCATCAAGCATCTGAAGAAATGGATGAAGCCGCAGCGCCGGCGCGTCGATTTCATGACCTATCCGCTGGCCAGGAATCGCGTGATTCCGCAGCCGCTCGGCGTCGTCGGCGTGATCGTGCCGTGGAATTTCCCGCTCAACCTCAGTTTCTGCCCGCTGGCGGCGATCATCGCGGCGGGCAATCGCGCCATGGTGAAGATGTCGCAGAATTCTGAAGCCCTGGCGCAATTGCTGGCGCGGATTTCGCCGAACTATCTTCCGGTCGAGAAGCTCGCCTTCTTCGTCGACGGCGGCGGGCGGGGACCCGGCTTCTCGTCGCTGCCCTTCGATCATCTGCTGTTCACGGGCTCGGGCGCGACCGGCCGCTCGGTGATGGCGAACGCCGCGCAGAACCTGACGCCGGTGACGCTCGAACTCGGCGGCAAGACGCCCGGCGATCGTCGCGCCAGATTATCCGATCGGGACGGCGGCCGAGCGCATCGTCTGGGTGAAGATGCTGAACGCCGGCCAGATCTGCACCAATGTCGACTACGTCTTCGTGCCCGAGGGCAAACAGGACGAATTCGTCGCGCATTGCCGGCGCCTGATCGCCAAGCGCTATCCGGATATCAATGCGGCGGACTTCACGGCGATCATCGACCAGCGGTCCTACGATCGCCTGACGACGACGCTGGAAGACGCGAAGGCGAAGGGCGCGCGCATCGTCAATCTGGCGGAAGGGCAAACGCCCGACGCCGCCAAGCGCAAGTTCGCGCCGCAGGCCGTGCTCGATCCGAGCGAAGACATGATCGTCATGCAGCGCGAGATTTTCGGGCCGATCCTGCCGATCAAGACATACAGGGATCGCGCCGAGGTCGCCGCCTATATCAACGCGCACGACCGGCCGCTCGCCATCTATCCGTTCACGCACGACGCCGACACGCGCGACTTCTACATTTCGCGCGTGATGTCAGGCGGCGTGTCGGTCAACGAGGCGCTGCTGCATGTCGGCCAGCACGACCTGCCCTTCGGCGGCGTGGGGCCGAGCGGCATGGGCCATTATCACGCGCGCGAAGGCTTCAACACGTTCTCGAAGCTGCGGCCCGTGTTCTACCAGGGGCCGCTTTCGGCGATCCAGATGATGTTCCAGCCGCCCTATGCCGGACGGCCGATGAAGCTGCTGCAATTCATGCTGAAGATGCGGGGGTAGACCACGCATTGTCATCCCGGACGACGGCGCGGCCGTCGATCCGGGATCCAGCATGAGCGCTGCGGCCGGAATGACATCCGGGCATCTTGTTCTTACGGGTGATTCATGAAGGCCGCCGTCGTTTCCGCTTACGGCTCCGTTCCGCGCTGCGCCGATTTCGCCGAGCCCACGCCCGGGCCGGGCGAAAGCGTGATCCGCGTCGAGGCCGCCGCCATAACGCAGCTCGTGAGAGCCCAGGTCGCCGGGCGCCACTACAGCATGGGGCCGGCGAGCCATCCCGCGCCCTTCGTGCCCGGCGCCGAAGGCGTGGGACGGACCCCGGACGGCCGGCGCGTTTATTTCGGCTTTCCCGCCTATCCCTATGGCGCGATGGCGGAGCGCGCCGTGGTCGCGCCGGCGCTCTGCGTCCCGATTCCAGAAACGCTCGATCCCGCGCGCGCGGCGGCGCTCGCCAATCCCGCCATGTCGTCCTGGGCCGCGCTGACGCGCCGCGCGCGCCTGGCGGAAGGCGAAACGGTCTGGGTGCTCGGCGCGACCGGCGCTTCCGGCGGCCTGGCGCTGGAGATCGCGCGTATTCTCAAAGCCGGCCGCATCGTCGCCTTCGGGCGCGGCGCCGGCCGCGAAGCCGGCTTGCGGGCGCGCGGGGCGGACCATGTGGCGAGCCTCGACGGCGACGATCTCGTGGCGCGGGTCGCGGCGGAAGCGAGGGCCGCGCCGCCGGCCGTCGTGCTCGACTATCTGTGGGGGCCGCCCGCGACAGCGCTGCTCGACGGCCTGCTGAAGGCGCATATTTCCAACGCCTGCCGATGGGTGCAGATTGGCGGCGTCGCCGGCGATCCGACGCAGGTTCCCGCGGGCCTGCTGCGCGCGACGCCGGTCGAACTGATGGGCAGCGGCATCGGCTCCGTGCCGCCGCCGGACCTCGTGGCGTCGATCGGCGAGGTCCTGCGTTTCGCCGACAAGCTCGGCATCGACTATACGACCGCGCCGCTGGGCGCGGTCGCCGACGTCTGGACGAGCAAGGAGCGGATCGTCCTGACGATGGCGGGCTGAGCGCCTACGCGGCGCGGCGCAACTTGCGCGGGGCCTGCGCCGGCGCTTTCGCTCCGGTCGCGCGCAACCGGCCGCGCGCCTCGGCCAGCCAGTTCGGGCGCAATTCCAGCGCCAGGAAACGATCGAGTTCGACCGGGCCCGGCATGTGCAGGCGCTGCGTGAGGCGACGTTCGAAGCCGAAGCGCGCGTAATAGGGCGCATCGCCGACGAGGACGATCGCGCCATGCCCCGCGATTTTCGCGCGCGAAATCGCCTCATTCATCAGCTTGGCCCCGACGCCGTCGCAGCGGCGGTCTTCGGCGACGGCCAGCGGGCCGAGCAGCAGCGCCGGCGCGCCGCCGGCGTCGATGTTCCAGAGGCGCACCGTGCCGATGAGGCGGCCGTCCGCGTCGCGCGCGACGAGGGCGAGCGCGGGCAGGCGGTTTTCACGCAGGCACTGCGACGACTTGCGGAAGCGGCCCGGACCCATCGTCGCGTCGAGCAATTTCTCACGCGCGAAAACGTCGGCGTCGCGTTCGACGTCGAGGGTGAGGGAGCGCGGCGCAAGCGCCGCCGGCAGGACAGAGGTCATCGCTTCCTCCTGAAGAGGTCGGGACAACCCTCGCACCTCCAGGGCATGGCGAAGCCATGCTCGCGTAAGGCCGTTCGGGAAGTTTGGTTACGGGTTTTTCCTTCTCCCGCTTGCGGGAGAAGGTGGCCTTCGCGTCAGCGAAGGTCGGATGAGGGCCTTTCAGCCGCATCATCCTCCGAGGTTTGCCGCAATCGCAGCGCCCTCACCCGTCATGCTCCGCATGACACCCTCTCCCGTTTCACGGGAGAGGGGAGTTTCAGATCACATGCGTCTCGAGCGGCGGGAAGCCGTTGAAGCCGACGGCCGAGTAGGTCGTCGTATAGGCGCCCGTACCCTCGATCAGCACCTTCGATCCGATCTCGAGGCTGAACGGAAGGAAATACGGCTCCTTCTCGTACAGCACGTCGACCGAATCGCAGGTGGGGCCTGCGAGCACGCAGGGACCCATATCGTCGCCGTCCTGCTCGGTGCGGATCGGGTAGCGGATCATCTCGTCCATGGTCTCGGCGAGCCCGTTGAACTTGCCGATGTCGAGATAGACCCAGCGCACCTTGTCGTCGTCCGCCTTCTTCGAGACGAGCACGACTTCCGCCTCGATCATGCCGGCGGCGCCGACCATGCCGCGGCCGGGCTCGATGATCGTCTCGGGGATCCGGTTGCCGAAATGCTTGCGCAGGCTGCGGAAGATCGACTGGCCGTAGGCCTTCACCGCCGGAATATCCTTGAGATATTTCGTCGGGAAGCCGCCGCCGAGGTTGACCATCGACAGGTGGATGCCGCGCTCGGCGAGGTCGCGGAAAATCTTCGCCGCGTCCTTGAGCGCGCCGTCCCACATCTTCGGATTGCGCTGCTGCGATCCGACGTGGAAGGACACGCCGTGCGCCGACAGCCCCAGACGATAGGCGTGCTCGAGCACCCGCGGCGCCATTTCTGGCGCGCAGCCGAACTTGCGCGACAGCGGCCATTCGGCGCCGGCGCCGTTCGACAGGATGCGGCAGAACACTTTCGAGCCCGGCGCTGCGCGCGCGATCTTCTCGACCTCGGCCTCGCAATCGACCGCGAAGAGACGAATGCCGAGCGCATAGGCGCGCGCGATATCCTTCTCCTTCTTGATCGTGTTGCCGTAGGAGATGCGGTCGGGCGAGGCGCCGGCGGCGAGCGACTGCTCGATCTCGACGACGGAGGCCGTGTCGAAGCACGAGCCGAGCTCGGCCAGCAGCTTCAGCACCTGCGGTTCGGGATTCGCCTTCACCGCGTAGAAGACGCGGGTATCAGGCAGCGCCTTGGCGAAGGCGTTGTAATTGTCCCGCACGACGTCGAGGTCGACGACGAGGCAAGGTCCAGTGTCGCGTCCGGCTTCGCGTCGCGCGCGAAGGAATTCCAAGATTCGGTCGGTCATCGCCGCCTCCCCTACGAAGGGCGCGGTCTCCCGCGCCATACCAGTCAGCTTCGTGGCTGCGACTCCGTCCTGCCCGCGCGATGGAAACGCGGAACAGGCGGTCGACCCGCAGCCTGGACCGGCGTCGGCGGGCAAGCCCGGCTCGGCCGATCGGGTGGTGCGCCGTTATGGACACGTATGCCCCGAATCGCGTGAGCGCTTCGAGGTTCCTCGACGGTGTCCGAGGACGTTCCGTCGCGGTCAGCGTGGCCATCGTTTGGAAGGGGAGACCCCGTCCGCACGCCCGGCAAGAAAGACAAGCCTCTTCGGTGCGCCGGCCTTTGGAGGGGCCGACAGAGACCAAAAAAGCCCGGTCCGTCGTTGCTTTAAGTCGCGATCCCCCGTGCAGACGGGGTTCGCCGGTTCGCCTCCGGCTGCCGGTTTTTACTCGACGTTTGACCGGCCTCTTGTCCGGATCCGCGCCGACCGACACACGACCACAGGCACGTGCGATTTGGGCAGGCCGATAAATAAGCCCAAAATTGCTGAACACAAGTAAAATCTGCGGCTTTCCCGACTTATTCGACCGAATTTTTCACGCGGCCGGCCGCGCCGTCGCGTTCAGGCTGCGTTCAGCCTGCTTGCCGCCATGTTCCCGACCGGTTACGAGGCTATCCGCACACCCGCAAAGCCCGTCCCCGCCCGTGTTTCGAGCCGCTTCCGGACATGACTGAAACTTCCCGACGTCACCTTCTCGGCGCCGCCGCCCTCGGCGCAGGCGCGCTCGCCTCCGGCTCGCTCGTCTGGTCGGGCGCGATCGCGCAGCCCAACCCGCCCCAGCCCAAGCCTTCGCCGAAGCCCGCGCCCCAGCCGAAGTTCGGCTTCGAGGACGTGGTCAAGCGCGCCCGCGAACTCGCCGAGGCGCCCTTCGACGCCGCCATCGCCAAACTGCCCGACGGGCTCGACACGCTCGACTTCGACGGCTGGCGCGACATTCGCTTCCGCACGGACAAGGCGTTCTTCGGCAACAGCCCGTTCCGCCTGCACGTCTTCCATCTCGGCCATATCTTCCGGCGTCCGGTGACGATCAACCTGATCCGCGACGGCATCGCCACGCCCATTCCCTATTCGGCGGCGCTGTTCGACTACGGCAAGACGAAGTTCGAGCGGCAATTGCCTGTCAACACCGGCTTCGCCGGCTTCCGCCTGCATTTCCCGCTCAACAATCCGCGCATCTACGACGAGGCCTGCTCCTTCATCGGCGCGAGCTATTTCAGGTTCCTGGGCCGCGGCCAGACCTACGGCATTTCGGCGCGCGGGCTGGCGGTGGAGACCGGCACGAACCACGAGGAATTTCCGTTCTTCCGCGAATTCTGGATCGAGACGCCCGGCGCGAAGGCCGAGCGCGCGACCTTCTACGGCCTGCTCGACGGGCAGTCGGTGACGGGCGCCTATCGCTTCGATCTCGACCCCGGCCAGGATTCGGTGATGGAGGTGAACGCCACGCTGTTCGCGCGCCGGCCCGGCGTGAAGTTCGGGCTGGCGGCGCTCACCTCCATGTACTTCCTCGGCGAGAACGACCGCAGGCCCAATCCCGACTTCCGTTTCGAGCTGCATGATTCGGACGGCCTGCAGGTGCACAACGACAACGGCGAATGGCTCTGGCGTCCGCTGCGCAATCCGACGAGCGCGTCGATCACCTCGTTCCTCGACAAGAGCCCGCGCGGCTTCGGCCTGATGCAGCGCGACCGCAGCTTCGACCATTACCAGGATCTCGAACTCGCCTATCAGAGCCGCCCGAGCTACTGGATCGAGCCGACGGACGCCTTCGGCGAAGGCCGCGTCGAACTGGTCGAACTGCCGACGACGGACGAGACCAACGACAATATCGTCGCCTCCTTCGTTCCGAGCGAAGGGCCGGCGCCGGGAACGCCGTTCACCGCCGGCTACAAGATCGTTTCGACGATCGACATGTCGCGGCTGTCGCCCAACGGGCGCACGATCAACACGTTCCAGACGGCGGCGCGCGCGCTCGGCTCGCGCGAGACGCCGCCCGAGGGATCGCGGCGCTTCATCATCGATTTCGCCGGCGGAGATCTCGACTATTACGCCGGCGATACCGGGCTGGTGGAAGTCGTCGCCTCGATCAACCACGGCTCGGTGCTGCGCGCCTTCGCCATGGCCAACCCGCATGTGAAGGGCGTGCGCGCGATTGTCGACGTGCAGACCCCGAACGGGCATCCCGCCGACATCAGAGTCTTCCTGCGCGCGGGCGGCCGCACGCTGACGGAAACCTGGACCTTCCCCTGGTCGAACAAGCCCTGAGCCTGCGGCGCGCGCGCGCCGGCGATCTCGACCGTCTGGTCGAGATCGAAAACGCGGTCTTTCCGACCGACCGGCTTTCGCGCCGCGCCTTTCGCCGGCGCATGGCGAGCGCCTCATGCGCCTTGCTCGTCGCGGAAGATGCGTCGCGCGCCGTCGGTTATGCGCTCGTCGAATTTCGCGGCAATTCGCGGCTCGCGCGCCTCTTCTCGATCGCGCGCGTCGCGGACGCGCCGGCAGGTTGCGGACGCGCGCTGCTGGAAGCCTGCGAGGATGAAGCCCTGCGGCGAAATTGCAGCGCGATGCGCCTCGAATCGCGCGAGGACAATTTTCGCGCGCTCGCCTTGTATGAACGCGCGGGCTATGCGCCTTTCGCACGCGTCGTGGACTACTACGAGGATGGCGCGCCCGCGCTGCGGCTGGAGAAGCGACTGTTCGTCTGAACGCGGCTGTCATTCCCGCGCAAGCGGGAATCCAGAGCCGGACGCCGAACCTCAGAACTCAGGTTCGTTTTCAAGCCGCGCGAGATCGAAGGCCTCGACGTCGCGCAGCAATTCGATGAAGGCGGTGGCGCCGTAGTCAGCCGTCGTCTCGCCTTTCGCGGCGGTCGCCGCCGCAGCATTGCCCATGGCGCCGGAGGGCGAGAGATCCTGCGCCATCCAGCCGAAGCCGACGGGCCGGTCGGCGCGCAGCCAGGTGAATTCCTCCTCCATCTCGCGCGTCGCCGGCCGGAAATTGTCGGCCAGATGCATCCGCACGAGATCGGGGCGGAACGCCAGCATGAGCGAGGTCTCGATCTCGCCGCCGTGAATGCCGTGCGCCTGCTCCTGCTCGCTGAACAGGTCGTCGGCATAGCCGAAGCGGTTCCATGACGCGGCGACGACAAGCATGTTCAGGCGCGCGCGCAGGTCGAGCGCGACCTGCGGCAAGAGCGCGCTATTGCCGCCGTGCGAATTGAGAATGACCAGCTTGCGACAGCCCGTGCGCGCGACGCTTTCGCCGAGCGCGGTCCATGCGCGGATGGCGACGTCCGCCGGCAGCGACAGCGTGCCGGAAAAGCCCGTGTGCTCGAGCGAGGCGCCGATGGCCTGAACGGGGAGAAAGAGAACGGCGAGGTCTTCCGGCAGGCGCGCGATCACGCGGTCGAGATAGCCGCGCATGATCTGCGCATCGACGCCGACCGGCAGATGCGGCCCGTGCTGCTCGACGGCGGCCACCGGCAGAACGGCGATCGTGCGCGCCATGTCCGTCTCGCGGAAGTCGAGCGCGCTCATCTCTGTCCAGTGGCGGGTTGGCGGCATGGCGTGGACCTCGCCCGTCATTGCTTCGTCGCTTTGCTCCTCGCAATGACGGCGAGGAATTATGCGGGCCCTTCTTCCCCGGGTCCAGCGGGCGCTTGCGCTCGTGCGGCGTAACGGCCACAAATCCCTCATCGTCATTCCGGGGGCCCGCATCGGCCGAGGAGGTTCAGTGAAGTTGAAATCGTTTGTGGCGGCGCTGGCCGTCCTCGCGCCTCTCCTCGCGTCTCTTGTCGCGCCGCGCGCCGCGCTGGCGCTCGACAAGATTTCCTTCGCCACCAACTGGCTGGCGGAAGCCGAGCACGGCGGCTTCTATCAGGCGGTCGCCGACGGAACCTACGCGAAATACGGGCTGGAGGTCAGGATCGTTCCCGGCGGCCCGCAGGCCAACAATCGCCTGCTGCTGGTGTCGGGCAAGGTCGACTTCTTCATGGGCGCCAACATGATCCAGGCGCTGGACGCGGTGAAGGAGGGCGTGCCGACGCTCGCCGTCGCCTCCATGTTCCAGAAGGACCCGATCGTCTACATGTCGCACCCGAATGTCGGGCTCGACCGCATCGAGGATCTGTCGAAGGCCAGCGCCTATTTCGTCGGCAAGGACAATCTCGTCACCGTCTTCCAGTGGGCGAAGCAGACCTTCGGCTTCAGGGAAGAGAAGGTGAAGCCCTATGCCTTCAATCCCGCGCCCTTCATCGCCGACAAGACTTCCGTGCAGCAGGGGTATCTCACGAGCGAGCCCTACGAGGTCGAGAAGCAGGGCGGCTTCAAGCCGAACGTCTTCCTCGTCGCCGACCACGGCTACGATTCCTATTCGACGACGATCGAGACGCGCGCCGAGATCGTGGCGAAGACGCCCGATCTGGTGCAGCGCTTCGTCGATGCTTCCGCCATCGGCTGGGCCAATTATCTCTACGGCGACAACACGGCGGCGAACGCGCTCATCAAGCGCGACAATCCGGAGATAACGGACGGGCAGATCGCCTTCTCCATCGCCCAGATGAAGGCGCACGGCATCGTCGATTCCGGCGATTCGCTGAAGTCGGGCATCGGGGCGATGACCGACGAACGCATGAAGAGCTTCTTCGACAAGATGGTGAAAGCCGGCGTGGTCGACGCGAAGCTCGACTACCGGAAGTCCTACACGCTGCAATTCGTGAACAAGGGCGTGGGCGTCGAGCTCCGGCCGAAACAATGAGCGCGACTGTCATCCCCGCGAAAGCGGGGATCCAGGGCCAAGCCCCCAAACGTCATGATGCGGCTCTGGATTCCCGCTTGCGCGGGAATGACATCTCGCGCGAATGGAAAACCGTCCGATGACCGGCGCAGACGTTCCTCTTGCTCGCCTGCGCGACGTCGGCAAATCCTTCGCCAACGGCGTTGCCGCGCTCGCCGGTCTCGATCTCGACGTGCGCGACGGCGAGTTTCTCTCGCTGCTCGGGCCATCCGGCTGCGGCAAGTCCACGGCGTTGCGCCTGATCGCGGGGCTGAGCCGCCAGTCGTCCGGCGCCGTCGCCTGGCGCGACGGCGCCAGGCCGCAGGTCGGTTTCGTGTTTCAGGAGCCGACGCTGATGCCGTGGGCGAGCGTGGCGCGCAACGTCTACCTGCCCCTGCGTCTCGCGGGCGCGAGCGAGCGCGAGGCCGGTCCGCGCATCGCCGCCGCGCTCGAAGGCGTCGGCCTGTCGCAATTCGCCGACGCCTATCCCCGCGAACTCTCCGGCGGCATGCGGATGCGCGTGTCGATCGCGCGCGCGCTGGTCACGCGGCCGCCGCTGCTGTTGATGGACGAGCCCTTCGCCGCGCTGGACGAGATCACGCGCTTCAAGCTCAACGACGATCTGCTGGCGCTCGCGCGACATCTGAAGACGACTGTCGTCTTCGTCACGCATTCGGTGTTCGAGAGCGTCTATCTCTCCTCGCGCATCGCGGTCTTTTCGGCGCGTCCGGGCCGCATCGTCGAGACGATCGAGGTCGAGGGGCCCGCCCATCGCGACGCCGCGTTCCGCCTCTCGCCGCAATTCGCCGAAAGCTGCCGGCGCGCGTCCGACGCGCTCGACCGCGCAAGCGGCAGGGAGGCCGCGTGAGCGACGAGAAATCATATCCGTCATCGCGAGGAGCGGAGCGACGCGGCGATCCATCCACCAACCTGGATCAAGTCCCGGTGGATGGATTGCTTCGCTCCGCTCGCAATGACGGTGCGGAGAAGAACGAACCTGAAGGCTCGCGGTCCAGCCGGCTGATCGACATCGGCCTGCCGGTCGCCGTGTTCGCGCTGTTTCTCCTCGCGTGGGAGGCCATCGTCGCGCTGGCGAAAATCCCGCCCTACATCCTGCCCGCGCCGAGCGTCATCCTGGCGACGCTGGTGAAGGACTGGGCGCTGCTATCGGCCTCGCTCGTGGTCACGCTGACCATCACCTTCGAGGCGCTGGCGCTCGCCATCGTCGGCGGCGTCGGGCTCGCCATCCTGCTCGCGCAATCCAGATGGATCGAGCGCGCCTTTCTGCCCTTCGCCGTCATCCTGCAGGTGACGCCGATCATCGCCATCGCGCCGCTGCTGCTCGTGTGGCTCGAGCCCTCGACGGCGGTGCTGGTCTGCGCCTTCATCGTCGCCTTCTTCCCGATCCTGTCGAACACGGCGCTTGGGCCTCGCCTCGACCGATCACAACCTGCTCGACCTGTTCGAGCTCTATCGCGCCTCGCGCTGGAAGCAGCTCATCTGGCTGCGGCTGCCGGCGGCGCTGCCCTATTTTTTCTCGGGGCTGCGGATCGCCGGCGGGCTCGCGCTCATCGGCGCGATCGTCGCGGAACTCGCCGCCGGGGCCGCGGGGCAGGGCACGGGCCTCGCGTTCCGCATCACCGAGGCGGGGTTCCGGCTCAACATTCCCCGCATGTTCGCGGCCCTGACGCTGATCTCGTTGACGGGCATCGCGATCTACGTCCTGTTCACGGCTCTCTCGAACCTGTTTCTCGGCCGCTGGCACGAGAGCGCGCGGGCGCGGGAGCGGTAGGCGCCTATCCGTCATTGCTTCGTCGCTGCGCTCCTCGCAATGACGGCTTAGCCAGCCATGCGGTTCCGGCATGGCCGGCACACTCGCTTCAACCCAATTCCCCGGTCGCCCCGGCGCGTTCGCGCGGCTACAAGGCGACATGAGCACCCCGCAGGACATCGGAAAACCAGGCAAGGCGCCGCGCGTTTCGCTCGACGTGACCGACGCGGCCGAGCTGAAGCTGCGCCAGCGCGGCATTCTGCTCATGTGCTGCGCGCTGGTCTGCTTCGCCTGTCTCGACACGACCGGCAAATGGCTCGGGCGCCATGTGCCGGTGTGGGAGGTCGTATGGTCGCGCTATCTCGGCGCGACGATTCTCGCGCTGACCTTCACCAATCCGTGGCGCGCGACCGGTTCGCTGCGCACGCGTCGGCCGCTGCTGCAGGGCGTGCGCGCGCTGCTGCTCTTCTCCTCCACGTTGTTCAACTTTCTCGCGCTGAAGCATCTGCAACTCGCCGATACGATGGCGATCGGCTTCGCGCTGCCGCTCGTGCTGTCGCTGCTCGCCGGCCCCATTCTCGGCGAATGGGTGGGGCCGCGACGGCTGGTCGCGATCTTCGTCGGCTTCATCGGCGTGCTGGTGGTGGTGCGGCCGGGCGTCGGCGCGTTGCAGCCGGGCATGGTCTACACGATCGGCAGCCTGTTCTGCTACGCCTTCTACAACATGTTCACGCGCATGCTGGCGGCGACCGATCCGCCGGCGACGACGACCTTCTTCGGCGCGGTGTCGGGCGTCGTCGTGCTGACGCCCTTCCTGCCGTATTTCTGGCAATGGCCGCAGTCATGGGACGTGTGGCTCGGCCTCGCCGCGCTCGGCGCCTTCGGCGGCTTCGGCCATTACCTGCTGATCCACGCCCACGGCCTCGCGCCCGCGGCGGTGCTCGCGCCATATGTCTACACGCAGATCGTCTGGATGACGGCGCTGGGCTTCATCGTCTTCGGCGACGTGCCGGGCTTCTATACGGCGCTCGGCGCGGGGATCGTGGTGATATCAGGGCTGTACCTGTTCTACCGCGAGCGGGTGGTGAAGGGGGCGTAGCTCTTCCTTCTCCCGTTTCACGGGAGAAGGAGAGCGGCCGTCACTCCTTCACCGCGCCGGTCATCGCGGAGACGTAGTACTCGACGAAGAACGAGTACAGGATCACCAGCGGCAGCGAGCCGACGAGCGCGCCGGCCATCAGCGAGCCCCAGCGGTAGATGTCGCCGTCGACGAATTCGTTGACGATGGCGACGGGCACCGTCTTGTTCTGCACCGAGGTGATGAAGGTCAGCGCGTAGATGAACTCGTTCCAGCACAGCGTCAGCGAGAAGATGCCGGCCGAGATCAGGCCCGGCACGGCGAGCGGCAGGATGATGCGCGTGAGGATCTGCAGGCGTGAGGCGCCGTCGATCAGCGCGCATTCCTCGAGCTCGTAGGGGATGGTCTTGAAATAGCCCATCAGCAGCCAGGTCGAGAAGGGAATGAGGATGGTGGGATAGACCAGCACCAGCGCCATCGGCGAATCGAACAGGCCGTAGGCCTGCACGATCGTCGCGAGCGGGATGAACAGGATCGAGGGCGGCACGAGATAAGCGAGAAAGATGAGGCCGCCGACGAGCTGCGCGCCGGCAAAGCGCAGGCGCACGATGGCGTAGGCCGCCATGACGCTGGCGATCAGCGACACGAAGGTGGCGAGCACCGAGACGTACATGGTGTTCCACAGCCACAGCGGATAGCGCGTCTCGAACAGCAGCTTGTAGATGTGCTTGAACGTCGGTCCCACCACCCAGAACGGGTTGTAGGTATTCATGTCGATGAGCTGCTCGTCCGGTTTGATGGCGGTCAGCACCATCCAGTAGAAGGGGAACAGCAGCACGATCAGGATGAGGGTCAGCGGAATCCAGGTCGTCACCACGCGCTGCGGCAGCGTCTCCAGATAGCTCATGCCTTCCGAGGCGTCGGCGAGATTGGCGGTCGCCAGCGTTTTCGACAGGTTGGTCGCGTCAGTCATTGTCGCCGCCCTGTTGCCACTTGCGCTTCTGCAGGCCGAACCACGAGAACATGATCGCCGCCAGCAGGAAGGGGATCATGGCCGTGGCGATGGCCGCGCCCTCGCCGAGATTGCCGCCGAGAATCGCGCGCTGGTAGGAGAGCGTCGCCATCAGATGCGTCGCGTTGACCGGCCCGCCGCGCGTCATCGCCCAGATGAGCTGGAAGTCGGTGAAGGTGAAGAGCACCGAGAAGGTCATCACGACCGCGATGATCGGCGTCAGCAGCGGATAGGTGACGAAGCGGAAGTTCTGCCAGCGCGAGGCGCCGTCGATGGTCGCGGCCTCGTAGAGCGAGGGCGAAACCGTCTGGAGGCCAGCAAGCAGCGTGATGGCGACGAAAGGCACGCCGCGCCAGATATTGGCGACGATCAGGCACCAGCGCGCGTTCCAGGGATCGCCCAGGAAATTGATGTTGCGCTCGATGATCCCGAGCTTGATGAGCGCCCAGGAGATGATCGAGAACTGCGAATCGTAGATCCACCAGAAGGCGATGGCCGAGAGGACCGTCGGCACGATATAGGGGATGAGCACGATCGAACGCAGCAACGCCTTGAACGGCAGGTTCTTGTTGAGCAGCAGCGCGAGGTAGAGGCCGAGCGCGAATTTCACGATCGAGGCGAAGACGGTGTAGCCGATAGTGAAGGCGACCGCGCCCCAGAAAATCTTGTCGTCCGAGAGCCAGTCGTAGTTCTCGACGCCGATGAAGGAGCCGGAGCGGCCGATCTTGGCGTCGGTGAAGGAGAGCCAGACGCCGAGCCCGAGCGGATAGGCGAGAAACAGCAGCAGGATTCCCGCCGCCGGCGTCATGAACCAGAACCCGAGCCAGTCGCGATTGGAGCGCAGGCGCTCCCATGTCGAACTGCCGGTGGCCGTCGTCGCGATCGCCGCGTCGGTCATTTCAATCTCCGTTGCGGCTTCATGTCGTCATGGCCGGGCTTGTCCCGGCCATCCACGCGAGGCCGCTAGGCGCGCTCTATTCGCAACTCCGCATGGCGTGGATGCCCGCGACGAGCGCGGGCATGACGCTGGCAGAGTTGCGTAGTCTCACCTGAAGATGCGTTGCGCCGCGCGCTCGGCGGTCTTCATGGTGGTCTTCACGTCTTCCTGGCCGGTGCAATAGCGCGCGAACATGTCGACGACGATGAACTCGGCCATCGCGGCGGCGACCTTCGGGCTCAGCGTGCCGAGGCCCGACGCCGGCAGCGTGCGCTTGGCGGCGTCGCGGAACACGGTGGTCTTGGGATCGGCGGTCCAGACCGGATTCTTGTCGTAGGCGGCGAGCGTGTGGGACAGGTAGCCCTGCGCCCCTTCGAGCCACGGATTGTAGTTCTGCGCTTCCAGCATGAAGGCGACGAAGGCTTTCGCCGTATTCGGAACCTTGGTGTAGTTGAAGGCGAAGATGGGGAAGGCGAGCTGCAGTTCGGCCGGCTTGCCGAGCGGACCGACCGGGAAATAGGCGTGGTCCATGTCCTCGGCGATCGCCTTCTGCTTGGCGTCGCCCTGCGCGCCGGCCGTCTTGGCCGCCACGTAGATCGAGATGCCGTTCGATGTCAGGTGCAGGTCGCCGGCGAGGAACGCCTTGTTGTTGGAGGAATCGTTCCAGGAGGCGCAGCCCTCGATGAACGTGTCCGACAGCGCCTTGCAATATTCGAGCGCCTTGGCCGTTTCGGGCGAGTTGATGATGATCTTGTCGTCCTTGTCGACGAGCCATGCGTTGTGGCTCCACAACAGCCAGTGCACCCATGCGTTGGCGTCGCCGGACGCGTGGCCGAGCGCAAAGCCCGACGGCGTGTTGTTCTTCTTCAGGGCCTTGGAGAGTTCGAGGAAGCCCGCCATGTCCTTCGGCACTTCCTTGAAGCCCGCCTTGTTGATCGAGGAAATGCGGTAGTTGATGTAGCCGCCGTTGACCGCGACCGGGATCGCCACCCACTTGCCGGCGGACTTGCCATAGGCCTCGGCCGCCGGGAACCAGCCGCCGTATTTCTTGCCGAGATAGTCGGCGACGTCGGCCATCGGCAGGCACTTCTCGGGGAAGAGCTGCGGCGTGGAATGCAGCGACCAGATGAGGTCCGGGCCGGTGCCGGTGTTGGCGGCGACCGAGGCCTTCGGCTGGATGTCGTCGAAGCTCTCGTTGGAAATGTTGACCTTGACGTTCATCGCCTTGGAGAAGGCGTCGACCATCTTCATGAAGGCGTCGTCCTCGGCCTGGACGAAGCGCTTCCAGCGCAGCACGTTGAGCGAGGCGCCGGCTTCCGGCTTCCACGGGCTTTCCTGCGCGAAGGCGCGAGCCATGTCGAGCAGCGTGCCGCCGGCGAGGC
This sequence comes from Rhodoblastus sp., assembly GCA_037044955.1. Taxonomy (GTDB): domain Bacteria; phylum Pseudomonadota; class Alphaproteobacteria; order Rhizobiales; family Beijerinckiaceae; genus JAJXWB01. The sequence goes on from JBAOHX010000011.1 coordinate 90,653, forward strand.
CGGTCGCGGCCGCGCCCTGAAGAATCGAACGACGCGTAATCCGGGTCATGGTGTTCCCTCCGTTGATATTGGCGCGCGCCGTTCAGGCTGCGAGCGTCTTGCCGCTGTCCGGGTCGAACAGGTGGACGAGTTTTGGATCGCAGGCGATCCGGATGGTTTCGCCGGGGTTCGGCATCACGCGGTCGCGGAACAGGCAGATCAGCTCCTGCGCGCCCGAGCGGGCGACGACCTGCGTTTCCGAGCCCATGGGCTCGACGACGACGACATTGACCGCAGCGCCCTCGCCGACGGCGGAGAGATGTTCGGGCCGCACGCCGAGCACGACGGGCTTGCCGTCGCTGGCCGCCGGCGCATTGGCGACCGGCAGGGCAAGACCCGTCTCCGACGTGAAGACGGAGCCCGAGCCGTTGGAGCCGAGCTTGCCGCGGATGAAATTCATCGCCGGCGAGCCGATGAAGCCGGCCACGAACATGTTGCCGGGGCGGTCGTAGAGATCGAGCGGCGCGCCGATCTGCTCGACGATGCCGTCGTGCATGACGACGATCTTGTCGGCCATGGTCATGGCCTCGATCTGGTCGTGCGTCACGTAGACGGTCGTCGTCTTCAGGCGCTGGTGCAGTTCCTTGATCTCGGTGCGCATCGCCACGCGCAGCTTGGCGTCGAGATTGGAGAGCGGCTCGTCGAACAGGAAGACCTGCGGATCGCGCACGATGGCGCGGCCCATGGCGACGCGCTGGCGCTGGCCGCCGGACAATTGCCGGGGATAGCGGTCGAGCAGTGGCTTCAGACCGAGAATGTCGGCGGCCTTGGCCACGCGCTTCTCGATCTCGGCCTTGTCGGCCTTCCGCAGCTTCAGCGAGAAGCCCATGTTGTCGTAGACGGTCATGTGCGGATAGAGCGCATAGTTCTGGAAGACCATGGCTATGTCGCGCTCCTTCGGCGGCACGTCGTTGACGACGCGCCCGCCGATCAGGATCTGGCCGCCCGTGATGTTCTCGAGGCCCGCGATCATGCGCAGCAGCGTGGACTTGCCGCAGCCGGACGGCCCGACCAGAACGACGAATTCGCCGTCCTTGATGTCCACGTCGACGCCGTGAATGACGGCCGTCGATCCGTAGGCCTTGCGGACGTCGCGAATTTCGACAGACGCCATACTGAACATCCTCCCCGGCGTCTTTGCGCGCCTGTATGATCGGCTGCTTGCCGCTGCCCGATCGCTCGCGCATGATGCAGTCGGCGCAGTAAAATGCAAGCATGCAAATGCGCAGTTCGTACCAAGGTCCAGTTTGGGCAGGCGAGCGCGGAGGGGACGTGTCCGACTTTGAAACCCTGATGTTCAACCCGATGCCGCCGCTGGTGGTGGAGGGGATCGCCGCCTGTTCCCGCCTGCACAAATTGTGGGAGGCCCCCGACCGGGAGAAGGCGCTGGCCGAGATCGCGCCGCGCATTCGCGGCATCGCCACGCGGGGCGGCGACGGCAAGGTCGGCGCCGACCTCATGGGCCGCTTTCCGAAGCTGGAGATCGTGTCGTCGTTCGGCGTCGGCTATGACGACGTCGACGCCGGCTGGGCCGGCAAGCACGGCATTGTCGTCACCAACACGCCGGACGTGCTGAACGACGAGGTCGCCGACACGACATTCGGCCTGATGCTCTGCGCGGCGCGGCAATTGCCGCAGGCCGACCGCTACGTGCGCGAAGGGCGCTGGACCAAGGCGCCGTTTCCGCTGACCGCCTCGCTGCGCGGCCGCACGCTCGGCATTCTCGGCCTCGGGCGAATCGGACGCACCATCGCGCGGCGCGCCGAGGCCTTCGGCATGAAGGTGGTCTACCACGGCCGGCGCGCGCAGGACGATGCGCCCTATCTGTATTTCCCGACGCTCGCCGGCATGGCGCGCGCCTGCGACATTCTCGTGGCGATCACGCCGGGCGGGCCGGAAACGCGGCATATCGTCAATGGCGAAGTTCTCGAGGCGCTGGGGCCGCAGGGCATTTTCATCAATGTCGCGCGCGGCTCGGTCTGCGACCAGGACGCGCTGATCGCCGCGTTGCGCGAGCGCAAGATCCTCACGGCGGGGCTCGACGTTTACGCTGACGAGCCAAATGTGCCGAAGGAATTGATCGAAATGGAGCACGTGGTCTTGCTCCCGCATGTCGGATCAGGCACGAAACATACGCGCGACGCGATGGGACAACTCGTCGTCGACAATTTGAGATCATTCATTGGCGGTCGCGGGCCCTTGACGCCCGTCGCCGAAACGCCGTGGCCGGCCACACGGCGCGCGTCCTGAAGGACGCAGTCTAGGGAGGGTTGCGACATGACGGCCGAATTCCGGTTGACGCCGGCGCCGCGCAAGGCGTTGCTGGCGATTGCAATCATGGCGGCCTCGCCGGCTTTCGCGCTCGACGCGAAAAGCGAGCAGGGCGCGGCGGGCCTGTGGCGCCTGAGCCAGGGCGCCGGACGCGAATGCACGATCCAGTTGCGGGCCGAGACGCGCGGGCAGACGCGCGCGGTGGGCATGCCGCCGGGCTGCCGCCACGCGATGCCGGGCGTCGCCAAGGTCGCGGGCTGGAAGCTGCCGGCGCCGGACCGGCTCGAACTCACCGACCAGGGCGGCGCCTCGGTGCTGGCGTTCGCGCCCGATAATGGCGAACTCGCCGCGAAAGGCGCCAAGGGCGAGTATTACGCGCTCGTCGCCGCCAACGAGCCGCGCAAGGCGCAGCAGCAACGCGAGACGCAGCCCGCGAACGTGTCGCGCGGGCCGGCCGTGCCGGCCGGCGAAATTCCCGGCCGCTATTCCGTGCTGCGCGAAGGCAACAAGGACACGGGCTGCATGCTGACGCTGCAGCCCGGCGGCAGGGCGCAACTTGCGCCGGCCTGCCGCGACAACGGCATCGCCGTCTTCGATCCGACCGGCTGGTCCTACGCGAGCGGCCGCCTGATCCTGCGCGCGCGAAAAGGCCATCACGCCAATTTCGAATATACGTCCGACCAGTCCTGGCAGAAGGATTCGAAGGAAGGCGGCAAGAAGCTCGGCTTCCGCAAGATGTGAGGGGCGGCGCCTTACCTCCCCGCTCGCGGGGAGGTCGCGATGCGCAGCATCGCGGGTGGGGTTCGGCGCGGCGCGGAGGCGAAAACGACCGTCGCGCCCCACCCGTCGCGCTTCGCGCGCCACCCTCCCCGTATCTGGTCGAAGTCGGCAACAGCCGACTTCGTACCTGCGGGGAGGGAGTAGCCTCACGCCCCCACCTTGCCGCCAAGTTCGTCCGCGATATGCGCGCGAACAATGTCCTCGAAGGACGTTTCGGCGACGAATCCCAGTTCTCTCGCGCGCGACGCCTCGAAGCGCTCCGGCCAGCCGGACACGATCTTCATGATCGCTTCGTCGGGCTTGCGCTCGATGAGCGACACGGCGGTCGCGCCCGCGACCTTGCGCAAGGCCTCGATCTGCTCGCCGACCGTCACGCAGACGCCCGGCATGGAGAGATTGCGGCGCGGACCGATCTTCTGGCCGTCGATGGTCGCGGCGTGCAGGATGAAGTTCACCGCCGCGCGCGGCGTGGCGTGCGTGTGGCGCACGGTTTCCGCCACGGGCAGGACCGCCTTCTGCCCGACCAGCGGCTCGCGGATGATGTTGGAGAAGAAGCCCGAGGCCGCCGCGTTGGGCTTGCCCGGCCGCACGCAGATGGTGGGGAAGCGCAGGCCGACGCCGTCGAAGAAGCCCTTGCGCGTGAAATCGGCGAGCAGGAATTCGCCGCAGGCTTTCTGCGCGCCGTAGCTCGTCAGCGGCGTCAGGTGGAAGTCGTCGGGGATCGAATTCGGGGAAGGGCGCGCCGAACACCGCGATCGACGAGGAGAAGACGACGCGCGGCCTGTATGCGCCGCCTGAAAGAATGCTCTCGGCGCGGATGGCGTCGAACAGGTGGCGTGTGCCGTCGAGATTGACGGCGTAACCCTTGTCGAAATCGACTTCGGCCTCGCCGGAGACGATGGCCGCCAGATGCACGATCAGGTCCGGGCGGTCGGCGACCATGCGCGGCGCGAGCGCGCGGTCGGCGATATTGCCGGCTTCGCTGACGACCTTGAAGGCCGCGCCCGGCAGATCGCCGGCCGCAACCACGTCCACCATGTGCAGGGCCGTGACCGGCCTGCCGCCGACGGCGCCGTCGCGGGCGAGCCGCAGGCAGAACTTGCGGCCGATCATGCCGGCCGCGCCGGTGACGAGCACTTTCATGGCGTTTCCCCTGTTTCTGGTGTCTTGTTGTAAATCTGCAACGGGTCTTTCCGCCGCTTTGAAGATTTTGTAAAGATTACGCAATTGCGAGATGAGGCTATTGGCCGCGACGGCCTTTGACCTCTATTCGACGAAAATGCGACGCGTCTCGCCCCATTCTGTCCGCATCCATCCTCCAACAGGCGCCCACCGGCTGGGAAAACCAGACATGTGAGGATTATCTGTTGAAGAAGACTGTACTTATTCTTGGTATGACCATATTCGCCGCCGGCGCTGCCGAAGCCTCGTGGACCGGCAAGGCGTCCTACTACGGCGGCGGCGGCCGCACCGCCAGCGGCGGCCGTGTGGGCCACCTGACCGCCGCGCATCGCTCGCTGCCGTTCGGTTCGAAGATCCGCGTGACCAACCTGCACAACCATCGTTCCGTCGTGGTGACGGTCAACGACCGCGGCCCGTTCGTGCGCGGCCGCATCGTCGACGTGTCGACGGGCGCCGCCGGCGTTCTCGGCATGAAGGGCGCAGGCGTCGCCCCGGTGCGCGTGGAGCTGGTGTCGCGCTGACGTGCGTTTCCCTCCCCCCTTGTGGGGGAGGGTTAGGGTGGGGGGTCGGGAAACCCCGCGAGGCAAGCGCATTTGCTTTTCCATATCTGCTCGCAAGGTTTCCCGACCCCCTCCCCCTGCCCCTCCCCACAAGGGGGAGGGGAGTCCGCCTCACGCTACCGCTTCCTCAAATCGTCATGCCGCCGTCGACCATGTACATCTGCCCGGTCGTGAAGGCGGATTCGTCGGACGCGAGATAGACGGCGATGTCGGCTATCTCGCGCGCCGTTGCCGAGACGTCCCATCGGCTGGCGCGCGACGAAACTTTCGCGCGCCGCGGCCTCGGTGATGCCGTTGGCCGCCGCCAGCGCCTTGATGCGCTGGTCGAGCGAGGGGCTCTGCACCGTGCCCGGTCCGATGGCGTTGCAGCGGATGTTCTTGCCGATGTAGTCGGCAGCGACCGCCTTGGTCAGGCCGATGACGGCCGCTTTCGACGCGCCGTAGACGTAACGGTTCGGCAGGCCGCGCACCGACGAGGCGATCGAGGAAATATTGACGATCGAGCCGCCGCCGCGCGCGATCATGCCCGGCAGGAAGGCGCGGATCGTGCGATGCATCGACTTGACGTTGAGATTGAACGAGAAGTCCCAGTCGTCGTCGCTCGTGGTCAGCGCCGCGCCGTGATGCACGTAGCCCGCGCAATTGAAGAGGATGTCGACGCCGCCGATATCTTTCTGAATATCTTGCGCCATCGCCTCGACGGCGTCGGTCGAGAGCACGTCGAGCTTGCGGCAATCGGCGCCCTCGAGAACGCTCAGGCTCGCCTCGTTCAGATCGGTGGCGATCACACGCGCGCCCTGTTCGAGAAAGGCCTGCGCGGTCGCCTGACCGATGCCGGCGCCCGCCGCCGTCAGAAACGCGATCTTGCCCTTCAGCCTGCCGGTCATTTCAAACTCCCTGTTCGATTGTCTTGAGCATGTGGACGACGACGCGGTCGGGCAGCGTCTCGCGCGATTCCTCGACGAAGCCGTGGCGCGCGTACCAGTCGATGTTCGAGAGATAGACGCTGGCCGTGTAGAGACGGATCTTCGTCCGCCTCTCGTCGCGCGCGCGTTTTTCGGCGAGCGCCAGAAGCCCGCGGCCGACGCCGGTTCCGCGCGCGCGGGGATGTGTCGCCACGCTCCAGATCAGCATGTCGTCGTCGCGGAATTCGAGCGCCAGCGCGCCGTCGGGATCGGTGCGGCTTCCTGCGAGCCAGACTTCCATGTCGCGCAGGATCCGCGCGTAGTCGGCCTGCAGGGGAAGCGGCGTCGCGCCGAGCAGCCTGGCGTTCTCCTCGTAAGCCGCGCGCTGCAAGGCGGCCAGCGCCTCGCAATCGTCCTCGTTCGCGCGCCTGAGGATCATCACAGGCCTCCGGCGCCCATGAGTTCCCCGAGGCTCGTGCGCTGCTGTCCATGCGCGTCGAAATTGCCGGGCGCGAGCCAGGTCTCGAACGCCGCGCGCCGCGTCGGCCAGTCGCCGTCGAGCATGGCGAACCAGGCCGTGTCGCGATTGCGGCCCTTCACGATCATGTGCTGGCGGAACAGGCCTTCGTAGGCAAAGCCGAGCCGCAGCGCCGCATGTTTCGACGGCGCGTTGAGGTCGTTGCACTTCCATTCGAAGCGACGGTAGCCGAGCTCGAAAATGTAGCGCGCCAGCAGATAGATCGCCTCCGTGGAGCCCGTGGTGCGCTGGAGCGGCGTTCCATAGGTTATGCCGCCGACCTCGACGACGCGATTGGGCGGATCGATGCGCATGAGGGTGAGCGCGCCGACCGCCTTGCCGGACTGTGTCGATGACCGCCCAGGCCAGGGGATCGGCCAGTTGCGCTGCGTTGGCGACCCAGTTCTGGAAGCTCGCGAAATCGGGGTAGGGGCCGGTGAAGAGATAGCGCCAGATGTCCTCGCGATCCTCGCCGTGCGTGGCTTCATAGAGATCGCGCGCGTGCGCCGTCGCCAGCGGCTCGAGGCGGATGTGCGCGCCGTCGAAGACGCGGCGTTCGGGACGTGGCGCGGGCGTCGCGTCGACGGGCGGACCGATGGGAGCTGATGTATTGGGCATGCGTCTGACTTCGCTTACCCGTCATTGCGAGCGGAGCGAAGCAATCCATCCCCGGATCAAGACATAGATGGAGGGATGGATTGCCGCGTCGCTTCGCTCCTCGCAATGACGGCCAGAATGGATCGCTAGTGATTGTCCCGCGGCACGGGCGACACATGCGCCACGTCCTTGAATTCGACCGCGGGTTTCAAAACCATGCCCTCGTCGAATTGCGCGACCATCGAGCGCTGGATTTCCTGCCAGGGCGTCTGGCTCTTCGGATAGGGGAAGCCGCCGCGTTTCTGCAGATCGGCGCGGCGCTGCGCGAGTTCGGCGTCCGGAATGAGGATGTTGGCCGTGCGCTTCTTCAGGTCGATGCGCACGATGTCCTCGGTGCGCAGCAACGCGAGCCCGCCGCCGACGGCCGCTTCCGGCGCCGCGTTGAGGATCGAGGGCGAACCGGATGTGCCGGACTGGCGGCCGTCGCCGATGCAGGGCAGCGAGGTGACGCCGCGTTTGATGAGAGCGGCGGGCGGCTGCATGTTCACCACTTCCGCGCCGCCGGGATAGCCGATCGGGCCCGTGCCGCGAATGAACAGCAGGCAATGCTCGTCGATCTTCAGCGCGGGATCGTCGATGCGGTGGTGATAGTCCTCCGGCCCCTCGAACACGATGGCGCGGCCCTCGAAGGCTTCCGGGTCCTTGGGGTTGGAGAGATAGCGGTCGCGGAATTCCTTGGAGATGACCGAGGTCTTCATCACGGCCGAGTCGAAGAGATTGCCGTGCAGGATGATGAAGCCGGCGTCTTCCATCATCGGTCTGTCGATCGGCTTGATGACGTCCTTGTCCGTCACCTCGTGGCCGCGGCAATTGTCGCCCATCGTGCGGCCGTTGATGGTCAGCGCGTCCTCGTGGATCAGCTTGCGCTTCATCAGTTCGTTGATGACGGCGGGCAGGCCGCCGGCGCGGTAATATTCCTCGCCGAGATAGAAGCCCGCCGGCTGCATGTTGACCAGCAGCGGCACCTTGTGGCCGACCTTCTCCCAGTCCGCGATGTCGAGTTCGACGCCGACATGGCGCGCGATGGCGTTGATGTGGATCGGCGCGTTGGTCGAACCGCCGATGGCGCTGTTGGCGACGATGACGTTTTCCAGCGCCTTGCGCGTGATGATGTCGGAGGGCTTCAGGTCCTCCCACACGATCTCGACGGCGCGCTTGCCGGTCTCGTAGGCGATCTGGCCGCGTTCGCGATAGGGCGCGGGGATGGCGGCGCAGCCGGGCAGGCTCATGCCGAGCGCTTCGGCGAGCGCATTCATGGTCGAGGCCGTGCCCATGGTGTTGCAATGGCCGACCGAGGGCGCCGAGGAGGTGACGGCGTCCATGAATTCGACTTCGGTCATGCGGCCGGCCGCATGTTCCTCGCGCGCCTTCCAGGCGACGGTGCCGGAGCCGGCGCGCTCGCCGCGCCACCAGCCGTTGAGCATCGGCCCGCCCGACAGCACGATGGCCGGAATGTTCACGGTGGCCGCCGCCATGATGCAGGCGGGCGTGGTCTTGTCGCAGCCGGTGGTCAGCACGACGCCGTCGAGCGGATAGCCGTAGAGCAGTTCGACGAGGCCGAGATAGGCGAGGTTGCGGTCGAGGGTGGCGGTCGGGCGCTTGCCGGTCTCCTGAATCGGATGCACCGGAAATTCGAAGGCGATGCCGCCGGCCGCCACGATGCCGTCGCGCACGCGCTTGGCGAGGTCGAGGTGGTGGCGGTTGCAGGGCGAGAGGTCGGAGCCTGTCTGGGCGATGCCGATGATCGGCTTGCCCGATTGCAGCTCGCCGCGCGTCAGGCCGAAATTGAGGTAGCGCTCGATGTAGAGCGCGGTCATGCCGGGATTGTCGGGATTGTCGAACCAGAGCTGCGAGCGGAGCTTCCGCTTCGCCGTTGGTCCGCCCGCGCCGTTTCCGCCCGCCATTTCCGTCTCCCGAGATTCTGAAGCAGCTAGAATGCTACCTCGGGAAGGCAGAATCAATTCGCGCAACGCATGGCTGTCACACGCCCTCGACCATCACGAGCCGGGCGGACGAGCATTCGTCGCGGATCTGCTTGAGGCCCTGGTAGACCGGGCCGTTGTAGAAGGCGTCCGCCGTCTCGGCGGAAGGGAATTCGATGACGACGAGACGGCGCGGCGACCAGTCGCCCTCGTAGACCTTGTGCTGGCCGCCGCGGGCGAGGTAGCGCGCGCCGGCCGCCTCCAGCGCCGGCTTCACGCCCGCCATGAATTGCTGGTAGCGGGCCATGTCGCGGATTTCGACGTCGAAGATGAGATAGGCGGCCATGGCGTCCTCCGTGTCGGGCAAGCCTAGCCCCGGGACGCGAAAAACAAAAAGCGCCCGAAGGCGCTTTGCGGAATTCCAGAAACTTTCCGGATTGTCAGAGAATGGTGGGCGCGACAGGGATTGAACCTGTGACCCCTACGATGTCAACGTAGTGCTCTCCCGCTGAGCTACGCGCCCTAGAGCCGGCCGGGGCCGGCAAAAGTGAGCCGGGGTATAATGGCTTGCGCCGCCCCGCGCAAGCCGCTCCGGCGAAATTGCGGGTCACGCCGCCAGAAGCCGCTGCACCTCGGTGACGAGGTCGCGCAGGTGGAACGGCTTTGAGAGAATCTTGGCCTGCTTGGGCGCGTTGTTGTCCGGGTTCAGCGCCACGGCGGCGAAGCCGGTGATGAACATGACCTTGATGTCCGGGTCGAGCTCGGTGGCGCGGCGTGCGAGCTCGATGCCGTCCATTTCCGGCATGACGATGTCGGTCAGCAGCAGCTCGAAAGGCTCTTCGCGCAACCTGTTGTAAGCGGACAGGCCGTTGTCGAAGGAAATGACGTCGTAGCCGGCGTTCTGCAGCGCCTTCACGAGAAAGCGGCGCATGTCGTTGTCGTCTTCGGCGAGCAGGATTTTCATGGGATTGACGGGCGTGTCGGTCATCTCGTCCTCGTTGCGTGGGATTCATAGAGCCCAAATTGTGTAAAAAACGAGTGAAACCGCACATCGAAAGACAAACCAAACGCCTCTTTCGATTGCATTCCTGCGCGTGGACAGGCGGCGCGGCCGCTGGCACATTGTCCTTCCCGAAGCAGGCGCGGAGGATACGTGGCGGGCGTCCGGACGATCATTTCAGGGGAAACGGGCGAAACGGCCCCGCTGGAGCCGGAGCTCGCAACGCCCGTCGAAATCGTCGAGCCGGTCGGCGCGGCCAGCGCGCTCGTCCTGTCCTCGCCGCATTCGGGCGCGGTCTATCCCCGCCGATTCCTGGCCAGTTCCCGGCTCGACGCCGCCACGCTGCGGCGATCCGAGGACGCCTATGTCGACGAACTGTTCGCCGGCGCCGTGGCGCTCGGCGCGCCGATGGCGCGGGCGCTGTTCCCGCGCGCCTATCTCGACGTCAACCGCGAGCCCTTCGAGCTCGATCCCCGCATGTTCGAGGGCAAGCTGCCCGGCCACGTCAACACGCGCTCGCTGCGGGTGGCGGCGGGGCTGGGCACGATCGCGCGGCTCGTCGCCGAATCGCAGGAAATCTACGCCCGCCGGATGCCGGTCGCCGAGGCGCTGCACCGCATCGAGGCGGGCTACCGCCCCTATCATGCCGCGTTGCGCCGGCTGACGCAGCGCGCGCTCAAGGGGTTCGGCGTGGCGGTGCTCGTCGATTGCCATTCCATGCCCTCGCATGTGGCCGGCGTCGCCGGGCCGAACGGGGCGAAGGCCGACATCGTGCTCGGCGACCGGTTCGGCACGAGCTGCGATCCCGAACTGACGGCGGCGGCGGAGGCGCATCTGCGGGCGCGCGGCTATCTGGTCCAGCGCAACAAGCCCTATGCCGGAGGCTTCATCACCGAGCATTACGGCCATCCGGCCTCGCACGTCCATGCGCTGCAGGTCGAGATCAACCGGGCCGTCTACATGAACGAGGCGACCTTCGAGAAAGGCCCGCGTTTCCGGCAATTGGCCGAGGACCTGACCGCGATGGCGCAGGCGCTGTCGGAGAGCGCCGACGGGCTCGCCGGCTGGCGGGCGGCGGCGGAATAGCCGCGGACCATCCCGAAAATGCCATCCCGAAAATAAAGAGGCCGCCGGCGGAAGCCAGGCGGCCAAGTCTTGGGAGGAAACGCCCAAAGAGGGCATGAGCGGAATATCCTCCTTCGCAGGCGCAATATCAAGATTTTCGCATGTGTTCAGCCTGCGTCAGGGCGACGCAGATTGATCTGGATCAATCGCGCTCGGGATGCAGGTCGGGCGCGCGGCGGTAGAAGAAGCAGGCGACCGCCAGTTGCAGCGCCAGCAGGCCGAACACCAGCCGGAAAGCCTGCGGCGGATAGATGCGCACGCCCTCGACGATCTTCGAGCCGAAGGCTTCGATGACAAACCCGGTGAAGGCCTGCTGGGCGAAGGCGCCGCCGATCACGCCGGAATTGATGAGCGTCATGCCGCGCCCGGTGAGCTCGCGCGGGAACAGCGCCTTGCCCTGGGCGGTGAGCACCGGCGTGATGCCGAAGAAGAAGCCGAAGGCCGCCATGAAGACGGGCAGGGCGCCGGCCGGCAGGTCGAACAGGCCGCCTGCGGCAAGGGTCGCCAGCGCGAGCAGGATGCCGATCAGCGCAGGGATTCGGTAGCTCGCGAACCAGCGGTCCGAAGCCCCCCAGAAGAACAGGCCGGCGATCTGCGCGCCGGCGAGAATCAGCGTCATGCGGCCGCGCGCCTCGAGCGGCAGGCCGTAGACCTGCGCCAGCCAGGGTCCGATCCACAGGCCGATGATGGAAGCGAAGGCGGAATAGGTCGCCGCCTGCACGAAGAACATGCGCCAGAAGCCGGGAATGCGCGTGGCCGCGACGACGCCGGCGGCGGCCTGGCGCAACGATTCGGACCGGCCGTGGCGGCGCGCCGCTGTTTCGGGCGTCTCGCGCGCGAACAGGAAGACGCAGGTCGCCATGATCGCGGCGATCGCGGCGGCGGTGAGAAACGAATTGCGCCAGCCGACCGAGCCGGCGAGCCAGGCGAGCGGGGCCGTGGCCGCCAACATGCCGAAAGAGCCGCCGCCGATGTGGATGCCGGTGATGGTCGAGAATTTCTCGGGCGGAAAGCGCTCGGCGTAGAGGGCGAGCGGCGCCATGAGGAAGGAGCAGCAGCCCAGCCCCATCAACATGCGCGCCAGCGCCAGCTCCGTGTAGTCGCGCGCAAGGGCGAACAGGATCGTCGAGCCGATCATCAGGGCGGCGGTGACCAGCATCGCCGGGCGCGGGCCCCAGCGGTCGATGGCCATGCCGAGCGGTATCTGCGCCAGCGCGAAGGACAGGAAGAAGATGGACGACAGGAAGCCGAGCCGCGCGGCGTCGAGATCGAAGGCCCTGGCGAGGTCCGGTCCGATGACGCCGAGCGCATTGCGGAAGAACTGGCTCAGCATGTAAATGCCGACCAGCGCGGCGACGACGACAGCGCCGCCCGAGACAGCGCGGTCGCGCTTTGCGGGCGCGGCTTCGCCCGAAGAGAGTGACATTGGCGTTCTTTCCGTCCCGGCCGGCGCATTCTTGCGCCCGATCGGGGGGCGGCGCCGCAAATGGTGGTATCACGGCGCAGCGCCCGCGCAAGTTTGCGGCCGGTCTGGCCGGGCTGCGCGGCGCGAATGGGCGCAAGAGAAGAGGCGGGCATGAACGCGGTCGATTTCGAGGCTTTCGTGGCGCGTCTTGCGGACGCCGCGGGGGAGGCGACGCTGCCCTTCTTCCGCTCCGCGCTCGGCGCGCAGAACAAGGCGGGCGCCGGCGCCTTCGATCCGGTGACCGAGGCCGATCACGCAGCCGAAGTCGCCATGCGGAGACTGATCGAGGCGCAATTTCCCGGTCACGGAATCATCGGCGAGGAATTCGGGTCGAAACGGGAAGAGGCGCCGTATGTCTGGGTGCTCGATCCCATCGACGGCACCAAGAGCTTCATCTCGGGCCTGCCGATGTGGGGCACGCTGATCGGCCTCAAGCACAATGGCCAGCCCTGCTACGGCATGATGAGCCAGCCCTTCACGCGGGAGCGCTTTTTCGGCGACGGGCAGGCGTCGTTCTGGACCGGGCCGGCGCATCGCGGGCAGGGACAGGAGCGGCGCAAGCTGCGCACGCGCCCGTGTGCCGACGTTTCCGAAGCCACCGTGATGACGACGTCGCCGCGCCTGTTCACGCCGGAGAAGCGCGCGGCCTACGAACGGGTCGAAAGTCGCGCGCGAAATCCCGCGCTATGGCGGCGATTGCTACGCCTATTGCGCGCTCGCCGCGGGCCATGTCGATCTCGTGATCGAGGACGGGCTCAACGCCTATGACATAGTCGCGCTGATCCCGATCATCGAAGGCGCGGGCGGAATCGTCACGACATGGGACGGCGGCGACGCTTCCAATGGCGGCTCGATCCTCGCGGCGGGCGATTCGCGCGCGCACGAAGCAGCCATGAAGTTGTTGCAGGGCTGATTGTGCTGGCGACGCTCGGTCGGCTGCTTCTCGTCGTCGGCGTTCTGGCGCCTGCCGGCGCATGGTCAGCATTAGCCGTCTGGTTCCGCGGGCCGGCGCCGGATTTCTTGCGCATCACGCTTGCCGTCGCCCTCGTGTCGCTGGCGTTGGGCGCCGCCTTCTTCCTGCTCTTTCATCGGCGCTGGCGGCTGCTCGCGCTTTTCGCCGCCGTGTTCGCCGCCACGCTCCTGTGGTGGAGCACGATCGCGCCGCCGGCCTCCGCGAATTTCGCGCCCGACGTCGCGCGGCAGACGACAGGCCGGCTCGACGGCGACGCGCTCGTCCTGACCGACGTCCGCGATTTCGACTGGCGCAGCGACACGGACTTCACGGAAAACTGGACGACGCGCGCCTACAACCTGAAGGAATTGCGCACGCTCGATCTGTTCCTCTCCTATTGGGCGGGGCCGGAGATGGCGCATGTCATCGTGAGCTTCGGTTTCGAGGACGGCGGGCAGATCGCCTGGTCGATCGAGGTGAAGCGCAGGAAAGGCGGCGAATTCTCGCCGCTCGCCGATCTCTTCAAGACCAGCCCGCTCGTCATCGTCGCGGCGAGCGAGCGCGACGTGGTGCGCGTGCGCTCCAACGTGCGCGGCGAGGACGTGCAGCTCTATCGTCTCGACGTCTATCCCGAAACGATGCGCGCGCTGCTGCTGCAATACGTGCGCGACGCCAATGCGCTCGCCGCCGCGCCGCAGTTCTACAATTCTCTGACGACCAATTGCACGACGACCGTCGCCGGCCTCGTCAAGGCGATCGGCAAGCCCGTGCCGCTCGACTGGCGGCTCGTCGTCAACGGCTACCTGCCGGACTATCTCTACGACAACGACGCGCTGACGAAGAAGGTCTCGCTCGCGGAGCTGCGCCAGGCCTCGCACATCGCGGAGCGCGCGAAGGCGGCGAACGACGCGCCGGATTTTTCGCAGCGGATACGTGTGGGCGTGCCGGGACCGTGAGGGGGTCGTCAGCAATGTCATCCCGGACGGCGGCGTAGCCGTCGATCCGGGATCCAGCGCGCAGGCTGGCGTCTGGATTCCGGCGCTCCGCTTCGCTGCGGCCGGGATGACATTCCCCCTTGGCGGCGAAAGGGCCGCCTCGTCCCCGTGCGCTACGCCGGCTGCGCGATCTTCGCGCGCGCGCCTTCGGCGATCGTGCGGGGCGCCTTGTTCAGCGTCTCGATGGCGAAGCCGGCGGCGGCCTTGTAGCCGGCCATGAACTCGGCGCGCTCCTTGGCCGAGATCACATCGTCGATCTTGTCGAAGACGCCGCCGCAGCGCTCGTCCACCATGTTCAGCAGGCCGAAGGGGCCGGCGCCGCGATTGCGCAGGATGACCTGAGAGATCGGGCCGCAAAGTCTTTCATCATAAGCCGCGAGCGCCGCCTCGCTCGCGCCGTGGTCGACCATGCAGGCGCCGAGCGTGCGCGCGTCGACGATCGCCTGGCTCGCGCCGTTGGAGCCGGTGGGATACATGGCGTGCGCGGCGTCGCCCATCAACGCGACCGGGCCGTCGCGCCAGGTGGAGACGGGATCGCGGTCGATCATCGGGTTTTCGTAAGCGACTTCCGCGCCGCGCAGGAGCGCGGGCACGTCGAGCCAGTCGTAGGTCCAGCCCTCGAAATGATGGATGAAATCCTTGATCTCGGCCTGCCGGAACCAGCCCGTCTCCCGCCACCCCTGCGAAGCGTCGAGCGTGATCTCCGCGATCCAGTTGATCATGGCCAGTCCCGGTCGTGCGGATCGGGATGCGAGATCGGGTAGATGACCATGCGATGGCGATGCGTGCCGAGGCCGACGAAGGACGAGCCGGTGCGGATCGGTTTCGCCATCGTCACGCCGCGCCACATCAGCGCGCCGCCCCAATGGATCGGCGGCTGGTCGGGATGCATCTGCGCGCGGATGGCGGAATGGATGCCGTCGGCGCCGATCAGCAGCGCGCCTTTCGCCTCGCCGGTCGAGCCGTCGGCATGTTCGATCCTCGCCGTCACGCCGCCGGTCGTCTTCTCGTAGCCCGTCACGCGCGCGCCGAGCTTCACGGCGTCGGCGCCTGCGCGCGCCACGAACGTGTCGTGCAGCAGCATGTGGAACAGGCCGCGATGCACGGCGTATTGCGGCCAGTCGTAGCCGGCGTCGCGCCCGCGCGGTTCGGCATAGATGTCGTGGCCGTTGAGGCCGACCAGCGCCCATTCCTTCGCCGGAACGCCGACGCGATCGAGTTCGGCCGCGCCGAGGCCGAGATCGTAGAGCTCGCGCACGGCGTTCGGCTGCAGGTTGATGCCGACGCCGAGCGGTTTCATCTCGCGCGCCGCCTCGTAGACCACGCAGGGGACGCCGATCTGATGCAGGGTGAGCGCGGTCGCCAGCCCGCCGATGCCGCCGCCGGCGATGATCACGGGTTTGTCGGACATTGTTTCCTCTCCTGCGGTTTCCTTAGCTTCCCCGAGGCGGCGTCACAAGCGCTGGACCTCGGCGCGCGCTTGGTCGATCCTGAGGCGAAACGGAGGACGAGATGAGCGCCGAACAGAACATCCAGAGGCTCGGATTGATATTGCCGCCGCCCGCCCAGCCGGCGGGCAATTACGTTCCCTTCAAGCGCACGGGCAATCTGCTGCTGCTCTCGGGCGTGGGGCCGCACAAGGCGGACGGGACGTTCGTCAGCGGAATCGTCGGCGCGGACCTGTCGGTCGAGGAAGGATACAACGCCGCGCGCCAGTGCGGCCTCGTGCTGCTCGCCAACATGCGCGCGGCGCTGGGCTCGCTCGACCATGTGGCGGAAGTCGTGAAGGTGCTGGGCATGGTCCGCTGCATGCAGGATTTCGGCAAGCAGCCGGAAGTCATCAACGGCTGCACGGACCTGTTCGTCGAAGTGTTCGGCGAGGCGGGCCGCCCGTCGCGCTCGGCCGTCGGCATGTTCGCCCTGCCGCGCGGCATAGCGGTAGAGATCGAGGCGATGGTGGAAGTGAAGGCGTGATGCGCATTCTTTCCCTGTTCGCTCTACTGGCGGCGCTCGTCGTTGCGCCTGCGCCCGCATGGAGCTGGAGCAACCACGCTCTCTTGACCTACTGGGCCTTCAAGGGGATGCCCGAGGTCGACGGCGCGCCCGATGTGGTCGTGGAGAGTTTCGACGACTTCCTGCGCGCCAGCGAACAGGACGTCGCCAATGCGCTCGACGGCGTCGAGGCCTGGGCGCGCGCGAATGTGGCGAACTATCCGCCGCGCCCCGACGAACTCGCCTATCGCGCTCGATCCCGCACGCGACGCCGCGGGCCGGCGCAGGGCCTTCGCCGAGGCGATGCGCATTGCGCCGGACGTGCGGCTCGCGCTGTTCGCGCAGGCGCTGCCCGGCCTTGCGCCGGACGTCTCGCGCGCCATGCGTTTCGGCGAAGTCAGCACTTTGCGCGAACCGGCGTTTTCGATGATGCGCTTTCAGCCGGCTCGAACCCGGCGAGAAGATTCCCGCGCTGCTCGCGCTCGCCAGCAGTTCGGACGAGCCGGATTTCGGCGTCGACATCAATTGCTGGGAAGACAGTCCGTCCGAATGGGGCAAGCGCTACAAATTCGGCAAGCTGCCCTTCGGCAATCCAGCGCTCGATTTTTCGACGCAGGCGCCCTTCCACATGGGCTTCTATCACCAGTCCTCGCTCATCTATCGCGCGGCGCCGTTTGTCGGCCGCACCTATCCCTTCCTGCGCGCGCAGCAGTTCTTCATGCTCTCGCGCCTCGCCTTCCGCACGAACCACGCCTACTGGGGCTGGCGCTTCGCCGGCATGGCGATGCACTATGTGCAGGACCTCACGCAGCCCTATCATGCGAGCCTGCTGCCGGGCGTTTCGACCTTCCGCATGATCGCGACCAATCTTGCCGACATCGTCGGCTGGAAGGCGCCGAAGGCGGCTATGGTCGTCCTGGCCTCCAACCGCCATCTCGCCTTCGAGCGCTACGAGGCGCTGCTCATCCACCGCGATACGGCCGCCGGCGGCAAGAGCCCGCTGATCGAAGAGTTGCAGGCGACGGCGCGCGACGGCGTCTATCCGAAATGGTCTGACAGCTATTTGCGCGATGTCGTGACGCAGGAAGCCTTCGATTTCGGCGAGAAGCTGAGCGCGGCGCTGCTGGCGGCCTTTCCGCCGAAATACGTGTCCGACCCGTCCTACGATTTCGGCGCGTCGGGCGGCAGCAGCGAGATGATCGCGGAAGTTTCTGCACGCACGCCGGAGCAGCGCGCTGAGGTCGACGGAGCGGTGAACGAGTTGATGGGGCATCTGGGCGCGCACAGCCGCAATATCGTGCGCGCGATCGGGGAGACGCGGAAAGCGACGGATTAGCCGGTTTCGTCATTGCGAGGAGCGCCCGCGACGAAGCAATCCATCCACAAACCTGGATCAAGCTCCGGCGGATGGATTGCTTCGCTTCGCTCGCAATGACGGTGGAAAGGTTCCCGCTACAGCAGCCGCGTGCGGATCGTGCCGTCGATCTTGCCCATTTCCTCGTAGACCTGCGCGCGTTCCGCGCTGGCGCCGTCGGCGTCGATCACGACATAGCCGATGTCGGCGTCGGTCTGGAGATATTGCGCGGCGATGTTGAGGTTGCGGCCGGCGAAAATCTGGTTGAGCCGCGTCAACACGCCCGGAACGTTGCGGTGGATGTGGACGAAGCGCGTGCCGCCGACATGCGGCGGCAATTGCACCTGCGGGAATTCGACCGCGCCGAAGGTGGCGCCGGTCTCGGCGTAATCGGCGAGCTTTCGCGCGACTTCCGAGCCGATGCGCTCCTGCGCTTCCTCGGTCGAGCCGCCGATGTGCGGCGTGAGGATGACGTTGGGCAGGCCCTGCAACGGCGAAACGAATTTCTCCTTGTTGGAGCCGGGCTCGACCGGAAAGACGTCGATCGCCGCGCCGCGCAGATGGCCGCTCTTCAATGCTTCCGCCAGCGCCTCGATGTCGACGACCGTGCCGCGCGCATTGTTGATGAGATAGGCGCCCTTCTTCATCGCGCGCAATTGCTCGGCGCGGATCATGTTGCGCGTCATCGGCGTGTCCGGCACGTGCAGCGAGACGACGTCGGAAAGGCCAAGCAATTCCTCCAGCGTGTCGGTCGGCTCGACATTGCCGCGACGCAGCTTGTCGGTCATGTCGAAGAAGACGACGCGCATGCCCATGGCTTCGGCGAGGCCCGCGAGCTGGCTGCCGATATTGCCGTAGCCGACGATGCCGAGCGTCTTGCCGCGCACCTCGAAGGAGCCCTCGGCCGACTTGTCCCAGAGGCCCGCGTGCGCGCCGTTCGACTTCGGGAAGATGTTGCGCAGGAGCATGACGATCTCGCCGATGACGAGTTCGGCGACCGAGCGCGTGTTGGAGAAGGGCGCGTTGAACACCGGAACGCCGCGCTTGCGGGCGGCGGCGAGATCGACCTGGTTGGTGCCGACGCTGAAGCAGCCGATGGTGACGAGCTTCGGCGCCGCCGCCAGAACTTCGGCGGTGATCTTCGTGCGCGAGCGGATGCCGACGACGTGGGCTTCGGCGAGCGCCTTGCGCAGGTCCTCGCCGTCGAGCGCCTTGGTCAGGCGTTCGACCTTCTCGAAGCCCGCGGCGGCGAACAGGTCGACGGCGGTTTCGTTGATGCCTTCGAGCAGCAGGACGCGAAGGTCTTTGCGGTCGAGCGAGATAGTGTCGATCATGGCTCTCTGATTGTGCGGGTTCAGGCGGCGCGGCGGCGCGCGCCGAACAGGCGGCGCCACCAGGGCGGATTGAAGATGCGCTGCACGACGTCGTGATCGGCGCCGCGGCGCAGCGCCGCGGCCTCCTCGCGCCCGCCGGGAATGAAGGCGTCGAAGGCCGCCCAGAACTGCTCGCGGATCGCGTCGGTCTCCTGCAGGATCTCGTGGCGCGCGCCGTGCAGCAGGATCATGCGGCCGGCCTTCAGGCGGTTGGCGAAGCGCGCGATGGCGGGCGTGGAGACGACGCGGTCGTCGGCGCCGACGAGAATGAGGACCGGCGTTCCCGTGCGGCGCGGGAATTCCGGATCGGAGAGCCTGCGCGAGATGCGCAGCGCCGCGTTGATCCAGCCGATGGTGGGGCCGGCGACCGCCAGTTGCGGCGCGGCGGCCACGAGCGCGGCGTTGCGCGCGTAGCGGCCGGCGTCGGAGGTCAGGTCGTTGCCCTCGAACGGCTCGGCCATGCTGGAGCGGCGCGACACGCCGGGCGCGAAGGAGGCGCCGAGGCCGACGGCGTCGGCGATCTCGACGACCACGCGCGTCGACGCATGCCCCGCGCGGCCGGCGATCTCGATCATGGGCGAGACGAGCACGAGCCGCTCGAACGGCGAGCGTCCGGAATTGGCCTGCGACAGCAGCACGGCGCCCGCCATCGAATGGGCGAGCGCGAACCACGGTTGTGGGCAGAGGAATTGCAGCACCTGCTTGCGCAGCGCCCCGAGGTCGCGCTCGAACATGTCGAAATCGTCGATGTGGCCCTTGCTGGCGTCGGGCAGTTCGCGCGCCGACAGCCCCTGGCCGCGCCAGTCCATGGCGACGACGGAAAAGCCGCGTTCGACGAGTTCGCCGATCGTCTCGAAATATTTCTCGATGAATTCGCCGCGGCCGGTGAAGACGCAGACCGTGCCGAGCGACTTCGGGCCGGGCGACCAGCGCGCGATGCGCAACAGCGCGCCGTCCTCCGCGCCGACGGCGGAAACCAGCGCGCCGGGCGGCACGGGATTGTCAGGCGTGCCGATCAGTTCCATGCGCGATGTGATTAGCGCGGTTTGTCGGAAATTTCGACTCGGGCGGGTGGGAACCTCCCTCCCCTTTATGGGGAGGGTGGCGAGCGTAGCGAGCCGGGTGGGGTGGGGGTCGCTCTGCTACGTTTCGAAATTGCGCGCGGTCGTTCGGACCCCACCCGCGCTGCTGCGCAGCGCGACCTCCCCATAAAGGGGAGGTAGGGCCGCGCAGCTTCCGATTCACTATGCCGCCTTGGGCTGAACGATCGCAGCCGACGCGGCCAGCCGCGCGCGCTCCGTGTTCGGCCGCAGCAGCGCGAGCCCGATCAGGCCCGAGAGGACCATGATGGCGCCATTGAGCTGGAAGCCCGTCAGGTAGCCGGCCATCGGGGTCGCCGCCTTCTCGATCACGCCGCCCATGATGGCCGCCGAGAGCACGCCGGCGGTCGTGTAGAGGCCGCCGTAGATGGCGATGACCGCGCCGCGCTGGCCCGTCGGCGTGAATTCGCCGAGCATGGGCGGGCAGACGACGTAGATCGAGCCGCAGAGCCCCGAACCGACGACCAGCAGGCCGATGAGCAACCCGCGATCCTGCACATAGGGCATGGCCATGAGGATCAGCCCGCCCACGACCAGGGGCGCGGCGCCGAGAATGCCGCGCGCCTTCCGCGTGTTGGCGCCGCGCGCCATCATGCGCTGCGAGATCCAGCCGGCGATGAGCACGACGCAGGCGCCGAACACCCACGGCAGGATCGAGATGAGGCCCGCGTCCTTCTGGCTGAAGCCAAGGCCCTTGACGATGAAGGGCGTGAACCAGGTGAGCCCGATCGACAGCACCCAATAGGCGCCGAAGGTCGAGAGCACCGCGCCGATGAAGGTCGGCGTCGTCAGCAGGCGGGAATAGGGGTAGGTCTGGCTCGAACCGGACGTCTCCGCCGCATGGCCGACGAGCGGACCCTCGCGGCCCATCATGAACCACAGGACGACCCAGATCAGGCCGACGACGCCGAGCGCGCCGAAGGCGTGGTGCCAGGAGTGATTGACGATCACCCAGTTGAGCGCGGGCACCGCCAGAATGACGCCGAAGGCCGAGCCCTGCGACAGGATCGCGGTCGGCAGCGTGCGCTTCTCGTCCGGGAACCATTTGTAGATGGCGTGGGCGGCGACCGAGAAGGCCGGGCCTTCGCCCGCGCCGAGGATGATTCGGCAGATGAGCAGGGTGGTGAAGCTCACTTCCCAGAACATCGGGAATTGCACGACGGCCCAGATCACGCCGAGGACGAGAAGCACCCAGCGCGTCTCGACCTTGTTGACGATGAAGCCGACGACGATGGCGGAAATGGAGAAGAGGAAGAAGAAGGCGGAGCCCAGGAAGCCGAACTGGCTGGGCTGCAGCTTCAGATCCGACATGATCGGCACGCCGGCGAGCCCGACCACGATCTTGTCCGCGAAATTCACGACCATGTAGAGAAACAGGAGCGCGGTTATCTTCCACGCGCCTTTCGGCGTCGGCTGAGCGGCCATGCGGGGCCCTTCCTTCTCGTGCGTTTTCCCAAGGCGGTCCTGTTGTCCGGACCTGTGGCCAGATTGCCCGATCGCCGGGGAAGACGCCAAGGATTTTTGCCGCCGCGCCCTTGCGCGCCGAAAACGGGCGCCCAAATCAGGGTCCGGCGCGGGCCAACCGGACGCGCCGAACCCGCCGGCGCCTCGTGGCCGGATTTATCCGGCGCGCTCGCCGCATGTCGCTCACTGGAGGATATGCTTATGCGTACATTCGATCTTTCCCCCCTTTATCGTTCCACCGTCGGCTTCGACCGCCTGTTCTCGATGCTCGACCAGGCCGCGGGCTCCGAGCCCACCTCCTACCCGCCCTACAATATCGAGCGGACCGGCGAGAACGCCTATCGCATCACCGTCGCGGTCGCGGGCTTCGCCGACAACGAACTGACCATCGAGGCGCGTGAAAACACGCTGACCATCCGTGGCGCCAAGGCCGTCGTCGAAGGCGAGCCGAAGAACGAGGTTCTGTATCAGGGCATCGCCGCCCGCGCCTTCGAGCGCCGCTTCCAGCTCGCCGACCATGTGCAGGCGACGGGCGCCAGGGTCGAGAACGGCCTGCTGCACGTCGATCTCGTGCGCGAGATCCCGGAGGCGCAGAAGCCGCGCCAGATTCCGATCGGCGGCGGCAAGCCGCAGGTTGTCGAGGCGAAGGCCGCGTAACTGGCGTTTGCCGAAACGAGAAGGGCGTCCCTCGGGACGCCCTTTTTTTGTCGGTGTACGGATCGGATTCCCTCTCCACAAGGGGGAGGGGAGCGCGCGCTATTGCGCGGACTTCTCCGGATTTGCTTCCGCGGGCTTGGCCGCAGGCTCGACCGGCTTCGCCTCGACGGGGGACGCCGCCTCGGGCGCGCGGGCCTGCGGCGCGACGGGCTGGACGCGCGGGCCGATGTCGGTCGGCTTGGCCGTGGAGGGCTCCTGCGGCGAGCCCGCTGGCGCAAGCGCCGGCTTGTCGGCCGGCGCGGGGGAGGCCGGCACGGCGGCCTGCTGCGGCGGCGGCGCGACAGGCGCGGCTTCGGGCTTCGGCTGGGTCGCGGCGTCGGGCGCGAGCGGCGTCTTGTCGGCCGGCGCGGGCGCGGCGACGGCCGCTGCCGGCTGCTCGACTGGCTTGGCCGCTTCGGGCGCTGGCGCGGCCGGCGTCTTCACGGCCTGCGAAGGCGCGGGCGCGTGCGGCTTCGGCGCGGCCTCCGAGGCGGGCTTGCGCGCGGCGGTCTGCGGCGCGGTCTTGCGCTTCGGCTTGGCCTTGGGCGCGGCAGGTTCGCCGCCGAGGTCGCCGCGCGCCGAGGGCATCGGCGCGAGGCCGTCCGTCGACAGGTCGTCGGGCGCGTTGCGCGCGGCAAGGTTGGCGCCGCCGCCGAGCGCGACGCGGCGCAGCAACTGGCCGCTGTAGCCGTCGATGATGAAACGGACGCGCGCGCCCTGCGCGTTTTCGCCGATGGCGACGATAGTGTCGTCGTTCAGGCGCGGCGGCGTCGCCAGCCGGTAGCCCTGCGACAGAAGTATGCGGCGCACGACGCGCGGCGGAATGATGCGCTCGCGCTCGAAATCGTCTTCGCCGCCCATCCATGCGGGCGGGCCGGCCCATACGCCCCACGGCAAGGCGAATTGCGCGGCGGCGGGCGGGGCGGCGAGCGTGACGGCGCCGAGCGCGGTCGCGCCGGCAAGCAGGGCGAGCCTCAAAGGCCTGACCATGAAAACTCCTTCGTCAGATCAGCCGGCCTTTGAGCGGAATTGATCAAAGGCGGAAAGCTGATCGCTCTCAAACCGGGGAGCGCGCGTTTGGCGAAAAACCGGCGTCCACTTTTTCGACGCGCGCTCTGTGCGGACGGCCCTAACCTTCCCATCAATTGAGGAGAGAAATGGGCGCGATCCGTCCGGTTTGACGGCGGGGCGGCGGAATCTAGCCGTGCGCGGCGGCGATCAGCGTCGCGACCGCCTCCGGCGCGGTCGCGAACGAGGGGATCAGCCGGACGAAGATTTCGTCCGCTCCCGGCCGCTCGGCCGGCTCCAGCGCGCGCGGCGTCCAGGGATGGTAGCGCGCGCCGGCCGCGACCATGCGCTCGTGCATCGGTTTCGGCAGGATGGCGAAGACCTCGTTGATTTCGCGCCGCCACGGCAGGCGGACGCCCGGCAGGGCGGCAAGGCCCGCCTCCAGTTCCGCCGCGCGCGCATTGGCTTTTCGCGCGAGATCGAGCCAGAGGCCGTCCTTCAGATAGGCGTCCATCTGCGCGCCGAGGAGCCGGCCCTTGGACAAGGTGTGGCCGCCGCGCTTGCGGCGGTAGGCGAAATTCTCGGCGCGTTCGGGGTCGAAGAAAATTACTGCCTCGCAGGCGAGCGCGCCGTTCTTGGTCGCGCCGAAGGAGAGGACGTCGACGCCGGCCTTCCAGCTCATCTCGAGCCGGCGTCAGGCCGAGCGCGACCAGCGCATTGGAAAAGCGCGCGCCGTCCATGTGGACGGCCATGTCCGCCTCGCGCGCGATTTCGGCGAGCGCGGCGATCTCGTCCGGCGCGTAGAGGGTGCCGCATTCGGTCGCCTGCGACAGCGACAGGGCCTGCGGCTGCACCTGCTTGACGACGCCGCGCGGCATGATGCGCGAGCGCGTCGCGCAACGCGGCCGGCGTCGCCTTGCCGGCCGCGCCGGGAAGGCCGACCAGCTTGGCGCCGGCGGAGAAGAATTCCGGCGCCCCGCATTCGTCGGCGGCGATATGCGCAAATTCGTGGCACAGGATCGCGCCCCAGGGCGCCGTGACGGCGGACAGGGCGAGCGCATTGGCCGCCGTGCCGGTCGCCACCAGAAAGACCGCGACCTCGCGCTCGAACGCCTCCGACAGCGCCCGCTCGGCCCGGCGCGTCCACTCGTCCGCGCCGTAGGCGGCGGCGGGCCCGGAATTGGCCGCGACGATCGCCTCGAGAATCGCCGGATGGGCGCCACTGGAATTGTCGCTGGAGAAGTCGAGATGCAATTGCGCGGTCATGCGGCTTTGTGGCGGGTCGCGCGCCGCCCCGCAAGCGGACCAATTCTTGCCTTGCGAAGCCGCAGCCTTTGCGAAGGTTGCCCGTCCGCCGCCGCCCGCGCAATTTTCCGCGCGCGACGCATGGGGTCCGCTTGTGCCGATGGGTTCAAATCTGCCAATGTCGCACGCCGCCGATAGGACAGCTATGCTGACCAATGGCGCGACCCGCGAAAATCCCCGGGGCCTCGGGCCCAGGACGCCCGAAAAGGGCGTGACGGAAATGCGCGGTCGTGCCACAGACGCGGCGAAACGGAGCGAGCGATGAGCGTGGCGAGGACGAGCAGGGCGAAGCGAAAACCGGGGACCGAAGCCCCGGCGCGCAAGCGCTGACCTGTTTCCCGCACCGCCGACGACAAGGATGCCCGCCATGACCGAATATTTCGCCCAAGACCCGCAGATGGGTCGTGATCCGCACCTTCCCGGTCCGCAGGGTCTCTACGATCCCTCCAAGGAGCACGACGCCTGCGGCGTCGGGTTCGTCGCCGACATGAAGAACCGCAAGAGCCACGACATCGTGTCGATGGGCCTGCGCATTCTCATGAACCTCGACCATCGCGGCGCGGTCGGCGCCGATCCCAAGCTCGGCGACGGCTGCGGCATCCTCACGCAGATCCCGCACCGCTTCTTCGCGGAGGAATGCGCCAAGCTCGGCTTCAACCTGCCCGAGCCCGGCCATTACGGCATCGGCCAGTTCTTCATGCCGACCGAAACCGCCCTGCGCGAAAAGGTGCGCGAGATCGTCGCGCGCGTGCTGCGGCGAAGAAGGCCTGTCGCTGATCGGCTGGCGCGAGGTTCCCGTCGATTCCTCCGATCTCGGCGAGGCCGTGCGGGAAGTCGAGCCGGCGCATCGCCAGGTGTTCGTCGGCCGCGGCGCGAGCGTGACCGACGAGGACGATTTCGAGCGCCGCCTCTATGTCGCGCGCAAGGCGATCTCGAACGCGCTCTATGCGATCGAGGGCCGCGTGATGGCGACCTTCTATCCGGTCTCCATGTCCTGCCGCACCGTCGTCTACAAGGGCATGGTGCTCGTCGGCCAGCTCGGCGGCTATTACAAGGATCTCGCCGATCCGCGCTTCGAGAGCGCGCTCGCGCTGGTGCACCAGCGCTTCGCCACCAACACCTTCCCGTCCTGGCGGCTGGCGCATCCCTATCGCATGGTCGCGCACAACGGCGAGATCAACACGCTGCGCGGCAACGTCAACTGGATGGCGGCGCGCCAGGCGTCGGTCGAGTCGAAGCTGTTCGGCGCCGACATTTCCAAGCTCTGGCCGATCTCCTACGAGGGCCAGTCGGACACGGCGTGCTTCGACAACGCGCTCGAGTTCCTCGTGCAGGGCGGCTATTCGCTCGCGCATGCGATGATGATGCTGATCCCCGAGGCCTGGGCGGGCAATCCGCTGATGGACGAAGGGCGCCGGCATTTCTACGAATATCACGCCGCTCTCATGGAGCCGTGGGACGGACCGGCCGCGGTCGCCTTCACCGACGGCCGCCAGATCGGCGCGACGCTCGACCGCAACGGGCTGCGGCCGGCGCGCTATCTCGTCACCGAGGACGGCCTCGTCGTCATGGCGTCGGAAATGGGCGTGCTGCCGATTCCGGAAGAGAAGATCGTCACCAAGTGGCGCCTGCAGCCGGGCAAGATGCTGCTCGTCGACCTGCAGCAGGGCCGCATCGTCGGCGACGAGGAGATCAAGGCGGCGCTGTCGAACGAGCATCCCTACAAGGAATGGGTCAAGCGCACGCAGATCGTGCTGGAAGACCTGAGGCCCGTCGAGCCGCGCTCCTCGCGCACCGACGTGTCGCTGCTCGACCGCCAGCAGGCCTTCGGCTACACGCAGGAAGACACGGCGATCCTGATGGCGCCGATGGCGGTCACCGGCCAGGAGGCCGTGGGCTCGATGGGCACGGACACGCCGATCTCGGCCATGTCCGACCGGTCGAAGCTGCTCTACACCTATTTCAAGCAGAACTTCGCGCAGGTGACGAACCCGCCGATCGACCCGATCCGCGAGGAACTCGTGATGAGCCTCGTGTCGTTCATCGGCCCGCGTCCGAACATTCTCGACCACGAGGGTTCGGCCAAGCGCAAGCGGCTGGAAGTGCGCCAGCCGATCCTGACGAACGCCGATCTGGAAAAGATCCGCTCGATCGGTCATTTCGAGGAGACGTTCGACACCAAGACGCTCGACATCACCTATGCGGTGGAGAAGGGCGCGGCCGGGCATGCGCGAGGCGCTGACCAAGCTCAACGAGCGCGCGGAAGAAGCGGTGAAGGGCCGCTACAACATCATCATCCTGTCCGACCGCAACGCCGGCCCGGACCGCATTCCGATTCCGGCGCTGCTGGCGACGGCCTCCGTGCATCACCACCTGATCCGCAAGGGCCTGCGCACCTCGGTCGGCCTCGTCGTGGAAACCGGCGACGCGCGCGAAGTGCATCATTTCGCCTGCCTCGCCGGCTATGGCGCGGAAGCGATCAACCCCTATCTCGCCTTCGAGACATTGGCCGGCATGGCCGACGAATTCCCGGAGGAAGTCGACGGCAAGGAAGCGGTCAAGCGCTACATCAAGTCGATCGGCAAGGGCCTGCTCAAGGTCATGTCGAAGATGGGCATCTCGACCTACCAGTCCTATTGCGGCGCGCAGATCTTCGACGCGGTGGGACTGTCGAGCGAATTCGTCGCCGAATTCTTCGCCGGCACCGCCACGCGCATCGAGGGCGTCGGCCTCGGCGAGGTCGCGGCCGAAACCGTCGTGCGCCATGCGCAGGCCTTCGGCGATGCGCCGGTCTATCGCGGCATGCTCGACGTCGGCGGCGAATATGCGTTGCGCCTGCGCGGCGAGGCGCACA
This sequence comes from Rhodoblastus sp., assembly GCA_037044955.1. Lineage (GTDB taxonomy): Bacteria > Pseudomonadota > Alphaproteobacteria > Rhizobiales > Beijerinckiaceae > JAJXWB01. The sequence goes on from JBAOHX010000011.1 coordinate 118,169, forward strand.
ACTGGAACGCCAATACGGTCGGCCTGCTGCAGCACGCCGTGCGCGGCAATTCGCAGGACAAGTACCGCGCCTTCGCCAAGCACCTGAACGAGCAGGACGAGCGCCTGCTGACGATGCGCGGCCTGTTCCGCATCAAGGGCGCGGAAGAGGACGGCCGCAAGCCGATCGCGCTCGCTGAGGTCGAGCCCGCGAGCTCCATCGTCAAGCGCTTCGCCACCGGCGCCATGTCCTACGGCTCGATTTCGCGCGAAGCCCACACCACTCTGGCGATCGCGATGAACCGCATCGGCGGCAAGTCGAACACCGGCGAGGGCGGCGAGGAAGCCGACCGCTACAAGCCGATGGCCAACGGCGATTCCATGCGCTCGGCGATCAAGCAGGTGGCGAGCGGCCGCTTCGGCGTGACGACGGAATATCTCGTCAATTCCGACATGATGCAGATCAAGATGGCGCAGGGCGCAAAGCCCGGCGAAGGCGGTCAGTTGCCCGGCCACAAGGTCGACGCCGTGATCGCCAAGGTGCGTCATTCGACTCAAGGCGTCGGCCTGATCTCGCCGCCGCCGCACCACGACATCTATTCGATCGAGGATCTGGCGCAGCTCATCTACGACCTGAAGAACGTCAATCCCACGGCCGACGTGTCGGTCAAGCTCGTCTCGGAAGTCGGCGTCGGCACGGTCGCCGCCGGCGTCTCCAAGGCGCGCGCGGACCATGTGACGATCTCGGGCTTCGAGGGCGGCACGGGCGCCTCGCCGCTCACCTCGATCAAGCACGCGGGTTCGCCGTGGGAGATCGGGCTCGCCGAGACGCACCAGACGCTCGTGCTCAACCGCCTGCGCTCGCGCATCGCGGTGCAGGTCGACGGCGGTCTTCGCACGGGACGCGACGTCGTCGTCGGCGCGCTGCTCGGCGCCGACGAATTCGGCTTCGCCACCGCGCCGCTGATCGCGGCCGGCTGCGTGATGATGCGCAAGTGCCATCTCAACACCTGCCCGGTCGGCGTCGCGACGCAGGACCCGGTTCTGCGCAAGCGCTTCGTCGGCCAGCCCGAACACGTCATCAACTTCTTCTTCTTCGTCGCCGAGGAAGTGCGCGAGCTGATGGCCTCGATGGGCTATGCGAAGTTCGACGAGATGATCGGGCAGATGCAGATGCTCGACAAGAAGAAGGTCGTCGACCACTGGAAGGCGAAGGGGCTCGACTTCTCGCGCCTGTTCCACAAGCCGCAGCCGCGCGCCGGCGTCGCCATCCACTGGACCGAGCGGCAGGACCACGGCCTCGAAAAGGCGCTGGACCAGAAGCTGATCGCGGAGGCGCGCGCGGCGATCGACACCGGCCGCCCGGTGCGGATCGAGACGAAGATCCACAACGTCGATCGCACGACCGGCGCCATGCTGTCGGGCGAGGTCGCCAAGGCGCACGGCCATGCCGGCCTGCCCGAGGACACGATCCACATCAAGGCGACCGGCACGGCCGGCCAGAGCTTCGGCGCCTGGCTCGCGCATGGCGTGACGCTGGAGCTGGAAGGCGAGGCCAACGACTATGTCGGCAAGGGCCTCTCGGGCGGGCGCGTCGTCGTCTATCCGCCGAAGGCCGCCACCAAGATCGATCCGGAAAAGTCGATCATCGTCGGCAACACCGTGCTCTACGGCGCGATCGCGGGCGAGTGCTATTTCCGCGGCGTGGCGGGCGAACGTTTCGGCGTGCGCAATTCCGGCGCGATCGCGGTGGTGGAAGGCGTCGGCGACCACGGCTGCGAATACATGACCGGCGGCATCGTCGTCGTGCTCGGGCCGACCGGCCGCAATTTCGCGGCGGGCATGTCGGGCGGCATCGCCTATGTGCTCGACGAGGAAGGCAACTTCGACAAGCGCTGCAACATGTCGATGGTCGACCTCGAGCCGGTGGCCGAGGAAGAAGAGCTGATGCAGGAGGAATATCACCAGGGCGGCGATCTCACGACGTCGGGCAAGGTCGACGTGATGCGCGACATGACGCGTTTCGACGCCGAGCGCCTGCACCAGCTCATCGCCAATCACCATCGCTACACGGGCTCGACCCGCGCCAAGGCGATCCTCGACGACTGGGCGAACTGCAAGGGCAAGTTCCGCAAGGTCATGCCGATCGAATATCGCCGCGCGCTCGCCGAGCTGAACGCGGCGATGAAGCAGGCGGCCGAGTAACGACGATGCTGCTAGAGGCCGTCATTGCGAGCCCGACAGAAGTCCGCTGTTGCGGACTTCGTCTGACAGCGAAGCAATCCATCCACCGCGGCTGTCCGCATGGATGGATTGCTTCGTCGCTGATCGCGAAAGGCGATTTCTGCCGACCTCGCAATGACGGAAAGGTGCGTGATGACGATGCGCGTCTACGGCGACCTCGCTTCGGGCAATTGCCTGAAGGTCAAGTTTACGGCGGACCATCTCGGTCTGCCGTACGACTGGATTCCGGTCGACCTGAAGAAGGGCGAGACGCGCGCCAAGTCCTTTCTGGCGAAGAACCGCTTCGGCGAGGTTCCGCTCGTCGAATTCGACGACGGGCGCACGCTCGCGCAGTCGAATGCGATCATCCGCTATCTCGCGCGCGACACGTCGCTCATCCCGACGGACGCTTTCGCACAGGCGAAGATGGACGAGTGGCTGTTCTGGGAACAATACAGCCACGAGCCCTATGTCGCGGTCGCGCGCTTCCAGATGGTCTATCTCGGCAAGAAGCTCGAGGAGCGCGAAGCGCGCATCGTCGAGAGGGCCGAGAAGGCGCTCGACGTTCTCGAAGAAGCGCTGTCGGGCCGCGCCTATCTCGTCGGCGACCAGCTCACGCTCGCCGACATTTCGCTGCTCGCCTATACGCGCCTCGCGCACGAAGGCGGCTTTCGATTGTCGCATCGCCCCGCGGTCCGAAAATGGATCGCGCAATGTGAGCGCGACCTGAACATTTCATCCGAACAACCAGCAGCCGCCTCGGGCGGCGCGAGACACGGGTAGTCCCATGGGCAAGGTGACCGGCTTCCTCGAGATCGATCGGCAGGACCGCAAGTACAAGTCCGCCGCCGACCGCGTGCGCCATTACAACGAATTCGTCATTCCGCTGTCGGAGGAAGCGACGAAGGACCAGGCCGCGCGCTGCATGAATTGCGGCGTTCCCTATTGTCACAACGGCTGTCCGGTGAACAACCAGATCCCGGACTGGAACGACCTCGTCTATCACGGCGATTGGGAGCAGGCCTCGCGCAACCTGCATTCGACCAACAATTTCCCCGAGTTCACCGGCCGCGTCTGCCCGGCGCCGTGCGAGGCCGCCTGCACGCTCAACCTGCAGGACCAGCCCGTCACCATCAAGACGATCGAATGCGCGATCGTCGACAAGGCCTGGGAGAACGGCTGGCTGAAGCCGGAAGTCGCGCGCGCCAGGACCGGCAAGAAGATCGCGATCGTCGGCGCCGGTCCCGCCGGCATGGCGGCGGCGCAGCAGCTCGCGCGCGCCGGCCACGACGTGCATGTCTACGAGAAGAACGCCAAGGCCGGCGGCCTGCTGCGCTACGGCATCCCCGACTTCAAGATGGAGAAGAAGATCATCGACCGCCGCGTCGCGCAGATGGAGGCGGAAGGCGTGGTCTTCCACTACAATTCCAACGTCGGCGTCGATGTGTCCGCCAAGAAGCTGGTCGACGAGCATGACGCCGTGCTGCTCGCCGGCGGCGCCGAGGCGCCGCGCGATCTGCCCGTGCCCGGCCGCGAACTCGGCGGCGTGCATTTCGCCATGGAATTCCTGCCGCAGCAGAACCGCCGCGTCGGCAAGGAGCCGCTGCACACGAACGAGCCGATCCTGGCGTCCGGCAAGCATGTCGTCGTCATCGGCGGCGGCGATACGGGATCGGACTGCATCGGCACGTCGGTGCGCCAGGGCGCGCTGTCTGTCACGCAGCTCGAGATCATGCCGCAGCCGCCGGTCAAGGAGAACAAGCTGCTGACCTGGCCGGACTGGCCGCTGAAGCTGCGTACCTCGTCATCGCACGAGGAAGGCGCCGAGCGCGACTTCGCCGTCATGACGAGCCGGTTCGAAGGCGAGAACGGCGTCGTGAAGAAGCTGCGCTGCGTGCGCGTCGACGGCAAGATGCAGGCCGTGCCCGGCTCCGAGTTCGACATCAAGGCCGATCTCGTGCTGCTGGCGATGGGCTTCGTGTCGCCGATCCACGAGGGCATGCTGAAGGAACTCGGCGTCGCGCTCGACAATCGCGGCAACGTGCTCGCCGACACGCTGGGCTACGCCTCGTCGCTCGACAAGATCTACGCTTGCGGCGACATGCGGCGCGGGCAGTCGCTCGTCGTCTGGGCGATCCGCGAGGGCCGGCAGGCCGCGCATTCCATCGACAGGAAGCTGATGGGCCGCACCGATCTGCCGCGCTGATCGCGCACAGAGTTTCGCGAAACAAGGACGCCGCGATCATCTCGCGGCGTCTTTTTTTGTCGGCGATGTCGGGGCGCTCAGCGCAGCACGACGACCTTCGTTCCGATGCGAACGCGCTCGTACAGATCTTCGACATCGGCGTTGAGCATGCGGATGCAACCGGACGAAACGGCCTGACCGATCGAGTCCGGCTCGTTCGAGCCGTGGATGCGATAGCCGACGTCGCGCTTGCCGGAATAGAGATACATGGCGCGGGCGCCGAGCGGGTTGTCGAGGCCGCCGGCCATGTGGCGCGGAAGATCGGGCCTGCGCTTCAGCATCGCCGGCGGCGGCGTCCAGCCCGGCCATTCCGCCTTGCGGCCGACATGCACGGCGCCGCCCCATTCGAAGCCCTGCCGACCAACGCCGACATCGTAGCGCATGGCGCGGCCGCCCTGCATCGACAGGTAGAGATAGCGGTTTTCCGTATCGACGGTGATCGTGCCGGGCGCCTCGCCCGTCGGATCGGCGACGGCGACGCGCGTGGTCGTCGGCTGTTCGCGGCCGAGCGTCAGATTGTCGTCCTGCGTCGTCGAGGCATTGTAGGTCGCCATATAGTCGCGGTCGCGCTGCGAGGCCGAATTGAGACCGAAGGCCGAAGCCGCGCCGGCGGAGAGAATGGCGATCGCGGCGGTCGCGGCGAAAGCTGCAAACTTGTTCATGACGCTACCTCCCAGTCGTTCGATGATCCGAACGCTAAGGAGGCGGCTTCGTTCCCGCTGTGAGAAAAAGCACGTGGCGAAATTGTGTCGCGCGGAGTTTAGCGGCGCGGCCAGGCGAAGTCGTCGGCGCGGCCGCGCGGCGGCGCGAGCGCGCGGCCGCTCGCCAGTTCCGGCGCGATGGCGGCGCGCGCCTCGCCGCGCTGGCCTCTCGGGCTGGTGGGGCCGAGCAATTCGCCGTTGGTGGCGAGCGGCGGCGCGGTCAGGGGCAGGACGGGCCCGAATTCGGGTTTGGGCGGCGGCGCGGGGACAGGCGGCGGCGCGGGCAGCGCGGCTTGCGGGGCAGGCGCGCCTGGCGGGGATACGGCAGGCTGCGGCGCTGGAAATTGCTGCGGCGCTTGTGGCGGCAGCGCGGCGAGGGGCGCGTCGGGAGCGGGCCTCGCGCGGTCGGTCACCGAGCGCATCGCCTGCTCGACGAAATAGGCGAGCTTGCGCTGGCCGGCCTTGGTGAAATGGATGCCGTCGCTCGTCCTGATCTTGACGATCTGGCCGCTGACATCAGGGCCGAAGACATTGTACTGGCCCTTCTCGTCCGCGAAGGCGTCCCAGATGTCGACATACTTGCCGCCGGCGGCTTCCACGCGCGCGCGGTAGATGTCGTTGAGCTGCTGCAGGTCGCTCGAATAGCGCTCGGCGCGCATGATCGGCAGGCCCACCCAGAAGAACGGCACGCCCTTGGCCTTGAGCTGGCCGACGAGCCCGTCGACGCGCGCCGCGTAGATTTCCTTCCAGCGCGGCGAGAGCGGCTCCTGCCGGCCGGTCGCGTCGCGCAACTCCTGCCGGTCGTTGGTGCCGATCATCACGACGATCGCGCCGTAGTTTTCGCTTCCCGCCAGGATGTCGCGCAGGTTCTTCTGCCAGTCGTAGAAGTCCTCGCGCACGAGGCCGGAACTGTCCCTCGTCTTGCGCGCGATGGCCAGGCCGCGCCCGCCGTCCGCCTCCGTGTCGATCAGGCCCTGCGCGAGATGATAGCCGATGTTGTCGCCAACGACGGCGACGGAAAGTTTCGCGCCTGCCGGAATGGCCGCCGGGGCGGCGGCGACGGGGGCTTGCGCGGGCGCCGGGGGCGCGGCCTCGCCCGTGGAGGGGGGCTGGACCGCATCGGCGGTCGCCGGTTGCGGCGGCGTCGGCGCGGGGGCGGATGGCCCGGGCGCGGCGATCGACGGGTCGACGGCGGGGGCGGTCGCCGGGGTCGCCGGCTCGGGCGCGACGGCGGCGGGCGTCGTGTGGCGCTCCTCGGCGGGATGGGAGTCCGGTCGCCGCCAGATGGTCGGCCGTGCGAGCTGCTTGTTGGGCACGAGGCGGCGGATGCGGGGCGCCTGGCGGGCCGCGGGCCGGTAATGTTCGGTGCGCGTGCGTTCCTGCAGCCAGAAGGCCGCGTTGGACTGCGCCGAATCCTGCGCATCGGCCGCGCCCGCCAGCGCGCAGGCGACCAGCGCCGCTGAGGCTGCGAGGCGCAGTGCCGGGAGGAGGCGTGAGCGAGCCATGACGCCACTATACAGTGAATCTCGTCGCGACGAAGGCGGCCGGCGCGGCCGCAGGCTTGACGCCCCATTGTGGCGGACGCATCGTCGGCCCACGATTTCTGCGCCCTCGGGGACGTTGCCGCCATGTTTCCACGACAGATTCTTTCCGGCCTGACCGCAGCGCTCGTTCTCGGCGCGGCGCTGGCCTTCCCGCCGGCGCTCGAGGCGCGGCCGATGACGCCTGCCGAGCGGCGCGACATGTCGCTGTCGCCGGACATGCCGGGCTGCGCCGATCCGATGGTGCTGGCGCGCATCTCCGGGCGCTTTGCCTCGCGCGAGGGCCATTACTGGGACTCCGGGCTTTCGATCGCGGCTTTCGACAGCGTCGCGGAGGTCGGCTACCGCAGCAACGGCCTCGACTATATTCCGCGTCGCTACTGCACGGCGCGCGCCGTCTTCTCCGACGGCGCGGCGCGCAAGGTGACCTACGCCATCGCCAGCAGCCTCGGCTGGCTCGGCGTGCTGGGCTACGGCGTCGAATGGTGCGTCGACGGGCTCGATCGCAATTTCGCCTATGGCGCCGATTGCCGCGCCGCGCGTCCGTAACGGCGCGCAATTGGTCCAGCAGAAGAGATTTCGATGATTGTTCCTTTTTCGCCGTTCCTGCGCGGCGCGCTGCTCGCTGTTCTCGGCTTTCTCGCCGCAGCGCCGGCCGCGCCCGCCTGGGCGCAGCGCTCCGACTGCATCCTCGACAATTGCGCCGACCGGCGGCCGCCGCGCCAGGGCTATGACAGCGGCAGAAACAGGGGCGGCGACGACGATGCGCGCTACGATCGCTATCGCGACCGCGACAGGCCCGGGCCGCGCGGGGCGAGCCGCGGCGGCGATTTCGACTTCTACGTCCTGTCGTTGTCCTGGTCGTCGGGCTTCTGCGCGACCGGCGGCGCCGACAAGGGCAAGGCGCAATGCGATCGCGGCGCCGGGCTCGGCTTCGTCGTGCACGGGCTGTGGCCGCAATACGAACGCGGCTTTCCCTCGGACTGCGGCGGCGGGCAGCCGTCGTCGGTGGCGCTCGAACAGGCGCGCGGCCTTTTCCCGGACATCGGGCTCGCGCGCTACGAATGGCGCAAGCACGGCACGTGCTCGGGCAAGAGCCCGGCCGAATATTTCGGCGACGTGCGCCGCGCGCGCGACATGATCGAGATACCCGCGCAATTTTCCCGCGCGAAAGGCGATCAGTCGATGAGCCCGCAGGACATTCTTCGCGCGTTCGAAAGCGTCAACGGGCGGCTGCGGCCGGGCATGGCGGCCGTCGGCTGCCGTTCGGGCGTGCTGCAGGAAGTGCGCTTCTGCCTGTCGAAGGATCTGCGCGACTTCCGTCCCTGCCCGGAAGTGGCGCGCTCGAGCTGCCGCACGCGCGAAATCGACGTGCCCGGACCGTTGTAGGCTCCGGCGCGGCGCCGCCCGCCATGAACTACGCCCATGTCTTCCACGCCGGCAATTTCGCCGACGTTTTCAAGCACGCGCTGCTCGTGCGCATCCTCCTCTATCTCAATCGCAAGGACGCGCCGTATCGTGTGATCGACACGCATGCCGGCGAAGGCGCCTACGACCTTTCACGCGACGAGGTCGAGCGGACCGGAGAATGGCGCGACGGCATCGGGCGGCTGATCCGTCTGGATCGCGTGAGCGAAGCGGGACAATTGTTCGCGCCCTATCTCGACATCGTCGGCGCCTGCGACGCCGAAGGCCGTCCGCAGCTCTATCCGGGCTCGCCCGCCATCGCGCAGAAGCTGGCGCGAAAAACCGATCGTCTCGTCTTCTGCGAGAAGCATCCGGCGGCCTTCGCCGCGCTGAAGGCGCGCTTTGCGCGCGACAGGCGCGTGAAGACGCTCGATCTCGACGGCTGGATGGCGCTCGGCGCCTTCGTCCCGCCGCCGGAGCGGCGCGGTCTCGTGCTGGTCGATCCGCCCTACGAAGCGCGCGACGAGTTCGCGCGACTGGCGAAGGCTTTCGCGGGCGCTCACGCCAAGTGGAGCACGGGCGTCTATGCGCTCTGGTATCCGGTGAAGGATGCGCGGGACGCCGCCGACCTGTGGAGGGCCGTGCGCGCGAGTGGCGCGAAAGCCGCGTTGCGGCTCGAACTTTCGGTTGCGCCCATGAGCGACGCAGGGCTCTCGCGCACGGGGCTCATCGTCGTCAATCCGCCCTTCACGCTCGAGGCGGAAGCGCGCACGCTCCTGCCGGCGTTGGCGCGTCTGCTCGAGCGGTCGCCGGGCGCTGGCGCGCACCTGATCGAGACCTTCGGCGACTGAAAAGAAAAATGCCCGGCGTCGCCGCCGGGCCAGTCTCTGGAGAGCGCTCTTGGAGGCGATCAGAAGCGGTAGTTCACGCCCGCGCGGACCTGCGAGATGTTGACGCCGGCGTTGACCCAGTCGGGCGAGAAGACGAACAGTTCCTTCGACGCGAGCGAGGAGAAAATATATTCCGCCTTGCCGGAAATGTGATCGGTGAAGGCGTATTCGAGACCGCCGCCGAGCGCCCAACCGGCCGAGAAGCTGGAGTTCGAGCCGAAGAAGGGCACGGCGCGCCAGTCGTTGACGTTGACGTTGACCGAGCCCATCGCGAGGCCGCCCGTCACATAGATCAGGGCGCGGTCGGCCGCGTAACCGACGCGGGCGCGCACCGTCGCCAGGCTCGTCACCTTGCCGCCGCCGTTGAAGCCGAAGAAGGGAAGCTGCGTGCGGTTGTTGATGGCGGTGAGGTCCCAGTCGCCTTCGACGCCGAGCACGAAATTCTGCGCCGCCTGCCAGTTGAAGCCGGCCGTCACGCCGCCGGCAAAGCCCGAGGGCTTGCCGAAAAGCTGTTCGGAGCCGTTGGTGAAGGCGCCCCAGCCGTAGCCGGCGTTGAGGCCGAGATAGAAGCCCGTCCAGGTGAAGACGGGGACAGGGGCGACGTAATCGTTGACGCGCGGCGGGCCGCGACGCGGCAGGTCGGCCGCCGACGCGGCGCCCGCCGCAGCCAGGCTCACAAGGGCGACGCTCGCCAGAAGGAACTTTCTCATCGTCTTACTCCGCAACGCAACGCGATCGATCAACGTTTTCATGAAATCGTTATGGAAGCATTCAGGTAAACGAACGCTTACCGTTTCGCTGTTCATCGATGCGGCGATATGGTGGCAAAATAACAATATGCAATATTACCTGAGATGCATGGTGAATATTTGATTACAAGGGTGTTATTTCCCGTATATATCCATTTATGACATGCAAGACCGACCATTCCTTCGGATCAACAGGGTTAATCAGCCGTTAAAAGCGGCGTTCGACTAAAGCGGGCGCGCTGGTTATAGGCGTTCGGCGCCGTGCGGTTATGATGGCGGCGTGGGAGGCGCGATGCGACAGGGGCAAGCCGTACTGGTGACGGGCGCGGCGCGGCGGATCGGGCGGGCGATCGTCGAGCGCCTGGCGCGGGAGGGACTGGCCGTCGCCATCCATGCCAGCGCGCGGTCGTTGCCGGAGGCGGAGCGTCTGGCCTCCGACATCGCCGCGCGTGGCGGCAGGGCGGTCGCGCTCGCCGCCGATCTCGCCGATCCCGGCGAGGCGAGCGGACTTGCGGGGCGCGCGGCCGCCGCGCTCGGGCCGCTGACCCGCCTCGTCAACAACGCCTCGATCTTCGAGCCGGACACGGCGGCGGATTTTTCGGCCGAAGGCTTCGATCGCAACATGGCCGTCAACCTGCGCGCGCCGCTGCTGCTGGCGCAGGCTTTCGTCGCGGCCCTGCCGGCGGGCGCCGCCGGGTCGATCGTCAACCTCGTCGACCAGCGGGTGCTGCGGCCCGATCCGCATTACTTCAGCTATTCGATCTCGAAGGCGGGGCTCTGGGCCGCGACGAAGACGATGGCGCAGGCCTATGCGCCGCGCGTGCGCGTCAACGCCGTCGGGCCGGGGCCGGTCCTGCCGAACCAGAACGAGGGGCAGGCGGCCTTCGACGCCGAAGTGGCGGCGGCGCCGCTGCGCCGCTCCGTCGATGTCGGCGAGATCGCCGACGCGGTCGCATGGCTGATGGCCGCGCCCGGCGTCACGGGGCAGATGATCGCGGTCGACGCCGGTCAGCACCTGGCGTGGCCGAACGGCTGAATTTCAGTCGGCGCTCGGCAGACGGCGAATCGTGAATTCGATCTCATCGTCCTCGCAGACGCGCCAGAATTCGATCTCGGTCATGTAGGCGGCCTTGGGGTAGAGATCGAACCATTCGCGCGCCTTGGCGCGGGCTTCCACGCGGGGCAGGCGAAACGTCTCGCGTCGCCAGGTCCCGCCGCTCTGGCCGAGCGGGCGGTTGCGACTGCGGGCGCCGAGCCGGCGGGCCAGATCGCCGGGACCTGAGCGCGGCCTGGCCAGGGATTCTTCACTCATCACGATGCTCCCGGGGGCCGGGAAGAAGATAGCGCGGGGCAGGGGCCGCCGCGAGTCCAATCGCCGCGCGCGCCCCGACTGGCGCGAAAACTCGAAACGGCTTATGAAACTGCCGCGATTTGATCGAAATCCTGCCGGAAACTGGGCCGGCGTGTCATACTGGGCCTCACGCCCGCTGGACAAAGTTTCGGATGAAGCAACGCCGCGCCGCTTTTCTGGTTGCCGGCCTGATCGCGATACCCGTCGCGGCCGGCGCGGCCTTGGCGCGCCTTGCGCCCTGGGACAGCGAACAGGGCGCGGTCGCCGTCGAGCCGCAGATCGCCGCGCCGTCGTTGCGCCAGGCGGCGCGCGCGCGCGAGAGAGGCGGCGCCTGTCCAGATCGCGAGCCTCGGGACGCCCTTTGCGCCCGCCTTGCGGCTGCGCAGCTACCTGCCCGCGCCGTCGCCCTCCGCGAACGCCGCCGCCGACGAGGCGCAGCCCGTCGAGCCGCAACCCGCCGAAGCGCCGCAGGCCGCCAGCCTGCCGACGGCGGATGCGGGGACGCTTCTCTCCGCGCCGTTGCCGCCCGTGCGTCCGCGTGAACTCTCCCTCCTGCTCGATCCGCCGCTGCCGCCGCTGCGGCCCGACGATATTGGCGCTGGCGCCGGCGAGCGGGTCGTCGTCGCCTCGCTCGCGCCGACCGCTGTCGCGCCTGCGCCCGAGACCAAGCCGCCGCTGGTCGAGCCCACGCCGACGCCGGCGCCGCCGCCGACCGTGGTGGAAAAGGCGCCGCCGCCCGACGTTCCCTTCGCCAAGGGGCAGGAAGCCTTCGTCCGCATCTTCAAGCGGGAGGGCGAACTCGAGCTCTGGCTGCGCAAGGGCGAGAAGCTCGCGCTCTACAAGACCTATCCGGTCTGCAAATGGTCGGGCCATCTCGGGCCGAAGATGCGCGAGGGCGACTACCAGTCGCCGGAGGGCTTCTATTCCGTCTCGGCGAGGCAGTTGCATCCCAAGTCGAAATATTATCGCGCCTTCAACGTCGGCTTCCCGAACGCGCTCGACAAGCAGCTCGGCTATACCGGCGGCGCGCTGATGGTGCATGGCGATTGCCAGTCGGTCGGGTGTTTCGCCATGACCGACCGCGGCATCGACGAAATCTACAATTTCGTCGCCGCGGCGATCGGCGGCGGGCAGAAGGAAGTGCCGGTCCACATCTTCCCGTTCCGCCTGACCGAGACGCAGCTCGCGCGAGAGACGGGCGCCGGGCTGCTCGCCTTCGCCTCGAGCGGGCAGGAGCAATATGCGCCCTTCTGGCGCAATCTGAAGGAAGGCTACGACCTGTTCGAGAAGACGGGCGAGCCGCCGGCGGCCTACGCCTGCAACGGCAAATACGCCTTCAACGCCAGCGCCGCCTGCAAGCGCATCGCCGGCTGGTGACGACGTCCGTGTGACGAAGCGCGTCCACATTCTCGGCGCGTCCGGTTCCGGAACGACGACGCTCGGTCGCGCGCTGGCGCAAGAGCTCGGCGCGGAGCATTTCGACGCGGACGACTTTTTCTGGACGCCGACCGATCCTCCCTATCAATTGGCGCGCCCGGCCGCCGAACGGATAGCCCTGCTGCTGAGCCGATTGCCGTCCGCAGACGGATGGGTGTTTTCAGGCTCTGCGATGGGATGGGCGAAGCCGCTCGAAGCGCTTTATGATCTGATCGTCTACCTGCGTGTCGCCGCGCCGCTGCGGCTTGATCGGCTGAAACGCCGCGAGCAGGAGCGATATGGCGCGCGCATCGCGGCGGGCGGCGACCTGGCCGACACGCATGTGGCTTTCATGACATGGGCGACGGCTTACGATACGGCCGGCGCCGAACAACGCAGCCGCGTCGCGCATGAAGCGTGGCTGTCGACGCAACCGGCCCCGGTGTTGCGCCTGGACTCTGCGATCGCCGTCGATGAACTCGTAACGCAGACGCTCGTCGCCCTGCGCTGACGCCTTACGTGTTCTTGTTCCCGACCGCCTCGTCGATCAATCGCGCGATTTCGGCGGGGTCGCGCGGGAAGCCGGCGCGGATCCATTTGGCCTGCAATGTCTTCAGCGTCGCGCCGATCGCGCGGCCTTCCGTCACGCCGCGCTGCTTCAGATCCTCGCCGCTCACGGGCAGCTTCAGTTCGCGCAATGCTTCCGCGGCGGGAGCAGGCGGCGAGCCAGCCGGCGTCGTTCGGCGCAGCGCCCGAATCGACATGCGCCAGCGCCAGCGCGTCGAGCGTCAGCGTCGGCGCCGCGCGCAAAGACGAATTCCGCGAGTTCGGCGTTCCTACGGGCGGCGTCGCGCGCCCGTGCAATGCTTCGAGCGCGGCGGCGGCGGCGTGCAGGCGCTTGTGTTCGGCGTTCGACAGCCGCAGACGGTCGCGCAGGCGGTCGGCGTCTTCGCGCACGAGGATTGCGAAGGCGGCGAGGCGCAGAATGGGGTCGGCCGCGCTGTCGCGCTCCAGTCTCGATCGCGGCGAGCCGCGCAAGACGCGAGGAGCAGGCGACGCCGGCGATGGCGATTTCGAGCAGGCCGGCCTCGGCCGCTTCCTGCGCCACCTCGGCGCCGCGCCGCGCGGCCAGCAGCTTCAGCATTTCCGCGCGCACGCGCTCGGCCGAAAGCCGTTCCAGTCCCGGCGCGGCCGCGAATGGCGGCGGCCAATCCCGTCGCGGTCGAGCGGGCCTTCGCCATAGGCGGCGTGAAAGCGGAAGAAGCGCAGGACGCGCAGATAGTCTTCGGCGATGCGCGCGTCGGCGTCGCCGATGAAACGCACGCGGCGCGCGCGCAGGTCGGCTTCGCCGCCGAGCGGATCGTGCAAGCACGCCGTCGCGCGTCAGCGACATGGAATTGATGGTGAAGTCGCGCCGTCGCGCGTCGGCGTCGAAGTCGCGGCCGAAGCGGACTTTCGCGCGGCGTCCGTCGGTCTCGACATCCTCGCGCAGGCTCGTGACCTCGAAAGGACGGCCCGCGACGATCACGGTCACAGTGCCGTGCTCGAAGCCGGTCGGCACGCAGCGCAGGCCCGCGTCCTTGGCGCGTTGCATGACCACATCAGGCGTGGCGGTCGTCGCCATGTCGACATCCGTCTTCGGCAGGGCGATCAGCGCATTGCGCACCGCGCCGCCGACGATGCGCGTCTCCTCGCCGTCGCCGTCGAGCACGGCGAGCGCGCGCGCGACCGCGGGGTCGGCGAGCAGGGCGGCGAGCGCGGCGCGGCTGGTCATGCGAAACGACTCACGCGAAACGCCTCATTGAAAATGGCCCGGCACGACCTTGCCGTTCTCGACATGCGCCGGCACGTAGGCGCCCGTCTGGCGTTGCGCGCCGAAGCCGAACCACAACATGCCCGCAACGGCGATGGCGAGGCCGGCGATCGTCAGGCTGACGACCGCGCTGCCCGGCCAGTGCGCGGGCTTGAGGGGATGGCGGCCGCGCAGCAGCAGATAGAGCACGTAGAGGACGAACGGGGCGACGAAGAAGGCGGCCGGTTCGAGCAGCGCGCGCCACATCAGGTGTAGAGCCTCTCGTACATGTTGCGCAGGATGCCTGCGGTCACGCCCCAGATATAATGGCTCTCCCACGGCATTGCATAGAAATGGCGCATCGCGCCCTTCCATTCGCGCGACTGGCGCTGGTGGTTGTCCGGGTCCATCACGAAGGCGAAAGGCGCCTCGAAGGTCTCGGCCACTTCCTCGTGGTTGATGGCGAGATCGAAGGGCGGATGGATTTCGCGCGACGATGGGCATGATGCGATAGCCCGAGCCGGACAGGTAGGGATCGAGCGCGGCGAAGGGCTCGATGTGTTTTCGCGCAAGGCCGATTTCCTCTTCCGCCTCGCGCAGGGCGGCTTCGAGCGCATCCTCGCCCGGGTCGATCTTGCCGCCGGGGAAGGCGACCTGCCCCGAATGCGAGCGCAGGTGCGTGGCGCGCTCGGTCAGCAGCACCGTCGTGCCGTGCGGGCGCTCGATCAGGCCGATCAGGACGGCTGCGGGCGTGGCGGCGTCGAGGGCTGCGGCAATCTCCTCGTCGCGCTGCGCGACGACGTGATCGTCGCCGGGCTGGCGCGCGGGCGTTCTGGCGGGCGTCGCCAGTTTCTGGCGGACGAAGGGGATGTGGAAGGGCGTCTCGAAGGCGCGCGAAGCAAGGGTCATTGGCGCGACAATAGAACGGCGGGCGCCGCTTTGCGACGGCGCCGTCGCAAGCGACCCATGCGCCTGCGCGTGATTACTGCGCGGCCCAGGCCTCCACCTCCGCCGCCTTCGCCATCGGGAAGAACTCCCCGGCCGAGACCACGCCGAACATGTCCTCGCCGTCGACCTCCCGCACCTCGCCCCAGTCCACGAGATCGTAGAACAGCGCGCGCTTGACCAGGGCTTCCAGCTTGTCGCGCACGAGAACGTAGGGCTTCAGGCCCTCGGAGGCGCCTTGCGCGAAACGCAGGGGATGATCGGCGTCGATCTCCACCCAGTCCTCGACATTGGTGCGCAGGCGCAGGACCTGCCCGCGCGCGTCCGCAGCCTTCTGCAATTCCACGCCGAGGAAAGGCGCGTCGTCCACCTGGATGCCGACGCGCTCGACAGGCGTCACCAGCACGTAGCGCTCGGGGTCCTTGCGCAGGATGGTGGAGAAGAGCTGCACCAGCGCCGGGCGGCCGATGGGCGTGCCCATGTAGAACCACGTGCCGTCGGCGGCGATGCGCATGTCGATGTCGCCGCAGAATTCCGGGTTCCAGAGATGGACCGGCGGCAGCTTCTTCCGCTCGCCGCCGGCTGAACGGGCGGCTTGCGCCAGCCCTTCCAGCCCGCCGCCCGTCGTCGCCGGTCTTGCTTCTTCCTTCGCCATAATCCCGCGCCTATTGGCCGCCACGTTGCGAACCCCATAATCTAGCGTTCGGGCCGGGAATCGGAAATCGCCGGTTCAGGGTCGAAATCGCGAGGTCCCATGTCCGCATCCGAAGCCCTTCCGACCTCGCTCGACGAAGCCGTGGCGCAGCAGGCCGAACGCGCGCTCGACAAGCTCGCCGCCGCCCGGGCGGGCGTGGAGGCCGTGATCTTCGGCCAGGGCCCGGTGGTGGAGGAGGCGCTCGCCACCCTGCTCTCGGGCGGCCACGGGCTGCTCGTCGGCGTGCCGGGCCTCGCCAAGACGAAGCTGGTCGAGACGCTGTCGATCGTGCTCGGCCTCGACAGCCAGCGCATCCAGTTCACGCCCGACCTCATGCCCTCGGACATTCTGGGCTCGGAAGTGCTGGACGAGACGCCCGACCACAAGCGCGCCTTCCGCTTCCTGCAGGGGCCGATCTTCACGCAGCTCCTGATGGCCGACGAAATCAACCGCGCCTCGCCCGCGCACGCAATCGGCGCTGCTGCAGGCGATGCAGGAGCATCACGTGACGGTCGCTGGCCGGCGCTACGACCTGCCGCAGCCCTTCCATGTGCTGGCGACGCAGAACCCGCTGGAGCAGGAAGGCACCTATCCGCTGCCCGAGGCGCAGCTCGACCGCTTCCTGATGCAGATCGACGTCGGCTATCCCGACCGCGACGCCGAGCGGCGCATCCTGCTCGACACGACGGGCGACACGCAGTCGAAGCCGAAACAGGCGATGAGCGTCGAGGACCTCGCGCAGGCGCAGCGCCTCGTGCGCCGGCTGCCGGTCGGCGAGACGGTGCTCGACGCCATTCTCGATCTGGTGCGCGCCGCGCGTCCCGGCGAGGGCGATGCGGCGATCGTGCGCCATGTCGCCTGGGGGCCCGGCCCGCGCGCAGCGCAGGCGCTGATGCTGGCGACGCGCGCCCGCGCGCTGCTCGACGGGCGGCTCGCGCCCTTCGCATCGCCGACGTGATCGCGCTCGCCGAGCCCGTGCTCAAGCATCGCATGGCGCTGACCTTCGCGGCGCGCGCCGACGGCGAGACGATACCCGGACTGGTGAAGAAACTGACCGCACGGTTCTCCTGATGCTCGACGCGCGCCTCATCGACGCGACGCAGGCCGCGCATACGCCGCGCTGCCGCCAGATCGCGCTCGATCTGGCGCGACGGCTGCCGGCGGCGCTGGTGGCGGCGAAGGAGATCGCCGCGTCGCTGATGCACGGCGTGCACGGTCGCCGGCGCGCGGGCGTCGGCGAGACTTTCTGGCAGTTTCGGCCGTTCACGTCGGGCGAGGCGGCGCAGAACATCGACTGGCGCCGCTCGGCGCGCGACGACCGGCTCTACGTGCGCGAGCGCGAATGGGAGGCCGCGCATACGCTGTGGCTGTGGATGGACCTGTCGCCGTCGATGGGCTTCGTGTCCGATCTCGCGCGCGAGCCGAAGGTCGACCGCGCGCTGTCGCTCGGCCTGGCCGCCGCCGACCTGCTGGTGCGCGGCGGCGAGCGCGTCGGGCTTCTGGGCCTGTCGCGCGCCTTCGCCGACGCGCGACATCGTGGATCGGTTGGGCGAAGTGCTGGCGGTGGAGGCGACCCGCGACATCGAGCGCGCGGAACTGCCGCCGGCCGTCGCGCTCGGCCCGCGCACGCGCGCCATCCTGATCGGCGATTTCCTGATCGACCCGGCCCTCTTTGCCGAACGGCTCTCGACCATCGCCGCGCGCGGCGCGAGCGGGCACATGGTTGTCGATCGCCGACCCCGTCGAAGAGACGTTTCCTGTTCGCCGGCCACGTCGAACTCGTCGATTCCGATTTGCCGGCCACCCTGCGCCTCGGGCGCGCGGAAAGCTGGCGCGCCGATTACGAAGCGCGCCTTGCGCGCCATCGCGGCGCGATCCTCGACATTGCGCGGGCGCATAATTTCTCCGTGCTCGTGCATCGCACCGACCGGCCGGCGTCCGAAGCGCTGATCGCGCTTCGCGCGCGGCTCGAGGAAGGCGGAACGCAGGGACTGCGCGCATGACGGGCGGCCTGTTCTCCCTGCCTCTCGCCTTCGCCGCGCCGCTGGCGCTGCTCGGCCTGCTCAGCCTGCCGGTCATCTGGCTGCTCATTCGCGTCACGCCGCCGCGCCCGCGCCGCCTGCCGTTCCCGCCGCTGAAGATCATCCTCGACAGCGCGCGCAAGGACGAGACGCCGGCGCGCACGCCGTGGTGGCTGCTGCTGCTGCGGCTTGCTCTCGCCGCCATCGCCTGTCTCGCCTTCGCCGGCCCGATCTGGAATCCGCCGGCGGCCTCGACCGGCGGCGCCGGACCGCTGCTGGTCGTGCTCGACGACGGCTGGGCGGCGGCGCCGACATGGGAGGCGCGCCGGACATTCGCGATCGACGCCGCGGAATCGGCCAGCCGTCGCGGCGTCGCGGTCGCGGTTGCGGCGGTATCGGACGGGCAGCGCGAAATCGCGCCCGCCGACGGCGCGCGCGCCATCGAAATATTGCGCGCGAAGGCGCCGCAGCCGATCGAGCCGCCGCGCGCGGCCGCGCTGCAGGCGATCGAAGCCTTCGCCGCGCGCAACAAGGATGCGCAGGTTCTGTGGCTCGCCGACGGGCTGGAGCAGGGCGGCGCGCGCGCCTTCGCCGGAGAAGCTGTCGGCGCTGTTCGGATCGTCGCTGCAGATCGCCATCGACGCGCATCGCCCGCGCGGCCTCGCCGGGCCGCGCAACGAAGCGCAGGGGCTGGTCGTGCGCGTGTTGCGCGCGGGCGCGGGCGCGCCGGACGGGGTTGTGCGCGCGCTCGATCTCAAGGGGCTCATGCTCGCCGAAGCGCCGTTCTTCTTCGGCGGAAGCGACGAGGCGGCGGCGAAGATCACGCTGCCGGTCGAATTGCGCAACGAGGTCGCGCGGCTCGAGATCGCCGGGGAGCGCTCGGCCGGCGCGGTCGCGCTGCTGGACGAGCGCTGGAAGCGGCGGCGCATCGGCGTCGTCAGCGGCGCGAGCGCCGATGTCGCGCAGCCGCTGCTCGCGCCGAACTATTACGTCGCGCGCGCTCTCGCGCCGTTCGCCGACATCAGGCAGCCGCGCCCCGGCGCGACCGATCCGGTGGGCGCCTTGCTGGACGACGGCGTCGACATGCTGATCGTCTCGGACATGGCCATCGCGCCGGGCGAGACGCACGACAAGCTCGCCAAGTTCATCGAGAACGGCGGCGCGCTGGTGCGCTTCGCCGGCACGCGGCTTGCCGGCGCCAACGACGATCTGACGCCGGTGCGCCTGCGCCGCACGGGCCGCGTGCTCGGCGGCGCGCTGTCGTGGGAGACGCCGAAGAAGCTCGCCGCCTTCGACGAGAAGAGCCCGTTCTTCGGCCTGCGCATTCCCGACGACGTGACCGTGTCGCGCCAGGTTCTGGCCGAGCCCGAGCCCGGCCTGCCCGCGCGCACCTGGGCGCAGCTTGCGGACCAGACGCCGCTGGTGACGGCGGAAAAGCGCGGCAAGGGCCTGCTCGTGCTGTTCCACATCACCGCCGACACGACCTGGTCGAACCTGCCGATATCAGGCCTGTTCCCGGAGATGCTGCGCAAGGTGGCGACGCTCGCCGGCTCGTCCGCCAATGTCGCGCCGGCCGAGCAGGACGTCGCCAACGACGAGCAGCCGCAGAAGAGTCGAGACGCTGGCGCCGTCGCGCACGCTCGACGGCTTCGGCGCCTTCACGCCGCCGCCGGCGACCGCGCGCGCGATCGGCGCCGATTTTCGCGGCTCCGCGACATCGGACCATCCGCCGGGCTTCTACGGTCCTGCCGATTCTTCCGTCGCCGTGAACGCGCTCGAGGCGGAAGCGCAGCTCACGGCCGCCGATTTCTCGGGGATAGCGGCGCGGCGCGTGGAAATCGAGCAGGCGCGCGCCATCGACCTGCGCGCGCCGCTGATGGCCGCGGCCTTCCTGCTGCTGCTTGCCGATGCGCTCGCCTCGCTGTGGCTTTCGGGCGGCCTGCCGCGCCTCGCGCCGCGCAAGGCGACCGCCGCGCTGCTTCTGCTGGCGCTGCTGGCGCCTGCGATATTCGATAGCGCGCCGCGCTTCGTAGCGGTTGCGCAGGCGCAGCAGAAGCCGCAAGCCAAGGCGGCGACGAAGCGCGACATCGACGCGGCCTTGTCGACGCGGCTCGCCTATGTCGTGACCGGCGACGCGCGCGTCGACGAAACGAGCCGGGCCGGCCTCGTTTCGCTGACGCAGACATTGTCGCAGCGCACGGCGCTGTCGCCGGGCGAGCCGGTCGGCGTCGATCCCGCGCGCGACGAACTCGCCTTCTATCCGCTGATCTACTGGCCGATCGTCGCGACGCGGCCGCAGCCCGCGGCGCTCGTGACGCAGAAGATCGCCGCCTACATGAAGCAGGGCGGCACGGTCGTGTTCGATACGCGCGACGCGCTGAACGCGCGCGCGGGCTCGACGACGCCCGAGGGCGAGTGGCTGCGCAAGATGCTCGAGGGCGTCGACGTGCCGGAGCTCGAACTCACGCCGCGCGACCATGTCGTGACCAAGACGTTTTATCTCATCGACAATTTCGTCGGGCGCACGGCCAATGGACAGGCATGGATCGAGGCGCTGCCGCCCGAGCCCGCCGACGGCGAGGCGCGGCCGGCGCGTTCGGGCGACAGCGTGTCGCCGATCGTCATCGTTTCGAACGATCTGGCTGCGGGCTGGGCCGGCGATCGCTACGGCGAACCGCTCTATCCGCTCATTCCCGGCGGCGCGCGCCAGCGCGAACTGGCGTTGCGCGGCGGCGTCAATCTCGTGATGTACACGCTGACCGGCAATTACAAGGCCGACCAGGTGCATGTGCGCGACCTCCTCAATCGGCTGGGGCATTAGCGCGCATGAGCCAGTACAGCCTCGCCTTCACGCCGCTCGTCGCGCCCTGGATGCTGATCGCCTTTGCGATCTGCGGCGCGCTCGTCGTGGCGCTTGCAATATACGCGCGCCGGCCGGGCGCGTGGCTGCGCGCGCTCGGCCTCGCGCTCATGCTGCTTGCGCTCGGCGATCCGTCCTTCGTGCGCGAGGATCGCGAACCGTTGAAGGATACGGTTGCGCTGGTCCTCGACACGAGCGGCAGCCAGTCGATCGCCGAACGCCCGAAGCAGGTCGAGGCCGCGCGCGCCGAACTGGAGAAGCGTTTCAATGCGCTGGGCGCCGTCGATCTGCGTGTCGTCGAGAGCGGGCGCAGCGAGGCGGAAGCGGACGGCACGCGGCTTTTCTCCGCTCTGAACGCGGGCCTCGCGGACGTGCCGGCCGAGCGGCTCGGCGCCGTCGTCATGGTGACGGACGGCATCGTGCACGATGTTCCCGAAGGCGTGCAGAAGCTCGGCTTCAAGGCGCCGCTGCATGTTCTCGTGACAGGGCACGAGGGCGAGCGCGACCGGCGCATCGAACTCGTGGAGGCGCCGCGCTTCGGCATCGTCGGCAAGACGCTGACCATCGAGGCGCGCGTGATCGACGCCGGCGGCGGGCGCGCGCCGGTCACGCTGCGCGTGCGGCGCGACGGCGCGGAAGTCGCGCGCGTGCGCGGCGTTCCCGGCGAAGCGCTGCAGATTCCCGTCGTGATCGAGCACGGCGGGCCGAATGTCGTCGAACTGGAAGTCGAGGAAGTCCCCGGCGAACTCACCGTCATCAACAACAAGGCGGTCGTCACTGTCGACGGCGTGCGCGACAAGCTGAAGGTGCTGCTCGTCTCCGGCGAGCCGCACAATGGCGAGCGCATGTGGCGCAACCTCCTGCGCTCCGACGCCAATGTCGAACTCGTGCATTTCACCATCCTGCGCCCGCCGGAAAAGCAGGACGGCACGCCGATCAACGAACTGTCGCTCATCGCCTTTCCGACGGCCGATCTCTTTGGCCGCAAGATCAAGGATTTCGATCTCATCATCTTCGACCGCTATTCCAACCAGAGCGTGCTGCCTTCCATCTATCTCGACAATATCGTGCGCTACGTGAACGAGGGCGGCGCGATGATGATCGCGGCCGGTCCGGATTTCGCGACGTCCGAAGGCATATTCTTCTCGCCGCTCGGGCGCATCGCGCCGGCCAAGCCGACCGGCGACCTGCTCGAACGCGCGTTTCGCGCACGCGTTTCCGAGGCCGGCAAGAAGCATCCGGTCACGCGCGGCCTGCCGGGCGCGGACGCCGAGCCGCCGCGCTGGAGCGACTGGTTCCGGCAGGTGAACGTCACGGCCACGCGCGGCCAGAGCGTGCTCACCGGCGCGGACGACCGGCCGCTGCTGGTGCTGTCGCGCGAGGGCAAGGGCCGCGTCGCGCAATTGCTGAGCGACCAGATGTGGCTGTGGGCGCGCGGCTACGACGGCGGCGGGCCTTATCTCGAAATCCTGCGCCGCCTCGCGCACTGGCTGATGAAGGAGCCCGATCTCGAGGAGGAGATTCTTCGCGCCAGCGCGCATGGCAAGCAATTGCGGATCGAACGCCAGACGCTGAAGGACAGGATCGAGCCCGTGACGGTCGTTTCGCCCTCGGGCGCGACCGACCGGGTGACGCTCGCGCCCGTCGAGCCCGGCCTTGCGCGCGCGACCTATGACGCGCGCGAACTCGGCCTGTACAAGCTGAGCGAGGGCGATCTGACCGCGCTGGTCAATGTCGGCCCCGCCAATCCGCGCGAATTTCTGGACGTCATCTCGACGCAGGAGCGCCTGCGCGAGATCGCGCGGCTAAGCGGCGGCACGATCCGGCGCATCGCCGCCGGCGAGGGACGCGACGCGACGGGCGCGCTCGCGCTGCCGCGCATCGCTTCGGTCGGGCCGGGCTCGACGGCGGGCGGCGCCGACTGGATCGGCGTGCGTCGCACGGATTCGCATGTCGTGCGCGGCGTCGGCGTCTCGCCGCTGGCGCTGGGCTTGAGCGGTCTTGCGGTTCTGCTCGCGGCCTTCGTCGCTGCGTGGCTCGCCGAGGGGCGGCGCGCGCGAAACTGAAGGTTCAGCGATCCGAGCCGCAGAAGGCGACGCGGATCATGTTGGTTGCGCCGGGCGTTCCGAAGGGCACGCCGGCGATGATGACGACGCGGTCGCCTTCGTCGGAAAAGCCCTCGCGATTGGAGAGCTTGCAGGCGCGGCGGGCCATGTCGTCGATGTCGCTGGCGTCCTTGGTGACGACGGCGTGCACGCCCCAGACGAGCGCGAGACGGCGCGCGGTGTTGCGATTGGGCGTCAGCGCCAGGATCGGCGGCTGCGGACGCTCGCGCGCGATGCGGAAGGCGGTCGAGCCCGACGAGGTCCAGGCGCAGACGGCCTTCAGATCGAGCGTCTCGGCCATGTCGCGGGCGGCGACCGCGATGGCGTCGGCGCCGCCGGGATCGGGCGCGGCGGCGCGCTGGCCGGAGATGACGGCGCGATAGACGGCGTCCGTCTCCACCTCCTCGGCGATGCGGTTCATGGTGGCGACCGCTTCGACCGGGAACTGGCCGGCAGCGCTTTCGGCCGAGAGCATGACGGCGTCGGCGCCCTCGAAGACGGCGGTGGCGACGTCGGAGACTTCCGCGCGCGTCGGCACGGGCGACAGGATCATGCTTTCCAGCATCTGCGTGGCGACGACCACCGGCTTGCCGGCGCGGCGCGTCATGCGCGTGATGCGCTTCTGCAGGCCCGGCACCTTCTCCAGCGGCATTTCGACGCCGAGATCGCCGCGCGCCACCATCAGCGCGTCGGAGAGGTCGATGATCTCGTCGAGGCGCGAGATCGCCTGCGGCTTCTCGATCTTGGCCATGACCAGCGCGCGGCCGCGCGCGATCTTCTTGACCTCGGCCACGTCTTCGGGGCGCTGCACGAAGGAGATCGCCACCCAGTCGACGCCGGCGTTGAGGCCGGCCTCGAGATCGCTGCGATCCTTGGGCGTCATGGCGGAAACCGGGATTTCCGTGTTCGGCAGGCTCACGCCCTTGCGATTGGAAATCTTGCCGGCGACGTCGACGATCGCATGGGCGTGGCGGGCCGAGGATTCGACGACATGCAGGCGCACCTTGCCGTCGTCGATCAGCACGACATGGCCGGGCTCGAGCGCGCTCAGGATTTCGGGATGCGGCAATTGCACGCGATGCACGTCGCCCGGCTTCGGGTCGTCGTCGAGCGTGAATTCGGCGCCCTTGGTCAGCATGACCGCGCCTTCGGCGAAAGCGCCGATGCGCAGCTTCGGGCCCTGCAGGTCGACGAGGATGCCGATGGGGCGGCCGCTCTCCTTCTCGATCTCGCGGATCATGGCGATGCGCTCGCGCATGCCGTCGTGATCGGCATGGCTCATGTTGATGCGGAAGAGATCGGCGCCTGCGTCGTGCAGCGCGGCGATCGTCTCCTTGTCAGCGGAAGCCGGTCCCAGCGTCGCCAGGATCTTGCAACGGCGCAATCGTCTCATGGTCTATGGTCTTTTCTCGACGCGGTTGGAATGTCGCGTGCGGTTAGCGCGTCTGGCCGGGGTCGGTGAGCTGCACCGTCCAGCTTCGGGCATCCTTGCCGGTGTCGACCTCGAAGAAGCCCGTGCGGTCGAAGCCGCGCACGTAGCAGTTCTCGCGGCCGTCGATCTTGAACTCGCGGTCGCGCGTGCACATGAAGGCCTTGCCCTTCCACTCGCCGCCTTTCTCGTCCATCGCGTAGACGTAGTAGAATTCGGCGGCGAGCGGCCCGCGCAGCAGCGTTTCGCAGGCCGACGGCTTGAGGTTCCACCAGCCCTCGCTCACCCAATTGTCGCCGTCCGTATAGGCCAAGGACACGCTCACGCGGTTGACCGTGTTGTTGCACAGACGGAAATCGGCCGCGGCGGGCGTCGCGGCAAGGCCCGCAATGACGAGAACCAGAAATCCAGTGAGGCGAATCATCGTTTCGATCGGTCCGGCGGAATGGGACGAGGCACGCATGACGCAGCCATCCGCCACAATGGCGGCGGGACGCGGCCGGGCGGGGCGAGCGCGCTTTATCCCTTGATTTGCCTGAATTGTCGAGCCGGGCCGGCTGGCGGTCGATCATGGGTCGACCAGTATGGCGCGCAGGTCGTTGACGTTGGTGAGCGTCGGGCCGGGGCGCAAGAGATCGCCGAGCGCCTCGAAGAAGCCGGTGGAATCGTTGTCGGCGAGCATGCCGGCGGCATCGAGGCCTTTGTTCGCGCGCGCGGGCAAGCGTGGTCGCGTCGACGAAGGCGCCGGCGGGATCGGTCGCCGCGCCGCCGCCGCCGTCCGTGCCGTCGGTGTCGCCGGCCACCGCCGCGATCCCCGCCGCGCCGCCGAGCGCCAGCGCCAGCGCCAGCGCATATTCCTGGTTCGGGCCGCCGCGGCCCCGGCCAGCGATCGTCACGGTCAGTTCGCCGCCCGACAGGATGGCGGCGCGGCGGCCTTCGGCGAGGAGCTTTTTCGCCAGCGCGGCGTGGGAAGCGGCGACTTCGCGCGCCTCGCCCTCGACGTCGGCGCCGAGGGAGACCGGCTCGTAGCCGGCTTCCTTCGCCGCTGCGGCGGCTGCGGCGAGCGAATCGGCCGGGCGCGCGACAATCTTGAAAGGGGCGTCCGCGAAGATCGGATCGCCGGGTTTGGGCGTCTCCATGAGGGGATCCTCGAGCAGCGCGTGCGCGCTGGCGGGCAGGTCGATGCCGTATTTCGCGACGATGGCGCGGGCGTCGGCGAGCGTGGTCGGATCGGGAACGGTCGGGCCGGACGCGATGGCAGAAGGCTCGTCGCGCGGCACGTCCGATATGGCGAGGCTGACGAGGCGCGCGGGCCGGGCGAGGGCCGCAAGCCGGCCGCCCTTGATGCGCGAGAGATGCTTGCGCACGCAATTGATCTCGCCGATGACGGCGCCCGAGCGCAGCAGGGCGCGGGTGATCGCCTGCTTCTCGGCGAGCGTGAGATCGCCCGCCGGCGCGATCCAGTTGGCCGAGCCGCCGCCCGACAAAAGCGCGAGGACGAGATCGTCGGGGCCCGCGCCGCGCGCGAGATCGAGTATGCGCGCGGTCGCCTCGACGCCCGCCTGATCGGGCACGGGATGGCCCGCTTCCAGCACGGGCGCGACGCGGGTCGCGCAGCCGTAGCCCTGCCGCGCGACGCCGAGGCCGGCGAGCTTCTCCTTGGGCAGGCCGAGCGTGTCGAGATAATGGGATTCGGCCGCCGCGATCATCGAACCCGCCGCCTTGCCGGCGCCGAGCAGGACGATGCGCCCTTTGGGCGGGGCGGGAAGATGGCGCGCGAGAAGGCCGGCGGGATGCGCGGCAGCCACGGCTGCGTCGAACAGCTTGCGCAGGATTTCGCGCGCGTCGGTCAAGATTGAGCTCCCGTCAGGGTGGGTCTTTCCGTAGCCACAATGTCATTCCCGCGAAAGCGGGAATCCGGCACGCAGGCGTGCGCTTGTCGTCCTGGATTCCCGATCGCCGCTGCGCGACGTCGGGAATGACAGCCAATGCGTGAATGAAAGGCAACCCGCCTCACGCATTCTCCGCGGCGATCGCGCCGATGACGGCGTCCGTCACCTCGCGCGTATTCGCCTTGCCGCCGAGGTCGGGCGTATGCAGCGCCGGATCGGCGGTGACGCGCTCGATCGCCTTCATCAGGCGATCTGCGGCGTCCTTCTCGCCGAGATGTTCCAGCATCATGACAGCCGACCAGAACGTGCCGACGGGATTGGCGATCCCCTTGCCCATGATGTCGAAGGCCGAGCCGTGGATCGGCTCGAACATGGACGGGAATTCGCGTTCGGGATTGAGGTTGGCGGTCGGCGCGATGCCGAGCGAGCCGGCGAGCGCGGCGGCGAGGTCGGAGAGAATGTCGGCGTGCAGGTTGGTGGCGACGATCGTGTCGATGGTCTCGGGCTTCAGCACCATGCGCATGGTCATGGCGTCGACGATCATCTTGTCCCAGGTCACGTCGGGAAATTCCTTGGCGACTTCGGCGGCGACCTCGTCCCACATCACCATGGCGTAGCGCTGCGCGTTCGACTTGGTGACGACGGTCAGAAGTTTTCGCGGACGAGACTGCGCGAGCCGGAACGCGAAGCGGATGACGCGCGTGACGCCGGCGCGCGTCATCATCGACACGTCGGTTGCGGCCTCGATGGGCAGGCCCTGATGCACGCGGCCGCCGACGCCCGAATATTCGCCTTCCGAATTTTCACGCACGATGACCCAATCCAATTCGGGCCCATTCACCTTGCGCAGCGGCGAGGTGATGCCCGGCAGGATGCGCGTCGGGCGCACGTTGGCGTATTGGTCGAAGGGCTGGCAGATGGCGAGCCGCAGGCCCCACAGCGTGATGTGGTCGGGAATGTCGGGATGGCCGGCCGAGCCGAACAGGATCGCGTCGTGGTTCTTGATCTGCGCGCGGCCGTCCTCCGGCATCATGCGGCCATGCTTCTTGTAATACTCGCCGCCCCAGTCGAAATGATCGAAGTGGAACGCGAACCTGCCGTCGCGGGCGGCGAGCGCCTTCAGCACCTCGACGCCGGCGTCCACGACTTCCGTGCCGATGCCGTCGCCGGGAATGGCTGCGATCTTGTACGTCTTCATGTGTCTTGCTCCCGAAATGCGAGCGCGCTCAGCGCGCGTTGACGACAGCCGCAGGGCGCGAGGCCGCGCGGGCGAGAAGAAGGGTGAGGACGGCCGACAGCACCAGCAGGCCGGCGACGAACCAGAGGCCGCCGGCGAAGCTGCCCGTCTGGTCCTTGATCCAGCCGATCATCGCCGGACCGAAGAAGCCGCCGAGATTGCCGATCGAGTTGATGGTGGCGATGCCGGCCGCCGCCGCAGGGCCCGACAGGAACAGCGTCGGCATCGACCAGAGCGGCGGCTTGGCGGCGCTGATGCCGACATTGACCAGAACCAGCGCGGCGACCACCGAGACGACCGACGACGAGAGGCCGGCGATCGCGAGGCCGATGGCGGCGGCAAGGCAGGCGATGACGACGTGCCAGGTGCGCTCGTTGGTCTTGTCCGAATGCCAGGACCACAGATACATGGCCACGACCGCGACCGTCGGCGGCACGGCGTTGAGGAAGCCGACCGCCATGTTTGACATGCCGAAGCCCTTGATGATCTGCGGCGCCCAGACGCCGAGCGTGTAGAGGCCGGCCGACGTGCCGAAATAGACGAGGGCGAGCGCCAGCACGCGGGGATCGGCGAGGCCCTGCCAGATCGAATGTCCGGCAGACGCCGCCTTGGCGGCGCGCTCGGCGTTCATCGTCTCCGCAAGCCAGGCGCGCTCGTCGTCCTTCAGCCATTTCGCGTCTTCGGGCCTGTCCGTCATGTAGGCGAGCACGACGAAGCCGAGGATGACGGCGGGCACGGCTTCGATCAGGAACAGCCATTGCCAGCCTTTCAGGCCCCAGACGCCGTTCATCTCGAGCAGCGCGGACGACAGCGGCGAGCCGAGCACGGTCGACAGCGGCGCGGCCGCCATGAACAGCGAGGTGGCCGCCGCGCGCTGGCGGGCGGGGAACCAGTAGGAGAGATAGAGGATGATGCCGGGAAAGAAGCCGGCCTCCGCCGCGCCCAGCAGGAAGCGCAGGATGTAGAAGCTGGTCGCGCCCTGCACGAAGGCCATGGCCGCCGAGACGATGCCCCAGGTGATCATGACGCGCGCGATCCACAACCGCGCGCCGACCTTGTCGAGCACGATGTTGGAAGGCACCTCGAACAGGAAATAGCCCCAGAAGAAGATGCCGGCGCCGAAGCCGAAGATCGAGGCGGTGAAGCCGAGATCCTTGTTCATCGTCAGCGACGCGAAACCTATGTTCACGCGGTCGATGAAGGCGACGAAATAGAGAAGCATGATGAACGGCACGATGCGCAGCGATACGCGGCGCATGGCGCGCGTCTGGAGATCGTCTCCCATTGCAGTCTCCCTCAGGAATTCTTGATTGTGCGGAAGACCCTGTGCGTGGAAACGCGCCAACTCAATCGGCTGGGGTTTATACAAAAAAATGATATAATCACGCCGGGGAGGAGAGCATGGAGCTGCACCAGCTTCGCTGCTTCGTGGCGGCGGCCGAGGAGCTGCATTTCGGGCGCGCGGCGCAGCGCCTCGAAATGCTGCCCTCCGCGCTCGGCCGCCACATCAAGCTGCTGGAGGAGGAGCTTGGCGCCCCGCTGTTTGCGCGCACGACGCGCTCGGTCTCGCTGACCGAGGACGGCGCGAGCCTCTTGCGTCAGGCGCGCGCGCTGCTGGCGCAGGCCGAGGCGATCGCGCAAGGGTTTCGCGACCGACGCCACGAGGCCGCGCGCCGCCGCTTCCGCATCGGCGCCATCGACAGCGCGGCGGCGGGTTTCATGCCGCCGCTGCTGCATGATCTTTCGGCTGCGCATCCCGGGATCGTGGCGCAGCTTGTCGAGGACAAGACCGTGCGGCTGCTGCCGAAAATCCTGTCCGGGGCGCTGGACCTTGCCTTCGTTCGCCCGCCGGAGCGCGCCGACCGGCGGCTCGAATTCCGCGCGCTTCTGGACGAGAGCGCGGTCGTGGCCTTCGCGCAGAAGCACCGGCTGGCGCATCGCAAGGCGGTCGGCATCGCCGACATTGCCGAGGAACCGCTGATCGTGCCGGACCGCCGCTCGCGCCCGCATAGCCACGACCTCACCGTGAAGCTGTTCGACGAGGCCGGGCTTCGACCGCATATCGCGCAGATCGCGGACGAGAAACAGACCATCGTCAATCTCGTCGCCGCCGGCCTCGGCGCGGCCATCGTGCCGCGCTGGACGGCGCGCATGGCGATACCGGGCGTACGCTTCGTGCCGCTGAAGCCGACCGGCGCGGGGCCTGTCGGGCGCCTGCCGCTCGCGGCGGCCTGGCTGAGGGGTTCGCGCGATCCGACGCGCGACGCGATCCTCGCCGTCATCGAAGCGCGCCTGCGCGACTATGCGCGCGATGCGTGAAGGCGTACTGCCGCGCCAACCCATTTCTTCATGCTGAGGAGCGGCCGAAGGCCGCGTCTCGAAGCATGGCTATACGCGCGGACGTCGCCACCCTTCGAGACGCAATGCTGCGCATTGCTCCTCAGGGCGAAGGTTTCTGTAGCTCAAATCAGACTTGAAACGCGGCCCGTCCTGCTGCACTTGGCGTTCATGTCAGATTTCCAGCCCGTCGAACGAATCGCAGGCCCGGCCGACGCCGGCGTGCTGATCGTCTGCGATCACGCCTCCAATGCGCTGCCCGGGGAATATGGCTCGCTCGGCCTGCCGGCGGAGGCTTTCCAGCGCCATATCGCCTACGACATCGGCGCGGCGGGCGTGACGCGGCGGCTGGCGAAGCTCCTGAACGCCCCGGCCGTGCTCTCCTGCTTCTCGCGCCTGCTGATCGATCCCAATCGCGGCGCCGACGATCCGACGCTTGTCATGCGCATTTCCGACGGCGCGCTGATCCCCGGCAACGCCCGCATCGATGCGGCGGAGATCGACAAGCGTCGCGAGAAATACTGGCGGCCCTACCGCGACGCCACGATCGCGGAAGTCGAGCGCATGGCGGCGAGCGGGAAAATTCCATCCGTCATCTCGGTCCATTCCTTCACGCCGGTATGGAAGGGCGCGGCGCGTCCGTGGCATGTCGCGCTGCTGTGGGACAGCGACCCGCGCCTCGCCAAGCCGTTGATCGCCGGACTTGCGGGCGAGCGCGATCTCGTCGTCGGCGACAATGAGCCCTACGACGGCGCGCTCAACGGCGACACGATGTACGAACTCGGAACTTCGCGCGGATTGCCGCACGCTCTCTTCGAAATCCGGCAGGACCTGATCGCTGACGAGAAGGGTCAGGCGGAATGGGCCGAGCGCATCGCGCGCGAATTGAAGCCCGTTCTCACCGATCCCGCCGTCCACCGCGTCGAGATGCATCCGACGCGGACATGAGGAGCGTGCAGTCCTTCTCCCGCGGAGCGGGAGAAGGTGGCCCTCGCGTCAGCGAGGGTCGGATGAGGGCGGCGCCGCAACTCGCACGTCTGTAGTGATCGCAGGGCCCTCACCCGACCCCGCTTCGCGGGGCCACCCTCTCCCGTTTCACGGGAGAGGGAGACGCCCGCGCCTCTTTCAGAATTGGACAAGCTGACCGCAAACACGCAATCTGTCGCACAAGCGCGCTGTGGCGGAGGACATCATGCCGATCGAACTGAAGATGCTCGTGTGGTCCTGCGCGCTCACCATCGTGCAGATGCTGGTCGCTGCGGCCGGCGCCCAGATGCAGGTCGGGCTCGCGGCGCTCGCCGGCAATCGCGACGACGCGCCGGCGCTCGTCGGCTTTGCGGGCCGGGCGTCGCGCGCGCATCGCAACATGCTCGAAAATCTCGTGCTGTTCGCCGCGCTCGTCCTGACGGCGCAGGCGCTCAACCGCTTCGACGCGACGACCGCGCTCGGCGCGCAATTGTTCTTCTGGGCGCGCCTTGCCTACGCGCCGGTCTACTGGATCGGCGTGCCGTGGCTGCGCACGGGCGTGTGGGCCGTGTCGCTGGTCGGTCTTCTGCTGATCTTGTTCCGGCTGCTATAGAGCGCGTCGCGTCTTCATGGACGCGCATGACGCGCTCAATCTTGTTGTTTTCGTCGCATATCCTTGTCGCAAAGTCTGCAACTTTTGCGGGATATGCTGAATCTCAGCGCAGCGCGAAGCCGACGTAGCCTTCGAGTTGATCGAGCGCGGGGCCGGGCTCGACCACCTTGATCGTCTTCATGCCCATGTCGCGCGCGGGCTTGAGATTCACGCCGAGATCATCGAGGTAGACGCACTTGGCCGGATCGACGTCGAGCGCCTCGACCATCATCCGATAGATTTTCGGGTCGGGCTTGCGCAGGCCGATCTTGGCGCTTTCGATCACGTGATTGAACATCTTCATGATGTCGGCCTTGTACATGCCCGCCATCGCGCCGGATTCCTTGGCCGGCAGGTTGTTGGTGATGCAGCCGGTCTTCATCGCCGCGTGAATGCGTTTCAGCGCCTCGACCATTTCGGGGCGCGGCAGGCCCGCGAGCAGCGGCAGCACATCGGCGCCGCGCACCTCGGCGCCGGCGGCGCGGGCCTCGGCGGCGAAGAGATCGTCGAATTCGGCGTGCGTGACTTCCGCGCGTTCGAATTTCGCCCAGGCGTTTTCGAGGTGGTTGGTCGCGTTGATCGTGCGAATGAAATCCTTCGGCAGCCCGCGTTCGCGCTCGAACCGCGCGAAAGCCTCGAAGGGGCTCGACGTGATGACGCCGCCGAAATCCCAGATCACCGCCTCGATCATGCGTTTCTCCCCTGTGGGCTCTCGCCTAGGCGAAAAGCGCGCTGCGCGCAACGGAAAGCGCGCGGGCGAGGAAAGCGGGGACAGGCGCGGCAGGCGCCTTGACCTCGCCCCATCCCCGTCGCAAGGGTCGCGGCCGTTTCCGCACCGAGGCAGTACATGAGCACCAATTCCATCGACTCCGGCCATCTCAAGGCCTTCATCGAGCGCATCGAGCGGCTCGAGGAGGAAAAGCGCGCGCTGGCGGAAGACATCAAGGACGTCTACGCCGAGGCCAAGGGCGTGGGCTACGACGTCAAGATCATGCGCAAGATCGTGTCGCTGCGCCGGCAGGACCACCACAAGCGCAAGGAAGAGGAAGAGATTCTCGATCTCTATCTTTCCGCGCTCGGCATGGGTTAGTCCCCGACCTGAACACGGCTCAATTTGAACGGACAGGCGCGCGCGGCTAGCTTCACGGCAGGCGGACGCGCGCCTTTTGATTCGGGGAACGCCATGAGCGAGATCGACCGTCGCAAGGTTCTGGGCGCCGCAGGCGCCGCCAGCCTCGCCGCCGCTTTGCCGCTCGCGCCGGCGGCGGCGGCCGAACTGAAATTCGGGCCGGCCAAGGCCTTCTCGTTCGACACGCTGAAGGCCGAGGCGGCCGCGCTCGCCAAGGTCGCCTACAAGCCGCCGTCGCAGCCCGCGCCCGAGATCATGGAGCAGCTCAACTACGAGGAATGGGGCAAGATCCGCTACGACACCAATTCGGCGATCTATGCGACCGGGCCGCAGCAGAGCCCGGTGACTTTCTTCCACCTCGGCAAGTTCTTCCGCAAAGGCATCCAGTTTCATCTCGTCGAAGGCGGGCAGGCGCGCGAGATCCTGTACGACCAATCCTATTTCGACATGCCGGCGGATTCGCCTGCGCGAAAACTCGCCAAGGGCGTGGGTTTTGCCGGCTTCAAGATCCAGGAGCCGAAGGACGGGCCGCTCGACTGGCGCACCAACGACTGGGTCGCCTTCCTCGGCGCCTCCTATTTCCGCGCCATCGGCGAATTGCGCCAATACGGGCTTTCCGCGCGCGGAATCGCGCTGGATACATGGCAGAGCGGCCGCGAGGAGGAGTTTCCGGACTTCACGCGATTCTGGATCGGGCCCGAGGAAGGCCACAACGTGACGCTGCACGCCCTGCTCGAGGGGCCGGGGATCGTGGGCGCCTACAAGTTCGTGATGACGCGCGACAAGGCGGTCATGATGGACGTCGATTGCCAGTTGCACCTGCGCAAGGACTACATCCGCTTCGGCGTCGCGCCGCTGACGTCGATGTACTGGTTCTCCGAGACGCACAAGGGCGACGGCGTCGACTGGCGGCCGGAGATCCACGATTCCGACGGCCTGGCCATGTGGACGGGCGACGGGCGAGCATATCTGGCGGCCGCTCAACAATGCGCCGCGCGTCATGGCCTCGGCCTTCGGCGACACCAATCCCAAGGGCTTCGGCCTGCTGCAGCGCGACCGCAACTTCGATCATTATCTCGACGGCGTGATGTACGACCGCCGCCCGTCCGTCTGGGTCGAGCCCAAGGGCAATTGGGGCAAGGGCGCGGTGCAACTGGTCGAGATTCCGACCGACGACGAGATCCACGACAATATCGTCGCAATGTGGGTGCCGGCCGAGCCGACGCGGCCGGGGCAGGTGTGGGATCTCGCCTACAGGCTGCACTGGAAGGCGGACGAGCCCTTTCCGACCGATCTCGCGCGCTGCGTGGCGACGCGGCTCGGCAACGGCGGCGTGCCCGGCCAGCCGCGTCCGAAGGGCGTGCGCAAGTTCATGGTGGAATTTCTCGGCGGTCCGCTCGCCAACCTGCCGAAGGGCGTGCGGCCGAAGCCCGAACTCTGGGCGTCGCGCGGAACCTTCTCCTACGTCTTCATGGAGGCCGTGCCGGACGACGTGCCGGGCCACTGGCGCGCGCAATTCGACCTCACCGTCGAGGGGCAGGACCCGGTGGAAATGCGGCTCTATCTCTCGGACAACGACAAGGTGCTGAGCGAGAGCTGGCTCTACCAGTATCACCCGTTCGATTCGACGCCGCCGAAGTGGTGAGGCGCCGGGCGTAAAGGCCGCATCGCGCGCGCTGGCGTTTCTGCGCTAAGCTCGCGCGATGAGCATGCTTCCTTCCTCCATCGACGTCGCCATCGTCGGCGCCGGCGCGGCCGGCATAGCCGCCGCCACGCGCCTGAAACAGGCCGGCGTGTCCGCTGTCATGATCGAGGCGCGCGACCGCGTCGGCGGGCGGGCGCATACGATTCCGGCTGCCGGCGACGTGATCGACCTCGGCTGCGAATGGCTGCATTCGGCCGACAAGAACGTGCTGGTGAAGGTCGCCGAGGAACATGGTTTCACGGTCGACAGGGGAACGCCCGGCTGGAGCGGCCCGGCGTCCGTCGGCCTGCCGAGCCGCGACCACGCCGACTATCGCAAGGCGATGGAAGACTTCTTCGACGCGGTGGAGGAGGCGGCCGCGACCGGTCGCGATCGCGCAGCGTCGGACCTGCTGCCGAAGAACAGCCGCTGGACCATGCTGCTGCGCGCGGTCGCCACCTATTACAGCGGCACGGAGCTGGAAAACATTTCGATCATCGACTTCGACAATTACGAGGACACGCGCATCAACTGGACGATCCGCGAAGGCTATGGCGCGATGATAACGGGCGCGGCGAAGGGCCTGCCCGTCGTGTTCGATTGCGCGGTCTCACGCATCGATCATTCCGGCAGACAAGTGAAGCTCGAGACGCGACGCGGGACGGTCGAGGCGAAGGCCGCGATCGTCTGCGTGCCGACGCCGCTGATCGCCGAAGGGACGATCCGCTTCGACCCGGCGCTGCCCGACAAGATTGCGGCCGCCGCCGGCCTGCCGCTCGGCGTCGCCAACAAGATCTTTTTCGAGATCGACGGCGAGTTTTCTTATCCGCGCGGCCATTTCTACGGCGCGACGGATCGTGTCGAGACGATCAGCTTCGACCTGTTTCCGCGCGGGCGAAAAATGTTGTCGGGCTTCGTCGGCGGCGCCTTTGCGGTCGAACTCGAAAAGGGCGGGCCGGCCGCCGCCGAGGCGGAGGCGCGACGTCAGATCGCCGCCATGCTCGGCGCGGACGCCAACAAGCATCTGCGCTTCATGCGCACGACGGCCTGGCGTTCCGACCCGTTCGCACGCGGCGGCTATTCGTCCGCGCTGCCGGGCCATGCCGGCGATCGCGCGATATTGGCGAAGCCCGTCGACGGTCGCCTGTTCTTCGCAGGGGAAGCCTGTTCGAAAATCCATTTCTCGACGACGCACGGCGCGTGGGAAACGGGGCTGAAGGCGGCGGAAGATTATTTGAAGGCGCGCTAGCTCCCTCTCCCCGCTCGCGGGGAGAAGGGAATGCCCCTCAGTTCACATATTTCTTCAATTCCAGCCGCGCGATCTGGTTGCGGTGGACTTCGTCCGGGCCGTCGGCGAGGCGCAGCAGGCGCGCGGTGGCGTAGGCCTGGGTCAGGCCGAAATCGTTGGACGTGCCGCCGCCGCCGTGCGCCTGGATCGCCCAGTCGATGATCTGGCAGGCCATGTTGGGCACGGCGACCTTGATCATCGCGATCTCGGTCTTGGCCACCTTGTTGCCGACCGTGTCCATGGCGTGCGCGGCGTTGAGGGTGAGCAGGCGGGCCTGTTCGATCATGATGCGCGCTTCGGCGATGCGCTCCTGCGTCACCGTCTGCTCCGACACGGCCTTGCCGAAGGCGACGCGGCTCATCGCGCGCTTGCACATCTTTTCCAGCGTGCGCTCGGCAAGGCCGATCAGCCGCATGCAATGATGGATGCGGCCGGGGCCGAGACGGCCTTGCGCGATCTCGAAGCCGCGGCCTTCGCCGAGCAGCAGGTTTTCCTTCGGCACGCGCACGTTGGCGAAGATCACTTCCGAGGCGCGATCCGGCACGCCGTAGAAGCCGAAGACGGGCAGCGAGCGCTTCACCTCGACGCCGGGCGTGTCCATGGGAACGAGGATCATCGACTGCTGCTTGTGGCGGTTCGGATTGTCCGGGTCGCTCTTGCCCATGAAGATGCAGATCTTGCAGCGCGGATCGGTGGCGTTGGTCGTGTACCACTTGCGGCCGTTGATGACGTAATGGTCGCCGTCGCGCACGATCAGGCTTTCGATGTTGGTGGCGTCGGACGAGGCCACCGCCGGCTCCGTCATGGCGAAGCAGGAGCGGATTTCGCCCGCCAGCAGCGGCTTCAGCCAGCGCTCCTTGTCCTTTTCCGTTCCGTAGCGCTCCAGCACTTCCATATTGCCGGTGTCGGGCGCCGAGCAGTTGAACACTTCGGGCGCGAGATGCGAGCGGCCCATGACCTCGCAGAGCGTGGCGTATTCGAGATTGGTGAGACCCGCGCCGCGGTCGCTGTCGGGGAGGAACAGGTTCCAGAGCCCCTGCGCCTTGGCGAGCGGCTTCAGTTCCTCGACAACAGGGTACACCTTCCAGGGTCCGAGTTCTTCGGCTTCCGCGTAATGGCGCGCCTCGTTCGGGTAGATGTGCTCGTCCATGAAGCGTTCGAGCTGGCGCTTGATGTCCAGCACGCGGTTCGAGACCGGGTAGAGCATGGGCGTGTCGTCCCTCGGAAATTTATTGTCGAATGATATTGTCCTACATTTCTTGTTCCAAGTCCATCCCCGGCCTTGCTGCATTGGAAATGTAACATTATAACATATCGCGGAAGCGGAGCCGGCGCGGACATGGGCCACAACGAACAGCACAGCCACGATCATCGACACGATCATGAGCACGGTCACGCGCGCGGCGAGGCAGGCCGCGATCATCACGGCCATGCGCACGACCCTGCGGCCGTCGTCGCGCCGGGCCTGTCATTGCTGCGGATGTCCGCGCTCGACCGGCTTCTGGGCGCGGCCCTTCTGTCGGGGCTGATCTGGCTCGGCGTGAAATGGGCCGTCTCGTGACGAGCGCGCTGGCGCTTCAGGACGTCACGCTCGGCTATGACGGGCACCCGGCCGTGCACCACCTGACCGGGCGTTTCGAGGCCGGGTCGCTGACGGCGATCTGCGGCCCGAACGGGGCGGGCAAATCGACGCTCATCAAGGGGCTGGTCGGCGCGCTGGCGCCGCTCGGCGGAAGAATCGACCGCGGCGGGCTCGATACGCGCGCCATCGGCTATCTGCCGCAGGCCGCCGAGATCGACCGCAGCTTTCCCATCGACGTCTTCGATTTCGTCGCGCTGGGGCGCGTGCGGCGGGCAGGCCTGTTCGGCCGCATCGGCGCCGACGACCGCCGCGCGGTGGCCGAAGCCATAGCCGCCGTGGGGCTCGAAGGTTTCGAGGCCCGGCAGATCGGCGCGCTGTCGGGCGGGCAGACGCAGCGCATGTTGTTTGCGCGCCTCATGCTGCAGGGCGCCGGCGTGATCCTGCTCGACGAGCCCTTCGCCGCCGTCGACGAACGCACGACCGGCGATCTCGTCGGCCTGATCGAACGCTGGCATGGGGAAGGTCGCACGATCCTCGCCGTGCTGCACGACTACGCGCTGGTGCGCGCGCATTTTCCCGAGGCGCTGCTGCTGGCGCGCGAATGCGTGGCCTGGGGGCCGACGCGCGACGCGCTGTCGCCGGAAAGACTCGCTGAGGCGCGGCGCATGAGCGAGGCCTTCGACCATCATGCGGCGGCCTGCGGGCGGGCGGCGTGATGGGCGCCGACATTGTCATGCCCGCGAAGGCGGGCATCCAGAGGCCGCGTGGCGGGGTTTGGTCGTATCTTCCCCCTCCCCCGCCGGGGGGGAGGGAATTCGACCCGTGGCCCGCTCTGGATCCCCGCTTTCGCGGGGATGACAGGGGCCGGTGATGTACGATCTCCTCGTCGCTCCCTTCGCCGATTTCGAATTCATGCGCCGCGCGCTGGTCGGCGCCTTCGCGCTCGCCGTCGCCGGCGCGCCGCTCGGCGTTTTTCTCATCCTGCGGCGCATGGCGCTGTCCGGCGACGCCATTGCGCACGCCATCCTGCCGGGCGCGGCGGTCGGCTATCTCGTCGCGGGCCTGTCCGCGCCGGCGATGACGCTCGGCGGACTGGCGGCCGGCGTCGTTGTCGCGCTCGGCGCGGGCGTCGTGGCGCGCGCCACCCTGTTGCGCGAGGACGCCTCGCTTGCCGGCCTCTACCTCGTGTCGCTCGCGCTCGGCGTCACGCTCGTGTCGCTGCGCGGCTCGAACATCGATCTGCTGCACGTGCTGTTCGGCAACGTTCTGGCGCTCGACGACACGACGCTCGTCCTGCTCGCCGCCATCGCCACCGTCACGTTGCTGGGACTGGCGGCGCTGTTCCGCCCGCTCGTGATGGAGACGCTCGATCCCGCCTTCACGCAGGCGACGACGCGCGCCGGCGCGGTCACGCAGCTCGCCTTTCTCGCGCTGCTGGTGCTCAATCTCGTCGCGGGATTTCAGGCGCTCGGCACGCTGATGTCGGTCGGCCTGATGATGCTGCCCGCGCTCGCCGCAAGGCTGTGGACGCAGAAGCTCGACGCGGCGATCGCGCTCGCCGCCGTGTTCGGCGTCGCGTCCGCCTATGTCGGGCTTGTCGCCTCCTATGCGCTCTCCTTGCCGTCCGGTCCGGCCATCGTGCTGGCGGCGGGCGGCGTCTATTTCGTTTCGCTGATCTTCGGCCGCGCCGGCGGCGCGCTGCGCCAATGGCCGAAGCGGCGGCATCTGGAGGCGTGAGCATGTTCAGCCGACGCAGCGTTCTCGCTATCGCCGCTTTCTGCGTCGCGGCCGCCGCCGCCGCGCAGGCGCAGACGGCGAAAATCCCCGTCGTCGCCACCTTCACCATCCTCGCCGATCTCGTGCGGCAGGTCGGCGGCGGGCGCGTGGAGGTCGTTTCGCTCGTCGGTCCGAACGGCGACGTGCACGCCTACGATCCCTCGCCCGCCGACAGCCGCAAGGTCGCGGGCGCGAAACTGGTGGTCGAGAACGGGCTGCATCTGGAAGGCTGGATCAGCCGTCTCGCCAAGGCTTCCGCGACGAAGGCGCGGATCGTGATCGCGTCGGACGGCGCCGCGCCGCGCAAGGACATGACGAACAAGGAATTCGCCGAGCACGGCGGGACCGATCCGCATGCCTGGCAGAATGTGGCGAATGCGAAAATCTACGTCGCCAACATCCGCGACGGCCTGATCGCGGTCGATCCGGCCGGCAGGGCTGAATACGAGACCAATGCACGAGCCTATCTGGAAAATCTCGATGCGCTGGACGCCGAGGCCCGCGCAGCGATCGCGAAAATCCCTGCCGAGCGGCGCCGCATCGTCACCACGCATGACGCCTTCGGCTATTTCGGGCAGGCCTATGGGCTGACGCTGGCCGCGCCGGCCGGCGTCTCGACCGAAAGCGGGGTTTCTGCGCGGGACATGGCCAGGATCATCGCCCAGATCAAAAAGGACCGCTTTCCGGCGGTCTTTCTCGAAAATGTGAGCGATGCCAGGCTCATGGACCAGATCGCCCGGGAAACCGGGGCGAAGATCGGCGGGACGCTCTATTCGGACTCGCTTTCCGCTCCCGAGGGGCCGGCGGGGACTTACATCGACATGGTCAGACACAATATAAGCGAGCTGACCAAGGCGCTGGCGCCCTGAGGCGCGCCCTTCGCGGAGTTCTAAATGTCCGACAAGATTCCCGTTACCGTGCTCACCGGCTATCTCGGCGCCGGCAAGACGACGCTGCTCAACCGCATCCTCTCCGAGCCGCACGGCAAGAAATACGCCGTGATCGTCAACGAGTTCGGCGAGATCGGCATCGACAACGATCTCGTCGTCGGCGCGGACGAGGAAGTGTTCGAGATGAACAACGGCTGCATCTGCTGCACCGTGCGCGGCGATCTCATCCGCATTCTCGAAGGGCTGATGCGCCGCAAGGGCAAGTTCGACGCGATCATCGTCGAGACGACCGGCCTCGCCGACCCCGCGCCCGTCGCGCAGACCTTCTTCGTCGATCAGGACGTGCAGGACGCGGCCCGCCTCGACGCGGTGGTGACGGTGGCCGACGCCAAATGGCTGGCGGCGCGGCTGAAGGACGCGCCCGAAGCCAAGAACCAGATCGCCTTCGCCGACGTCATCATCATCAACAAGACCGACCTCGTGAGCGCGGACGAGCTGCGCGAGGTCGAGGCGCGCATTCGCGGCATCAACCCCTACGCCAAGCTCCATCGTTCCGTGAAGGCGAACGTGCCGCTCGAAGCGGTGCTCGGCAGGAACGCTTTCGATCTCGACCGCATCCTGGAAATCGAGCCGGCCTTCCTCGATGCGGACGATCACGATCATGCGCACGACCACGATCATGCGCACGACCACCACCACCACGATCACGACTGCGGGCCGGATTGCGGGCACGATCACCATCATCATGACCACGATCATCATCACGATCACGGCCACGCGCATGGCGGACTGAAAGTCTATCACGACGAGCACATGCAATCGCTGTCGCTGACCATCGACGGCGAGGTCGATCCCAACAAGTTCATGCCGTGGGTCAACGAACTCGTGCAGCGCGAGGGGCCGAGCATCCTGCGCTCCAAGGGCATTCTCGCGCTGAAGGGGGAAGACAAGCGCTTCGTCTTCCAGGGCGTGCACATGATCCTCGACGGCGATCTGCAGCGCGACTGGAGGCCGGACGAAAAGCGCGTCAGCCGCATCGTCTTCATCGGCCGCGACCTCAAGGAAGACGAGATACGCGAGGGTTTCATGCGCTGCGCGGCCTGACGCGGCGCGCATGTGCGCTTGCGCACGCCGCGCGCGCAAGCGTCACAATTCCGACGGCATCGCGACCTGGAATTGTCGGCAGGCAGCAGGTTTTCGCTGTGTGGGGCGGGCATTTTCGGGGTCGATCGCTTGGGATCGTTCAAGCCGCGGCGTAGCGCCGCCGCACAGGCGGCGGATATTCTGGCCGCCCATCCTCTGTTTTGCGGGGCGGACGCCGCGACGCTGTCGCGAACGCTCAGGTTCGCGCGCCTGATCAATGTCGCGAAAGGCGAGACCTTGTTCCGGAAGGGCGATCCCGGCGGATCGCTGATGGTGATCGTCGAGGGCGCGATCAGGATCACGTCCATGTCGCCGAATGGACGCGAACTCCTGTTCAATCTGGTTGGCGGCGGCGAAATGCTGGGCGAAATCGCCGTCCTGGACGGCGGCCCGCGCACGGCGGAGGCCGTCGCGCAGAGCGATTGCCTGCTCGCGGTCATCGAACGGCGCGACCTTCTCGCGCTCGTGGCGGCGAGCCCCGAAGCGGCGCTCTATCTCATCAATTGTTTGTGCAAGCGCCTGCGTTTCGTCACCGACCATCTCGAGGGCGTGATGTTTCTCGACGTCGAGGCGCGGCTCGCGCGCGCCTTGCGCCGCATGGGCGGCGACCAGGACAAGATGAAGCTGACGCAGCGCGATCTCGGGCAATCCATCGGCATGTCGCGCGAGACCGTCAACCAGGTGCTCGGAGACTGGCGTTGCAGGCGCATCGTCCGGATCGAGAAGGGCGCGATCGAAATCCTCGATCGGGAGGGGTTCGATCGATTGTGCGCTGGCGCACGGCCCGCTTGAGCATGGGCGCGCATGTTGGCTCGCCAACATCGCGCCACGCGGCGAGCGGCTATTCTCCCGGTGAAGCCCTCGAGGGGCTTCGCAGAAGGGAGTTCAGCCATGCGACACCTTGCTTCACTGCTGGTTGCGGCAGCTTTGCTCAACGTCACGCCTACTGCAGCGCTCGACCATGCGCGCGATCGCCAAAGGGTCGAAGCCGCTCCGACGGACCGGCTCGATTTCGAAGGCAACAAGCCGGTCTTCGCGGAGGCCGACGCCGCCGGCGGGTCCGCCGTGTTCATCATGGCGGACTACAGCCAGCCCGAGGGCTGGAGCACCCAACTGCCGCCCGGCGCGTGACACCGGGCTTGCGGCGCCTTTCTCGCGCCGCGCGTGACCTTGAGCGCGTCAGGCTTTCACGGAACCGCGCGACGCGCTCCTTCTCCTGATTCCAGGCGCATGTCCTTGCCGCAGGAATTGCAACTCTTGCGGGATATGCCCTGGCCAGCGGCAGGCGGAGCCTCCTGCCTGCCGCTCGCGCGATCGCGCGAGAGCGGCTACAACCCTGCCCATGTCCGAATCCTCACTTGCCCAGAACGTCACCTCGATCGAAGCCGGCGACACGGTCGTCGCAGCAGCTTTCCTCGGCCGCACGCCCGTCTATGCGCTGGCCGACGGAACGCTGCTCTTCGCCGGCGTCGGCGAGGAGAAGCGCGTCAAGGCGCATGAAGACGGCGCGATCCTGTCCGCGCTATCCGACGGCAAACGCATGTTCAGCGCGGGCGACGACGGCCTGCTGGTGGCGACCGATGCGGAAGGCAGCAGCGAGACCATCGCCGACGAGAATGGCAAGTGGATCGACGCGCTGACGCTTGCGCGAGGACGGCGCGATGGCGTGGTCGGCGGGCCGCGTCGTTCGCGCGCGAGATTCGAAGGGCGAGGTCAAGAATTTCGACGCGCCCTCGGCGGTGCGCGGCCTCGCCTTCCTGCCGAAGGGATACAGGCTCGCCATCGCGCATTACAACGGCGCCTCGCTGTGGTTTCCCAATGCCGGCAAGCCCGAGTTCCTGGAGTGGAAGGGCTCGCATCTCGACGCCACCGTCTCGCCGGACGGGCGCTTCCTCGTGACGTCGATGCAGGAGAACATGCTGCACGGCTGGCGGCTCGCCGACGGCAAGCACATGCGCATGTCCGGCTATCCCGCCAAGACGCGCTCGTTCTCGTGGTCGCCCGACGGCAAGTGGCTGGCGACCTCGGGCGCGGACGCCTGCGTCGTCTGGCCGTTCGAGACCAAGGACGGGCCGATGGGCCGCGGCCCGCGCGAATGCGGCGTGCGCCCGCGCCGCGTCTCGCGCGTCGCCTTCCATCCCACCAACATGGTGCTGGCCATCGGCTACGAGGACGGCTGGGTGCTGCTCGTGCGCCTCAACGACGGCGCCGAGATTTTCGTGCGCGGCGAGCGTGAGTCGAATGACGCCGTGACGGCGCTCGCGTGGGACGCGGC
The DNA here is from genome assembly GCA_037044955.1 of Rhodoblastus sp. GTDB lineage: Bacteria > Pseudomonadota > Alphaproteobacteria > Rhizobiales > Beijerinckiaceae > JAJXWB01. The sequence continues at coordinate 161,367 of JBAOHX010000011.1, forward strand.
GGGCCGCCGCCTCGCGTTCGGCACCAAGGAGGGCAAGGCCGGCGTGCTGGACTTGCCGGCGTAGAGCGCGCATAGGCGCTCTTCCGCACAAATCGGGTCGCCGTCTCGCGCCGCCTGCCTTAGATTGCGCGCGCACCGGGAGCCCGCATGTCCTCGCCCACGAAAATGCCCGCCGTCGAGACGTCCATGTCGCTGCGCACATGGGCCTTGCTCGGCCTGCTGTCGCTGATGTGGGGTTGCTCCTTTCCCTTCGTGAAGGTCGCGCTCGGCGGCGTCACGCCGCTGACGCTGGTCATGCTGCGCGTCGTGATCGCGGTGGCCGCGCTCACGCCCGTGCTGTTTTTCTCGCGCGAGGGCTTTCCGCGCGGCGCCAAGATCTGGACGGCGTTTCTCGCCATCGGCGCGCTCAACAACGTCGTGCCGTGGTCGCTGTCGGTGTGGGCGCAGCAGAGCCTGACATCGTCGCTCGCCGCCATCATCAACGCCACGACGCCGCTGTTCTCCGTATTGCTCGCGCCTTTCTTCCTCGCCGACGAGCGGCTGCGCGCCAACAGGCTGGCCGGCGTCATCGTCGGCTTCGTCGGCGTCGCCGTGTTGATCGGGCCGGGCGCGCTCGGCCACGGCGCCGGCGGCATCCTGCCGGAGCTCGCGCTGCTGGCGGCGGCGGTCGCCTATGCGTTCGGCGGCATCGTCGGCCGTTCCTACGCGCGCCTCGGCCTCACGCCGCTGCAGAGCGCGCATGGGCAGCTCGCGGCTTCATCGCTCATGATTACGCCACTCGCGCTGGCGATCGAGAAGCCCTGGGCTCAGCCCATGCCCAACGACGTGCAGATCGCCTGCGTGCTGGCGATGGGCCTGGTGTCGACGGCCATCGCCTTCATCCTGTTCTTCCGCATTCTCGCGCGCGCCGGCGCGACCAATGCGCTTCTGGTGACGCTGCTCGTGCCGGTCACGGCTTTCATCGTCAGCGCCATCTTTCTCGGCGAGACGCTGGAGCCGCGCAATTTCGCAGGGCTCGCCTTCATCGCCGCCGGTCTCGGGCTGATCGACGGGCGGCCGCTGCGCTATCTGCAGGATCGGCTGTTTGCGGCGCGGCGACTGGACTAGACTTTGCTCATGGTGATCCTGCGCCGTTTCGCGCTGATGTTCGGCATGTTCTGCGGCGTCGTCGCATCGCAATTGCCGGAGTTCGCGCAGCAATATCGTCAGCGGCTCGGCGGCGCGCTCGACGAGCTGACCGTGCTGGTCGAGCAGTTCGCCACGGAGGCGAAGGCTGCCGGGCTCGACACGAAAGGCGCGATCGCGCAGCTCGAGGCGAACGACGACCATCTCGTGCGTGAGCGCGGCAAGTCGATGGAGCAGACGGTCGTGCGGCGCGACAGGCTCGCGGAGCAGAGGACGCGGATGCAGCAGGCGGGGCCGTTCGCCCGCCTGCTGGTGTTTGCGCAAGGCTACGATCCCGGCATCGCGAGCCGCGCCTGGGGCGATTTCGAGCCGGCCGTGCCGACGACGCCGGAGGGCTTCGCCACGGCCGGCGCCGGCGCGCTGGCCGGCTACGGCTTGCTTGCGCATCGTCGGCGCGCCGTTTCGCCGCCGCAGACGCGAATCCGCGGCGGCGTGAGGCTCGATCAGATCGAGGCGGCCCAGGGCGTCGGCGCGAAGCGGTAGCCCGCGCCCGCCTTCTCGATGCGGCCGTTCGCCGGGAAGGGATAGTGGAAGCCCTGCACGCGCATCCTGTCGGCCACGACCATGTCGAACATCCTGCGGCGCGTCGCTTCCGCCATCGCCGGGTCCATGTCGTAGGCGACGTGCCAGCCGGGATTGGCCAGGAACAGTTCCGGCCGGTTGGTGAGATCGCAGGTCACGAACATCGTGTCGGACCCCGAGCCCACTGTCAGCGAGACATGGCCCGGCGTGTGGCCGTGCGTCGCCACCGCCTGGATGCCCGGCACGACATCCTTGCCCGGTTCGTATTGCGCGATCTTGCCGCCGAGCGCGTCGAATACGCGGCGCGCATTCTGGAAGGCGGGCTTGGCCGCATCCGGCGCGCGGGTCATGTTCCCTTCGTCCATCCAGAACTTCCACTCGGGCGCGGGCACGAGAATTTCGGCGTTGGCGAAGGCCGGCTTGCCGTCTGCCGTCAGCAGGCCGTTGATGTGGTCGCCGTGGAAATGCGAGATCACCACCGCGTCGACGGCGCCGCGGTCGATGCCGGCGGCGGCGAGGTTGGAATGGAACTGGCCGTTCCTGCCGCCGCTCTTCTCCAGCATGGCCGGGCCGTAGCCGGTGTCGACGACGACGAGTTTGGAGCCCGTGTTCACGACGATGGGCGTGAAGACGATGGTCATCTGGTCCCTGGGCAGACTGGCGGCCTCGAGCGCCTTGTTCACCTCGTCCTTGGCGACATTCTTCACGAAGCCGTCGGCGAGCGGGAAGGTCGCCGATCCGTCGGTCACCGCCGTGATCTCGAAGGCGCCGAGCTTGTAACGATAGAAGCTCGCGTTCTGCTTGCCGACCTGCGGGGCATAGGCCTGTGCGGGCGCGCCGGGCAGGGCCGCGAAAGCCGCGGCGCCGGCGCCCGCCATCAAATCACGACGTGAAACGTTCATGCTGTTCCTCGCTTGGCTGGCCGTCTGAGCGCGGCCCTACGGCCAAGCATCAGCCAGGAGCGGGCGTTCCGCAAGGCTTGCGCACAGCGCTTGAGCCGCGGGGGCGGGCGGGACAATATGCGCCCGCCATGCGACCCAAGCTCAAGCCATGATACGCGAGCCATGACCCCCGACCGGCTGCGCGCCATCGCCTTCTGGGCGCGCGAACTGACCGAAACGGAAATCGAACGCGCCTGCCGCGGACTGGTCGAGAAGACCTGGCCCGCCGGCGCGACCATCGTGCATCGCGGCGACGCCTTCGACTACTGGACCGGCGTCGTCTCGGGGCTCGTGAAGATCTCGTCGGTTTCGTCGACCGGCAAGGCGATCAGTCTCGCCGGAATGCCCGCCGGCATGTGGTTCGGCGAAGGCTCGATGCTGAAAGGGGAACGGCGGCAGTACGACCTCGTCACGCTGCGCGAGTCGCGGCTGGCGATGATGAATCGCACGACCTTCGCCTGGCTGTTCGAGAATTCCGTCGGCTTCAACCGCTTTCTGGTGCGCCAGTTCAACGAGCGGCTCGGGCAGTTCATCGCGCTCGTCGAACATGACCGGATGCTCGACGGCGTGGCGCGCGTCGCGCGCGTGATCGCCTGGCTGTTCAATCCCGTGCTCAATCCGAACATCGGACGGAGCCTCGACATCAGCCAGGAAGAACTCGGGCTGATCGCCGGCCTTTCCCGGCAGGTGGCCAATCGCGCGCTGCAGATTCTGGAAGCCGAGGGATTGCTGAAAATCACGCAGGCTTCGCTGACGCCGCTCGACCTTACGGCGCTCAGCCGCTACGGCGACTGAATGCGGCCGTTGGCCGAAGCGCCTAGACGAAAGTAGGGGAAGCCGCCGCAGACTCAGGGGCGCAGGCTAACTGACAAAATGGACGTGCGCAGTCAAGCGCATGCTTGCCATCAGCCATGCGCGTTGCGAATGTTACGCCGCCGGATAGCCCCAGCGCCGTCCGGACGAAACGACAGAGCGTCGACGAGGCGCCGGAGGGGAGCGGGGAGTGGCAACGAGCCAGCAGGGTCCTGGTTTCGACGCGGCGGAGGACACGTTTCCGAAGCTGCTGCGCATGCACGCGCGCGTGCGCGGCGCGCGCCCGGCGTTCCGGCACAAGGACCGCGGCATCTGGCAGACGTGGACCTGGGCGGAAGTCTACGACAACGTGCGCGCGATCGCGCTCGGCCTGCGCAAGCTCGGGGTGGGCGAAGGCGACAAGGTCGCGATCGTCGGCGCCAACCGGCCGCTCATGTACTGGACGCTTTGCGCCGCGCAGATGCTGCGCGCGACGCCCGTGCCGGTCTATGCCGACGCGGTGGCGGACGAACTCGTTCACGTCCTCGAAAACGCCGACGTGAAGGTGGCCGCGGCGCAGGACCAGGAACAGGTCGACAAGCTGCTGTCGATCGCGGAGCGCCTGCCGACGCTCGAACATATCGTCTACGACGAGGATCGCGGATTGCGCGACTATGCGCAGACCAACCTGACGGCGCTCGGCGACCTGATGGAGGCCTCCGCCAAGGCGCTGCATTCGGAGGCCTCGCTCGGCCGCGCGCTCGACGAGCTGATCGACGCGGGCCGCGCGAGCGACGCTTCCATCATGCTCTACACATCCGGCACGACCGGCCGCTCGAAGGGCGTGGTGCTCGCCGCCGGCCGCTCCGTCCAGGCCGCGCGCGACACGGTCGCCTTCGACGGGCTGACCGACAAGGACGAGCAGCTCGCCTATCTGCCGCTGGCCTGGGTCGGCGATCATTATCTCAATTATGCGCAGGCGCTCGTCGCCGGCTCGTGCATCGCCTGTCCCGAGAACGCCGACACCGTTGCGCAGGACCTGCGCGAAATCGGGCCGTCCTTCTACTTCGCCCCGCCGCGCGTGTTCGAGGCGCAGCTCACGCGCATCATGATCCGCATGGAGGACGCGAGCGCCCTCAAGCGCAAGATGTTCGATCATTTCGTCGGCGTCGCGCGCAAATGGGGCGAGAAGATTCTCAACGGCGAGAGCGTCCCGGTTCTCGCGCGCGCGCATTATGCGCTGGGCGAGGCGCTGGTCTACGGGCCGCTGAAGAACGTGCTCGGCTATTCCAACATCCGCGCCGCCTATACGGCGGGCGAGGCGATCGGCGGCGAGCTCTTCTCGTTCTATCGCTCGCTCGGGCTGAACCTGAAGCAGCTCTACGGCCAGACGGAAGCCTTCCTCTACGTGACCGCGCACGCCAACGGCGCCGTGCGTTCGGATACGGTCGGGCCGCCCGCGCCGAATGTCGACATCCGCATCGCCGACGACGGCGAAGTGCAGTTCAAGTCGCCGGGACAATTCGTCTCCTACTACAAGGAGCCGGAGAAGACCGCCGAGACGCTGACGCCGGACGGCTATGTGAAGACGGGCGACGCCGGCTTCTTCGACACGGACGGGCAATTGCGCATCCTCGATCGCGCCAAGGACGTCGGCAAGCTGCGGGACGGCACGATCTTCGCGCCCAAGTACATCGAGAACAAGCTGAAGTTCTTCCCCAACATCAAGGAAGCCGTGGCTTTCGGCGACGCGCGCGATTTCGTGACGGTGATGCTCAACATCGAGCTGACGGCGGTCGGCAACTGGGCGGAGCGCAACAACATTTCCTACGGCTCCTACCAGGAGCTCGCCGGCCATCCGCGCGTGTACGAGCTGATCGCCACGCATGTCGACGAGGTGAACGCCTCGCTGTCGAAAGAGCCGCGCATGGCGGGCGCGCAGATCGCGCGCTTCCTCATCCTGCCGAAGGAGCTCGACGCCGACGACGGCGAGCTGACGCGCACGCAGAAGGTGCGCCGCGGCTTCATCGCCGAACGCTACGAGCCCCTGGTGAAGGGTCTCTACGACGGCTCGAAACAGGCCGACATTTCCACCGAAGTGACATTCGAGGACGGACGCAAGGGCATGATTTCCGGTCGCGTCGCCATCGTCGATCTCGCGCGCCACGGCGCGGCTGCGCAGGGAAGCAAGGCGGCATGAGCGGCGCGGACGACATTCTCCTCAAGGTCGACAACGTCTCGCTGTCCTTCGGCGGCGTGCGCGCGATCACCGACGTTTCCTTCGACATCAGGAAGGGCGAGATCCGCGCGATCATCGGGCCGAACGGCGCCGGCAAGACGTCGATGCTGAACGTCATCAACGGATTCTATCATCCGCAGCAGGGCAGCATCTCCTTCCACGGCAGGACGCGCGCGCGCATGAAGCCGTACGAGGCGGCCAGCCAGGGCATTGCGCGCACCTTCCAGAACGTCGCGCTGTTCAAGGGCATGTCGACGCTCGACAACATCCTTGCCGGCCGCGCGCTGAAGATGAAGTCGAGTTTCTTCTGGCAGATGTTCCGGCACGGACCGGCGCTCGCGGAAGAGATCGAGCATCGCAAGTTCTGCGAGGAGATCATCGATTTCCTCGAGATCGAGCACATCCGCAAGGCGCCGGTCGGCACGCTGCCCTACGGCTTGCAGAAGCGCGTCGAGCTCGGCCGCGCGCTCGCCATGGAGCCGACCCTGCTGCTGCTCGACGAGCCGATGGCGGGCATGAACCTCGAAGAAAAGCAGGACATGAGCCGCTTCATCATCGACGTGAACCAGCATTTCGGCACGACGATCGCGCTGATCGAGCACGACATCGGCGTGGTGATGGACCTGTCCGACCGCATCGTCGTGCTCGAATACGGCCACAAGATCGCCGACGGAAATCCGGACGAAGTGAAGAGCGACCAGAAAGTGATCGACGCCTATCTGGGGGTTTCGCACTGATGAACCTCCTCTACCAGATATTCATCGACCCCTTCATGCAGATGGGCTCCTCGCCCGACCTGCTCGTGCAGACGCTGTGGGAGGGCCTCGTCGGCGGCGTGCTCTATTCGCTGATCGCGCTCGGCTTCGTGCTGATCTTCAAGGCCTCGGGCGTGTTCAATTTCGCGCAGGGCATCATGATGGTGTTCGCCGCGCTCACCCTCGTCGGCTTCTACGAGAAGGGCGTGCCGGCGCCGCTCGCGCTGCTGCTCGCCATCGGCGTCATGTACCTGCTGGCGCTCGGCGTCGAGCGCGTGGTGCTGCGGCCGCTGGTCAACCAGCCCGACATCATGCTGTTCATGGCGACCTTCGGGCTCACCTACATCCTGATCGGCGCGGGCGAACTGGTGTTCGGCGGCGACCCCAAGGAAATGCCGGTCGCGGCGCTCGGCCTGCCGAAGGGCGCCGTCGATTTCAAGATTCTCGGCGGCCTCGTTTCGCTGCAGAAGCTCGACATAGCCGCCGCCGTGATCGCGTCGACGATGGTCGCGGGCCTGGCGCTGTTCTTCCAGAAGACGCGCATCGGCCGCGCGCTGCGCGCGGTGGCGGACGACCACCAGGCGGCGCTGTCGGTCGGCATCTCGCTCAACCAGATCTGGGTCATCGTCTGGTTCACCGCAGGCATCGTCGCGCTGGCGACCGGCATCATGTGGGGCGCGCGCTCGGACGTGTCGTTCGCGCTGCAGGTCATCTCGCTGAAGGCGCTGCCGGTGCTCATCCTCGGCGGCTTCACCTCGGTGCCCGGCGCCATCGTCGGCGGCCTCATCATCGGCATCGGCGAGAAGCTCGGCGAATTCTACTGGGGGCCTCTGGTCGGCGGCGGCATCGAAAGCTGGCTCGCCTACGCCATCGCCCTCGCCTTCCTGCTGTTCAAGCCCGAGGGGCTGTTCGGCGAGAAGATCATCGAACGCATCTGATCGGGGCGCCCACGTGTTCTACCGCGAAGTCGGACAGTTCAAGACGAGCTATGCAGCCGATCAGGCGATCTTTCCGATCCGCCAGGACCGGATCGGCCTCGCGCTGATCCTGGGCCGTCGCCTTCATCGGCATCCCGCTGGTCGGCGGGGAATTCATGATCGCCTCGGTCATGATCCCCTTCCTCATCCTCGCGCTGGCGGCGATCGGCCTCAACATCCTCATCGGCTACACCGGCCTGATCTCGCTCGGCACCGGCGCCTTCATGGGCGTGGGGGCTTACGCCTGCTACAAGCTCTCCACGCTGTTTCCGGGCGTCAACATCATCGTGTGGATCGTCGCCTCCGGCCTCGTCTCCTGCGCGGTCGGCGTGGTGTTCGGCCTGCCGAGCCTGCGCATCAAGGGCTTCTATCTCGCCATCGCCACGCTCGCCGCGCAGTTCTTCCTGCACCTGGTGCTTCGTGCGCGTGGGCTGGCTTTACAACTACAATCCCTCGGGCGCGATCGAAGTGCCCGTGCATACGCTGTTCGGCATCCCGATCACCGGCGCGACCGCCAAGCCGCTGACGCGCTATTTCGTCGTGCTGTCGATCGTCGTCGTCATGACATGGTTCGCCTCCAACCTCGTGCATGGCCGCATCGGCCGCAACTGGATGGCGGTGCGCGACATGGACATCGCCGCGCAGCTCATGGGCATCCGCCTGCTGCCGGCCAAGCTCCTGGCTTTCGCGGTCTCGTCCTTCTACGCGGGCGTCGCGGGCGCGATGATGGTGTTCCTGTGGCTCGGAGCGGCCGAACCCGACGCCTTCAACATCAACGAATCCTTCGTGCTGCTGTTCATGGTCATCATCGGCGGTCTCGGCAGCCTCGTCGGCTCGTTCTTCGGCGCGGCGCTGATCCATATCCTGCCGATCATCGTGCGCACCGCGCCCAATGCGCTCGGCGTGAAGATCGGCTCGGCGACGGCTGAGCACCTGACTTTTCTCATCACCGGCGCGCTGATCATATTCTTCCTGATCGTCGAGCCGCACGGCCTTGCGCGCCTGTGGCAGATCGCGAAGCAGAAACTGCGGGTCTGGCCGTTCCCGTACTGAAGCCAATATCGAGAGGAAGAGGGAGGACTGAAATGAAAGCCATGAAGACAATTGCGATGGCGCTGCTTGCCGCCACCGCGCTCGCGGCGCCCGCGGCGCCGGCGTCGGCCGAAGACATTTTCGTGCCGCTGTTCACCTATCGCACGGGTCCGTTCGCGGGCTCGGGCACGTCGATCGCCAACGGCATGCGCGACTATCTCGAAATGCTGAACGCGCGCGACGGCGGCATCGGCGGCGTCAAGCTCGCCATCGAGGAATGCGAGACCGGCTACGACACCAAGAAGGGCCTCGAATGCTACGAGGCGGTGAAGCCGAAGAAGCCGGTGATGGTCAATCCCTGGTCGACCGGCATCACGCTGCCGCTGATCCCGAAGGCCGCGGTCGACAAGATCCCGATCCTGTCGATGGCCTATGGCCTGTCGGCTTCGTCGGAAGGCGACACCTTCCCGTGGGTGTTCAATCCGCCGGACACCTACTGGGACGGCATGTCGATGATCATCAAGTACATCGCCGCGCAGGAAGGCGGTCTCGACAAGCTCAAGGGCAAGAAGATCGGCTATCTCTATCTCGACGCCGGCTACGGCAAGGAGCCGCTGCCGTTCCTCGCGCGACCTCGTCCAAGGAGCTACGGCTTCGAGAGCAAGCTCTATCCGGTGCCGGCGGCCGAAATGCAGAACCAGTCGGCGCAATGGCTGAACGTGCGCCGCGACAAGCCCGACTACATGATCATGTACGGCTGGGGCGCGATGCAGCCGACCGCGATCAAGGAAGCCGTCAAGACCAACTACCCGATGGAGAAGTTCATCTCGATCTGGTGGCCGAGCGAGGAAGACGCGAAGGGCGCGGGCAAGGAAGCGGCTAAGGGCTTCAAGACGCTGAACTGGCACGCGGCGACGCCCGACTTCCCTGTCATCAAGGACATCGAGAAGCACGTCGTCGGCGCGGGCAAGAGCCAGACGCCGAAGGACCAGGTCGGCACCGTGCTCTACAACCGCGGCGTCTACAATTCGATGCTGATCGCCGAGGCGATCCGCACCGCGCAGAAGGTCGCCGGCAAGAAGGCGGTAACGGGCGAGGACGTGCGGCGCGGGCTGGAAGGCCTGAACGTCGACGCGGCGCGGCTGAAGGAAATGGGCATGGAAGGCTTCGCCGGGCCGATCAAGCTCACCTGCGCCGACCACAACGGCCATCAGCCCGACCTTCGTGCAGCGCTTCGACGGCGTGAAATACGTGAAGGTCTCCGACTGGATCGAGCCGATGGCCGACAAGGTCGGCGCGCTCCTGAAGGCCGACGCCAAGGCCTATGCGGAGAAGAACGCGGGCTGGCCGAAGCGCACGGAGGCCTGCGACTCCAAGTCGTAAGCAAGACTGTCATCCCCGACGATCGCGCCAGCGATCGATCGGGGAACCAGATCACATCGCAAGCACTGGAGTCCCGGATCGGCCTTCGGCACGTCCGGCGATGACATCCGAGACGCCGTGCATGACCCAACCGACCTCCGCTCCGACCGCTCCCGAACCCGCCGCCGACCACATCCTCGCGGTCAACAACATCGAGGTGATCTACAATCACGTCGTGCTGGTGCTGAAGGGCGTGTCGCTGCTGGTGCCGCGTGGCGGCATCGTGGCGCTGCTCGGCGCCAACGGCGCCGGCAAGACGACGACGCTGAAGGCGATCTCCAACCTCATCCGCGCCGAACGCGGCGAGGTGACGAAGGGCTCGATCGAGTTTTCGGGCGAGCGCGTCGACAGGCTGCGGCCGGACGATCTCGTGCGGCGCGGCTGCATCCAGGTGATGGAGGGCCGCCACTGCTTCGGCCATCTCTCGATCGAGGAGAACCTGATGACCGGCGCCTTCACGCGCCGCGACGGACGGCGCGCGATCGCGGACGCGCTCGATGAAGTCTATGCATTCTTTCCTCGATTGAAGGAGCGCCGCCAGTCGCTCGCCGGCTATACGTCCGGCGGCGAACAGCAGATGTGCGCCATCGGCCGGGCGATGATGTCCAAGCCGAAGATGATCCTGCTCGACGAGCCCTCGATGGGCCTGGCGCCGCAGGTCGTCGAAGAGATTTTTGAAATCGTTCGCGATCTGAATTCCAAGAGCGGCGTGTCGTTCCTGCTTGCCGAGCAGAACACCAACATCGCGCTGCGTTACGCGAACTACGGCTACATCCTCGAGAACGGCCGCATCGTGCTCGACGGCGAAGCGAAGGCGCTGCGGGAAAACCAGGACGTGAAGGAATTTTATCTCGGCGTCTCCGGCGGCGACCGAAAGAGCTTCCGTGACGTGAAACACTACAAGCGCCGCAAACGCTGGCTGGCTTGACCTGTCCGCGTTGACGCCTTTTTTTCTGCGTGCCAATGAAGAGGGCGGCTGGGGATACCGCGCCGAAAACAATAAAATTGCAGACGACGCCTGCTGGCGCGTTCGGCACGAAGGCGGACATCATGTCGGATTATTTCGATCGGTACGAGACGCGCCCGCTGAAGGCGCGCGAAACTGCCTTTTTTCGTGACCTTCGCGCTGTTCTGAAGATTTCGCGCGCGCGGGCGGCAGCGTTGCGCCGGCAGCTCAAGGGCGTCGATGTCGACGCGATCAAGAGCCGTTCCGAACTCGCCAAGATTCCGGTCATCCGCAAGAGCGATCTCAAGGCGATGCAGGGCGACAATCCGCCGTTCGGCGGACTTGCCGCCGTGCGCGCCATGCAGCTCAAGCGCATCCTCGTCTCGCCGGGTCCGATCTTCGAGCCGGAAGGCTTCGGCAAGGACTGGTGGGGCGCGGCGCGCGCGCTTTATGCAGCGGGTCTGCGCAAGGGCGACCTGATGCTCAACGCCTTCTCGTATCACCTGACGCCCGGCGGGCACATCATGGAGAGCGGCGCGCATGCGCTCTCCTGCACCGTCATTCCGGCCGGCGTCGGCAATACGGAGCAGCAGCTCGAAGCGATCCAGTATCTGAAGCCCACCGCCTATTGCGGCACGCCCGACTTCCTCAAGCTGCTGCTCGACAAATCCCGCGCGGCGGGCATCGACGCCTCCTCGATCAAGCGCGCGTCGGTGTCTGGCGCGGCGCTGCCGAACAGCCTGCGCGAAGAGCTCGAGAAGGCCGGCGTCGCGACGCGGCAGTGTTACGCCACAGCCGACCTCGGCGTGATCGCCTACGAGTCGGACGCGCGCGAAGGCATGATCGTCAACGAAGGCTGCCTGCTCGAGATCGTGAAGCCCGGCACCGGCGATCCCGTGCCGGAGGGCGAGGTCGGCGAAGTCGTGGTCACGCGGCTCAACGCCGACTATCCGCTGCTGCGCTTCGCGACGGGCGACCTGTCGGCGGTCATGCCCGGCAAGTCGCCGTGCGGGCGCACCAACATGCGCATTCGCGGCTGGCTCGGCCGCGCCGACCAGACGACCAAGGTCAAGGGCATGTTCGTGCATCCCTCGCAGGTCGCGGAGATCGCCAAGCGCCACCCCGAACTCGGTCGCCTGCGCCTCGTCGTCAAGCGCGAGAAGGAGCAGGACGTCATGGTGCTGCATGCCGAAGGCGCCGGCGGCTGCAAGGCCGACCCGATCGCCGAGACGCTGCAGGCGATCACCAAGTTGCGCGGCAAGGTCGAGATCGTGAAGACGGGCAGCCTGCCGAACGACGGCAAGGTGATCGCCGACGAACGTCCGGTGGGATGACGCAGGCCTCCAAGACACCGCCCAACGTCCTGTCGATAGCGGGCTCAGACCCCAGCGGCGGCGCGGGCGTCCAGGCCGACCTCAAGACATTCGCCGCTTTCGGTTGCTACGGCATGGCGGCGATCACGGCGCTGACCGCGCAGAACACGGTCGGCGTGCGCGCGGTCCATGTTCCGCCGGCCGATTTCGTCGCGGCGCAGATCGACGCGATTTTCGACGACATTGCGGTCGATGCGGTCAAGATCGGGATGCTGGCGACCGGCGACATCGTCGCGGCCGTCGCCGACCGTCTCGCGCATTTCGGCGCGCGCAACATCGTGCTCGATCCCGTGCTGGTGGCGACATCCGGCGACAGTCTCGGCGCGCCCGATGTCGTGGATGCGCTGCTGACGAAACTGCTGCCGCTCGCCACGGTGGTAACGCCCAACCTGCCGGAAATCGCGCGGCTCATCGGCAGGGAAGTTTCCGCCGAGCCGCAGGACATGCGCAGCGCCGGCGAAGAGCTTGTCGCGCGCGGCGCGCGCGCGGCGCTCGTCAAGGGCGGCCACGGCGAGGGCGGCGTGATCGCCGACGTACTCGTCGCGCCCGAGCAATTCGATCTGACGTTCTGGGGGCCGCGCATCGCCACGCGCAATACGCACGGCACGGGCTGCACGCTGTCCTCCGCGATCGCCGCCGGTCTCGCGCAGGGCAAGGCGCTGGTCGCTGCGTGCGAGGATGCGAAACTCTATCTGACGGCGGCGCTCGAAACCGCCGACCGGCTCGCGGTCGGGCGCGGCCACGGTCCGGTCGACCATTTTCGTGGGCTCTGGCGGGAGTGACCGCGTCGCGCGGCGTATGGCGTTCGCGCGCCGTCGCCCCTATGTTCGCGCCATGAACAAGCTGGAGCGGAACGCGCCGCCATCAGACCATCCGCGCCTCGCGCCGCGTGCGACGGGCGTGCTGCTCGTCAACCTCGGCACGCCCGAGGCGACCGACTATTGGTCGATGCGGCGCTATCTGAAGGAATTCCTCTCCGACCGTCGCGTGATCGAGACGCCGCGCCTCCTCTGGTGGCCGCTGCTCAACCTCGTCATCCTGTCGACGCGGCCGCAGAAGAAGGGCAGGGACTACGACGCGATCTGGAATCGCGCGCGCAACGAAGGCCCGCTGAAAACCATCACGCGCGCGCAATCGGAGAAACTGAGCGAGCGCCTATCCGGCGCGGCGCAGAAGGCGGGCCAGCGCATCGTCGTCGACTGGGCGATGCGCTACGGCGAGCCCTCGATCGCCAGTCGCGTGCAGGCGTTGCAGGACAACGGTTGCGACCGCATTCTCGTCGTGCCCCTCTATCCGCAATATTCGGCGGCGACCACCGCCACCGTCGGCGACAAGACGTTCGATGCGCTGAAGGCCATGCGCTGGCAGCCGGCCCTGCGCATCGCGCCGCCGTGGCACGACGATCCCGTCTACATCGATGCGCTCGCGCGTTCGATCGAGGACGGTCTCGCGCGGCTCGACTTCACGCCCGACGTCATGCTCGCCTCGTTTCACGGCGTGCCGCAGGCCTATCTCGACAAGGGCGATCCCTATTACTGCCATTGCGCGAAGACGACGCGGCTGCTGCAAGCGCGGCTTCGCATGGACGAGCGCCGCCTGCGCATGACCTTCCAGTCGCGCTTCGGCCCGGCGGAATGGATCAAGCCCTATACGGACGAGACGGTGAAGGCGCTCGCGCGCGAAGGCGTGAAGAAGCTCGCCATCGTCACGCCCGGCTTCGTCGCCGATTGTCTCGAGACGATCGAGGAGATCGGCGTCGAGAACCGCGACTTCTTTCTCGGAAACGGCGGCGAGAAATTTGCGCGCATCGATTGTCTCAACGACAGCGCCGACGGCATGGACGTGATCGAAGCGGTCGTGCGGCGCGAATTGCGAGGCTGGGTGGATTTGTGAGCCGGCGCACGGCGCGGGCGGGACGCAGGCGGTGAATGGAACGGGGGCTCCATGAGGCTGGGCGCAATGACTTCGGGCGCATCATGAGCTGGTCGCAATTCCTGCATCCCGGCGACTGGCGGCTGATCGATCTCTGGCCCTACGCCTTCGGTTTCGCGGGCGTTCTGCTGGTGATCGCCAGCTACTGGATGCAGTCCATCCTGCGCCTGCGCGGCTTCGCCATCCTCTCCAACATATTCGGCATGATCTACGGCTTCTTCGCGCCGTCGCCGGTCAGCGCCGTGCAGCATGTCGTGTCGCTGCCGCTCAACATCCTGCGCCTGCGCGAGATGCGGCGGCTCGTGGCGCGGCTCGGCCGGGCCTCGTCGGGCGACCTGTCGATGGACTGGCTGCGGCCTTTCATGCGGCGTCGCGCGTTCAAGGCGGGCGAGATCGTGTTCGCCAAGGGCGACGAAGCCGACTGCGTCTTCGTCGTCGCCAGCGGCGCGTTTCGTCTGGTCGAGACGAAGATCGCGATCGGCGTCGGCCAGATGGTCGGCGAGATGGGCCTGGTCAGCGACGATCATGCGCGCACGCAGGGCCTCGAATGCGTGGATGACGGAGAGCTGCTGGTCGCGACCTATATCGAGATCAAGGAATTGTTCTTCCAGAATCCGGAGTTCGGATTCTTCTTCCTCAAGCTCGTGTCGCGCCGCTTTCTGGAAAATATCGCGCGGCTGGAGGCGGAGCTTGGCAAGCGCCCGCCGGCTGAGAGATGAAGGATGTCATTCCCGACGCCGGCAGAGCCGGCGATCGGGAATCCACAGCAATGCTCCTGATGTCGTGTCGATTCCCGCTTTTGCGGGAATGACATTCGTGGCGAACCCCGGGAAATCCTCGATCACCCCAGCTTCATGTTGTGCAGGCGGCGCTCCCAGTCGAGCGCCTGGCGCACGATCTCCTCGAGATTGTCGTGCTGCGGCGTCCAGCCGAGCTTCGTGCGGATGCGCTCGTTGGAGGCGACGATGGCGGCGGGGTCGCCGGGGCGGCGCCCCACGATCTTCACCGGGAAATCGACGCCCGACACTTTCTTCACGATGTCGATGACTTCGAGCACGGAATAGCCGCGCTGGTAGCCGACGTTGCAGACGAGACTGTCGCCGCCGCCGCGCAGGTGGCGCAGCGCGTCGAGATGGGCGCGCGCGAGATCGGTGACGTGAATGTAGTCGCGCAGGCACGAGCCGTCGGGCGTCGCATAATCCACGCCGTAGACTTCCATGCCCCTGCGCTGGCCGAGCGCGGCCTGCACCGCCACCTTGATGAGATGCGTGGCGTTCGGCGTCGACTGGCCGGAGCGCCCCTGCGGATCGGCGCCGGCGACGTTGAAATAGCGCAGCGCGACATAGGTGAGCGGCGTCGCCTTCGCCGTGTCCTCCAGCATCCATTCGACCATCAGCTTGGAGCGGCCGTAGGGCGAGATGGGCTTGAGCCTTTCTTCCTCCATGACCGGGTTCTGTTCGGGGTCGCCGTAGACGGCGGCGGTCGAGGAAAAGATGAAATGCTTCACGCCGGCGTCCACGGCGCATTCGAGCAGCGAGCGCGCCTTGGCGGTGTTGTTGAGATAATAGCCGAGCGGATCGGAGACCGATTCCGGCACGACGATCTTCGCGGCGAAATGGATGATCTCGGCGATGTCGTAGCGCGCGAGCGTCTCGGTCACGAGGTCCTCGTCGCCGAAATCGCCGACGACCAGCGTCGCCCTGTCGGGCACGGCCCAGCGGAAGCCGGTCGAGAGATTGTCGAGAACGACGACCGTCTCGCCGGCGTCGATGAGTTCGAGCGCCATGTGGCTGCCGATATAGCCGGCGCCGCCCGTCACGAGTATCGCCATGAAATTCCACCTGTCGGAAGGTCTGAAAACCGCTGCGAACGCGAACTCAACTGAAGTCGATGCGACGCACTTGCCGGTTTACGCCACGGCCATCCACCGTCTAGGCTCGAACTCGACAACAAGGAGGCGTCGATGGGCGAGCAGCTCAAATATCAGATGGACGAAACGCGGATACCGAAGGTCTGGTACAACATTCAGGCTGATTTGCCGACCCCCGCGCCGGCTGTCCTGCATCCCGGCACGAAGCAGCCGGTCGGTCCCGACGATCTGAGCCCGCTGTTCCCGATGGCGCTGATCATGCAGGAGGTGACGACCGAGCGCGAGATCGAAATTCCCGAGCCGGTGCGCGAGATCTATCGCATGTGGCGGCCGACGCCGCTGATCCGCGCGCGCGGGCTCGAGAAGGTTCTCGGGACGCCGGCGAAGATTTTCTACAAATACGAGGGCGTGAGCCCGGCCGGCTCGCACAAGCCGAACACCGCCATTCCGCAGGCCTTCTACAACAAGGAAGCGGGCGTGAAGCGCCTGTCGACGGAGACGGGCGCGGGCCAATGGGGCTCCTCGCTGGCGCTCGCGGGCTCGCTGTTCGGGCTGGAGGTGCTCGTCTATCAGGTGCGCGTCTCCTACGACCAGAAGCCCTACCGGCGCGCGCTGATGGAGACATATGGCGCGAACTGCCTGCCCTCGCCGTCGAACACGACGGACTACGGCCGCAAGGTCCTGTCCGAGAGGCCCGACCATCCGGGCTCGCTCGGCATCGCGATCTCGGAGGCGGTCGAGGTCGCCGCCAAGGACCCGCAGACGAAATATGCGCTGGGCTCGGTGCTCAACCACGTGCTGCTGCACCAGACCGTGATCGGCGCGGAAGCGATGGAGCAGCTCGCCATGGCCGACGCCTGGCCCGACGTCGTCATCGGCTGCGCGGGCGGCGGCTCGAATTTCGCGGGCATCGCCTTCCCGTTCATCGGCCGGGGTCTGCAGGGCAAGGCGAAGAAGCCGCGCATCGTCGCGGCGGAGCCGTCGGCCTGCCCGTCGCTGACGCGCGGCCGGTACGCCTACGATTTCGGCGACACGGCCGGCATGACGCCGCTCGTGAAGATGCACACGCTGGGCTCGGCCTTCACGCCGCCGGGCTTCCATGCCGGCGGCCTGCGCTATCACGGCATGTCGGCGCTGGTCTCGCATCTCAAGGAGCTCGGCGAGATCGAGGCTGTCGCCTATGCGCAGCGCGGCTGCTTCGACGCCGCCGTGCAATTTGCGCGCTGCGAGGGCATCGTGCCGGCGCCGGAAGCGACGCATGCCGTCAAGGCCGCCGTGGAAGAGGCGCTGCGCTGCAAGCGCGAGGGCAAGGCGGAGACGATCCTGTTCAGCCTGTCGGGCCACGGCCATTTCGACATGGGCGCCTACATCGACTACTTCTCCGGCAAGATGCAGGACGTGACCTACGACGAGGCCGAATTGCAGAAGGCGCTGGCGGGATTGCCGCAAGTCGCGGCGTGACGTTGGTTCTTCCTTAAACTGTTCGGGTTAAATCCAAAAAACGGCCGCATTCGCACGCGAATGCGGCCTTCTCCATAAGTCGCGGAGCGGATTCGCGCCGAACGTTTTGTTTTCGCGCCCGCTCCGTCGCATCCGAACGGACGAGATCATGACCAAACGCATTCGCAAGGCCGTCTTCCCCGTCGCCGGTCTCGGCACGCGCTTCCTGCCCGCCACCAAATCCGTGCCGAAGGAAATGCTGACGGTGGTCGACCGGCCCGTGCTGCAGCACGTCGTCGACGAGGCGCGGGAGGCCGGCATCGAGCATTTCATCTTCGTCACCGGCCGCGGCAAGCAGGTGATCGAGGACCATTTCGACATGTCCTACGAACTCGAGGACACGCTGCAGAAGCGCGGCAAGAAAAAGGAATACGACGCGCTGATGGCCGACCTGCCGGCCGCCGGCGCCACGAGCTTCACGCGCCAGCAGGCGCCGCTCGGCCTCGGCCACGCCGTGTGGTGCGCGCGCGACATCGTCGGCGACGAGCCTTTCGCGGTCATGCTGCCGGACATGGTGACCAAGGCCACGGGCAAGCTGAAGTCGCGCTGCCTGACGCAATGCGTCGAGGCCTACGCCAAGCACGGCGGCAATATCATCGCGGTCGAGGAAGTGGCGCCGGAAGAGACGCATCAGTATGGCGTCGTCTCCATCGGCAAGGACGAGGGCCATACGTTCGAGATCACCGGCATGGTGGAAAAGCCGCCGAAGGGCACGGCGCCGTCGACCTCGATCATTTCCGGCCGCTACATCCTCGGCCCGGAGATCTTCAAGATCCTCGAGACGCAGGAGCGCGGCGCGGGCGGCGAGATCCAGCTCACCGACGGCATGAAGACGCTGGCCAAGAGCCAAGGTTTCCACGGCGTGCGCTTCGACGGCGTGACCTACGACACCGGCTCCAAGATCGGCTTCCTGATGGCGAACGCGGCCTTTGCCCTCGACAATCCGGAACTGGCGGAGGCCTACAAGGCCGGCCTCAAGAAACTCATGAAGTAGCCGGCCGGTCTCTTGATCGCATCGCGCGCCGAGGCGGCCGCCGCCTCGGCGTGGAACCATACGATTATTTCGCCGCGCGCTTTGATCTCGCGTCAGTGAACCGGCGCATAGCCGACGAAATCCGCCAGCCTTTCGACGGCTTCGACCTGTATCCGGTCCCGTTCCACGGCGACGCCGATTTTCTTCAGGTCGCCCAAGGCTCGCGAGAACGATTCAGGCGTCATCCCGAGATGGCTGGCTACGAGTGATTTTTCATAGGGAAGCGTAATCATCGCGGTTCCGATGACCGTTTCGATCCGGCGTCGCAGAAAGTCCGCGACCCGTTGTGCGGCGGTCAGAGCCTTCAGGGTTTCGACCTGATCGACGAGATCGTCCATGTGCCGCGCGGTCGAGGCGAACATTCCGAAGGCGACCATCGGTTGCTCCTCGATCGCGATGCGGAGCGCGCCCGCTCCGATCTGCATGATGCGCGCCGGGGACGCAGCCTCGCCGCTGACGCGGCAGCGCCCGTCGATGAACATCGATGGCTCGAAGTAGATGTCTCCCGCATCGAGAATCGAAACGACGACCTGTCCGCCATCGGCGCGCGGGCGGTACAATTTCAAGCGCCCTTGAAGAATCGCATAGCAGGCGCTGGCCGGATCGCCCTGCTGAAACAGCGTTTCGCCCCGTTCGAAGGCGCGGGGAGGATGGCGCTGCGCAATCGAGCGCAGGATGCGAGGATCGACAGCCTTGAAGAATGGGGAGCGCATCAGGGCCGACCAATCGTCCAGGGTCATGTGTCACCCGTTCAATTCTTAGCGTTGGTCACATTGGTATCGAGCCCACGGCCGCCCCGATCTGATTTGAATCAATGCGCCCCGAATCCGTTCAAGATCAAAGGCGACGAGAGAAGGCGGCATTTGCGCGGGGGAAACCGCCGCGCTCGAGCTTGCGTTCCGGGCTCGACGTTTCGAAGCCGGGCGCCGGGCGGCGTGCCGACTTCGCGCGATCATCGCGCGTTTCCGCCGTTGGTCGAAACCGCCGGCCTACCGCTGCAGCCGCAGACCCAGCAGGAAGATGTTGGACGTGTAGTCCGAGCCCGGCACGGTCGTCTTCAGGCGCTCGTAGGCGTAGCTCGCCTTCACCACCACCGTGCGCGTAAGGCTGTATTCGGCCTTCACGCCGGCGTTGATCATGCGCTCGTTCAGCCCGGTCGAACTTCCGGTGAAGGACGAGGAGATGTTCTGGCCCTGATAGGACGTGACCTGGTAGGACGCGAGCCCGGAAATCCTGACGTTGCGCAGGAGATCGTGCGTGATCTCGACCGTCGCCTTGCGCGTGATGGCGCCCGAGGCGTTGGGCACGGTGGTTTCGTTGGTGGTCGTGGAGCCGCGCAGCGTCACCGTGGTCAGCGGCGTCGCCGTATAGATCAGCGCGGCGTCGAGCGTCGGGCCGCGCAGCTTCACGAGGCGCGGGTCCTGATAGTCGCGCTCGACATAGCCGCCCGAAGCCTCGCCCTTCAGCTTGCCGTCGATCTCGAACGTGGCGCCGGCGCGCAGCGCGTAGCCGTGCGAATTGCGCTGGTAGCCGTTGACGTCGACCGTGCTGTCGTAGACGCGCTTGTCGACCGTCGCCTCGACGAAGGGCTTGAACAGCGGCGAGAATTCGTAAGATACGCGCGGGACGACGCCGACCGTGGTGTAGTCGTTGAGATGCAATTGCTGCGTCGAGCCGTCGGAAAAGGTGGCGTCGCCGGTCTCGGCGCGCGCGATCGTGCCGCGCATCGAGAGTTCGAGGCGGTTGAACCTGTGCGCGGCGCCGACATAGCCGCCAGCGTTCCAGGTGATCGGCTGATTGGTGGAGGTTATGTTGCTCGATCCCGGCTGGATTTCCGGCGAGCCGGGACGGATCGTCGTCACGTTGACCGTGCCGCCGTAGTCGAACTGCGTGTCGCGGGTGACGTCGATGCGGCCGTCGAGCTTGCCGGTCGCGTCGGGACGGTTGACGTTCTTGATCTGGAGATAGTCGGCATAGCCCGCGCGCAATTCGCCCTTGAGCGAATGCGTGGACCACAGCGACTCCACGCTCGTCCCGACATCGACGCGGCCGAGCGTCGAGCCCTTCTTCGGGTTCTCGACGCGGCCGGGGTTGGTGTCGTAGCCGAAGGCGCCTTCGACATAGGGCTTGAGCCGCAGCGAGCCGAGATCGACGCCGGTCGGATCGAACGGCTTTTCTTCGACCTTGCTGCGCGCCTTGGCCGCGATGGCCGGCACGACGGCGACCCCCGTCGGCGGCTGTTGCTGAATTTCGCGGTCGTCCGGCAGGCGGCGGCGCGCCTGCTCGCGGGCCAGCCGGCGCGCGGCGTAGGAATTCTTGTAGGGCTCGAGCTGCGGCAGCGGCGGTTTTCCCGCGCGCTGGGGCGGGTAGGGCTTGGGCAGTTTCGCCGGCTTGCGCGCCTTGCCGTAATTGATCGCGGCATTGGGCGCGGCCTCGCCCGTTCCGGCCGAATAGACAGCGGGCAGGGGCGGGGCCTTCCCGCCCCGGCGCGCGGCGGCCAGCGCCGAATCGTACTCCGCCAGCGGGCGCATTTGCGGGGCCACGGCGCCGCGCAGGCCCTGTCCATCGCTTGCGTCCCGCTCGGCTTCCTGGGCGAGCGCGGGGCCGGACGCGAGCGACAGGGCAAGGGAAAGGGCGAGCGTCGCCACGCCCGCAGCGCGCGCCGCAAGATCGATGCTCAACCTGTCCCGTCGCGGCGCCACGTCGTCTCCGATCGGCGCCGAGAGGCGGCGCCTGTGGCCGGAGAGTGCGCCGAACATGGTTAATGCGGCCTTAAATCAGAGGCTTGACGACACCGGTCGTAACCGAAAGTTAACCCTGAGGGGGCCTTAACTAGCGGGAGATATTCCCGCTCTGGGTTTTGCGTCCCCGGAGCCCAACAATTGACGGATTCAGCGGGCATTCACCGCTCGCGCTCGCCGTATCGAGCTTGTGAAGGAAAAATCATAAATCCTGCCGATCTGGCCGCCCCGGTCGCCGAAGTCTCGATCTGGAGCATGTTCCTGCACGCCTCGATCGTCGTGCAGGCGGTGATGATCGGATTGCTCGCGGCCTCCGTGTGGTGCTGGACGATCATCGTCGACAAGACGCTGCTGTTCCGCCGCACGCGCAAGGCGATGGACCAGTTCGAGGAGACGTTCTGGTCGGGCCGGTCGCTCGAGGAGCTCTACACGACGCTGAGCGAGCGCCCGACGACGTCGGGCATGGCCTCGCTGTTCGTCGCCGCCATGCGCGAATGGAAGCGCTCGTTCCAGACCGCGCACGCCTCCTTTGTCGGCCTGCAGGCGCGCATCGAGAAAGTGCTCGACGTGTCGATTGCGCGCGAAGTCGAGAAGCTCGAAATCCAATCTGCTGGTGCTGGCCACCGTCGCCTCGGCCGGCCCGTTCGTCGGCCTGTTCGGCACGGTGTGGGGCATCATGACCTCGTTCCGCTCGATCGCGGCGTCGAAGAACACCTCGCTCGCGGTCGTCGCGCCGGGCATCGCGGAAGCGCTGTTCGCCACGGCGATCGGCCTGTTCGCGGCGATCCCCGCGCTCATCGCCTACAACAAGATGCAGGGCGATGTCGCCAAGACGCAGGCGCGGCTCGAGAGCTTCGCCGACGAATTCTCCGCCATCCTGTCGCGCCAGATCGACCAGCACGCCGGCGACCGGGCGGCGTAAGGGTATGGGGATGATTCAAGACGCCACGCCGATCCCGAATGTCATCCCCGCGAAAGCGGGGATCCAGCATTCGAGCCGCGGCGCCTGGATTCCCGCTTTCGCGGGAATGACAAGGGCGAGCGCGCGCGCGCCTACGGAGTTCCGCTGATGGGCATGTCGATGGCCGCAGGCCGCAAGGGCGGACGCAGGCGCCGGGGCGTTCCGCGCTACGGCGCGATGGCCGACATCAACATGACGCCGTTCATCGACGTCATGCTCGTGCTGCTCATCATCTTCATGGTGGCGGCGCCGTTGCTGGCGACGGGCGTCGCCGTCGACCTGCCGCAGACCAAGTCCGCGCCGCTCAACATCGAGCAGAAGCCGGTGTCGATCTCGATCGACGAGAAGGGCCAGATCTTCCTGATGGACCAGCAGGTCGCGGTCGACCAGCTCGTCGAGAAATTGAAGGCCGCGGCAAAGGCCGGCGCCGACGAGCGCGTCTATGTGCGCGGCTCGAAGGCGGTGAACTACGGCCGCGTGGCCGAGGTCATGTCGCTGGTGACGGGCGCCGGCTTCAAGAAGGTGGCGCTCGTCACCGAGCCGGATCGGAAGTGAGGCGCGATTGACGGTCTCGCGGAAAGAGCCCGGTCTGATCATATCGGCGGCGGCGCACACGACGCTGCTCGCCGCGACGCTGATCGCGTTCAATTCGCCGGCGAAATACGAGGACGCCAAGGAGGCCATCCCGGTCGAGATGATCACCGACCAGGCTCTCAGCCAGATTTCCAAGGGCGAGAAATCCGCCAAGGAAGCAAAGCCCGTCCAGAAGGCCGACAAGGTCGCCGACGTCGAGGAATTGAAGCCGACGCCGCCGATCGCGGAAGCGAAGAAGGACGTGCCGCTGCCGCCGCCGCCGCTGCGCCGCCAGCGCGATCCCGGCGAGGACGACGCCGAGAAGCCCGAGCCGCAGAAGATGGCCGCGCTGCCGCCGCCGCGCCCGCCGATGGAAGAGACCAAGCCCGCGCCCGAACCGCCGAAGCGGCCGGAGCCGCCGAAGGCGCAGGCCAAACCCGAGAAGCAGGAAGCGAAGGAAGAGCCGGAAGAGGCCGAGACCGTCGCGCCGAAGCCGCCGCAGCGGCCGAAGATCGAGCCCAAGCAGGAAGCGAAGCCCGAAGCCAAGCCCGAACCGAAGCAGGAGGCGAAGCCCGCGCCGACCCCGCCGAAACCGCCTGAAAAGCCGCGGCTGAAGACGGACGAAGTCGCCAAACTGCTCGCCAGGTCGAAGACGGACGACAAGCACGAGAAGCCCGCCGTCAAGCCGAAGTCCGGCGAGGAGAGCGACGAGAAGCGCACGAAGTTCGACACGAACGCCATCTCGCGCATGCTCGATCACGACAAGCCGCAGGCGACCGGCTCGCGCGGCCGCGAGGTTGTGCGCACGGCGTCTCTCGGCGCGGCGACGGGGACGTCGCAGCGCATGGCGCCCAACATGATGGACGCGCTCAACAGCCTGATGATGGAACAGTGGATGCGCTGCTGGCATTATTTCGGCACGAGCGGCGGCAAGTATTTTCCGCAGATCAGCCTGAGATTCCGCCCCGACGGCGGGCTCGCCGCCGAACCGATCCTGCGCAATCCGACATCCGATCCCGCGCTGACCTCGCTCGCGACAGCCGCGATGAACGCGGTGCGCGAATGCAATCCGATGAAGATCCCCGCGCAATTCGCGCCTTACTACGAGCAATGGAAAAGCCGCACCGTCGAATTCCGGCCCGACGAAATGCGCTGACCGCGATCTTAAGAACCTTCAGGACCCCAGAGCCATGCCCGCACATTTCGACCGCCGCGCCTTTCTCGCCAGCGTCGCGGCCCTGACCAGCGCTCCCGCGATCACGCCGGCGTGGGCGCAGGGCGATGTCATCACCGTGCGTCCGGGCGCGGCCTTCCGGCCCGTGCGCGTCGCCGTCGTGCCGTTCGCCGGCGAGCCCGACGCCGCCAGGCTGTTCACGTCGGTCATCTCGAACAATTTCAAGCGCTCGGTCTTCCTGCAGCCCGTCGATCCCGCGAGCTTCCCCGAGCCCGCGCTCGGGCCCGACCAACCGCCGAACATCGAGGCGTGGAAGACGGTCAACGCGCAATATGTGCTCGTCGGCCGCGCGCAGAGATCGGGCGGCGGGCGCCAGCAGGCGGAGTTTCGCTTGTGGGACGTGGCGAGCGGGCAGCAGGCGGCGGGCCAGCAATACGCCACCGACGCCAACGTCTCGCGTCGCGTCGCGCATATCATGTCGGACCAGGTGTTTTCGCGCATCACGGGCGAGAAGGGCTTCTTCGACACGCGCATCGTCTTCGTCGACGAGACCGGGCCCGCCGACAAGCGCCGCAAGCGCCTCGCCGTGATGGACCAGGACGGCGCGGGTGTTCAATATCTCACGAAAGGCGACGATCTCGCGGTGACGCCGCGCTTCTCGCCGTCCTCGCAGGACGTCGCCTACATGGCCTTCGGCAATGGCGAGCCGCGCGTCATGATCATGAACCTCGACACGCGCCAGCGCGAGGCGGTCGGCAATTTCCCCGGCATGACCTTTGCGCCGCGCTTCTCGCCCGATGGCCAGAAGATCGTGATGTCGCTCTCCAGCGGCAATAATTCGACGCTCTATGCGATGGACCTGCGTTCGCGCTCGACGACGCGACTGACTGATTCCGCCGCCATCGACACGTCGCCGTCCTACGCGCCCGACGGTTCGCAGATCGTGTTCGAGAGCGATCGCGGCGGCACGCAGCAGATCTACGTGATGAGCGCGTCCGGCGGCGGCGCCAAGCGCATCTCGTTCGGCGACGGGCGTTACTCGACGCCGGTCTGGTCGCCCAAGGGCGATTTCATCGCGTTTACGCGCCAGTCGAAGAACGGCTTCGGCATCGGCGTGATGAAGCCGGACGGTTCGGGCGAGCGCATCCTCACCGAGGGCTATCACAACGAAGGCCCGACCTGGGCGCCGAACGGCCTGTTCCTGATGTTCTTCAGGGATCCCGGCGGCGCCGCGCCGAAGATCCACATGACGGATGTCTACGGCCGCTCCGACTTCGTCGTGCCGACGCCCTCGTTCGCGAGCGACCCCGCATGGGGGCCGCTGCTGAACTGAGCGGAGCGCGGGCAGAGGCGGCATGAGCGGCGCACGGCGGTCGAGCGCCACACAAGAGCATCACGGCTTGGAATTGCTCATGCCGGGGCCGGTCTTGTCGTAGACGTTCTGGAACTCGTCCATCATGATGATGGCGACGCCTCCCTCCGGACGCTCGACGTTGTCCTGCGCCAGCGTAACGACACGCACCTTCCAGCCCGGCGGAAGCTGCTTGAAATTGGCCGCCCCGGCGGACATGAACTGGTCGTATGTATATTTGGGCTTCAGGCCGAGTTCGAAGCCTTTCATGATCCATGTATTGCCGGCGTCGTCATCAAGGACCATCACCTTCGTGCCCTTGTTCCAGCCGACCGCGCTTTTGCGCGCAATGGTCATCGGCTTGTACGGCTTGAGTCCGGCAATGCTGACCTCCTTCCCGAGATTCAATTCCGCCGTCCACGGGGCCTTGAGGCCGCCGAACTCTCTCACTGCGCCGGCTTCGAATTCAAACCAGTCCTGAATATAGAGCTTCGGGCCATTCAACGACGCCGCCAGCACCCCGTACTTCTCCTTGATCTTTTTCATGTCGAGGGCCGCGACGAGCGCCTGCGGAGAGGTGTCTTTGTTCGCAGGCATGGGGTTGGCGTACGTTCCGTAGCACTCGCCGACGATGTTCCCCGTGTTCGGGTCGATGCCGGCAAGATACATTTCGATGAACCGCATGAGATGAGAGTTTTCGACCCGCATGGGTTTGGGGTTGGCGCCGTCGGAAAGCACCTGGGGCTTCGGTTCAGCCAGCGCCTTCATGCACGCGCCGGACAAATCCGCCAAATGCCCCGCCATACAGGTTTTGATGCGGCCCTTGCCGGGCTTCACGCCCTTGCAGAAAGTCCTGATGTCGCCGGCGCACTCCCTGATGACATCGACGCCTTTCTCCAGTTTTCCCCACGCAGTTTCCGAAATTGCCGGCTGGATGAGCGCGAAAGACATTGCGATGGGAACAAAGACCCTTTTCATGGCGAAATCCCTCGATCACCTCACGAAACGCCGACACGTAGCATGAGCAAGGCGCGCGGTTGTTGACCTGGACTGACACGATCTTGACATTTGAGGACACGACGCGGCGGCGCATGGTCGCGGCGTGCGGGCGTTTGGGGTCGTCGCCCGCTCCCGCCCCATTCTGGCCATTAACGCCCGCTTAACCACGCGGGCGATTTGCTCGAATGCAACGCTTCGCGCAAACCCCCGATCAAGGTTGACAGAACCTTCGCTTAACCATCGCTCGCTAGGACTGGGCTCGATTTCTCCGGAAACGAGTTCGAGGAGTACCGGAATGTTTGTCTTCAACGGCGCGCGCGCCCTGAAATTCGCTACCGCCGTCGTTCTCGCGCTGGGCGCGACCGCCTGCGCCAAGAACGCCGCCGACGACGCGAGCATCGCGGGCGCGGCCGGCGGCGGCTATGGCCGCGGCGGGGCCGCGACGCCCGGCAGCCAGCAGGATTTCGTCGTCAATGTCGGCGACCGCGTGTTCTTCGAATCGGATTCGACGGAACTCTCCTCGACCGCGCAGGCGACGCTCGACAAGCAGGCGCGCTGGCTGCAGCAGTACAATCGCTACAGCTTCACCGTCGAAGGCCACGCCGACGAACGCGGCACGCGCGAATACAATTTCGCGCTGGGCGCCCGCCGCGCCGAAGTGACGAAGGAATATCTGGCGGCCAAGGGCATCGCGGCCTCGCGCATCAAGACGATCAGCTACGGCAAGGAACGCCCGGTCGCGGTCTGCAACGACATTTCCTGCTGGTCGCAGAACCGTCGCGCCGTCACGGTGCTGAGCGGCGGCCAGTCCTGATCTTCGTCTAGAGCTTTCGCCGCATCTCCGGAAAAACATGGCGAAGGTCATGCCCAGGGCGTGACCTTCGGCCCTGATTTCGCGCGTCGCCGTCTGTCATTGTCCGATCCACCGAGAAAGTGGAGGCGGGCCATGAGCGCGCATTTCGTTTCCATCGCGCCCCGACAGCAGATTTACGGCTTCGACAGCGCCGAACTGCGCCAATCGGCGCGCCGGCAGCTC
Organism: Rhodoblastus sp.; assembly: GCA_037044955.1. GTDB lineage: Bacteria > Pseudomonadota > Alphaproteobacteria > Rhizobiales > Beijerinckiaceae > JAJXWB01. Next base: position 188,721 of record JBAOHX010000011.1, read on the forward strand.
GGGGTTTCCTCGTTCATCCTCGCCTGTTTCGGGCTCGGCTGCGCGCTCGCCTTCGCCGTCTGAGGGCGCGGGCGCGGGCCGTCGCAGGCCTGCCACGCTTCGGACGGATTTTGGCGCCAATCGCACTGTGATATGCGATGCGCAGATTCCGCCGGACTTTCCCGAACATGCACTTGCCCAGACTTGCTGTCAGCGCCGCGCTCGCCGGCCTCCTGCTCGCGCCCGCGGCCCAGGCCGACAATTTCCTGCCGAACATCCGCCTGGCGCAATTGTTCAACCGCGCCCCCTCGCCGCCGGCCGACGTGGACGACGAGCCGCCCGCGCGCAATGGCCCGAGCAACAGCGAACTGGTCGTGCGCCTCGACCGGCTGGAGCGCCTGAACCGCGAACTCACCGGCCAGATCGAGCAATTGCAGTTCCAGTTGCGCAGGCTCGAGGAGCAGGTCCGCAGCCAGCCGGTTCCGCCCGGCGCCGCGCCGCAGGCCCAGCCGCTGCCGCAGGCGCATTCCCTGCCGCAGGTTTCCTCCGTGCGGCCGCCTGCGCCGGGCCCTATCGCATCGCCCCCGGCCGCGACGCCGTCCGTCGCGCCGCCCGCCAATGGCGCGACCACGCCCGCCGAGCCCGGCCGCCTGCGCCGCGGCGACGCCTTCGATCCGCAGCAGAACCCGACCGCGCCCGGCGCGCCGCGCCAGCTCGGCACGACGCAGCCGAGCGCGCCGCTGCAGTCGGGCGTCAGCGGCCCGCTGTCGGCAGGCCGCGATCCCGGCGAGGCGCCGAACCCGATGAAACCGGTCGATCTCGGCGGCCCGCGCCCGGTCGCGCCGCAGCCCGGCGCCGGCGAGACGCAGATCGCCGCCACGCAGCCGCAGGGGCCGAAGGAGGAGTACGAACTCGCCAGCGCCTTCCTGAAACAGGGCCAGTACGATTCCGCGGAAAAGGGCTTCGAGGGCTTGATCGCCAGGCACGGCAAGAGCCGCTACGTCGCCGACGCGGTGTTCGGGCTGGGCGAGACCTATTTCCAGCGCGGCCGGCACCGCGAGGCCGCCGAGCAATATCTGAAGATCTCGACGAACTACGCCAATTCCGCGCGCGGGCCGGAAGCCATGCTGCGGCTCGGCCAGTCGCTCAATGCGCTGGGCGCGAAGGAGCAGGCCTGCGCGTCCTTCGCGGAAGTCGGGCGCAAATACCCGGCCGCGTCGAACACCATTCGCGCCGCCGACCGCGAGTCGAAGAAGATTTCGTGCTGAGCCGCGCCGGCGCGCCGCTGCCCGACCCCGCCGAAATCTTCGCGGGGCTGCAGCGGTCGGCCGGCCTGCTGCTCGCCGTTTCCGGCGGGCCCGATTCGACCGCCTTGCTCGCCCTCGCTGATCTCTGGCGTCGGACTTCCGGCGCGCGCGTCTTCGTCGCCACCGTCGATCACGGGCTGCGGGAAGGTTCGCGCGAAGAGGCAGACGCCGTCGCTGCGCTCTGCGCGGCGCGCGGCCTGCCGCACGCCATCCTGACATGGACCGGCGACAAGCCGGCCTCCGGCCTGCCGGCGGCGGCGCGGGCGGCGCGCTACAGCCTGCTCGGCCAGCACGCGCGAAACGTCGGGGCCGACACGGTCGTCACCGCCCATCACGCCGACGACCAGGCCGAGACGGTGCTGATGCGGCTTGCGCGCGGCAGCGGGCCGGCGGGGCTCGCCGGCATGGCGCGATTTTCGCCTGCGCCCTGGCCGGGCGGCGAGGGCCTCACGCTCGCGCGGCCGCTGCTCGGGTTAGCCAAGGCCGATCTCGTCGCCTTCTGCCGCGCGCAGGGGCTCCCCTTCGTCGAAGACCCGACCAATGCCGACGAGACCTATCGGCGGCCCCAATTGCGGCGGCTCGCCAAGATGCTGGCGGCGGAAGGCCTCGGGCGGGCGGAACTGACCCGGCTGGCCGCCCGCGCCGCGCGCGCCGAGCAGGCGCTGGCGCCGGCGGTCGAGGCCATGCTCGCCGCCCTGCCGGCGCAGCGGGGCGACAAGGCGTTCGAGACGCCGGCGGAAGCGGTCCTGTCCTTGCCCGACGAGGCGCTGATCCGGCTGCTGCAACGGGAGATCGCGCGAATCGCCGGCGGGCCTCCGCCACGGCTCGAACAGGTCGAAAAACTGGCGGAAGGCCTGCGGCGCAAGGGCCGGCTTGCGGCCACGCTTGGCGGGGTTTTGGTCAAATGCGACGCCAAACGGCTGATTTTGAAGCCGCAATCGCCGCGCAAGCGGCAGGCCGCGACGTAGCGAAAATCGCGTCAATCACGTTTGGGCGCTCTCCTTGGCAAGGGGGGATGGCGCGCCTAAATTAGCTGACAGCACGGTCCGCGGCCCCGAATCCCAAAGCCGCGCGCAACATAGGCGCATGATGAATCCCAATTTTCGGAACTTCGCCCTCTGGGTGATCATCTTCTTTCTGGTCGTCGCGCTGGTCATGCTGTTCCAGAACCCGGCGCAGCGCCAGCAGACTTCGGCCATCTCCTTCAGCGAGCTGCTGACGCAGGTCGACCAGGGCCGCGTGCGCGACGTGACCATCGCGGGGTCGGATATTTCAGGCCATTACACCGATGGTCGCGACTTCACGACCTATGCGCCGAACGACCCCTCGCTCGTCCAGACGCTCTACAAGAAGAACGTCGCCATCACCGCCCGTCCGCCGTCGGAAGGCAACAATTGGCTGGTGACGCTGCTGGTCAACGGCCTGCCGCTGATCGCCTTCCTCGGCGTATGGATTTTCCTCTCGCGCCAGATGCAGGGAGGCGCCGGCAAGGCGATGGGCTTCGGCAAATCCAAGGCGAAGCTGCTGACTGAAACGCGCGGGCGCGTGACCTTCGAGGACGTCGCCGGCGTCGACGAGGCCAAGGAGGACCTGCAGGAGATCGTGGAATTCCTGCGCGACCCGCAGAAATTCCAGCGGCTCGGCGGACGGATTCCGCGCGGCGTGCTGCTGGTCGGGCCGCCCGGCACCGGCAAGACCCTTCTCGCGCGCGCCATCGCGGGCGAGGCGAACGTGCCGTTTTTCACGATTTCCGGTTCGGATTTCGTGGAGATGTTCGTGGGCGTCGGCGCATCTCGTGTGCGAGATATGTTCGAGCAGGCGAAGAAGAATGCGCCCTGCATCATCTTCATCGACGAAATCGACGCGGTCGGCCGTCATCGCGGCGCGGGCCTCGGCGGCGGCAACGACGAGCGCGAGCAGACGCTGAACCAGTTGCTGGTCGAGATGGACGGGTTCGAGGCGAACGAGGGCATCATCCTCATCGCCGCGACCAACCGTCCCGACGTGCTCGACCCGGCGCTGCTGCGTCCCGGTCGTTTCGACCGCCAGATCGTCGTGCCGAACCCCGACGTCATCGGCCGCGAGAAGATCCTGCGCGTGCACGTGCGCAAGGTTCCGCTCGCGCCGGACGTCGACCTCAAGACCGTCGCGCGGGGTACTCCGGGTTTCTCGGGCGCCGATCTGATGAATCTCGTCAACGAGGCTGCGCTGATGGCGGCGCGGCGCGGCAAGCGCATCGTCACCATGGCGGAATTCGAGGACGCCAAGGACAAGATCATGATGGGCGCGGAACGCCGCACCCTCGTCATGACGGAGCAGGAAAAGCTGCTCACCGCCTATCACGAGGGCGGCCACGCCATCGTCGCGCTCAACGTGCCGGCGACCGATCCCGTGCACAAGGCGACGATCATTCCGCGCGGCCGCGCGCTCGGCATGGTCATGCAATTGCCCGAGCGCGACAAGCTGTCGATGAGCTACGAGCAGATGATGTCGCGTCTCGCCGTGCTGATGGGCGGCCGCGTGTCGGAAGAGATCATCTTCGGCGAGGACAAGGTGACGTCGGGCGCGCAGTCCGACATCGAGCAGGCGACCAAGCTCGCCCGCGCGATGGTGACGCGCTGGGGCTTCTCGAAGGAACTCGGCACAGTCATGTATGGCGAGAACCAGGAAGAAGTGTTCCTGGGCTATTCGATGGGCCGCCAGCAGACGCTGTCCGAGAACACCTCGCAGAAGATCGACGCGGAAGTGCGCCGTCTCGTCGAGGCCGGCCTGTCGGAAGCACGCCGCATCCTCACCGAGAAACGCGACGATCTGGAATCGCTCGCCAAGGGTCTCATCGAATACGAGACGCTTTCGGGCGAGGAGATTCTCGGGCTCCTGAAAGGCGTGCCGCCCGTGCGCGACACCGGCGATTCCTCGCCGCCGCGCACGGCCGCCGTGCCGACGACAGGCCGCAATCGTCCGGCGCCGCCGGAGCCTGATGCGGGCGGCCTCGAGCCGCAGCCCACGTGAATTGGAAAGGCCCGGCGAACGCCGGGCCTTTTCATTTCATGTGTCGCGCCTTCTCATTCGGCGGCGTCGAAATCGGTCTTGCATCATTCTCGGCGCGCGATCGATAAGATTTATTCCTTTTTCTTCTTGCATCCGCGCCGATGAATTCGCGTCTTCTGCGCGCGCCGAGCGTGCGCGTGTGCGTGCGCGCAAGCGACAGGCGAAAAGTTTCGCTCTGTCCAAGTCTTGCCGCAATCCGCGTCGCCAAATGATCTGGGCTGAAAAAATGTAAACCGGGTTAGAGCGTTGCGGGGTTGGGCGTTCGACGGAAGCGCGGGAGGCGCGGACGTGGTGCGTCGAGTTCGAGTAGCGTGGCGCCGTATCGCCATTTTCACGATCCCCCTTCTTCTGACATTCGGGATCCTTCCCTCACTCATGCCCGATCAGGCCGCGCTGGCGCAGCAACGCGCGACGCGCGCGCGCGCGCCGGGCGGCGACGCCGCGGTCGAGGCGATGCGCAAGAAGGTCAACGCCAACACGGTGTCGATCGTCTCCGGCAATATCACCGGCTCCTATCTGCGCTACGCCGCCGACATCGCGTCGGTCGTCGACGACGGCGACAACATGCGCGTGCTGCCGATCCTCAGCGCCGGCGCCGTGCAGAACGTCAGCGACATTCTCTTCCTCAAGGGCGTGGACATGGGAATGGTCCGCACCGACTCGGTCGAGGCGCTGCGCAGGGACGGCAAGTACGGCGGCCTCGAGAACAGCGTGCAATACATCGCGCGTCTCGTCGACGACGAGATGCATGTCGTCGCCTCCAGGGACATCGCCGACATCCGCCAGCTCGCGGGCAAGAAGGTGAATTTCGACGTCGTCGGATCGGGCACGCATTTTTCCTGCGAGCTGATCTTCGAGCGTCTCGGCATCAAGGTCGACGTGACCTCCTACGAGCAATCCGTCGCCTATCAGAAGATGCGCACGGGCGAGATCGCGGCGAGCATATTCTTCGGCGGCACGCCGGTGATCGGCATCACGAACTTCGACAACAGCGAGGGGCGCTTCCATCTCGTGCCCGTGCCTTTCGACCAGAAGTTCGCCGACTATTATCTGCCGGCGCGGCTGACGGCGAAGACCTATCCGAACCTGCTCGGCAAGGACGAACAGATCGACACGGTGGCCGCGCCGACCCTGCTCGCGGTCGCCAATCTCAAGCCGGGCAACGAGCGCTATGAGCGCGTCGCGCGTTTCGTCGACGCCTTCTTCTCGAAATTCTCGGACCTCACCAAGCCGCCGCGCCATCCCAAGTGGCGCGAGGTCAATCTCACGGCGACGGCGCCCGGCTGGACGCGCTTCAAGCCGGCGCAGGACTGGCTCGAGAAAGTGACGAAGGCGGCCGACGCCGGCGCTTCGGCGAGCGGCGTCAGCGACGAGATGGCGCGCTTTCGCGCCTATGTGAAGCGCAACAGCGCCGGCGCGACCCTGACGCCGGAAGAGACCGTGCGTCTCTTCGAGCAGTTCAAGAAAGGGAGCGGCAGGCCATGAGCGCTCACCCGCGGCCGACCCCGGTCGAACATCACGACGCCGTGGTGCGGCGCCTGCGCGAGATCGTCGACAATGCGCAGCAGCCCGAGCCGCCCCCGCCGCCTCCGGAAAAGCCGAAGCGGCCGGCGATGCCCGGCGCTGTCGCGATCGGCGGCGGCATCGTCGCGCTCGCCGCGGTCGCGGCGGTCGTCTACTCGGTCGCCGTTCCGAAATCCGCGTCCCCGGTCAATTCGCCGGCGACGCCGCCGACGGTTGCGCCGCCCCGACAGCAGAGCGCGAAACCGAGCGAGGAGGAAATGGCGGTTGCGAAAAAGCGGCTCGGCGACGCGCTGTTGAAAATGGCCAGGCCGACCGACGCCGCGCCTCCGGCTGCGCCGCCCGCTGCGGCATCCTCGGAGCAGGCGCCCCAGACGGCCGCCGCGCCGCCGAAGGCGGAGGCCCGGCCGGAACCGCCCGCGGCGCAACCGGCGCCGCAACCCGCGCCCCAACCGGCGGTCAGCGCCGACGACGCCCGCGCGATGCTGGCGCGCGCCTCGTCGCTCATCCGCGAAGGGCAGATCGCGAGCGCGCGCTCGCTGCTGCAACTGGCGCTGCGCTCCAACGATCCTTCGGTCGCCTTTGCGCTGGCCGAGACTTACGACCCCAGGACGCTGGCGCGCTGGCGCGCGATCGGCATCACGGGCGATGTCGAGCGGGCGCGCGCGCTCTACAAGCAGGCGGCCGACGGCGGCGTGGCGGAGGCGGGCGCGCGCCTGGGCGATCTCGACCGGTGAGCTACCCCAGCAGGTCCTTCACCGTCTCGGCGGGGCGGCACAGCGCCGCCCTGTCGCCGACGACGACGATCGGGCGCTCGATCAGGACGGGGTGCTTTGCGATCGCCGCGAAAAGCTGGTCGTCGGACAGCGCGGGATTGTCGAGGCCAAGCTCCTCGTAGGGCGTTCCGCGCTTGCGCAGGATGTCGCGCACCGGCTTGCCCATCTTCTTCAGAAGCCCCTCGAGCGTCGCGCGATCGGGCGGAGATTTCAGATATTCAATCACTTCCGGCTCGACGCCGGCCTCGCGCAGGGCGGCCAGAACATTGCGGGAGGTGCCGCAGGCCGGATTGTGGTAGATGGTCGCGTGGCGGGCCATTGGGGGCGATTCCTCGCTCGTTAAGGAACAGGTAAGGTTTCGGGGCGCTTCGGCGCGCGCCTGTTCTACAATGGCGGCCGATATTTCCAACGCCAGTTGCGTTCGAGGGCAAAGATGAGCCGCACCTATTTCGGCACAGACGGCATCCGGGGCGTGGCGAACCGCTTCATCACGCCGGAACTCGCCTTGAAGGTGGGGCAGGCGGCGGGGCTGGTTTTCCAGCGCGGCGACTATCGCCATCGCGTCGTCATCGGCAAGGACACGCGGCTGTCGGGCTACATGATCGAATATGCGCTGGTGGCGGGCTTTACCTCCGTGGGCATGGACCCGCTGATCCTCGGTCCGGTTCCGACGCCCGCGGTCGGCATGTTGACGCGCTCGATGCGCGCCGATCTCGGCGTGATGATCTCGGCCTCGCACAATCCATACGAGGACAACGGCATCAAGCTGTTCGGGCCGGACGGCTACAAGCTCTCCGACGAGGTGGAGAGCGAGATCGAGCGGCTGCTCGGCCAGGATCTCTCCGACAAGCTCGCCAAGTCGCCGGCGCTCGGGCGCGCCAGGCGCGTCGACGACGTGCGCGCCCGCTACATCGAATTCGCCAAGCGCACGCTGCCGCGCAACGTGTCGCTCGACGGCCTGCGCATCGTCGTCGACTGCGCCAATGGCGCGGCCTACAAGGTCGCGCCGGAAGCGCTGTGGGAACTCGGCGCCGAGGTCTTCGCCATCGGCTGCGAGCCGAACGGCCTCAACATCAACCGCGACGTCGGCTCGACCGCGCCGGCGGCGCTGTCGGCCAAGGTGCGCGAGATGCGCGCCGATATCGGCATTGCGCTCGACGGCGACGCCGATCGCGTGCTGATCGTGGACGAGCGCGGCCATCTGGTCGACGGCGACCAGTTGATGGCGGTGGTCGCGACGAGCTGGAAGGAAGACCACATGCTGGCCAAGCCCGGCATCGTGGCGACCGTCATGTCCAATCTCGGCCTCGAGCGCTATCTCGACGGCGTCGGGCTGTCGCTCGAACGCACCGCGGTCGGCGACCGCTACGTGCTCGAACGCATGCGCTCCGGCGGCTACAACGTCGGCGGCGAACAGTCGGGGCACATCATCCTGTCCGACTACACCACGACCGGCGACGGCCTGGTCGCGGCCATGCAGGTGCTCGCCGTGGTCAAGAAGAAGGGGCGGCCGGTCAGCGAGGTCTGCCATCTGTTCGAGCCGCTGCCGCAGGTCCTCAAGAACGTGCGGGTGCGCAAGACGGTGCTCGACCGGCCGCCGGTGGCGCGGTCCATCGACGAGGCGCGCGAGCGCCTGGGCGCGGGCGGGCGCCTCCTGATCCGTCCTTCGGGCACGGAGCCTGTCATCCGCGTGATGGGCGAGGGCGACGATCGCGACCTCGTCGAAAAGGTCGTCGACGACGTCTGCGGCCTGCTGTCGGATGCGGCGGAAGCCGCCTGAAACCCCTGTTTTCCAAGGCGGCCGCGGAGATGTTACCGGCCGTCGTGGTTAAGCGTTAGGGTTAAGTCCATTTTAAGAAAGCTCTGCGAAGTTCCTACCGTCTGTAACGGATTCGGGCGCTTGCCCGTCATTGAAAGGAATTTCGCATGGGCAAGTTCACGGCCCTTTCGTTGGCGGGGCTTCTCACCGCCGCGGCGTTCGGTCCGGCTCTCGCCGCCGATCTCCTTCCGCCGCCCCCGCCGGTCGAGGCGCCGATGCTGGCGCCGGCCTCGGACATGAGCGGCTGGTACCTGCGCGGCGACGTCGGCGTCGCCATCAACCAGATGTCCAGCCTGCGCTCGACGCTTCAGCCAACCAACATGCTCGGCGGCGGCGCCCCCGGCATTTCGACCGCCTATTCCGACATCGGCGATTCCGCGATCATCGGCATCGGCGTCGGCTATCAGTTCAACAACTGGTTCCGCGCCGACATGACCGCCGAATACCGCTCCTCGGCCGCCTATCGCAAGGGCGTGACCTACACGGCCTTCTGCCCCAACCCCTTCTGCCTCGACACCTATACCGCCAACGTGAGCTCCGCGGCGTTCATGCTGAACGGTTACGTCGATCTCGGCACCTGGGCGGGCGTGACGCCCTATCTCGGCGCGGGCGTCGGCATGGCCAGCCATCGCATGAAGGGCCTGACCGACGTCGGCGCGGGCCTCGGCTACGCGGGCGACATGACGAAGACCAACTTCGCCTGGGCGCTGATGGCGGGCCTCGGCTACAACGTGACCCCCAACCTCAAGATCGACGCGGGCTACCGCTACATCGACATGGGCTCGATCGCCTCGAACCCGATCGTCTGCGAAGTGATCACCGCCTGCTTCTTCGAGGTCCAGTCCTACCGCGCGACCGCGCACGACTTCCGCCTCGGCGTGCGCTACATGCTCGGCGACGCGAGCGCGCCCGTCCTCGCCCCCAGCGCGCCGATCTACGGCGGTCGCCCCGGCCCGCTCGTGCGCAAGTACTGAGCAGGACAGCTTTCAGCAGAACGGCGCGGCCTGTCCGCGCCGTTTTTCTTTTGGCGCGTCGACGATCCGGCAGGCCAAAAGATTTTTCATCAAATCGTTAGGGTTAAGCGCATTTTAAGCATGTTCGCTCATTTTCGATTCATCGATAGCCCGACCGACGACTCGGGCAAGTTGGGGATGAGCGAAATGAGTTTCCTTGCTCGCGCAATCGGACTTGCGACCGTCGCGACCGCCGCCTTCGGCGCGATGAGCGGCGCTCGAGCGGCCGAACCGCTGTTCGGCGCCGCTCCGCCGATGGCGCCGCTCGTCGGCTACGCTCCTGCGGAGGAGACGCCCGTCACCTTCGCCACCAACTGGTATCTGCGCGGCGATCTCGGCGTTTCCCAGGACGTGCAGATCGGCATCGGCAACGCCACGCTGCCGCGCGGCAATTCCTTTCCGAACGGGTGGAGCTTCGGTCTCGGCGCCGGCTTCAAGTTCAACGACTGGATGCGCGCCGACATGACGCTCGACTGGCGCGCGCCGCGTTCCTACAACGACAATACCTCGACGATCGCCTGCGTCACCGGCTGGGCGCCGGTGAAGGACGCCCTCGGCAATATCGTCGGCGAGACCGCGCTCACCGATTCCTGCAAGGATCTCTACCGGGCGCGCGTGAACAACACGACGCTGCTGCTCAACGCCTACCTCGATCTCGGCACGTGGTGGGGGCTCACGCCCTATATCGGCGCCGGCGTCGGCGCGAACTACGTCTACCAGAAGGCGTCGCAGAACTGGTTCATGAGCAACGGCCTCGCCTATCAGGTGACGACGCCGGACGCGGTGAACCCCGCGCTGATCTGGTACTACAATTACGACATGCAGCGCTCGCTCGTGTCGCTGCAATTCGCCTACGCCCTGATGGCCGGCGCCTCATACGCCATCACCCCCCATATGTCGGTCGACATCGGCGGGCGCTACGTCAACATGGGCAAGCTGACCTCCTACTCGTCGTTCACGGGCGTGGTCTCGAAGAAGAACGACGCCAAGGAAATCCGCATCGGCTTCCGGTACTATCCGGACTGAGCGACACGCGCGCGACCCAGGATGCGGCGGGCCCGAGGCCCGCCGTTTCATTTTGTCGCTCTTGCTTTCCGGGCCGCCACCCTTTATCGCCGTCCGCGGGACACCTCCCCCCAACGGGAGGCGCCCATCTGAAAGGATGGCTCACATGGCGAATACGATGCCCGGCTCCCGGCCGGCCAATCCCAATTTTTCCTCCGGCCCCTGCGCCAAGCGCCCCGGCTGGTCCCTCGAAGCCCTGAAGGATGCGCCGCTCGGCCGGTCGCACCGCGCCAAGGTCGGCAAGACCAAGCTCAAGCTCGCCATCGACCTGACCCGCGAAGTGCTGCAGGTTCCCGCCGGCTATCGCATCGGCATCGTGCCGGCCTCCGATACGGGCGCGGTGGAGATGGCGCTGTGGTCGCTGCTCGGCGCCCGCCCGGTCGATCTGCTCGCCTGGGAGAGCTTTGGCGAAGGCTGGGTGACCGACGTCGTCAAGCAGCTCCAGCTCAAGGATACGCGCACGCTGAAAAGCGGCTACGGCGAGCTGCCGAATCTCGCTGACGTGAACTTCGACCATGACGTGGTCTTCACCTGGAACGGCACGACGTCGGGCGTGCGCGTGCCCAACGCCGACTGGATCAAGGCCGACCGCAAGGGCCTGACGATCTGCGACGCGACCTCGGCCGCCTTCGCGCAAAAGCTCGATTTCGCCAAGCTCGATGTCGTCACCTTCTCCTGGCAGAAGGCGCTCGGCGGCGAGGCGGCGCATGGCATGCTCATTCTCTCGCCGCGCGCGGTCGAGCGGCTCGAGACCTACAAGCCCGCCTGGCCGATGCCGAAGATTTTCCGCATGACCAAGGGCGGCAAGCTGATCGAAGGCATTTTCGAGGGCGAGACGATCAATACGCCCTCGATGCTGTGCGTGGAGGATTACCTCGACGCGCTGCAATGGGCGAAGTCGCTCGGCGGCCTCGACGCGCTGGTGGCGCGGGCGGACGCCAACACGAAAGCGATCGCCGACTGGAAGGCGAAGACGCCGTGGGTGGATTTCCTCGCCACGGGCGCCGACATCCGCTCCAACACCAGCGTCTGCCTCAAGGTCGTCGATCCCGCGATCGTCGCGCTGCCGGCCGACCAGCAGGCCGCCTTCGCCAAGCAGCTCGCCACGCTGCTCGAGAAGGAGAAGGTCGCCTACGACATCGGCGCCTATCGCGACGCCCCTCCGGGCCTGCGCATCTGGTGCGGCGCGACGGTCGAGAAGGCCGACGTCGAGAAGCTGACGGCCTGGCTCGACTGGGCGTTCGCGGAAGCCAAGGCCGGCCTGGCGAAGGCGGCGTAGTCGCGCCGCTCCACGCCCCTGATTCCCTCCCCCCTTGTGGGGGAGGGTTAGGGTGGGGGGTCGGGTAGCCTGGCGAGATTGGCGCCGGCGCGTAGCGCTCATCGGCAAGGCTACCCGACCCCCTCCCCCGCCCCTCCCCACAAGGGGGAGGGGAGAAGTTCACGACATATCGCGGAATTGCCGGCCGGAGGCCGGCGGTCCCGGCTTTTCCCTTCACAAGGACGCACAATCATGGCTCCTCGCGTACTCATTTCCGACGCCCTGTCGCCCGCCGCCGTCGCCATCTTCAAGGAACGTGGCGTCGAGGTCGACTTCCAGCCCAACCTCGGCAAGGACAAGGACAAGCTCGCCGCCATCATCGGCGACTATGACGGCCTCGCCATCCGCTCGGCGACCAAGGTCACGGCGAAAATTCTCGAGAACGCCAAGAACCTGAAGGTCATCGGCCGCGCCGGCATCGGCGTCGACAATGTCGACATTCCCACGGCCACCGGACGTGGCGTCATCGTGATGAACACGCCCTTCGGCAATTCGATCACGACAGCCGAGCACGCCATCGCCATGATGTTCGCGCTGGCGCGCGAAATTCCTGCCGCCGACGCCTCCACGCAGGCCGGCAAGTGGGAGAAGAACCGTTTCATGGGCGTCGAGATCACGGGCAAGACGCTGGGCGTGATCGGCTGCGGCAATATCGGTTCGATCGTCGCCGACCGCGCCATCGGCCTGCGCATGCGCGTCATCGCCTTCGATCCCTTCCTGTCGCCGGAACGCGCCAAGGACATCGGCGTCGAGAAGGTCGAGCTCGACGAACTGCTCGCGCGCGCCGACATCATCACGCTGCACACGCCGATGACGGCGCAGACCAAGAACATCCTGTCGGCGGAAAACATCGCGAAGACGAAGAAGGGCGTGCGCATCGTCAATTGCGCGCGCGGCGGTCTCGTCGACGAGCAGGCGCTCGCGGCGGCGCTCGATTCCGGCCATGTCGCGGGCGCGGCGTTCGACGTGTTCGTGGAAGAACCGGCGACGGCGAACCCGCTGTTCGGTCGCGCCAATGTCGTCTGCACGCCGCACCTCGGCGCGGCGACGTCCGAAGCGCAGGAGAATGTCGCGCTGCAGGTCGCCGAGCAGATGTCCGACTATCTCACGCGAGGAGCGATTTCCAACGCGGTCAACTTCCCGTCGATCACGGCGGAGGAGGCGCCGAAGCTGAAGCCGTTCATCGCGCTGGCCGAGAAGCTCGGCTCGTTTGCAGGCCAGCTCACCGAGAGCGGCATCAAGAAGGTGACGATCACCTACGAAGGCAATGTCGCGGAACTCAAGACCAAGGCGATCACGGCCGCGACCATCGCCGGCCTGCTGCGCCCGCTGCTGTCGGACGTGAACGTCGTCTCGGCGCCCGTCGTCGCCAAGGAGCGCGGCATCGCGATCGACGAAGTGACGCGCGCCGCCGTCGGCGATTACGAGTCGCTGATTACCCTGTCGGTGACGACGGAGCGCCAGGAGCGTTCGGTCGCCGGCACCGTCTTCCACGACGGCAAGCCGCGCATCGTCGACATCAAGGGCATCAAGGTCGACGCCGAATTCTGCCCGCACATGATCTACGTGACGAACGAGGACAAGCCGGGCTTCATCGGCCGCTTCGCCGGCCTGCTCGGCGACGCCAAGGTGAACATCGCGACCTTCGCGCTCGGTCGCGACCAGGAAGGCGGCTCGGCCATCGCGCTGGTGTCGGTCGACAGCGACCCGCCGGAATCCACGCTCGGCGAAATCCAGAAGCTGCCGGGCGTGAAGCAGGCGAAGGTTCTGGCGTTTTGATCGTTCTCTCCTTCTCCCGCTCCGCGGGAGAGGGGCTCGCCCAGATCAACCCGCCCGCCGCTCGGCCAGCCATATCCCGACCAGCGCGAAGACCAGCGCCAGCGCGTGATAGATGTGGAATTCCTCGCTCGAGGATCAGCACGGCGAACAGCGCGCCGAAGATCGGCACGAGATTTGAAAACAGGCCCGCGCGATTGGGGCCGATGAGTTCGACGGCGCGCATGTAGAGAAGCTGCGAGGCGAGCGAGGGGCCGAGCGCGACGAACAGCAGCACGAGCCAGCCCGACGGCGTCGGCCAGTGGAAATTGCCGGTCGCGACCTCCGCCAGCATGAATGGAAGCGACGTCAGCAGCGCCGCAAACGCCAGCGCGGTGAAGAAGACCAGCGGCGGCAGCGGCGGCCGGTTGCGCAGCGAGAACGTGTAGCCCGCATAGAAGACGCAGGCGACGAGAATGAGAATGTCGCCGTAGTTGAATTGCGTCTGCAGGATTTTCTGCGGCTCGCCATGCGTCGCGATCAGCGAGACGCCGACCAGCGTCACCATCATGCCGACGATCTGCATCACGGTCGGCCGCACGCCGACGATGACGATGGACATGGCGAGCACCATCGGCGGGATCGAGGATTGCAGCAGCGTGATGTTGACCGCCGTCGTGTAATAGGCCGACACGTAGAACAGCACGGTGAAGCCGGTGAAGCCGAAACCGGACATCAGCAATATGCGCCAGCGATGGCTGGCGAGTTCGGCGCGATGTTCGACCACCTGCTTGCGGAAGGCGAGCGCGAGCAGCACGCAGACGGCAAGCCAGCGGATGAAGACGAGCGACATGGGCGTGACGCGCCCGACCGCGAGCCGCGAGGCGACGCCGTTGCCGCCCCACAGCATGGTCGTCAGGATCATCAGGAGCCAGGCGCGGTCGTAGGCCCAATACGCAGTACGTTTCAACAAGGCGAAAAGTTTCCAAAGGCGCGGGCGCGCACAATGCGCGACGAAGAGTCGCGCGTAAACCCTGCTGGCGTAAGCCTTGCGTCAGCCAAGCATTAGCCGTGAAAATTCCGCAAAGCGTCGACGTGATGGCGCCGTCACGAACGAGGGGAGACAAAATGCGCACGATCATGCTGGCCGCCACCGCGCTCACGCCGCTTGCGGCCACCGCGGCCCTTGCCGCCGACATCGAGGCGCGCTCGCGCATCAACGCGGTCACGGTCTATCCCGACGCCGCGCTCGTCACGCGCGTCATGGAGATCGACCTGCCCGCAGGCGCGTCGAACATCGTGCTCAGGGGCCTGCCTTATGCGCTCGACCCCGCATCGCTGCGCGTGGCGGGCGAAGGGTCCGCGGCCATCGGCATCGGCGCGGTCGAGGCGCGCCTCGCGCCGGCCGACACCAAGCCGGATACGGCGATCGAGGCGCGTCTCAAGGGATTGCGCGCGGATCGCGAGGGCTGGCAGACGACGATCGACGCGCTGACGGCCAAGAGCGACATGATCAAGCGCTTCGCGCAATCCTCGCCCGAGAAGCTGTCGGCCGAAGCAAAGCCGCTCGACATCGGCCAGTGGAACAGCGCCTTCGATACGGTCGGCGCCGCGCTCGCCAAGGTCGGCGACGAATTGCGCGCGGCGCGCACGCGGGCGCGCGACATCGACGAGGAGATCAAGGCGGTCGAGGCGAGCCGTCCGCGCCAGCAGGCGAAGCCGCCGATGCGCGACATCGCCATCGCGCTGGACGCAGCCGGCGCGACGAAAGCGAAACTCTCCGTTTCCTACCGCGTCAGCGGCGCGTCGTGGCGGCCGGCATATGACGCCAGGCTCGACACCGGCGGCGCAGGGCGCAAGCCGGCGCTCGAACTCGTGCGGCGCGCGCAGATCTATCAGCGCACGGGCGAGGACTGGAGCGACGTGACGCTCGCAGTGTCGACGACGCGCGCGCTACGCGGCGCGCAGGCGCCGGAGGTGCAGCCCGAGCGCATCGCCTTCTGGGAGCCGCCGGTTCCCCTGGCCGCGGGCGCGGCGCGTCCCGCGCCGATGGCCAAGAGCGTGCAGATGGACGCAGTGCGCTCGGGGCAGGAATCCGTCGCCCCCGCCGCGCCGCCGCCGGTCGTGGCGGCCGAACAGCAAAGCGTGCTGCAGGCCGACGCATGGCAGGCGAATTTCGTCGTGCCCGGCCGCATCAGCGTGCCCGCCGACGGCGCGACGAAGAATTTCGCGCTCGGCGCCAAGCGCTACGAGCCCTCGCTCGTCATCAAGACCTCGCCCGCGCTCGATCCGACCGCCTATCTCGAGGCGCATCTGGAAAACGCCGAGGATGCGCCGCTGCTGCCGGGTCCCGTGTCGGTGCAGCGCGACGGCGCCTTCGTCGGGCAGGGCGCGCTCGCCGCCGTCGCGCCGGGCGACGGCTTCGATCTCGGCTTCGGCGCCGACGATCGCGTCACCGTTTCCCGCGCGCCGGTGAAGCGGAAAGAGAACGAGCCGACCTGGTACAACCAGACCAAGATCGACCAGCGCGACTACAAGACGACGATCCGCAACCTGCACGATTTCCCGATCAAGGCGGTGGTCGTCGACCGCATTCCCTTCTCGGAGAATTCGGCGATCGCCGTCGAGCAGATGGCGCAGACGACGCCGCCGAGCGAGAAGCAGGTCGGCGACAAGCGCGGCGTGATGTCGTGGACCTTCGATCTCAAGCCGCAGGAGCAGAAGGAAATCCGCATCGCCTGGCGAATGAAGTGGCCGGCGGACCGCGACGTGACGTTCCAGAACGCGCCCAATGCCGAAGTAGGCGCTTTGACCCCTTCTCCCGTGGAACGGGAGAGGGTGGCCCCGCGAAGCGGGGTCGGGTGAGGGCGCCGCGTTTGCGATCAGCGCTTCTGTATCGGCGCGGCCCTCATCCGACCTTTGCTCCGCAAAGGCCACCTTCTCCCGCGCGCGGGAGAAGGGCGCGCTACGATGTTTCCGCGGGGATGACAGGCCGCGTTCCACTGTCCATGATGCGCCGTTGCGCACGTCGTCCGCGGCGCAAAACCTTTAGCGTTCCCGTGTAACGAAACGCCCGAGTCCGATCCATGGAGATAGACATGTTCGCCGGGTTCAGCCTGTTCGCCATCGCCATCGTCGTCCTGGTCGTCCTCACGCTGATGATGGGCGTCCGGCAGGTGCCGCAGGGTTTCAACTACACTGTCGAGCGCTTCGGCAAATACAATTCCACCCTGCAGCCGGGGCTCGCGCTCATCATGCCCTGGGTCGACCGCATCGGCCGGCGGATGAACATGATGGAGCAGGTGCTCGACGTTCCCTCGCAGGAAGTCATCACGAAGGACAACGCCACCGTCACCGTCGACGGCGTCGTCTTCTTCCAGGTGCTCGACGCCGCGCGCGCTTCCTACGAAGTCGCCAATCTCGAACTGGCCCTGCTCAATCTCATCATGACGAATATCCGCACCGTCATGGGCTCGATGGACCTCGACATGCTGCTGTCGCATCGTGACGAGATCAACGTGCGGTTGCTCGGCGTGGTCGACCAGGCGGTCGAGCCCTGGGGCGTCAAGGCGACGCGCATCGAGATCAAGGACATCGTGCCGCCGCGCGATCTCGTGGAATCCATGGGGCGCCAGATGAAGGCGGAGCGCGAGAAGCGCGCCAACATTCTGGAGGCCGAGGGCCTGCGGCAGGCGGAAATTCTTCGCGCGGAAGGGCGCAAGCAATCCGTGGTGCTCGACGCCGAGGGCCGCAAGGAAGCCGCCTTCCGCGACGCCGAGGCGCGCGAGCGGTCCGCGCAGGCGGAAGCCGAGGCGACGCGCGTGGTGTCGCAGGCGATCGCCGCCGGCGATCTGGCCGCGCTCAATTATTTCGTCGCGGAAAAATACGTGCGCGCGCTCGACGCTTTCGCCAAGGCGCCGAACCAGAAGACCTTCATATTGCCGATGGACCTGGCGGGCGTCGCCGGCTCGATCGGCGGCATCGCGGAGATCGCCCGGTCGGCGCTGGGCGAATCGGCCTCCGACGACGCGCGCCGTCCGCGCGCCGGCGCTGTCCCGACGCAGCAGGCGCAGGGGCAGGCGCGCCCCGCGGCGCGGCCCCCGTCGCCGCCGCCCGGCGCTCCGACCGGTCCCTGGGGCGGCGGCAATCCGCCTGCGGGGGCCTGATCCATGCCAGCCACGCTCTATGCGCCCTTCGCCTGGATGGTGCTCGGCCTCGCGCTCTGCGGGGCCGAGATATTCATTCCCGGCGCCTTCCTGCTGTGGATCGGCCTCGCGGCGGTCGCGCTCGGCCTGTTCGAATTGCTCGTCCCCATTCCCTTCGAGTGGAGCCTGCTGGTCTTCGCCGCGCTCGCGGTCGCCTTCTCGTTCGTCGGCCGCAGGGTCTACGGCGGGCTGACCACGTCGAGCGACACGGGGCTCAACGCCCGCGCCGCCGCGCTCGTCGGGCGCGAATTCACGCTGATCGAGCCGATCGTCTCGGGCGAGGGCAAGGCCAGGGTCTTGGACAGCGTGTGGCGCGTGCAGGGCGTCGATGCGCCGGCCGGCAGCCGCGTGCGCGTGACGGGCGTCGCCGCGCAGGGCACGGCGCTGACGGTCGAGCCGGTATAGAATTCAGGAATTCAGTCGTCGTCGTTCCTGCGCGGCGCGGCGGTCAGCGCCGCGCGCTGGCGGCCGGTCGGCGCCGCGAAGCGATCGGCGGGCAGATCGGTCGGCCGTGCGCCGAAGCGGCCCGCGGACCCGGCCGCCTCGAGCGCGGAGGCGCGAGCGCGGGCGGCGGCGCGCGGCGCGACGATGGTGGCGCCCAGCACCGTCTGCGTGGTCACGCGGGCGGCCGGCTGCGCGCTGGACATGGCGCCGAAATTCGAACGGTCGAGGCGGGCGGGCGCGACGGCCTCGCGGCGCGGCGGCAAGGGAACGATCGCGGGCGCGATGGCGGCGGTGCGGTCCGGGCGCTTTTCCTCGGTCGCATGGGCGGCCGGGCCGCGCAGGAGCGGCGGGGCGTTATAGGCGGCGGCGCGCATGAATTCGGTGGGCCGGGCCGGCGGCAGCGGCGCGAAGGCCAACACCGAGGGCAGGTCGGTCGGCCGGCGCGGCGGCAAGGGCGCCTCGTCGTCGGGGTCTATCGGCGCGGCCTTGCCCGCCGCCTTCTCGGCTGCCTTCTCTGCGTTCTTTTCGGCGCCCTTGGGCTCCTCGTCGTCCAACGGCTGCGGCCGGGCGGACTTGGGCGGCTCGAGCGCGGCGGTCTGGACCTTCGGCTCGGGTTGCGGCGCGGGGGTCGCGGCGGGCGGCGCGGGCTGCGCCTGCTGGACGGCCTGCGCCGGCGCCGGTCCCGGCGACATGTAGGTTTCGCCGCGCGGCAGGTCGCGCTGGGCGCGGGCGACCGGGGCGGACTGGCCGCGGCTCGCCTCCTCCAGGAAGAAGCTGCGCGAGCCGTCGTCGCCGACGCCCGGGCTCGGGGCATAGGCCGCCACTTCCGTGCGGCCGCGCGAGGCGCGGGTGGCGATGCGCGAGCCGCGTCCGCCGCGCGAGGCGCCGCCTTCGTCGTCGTCCTCATTGCCGCCGAACAGGAAGGCGAAGAAGCTCTTGGAGGTCGAGGACGGCGGCACGGCGATGTTGCCCATCGCCTCGAGTTCGGCGCGGGCCTCCTCGTAGCGGGCGAGCGGCTGGTTGTTGGAGGGCAGGTGGACGGTCTTGCCGTCCGGGAACAGGCGCACGAGCTGGTCGTAGCTCATGCGCGGCCAGGAGCGGACGGAGCCCACGTCCAGGTGCACGAAGGGCGAGCGCGGATACCAGCCGACGCCGCCGTATTGCAGCTTCATGCCGATCTCGCGGATCTGGTTCATGGCCAGACCCTCCATCTTCGTGTCCATGGCCTTGCCCAGCATGTGCTGGGAATGCTTGGCCACGGCGCGCGAGCGGCGGCGCAACGCGGCGTTGGTGCCGGGCGAGCGATAGGCCGAGAGCACCGTGATCGGGCTCGAGCCGGCGCCGGCCTCGCGATAGACCTGCCAGACCACGTCGAACAGGCGCGGGTCCATGGTGGTCGCTTCGTCGTTGCGCCAGTCGCGCAGGAACCAGTTGAGCTGCTTCAGCACATTCGCGTCGTAGCGGCCGCCGACCATATAGGTGGCGTCGATCGAAGTCCTTGTTGTGCGCGTGATAGAGATGGATCGTGCGCGTGTCGCCGTTGGCGATCGCCGTCTGCGTGCCGGTGGAGGCCAGACAGAGCGCCGCCGCGACCGCCGCCGACCCGGCGGCCTGCGCGAGGACAGGGCGCTTCGCTCGCTTTTGCACTGAACCCGGCAACTCGCCTCCCGTCCTGCCCCGCGGCTCCGGCGCTCGCTTCGCATATCCGCCGTGACCCGCGTCGCTGTC
The DNA here is from genome assembly GCA_037044955.1 of Rhodoblastus sp. GTDB lineage: Bacteria > Pseudomonadota > Alphaproteobacteria > Rhizobiales > Beijerinckiaceae > JAJXWB01. The sequence continues at coordinate 208,702 of JBAOHX010000011.1, forward strand.
GCCGGCGTCGCAGTGCGGCGAGAAGCGAACTTGGTCAACGCGAACTTGGTCAACGCAATCTTGGTCAACGCAATCTTGCCGAGAAGCGTTAACGTCGCGTAACGCGTTGCGCCGCAAGAAGCCGTTTCCAAACGCGCGATAGCGCGACTTCGTGGCGAAAGATAGCCGCAACGCCATATTCCTGACAAATCGCGCGCGGTACGCGCGATTGCCGAACCCTAGGCCGAAAGGCCGGCGCGGGCCTTGCGGCGGGGCAAAGGCGGCGGTCGCTAAGATTTCTCATTAAACACGATTTCTTACCGAGGTTTAGGGTCTGCCGCCTACCGTTGCGTCATGATCAGACGGTCTCACTTCACGCATCGCGGCGCTCTCGGCGCCTTCGGGTCGCCGCTTTTGGCGGCCGCGAGCGTGGCCGCCTTGCTCGTGGCGGCCCCTGCGCGCGCCGGCTGCATCCCCGGCAACGGCGGTCCGCGCGACTATCTCTGCACGGGCTCGATCGGCGCGATGGCGCTTCCCGACGCGCGGACGGTGGCGCTGAAGGGCGCGACGGGTAGCGGAGGCATTTCCATTGCGCCGACCGCGGGCGGCAATATCGGCTTCACGATGGACGCGCAGTCCTCGGTCAAGACCAATTATATCGGCGAGACCGGCGTCTCGCTCATCACGACCGACGGCAATATCGACACGACGACGCCAAGCGGTTCGGGCATCAACGGCGCTATTACGTCGGTGGCGGGCACCGCGCTCAGCGCGCGCACGACGAACGGATCGATCAACATCAAGACGGGTTCGGGCGGCACGCTGACGGGCGGACGGTACGGCGCTGGCGTCGACGCCTATACGACCGGCGCCGGCGCGATCAATCTCGATCTTGGCGGCAAGGTGTCGGGCTATGTCGGCATCAACGCCAATACCGCCGACGGCGCCATCAACATGAAAGTCGGCGCCGATGTCTCCGGCGGCTATGCCGGCATCCTCGCCAATGCGAGCGGCAACGGCGCGATCGCGATCACGACGACCGGCAATGTGACGGCGGGCGGCTTCGGCATCAGCGCCGCCAGCGGCAGCGGCAATATTTCGCTCAACCTGGGCGGCGACGTCGCTAGCTCCGCGCTCGCCGTTTCCGCGCGGTCGGGCGGCGGCGACGTTTCGATCAACGCTGTCGGCGCGGTGACCGGCGGCGACGCGATCATCGCATCGACGACCGGCAACGGCGCCGTCACGGTCACGACGAACGGCAAGGTGACCGCGACCACCGGCAATGGCCTCGCGGCGCAGAGCGAGAACGGCTGGGCTACGGTCAATGTCGGCGCGGGCGGCGTGACGGCGGCGAACAACGGCGTCATCGCGGCCGCGACCGGCAAGGGCTCGGTCAAGGTGCAGGCGCACGGCGACATCTCGGGCGCCGCAGGCTACGGGATAGCGGCCGCCACCAGCAGCGGCTCGATCGAAATCGATCTCGACGCCGGCAAGTTCGTGTCGGGCGGCAAGGCCGGCGTCATCGTGCAGACGAAGAGCGGCGACGCCACGATCAACAATGCGGGCGCGATCGCCGGCGGCGCGAAGGGCGCCGGCGTCATCATCGACGTCGACAACGGCTCCGCCACGCTCAACAATTCCGGCACGATCCAGGGCGGCGTCGACGGCATGGCGATCGGCGTCGCCAGCGGCGCCGCGCTCATCAAGAATACCGGCGTGATCGACGGCACGATCGTCAGCAATGGCCTCACGACCGTGAACAACGACGGGACGTGGAAGAACGCCGCCGGATCGTACATAGATTTCCTGAAGAACACCGGCGTCATCGACATGGGGCCGGCGGGCGGGCCGACCGGCGTTCTGGCGGTGACGGGCGACGCCAGCTTCGGCCCGGGCTCTTTCTACAACGCGCGCATCACGGCCACGAGCGGCGACGCCATTCTCGTCGGCGGCAAGGCGACGATATCGGGCGGCACGGTGAAGATTTCCAGCGACGACGGAAAGCTCCAGCGCGGCTCGAAGTATATTCTGCTGCGCGCGCTCGGCGGCCTCAGCGGCCAGTTCGACGGCGTCGAATCCGACATGTCGAAATTCACCGGCCTGCTCAGCTACGACGACAAGGATGTTTATCTGACGATCCTGCTGCGCGACTTCCGTTCCTTCGCGCTGACGCGCAATCAATGGTCGGTCGCCAACGCGGTCTATTGGGCCTCGGCGAAACTGGGAGTCGGGCTCGGCGGCCAGCTCCTGCTCGCGCTCAACCAGGCTTCGGACGCTTCGGTCGCCGCCTCGCTCACGCAGCTCTCGGGCGACGGCGTCGTCACAGGCGCCGCCAATGCGGCGTTGCAGACGGGCCACCTCTTCACGTCCGTGCTCGACGATCAGCAGTCCCTGTGGCGCGACTCCCAGCCGCGCGACCAGATCGTGCGCCGCATCGAGCCGTTCGCCTATGCGCCGACGCGCGTCGACGGAGGCAAATGGCCGGTGTCGCGCCAGAACTATGCGCCGGCGCCCGTGCGGCGCGACGACGGCGTGCAGCGCTGGCGCGTCTGGGCGTCGGGCTTCGGCGGCCACTCCAGCCTGCGCGGCGACGCGGCCGCGGGCTCGGCCGACCAGAAGCTGAATTCCTACGGCGGCGCGCTCGGCGTCGACTATCAGATGGGCTCCAGCATGTTGCTGGGCATGGCGCTCGGCGGTTCGTCCAGCGCGTTCAACGCCGGCAATGCGACGGGCAGCGCGGAAGGCATTCATGTCGGCGCCTATACCGGCTTTCGCGTGCAATCCTTCTACGGCACGGCGAGCGTCGCCTATTCCAGCTATACCAACAAGACGACGCGCATGGTCAGCGCCATCGGCGCTGTCGCCGGCGAGCAGGAAGCGGGCAAGTTCAACTCGCAGGAAGTGCGCACGCGCCTGGAAATCGGGCGGCGCATCGCGGCGGATAATTTCGCGGTCACGCCGTTCACGGCGATCGAGATCGCGCATCTCCACACCAAGCCGTTCATCGAGCAGGCGGCGGGCGGCGTCGGCATGTTCGCGCTGTCGTTCCAGGGCCAGGGCGTCGCCTCGACGCCGAGCTTCATCGGCCTGAAGGCGGAGGCGCGCGTCGATCTCGCCGGCGCCATCCTCACGCCCTGGATTTCGCTGGCATGGCGGCACGAGTGGTCGGCGAGCCGCACGCAGACGGCCTCGCTCGCGGCGCTGCCGGGCGCGAGCTTCGTCATCATCGGCGCCAAGCCCGCGCGCGACGCCGCGCAGGTGAAGGGCGGCGTCAATCTCGCGGTCACGCAGCAGGTTGCGATCTTCGCGACCTTCGAGGGCGAATTCGGGACGAAGAACCCGGTCTATGCCGGCAAGGGCGGCATGAAGGTGGCGTGGTAACGAATGCGTGCTTCGGGGAACCGAAGCGCGAGGGCGTCGTTGCTCCTCCTTCAAGAAGGAGCCGACCATGCGTTACCTTACGCTCGCTCTGTTGTCCGCCGCCACGGCGGCGGCGGTCGCGCCGACCGCCTCGGCGCAATATTACTATCGGCCTCCGGTCGTCTACACAGACCCGTCGTACAGCCCGTACTATGCGGCGCCGACGCGCG
>JBAOHX010000012.1:0-22500 GCA_037044955.1 Rhodoblastus sp.
CGCGGATCGAGAGACGATGCGGCGCGCTCATTCCTCCTCGCCGAACAAGCCGAATTGCGCCCCCGTCCGCGCCGGCTCGGCCAAGCCCAGATGCCTGAACGCCAGCGGCGTCAGCAGGCGCCCGCGCGGCGTGCGTTGCAGGAAACCCTGCTGCAGCAGATAGGGCTCGATGATGTCCTCGATGGCGTCGCGCGGCTCCGACAGCGCGGCGGCGATCGTCTCGATGCCGACGGGACCGCCGCCGAAATTCAGCGCGATCATGTCGAGATAGCGCCGGTCCATCTGGTCGAGGCCGATCTGGTCGACATCGAGCAGCCGCAGCGCCTTGTCCGCCACCGCGCGATTGACGACCGGATCGCCGTCGACGATGGCGAAGTCGCGCACGCGGCGCAGCAGCCGCCCCGCGATGCGCGGCGTTCCGCGCGCGCGGCGGGCGATTTCGTTGGCGCCGTCGGCCGACATGTTCACGCCGAGCACGCGCGCGCCGCGAGCAACGATGCTCTGCAATTCCTCGACCGTGTAGAAATTCAGCCGCACGGGAATGCCGAAGCGATCGCGCAGCGGCGTCGTCAGCAACCCCGCGCGCGTCGTGGCGCCGACCAGCGTGAATTTCGCCAGATCGATCTTCACCGAGCGCGCGGCCGGCCCCTCGCCGATGATGAGATCGAGCTGGAAGTCCTCCATCGCGGGATAGAGGATTTCCTCGACGGCCGGATTGAGCCGGTGGATTTCGTCGATGAAGAGCACGTCGCGCTCTTCGAGGTTGGTGAGCTGCGCCGCGAGATCGCCGGCCTTGGCGATGACCGGCCCGGAGGTCGAGCGGAAATTGACGCCCAGCTCACGCGCCAGAATTTGCGCCAGCGTCGTCTTGCCGAGGCCAGGGGGGCCTACGAACAGCACATGATCGAGCGCGTCGCCGCGCGCCTTGGCCGCCTCGATGAACACGCGCAAATTCTTGCGCGCCGCCTCCTGGCCCGTGAAATCGGCGAGCGTCAGCGGCCGCAGCGAGGCGTCGCTATCGTCGTCGCGGCTTTCGGGCGTCACGAGGCGGCGGGGAGCGTCGGTCATGAGGCTTTCTTGGCGATGTAGATCACGTCGGGCAAGCCCTCGAAATGCGCGTCGCAGGTGACAAGCTCGCAATCCGCTGCGCGCGCCGTGGCATAGATGATCGAATCCGCCGTGGGCAGCCGATGCTCGCGGCCGAGTTCGGCGGCGCGAAGCGCGATGTCGGTTGTCAGGGGCACGACGAGACAGTCCATCGTCGTGGCGATTGCCTCGTCCACCACATCGGGAGCCTCGCGCGCCAGCCATTTCGCCAGCTCGAGTTGAACGATCGTCGGAACCAGCAACTCATCCATCGCCGGAAATTCGGATCGTGCAGCTTGGCCTGCGGGGCCATCTGCAATCCATTCGATCCATGCTGACGTGTCGACGACGCGCATCAGTAGCGATCGTTGCGGTCGCGATAGCCCTCGGTATTGGCGCCCTTTGCAATTCCGCGCAGGGAATCGATATCGTGCTTAGGCATTATCACGACGCCCTTGCCATGCGGCACGAATACGAGTTCCTGACCCGGCTTCCAGCCCTGCTGTTCCCGGACTTCCTTCGGGATCGAGACCTGGAATTTCGACGAAATCTTCGCACTCACGCCCATCGCCGCCTCCTGATCGATCGGACAAGTGTAAGAATATCAGGAACGGACAGCGAACGCCAGCCTAGCTCGCCAGTTCCTTCAGCCCGCGCCGGATCAGCGCGCTCGTCTCGGCGCTTTCGCCGAGCGCCTTGACGCTCGCGGCGACGGCGGCCGCCGCCTGCGGGCGGCCGTAGCCGAGATTGACCAGCGCGGAAATGGCGTCCTGCACCGGCTTCGGCGCGGCCTTCGCATCGTCCTCGCCGGCGAGGCGCGCGACGACGGGATCGACGGCGGCGAGCGCCGGCGCCTTGTCCTTCATCTCCGCGACGATGCGCGCGGCGAGCTTCGGCCCGACGCCGGGCGCGCGTGAAACGGCCGCCTTGTCCTGCGTGCCGATGGCGGTGGCGAGTTCGGCCGGCGAAAGAATGCCGAGAATGGCGAGCGCGACCTTCGCGCCCACGCCCTGCACATTCTGCAACAGACGGAACCAGTCGCGCTCGGCGTCGCTCGTGAAGCCGAACAGCCGGATCGCGTCCTCGCGCACCTGCGTCTCGATGGCGAGCGCGGCCGCCTCGCCGGCTTTCGGCAGTTTCTGCAGCGTGCGCGACGAACATTGCACGACATAGCCGACGCCGTTGACGTCGAGGATGACGAAATCCTCGCCGTAGGAATCGATAAGGCCCTTGAGCTTGCCGATCATCCGGCGATCCTCGCAGCAATCGCCCTTGCTCCACGATGTTGCGCGTGACAGATCGCCACCGCCAGCGCGTCGGCGGCGTCGGCGCTTTTCGCGTCGCATTTCGGCAGCAGCACGCGCACCATCATCGCCACCTGCGCCTTTTCGGCGTGTCCCGCGCCGACCACGGTCTTCTTCACGAGATTGGCGGCATATTCGGCGACGCTCAGGCCGGCGAGCGTGGGGGCGAGCAGCGCGATGCCGCGCGCCTGGCCGAGCTTCAGCGCCGATTGCGGATCGCGGTTGACGAAGGTCTCCTCCACCGCCGCCTCGTGCGGGGCGTGCGTCGCGATGACGGCCGCTAGTCCCTCGTGCAATTGGCGCAACCGTTCGGCCAGCGACAGGGCCGCGTCCGAATGCAGCGTCCCGCAGGCGACGAACGACAGGCGCGACCCCTCGGCCTCGATCACCCCCCAGCCGGTGTTGCGGAGGCCCGGATCGATCCCGAGAATGCGAATCGAACTGCGTTGCATCGGAAGAGGATACACGCTTCGCGACCGACGTCGGTAGCGCCGCTATCGGCCCCTGCTCACGCCGAAAGCCAGATCGGCTACTATTCTGGCGCTTCTGCCGGAGGGCTGGGGCGTCACCCCTTCCGGCAGCTTCACGCGCGCCGCCATTTCAAGAGACCGCAGCCGGGCGGTCCGAACGTCCGGAAATTCCTTTTTCACGGCGGCGTAGTCCTGTCCGGTCACGTCGACGCAGCCCTCCGGCAAATCCCACAATTTCCGCGCGACGAGCGAGTCGACGGCGCCGGCGATGGCCGGCGGGGCGAGGTCGTTTTTCGCGACCTGTCCGCTGTCGATCAGGGTGCGGATCACCTGTCCGAGAATGGCGGCGGATTCGTCGAAGTTCACGTCGCGCACGTCGTCGAACCGCGGCTCGTCCTTGCCGTTGACGATGCAATGACGTGCGAAGAACAGCCAATCGTGGATCATGTAGGCCGGCGCGTAGCCCCAGGGCGAGAATCCCGCGAAGGGCTGGACGATGCGCGGTATGGAGCCGCCGTCCGTGTACATGAGGCCCGGTCTGATGGTTCGGGTCGTTCCGTCGCTGCGCGCATGGGTGAAACGCAGGGGATCGTGCGGCGCAGGCACGAAAACGAACTTGCCGTCGCCCGAGCCGCTTCCCTCGCCCACCCACATGACGAACAACCGGCCGTCGAGCTTGCCCGCCGTCTGCTGGTCGAAGCGAACGCCGCCGCAAGCCGCAAGAGCCAGCACAGACGCCAGGCAAATCAGGGCGGTCTTCAAATTTCGCATGGCGTTTCGTCCCCTTGCGCACAAGCTAGCAGCTTGTGCGCGATTGTCGCGCCGCCGGCGTCTGGACGTAGCCGTCGGCCGCTTTAGATGACTGAGTGCGAGGGCCGCACAGGCCAGAAAAGCGGAGCGCCAGTCGATGCCCGATCTCGACGCCCTGACCCTGGCCCGCGTCCAGTTCGCCTTCACCATCGGCTTTCACATCGTCTACCCCGTCTTCTCGATCGGGCTGGCGAGCTATCTGGCGACGCTGAACTTCCTTTCGCTGTGGACCGGCGACAGCGTCTATCTGCAGCTCTTCGACTATTGGAAGCGCATCTTCGCCATCGCCTTCGGCATGGGCGTCGTCAGCGGCGTGGTCATGAGCTACCAGTTCGGCACGAACTGGAGCGTCTTTTCCGACAAGACCGGACCGATCCTCGGGCCGCTGATGGGCTACGAGGTCCTGTCCGCCTTCTTCCTCGAGGCGGGCTTTCTCGGCGTCGTCCTGTTCGGCCGCAAGCGCGTCGGTCCCGGCCTGCATTTCTTCGCCACGCTGATGGTGGCGCTCGGCACCTTCGCCTCCGCCTTCTGGATTCTCTCCGCCAATAGCTGGATGCAGACGCCGGCGGGCTACGCGATCAATGCGCAGGGCCAGTTCGCGCCCGCCGACTGGTTCAAGGCGATCTTCAATCCCTCCTTCCCCTATCGCCTCGTGCACATGGTGCTGGCCGCCTATCTCACCACCTCGCTCGCCGTCGGCGCCGTCGGCGCCCTGCACCTCCTGCGCGGAGATCGCTCCGCCACGGTGCGCACGATGTTCTCGATGGCGATGTGGATGGCCGCGCTCGTCGCGCCCGTGCAGATCTTGGCGGGCGACGTGCATGGGCTCAACACGCTCGAGCACCAGCCCGCGAAGATCGCCGCGATCGAAGGGCATTTCGAGGGCGAGAAAGGCGCGCCGCTCATCCTGTTCGGCATGCCGGACATGGAAAGCGCGCGCACGGAGTACAAGCTCGCAATCCCCTGGCTCGGCTCGCTCATCCTCACGCATTCGCTGGATGGCTACGTGCCGGGCCTCAAGGATTTCCCGCGTGAGAACTGGCCGCCCGCGCCGATCGTGTTCTGGAGTTTCCGCGTCATGGTCGCGCTCGGCTTCGCCATGCTGGGGCTCGGGATCTGGGGCCTTTTCGCGCGCTGGCGCGGCAGTTTCTATGGCGACAGGTGGATGCATCGCGCCGCTCTCGTCATGGGACCTGCGGGCTTCGTCGCCGTGCTCGCCGGCTGGACGACGACGGAGGTCGGCCGCCAGCCCTTCGTCGTGCAGGGTCTGCTGCGCACCGCCGACGCGGTCTCGCCGATCGCGGCGCCGGCGGTCGCGGCTTCGCTCATCGGCTTCATCGTCGTCTACATGACGGTCATGGCCTTCGGCTTCGTCTACATCGCCATTCTCATGAACCGGCCGCCCGACGCGCCGAGCGAAATGGCGGAAGACGCGCCGCTGCGCGCGGCAGGCGTGACGCCGGGCGTCGCGCGCGACATGGGCGCGCCGCACGCGGGAGGCGCACGATGATCGGCGCCATCGACCTGGCCTTCGTCTGGGCCGCGATCATCGCCTTCGCGGTCCTCCTCTACACGCTGCTCGACGGTTTCGATCTCGGCATCGGCATTCTCTTTCCCTTCGTGCGCGACGGCGACCAGCGCGGGCGCATGCTGTCGAGCATCGCGCCGGTCTGGGACGGCAACGAGACCTGGCTCGTGCTCGGCGGCGGCGGCCTGCTCGCCGTCTTTCCGCTCGCCTATTCGATCATCCTGTCGGCGCTCTATGCGCCGATCATCTTCATGCTGCTCTCGCTCGTCTTTCGCGGCGTCGCCTTCGAGTTCCGCTGGCAGACGCCGCGTGCGCGAAAAATCTGGGATCGCGCCTTTGCGCTCGGCTCGCTCGGCGCGGCGGTCGCGCAGGGACTTGCGCTCGGCGCGCTCGTGCAGGGCATTCCGGTTTCGGGCCGCGCCTATGCCGGGGGCTGGTGGGACTGGCTCACGCCCTTCAGCCTGCTCACCGCCTTGGGCCTCACGCTCGGCTATGCGCTGCAGGGCGCATGCTGGCTCATCATGAAGACCGACGGGCGGTTGCAGCGGCGCGCTTACGATCTCGCGCGCTTTCTCGCGCCGGCGTTCCTGGCGGCGATCGCAGCGGTCAGCCTTTGGACGCCCTTCCTGAGCGCGACCTATTCCGCCAACTGGTTTTCATGGCCGCGCATCCTGCTCGTCGCGCCCGTGCCGCTGCTGGTGGCCGCAGCCGGCTTCGCGCTGATCACGGGCATCGCGCGCGAAAAAGAGCGCTCGCCCTATTTCGCCACGCAGGCGCTGTTCATCCTCGGCTTCGCCGGCCTCGGCGTCAGCTTCTATCCGTTCATGGTGCCGAATAGCGTCACCATCTGGCAGGCGGCGGCGCCGGACGCGAGCCTCGCATTTCTGCTGGCCGGCGCCGCGCCGCTGCTCGTCGTCATCCTCGCCTATACGAGCTATGCCTATTGGGTGTTTCGCGGCAAGACGCCGGCTGACCATCACGGCTATTGATGCAGGACGACGCGCCCCAAACGAAACAGACGCCGCTGTCGCGACGCCTGCTGTGGTTCGTGCTGCTGTATGCGGGCGGCGTGATCGCCGTCGGCGCCGTCGCCTACGCGCTGCGGTTCGTAACGCGATAGAATGCCGGCTCGCCCATCAGCCGGGACCGCCGGCCTCCGGCCGGCCCTCATCACCCGCCCAGCTTGGCGACGAGCGCGTCCGAAATCTCGAAATTCGCATAGACGTTCTGCACGTCGTCGTTCTCTTCGAGCGCGCCGACGAGCTTGAGAATCTTCTCGCCCGTCTCGTCGTCGAGCATGGTCGTCGTCTGCGGCTTCCAGATGATCTTGGCCTTGCGCGCCTCGCCGAATTTCGCTTCCAGCGCCTTGGCGACTTCGGCGAAGCTCTCCATCGCGGTCGTCACCTCGTGGCCATCCGAAGTTGTCGCGACATCGTCGGCGCCGGCTTCGAGCGCCGCTTCCATCATCTCGTCTTCGCTCGCGACCTTGCCGTCGTACTCGATCGAGCCGACGTGATCGAACATGAAGGAGACCGCGCCATTGGCCGCCAGCTCCCCGCCGGCCTTGGAGAAATAGGAGCGCACTTCGCCCGCCGTGCGGTTGCGATTGTCGGTCAGCGCCTCGACGATGATGGCGATGCCGCCGGGCGCGCGGCCCTCGTAGCGGACCTCGTCGTAGTTCTCGCTGTCGCCGCCCGCCGCCTTCTTGATCGCGCGCTCGATATTGTCCTTCGGCATGTTTTCCGCGCGCGCCGCCAGCACGGCGAGGCGCAGGCGCGGATTCATGTTGGGGTCGGGCATGCCCATCTTGGCCGCGACGGTGATTTCGCGCGCGAGCTTGGAGAAGACCTTGGAGCGGATCGCGTCCTGCTTCCCCTTCTTGTGCATGATGTTCTTGAACTGGCTATGGCCGGCCATCGGCGTCTCGCTCCGAGCAAAAAAGGAAAATCGCGCGCTGTATACGCGCCCGGAGCGGTCAAATAAAGCGGGGTCAGGCCCAGAACGCCGGAACCGCCTCCGCCAGCCGCCCGCCGAGCCGCACCGGCGCGATTTTTCGCGCCAGTCCGTCGGCGCCGGTCTCCACCGCCACGCCGCAGAGCGTCGCCGCCCCGTCCGCCGGCTCGAAGCGCGCGCCCGGCGTCTTGCGGGTGAAGCGGCGCAGCGGCTCCTCCTTGTCCATGCCGATGACGGAATCATAGTCGCCGGTCATGCCGGCGTCGGTCTGGTAAGCCGTGCCATGCGCGAGAATTTGCGCGTCGGCGGTCGGAACATGCGTATGCGTGCCGACGACCAGCGACACGCGGCCGTCGAGGAAATGGCCGATCGCCTGCTTCTCGCTGGAGGCTTCGGCATGCACGTCGAAGATCGCCGCGTCGCAGCCGAGCCCCAGCGGGCAGGCGGCGATCTCGCGCTCGATCGCGGCGAAGGGATCGTCCAGCGGGTCCATGAAGATACGGCCCATGACGTTGCACACCAGCACGCGATGGCCGTTCGCGCCCTCGTAGAGATAGGCGCCGCGCCCCGGCGTCCCCGGCGGGTAATTCACCGGCCGGATGAGCCGTTCCTGCCGCTCGATGAAGACGAGCGCCTCGCGCTGGTCGAAGGAATGGTTGCCGAGCGTCAGACAATCGGCGCCGGCGGCCAGAAACTCGTCGGCGATCGCCTCGGTGATGCCGAACCCGCCGGCCGCGTTCTCGGCGTTGACGACGACGAAATCGAGTTTCCAGCGCCGCCTGAGTTCAGGCAGGCGCTCCAGCAGCACGGCCCGGCCGGCGCGGCCCACGATGTCGCCGATGAACAGAAGACGCATTCAGCCCGAAGCTCCACAGTCGAAGATTTTCTGCTCGGTTATCACGAAATCGAGCCTCTGGTCGTGCGCCTCGTGCGGAATGGCGTCGACTTCCTGATCGGCATAGGCGAGCCCGATGGCGACGATCTTGCGCTGCGCCTTGAGCGCGGCCAGCGTCGCGTCGAAATTCCCGCCGCCGTAGCCGACCCGATGCCCCTGCGCGTCGAAGCAGGCGAGCGGCAGGAAGATCAGGTCCGGCTCGACCGTCGCGGCTTCGGCCAGGGGCTCGGACAGGCCGAGCGGCCCCTTGGCGAGTTCGTCGCCGGGCGCCCATAGCCGGAAATGCAGCGGCTTGGCCGCAGCCGTCATCACCGGCAGCGCCGTGCGGTATCCCTCGCGCGCCAGGCGCTCGAGCAGTGGCCGCGTGGAAATCTCGGAGCGGATCGGCCAGTAGGCGGCGATTACGCCGCCGGCCGTCACGAACCGCTCGACCAGCGCCATGCCTTGCGCCGCGATGATCTTGGCCGCCGCATGGGCTTCGGACGGCTCGATCAGGTCGCGCCGGGCAAGCGCATGGCGGCGCAGGACAATCTTGGACGCGGGATCGCTCATGCGCGCCAGACTAGCCGAGCCGGACGCATGACGGGAAGTGACCAAAGAACGTGAGGAGGGTTGCGGGCCACGATGACCGTGGGACATCGACCCCGGGAACCTACAGAGTAGGTGGGCGCCGTGTTGCCCAAGCCCACGGGCAAGGACAGGGACAGCTCCCTGAGAGTCGATAAGGCCCCGGGAATACTATCCACACGCATCCCGCAGCGCCGCCCCGCCAATGTAGAGCCTCGGGACCCTTTACGCCAGTGGCGCGGGTTCATGCGCTCCAGCGGACCGGCAGGTTGAGCGGCCCGCGAAAAGCCCAGCCGCCGAAGCGCACGGGCCCGGCCGTCTCGTCCAGCCGCAGGTCGCGCAGGCGGGCGAAAATCGTCGGCAGGGCGACGCTGGCGACGATGGCGCGCGAGGCGAAGGCGCCGGCGCAATAATGCGGACCCGCGCCGAAGGCGATGCTCTTCTGCGTGTCGCGACCCGACGTCGAAAACATCCGGATCGGCGAAATGCGCCTCGTCGCGATTGGCCGCGCCGAACATCAGGAAGACGCGGTCCTCCGGCTCCAGCACGATATCGCCGATGGCGTAGCGTCTGGCGATGCGCCGCGGCGACATGCCGATCGGCGCCATCCAGCGCGCATATTCCTCGAACGCCTGCAGCCACGTCACCTCGCCCGCAAGCGCGCGGCGCTTCTGTTCGGGATGCGTCAGCAGCGCCCAGACCGCGCCGGCGATCATGTCGCGCGGCTCGTTCTGCCCGCCCGATATGGCGAGCTTCACGTTGGCGCGCACGCTCTCCATCGGCATGTCCGTCCGCAGCATCACGCCGAGCAGGCTGCTGTCGGGCGTCTCGCGCAAAACCGGGATCATGCCGTCGATGGCGGCGTCTATGCCCGCGGTCGCCGCATTGCATCGCGCCTCGACCTGCGGATCGCCGGTGTAGTTGGCGATGCCGTCGATCATGCCCTGCGACCAGGCGTCCATGTCGCGATAGGAAATGTTGGCGAGACCCGTCAGGCTCTTCAGGCACTCGCCGGAAATCGGCAGCGCGACCTCCTTGAAGAGATCGGCGGACCCTTTCGGCGCGACCTCGTCGAGAACGCGGTCCGCGTGGCGCTGAAAGACCTCCGTCCAATGCGTGCGCACGGTCTTGGGCGAAACGGCGGGAAAGATCATCGCGCGCTCGGCCTGATGCGCGGCCCCGTCCTTGCGCATCATGTTGTGGCCCATCAACCGGTTCATCAGGCCCTGCGGCTGATGCGAGGAAAAGACGTCGACCATCTTCTCGTAGACGTAGATGTCGTCGCGCCGCGTGAACAAGGTCGCGCCGAGTTCCGGCACGAAAGCGATGGGCGCCTTTTCACGCAACATCTTCAGCGTCGGATAGGGATCGGCCCAGAAGGCGGCGAGATCGATCGATACGTGCGGCGCGGTGCTCATGGCGCGGATTAAAGCATGCCGCCGGCCACAACGCCTATTCCCTGCCGGACATTTCCCGCGCCAGCCTTTCCAGCCGCTCGGCGGCGCCCTCCAGCGCTTCGGCCAGATGCGTCTCGCGCGCGGCGCGGGTCTGGCGCGCGTCCTGCCCGACTTCGGCCAGAGCGGCGATCTGCTCCTCGAGGCTCTCGATCCGTCCCTTGGCCTCGGTCAGTTCGTCGGCGATGGTGATCGCCGCCATCACGACGAGGCGCTGCTCGCCGATCTCGCCGAAGCTCGTGCGCAGGCCCGCCATCTTCGAATCGACATGCAGCGCCAGCGCCTCGATGTGCGGCTCCTGCCCGTCCTCGCAATTCATGCGATAGGTGCGCCCGGCGATGGTGACGACGACCTGCGCCATGCTCACGCGCCCCCTTCGGCGCGCGCCAGCGCCGCGAGCGCGCCCGCCGCCGCTTCGAGCCGTTTGGCGACCTCGTCGCTGGCCGCCTCCAGCCTCTGCCCGCGCGCCAGCGCCGCATCGAGGTCCAGCGCCAGCCGCGCGCGATCGTCCTGCATGGCGGCGAAGGCTTCGTCGAGATCGGTTCGGGCGAGATCGGCCTCGCGCCTGCGCCCGGCCGCCGCCTCGAGCGTGGCGAGCGCGGACAGGAGGCGCGCGAGCGCGGCGTCGAGCGGGTCAGCGACCCTCGGCGCGGCCGGGCCGGACGATCCGACAGGCTCGGTCATGACGGCGAAACGACCTCCAGTGCAGGCATAGAGCGCGCGCCCGCGATTCGCGTCAACGCGAAACGGGTGGATTCCCGTGAATTGCGCGCCACTTGCGGACTTATCCTCGTGTTCTGCTGACGAAAGCCCTGCGTTGACTCAGGGGCCTCGCCTGTTAAGGAACGCGCGTCTTTACAGAAATCCCGGGAGCAGCCGCGCGATGACCAACAGCGTGACGCAGGACATGATGGCCAATGCGATCCGCGCGCTCGCCATCGACGGCGTGGAAGCGGCCAAATCAGGCCATCCCGGCATGCCCATGGGCGCGGCGGATATCGCGACGGCGCTGTGGACGCGCGTGCTGAAATTCGACGCCGCCGACCCGCACTGGCCGGACCGCGACCGCTTCGTGCTGTCGGCGGGCCACGGCTCCATGCTGCTCTACGCCCTGCTCCATCTCACGGGCTACGAGGGCATGACCGTCGACCAGCTCGAGCATTTCCGCCAGGTCGGCTCCAAGACGCCGGGCCATCCCGAATACGGCCACACGATCGGCGTGGAGACCACCACCGGCCCGCTCGGGCAGGGCGTCGCCACCGCCGTCGGCATGGCGCTGGCGGAACGCCATCTGGCGGCGGAATTCGGCGACGACATCGTCGACCACCACACCTATGTCGTCTGCGGCGACGGCGACCTGATGGAAGGCGTTTCGCAGGAAGCCATCGCATTCGCCGGCCATCTCAAGCTCTCGCGCCTGATCGTCCTCTACGACGACAACGAGATTTCCATCGACGGCCCGATCAGCCTGTCCGATTCGGTCGATCAGGTCGCCCGCTTCCAGTCGGCCGGCTGGGCCGCGACCCGCGTCGACGGCCACGACCAGGACGCCATCGTCGCCGCGCTCGAGGCGGCGAAAAGGTCCGACAAGCCCTCCCTCATCCTGTGCCGCACCACCATCGGCTTCGGCTCCCCCAATCGCGCCGGCACGGCGAAGGCGCACGGCGAGCCGCTCGGCCCCGACGAGGCCAAGGCCGCCAAGGCGCAGCTCGGCTGGACGGCGGCGCCCTTCGAGGTTCCCGCCGATCTGCTGTCGGCGTGGCGCGCCGCGGGCGCCCGCGGCGCCGAGGCCCGCAAGGCATGGCAGAAGCGCTTCGACGCCGCCGGCGCGCGCAAGGCCGAATTCGAGCGCCGGCTCGCCCGCAAGCTGAAGCCCGAGGTGGAAGCCGCGCTCGCCGCGCTGAAGGACAAGCACGCCGCCGACAAGCCCTCGCTCGCCACCCGCAAGGCAAGCGAAGCCGCGATCGAGGCGATCACGCCGCACATCCCAGAGCTGCTGCTGGGCTCGGCCGACCTCACGCCCTCCAACAATGTGAAGGCCAAGTCCGCCGCCTCGATCGCGCCGGGCTCCTACGGCGGCCGCTACATCCACTACGGCATCCGCGAGCACGGCATGGTCGCCGCCATGAACGGCCTGACCCTGCACGGCGGCATCATTCCGGGCGGCGCGACCTTCCTCGTCTTCTCCGATTATTGCCGTCCCTCGATCCGCCTCGCCGCGCTGATGGGCGTGCAGGCGATCTACGTCTTCACCCACGATTCCATCGGTCTCGGCGAGGACGGGCCGACCCACCAGCCGGTCGAGCATCTGGCGGCGCTGCGCGCCATGCCGAACCTGCTCGTCATCCGCCCGGCCGACGCCATCGAGACGGCGGAAGCTTGGGCTATCGCGCTGGAGCACAAGACCGGCCCGACCTTGCTGGCGCTGAGCCGCCAGAACCTGCCGACCGTGCGCGGCGCGGGCGCGGCCAACCGCACGGCCGAAGGCGCCTACGAGCTTGCCGGCGCGGCAGACGCCAGGGCGACGATCTTCGCCTCGGGCTCCGAGGTCGAGCTCGCGCTCGCCGCCCGCGACCTCCTGGCCAAGGACGGCATCGCCGCCCGCGTCGTCTCCGTGCCCTCGACGGAATTGTTCGCCGCCCGCCCCGCCGCCGAGCGCAAGGCCGTGATCGGCGACGCCCCCGTGCGCCTCGCCATCGAGGCCGGCGTGCGGCAGGGCTGGGACGCCTTCATCGGCGAAAACGGCCTTTTCGTCGGGATGCACGGCTTCGGCATGAGCGGCCCCTACAAGGACGTCTTCGCGGCTTGCGGCATTACGGCGCAAGCCGCCGCCGACGCCGTGCGTAAAGCTCTGGCGGGCGCGTAAAGCGTTTGTTGAGCGCAAGATAGGTTTGCGCGGCGCTTAGCCGAATGGATTGGCGCCGCTGCATGACGAATGGGCGTCCCTGTGTTAAGGAGCGCGCCATTCGAGCCCCTCGGGAAAAGGAACGGGAAAATGGCTGTCAAGGTCGCGATCAACGGTTTCGGACGCATCGGGCGCAACGTGCTGCGCGCCATTGTCGAGTCCGGCCGCACGGACATCCAGGTCGTCGCGATCAATGATCTGGGCCCGGTCGAGACCAACGCCCACCTGCTGCGCTACGATTCGGTGCACGGCAAGTTCCCGCACAACGTCACGGTATCAGGCGATTCGATCGACGTCGGCCGCGGCGCGATCAAGGTGACCGCCGAGCGCGATCCGGCCAAGCTCCCCCACAAGGAGCTCGGCGTCGACATCGCGCTGGAATGCACCGGCATCTTCACCGCCCGCGACAAGGCCGCCGCCCATCTGACCGCCGGCGCCAAGCGCGTGCTGGTGTCCGCGCCCGGCCGACGGCGCCGACCTCACCGTCGTCTATGGCGTCAACCACGACAAGCTGACCAAGGATCACCTCGTCGTCTCCAACGCCTCCTGCACGACCAACTGCCTCTCGCCCTTCGCCAAGGTGCTGCATGAAGCCATCGGCATCGAGAAGGGCATGATGACGACGATCCATTCCTACACCGGCGACCAGCCGACGCTGGACACGATGCACAAGGATCTCTACCGCGCCCGCGCCGCCGCGCTTTCGATGATCCCGACCTCGACCGGCGCCGCCAAGGCCGTCGGCCTCGTGCTGCCGGAGCTCAACGGCAAGCTCGACGGCTTCGCCATGCGCGTGCCGACGCCGAACGTCTCGGTCGTCGATCTCAAGTTCATCGCCAAGCGCGCGACGTCGAAGGACGAGATCAACGCCGCGATCAAGAAGGCCGCCGACGGCCCGCTGAAGGGCGTGCTCGGCTACACCAACGCGCCGAACGTCTCGATCGACTTCAACCACGATCCCCATTCCTCGATCTTCCACATGGACCAGACCAAGGTGATGGACGGAACGCTGTGCTCGGTCCTGTCCTGGTACGACAACGAATGGGGCTTCTCCAACCGCATGGCCGACACGGCCGTGGCGATGGGCAAGCTGATCTGACGACGTAGAACACGCCGTCATTGCGAGCGTAGCGAAGCAATCCATCCACCGGGCCCATCCGCAAGGATGGATTGCTTCGTCGCTACGCTCCTCGCAATGACGGACGAGGACGCCCTTGACCCTCGACGCGACACGCCCTCTCACGCAATCGACCGCCGCCCGCACGGCGCTGCCGATCCTGACCGCGCTCAGCGTCTCGCACTGCCTCAACGACCTCCTGCAATCGCTGCTGCCGGCGATCTACCCCAATCTCAAGCAGGACCTGTCGCTGTCCTTCGCCGAGATCGGCCTCATCACTCTCGTGTTTCAGGTGACCGCCAGCCTGCTGCAGCCGGCCGTCGGCATGATCACCGACAAGAGGCCGCAGCCGTTCTCGCTCGCCGTCGGCATGGCCTGTTCGCTCGCCGGCCTCTTGCTGCTCTCGCGCGCTCATGCCTATGGAATCGTGCTGATCGCCGCCGCCATCATCGGCACGGGCTCTTCGATCTTCCATCCCGAATCCTCGCGCGTGGCGCGCGCGGCGTCGGGCGGGCGCTTCGGCTTCGCGCAGAGCTTCTTCCAGGTCGGCGGCAATACCGGCCAGGCGATCGGCCCGCTGCTGGCGGCGCTGATCATCGCGCCGAACGGCCAGGGCGCCGTCGCCTGGTTCGTCGTCGTGCCGCTCGTCGGCATCGCGCTGCTGATATGGGTCGGCCGCTGGTACGCCGATCATCTGGGCGAGCGCCGCAAGGCCGCCGCCGCGCCGGCGCCGCTGACGCGCAGTCAGTGGATCGCGATTCTCATTCTGCTCGTGCTGGTCTTCTCCAAGAATTTCTACATGGCGAGCCTGCAGAGCTTCTACACGTTCTACCTGATCGAGCGCTTCGGCCTGACCATCCAGTCGTCGCAGATCTATCTCTTCGTCTTCATGTTCTCGGTCGCGGCCGGCACGTTCTTCGGCGGCCCGCTCGGCGACCGCTTCGGCCGCGTCATCGTCATCTGGATTTCGATCGTCGGCGTCCTGCCCTTTTCGCTCGCGCTGCCCTTCGTCGGCTTCGGCTGGACGGTGGCGCTGACCGCCATCATCGGCTTCGTCATGGCCTCGTCCTTCCCGGCCATCCTCGTCTATGCGCAGGAACTCGCGCCCGGCCGCGTCGGCATGATCGCCGGCCTGTTCTTCGGCTTCGCCTTCGGCACGGGCGGCCTCGGCGCCGCTTTGCTCGGCGTGCTCGCCGACCACACCAGCCTCGATTTCGTCTACCGCGTCTGCTCGATCCTGCCCGCCATCGGCGTCCTCATGGCGCTCATGCCGAAGTCCGAGCAGAAGGCGATCTAAGGAGAAGAAAATGGCCGCCTTCCGCACCCTCGATTCTCTCCAGCCCAAGGGCAAGCGCGTGCTGGTGCGCGTCGATCTCAACGTGCCCATGGAAAACGGCAAGGTGACCGACGCCACCCGCATCGACCGCATCCTGCCGACCATCCGCGAGATCGCGGACAAGGGCGGCAAGGTGATCCTGCTCGCCCATTTCGGCCGTCCGAAGAACGGCCCGGACGAGGCCAATTCGCTTAAACCCATCGCCGGCGTGCTTGCCGATCATCTCAAGCGCCCCGTCGCCTTCGCATCCGATTGCATCGGCGAAGTCGCGGAGAAGGCCGTCGCCGCGATGAAGGACGGCGACGTGCTGCTGCTCGAGAACACCCGCTTCCACAAGGGCGAAGAAAAGAACGACCCGGCCATCGTCGAGGGTCTCGCAAAACTCGGCGACGCCTATGTCAACGACGCCTTTTCCGCCGCCCATCGCGCGCACGCCTCGACCGAAGGCCTCGCGCACAAACTTCCCGCTTACGCCGGCCGCACCATGCAGGCCGAACTGGAAGCGCTCGACGCCGCGCTCGGCAATCCGAGGAAGCCCGTCGCGGCCATCGTCGGCGGCGCGAAAGTGTCGACCAAGCTCGACCTGCTCGGCAATCTCGTGAAGAAGGTCGACATGCTCATCATCGGCGGCGGCATGGCGAACACGTTTCTCGCCGCGCGCGGCGTGAAGGTCGGCAAGAGCCTGTGCGAGCACGATCTGGCGGCCACGGCGCGCGAGATCGAACAGAAGGCCAAGGCCGCGGGCTGCGAGATCGTGCTGCCGGTCGACGGCCTGTTCGCCAAGGAGTTCAAGGCGCATGCCGCCCACCGCATCGACGACGTCGCCCATATCCACGACGACGAGATGATGCTCGACGTCGGACCGAAGACCGTCGCGCATGTCGAGGCCAAGCTCGCGGGCGCGAAGACGCTGGTGTGGAACGGTCCGTTCGGCGCTTTCGAGATCGCGCCCTTCGACACCGGCACGGTGGCGGTCGCGCACAAGGCCGCGGCCCTGACCAAGGCCGGCGCGCTCGTGTCGATCGCCGGCGGCGGCGACACGGTGGCGGCCCTCAATCACGCGGGATCGGCCGACGATTTCACCTACATATCGACGGCCGGCGGCGCCTTCCTCGAATGGATGGAAGGCAAGGCCCTGCCCGGCGTCGAGGCCCTTCGCGCGTAAGTTTTCGACACGATCAAACGGAGAGAGACATGGCCCGCATCACGATGAGACAATTGCTGGATCACGCCGCCGAACACGGCTACGGCGTGCCGGCCTTCAACATCAACAACATGGAACAGGCGCTGGCCATCATGGTCGCCGCCGACGCGGTCGACGCGCCCGTCATCATCCAGGCCTCGCGCGGCGCGCGCCAGTACGCCAACGACATCATGCTCAAGCACATGATGGACGCGGTCGTCGAAATCTATCCGCACATTCCGGTCTGCGTGCATCTCGACCACGGCAACGGGCCTGCGACCTGCATGACGGCGATGCAGGCGGGCTTCACCTCCGTCATGATGGACGGCTCGCTCAAGGAAGACGGCAAGACCCCGGCCGACTGGGCCTATAACGTCGGCGTCACCAAGAAGGTGACCGACATGGCCCATCTCGGCGGCATTTCGGTGGAGGGCGAACTCGGCGTGCTCGGCTCGCTCGAAACAGGCGAAGGCGAGAAGGAAGACGGCCACGGCGCCGAGGGCAAGCTCAGCCACGACCAGCTTCTCACCAACCCCGACGAAGCCGTGAAATTCGTGAAGGAGACCAAGGTCGACGCGCTGGCGATCGCCATGGGCACCTCGCACGGCGCCTACAAGTTCACGCGCAAGCCCGACGGCAAGGTGCTGGCGATGAACGTCATCGAGGAAATCCACCGCAAGATGCCGAACATGCATCTCGTCATGCACGGCTCGTCCTCGGTGCCGCAGGACCTGCAGGACATCATCAACAAGTTCGGCGGCAAGATGCCCCAGACCTGGGGCGTGCCGGTCGAGGAGATCCAGCGCGGCATCAAGAACGGCGTGCGCAAGATCAACATCGACACCGACAACCGCATGGCGATCACCGGCCAGATCCGCAAGGTCTTCGCCGAGCATCCCGGCGAGTTCGACCCGCGCAAGTATCTGAAGCCCGCGCAGGAAGCGATGACCAGGATCTGCAAGCAGCGCCTCGAGGAATTCGGCACGGCCGGCAACGCCTCGAAGATCGGGCGCATCGCCACGCTGGCCGAAATGGCCGCGAGCTATGCGAAGGGCTCGCTCGATCCGAAGTTCGCGTGACGCGCCTTCCCCTCTCCCGCAAAGCGGGAGAGGGTGTCGCGCGGAAGCGCGACGGGTGAGGGCGCCGCGATTGCAACAAAAATTTGGACAACGGCGCGTCCCTCATCCCGGACCGAAGTCGGCAACTTCAAGGGAAGTCGGCAGCAGCCGACTTCCCGGCGCCGACTTCGTGTCGACCCTTGCTTCGCAAGGGCCACCTTCTCCCGCGCTGCGGGAGAAGGAAATCAACCCGCCTTCACAGCCACGCGCGGCTTGTAACTCCCCGCCGGCGTACGGAACGCGACGTTGAGCCGGTTCCAGCAATTGATCTCGACGATGGCGAGCGTCAGCTTCGCCAGGTCGCTCTCCGAAAACTGCGCGCGCGCCTGCTCGAACACAGCGTCGGGCACATCGCCGTTCGCCAGTATCGTCACCGCTTCGGTCCAGGCCAAAGCCGCGCGTTCGCGTGGGCTGTAAAGCCCGCTCTCGCGCCATGCGCTGGTCATGTAGACGCGTTCCTCGCTTTCGCCCATTGCCCGCATGTCCTTGGAATGCATGTCGACGCAGAAGCCGCAGCCGTTGATCTGCGAGGCGCGGAGATAGACGAGATGCAGCAGGCTCGGCTCCAGCCCGAGCCCTTCGACCTTCTTCCAGAAGTCGAGCATGATCGTGCGCACCTCCGGCGCGACGGCGGCATAGTCGAGACGGGCTTTCATCGGCTCCTCCTGCGCGAATTGATCTGTCGCGCCTGCGCGAGAAAACAATATTTCCGCGCTTTCGCCGAATTTGCGTATGAATAGAGGTGCCGATTCACAAGGAAGCTGCGATGGCGCGCGACCCCGAGGCCCCGCCGGCCCGCCTCTATCTCATCACCCCGGCGCTCGAACGCGCCGAGCCCTTCGACAAGGCGCTGGCGGCCGCGCTCGGCGCCGGCGACGTCGCCTGCGTGCTTGTCCGCTTCGCCACGAGCGACCCCGGCCAGCGCAAGGCGATCCTGCGCGCGCTGACCCCGCTGGCGCAGGACCACGGCGCGGCCCTGCTGGTCGACGGCGACGCGCAGCTCGCCGCCCGCGCCGGCGCCGATGGCGCGCATGTTTCGGGCGGCGCCCGGGCGCTGGATGAAGCCATCGAAAGCCTCAAGCCCGAGCGCATCGTCGGCGCGGGCGGCCTGGCGAGCCGCGACGAATGCATGAGCGCGGGCGAACTGGACGTCGACTATCTCATGTTCGGCGGCCCCGGCGATCCGGCGCCGCCGGCCGACATTCTCGAGCGCACGCGCTGGTGGGCGGAAATCTTCAACGTGCCCTGCGTCGCCTTCGCCCGAACGCTGGAGGAGGTCGAGCCGCTGGCGGACGCCGGCGCGGAATTCATCGCGCTCGAAGCCGCCGTCTGGGATCACGCGCGCGGGCCGGCCGCGGCCGTCGCCGAAGCGGCGGCGCGCTCGGTGGGAGCCATCGCGTGAAGGGCCGCGCCATATTCCTCGGCGCGGGCATGCTGCTCGCCTCCTCCGCCCTCGCGCAGCAGGCAAAGCCCGAGCTGCGCCCGAGCCAGGCGCCCCCGACGGTTCAGGCGCCTGAGGCCGCCAAGCCGACCGACATGCCCGGCTTCGCGGAGGCGAACGATCCCTTTGCCGCCTACCAGCGCGGTTTCTACGCCACCGCCTTCCAGCTCGCGCTGAAGCGGGTGGAGGCGAACAAGACCGACGCCGCCGCCATGACGCTGCTCGGCCAGCTCTATCGCGAAGGCGCCGGCGCGCCGCGCGACCCGCGCGAGGCCGCGCGCTGGTTCCGGCTCGCCGCCGATCTCGGCGACGCCAATGCGGCCTTCGCCTATGGCGTGTCGCTGCTCAAGGGCGAGGGCGTGGCCGTCGACCGCGCGGCGGCGCAGAAGGAATTCCAGCGCGCCGCCGACAAGGGCCAGGCCGAAGCCCTCTACAATCTCGGCGTGATGGCGATCGAGGATACGCCTGGAGGCCCGGACTTCAGGAAGGCGACCGATTATTTCCTGCGCGGCGCGGCCGCCGGCAACGCCGACTGCGCCTATTCGCTGGGCGTGCTCTACCACAACGGGCGCGGCGTCGATCACAACGATGTCGAGGCCGCGACCTGGTTCAAGCAGGCGGCCGAGGCCGACAATGTGCCGGGCATGGTCGAATACGCCATCATGCTGTTCAACGGCGAGGGCGCGCTGAAGGACGAGGCCGCCGCCGCGCGCTGGTTCCTCAAGGCCGCGCAGCGCAACAATCCCGTCGCCCAGAACCGCGCCGCCCGGCTGCTCGCCGCCGGCCGCGGCGTGCAGGCCAATCTGGTGGAGGCCATGAAATGGCACCTGCTGGCGCGCAACGCCGGCATCCAGGACGAATGGCTCGACGGCCGCCTGACGCAGCTCTCCGTCAGCCAGCGCGCGGCGGTGGAAGAGGCCGTGAAGAAATTCAGCGGCGGGTAGGCCGTTTCTCCCTCTCCCGTTTCACGGGAGAGGCAAACGCCCCGCCCAACTGACATTTCAGTTGTTGACCCGCCCGCGCATTTCCCGGATCAAGGACGAAACAACGTCCGACCGAGGAAGCCCATGCTGCATGTCGTTCCCGCCTTCGCGCGCATCGGCGAGGAAAACGCCTTCGCGGTTCTCGCGCGCGCCACCGATCTCGCGCGCCAGGGCAAGGACATCATCAACCTCGGCATCGGCCAGCCGGATTTTTCCACGCCAGCGCATATTGTCGAGGCCGCGATCAAGGCGCTGCGCGACGGCCACCACGGCTATACGCCGGCGACCGGCATTCTGCCGCTGCGCGAAGCCATCGCCGCCGATCTGCATCGCCGGCTAAACGTCGATGTCTCGCCCGATCTCGTGATGGTCGTGCCCGGCGGCAAGGTCACCATGTACATGGCGATCCTGATGTTCGGCGAGCCGGGCGCGGAAATCCTCTATCCCGATCCGGGCTTCCCCATCTATCGCTCGATGATCGAATATACCGGCGCGACGCCCGTGCCCGTGCCGATCCGCGAGGAGAACGGCTTTGCTTTTTCCGCTGAGGAAACGCTGTCGCTCATCACGCCGAAGACGCGCCTGCTCATCGTCAATTCGCCCGCCAATCCGACTGGCGGCGTAACGCCGAAGGCAGAGATCGACGCGCTGGTGAAGGGGCTGGAGAAGCATCCAGACGTCGCCATCATGTCGGACGAGATCTACGGCCAGATGACCTATGACGGGCTCGCCCACCAGACGCTGCTCGCCTATCCGCAAATCCGCGACCGCCTCATCCTGCTCGACGGCGCCTCCAAGACCTACGCCATGACCGGCTGGCGTCTCGGCTGGTCGGTCTGGCCGCAAGCGCTCTACGAAAATGCGCGCAAGCTCGCGGTCAATTCCTTTTCCTGCACCAACGCCGCGACGCAATTCGCCGGCATCGCAGCGCTCGAAGGTCCGCAGGACGCGGTGCGCGCCATGCTCGCGGAATTCGACGCGCGCCGCAAAATCGTCGTCGAAGGCCTGAACGCCCTGCCCGGTATTTCCTCGGCGACGCCCAAGGGCGCCTTCTACGCTTTCCCCAACATCACGAAGACCGGCTGGAAGGCGAAGAAGCTCGCCTCGGCGCTGCTCGAGGAAGCCGGCGTCGCCACCATCGGCGGCCCGGATTTCGGCGTGCACGGCGAAGGCTACATTCGTCTGAGCTACGCCAATTCCGCCGACAATATCCGCAAGGCGCTGGGGCGGATGGGCGAGTTCCTGTCGAGCGCGAAGCCGGTCTGAGCCGGTGAGCGACGCCACGCCATCGAAGGCGCCGACCGCCGGTCGCGCCATCCTGCTGCTGGCGGTCGCCGCTTTCGCGAGCGCGGCCACCACACGCATCTGCGACGGCCTGCTGCCGCAGCTCGCGACGGAATTTCGCGTGACGCCGGGCGAAGCGGCGATCGTCGCCACCGCCTATTCGCTGACCTACGGCCTGCTGCAACCCGCCTTCGGCATCGCCGGCGACCGCTACGGCAAATACCGACTCATTCTCGTCTGCTGCATTCTCTCGCTCGTCACGACCGCGGGATGCGCGCTCGCGCAATCGCTGGGCGCGCTGGCGCTGGCGCGGCTTGCCGCAGGCTTCGCCGCCGCCGGCATCGTGCCGCTGGCGCTCGCCTGGATCGGCGACGCCGTGCCATACGATGTGCGGCAGACGACCATCGCGCGCTTCATGATGGGCCAGATCTCCGGCCTCATCGTCGGCCAGGCCTTCGGCGGATGGTTCGGGGATATCGCGGGCTGGCGCGCCGCCTTCGTCGTCATTCTCGCGCTCTATGCCGTCGCGACGGCGGGCCTCGCCTTCGAGCTGCGCCGCAACCCGCTCGCCAATGGCGCGCCCTCCAAGGCGCCGCTGTCGGTCGCCATATCCACGCTGCTCGGCGCCCTGCGTCGCGGGTCCGTGCGCGCGCTCATGCTGGCGGTCTTTCTCGAAGGCTTTCTTCTGCTTCGGCGCGGTCGCCTACATCACGACCATGCTGCATTTCAGTTTCGGCCTGAGCGTTCGGACAAGCGGGCCTGTTGCTGATCGCCTTCGGCCTCGGCGGCATTCTCTACGCCACGCTCGCGCGCCGCATCGTGCCGCGCTTCGGCGAAACGGGCGTCGCGCGCATCTCCGGCGTCCTGTTCCTCGTCGCCTTCCTTGGCCTGGCTTTTGCGCCTGCGCCGCTCTTCGCCGCGCCGGCATGTCTGGCGGCGGGCGCCGGCATATTACTTGCTGCACAGCGTGCTGCAGGTGAACGCGACGCAGGCGACGCCGCAAGCGCGCGGCGCCGGCATGAGCCTGTTTGCGACGAGTTTCTTCCTCGGCCAGGCGGCGGGCGTC
>JBAOHX010000013.1:0-30616 GCA_037044955.1 Rhodoblastus sp.
GCCGTAGGACAGGGCGATGAAGAAGAAATGATCCGAGGTCATTGCGCAGGCTCGAAACGCGCGGCGCGCGGCATGTCGCTGGCGCTCGCCGCCAGACGCGTCAGGCGGTCGAGGCGGCGGCGCAGGATCTCGTTGCGGATCGACATGAGATGCAGCGCGAGAAACAGGAAGGTGGCGCCGATGGCCATGATGAGCAGCGGCCAGAGCATGCGAGGCGTAGATCGCCGGCCCGCTCGCCTTGAAGACGGAGGCGGGCTGATGGAGCGTGTTCCACCAGTCGACCGAGAATTTGATGATGGGAATGTTGACGAGCCCGACGAGCGTCATGACGGCGGCGGCCTTGCGCGGCGCGTTGCGGCTCCTCGATCGTGTTCCACAGCGCGATCAGCGCCGAGATAGATGAGCAGCAGCACCAGCATCGAGGTGAGCCGCGCGTCCCACACCCAGTACGTGCCCCACATCGGCTTGCCCCAGAGCGAGCCGGTGACGAGGCAGACGAAGGTGAACATGGCGCCGAGCGGGGCGGCCGATTTTTGCGCGGCGTCGGCGAGCGGGATGGCGCCAGACGCAGCGTGCCGAGCGCCGGCAGAGGCCATGACCATGTAGGCGAACAGGCCGAGCCAGGCGGCCGGAACGTGGATGTACATGATGCGCACGGTCTCGCCCTGCTGGTAGTCGGCGGGCGCGACGAAGAAGACGAGATAGAGGCCGACGGCGATGAGGATCGCGGCCAGCGCGCCGAAGATCGGCACGGCGCGGGCGGCGAAGCGCAGCACGAAGGACGGGTTGGCGAAACGAAGCATCGTTTTCCGTAGTTGGACCGCGAGCCTGAAGGCTCGCAGTTCGGGTCCGTCTTATGCCCTCAAAAATGCGATGGCAATTTGACCTGGATCAGTCGCCGGGCGGGCGTCACTCTCCCAGCCGCCGCAGCAGCGCGGCCGCCGCGAAGGGGCACAGCGCGCCTGCCGCCAGCGTCAGCGCCGCCAGGATGGCCAGCGGCGTGGCGAAGGGAATGGTCCCGCCCGAGGCCGCCGTGGCGGCCGACACGCCGAAGATCAGGGCCGGTATGCATAAAGGCAGCACGAGCAGCGCCATCAGCAGGCCGCCGCGCCGCAGCGACACCGTGGCGGCCGCGCCGACCGCGCCGATGAAGGTGAGCGCGGGCGTGCCGACCAGCAGCGACACGCCGATGCCGAGCATGGCGCTCGCCTCCTGCGCCATCAGCACGCCGAACAGCGGCGCGGCGATCACCAGCGGCAGGGCGGTCGTCATCCAGTGCGCCAGGCATTTGGCGAGGACCACGAATTCGAGCGGCGTCGCGCCGAGCTGGAGCTGGTCGAGCGAACCGTCCTCGAAATCCGCCTGAAACAGCCGGTCGAGGCCGAGCAGCATGGCGAGCAGCGCGGCGATCCAGAGGATGGCGGGGCCGATGCGGCGCAACAGGTTGAGGTCCGGCCCGATGGCGAAGGGCAGGATCGTCACCAGCATCAGCATGAAGACGACGCCCATCGAGCCCGAACCGCCGATGCGGCGGGCGATGGCGAATTCGCGCCGGAACAGGGCGAGGAGCGGGCTTGTCACGCAGCCACTCCCAGCTTCAGTTCGCCGGCGCTCTCGAGGCCGACGGGCGAATGGGTCGCGGCCAAGACGATGCCGCCGCCGGCGCGATGGCGCGCCATGACGGCGGCGAGCGCGCCCTGCGCGCGCACGTCGAGCGCCGTCGTCGGCTCATCGAGCAGCCAGATGGGGCGCGGCGCGACGAGCAGGCGGGCGAGCGCGACGCGGCGCTTCTGCCCGGCCGAGAGATAGCCGGCGGGAATGTCGATGACATGCGCGAGGCCGAAGGCGTCCAGCGCATCGACAGGCGCGAGCGCCGCGCCCGCATCGCCGCGCGCGAGAAACGAGAACCAGAAGGCGAGGTTTTCGCGCACGGTGAGCGCGGGCTTCATGCCCTCGGCATGGCCGACGTAGTGCAGCGACGAAGGGAGCTCCTCGCTCTCGCCGTCCAGCGTCAGCGCGCCGGACGCCAGCGGCAGGAGGCCCGCGATGGCGCGCAGCAGCGTCGACTTGCCCGCGCCATTGGGGCCGGACAGGATCAGCGCCTCGCCATCCGACAGAACGAAATCGACGCTGTCGACGATGCGCCGCCCGCCGCGATCCACGGAGACATTTTCGGCAAGAAGACGCATGTTGGCTTGCGCTGAACCTGTTCTGCGACCGGCGCCTGCAAAATCAGCGCGCCCCGCCTTGTCGTGTAGCGGGCTTCGCGCAAATTATCTATAAGCGCGTCTCTCATCCTCGATGCGCAGGAAGATCGCCATGGCATCGCTCGACAGCTTCAAGTCCCGCAAGAAGCTCACGGTCGGAAACAAGACCTATCACTACTATTCGTTGAAGGCGGCCGAGAAGAACGGCCTGAAGGGCATTTCGGCCCTGCCCTATTCGATGAAGGTGCTTCTGGAAAACCTGCTGCGCAACGAGGACGGACGCTCCGTCACCAGGCAGGACATCCTGGGCGTCGCCGAATGGCTCGCCAACAAGGGCAAGCAGGAGAAGGAAATCTCCTTCCGTCCGGCGCGCGTGCTGATGCAGGATTTCACCGGCGTGCCGGCGGTAGTCGATCTCGCCGCCATGCGCGACGCGATGACGGCGCTGAAGGGCGATCCGCAGAAGATCAATCCGCTCGTGCCGGTCGATCTCGTCATCGACCATTCCGTCATCGTCGACGCCTTCGGCTCGCCCAAGGCGTTCAAGAAGAACGTCGATCTCGAATACAGCCGCAACGGCGAGCGCTATCGCTTCCTCAAATGGGGGCAGGGCTCGTTCGACAATTTCCGCGTCGTGCCGCCGGGCACCGGCATCTGCCACCAGGTGAACCTGGAATATCTCGCGCAGACCGTCTGGACGCGGAAGGAGAAGTACAAGCCCGCGCGCGGCAAGGCCGAGACGGTGGAAGTCGCCTATCCCGACACGCTGGTCGGCACGGATTCGCACACGACGATGGTGAACGGGCTGGCCGTGCTCGGCTGGGGCGTCGGCGGCATCGAGGCGGAAGCCGCCATGCTCGGCCAACCGCAGTCCATGCTGCTGCCGGAAGTGATCGGCTTCAAGCTGCACGGCAGGCTGAAGGAGGGCGTGACGGCGACCGACCTCGTGCTCACCGTGACGCAGATGTTGCGCAAGAAGGGCGTGGTCGGAAAGTTCGTTGAATTCTACGGCGACGGCCTCGACTTCCTCACGCTCGCCGACCGCGCGACGATCGCCAACATGGCGCCCGAATATGGCGCGACCTGCGGCTTCTTTCCCGTGGACGACGAGGCGCTTTCCTATCTCAAGACCTCGAGCCGCAAGGCGCCGCGCATCGCGCTGGTCGAGAAATATTCCAAGACGCAGGGGCTGTTCCGCAAGAAGGGCTCGCCCGATCCGGTGTTCACCGACACGCTGGAACTCAACCTCGCCGACGTCGTGCCCTCGCTCGCCGGCCCGAAGCGCCCGGAGGGGCGCGTGGCGCTGAGCGACGTCGCCAAGGGTTTCGCGGCGGCGATGGACGCCGAATACAAGAAGGCCGCCGACATCGCCTCGCGCTACAAGGTCGAGGGCGCCAATTTCGACATTGGCCACGGCGATGTGGTGATCGCGGCGATCACCTCCTGCACCAATACATCGAACCCCGGCGTGCTGATCGGCGCGGGCCTGCTCGCGCGCAACGCGGTCGAGCGCGGCCTGACCTCCAAGCCCTGGGTGAAGACTTCGCTCGCGCCGGGAAGCCAGGTGGTCGGCGAATATCTCGCCAAGGCCGGCCTGCAGAAATATCTCGACAAGATCGGCTTCAATCTCGTCGGCTACGGCTGCACGACCTGCATCGGCAATTCCGGCCCGCTGCCGCCGGCGATCTCCAAGTCGATCAACGACAATGGCGTGGTGGCCGCCGCCGTGCTCTCGGGCAACCGCAATTTCGAGGGCCGCGTCTCGCCCGACGTGCAGGCCAATTATCTCGCCTCGCCGCCGCTGGTCGTCGCCTATGCGCTCGCCGGCTCCGTGCAGAAGGACCTTTCGCGCGAGCCTCTGGGCCATGACAAGAAGGGGAATCCGGTCTTCCTGCGCGACATCTGGCCGACGTCTTCGGAAATCCAGGCCTTCATCCGCAAGAATGTGACGCGCGCGATCTATGCGACGAAATACGCCTCCGTGTTCGACGGCGACGCCAACTGGAAGAAGGTCAAGGCGCCGGCGGGCGAGACCTACAAGTGGGACATGGCCTCCACCTATGTGCAAAACCCGCCGTACTTCCGCGGCATGACCATGACGCCGGCGCCGGTGACGAACATCGAAAGCGCGCGCGTGCTCGCGCTGTTCGGCGACAAGATCACGACCGACCACATCTCGCCGGCGGGCTCGATCAAACTGTCGTCGCCGGCCGGCAAGTGGCTGCTCGAACGACAGGTGCGGCCGGAGGACTTCAACCAGTACGGCACGCGGCGCGGCAATCACGAAGTGATGATGCGCGGCACCTTCGCCAACATCCGCATCAAGAATTTCATTCTTGCCGGCGCCGACGGCTCCGCGCCCGAAGGCGGCAACACCAAGCATTTCCCCGACGGCGAGGCCATGTCGATCTACGATGCGGCGATGAAATACGAGGCGGAGGGCAAGCCGCTGGTCATCTTCGCCGGCGCCGAATACGGCAACGGCTCGTCGCGCGACTGGGCGGCCAAGGGCACGAAGCTCTTGGGCGTGCGCGCGGTGATCGCGCAGAGCTTCGAGCGCATCCATCGCTCCAACCTCGTCGGCATGGGCGTGCTGCCGCTGGTGTTCCGGGACGGCATGACCTGGCAGGCGCTGGGGCTCAAGGGCGACGAGACGGTGACGATCCGCGGCCTCGAAGGCGCCGCGCTCAAGCCGCGCGTGACGCTGACGGCGGAGATTACTTACGCCGACGGCAGCGACGAAGAACGTGCCGCTGCTCTGCCGCATCGATACGCTGGACGAGCTGGAGTACTACAGGAACGGCGGCATATTGCAGTACGTGCTGCGGCAATTGGCGGCGTAGGCCGTTTTTCCCCTCTCCTGCGAAGCGGGAGAGGGTGGGCCTCGCGGAGCGAGGCTCGGGTGAGGGCCTTGCCACTGCGACGAACGTGCGAGTTTCGGCATGTCCCTCATCCGTCACGCCCGTTCGGCGCAGTCTGGCGAATGTGAGAGGTCCTTCGGAGTGGGCCTTTTTCGTTCCTCGTCCTGCGACGCGGGAGACGGCGTGGGCCTCGCGGAGCGAGGCTTCGGGCGAGGGCCTTGCCACTGCGACGAACGTTCGAGTTTCGGCATGTCCCTCATCCGTCACGCTTCGCGCAGACACCTTCTCCCGCTCTGCAGGAGAAGGATCCAGCCTCACGGCTTGATGTACTGGAACCCCTTCTGCTCGAGCTGCGCGATCTCGCCCACGGCGGTGCGGATCACGTCTTCCCTGGCGACGTCGTAGAGTTCGCGGTCGGGATCGATGCCGCGCGCGAGAAGCGTGTTGCGGCAGACGAGGAATTTCACGCCCAGCAGTTTCAGCTCGTCGATCTTGTGGCGGGCGTCGAAATTGTCGCGCGCCCAGGAGAGGAAATCGACGCCCTCGCCCTGCAGGATGATCCGCAGGTCGAGCCTGTCGGCGCCGACCGCGTCCACGTGGTTCTGGGCGACCTGCAGGACGTGGCGGAAATGCCCGCTGAGAACGCCCGCGCGCTGGTCGATGTGGTAGATCACCTGCTGGCGGCCGTATTCCTCGACTTTCATCTGCTTCACCCAGTCGGCGGTCCGGCCGGGCTGGTGCGGGACGATGGAATGAACGTTGAAGGCCGCAGCCGTGGCCGCGGCGCCGAGGAAAAGCCCAAGCCCCAGATAAAGGCTGCGAAGTTTCATGTGCGTCTGGCCCCGGGGGAAGACCGGCAATCCCGAAATGGGACGGCGACGGTCGAGGTGGACCGACAAATCCAAATTCCGAACCAAACTTGCCGTCCGGGTCGGCCTTCTGTAGCAAAACGCCCGGCAACCTTAATCGAGACGGATAATGGCGACCTACAAGCTCCTCCTCCTGCCCGGCGACGGCATCGGCCCCGAAGTGATGAGCGAGGTGGAGAAGGTTCTCGCCCGGCTCGCCGCCATGGGCGTGGCGAAATTCGAGATCGAGCGCGGCCTCGTCGGCGGCTCGGCCTACGATGCGCACGGCGCCTCGATCTCCGAAAGCGACATGAAGCTCGCCATGGCCGCCGACGCCGTGCTGTTCGGCGCGGTCGGCGGTCCGAAATGGGACGGCGTGCCCTATGACGTGCGCCCGGAAGCCGGCCTGTTGCGCCTGCGCAAGGACCTGGCGCTGTTCGCCAACCTGCGCCCGGCGATCTGCTACCCGGCGCTGGCCGAAGCCTCGTCGCTGAAGCGCGAGATCGTCGAGGGCCTCGACATCATGATCGTGCGCGAACTGACCGGCGGCGTCTATTTCGGCGAGCCGAAGCAGATCATCGACCTCGGCAACGGCCAGAAGCGCGGCATCGACACGCAGGTCTACGACACCTACGAGATCGAGCGCATCGGCCGCGTCGCCTTCGAGCTCGCGCGCAAGCGCCGCAACAAGGTGACGTCGTCGGAAAAGCGCAACGTGATGAAGTCGGGCGTCCTGTGGAACGAGGTCATCACGGCTCTCCACAAGCGCGACTACGCCGATGTCGAGCTCGAGCACCAGCTCGCGGATTCGCTGGCCATGCAGCTCGTGCGCTGGCCCAAGCAGTTCGACGTGATCGTCACCGACAATCTGTTCGGCGACATGCTGTCGGATATCGCGGCCATGCTGACCGGCTCGCTCGGCATGTTGCCGTCAGCCTCGCTCGGCGAAGTGGACAAGGTCACCGACAAGCGCCGCGCGCTCTACGAGCCCGTGCACGGTTCGGCGCCGGACATCGCGGGCAAGGGGCTCGCCAATCCGATCGCGATGATCGGCTCGCTCGCCATGTGCCTGCGCTATTCGTTCGGGATGGGCGAGGTCGCCGACAAGGTGGAGGCGGCGATCGCGGACGTGCTGGCGGCGGGGCTGCGCACCGCCGACATCAAGGGCGACGCGAAGGACGTGATCTCGACGTCGGCGATGGGCGACGCGATTCTCGCGCGATTGAAATAAGAGGATCGCGAGCCTTCAGGCTCACCCATTGTCATCCCGGACGGCCGCAGGCCGATCCGGGATCCAGCGTTGACCCGGTTTCCGGGTCCCGGCTCTCCGCTTCGCTTCGGCCGGGACGACAATCCGTTTGCCCGAACCTCAGCGCATGCCCGGATCGGGGCGCCACAGCATGCCCGGCGAATAACGCTCGTAGGGCTGCATGTTGTAGTAGGTCGACTGCAGCACATAGAGATTGCGGCTGCCGACCGGCACGACCGTGCCGGAATCGGTGAAGGCGCGCGGGCGCACGACGATGACGTCCGCGCCATAGGCCTGGCGCTTGCGGGGGCGGGCGTCGGCGGCCGCCGTGACGGCGGAGATCGCGGCGAGCGCGAGAAGGGCGGTTTTGACGATAATCTTCATGGCGACCTCGAATGGGTTCGCCCGAAGCATAGACCGATTTCCGTCCGACGGGCGACCTGCCCTTTAAAACTTATTTAACGCTGAGACCGTTCCGCCACATCGTCGGGCCGCCGTCCTATCTGGCGGCGTGGCGCGGCGCGGGCTTGCCCTTGGCCGGCGTCGCATGACCCGGATTTTTCGCGCGCGAGGGCGGGCAGGCGGCGTCGCGGGCCAGTTCGCTGCGGGCGAAAAACTTTTGCAATTCGTCGTCGCCGCCGGCCGCCGCCAGATCGAGCCGGCCGACGAGGCAGGACAATTGGCTGCGGTTGTAGGGCTGGCCGGCGGGGCCGCAGGCAAGGCCCGAGACGCGCAGCGCCGGCTTGGTCTCGGCAAAGCGGAAGGCCGCGCAATTTTCGCGTCTCGCGCCGTCGGAAGCCGCGGTCAGCCGAGCGTCCGCCCATTCGGCGACGCCGAAGCGGGTGGGAAGCGCGGCTGGATTGTTCAACTGGTCGAGCGCGAGCCCTGCCTCGCCGGCGCGGCGCGCGGTCTCGACGAACAGGGACTGGTCGGGCGCGCCTTCCTCGCCGACCCGGTGAATGGTCAGGCGCAGCCAGGCGCCCTCGCCGGCGAAAGTCCCGAAGCTCAGGATATCCTCGCGGCCGCCGCCGGTCGTGTGGCGGCGCATGGCGTAGCTGGCCGGCGCCGGCGCGAATTCCTGCGAGCCGTAAGCGAACATGGCGAGCGGCTTCGAGACGTCCATCCACACGCCGGCCGGCGCGGGCTTCGCGGGCTCCGGAGCAGGCGCCTCGTCCAGCGCGAAAATGAAGGATGCGATGAGGAGAACGCCGAGAAGGCCGCCGACCAGAGAAACCTCGAGGCGACGACGGCGCGCCATGCGCAGCGCGCGATAGCCGAGGCCGAAGACCGCGGTCAGCGCGCGATCGCGCGCGGAGCCGAGATCCGGCATGCGCGGCTCGAAGGCGATGAGACTCATGACGCAACTCCCCGGGCGTCTTCGCGCAGCGCGCTGCCGACCCTGTCGTTGCGGGCAATCTGTCGGCTTTGACTGAGCGAAGGGTTAAGCGCCGTTCATGTCGATGCAACGTCGTAAAGGAGAGGTTGGCGGGCAGGGTTAAGGGATTGCGGCGCATCTCTATTGACGCGAGCAGGGCGATTGTTTCTGTTGACGCTTCACGCAATCCGGCATTCGGGAACAAACATGAAAACGCGCGCCGCCGTCGCCTTTGAAGCCAAGAAGCCGCTCGAGATCGTCGAGCTCGATCTGGAAGGGCCGCGCGCGGGCGAAGTGCTGGTGGAGATCAAGGCGACCGGCATCTGCCACACCGACGCCTACACGCTCGACGGCTTCGACAGCGAGGGCATCTTTCCTTCCATCCTTGGCCACGAGGGCGCGGGAATCGTGCGCGAGATCGGCGCTGGCGTGACCAGCGTCGCCGTCGGCGATCACGTCATCCCGCTCTACACGCCGGAATGCCGGCAGTGCAAAAGCTGCCTGTCGCGCAAGACCAATCTCTGCACCTCGATCCGCGCGACGCAGGGCAAGGGTCTGATGCCCGACGGCACGAGCCGCTTCAGCTACAAGGGCAAGACGATTTTCCATTACATGGGCTGCTCGACCTTCTCGAACTACACCGTGCTGCCGGAGATCGCGCTGGCCAAGATCCGCACGGACGCGCCCTTCGACAAGGCCTGCTACATCGGCTGCGGCGTGACGACGGGCGTGGGCGCGGTGGTCAACACGGCGAAGGTGGAGCCCGGCGCGAACGTCGTCGTCTTCGGCCTCGGCGGCATCGGGTTGAACGTGATCCAGGGCGCCAAAATGGTGGGCGCGGACAAGATCGTCGGCGTCGACATCAACGATTCCAAGGAAGCCTGGGGCAAGCAGTTCGGCATGACGCATTTCGTCAATCCGAAGAAGGTCGGCGACATCGTCGCCCATCTCGTCGAACTGACCGGGGGCGGGGCGGACTACACGTTCGACTGCACCGGCAATACGGACGTCATGCGCGCGGCGCTTGAGGCCTGCCATCGCGGCTGGGGCGTGTCGGTGGTGATCGGCGTGGCGGAAGCCGGCCGGGAGATTTCGACGCGGCCGTTCCAGCTCGTGACCGGGCGCGTGTGGAAAGGCTCGGCCTTCGGCGGCGCGCGCGGGCGCACGGACGTGCCGAAGATCGTCGACTGGTACATGGACGGCAAGATCGCCATCGACCCGATGATCACGCATGTGCTTGGTCTGGAGGAGATCAACAAGGGCTTCGATCTCATGCACGAGGGCAAGTCGATCAGGTCGGTCGTGGTGTTTTGAGAATGTGCGCTGCGCCCGCGCCCTCATGCTGAGGAGGCGCTGCAAGCGCCGTCTCGAAGCGATGGCCGAGGCGCCGACGGTGTGGCCATCCTTCGAGACGCCTGCTTCGCAGGCTCCTCAGGATGAGAGGCTCGTGGGCTTGAATAGAGCGCAGTCACTTTCTCCGCTATCGAAAGCGCAGCGCAGCGCATCGCCGGCCGCGTCGCGCATACCCCCCTCGTGCAATCGCGCACGCTGTCCGAAATCGTCGGCGCGGACGTCTGGATCAAGCTCGAGAACCTGCAGTTCACGGCCTCCTTCAAGGAGCGCGGCGCCGCCAATCGGCTGCTGACGCTGTCGGCGGAAGAGGCGGGGCGCGGCGTCATCGCCATGTCGGCCGGCAATCATGCGCAGGCGGTCGCCTATCACGCGCAACGGCTGGGGATCGCCGCGACCATCGTCATGCCGAAGGCGACGCCTTTCACCAAGGTGTCGCGCACGCGCCATCACAAGGCGCGCGTGCTGCTGGAAGGCGACACGCTGGCCGAGGCCGCCGATTTCGCAC
This sequence comes from Rhodoblastus sp., assembly GCA_037044955.1. Lineage (GTDB taxonomy): Bacteria > Pseudomonadota > Alphaproteobacteria > Rhizobiales > Beijerinckiaceae > JAJXWB01. The sequence goes on from JBAOHX010000013.1 coordinate 10,399, forward strand.
GAAACCTGGCGCGCGCCGAGAACCTCGTCTTCGTTCATCCCTATGACGACCCGGCCGTGATCGCGGGGCAGGGCACGGTCGCGCTGGAAATGCTGGCCGAGGCGCCGGACCTCGATTTTCTCGTCGCGCCGGTTGGCGGCGGCGGGCTGGCGGCAGGCTGCGCCGTCGCGGCCGCCGGCCTCGGCGCCCACGCGAAAATCGTCGGCGTCGAGGTCGAGAGCTATGCCGCCATGGCGCAGAAGCTGGCGGGCCATGCGGTTTCGGTCGGCGGGCCGACGATCGCCGAGGGCATCGCCGTGCGCGATGTCGGCGCGCTGCCGGAGGCGATCCTGCGGGCGCATGGCGTCGAGGTCCTGACCGCGCCCGAAGACCTGATCGAGCGCGCCGTCATCCTTCTGAACGAGATCGAGAAAACCGTGGCCGAAGGCGCGGGCGCCGCCGGGCTCGCGGCGCTGCTCGCCCACCCCGACATGTTTCGCGGCAAGAGGGTCGGGCTCGTGCTGTCGGGCGGCAATATCGACACGCGCACGCTCGCCAATGTCCTGATGCGCGGGCTGGTGCGGGACGGGCGGCTGATCCACCTCACCGCCGAAATCCCCGACAAGCCGGGCGCGCTGGCCGAACTGACGCAGGCCGTGGGCGAACTCGGCGGCAATATCGTGGAAGTCCAGCACCAGCGCTTCTTCACCGCGCTGCCGGCCAATGTCGCGGCGGTGGAACTGGTGGTGGAGGCGCAGGACGAGGCCCATGCCGGGCGCATCGTCGCCGGCCTGACCGAGCGCGGGATGCGGGTCGCGCGGCGGGGCGGCCCGCTTGCCCCGGAGCCGCGCGAGGTGTAGGGAAGCCGCCATCGGAGCATTGTGCCCGAGGACCGACGAGCCATGTCCGCAGTTTCGACCCTGAAAACGGCGACGACGAAAACGACCGCGAAAGCGGCCGTCAAAGGCTGAACACGTCCTCGCTCTCGGGTTGTCTCCCTCGGGTCGTGGGGGAGGAGGCGCCGGACCGGCGCCCAGGAATCCGAGGGAGCCACCAGCAAGACAGGATTTGAGAAAATGGGCTACCAGGCCGGCGGCTATAAGGTCGCGATTGTCGGCGCCACGGGCAATGTGGGCCGCGAAATGCTCGAGATTCTCGCCGAGCGCCAATTCCCGGTGTCGGAGGTCGTGCCGCTCGCCTCCTCGCGCTCGATCGGCACGGAAGTCTCGTTCGGCGACAAGGTGCTGAAGTGCAAGCACCTCGACACCTACGACTTCTCCGACACCGACATCTGCCTCATGTCGGCCGGCGGGACGATCTCCAAGGAATGGTCGCCGAAGATCGGCGCGCAGGGCTGCGTCGTCATCGATAATTCGAGCGCCTGGCGCTACGATTCCGACGTGCCGCTGATCGTGCCGGAAGTGAACGCCGACGCGACCGCGGGCTTTCGAAAGAAGAACATCATCGCCAATCCGAACTGCTCGACCGCGCAGCTCGTCGTCGCGCTGAAGCCGCTGCACGACGCGGCCACGATCAAGCGCGTCGTCGTCTCGACCTATCAGTCGGTGTCCGGCGCCGGCAAGGAAGGCATGGACGAACTCGACCGCCAGACCAAGGCGCTCTATTCGCTCGGCGACGTCGAGACGAAGAAGTTCCCGAAGCGCATCGCCTTCAACCTCATCCCGCATATCGACGTCTTCATGGAGGACGGCTTCACCAAGGAAGAGTGGAAGATGATGGCGGAGACGAAGAAGATTCTCGATCCGAAGATCAAGCTCACCGCCACCTGCGTGCGCGTGCCGGTGTTCGTCTCGCATTCGGAATCGGTCAACGTCGAATTCGAGAAGCCGATCACGGCCGAGGAAGCGACCGCGATCCTGCGCGAGGCGCCGGGCGTGCTCGTGATCGACAAGCGCGAGCCCGGCGGCTACATGACGCCGCACGAGGCGGCCGGCGAGGACGCGACCTATATTTCGCGCATCCGTGAAGATGCGACCGTGGAGAACGGCCTCGCCTTCTGGTGCGTCAGCGACAATCTGCGCAAGGGCGCGGCGCTCAACGCCGTGCAGATCGCGGAAGTGCTGATGAATTGCAAGCTGCTCGCGCCGAGGAAGAAGGCGGCGTAAGCCGCCTGCGGCCACGCCGCCCGGCGTTCGGGCGGCGTCAGGCCGGCGGCAGGACTTTCAGCGGCGTCGCATAGGGCTCGACGCGCAGCGTGTCCGAATAGATGAGCATGACTCGCGTCGAGGGCGCCTGTTCGAGGTCGCCGTTGGCGGCCTTGCGCACGGCATAGCGCCAGACTTCGAGTTGGCCGGCGGCGCGCATTCTCGCGGTCAGACGCGCGAGATCGCCGCCCTCGCCGGCAATGTCCCTTTCCGTCATGCCGACGACGATCTCGTCGCGCGCCGTGACGATCTTGAACAGCTTCACGCCCTCGGCCGCGCCCGCGCCTGTCGCCTTCGCGCCGGCCGCCGCGGCCAATGCCGCAAGGCTGAACATCCGAAGCGCCTGGGCGCGAGTGAAAATGGTGGTCACGTCTGATCTCCGTTGCTGAAACATTCGGCTTCGGAACCTTGGTAAGCATGATCGTCGCGGCCGAACGTGCGAGCGCGCACGCGCCGCGCGTCAGGCTTTCGCTGAACGAGTCTGCGGAAGACTTGCGGGATTTGCTCTAGATCGGCGGGCCCGCCATCGGCGCGGTCGCCTTGGCGTGCGCGGTCACGAAGGCCGCGTACTTGTCCATCCAGCCCTGCAGGAACTTGCGGCTCTGTGCGCCGATGTCGCCGCTCGCGTCGAACAGGCCGTCCTTCATCTGGATGAAGGCTTCCGGCTGTCCGAGCGTCGGCATGTCGAGATAGGCGAGCACGTTGCGCAGGTGCTGCTGCGCCATCGACGTTCCGGCGGCGCCGATGGAGACGCCGATCACGCCCGCCGGCTTGCCGGCCCAGGCGCTCTGGCCGTAGGGCCGCGAGGCGTGGTCGATGGCGTTCTTCAGGACGCCGGGAATCGAACGATTGTATTCAGGCGTGACGAACACGACGCCCTGCGATTCCACGATCTGCGCCTTCAGCCGGCGCACGGCGTGCGATTGATGCGCGTCCTCGTCCTGGTCGTAGAGCGGCAGGTCGCCGATCTCGACATGTTGCAGGTCGAAGCCCGCGGGCGCGAGGCGGGTGAGCGCATGCGCAAGCCTGCGGTTGAAGGATTCCTTGCGCAGGCTGCCGACGATGACGGCGATGCGATGCTGGCTCATGACGCCTCCTTGCATGTCCTCGTTCGACAAGTCGCGCGCGCGGCGAAGGTTCCGTCCACGCTACATCTCCGGCGGCGGCACGAAGCACATGACGCCGGCGCCCGGCGCGAAACAGGCGACCGCGTCGCCCGCCGGATTTGCGATCCTCAGGATTTTCGCGGGCGGCGCCTTTTCCCAGAAAGGCGGGGCGACGCCGAAACGCGCGTCGACCCAGATTTCCCATTCCGTGTCGCCCTTGCGCGCTTCGACACGTCTGCAATCCGATAACGAACAGCAGGGGGCGCCGGCGCCCGGCTGGCGCAGGCCCTCGAACCACCGGCGCAAGGCGGGGTCGGGATTTTCCGGCGGCGCGGCGAGAGCCGGCGCGGCGGAAATCAGGATCAGGCCCGCACGCGCTGCAAAGCTCATGGCGTCCCGCTCGGCGAAAACGCAACCGCATATAGCGCGAGCGGACGTGGCGAGAAGCGGCGGCGACGGTAAACCGGCGGTTACCCGAAAGCCGCGCATTCGAGTCGAATTGCGACGTTAATTTTGCCGGGGCGTTCGCCACATAACTTTACGGCGCGTTCGGCGGGGCCGCCTATCGTCGGATCCATTGCGATACGTTGATACGAACAGCGACTGATTTCGACATGGCCGGGCGCGAGGCTGCGCCGCGGCGACAGGGTGCGCCGGCGTTGAGCCGTTGCGGCCGGCGTGTCGAATCGTCCCTGCTTCGGATCGACCGACTGGGTTGGCCGAGATGCTCATTGTTCAGACGATTTCGACCATGGCCGGTTTCGACGCTCTGGCGCCGGAATGGGAGAGGCTCGAGGCCGGCGTTTCGCCGCGCGTTCCGTTTTCGTCGCCGGTCTGGTGCAAGCTGTGGTGGACGCATTTCCATCGCTCGGGCATCGCCTGCCGCGATCAATTGCGCATCTACGCCGTGCGTCGCCCCAATGGCGCGCTCGTCGGCGTCGCGCCGATGTTTCTCACCAGCCGCCCGGGCTGGGGCGTCGTGCGCACGCGCGAATTGCAGTTCTTCGGCGCCGATCCCTATGTCACCGAAATGCGCGGGCCGGTCTGCCGTCCGGAAGACACGGTCGCGGTGGTCGAGGCGTTGAGCGGACATGTCAGGCGCATGCGCGAGTGCGACTGGGTGCAGTGGCGCGGCGTCCGCCGTGCCGACGACGACGCGCATCCACGCCTGCGTTTGCGCGAGGACGACAAGCTCGGCGTGGTCGATCACTTCCTCGCCGTTCCCGCAAGCTGGGAGGCCTTCAAGGCCGGCCTGCCGCGCAACATCAAGGAATCCTTGCGCAAGTGCTACAATTCGCTGAAGCGCGAAAAACTCGACTTCGAATTCCGCGTCGTCAGCGCGCCGGACGAGGTTCCCGCGGCGCTCGATCGATTCCTCGAACTGCACAAGGCGCGCGCCGACCAGACCGGCACGGTGCGGCACGCCGACGTCTTCGACAGCGCGCCGGCGCGGGCGCTGCTGCGCGATTATTGCCTGACGCTGGCGCGGCGCGACGCGCTGCGCATCTTCCAGCTCGTGGTCGGCGGCAAGGTGGCGGCGACGCGCATCGGCTTCGTGCTCGGCGACGAAATCTATCTCTATTTCTCGGGCTACGATTTCGCCTACGCCCGCTTCAGCATCATGACGACGACGGTCGCGGAGGCGATCAAGTGGTCGATCGGCCAGGGTTTGCGGATCGTGAACCTGTCGACCGGCGACGATGTCTCGAAGACCCGCTGGCGCCCGCAGCAGGTTTCCTATCACGGCGGCTACGAGGTCTTCGAGGCGGTCAAGAGCCGCGCCGCCTTCCGTTTCGTCGAAGCGGTGCGCGAGCGCAGGCCGCAACTCGTCGCCAGGATGGCGTAAGAGTCAGAACCGCGGATCGGCGAAGGCCGCGCGCCAGGCGTCTTCGGCAATGGGCTCGAAAACCCCGCGCGCTTCGTCGAGCGCGAGCAGCTTGCCGTCCGCCACGCCGAAATAGGCGCCGTGGATGGAGAGCCGGCCCTTCTCGATCAGGTTGGCGATGCAAGGGAAGGTGCGCAGGTTGGCGAGGCTTTGCCGCACGGATTCGTGGCCGAGCCTTTCGATGTAGGCGGTATCCGGCGTGGCGGGCGCGGGACCGAGCGCCTGCGCCGCCGGCGCGATCAGCTTGATCCACTGGCCGATGAAGTCGCCGGGCGAGAGCGGGCGCATGTAGGGATCGGCCTCGTTCTCGGCGTAGGCCTTCATGCCGCCGCAGGCCTCGTGGCCCATGACGACGATGTGCTCGACGCGCAGGCCCATGACGCCGAATTCCAGCGCCGCGGAGGTCGCGTGATAATCGTCGTTCGGCCGATAGGGTGGAACGAGCGCGGCGACATTGCGCAGAACGAAGATTTCGCCGGGGCTGGAGTCGAAGATGACTTCCGGCGCGCAGCGCGAGTCGCAGCAGCCGATCAGCATGATGCGCGGCTTCTGCCCGGCTTCGGCAAGCGTGCGGAAGCGCTGGCGCTCGGTCGGAAAGCGTCCCTCGAGAAAGGCGCGATAGCCCTTTTCGAGACGGTCGGGGATCAGGGCGGGGGCGGGGGCTTGATCGCTCATGGCGCGAAATGTGGCGCCGTGGACGCGCCAAGCCAAGAGGAAACATGCTGCGCCGCAAAAAAAGAAGCCCGGCCGAGGCCGGGCTTCCAATCGCGAAATACCGCGAAGCGCGTACTTGTCAGTACTTGTCAGTACTTGGCGACCACCGGGGCGCCGTAGCCGCCGAAGTGGTAGGACACGCCGAGGCGCACCGCGTTCTCGCGGCGCGAGACGTTCGCCGGCGTGACGAAGTTGGCGACATTCAGCTTGCCGAAATCGCTGTAGCGATATTCGACGCGCGCCGACCAGTTCGGGGCGAAGGCGTATTCGACGCCGGCGCCGGCCGTCCAGCCGAGCTTGGTGGCCGAAGCCGAATTCGTGAAGGCCGGCGCGAAGGGCGACCAGAGCGCGTAGTTCTGGTTGGCGAGCGCGCCGCCGCCGGTCACATAGAACAGGGCGCGGTCGGCGGCCAGACCGAGGCGGCCGCGCAGCGAGGCGCGCAGGCCGGAACCCTTGATCGTCGTGCCTTCGATGTCGCCTTCCAGGCCGAACACGGCCGGGCCGGTCTGGTAGAGGTAGCCGATATGGCCGCCGCCGACGAAGCCCTTGCGGGAGACGTTGACCGGGACGGCGGCGAAAGCATTGTCCACCGAGACATTGTCCCAGGCGTAGCCCGCCTGCAGACCCGCATAGAGGCCGGTCCAGGTGAAGATCGGGGCCTGCGCGATGATCGGCGCGGGCGCGCGGTTGCGCGAGGGAAGGTCGGCCGCCAGAGCGGCGGTCGAGGAGACGCCGACGAGAAGGGCGGCAGCGAGGGTCTTCAGGTTCATTCCTAACTCCAATCAGTCGCCGCCGACCGCAGCCATGCAGTCGGCGGGTGAGAGCGAACGTCGCTCCTGCCGCTGACTTGTCGTTTTGCAATGCAGCGAAAAGAGGGCGATCCGCCACATTCCGGTCACGAACAACGAATTGAATCAGACGTGTGTCTCATCGGTCACACCAGCGCGCAGGCGAGAGCGCTCAAGCTGAAGCGCCAGGGCAAGCCGCCTTGAAGGCGCCTCAGTTGCGTCACTTTCGCATAGCTTGGCTGTTACGAATCCGTCAAAATGAGCATGGCGCGACCCCGGGCGAGCCATTATGTTGCGCCGCGACAGTTTCCCGAGGCGCCTTCCCATGTCCCTTCGTCCGCGACGCTCCTGTCTCTACATGCCGGGCTCGAACGCCCGCGCGCTGGAAAAGTCCCGCACCCTGGCGGCCGACGCGCTGATCCTCGACCTCGAGGACGCCGTGGCGCCGGACGCCAAGGCGATGGCGCGCAACCAGGTGACCGAGACGGTGAAGGCCGGCGGCTTCGGCCGTCGCGAGGTCGTCATCCGCGTCAACGGCCTGACGACGCCGTGGGGCGCCGAGGACATGGTCGCCGCCGCCCAGGCCGCGCCCGACGCCATTCTCGTGCCGAAGGTGTCCACGCCCGGCGACGTGATGATGGCCGCCAAGGCGATGCGCGAGGCCGGCGCGCCCGAGACGACCCGCCTGTGGGCGATGATGGAAACGCCGCTCGCCATGCTGAACGCCGATTCGATCGCGCGCACCGCCGCCGATCCGGCGTCGCGCCTCTCCGTCTTCATCATGGGCACCAACGACCTCGCCAAGGAGACGCGCGCGCGTCTCACGCCCGGGCGCCCGTCCATGCTGGCGTGGCTGTCGATCTGCGTGGCGGCGGCGCGCGCGCACAGGATCGAGATCATCGACGGCGTCTACAACGACTTCTCCAACGAAGCGGGCCTGCGCGCCGAATGCGAGCAGGGCCGCGACTTCGGCATGGACGGCAAGACGCTGATCCATCCGAGCCAGATCGGCCCGTGCAACGAGATTTTCGCGCCGTCGTCCGATGAAGTGGCCTTTGCCCGCAAGATCATCGACGTGTTCGGCGCGCCGGCGAATTCCGGCAAGGGCGCGATCCAGATCGACGGCAAGATGGTCGAATTGCTGCACGCCGAGATCGCGAAGCGCACCGTCGCCATCGCGGACGCGATCGCCGCGCACGTTTGAGCGGCGCGCGTTTCAAAGCCCGCGCAACTGCTCTATAAGCGTTTGAGCACAAGGCGGGTTCATGGCGATGCAGCGCGACGGACAGACTGACGATCGGACGAAGAGCGGCGCATCGGGCCGCACGCCGCCGGTCATCGACGCGCAGGCCGTCGAGGTCGCGTCCGGCGACGACAAGCCCGCAGCTCCGGAAAATCTCGAAGGCGATGTTTCGCCGCATGTCGGCTCGCCGCAGGATGCGGCGGAGAGCAATGACGCCGAGCCCGCGAGCGGCGAGATTGCGAACGGCGAGGACGGCGCGCTTGCCGACGCCATAGCCGCGCCGCCGCCGCGCAAGAAACGTCGTGGAGCGATGGCTGCGATCCTCGGGCTGATCGTCGTCGGCGCCGCCGGCGCGGTCGCATGGATCGCGACGCCCGGCCATCGCGAGGGCGACATCAAGTCGCGCATCATCGCGCTGCTGCCGCAATCCGCGCAACGCGCGCTGCATCGCGCGCCGGCGCCAGGGCCGCAAGGCGGCGACAAGACTGTCGCGCCGCAAGCCTCCGCGCCCGTCGATACGAAGCCGGCCGCGCAGGCGGACAAGCCGGCGGCGCCTGTCGAGCCGCAGAAGACGGAGGCGGCAAAGCCCGAAGCGCCCAAATCCGAGGCGCTCAAGTCCGAAGCTCCGAAGACCGAGACCGAGAAGCCGGTCGTGCTGGCGGACAAGCCGGCGTCCGGCGATGCGCCGGCCTCTTCGACCGCAGCGCCGACCGGCGGCGCGCAGTCCGGCAATATGACGGTCGTCGGCAATCCGCCGGTCGCGATAGGCGTCGATCCGAGGCGCATCGAGGACATGTCGGTGAAGATCGACGGGCTGCAGGCGAAATTCGACGCCTTGCAGATCCAAGGTCGACGCGACGCTCGGCCGCCTCGACTCGCTGCAGTCGAAGCTCGATCTCGCGCAGGGCAAGCTCGACGTCGTTCCCAGCGCCGACGCCGTGACGCAGGCGGCGCAGCGCATCGAGACGCTGACGCAGCGCCTCGCGGCGATGGAGCAGAAGCTCGAACAACCCAAGACCGACACGCGGGCGCCGCAAGCGCGCGAGAACGCGACGCCATCGGGCCGCGAATTTGCGGCGTCGCGCGCCGTGGTGGCGCAGGCGACGTCCGAGGCCCTGCGCGCGGGCGCGCCGCTCGCCGACAATCTCGCGGCCCTGAAGGGCCTCGGCGTCGCCGACGACAAGATCGGCGACCTCGCGCCCTACGCCAAGACCGGCGCGCCGACCGCCGCGCAACTGACGGCGCAATGGCGCGGCTTGCGGGAGAAGGTCGTGGCGCTGGACGCGCCGCCGCCCGGCGCGAGCTTCGGCGACAAGATGCTGGCGAAGGCCAGGAGCGTGTTCCGTATCACCTGGGCGGGACAGGGCGCGCAGAATTCCATCGGCTCGACCGTCGCGCGCGTCGACGGCGCGCTCCAGCGCAACGATCTGGCGGGCGCGGTGGCGGCCTGCGCCGATTTCCCGGCGGCCGCCAAGAATCTCGTCGCCGACTGGCAAACCGCCGCCGCCGCGCGGCTGAAGGCGGACGCCGCGGCGCGCGCATTGCTGTCCGAATCCATTTCCGCCATCGGGCGGTCGTCGTCCCAGTAAGCCGAAGGGCCGCGTTTCATGTGGCGTCTCATCATTTTTCTCGCCCTCCTGGCCGCGCTCGCGTTCGGCGTGGCCTGGCTCGCCGACCAGCCCGGCGAGATCACGCTCGCCATTCCCAATTACGTCACGGTTCACACGTCGCTGTTCGGCGCCGTCGGCGCCGTGCTGGCGGCGGCGGTCGTTCTCTCGCTGGCGTGGAGCCTGCTGCGGCTCGTCTTTCGCATGCCGTCCATCTTCAACTATGCGCGCAACGCGCGCCGGCGCCGCAAGGGCTACGACGCGCTGACGCGCGGCATGGTGGCGGCCGGCGCGGGCGACGTGCGCGCGGCGCGCAAGGCGGCGCACGAGGCCTCGCGCCATCTGCCGCGCGAGCCGCTGGCGCTGCTGCTCAATGCGCAGGTGGCGCAGCTCAACGGCGACCGCTCCGGCGCGGAAACCGCCTTCGCCGCCATGGCCAAGCGCGACGAGACGCGGTTGCTCGGCCTTCGCGGCCTGCACATCGAGGCGCATCGGCGCGGCGACGAGGAAGCCGCCGATCATTTCGCGCGCGAGGCGCATCGCATCGCGGCGCTGCCGTGGGCGGGCGAGGCGGTCGTATCGCAGCAGGCCGCGCAGGCCGACTGGGAGGGCGCGCTCGCCACAGTGGAAGCGAACGCCCGCGCGAAGTCGATCGATGTCGCGACCGCCCAGCGCCAACGCGCGGTGCTGGAGACGGCGATCGCGCAACAACGCGAACTCGTCGATCCCGAGGGCGCGCTCAGGCTCGCCAATTCGGCCGTCAAGCGCGCGCCCGATCTCGTGCCGGCGGTCGCGCTCGCCGCGCGCCTGCTGACGCGCCGCGGCTCGCTGCGCGCCGCGTCGAAGATGATCGAGCGCGCCTATGCGCGCGAGCCGCATCCCGATCTCGCGGAAGCCTATCTCGACATCCGGCCGGGCGATTCCAACGCCGACCGTTATGCGCGCGCGAAGTCGCTGGCGCGGCTTGCGCCCGACAATGTCGAATCGTGTCTCATGCTTGCGCGCGCCGCCATGGCCGCGCGCGAATTCGACGCCGCGCGCAAGGCGATCGCGCCGCTGGTCGCAGACGACGCGCGGCCCTCGGCGCGCGTGTGCCTGCTGATGGCGGAGATCGAGGAAGCGCAATTCGGCGAGACCGGGGCGGTGCGCGAATGGCTGGCGCGCGGATCGCGCGCGCCGCGCGATCCCGCCTGGATCGCAGACGGCGTCGTCTCGAGCCGCTGGGCGCCGGTCTCGCCGGTCACCGGCAGGCTCGACGCCTTCCGCTGGACGGCGCCGGTCGAGCAGATGGGGCTGGCGCCGCCGGCGCCGACGCTCGCGCCGGTCGGGACGTCCGCGCCGAAGACCATCGAACCCGCCGTGATCGAGGCGCTGCCGGAGCCCGCGCCCGTTGTCGAAAAGCCCGCGCCCGCCGCAATCGCGCCGGAGCCGGCGCCCGCCGCGCGGCCGGTCGTCTTTCCGCTGCCGACGCCGCCCGACGATCCCGGCGCCGAGCCCGACAGCGAGACGCGCCGCCGCGCCTACTGATCGCACGATCAAGATTGAGCTTGCCGCGCGCCATGCGGCAGGCGAGACTTCCTCGACGCGCGACGCAGATCGCGGGCGGACGACGACGGGGAAGCGGATGAAGATCGGCGCTGCGGTCTGCGCTCTCGGCCTTGTCTGCGGCCTCGCGTCGACTTTCGGCGCGGCGCGCGCGGAAGATCTCAAGCCCGAACAGATCGCCATCGAGCGCGTGCCCGCCGACATGCGCCGCGTCTATGTGATGGACCCCGTGCTGCCGCACATGGTGGACGGGCGCGTCTATGTGCTCGACGCCAAAGACCTGTCGCTGAAGGGCATGATGAGTTCGGGATTCGCCGGCATGATGGCGGCGGCGCCGGAAAAGAAGCGCGTCTATGTCGCGGCGACCTTCTTCGAGCGGCTGACGCGCGGCGCGCGCACCGACGTCATCCAGGTCTACGACGACCAGACGCTCGAGGTTCTCGACGAAATTCCCGTGCCCACGCTTCGCGCGCAGGCGCTGCCGTACCGGAATCTGTTCCGGCTCAACTCGGACGGTTCGCTGATCCTCGTGCAGAACGCGACGCCGGCGACGTCGGTGACGGTGGTCGACATCGCGTCGAAAAGGAATTTCGAGACGCAGGGGCCGGGCTGCTACGGCGTCTATCCGGCGCTCGCCAATCCCCTGCGCTTCGCCACGCTGTGCGGCGACGGCACGGCGACGACCTATACGATCGCCGCCGACCGCGCGTCCGCGCAACTGAAGAGCAGCGCGAAATTCTTCGATCCGCAGAACGACCCGCTCTACACGCATGCCGAGCGCGACCGCGACGGCTACGTGTTCATGACCTACTCCGGCAAGTTCATGCGGCTCGCCGTCGACGGCGACACGGTCGCCGCGCAGCCCGTGGGCGATGCGGCTGACGGGCGGAAGGGATGGGCGCCCGGCGGCTTCCAGCCCTTCGCCTACGACGCGCAATCCGGCGTCGCTTACGTGCTGATGCACGACAAGGCGGCCGAAGGCAGTCACAAGGCGCCGAGCGTCGAAATCTGGGCCTACGATCTCAAGGCGAAAAAAATCGTCGCGCGCTCGCCGGTCGCAGGATTGATCGGGATCACGCTGGCCGCGTCCAATCCGGGCGCGCTGTTCGGCATCGACGGCGTCGCCAACAGGATCGTGCGTCTTGCCGTCGACGCCGCAAGCCGCGCCGTGACGCCGGCCGGCGAGATCAAGCTCGGCGAGACGGCGGCCCTGATCGAGGCGCCGCAATGACGATCGCCGTCGATCCTTTCGTGCAGCTCGCGGCCGCCGGCGCGATCGGGATCGTTTTCGCGCGCGCGATCGTCGAGAAGGCGTCGAATTTTGTCGTCTACGCCGCGACGCTGCGCGACTATCGCCTTATTCCCGAAGCGCTGGCGCCCTTCGCCGCTGTCTCGTTGTTCGTCGCGGAACTCGCGACCCTGTTCATGCTCGTCCTGCCGGAGACGCGCGCCGCCGGCGCGATCTGCGCGATGGGACTGCTGGCGCTCTATGCGCTTGCCATGTCGCTTGCGCTCGCGGCGGGCCGCGAGGAGATCGAATGCGGCTGCGGCGGCGAAGGCCAGATCGTCTCCTGGGCGCTGGTCGCGCGCAACGCCGCGCTCATTGCGCTGTGCGCGTCGATCGCAGCGCCTGCCGCGCCGCGAGACTTGTCGTGGTTCGACCAGGCGCAGGTCGTCTGCGCGATCCTCGTGTTCTGGCTCGCGCTCGCCGCTGTCGAAAAGACGGTCGAATCGCAAGCCGCCGTGCGCCGCCTGCGCGCGCAATCCTACTTGTGAGGTCGGATGGACGGTCTCGTCGTCGCCGTTTCGGTTCTCTGGGTTCTCGTGCTCGTGCTGGGCGTCGCGGTTTTCGCGCTGGCGCGGCAGGTGGGCGTTCTGTTCGAGCGCGTGGCGCCGATGGGCGCGCTCGTCACGGATTCCGGGCCGCGCGTCGGCGAGGCCTCGCCGCGCTTCGATCTTCTCGCGCTCGACGGGCGCGCGCTTGCCGTCGGCGCGAAGGGCGCGCGGGCGCAGCTTCTGTTCTTCGTGTCGCCGACCTGCCCGGTCTGCAAGAAGCTGCTGCCGATCCTGAAATCCGTCGCGACGAGCGAGAAGTCGTGGCTCGACGTGGCGCTGGCGAGCGACGGCGAGGAGGCCGCGCATCGCGCCTTCGTGCGCGATCGCAAGCTCGAGCAGTTTCCCTATCTGCTGTCGCGCGACCTCGGCGTCGCCTATCGCGTCAGCCGGCTGCCCTATGGCGTGCTGATCGACAACGAAGGCGTCGTGCGCGCCAAGGGGCTCGTCAACAATCGCGAGCAGCTCGAAAGCCTGTTCAACGCGCGCGAACTCGGCCACGATTCGGTGCAGGCCTATATCGACGCCGTCAGCCAGGCGCGGTGAGGATCACAGAATGTCCGACCCGATATCGAAATTGATGGGCGTCTTCGACCGGGCAGCCGAGAATGCGGCGCGAAAATCGGCGCAGATGATCGGGCGGCGCTCGCTGCTGTCCTCGCTCGGCAAGGCGCTGGTCGGCGGCGCCGTGCTGCCGATGCTGCCGTTCGACCGCTCCGCCCATGCGCAAGGGGCGTCTGTCGGCGCGGCGCCGGCGGCCGCGACGGAAAAGACGGACACCGATTGCGACTACTGGCGCTATTGCGCGCTCGACGGCTTTCTCTGTTCCTGCTGCGGCGGCAGCCTCACCTCCTGCCCGCCGGGCACGGAAGCGTCGACCGTCACCTGGGTCGGCACGTGCCAGAACCCGAAGGACGGCAAGGACTACATGGTTTCCTACAACGATTGCTGCGGCAAGACGACCTGCGGGCGCTGCCTGTGCAACGGCAATGTGCGCGAGCGGCCGGGCTATCTGCTCGGCGTCCACAACGACATCAACTGGTGCATGGCCAATACGCCGAGCATGTACCATTGCACGGTGTCGGTGATCGTCGGCGTCGCGGGGTAGAGAGATTGCGATCGCGTCGAGCGGCATTCCCTCCCCCCTTGTGGGGGAGGGTTAGGGTGGGGGGTCGAGAAACCTCGCGAGATTGCGCGACCCCCTCCCCTGCCCCTCCCCACAAGGGGGAGGGGAGCGCCTCCCGATCAGATATCACGCTCAATACGCTACGGCGCAGTATCAGCGTGATCGCTATTTGTGCGTGGATGACGACGCCCGCTCTTGCCGAGACGAGCGCGCGCGGCCTCTACACGCTGCATTGCTCGGGTTGCCACGGCCGCGACGGCGCGGGGTCGAAGACCGGGCGCGTGCCGCCGTTCGCCGGCATTGTCGGGCATTTCGCGGGCGAGCCGGAGGGCCGGCGCTATCTCGTGCTCGTGCCGGGCGTCGCCAATGCCGGCCTGTCGAACGCCGATACGGCGCGCGTCCTGAACTACGTCGTGGAGGAATGGGGCGAAGGCGCGCGGCGGCGCGCCTATACGCCGGCGGAAGTCGGCGCGATCCGCAAGTCGCGCGTCGACGACATCGGCGCGCTGCGGGCCGAGATCGTCGGCGCTCTGGCGCGGCGCGGCGTGCGCGTCGCCTATTGAGGCGGATGCGCCTTCAGCGATGATTTTTCCGTTTTGCGCGATAAAAGGGGTTCGCGCATCGGCATCAGCGCGCGACCGTGAGGGACACTTTCTTGGCGACCGGACTTCTCGCCCTTCTGGATGATGTGGCGGTGATCGCCAAGGCGGCGGCGGCCTCGATCGACGACGCGCATCGGCCAGACCGCGGCCGCGGGCGCGAAAGCGGCCGGCGTGGTGATCGACGACGCCGCGGTGACGCCGCGCTATGTCGCGGGGCTCGATCCCAAGCGTGAATTGCCGATCGTCGGGCGCATCGCGCTGGGCTCGCTGCGCAACAAGCTCGTCTTCCTGCTGCCGGCGGCGCTCGCGCTCGACGCTTTCGCGCCTTCGGCGGTCGAGCCGCTGCTCATGCTCGGCGGCGTCTATCTTTGCTACGAGGGCGCGGAAAAGGCGATCGAAGCCGTGTCCGGCCATGCCGAGGAGCCCGCCGATGCGGAGCCGGCGTCGGCCGCCGATTTCGAGGCGCAGCGCATCAGCGGCGCGATCCGCACCGATTTCATCCTGTCCGCCGAGATCATGACCATCGCCATGGCGACCATCGAGAACGGCGACCTGTGGACGCGCGGGCTGGCGCTGGCGCTGGTCGGCGTTCTCATGACGGTCGGCGTCTACGGCGCGGTGGCGCTGCTGGTGAAGGCCGACGATATCGGCCTCATGCTGGCGCGGCGCGCGCGGACGGGGCTCATGCGCGCCGTCGGACGGGGGATCGTGCGCGGCATGCCGGCGCTCATGTCGGCTCTCGGCGTCATCGGCGTCGCCGCCATGATCTGGGTCGGCGGGGCGATCCTGACGCATGGGCTCGCCCATTTCGGCGTTCCGCAGCCGCAGGCTCTGGTCGATGTCGTCGCGAATTTCGCCGGCCGCTCGCCGCTGGCCGCCGGGGCCGCCCATTGGCTGGGGGCGGCGGCCGCCTCGGGGGTCTTCGGGCTCGCGGTCGGGGCGCTCGCCGTGGCCAGCGTTCATTTCGGCCTCGCCCCCGTCGCCGCCGCCGCGGCGCGGCTTTTTCGACGTGGGGGCGGCTGACGCCGCAACCGTGTTGCACCGCAACCGCGACGGTGGCAATAAAGCCGATCTTTTTTGTCTCGGCAGGAGATCCCGATGACCGCGGCCGCCCTCGAAAAGAACGCGCCCTCGCCCGACAAGTGGCTCGACAACGCCGAAGCCGCGCTGAAATCCGTCGAGGCATTCTATTTCGACGCGACGGAGGGCGTACGCGCGCTGGTGTCGAAGGACGGCAAGATCTCGTCCGCCCTGCTCGAGCGCGAGCAGCATGCGGCGCACGGCCTCTCCTGGCTCGCGACCTATGTGCAGGCGGTGCGCGAGATGATCGCCTACGCGCGGCGCATGGAACAGGACGGCAAGCTCGGCGAGACCGAGATTCTGCTCACCCGCATCGGCCTCAGTGAATATGTCGCGCAGATCTTCGGCGGCATTCCGATGAGCCAGGGCGAGATGGTGCGCCCCTCCGACTTCGGCCTGTCGGGCGAGCAGGTCGCCAAGCGCCGCACGGCGGCGATCGAGAGCGTGATCGCGTCGGGCAATACGGCTGATCAATCGCGCGCGGCTCGCCGACCTCATCGATCATGCCGAGGCGCATGCGACCGTCGGCGAACCCGGTCTCGACGAGACGCTGGAAGCGATCCGCACGGAAATGCGCAAGTTCGCCGAGGCCGAAGTCATTCCGAACGCCCACAAGTGGCATCTGAAGAACGAGTACATTCCGCTCGAGGTCATCAAGGGCCTCGCCGATCTCGGCGTGTTCGGCCTGACCATTCCGGAAGAATTCGGCGGCATGGGCCTGTCCAAGACGTCGATGTGCGTCGTGACGGAGGAATTGTCGCGCGCCTATATCGGCGTCGGCTCGCTCGGCACGCGGCCGGAGATCGCCGCCGAACTGATCCTGGCCGGCGGCACGCCGGAGCAGAAGGCGCATTACCTGCCCAAGATCGCTTCGGGCGAAATCCTGCCGACGGCCGTGTTCACCGAACCGAACACGGGCTCCGACCTCGCCTCGCTGCGCACGCGCGCGGTGAAGGAGGGCGACGTCTACAAGGTCTACGGCAACAAGACCTGGATCACCCATCCCGTGCGCGCCGACCTGATGACGCTGCTTGGTGCGCACCAATCCGAACGAGCCGGGCTACAAGGGCCTGTCCATGCTGCTCGCCGAAAAGCCGCGCGGCGACGATTCCAATCCGTTCCCGGCCAAGGGCATGACCGGCGGCGAGATCGAGGTGCTCGGCTATCGCGGCATGAAGGAATTCGAGATCGGCTTCGACGGCTTCGAGGTGAAGACCGGGAACCTGCTCGGCGGCGAGGAAGGCCAGGGCTTCAAGCAGCTCATGCAGACCTTCGAATCCGCGCGCATCCAGACGGCGGCGCGCGCCGTGGGCGTGGCGCAGAGCGCGATGGAACTGGGACTGCGCTACGCCAAGGAGCGTATCCAGTTCGGCAAGCCGCTGATCTCCTTCCCGCGCGTCTCCGACAAGATCGTGATGATGGCGGTGGAGACGCATATCGCGCGCCAGCTCACGTATTTTTCCGCCCGCGCCAAGGACGAGGGACGCCGCTGCGATCTCGAGGCCGGCATGGCCAAGCTGCTCGGCGCGCGTGTCGCCTGGGCGTCCGCCGACAATGCGCTGCAGATCCACGGCGGCAACGGCTTCGCGCTGGAATACGCGATTTCGCGCGTGCTGTGCGACGCGCGCATCCTCAACATTTTCGAGGGCGCGGCGGAAGTGCAGGCCATGGTGATCGCGCGCCGCCTGCTCGAAGGCGGCAATTGATCTAGGTGTTTAGTCCGCTTTGTCTTGATCTTCCGGGGCTCGGGCCTTGTCCGAGCCGTCGACGCGGGGCGTAGCGCGGGCGAGCGCGCTTGCGCCCGACAGCGTCGCGCTCGCGCCCGATGCCGCGACACTGCCAACCGTCGAAACGGCGCCGACGCCGGCCGATCCCACGGCGCCGATCGCGCCGACGACCGCGCAACCCGCGGATGCGTGCGCGCCAGCGAGCGCGATCAGGGCGAGGAGCAATCTCATCCAACCATTTTGACGCTGGCGCGTTAGCAATTCGCGAACGCTGCAGCTTGCGTCGATCGCCAAGTCCTTGCGCGGCGTCATCGCCCTTTCGCGCGGTCGGGCGTTGAATTGACGGCGAGCTTTTGTTTCGATGCGCGTTCGGACGGAAACCGGTTCACGATTTCCCGACCGCGCTCCAACGACGAGGAGAAAGCGATGTCTCTGGTCCGCATTCACAACAAGGCCTGGGTTCTGGTCGGCGACGGCCGCAAGGCCCTGTTCCTGCGCAACGAAGGCGACGCCGACCTGCTCGACCTGCGGCGCGCGTCGGTGCGGCTGGACGACAATCCGGCGACGCGCGACCAGGGCACGGACGCGCCGGGACGCGCGCAGGGAAGCGCCGGTCCGCGCAGCGCGGTCGAGACGACCGACTGGCACGATCTCGCCGAACATCGCTTCGCCGAAAGCCTCGCGACCGAGATCGACGAGGCCGTGCGATCCGGCGCCTGCAAGGAGATCACGCTCGTCGCGCCGCCGAAAGTGCTCGGCGACCTGCGCAAGAGCCTGCACAGCGAGACGCTGAAGCATGTGAAGGGCGAAGTCCCGAAGGATCTGACGCATCACCGCATCGGCGACATCGAGCAGATTCTCGGCAGGCTCGGCAAGGCCTGACGCCCAAAAGCAAAACGCCCGGCCGTCAGGCCGGGCGTTCGCGTTTCGATGAGCGATCCGCTCAGTATTTCGCGTAAACCGGCGCGCCGGCGTAGTTGAAGCGGTAGTTCACGCCGACGCGGGCGATGTGGTCGGCCGTCTTCACGTTGACCGTGGCCGGCAGCAGCGTGGCGGCGTCCGTGTAGGTCACGCCCTTCGAGCCGAGATCGGCGTAGAGATATTCGCCCTTGATCGACCAATTGTTGGTCACGGCGAATTCCGCGCCGGCGCCGAGCGTCCAGCCGGCCTGCAGGCCGGGCTTTCCGCTGCGCGCGCCGAACGCCGCGAGCGGCAGGGAGACGATGGCGTTGGGCGCAGCCGCATTGCCGTAGGCCAGGCCGCCCGTGACATAGACGAGCGCGCGATCGAAGCCATAGCCGAGGCGGCCGCGCACCGTGCCGAGATAGCCGTCGTTGGTCGAGCTGGACGCGCTCAGCGGCGGCGTCACGGTCGCCTTGGAGCGATAATCGAGGTCCGCCTCGACGCCGACCACGACGCGGCTCGCCGTCTGCCAGTTGTAGCCGGCCGTGCCGCCGATGAGCGCGCCGCCGCCGCCGAGCTTGCCGTTGACGCCGGCGAAAGGCGCGATGCGCGAATTGTTGAACCAGCCGCCGCCGTTCACGCCGACATAGAGGCCGGACCAGGTGAAGATCGGCGCGGGCGCTGCGACATAGGCCGGCGGCGGCGCCCTGCGGGAGGGAAGGTCGGCGGCCATGGCGCCGCCAGCGACGGTGGAGGCTGCAAGGGCTGCCGCCAGAATACGAACCATACGCATATCACTGTCCTCTGCTTCGGACGGCGCGTCCCGGCGCCGCCATGACATCACTTGAAGGCGGGTCGCAGCCTGGCCTGGCGCTGCTTCCGGCCCGATGGCTGTCGTCAGTCGAACATCTATCGAAATCAATCGACTAGCCATCAATGATGTCGCGACAATACGAGCGGATTTGCTAATGCGGTTTTAACGTAAAGAGATTTCCGGGCCCGATATTGTTGCGTCGCGGCAGAAGGGGCGGTCATGGTTAAGCGCGGGTAAAGCGGGCGCGCTAACGTTAACGTCGGATTCGTATGAAATGTCACACCGCATCCGCCGAAATGCGCGTAAGCTTCAACAGTGCCGAGCGGCGCTGTCCTTGCCAACCGACGTGGCGAGTGGCGGGCGAGAGCGACGCGACGCCTCCTCTTGTTGCGTTTCAGCGTCATGTTCCACAGCGTCGAAATCGGACAAGCATCGGGCCTTGCGACGCGCGGCGACCGCAGCCGCGATCAGGCCTTCTCGGCATTCGTCTCCAGCGACGGCGACCTTGTCGGCCTCGTCGCCTTCGCGCTGCACGAGCGGCAGTTCGCGGAATGGCGCGCGGAAATGGCGCGCGCCTGCGGGCGTGCGCCGACGCAGGACGAGATTCATGCGCACAGGCTCGGCGAGACGACGCCGCGCCGCATCGCCGCCTATCGTTTTCTCGCGAACGAAAGCCTGCAGGGGCGCGGTTCGCACAATTCGGCGCGCGCCGCCTATTGCGACGATCCGGAATTCGAACTGTTCTGCGCGTCGGAATACGATTTCGTCGGCATGGTCGCCTACGCCATCCACGAACAGCAGGTGCGCGAATGGCGCGAAGCCATCCGCGGCGCCTACGGCCGCGCGCCGACGTCGGACGAGGAGCGCGCGCATCGCATCAGCGAGACGAGCCCCCGTCGCATCCTCGCCTATCGTTTTCTCGCGGGCGAACGGCTCGCCGGCCGCGGGCCGGACCTGACGCCCGGCGTTTCCAAAGTGTCGTTCATCGTGCGGGCGCTCGGCCGCGACGCGCGCGGCCGGGAAGGCAAGTCGCGCCTGTGGCGCAATTGGGGATTTCGCTTCGGACGCGCCTGAGCGCGCGCGTGGACAGGCCGGCATCGG
>JBAOHX010000014.1:0-467766 GCA_037044955.1 Rhodoblastus sp.
GACGCCAGGGCGGTGGCCGCGGCGGGGTTTCCGATTGGATCGCACACCATGGATCACAAGGATCTGGCCACGCTGACGCCTTACGAGGTCGAACGTGAGATTCGCGACTCCACCAGTGCGATTAACGAGGTGGTCGGCAAGGGAACCGTTCAGTGCATGCGCGCGCCGTACGGCAGCTTTAACGACGAGACGCTGGGCGTGGCCAAGGAGCAGTCGCTGGGGTTGGTCGGTTGGGATGTTGACACCGAAGACTGGAAGGTTCGTGACTCGGCTCGAATTTTGGCCCGTGCCACGATGCCAGGACACCGTCAGCTCATCCTCATGCACGACGCCGGCGGCAACCGCGATGCCACGGTTGCGGCGCTGCCGCAGATCATCGCCCGCTACAAGGCTCAGGGCGCCCGCTTCATCTCGCTCTGTGGCTCGGAGTTGGATGGTGGCAATGCAACCACCGAGGCCCCCGTTGTGGCCTCACCGGTCACCACCGCGCCAAAGCCCCCGACGCTTGGCTGAACGACGAAGCCGCGGGCCGCCATCACGATGCCAAGCGGGTCTCCACGGTTCGTGGGCTTTGAGAGTCAACGGCCGGGCGTGCAACTTCGAGGCCCCGCATTGCTCGGACTTGGTGAGGCGTTCCGGTTGCTGCTCAGCGCGTTCAATCGCCGGGGCAGACAGCGAGCAGCTTGCCGAAAGTAGATGGCCGGAGGCATCGGCATCGCTGGTAGGGTGTGGCCTTCGCCCGGGTAGCTCAGACGGCAGAGCAGCTCACTCGTAATGAGCAGGTCAGGAGTTCGATTCTCCTCTCGGGCTCCAAAAACCTTGCAATTGCAGCGGTCTGAGGACTCTAACGCAGAGCCGCGGATGGCTCGGTCCACAATCAGTCCACATACTCCTCGTATTGAGCCGTAGGGAGTGGTACCGGGTGGTGCGGTCGCCCCAACCGGTGGCAGGTACCGGCGCCTACCAACTCCTACGACCCGCAGAAACTGACGAGAAACTCCCAGTCCAGGGGTTCGACTCTCCTCCCGATTACCCAAAACCGTTGCAGTCGCAGGGGTGCTGAGGGCGAATTCCGGGAGTGGTGTTGTGCGGGTCTCAGGTGTCACTGACCTCAGTCAGCCGTGACGCAACCATACTGTTAGTGGTAATGTCGCGCCATGAGGGCGGAATCGTATCGACGACGGTTGTGGGACTTCGCTGTCGGCCAGTATGGGTACGTGCGTGCCGCTGACGCCCACGATCTCGAGATTCCGGTCGTTGAGTTGGGCAAGTTGGCGGCTCGTGGGCAGATCCGCCATGTGGCCTATGGCCTGTATCGGTTTGATGATCTTCCGCCGACGCGGTTCGATCGGTTCTTCGAGGCGGTTGCTCGTGTGGGCGGGGATGCACACCTCACGGGCGATGCGGTTCTGGCGCTGCACGAACTAGGGCAGGTCAACCCCCAGGTTGTTCGCGTGGGCACGTCGCGGCGTGTCCGAGCCCAGCTTCCGAAATGGATCGCCATCGAGCGCGAGACGCTGCCCGACGGTGACCTGACCTCCTACGAGTCGATCCCGTCGGCCACGGTCGCCCACGCGATCCGAACCTGTCGAGACACGGTCATGTCAGATCGGCTGCTGGTAGCGGTCGACGATGCCAGGCGTGATGGCTTGCTCAGCGTCGCAGAACAGCGAGAGTTTCGTGCCGAGTTGGAAGGAGCCGCATGAGTATTCCGTCCTACGAGGGGCCTCCGGCCCACCGGGTGGCGCTCGAAAAGCGTCTGAGGAACATCTGCGACGCGCTCGATCTCAACGAACTCCGGACTCGCACCTCTCTTGCCCACACGGTGATTGCCCAGCTGTTGCCGATGGGCGTGGTCAAGGGCGGCGCCGCAATCAAGTTCCGGACGGGCGACCACGCGAGCCGAGTTACACGCGACCTCGATGCCACTCGAGGGGCCGATCACACCGTCGAAACTTATGCGGCCGAGTTGTCCGCTCACCTGGCCGACGGGTGGCAGGGCTTCACCGGACGACTTGTCGATCGGACCCCTGCTGATCCGCCTGACGTTCCCGGCGAGTACGTGATGCACCCCTTCGAAGTGAAGCTGGCCTATGCCGGGCAGTCATACGTGACGATTGAATTCGAGTTGGGACACGACGAGGTCGGCTCGACCGCAGCACCTGCGTTGGCCCTGGATACCGGGATCGCTGAGGTCATCGAACGACTTGGGTTCCCGACTCCTGAGCCGGTTGCGGTGCTCGCTGTCGAGCACCAGATCGCGGAGAAGCTCCACGCCTGCACGACACCGAACCGGCAAGGCGGCAACGAACGCGCCCACGATCTCGTCGACCTCCAGATACTTGTAGGTGTCGACCCTCCAGATCTCAGGGAGGTGGCCAGGATCGGCCGAAGACTCTTTGCCGCCCGGCGGGTGTCGCCATGGCCGCCGGAAGTGCGTGAATGGCCGGGCTGGGACGACCGCTATCAAGCCGCCTCCGAAGGCCTCGACGTGCGCCCACTTGATGACGCTGTGCAATGGCTTCAAGCACTCGTCGATGAGGCAGAGCAGACCTTCGCTGGATGACGTCAGCAACCTCCTCGGCAACTGCGTCGACGTGTCACACCGCGCACCTGAGCAGCTCGCTGATGGGGGCACTCCAGGTCGATCGACCGCGCTACGGCACAGACCACAATTAGTCCACATTCTCTGGCGTATTGCGCGGTAGGGGGTGGTATCTGCTGTCGGGAGGACCACGAAATCCGCTTGGTACCAGGCCCCACGATCTCCTACTACCTATCTGGGGTGACTCGTAATGCGCAGGTCAGGAGTTCGATTCTCCTCTCGGGCTCCAAAGACCGTTGCAATTGCAAGGGATTTGAGACTTCTAGTCGGCGCTTGAGAAAGCCTGCGGGCCACATTGAATGTGGCCCGTTCGTCTTGGGGTGCTGCTGTGGGGCAACCTGGAGGGTGCGACGCTCTAGCCATCTCGGCTTGTCATAGAGTCACCCGAAAGTTGAGTGCCAGGAAGTGGTGTAACAGGGGGCCGGGGATGGTGAGGGTCCACCGGTGATGGCGGTCATCGCGCCAGTCTCAAGTTGAAGCACAACCAACGACTTGAGGAGACACGATGACCACCAACCCAACAACTATCGACGCGGCCGGCTGGCTGCGCAACCATTTGGAGTCCGACGACGCTGGCGGTGACCTGCTGGCAGCGCTGGTGAAGGACTTCGCTGAGGCGCTGATGTCTGCCGAGGCCTCGGCTCAGTGCCAGGCCGGATACAACGAACGGACCGACGAACGGGCCAACTCGCGTAACGGCTATCGGACACGCCGGTGGGACACCCGGGCCGGGACGGTCGACCTCGCGGTCCCGAAGCTCCGCCAGGGCACCTACTACCCCGAATGGCTGTTGACCCACCGCAAACGCGCGGAGCAGGCGTTGGCGTCGGTGGTCGCGGAGGCCTACGTGAAAGGGGTGTCGACCCGCCGGATCGACGACGTTGTCCAAGCTATGGGCATCGAGGGGATGTCACCCTCGCAGGTGTCACGGCTGTCCGCCGATCTCGATGTGAAGGTGACCGAGTTCCGCGAACGACCCCTCGACGCTGGTCCGTATCGCTACGTGTGGATCGACGCCCTCGTGCGCCACGAGGCGCCATTGAACCTTGCGGTGATGAAAGGACACCGCCACATGCTCGTCGCAGCGGGTGTGTTGAAACTGAGGGCAGCCTGACCCCTGGAACGAGGGGGAGGGCGGGAAGCAGCCCTGACAACGCCGGGACGTGCCAGAACTGTCAGATGGCACCGGGTCCGGCTAGCAAGACGGAAAGGCGTACGTGAGAAACCAGCGGCGAAAGCCCCTCAAGCGATCCAGCAGCTCGAACCTGACAGATCAGGGCTGCACAGCAACGCGCACCCATGCGGCTTGTCTGTGTGGGGAACTCCTCGACCGGTCAAGAGCGTCGGTCTGGAGGCTGTGGTGAATGCCTGCGGCGTAACCACAGCGATGTTGCAGGGGCATAGTTGGACGCCGACCCCGTCAAAGGGTTCAAAGGTGAACGTGGGAACCATCCTGTTGGTCCCCGTTCGTTCCGGCAGCCAGCCAGAACGTTCAGGGAAGGCCCGTTGCCGGCTGATGCCGGCGGGATGGGACGGAGGGCCCGTAGTAGTCCGAGGCCGGGAAAGCCGGTCGCATGGCGAAGGGGCCCAGTGTGTTCGCAGCATTGACGCTGATCGAGAAGCCCGCTGGTGAATACCGGCGAACCGTTCCCCGACCTCTATGAGGCCGAGTATCGGGTACTCGTGATGCAACAGAAGCTGCACCAATGGGCGATGGCCGATCGTGGCCGTCGTTTCGATGATGTGTTCAACCTCGTCTATGACCCGGCGTTCCTTGTTGTTGCATGGCGTCGGGTTCGGGGCAACAAGGGTGGACGAACCGCCGGAGTCGACGGGGTGAAACCTGCCTCGATCGTGTTCGGTGTTGAGAAGCTGCTGACGGGCCTCAGGGAAGACCTGAAGGCCCGCCGGTTTGTGCCTCAACGGGTGCGGGAGAAGACGATCCCCAAAGCGTCGGGCAAAGTCCGACGTCTGGGGATCCCGACTGTCGCAGACCGGGTCGTTCAGG
Organism: Rhodoblastus sp.; assembly: GCA_037044955.1. Classification (GTDB taxonomy): domain Bacteria; phylum Pseudomonadota; class Alphaproteobacteria; order Rhizobiales; family Beijerinckiaceae; genus JAJXWB01. The sequence goes on from JBAOHX010000014.1 coordinate 4,614, forward strand.
CCTCGTTGAAGCTGGTGCTCGAGCCGATCTTCGAGGCGGATTTCAAACCATGTTCGTATGGTTTCCGTCCGAAGCGCCGAGCCCAGGACGCTATCGCTGAGATTCATCACCTTGGGTCACCCAACAGGAATTATCATTGGGTGTTCGAGGCAGATATCAAGGCGTGCTTCGATGAGATCGACCACACCGCCCTCATGGGTCGTTTGCGAGACCGCATCGGAGACAAACGGGTTCTGGGCCTGGTGAAGGCGTTCCTGAAAGCTGGTGTCCTCTCCGAGGACGGCAGCGCGAAGGCGACGATCACCGGCACCCCACAAGGTGGCATCCTCTCACCGCTGCTGGCCAACATCGCCCTGTCCGTGCTGGACGAGCACTTCACCCAGAAATGGGAAGCACTCGGCTCAGCGGGGGCACGTCAGAGGCATCGTCGCGCCGGTGGCTCGACCATGAAAATTGTTCGTTATGCGGACGATTTCGTGGTCATGGTCAACGGCACACGCGACCATGCCGAGGCGCTATGGGGCGAAGTAGCAACGGTGCTCGCTCCGATGGGTTTGCGCCTGTCGGAAGAGAAGACGAGGGTCTGCCACATTGATGATGGGTTCGACTTTTTGGGCTGGCACATCCAGCGGCGAGACCAACCAAGCCGGACCGGCAAGAAAGCAATCTACACCTACCCGTCGAAGAAGTCTCTGGCTTCGATCGTCGGCAAGATCAGATCGCTGACCCGCCGCAACCTTCACCGAACGCTTGGTGACCTGCTGGCCCGGTTAAACCCGGTCCTGCGGGGCTGGTGTACATATTTCAGGTACGGAGTGTCGAAACGGACTTTCAGCTATCTCGATCATTACGCCTTTTGGCGGATCGTTGGCTGGCTCCGGAAACGGCACCCGAAACTGAACATGGGCACCCTTGTGAGACGGCACCTCCCAGGCTGGGAGATCGCCGACGACGGGATCGAAATGTTCCGACCATCCCGGTTCGCTGTTGAGCGTTACCGGTATCGGGGCACCAAGATCCCGTCACCATGGGCAAGCGAGACGACCACCACGCCCGCACCAGCGGCGTGAACACATGGAGAGCCGGATGCGATGATTATGTCGAGTAGACGATTATGTCGAGTAGCGGTCTCGGCTGTTGGTTTCGCCCTGGTATCACCGGTGGTCGTGGCGGGTCTGCTCGGCATAATCGTGAGGAACTGAGGGACGCTTCTTGTCGCTGGAACATGGTGTTCCGGCGGGAGGAGAACGATCATGAACATGCCGTCACCGACTCGTGTGCGTGTCGCGGGCCCGCTTCAGCCCTATGCGGTTGGATTCCGCCAGGAGTTGTCCCGGTTGGGATACTCGTCGAGCCCGGCTGCGGGCCATCTTCAGTTGATGGAGCATCTGAGCTGCTGGCTGGACGATCACAATCGGGGCCCGGAGGGTCTGACAGCGGCCCGGGTTGACGAGTTCTTGGATCATCGTCGCTCGCAGGGCCGGTTGCACCAACAACTCAGCCTGGGCGGGCTGAGCCCGCTGCTGAGTTATCTTCGTGAGGTGGGGGTGGTGCCGCCACCGGCGTTGCTGGCGTCGACTGGTCCGTTCTCGCAACTGATGGAGGAGTTCGTCGGCTACTTGCGTGATGAGCGTGGCCTGGCTGAGAACACGGTGGGCAACTACCGGTGCGTCGCCGAGCTGTTCTTGTCAACAACTCGGCTGTGTGGTTCAGGTGAGGGGCGCTCGACCGTGTCCGATCTTCGTGCTGGCGATGTGATCGGGTTCATGGTGAGCGAGGCGAATAGTCGTAGTGCCGGGTCGCTCAGCAACGTCGCGACCGGACTCCGGGCGTTCCTGAGGTTCTTGCACCTACAGGGCTTCATGGCCACGTGTTTGGCTACGGCGGTGCCTGCGGCTACCGGTTGGCGTGATGGGGGTCTGTTGTGTCGCGCTGTCGAATCAGCACAGGTCGCCCAACTCTTGGCGAGCTGTGACCGGCGGACCGGTTCGGGGCGTCGCGACTTCGCGATCCTGACTGTGCTGGCCCGGTTGGGGTTGCGGGCAGGCGAGGTGGCTGCGCTCGGTGTTGATGACATCGACTGGCGGGCGGGTGAGCTTGTCGTGACCGGCAAGGGCAATCGACGCGATCGGCTGCCGTTGCCCGTTGACGTGGGACAGGCCATCGCCGACTACTGCGCGCGCGGACGTCGCCACGGTGATTGTCGCAGTCTGTTCCTCCACGCAAGGGCCCCTTATGTCGGGGTCTCGGGGAGCGCGGTGAGGGAGGTGGTCGCTCGGGCATGTGACCGTGTCGGGGTGCCCCGCATCGGAGCGCATCGGCTGCGACACGCTGCTGCCACCTCGATGCGCCGGGCCGGTGCGCCACTCTTCGAGATCGCCCAGGTGCTCCGGCATCGTCACTTGCCGACGACGATTGTCCACGGTCAGTACTCCATCGTCTGGCGTAACGCCGCACGGCATCGTAACCACCGTCGTAACCGCGGCCGCGCAGCTCTTCGAAGATCCGGATCAGCGTCAGCTGCTCGCGAGCGGCCTTGGTCGCATTGGCCGCCAACAACCCGTCCAGCTCTGCTGCCCATCGTCCCAGCTTCGGACGCGGCTGGACAACGCGTTCATACTCGGACGAAGTCGCGCCCGACCTCAGCACCTTCCGCACCGTGTTCCGAGATACCTTCAGGTCCCGGGCGATCTCCTTGATCGTCTTGCCCCTGATGAAATGCTCGCGCCGTATCCGGGCAATCGTCTCCACGATCAGCATCTCCGACCACCTGCTTTATTACGAAGCAGGCAGGGCAACAGACCAACACTAGGGGGTCAATTTTGGACGCCGAACCCCCGGCTTAGGGGGTCAATATTGCAGGCCGAATGACACACCGGCGGCGCGCAATTCGTGTGTCGCGCCCTCACGGGCGCGTGGATCGAAACCTTGCTGTTGCGTCGGCGACTGATGCAGTCGGCTTGCAGGTCGCGCCCTCACGGGCGCGTGGATCGAAACTTATTCGGGCGCGCGATCATGCCCGACTGTCGACGGTCGCGCCCTCACGGGCGCGTGGATCGAAACCGCTATGGCTCAACGCGATCCTCGATCGCGCGGCGTCGCGCCCTCACGGGCGCGTGGATCGAAACAACCTGGCGACGCCCTGGCGCGCACGGCCGCGACGCCGGTCGCGCCCTCACGGGCGCGTGGATCGAAACGATGACGCGGCGGTGTCTCGGCGCGGCGACACGCGACGTCGCGCCCTCACGGGCGCGTGGATCGAAACAATGGTCGCGCGCCTGACGCGCTCGGCGATCCATGCCGAGTCGCGCCCTCACGGGCGCGTGGATCGAAACCTCCGTGCGACGATGCCGCGCTCCGATGATGCGGCGGTCGCGCCCTCACGGGCGCGTGGATCGAAACATGCAATGGACGGCTCGCGCGTCTGCGCGGCGTGGCGTCGCGCCCTCACGGGCGCGTGGATCGAAACCAATGCAGCGTCGGTCGCGCTCGACTGCGCGCGTCTGCGTCGCGCCCTCACGGGCGCGTGGATCGAAACCTCGTCTCGCACGCGCACGCACCATGAGCTGCAGGTCGCGCCCTCACGGGCGCGTGGATCGAAACATGCTGCCGGCGCGCGCTGCGCAGCCGCCGGCAGGTCGCGCCCTCACGGGCGCGTGGATCGAAACACTGCGGAAGCCGCAGGCGTCAGTGCAGGCATGCCAGGTCGCGCCCTCACGGGCGCGTGGATCGAAACATCGATCAAGCCGACGATGCGAATCGCGCTGTCGGCGTCGCGCCCTCACGGGCGCGTGGATCGAAACTGCTGTCGAGCGTGCACCAGCGCACCAACATGCTCGAGGTCGCGCCCTCACGGGCGCGTGGATCGAAACGATCGCCCGCGAGCTCATCAGGCCGTTAGCGATCGGCGTCGCGCCCTCACGGGCGCGTGGATCGAAACGAGCTGCAGCGACGATCTCGGCGCATGCGCTCAGCGTCGCGCCCTCACGGGCGCGTGGATCGAAACACCGGCGATAGTCGATCTACGGCGTGCAGCGATCGGTCGCGCCCTCACGGGCGCGTGGATCGAAACCGCTCGACGCTGGAGCGCGTCCAGTCCGTGCCAGGGTCGCGCCCTCACGGGCGCGTGGATCGAAACCGTTCAAGCTGAATGGCAATCGGACGCATGTCCGACGTCGCGCCCTCACGGGCGCGTGGATCGAAACGCGATCCATGTGCCATGGTCTTGCCGACGCCGGTAGGTCGCGCCCTCACGGGCGCGTGGATCGAAACGCCATGCGACCAGGCCATCGATGACGGATCGCGACGGTCGCGCCCTCACGGGCGCGTGGATCGAAACTCTTGCGACTGATCGGCGCGCCGATCGAAAGCGGCAGCGTCGCGCCCTCACGGGCGCGTGGATCGAAACCGGACATGTTGACCGCAGCGCGCCTGCGGCTGCTGTCGCGCCCTCACGGGCGCGTGGATCGAAACTCATCTCCAGGCTGACATAGCCGGACCATGGTCGCTGGTCGCGCCCTCACGGGCGCGTGGATCGAAACCATCAGCAGCGGCGGCAGCGTCGAGCGGCGGATCGCGGTCGCGCCCTCACGGGCGCGTGGATCGAAACATCGGAGATCGGCGCGAGCGTCTCGATGCCGTCGAGGTCGCGCCCTCACGGGCGCGTGGATCGAAACCCCTTGGTCTTGCGAGACGTTCTGCCATCCCACGTCGCGCCCTCACGGGCGCGTGGATCGAAACTAAATGTCGAACACAGTCCGCATCAAGCGCCGCGCGGTCGCGCCCTCACGGGCGCGTGGATCGAAACATCGCCCGCGCGGCAGACGAGCGCGCGTGACCGAGTCGCGCCCTCACGGGCGCGTGGATCGAAACTCGGCAAACTGCAGCGCCTGCTCGACCGTCATGTGTCGCGCCCTCACGGGCGCGTGGATCGAAACAAGCATCTCGACAAGATCTTCGAGCGATCGGCGCGCAGTCGCGCCCTCACGGGCGCGTGGATCGAAACAATGAAGCTGCTGACGCTGCGCCTGCTGACCAAGGGTCGCGCCCTCACGGGCGCGTGGATCGAAACCTCGATAGTCGAGCGAACTTGTCGGCGGGCGGAGCTCAGTGTCGCGCCCTCACGGGCGCGTGGATCGAAACTAAAATGCTCGCTTGGCTTCAGGCGAACAACTTCGTCGCGCCCGACGTCGCGGCGTCGCGCCCTCACGGGCGCGTGGATCGAAACAATCCCGACACCGCCCGCATCTGCGCCGGCGCGACCTACGTCGCGCCCTCACGGGCGCGTGGATCGAAACTCCGAGTGGGACGGCGGAGAATCGCTCGTCGCGGGTCGCTCCTCGCGCAGGGGCGTGGATCGAAACGAAGCGATCCCGGAGCGCGCGAGCGATTTGCCGCTACGGGCGCATTCCGGCCGAACAGAAGTCAATTGGCGGTTGCGGGTTGGGCATCTTGTCTCCTGGCGCGTTCATCGCAGGATGAAAGCTGTTAGGAGTCGCATCTGGCGATCTCCCCGCAACCATGAACCGCTGATCATAACAATATTTCAATGGCAAACGTGTTCGCAATTTCGTCCCTTCGGGTGCGCCATAAAATCAATGACTTAGCCAGACATGCGACTAATCGTGAAATATTCGCGAAATAGGCCGTTTGTGGACAACCATAGACAGGGATGGAGGGCCGTTGTTAGTCGGGCAACGAAACCAATTGCTCCGATGGCAGCATCTGACTCTTAATCAGAGGGCCCTGGGTTCGAATGTAGCCTTCGAGACCGAGGCGGCAGAACCAGCGGTAGGCGAGGTTAATATCCACGTCCTCGCACAGGCGCCGTTCGGACCGGATGCCGAAGCAATACCCAATCAGGAGAATCCGGATCACCAGTGAAGTGCGATCGGGAGCGTTCAAGGCTCTCGCCTCGGTCCGACCGCAGGTGGTGGAAGCAGGACAGCATGCGCCGGACGATGTCGTCGTTCGGGGCACCCATGTCTACAGGCTTCAAATCGTCATCCGCGGCCGCTGCATCGTCGGTTGCGGTGAGGCGCAGGTGGATTTCGGTATACATCCGCTGCGCGCTGTTCGCCGGACCGCGCCTTCTGGCCAATCATTCGAACGATCGACTCGATGTTTGCGACTGTCTCGATTTTGTCGCCGGCCTGGACTTGGGCCGAGCGTCGAAAAACTACCTAGGGCGCAAAGCATAGGCACATGGGGCCGCTGTTTGATTTCGCTCACACGAAGACCAGATAACGGGATCGTCAGCGACGTAAGCCCTGCATTTGGTTGATGGTCTATGTGGACTTGCTGCGCGCCCTTGTCAGATAGGGCCCGTAGATCGCGGCAAATCCTGCAAATGCGACGATCCAGCCAGCAGCGGCGAGATGCAGCAGTTCGCTCGATCGCTGCGGGTCCATCGCGGCCGCGACACGTGAGACAGCGGCCAGCGCGAGCGCGACGTAGATGACGACGGTCGCCCGCGACGCTTTCAGCGCCCGTCCCGTATGTCCGAGCGTCGCGCGCGTCATGACCGCCAGGATCATTCCGCCGATGGCGCCGATCGTCCAGACATGAATGCCGGCGCTCGGCGGCGCGAATTCGGGATGGAAGACCGCGCACGCATGGAGCACGAAGCCGACCGGGATGAACAGATAGGCGACGTGCAGGACCAGGACCAGCGGATCGCGCCACGCGCGCCAGCCCGCCCAACGCGCCAGCCGTATCATCTGGGCGGCGGCCGCAGCGAGCATGACCGCCCCGGCGGTCGCGGCGAAGGGCGCGACGATCCATGCGGCCAACGCTGCAACGGCGATGGCGACGAGAATCGTATCCAGCCTGTCCGACGAGGCCGGCAGCCGGCCCGGATTTTCGCGCACGAGCCAGTTGCGGGTGAAACTCGGCGTGATGCGCCCGCCAACCAGCATGACGAGCGCGATGATCGCGGCGATCGCGCCGCGCTCGGAATAATTCGCCGCGCCCGTCGCATGCGCCTCGATGTGGAAAGCGAGGTTGGCGACGAACAATAGCGCGACGATCGTCAGAACTTTCAGATTGCGCCAGTTCTTGCCGGCGACGATTTCGCGCGCGATCACGAGACCGAGAATAAAGAGATAGGCGCAATCGAGGACCATCGTCGGCGCCCAGCCGATGGCGCCGGAGGCGGCTACCGCAATCCGGCCGCCAAGCCAGGGCGCCAGCAGCGCCAGCAGCGGGGCGCCCTGCAACGGAAGCCGGCCGGTCCAGTTCGGTATCGCCGTCAGGAGAAAGCCCGTGACAATCGCCGGCGCGAAGCCAAACAGCATTTCATGCGCATGCCAGACAGGCGGCGCGAAGACGTTGGGCAGCGACAGTTCGCCGAAGAACTGCGGAAGCCACAGTGCGATCGCAAGCGCCGCGAATATCGCGCCACAAAAGAAGAACGGTCGGAAGCCGTAGCTCAGAATGGCGGGGCCGGCATAGGCCTTGAGACGCGGGATCGGCGCCATGGCGAGGATTCCTCAGTTGACGACAAAGCGATCGGCCGCGGTGAACCGCTCCTTGCCGGCCGTCTCTTCGGCGACGAAACGGATGTCGGCTTCGCGTGGCTGATCCATGGTGAGCGTGACGCGCGCGGTGACGGAACTGTCGGGAGCGACGGCGATCGTTCCGCCGGGCTCCGCGCCAATGATCTCGAGCCGAGCAGCGAGGCCCTCGGCGCTCAGGCGATAGGCGTGCCGCGCGCTCGACTTGTTGAAGAGCTTGACTGTGTAGGCGTTGCGCGCCGAGCCGTCGGACAGCTTGACGACGCGCGGGTTGCGGTCATGCTCGATCGACATGGCGCCGTCCGAACGGAACGCAAAGGCCGTCGCCATGCCGCCCGCGAGCGCGACGCAAACGGCGGCCGCCGCGACCGTCTTCGGTCGCACGAGGCGAGACACGCGAGGCTCGCCGCGACGCCCACGTTCGATGTTGCTCCAGGTCTCGTAGTCGATCAGCCCGCGCGGGCGGTCGAGCTTTTTCATGACGCTGTCGCAGGCGTCGACGCAGAGGCCGCAATTGATGCAGGCGAAGTTCGGCCCCTCCCTGATGTCGATACCGATCGGACAGACGGCGACGCATTGATTGCAGTCGACGCAATCGCCGGCGCTTTCGCCCTTCGCGCGAAACTCGGCGGCCTTCTTGGCGGACATGCGCGCTTCGCCGCGGTAGTCGCGGTAATTGACGGTGAAGGCTTCAGGGTCCCAGATCGCGCCCTGCAGCCGCGGCCACGGGCACATGAAGGTGCAGACCTGCTCGCGTGCAAATCCCGCGAGACCGTAGGTCGTCCCGGCGAAGATCAAAACCCAGACCCAGGCGAACAGCGAAGCCTCGCCGTGCGCGAACTGCCGCAGGAGCGTCGGCGCATCGGTAAAGTAGAAAACGAGCGCGCCGCCGGTGGCGATCGCGATCGCGATCCAGGCGGCATGTTTGAGCGCCGATTTCGAGCGCGCGACGTGCGGAGAGCGGCGCGCCGATCTTCTTCAGGCGCTCGCGCCTGTCCCCTTCGATCCAGCGCTCGACCGTCATGAACAGGTCGGTCCAAACAGTCTGCGGGCAGGCGAAGCCGCACCAGATGCGCCCCGCAACAGCGTTGGCGAGAATGAGGATCGCCGCCGCCAGCACCAACAGGCCAGTGATGTAGTAAAGATCCTGCGGCCAGATCTCGACGAAGAAGGCGTAGAGCCGGCCGTGTTCGAAATCGAGCAGGACTGCCTGGTCAGGCGCGCCGGCGCCGCGATCCCAGCGCAGGAACGGCAGCAGGTAGTAAGTGGCGAGGCAAAGCCAGAGCATCGCCCATTTGATGCGACGGATACGGCCTTTCACCGATTGTGGAACGACGGGACTGGCATTGCCTGCGATGCCGCGCGCGCGCGAACGGGCGTGGCTGATGTCGAGCGTCACCTTCTTCGGCTTCAGGCCCGCAGTTTCCCTGGGCCGACCGTCTACAAGGGGGCTGTGCAGCATCGGCGACCTCATGGCGCGCGAGCTCCGTTACCCCCGTGGTCAGGTCGGTCGGCGGCTCGTTGTGGTATTCGCAATGCCAGTTTTATTGCGCCCGGATTGTGGTATTGTCAATGCCACAACGGACTGCATATGAAACTTCTGGCCTCCACCGACATCGCCCTCCGCGTTCTCATGCTGCTTGGCCGGCAGGAGCCCGGCCGCAATCTCAACGTCGAGATGATCGCGACCCAGCTGGGCGGCCTGTCGCGCAACCACCTGCACAAGATCGTCCAGGAATTGTCGGGGCTCGGCATCTTGCGCGCGGTGCGCGGGGCCGGCGGCGGCGTGTCGCTCGCAAAGCCGCTCGATACTGTCAGACTTGGTTGGCTGGTGAGAAAGCTCGAGGACGATCAGCCCCTCGTCGAATGTTTTCGCGAAGACGGCGGATGTTGCGCAATCGATCCGAGTTGCCGGCTGCGCGCCATGCTTCGCGTCGCGCGCGACGCATTCTACGAGAGCCTCGATAGCCACACGCTCGCCGATTGCGCGAAAGGCGGATGGTACGCCGCTCTGGTGAAGTCGACATCCACCGACAAGGAGCCGGGCGCGAAGCGACGGTCCAGGGAGTCGGCATGACCCCTGGAGCCGCCGTATCTCCAGCGATCACATGAATTGCGGGAACAACTTGTTGTTTTCGATATGGATGTGCTCCATCACATCGTCGGTGAGCTTGCGGGCGCCCGCGAGGAGCGCGCGCCATGTGGTGCAGGCGCCGACGGGCGGCTCGAAATCGTTCGTGAGAGCTTCGAGCTTGCGGAGGTTTTCGCCATGATCGTCATGTTCGGAGAGCATGACGGCGATCGGTCCGGTGATCGACGGGTGGCCGCCTGAGCGCATCATCGGAAAGAGGATATCCTCTTCCTTTCGCATGTGGGATACGAGTTCCGACCCGATGTGCTCGAGAAGGTCGGCAAGGCCCGCCGGCACGTCGGGATTGTCGCGATGAACGGCTTCGACGCGGCGCGCGAGCTTCACGAGTTCGGGAATCTCGCGGCGATGAGTCGCGTGGTACCGCTCGAGGATGAGGTCGATGAGGCCATCGACGTCTTCAGGTTGATCGCTCGGCGCTGCGGTTTCGGCCAGCGCCTCGAGCCTGGAGATGAGCGGCGCAGGGTCCTTCTGCTTCTCCGCCATGGCCGCGACCAGCGACACCCGTCCACCACAGCAAAAATCGAGTTTTTCGGCGCGGAAGAGCGCCGTTGCGCCCGGCAGGGTCGATGCGATGTCGGCCAGTGTGCGGTTTGCGAAGTCGGATTGAATGGTGGCGCTCATTCTCGGGCTCCCGGCTCATAGTGGCATAATCAATGCCACTTAAGAGCCATAAAGTGGTATAGTCAATACGATAATTGCGAATCCCGGCTGACGGAGGCAGTCGCATTCTTCGCATGGCGAGCGGAAGCGCTACCGGTGAACACGAGCCGGGTCGCGCGCGGTTGCGAATGCAATCAGGCCGCATCCGCCTGCCGCAAGGCGGCAAGCCGCAGGATCGCGTGGCCCGCGAGCGATTGTGCAACAGCCATCTGGGCGTCGGCGTGGCGGCTCCGCCTCGTTCGGTGCATTCCCATAGGCCTCCCGCTGTACGATTTACGGCCCCACATGGCGCCGCAGACCGACTTGTTTTTGCGCACTCGTGACGATCGACGAGACCGTCCGATCTTGGCGACATGGCAAAACCTCCGCGCATACGGAGCAGCGATAGCGTCAGAATGCCGGCGGATTTGGTCGCCGGCCTATGACCGGCGTCAACGAAATGCGTTCGCGCAGAATGCGGCATCGCAATCCGCCCCTCCGATCCGTTCGGATGTCCGCTCTCGGACCCTTTGGAATGCCGTCGGAACAAGGGGTATGAATATTCTGATCCGATGAATAGAATTGGCATTGTTATTCGAATTGCGAATAGGATGTCCGATGCATGACATCGATCTGCGCCATCTCGAAGTCTTCGAAGAGATATTCAGGACACGTTCTGTCAGCCGTGCGGCCGAGGCTCTCGGAATTGGGCAGCCTGCCGTCAGCATTGCGCTGGCGCGCCTGCGTGAGCGTTTTGGCGATCCGCTATTTGTGCGCACGAGCAAGGGCATGGAGCCGACGCCGACAGGACAGGCGCTCATCCAGCCGATGCGCAACGCGCTCGAGGCTATCGGCGTGGCGCTCGGGCACAAATCGTCGTTCGATCCGGAGACGGCGCGGCGCACCTTCCGCATCCGCATGAGCGATATCAGTCAGTTGGTGCTGCTGCCGCGCCTGTGGGCGGAGATTCGGTCTTCCGCTCCGAGGGTCGAAATCGACATTGCGCCTCTGTCCGACGACACGCCTGATCTGCTCGAGTTGGGGGCGGCGGATCTGGCGCTTGGCTTCCTGCCGCAACTCGAGGCGGGCTTCTTCCAACAAACGATGTTCGGCCAACACTACGTCTGCATGGTCTCGGCGGACCATCCTCGCATCGGCAAGTCGCTTACGCTGCGGCAATTCCAAACGGAAGCGCATGCGATCGTGATCGGCGCCGGCCCGGGGCATGCGGTCGTGGAGCGCGAACTCGCCCGGCAGGGCATCGTGCGGCGCGTCGCGTTGCGCGTGCCGAACTATGTCGGCGTCGCCTTCATCGTCGAAGGCACCGACCTCATCGTCACAATCCCGAAGCGCCTCGCCGACGTGCTGCAGGGTCACGGCCGGTTTCGGGTGTTCCGCACGCCGATGCCTTTGCCGCGCTATTCGATCAAGCAGCACTGGCACGCGCGTTATCACAACGATCTCGGAAATCAGTGGCTGCGGTCGCTGATCTCGAAAGTCTTGCAGTCGGGATCCGCCGCGCGCGTGACCGCGCCAAGGACCTGAGTCGGCCCCGTCCAATGTCGCCGGAGTTCAGTTTTCAACGCAGCTTACGGATATAAAAAGATTATTCGAATTTCAAATATATGCCATTCGATTCATATGCTTTACAGAATATAGAGCCCTGACTTCGTCTTGGTGACGCGTTGAAAAATGAGGACGACGCGCGTGGAAGGCGATCGTCTCGGACGTCGCCGCGCGCGCCGGAGGGGAGGCAGCCCATGAAACTGTTCGAGCCGCTGACAATCAACGGCATGACCATCCCCAACCGGATCATGGTCCCGGCGATGGTGACGCATCTCTGCCGTGAAGACGGCATGGTCAATCAGGACGTCATCGACAGATATTCCGCCTACGCGGAGGGCGGGGTCGGGCTGATCATCGTGGAAGCGATGGCCATCCACAGCAACAAGTCGGGCTCGTTGCTGCGCATCAGCGCCGACGAGTTCGTGCCCGGCCTGAGCACGCTGGCGAAGCGGATTCATGATACGTCGAACTCCAAGGTCGTTCCGCAGATCATTCACTTCATGAAGGTGGCCAAGACCGGCTGGCGCCAGACGATCGACGCGCTGACCACGACGCAGATCGAGGAGATCATCGACCAGTTCGGCGCCGCCGCCGGCCGTGCGCGCGAGGCCGGCTTTGACGGCCTGGAACTGCACTCGGCGCACGCCTACACGCTCTCGTCGTTCCTGTCGCGCGCCAATCCGCGCGACGACGAATACGGCGGCACGACGCTGGAGGGCCGCCTGCGGCTGATCGGCCGGGTCATGCAGAGCGTTCGCCGGCGGGTGGGACGCGATTTCCCCGTTTGTGTCCGGTTCAACGCCGAGGAATTCATCAAGAACGGCTACACGGTGGACGAGTCGAAACTGATCGCCCAGCGCTTCGCCGAACTCGGCTTCGACTATCTGTCATTGTCGGTCGGCGGCAAGTTCGAGGACGCCGTTCACACGCCGGGGCAAGTACTGTTTCCCTATTCCGGCTATTCCGGCGACCGCTGCATGCCCGGCGCCTGGCTGCCGCGTGCGCTGCACGTCAATCTGGCGACGGAAATCAAGGCGCATCTGCTCGCGCACGGTTTCACGACCCCCGTCGCGATCGCCGGAAAGCTCGCCGATCCGCAGGACGCCGAGCGAACGCTTGCTTCCGGAAGCGCCGATATCGTCGGCATCGCGCGCGGTCTGCTTGCCGATCCCGCCTGGCCCAACAAGGTCAGGAGCGGCCGAAACGCCGACATCGTGCAATGCGACTATTGCAACGTCTGCAAGCAACTCGACGGCGCGCACAAGCCGGTGATCTGCAATCTCTGGCCGCAAGGCGCGCTGCAGGCGCCCCGCGACCACGCCGGTGCCGCGCCGGAATTTGCAGGTTCGGACGAGATTTCCGCAACCGCCACGGGTTCGCAGGTAACCCTGCGCTGGAAGAAGACGCCGGGCGCGGCCTTGTTCGACGTCTATCGTTCGATCGGCTCCGATCCCGCGCAACTCGTGGAGGCGACCAAACTCACCAACTGGACCGACAAGACCGTATTGGGAGGACGTCGGTACACCTACCAGGTTCGCGCCCGCGCTGCCGATGGCCGCGCGAGCGCCGGCGCGCTTTCGGCGCAGGTCGAGGTGCCTGCGCCCGATTACCTTTCGTAGCGCAAACGCGCGCGAGGAGCCGACGTCGTCGAATTCGCGCACCAGCGGAGGGTAGGCAATGCTCGAAGGGTGTATCCCCTGGCCTGAAGACGCGGCGCGTCGCTACCGGCAGGTCGGATGCTGGGGACAGCAGTCGCTGTTCGAGGCGGTCTGCGCTGCGGCGGCGGACAATCCAGACAAGATCGCGCTGATCGAGAATGACGACAGGCGCAGCTATGCGGAACTGGTCGCCGCAGTAGAAACGCTCGCCGCGCGCCTCTTCGCCCTCGGCCTGCGCCCCCTCGACCGCGTGGTGTTCCAGCTCGGCAACGGCATCGAATTCGTCGAGAGCTTCCTCGCGTTGATGCGCATCGGCGCTATACCCGTGATGGCTCTGCCGGCGCACCGCCATACCGAGATCGAGCATTTCGTCCGCAGCAGCGGCGCAGTCGCGTTGATGACGCCCGATGAGCTCAAGGGTTTCGACTATCGTGCGATGGCGCGCAACGTTGCGTCGCGCTGCCCGGACCTGCGCCTGACGCTCGTGGCGGGCGAACCGTCGGCGGGACAGATCAGCCTGCGCGCCCTCGACAGACAAACCGGAGTGTTTGCGCCGCTGTCTCATGACAAATGCGCGCTGCCGTCATCCGAAGAAGTCGCGCTGATGCTTCTTTCGGGCGGCACGACGGGCCTTCCCAAACTCATTCCGCGCACCCACGCCGACTATCTGTATGGGGTGATGCAGAACGCGAGGACCGTGGGTTTCGGGGGCGACACAGTGTTTCTCGCCGTCCTGCCGATGGCCCACAATTTCACGCTGGGGGCGCCGGGCGTCCTGGGGGCGCTGGCGAACGGCGCCACGGTCGTACTTTCTGCCGCCACGGCCGCTGACGCGGTCTTTCCCCTGATCGAGCGAGAGCGCGTCACCGTCGTCGCCTCCGCCGGTCCGCTCGTGACCAAGTGGCTCGGAAGCGAGCTAGCGGACCGTTGTGATCTCGGCTCGCTGAGGGTGTTCATGTGCGGCGGCTCGCGGCTCGCGCCCGAATTGCGTCGGCGCGTCGAACAGCGGTTCGGCTGCATCTATCAGGAAAGCTTCGGAATGGCGGAGGGCTTGCTCTGCACGACGCGCCTCACGGATGCGGAGGCGTTGCGCCTGAACAGCTCGGGACGACCGGTCTCCGATTTCGACGAGATCCGCATCGTCGGCCCGTCCGACGAGGACCTTCCCGATGGAAGCGCGGGCGAGCTGCTGGTCCGCGGGCCTTACACGATCCGCGGCTACTACAAGGCCCCGCAGATCAACGCGACCGCGTTTACGGCCGACGGCTTCTACCGCAGCGGCGATGTCGTCGTGCGGATCGATGGACACCTCTACGTGCAGGGCCGGATCAAGGATCTCATCAATCGTGGCGGCGAAAAGATCAGTTGCGAGGAGGTCGAGAACCATCTGCTCGCGCATCCGGCGATCGAAACAGCCTGCGTCGTCGCCATCCCCGACGAGGTCTACACGGAAAAGGCGTGCGCGGTCGTCGTGCTGCGCGACGATCATACCCTGACTCTCGAGCAGCTGACGACGTTTCTCGAAAACCGCGGGATTGCGCGCTTCAAATTGCCCGAGCGTCTGGAGGTGACGAACGAAATGCCGCTCAGTCCGGCAGGAAAGATATTACGGCGCGACCTGCGATCAAGGCTCGCCGAGCAGTTGGCGCGTGAGCGCGCCTGAGGCCGCGACGCTTCCGAGCAGCCGCGCCTCAATGCGAGAGCCGTCGCCCATGCACGCCGGCTCGAGCCGACAGCGATCCTCGTAGAAGACGCGGGCACAGGAACGGCGCTGATCCCGGAACTCAAGCGCGAAGGTTTGCCGGCGATCGGAATCCGACCCGAGCACGACAGCCTGCCGCTACCTGGCTCGCCGGCCTCGAAGCCGAACTGTTCGCTTTTCCAGCCGCCAAACATGACGACCAGGTGGATTCGATCAGTCAGGCGCTCGCGTATCGGCAACGGCTGGTGGGCGCGCTTGAAGATTTGAGCGCCAATCCAGTCAGCATCATGCGCGTACGTCGAGCTGCGATCAGATTGCCGACATTCTGGCGAGCTATGCTAAATGCCGCCTTCATACCGGGATGGCGCACTTCCACATAGCCGCGTCGCGAGCATGGCGACCGCTCTCAGCGCCGCAGAGGTCTGGCAGGCGATTCTCGTGTAGATTTGCCCAATCACGGGCTGACGCTCCGCAGGCGAGATTTGGGGACGTTCGCATGACCGATCCGAACGAACAGGCGATCGACGATCTGACGGCGCTGCTGCCGCCCCTGCTCGATTCGCTCGATGCCCTCGCCTTCTTTGCCCGGCGGCTCGATCCTGCGACCTTTGGCGAAACGCTCGCGCGCATTGGCGCACCCGACGCGGCGCTGCGCGAGGCGCATAAAGGGCTGCGGAACTGGCCACAACAGTTCGCCGACTTGCGCGATCGCATGGAGCGCGCGAGTAACGCCACGCTCGCGGCCTATGACAGTCTCCGCGCCTTGCCGAACGAACCAGAGAGCGTTCGCGGTGTGCTGCGCGCCCTGCGCAACCCGCCGCAAGCGCTCGACGCGCTCTATCCGCTGGCGCGCGGCCTGCCGCCGGTCAGCCGGTTCTTTCTTGAACCGTCGTCGCGCGCGAGTGCGGAAATCGAAGCGCGCCTTGCTTCGGCGAATGCGGAAGGTTCCGGCGTTGTCCATTCCGGCGGCGCGCCGGGAACGCGCGGCGGATTTTCGCTCTATATCCCTGAGTATTATACGCCCCAACGGGAATGGCCGCTCGTCGTGGCCTTGCATGGCGGAAGCGGCGACGGCTTTTCGTTTCTCTGGAATTGGTTGCCGACAGCACGCGCCCACGGCGCGATCGTGATCTCGCCCTCGTCCATTGGCCGGACCTGGCCACTCGCCGGCGAAGACGATGATACGCCGAACATTGCGCGCATCTTGGCGAGCGTGCGCCAGCGCTTCTCGATTGATCCGGCGCGTGTGCTGCTGACCGGCATGAGCGATGGCGGCACGTTCTGCTACGTGTCGGGGTTGGAGCCGGGTTCGCCATTCACCCACATTGCGCCGGTATCGGCAGCCTTCCATCCGATGCTGGCGCAGATGGCCGATCCCGCGCGATTGCATGGCCTCCCCATTCGGGTCACGCACGGCGCCTACGACTGGATGTTTCCGATCGCAATTGCGCGCCAAGCGCAACGCGCGCTCGCAGACGTCGGCGCGCGCGTCGTTTTTGACGAGATCCCGGATCTCAGCCACACCTTTCCGCGAGAAGCCTGCGCGCGCATTCTGGCGTGGATGGACCAAACGCCGTCAGGAGTGTCGAGCACAGGCGGGCCGCATGGATAAGCGAGAATACGGCGAATTGCGTCTGTCGCATCTGCCGGTGCGACCGGATTGGCTCGCGCGGCGCACGGAAGCGGCGCTCGATCCGGGCCTGCCGATCATCGATCCGCATCATCACCTGTGGGGCCGGCCGCGTACGCGCTACCTGATCGACGAGCTTTCCGAAGACATCGGCGCGCCGGATCAGGGCGGGCACAATGTGGTGGCCACCGTCTTCGTGCAGTGCGGCGCGATGTATCGCGCGCATGGCCCGGAAGCGCTCAAGCCCGTCGGGGAAACCGAATTCGTCGCTGGCCAGGGCGCGATGGCCGATAGCGGCTTGTACGGGCCATCGCGCTGCAACGCGGCGATCGTCTGCCACATCGATCTGACGTCAGGCGAAGAGACCGCCCGCGTCGTCGACGCCCATCTTGCCGTGGCTGGCGGACGGCTGCGCGGCGTTCGGCATGCGACAGCACATGATCCTTCGCCGGATGTGCGTACATCGTCAGCCAACCCGCCTGCGGGTCTGCTGGCGGACGCAAGCTTCCGCCGCGGATTCGCACAGCTTTCGCGCTATGGCCTGAGTTTCGACGCCTGGCTCTATCATCCGCAGATCGGCGAACTCGCTGCGCTCGCGCGCGCTTTTCCTGATACGACGATCGTGCTCGACCATTGCGGCGGGCCGCTTGGCGTCGGCCCCTATGCAGGGCGGCGCGACGAGGTCTTTGCGTTCTGGCGCGCGTCGATCCGAGACATGGCGCAGGCGTCGAATGTCGTCGTGAAACTCGGTGGGCTCGGCATGGCCGTATCCGGCTATGAGTTCCATCGCCAGGACGACCCGCCGGCTTCGCAGACGCTGGCCGAAGCGTGGCGCCCCTGGTTCGAAACCTGCATAGCGGCCTTCGGCGTCGAGCGGTGCATGTTTGAAAGCAATTTTCCGGTCGACAAGGGAAGCTGCTCCTACACCGTCCTGTGGAATGCTTTCAAACGCGTGGCGGCGGGCGTGAGCGCGGCGGAACGCGCGGCGCTCTTCCACGACACGGCTGCACGCGTTTATCGCATCACGCCGACGATTTGAGAAACCCATTGCCATGCCTAATTGGAACGCAAGAGCCGCGCTGAGACAAAGCGATCTGAAACGCGAACACGCCGCTTGTTCAACTTGCCTACGGCCGCGCGCGCGATGAACCGGTTCCTGCCGACCCCGCGCGCGTTCGCCAGATTTCGAATGCCTCTGACGAGGTTTTCTGCGGGATGTAGCCGAATTCTTCTTTCAACCCGCGATTGTCGAGCACCGGCCGGTAACGGAGGAAGTCGACCTGTTCCGGACCATAGCGCGTCATGCCCAGCGGTTTCAGAACGGCGAGCGCGGCCTGCAGAAGCCAGGCCGGCAGAACGGTGCGCTGTTTCCCCAGCCGGCGCGCGATCTCCTCGACGGTCAATGCGCCATCGCCGGCGACGTTGAAGACGCCCGTCTTGTCGCTCGTGACGGCATGCACGATCGCGCCGGCGACGTCGCGGTCCCAGATGAAGACGAATGGGCTGTCCGCGCCGCGGATCGCCAGAAGTCGCGGCTTTTCGAACAGCGCGGTGATCTGGTTCTGCACGGTCGCGCCGAGAATGGTGCCGACCCGCAGCACGACCTGTCGCAACTGCGGGTGCTCCTTGCGCCAGCGCGCCAGCATTTCCTCGACCAGTCGCTTGTGGTGCGAATAGGCGAAGGCCTCGTTGCCGCGCACGGGCCAGTCCTCGGATATCCAGGCCGGGTTGTCGGCGTGATAGCCGTATGCGGCGCCGCTCGACGTGACGACGATCTTGGCCACGCCCGCCGCGAGGCAGGCGTTCAGCACGTTTTCCGTTCCGAGAACGTCGACCGAATATTCGAAGTCGCGCGTGCTGTCCTTGCCCGGGGTGACGATCGAGGCCAGATGCACGACGACCTCCGGCGCCTGCGCCACGAACAGCGCAGCCAGATCGGGCGAGCGGACGTCCATCACGTAATAGTCGACGCCGGGCAGCCGCCGCTCCGACGGAATCTCGCGCACGTCCACGGCGACGATGCGCCCGACCTCGCCGCCGCGCTCCTGCAGGGCCGCGAGCAATTGCGTGCCGAGGTAGCCGCCCGCGCCGGTGATGAGGACGCTTCTACCGCTCATGCCGTTTCTCCATCCGGCGGACGCCTGGACCAGTACGTGGCGAGGGTGAGGCCCGCCACGATATGCCAGACGCCCCACCACGCCGCGACAATCGCCATGCCGCCCAGCCCCGCGAAGAAATTGAAGATCAGGATCAGGCCGAGGCCTGAGTTCTGGATGCCGCACTCGAACGAGACCGCGCGGCGCGCGCTCTCCGGCAGGCGGACGAGGCCGGCGATTGCGTAGCCGAGCGCAAGCGCGCCGGCGTTATGGACGAAGACGACGCCGACCACCGTTCCGACATAGAGCAGGAAATAACGCCAGTTCGCGCCGAGCGCCGCGACGACGAACAACATGAACGCCACCAGCGAAAACACGCTCATCGGCCGGCGGGCGCGGGCGGCGAAACGAGGCCATCGCATGGAGACGAACAGCCCTGCGGCGAGTGGCAGTCCGAGCAGCAGCAGGACGTGCTCGAACATTTCGAGCGGATTGACCGCCACCTGACGCAGGATGGCCTGCGCGGGTTCGTAGAGGCCGCCCCAGAACGCGAAATTCGCGGGCGTCATGACGATGGCGAACAGGGTCGAGGCCGAACTGATCGAAATCGACAGCGCAGCGTCGCCTTTGGCGAAATGCGTGAGGAAGTTCGAGATGTTTCCCGCCGGGCAGGACGCGACGAGGATCATGCCGAGCGCGATGCTTGGCCGCGGCTGCAGCAGCAGCACGAGCAGGTAGGTCGCCGCCGGAAAGAGAAGATGATGCGCAATCAGGCCTACGGCGAGCGCGCGCGGCGTCGACAGCGCCTTCAGGAAATCCTCCTTCCTGAGATCGATGGCGACGCCGAACATCACGAGCCCGAGGACGCAGTTGAGAAGCAGCAGCGTCTGCGGATTGAAGTTGAGGCGAACCTGATCGATGTCGGGCACGGTCGCTCCCCAGATCAGCCTGCATTTGAGCGGGATCGCTCAAATGCAGGAAAGCTGACCAATTCCATACTGTCGAGCGCGCGACTCGCGAAAAACCGGCATCCGCTTTTTCGGCCCACGCGCTCTACCCCTTCGGTTCCTCGTGCATCTTCTTGAAGTGGATCAGTCCCGGCGCCCACATGTGCTTGACCGGGTCGACGTCGACGTGGACGACCGCGCATCCGCCCGTCGCCAACGCCTCCTGCAATGTGGCTTTCAACTGCCGGGGATCCGAGACGCGCGCGCCATAGGCGCCCATGCTGCGCGCCATGTCGTCGAACCTTATCTCCCCGAGGTCGGCCTTGATCGTCTCTTCAGGCCCGAGGCTCTTGAACAGCATGGTCTTGAACGGGCGCAGCATGAACTGCTGGTTCATCTTCACCATGCCCCATTGCTTGTCGCAGAGCACGATGAAGATCACCTGCGCCTTGTTGCGCACCGCGGTCTCCACCTCCTGCGGATGGAAGCCCATGGCGCCGTCGCCGATGATGCAGCAGACGGGCTTGCCTGGCCGCGCGACCGCCGCGCCGATCGCCTGCGCGGGGCCGGCGCCGAGCATGCCGAACTTGAACGTCGACAGAACCGTGTTCGGCTTCAGGACCGGATGGTAGAACATGGCCCAGATGGTCGCGTTGCCGCCGTCGGCGACGAGCGTCGCATCTTCCGCAAACACCTCGCGGCACACCGCGCCGATATGCGCTGGATTTATCGGCGTCGCCATGTCCGAAAGCGCCTTGTCCCAGCCGGCGCGATCCTCCTGCATCGCCTTGCCGTAGGAGGCGATGCGCGCGCGCCGCCGCTCCAGCCGGGCGCCGACGTCCGGTCCCGCGCCGCGTCGCTCGATTTCGTCGGCCAGCATTTCGAGCGTCCGCCGGGCGTCGGCGACGATTGCAAGGTCGACCGGCTTGTTGAGCCCGATCATCTCCTCGTCCAGATCGATCTGGACCGTCTTCTGCTCCGCGGGCGAACGCCAGTAGGGCGGCTTGCCCCACCAGTCGGTCTCTCCGATCCGCGACCCCACGATCAATGCGGCGTCGGCCTCGTTGCGAATGCGATGGTTCAGTTTCACATGCGGCATAGGCGCGGCGAGCGGAGAATTCTCGGGCAATACGCCGCGCGCCGCCCAGCTCGTGGTCACCGGCGCCTGCAATAGCTCCGCCACGCGCCGCAGGGCCTCGAAAGCTGCGGCGTGAATGACGCCGGAGCCGGCGTGGATCATCGGCTGATCGGCCGACATCAGCATCTGCGCGGCTTGCGCGACCTGCTCGGGCGTCGGCGCCGCGGGCGCGGTCGCCCGGTATTGCTGCGGCGCCAGGATCGCCGCCTTCGACTTGAATTTCCCGTTCATGATGGTCTCGGGAATGTCGAGATGCACGACGCCGGGCCGCCCCTCGAAACTCTTGCGCAGCGCCTTGCGCATGAGCTCGGGCACACGCTCGAACGACGACGCCGCGGCGCTCCATTTGGCCATGCGGCCGATGACGCCAGTCTGGTCGAAACACTGATAGGCGCCTCCGCGGTCGGGATACATGATGCCGGGTCGCCGCGCGCTGGTGATCGCCAGCACGCGGTTGCCTTCGGCCTGTTCGACGACCAGGCCCGGCAGCAGGTTTGCGACGCCTGGCCCGTTGCTCGCCATGCAGACGCCGAGGCGCCCCGTCAGCCGCGCATAGGCGCCGGCCATATGCGCGGCGCAGGTCTCGTGCCGCGGCGTGACGATTTCGATGCCCAGCCGGTGCAGCGCCGAATAGAATCCGAAATAGGTGCCGTCGATGATCCCGAAGACCTTTTCGACGCCCTCAGCGAGCAGCATCCGTGCAGCGATTTCGCCGCCTGTGACTTCCGCCATTGACCGCCTCCCCCTCGTACGCTGGAAATTTTCTGCGCCGCCCCGCAGCCTCAATACATTGCTTCCGGGGGCGACTCTTTGATTTGAACACCGGTATCGAGAGGCGTCAGGACGATCCGCGCCGGATTGGAGCTTTCCCTCCGCGCCGCCATCTTGCCGGCTTCTCGGTGGCGACCGGCGCGTTCTTCCCGCCGATCGCGCCTAGCCGATGATCGCAACTGCGCGCGTCCAGCCCGCAGACGCCCGTTCGATCTTCACGGGAAAGCATGAAACCGTGAAGCCGGTCGACGGCAGGACTTCGAGATTGTGCAGCTTCTCGATGTGGCAATAGCCAATGTGCCGGCCGGCCTTGTGGCCCTCCCAGATCAGCCCGGCGTCATGCGTCTGCGCGAATTTCCTGGCCGTATGCACGAAGGGCGCGTCCCAGCTCCAGCCGTCGATCCCGGTCAATCGTACGCCGCGTTCGAGCAGATACATGGTCGCTTCGTAGCCCATGCCGCAACCCGACGTTACATAGTCGGCCTGCCCGTATTTCATGCCGGCGCTGGTGTTGACCACCACGATGTCGAGCGGCCGCAATTCGTGGCGGATGCGCTTCAGCTCCGCTTCGACATCGGCGGCTGTCGCGACATAGCCGTCGGGCAGATGCCGAAAGTCCAGTTTGACGCCCGGCTGGAAACACCATTCGAGCGGCACTTCGTCGATGGTCCAGGCGCGCTGGCCGCGATTCATCGTCGGGTGAAAATGCCAGGGCGCGTCGAGATGCGTGCCATTGTGCGTGGAGAGTTGCACGCGCTCGACCGCCCACCCTTCGCCGTCGGGCAGGTCGTCGGCCTTCAGCCCCGGAAAATAGGGAAGGATCTGCGGCAGGCTCTGCTTGTGATCGATATATTCGATCGTGGGGTGAAGGCCCGGCGGATCGGCTGGGACGTCGTTCTGCAACGGTACGGACAGATCGATGATCTGGCGCGGCATGTTTCCTCCCCGACCTGCTTTTCAGGCGCTTGTCGGGCAAAGACTAGCAGCATTTTCCGGCGAGGTAACCGAGCCCTCAGGGCGCCGCCGCGCGCACAAGCGATGCGAGCGCGGGCGCCGCGCTGACGACCGCCATTGCAATCAGGCAGGCGAGCGCCAGGCGGCGGTAGGTCTGCTCGGAGCCGAGCGCGAACAGGCGCGCCCCGGCCCAGTTGCCGATCCAGAAGCCCGGCAGGGAAATCGCCGCGAGCAGCAACGTGTCGCGCGTAACGAGCCCAAAGGCGATTGCGCTCGACAGGCCCACACAGACGGTGATCTGGAAGACGATCAGCATCGAGGCGCGGATCGCCTCGCGGCTGAGCGACGAGGACATGAAATAGGCGACGACCGGCGGCCCCGGCATAGAGGCCAACCCGTTGAACAGCCCGGCGACGACGCCATAGAGCCAAGGCGCGGACTGGGCCGAACGGCGCTCCCGCAGCGCCGGCGCGCGCGACGCCAAAGACCGCGGCGATGGTGAAGAGCGCAATGGCGACGCGCGCCGCCTCCGGGGAAATATGCTTCAACAGGAACGCGCCGGCAGGCGTTACGGCCGCAGCCGCGAGCGCGATCCGCAGGATGGAGGGCCAGTGGCACGCGGTCATCGCGCGGCGCGCTCCGAAGACGCCGCCGGCCGCCACGATGCACATGGAGACGGGAACGGCCTGCGCGGGCTGCATGATGACGCCGAGCATGGGCACGGCTGCGAGCGCGAAGCCGAAGCCGGTCAGGCCGCGCAGAACCGCCGCGGCGAAGACGATCGCCATCGTTCCGCCCGCCATTGCCGTCGACACGCCCTGCATTGCCGCCTTTCCCTTTCCTGACGTTTACAAGCGGGGAGGGATGCGCCACAAGCGCGCGGCCGCCGATTTCGGCGCCGGATTAAAGAGAGAAAGTCCGCAATGCGCATCGAGGGACGCGACTACCGGACGATCTGGCTCGATGACGACGGACGATGCGTCCATGTGATCGACCAGACCGCGCTGCCCCACCGCCTCGCCACACGGCGGCTTTCTTGCGTCTCCGACACGGCTCGCGCCATTGCCGACATGGTCGTGCGCGGCGCGCCGCTGATCGGCGTGACCGGCGCCTATGGTTTGGCGCTGGCGGTTTCCGACGACGCCTCGGATGCGGCGGTCGAAGCCGCTCATGCGGCTCTGCTGGCGACGCGGCCCACGGCGTCCAACCTGCGATGGGCGCTCGACCGTTCGCGCGCCGTCGTGCTTGCTGCGCCGGTCTCGGAGCGGCGCGCGGCAGCTTATGCGGAAGCATCGGCGATCGCTGAAGAAGACATCGCAGCCTGCTCCGCGATCGGCGATCATGGCGCAGCGATCATCAAGGACCTCGCCGCTCGAAGCGCCGGTCGCGGGCTCAACATTCTCACGCATTGCAACGCCGGCTGGCTCGCGGCCGTCGACTGGGGGACCGCGCTCGCCCCGATCTACAAGGCCGTGCGGGCGGGCGTGAATCTTCACGTCTGGGTCGACGAAACCCGCCCGCGCAACCAGGGCGCGAGCCTCACGGCGTTCGAACTGCAGGCCGAAGGCGTTCCGCATACCGTCATCGCGGACAATGCGGGCGGCCACCTCATGCAGCACGGTCTTGTCGATCTGTGCATCGTCGGCAGCGACCGCGTCACGCGCGCTGGCGACGTTTGCAACAAGATCGGCACCTATCTGAAGGCGCTCGCCGCGCGCGACAACGACGTGCCGTTCTATGCGGCGCTGCCGACCTCGACGATCGACTGGAATATTTCGGACGGCGTGAAAGAAATCCCGATCGAGCAGCGCAACGCGCGCGAGGTTACGCATATCCAGGGACGCGCGGCGAATGGCGATCTCATCGAGGTGCAGTTGACGCCTGACGGTTCACCCGCGCGCAACGATGCTTTCGATGTCACGCCGGCGCGACTCGTCACCGGCATCATCACCGAACGCGGCGTGTGCGGGGCGAGCGCGCAAGGGTTGCGGTCGCTCTATCCCGACCTCGCTCGCTATAGCAGTTCATGATGAGGTAGAATCGCGTCGCCGTCATTGCGAGGAGGCCGAAGGCCGACGCGGCAATCCATCCCCTCGCCTGAGCTAGTTCCGGTGGATGGATTGCTTCGCTCCGCTCGCAATGACGGAATTGTTTCCGCCTAATGATGAACCGCCCTAGGCGGCAAGCCAGGCCTCGATCAGCCACGCGCCCCAGATCGCCGGTGCGAGAAACGAACCGAACGGCAGGCGCACGTCCCATTGTGCGGGCTTGCCCGCCAGACGCGGCGCAAGCAGGAATACCGCGAGCGCCGACAGCGCGGCGATCTCGATGACAACGGGCAGCATCGTCCAGCCGACCCACAGACCGCCCGCGCCGGCGAGCTTGACGTCGCCCAGTCCGAGGCCCTCGCGTCCGCGCGCCCAGAGGTAGATCGCGCGAACGGCAAGCAGGACGGCGCCGAATATCACGCCGCGCGCAAGCGCTTCTGCGACTGCGCTCCAGCGCAAACCGTCGTCGGCAAGCGCCGCCGCCTGCACGAGGCCGAGCGCAAGGACGGATGCATTCAGCCAATCCGGGATGACCAACTGCTTCCAGTCGATGATCGCGATCGCCAGAGTCAGAACGAATAGCGCGGCGCCAAAGGCGCCGGCGGCTCCGGGCGCAGCGGCCAGGCTCGTCGCGCAGCCTATGATGAGCGCTAGGAAAGCCCATTGCGGGCGCAGGCCGATGGTTCTGGAAAGACGTGTCGTCTCGTCGCTCAATGGATGATGCGCGGCGTGCGTGCGGAAACCGCGCCCGGCGGCTCGTCGGACCGCACGCGCGTTCCGCGCATCTTCGATCGAAGCTCGGCGGCTATCACCGACGCTTCCACCGGATCGCGGATGATCTGCGGCTTGATGAACACGATGAGCTCGGTGCGCCGGCCGCCCTTCGTCTGTTGCGAGAACACGTCGCCGACGATGGGGATCTGATCGAGTACGGGAATGCCGTTGCGTCCCCGCGAATAGCTGTCGCTGATAAGGCCGGCGAGCAATACGGTCTGGCCGCTCATCACGTTGATGGTGCTCTTGACCTTGCGTTCCGAAATCGTCGGCGTCAGCGTCTGCGTCGTGCCGTCGGCGTTCGGCACGGAGCTGATTTCCTGCTCGACGTCGAGCGTAACGGCTCCGCTGGAGGTGATGCGCGGAAGGACGCGCAGAATGATGCCGGTGTTCTTGTAATCGACGGTGCTGACCACCGTGTTGCTGGTGCTCAGCACGGTGGCGTTGCCGGTCTGCACGGGCACCTGATCGCCGACCTGAAGGGTCGCGGGCTGGTTGTCGACCACGACGAGAGAAGGGTTCGACAGCACCTTGACGTCGGTATAGCCGTGCAGCGCGTTGATGATGAGACGCGGTTGCGCCTGCGAACCGACGAGGAAGTTGAAGCCGGGAAAGGCCTGCGCGATCGGCGCGGTGATGGCGGTATTGACGATGGAGCCGCGATCCGCCTTCAGGCCGACGTCGCTGCTTTGCAGGAAGAACTGCACGCCGTAGTTCAGCTTGTCGTTGAGGGTCACCTCCGCGATGGTCAGTTCGATCGCCACCTGGCCGCGCGGCCGGTCGAGCTGAATGAGCGCGCGTTCGATGGTCTTGTAGTTCTGCTGGTTGGCGTAGATCAGGATCGAATTGTTGGCGGCGTCGGCCGTGATGCGCACGCCCGGCATGACCGAATTCTCATTGTCCGCGCCTGCCCCGCCGGGACCGCCGGCAGTCCCGGCGCCGCCACCCAGGCCGCGGCCGAATCCGGCCTGTCCGGGCCGTTGGCCGGCGCCGGCTTGTCCGCCCCCCAACGCGGTCTGCTGCGTCGACAATCCGCCGAAAGGCGACTGGCCCTGGGGCGCCGGCGGCTGCAGGCCCTGACCGCCCCCCGTCAGCCTCTCGACCGGCGACATCGTGCGAGATCCCGACGAAGGCGACGTCGCGCCGGCCTGATTGTCGAGCCCCTGCTGCGCGCCGCCGAGGAACATCTCGTTGAGCAATTGCGTCAGATGGCGCGCATCGCCGTGGCGCACATGATAGACCTTGACCCCGATCGCCGCGGTATTGGAGCCGTCGAGCCTGCGAATCCAGTTCGAGGCGTTGCGCAGGAGCTCCGGCTTCTTGGCCACGACCAGGATGGCGTTCATGCGCGAGATCGGCTGGAACTTGACCAATCCCTGGCCCATGCCGCCTTCGCCGGAATCGAGAATTTTTTCGAGTTCCGCCACGATCGGCTCGGGCGTCGCGCTCTGCAATGGATAAACGCCGACCGATTGTCCGCGCATCCAGTCGGCGTCGAAATTGGCCACGGTGTCCAGCGCCATGCGGCGCTCGGCCGCGGAACCCGAGACAATGAGAATGTTGCCGGAACTGTCCGACTTGATGGCGCCGGGCTTGACCGAGAAGCCCTCGAGCAGCTTGGCGACAGTCTGGGAGGAGACGTATCGGAGAGGAATTACCGTCACGCCGTATCCTGGCTGCAGCGTGTCCGCGCCGTCGACGATGCCGGTCCCGACGGCTTCGCCGGCGGGCGAGATGGAATAGCCGTGCGAATCGCGCACGAGCGCCATCCCGCTCGACTTGAGCGCCGATTCGAGCACGTAAAGCAGCTTGCCGCGTGGCACCGGGCGCCCGGAAGACAGCGTGATCGAACCTTGGACGCGCGGGTCGATCGTGTAGCCGACCTTCAGGGCGTCGCCGAGAATCACCTTGGCGACCGCCGAAATCGGCGCGTTCTCGAAGTTGAGGTTTATGCCGCCTTCGCCCGCATCGGCGCCGCCGACATTGGTCATGGCGAGTTCCCGCCCGCCGCCCGCGCCCGTGGCTTCGTCCCCGCCGGACCGGCTGCCGAAGATCGAAAACCCGCGCGCGAAGACGCCGTCGCCCGAGTTGGCGGCCTTGTCGGCGCGCGGGAATCGCGGCTCGAGATCGAGATTGCGCACGGCGTCGCCCGCGCTCGGCGCTTCCCGGCCGTCGCTGCCGAGGCCAGCGGATGTGAGATTGCAGGACGCGGTGAGCGCGCCGAACCCCAGAACAGTCGCCACGACGCCAATACGGCGCGCAAACGATGCTCGTCGGGGACGCACGAACTTCATACCTACGGGATCCGCCGCTACACCAATTGTCAAAAATCTTTTATACGCATACCGTTGCGCACGAAAGAGGCGGTGCGCCGCCGTTCCGATTTGGCGCCAGAAGTTGCCAAATGGAAACACTCTTCCGTACGCAAGAGCGGGGATGCAGTCGAGCTTTCAACAGAATTGTCAGAGGTTTGGCCGCGACGGATAGACCGCCTTCACATGTGTCCGGGGCGGATGTGCAGCCTTAGAGGGTTTTGCCAGTGTCGGTCTTGGGTCTGCGGTGTTTGAGCAAGACTGCGCGCCGGAGCGGTATTGTCGCGGTGGCGGCGCTGGCGCTTCTCGGCGGTTCGGCCGCCGCACAAAGCCTGTGGTACCGGCCGCCTGCCTTCAAGCATGTCGAACTCGCCTATCGTGGGGACGCGCGCGCCCAGGCATGGCTCGGCTATCTCTATGAAAGAGGCGTCGGCGTGCCGCAGAATCCCGAAAAGGCCGTCTACTGGTATCATTGCGCCGCCGATCGCGGGCAACCGCACGCGCAATTCCTGCTCGGCATGGCGCACGATCTCGGCCGCGGCGCGCCGCAGGACTACGTGCTGGCCTATGCCTGGACGAACCAGGCGGTTGCGCGGGCGCGGGGGCAATTGCGTCGCGACTGGGTGCGAATTCGCAATGCGATCGCCTCGAAACTGTCGTTGAAGGAAATGACTGACGCCCAACGCCTCACGCTCGACGATCTCAGAGGTCCGGACTGCACGCCCGGAAATCTCGTCAAGGGCGGGTGAGAAAGGGCCCGGCATGGCTGCGGATCCGATCGAAGATTTCGCCAACCAGCTCAGCGAACGCTACCGCCTGCATTTCGACGCCGCGCTCGATCGCAGCAGAACCGGCGCCGAAGAGTCGCGATTGCGGCGCGTCTGGGAGACCTCCTTCCTCAATTCCCATGATTTTGCCGACGAGGTCGCTACCTTCGCGCGACTCGCGCGCGCGAGCCACGCGGAATTGAAGCAGGGCGAACCGCTGGTCGGGAAATTCTCCCGCAGGTTCTTGCGCCAGACATTCGTCTTTCCGTTCGCCGACGGCGAGGGCCGCGCCTGGCTGGCGGTCGCCGACCCCTGGGACCAGGCGACGACACGGGCGGCCGAACTCGCGCTGGGTCGGCCGGTTTCGCTCGTCGTCGCGGCTTACGACGATATCGCCCTCCTGCTGCGCGAGACGCTGGAGGAGGAGCCGGAGCGGGCGGATGCGGTCGTTGCGGCGCGAGCGGACGATATCGAGAACCTGCGCGATCTCGCCAGCGGCGCGCCAGTCGTGCGCGCCGTCAACGATCTGATCGAAAAAGCCATCGACATGCGGGCGAGCGATATTCATGTCGAGCCGTTCCGAAGCGGGCTCGTCGTGCGCATGCGCATCGACGGCATGTTGCGCATCGTGCCGGCGCCGACGCTTATCGTGCCCGAGGCCATAATCTCGCGCATCAAGATCCTCGCCTCGCTGGACATCGCCGAGCGTCGGCTGCCGCAGGACGGCGCGGCGCGCGTGCGCATCGGCGCTTCGGATATCGACATGCGCGTGGCCACCATGCCGCGCCAGCACGGCGAGGCGGCGGTTATCCGTCTCCTGCCGCGCGACCGGGGCCTGCTCGACATCAAGAAGCTCGGGCTTTCGCCTGGCGACGAGCGCAAGATGTCGCAGATTCTCGGCCTGCCTCATGGTTTGGTCGCCATCACGGGGCCGACCGGCAGCGGCAAGACCACGTCGCTCGCCACGATGCTCTCGATTCTCAACGATCCCAGCCGCAAGATTCTGACGATCGAGGATCCGGTCGAATACGAGATCGAATTCGTCAACCAGTCGCAGGTCAAGCCGTCCATCGGCCTGACCTTCGCCACGGCCATGCGCGCCTTCGTCCGGCAGGACCCCGACGTCATCATGGTCGGCGAAATCCGCGATCGGGAAACAGCCGACATCTCCATCCACGCCGCGCTGACCGGCCATCTCGTGTTGACGACGCTGCATACCGAGACCGCGAGCGCCGCCGTGCCGCGGCTCATCGATCTCGGCGTCGAGCCATTCCTGCTCCGTTCGACGCTGCGCGCGGCGATCGGGCAGCGACTGGTGCGCGTTCTCTGCGAGCGCTGCAAGAACGCCGAGACGCTCGACCCCGAGACATGCGCCAACGACCGGCGTTATGCGGCGCTCGGGTTGAAGGTCGGCGACCGCATCTGGCGGCCGGCGGGATGCGAGCGCTGCAACGGCTCGGGCTATCGCGGCCGCACCGGCATTTTCGAAGTTCTGGAAATGACCGACGAAATCCACGAGCTGATCGGCGCGCGCGCGGATGCGCGTGAGATCGACCGGGCCGCGCGCGCTTCAGGCATGACCACGATGATCGAGGACGCTGTCGTCAAGTGCCTTGCGGGCGTGACGTCGCCGGCCGAAGCCTTGCGCGTCACGACGGTGCGATGAGCCATGCCTGAATTCCAGTACAGGGCGCTCAGTCAGACCGGCGAAATCGTGACCGGCTCCATCGAAGCCGACACGCGCGAGGAGCTGGCGCGGCGCATCGAATATCTCGGACTCATTCCGATTGACGGCGAGCGTCGCGGGTCGGGCGCGATAGGCGGGCTATCCTTCGGCGCGCGCGCGAGCGCCGAGGACATCACGATCATGACCGCCGATCTGGCGCTTCTGCTCAAGACCGGCGCGCGCATACACGACGCG
The DNA here is from genome assembly GCA_037044955.1 of Rhodoblastus sp. GTDB lineage: Bacteria > Pseudomonadota > Alphaproteobacteria > Rhizobiales > Beijerinckiaceae > JAJXWB01. The sequence continues at coordinate 35,203 of JBAOHX010000014.1, forward strand.
CTCGATCTCATGGCGAACGATTCGAGCGCGGGCCGGCTGCGCCCCTCTCTGGCAAAGATCAGCGCCTCCGTGGCTTCCGGTGACAGTTTCGCCGATGCTCTCTCGCGATATCCCGACCTGTTCTCGCCCATGTACATCGCGCTCTGCAAGGCGGGTGAAACATCGGGATCGCTCGAGACCGTGCTGGAAACCCTCGCCGCCGAACGCCAGCGCGCGGAAGCCTTGCGCCGGCGTCTCCTCGATGCGCTGCGCTACCCGGCGTTCATCATGACGGCCGCCGCCATGGTGCTCCTGTTCTTTCTGACCGCCGTCCTGCCGCAATTCGAGACCGTCCTGCGCGATTTCAACGCGAAGATCGATCCGCTGCTTGGGTTCTTTCTCGCGGCGTCGGCTGGCCTGCGCGCGCATCTCACTCTCCTTGCGCTTGCCGCGGCCGCCCTGATCGCCCTTGGCTGGTGGGGGGCGAAACGTCGCGAGCTGCGCTCGGCCTTCGTCGACCTGCTCGGTCGCATTCCGTTCATCGACCGCGTGCTCGAATATCGTCGCGCGGCGCTCTTTTGCCGCAACCTCGGTCTGCTGCTGACGAGCGGCGTCGGCCTTGCGCCCGCGCTGCGCATCATCGTCGACATCATGGCTTCGACCGGCAAGTCGGATGCGTGGGCGCGGACGGTCGACTACGTGCGCCATGGCGGAAAATTGTCCGAGGCGCTGATCGAGACGCATGCCTTGCCGCAAATGGCCGTGCGAACGCTTCGCCTGGGGGAGGAGAGCGGCCGCCTGCCGATGGTTCTCGGCCGCATAGCCGATTTCTACGAGGCGAAGCTGCAACGCAGTCTCGACCGTATCGTCGCCGTGGTCGGCCCGGCCGCGATCATCGTCATCGCGCTCGTCGTCGGCGGCCTGATCGTCTCCGTCATGACCGCGCTTCTGTCCGTCAACCAGCTCGCCGGCTGAATTTGAAAGGCCGCCATGTCGCAAGTCGTTCGTTCCGCCAAGAGCCAGGACCGCAATACGCGCCGTCGCGCCGCGCAGGCCGGCTTTACCCTTGTCGAAGTGCTCGTCGTCATCTCGATCATCGGTCTCATCATGGGCCTCGTCGGCCCGCGCGTGCTCAACTATCTGTCCGACGCCAAGGTGAAGGCCGCCAAGATTCAGATCGAGAGCTTTTCCAGCGCCCTCGATCTCTATTTTCTCGATGTCGGACGCTATCCCTCTTCGACGGAGGGCTTGAACGCGCTGATGCAGCGTCCCTCCGGAGCGAACGCCTGGAATGGTCCCTATCTGAAGGGCGCGATCGTGCCGAAGGATCCCTGGGGCTCGGCCTATGTCTACAAATCCCCCGGCGACCGGAAACCCTACGATATCATGTCCTTTGGACCGGACGGCGCCAATGGCGCCAAAGGCGCGGCGGGCTATGTCAAGAACGGCGAGTGATCGGACGCGGGGGCAGGACGGGTTCACGCTGCTCGAAACCGTCTGCGCGCTTGCGATCGTCGGTCTCGTCGCCGCTGTTCTGACGCCGGCGATCCCGCGGGGCACGTCGCGCACCGCGTTCGAATCCTACGCGGTCAGGATCGCGGCGCTCCTCAAGCAGGATCGCCAGGTCGCCGTCGAGCGCGGCGTCGCGACCGCCACGCTGATCAATTCCGCAAGCCATACCATCCTTTCGGGAACGACAGGCGCAAGGGTGATCTTGCCGGCGGACGTGGCTTTCAGCTCCGTCCTGGCGCGCACCTGCCGCGGGGCGCCGGGCGATCAGTCGATCCGTTTTTTCCCTTCGGGACTTTCCTGCGGCGGCTCGCTCATTCTGTCGCGTTTGGGGTTCACGTTGCAGATCCGCGTCAACTGGTTGACTGGAGGGGTCGAGATTGTCCCGGGCGACGCGGCCTGAGCATCCGGCCGAGGCCGGATTTCACGCTCCTCGAGGTTCTGGTCGCTTTGGCCTTGCTTGCGGCGGCGATGGCGGCGCTCGGTTCGCTTTCCTCGGTCGGCCGCCGCGCCAATCGGGTGGAAGTCGAGCGCGTGGAGTTGGCGCAGGTCGCGCGCCGCCTGGTCAATGAACTGACGGAGCGGAATTTCACCGGCGGATCCGCCGGAGCGATGGACGGCTACGCATGGCGGATCGACGTCGCGCCGATCGCGGCCCTCGCACGACGCGCCCAGGCCGGATTCGCTCGAAGCATTGCAGCAGCCGCAGCAACAGCAAGGAGCCTGGACGCCCTTCCGCGTGACCGTGCGGGTAACGGGACCCTCCGGCGCGAGCGCCGAGATCGTCACGGTGCGGCTTGGCAGGTCCGCCTCGTGATGCGCCACGGCAAGCCTTCACGCGGCGAAAAGGCCTCCGCAGGTTTTTCCATCCTCGAAGGGCTGGTCGCGCTCGCGTTGACCGGATTGATCATGGGCGGGATTTCGGCGCTCGTCGCGCAATGGATGCCGGTCTGGAACCGAGGCTTTCACAGCGTGCAGCGGGCCGATCTCTACGCTTTGGCGCTCGACAGGATAGCCGCCGACCTTGCCGAGGCGCGTTACGTGACTGGAAGCAGTCAGGACGATGTCCCGTTCTTCGGCGGAACGCCGGACGCTGTCACATTCGTTCGCCCGACGCTCGATCCCGGCGAGCGGCCAGGCCTCGAGGTCGTGCGCATTTCGTCTGCGCGCGACAGGACGGAGATGCGGCTGGTGCGGCGTCGGGCGCGCTTTACGCCTCTTCCGCCCGGCGTCTCGGCGGCCGAGGATCTGCGCTTCTCCAGCGTCGCTGTTCTGCTGCGATCGGGCGCTCGCATCGCGTTCTCCTATGCCGATGCGGAGGGACGATGGCGCGCGGCCTGGGACGATCCCGCCGTGTTGCCCTCGCGCGTGCGTATCGAGATGCGCGATCCCTCGAATGCGCAGCTCGTGCTTTCCACCACCGGCGTCATCCGCGCGGAGGCTCCCGCGCGATGCGCCTCGGCGCGTTCGCTCAAACTGTGCAATCGCTTCGAGCGCCAGTCCTCGCCGGGAGCGGGGGGCAATTCGCAATGAAGCGGGAAGCGTTGTATCGCTTCGTGTTTGCTGGCCGTCGGGCGGACGGCTTCGTGTTGATCGCCGTGCTGTGGATTCTCGCGGCTCTCGCCGGGCTCGTCGGCGCTTATGTCGCCTACGCTCTCACGATGGCGCAAAGCGCCGATTTCTATCTTCGTCGCGTGAGCGCCGACGCGGCCTTGTCGGGCGCGCTGGAGCTTGCCGTCTACGACCTGTCGCGCGTGGAAATGCGGGCGCGGCCGCCCGAAGGCGTTTTCGACTATCGCGTCGGCGGCGCGACCGTCCAGGTGCGTTACGCCGCCGAGACGCTTCGGCTCGACCTCAACAAGGCTTCGCTCGAAAGCCTGATCGGCCTTCTCGGCGAGTCCGGCGCAGGGGGAGCCTTCGCCGAGAGTTACGCGCAACGGATCCTCGGATGGCGCGAAAAACCGGTTGGACAAGGCGCCGCCATGGAGGACATGAGCTATCGCGCCGCCGGGGTCACGTACATGCCGCGTCACGGTCCGTTCCAGTCGGTCGAGGAATTGTGGGATGTTCACGGCCTCCCTCCCGACGTCATTGCGCGCATCGCGCCGTTGGTGACGGTTTATGGCGGCCGCGAAAAGTGGCGATCGGACGAGCAAAGCGAGAAGAAGACGACAGGCGCGCCGGCCGCCTCCGGCGGGCTGGATTCACGCGTTCCGCAGACACGGGGCGCCGGCGGTTCGGAAAACACGCCAGGCGGACAGAGCCCAAGCCCGCGGCCCGAGGGCGGGCAGGAGGGCGAGCAGACGCTGAAGCCCACGCGCTTCGAAATTCGCGTGGTCGACGCGCAAGGGCGCGTCGCCACGGCCGAGATCGTGGCGATCGGCACGCGCGATGGCGACCGTCCGTATAATGTCCTACTATGGCGCACCGGCGACGAGCTTGCGGCGCCGCGCGACGGCCGGCGGCGATGAAACTGAATTCCAACGATGTGAGGCGCGCGTTCGACGCATGGATCGCGGCGGTCTCCGGCGTGGCGGCGCATCTTGCCGACGCCCTGTCGAAGCCGCGCGCCCTCACGCTCGAGGGGACTGCCGAGGGCGCCTTCAGACTTGCCGGAAATGACAAGCATGAATTCAGACTCGTCGACGGCGCGCTCGTCGACGGCGCGGGCGCGCCTGCGCACGCAACCTTTCGCGGCGCGCGCGTTGCGCTCAATCTGCCGCCGGACATGTTCCTGTTTCGCGATCTCGATTTCCCATCCAAGGCGATCGAATTCCTCGATGGCGTCCTGCGCGCGCAGATCGACCGCCTGACCCCGTGGTCTCCAGCGCAAGCCGTCTTCGGGCACAGCGCGCCGATTTCGACGGGTCTCGATCGGATCAAACTGGTCATGGCCGCCGCGCCGCTGGCGCAGGTCGAGCCGATTGTGCGCGCGCTGGGCGCAGCAGGCGCGAACTCGGTCGTGGTCGCGGCGCGTCGCGAGGCCAGCGACGCCGCGCCCATACCTGTCTCCGAAAGCGCTTTCAGTCGCGAGCGGGCGACGGCGGAGGCGCAGCGCGGACTGCGCGCAGCGCTTCTCGGCGCGCTCGCCTTCGCCGGGATTTCCGCCGCCGCCTCCGGCTTGCTGGGCGCATGGTTCGACGCCCGCACGGAAGACACCGCCGCGCAAACGCGGCAATGGCGTCAGGCGCAGATGTCGGGCGCGCGCGACCCGGATGTCATGCTGCACAAGCGCAAGTTCGATACGCCGCTCGTCGTCCTCGTGATGGAGCAGCTCGCGCGCATCCTGCCCGACGATACCTTCCTGAAGGAGTTGCAGTTCGGCGAAGGCAAGGTGGAAATCGCCGGCGTCAGCGGCAATGCGACGCGTCTGGTCGGAATGCTCGAGCGCTCGCCGACGTTTTCGCGCGCGACGTTCTCGGCGCCCACCACGCATGCGCCGAACGAGCCGGGCGACCAGTTCCATATCCAGGCGCAGGTCAACGCGCGATATGGGCCAGGCGAATGAACATCGTCGGCCGCCTCGCGCGCTCGCAATCCCGACACGCGCTGCTTGCGACGGCCGCGTATCTTCTTGCGCTCGTCCTCTTGCTGCTCGTCGGCGTCAACGCCTGCATGGGTCTGTGGAGCTCGTGGTCCGGCTATTCGTCGGCGGCCGAGAACCTCGAGCATCTGCGCGCGCGGAAGGGGCTCGCCGGTCTGAGCTTCACGACACAACCGCCTGCCGGCGCCGCCTATATCGAGGGGCAGACGACCACTGTCGCCGGCGCCTCGCTGCAGCAGCGCGTCGGCGCCGTTCTCGCCGAAGCCGGCGGCTCCGTCCTGTCGTCCGAACTGGATCTACGAGAGGCCGGCGCCGAAGGCGGACGCATCGGCCTGGTCGTTGCGTGCGATATCGACCAGAACGCGCTGCAACGCGCATTGTACGAAATCGAGGCCGGTATGCCGGTCCTCACCGTCGATCGCCTGTCTGCGCAAGTCGCGTCGGGCGACGAGAAGTCCGCTGCGCCGCGACTGCGCGCGCAACTCTCCGTCTCCGGCGTATGGCGGGCGTCTCCATGATGCGAGCGCCCGGATTCGTATATGTCGTCGTCGTCGTGCTGGGCGCGACGGCCATCCATGCGCAGCAAGGCGGAGGCCTCTCCAATCCCCTCTGGTCGACGCCGCTGGAGACGATTGCCGCGACACGGGATCGGCCGCTATTCACGCAAAGCCGTCGACCGCCGCCGCTGGCCGAGGCGCGACCGGCCAGCGACGCCACGCCGATCCTCGGGCCGGGCGCGCCGCCGTTCTCGCTGGTCGGTACGGTGGTGGGCGACCGGGAAAAATTCGCGGTCATGCTCGAAACGGGATCGCAGAACGTGTTGCGGCTGCCACTCGGCGCGTCTGCGTCTGGCTGGCGGGTTGCCGAGGTGGCGGCGCGCTCGGTCACGCTGACGCGCGGACCGCAAAGCGTGACGCTGGAATTGCCCAAGCCCGCCGTCCGCTAGGGCGGTCCAACGTTTGTCGGAAATAGCGCCGTCATTGCGAGCGAAGCGAAGCAATCCATCCCCGTATGTTGATCCAGATGTGGGGATGGATTGCCGCGTCGCTGCCCTCCTCGCAATGACGGCCGCATGATTCCGAGTAGGTGTGAATCGCTGTAGGGCATCGCGTGGTCGAGCGAAATCGTGCAGGGCTCAGGGCGTGACGAAGGCGAGCGCGCCATCGTCGCGCGCAACCGCGATGAGCGTCACGCCGAGCGCCATCGCGCGTTCGATGGCGAGCGACGTGGGCGCCGAAACCGAAACCAGGGCCGGCGCGCCGAAGATCGCGGCCTTTTCGATCATCTCGAACGAGCAGCGGCTGGTGATGAGCGCAAAACCCTCGCGCGCGGGAACGCCGCCGCGCAGGCAGGCGCCGATCGTCTTGTCCAGCGCATTGTGCCGGCCCACGTCCTCGCGCACGAAGCGCACCGCGCCGTCCGGCGCGCACCATGCGGCCGCGTGAACCGCGCGCGTCGCGCGAAACAGATTCTGCCGGTCGTGCAGCGCGGCGAGCGCTCGCGCGATCGCTTCGGGCGCGACCGCCTGCGCGCCGACCCTTCCGGGCGCGGACGGCAATTGCTTGAAGTCCTCCACGCCGCACAGGCCGCAACTCGTGCGGCCCGAAAGATTGCGTCGCCGCGCCATGTGTCGGCGCAGCGCGTCCGGCGTCAGATTGACCGACGCGACGTAACCCTCGTGCTGACGGCTGATCTCGATCCCGCGAATTTCGCCCGCCGCCGAAATGACGCCTTCCGTCAGACTGAAGCCGAAGACGAAATCCTCGACGTCGGCCGGCGTCGTCATCATCACGGCATAAGGCGTATCGCCGTAGACGATGTTGATCGGCGCCTCGACGGCGACCGCCACGTTCTTCGCGTCGCCGAAGCCCGCGTCGTAGCGCACGGCCGTCGCGCGAAAATCGCGCTGCGCGTCATTGGGCGATTGGGTCATGGTCGCGCGTCCATCGTCGCTCGCGAAAGGGCCAGATGGCCCCATCGCACGAAGCGCGCGCCGTTTCAAACCTGTGCGTCAGGAAATTCCCGCCTTCGCGGCCTTTCCGGCGACGCGCTGCCGCAGCTTGTCGACTTCCACGACGAAGCGGCCGTGGCTGCCGCGGCTGATCTCCTCGATCGGGTCCCTGGCCAGCAGATCGAATGTCACGAGACGGCCGTCGATCTTGGAAACCGTGACGGTGATATCGACCGTCATGCCGCGCAGCGTCGCGCCGCCGTGGGTCACGCTGATGCCGGTGCCGACGGAATCCTCGCCTGGGTCGGTATGGTCGAGAAGGAATTCGCGGCAGACGATCTCGAAGTCGCGAACCAGTTCCGGGGTCGCGTAGACCCGAAGGTTCTCGCCGAGGAAATCGATGGTGCGCGCCGTGTCGACCTCGATGCGCCGCGTCGCCGACATGCCGACCTTGATCGTTTCCTTCATCCGAACCTCCCGTTTCAGCAGAAAAGGATACAATTGCTCACTTATTGATGTGAAATCCGTATCACGAACTTGGCGGCGCTGTCACCGTCGCCCGGCGTGCGCAATCGCCGCAGAGCGAAGCGACGCAATTGCATTGCACAATTATATGCCGCAATGCGGCGTAGTGTGATTGTTTGATCTGGGACAAACGCGATACTAATTGATTGACGCGTAGCATCATTCCTGTATCATAATTGGGCGCGACAAAAAGACGGGCGGATCCCGCACGCGCGTGAACGCATCGGGAGGAGAAGATGAGCGCAGCCGCAAAGGCCAGCAGCGCCTCGACCAAGAGCGTCCCGTCTTTCTGCTACAATTGCGTGTCCGGTCCGGACTTCCTGCGCATCAAGGTCGAGAACGGCGTGGCGACCGAGATCGGCCCGAATTTCGACGGCGACCGCGTCCATCCCGCGCGCGGGCGGCCCTGCGTGAAGGCCTATGGCCTCGTGCAGAAGACCTACAATCCCAATCGCATCCTCACTCCGATGAAGCGGACCAATCCGAAGAAGGGGATGAAGGAAGACCCGGGCTTCGTCCCGATCTCCTGGGACGAGGCGCTCGACACGATCGCGGGGCGGCTGAAGGCGATCCGCGCCAAGGGCGTGATCGACGAGGCCGGCCTGCCGCGCATCGCCGCGAGCTTCGGCCACGGCGGCACGCCGGCGAATTACATGGGAACTTTCCCGGCCTTTCTCGCCGCGTGGGGCCCGGTGGATTACAGTTTCGGTTCGGGGCAGGGCGTCAAATGCACGCATTCCGAACATCTCTACGGTGAATTCTGGCATCGCGCCTTCACCGTCTCGGCCGACACGCCCAACACCCGCTATGTGATCGCTTTCGGCGCGAACGTCGAGGTGACGGGCGGCCCGACAGCGGTCATTCGCCACGCCGACGCACGCATCCGTGGCTACAAGCGCGTCCAGGTCGAGCCGAGCCTCACCATCACGGCCGCCTGCTCGGCCGAATGGGTGCCGATCCGCCCGAAGACGGATCCGGCCTTCATGTTCGCGCTGATCCACGTGCTGGTGCGCGAGCACGGGCTCGCCAAGCTCGACATTCCCTTCCTGCGCGATCGCACGGCCTCGCCTTATCTGCTCGGGCCGGACGGGCTCTATCTTCGCGATCCCGAAACATCCAAGCCGCTGCTGTTCGACGAGGCCTCGGGCCGCGTCGTCGCGCACGACACGCCCGGCGTGCGTCCCGCCGTCGCCGGTCGCCATCGCGTCGCGCGCGCGATCACGGTCGACGCCGACGCCAAGCGGACGGAATATTCCGATGTCGACGGCGTGACGGCCTACCAGGCGCTCGTCGATCACGTCGAGCGTCATACGCCGGAATGGGCGTCGAAAATCTGCGACGTGCCGGCCGAGACGATCCGGCGCGTGGCGAACGAATATCTGGAAGCTGCTTCCATCGGCGAAACGATCGAGATCGACGGCGTCACGCTGCCGTTGCGTCCCGTCGCCGTCACGCTCGGCAAGTCCGTCAACAACGGCTGGGGCGCTTTCGAATGCTGCTGGGCGCGCACCGTGCTCGCCATGCTCGTGGGCGCGCTCGAGAATCCCGGCGGCATTCTCGGCACGACTGTGCGCATCAACCGTCCGCAGGAAAACCGCCATACGAGCGTGAAGCCCGGCGAAGACGGCTTCATGGTGCAATATTTCAATCCGACCGGCTCGAACTCCTGGGAAGCGCAGCCCACCACGCGCAACATTCACCGCACGCTGGTGCCGATCGTCGGCCGCAACGGCGGCTGGAGCCAGGCGCTCGGACCGACGCAGCTCGCGTGGATGTTCCAGGAGGAGACGCCGGAAGGTTGGAACTGGCCGAAACCCACCTACCCGGAATTGTGGTTCGTCTATCGCTCCAATCCCGCCATCTCCTTTTGGGAGACGCGTCGGCTCGCGGAGGCGGCGGCCAAATTCCCCTTCATGGTGGCTTTCGCCTACACGGTCGACGAGACCAATTACATGGCCGACCTGCTTCTGCCGGAAGCGACGGACCTCGAATCGAACCAGCTGATCCGCATGGGTCAGACAAAATACATGGAGCATTTCTGGGACTATATCGGCGTCGTGCTGCGCCAGAAGGCTGTCGAGCCGCAGGGCGAAGCGCGCGACTTCTCCTGGATGGCGGGTCAGCTCGCGCTGCGCGCCGGTCTGATCGAAGGCTACGCCGCCCAGCTCAATCGCGGCATTTCAGGCGTCTCGCCGTTGAAGGGCGAGAACTACGACTTCAGCCTCGACACGACCACGGCGCTCGACCCCGATCGCGTGTGGGATTCAGTGTGTCGCGCGGCGACCACTACCCTGTCCGAGGGCAAGGAAAGTCACGGCCTCGACTGGTTCAAGGAACACGGCTTCTACGCAATTCCGCAGTCGCGGCTCGGCTGGTATCTCACGCCCACGCTCGAGAAGCAGGGCCTGCGATACGAACTGCCCTATCAGGAACGTCTCATTCGTATCGGCCGCGAGCTCGGCAATCGCCTGCATGAAAACGACATTCACTGGTGGGACGAGCAGCTGACCGAATATGTCGGCTTGCCCGACTGGCACGATGTGCCCGGCCGATGGGAGCGCGCGCTGGTCAACGCCGGCGGCAATCTCGAGGAATTTCCGCTCTGGCTGCTCAGCACCAAGTCCATGCAATATCATTCCGGCGGCAATGCCGGCATCGCGCTGATGGACGAAGTGTCGCAGAACCTGCACGGCCACACCGGCGTCATCCTCAATGAAAAGACCGCGCAGAAGCTCGGCATCGGCGAAGGCGACCGCGTCGAGGTGCGCTCGCACATCGGCGCGACCTACGGCAAGGCGGCGCTGGTCAAGGGCGTCAGGCCGGACACGATCGTCATTATCGGCCAGTTCGACCATTGGGCGACGCCCTACATCAAGGACCAGGAGCGCGCGAGCCTCAACACGATCGCGCCCATGTCGCTCGAACTGACCGATGCGACAGGCTCCGGCGCCGACATCGTGCGGGTCGCGGTCCGTCGCATGGACAAGGCCGCCGCCGCATGAGCGCGACCAAACGTTACGTGATGGCGATCGATTTGCGGCGCTGCGTGGGTTGCCAGACCTGCACCGCGGCCTGCAAGAACGCCAATGCGACGCCGCCCGGCGTGCAATGGCGGCGGGTGCTCGATATCGAGACGGGCGACTTTCCGAATGTGCAGCGCACCTTCCTGCCGGTGGGCTGCATGCATTGCGCCAATCCGCCATGCATGCACGTCTGTCCGACGACGGCGACGAAGCTGCGCGCCGATGGCCTCGTCACCATCGACTACGATATCTGCATCGGCTGCGCCAATTGCGTCATGGCCTGCCCCTACGACGCGCGCTCGATCCAGCATATGGCGACATACGCCTATGGCGTGCCGATGAAATCGGAGGAGGCGCGTTTCGATCCCGAGCGGCTCGGCGTCGCGACGAAATGCACCTTCTGCAAGGATCGCATCGACCTCGCGGCGTTGACCGGCCAGACGCCCGGCGTCGATCCCGAGGTGACGCCGGCCTGCGTCAATTCCTGCATCTCCGACGCCATGCATTTCGGCGACATCAACGACCCGAACAGCAACGTTTCGAAAATGCTCGGTCGCACCGAGCATTTCCGCATGCACGAGGAACTCGGCACCGACCCGTCCATCTACTACATCGTCGACGGAGACGACGCATGAGCGAGGCGAAGATCATCGATCGCGTCATGCCGCGTCAGCAGAAGGAATGGGATATCAAGGGCGCGTTGAACTTCGTGTTCGGCGGCGCCGGCGGCGGCCTTCTCGCGGCGGCCCCGTTTGCGGCGGCGCTCGGCGCCGATCCGCGCCCCTTCATTGCGCTCGGTCTCGCATTGGTCGGCGCCGGTCTATTCTCCGTATGGCTGAAGATCGGCAGGCCGTGGCGCGCTTATCACGTCGTGCGGCGCCTCTCGACGTCGTGGATGACGCGCGAAGCGTGGCTCGCGCCGGTCGTTTTCGCTGCGGGCGCGCTCGCGTTTCTCACCCGCTCGCCGCTGGCCATCGAGCTCTCCGCTCTGCTCGGCCTCGTCTACGCCTATGCGCAGGGTCGAATTCTCAAGGCCAACATCGGCATTTCCGCTTGGCGCAGATGGTCCTGCGTCGTGCTGATCGTCGTCACGGCGCTCGTCGAAGGATTTGGCGTCGTTGCGCTTGCCGCCGTGGTGTGGCCCTCGCTCGCGCCGCTCGGCTATCTCCTTGCCGCGCTGATTGTCGCGCGCTTGTTCGCATGGCGCAGCTACATCGCGGATCTCCGCAAGACCGGCGCGCCGACCGGCACGCTCGCGGCCTTCGAAGCTTTCGCGCCGCGCTTCCTGTGGCTCGGTCATGTGGCGGCCGGCGCGCTCGCGCTGTTCGGCGCGATTGCCGCGCTTCCTGTCGCGCTCGCGCTTGGCGGCGCGCTCGCTGCGCTCGGCGGCGCGCTCTTCAAATATACGCTCGTTTGCCGCGCCGCATTCACGCAGGGCTTCGCGCTGCCGCGCACGCCTGCGCGCGGGCGCAGCGTTCCGGGACCTGGCCTTCAGCCTGGTTGGGAGAAGCCGCGCATCGGATGACAAATTGGTTCGCGTTCCAATTTTTCCACCTGGGCGACATGACAAATTGGCGCCGATCAAGTCGATCGTCGCGAACATGGGTTTGAATGCCGTATCGACGGCAATGAGAGACTGCCGGGCGCCGAGAAGAAAAGAACGGGCGCCGGCGATGTGGGAGGAGCCAATGAGCTGTGGCCGGGGGGCTTCGCGCCTGTTTTTGTCCGTCGGGAGGCGCGCATGAGCGCTCCCGTCATGGAGCCGATCGAGCGCGCGAGCCGCGACGAATTGCAGGCGCTTCAACTCGAGCGCCTGAAGTGGTCGCTGACGCGCGCTTACGAAAACGTTCCGCACTATCGCGCCAAGTTCGACGCCGCGGGCGTGCGGCCCGACGATCTGAAATCGCTCGCCGATCTCGCGAAGTTTCCCTTCACGACGAAGGCCGATCTGCGCGACACCTATCCTTACGGCCTTTTCGCTTCGCCGATGCGCGACGTGGTGCGCCTGCACGCATCGTCAGGCACGACAGGCAAGCCGACTGTCGTTGGCTACACCAAGAAGGACATAGAGGTCTGGTCGGATCTGATGGCGCGTTCGCTGCGCGCCGCCGGCGTCGGACCTGACGACATCATCCTGAATTCCTACGGATACGGCCTCTTCACCGGCGGGCTGGGCGCGCACTACGGCTGCGAGAGGTTGGGCGCGACCGTCATTCCCATGTCCGGCGGGCAGACCGAAAAGCAGGTGCAACTCATTCAGGACTTCAAGCCGACGGTTCTTCTCTCTACGCCATCCTACGCGTTGACCATCGCAGATGAATTGACGCGGCAGGGCATCCCCTCGAACAAGACGAGCCTGCGCGTCGGTCTCTTCGGCGCGGAGCCGTGGACCAACGAGATGCGTCGCGAAATCGAGGCCAAGCTCGGCATCGACGCGATCGACATCTACGGCCTCTCCGAAGTCATGGGGCCGGGCGTCGCCTGCGAATCCGTCGAGACCAAGGACGGCCCGCACATCTGGGAAGATCATTTCCTGCCGGAAGTGATCGATCCACAAACCGGCCAGCCGGTCGCCGATGGGCAGGAGGGCGAACTCGTCTTCACGTCGCTCACCAAGGAAGCGCTGCCCATCATCCGCTACCGTACGCGCGACCTGACGCGACTGCTGCCCGGCACCGCGCGCAACATGCGACGCATGGGCAAGATCACCGGCCGCTCCGACGACATGCTCATCATTCGCGGCGTGAACATGTTCCCGACGCAGATCGAGGAACTGCTGCTGCGCAATCCGCATCTGTGCGGCCATTACCAGATCGTCGTGTCGCGCGATCACAATCTCGACGAGCTCGACGTTTTCGTCGAACTGCTGCCGAAGGAATCCGACGAGATCGGACCGGGCCAGCGCGACGACATTGCGCGGGACGTGATGCACCAGATCAAGACCTTCGTCGGCGTCAGCGCGCGCATTCATGTCGTCGACCCCGACACGATCGAGCGCGTCGTCGTCGGCAAGGCCAAGAGGGTTGTCGACAAGCGTCCGAAATAGCTAGCGGTCCGGGGAGGGACCATGCTCGCCCAGTTTCTTCAATTCCTGTTTTCGGGCGTGACCGTCGGCGCGATCTACGCGCTGGCGGCGCTCGGCTTCACGTTGATCTACAACGCCAGCAACGTCATCAATTTCGCGCAGGGCGAGTTCATCATGCTCGGCGGCGTGCTGACGGTCGTCTTTCTCAAGACCGGCATGCCCATGCCGCTTGCGATCGCGCTGGCGATTGCGGCGTCCGCGCTCGCAGGCATGGTGATCGAGAAGCTGGCGATCGAACCGGCCAAGGGCGCCGACGTCGTCAGCCTCATCATCATCACCATCGGCGCGGCGCTGGTCTTGCGCGGCCTCGCGCAGGTGTATTTCGGCAAGAGCCCCGCGACCTTTCCCGCCTTTTCCGGCGAGGCGCCGCTCAGGATCGCCGGCGCGACGCTGCTGCCGCAAAGCCTCTGGGTTCTGGGCGTCGCCGCGCTGATCGTCGTCGCGCTCTGGCTCTTCTTCGCGCATACGCTCGTCGGCAAGGCCATCCTGGCGACGGCCTACAATTCGGTCGCGGCCCGGCTCGTCGGCGTCGACACGCAATGGGTGCTGCTCGTCTCCTTCGCCATGTCGGCGGCGATCGGCGCTATTGGCGGGGTTCTCGCCACGCCGATCGCCATGACCTCGTTCGACGTCGGCGTCATGCTCGGTCTCAAGGGCTTCGTGGCGGCCGTCGTCGGCGGTCTCGGCAGCGGCCTCGGCGCCGTCGTCGGCGGCCTCGCGGTCGGCATCATCGAGGCCATGTCGGCCGGCTATATTTCCTCGGCCTACAAGGACGCGACGCCCTTCGTGCTCATTCTGCTCGTCCTGTTCGTCATGCCGCGCGGCCTGTTCGGCGCCAGAGAGACGGAGCGGGTATGAAGCGCGCCAACATAGGCCTGCTGGTCCTTGCGGCGATCCTCGCCGTCCTGCCGTTCCTTTTGCCCAATTCCTTCTATTTCGACATCGTCAATCGCATGGCGATCAACGCCGTTCTCGCGCTTGGGCTCAATCTTCTGATCGGCTTTGCCGGCCAGATCAGTCTCGGTCACGCCGCCTTCTTCGGCATCGGCGCCTATGCTTCCGCCGTGCTGACGGTGCATTACGCATGGCCTCCGCTTGCGGCCATGGCGGCGGGCGCGGTCTTCGCATCGTTGCTCGCGGCAGTGATCGCGCCGCCGATCTTTCGCCTGCGCGGGCACTATCTCGCCATGGCCACGCTCGGCCTCGGCGTGATCGTCGCGATCGTTCTCAAGAACGAGGGGCAGATCACCGGCGGCCCCGACGGCATGTCGCTCGCGCCGCTGACGATCTTCGGCCGCGAGATCTACGGCGAGCGCCAATGGTACTGGCTCTTTGCCGGGCTGCTGCTGTTCAGCGTCTGGTCCTGCCTCAACCTCATCGACTCGCCGTTCGGCCGTGCGCTGCGCGCGCTGCACGGATCGGAAGTCGCCGCCAAGGTCGCGGGCGTGGACATCGCGCGCTACAAGGCGGCGATCTTCGTGCTGTCGGCTTTCTTCGCCAGCATCATGGGCAGCCTCACGGCGCATTACATCGGCTTCGTCACGCCCAACCTCGCCGACTTCTTCCACTCGATCGAACTCGTCACCATGGTCGTCGTCGGCGGCATGGCCTCGGTCTTCGGCTCGGTCGTCGGCGCGGCGCTGCTGACCGCGCTGCCGCAGGCGCTGGTCTCGTTCGAGGGATGGGAGACTGTGGTCTTCGGCCTGATCCTCGTCGGCTTCATGATCTTCCTGCCCAAGGGACTCGTACCCTCGCTCGCGGCCAAACTGACGAGGCCGCGATGACCGCGCTCCTCGACATCATCGGCCTCTCCAAGGAGTTCGGCGGCGTGCGCGCCGTGCAGGAAGTGAGCTTCTCGGTCGACGCCGGCACGGTCTATTCGGTGATCGGGCCGAACGGCGCGGGCAAGACGACCCTGTTCAATCTCGTGACCGGCGTCTACACGCCGAGCGCGGGCGAGATACGCCTTGCGGGCGAAAACGTGACTGGCTTCGAAGCCTACGCGCTCGCGCGCAAGGGCATGGCGCGCACGTTCCAGAATTTGCAGATCTGCATGAACATGTCCGCGCTCGAGAATGTAATGGTCGGCGCGCATCTGACGCTCGACCGCAATCTCGTCAAGGCCATGCTGCGGTTTCCTTCGTTGAAGCGCGCCGACGCCGCGCTCCGCGAGAAGGCGCGCGATCTCATGCGCTACGTCGGCCTCGAAAACTGGCTCGACGCGGAATCCGCCTCCATGCCCTACGGCGCGCTCAAGCGGCTGGAGATCGCCCGCGCGCTGGCGGCCAATCCCCGCATTCTTTTCCTCGACGAGCCGGCAGCCGGCTTCAATCCGAAGGAAACCGCCGAGATCGCGACGCTCATTCGCAAGATCGCCGATGGCGGCGTCACCGTGGTGCTGGTCGAGCACGACATGAAGATGGTGATGAACATTTCCGACCGCATTCTCGTCCTCAACTACGGCCGCAAGCTCGCGGAAGGCTCGGCGCGCGAGGTTCGCGCCGATCCCGAGGTCATCGCCGCCTATCTCGGCAAGGCGGCCTGACATGAGCGGAACGCGCGCGGCGATGCAGGCGGACGAAAGATCGGCGCCGGACGCTGCGCTCTTGCTCGCCGTGAAAGGACTTACGAGCCATTACGGGCGCATCGCCGCGCTGCGCGGCGTCGACATAGAGGTGAGGCGCGGCGAGCTGGTCGCGCTCGTCGGCGCCAACGGCGCCGGCAAGACGACGCTGCTGCGCACGATCTCCGGCGTGCAGAAGGCCTCGGGCGGCGCAATCGAATTCGATGGCAGGGACATCACGCATTTGCGCGCGAACCGGCGGGTCACGCTCGGCATCTGCCAGGCGCCGGAAGGGCGGCAGGTGTTCGGCCCGCTCACCGTCGAGGACAATCTGCGCCTCGGCGCCTTCGGCCGGCGCGACCGCTCGGGCATGGCGGACGATCTCGAGCGCATGTACGCCATGTTCCCCGTGCTCAAGCAGCGCGCGACATCGGCGGCGGGCTCGCTGTCGGGCGGCCAGCAGCAGATGCTCGCCATGGCGCGCGCCCTGATGGGACGGCCGCGCCTGCTGCTGCTCGACGAGCCGTCGATGGGTCTGGCGCCATTGCTGGTCGAGCAGATATTCGAGGCGATCGTGTCGCTGCGGCGCGAGGCCATGACGATCCTGCTTGTCGAGCAGAACGCCCACGCCGCGCTCGCCATCGCCGACCGCGCCTATGTGATCGAGACAGGCGCCATCGCGCTTTCCGGCGCGGGCGCGGACTTGCTGCATAACGAGAAGGTGCGTGAGGCCTATCTGGGCATGTGAGGGAGGCGCGCCGGAATGCGAGGGAGACGCATCGACGCGCATATGAAGAAGGGAGCAGAGGGATGAAATCGTTGTTCAAGACATTTGCGGCGGCCGCATTCGGCGCCGGCATGGCTTTCGCCGCCCAGGCGGCCGAGCCGATCAAGATCGGGTCCGTTCTGTCGGTCACCGGGCCTGCGGCCTTTCTCGGCGATCCCGAATTGAAGACGCTCGAGCTCTTCGTCGAGAAGATCAACAAGGATGGCGGCGTCCTGGGGCGCCAGTTGCAGCTCGTGAACTATGACGACGGCGCCGACGCCAACAAGGCGAACGGCTTCTTCAAGCGCCTGATCGAGGACGACAAGGTCGACCTCCTGATCGGCGGCACCACGACGGGCGCCACCATGGCGGTCGCGCCGCTGGTCGAGCGCGCCGGCATTCCCTTCATATCGCTCGCCGGCGCGGTCGCGGTCGTCGAACCCGTGAAGAAATGGATGTTCAAGACGCCGCATACTGACCGCATGGCGGCCGAACGCGTCTTTGAGGACATGAAGAAGCGTGGCTTCACCAAGATCGCGCTGCTGTCCGAAACCAGCGGTTTCGGCCAATCCGGCCGCAAGGAGAGCGCGACGGCCGCCGCCAAGTCGGGCATCACCCTGGCCGCCGACGAAACCTACGGCCCGAAGGACACCGACGTCTCGCCGCAGCTCACCAAGATCAAGGGCAACGCCGACGTGCAGGCGATCTTCGTCTTCGGCCTCGGCCAGGGGCCGGCGATCGTCAACAAGAACATCAAGCAGCTCGGCATCACGCTTCCGGTCTATCACGCGCATGGCGTCGCTTCGGAAGAGTTCATCAAGCTCTCCGGCGGGGCGGCCGAAGGCGTGCGTCTGCCCGCCGCCGCGCTGCTGGTCGCGGAAAAGCTGCCGGCCAACGATCCGCAGAAGGCTGTTGGCGTCGCCTATTCCAAGGCCTATACGGAGCGCTACAAGGAACCGATCTCGACCTTCGGCGGCCATGCCTATGATGCGTTGATGATCGCCGTCGCGGCGATCAAGAAGGCGGGCGGCACGGACAAGGAAAAGGTGCGCGACGCGATCGAGCAGACCAAGAACCATATCGGCGTCGACGGCGTGTTCAACATGACGCCGGCCGACCACATGGGCCTCGACCTCTCGTCCTTCCGCATCCTCGAGGTCAGCAACAACGACTGGAAGCTGGTGAACTGAGGAACCGGCGCGCGAGGAAATGGCGAACCGACAACTCAGCCAGTGGATCGAAAAGCGCCTCGGCGAGCGACCGCTTCGCGCGAACTCGCTGATCGTCACTGTCTATGGCGACATGATCGCGCCGCACGGCGGCGCGGTCTGGCTCGGCGGCTTCATCAAACTGGTGGAGCCGCTCGGGCTCAATGCGCGCCTCGTCCGCACCTCCGTCTTCCGCTTGTCGCGCGAGAAATGGCTGGTGTCGGAGCAGATCGGGCGGCGCAGTTTCTATAGCCTGACCGAAACCGGCCGCCGGCGTTTCGAGCACGCCTACCGCCGCGTCTACCAAGACGCCCGCGACGCCTGGGACGGCGAGTGGCGGATCGTGCTTCTGACCGGCGACAGCCTTGCTGCGGCCGCGCGCGACGCGCTGCGCAAGGAATTGCTGTGGGAAGGCTATGGCCTGATCGCGCCCGGGGTTCTCGCGCATCCTTCCGCGCGCACCGAAGAACTCATGGACATCCTGCAAACGGCCGGAGCGCACGACAAGGTCGTCGCCCTGCAGGCGCGCACCCTGGGCGCGCTGTCGAGCAGGCCGCTGCGGGACATCGTCGACCAGTGCTGGCGGCTTGGCGAGGTCGCCGCCGAATATCAGGATTTCGTCGATGCTTTCCGTCCCGTCGCGCGCGCCATGCGCGGCTCCGATATCGAGCCGGAACAATGTTTCGTCGCGCGTACGTTGCTGATGCACGAGTTCCGGCGCGTGCAGTTGCGCGACCCGCTCCTGCCGCGGCAATTGCTGCCGGCCGACTGGCCGGGCGAGACCGCGCGCGCGCTGTGTCGCGACATCTATGCCGCGTGCTGGCGCGATAGCGAGGCGCACCTGATGTCGGTCCTGGAAACCGCCGATGGTCCGCTGCCCGCAGCGGGCGAAAGCATCCAGTCGCGCTTCGCCGGGCCGGGCGTCGCCGCTGAGGACGCCGCCTGAGCCGCCCCTTCGCGGCAGGTCAGGCTTGTTTCCGGCAAGCGCCGTCAGCCTCGCTCCCGATCTGAAGGTCGGATATTCGGAGCGCGCGTCGTTCGCTGCGGCTCAGACGTCGAGCGCCGGCGCGTCGGCGGGCTCGCTGGCGGCGACCTCCGCCCGCTTCGGCGCGGGCTCGCTCGCGGCGATCAGGCGGGCGTCGTTGATCGCCTTGTAGCCGAGGCCGAAGACGGCCAGGGCGCCCATGCTGAGAACGGCGACGTCGATCCGCGTCAGCATGCCAAGCAGCGGCTCGTGCAGCCTGAACGCCGCGCCGCCGCAGGCCCAGACGATCATGAGAATGCGGAATTCCGTCGCGCCTACGCCGATATAGGACATCTGGTGCACGTGATGGGCCGCCGCGCGGATGTAGGTGTAGGCGGAAAAGAGCAGGTAGCACAGCAGGATGACCAGCGCCGACACCAGCGACAGGAACGGCGAGAGGCCGAAGGCGACGATGATCAGGATCTGCGAGAAAAGATCGCAGGTGTGGTCGACCAGAAACCCGAAGCGCGGGCGCTCTTCCTGCCGGAACCGGGCCAGGGACCCGTCGAGGGAATCGCCGAACCAATTGAGCGCCACACCGAGAACCACGGCCGGAAGAAAGGCGTAGGACCAGTTGCAGCCGACAAGGCCGACCGCCGCCATCAACGAGCCGACCATGCCGATGCTGGTCAGATGCAACGACGTGGCGCTCCGCGGAATTCTCGGCAGTATCGAGCGAATCAGCGCCTGCTCGGCGTCTGCGAGGAAGCTGCGGTTACGCCGCACAGGGTGATGTTCGCCGGTCGCCACGCATTAGCCCCCGTTTTTACTTGAGCTTGGCAAGCAAATACGCTTGGTAAGGCTCAGCGTCAAATTGTTTCTGGACGTCAACATTTGCCCGACCTGCAGATTGCGATCGCCATTGTCGCGCCGCTCATTGCGGGCTGGGATATCGTGGCGAAGAGCTGCATGGCCTTGTAGAACTCGGCCGACGGCGCGGCCGCGACGTAGATCACGTCCTTGTTGCGCACCTGGAAGGAGCGGGCCAGGAAGTAGGTCGCCGTATCCCTCAGGTTGATGCGGTAGACGACGTTGACGCTGGCTGCGCCCGGCGGGACCGGATAGGCGGGATCGAGCTGGCGCGCGATGGCGGCCGGCTCGGCGCGCAGCAGGAACACGCCTTCGGGATTGGCCATTTCCGATTGCAGGCCGCCGGCCTTGGCCACCGCCTCCTCCAGCGTCACGCCGGCGGCGTCGAACTTCACCAGTTCGTTGCGGCCGGTCGAGCCGAAGGCGGTGAACGTCTGCGGCTGGCTCTCCACCGTGACGACGTCGCGCGGGCGGACAAAGATGTTCTCGCGCGGATTGGCGAGCAGCGCCTGCATCGGGATCTTGGCGGTGGTCGAGCCCCGGGACAGCGAGATGAACACGTCGTGCACCGGGGCCTTCAGCCCGCCGGCAGACGCGATCACGTCGAGAATGCGCTCGCCGCGCGCCGACAGCGGCACCTGCGCGCCGTTCGTCACCTCGCCGGTCACGGTGACCGAGTTCGACAGGTTCTTCGACACGGTGACCAGCGCCTGCGGCTCGATCGCCTTGCCGACGAGGCGGGCGACGATGGTCTTTTCCACCTGCGCCGGGGTGAGGCCCGCCACCTTGATGCGGCCGGCGTAGGGGATGGTGATCGACCCGTCGCGGCCGACCGCCTGCTCGGGGATGGCGGCCGAATGCGAGCCCGCGGTCACGCCGTTGATGGCGGCCGACGAGAACAGGCCGCCGGATGCGGCCTCCCACACGGTGACGGAGACCGAATCGCCGAGCCCGATGGCCGGCGAGGGCGCGCCGTCGTGCGCGCCGAAGCGGGCGAAGCTGGGGGCGGCGATCTGCTTCAGCACGGCGACCGAGGCCGGCGTCAGGTCGGCGACCAGATAGCGCGGGCCGCCCTCCGGATTGCCGGAAACCGACTGCTCCGCCACGTCGCTCGCCGAGGGCCCCTGCGCCGGAAAGAACCCGCACCCCGCAACCGCAAGGCCAAGCCCAAGCACAGTCCCTATCGTCAGAAGTCGACCCATCAAGCCCTGAAAATCCCCGAAACGGCGCCCACGCGCCGGCGCTGTCCGTCGTCTGCATTATACTATGGCGACCAACGCCGCGTGGGGTCGGAAGCGCAATTCCGGACGCTGCGACACGATTGCCACAGTCGCGAATGCTTCGGCGGATCTTCGAAAAACTTCAAAATCTGGCGCGAAAAGTCATCCGCCGGACATCGACCGGAGGATCACGAAGGCCGACATCAGCAGGAATATGGCCGCAAGCACCGCGGGCGCGGCGATCGAACTCGAGCCGGGAACGCAATGCGCCGCGCGAATCCGCCATGAAACCGCTTTGCTGCGTCGACGCATGGGGATCGGAAGGAGCGAGCACGGACGCCTCGAACGAACAACGCGACAGGAACGCCCTGTCACGGCCGACGCTAGAGGACGATGGTTCGCGCGAGGTTAACGACCCGGCGCACGCGGTTAATTTCGCGCGGCCCTCACGGCCGCATCGAGACTTTCGGCGCTTCGGGCGTGAGCGTGCGATAGGCCAGCTCGGCGAAATCGCAGAGCAGCCGGCGCGTCTCGCGGGGGTCGATGATCTCTTCCACCCAGAAGGTCTCGGCCGTGCGAAACGGCGTGCGCAGCTTGGCCAGCCGCTCCTCGATCTCGGCGAGTTTGGCCTGCGGGTCGGGGGCGGCTTCGAGATCGGCGCGATAGGCGGCCTCGATGCCGCCCTCGAGCGGCAGCGAGCCCCAGCGCGCCGACAGCCAGGCGTAGCGCAGCGACAGGCGCCCCGCCGGCTGATGCGCGGCGCCCGCGACGCCGAAGCAATTGCGCACGATGATCGTGCACCAGGGGATGTTGGTCTGGTTGAGCGCCGCCATGGCCCGCACGCCGTGGCGAATGGTCGCTGTCTGCTCGGCCTGCAGGCCGATCATGAAGCCCGGGCAATCGCAGAGATAGACGACGGGCAGGTGGAAGGTCTGCGCCATGTCGACGAAGCGCACGATCTTCTGGCAGGCCTCCGCCGTCCATGCGCCGCCGTAATGGTAGGGATCGCTCGCCAGCAATGCGACCGGGCGGCCCTGCAGGCGCGCGAAGCCGGTGATGACCGAACGCCCGAACATCTGGCCCATTTCGAAGAACGAACCGTCGTCGACCACCGTCTCGATGATCGGCCGCATCTTGTAGACCTGACGCTGATTGCGCGGAATCGCTTTCATCAGCTTCTCGACGGGCCGGTCGGCGGGATCGGTCGCCGCCGAAACCGGCGGCAGTTCGTGCACGGAGGAGGGCAGGTAGGAGAGGAATTTGCGCGCGCAAGTCGAAGGCTTCCTCCTCCGTCTCGACCGCATGGTCGATCGCGCCGGACCTGGTCTGGATTTCCCAGCCTCCCAGTTCCTGCTTGGAGTGCGGCTGGCCGAGCCGCGCCACCACCGGCGGGCCGGCGACGAACATGGCCGAGGACTTCGTCATCACCGAATAATGGCTCGACGTCAGGCGCGCCGCGCCGAGGCCCGCGACCGAGCCGAGGCCGAGACCCACGACCGGCACATGGCCGAGCGCATCGGTCATGAGATGATAGGCGCGTGTCTCGCCCACCTGGCCCGGCAGGTTGGAGCGGCCCTTGGTCTCGATCGTCCTGACCGAACCGCCGCCGCCCGAACCCTCGATCACGCGGATAACAGGCATCCGGTAGGTCCTGGCCATCTCCTCCGCCATCATCGGCTTTTCGCGGATCGAGGCGTCGGCCGAGCCGCCGCGCACGGTGAAATCGTCGCCGACGATCACCACGGGGCGGCCATCGACCTTGGCGCGGCCGAAGATGCAATTGGCGGGCGTGAAATCCTTGAGGTCGCCCTTCTCGTCATATTCGCCGACGCCGGCGATGGCGCCGATTTCGCGGAAGGTCGCGCCGTCGGCGATCCGGTCGATGCGTTCGCGAATCGTCAGCCGGCCGCCGTCGTGCTGGCGCTTCACGCGCTCCGCGCCGCCCATGCGGACCGCCAGCGCCTTGCGCTTCTCCAGCTCCTGCAACTCCGGCGTCCAGGCCATCGCGTCTCTCTCCCAGTCGTTGTGCCGTCTGGCGGCTTGCGCCCAGTCTAGCCAAGTCTCGGGCTTCGCACATGTGCGTTCGCGCGTGGACTTGCTATGATCGGCGCGCAGACGAGGAGCCCACATGCGCGCCGATCTCATTACGCAATCTCTGGAACTGGCGGCCGCGCGCGCGCCCGATCTGACGCCGCTCGTCTACGAGCGGCTTTTCGCCGAGCGCCCGGAGCTGGCGCCGATGTTCGGCGCCAATCCCCGGCTCGTGCAGGGCGAAATGCTCGCCCGGGCGCTGGAGACCATTCTCGATTTCATCGGCGACCGCGCCTATGCCGCCAATCTGGTCGAGGCGGAGGCTGCGGCGCACGCGACCTACGAGGTTCCGCCCGATCTCTTCGTTCACTTCTTCGGCGTGATCGCCGACACGCTGCGCGCCCTCATAGGCGCCGACTGGACCGGCGAAATGGAGGCGGCGTGGCGCGATCTCGTCGCCGACATGTCCGCCTGCGCGACGCAGTTGCAGGGAGTTCCCGCTTGACGAACGTCTACGATTTCTCCGCCGAGAATATCGACGGCAAGAAGGTTCCGCTGAAGCGCTACAAGGGCAAGGCGCTGCTCATCGTCAACACGGCGAGCCAATGCGGGTTCACGCCGCAATATACGGGCCTCGAGAAACTGCATCGCGATCTGGCCGACCGCGGCTTCGAGGTGCTGGGCTTCCCGTGCAACCAGTTCGGCGCGCAGGAGCCGGGCGACGCGGAGGAAATCAAGAATTTCTGCGCGCTGAAATACGACGTCACCTTCCCGATGTTCGCCAAGGTCGACGTCAACGGCGCGAACGCGCATCCCCTGTTCGACTATCTGAAGAAGGCGAAGCCAGGCCTCCTCGGCTCGCAGAACGTGAAGTGGAACTTCACGAAGTTTCTGGTCGACAAGGACGGCAATCCCGTTGCGCGTTATGCGCCACAGGAGAGCCCGGATTCCTTGCGCAAGGATATCGAGAAGCTGTTGGAGTGATGCGTCTGTCATTCCCGCGCAAGCGGGAATCCAGAGCCGCAATGCGCGGCCTGCGTCGTTTGCCACTGGATTCCCGATCGCGCTGCGCGCGTCGGGAATGACAGACGTTCCGCTATCCCTGCGTGCGCCCGCGCGCCTGAATGCCCGCGCGCCGCTGCTCGACCGATTCCGGCGTCACCATGCGATTGTTGGCGCTGGAGCGGCGATGTTCGATGGCGAGCCCTTCGCTCAAGGTCGTCGCATAGCCCTCGTCGATGATCGACTTGTAGAGGCAGAGCGTATCGGAGGGGATCGACGCCATGTCCTCGGCGAGCTTCATCGCCGCCGGCATCAGTTCCTCCGGCGCGACGACGCGATTGACGAGGCCCCAGTCGAGCGCTGTCTGCGCATCGAGGAAATTGCCGGTCAGCGACAATTCCTTCGCGCGATAGATGCCGACGATGCGCGACAGTTTCTGCGACAGGCCCCAACCCGGCATGATGCCGACGCGCGCATGCGTGTCGGCGAAACGCGCGTTGGTCGATGCGATCAGCACGTCGCAGGCGAGCGCGAGTTCGAAGCCGCCGGTGATGGCGACGCCGTTGATCGCGCCGATCACCGGCTTTGCGCATTGCTGGATTGCGAGCACGGGATTTTCGGTTGCGCCTGTGGCGTTGGCGTCGCCGAGGGCGTCGGGCGAGCCGCCGAGCTCCTTCAGATCGAGGCCGGCCGTGAAGGCGCGACCTGCGCCCGTCAGCACGACGACGCTCACGCTGTCGTCGGCCGCGATCTTGCGGATCGCCTCGTCGAGCGCGCGGCGTAGCGCGCGCGACAGGGCGTTCATGGCGTCGGGGCGATCGAGCGTGACGACGGCGACCGCGCCCTTCTGTTCGACTTTCAGCATGGCGCGTCAGGCCGCCAGGAAGCCTTCGAGACGCTTGCGGATGATCGATTCCGCTTCCGCCATGATGCGGTCGATCAGTTCCTTGACGGTCGGGATGTCGTGGATGAGGCCCGCCACCATGCCGCAGGACCAGGCGCCGATTTCCATGTCGCCGTTCTGCATCACCTTCGGATAGACGCCGGCGACCTCGTGGATGATGTCCTCGAACTTGATGTTGGCGCCCAGTTCCTTTTCCTTCGCGATGATGCGGTCGACCGCCGAATTGCGCAGCACGCGCTCCGTGTTGCGCAGCGGCCGCATGACGAGGCGCGTGTCGAGTTCGCTCGCCGCCACGATCGCCGCCTTCACGTTGTCGTGCACCGGCGCTTCCTTCGTGCAGATGAAGCGCGTGCCCATGTTCATGCCTTCCGCGCCCATCGCCATGGCGGCGACGAGCGAGCGGCCGTCGGCCATGCCGCCCGAGGCGATGAAGGGAATCTTCAGTTCGTCGGCCGCGCGCGGCAGCAGGATCATGTTCGGCACGTCGTCTTCGCCGGGATGGCCGCCGCATTCGAAGCCGTCGACGCTGACCGCGTCGCAGCCGATCGCCTCCGCCTTCAGCGCGTGACGCACGGAGGTGCACTTGTGAATGACCTTCACGCCGTGCTGCTTGAAGAAGGGCATGACCTGCGACGGGTTGTTGCCCGCCGTCTCCACCGCCTTGATGCCGTTCTCGATGATGACGCGCACCAGGCCCGGATAGTCCGGCGAATTCACGACCGGCAGGAAGGTGAGGTTCACGCCGAACGGCTTGTCGGTCATCGACCGGCACTTCTTGATCTCGGCGTCGAGCTTTTCCGGCGTGCCGAGCGTCAGCGCGGTGATGATGCCGAGCCCGCCCGCATTCGAGACGGCGGCGGCCAGCGGCGCGAGGCCGACATAATGCATGCCGCCCTGCACGATCGGGTGCTGGATGCCGAGCATTTCGGTGATGCGGGTCTTCATGGGCTGTCCTCCGAGTCTTGGCCGCTGGCGGCATGTTCGGAGGCGAGCCTAGTTCAAAGCACGCCGGGAATCGAGATCGTCGGACAAAAAGACGGTACGAAGCGCGTCAGGAATTCTTGCCGTCGTTGACCCGGCGCGGCGCGGGCGTCTCGTCGCGGCGACGAAAACGCACCACCGCCGCCGGTCCGCGCGTGCGGGCGGCGATCCGGCTGCGGCCGGTCCCGGTCAGCACATAGCGGCCGCGCATGTCGTCCCAGCGCATCAGGTCGTCCTGGATCGCGCGCTGGCGCAGGACCATTGTCATGGGGTCCTGAACATGCGCGGGCGCGACGTCGCCGAGGGCATCGACCTTCTTGAGGGCTTCGATGAGGAAGTTTTCCTGAGCGTCGTGCATTGCGGGTTCAACATGGCCCCGCCCGCCGCAATCGACAAGAGAAAAGGCGCCACACCCCGCGCCTTTCCACAAAATACTTTTGATTTCAGACAGTAAGCGGGCTTCAGGTCAGCACGATCACCGGCGTCTTGACCGAAGCGCGGGTGTAGAGGTGCACGATGTCCTGATTGACCATGCGGATGCAGCCCGACGACACGTTCGTGCCGATCGTCTCGGGTTCGGTCGTGCCGTGGATGCGGTAGCCGAGGTCGTGGCCGCCGCCCTCGCTGAACAGGTACATGGCGCGCGCCCCGAGCGGGCTCTTCGGGCCGCCGCGCACGCCGAGGCCGCGCGGCGTCTGTTCCAGCTTTTCCCGGATTTCGGGCTGGCGCTCCACCATTTCGCGCGGCGGCACCCAGTCGGGCCAGTCGCGCTTCATGTTGATCTGGGCGCGGCCGTTCCAGCCGAAGCCCTCGCGGCCGACGCCGACGCCGTAGCGCGTCGCCTTGCCGGGCTCCTCCGTGAAATAGAGGTGCTTGGAGGCGGGATCGACGATGATCGTGCCGGTGGGCTCGGACCCCCGGTATTCGACGGTCTGGCGCAGCCAGCGCGGGTCGATCTGCTCGTAGTCGAAGGCGCGGATGGCGAAGGGTTCGCCCGGATAATCGGCATAGACGGCGCGGTAGTCCGGCGTCCTGAGCGTGCGGCCGGCGAAGGCGCGGCGCGGCTCGGCGGCGTCGGGCGCCATGGTCAGCGGCCCGTCGATCGAACAGGCGGAGAGCGCGGCGCCGAATGCGGCGGCAAGGGCAGCGGGGGCTGCGGAAAGAAGAGTGCGGCGGTCAAGCATCTGTCATGTCTCGGGCCGGGACCGAAACATGGTTACAGAAGATGGTTAGGAATGGGTTTCCGGCCTGGGCTTTCCGCTCCACGGACCCTCATGCTGAGGAGCCTGCGCAGCAGGCGTCTCGAAGCATGGCCGAGGCGCGTCACCCGGCCATGCTTCGAGACGGCGCTTGCAGCGCCTCCTCAGCATGAGGATTGCTGAAGGGAACTTTGCCTACCGCGTCTCGGCGAAAGCCTTCGCGAAGGGCGCTGTATTTTGCGCGTTGAGCCCGGCGACATTGATGCGGCCGTCCGGCAGCAGGTACACGCCCTTGCCGTCGCGCAGGCGCTGGGCCTGTCCCTCGCTCAGCGGCAGGCAGGAGAACATGCCGGTCTGTCGCGTGACGAAGCTGAAGTCGGAATTGGTCAGCCGGGTCAGTTCGCTCGCCAGATTGGCGCGCAGCATCTGGATGCGCTCGCGCATGCCGTCGAGTTCGGCCCGCCAGTTGGCGCGCAGGCCCGCGTCCTCCAGCACGATTCTGACGGCGGCCGCGCCATGATCCGGCGGCATGGACCACATGCCGCGCCCGATGGTCGCGAGCTTGGCGCCGGCGATGTCGGCCGCCGCCGGCCCCGAGGCCAGGATGAAGGCCGCGCCGACGCGGTCGCGATAGACGGCGAAATTCTTGGAGCAGGAGGCCGCCACCGCCATCTCCGGCATGATCGAGGCCAGATGCCGCACAGGCTCGGCGTCTTCCTCGAGCCCGAAGCCGAGGCCCTGATAGGCGAGGTCGACCAGCGGAAACAGGCCGCGCTCCAGCATCAGCGCGCCGACCGCCTTCCATTGCGCCATGTCGAGATCGGCGCCGGTGGGATTGTGGCAGCAGCCGTGCAGCAGCACGACGTCGCCGCGCTTGGCGGCCGCGAGATCCTGCATCATGGCGTCGAAGCGCACGCCGCCGCCCGCGCGGTCGAAATAGGCGTAGGCCTTGAGCTTGAGGCCGGAACTCGCCAGCAGCGGCTCGTGATTGACCCAGGTGGGATCGGGAATATGCACGGTCGCGTCGGGCCTGGCCGCGGCGATCAGGTCGGCGAGCAGGCGCAGCGCGCCGCAGCCGCCGGGCGTCTGCGCGGTGCGGATGCGCGCGCGCTCCGCCTTGGGGCCGAACACGAGCCCGAGCATGAGATCGTTGAAGGCGACGTCGCCCAGCGGCCCCAGATAGGTCTTGGTCTGCTGCCCCGCGTGCAGCCGCAGCTCCGCCTCGCGCACGGCGGCGACGATCGGCGTGCCGCCGGCCTCGTCCTTGTAGACGCCGACGCTGACGTCGATCTTGTCCGCGCGCTTGTCCTCGCGGAACGCCGCCATGATGGTGAGGATGGGGTCGGGCTTGGCGGGGGTGAGCGTCTCGAACATCGGGGAACTCGGTTTGGGCGCCGGCGGCGCGGTCGGAGCGCCCTTTTAGACAAGAATTGGCTGCGCCGCGAGCGCCCGGTCTAGAATAGGGCGAACCTGCGAGGCCCAACTCCTGCGAGGTCCTTGTGACGACACGCCCCAACCTGCGCATCGACAGCGACCGCCTGTGGACGAGCCTCATGGACATGGCCGAGATCGGCGCGACGCCGGGCGGCGGGTGCAACCGACAGGCGCTGACGCCGGAGGACGCGCGCGGCCGGGCGCTGTTCAAGCGCTGGTGCGAGGCGGCGGGGTGTTCGGTCGCGGTCGACGGGCTGGGCTCGATGTTCGCGCGCCGCGAAGGAACGGAGGACCTGCCGCCGATCCTGATCGGCTCGCATCTCGACACCCAGCCGACCGGCGGCAAGTTCGACGGCGTGCTCGGCGTGCTCGCGGCGCTGGAAGTCATGCGCGTCCTGCAGGAATCGGGGCTGCGCACGCGCCGCCCGATCGAGCTGGTCAACTGGACGAACGAGGAGGGCTGCCGTTTCGCGCCCGCCATGCTGGCCTCGGCGGTGTTCGCCGGCGTCGTGCCGCCGGCCCGCGCGCTCGACGCGCGCGATGCGCAGGGCCTGCGCTTCGGCGACGAGCTCGCCAAGATGGGGCTCGAATGTTCCGCGCCGATCGGCGGCCGCGAGGTCGCGGCTTACGTCGAGCTGCATATCGAGCAGGGGCCGATTCTCGAGGCGGAAGGCTTCGACATCGGCTTCGTCGCCGTCGGGCAAGGCCATCGCTGGTACGATGTCGTCTACCGCGGCTTCGGCAGCCATGCGGGCTCGACGCCCATGCCGACGCGGCGCGACGCCATGGCGGGCGCCGCGCGGCTTGTCCTCGAATTGCAGGCGATCGGCAGGAAACATGGCCCGGCCGGCATGGCGACCGTCGGCGAAATGCATGTCGCGCCCAATTCGCGCAACATCATTCCCGGCGAGGTCCGCTTCACCATCGACATCCGCCACCCCGAGCACGCGACGCTGGAAGCAATGGATGCGGACGTGCGCGCGGCCTTCGCGCGCTGCCGCGACGCCGAGCGGCTGGAAGGCGAATTGCACGATGTGTCCCACAATCCGCCCGTGCCGTTCGACGCCGGCGTTCTCGACGTCATCCGCCGCCAGACGGGCGCGCTCGGCCTCAAGGGGCGCGACATCGTCTCCGGCGCGGGCCACGACGCCTTCCATCTGGCCAAGGTCTGCCCGACCGCGATGATCTTCACGCCCTGCAAGGACGGGATCAGCCACCACGAATCCGAGGATATCACGCAGCGATTGGGCGGAGGCCGGCGCCAACGTCCTGCTGCGCACGGCGATCGAGCTCGCCGACCGGCCCTGACCCGCGCCGCTTTGTCGCGGCGAGAGACTTGCGGCGAGAGGCTTGCGGGAAGAGACAATCCGGGGTATTAATCGTATAGGAGTACCAAAATAAATATTTAGCCGCCGTGAGCGGCGCCAGGGAGCGCAGCGACATGTCCAATGCCCAGAGCCAGGCGCCGGCAGGCGTCGTGCGGCGTCTCAGCAAGCCCGATCTCGACCGCGTCGTGGAAATCGACCAGGCGATCGCAGGCCGTTCGCGCCGCGGCTTCTTCGAGAACCGCGTGGCGGCGAGCCTCGCCGATCCCGCCGGCTTCATCTCGATCGGCTATATCGAGGGCGACCGGCTGCAGGGCTACGTGCTGGCGCACATGCTGGACGGCGAATTCGGCGGCCGGCATCCCATCGCCGTGCTCGACGCCATCGGCGTCGACAAGGCGGCGCGCGGCCATGGCGGCGCGCATGCGCTGTTCGAGGAATTGCAGAAGGCTGCGCGCGGCCGCGGCGCGCGGGCCATCCGCACCCAGATCGGCTGGCCGGACGAGGGCATCGCGCATTTCCTCGGCCAGGCCGGGTTCAAGCTCGGCACGCGCCTCGTGCTCGACCGCGCCACGGAGCGGGTGTCGGGCGAACTGCGCCCCGGCGAAGCCGAGAGCGAAGGTCAGGACCTTTCCGAGGACCGTGTCGCCGTGCGCGCCATGACGCTCGCCGACCTGCATTCGGTCGTCAACATCGACAAGCAGATCACCGGCGTCGACCGCTCGGCCTATTTCAAGCGCAAGGCGGAAGACGCGCTGCGCTCCAACGGCGTGCGCATGTCGATGGTCGCCGAGATCGACGGCACGCCGGCCGGCTTCGTCATGGCGCGCGTCGACTACGGCGAATTCGGCCATCCCGAGAGCGAGGCGGTGTTCGACACGATCGGCGTCGACGCGGAATTCGCCGGCCAGCACGTCGGCTCGGTGCTGATCGCGCAATTGCTCGATCAGCTCGCCAATCTCCAGGTCGACCGGGTGCGCACCGTCGTCGAATGGAACGACGCGGAACTGATCGCCTTTCTCGACAAGCTCGGTTTCAAGCCGACGCAGAACATGACGCTGGCGCTGGCGCTGTAGCCAATACGCTTTCAGCCGTCCACACACGAGGGGTTGTCCGATGAACCTGCAATATTCCGCGTCGCGCATTCTGCACGACGAACATATGGTCGTGCTCGGCCTGCTGAACGAACTCGAGCGCGTGGTGGTCGCGCGCAAGGAGCCGCCGCCCGCCGACGACGTCGAGATCGGGCGATTTCTCGGCAAGCTGCGCGGCGCGCTCGCGCACGAGATCTCGGTGCACTTCACCTTCGAGGAAGATGCGGTCTTTCCGATCCTCATCGAGAACGGCGCCGGCGATCTCTGCGAACTTCTGGCCGAGGAACATGTCGTCCTGCGCGAGACGATCGCGGACGTGATCGCGCGCGTGACGGAAGGCGCCGGCGGCTGGACGCAGCAGTCCTGGTCGGGCGCTGCGCTCGGTCGGCGCCGAACTCGCCGAGCGGTTGCGCTCTCATGCGGAGAAAGAAGGAGATGGCGCTGCTTCCGGCAATCGAGGACGCCTTCACGCCGGAGGTCGACGCCGAAGCCTGCACCCGGCACGAGGGCTGAAACGCACCTCGCGGACGCGCGCCGGACGCCGCCTATAGTCGGCGAGCGGCGGGAACGACAGGGGTGCGAGACGCGCATGACAGGCAGCAAGAAGGCCACCATCGCCATCCAGACGGGCGCGGCCGGACGACGTAGCGGCGGTCGTCGCGCTGGATGAGGCGACGACCGGGCCAGTCAACAAGCCCGACTACTGGCGCGACATGATCGCGCAATTCTCCGGCGCGCAGGCGGACCGCCGCGCCTTTCTCGTCGCCGAGGCCGACGGTCGCGTCGTCGGCTTCATTTCGGGCGAGATCCGCGCCTTCGAGTTCGGGGCCGAGCCGAGGGGCTGGGTCTTTGCTGTCGCTGTCGACCCGACGGTTCGCGTCAAGAATGTCGGCACCCGGCTGTTCGATGAATTATGCGCCATTTTCCAGCGGGCCGGCGTGGACAAGGTCTCCACCCTGATCGAGCGGGACTCGGACCTCGTGCTCGCCTTCTTCCGCAGCCAGGGCATGATTTTTGGCCGCTACATCCAGATGGAGAAGGAACTCGGCTGAGCCGCCACGTTTTTGCATTGGAAAACCGGACGAATTGATGCATCCGGCCGCGACGGAGGAATCAGCGAGCGCTATATGTGCATGTGGCCGCATGTAACGAAAGCGCCGAAGAGGAAATGAAGCGTCGATGAAATTGCAGAAGGCGACGATCTGCGGACTTTATGCGGTGGTCGAACTCGCAACGAACCCGGACGCCCAGATTTCAGCCGGCGAGATCGCCAAGAAATACGACATTTCGCTCAACCACCTGGCCAAAGTGCTGCGCACGCTGGTGCGCGCGCGCCTGATCGAATCCGTGCGGGGACCCGGCGGCGGCTATCGCTTCTGCGGCAACCCCAAGCGCGTGACCTTGCTCGACATCGTCGAACTGTTCGAGGACCCCTCGCCCGATCTCGAAAACGACACGGGCGGCGACAACGAGGAAAGCCGTGCGCTGCACCGCGTGCTCGCCGATATCGACGACATCGCCATCGCCACACTGCGCTCGGTCTCGATCACATCGCTCGTCAAGATCATCGAGAACGATCGCAAGAAGGGCGAACGCGCGGCGCGCGCGCTGCGCGCGGCGGTCGGCGAATAGCGACGGGTTGACGCACGTCATGCGCGCGCTTGTCGCGCGCATCCAAGCCGCGCCGTCCCGAGTTCAATGCAGAACAGGAGCCGCGACCGACCGAAGGAGTTGATCGCGTGTGGCGTGGATGGCCGGGACAAGCCCGGCCATGACGCTCATGGCGCAGGCTCCGGCGCCCGGGCTTCAGTCCGGCAGCACGGGCGGATCGGGATCGACGTCCCAGTCCGGATCGTCGGCCTCGAATTTCTCCAGCCAGCGATCGACCCATACGACATGCTGGCGCTCGTCTTCGGCCATGGTCCGCGCGAAGGCGGCGATCTCGGAATCGTCGGCGGAATCCGCGATCGCCTCGAAGTATTGCGTCGCGCGTTCCTCGTTATGGCGCGCGAGCAGCAAGGCCTGGCGCGGCGTCATGAGGTAGTGGACGTCGGAAAAGTCGATCGCCTCCGGGCCTTCCGGCCCGGTCCAGCTGAAACTCGCCGGCCGTCCGCCGACGAGCGCGTCGCCCGCGCGCCGCGCGATCTCCTTGCGATGCTCGGCCTCGATCAGCGCCATCTTGCGAAAGATGGCGGCGACGCGGCCGTTGTTGTGCACTTCCATCTGGTCGGCCAGAGCCTCGTATCGCTCGGAGGCCTCGATCTCGATGGCCAGAGCCTGGGCAAAGAA
Organism: Rhodoblastus sp.; assembly: GCA_037044955.1. Taxonomy (GTDB): domain Bacteria; phylum Pseudomonadota; class Alphaproteobacteria; order Rhizobiales; family Beijerinckiaceae; genus JAJXWB01. Next base: position 68,669 of record JBAOHX010000014.1, read on the forward strand.
TTCCGCCACGCTCTTGAACACGGGGGCGTCGGTCATACTGCAAACTCCGCTTCGAGACGCGCCGGATCGAGATCGGCGAGCGGCCGCGGCCGGTAGGGCTCGCGCTTGCCGCGGTAGAGAACGCCGACGTTGAATCCGTCGTCGGTCATGAGACGCCTGCGCCGCCCGGCCCGGATCGTCGGTCTCCGGCACGGTGGCGTTGTGCACCATGCTCTTCCAGTTCTTCTGCTGGTCCTCGCGGAAAGTGACGCAGGGGCTGAGGATCTGGACGAAGGAGAAGCCCGGGCGTACGGATCGCCTCGACGATCAGCTTCGTGCAGTCTCGCTGAGGTCGCCCGAGAAGCCGCGCGCGATGAAGTTCGCGCCGGAGGCGAGCGCGATCACCAGCGGATGGAACGGGCTCAGCCCCGTGCCGCCAGGCGCGATCGCCGTGTCCCAGTCGGGCTCGGTCGTCGGCGAGGGCTGGCCCTTGGTCATGCCGTAGATGCGGTTGTCCATCACGACATAGGTCATGTCGATGTTGCGGCGGCAGGCGTGCAGGAAGTGGTTGCCGCCGATCGAGATAGCCGTCGCCGTCGCCGCTGGCGACGACCACGGTAAGATCGGGCCGCGCCACCTTCAGGCCCGAGGCCAGCGCCAGCGAGCGCCCGTGCACGCCATGGAAGCCGTAGCAATTGGTGTAGGCGGGAATGCGCGAGGAGCAGCCGATGCCGGAAACGACGGCGATCTCTTCCGGCGCCAGTTCCGAGTTCGGCGAAGGCGCGCGTGGAAGGACGAGCAAGCACGCGAGTAGTCGCCGCAGCCCGGACACCAGACCGGCTTCACGTGCGGATTTGTAGTCGGCGGGCTTGAAGTCGCGCGCCGCGTCGGGAACCAGATTCATGATGTTGCTCCCTCTCTGATGAGCGCCATGAGCTTCGCCGGGTCTGATCGGCAGCGGGCCCGGCCGCGCCACCGGCGTCACGATCCGCCGGCAGATCGTAATGCGCGCGCAGGTAGCGCCAGAATTGTCCGCGAATGGCTCTGTTCGACGACGATCAGCCGCTTCACGCCCTCGAGCGCGGCGGCGAGCAGCTTCGGCTGCGTCGGCGAAACGAGACGCAGCGCGATCAGCTTGATCTTGATGCCTTCGGCGCGCGCGCGCCTCGATCGCTTCGCGCAGCGGCTCCGGTCGACGAGCCCCAGGTGATGACGGCAAGCTCGCCTTCGCCCTCGATCTCCGCCCAGTGCGCGGAGAAATCGAACAATTCGAGCTTGCGCTGACGCTTGTCGAGCTGGCCCGATATGGTCGTGCGCCTGGCTCGATGGGCGTGCCGCGTTCTGATTGTGCGTGAGCCCGTCCGCCGTGTACTGCCCGCCCGGCGCGCCGGGCAGCGCCATCGGCGAGACGCCGCTCTCGGTGCAGCGCATAGCGCGCGTAGTTCTCCAGCTTGCCCTCGGCGACGAGCCGCTTCGTCGACGAAGGCGACGTCGGCCGGCTTGTCGATGACGACGCGCGCCTGGCCGAGCGACTGATCGGACAGCATGATGACCGGCGTCTGCAGGGTCTCGGCGAGATGCACCGACCATTGCGCCGTCATCAGGCAATCGGAAACCGACAGCGGCGCGGTAACCACATGCGGCGCGTCGCCATGCAGCCCGTAGACGGCGATGTTCAGATCGCTCTGCTCGGACTTGGTGGCGATGCCTGTCGAGGGACCGGAGCGCATGACGTCGACCACGACGACCGGCGTCTCGGAGGCCACCGCAAGCCCGAGCGATTCGATCATCAGCGACAGGCCGGGGCCGGCGGTCGCCGTCAGCGCCGGCGCGCCGCCGAAACTCGCGCCGATGATCATGTTGATGGACGCAAGCTCGTCTTCCGCCTGCATCAGAACGCCGCCGCATTGCGGCAGCGCGCCCGCCATCCATTCCAGGATTTCGGTGGCCGGCGTGATCGGATAGCCGCCGACGAATTTCACGCCGCCCTTGATCGCGCCGAAACCCGTCGCCTCGTTGCCGGTGATCGACCAGCGTCCGCCAGGCGCCGCGCCGCTCAAGGCCAGGCGCGGAACCTTCGCGTCCGGCGCATTGGCGGCGCCGAGCTGAACCGCCTGCTCGCTCGCCGCGAGCGCCTCCGGCTTCTTGCGGCCGATTGACGCAGCGACCGCTTCGACAATGGCCGATTCAGGCAGGCCCATGACGCGCGCGAGCGCGCCGAGCGCGATCATCGACACGCGGCCGCCAGGTACGGATTTGGCGAGCTTCGCCATCGGCAGCCAGGCGGCCGTCGCCCCGGAAGCCTTCAGGAAATCCGGCAGATCGCCGGCGGCGGAATCCGCGATGATGAGGCTCGCCGAATCGAGCGGCAGTTCGGCCGCGAAACGCTGCACATTGTCGAAATCGAGCGCGAGCAGGATGTCGAAGCGATCGCCCGGACATTGCACGGGGCGCGTCGAGAGCCGGATCATCGCCGCCGCCTCGCCGCCGCGAATCTGCGGGCCTGTCGATCGTGTCATCAGACCGTAGAGGCCGCAGCTCGTCGCAGCGTCCAGCAGGGTCTGGCCGGCGGTCATTACGCCGGCGCCTCCCGACCCTGTCAGCACGATGGAGAGACTGGGCGCAAAGCGCGATTGCGTCATGATGACCGCCTCCTTCTGTCGCCGTCCCGCAGCAGTTTCTGCTGCTTGTTCACAAGCTCGAAAATCGCGCTTGCTATTTCGGTATCTCAGTACTACTTTACCATCCAACGAACGTGATCGCAATGGCCAAAGGCCGGCGACAGGCAGATGGGGAAGCGGATGGGATCGGGCGTTTCGACGCAGCGCAGGACGATGGCGGCCGTTTCGGCCGGCGCCTTGCGCGCGGCGGGATCTCGCAGACGCATCTTCGGTCTTGGAAAGTTTTACGAACGCGCCGGACTTACGTGCGCGGCAACGACTCACTGAACGCGACAGGACAAACCCGATGACTGCTCATCTCGTCGACCACGATATCGTCCCGCACTCCGAGGTTCCCGGCGTCATCTACGAGAAGCGTCCGGCCAAGCGCGCCGATGGCTCGATCGCCGCGGGCCTCTACAACGCCTGGATCTGGCTCGACAATCCCAAGCAGTACAATTCCTACACGACCGACATGGTGAAGGGCGTCATCCGCGCCTTCCGCACCGCCTCCAATGCGCGCGACGTCGTCGCGGTCGTGTTCACCGGCGTCGGCGACAAGGCCTTCTGCACCGGCGGCAACACCAAGGAATATGCCGAATATTATGCGGGCAATCCGCAGGAATACCGGCAGTACATGCGGCTGTTCAACGACATGGTTTCGGCCATTCTCGGGTGCGACAAGCCGGTCATCGCCCGCGTCAACGGCATGCGCATCGGCGGCGGCCAGGAAATCGGCATGGCCTGTGATTTCACCGTCGCGCAGGACCTCGCCAAGTTCGGCCAGGCCGGCCCGAAGCACGGTTCGGCGGCGATCGGCGGCGCGACCGACTTCCTGCCGCTGATGGTCGGCTGCGAGCGCGCGATGGAATCCGGCACGCTGTGCGAGCCCTGGTCGGCGCACAAGGCCTATCGTCTCGGCGTCGCTCTCGACATCGTTCCCGCCCTGAAGGTCGATGGCAAGTTCGTGCCGAACCCTCTCGTCGAGACGCAGCGTTATCTCGACGAGTTCGGCAAGATCGTCCACGGCGAGCCGCTGACCGGCGAAGCGCTCAAGAAGGGCAAGGAGACGATGGCGCGCGGCGTGGTCGATCTCTCGCAGCTCGACATCAAGGTCGACGCCCTCTGCACCAAGCTGATGACCACGTTCCCGGAATGCCTGACCAAGAGCTTCGAGGAATTGCGCAAGCCCAAGATCGAGGCCTGGAATCGCAACAAGGAAGACAGCCGCGCCTGGCTCGCCCTCAACATGATGGCCGAAGCGCGCACCGGCTTCCGCGCCTTCAACGAAGGCCCGAGGGAAGATCGCGAGATCGATTTCGTCGCGCTGCGCCAGCGCCTCGCGCACGGCGAAGGCTGGACGGAAGCGATGATCGAGGAGCTGATCCCGAAGGCGAAATCCGCATGAGCGCGCCGGTCAAAATCTGGTTCGAGAAGGAAGGCCGGTTGCTTCGGCTCCGGCTCGACCGCCCGAAGGCGAACATTCTCGACGCCGCCATGAACGCGGCGCTCGAGGATGCGCTGACCAAGCACGGCGACGCCTCGGAATTGCGCGCGATCATGATCGACGCCGCGGGCGGGCACTTCTCCTTCGGCGCCTCGATCGAGGAGCACATGCCCGGCCAGTGCGCGGCCATGCTCGAGGGCTTTCATCGTCTGGTCCTCAAGGTCTTCGGCTCCGAGGTTCCGGTGATCGCCGTCGTGCGCGGCCAGTGCCTCGGCGGCGGACTGGAACTGGTTTCCGCGGCGCATCTGATTTTTGCCGGCGCCGACGCCAAGCTCGGGCAGCCCGAAATCCAGATCGGCGTTTTCGCGCCGGCCGCCTCGTGCCTCCTGCCCGAGCGCGTCGGGCTGGCGGCGGCGGAAGACCTCCTTCTGTCCGGTCGTTCCATCGGCGCGGATGAAGCCTTGCGCATCGGCCTCGTGACCAACGTCACGGACGATCCCGAAGCCGCCGCGCTCGCATATTTCGATAAGCACCTTGCGCCCAAGAGCGCGAAATCGTTGCGGTACGCCACACGCGCATCGCGCGAAGGTCTGGTCGAGCGCGTCGCGAAGAAACTCGCGGCGATCGAAAAGCTCTACCTCGACGAACTCATGGCGACGTCGGACGCCGTCGAAGGTCTGACCGCTTTCATCGAAAAGCGCCCCGCGCGCTGGAAGGACGCCTGACATGCTCGACAAGCCGAATTCCACAACCGCCGATATCATCAGGCGTTGCGAAGAACTCTTCAACGATCTGAGTTTCACTCGCGCGCGCGAGTGGAAGGCGGAGAAGCCCGGACGCATCGTCGTCGGTTTCATGCCGTACTACGCGCCGCGCGAACTCGTCCATGCCGCGGGCGGCCTGCCGCTCGGCATCTTCGGCGGCGGCGATCAGCTCGAAGTCATTCACGGCGACGCCTACTACCAGAGCTACATCTGCCGCATTCCGCGCTCGACCATCGAGCTCGGCGTGTCCGGCCGGCTCGATTTCGTCGACGGCATGATGTTCCCCTCGATCTGCGATGTGATCCGCAATCTCTCGGGCATGTGGAAACTCATGTTTCCGACGAAAGGCTCGCGCTACATCGACCTGCCGCACAATTTCGAGGATGATCTCGGCGGCGAGTTCTACATCAGTGAATTGCGCGAGACCTGCCACTGGCTGTCGGAAATGACCGGCAAGCCGGTGACCGACGACGCGATCCGCGCGTCGATCGCCGTCTTCAACGAGAACCGTCGCCTTATCCGCGAAGTCTACGAATTGCGTTCGGAACAGCCCTGGAACGTGCCCTCGTCCGAACTTTATCTGCTGCTGCGCGCCGGCATGGTCATCCCGGTCGAGGAGCACAACGACATGTTGCGCGCCTATCTCGACGCGGCGCGCAGCCAGCAACGGCCGATCAAGGACAATTCGCGCGTCGTCGTCTGCGGTATGTTCTGCGAGCAGCCGCCGCTCAACCTCATCAAGTCGATCGAGCTCTCCGGCTGCTACATCGTCGACGACGATTTTATCCTGGTCGCGCGCTGGGAGAAATCGGACATCAAGCTCGAGGGCGATCCGCTCAAGAACCTGAGCCAGGCCTACCTGCATGACTCCCAGTCGACGCCGCCGAAATACGAGCCCGAGGAAGCCAAGAAGGGCCTCTACCTCGTCGACAGCGTGCGCAAGAACCGCGCCGAGGGCGTCATCTTCGCCATGACCAGCTTCTGCGATCCCGGATTGCTGGAGCGCCCGATGCTGCAGGCCGTGCTCAAGAAGCACGACATCCCGCAGATCGCTTTCAAATACGCGGAAAATTCCGGGCAGATGCAGCCCATTCGCGAACAGGCCGGCACTTTCGCCGATTCGATCAAACTGTGGAGCGGAGCATGACAGTCATCGCGCGGCCCAAGGCCAAACCTGCTGACGCCATCAAGGACGCCTCGATGGCCAAGCAGAAGGAGATGATGAACGGCCATTACGACCGTCTCGCCTCCGCGAAGGAAGCTGGCGCCAAGGTGGCGGCGACCTTCGTGCCCGGCAATCTCAACGAATTGCTGATGTGTTTCGATCTCGTCAACAATCTGCCCGAGGTCAACGCCATCCAGAACGGCTTGCGCCGCACGAGCGGCGCCTTCGTGATGGAGGCCGAGAAGCAGGGCCATTCGGAAGACGTCTGCACCTACGTCAAATCCGACATCGGCATGATGGCGAAGGGCAACATCGGTCCCAACGGCAAGAAGCTGCCGGATCCCGACGTGCTGCTGCTCTCCTACACCGGCTGCTTCACCTTCATGAAGTGGTTCGAGCTGCTGCGCAAGGAATACAACTGCGAGACGATCATGTTCCAGACGCCGTACATGGCGGACGGCAAGATCACCAAGGACATGATCACCTATATGGTGAAGCAGTTGAAGCAGGACGTGATCCCGAAGCTCGAGAAGGTTTCGGGCGTCAAGTTCGACATCGATCGGCTGCGCGAATATCTGAAGAAGTCCGCCAAGGCCGAGGACGATCTCGTCAAGGTGTTGCAATACGCCAAGACGAAGCCCTCGCCGATCGACGCCTATTTCGGCGGCATCTATTACATCGGTCCGATCTTCGGCGCCTTCCGCGGCACCGACGACGCGATCGACTATTACCGCTTCCTGCGCGAAGAGGTCGAGGAGCGCGTCCGCCTGGGCAAGGGCCCGGTTACTCCCGAGGGCGACATGCCCAAGGAGCGCTATCGCCTCGTCGTCGAGGGGCCGCCGAACTACACCAATTTCCGCCAGTTCTGGAAGATGTTCTACGACGAAGGCGCGGTCGTGGTGGCGTCCAGCTACACCAAGGTCGGCGGCACATACGATTTCGGCTTCAGGCACAATCCTGACCAGCCGCTGGAATCGCTCGCCGAATATTGCCTCAACGTCTACACGAACCGGAACCTGCCGATGCGTGTCGACATGCTCGAGAACTACGTCAACGAGTACGAGGCGGACGGCCTGCTGATCAATTCGATCAAGAGCTGCAACTCCTTCTCGGCCGGGCAATTGCTCATCATGCGCGAGGTCGAGAAGCGCACCGGCAAGCCGGCGGCGTTCATCGAGACCGATCTGGTCGACCCTCGCTACTTCTCCGCCGCCAACGTCAAGAACCGCCTGGAAAGCTATTTCCAGATGGTCGAGCAGAAGCGCGCCGGCGCGCGCGCCGCCTGAGGAGACATCATGCGCACCTTCATTGGCATCGATCTCGGCTCGACCACCACCAAGGCGGTCCTGCTCGACGAGAACCGCGACGTCATCGGCCGCGGCATCACCAACTCGCGCTCGAACTATGGCACCGCCGCGCGCGTCGCCAGCGAGGAGGCGCGCATCGACGGGCGCTTCACGCTGTTCCGTCGCGCGCTGCACGCAGCCGACCCCGGTCACGAGCGCGTGCAGGACTTTCTCGGCGCGCTGGAGCGCAACTTCCGGCTCGTGCAGTTTCTCGAACAGCTCGACGATCTCGAGGAGACCTGCATCGGCCAGTTGAAGGGCGAGCGTTTCGCGGCGGTCGCGGGCGGGCTGCGGGAAGCTCTTGCCGAAGTCTTCCGTCGCCTGCGCCTGGAAGCGCCGGAACTCTACGCGCCCGGCGCCAAGCGCAAGTCGGACTTCTTCCGCGACATCGCGGGCTCTCGCTTCCACGCCCACGCCGAAACCGTGGCGAAGGAAGCCGGCGTTCCGCACGACATCCTGCTCAACGCCTACGACAAGTCGATCATCGAGGTCGAGAACCGGCCGCCCGGTGGAGATCTCTCGGAGAAATTCCGTCTCGCCATGGGTCGCGTGCTGGAACAGGACCCGCACGTCATAGACGGCGAGAAGGATGTCGCCGGCGTCATCGAAAGAACGCTCGGCGTCGAGCTCGAGGAGACCTATCTCGTCGGCACCGGCTACGGCCGCGTGACGCTGCCGTTCTCGAAGGAGCACATCCGCTCCGAAATCCTGTGCCACGGTCTCGGCGCGCACATGATGTATCCGAAAACGCGCACCGTGCTGGACATCGGCGGCCAGGACACGAAGGGCATCCAGATCGACGAGCACGGCATCGTCGAGAATTTCCAGATGAACGATCGCTGCGCCGCGGGCTGCGGACGTTATCTCGGCTATATCGCCGACGAGATGAACATGGGCCTGCACGAGCTTGGTCCGCTGGCCATGCAGTCCAACCGGCCGGCGCGCATCAATTCGACCTGCACCGTGTTCGCCGGCGCCGAATTGCGAGATCGCCTGTCGCTCGGCGAAAAGCGCGAGGACATTCTCGCCGGTCTGCATCGCGCGATCATCCTGCGCGCGATCTCGATCATCTCGCGCTCCGGCGGCGTCACCAACGAATTCACCTTCACCGGCGGCGTCGCGAAGAACGAAGCGGCCGTGCGCGAATTGCGCAAGTTGCTGAAGGAGAATTACGGAGAGGTGACGATCAACATCGATCCGGATTCCATCTACACCGGCGCGCTCGGCGCGTCCGAATTCGCGCGTCGCGCGGTCATGGCCTGAGGGAGGATTTCATGCCGATCACATCGGGCATCGATGTCGGAACGGGCGCGATCAAGGTCGCGGTCTTCGACGTGTCGGACGGTAAGGAGACGTGTCTCGCCAAGCGCGTCGAGCGCCTGCGCCAGCGCGATCCGCTGGTGCTGTCCGCCCAGCTCTACGACGAGACGCTGAGCGGTCTCGGCCTGAAGCGCGCCGACGTCGCCTATTGCGCGACGACGGGCGAGGGCGAGGCGCTCGAATTTCATACCGGCCATTTCTATTCGATGACCACGCATGCGCGCGGCGCCGTCTATCTGCAGCCGGACGCGCGCGTCGCCCTCGACACGGGCGCGCTGCACGGCCGCGCCATCCGCATGGACGACCGCGGCAAGGTGCTCAACTACAAGATGACCAGCCAGTGCGCGTCGGGCTCCGGCCAGTTCCTGGAGAATATCGCGCGCTATCTCGGCATCGCCCAGGACGAGATCGGCTCGCTGTCCAAGCAGGCCGACAATCCGGAAAAGGTGTCCGGCATCTGCGCCGTGCTGGCGGAGACGGACGTCATCAACATGGTTTCGCGCGGCATCACCGCGCCGAACATTCTCAAGGGCATCCACGAATTGATGGCCGACCGGCTCGCCAAGCTGCTCAAGACCATCGGCGGCCTCGACGGCGTGATCCAGATGACCGGCGGTCTGGCGCTCGACGCCGGTCTCGTCGAAGCGATGAAGGAAGCGCTGGCGCGCGAGAAGGTGGCGGCGCCCATCGAATCGCATCCGGACGCGATCTTCGCCGGCGCGATCGGCGCTGCGCTCTGGGGCGCGTTCCGCCACGAGAAACTTGCGCGGCTCGCCGAGGCCGCCTGAACGACGACGGGAGAATTGACGCCATGGCCCTGTTGATCAACGAGGACTGCACCGCCTGCGACGCGTGCAAGCCGGCCTGTCCGAACGAGGCGATTTCGTCGGGCGATCCGATCTACATCATCGATCCGATGAAATGCACGGAATGCGTCGGCGCCGCCGACGAGCCGCAGTGCCGCCTGGTCTGCCCGGCCGCCTGCATCGTCGCCAATCCCGATTGGGAGGAGTCGCCCGAGGAATTGCAGGACAAGTACGACCAGTTGCATTCCTGACGCTTCGCTCCGGCACAGCCACAGCTTATTTCAGAACCTGGGCCGGGCGGGCTTGATCTCGCCCGGCTGATCTCGCATCGTCTGCCGAAACAACGACGCGCGTTTCGCGCATCGAAACGGGAGACGCTCATGCTCAATCGTCGCGCCTTTACGGCGGGGGCCTCCGCGGCCGCCCTCGGCGCCGTCGCTTCGCCCTATGTCCAGCGCGCAGGCGCGGCCGAGGCTCCGATCAAGGTCGGCGTCATCAATTCCATGAGCGGCTCCTACGCTGCTTACGCGCAAGAGGGCGATCCGGCGTTCCGCTACGTGATCGACAAGATCAATCAGTCGGGCGGCATCAAGAGCCTCGGCGGCGCCAAGATAGAACTGATCTTCGCCGACGATACGAGCCAGCCGGCGCGCTGCGCGACCGAGGTTCGCCGCCTCGTGACGGAGGAGAAGGTCGACCTGCTGACCGGCTCCATGCTGTCCTCGCAGATGCTGGCGATCTCGCCCGTGCTCGACGAGTTGCAGACGCCGTGCCTTTCCGTCTGGGCGGGCGGCTCGAAATCGAACTGGCTGTATACGCTCGGCTACGACTACGATCGCGGCTACGCCAAGACCATGGCCGATTTCGCCATCTGGCTGCGCGACAAGAACGGTTTCGCCATCAAGACCTGGTCGCCCTGCTATTCGAATTACGAGGCGGGCCAGCAGGTCAACAAGCACCTGCTCAAGCGCATGGGCGACGCCGGCTTCAAGACGCTGGAGGAGGCGCCGCTCGACACCAAGGCGCAGGACCAGACGGCGGCCATGATTCGCATCCGCTCGGCCAAGCCCGATCTTGTCCTGGGCCTCGTGACGCCGCGCGACGGCCTGCTGCTGCACCAGGCGCGCTACAACCTCAATTATCACGGGTCGATCTTCGCCGGCGGCACCGGCGGCTACAGCGATCTCTCGCTCTGGCGGGATCTCTCGCCCGACATCGCCAAGGCGGTGCTTACCCGCAATCTCTTCGCCATGACCGGCTTCAGTCCGTCCGCCAAAATGCCGTCGATGCAGGCGATCGTGACCGAACTGCGCGATCAGGCGAAGGTCCAGCGGATCGGCCAGGCGGCGATACAATCGGCCCAGGCCGCGCGCGTGTTGCAGCGGGCGATCGAGGCGGCGGGGTCGCGCGACAAGAAGGCGCTGCTCGACGGCTTCAAGAAGGTCGACATCAAGTTCGGCGATCCCGATCTCTATGTCGCCAAGCCCAACGGCGTGAAATTCGCGGATGACCGGCTGCTCGAGGACGGCTCGGCCTTCTTCGTGCAATGGATGGAGGATCAGAGTCAGCAGGTTCTGTTCCCCGAGCAATTCGCCAACGCGCCGCCGCGCCCGCGCGCCTGAACGACATAGAGAAACCACGCAGGGGAGGGGTCGTGGCGATCCTCGAAGTCGAAGGCGCAACGAAACGGTTCGGCGGTCTCGTGGCCGTCGATTCGGTATCGTTCAGCGTCCAGGCCGGCGAAATTCTCGGCATCATCGGGCCGAACGGCGCCGGCAAGACGACGCTGTTCGGCCTGATTTCGGGTTTCATACCGCCGTCGGCCGGCGATGTCCGTTTCGAAGGCCGTTCGATCGTCGGCGTGCCGCCGCACCTTCTCGTCAAGCAGGGCCTCGTGCGTTCCTTCCAGATCGTGCAGACCTTCGCGGACATGTCGACGCTCGATGTCGTCACCACGGCGGCGCTCGTGCGCCGTCCCCTGCGCGAGGCGATCGACTATGCCGCGCTGATCCTCGAGCGCGTCGGCCTCTCGGGCAAGGAGTTCCTGACGCCGAAGCAGCTTTCGCTGCAGGACAAGAAACTGCTCGAGGTCGCCAAATGCGTCGCGACCGACCCGCGCCTCATCCTGCTCGACGAAGTGATGGCGGGCCTCACTCTTGCCGAAACCGAAGCGCCGCTCGCCGTGGTGCGCGAGCTCAACGCGCAGGGCGTCACCATCGTCATGATCGAGCATGTGATGCCCGTCATCATGCGCGCCGCCCATCGCATGATCGTGCTCAATTTCGGCGCCAGGATCGCGGAGGGAACGCCGCAGCAGATCCTCGAGGACAAGGCCGTGAAGGACGCATATTTCGGGGATCACATCGATGCTTGAGATGCAGGGCGTCACCGCGGGCTACGATGGCGTGCCCGTCCTGCGCGACGTGTCGATCAATGTCGGTCGCGGCGAACTCGTCGGCCTGCTCGGCGCCAACAATGCCGGCAAGTCGACGCTCATCAACGTCATCTCGGGCACGGTGCCGATCATGTCCGGCCGCCTGATGTTCGATGGCGAGGATATTTCCGGCGTCGGCGCGCAGCGTCGCGTCGAGCTCGGTCTCGTGCAGGTGCCCGAGGGCCGTCTCGTCTTTCCGCAGATGAGCGTGCGCGAAAACCTGCTGCTCGGCGGGTACAATCGCAAGGCGAGGCCGCAGCGCGCCGGCAATATGGACCACGTCGTCTCGCTCTTCCCGCGACTCGGAGAGCGTCTCGGCCAGCTCGCCGGCACGCTGTCGGGCGGCGAGCAGCAGATGGTCGCGATCGGACGCGGTCTCATGGCAGGCGCGCGCCTGCTGATGCTGGATGAACCGTCGCTCGGCCTGTCGCCGCTCTTCGTCCAGTTCATCTTCGAGATCATCGACAAGCTGCACGCCGAGGGCATGACGATCCTGCTTGTCGAACAAAACCTGTCGCTGACGGTGCGCCACGCCGACCGATGCTACGTGCTGGAGCGCGGCGCCGTCGCTGTCGAAGGACCGTCCGCCACAGTCGCCGAAGATCCGCGCACGCGCGCCGCCTATCTGGGGATGTGAGATGGAAGAGCTTCTCCAGGCGCTCGTGCAGGGCTTCTTCGTCGGCAGCACATATGGCCTGCTCGCGCTCGGCATGGGCCTCGTCTATGGCGTCAGCGGCATCGTCAATTTCGCGCACGGCGATTTCGTCTCGCTCGGCATGTATCTGTGCCTTGCGCTCTTCACCGGCTTCGCGCTCGACCCGTACGTCTCCGTCGTCTTCACCGTGCCGATCATGATCGTGCTCGGCGGGCTGGTCTATCGCTTCCTCATCAAGCCGATCGCCGGGCGCCAATTGCTGATGGTCATCCAGCTCACGCTCGGCGTGGCGCTGCTCATCCAGAACGGGTTGATGATGGTCTTCGGCGGGCAGCCGACGCGCGCGCCCTCGATGATCGAGTCCAAGCTCTTCCTCGTCGGAGACGTCGTCATTCGCGGCGCGCATCTGGTCGCCTGCATCGTCTCCTTCGCCCTCGCCATCCTGCTCTACATCATGCTGCAATCGACCGACACCGGCCGCGCGATCCGCGCCGTGCAGCAGGAGCCGCGCGCCGCCGCGCTGATGGGCGTGGACGTCGGGCGCGTGCAGGTCATGACATTCGCGATCGGCGTCGGCATTCTCGCCATCGCCGCGGCGCTGCTGCTGCCGGGCCTGCCGATCCAGCCCAACCAGGGCCTGCGGTTCACCGTCATCACCTTGCTGGTGTTCGTGCTCGGCGGCATGACCAATTTCGTCGCCATCATGCTCGGCGGCGTCGTCATCGGCGTCGCCGAAGCCATCGGCACGATCTACATGACCCACACGCTCGGGCAATTGCTGCCCTACCTCATCTTCGTGGCCATCATGCTGTTCCGCCCGCAGGGGCTGGTGTGGAGGAGCTGACCATGCGCCCCGACTTCTGGCCCGCGCTCCGCTCGCCGATCCCCTGGATCGTGCTTGCCCTCGCGGCGACCGCGCCCTTCCTACTGCCGAACTACTATCTGCATATCCTCACCATCACGCTCGTCTATGCGGCGCTGGCCTCGTCCTGGAACATCGTCGGCGGCATCGCCGGCCAGATCTCGCTCGCCCATTCGCTGTTCGTCGGCGCGGGCGCGATGCTGGCGAGCGCGCTGCTCGTCAAGCTCGGGCATCAACATGTGGCTCGGCATGATCGCCGCCGCCGCGGTCTCGGCGCTCATGGGCGCCGCCGTCTCGTTCATCGACTATCGCTTTCGCCTGGGGCACCTCTCGTTCGCGCTCATCACCATGGCTTTCGCGGAAATGGCGGAAATCTATGTCACGAACACGGAGTTTCTCGGCGGCGCGTCCGGCCTGTTCCTGCCCAAGGATCAGGGCAATCTGCTCGCCTTCCAGTTCGGCGGCATCAGCGGGATCTACTGGCTCATGCTGGCGATGGCCGCGCTCTGCGTGCTGGTGAATTTCGCGATCCTGTCGTCGCCGCTCGGCTACAACCTGCGTTCGATCCGCGACAACGAGAACGCCGCGCAGGCGATCGGCGTCGGCCTGCTGCGCAACAAGACGCTGGCGATGACGATTTCGGCCATCCTGACCTCGATCATCGGCACGATCTACGCGCGCTATCTCGCCTTCGTCGATCCCTACCTCCTGGTCTCGCCGGTGCTGACGATCGAAATCGTCCTGTTCGCCACGGTCGGCGGCCTCGGCAGCGCGCTGGGGCCGGCCGTCGGCGCCTTCCTGCTCGCGCCGCTCGGCGAGATCTTGCGCGGCCAGCTCGGCGGGTTCCTGCCGGGCCTCCATTATTTCGTCTACGGGCTCGTCGTCGTCGGCGTCATTCTCTTGATGCCGGCCGGCGTCTGGCCGTCGTTGCGCGACAGGTTTGCGCGCAAGTCTGCTGTCTAGGCGAAACTGCGCGACGACGGCAGGATGCGCTTCTCGATCATGGCCGCGAACAGGTCGCGGAACATGTCTTCCGTGTCGATGCAATCGCCGAACCCCGCCTGCCTGATCTTGATCGTGCTGACCAGCGCCGGCGGCGCGGCGCGATCGGTCAGCGACGCCATGCAATAGTCGGCATATTCGGCGGAACGCCCGAGCAGCTTGCCGAGATCGGCCTCGACAAGCCCGTTGCGTTTGGCGATCGAGCGCCAGATATTCGCACGCGCCGACAGGTAGTCCGCGAGACGCAAGCTCTCTGGCGCGCCTGCGGGGATCGCCAGCGCTCCCGCGATCGCCGGCCACACGTTGCGCCATACGAAGACGTCGCCGTTCGTGACGTTGAATGTTTCGTCGCGCGCGGCGGGCGTTTCCGCCGCCCATGCGAACGCCCGCGCCAGCAGTCGGGCGTCGACGGCTTCGAGCAGGTAGTCGGAACCGCCGGGATAGGAGAAGGGCAGGCCTTCCTCGCGCCGGATCGCCGCATAGGCGCCGAGCACGGTCATGATGTTCATCGCCGCGCCGATGGCGTCGCCGAAGATGATCTGCGGCCGAAAGATCGTGAAGCCGAATTTTTCGCGCGCCGCGATCTCGCGCAAAAGATCTTCCTGCAGCCAGTAGAAGTTCGCGTGGTCGTCGCGCGGCCAGCGTTCGCGCGCCGGCACGGCGATGCGGCGCAGGTGAACGCCATAGGCCTTCGTGCCCTGCAACAGCGAGACATGTTCCAGTTGGCCGAGTTCGGCGACAGGTTCGAGAAGATTGCGCAGCATGGCGAGATTGGTCGCCATCTGCTCCGGATCGCGCCAGCCCGCGACCAGGTCCGGCTTTTCGTACAGGGCCGCGTAGACGACATGCGTGATGCGCGGCAGGGCCGCGAGCGCGGCGCGACAGGCGTCCGCGTCGGTAAGGTCCAGCGCGACGTGGCGCCATGCGCGCGAGGCGCGCACGAGCGGCGCGCGACGCGACGCCGCGATTGTCGTCCAACCCGGCAGCTTCGCGAAATGCTCGACCGCCGCCTGTCCCACGACGCCGGATGCGCCGGCGATCAGAACCGTTTTGGCCATCACGCGCTCACACCACGGCGACTGGCGTCGCCGGCGAACCGACTGCGCCCGGCAACCGCAGCGGCGGCGCGGTCAACTGGAAGCGCCAGCGATCGTGCGCGGCCAGCCATTGCGCGAGTTCGGTGAAATACCAGAGCTCGCCGAGATGCACGCCCTGCTTGAACAGGCAATGGTTGTGCAGCGGCAGCATGGGGAATGAATCGCCCTCGGCCGGGCGCGGCGGAAAGACTTCGACGGCAAGGCTGTCGGAACAGATGGCGACGAGATCGGTGTCGCTGATCCATTGCAGCAACTTGGCGTCGCGCCCGTCGAGCGCGGCGCAGGAGGAATGCAGCACGTTCACGTCCGGCTGCCGGTTCATCTCCATGATGAGATCGCCATAGCCGGTATAGAGGCATAGAAAATCGCCGGCCTCGACGCCAACTTTTTGCGCCTCGAGCGCGCGCATCAGATCGTCGTAGCCGACGAAGGCCTTCTTGCGGCCGTAGATGCGATGGAGATCGACGAGCACGCCGCGCCCCTGCACGCCGGCAGTGGCGAAATTCTCGATGCCGAGCCTGTGCGCGCCAAAACCCTCTTTGGCGTCCTCCGGACCCACCAGGTCCACGCCGCCGCGATAGCCGTTGTAATAGACTTTCTCGGGAACGCCGTCGCCGTCGGCGTCGAACATCTGCCCGACATGGCTCAACCCGTCCCATTGGGTCGAATATTGCAAATAGAGCAGCACCGCGTCGTCGCAGACGATATCGCAATATTCCGCGCAGATGTGGGAGAGCCTGAAGTTGAAATTGTACGCCGCGCCGCCGCGTTTCTCGTATTGCAGTTGCGGCGGCCTGCGATGCGCGAAGATGGAATTGCCGCCGGGATAGTCGAGCGGCAGGCTGAGCGTGAAGGCAACGCCTTCCTTCACCTCGCGCGCCGCCGCGACGCGCCGCTCTGGCGTCAGCAGGTTCATCTTGCCGCGCTGGTCGTCGTCGCCGAACCGTCCCCAGTTCGAGCCTTCGGGCCGGTTGACCCATCTCTTCGTGGCCATTGTCTACGCTCTCCGGTTCCTCCCGTCATTGCGAGCGAAGCGAAGCAATCCATCCCCAAATGCGGAGAAAATTGGGAATGGATTGCCGCGTCGCTTCGCTCCTCGCAATGACGGAACTACTTCTTCATGAACGCGGCGATGCGCTCTTGCGAATCCGGGCCGCGTCCCTCGGTCTTGTAGATTTCATGCGCCAGTCCCGCCTCGAGCGTCAGGCCCTTCGGTATCGACGATCAGCTTCTTGTTGGCGCGATGGCTGAACCAGGAATTGGCCAGAATTTCCTTCGTCAGCTTCTCGACTTCGGCCTCGAATGCGTCGTCGGCGAAACAGAAATTGGCGAGCCCCATCGCTTCCGCCTGCGCGCCGGAATAGGTGCGGCTCGTGAACATCATCTCCTTCGCCTTGGCCGCGCCGACGCGCCGCGGCAGGCGCTGGCTCATGCCCCAGACCGGCGTCAGCGACCATTTCCCGTGCGTGTCGCCGAACCTGGCGTTGGCGGAAGCGGCGATCAGATCGCCGGCCAGCGCCAGCTCCAGCCCGCCCGTGTAGCAATGGCCATGCACGGCGGTGATGACGGGTTGCGGCAGGTTCGCCAGCTTCTCGATCGTCTCGCCCTGATACCAGGGCTTCGGCGGCTTGGCGCCGGCGGCGATGTCGGCGAGATCGTTGCCGGCGCAGAAGCATTTGCCGGCGCCGCGCAGCAGCACGAGTCCGACGCTGTCGGTCTGACTGCGCGATGGCGTCGACGTGCTCGCGCAGGAGCGTGAACATTTCGACGGTCAGCGCATTGAGCTTGTCCGGCCGGTTGAGCGTGAGGATGGCCGCGCCGTTCCTGTCCTCGCGCGTGACGGGCTTGTTCATGTGCGCCTCCTCAACCGCCGACGCCGGGAATCGTCTGCCCGCCGCCATGCACGTTGATCTTCTCGCCGTTGATGTAGCCGGCGTAGGGCGAGACGAGGAAGCGCACCGCGTTGGCTATGTCCTGCGGTTGGCAGACGCGGCCATACGGCATGTGACTTGTCGAGCGAGTGAATGTCGTCGATCCCCGCCGCGCCTTTCACCAGCCGCGCGCCCATGTCGGTTTCGACGAGGCCCGGCGCGACGATGTTGACGTGCGTTCCGTGGCCGCGCTCCTCCTTGGCCAACGTAAGGGCCAGGGCTTCCATCGCGGCCTTGGCCATGTTGTAGGGCGCGCCGTTGGCGCCCATCTTCAGCGTCGCGACGCTCGATATCATCACGATGTCGCCGCGCGGCCGCGCGCGCATCGACGGGATGATGCGACGGCTGAGCCAGTGCGGCGCCATGGCGTGCACCGTGAGCAGGCGCGCGATTTCCTCGGGCTCCGTGTCGAGCACCGAGCGTCCGCGCGAGGCGATGCCGGCATTGTTGACGAGAATATCGACGAAGCCGAAATCGGCGATCGCGCGGTCCGCCATGGCGACGACCTGATCGTGGTTCTCCATCGAAGCCGAATAGGCCCGGGCGCGCACGCCGGCCGCTTCCAGCGCCTTGACCGATTGCTTCGCCGAATCCTCGTCGCGGCGATAGCCGATCGCCACGTCCGCGCCGTCTTCCGCCAGCGCCATGGCGATCGCCCGCCCGATGCCGCGCGACCCGCCCGTCACCAGCGCCACGCGCCCCTTCAACGGCTTTGCGACCGTTCCATTCATCCGCTTCGCTCCCTTTGGATCATTCTTGTCTGCGCCATTGTTGCGCATGTGGGCGGGTTGCGAAACCACGCCCGCGCGCATGGCGGGTCTGTGTCGATGCGCGCGATTCCGCGTCGCGGAACGGACGCGGCCCTGCTATAAAATCGCATCAAACGAGGGCCGTGCGCCCGGGGGAGGAAAAATGTTCGAGGATCTGTTTTCGCTCGAAGGCCGCATCGCCGTCGTCACCGGCGGCTCGCGCGGCATCGGCCGCATGATCGCCGAGGGCTTTCTCAGCTACGGCGCGAGCCGCGTCTACATCACGGCGCGCAAGGCGGCGGCCTGCGACGCCGCCGCAAAGGAAATGACGGCGCTCGGCAAGGGCGAATGCATTTCGATCCCCTGCGATCTCTCGAAGCTGGAAGGCATACATCATTTCGCCAAGGCGCTGGCCGAGCGTGAAAAGAAGATCGACATTCTCGTCAACAACGCCGGCGCGGCCTGGGCGGCGAATTTTGACGAGTTTCCGGAAGCGGGGTGGGACAAGGTCGTCGATCTCAACATGAAAACGCCCTTCTTCCTCGCCAAGGAACTGGCGCCGCTGCTGCGCGCCGGCGCCAGCGCGCAGCGACCGGCCAAGCTCATCAACATCGCCTCCATCGACGGCATCTTCGTCAATCCGCTCGAAACCTATCCCTACGCGGCGAGCAAGGCGGGCCTCATCCACCTCACGCGGCGCATGGCCGTGCGCCTCGTCAAGGACCACATCGTCGTCACCGCCATCGCGCCGGGCCCCTTCCAGTCCGACATGAACACGGCGGCGCGCGACCATGCGGACGCCGTCGCCGGCCGCGTGCCGGCCGGCCGCGTCGGCCTGCCCGAGGACATGGCGGGCGCGGCGATCTTCCTGGCCTCGCGCGCTGGCGACTATGTCGTCGGTTCGACGGTCACGGTCGATGGCGGCATCGCCTTCGGCCGCGCGGGCTTCGAAGGCGCCGGCTGGAGCGAGTGAACGTCACGCTGGGAACGGAGGAGCGCATGGGCGCCGTCAACAGGCAGGTGCTTCTCGTCGAGAAGCCCAAAGGCAAGCTGTCGCCATCGAATTTTCGTCTCGCGCAATCCGGCGTCCCCACGCCGGCCGACGGCGAAGCCTTGTTGCGCGTCAGGTATATCTCGCTCGACGCCGCCAATCGCGCGTGGATGCAGGGCGCGACCTATCGCTCGGCGGTCGACGCCGGCAGCGTCATGGCGGGCGGCGCGATTGCCGAGATCGTGGAGTCGAAGGCGTCGGGCTTCGCCAAGGGCGATCTCGTCTTCGCCGATACCGGCTGGCAGGACTATGCGGCGCTGCCGGCCAAGCAGCTCATCAAGGTTCCGCATGTCGAGCCGATGACGCATCTCTTGAGCGTGTACGGCGTCGCGGGGCTGACCGCCTATTTCGGCCTGCTGCGCGTCGGCGAGCCGAAGCCGGGCGAAACGGTCGTCGTCTCGGCGGCCGCAGGCTCGGTCGGCTCGCTCGTCGGGCAGATTGCGAAGATCAAGGGGTGTCGCGTGGTCGGCATCGCGGGCGGCGCGGATAAATGCGCCTGGCTGAAGAGCGAGCTCGGCTTCGACGAAGCGGTCGACTACAAGGCCGGCAATCTCTACGCCGCGCTGAAGGCCGCGGCGCCGAAAGGCATCGACGTCTATTTCGACAATGTCGGCGGCGAGATTCTGGAAGCCTGCCTGCCGCTGATGAACATGCGCGGCCGCATCGCCTGCTGCGGCGCGGTTTCGGCCTATGACGGCGCGCCGCCGGCGGCGGGTCCGCGCGGCCTGCCCGGCCTGCTGGTGGTGAAGCGCATCCGAATGCAGGGTTTCATCGTCATGGACTATTACGACGAGCGCGCGGCGGCGCTGGCCGACCTGCAGCAATGGGTCGCCGAGGGAAAACTCAAGGTGCAGGAAGACGTGATCGAGGGGCTGGAAAACACGCCCGCCGCGCTGATCGGGCTGCTCGCCGGCGAGAACCGCGGCAAGCGGATGGTGCGGGTGTAGAAACGGCGCCTGACGGCTGTCAGGCGGCGGGAGGCTCGCCGTCGATCACCTCGAAATGCGCGAAGTCGAAACCCGGCGCCACCGTGCAGCCGACGAGCGTCCATGCGCCCAAGGAGCGCGCCGCCTGCCATGCGCCGGCCGGCGCGATCGCCTGCGGGCGCTCGCCCGCCGCAAGGTTCGCGCCGAGCAGATGCGTCGCGGCCGTTCCCTTCTCCCGGATCGACAGTTCGGGCGGCGCGCCGGCGTAGAAATGCCAGCCTTCCGCGGCGTCCACCCGGCGCCAGCGCGAGGGCCTTTCGCCCGTCAGCAGGAAATAGATGGCCGTCGAAGCGGCGCGGCCTGCGACCGCATTCGGATCGCGAAAGGTTTCGCGGAAATAGCCGCCTTCGGGATGCGGCTTCAGATCGAGCAGATCGACGATCGCGGTTGCGCTCATCGCTCCGATATCGTCCAGCGGTCCCCGCATCCCTTTCTCCCGTTGTCCGCCTCGCCCTTTAATCGCCGCGATCCCTCGGGTAAACTGCGTTCCATGCGCATGAGAACCGCACGATCCGGCGTCGCCGCCGCCTCCATCCTGCTCGCGGGCCTGACCGGGCCGGCGGCCGCATGGGAGGTGATCGCCAACGGCCTGCCGACATTCGCCGCAGCGGAATCCTTCGCTGCCGGCTCCTCGGGCGCCGTCAGCCAGGCTCCGGGCCTCAAACTCGAGACGGTCAATGGCTGGAATCCGGGCTACGACGTCCGCTTCGGCAAATATCTCTTCGGCATGGAGCAGAAAACAGGGTCTCGCCGCCGGCGGCGACATGCTCGGCCTCGCCTCGGGCCTCAGCTTCTCTCGCACGAACATGAAGTTCGGCTACGACATGGGCGCGTTCAAGCCCTATGTTTCGGCGTCCTTCGCCGAGACGAAGGCGCCGGCCTTCGGCGCCAATGTCTTTGCCGCCCCACCCGACGCGGCGACGCCTTATGCCTTCTCCGCCTCTGCGGCGTCGGTCGGCGCGGGCTTCGATTACGCCATCACCGACCAGCTCTCCTTCGGCATGTCGGTGAATGCGAGCCAGGTCTCCGGCTGGCGGCGATAGCGCGCCGACGTTCAGGCCCGGTTCACGCCCGCCTGCCCACGATATCCGAAACGAAACAATGATTTTGCGGCGCGTCATTGACGCCGGGCCTGCGCGTCGCCGATTGTGCGGAACGTGCGCCGTCCGCGTGGACGACGAGGGGGAGTGGAATGCGTCTGTTGTATCGTGTCCTGGGACTGTTCGTCCTCGCCGTCGCCGCCTGCGCCAGCCTCGGCCCCGCTTCCGCACAAGAGAGCCAGTCGCGCTTCGCCTTCGTCGTCGGCAACGACGGCTACGATGAAGCGCCGCTCGCCACCGCCGCCAATGACGCCGCGCTGGTCGCCGACGCCCTGAAAGCGGCGCGCTTCGACGTGACCGGCGCCCGCAATCTCGATCAGGACACGCTGCGCGCCTCCTATCGCGAGTTTCTCGCCAAGGTGACCGCCGCCGGCCCCGGCGCCGTCAGCGTCGTCTATCTCTCGGGCTACGGCTTGCAGTTCGACGGCGAGAATTATTTCGTGCCGCCCGGCGCGACGATCGCGCGCGACGCCGACGTGAGCCTGAACGCCATCCGCCTGTCCGATCTCATCCGGCCGCTGTCCGGCGCGCCGGGGCGCGGGCGCGCCGTGCTCCTCGACCTCGCCTACGCCAGCCCGTTCGACAAGCAGATCCAGGGTCTGGCGCCGGGCCTCGCCATTGCCGAACCCGAGGCCGGCACGATCGTCGCATTCAATTCCGCTCCCGGAACATGGGCCGCGCCCGGCAAGGAACCCTACGGCGCTTACGCGCAGGCGCTGAGCGAAATGCTGCGCGAGCCCGGCTTGCCGATCGAGGAAATCCTGGTCCGCGTCCGCACCCGTACCGCCGAGCTGACGCGCGCCGCGCAGGTGCCGTGGAGCGCCGGCAAGATCGAACCCGCTCTCGTCCTTCTCGAGCGCGGCGCCGATGCGCCTGCGCCGGCCGTGACGCCGGACCAGCTCGCCGCCGAGCGCGCCAAGCCCGTCGACAAGATGCCGGAAGCGACCGCCTATTCGGCGGTGATCGACCGCGACACCGTCAAGGGTTACGAGGATTTCGTCGCCACCTATCCGCAGAGCCCCTACACGAAGAACGTGCGGGGACTGCTCGCCGCGCGCCGCGAGGCCCGCACCTGGCGGCGCACGCTCGATGTCAACACGCAGAACGCCTACTGGTCTTATCTGAAGCGCTATCCGCGCGGCCCGCACGCCGCAGAGGCGCGTCGCCGCCTGACGCGCCTGCAGGCGGCGCTGGAGCCGCCGCCCACGTTCGATCCCGTCGCCTACGACGATCCGCCGCCGCCGCCGGTGGAGGAGGCCTATTTCGCCGGACCGGAAGTCGCCTACTACGATCCGGGCGTGCCGCCGCTCGTTCCCTCGGTCTTCGTCGCGGCGCCGCCGCCGTGGTACCAGCCGCCGCCACCGCCCGCATTCGACGACGATTCGGACTTCTTCCTGCCGGAGGTCGTCGCCGGGTTCGCCGCCCCGGCCTGGATCGCGCCGCCGCCCTATGTCGCGCCGCCGCCCGTGCCCTTCATGATGGAGGCTGGCGCCCGCCCGCCGGGCTGGCGTCCGTTCGTGGCCATTCCCGTGGCTCTCGCCGCCGGACTGGCGGCCGGCAAATTGTCCAATCGCTTCCTGGACAATCGCCGCCACAATCTCGGACAGCAGGGTCGGCCGCCGCGCCAGCCCTTCATTCCCGCCATTTCATCGCTGCCGAAGGGAGCGAACCTTCCGGCCGGCGTGCGGCCAGGGCAGGCATTCGTTCGCCCGGCCACGCCCATCGGCCAGCCGGGTCGCCCGGGGATCGGTCAGCCGGGCGTCGGTCAGCCGGGCCCGGGCATCGGCCGTCCGACCCAGCCCGTCGGAATCGGCCGTCCGAACAATGCGTTGCCAGGCCTGCCGGCTGGCCAGCCGGGCGTACGCCCCGGCGGGGTCGGCCAGCCTGTCGGAACGCCGCTGGGGCAGCCCGGCGGTCGTCCGGGCAATGCGCTTCCGGGCGTGCAGCCGGCGTGCGGCCGGGAGCCGCCGGCCAGCCGACTGCGGCGCCTGTCGGAACGCCGCTGGGGCAGCCGGGTGGTCGCCCGGGCGTCGTTGGCCAGCCGGCAGGGACCCCGCTGACGCAGCCCGGCGGCCGCCCGGGCAATGCGCTTCCGGGCGTGCGGCCGGGAGCCTGCCGGCCAGCCGACTGCAACGCCTGGCGGCGCGCCGCTGACGCAGCAAGGCGGCCGTCCGGGCCAGCCTGTCGGCGGGCAGCAGCAGATCCAGCAGCAGCGCCAGCAGCAATTGCAGCAGCAACAGCAACAACGCCAGCAGCAGATGCAGCAGCAACAGCAGCAACGCCAGCAGCAGATGCAGCAGCAACAGCAGCAGCGCCAGCGCAACAGCAGCAGCAACAGCAGCAGCGTCAGCAGCAGATGCAGCAGCAGCAGATGCAACGCCAACAGCAGATGCAGCGCCAGCAGCAGGATCGCGCCCGTCAGCAGCAGATGCAGCAGCAACGCATGCAACAGCAGCAGATGCAGCAACAGCGGATGCAGCAGCAGCGCCAGCAACAGCAGATGCAGCAGCAGAGGATGCAGCAGCAGCAGCGCCAGCAACAGATGATGCAGCAGCGTCAGCAGCAGATCATGCAGCAACAGCGCCAGCAGCAGATGATGCAACAGCAGCGCCAGCAGCAGCAGCAGCAGCAGCGCCGCTGCCCGCCCGGCATGCGCTGCTGACACGGGGCGCGCGGCGGGCCGGCAGGCGGCCCGCCAATAGCCAAATCGAAACGGCCCGCAAGAAGAATGGAAGTGAGCGCGGGCCGTTTTTCTGCGACAAACCCTGTCAAAGCGGCGTGCGTCTGCGCGCCGCCTCGCGACGCCGCATCGCAGGCTTATAGCCTGCCCCAGACGGCCGACCGCGCGCCAGGCGCCGGGACGAGGGAGAGGGACGCAGGATGATCATCGACTGCCACGGCCATTACACCACCGCGCCGAAAGCGCTGGAGGACTGGCGCAATCGCCAGATCGCCGCGATCGACGATCCCTCCGCCGCGCCGAAGGTTTCGGAGCTGAAGATCAGCGACGACGAGCTGCGCGAAGTCCATCGAGAAGAACCAGTTGCGCCAGATGAAGGAGCGCGGCAGCGATCTCACCATTTTCTCGCCGCGCGCCAGCTTCATGGCGCACCATATCGGCGACTTTCAGGTCTCCTCGACCTGGGCGGCGATCTGCAACGAATTGATCCACCGTGTCGCGACGCTCCTGCCCGACAATTTCATCGGCGCCGCCATGCTGCCGCAAAGCCCCGGCGTCGATCCCGCGACCTGCATTCCCGAACTCGACAAATGCGTGAAGCAATACGGCTTCGTCGGCATCAACCTGAATCCCGATCCCTCCGGCGGCCACTGGAAGAGTCCGCCGCTGACCGATCGCCACTGGTATCCGATCTACGAGAAGATGGTGGAATACGACATTCCCGCCATGATCCACGTGTCGACGAGCTGCAACGCCTGCTTCCACACGACCGGCGCGCACTACATCAACGCCGACACGACGGCGGTGATGCAGCTCATCCAGGGCGACCTGTTCAAGGATTTCCCGACGCTGCGCTTCGTCGTGCCGCACGGCGGCGGCGCCGCGCCCTATCACTGGGGCCGCTACCGCGGGCTTGCGCAGGAGATGAAGAAGCCGCTGCTGCGCGACCATATTCTCAAGAACGTCTTCTTCGACACCTGCGTCTATCACCAGCCGGGCATCGATCTTCTGACCAGGGTGATCCCGGTCGACAACATCCTCTTCGCCTCCGAGATGATCGGCGCCGTGAAGGGGATCGATCCCGAGACGGGTTTCAATTTCGACGACACGAAGCGCTATGTCGAAGCGACGCAGAACCTGTCGGCGGAAGATCGCCACAAGGTCTACGAAGGCAATGCGCGCCGCGTCTATCCGCGTCTCGACGTGGCGTTGAAGGCGCGGGGGCGCTGACATCGACGAATGTCATCCCCGCGAAAGCGGGGATCCATGGGCCAATTCCGAAACGCCGGAGCTGGATTCCCGCCTTCGCGGGAATGACATGGATGTGATGCTGGAAACATGTTCGAGCCGCTGCATATGATCCCGGCAGGGGAAGGAAAGCCGATGTCCAAGCCCACCTCAGGGCCGTTCGAGAAGACCAAGGGCTGGCTCGACTGGTTCGCCGGACCGTCGAAGCCGCGCTTCGTCCTGCCGGCAGGCGCCGTCGACGCGCATTGCCATGTCTTCGGGCCGGGGGCCGAATTCCCCTACGCGCCGGAACGCAAGTACACGCCTTGCGACGCCTCGAAGGCCGAGCTGTTCGCGCTGCGCGACCACTTGGGGTTCTCGCGCAACGTGATCGTGCAGGCGACCTGCCACGGCGCCGACAACCGGGCGATGGCCGACGCCTGCCGCGCCAGCGGCGGCAAGGCGCGCGGCGTCGCGACCGTCAGGCGCAGCGTGACGGATTCCGAACTGCAGGACCTGCATTCCGCCGGCGTCCGGGGCGTGCGCTTCAACTTCGTCAAGCGTCTCGTCGACTTCACGCCGAAGGACGAGTTGATGGAGATCGCCGGGCGCATCGCCAAGCTCGGCTGGCATGTCGTCATCTATTTCGAGGCGGTCGACCTGCCCGAACTCTGGGACTTCTTCACCGCGTTGCCGACCACCGTCGTGGTCGACCACATGGGCCGTCCCGATGTGACGAAGCCGATCGACGGGCCGGAATTCTCGCTGTTCCTCAAGTTCATGCGCCAGCATCAAAACGTCTGGAGCAAGGTCTCGTGCCCCGAGCGCCTGTCGGTTTCGGGCCCGCCCGCGCTGAACGGCGAGCAGAACGCCTATCGCGACGTCGTTCCCTTCGCGCGGAAAGTCGTCGAGGAATTTCCCGATCGCGTTCTCTGGGGCACGGACTGGCCGCATCCCAACCTGAAGGACCACATGCCCGACGACGGCCTGCTGGTCGATTTCATTCCGCATATCGCCGCAACGAAAGAGCTTCAGCAAAAGCTGCTCGTCGACAATCCCATGCGCCTCTATTGGCCGGATGAATGGAGGAAGTGATGTCACTCGACAAGGAATTCAAGGAAATTCCCGGCACGATCGTGTTCGACGCCGAGCAGTCGCGCAAGGGCTATTGGCTCAACCAGTTCTGCATGTCCCTGATGAAGGCGGCGAACCGCGAGCGCTTCAAGGCGAACGAGCGCGCCTATCTCGACGAATGGAAGATGAGCGAGGACCAGAAGCAGGCGGTCATGGCGCGCGACCTCAATCGCATGATGGCGCTCGGCGGCAATATCTACTTCCTCTCCAAGATCGGCGCGACCGACGGCAAGAGCTTCCAGCAGATGGCGGGCTCCATGACCGGCATGAGCGAGGAGGATTATCGCGACATGATGATCAAGGGCGGCCGTTCGATCGACGGCAACCGCAAGGTCGGCGAACACGGCGACGCGCAGCGTCCCGGCAAGGACAAGTGACATGGCCCGCATCACCGCTTCGGTCTATTCCTCGCACATTCCCGCCGTCGGCGCGGCCTTCGATCTCGGCAAGACGCACGAGCCCTACTGGCAGAAGGTGTTTTCGGGCTACGACTTCTCCAAGCAATGGGAGAAGGCAGCAGAAGCCGGACGTCATCTTCCTCGTCTACAACGATCACGCGACGGCTTTCTCGCTGTCGATGATCCCGACCTTCGCCATCATGACCGGCCCGGAGTTCCAGCCTGCCGACGAAGGCTATGGCGCGCGTCCCGTGCCGCCCGTGATCGGCCATCCGGAACTCGCCTCGCATATCGCGTCGGAAGTGATCCAGAAGGATTTCGATCTCACCATCGTCAACGAGATCGACGTCGACCACGGCCTCACCGTGCCGATGACCTGCATGTTCGGCAAGGTCGACGCCTGGCCGTGCAAGGTCATTCCCTTCGCCGTCAACGTCGTGCAGCATCCCGTGCCCTCGGGCGCGCGCTGCTTTGCGCTCGGCCAGGCCATTCGGGCGGCGATCGAGAGCTATCCGGAAGACCTCAACGTGCAGGTCTGGGGCACGGGCGGCATGAGCCATCAGTTGCAGGGCCCGCGCGCCGGCCTCATCAATCGCGAGTGGGACAATGAGTTCCTCGACCGGCTGATCGACGATCCCGCCGGCCTCTCGAAAATGCCGAACATCGACTACGTGCGCGAAGCCGGCAGCGAGGGCATCGAACTCGTGATGTGGCTGATCGCGCGCGGCGCCATGGCCGATACGCGCGGCGGCCCGAAGCCGAAGGTCGCGCACAGATTCTATCATGTGCCGGCGTCCAATACGGCGGTCGGGCATCTCATTCTCGAGAACGCCTGATCCCGCGGCCCGCCGCATGAGCGGCAGGCGCTATCGACATGGCGGCGGCGGCGCGGGCGCGCTACATCTGCCGCCATGACATCTGAACAACAGGCGAGTTTCACCCGCCCGGAAATCCTCTCGATCCTGCTCGGCCTGCTGCTCGCCATGCTGCTCGGCGCGCTGGATCAGACGATCGTCGCGACCGCCATGCCGACCATCGGCCGCGAGCTCGGCGACGTCGAACAATTGCCTTGGATCGTCACGGCCTACCTTCTCGCCTCGGTCGCAGTCACGCCGCTTTACGGCAAGCTCGCCGACATTCACGGCCGGCGGATCGTGATGCTTTCGGCCATCGCCATCTTCGTCGTCGGCTCCATCGCCTGCGCGCTGTCGACTTCGGTGCCGATGCTCGCCGTCGCGCGCGGCGTGCAGGGGGCCGGCGGCGGCGGGCTGATCTCGCTTGCGCAGACCATCATCGCCGACATCGTCTCGCCGCGTGAGCGCGGGCGCTACCAGGTGCATATCGCCAGCGTGTTTGCGGCCTCGAGCCTCGCGGGCCCCGCGCTCGGCGGCCTGCTCGCCGATCACGTTCACTGGTCGGCGATCTTCTGGATCAACCTGCCGCTCGGGATCGCAGCATTCTTCATGACCAGTTCGCGCTTGCGCCGCCTGCCGCGCGTCGCGCGCCCGCACAAGCTCGACATTGCCGGCGCATTGCTGCTCGTGCTGGCGACGACGCCGTTCCTGCTGGCCTTGAGCTGGGGCGGCGTGAGGTTCGCGTGGGCCTCTCCCGTCATTGCCGGGCTGTTCGCCGCCGCGCTCGTCTTCGGGCTCGCCTTCGTCTGGCGCACGCGCACTGCGGCGGAGCCGCTCATCCCGGCGACCGTACTGGGCAATCAGGTCGTAAAGACGGCTACGATCGCCGCAGGTCTTTCGATGGGGGTGTTCATCGGCCTGTCCATCGTCATGCCCGTCTATCTGGAAGGCGTCGTCGGCCTCACCGCTTCGATGTCGGGCATGGCGCTCATTCCGCTCATGATAGGAACGGTCATCGGCGCAACTGTCGCCGGCCGGTCGATGGCGCGTGCGGAGAATTACAAACGCCTTCCGCTTTTCGGTATGGCGATCGCTTTCGTCGCCTGCGCGATCGTCGCCCTGCGGCCGAATGGATTGCCGCTGGTCGCGATCGAAGGGTTGCTGTTCACGTCGACTGTCGGGCTGGGTACGGTGCTGCCGACATCGACGGTCTCCATCCAGAATGCGGTCGCGCGCAGCGAGCTCGGCGCGGCGACCGCAGCAAGCAATTTCTTCCGCCAGATCGGCAGCGCGCTGGTTGCGGCCGTGTTCGGCGCGATCGTTTTCGGCGGGTCGGGCATAGCGCAGGAGGTTGCACGGTCGCAGCACGTGGCGCTCGATGCGGCCAGCATCGAGGGGCTGGCGCAGGCTTTTCGCCATGTCTACATCGGCGCGTGCATTCTCATCGCGATAGCGATGGCGTTCTTCGCCGCCATGGAGATGCGCCCGCTGCGCAGCGGCGCTGAGCCGCCGGCCGACAGCGGTCACTAGAGCAAGACGATCTCGACCAGCGCGACGACCGAACGCCCTGCGACGCGCACATGCGCGCCCGCGATCTCCTGCATTCCCACGAAGCCGGCCGCACTGTCGATTGCGAGCGTCCAGCGCATTCCCGGGGATGCGGCAGGCGTCGCCATGTCGGTCGCCGCGGACGCGCGGTTGAAGGCGAGATGCAGGCGCGCTCCGCCGCACGAGGCAGTGCGCGTCATGGCGATGAAATCTGCCGACGCCCATTCCTCGTCACGGACCGGAGCGCCGTCGGCGCGAAGCCATGCGACATCGGGGTAGGGCGAGCCGGGCGCGGGAGCGCCAGTGAGAAAGCGGTTCTCGGTCAGCGCCGGACATTGTGCGCGAAATCGCGCGAGTCCGGCGACGAAATCGGCCAGCGCGCCGTCCGCTCCCGCCCAGTCGAGCCAGGTCGTGTCGTTGTCTTGCGCATAAGCGTTGTTGTTGCCGCCCTGCGTGCGGCCGAACTCGTCGCCGGCCGTCAGCATCGGCGTGCCCAGCGATAGGAACAGGCTCGCAAGCAGCGCGCGCGCATCGCGTGTCCGGCGCGCGGCGACGGCCGCATCGTCGTTCTCGACCTCGACGCCGCCGCTCCAGCAGATCTCGTCCGAATTGCCGTCGCGATTGTCCTCGCCGTTGGCGAAGTTGCGCTTTGCCGAATAGGAAAGGAGGTCGCGCAACGTGAAGCCGTCGTGCGCGGCGACGAAGTTGACGCTCGCGCGTGGACCGCGGCCATCCGTTCGAAACAGGTCCGACGATCCGGCGAGGCGCGTGGCGAAGGCGCCGGCTGCATGAGGATCGCCGCGCCAGAAGCGACGCGTGTCGTCGCGGTAGCGGTCGTTCCATTCGAGCCAGGCGGAGGGAAACCGTCCGACCTGATAGCCGCCCGGCCCGATGTCCCAGGGCTCGGCGATCAACACGCGCTCGCGCAGGAGCGGATCGTCGGCGATCGCGGCGAGCAGGGGCGCGCGAGGATCGAACCCGTCCGCGCGCCGCGCCAGGGAAGTCGCGAGATCGAAGCGGAAGCCTTCGACACCGGCTTCCAGAACGAAGCGACGCAACGCTTCGACGATCAGCGCGACGACGACAGGCTGCGCGCAGTCGAGGCTGTTGCCGCAACCCGCGTCGTTGATGAGCCGCCCGTCCGTCGCGTGGCGGTAGTAGAGCGCATTGTCGAGGCCGCGCAGCGACAGGGTCGGGCCGAACTCGTCGCTTTCGCCGCTGTGATTGTAGACGACATCGAGGATGACGCCGATCCCGGCTGCGCGCAGCGCGGCGACCGTCGCGCGCAAGTCGGCCATGCCGTCTGGCGCAAGGCGCGGATCGAGCGCCGTGAACGAGACCGGGTTGTAGCCCCATGCATTCGTCAGACCGAGCGGCGAAAGATGCCGCTCGTCGATCCAGGCGGCAATAGGCAGGAGTTCGACATGTGTCACGCCGAGCTCTGCGAAGCGTTCGACGACATGAGGACAGGCGAGGCCGGCAAGCGTTCCTCGCAGATGACGCGGCACGCGCTCGTCGCGCATCGTATGCGCCTTGGCGGAGACCTCGTAGATGAAATCGGGCCTGCGCGCCGGCGCCGGATCGATGAGGGCAAGCGGATGTTCGGCGATCGCCTTCGGAACGAGCCGCGCCGTATCGACGGCGCGTTCGCGCGGCAGGCAAAGCGCGGGGTCGAAGACGAACGGACGATCGAGCCGTCGCGCGGTCGGATCGACAAGAAGCTTTGCCGGATCGAACCTGTGGCCGGCGCGTGGGTCCCAGGGGCCGTCGGCGCGCAGGCCGTATTTCCGCCCGGCGCGCAGGTCAGGCACAAATCCGTAATGTAGATCGCCGTCGCGCTGTGCGAGCGTTACATGCGCGATTTCATTGTCGGCGTCATCGAACAGGCAGACGACGATGCGTTCGGCGTGGCGAGAAACGACGCTGATGACGGCGCCGTCGTCGGTCAGCCGAAGGCCGGGGCCATCCGGTCGCGCGCACTGGTCAGAGACGCGCTCATCCATGCGTGCGGGAATGCGGCACTTTCCAGATCTGCTCCGCATATTCGCGGATCGTGCGATCGGAGGAGAACCAGCCCATGCGCGCGGTGTTCAGCATGCACATGCGCCGCCAGCGCGCGCGGTCGCGCCACATTTCGTCGAGGCGCCTTTGCGCATCCCAATAGGAGGCGAAGTCCGGCGTCACCATGAAATAATCGCTGTCCCACAGCGACTGGCAAAGACCGGCGTAGCGGTTGCGATCCTCGGGCGAATACTCGCCGGCCGCGACCGATTCCAGCGCGCGCTTGAGCTGGGTATTGGCGCCGATCGCATATGCGGGATGGTGTCCTGCGCGACGGGCGTCCTCGACCTGCTGCGCGGTGAGGCCGAAGATGACGATATTCTCGTCGCCGACATGTTCGCGAATCTCGACATTGGCGCCGTCGAGCGTGCCGATCGTGACTGCGCCGTTGAGCGCGAATTTCATGTTGCCGGTGCCCGACGCTTCCATGCCGGCGGTCGATATCTGCTCCGACACGTCGGCCGCCGGCACGATCATTTCGGCGAGGCTGACGTTGAAGTTCGGCATGAACACGACCTTGAGCAGATTGCGCGTCGTCGGATCATTGTTCACGCGCCGGGCGACGTCGTTGATCAGACGGATGATCGACTTCGCCTGCACATAGCTCGCGGCCGCCTTGCCGGCGAACAGTTTCACGCGAGGCGTCCAGTCCCGATGGGGCTCCGCGCGGATGGCGTCATAGAGCGCGATCGTCTCGAGGATGTTGAGAAGCTGGCGCTTGTATTCGTGGATGCGTTTGACATGCACGTCGAACACGGCCGAAGGGTCGATGCGCACGCCGCTCTGCTCGTTGATGTATTCGGCGAGCGTTTCCTTGTTGGCGCGCTTGATCGCGGCGAAGCGCTCCTGCGCGGAGGCGTCGTCGACATAGCGTTCGAAATCGCGGATGCGCTCGATATCGTCGACGACGCCTGCGCCGACCGTTTCGCGCAACAATTCCGTCAGCGCCGGATTGGAGTTTATCAGCCAGCGCCGCGGCGTGATGCCGTTGGTCTTGTTGACGATGCGGCCGGGCAGAACCTTGGCGAGATCGTGGAACACGGTCTCCTTCATCAGGTCCGTATGCAGGGCCGACACGCCGTTGATCATGTGCGAGCCGACGAAGGCGAGATTGCCCATGCGCACGCGCTTGCCGCCTTCCTCGCCGATCAGCGAGACCGACCGCAGCATGGCGTCGTCGGCGCCGGCCGCCTTCGCCTCGCCCAGGAACCTCATGTTGATGGCGTAGATGATCTGCAGATGGCGCGGCAGCAGGCGGCCCATCAGCTCGACCGGCCAGGTCTCCAGCGCTTCCGGCAGCAGCGTATGGTTGGTGTAGGAGGTCGCCTGGCGCGTGATGCTCCATGCCTCTTCCCAGCCGATGCCGTGCACGTCGAGCAGGAGGCGCATCAGTTCGGCGACGGCGATCGCCGGATGCGTGTCGTTGAGCTGGATGGCCGCCTTCTCGTGCAGGTTGCGCACGTCGCCGAAGCGCTGGATGTGACGGCGGATGAGGTCCTGCAGCGAGGCGGAAGCGAAGAAATATTCCTGCCTCAGGCGCAACTCGTGGCCGGCCGGACTGGAATCGGACGGATAGAGAATGCGCGAAATGCTCTCGGCGCGACTGCGCTCGTAGATGGCGCCGACATGGTCGCCGGCATTGAAGGCCTCGAGGCGGATCGGGTCGATCGCCTTGGCGCTCCACAGGCGCAGCGTGTTGACCGTGTCGCCGCGCCAGCCGACGACCGGCGTATCGTAGGCGACGGCCAGAACCTTTTCGGCCGGCTGCCAGGCGTGGCGGTCGGCGCCGTCCCATCCCGATTCGCTCGACACGGCGCCGCCGAAGCCGATCTCGTGCACGATTTCCCGGCGCTGGAACTCCCAGGGGTTGCGGAAGGAAAGCCAGTCCTCCGGCGTTTCCACCTGCGCGCCGTCGACGATGCGCTGCTTGAACAGGCCGTGATCGTAGCGAATGCCGTAGCCGAGCCCCGATACGCCGAGCGTCGCCATGCTCTCCATGAAACAGGCGGCCAGACGGCCGAGGCCGCCGTTGCCCAGCGCCGCGTCCGGTTCGAGCTGTGCGATGGAATCGAGATCGAGGCCGACGAGGGCCAGCGCCTCGCGCATCTGCTCCTTCAGGCCGAGATTGCCGAGCGCGTCCTCGAACAGGCGGCCGATCAGGAATTCGAGCGAGAGATAGTAGACGCGCTTGCGTCCCGAGCGCTTGGCTTCGCGGATCGAGGCCATCCAGCGGTCGATGATCTTGTCGCGCACGGCGAGGATGGAGGCGGTGAGCCAGTCATGATTGAGCGCGAGCGCCGGCGGCTTGCCGACGTTGTAGATGAGCTTCGCCTCGATCTCCTTGCGCAGCGCCTGGATGGCGGCGGCCGCTTCTTCCTGCGCGCTCGAGCGCCGATCCAGCGGCGCGCGCATTTCCGTCGACTTCAACGTGTTCGTACGCATGCAAACAAACCCTTCGGCACACTGCCTCAGAGTTAACCGGCGCCTGCTGAAGAATTCGATAAAGGCCTGCCGCGCGGTAACCGTCGGGCTTTTCGGGCCCGCGACGTTAACCTTTTCGCGCCGCGGCGCTGGCGGCGAACGCCACGTCCGCCGTGCGTTTTCCGTTGCGTTAACCATTGGCTAGAGAATTCGGATTAAACAGATGAGCCAACGGACGAAGTGATTCGGCCTGACAAGGGTGGCGGACGCGAAAGCATGAGTTGGCGATCACAGGGTCCTTGCGACCTTGAGAGCGAGGCCGCGCAGGCTGAGCAGCCTGTTGCGCGGCGCAGGGTTCTTTTCGTCACTTCGGAAATTTCCGACTACGTGCAAACGGGCGGGCTCGGCGAAGTTTCGGCCGCGCTGCCGCGGGCGCTGCGCGCCCTGTCGGATGTTCGCATTCTCGTGCCGGGCTACCGGCAGGTGCTGGACCGCGCCGGCTGCATCGAGCCGGTCGGCCTGCTGCCGGGCCTCGGCGAAATCCCGGCCTGCGCGCTCGGCCGGACGCAGACGTCCGACGGCATTCCCGTCTACGTGATCCTCAACGCCGATCTCTACGACCGGCCGGGCGGCCTCTATCTCGATCCCGACGGCCGCGACTGGATCGACAACGACATCCGCTTCGCGCGCCTGAGTCTCGCCGCCGCCGACATGGCCGCAGGAACAGGCGATCCGAACTGGCGACCGGACAATCTGCATCTCAACGACTGGCCGACGGCGCTCGCGCCCGGCTATCTCGCCTGGCGCGGCGTCGAGACGCCGTCGCTGCTCACCATTCACAATCTCGCCTATCAGGGCGCCTTCGATCCCGCGCGCCTGTCGGCCCTGGCGATTCCGCAGGCCGCCTACAAGGTGGACGGCGTCGAATTCTACGGCCGCCTCTCCTTTCTCAAGGCGGGCGTCTATTACGCCGATCACCTGACCACCGTCAGCGAAACCTACGCGCAGGAAATCACCACGCCGCAATTCGGCTGCGGGCTGCACGGACTGCTGGCGGAGCGCTCGCGCCAGGGCCGCCTCAGCGGCATTCTCAACGGCATCGACGAATCCTGGGACCCGCGCCACACGCATCACGGCGAAGGTTTCGAGCCCGACCGCTGGAAGGGGCGCTACGCCGACTATATCCGCGGCCTGTTCGGGCTTGCGCTCTCGCGCGGGCCGCTCTTCGCCATCGTCTCGCGCCTCGTGCATCAGAAGGGCGTCGACCTTTCCATCGAGGTGGCGGAGGAAATCGTCGCCCATGGCGGCCAGCTCGTCGTCACCGGGCAGGGCGAGACGCATCTGGAGGACCGGATGCTGACCCTGGCGCGCAAGCACCCCTCGCAGGTCGGCGTGCGCATCGGTTTCGACGGTTCGGAGGCGCGCGCCATGTTCGCGGGCAGCGACTTCCTGCTCATGCCCTCGCGCTTCGAGCCCTGCGGCTTGAGCCAGATGTACGCCCAGCGCTTCGGCTCGCTGCCCATCGCCCATCGCACCGGCGGCCTTGCCGACACGATCGAGGACGGCCGCACCGGCTTCCTGTTCCACACGCCGACCGCCCAGCAGTTCAAGGGCGCCGTGCGCCGCGCGCTCGATACGTTCGGCTCGGGCCGGCGGCTCGACGAGATGCGCCGCGCCGCCATGGCGCGCACCTTCGAATGGTCGGACTCGGCGCGTCGCTACGCCACGCTCTACCAGAGCGCACGGGCCGGCTGACGCTGGGACACGCGCTGCGATAATCTGAAGCCGCGGCCGCAACTGATTCGTTCGGCCGGGAAGAGCGGCGCGTCCATGTCCAGGTCGGCGATCCAGAAGCAGCCTGTCGCGGGCGCGCGGGCCCATCCCGCCGCGCTCGACGCCGTTTTGGTCGACGCGCTTGCCGCCGGCCGCTGCGCCGATCCCTTCGCCGTTCTCGGCCCGCACGAAACGCCGCAGGGCCGCATCGTGCGCGCCTGGTTGCCCGGCGCGCTCGCCGTCGAAGCGCTCGACGCTGGCGAAGCGGGCACGATCGCGACCCTCGACCTCCTCGACGAGCGCGGCCTGTTCGGGGCGCCCGTGCCGGGCGACAAGCCCTATCTCCTGCGCGCGATCTGGCCGGACGCGGCTTTCATAGCGGAGGACCCCTATTCCTTCTGGGAGCTCTTGCCGGAGGAAGACCTCGCGCTCTTTGCCGCCGGCTGCCATCCGAAGCTGACCGACCTGCTCGGCGCGCGCCCGACGTGGGTCGGCGAGACGCCGGGCGTGCGCTTCTCGGTCTGGGCGCCCAATGCGCGCGCCGTGTCGGTGGTCGGCGACTTCAACGGCTGGGACCGGCGACGCCATCCCATGCGGCTGCGCCATCGTTCAGGCGTGTGGGAATTGTTCGCGCCGCGCATCGGCGCGGGCGAGCGCTACAAGTTCGCGATCGTCGCCGCCGACGGCCGCGAGCTGCCGCTCAAGGCCGATCCCATGGCGCTTCGCACACAGGCGCCGCCGGAGACGGCGTCCATTGTCGCGGCCGCGCTCGACCACGCATGGCGCGACGACGACTGGATGAAGTCTCGCGCGCGAAAACAGGCGCCGGACGCGCCGATCTCGATCTACGAGGTCCATCTCGGCTCGTGGCTGCAC
Organism: Rhodoblastus sp.; assembly: GCA_037044955.1. Classification (GTDB taxonomy): domain Bacteria; phylum Pseudomonadota; class Alphaproteobacteria; order Rhizobiales; family Beijerinckiaceae; genus JAJXWB01. The sequence continues at coordinate 104,995 of JBAOHX010000014.1, forward strand.
AAGAACGACGCCGAACTCGACTGGGACGAAGCGGCACGGCGCTTGCCGACCTATGCGGCGGCGCTCGGCTTCACGCATGTCGAGCTGCTGCCGATCGCCGAACATCCGTTCCGCGGCTCATGGGGCTACCAGCCGCTCTCGCCCTTCGCGCCGACCGCGCGCCACGGCGATCCCGCTGGTTTCGCACGTTTCGTCGACGCCTGCCACGGCGCGGGCCTCGGCGTCATCGTCGACTGGGTTCCCGGTCATTTCCCGAACGATGCGCATGGCCTCGTCCGCTTCGACGGCACGGCGCTCTACGAGCACGACGATCCGCGCGAAGGCCTGCACCCCGACTGGGATACGGTGATCTACAATCTCGGGCGTCGCGAAGTCCGAAACTTCCTGATCTCGAGCGCGCTGCGCTGGCTCGAGGATTTCCACGTCGACGGCCTGCGCGTCGATGCGGTGGCCTCCATGCTCTACCGCGATTATTCGCGCGATGTAGGCGCCTGGAAGCCGAACGAACATGGCGGCCGAGAGAATCTCGAAGCCATCGATTTCTTGCGCACAGTGAATGCGATCGTCGCCGGCCGTTGCCCCGGCGCGATCACCATCGCGGAGGAATTGACCGCGTGGCCGGGCGTGACGGCGCGCGTGGAGGAGGGCGGCCTCGGGTTCAGCTACAAATGGAACATGGGCTGGATGAACGACACGCTGCGCTACATGGCGCGCGATCCCGTTCATCGGCGCTGGCATCACGACGAAATGACCTTCGGCATGATGTACGCCTATGCCGAGAAATTCGTTCTCGCCGTGTCCCATGACGAAGTCGTGCACGGCAAGCGTTCGCTCCTCGACAAGATGCCGGGCGACGAATGGCGCAAGCGCGCCGGCCTGCGCGCCTATCTCGCGCTGATGTGGACGCATCCCGGCAAGAAGCTGCTGTTCATGGGCGCCGAATTCGGTCAATTGCGCGAGTGGAGCCACGACCGGCAGCTCGACTGGCGTTTGTTCGACGAGCCCGGACATGCGGGACTGGTAGCGCTCGTGCGCGATCTCAACACGGTCTATCGAGCCGAACCCGCGCTGCACGCGACCGATGCGAAGCCGGAGGGCTTCGAATGGCTCGTTGTCGATGATCGCGACAACAGCGTCTTTGCCTATGTCAGGCGCAGCGAAGGCGCGCGTCCGATCGCCGTCGCGCTCAACATGACGCCCGAGCCGCGTCCCTTCTATTCGATCGGCGTGCCGCAAGCGGGGTTCTGGAGGGAAATCCTGAACACCGACGCCGCCTGCTACGGCGGCTCGAACACCGGCAATCTCGGCGGCGCGCAGACGCGCGACGCGCCGGCCCACGGCCATCGGCAATCGCTCGAGCTCGTCCTGCCGCCGCTCTCGGCCATCGTGCTGCGTCTCGATCACGAGACGGAGCAGCCGCATGAGTGACGATGCGCTGCGCGCACTCGCCGTGGAGGCGGGCTTCCAGGCGCGCTGGACCGACAATGACGGCGTCGAACGCGAGGTGTCGGTCGAGACGTTGCGCGCGTCGCTGGCGGCGCTTGGCCTGTCCGCGCAATCCGGCGCACAGATCGTCGACGCGCGCGCGCGGCTTGCGGACGAACGGCTTGCGGGGGCGCAGCCCGCCTTGCTCGTCGCGCAGCAAGGCGAGCGGGTCGCGCTCGGTCCCGCGCGATCCGGCGCGCATGTGCGCGTCGAATATGAGCTCGGCGGCGCCGTCGACCTGCGTGTCGACGGCGAAGGCCGCCTGCCGGGCATAGCCCGAACAGGCTACCACCGGCTGTACTTGGACAGCCGTGAAATCACGCTCGCGGTCGCGCCGCCGACGGCGCGCACATTGGGCGAAGCCGCAGGCGGCGGCCGCATGTGGGGGCTCGCCGCGCAGATTTACGGGCTGCGAAGCAAGGGCGATGGCGGGATCGGCCATTTCGGCGCGGTCGCGCAGCTCGCCGAAAGCGCCGCGCGTCGCGGCGCCGATCTCGTGGCGTTGAGCCCGGCGCACGCGCTGTTTCTCGCGGACGAAAATCACTACACGCCTTATTCGCCGTCGAGCCGCCTGTTCTACAATGCGCTCCATGCGGATCCCGCCGATGTCTTCGGCGCCGAACGGGCCGCCTCGGTCGCGGCGCGGATCGAGACCGACGCGCCGGACGCTTCCGCGCTCATCGACTGGCCGCGGGCGGGGCGAACAAAGGCGCGTCTGTTGCGCGCGCTTTACGAAGACTTTTGCGCAGGCGACCTGAAATCGTCGTCTGCTCTGGCCGTCGATTTCCTCGCTTTTCGCGCCGAGGGCGGCGAGGCGCTCGAAGCCCATGCGCTGTTCGAGGCGTTGCATGCCCGCGAGTTCCGTCGCGACTTCACCAAATGGAACTGGCGCGACTGGGCGCCTGAACTGCGCGACCCCGCTTCGCGCGCCGTTGCAAGTTTTGCGCGGGACAATTCCTGCGAAGTCGGCTTCCACGTCTTCGCCCAATGGCTGGTCGACAGGTCCATGGCGCGCGCTCAAGGCGCAGCGCTTGCGGCGGGGATGCGCGTCGGACTTCTCTCCGATCTTGCCGTCGGCATGAACGCCGGCGGCTCGCACGCCTGGAGCAGGCCGCAGGACGTCCTGCTCGGCCTGTCCATCGGCGCGCCGCCGGACATGCTCGCGCCGCTCGGCCAGAACTGGGGGCTCACGACATTCTCGCCGCGCGCGCTGCGCGCATCGGGCTATGCGCCGTTCCTCGCCACGTTGCGCGCCGCGCTGAAGAACGCCGGCGGCGTGCGCATCGATCATGTCATGGGTCTCGTGCGGCTGTGGCTCGTGCCGGATGGCGCAGGAGCGACCGAAGGCGTCTATCTCGCCTATCCCGTCGACGATCTTCTCGCGCTGCTGCGCCTTGAATCGCGCCGCCACGAGTCCGGTGGTCATCGGCGAGGATCTCGGCACCGTGCCCCACGGTCTGCGCGACCGCCTTGCGCGCGAAGGCGTCGCGGGACTTCGGGTGCTGCAGTTCGAACGCAGCCACGACCGCTTCAATCCGCCCGATTGGTATCCCGCGACCGCGGTCGCCATGACCGCGACGCATGACACCGCCACGATCGGCGGTTGGTGGCGCGGCGCCGATATCGAAGCGCGCGCGTCGCTGGCGCAATTGCCGCCCGGGCGCAGCGGCGAGCAATGCGCCGATGAGCGCGCCGCCGAGCGGGAAATGGTCTGGCGCGCATTCGTCGAGGCCCGTGTCGCCGATGGCCCGCGCCCGGAGACGCGGGAAGCGGGCGCAGCCGTGGAGGCCGCGACGCGCTTCGTCGCGCAGACGCCTGCGGCGCTCGCCATTCTACCGTTGGAAGACGCCCTCGGCCTGCGCGATCAGCCGAACCTGCCCGGCACGACGACCGAATATCCGAACTGGCGGCGCCGCTATCCGGGCGAGGCGGCGACCATGCTCGAAGAAGTGGATGTCTCCGCACGTCTCGCGGATCTCGACGCGCGGCGCCGTGTCGCGTGAGCGTTTTCAATCCTCGGTCTGATCGTCCCGCGTCCAGCCGAATTCCCGTTCGATCTGCTCGTAGGCGCGCGCCGTGGCGTAGGCGAGCTTGAAGTAGCGGCCCGTCGCCATGATCGTCGCGAGACGTTCGCGATCCTCGTACATGGCTTCCAGCCGTTCGACGCGCCGGCGTAATTCGCGGTAACGTTCAACCCACGGACGGCTCCGCCGCGCGTCCGGTGCGGGTCCAGTCGACATGCCTGCCCCAAGCGTACATATAGTGATGCGATGATATAGTCGGCTTGGCGATTGTCGAAGGAATTGCCTTGAAATAGCTGAGACTGAGACAATCAAATCCTGTTCACGACATTAACGATCGTTATCGAATGCAGACGACCAATCGTGCGCACAAAGGCTTGCAGCGGGGCGTCGACGACGCGTCGGGCGCGTTTTGGCGTCGAGCGCTCGCCGACCAGTTCGCGGCGCTGTCGAGCTCGGCGACGGGCCTTTCCTCGGGGGAGGCGGAAAGACGGCTGAAGGCTTTTGGTCCGAACGCCTTCGACAAGCGCGTTCGTTTCCTCGTCTTGCGCAAGATCGCGCGCAAGATCGCCGAGCCGCTCGTCCTGATACTGCTGGCGGCGGCCGCGGTATCGGCTGCGACCGGCGATCGCACAGGCTTTCTCACGATCATGACGATCCTCGCCATGTCGGTCGCCATCGACGTCTTTCAGGAAGTGCGTGCGGAGACGGCCGCCGAAGCGCTGCGCAAGTCGGTCGCCGTCCACGCCGATGCTTTGCGCGATGGCGCGCTCCGGTCGACGCCGACCCGCGAACTCGCGCCGGGCGATGTCGTGGAGCTGAGGGCAGGCGATATCGTGCCGGCCGACGGCGTCGTCATCGAGGGCCGCGACCTGTTCGTCAATCAGGCGCTTCTCACCGGCGAGCCATATCCCGTCGAGAAGACGCCGCAGCCTGCCCAAACCGACGACCTCGCGGAAGCGACGAACGGCCTGTTCATGGGCGCTTCCGTCGTCGCCGGCAAGGGACGGATGCTGATCGTGCGCACCGGCGCGGCGACGCAGATGGGCGACATCGCCAGCGCGCTGAATACGAACGAACCGCCGACGGCCTTCGAGCGATCGATGCGCGATTTCGGCCGCCTTGTCGTGCGGCTGACCAGCATCCTGGTCTTCGTGGTCCTGCTCGCGCATATCGCCTTTCAGCGGCCGCTGCTCGAATCCTTCCTGTTCGCGCTGGCGCTGGCGGTCGGCCTGACGCCCGAACTCCTGCCGATGATCATGACCGTGTCGCTGTCGCGCGGCGCGCTGCGGCTCGCCAAGGAAGGCGTCATCGTCAAGCGTTTGCCCGCGATCCACGATCTCGGCGCGATGGACATCCTGTGCACCGACAAGACGGGCACGCTGACCGAGGCGCGCATCGATCTCGTGCGCGCGATACGGGACGACGGCGCGGACGACGACTATGTCTTCGAACTCGTCTGGCTCAACAGCAGGTTCGAAACCGGCCTGCGCAGCCCGATGGACGATGCGGTGCTTGCGCGTCCGGCCCCCGTCGACGCGACGGAATGGCGCAAGATCGACGAGGTTCCCTTCGATTTCGAGCGGCGCCGCGTGTCCGTGCTGCTCGAGACGAACGGCAGGCGCCTGCTCGTCGCCAAGGGCGCGCCGGAGGACATCCTCGCGCATTGCACGCATATCGAGTCGCGCGACAGGACCGTGCGCCCGCTCGACAACGCGGCGCGCGCGCGGCTGATGGCGTTGCACGACGCCTTCGCGGGCGAGGGCATGCGGCTGCTCGCCGTCGCCTGGCGCGGCATGGCGCCGGACGCGACGTCGTGCCACATCGAGGACGAAGACAAGCTGGTCTTTGCCGGCTATGCGGCTTTTCTCGATCCGCCGAAGGCCACGGCCGCCGACGCGCTGACCAGGCTTGCCGCGACCGGCGTCAGGGTGAAGGTCGTGTCGGGCGACAATGAACTCGTCGTCCGGCACCTCGCGCGCTCGATCGGGCTCGACGCCGAAACCTTCCTGACGGGTTCGCAGATCGCCAAGCTCGACGATGCGGCGCTCGCCGCGGCGGCGGCGCGCACGAGCCTGTTCTGCCGGGTCAGCCCGGCGCAGAAGACGCGCGTCATCAAGGCGCTCCAGGCGCGCGGCGCGACCGTCGGCTATGTCGGCGACGGCGTCAACGATGCGCCCTCGCTGCATGCGGCCGACGTCGGCATATCGGTCGAAAGCGCGGTCGACGTCGCCAAGCAGGCGGCCGACATGATCCTGACGCGCCCCGATCTGCACATCCTGGCGGAAGCCGCCGTGGAAGGCCGGCGCACCTTCGTCAACATCTCGAAATATCTGCTGATGGGCACGAGCTCCAACTTCGGCAACATGCTCTCGATGGCGGCGGCCTCGCTTTTTCTGCCTTTCCTGCCGATGCTGCCTGTCCAGATACTCGTCAACAATCTGATCTACGACGTATCCGAACTCGGCATTCCCTTCGATCGCGTCGCTGCCGAGGAGACGGCGAAGCCGCAGGTGTGGGATCTCGGCGCGTTGAAGAGGTTCACCTTCGTCATGGGCGCTGTCAGTTCGCTGTTCGATCTGACGACATTCGTCATGCTGCTGCAGTTTTTCCATGCGGACGAGCCGACGTTTCGCACCGCATGGTTCGTCGAATCCATGGCGACGCAAATTCTGGTCATTTTCGTCATTCGCTCGCGCGGAGGCCTGCTTGCGAGCCGGCCCCATCCGGCGCTCGTCGCATCCTCGCTGGGCGCGCTGGCGGTCGCTGCGGTCCTGCCCTTCACGCCGGCAGGCGCGGCGCTGTCGTTCACGCCTCTTGCCGGCGGCGTATCGATGGCGATCGTCGGCATCGTCGCCGTTTACCTTGCGACCGCCTACGTGGCGCGGCGCTGGGCGCGTCCGGTGGTTGCGTGAGCGGCGGGCGGACCGGCAGGTGGTTGTCTCGCTCGCGACCGTTGCGCGCGGCGCGCCGCGTCACAATATAAGTCCGACGGTCGCGTCGTCGGCCGGTTCGAGACAAGTCCATGACTGACGCCGTCATTATCGCCTGCCCGCGCTGCGGCGGCCTGAACCGCGCTCCCGCCGCCCGTCTGGAAGCGCGCGAAACGCCGGATTGCGGCAAATGTCATGCGCCGCTGTTCGATGGCCGCCCGACCGAGCTTTCGAGCGTGGACGCTTTCGACCGTCTCGTCGGCAAGACGGATATTCCGGTCCTGGTCGACTTCTGGGCGGGCTGGTGCGGGCCGTGCCGCGCCATGGCGCCGGAATTCGAGGCCGCTGCTCGCGAGCTCGAGCCGGCCGTTCGGCTCGCCAAGCTCGACACCGAGGCGGCGCCTGAGATTGCGCAGCGCTATGCCATACGTGGCGTCCCGACGATGATCCTGTTCTGGCGCGGACGGGAGATAAAGCGCCAGAGCGGCGCGATCAGCCGTTCCGCCATCGTCGCATTCGCGCAGGCGGCGGCGCCTCAGAAATAGCGCCACCAGATGTAGAGATGGCTGATCGCCACGGATACGAGCATCATCGGAAAAGCGTAGAGCGTGTACTTGGCGAAGCTGAACGGCACCCCGTTTCGTTCGGCAAGGCCCGCTACGGTCAGATTGGCGGAGGCGCCGATCAAGGTTCCGTTTCCGCCGAGGCACGCGCCAAGCGACAGAGCCCACCAGAGGGGCTGTATGGCGTCAGGCCCCCCGAACGCGGGCGCCATGTTCTTGATGAGCGGAATCATCGTCGCAACGAAAGGAATATTGTCGACGATGGCAGAGAGGATGGCCGAGGCCCAAAGGATCGCGAAGCCGGTCTTCGGCAGGGAGCCTCCCGTCGCTTCCGCCAGCTTGTTCGCCGCGAGCGACAGAAGGCCGTTGGCTTCCACGCCCTTCACGACGATGAAGAGCCCGATGAAAAAGAAGATCGTGATCCATTCGACGTCGGAGAATGTCGAATGGATGTTTTCGGACGCCTTTTCGTTGTGGTGTTCCCAATTGTCGAGCAGCATCAGCACGGCCGCGCCGAACATGGCGATCGTGGCCGGTTCGAGATGCAGCGGGTGAGCGACGACGAAGCCGAGAATGACGCCGCAGATGACGATGAGAGACTGCCGCAGGAGTGTCCAGTCCTTGATCGACTCCACGGCGCGCATCGCCATGATGCGTGCTTCGTGCTCCGGCGTCGAATGCATCGCGCGGCCCCACAACACGTGGATCATGAGCGCTTGAACGGCCATGACGACGATGATGATCGGCGTCAGGTGAACGACGAAGGAGTTGAAATCGAGGCCGGCAAGCGAGCCGATCAGGATATTGGGAGGGTCGCCGATGAGCGTCGCCGTACCGCCGATATTCGACGCGAAGATTTCCGCAAAGAGGAACGGATAGACCGGAACGTCCAGCTCCTTCACGATCGCGAGCGTGACCGGAACGATCAGCAGCACCGTCGTCACATTGTCGAGCAGCGCCGATAGAACGGCGGTCGCGACTTGCAGGAGCAGAAGCACGCGGCCGGGGTGCGCGCGCGCAATTTGCGCGGCCTTGATCGCGACATATTCGAACATGCCCGACCGGCGCGAGATCGACACCAGGATCATCATGCCCGTGAGCAGGCCGATCGTGTTGAAGTCGACGCCCTTGATCGCCTCTTCCTGCGTCAGGAGACCGGCGATGACCATGATGCAGGCGCCGACCAGCGCGACGATCGAGCGATTGACCTTCTCGGAAATGACCACCGCATAGGTCGTCGCGAGAACGACGGTCGATGCGATCATGGGACTTACGCCGAGAATTGTCGTCGTCGCGCCGCTCGCCATCTCTATTGTGCTCCTTGTGCAGGACGATGGACCATCGACCTGTTTTCCGCAACCGGCCTCAGGGAATGAGCAGGACCTTGCCGAGATTGCTGCGGCTCTGGATGTATTCGTGCGCCGCGCCGGCCTCGGTGAAGGAAAAGGTCCTGGCGATCTGCGGCCTGACGACGCCCTGCGACCAGAGATCGAGAATCTGGCGAAACCAGCCGGCGATGCGCTCCGTCTGGTCCCACATATGGCCGACATTCACGCCGAACACGCCCTTGTTCTCGTTCATCAGCGCGATCGGATTGAACTGGAGCCACGGCGTCTGGAACGCGAAGGACAATAGCGCCAGCGGATGGCGTGTGCGGCCCGTCGCCATGGAGGAGGCGCCGAACATGCCGAGCCGGCCCGTCGGCGCGAGAATGCGGAATCCCTTCTTCACGCTGTCGCCGCCGACCGCGTCGAGAATGAGCTCGACGCCGCGTCCGCCGGTGATCTCGCGCGTCCGCTTCTCGAAATCCTCGCGCGTGTAGTCGATCAGATGATCGACGCCGAGCGCGCCGAGCGCCGCATGTTTGCCGGCCGACGCCGTGCCGATCACCGTTGCGCCGATGTGCTTGGCGATCTGTGTCGCCGCAATGCCGACGCCGCCGCCTGCGGAGTGGACGAGCATTGTCTCGCCCTTCTTCAGCCCGCCCATGGCGACCACCAGCTGCCACGCCGTTATGTAATTGACCGGCAGCGCAGCGCCTTCCAAAGCCGACATGCCGTCTGGTCGTGCGAATACCTGTCCCTGCGGCGCGCAGACAACGTCCGCATAGCCGCCGAAACGGGTCATGGCGATGACGTCGCGTCCGATCCATGCCGTGTCGACGCCGGCGCCGACCGCGTCGATGCGCCCTGCGACCTCGTAGCCCGGCACGACGGGAATGGGCGGCAGGTCGGGATAGAGCCCGAGCCGCCCCATGATGTCGGCGAAATTGACGCCGCTCGCCTCGACGCGCACGCGCATCTCGCCGGCCGAGGGCGTCGGGTCAGGCGCGTCTTTCGTTTTCAGCACGTCGGGCGCGCCGAATTTCTCGATCCAGATCTGTCTCACAACGTGGCTCCCCGGCTCGCTTGCGCGATGATCGCGCAGGGCGGGCGAGGCGTCAAAGCGGGCCGAGTTCGACGACGAGCGGCGCGTGGCCGCACCGCTCCAGGAATGCGATCAGCTCCGCTGGCCGCATGCCGATGGTCGCGGTGTTGACCAGCGGGTGGAAGTTGACGATCTCCGTCCGCATGAGTTCGGCGTCGAGCGCAACCGTCACGCGCATCGCCGTATCGCGCATCGCCGCGAGCGGCGTCACCGATCCCGGCGTGACGCCCAGCGCTTCCTCGAGCAGCGGCGCGCTGCCGAAGGAGAGCCGCTTGGAGCCCAGAATCGCGGGTAGGCCCTTCAGGTCGAGGCGTCGCTCGGCAAGCGCCGTCAGCAGCCACAGGCGGGCGCCGGCGTCCTTGAAGAACAGGTTCTTGGCGTGCGCGCCGGGAATGTCCTTCCAGTGCTGCATGGCGGCGGCGACCGTCGGCGCCTCCGGATGGAAATGCCAGGTCGGCTCGATGCCGGCGGCCGCCAGCGCGTCGATGATGTCGTCAGGCGTCCCGTTGGCGCGCGCGAGAATGTGATTCATGCGGGCCAGTCTACTGGACCTTGCGACGGAACATCCAGGCGGCGACGACGATCGTCACGAGCGCCATGGCCGCCATCGGCCAGATGCGCTGCGCCGCCAGCCATGCCGGCATGTCGCGCAGGAACAGGCCGCGGATGACGACGAGTATGTGCGTCAGCGGATTGGCCAGCGCCAGCGGCTGCAGCCAGTCGGGCATGTTCTGCACCGGCGAGGAAAAACCCGACAGCAGCATCGCGGGCATGATGACGACCATCGTGCCCATCATCGCCTGCTGCTGGTTGGAGGCGAGCGAGGAAACGAACAGCGAGACGCCGATGACCGAAATCAGGAAGGCCGTGAGCGCCGCGAACAGGACGAGCGCGGAGCCGAGCAGCGGAATGCCGAACCCGAATATGACGATGAGCGTGATGATGGCGCATTGCGCGAGCCCGACGATGAGCCCGGGCACGGACTTGCCGGCGACGATCTCGATCGGCTGCAGCGGCGACACCAGCAATTGCTCGAACGTGCCGAGCTCCTGCTCGCGGGCGACCGACATGCCGACGATCATCATCACCGTCATCATCGGCAGGGTGGCGATCAGTATCGGCACCATGGCGTTGCGATATTCGCGATTGGCGTTGTACCAGCTACGCTCGACGATCTCGCTGTCGGGCGGCGGGCCGCGACCCGCGCCGATTTCGGCGGCATATTGCGCGACGATGTTCGATACGTAGGAATTGACGATCTGCGCGCTGTTGGACCTGCGTCCATCCAGCAGAACGAGAACGGACGGCGTTTCGCCCGCGGCGATCTTGCGCGAAAAATCCTGGCCGATCTCGACGACGACCATCACGTCCTGCCGGTCGATGGCCGCCTGCGCCGCCTTTTCGCTGTCGTAGAGGCGCACCTCCGAAAAGGCGGAGGCGTGCTGCAATCGGCTGACGAGCTGGGTGGATTGCGCGCCCCAGTCCTGATTGACCACGCCGATCGGCACGTTGCTGACTTCCAGCGTCGCGGCGTAGGCGAAAAGAAAGAGCTGGATCAGCGGCGGAACGATGAGCGCCATGCGCCCGCGCGGATCGCGGAAGGCGGCGAGCAATTCCTTGACGACGAGGGCTGCAAGGCGCGTCCAGATCATGTCAGTCGAGCCTTTGCTTGGTGTTGCGCGCGGTCAGCGCAAACACGATCGTCGCCATCAGCACGAGGACGCCGCCGGTCGGCAGCAGAACCGCCGGAATGTCTCCGGCGAGGAAGATCGTCTGCAAGCCCCGCACGTAATATTTCGCCGGCACGATGACCGAGAACCATTGCAGCGGCGCGGGCATGCTCGCGATCTCGAAGAGAAAGCCGGAAAAATAAAGTCCCGGCAGGAAGGCGACGAGCATGGCGAGTTGGCTCGCCAGGAACTGCGTGCGCGCAACGGTCGAAATCAGGAGGCCGAGACTGAGCGCGACCGCGAGGAAAGCGGCGGTGAACAGGATGAGCACAAAGAGCGAGCCGCGCAGCGGTATGCCGAACACGAAGACGGAGGCGAGCACGCAGACCATCATCGCGATCATGCCGAGGACGAAGTTGGGCACGAGCTTGCCGACAATGAATTCCGCGACGCCGACGGGCGTGGCGAGCAACGCCTCGATCGTTCCCCGTTCCCATTCGCGCGACACCACCAGCGCCGTCAGCAGCGATCCGATCATCATCTGGATGAGGGAGATGGAGCCGGGCACGAGGAAGCGCCGGCTCTCGAGTTCCGGGTTGAACCAGAAGCGCGGTTCGACGTCGATCCCCGCGATCGTTCGCGGCGCGCCGAGGCGGCGCTGTGCGCGAAATATCTGCCAGGCGCCTTGCAGATAGCCGTTGGCCAGCGCCGCCGTGTTGGGATCGCTGCCGTCCGTCACGATCTGGATCGCCGCCGTGTCGCCGCGCGCGAGACGGGCCGCGAAATCGCCCGAGAGCGTGACGATGCCGTTGATAGTTCCGGCGGCGAGATCGTCGACGAAGGCCCGTCGGTCGGTGGACTGGCGCACCGCGAAATAGGGCGTGTTGGTGAGCGCCGTCGCAAAGTCGCGCGCTACGGGCGAGGGATCTTCGATGACCAGGCCGATCCTGAGCCGGGCCGCGTCGAAGGAAATGCCGAAGCCGAAGAGAAAGAGCAGCAGCGCCGGCAGGACGATGGCGACGACGAAACTCGAAGGATCGCGCGCCACCTGCAGGCTCTCCTTCACGATGAGGGCGCGAATGCGCCTGGCTCTGCCCGGGGCGTCGCTCAAGCGGCCTCCTGCTGCTGCTTTTCGCTCGCTTCCACTAGGGCGATGAAAGCGTCTTCGAGCGTCGGCCTGGGGCGCTCGGCCGTGCGCACCGAGGCCTGCAGTTCCTCCGGGGTTCCGATGGCGATGGCGCGGCCGCGGTAGATGAGCGCGACGCGGTCGCAATATTCGGCTTCGTCCATGAAGTGCGTCGTCACCATCACGGTCACGCCGCGCCCGACCATGGCGTTTATGTAGGCCCAGAATTCGCGCCGCGTCAGCGGATCGACGCCCGACGTCGGCTCGTCGAGAAAGAGCACGGGCGGTTCGTGCATGATCGCGCAGGAAAGCGCGAGTCGCTGCTTGAAGCCGAGCGGCAACTCGCCGGCGTTCGTCTTGAGATATGGGCCAAGGTCGAAAGTCTGGATTGCGCGCTCGACCGCCTCGCGCTTGCGCGATCCCGAAAGGCCATAGGCGCCGGCGAAGAAGTCGAGGTTCTGGCGCGCCGAGAGATCGCCGTAGAGCGAGAACTTCTGCGCCATGTAGCCGAGCTTCGCGCGCGCGGCGGAAGGCGCCTTGTAGAGATCGAGCCCGTCGACCAGCGCCGCGCCCTCGCTCGGGCGCAAAAGGCCGCACATCATCTTGAACGTCGTCGACTTGCCGGCGCCGTTCGGGCCGAGCAGCCCGAATATCTCGCCGCGCGCGATGCGAAAGGCGATGTGGTCGGCCGCCGTGAAATCTCCGAAACGTCGCGTCAGTCCCTTGGCTTCCACCGGCGCGATGCCGTCCCTGGCGATATCCTTGCGCGCCGGAATAGCCAGCGCGCGTTTCGGCATGCCGCCGAGCGCGGCGACGAACGCGTCCTCGAAGCGCGGAGGCGCCGGCTCGATCCTGGTCTGCGCCGGCGCATCGATATCGCTCGGTTCGGGCGACGCGGCGCCTTCCGCCATCACCAGCCGGATCGCCTCGCCCTGCATCACGCCGTCGATGACTTTCGGACTGGTAAGCGCGCGCGCGAGCAGCGCGCGGCGTTCGGCGCCTGCGCCACGGGCCTGGAACACGCGACCCGCCATGCCGGCGGTCATGACCTTGGGGTCGCCCTGATAGAGCACGCGCCCGGCGTTCATCACGATCACTTCGGCGCAATTCTCGGCCTCGTCGAGATAGGCGGTGCTCCACACGACGCCGACGCCATCGGCGATCAGCGCATAGACCATCTGCCAGAGCTCGCGCCGCGAGATCGGATCGACGCCGACGCTGGGCTCGTCGAGCAGCAGCAGTTTCGGCGAGCGCAGCATGGCGCAGGCGAGCCCGAGCTTCTGCTTCATGCCGCCGGACAAGGCGCCGGCGAGCCGGTCGGTGAAGCGCGCGAGATCGGTGAAGGCGAGCAGGCGCTCGAATGTCCGCGCGCGCTCGCTATCCGGCAGGCCGCGCAGGTCGGCGTAGAGGCGCAGGTTCTCGATGACGGTGAGGTCTTCGTAGAGCCCGAACCGCTGCGGCATGTAGCCGATCGTGTCGTGAATGGCGGGGCCCTGCGTCGCAACGTCGAGCCCGCAAACTTCGATGCGGCCGGCGGTCGGCGTGAGCAGCGCGGCGATCAGGCGCATCAGCGTGGTCTTGCCCGCGCCGTCCGGGCCGACGAGCCCTGTCACTTGTCCGGCCTTGATCTGCGTCGTCAGCGACTGGATGGCGGCAGGCCCTTGCGGCGTGAAGGCCTTCGACAATTCCTCGATCCTGACGAGCGGCGCATTCATTTCGCGGCGCTCGCGCTGGCGTCGTCGGGAAGCGCGATCGTCACCGGCATGCCCTGCCGCAACACGCCGTCGACGTCTTCGACGACGATGCGGATGCGATAGACGAGCGCGGTGCGCAATTCGCGCGTCTCGACGGTCTTGGGCGTGAATTCCGCCGTCGTCGCGATAAACCCGACGCTTCCCTTCAGCGGCTTTGCGCCCGGCGCGTCGGTGCGAATTTCGACGGCCATGCCGGGCTTCACGCGGCCGAGATCGGGCTCCGACACATAGGTGCGCACCCACACGGGATTGGTGAGGCTCAGCACGAAAACCGTCTCGCCGGCATTGACGATGGCGCCGGCTTCGCGCACGCGGCTCAGCACGGTTCCATCGCTCGGCGCGATCAGGTCGGCGTCGCCGAGCTGTCGCTCCGCGATCTCGATCGTCGCCTTGCGTTCGGCGAGCTGCGCGCGCGCCGTATCGATGTCTTCCTTGCGAAAGCCGGCCTTCATCAGGCGCAGGGCCTGCCGGGCCGATTGTACTTGCGCGTCGGTCTGGCGGCTGGCGGCGAGCGCGTCGTCGTAGGCCTTCTGCGTGCCGGCGTTGGTCTTCAGCAATTGCGCCGCGCGGTCGATGGCGGCTTTCGCATTGGTCGCCATGGCTTCGCCGCTCCGCAACGGCGGCTTCGGCCTGCGCGATTTCCTCCGGGCGGTTGCCGGCCTGCAGCTTGGCGAGATTGGCGGCGGCCTGGTCGGCCTGCGTGCGCAACTGGCGCAACGTGTCCTCGAAATAGATCTTGTCGAGCGAGGCGAGCTTCTGCCCCTGCCTTACGTTCGCGCCTTCGTCCACATCGAGCGACTTGATGCGGCCGGCGACCTTGAAGCCGAGATTGACCTGCCGCACCTCGACATTGCCTTGCAGGACGAGCGGACCGTCGGCCTTGGCGCGCCCCTTCCACAACCAGTAGCCGCCGCCGGCGAGCGCCAGAAGAGCGAGGACGAGAACGAGTTTCTTCGCGCCGGTCATGGATCGTTCGCTTTCGTTTGCGCGGTTCCGAGCAGCATGTCGCGATGCGCGGCAAGCAGGCCGGACGTGTCGAGGTGTTGGTAGGGTTCAAACAGGGTGCGCCAGACGACGCTGACCAGCATCGGGCCGAACAGAAGCTGCGGAAAGCGCGCGAGCGCATCCGATGCGATCTCGCCGCGCGCATGCGCGCGCGCCGCCGCGCCCGATATCAGCGCGAGGCCGCGCGAAACGATTTCGCGATGGTAGAATTCCGCGATCCTCGGAAAGCGCGCGCCCTCGCTGACGATCAGCCGCATGATCTCGCGGCGCTTCGTCTGCAGCACCTCGCGTTCGAACAGCGCGAATATTCCCGTCAGCATGGCCGCAAACGGCAGGTCCGGCTGCTCGGCGATGATCGTCAGGCGCTGGAGCAACGGCGCGATGGCGTCGAGCGCGACCTGCTCGAACAGGTCTTCCTTGTCCTTCGAGAAAAGATAGAGCGTGCCCTTGGCGACGCCCGCGCGTTTGGCGATGTCGTCGAGGCGGGCGGCCGAAAATCCTTCGGCGATGAATATGTCGAAGGCGGCGTCGAGTATCGCGCGTCGGCGGGCCTCGGAGGCCTGACGGCGCTTGTTGCGGGGCTGTGCAGGATCGGAAATGGACACCGCTGGGCGCTCTGATATTTCTGATCACAATACACTGACTGACCGACCAGTCAATATTGAGGGCGAAAATCGGCGCACAGGCGGCAGGCGCCGCGAAAAATCAGCGGAAGTGCTTGGAAAGCTTGAGCTGCTGGCCCTGGTAGTTGGAGCCGAGGCCCGAGCCGTAGAGCATGTCGGGGCGCTCGAGCATCGGCTCGTAGACCAGAGTCGCGATCCGCTGGCCGTGGTCGAGCAGGAAGGGCACGTCGTGGCTGCGCACCTCCAGCACGAGACGGGAGCCCGCGCCGCCGGCTTCCGCCAGCCCGAAGCCGCAATCGAGGAAGCCGGCGTAGTGCGAGCGCAATTCGCCGACCGACGTGTCGTAGGCGATCATCTCGGCCGCTTCGTCGGCGCCGACCACCACCGCCTCGCCCGAGGCGAGAATGTAGAATTCGTCGGGGTCGAGCACGAGTTCGCGCCGGTCGGGCCGGGTGACGATCGGCTCCCAATAGTCGGCGCGCGACAGCACCCCGACCTTGGCGAGATCGACCAGCCCCGACGTGCGCCGCGCGCGAAAACCGACGACGCCGCCGTCCTTGCCGGCGGGGTCGAGATCGATGGTCACCGCCACCTGCCGCGCGGCCGGGCGCGGCGGGAACGTCTTCGCGAAAACGGATCTGCGCCAGCCGCGACCCGGCGCGCGCGATGACCGGAAACGAGCGCGGCACGACTTCGGCGTAGAGCGGGCCGTCGTAGCCTGCCGGTATCTCGTCGAAAGTCGCCGCGCCATCGGCGATGATGCGCACGAAAATATCGAGCCGGCCGGACGAGCTTTTCGGGTTGGCGCGCGCATCGACGGCCGAGGGGAGCCGCAGCCGCTCCATCAGCGGCACGATGTGCACGCAATTGCGCTCCAGCACCGTCGGCTGCGACAGGTCGACCTCGTGCGTCGCCAGTTCGCTCACGCGCTGCGCCACGGTGCGGCCGGGGCCGGGCAGGAAGCTCGCCGGCAGGCGATAGGCCTTGGGGCCGAGCCGCAGGTCGAGGCTGGCGGGCTGCACCTGGTCGGCGTCCGGCGCGGCGTCGGCTGCGACATAGCCTTTCGCGAAGGCGTCCCGAATGCGCTGCGCCGGCCAGATTGCGATGCTCATCGGATGATCCCCGGGGCCGGATGCCCGCGCTTCTGCTACCGGATCGCCGCGCTGAGGCCAAGTCGCTCGCGGGGCAGCCGCGTTGACGACGGGTGCGGGGCTCTATAGAGAAAACCCGTGGTCATTTGAGCCGGCCGGCTTGCCCGCCACGTGAAACAAGGGACTAAAAGGCCGGGCTTTCCGCAGGAATTCCCGTTCTTTCGTCCTTGCGCGGCTCGAGGCCGCATGGAGATGTCATGAGCGCGTCCGACAAGCCGCTGAACCTGCGTCCCGCCACCCGTCTCGTCCACGGCGGCGCCCTGCGGTCGCAGTACGGCGAAACGTCCGAGGCTCTCTTTCTCACCCAGGGCTTCGTCTACGACACGGCCGAGGCGGCGGAGGCGCGCTTCAAGGGCAATGATCCCGGCTTCATCTACGCGCGTTTCGGCAACCCGACCGTCGCCATGTTCGAGCAGCGCATGGCCCTGCTCGAAGGCGCGGAGGCCGCCCGCGCCGCCGCCAGCGGCATGGCCGCCGTCACGACAGCGCTGATGGGCCTCGTGCGATCGGGCGATCATGTCGTCGCCGCGCGCGCCCTGTTCGGCTCGTGTCTCTACATCGTCGAGGAATGGCTGCCGCGCTTCGGCGTGTCGTCGACGCTGGTCGACGGGACCGATCTCGACCAGTGGCGCGCCGCGATGCGCCCGAACACCAAGGTCTGCTTCCTCGAAAGCCCGACCAATCCGCAACTGGAAATCCTCGACGTCGCCGCCATAGCGAAGATCGCGCATGACGGCGGCGCGAAGCTCGTGGTCGACAATGTCTTCGCCACGCCCCTGTTGCAGCAGCCGCTCGCGCTCGGCGCCGACGTCGTCGTCTATTCCGCGACCAAGCATATCGACGGGCAGGGCAGGTGCCTCGGCGGCGTCATCCTGTCGTCGCAGAAGATGATCGACGACCATTTCCACAACCCGCTGCGCCAGACCGGCCCCGCGCTTTCGCCCTTCAACGCCTGGGTGATGCTGAAGGGACTGGAAACGCTGCCCGTGCGCGTCGCCCAGCAAGGCGCGAGCGCCGCGCGTCTCGCGGACGTCCTTGCGGAACTGCCGGGCGTGGCGCGCGTGCTCTATCCCTTCCGCAAGGATCATCCGCAGCACGATCTCGCGCGCCGGCAGATGGCCGGCGGCGGCACGGTGATCGCGCTCGATCTCGCCGGCGGCAAGCAAGCGGCCTTCCGCTTCGCCAATGCGCTGCGCGTCGTGAAGATTTCCAACAATCTCGGCGACGCCAAGAGCCTCGTCACGCACCCCGCGACGACGACGCACCAGCGCCTCCCGCAGCAAGCGCGCGAGGCGATGGGCATCGGCGAGGGCATGTTGCGCCTGTCGGTCGGCCTCGAGGACGTGCAGGACCTGATCGAGGACGTGACGCAGGCCGCCGAGGCCATGCGCGCCTGACCGGCGGCGCGGGCTTTCGCGCGCCAATAAGCCCGCTATAGTCGGCCTCATGTACAGGGCGCTGACCAACGGCTTTCAGGTGACGGTTCTGCCCAATTATCTGGCGGAGCAGTCCGACCCGGACGAAAGCCGCTACGTCTGGTCCTACACGATCGAGATCGCCAATCTCGGGGCCGTGACCGCGCAGCTCATGACGCGCCACTGGATCATCACCGACGCCGAGGGCCGGCGCGAGGACGTGCGTGGGCCGGGCGTCGTCGGCGAGCAGCCGATCCTGCGGCCGGGCGACGCCTTCCGCTACACGTCGGGCTGCCCGCTGACGACGCCTTCGGGCATCATGGTGGGAACCTATCGCATGGTCGACGAGGATGGCCGCGCCTTCGATATCGAGATTCCGGCCTTCTCCCTGGATTCTCCATTCAGCCGCAAGGTGCTGAATTGAACGTGCAGGCCACCCTCGAACGCGCCATCGAGATTGCCGAAGAGCTGATCGCCTTCGACACCGAAAGCTCGAAATCCAATCTCGCTTTGATCGATCACGTCGAAATCTATCTGCGCCGCCTCGGCGTGCCCTTCGTGCGCGCGCCGAATGCGGCCGGCGACAAGGCCGCGATCATGGCGACGATCGGCCCGATGGTCGACGGCGGAATCGTTCTGTCGGGCCATACCGACGTCGTGCCCGTCGCGGGCCAGAGCTGGACGGGCGACCCCTTTCGCCTGCGCCGCGTCGACGACAGGCTCTACGGTCGCGGCGCCTGCGACATGAAGGGCTTCGACGCCATCTGCCTCGCGATGATCCCGGAATTTCAGGCCGCCGACCTCGCGCGGCCCATTCACATTCTCCTGAGCTACGACGAGGAGACGACCTGCGCCGGCTCGCTCGACATCATCAGGCGCTTCGGCGCCGACTCTGCCGCGCCCCGCGGTCGCGCTCGTTGGCGAACCCACCTCGATGCAGGTCGCCGACGCGCACAAGAGCGTGTCGACCTATCGCACGCGCGTGCGCGGCCATGAATCGCATTCCGCCAAGCTGCATCAGGGCGTGAGCGCCGTGCATGTCGGCGCGCGACTCGTGATGGCGCTGGAGAAGATCGGCGCCGAGATCGCCGAGGAGACCGCGCGCTCGGACCGCTTCGACCCGCCTGTTTCGACCGTGCATGCCGGCGTCATCGGCGGCGGCACGGCGCGCAACATCATGGCGCGCGATTGCAGTCTGCTGTGGGAGTTTCGCGGCCTGCCCGGCGTCTCGCTGCGCACCGCCTACAACAAGTTCACGCTCGCCTGCGACGAGATCGCCGCGCGACGCTTCGCGGGCTTTCCGGATTGCGAGATTGTCACCGAGATCGAGGTCGAGATTCCCGCCCTCGCGCCGGAACCCGGGTCCGCCGCCGAAACGCTGGCGCTGCGTCTCGCCAAGGCCAATCGCACGGTCGCCGTGCCCTACGCCTCCGAGGCCGGGCAGTTCCAGACGCATGGCGTGCCGACCGTGCTGTGCGGTCCCGGCTCCATCGAGCAGGCGCATCAGGCCGACGAATATGTCGAGATTTCGCAGATCGAGGAATGCCTCGCCTTCATGCGCCGGCTGAAGAGCGAACTCTCGCGCTGAGGGTCAAGTTTGTGCGCCAGCGCATGGCGGCCTTCGCGCGCGCGTCTAGACTTCGCCTGAAACCGGAGAAGCCGCATGCGCAAGATTTCCGTCGCTCTTGTTGTCGTCTGCATGGCCTCGCCCGCGAGCGCCGCCGACTGGGACCAGTTCCTGCAGGCGGGCTTTGGCGCGGCGGCATCGAAGGACGGCTCGGTCTGCTTCTCGCGCTTCTATGACGCCGGTCATCTCGCCGCCAACAAGGCGCAGCGCATTCGCGATGTCGCGATCAAGCTGTCGCTGCGCACCGAGAACGGCGCGCGGCGGCTCGACCACAACCTCGTCACGCATCTCGTCGGCTCGAAGCAGAAATACTGGAGCGGCGGCCAGTGCAGCGACTACAAGGGCCTCGTCGCGCATTGCTATGTCGAAGGCGACGGCGGCGGCGTCGACCTGACGCTCGATGCCGATGGCAAGAGCCTTACCGCGCGCTTCAGCGACTTTCGCATCTGGCGCCCGCAGGACGCGGCGGACGAGTCGACGATGACCTTCGACAAGAGCCCGGCCGACAAGGTGGCGAAACTGACGAAGGCGCCGATGGCGGCGTGCAGCGGGTACGGGGGATTGAGGCCGCGACTGTCATCCCGGACGGCCGAAAGGCCGATCCGGGACCCAGGATGACTGACGAGGCTCTGGCTCCCGGCTCTCCGCTTCGCTTTCTGACGAAGTCGCCAACAGGCGACTTCTGTCCGGCCGGGAGGACAGATCTACTCGAATTCCTTCGGATCGAACTCGCGTTTCTCCGAGCAGAATTCGCAGGTGACGCCGATCTTGCCGTCGTCGCCGATCATGTCCGTGCGCTCCTGCGGCGTGAAGCGTTTCAGCATCGTGCGGATGCTGTCCGTCGAGCAGCGGCACTGTTCGCGCACAGGCTGCGCCGCGAACACGCGCACGCCGCGTTCGTGGAACAGGCGGTAGAGCAGGCGTTCGCCAGACAGCGAAGGATCGATCAATTCGTGATCCTCGATCGTGCCGGCAAGCGCGCGGCCTTCGGTCCATGCTTCGTCCTCGTCGACCCGGTGCGCTTCCGCGCCCACCGGCGCGTCGCCGGGGTGCAGGTCGGCCTGCCGCCGACGATCCTCCGATTCCGGCAGAAACTGCACGATCAATCCGCCTGCGCGCCAATGCGCGCCGGCGCCCGTGACGATCTCGCCGACGGCGAGACGAACCACGGTCGGGATTTGCTCGGATCGGTCGAAATAGTCGTGCGCTGCGCGCTCCAGGCCCTCGCCGGCGAGCGCGACGACGCCCTGGTAGCGGTTCATCGCGCCGCCGGGATCGATGGTGAAGCCGAGATGTCCGCGCCCCAATAGGTCGGCGCTCGTCGCTTTGCCGCTCGCTTCCGCGCTGGGCAAGACGCGCAGCGTCGTGTCGGGCAAAAGCGCGCAACCTGTCCGGCGCGTCGAAATCGACCACGATCAGGTCGACCACGCCGTCCGTGCGCGTCTGCAACTGGAAGCGGCCTTCCTGCTTCATCGCGGAGCCGAGCAGGACGCACAGGGCGGCCGCCTCGCACAGAAGGCGCGCCACCGGCGCCGGATAGCCGTGGCGTTCGAGAATGGTGTCGATGGCGGGGCCGAGCCGCACCAGCCGTCCGCGCAGGTCGAGCGGCTCGACGGCGAAGGGCAGGATGACGTCGTCGATCGGAGCGTCCGAAACCGGGCGGCTTTCGCCCTCGCTCATCGCGACGCCTCGAGACACCAGGCGAGCACGCCCTTCTGCGCGTGCAGCCGGTTTTCCGCCTCGTCGAACACGACGGAATGCGGGCCGTCGATCACGTCGTCCGTCACTTCCTCGCCGCGATGCGCGGGCAGGCAATGCATGAACACCGCGTCCTTGTCCGCGACCGCCATCAGGCGCGCGTTCACCTGATAGGGCGCGAGCAGATTGTGGCGGTGCGTCTCGTCGAGGTCGCCCATCGACACCCAGCAATCGGTGATGACGCAATCGACGCCCTTCGCCGCTTCATAAGGGATCGCGCGTCAGCTCGACCTTCGCGCCATTCTTGCGCGCCCAGTCGATCAGCGCGGGCGGCGGCGAAAGCTCCTTCGGCGTCGCGATGTTGATCTGGAACTGGAAGCGCTGCGCCGCGTGGATCCAGCTCGTCAGCACGTTGTTGCTGTCGCCGGTCCAGGCGATCGTGCGCCCCTTGATCGGCCCGCGATGCTCCTCGAAGGTCATCACGTCGGCCATCACCTGGCAGGGATGGCTGACCTTTGGTCAGGCCGTTGATGACCGGCACGGTCGCGTAGCGCGCCAGCTCTTCCAGATCTTCCTGGCTGAGGATGCGGATCATGATGGCGTCGACATAGCGCGAGAGCACGCGCGCCGTGTCGGCGATCGTCTCGCCGCGGCCGAGCTGCATTTCCGCGCCCGTCAGCATGATCGTCTCGCCGCCGAGTTCGCGCATGGCGATATCGAAGGACACGCGCGTGCGGGTCGAGGGCTTGTCGAAGATCATCGCCAGCGACTTGCCGGCGAAGGGCTTGGCGGCGGACGCTTTCGCGGCGGCGCGGTTCTTCTTCAGTTCGGCGGCGATGTCGAGGATGCGGCGCAATTCGCTCGCCGAAATCTTGTCGAGATCGAGGAAGGAGCGGACCTCGCCCGCCCGTGCGAGCGCGCTCATGCGGAGGCTCCCTGCGGCGCGCGCGCCTTCTCGAGCGCGACGCAGGCCTGTTCGAGCCGGCGCACGCCCTCGGCGAGCTCCTCTTCGGAAATGTTCAGCGGCGGCAGAAGCCGCGCGACGTTTTCCGCAGCCGGAATGGTCAGGATATGCGCATCGCGCGCGGCGGCGACGAAATCGCCGACCGGGATTTTCGTCTGCACGCCGATCATCAGGCCCTCGCCGCGGAAGCCGGCGATGATGTCGGGATGCCGATCGCGCAATTCGGCGAGCCGCTGGCGCAGGTAGAGGCCCTTGCGCGCGACCTCGTCGAGGAAGCCCGGCGCGAGCACGATGTCGAGCACGGCGTTGCCGACGGCCATGGCGAGCGGATTGCCGCCATAGGTCGTGCCATGCGTGCCGGCGATCATGCCCTTGGCCGCGCGCGTCGTGGCGATGCAGCCGCCGAGCGGAAACCCGCCGCCGATGCCCTTGGCGAAGGCGAGGATGTCGGGCGCGACGCCCGACAATTCATAGGCGAAGAACTTGCCCGTGCGGCCGATGCCCGTCTGCACCTCGTCGAAGATCAGCAGGAGCCCATGCTCGTCGCAGAGCGCCCGCAATGCGCGCAGGTACGCGGGGTCGGCGTTGCGGATGCCGCCTTCGCCCTGGATCGGCTCGATCAGGATCGCGGCGGTCTGCGGTCCGATGGCGGCCTTCACCGCGTCGAGGTCGCCGAAGGGAACCTGGTCGAAGCCGGCGGCCTTCGGGCCGAAGCCCTCGATGTATTTCGGATTGCCGCCGGCCGCGATCATCGCGATCGTGCGGCCGTGGAACGCGCCCTCGAAGGTGATGATGTGGAAGCGCTCGGGATGGCCTTGCGAAGCGTGATACTTGCGCGCGGTCTTGACCGCGAATTCGAGCGCTTCCGCGCCGGAATTGGTGAAGAAGGCCATGTCGGCGAAAGAAGCGTCGACCAGGCGCTGCGCAAGCTGCTCGCCCTCCGGAATCCGGTAGAGATTGGACGTGTGCCACAGCTTGTTGGCCTGGCGCGTCAGCGCTTCGATCAGATGCGCATTGGTGTAGCCGAGCGAGGCGACGGCGATGCCGGCGCCGAAATCGAGATATCGCTCGCCCTTGACCGACACGAGCCAGGAGCCTTCGCCCCGCTCGAAAGCGAGGTCGGCGCGCGCGTAGGTCGGAATGAGGGCGGAAGTCACGTCTCGATCTCCTTTTTCTTTCTCCCTGAAGGGCAAAGCCTCTCGAAAGCCCCGTGCCGCGAGCTTTCGCTCCGGCTGCGCCACACCGGCGCTGTAACGAAAACTGCCGCCCCTTCGGGCGGCAGCAAAGCAGGATAATACGTTTCCGGGCGCTGCAGGTCAAATCCGGCGTGCGGGGCCGCTGACGGACTCAATACGCGCCATCTCCTGTTGAAAACATCGAAGGCGCGCGCTGGACTCTTGCGCGAGATTTCAACCGCTAGTGTAGCGTCCGCTCCGTCGACTACGACATCTCGTGCGGCGGACCTAACTGAGAGTGCAATGCGTGCAACGACGCCGTTATTTGCGGCGCGCGTGGCTGATTCCGATTCCGGATCAGGCGCTTGGACTCTCGGTCTGATATTGGCGGACCCAGGAATTCAAGGAGGACTTCATGTCCTGGACTGACGAGCGCGTGGAGCTTCTGCGCAAACTTTGGCTGGAGGGATTGAGCGCCAGCCAGATCGCGTCGGAACTTTCCAACGGCATCACCAGGAATGCGGTCATCGGCAAGGTGCATCGCCTCGGCCTGACGCGGCCGCGCCAAGGCGCCGACGCCAGGCCGCCGCCGCGCCCCCGCGCGGCCAAGCCGATCCGCACGCCTTCGCCCGCGCCGCGCGCGCATGCGCCGATGATGCGCGGCAATCTCGCCTTCGCGCTGACGCCGCGCGTGATGGAGGCGCCGCCGCAGCCCAAGGCGCAACTGGAGGAAGTCGTCATCCCCATGTCGGAGCGGGTGACCATCATGGAGCTGCGCGAGTCCATGTGCCGCTGGCCGCTCGGCGACCCGGCCTCGCCCGACTTCCGCTATTGCGGCGCGGATTCGCCGATCGGCGAGGGCCCCTACTGCAAGTATCACGCGCGCGTGGCTTACCAGCCGGCGCAGGATCGTCGGCGCGCGCGCATCCGCTGAGGCTGCGTCGCAGACCGCGACAGAATTCGGGCGGGCCCTTCGGGGCCCGCTTCTTTTTTGGGCCTCAGGCGTGCGGCTCGCCGGCGAGCGGCAGCGACACCGCGAACGTGGCGCCCTTGCCGAGTTCGGACTCGATCGACAGCCGGCCGCGATGGCGCGCGACAATGTGCTTCACCAGCGCGAGGCCCAGCCCCGTGCCGCCCTTGGCGCGGCTGGCGCTGGTGTCGACCCGGTAGAAGCGCTCGGTCAGGCGCGGCAGATGTTCCGCGGCGATGCCCGGGCCGTGGTCGACAACCGAAAGCCAGCCCTGGCCGTCCCTGACCTCGACGCTGACGTCCACCGGCGCCGGCGCGCCGTATTTTATGGCGTTCTCGATCAGGTTTTCCGCGAGCCGCAGCAATTCGTCGCGGTCTCCGAGGACGACGACCGGCGCGCCGGGCGCAAGCCGGACATCGACATTGCTCTCTTGCGCCATCGCCCGCAGGCCGTCGACGATCTGGCGCGACGATGCCGCGCAGGTCGACCGTGGCGTTCGGGCGGATGTGCAGGTTCTGCTCGATCCGCGACAAGGACAGGAGATCGCCGACGAGCCGCGCCATGCGCCGCGCCTGATCGGCCATGATGCCCAGGAATTTCTCGCGCGCGACGACGTCGTCTTTCGCCGGTCCCTGCAGCGTCTCGATGAAGCCGAGCACCGAGGCGAGCGGCGTCCGCAATTCGTGGCTGGCGTTGGCGACGAAATCCGACCGCATCCGCTCGATGCGGCGGCTTTCGGTCACGTCGTGCAGGGTGACGACGCAGGCCAGATCGTCGGCGAGCCGCGCCGGCGCGAGATGAATTTCGTAATGCCGTTCGATCGGAAAGCGGTCGAGCCAGATCGCCGCTTGCGCCTGTCCCGTATTCAGCACGCGCGCGACCGCGTCCAGCACGTCCGGCGCGCGCAGCCCGCGCACCAGCAGGTCGTTCTTGCGCACGGCCGGCAGGAGCTTGGCGGCCGCCGTGTTCACGGCGACGACGCGCATGTCCGGCCCGACCACGAGAACCGGATCGGGCAGGGCGTCGACGAGCGCCGCGACGGGATCGGTCAGGGCTGTGGTCCGCATGGTCATTGCTTGCGCGCAGGGGCCTTTCGACTAAGCTCTTAGATCATGAGCAGCCGGAAAGCGACACAGCGCACGAAAGCCGCGGAGGCCGTCAAGGCGTTCGCCATCGAGGCTCCGGACCTGCCCAAGCAGATCGACCGGGCCGCGTTGACCTCGGGCGGCTATCCTTACGACGAGAAGCTCAAGCGCAAGGCCTACGCCAAGGACCTGCGCCGCCTGCAGATCGAACTGCTGAAGCTGCTCGACTGGGTCGAGGAAAAGGGCGAGCGCATCGTCGTCGTCTTCGAGGGACGCGACGCGGCGGGCAAGGGCGGCGCCATCGCGCGCCTCACCCAGCACCTCAATCCGCGCAAGGCGCGCATCGTCGCGCTCTCCAAGCCGACGCCGCGCGAATCCGATGAATGGTATTTCCAGCGCTACGTGCCGCATTTGCCCGCCAGGGGCGAGATCGTGGTGTTCGACCGCTCCTGGTATAATCGCGCCATCGTCGAGCCCGTCTTCGGCTTCGCAAGCGAGGAACAGGCGCAAACCTTTCTCGACCGCGTGCCCGAATTCGAGGACATGCTGGCGCGCGACGGCGTTCGCATCGTCAAGTTTTTTCTCACCATCGGACGCGAGATGCAGATGAAGCGTCTGCACGCCCGCCATCACGATCCGCTCAAGCGCTGGAAACTGTCGCAGCTCGACTATCAGGCGCTCGACAAGTGGGACGACTTCTCGCGCGCCATCGAGCGCACGCTCGCGCGCTCCGACAGCGCGCCGGCGCCCTGGACGGTCGTGCGCGCCAACGACAAGCGCCGCACGCGGCTGGAGGTCATGCGCTACCTCTTGGACGTCACGCCCTATGCCGGCAAGGACGCCAACAAGGTCGGCGAAGTCGATCGCAAGATCATTCTCTCCGCTGCATCGTTTCTCGGCGACGGCGGCGAGGAGGAATAGGCGAGACCGTTGCCGGCCGCGGCGGGGCGCAACGAGCAGGGCTTCGCCGCAAACGCGGATTTCTGTGCGCGCGTCGACGCTCTGGGCGAGCAGCGCTATTACCCGCGCGTCGACATGGACGGAATGCCCTGAGGCGAAATCAGTCCTCGTCGCCCTGCTCGGATTCCATCGCCTTGCGCAGCGCCTTCCAGCGCCGCAGGCCTTCGTCCGCGCCGAGCAGCGCCAGCGCGAAGACGAAGGGCGCGAGATAGTAGATGATGCGAAACAGCAGCAGCGAGGCGAACAGCGAAGACGTGCTCGGCGCCGGCACGAAGCGCAGCATGGTCGCCTCGAACACGCCGATGCCGCCCGGCGCATGGCTGGCGATGCCGAGAATGCAGCCGAGCACGTAGGTCGCCGCGAAACTCGGGAAATCGATCAGGGTCCTGTCCGGCAAGCAGCACGTAAAGCACGCCCGCGGCCGCGCAGAGATCGATGACGCCGAGCGTCATCTGCCCGAGCGTCACGAGCGGGCCCGGCAGGCGCAGCCGGAAGCCCTGCACGCGCACGCGGCGCGGCGCCATGGCGACCCAGGCGACATAGGCCGCGATGGCGATGAGCACGCCGGCGCCGATGGCGGCGTTCACGCGCGCCGGCAGATTGTCGATCCAGGAAATGGCTTCGGCGCGCAGCAACAGGCTGACGCCCGCGACGAAGGCCATGCCGAGCCAGAAGGTCACGCCTGCAACGACCGTCAGGCTGGCGACCTTGCCGGCAGAGAGTCCGGCGCGCGAATAGATCCAGTAACGCACCGCGCCGCCGGTGATCAGCGGAAAGCCGAGCGTGAAGGAAATGGCGTAGCTCGTGAACGAGCCGAGCGCCGTCACGCGATAGCGCACATGCGCGCCGATCTGGCGCAGCGCCAGAGCGTCGTAGCCGGTCAGCGCGAGATAGGAGACGCAGGCGAGCAGGCAGGCCGCCGCAATCTGTTCGGCGCTGGTCGCTGCGATGGCCGCGCGCAATGCGGCGATGTCGAGCTCGGCCACGACCCGCGCGAGAACGAAGATCGACAGGATGAAGATGCCGATCGACAGGACCGCGCCGATCGTGCGCCCGAGATGCTTGCGATCGAAGAGGCGCTTGCGCGCGGCGACGATGGCGCGCCGCTCGCTCCACGTCCTTTCGCCTGATGTCTCGCTTTCGCCGTTGGGCGTCGGCGCCTTCTCGGCTGTGGCGTCGTCTTCTCTCATGCCCTCACGCATGTGGTGGTAAAAGCCGGCGAAGGCATGGCGACGCGGCGCAATGCGCGATTTAGGGACTGCGGAATGGCCGCGCAACCCCGGCGAGAGTCTGACGCCAGAGCGAGGTAAACGGCTCGAACTTGAACTCGACCCGATGCGTCCCCGCCGACAGCCGCACGGCGCGGAAGGCGACGTCGGCGCGCTCGATGTTCGCAGGCGCGCCGTCGACCGTCGCGGTCCACCAGGGATGCCAGACGTCCGTCAGGACGAGCCAGCCGCCATCCGGCGCCTCCGCCTCGACTGAAATCTGCGTGGTGCCGTAATTCAAGATATGCGCCTTGCCGGGGCGCCGCGACGATTGGTCGCCGCCCGACGCCAGCAGCACGGTCGAACGATAGTCGGCCTGCGGCCATGCGCCGGTCTTGATGATCGCATCGAAATCGGCGGCAAGCGCGGAGGTCGCCACGAACACGCGCGGCATGGCGCGCGGGTTCTCGTAGATCCAGGCGTCGGCCGTGCGCGCGACGAATGCGAGATCGCCGGGTTTCAGCGTCGGATCGATCTGTTCGATGGGCGCGCCGGTGGCGATGAAGCGCAGGCCCGTGAGATCGGCGGCGATCGAGCGGTAGGAGGGAAAGGCCTTCGAGAACAGCCGCTGCTCGGGCAGGCCGACCGTGTCGCCCGCGCCGGTGAAATCCTCGAACAAGGCGAGCCGCAGCGGATTGTAGCCGAGGTCGTGGTCGAAGTTCTGCGCGAGCGAGGCGTTGGGCCAGTCGAAGCCGAGGCCGGCGAGTTCGATGCGGTCGCGGCGGTCGGGCGCAGCCGTCGCCGCCAGCTTTTCGCGCAAGGTCAGGATGGTCGCGTTGCGCGTGTCCTGCCGCAGGAAATCGAAATTGGCGGGCGGCAGCGCCGTCGACTCGTTCGGCCCGTTGCCGAGGCGCAGGTCGATCGCGCAGAACAGGCCGAGCAGGGCGATCGCCAGAAAGGGCCGCGCCCGGCCGCGCTGCGCGATCCATTCGAGCAGCGCGATGGCCAGCGCGAACGTCACCCAGGCGATGAGCAGCGGCATGGCGGCCTGCGCCAGCTTGCCTTTGACGGACGCCACGGCGACGCCGCCCACAATTAGCATGAGGATCGTGACGCCCGTCAGCGTCGGACGCCATTTCGCCTCGCCCGACGCCAGCCGATGCACGCCGTAGCCGCCGAGCAGGGCGAGCAGCGCGCAGAGCGGGAAGGTCGCATCCGCCGGGCGGCGCCAGAGTCCGGCGCCCGGCAGATGAAACAGGATGTCGAAGGCCGGCGTGTAGCGCCCGACGGCGTAGAGGCCGAGGATCAGCGCGACGACGGCGAAATAGCGCGTATCGCCGTCGGCGCGGCGCAGCGGCAGGCCGGCGCCGATCGCGGCGGCAAGCGCCAGGGCGCCGAAATAGACCTCGCCCATGTTGCGGGCGAGAAACAGGCCGGTCGGCCCCCAGTCGGGCGACGGCGGTCCCCAGAAATGGGCGAGCGGGCCGGCGACGCCGTAGAGGTCCGGCGCGACGATGGTCAGCAGCGAGGCCGGATGAAGCGACCCTTTCACCACTTCGCTGAAGATGATCTCGGGCCGGTTCGAGCTGGCCGCCAGCAGCGCCGACAGGAGAACCGGCACGCCGGCGACGATCAGCCCGACGATCGCGCCGGCCGCCAGCGGCGCCACGAACGAACGCGCGTTCGAGGCCGGGCCCGCGCCGCGAAACAGCCGCTGCGCGACAAAGCCCGCGAGGATCAGCGTTTGCAGCCAGGCGACCTGGTCGCGCCCGGCGACCATGAAGGCGGCGAACAGCCCCGCCGCCGCGCCCCATGTGATCGACCGGCGATCGAGCGCGCGCGACAGGGCGAACAGCGCCAGCGGAAACCAGGCGAGGCTCATCACCTGCCCGACATGCTGCAGCCGCCAGGCGGCAGAGCCGCCGAAAGCGAAGGCGATGGCCGCGACCAGTGCGCCCTCCGCCCGCCATCCGCGATCGCGCGCGTAGAGGAATATGCCGAGCGCGCCCAGCGCCAGCGTGCCGAACGCTATGCCGTCGACGAGCTGGAACGACGGCGCCGGTCCGAGAAAGGCGGCCGCGAGATAGAGCGGCGCGAAGATCATGGATTGCGGGTCGGCGATCTGCGGCCAGCCGTCGAAGATGTTGGGCGTCCAGAACGGGCTCTGCCCGGCGGCCAGCGAGCGCGCGAGAAAGACGAAATGCGGGTAGAAATGCGCCTTGGCGTCCCAGGGGATCGTCACCTGTCCCGACAGCCACGGCCAGGTCAGGAACAGCCAGACCAGCGCGAAGACGAAAGCGGCGAATGCGTAGCCGCCGCGCCGTCCGCCTCTCGCCTCGTCGTCAGACAAGCGGCGGTTCGAGTTCGGCATCTATGGAATGGCCCGCGCGGTCGCGCTTTGCGGCGAGATAGCCGACGTTCTGCGGCGTCGGTCGGCCGATCACCCGCTCCTGCGCCACCACGTCGAGGCCGGCGGCCTTCAGCGCGGCGATCTTCGCGGGATTGTTGGTCAGGATCTTCACCCGGGAGACGCCGAGCTGCTTCAGCATGTCGGCGGCGAAGGCGAAGCCGCGCTGGTCGTGGTCGAATCCCAGCACTTCGTCGGCGTCGTAGGTGTCGAAGCCTTCGGCCTGCAGGCGATAGGCCTTGATCTTGCTGGCGAGCCCGTTTCCGCGGCCCTCCTGGTCGAGATAGAGGATGATGCCGCCGCCGCTCTCGGCCATCGAGCGCGCAGTCATGCGCAACTGGTCGCCGCAGTCGCACTTCAGCGATCCGAACAGGTCGCCCGTCAGGCAGGCCGAATGCAGCCGCACCGCGACGGGCTTGGACAGGTCCGGCTGCCCGATGATGACGGCGGCCTGATCGCGCAAGCCCTCGCCGCCGCGGAAAATCGCGAATTCCGACTGCGGCGCGCCCTCCAGCGGCACCTTGGCGCGCGAGACGATGTGCAGGGCCGCGCTCCGCCGCGCCGGATATGCGGCGATGGCGGCGGCGGCGACATGGGCGACCGGCGCTTCGGAGAGGGCGCCGGCGGCGAGCGGCACGACGACGAGCGCCGGCAGCAGGGCGGCGAGATGCGTCAGCCTCAGCCCCATTTCCTCGCCCGGCGCGAGCGGCAGCGGCTGCGCGTCGAGGACCGCCTCGTCGTCGATGGCGAGATGGGAAATGTCCGAAAGGTCGGGGCGTGGAAGCGAGATCGCGGCCGCGACCCGATCCGCCGCGCCGAGCCGGTGCAGGCGGGGCCCGGACAGCACCAGCCGCGCCTCACCCCCGGCCATCCCGGCGAGCGCGCCGATGCCGGCGTTGTCCAGCCCCTCGACCGGCGCAGCCAAGAGCGCGGCGGCGGCCGTTTCGATCACGACCGGACGCCCCGCGCGGAATTCCGAAATCGCCCGTTCCACGGCGAGCTGGTCGCGCGAAACGCCGCCCAGCAGGTTCTCGATGCCCATTCCTGTTCCAACTCGTCCGGCGCATCGCCGGTGACATTCCAGCAATATATAGCCGCCGCTGACCAATGACGACATGTAAACCGTCGAAGGCGTGTCGGATGTATTGCAAAGTCGGTCGCTTATCCAGCGGCCGACCTCGTCATTCGACGTTCGCGCGCACGAATGGTTCCCGTCGAGGTCAAGTTTGGCGCCGCGCGCCGCCGCCGTGTCGCAAGCTATTTGACCGGGCCGACGCCCGCGCTTATTGGAGCGGCATGTCGATACGACCCATCATCTGCATCCCGGACAATCGCTTGCGGCTCGTTTCCAAGCCGGTCGAGCGCGTGGACGACGAAATCAAGCGCCTGATGGACGACATGCTCGAGACCATGTACGACGCGCCCGGCATCGGGCTCGCCGCCATCCAGGTCGCTATTCCCAGGCGCGTCGTGGTGATCGACACCGCCAAGGAAGGCGAGGACGCCCGGCCGATCTGCTTCGTCAATCCCGAGATCGTCTGGTCGTCCGAGGAAAAGCGCGTCTATCAGGAAGGCTGCCTGTCGATCCCCGAATATTACGAGGATGTCGAGCGGCCCTCGCGCGTGAAGGCGCGCTATCTCGACCGCGAGGGGCGCGAAAACGAGCTCGAGGCCGACGGCCTGTTGGCGACCGCGCTCCAGCACGAGATCGACCATCTCAACGGCGTGCTGTTCATCGACCATCTGTCGCGGCTGAAGCGCGAGCGCGTCTGGAAGAAATACGAGAAGATCGCCCGCCGCGCCGCCAACGAGCCCGGCCACCCCGCCCACAATTCCCGCGAGCTGTGAGGCGACGCCGATGCGCGTCGTCTTCATGGGCACGCCGGACTTCTCCGTACCCGTCCTCACCGAAATCATAGGGCAGGGCCACGAGGTCTGCTGCGTCTACACGCGCGCGCCGCAGCCGGCCGGCCGCGGCATGGATCTGCGGCCCTCGCCCGTCCACAAGGTCGCCGAACGCTTCGGCATTCCCGTGCGCACGCCGAAGAGCCTGCGCAACGCCGAGGAGCAGGCGGCTTTCGCGGCGCTCGAAGCCGATTGCGCCGTCGTTGTCGCCTATGGGCTGATCCTGCCGAAGCCGGTGCTCGACGCGCCGCGCCTCGGCTGCTTCAACCTGCACGCCTCGCTGCTGCCGCGCTGGCGCGGCGCCGCGCCGATCCAGCGCGCCATCATGGCGGGCGACGCCGAGACCGGCGTCATGGTCATGCGGATGGACGAGGGGCTCGACACAGGCCCCGTCGGCATGGCCGAGAGGGTCGCCATCGGCCCGGACATGACGGCGGGCGAATTGCACGACGCGCTGATGAAGGTCGGCGCCGACCTGATGGCGCGGGCGCTCGCCGCCATATCGCGCGGCTCGCTCGCCTTCCGGCCGCAGGCGGCGGAGGGCGTGACCTACGCCGCCAAGATCGACAAGGCCGAGGCGAAGCTCGATTTCGCCAGGCCCGCGCGCGAGGTCCACAATCTCGCCCGCGGCCTCTCGCCTTTTCCAGGCGCCTGGTTCGAGGCGGACCTCGGCAAGGGGCCGGAGCGCGTGAAAGTGCTGCGCACGCGGCTGGCGGCGGGGCAGGGCGCTTCGGGGACGGTGGTCGGCGACGGCGTCATCGCCTGTGGCGAGGGGGCGATCGAACTCGTGCAGATCCAGCGCGGCGGCAAGGCGGCCATGTCCTTCGCGGATTTCGCACGAGGGGCTCGCTTGGCCGTCGGCGCGCGGCTTGGCTGATGCCTCGCTACAAACTCACGCTCGAATATGACGGCCGGCCCTTCGTCGGCTGGCAACGGCAGGCCAACGGCCTTTCCGTGCAGGAGGCGGTGGAAAGCGCGATCGCAAGCCTGACCGGCGCGGCGGCGTCCATTCAGGCGGCCGGCCGGACCGACGCCGGCGTGCACGCCAAGGGGCAAGTCGTCCACGTGGACCTCGCCCGCGACTGGCGCGGAGACCGGCTGCGCGATGCGCTCAACGCCCATCTGCGGCTGTTTCCGGTCGCGGTGGTCGAGACGGCGCAGGTCGGCGCGGAGTTCGAGGCGCGCTTTTCCGCGACCCAGTCGCCATTACCTCTATCGCATCCTCAACCGCCGCGCCCCGCCGACGCACGAGCGCGGCTATGTCTGGCATGTCGCGCGCAAGCTCGACGCGGCGGCCATGCACGAGGCCGCCCAGACGCTCGTCGGTCGCCACGATTTCACGACCTTCCGCGCCGCCGAGTGTCAGGCGAATTCGCCGCTGCGCACGCTCGACCGGCTCGATGTCCGACGCGACGGCGACATGATCGAAATCCGCGCCTCCGCGCTGTCCTTCCTGCACCGGCAGGTCCGCTCCATGGTCGGTTCGCTGGAGCATGTCGGCTCCGGCAAATGGACGACCGGCGATTTGAAAGCCGCGCTTGACGCCCGCGACCGGGCGCGTTGTGGCGCGGTTGCGCCGGCAGACGGGCTGTTTCTGATGCAAGTCGACTATTGAGCCGTCTTGCGCCTTCGCAATTGCGTGTGACCACCGGAAACCTTGATGTCACGCAAGTCCGGTCGGCGCCCGGGGCGCAGGCTGGCTTCACCCTTTGAAGAGAGAAGGACTGAAGCCGTGGCCACCGCGCGGGCTGGCTGTGGAACCTCGGCGG
The DNA here is from genome assembly GCA_037044955.1 of Rhodoblastus sp. Lineage (GTDB taxonomy): Bacteria > Pseudomonadota > Alphaproteobacteria > Rhizobiales > Beijerinckiaceae > JAJXWB01. The sequence continues at coordinate 138,936 of JBAOHX010000014.1, forward strand.
CGTGGAATATCTGGCCCTGCGGGCCGTCCGTGTCGCTGGCGCTCGCTTATGGCGCCTGGAAGGACGCGGCTGCCGCCTCACCATCAAATTTCATTGCCGACCGCCGTTTGCCGCGGGCGGCAATCATTCTTGAGGGAGGTGCAATTCTCCGTTGCGGTTTGTTAGGATGGGGCATGACCGACATCCTGCACGATTCCGAACGGCGCCTCTTTCTCGATCCCGGCGACTACATCGACAGCGAGCATCCCTCCGTCGTCGCCTTCGCGCGCCAGCATGCGCCGGCCGACGCCAGCGACCGCGAGAAGGCCAGCGCGCTTTACAAGGCGGTGCGCGACGCCATCCGCTACAACCCCTACGTCAGCATGACGACGCCTGAAACCTTCCGCGCCTCCAGCGTCATTGCGGCCGGCGAAGGCTATTGCGTCGGCAAGGCCGCGCTCTATGCCGCCGTCTGTCGGGTGCACGGCATTCCCGCCCGTGTCGGCTTCGCCGACGTGCGCAATCACCTGACGACCGACAAGCTGCGCGAGAGCATGGGAACGGACCTGTTCACCTGGCACGGGTTCACGCATGTCTACGTCGACGGCGCATGGCGCAAGGCCACGCCCACCTTCAACGCCTCGCTGTGCGAGAAGCTCGGCGTGCAGCCGCTCGATTTCGACGGGCACGAGGACGCCCTGCTTCATCCCTTCGACGGCGGCGGCCGCGCCTTCATGCAATATGTCGAGGATCACGGGACGTTCCACGACGTGCCCGCTCAGTTCCTGATGCGCGAAATGGCGCGCGTCTATTCGAAGATGACTTCCGAGGACCTGTCCGCGCGCGATATGGAAAAAGAAGCGGTGGGGGATTAAGCCGCGTGCGGCCGGCCGACATAGACCACGTCCAGACCTTGCCGCTGTTTCGCGGCATGGAGCCGGCGCGCTTCGACGAACTGGTCGCCGGCGCGATGCTGCAGCGCTTTCCCGCGCATGTCGAGCTGATCCGGGAGGGCGACCGGCCGGACTTCCTGCACGTTGTCGTCGAGGGGCTCGTCGAGCTCTATTCCGAGCGCAACGAGGACGAACTGGGCTTTTCTCTCCTGCGCCCCTATTCCACCTTCATCCTGGCCGCGGTCGCGCGGGACGCTCTCTATCTCAACTCCGCCCGCACGCTCAGCGCCTCGCGCGTGCTGATGATTCCCGCCGAGGCCGTGCGGGCCGCGATCGACGCGAACCCTGCCTTCGCGCGCGCGATCGTGCTCGAACTGGCGACGGACTACCGTCGCGTGCTGAAGGAACTGAAGGACCGCAAGTTCCGCCCGACCATCGAGCGCCTCGCCAACTGGCTGCTGCGCGAGATGGAGCACAGCGGCGCGGGCGGCCGGCTGCGGCTTCCCTTCGACAAGCGCAAGCTCGCCGCCCACATCGGCACCACTCCTGAAAACCTGTCGCGCACCTTTGCCGCTCTGGGCGCCCACGGCGTCGATGCGCACGGGCGCGAGATCACGATCGTCGATACTGCCCGGCTGACCGAGATCGCCAAGCCCGACCCGCTGATCGACGATCCGATGTCCTGACGATTTGCCGCATTGCGGCAGGCGGTTCGCCCGCGCCCAAACTTGCGCCCGAGACTTGCGCAAGGCGCCGCGGCCTGTATGGTTTCGCCGCCGCCAGCGCGGCCATTTTCAGCGCCGCTCGAATTGCGGCGCGCGACCGGGGAGCGATGAGATGACTGCCAAGACCGGATGGATCGACCGCCGCAGCCTGCTGGCCGGCGCGAGCGCGACAATCGCGGCGCCCGCCGTCGTGCGCGCCCAGGCCAAATCGCTCAAGATCGCCCTCATGCTGCCGCGCTCCGGCTTCTTCGCGCAGGCCGGCCAGAGCTGCTATCGCGGCGCGCTCGCCACGCCCAAGGTCCTGTCCGACCTCGGCTACAATATCGAGATCGTCCATATCGACACGGAATCCTCCAACGACGTGTCGCGCACGCAGGCCGAGAAGGCGATCAACGACGGCGCGCAATGCGTCATCGGCGCTTTCGAGTCCGGCAATACGATCGCCATCGCGCAGGTCTGCGAGCAGCGCAAGGTGCCGCTCGTCTGCAACGTCGCCTCCGCGCCGCAGCTCACGTCGCAGGGCTACCAGTTCCTCGTCCGCAACTTCATGACCGGCCCCGGCCTGGTCACGAATGGCCTGAAGCTCGTCGCGGAAGTCTCCAAGGCCGCGAACATGGAGTTCAAGACGGCCGTCTTCATGCACTCGAACGATACGTTCGGCACGGCGCAGGGACAGGCGATGGAGAAGATTTTCCCGACGCTGAACATGCCGTTCAAGATCGCCGAGAGCATCGCCTACGATCCGAAGGCGCAGGACCTCTCGGTCGAGGTGACCAAGGTGCGCGGCATCAATCCGGACCTGCTGCTGATCGTCACGCGCGCCGGCGACGCCATCAAGCTGACGCGCGACATGGTGCGCCAGAAATTCCAGCCCAAGGCGATCATGTCGCCCGGTTCGCCCGGCCTGTACGATCAGGAGTTCTTCGACGCGGTCGGCGCCTATGCGGACGGCTTCATCTACAACCTGCCGTGGTTCAACGTGAAGTCGCAGATGACGCAGGCGCTCGAAGCTTCCTTCAAGGCGACCAATCCGAAGAACCGTTTCGATCTCGACGGCTTCAACGCCGGCTTCACCTTCGAGGCGCTGCTGATCGCCGCCGACGCCTTCAAGCGTGCGGGTTCGGGCGACGGCGAAACTCTGATGAAGGCGATCAAGGCGACCAACATCAAGGATCACGTGATGATCGGCGGCCCGATCGTGTTCAACGAGAAGGGCGACAATCCCAACATCGGCTCGGCCGCGATCCAGAACATCGGCCAGAAGCCGACGGTGGTGTTCCCCGCCGATGTGGCGGTGGCCAAGCCGATCCTGCCCTTCCCGGCCTGGCAGGGCCGCAAATAAGCGCAGGTCGAGCGCGCCGTCTCGCGCAGGTCGCGGGACGGCGCCTGCTCACGCGCGGCGGCAGGCCGGATGTCCTACACTCTCTATGCGGAAGTCCTGATCCAGGGCGTGCTCTCCGGCCTCGTCTACGGCCTGATGGCGCTCGGCCTGTCGGTGATCTTCGGCGTCGTGCGCGTGGTGAATTTCGCGCATGGCGAATTCGCCGTGCTCGCCATGTACTGCGCCTTCGTTCTGTTCGGCCTTGCGGGCGTCGACCCGATCATCGCCAGCCTTCCGCTCGCCGTCGGCTTCTTCGTGCTGGGTTACGCCATGCAGCGCGGCCTGGTGCAGCCTTTCGTCACGCGGCCGCAGCACGAGCAATTCATCCTGCTGGTCGGCGTCGCGCTCGTCATCACCAACGGCCTGCTGCTGGCGTTCGGGCCTGAATCGAAACATGTCGATCTGCCCTATTCCTTCGATTCCTACGAATTCGCCGGCGTGCTGATCGACAAGGTGCGCGTGTACGGCGCCGCCGCCGCGCTTGTCGCCACAGCCGCGCTTTTCGCCTTCTTCCGCTTCACGCCGACCGGCACCGCGATCCGTGCCGCCGCGGACAATCTGACCGGCGCGGCGGTCGTCGGCCTCGACGTCAAGCGGCTCTACGCCATCAGCTTCGGCCTCGGCCTCGCCTGCGTCGGCGCGGCCGGCGGGATCATGATGGCGCTGACCGACATGACGCCGATGCTGGCGCCTTCGCTGACGCTGCTCGCCTTCACCATCGTCATCGTCGGCGGCCTCGGCTCGATGACCGGCGCTCTGGCCGGCGGGCTGCTGATCGGCGTCGCCGAAGCGGTCGCGAGCCTCGTCGTCTCGCCTGCAATCAAGAGCATGGTCTCCTTCGGCCTGCTGGTTCTCGTGCTGGCGCTGCGTCCGCAGGGCCTGTTCGGAAAGGCCGAGTCGTGAAAGGCGCGCTGTCCTTCCTCGCCCCGCGCAGCGCCGTCGCGCTTGCCTTGTGCGGGCTGGCGCTTCTCGTCGCGCCCTTCGTCGTCGATCGCTACACGCTGTCGATCATCCTGCTCGCGTTGCTCGGCGCCTATCTCGGGCAGGCCTGGAACATATTGATGGGCTATTGCGGCCTGCTGTCGCTCGGCCATGCGCTCTATCTCGGGCTCGGCGCCTATGTTTCCGCCATCCTGTTCGTGAACTACGGAATCGGCCCGTGGCTCAGCGTGTTCATCGCCATGGCGCTCGGCGTCGTGGCCGCGTTTCTGCTGGGCTGGCTCGGCTTCCGCTTCCGCATCGAGGGCGTCTATTTCTCGCTGCTCACCATCGCCTTCGCCGAAATCGCGCGCATCGGTTTCGACAACTGGTCCTTCGTCGGCGGCGCGGCCGGTTTCTTCCTGCCGGTCAATTCCGCGCTGTCGGATCAATGGTGGAACCTGCGCGGCGGCCCGTTCTTCTTCTACTACCTCGCGCTGGCGATGGCGGCCGCCTCGCTGGTCATCGCCGCGGTCCTGCGCTCCTCGAAGCTCGGCTACGCCTTTCTCGCGATCCGCGAAGACGCCGAGGCCGCGCGCGCGCTGGGCGTCGACCTCAATCGCACGCGCTTTCTCGCGCTGTTCATATCCGCCGCCATGACGGCGGTCGGCGGCGTCTATACCGCCTTCTGGACCAACAATCTCTTTCCGGCGCAGATTCTCGAAACCTCGAAGTCGATCGAGATCATTCTCGCGCCGATCATCGGCGGCCTCGGCACGTTGATGGGACCCTTCGTCGGCGCCTTCCTGCTCGTGCCGCTGGGCTCCGCGCTCACCGACGGCCTGCGCGCCATCGGACTGAGCGCGCCCGGGATCAAGGCGCTGGTCTATGGCCTGATCCTGATGGCGATCATCGCGGCGACGCCCAACGGCATATGGCCCTGGCTTGCGCGCAAGCTCGGGCTCGAGGCGCGCGAGCCATGAGCGCGCTTCTCGAAATCGTCGACGTGGTCAAGCGCTTTCGCGGCCTCACCGCCATCGACAGCGTCTCGCTGTCGGTCGAGGAGAACGAGATCTTCGCCATCATCGGCCCGAACGGCGCCGGCAAGACGACGCTCTTCAATCTCATCGCCGGCGTCTTCGCGCCGGACGAGGGCGAGGTGCGCTATGCGGGCGCGCGCATCGACGGCCAGGCGCCGGAAAAGATTTGCGCCGCGGGCATCGCGCGCACCTTCCAGATCGTGAAGCCGTTTCCCGATCTCAGCGTGCTCGACAATGTCGCGATCGGCGCCATGCTGCGCGCCCCGGACATGCCCGGCGCGCGCGCGCAGGCCGCGGAAATCCTGCGCAAGCTCGACCTGTTCGACAAGCGCGCGCAGAAGGCCGGCAGCCTGACGCTGCCCGACCGCAAGCGGCTCGAGGTGGCGCGCGCGCTGGCGACCAGGCCGCGCATCATCCTGCTCGACGAAGTGATGGCGGGCCTGCGCCCGACGGAGACGGACCGGATGGTCGGCGTCCTGCGCGACATCAACCGGCACGACAAGCTCACCATCGTGATGATCGAGCATGTCATGCGCGCGGTGATGGCGCTGGCCGATCGCGTTCACGTCCTGCATCACGGCGCGAGCATCGCGGAGGGCACGCCGCAGGAAGTGACGAAGGACGCGCGCGTCATCGAATCCTATCTCGGCATGAAGGCGGCGCACTGATGCTGAGCGTCGAAGGCCTCGATCTCTTCTACGGCGACGCGCAGGCGCTGTCCGGCGTCAGCCTCGAGGTGCCGGAAGGCGAGATCGTCGCCATCGTCGGCGCCAACGGCGCCGGCAAGACCTCGCTCATCCGCGCCATCGCCGGCATGCACAAGCCCGCGGCAGGACGCGTGACGTACAAGGGCGCCGACATCACCGGCCTCGACAGCCATCGCGTCTGCAATCTCGGCGTCGGCCAGGTGGCGGAAGGGCGTCAGGTTTTCCCCACGCTCACCGTGCGCGAGAACTTGGCGATGGGCGGCCTGCTGCCGCGCTCTCGCGCCCGAAAAGCCGAGAATATGGAGCGGATGCTCGACCTGTTCCCGCGCCTGCGCGAACGGCTCGCGCAGGCCGCCGGCACGCTGTCGGGCGGCGAGCAGCAGATGCTCGCCATCGCGCGCTGCCTCATGGGCGAGCCGGACCTCGTCATGTTCGACGAACCCTCGCTCGGTCTCAGCCCGGCGCTCGCCCACGCCGTGCTCGACACGATCCTGGATTTGAACAAGCAGGGCCTGTCCTGTCTGCTGGTCGAACAGAATGTCGCGGCGTCCCTCGAAATCGCCGCCCACGCCTACGTGCTGGAAAACGGCTCGATCACCCTTTCCGGCGCCGGCGCCGACTTGCTTGCGGACGACCGCGTGCGGCAGGCATATCTCGGCATGTAGGCGTCGCAAGGCGCGGCAGGAGTTTTCGATGTCGGCATCAAGGCTCAACCGCCGTCAGCTTCTCGCCGCAGGCGCCGCCAGCGCGTTAATGGCGCGTCCCGCTCGCGCACAGGCGCGCAAGCTGCGCGTCGGCGTTCTGCGCCTCTCTTCTTCTGGCGCCGTCTTTCTCGCGCAGGACCTCGGCTTCTTCAAGGAGGCCGGTCTCGACGTCGAACTCGTCTTCTTCGGCGCCGCGCAGCCGATCGCGGTTGCGGCGGCGTCGGGCGACATCGATATCGGCGTCACGGCCTTCACGGCCGGCCTGTTCAACCTCGCCGGCAAGGGCGCATTGTCGATCATAGCGGGACAGTCGCGCGAAGTGCCGGGCTTTCCGCTCGACGCCTTTCTGGCGACGACGAAGCCCAACGGCGACGCGCTGAAGAAGCCGCAGGACATTCAGCGGCAAGCGCATCGGCATCACGCAGGTCGGTTCGAGCTTCCATTTCGTCAGCGGCCTCGTCGCGGAAAAATACAAGTTCCCTCTCTCGGAGGTGACCTTCGTTCCCCTGCAATCCATGGGCAATATCGTTTCCGCCTTGCAGGGCGGTTCGGTCGACGGCGCCGTGCTGCCGGCGACGGTCGCCAATGGCGCGATCTCCTCCGGCGCCGCGCGACTGCTCGGCTGGGGTTCGGACGAAGCGCCCTGGCAGATCGGCGCCGCCTTCGCGTCGGCGAGGATCAAGGCGGACGAGAAGGCGATCTCCGACTTCCTCGTCGCCTATCGTCGCGCCTGCAAGCTGTTCCACGACAAGCTCGACCAGAAGGGCGCGCCCGAAGCCGAGCGCGCGCCGCTGCTCGAAATCATCGCGCGCTACACGCAGCAGAAGCCGGCGGATGTCGCCGCGACGCTCGCCTATGTCGAGCCGGACGGCAAACTCGACCTGCCGAACGTCGCGCATCAGATCGAATGGTATCAGGCGCTCGGCTTCGTCGACAAAGGCTTCGGGCTGGAGCAGGTCGTCGACCGCCGCTTCGTCAGGGATTGAGGCGGCCCGATGGCGCGCCTCGTCGTCGACAAGGTCTCGCATCGCTTCGGCGATCTCGACGTTCTCGTGGACGTGTCCTTTTCGCTCGGCGCCAACGAGATCCTGGCCATCGTCGGTCCCTCCGGCTGCGGCAAGAGCACGCTCCTGTCGATCGCCGGCGGCCTGATCGCGCCGACGCGCGGCGCCGTCCGCATCGGGGACGTGCCCGCCGCGAGCCTCAACCCACTGACCTTCGTGTTTCAGGATTTCGCCCTGCTGCCGTGGCGCAGCGTCGCCGGCAATGTCGCGCTGGCGCTCGAACACAAGGATATTTCCGACGCCGAGCGGCGGGCGATCGTCGCGGATGTTCTCGCGCGCACCGGCTTGAGCGACTTCGCGTCCGCGCTGCCGAAACAATTGTCCGGCGGCATGCGCCAGCGCGTCGGCCTTGCGCGCGCGCTCGCCGTGCGGCCGGCGATCCTGCTGATGGACGAGCCGTTGAGCGCGCTCGACAGCCAGACGCGCGACCTGTTGATGGACGATCTCGCGCGCCTGCTGGAGCAGGGCGAGATGAGCGTGCTCTACGTCACGCACAATCTCGACGAAGCCGTGCGCCTGGCCGACCGCGCTCTCGTCTTCTCGCGACGCCCCGGCCGCATTCGCGCGATCTCGTCGGCGCCGCTCGCGCGTCGCGAGCGCGCCGATCCCGCCAATGCCGCCGCCGTGGCGCGCTGGCGCGCGGAACTCTGGGACATGATCCGCGACGAAGCGGCGGCCGCCGACCGCGAGACGATCCATGCCGGTTGAGAAGGACGACGCAAGACGCCTTGCTCCCGTGCCGTTCCGTGGCGCGGGCTTCGCGCCGGGCGAAAGCAGGATCGGCGGCGCGGCGGCCTTGATCGGACTGGTCGCGCTCTGGCAGGCGGCCTCGAGCCTGTTCGGCGCCAGCCCGCTTTTTCTGCCGAGCCCGGTCGCGATCGTCGCCGCGCTCTGGCGATTGATCGTGCATGGCGACCTGCTCGCGCAGATCGGCGTCTCCGCCCTGCGCATCCTCGCCGGCTGGTCGCTCGGCGCGGTCGCTGGCCTTGCCGTCGGCCTCGCCATGGGTCTCTTCACCTTTGCGCGCGCTGCGGGTTTCGCCGTCGTCTCGGCGCTGTTCCCCATCCCGAAAATCGCGCTGCTGCCGTTGATGATTCTCTGGCTCGGCATCGGCGAACCCTCGAAGATCGCCACCATCGCGCTCGGCGTGTTTTTCCCCACCGCTATTTCGGCGGCCAGCGGCGTCGATTCCGTTCCGCGCAACCTCATCCGCATGGCGCAGGGTTTTGGACTGCCCTTCGCCGATATCGTGCGCAAGGTCGTGCTGCCCGGCGCGCTGCCGACAATCCTCGCCGGCTTTCGCATTTCCTCCTCGATCGCCCTGCTGCTCGTCGTCTCCGCGGAAATGGTCGGCGCCGAAAAGGGCATTGGCGCCTTTGTCCTGCAGGCCGGCAATCTCATGCAGACCGATCAATTGCTGGCGGGCGTGCTCGTCCTGTCGTTGCTCGGGCTTGCGGTTGCGCGCGCGATCGCGGCGCTGGAGCGTCGCTTCATCGACTGGCGGTAGGCGGACGCGCGACCCTGCGACGCGCCACGCCATGCGCGGTCTTCGCCCAGCCGAAAGGATCGCGCCAGAGATCGTAGATCGCGCGCCACGCTGCGACGCTGAGCATGACGTGCCAGAGCGGCAGCAGGAACAACAGCGGCCAGAGCGAGGTCAGCCCCTGCCGCTTCATGCCGAGCAGACCGAGCCAGATCATGCCGAGGGGGCCGGCGATCGCGAGCCAGAGCGCGCAGGTGTCCACGATATGCTCGAAGACCGTCGCGGGCGCGAACAGCGCGCCGGACGCGAGATCGCGCAGGAGAACGCCGATGAAATAAGGCCACAGCAGCGGGCTGAGAACGCCGGACGCGAAGAAGGCCAGCGTCGTGAAGAAGGCGAGCGGCCTCAGGTTGCGCCACAAGGCGATGGGGTCGCGCAAATGGACGAAGGCGGTTTGCATCCACCCCTTCATCCAGCGCACGCGCTGGTTCATGAGCGCGCGCAGCGTCACCGGCGCCTCCTCGTAGGTTCGCGAAGCCAGCGTCTCGACCCGCAGCCCGCAGCGCGCGAGCCGCAATCCGAGATCGGCGTCCTCGGTCACGTTCCAGGCGTCCCAGCCGCCGAGATCGCGCAGCGTGCGGGTGCGGAAATGATTTGACGTGCCGCCGAGCATCATCGGCAGGCCCAGCGCCGCAATGCCGGGATTGGCGACCTCGAACAGCGCCGCATAATCGATGGCGAACAGGCCGGCGATGGCATTTTCGTGCGGCGTTGTCGACGGCGAGCCGCGCCTGCAGGCAAGCCAAGGCGCGTATCCGCGCGGGCGAAGCGCGCCGCCGCGCGTCGCAGTTGATCGGGCTCGGGCCTGTCCTCCGCATCGTAGATGCAAAGGAGCTCGCCGCGCGCGAACGGCAGGGCGATGTTGAGCGCGCGCGGCTTGGTGCGGGGCGCGCCGGGCGGCGCGACGATGATCTCGTATTCAGGGCCCGGCCGCCGCCGCCGCCAAGGGCCGCGAACGTGCGGGAATCGTCGGCCTCGACGACGAACTTGATGTCGAGCTTGGCGCGCGGATAGTCGAGCGCCTCCAGCGCGCCGACGAGAGCCCGCGCGATATTCGCCTCGCGATAGAGCGGAACGACGAGCGTGTAGACCGGCAGATCGCGGTCGGCGAGCGGCGGGTCCTGCGCTTCCGGCCGGAACGTCGCGGCGGCCGTGAACAGGCGCGTGACCGTCGCCGTCGAGAAGGCGATCGTCAGGAGCGTCCAGGCCAGAAGCGCGAAGCCCTGCGGCCAGAGGAACGCGAACATCGCGGCGAGACAGGCCGAGGATGCCGGTCGCCAGTCGCGTGGCGCGGGAAGGCCCGGCGCGCGCCGACAGGCGCGGCTCGATCCTGTGCAGACGCAGCGCGGCGTCCTCGGCGATCTGCGTCGCGGCGGCGCTGCGGAGGAACGAGCCGAACCGTCGCGGCGTCGTTATGGCGAGCCCCGCGACGTCCGGAAGCGCGAGCAGCGCGGCGATGGCGCGTCCGCGCGGCGCAGCCAGCCAGCGGACGCCCTGCGTCGGTTGCGCCAGCGCCGCTACGCCCGCTGCGGCGACCGCGCCATAGTCGGCCCGATCGTCCAGAGCCACGCGCTGCGCGATGAACGGGACGCCGAGCCTGCGCGCCAGCGCGCGGTAGAATGCGTCTTCGCCGATGGCGCGCGTGGCGAGCAGCGCGGCGTCGAGCGACGCGCCCGTCCATCGCGCCTGCGCGGCGGCGTGGGCGATCCAGGCGGCGGGAATGCCGATCTCGGCGAGCGCGCGCGCCTCGAGGCGCGTTGCGCGGGCTTCTTGCGCCGCGCGCGCTTGCGCACCGGCTGAAAGTCCCGGCGGTTCGGCGTTATGATACGATGCGGCGGGCCGGCGCGATGCGCGGGCATCCAGAGAATCGCTTTCCGCAATACGATCGACGCGATAAACCATGAACTATTCCGTCGGGCCCCTACCCGACGCGAAAAGATTAGATTGAGGGAACGCGATTGCCTATAGGCAAAATGGCTGCGGCAATTCTCATCGGCGCGCTGGCGATTTTTGCGTCCGCGACGCCGTCGCGCGCGCAGGAGGGCGGTTTCGTTCCCTCGTTCTGGGACCCGAACCGCCGCCTGACCAAGCCGGACACGAGCGCGATCCGCCTCATCCGCTTTCTGACGGCCGATGATTACCCGCCCTTCGACTTCGCCTTGCCCGACGGCGGGCTGACCGGCTTCAGCGTCGACCTCGCCCGCGCCGTCTGCGAGGAATTGCAGGTCGCCTGCACGGTGCAGGCCCGCCGCTGGGATACGCTGCTCTCCGCGCTCGCCGAGAACAAGGGCGACGCGCTGATCGCAGGGATCGCGGTCACGGAGCGCACGCGCGAGCAATTCGCCTTCACCCGGCCCTACATGCTGCTTCCCGGCCGCTTCGCGGTTCGCGCCGGACAGCCGCCGGCGCAGGGCGCGACGCCGGAGCAGATGGGCGCGGCCCGAACCGGCGTGGTCAAGGACAGCGCCCATGCGGCCTGGCTCGAGGTCTATTTCCCGAAGCTCGCGCTTGTTCGCTTCGACGATGCCGAAGCGCAGCGCGCCGCGCTCGTGAAGGGCGAGGTCGACGCCATTTTCGGCGATGGCGTGGCGCTGGCGGGCTGGCTGAACGGCTCGGGATCGAAGGGTTGCTGCGCCCTGTTCGGCGGCCCCTTCATCGATCGCGCCTATTTCGGCGAGGGGCTGACGATCGCCGTGCGCAAGAACAACGCCGCGCTGCGTCAGGCGCTGGATTATGGACTGGCGCGGCTCGCCGAGCGCGGGGTCTATACCGAGCTCTACCTCAAGTATTTTCCGGTAGGCGCCTTCTGACGCTCAGAAGCAGGCGCGCCAGGCGAAAAGCGCGGCGTCGAGGAAGACCTGCGCGCCGTAGCGCATCCAGAGAAAGCCGCAGGCCAGGACCAGCGCGAGCGAGACCGCTGCGAGCGACAGGCGCAGGAGGCGAGGCGCGCGCCTGTCGGGCGTCGCTCGCTGCGGGGCGGTCTCGGATATATCGGCCATTGCCCATCATAACGCGCTTGCCCACGAAAGCGCCACGCTGCATCCTGACGACGTCGCAGGGAGACGGCATGAGCGCTCTGGATTTCGGAACCTGGAGAAAGATGGCGGAGGCGCCGCGGGACGGGTCGCGCGTGATCGTCGCGTTGCGGGGTACGGAGCAGGGGCCGCCGGAAGTCGACGTCGCGCGCTGGGCGAAGCCGCCGCGCGCCGACTACCATTGCTGGATTTCGACCGATTCCGACCGGGATTGCACGATCGCCTACGACGACAACGAACTGCAGTGCTGGATGCCGCTGCCGACCTCGATCGAAGGCCGGGACTTCCTGCGCGCCGCCGCCTTCCCGGAAGTGCCGCCGGACATGGAAAGCGGCGGCTCCGGCATCTGACCTTCACGCCTGGTATGATTTTCGCAGTGCGAAGGAACGGCTTCGCTCCTTGAAACGTCGCCTGCTTACCGATTAGGCTGGTGGGCACAAGGATAACGGGAGGGATCTATGCGTTTCAGGAAGATCGCGCTGGCGACGGCGCTCGGAGCGGCTGTCGCCGCAGGGCCGTTCGCGGTTGCGCCGGCCAGCGCCGAGAAGGTGCTCAAGGCCGTCATGCATTCCGACGTGAAGATCATCGATCCGATCTGGACGACGGCCTATATCTCGCGAAATGTCGGCTACATGATCTACGACACGCTCTTCGCGCTCGATGCGAAGAACGACGTCAAGCCGCAGATGATCGACAAGGTCGACGTCTCCGCCGACAAGCTCACCTATACGATGACTCTCCGCGACGGCCTTCTGTGGCACGACGGCGCAGCCCGTGACGGCGGAGGATTGCATCGCCTCGCTGAAGCGCTGGTCGGCCAAGGATTCGCTCGGACAGAAGGTCTTCACCGGCTTCGTGTCGGAAATTTCCTCGCCCGACGCCAAGACCATCGTCATCAAGCTGAAGGAGCCGACCGGCCTGCTGCTGTTTGCGCTCGGCAAGCCCTCGTCGAACGTGCCGTTCATGATGCCCAAGCGCATCGCCGAGACCGATCCCGGCAAGCAGATTTCCGAATTCATCGGCTCCGGCCCGTTCGTTCTGAAGCGCGATGAGTGGAAGCCCGGCGACAAGATCGTCTTCACCAAGTTCGACAAGTACAAGCCGCGCTCCGAGCCGGCCTCCGCATTCGCGGGCGGCAAGGTCGTGAATGTCGACCGCGTCGAATGGCTGGCCATCGCCGACGCGCAGCAGGCGGTCAACGCGCTGTCCGCCGGCGAGATCGACTACATGGAGCAGCCGCCGCACGATCTGCTGCCGCTCATCAAGGCCGACAGCAATCTGAAGATCGTGCCTCTCGCGGCGACGGGCCAGTTCACCATTCGCGTCAACTCGCTCGTTGCCCCCTTCAACAATCCGAAGATCAAGCAGGCGCTCTGGTATGCGCTCAATCAGGAGGATTTCCTGAAGGCGGTAGTCGGCAACGCCGAGTACTACAAGGTCTGCAAGAGCTACTACCCCTGTGCGACGCCGCTTTCGACCACCGCTGGCATGGATGGCCTTCTCAGCGGCAATTCCAAGAAGTCGCAGGAACTGTTGAAGGAAGCCGGCTACGACGGCACGCCGATCGTGCTGATGGCCTCGACCGACCTGCCGATCCTGACCAACCTCGGCCCCGTCGCCAAGCAGCTCATGGAGCGCGGCGGCTTCAAGGTCGACATGCAGTCGATGGACTGGCAGACGCTGGTCGCCCGTCGCAACAAGAAGGACCCGGCGAACGCCGGCGGCTGGAACGCCTTCAACACCGCATGGGTAGGCGCCGACATTCTCAATCCGGTGCTCACCGCCTACATGAACGCGGCCTGCGACAAGGCGCTGTTCGGCTGGCCCTGCGACGAGAAGATCGAGAAGCTGCGCGACGCCTTCATGCGCGCGCCCGATCTCGACGCGCAGAAGAAGATCGCGGCCGAGGCGCAGCAGGCGGCGATCGCCTACACGACGCATATTCCGCTCGGCGAATATTCGCAGCCGATCGCCGTGCGCAAGAACATCGACGGCGTCATCGACGCCGCCGCTCCGGTGTTCTGGAACATGACCAAGAAGTAAGCCAACGCTGCGCGGCTCCGGCCGCCGGAAACAGCCAATGCGCCGCGCGGAATACAGCCGCGCGGCTCCCACCCGGCAGGCTCATGTTCGGCTATATCCTGAGGCGCCTCGTCTCGACGATCCCGGTGATGTTCATCGTCGCCCTGATCGTGTTCCTGATGCTGCGCCTGACGCCGGCCGATCCCGCCGCGATCATCGCCGGCGACAATGCCGACGCCCAGCAGGTGGCGATGATCCGCCAGCAGCTTGGCCTCGACAAGCCGCTCCTGATCCAGCTTTACGTCTGGCTCTCCTCCATCCTGAGCGGCGATCTCGGCGAGAGTTTCTTCTTCAAGAAAACCGTGACGAGCCTGATCGCCGATCGCATCGAGCCGACGCTGGCGCTAGCCGCTTTCACGCTCGTCATCGCGGTGGCGATTGCCGTGCCGCTCGGCATTTTCGCCGCCATGCGGCGCGGCAGCCTGCTCGACCGCCTCGTCATGGGCTTTTCGGTCATGGGCTTTTCCGTGCCCGCCTTCGTCATCGGCTACGCGCTGATCTATGTCTTCGCCATCAAGCTGCAATGGCTGCCGGTGCAGGGCTACAGCCGCATCGCCAATGGGATCGAGCCGTGGATACGCTCGCTCATCCTGCCCTCCCTCACGCTCGCGGTCATCTATGTCGCGCTCATCGCGCGCATGACGCGCACCAGCCTGCTCGAAGTGCTGGGCGAAGACTACATCCGCACCGCCTATTCGCGCGGCCTGACGCCGCTGCAGGTCCTTGTGCGCCACGCGCTGCCCAATGCGGCGGTGCCGATCGTCACCGTCATCGGCCTCGGCGTCGCGCTGCTGATCGGCGGCGTCGTCGTCACCGAATCCGTCTTCGCCATTCCCGGCATCGGCCGCCTGACCGTCGACGCGGTGCTGGCGCGCGACTTTCCGACCATCCAGGCGATCATCCTGCTCTTCTCCTTCGTCTACGTGATGATCAACCTCATCATCGACGTCTCCTACACGTTGCTCGATCCGAGGATTCGCTATTGAGCGACCGCGCGCAAACCCAGACGTTCCGCGCTCTCGCCAAGCTTCGCGTGCCGTCGGCGGCGCGCGAGCCGGCGATCGTCATTCCCGCGGTCATCCTCGGAATCATGGTGCTGATCGCCATCCTCGCGCCCTGGCTCGGCACGATCGATCCGACCCTGCTCGATCCGACCCAGCGCAACAAGCTGCCGGGCTTCGTCGGCCAGATCACGCTGTCCGACGGCGCGAAAGCGCCCTACACGTTTCACATGGGCACGGACGCGCTCGGCCGCGACATCTACAGCCGCGTGATCTACGGCACGCGCGTCTCTCTCATCATCGGCGCGCTGGTGGCGATCTTCGCCACCGGCTTCGGCCTCGCCATCGGCATGGTCGCCGGTTACGTGCGCTGGTCGGACGGGCTCATCATGCGCGTCATGGACGGGCTGATGGCGATCCCGCCGATCCTGCTGGCCATCGCGCTCGTTTCGCTGTCGCGCGCCGGACTGACGGCCGTCATCATCGCCATCGCCATCCCCGAAATTCCGCGCGTCGTTCGCCTCGTGCGCGCCATCGTGCTGTCCATCCGCGAAGAGCCCTATGTCGAGGCCGCGGTGACGGCCGGCACGCCGACGCCGGTGCTGCTGTTCCGCCATGTCTTGCCGAATTGCATCGCGCCGCTGATCGTGCAGGCGACGTTCGTCGCCGCCTCCGCGATCCTCGTGGAATCCATCCTGTCCTTCCTCGGCGTCGGCATTCCGCCGGAAGTGCCGAGCTGGGGCAACATCATGTCGGCGGGCCGCCAGTATTTCCGGCTGTTCCCGCACAACATGCTTTATCCCGGCGTCTGCATCGCCGTGACGGTGCTGTGCGTCAACATCCTCGGCGACGCCTTGCGCGACCGTCTCGATCCCAAGCTGCGCAAGAGGGTGTGATGAGCGACATTCTGGTCGTCGATCGTCTCACCGTCTCGCTGCCGCCGGGTTCCGACCGGCCTTACGCGGTCGAGGACGTCTCGTTCTCGGTCGCGCCGGGCGAGATCGTCTGCGTCGTCGGCGAATCCGGCTCCGGCAAGTCCGTCTCGTCCTTCGCCGTCATGGGCCTGCTGCCGCGCGAGGTGAAGCCGACAGCCGGCTCCATCAAGCTCGAGGGCGAGGAACTGATGAGCGCCTCGGACAGGCGCTATCGCGAATTGCGCGGCTCGCGCATGGCGATGATCTTCCAGGAGCCGATGACCGCGCTCAATCCGGTCAAGACGATCGGCGACCAGATCGAGGAAGTGCTGAAGGTCCACACGCAGATGAGCCAGGCCGAGCGCCGCGCCCGCGTGCTGGAGACGATCGGGCAGGTGAACCTGCCCGACCCCGATCAGATCGTGCGCGCCTTTCCGCATCAATTGTCGGGCGGCCAGCGCCAGCGCGCGATGATCGCCGGCGCGCTCGCGCTCGATCCCGCGCTCTTGATCGCCGACGAACCGACGACCGCGCTCGACGTGACGACGCAGGCGCAGATTTTGAAACTGATCGCGGAATTGCGCGCGCGAAAAGGCACGGGCGTGCTGTTCATCACGCACGATTTCGGCGTCGTGGCCGAGATCGCCCATCGCGTCGTGGTCATGCAGAAGGGCAAGCTGGTCGAGCAGGGGCTCGCCGACGATGTGCTCAACCGCCCGCAGCATCCCTATACGCAGATGCTGATCGGCGCCGTGCCGTCGCTGACGCCCGCCGACCGCAAGCCGCTCGACGGCGCGCCGGTCGTCTTGCACACGAAAAGCCTGCGCAAGGTCTATTCCTCGGGCGGCCTCTTCCAGAAGAAGCGCGTCGTCGAGGCGGTCAAGGACGTGTCGATCGACATCCGCCGCGGCGAAACGGTCGGCATCGTCGGGGAATCGGGTTCGGGCAAGTCGACGGTCGCGCGTTGCGTCGCGCGTCTCATCGAGCCGACGGCGGGCGAGGTCGCCATCGACGGCGCGGACTATGCGAAGCTGCCGGAGCGCGCCTTGCGCGATCATCGCAAGCGCATGCAGATCGTGTTTCAGGATCCCTATCGCTCGCTCAATCCGCGGCGCACGGTGGCGCAGAGCATGATCGAGGCGCCCGTCAATTTCGGCATGTCGCAGGCGGAAGCCTTGAGCCGCGCCGGCGAGCTGATGGACCTCGTCCATCTGCCGCGCCAGTCGCTCGACCGTTTCCCGCACCAGTTCTCGGGCGGCCAGCGCCAGCGCATCTGCATCGCGCGCGCGCTGATGCCGCAGCCCGAAGTCCTGATCGCCGACGAAGCAGTCTCGGCGCTCGACGTGTCCGTGCAGGCGCAGGTTCTCAAGCTGTTCGACGAGGTGCGCGAAAAATTCGCGCTGGCGCTGCTGTTCATCACGCACGACCTGCGCGTGGCCGCGCAGATCTGCGACCGCATCGTCGTCATGCAGAAGGGCGCCGTGGTGGAGCAGGGCGTGACGAAGGAAATCTTCGCCGCCCCGAAACATCCCTACACGCAGGCGCTGTTTGCGGCCGCGCCGGGGAAGAACATCGGCGTGAAGATCACCGTGTGAAGAATCTTGCCGGGGCGCGTCGTCACGTTTTCGGCGCGACCGCGCGGAACACGGCGTTGGCGCGCGCGCAAACCGTTCCATCGGCGGTGATGAAGGCCTGCGCGAAACACATGATGCGGCCGGGCTTCACGAAAGTCGTCTCGACCTCGATCCACTGCCCTTTTTCGGCGACGCTCAGGAAGTCGACCGTGAGGTTGGCCGTCAGCAGGCGCGGCCGGCCCTCGATATGGAGCGCGCAGGACAGGCCCATGGCGTTGTCGGCGAGCGTCGTCAGCAGCCCGCCGTGCACCAGCCCGCGCGAATTGAGATGCGGCTCGGCGGCGCGCAATCCTATGATGACGGCCCTGTCCGTGCGGCGCGAGTAGATCGGCTCCCACGGCTCGGTCAGCGGCGAGCGTCGGAAATGCCGCTCGAAGCCGGGAGGAACGGACGCTTCCGACACCGCGTCTCAATCCGTCAGGACGACCTTCGGATCGTTGCAGAGATCGACTTCGGCCTGATCGCCGGCGTCCTCGAACTTCCATGTCGCGAGAAAGGCGCAACCCTTGGCCTTCGCGATGGGCAGTCTGGCCTTGGCGCCGCCGGCCACCGGCTTGGAGAGCTTGGCCAGCGGCTTTTCCGGCTTGTCGGCGGCGGCCAGCGTGAAGGCTTCGAGTTTCACCGACCGCTGGTTGACGACCTCGACCGCGACCGGCGGCCGGGGCTTCTTCGCCTTTGGCGCCGCCACGGCGTTCGATGCGAGGAAAGCGAGAGCGACGCCCGCCAGAAACGTACGAAACATGGCCGAATCCCCAAAGTTTGCGCGTCAAGCATAGCTTGCGCCCCGAATTCCGCCAAACCGGCGGCGCCCGCCATTGACAGGGACAGGCCGACCGACCAAACCTCCGCCGCCCGAGCACGGAAAGCGAGAAGAAGCAGATGTCCCACGCCGACCTCCAGCGCATCATCGAAGCCGCCTTCGAGGACCGCGCCAATGTGAGTCCCGCGACGCACGGCGACGTGCGCGACGCCGTCGAAAAGGCGCTGGGGCTGCTGGACGCCGGCAAGGCGCGCGTGGCCGAGCGCGATCCGTCGAAGTCCGGCAAGGAGGCCTGGACGGTCAACCAGTGGCTGAAGAAGGCCGTGCTGCTGTCCTTCCGCCTCAACGACATGACGACGATCTCCGGCGGCCCGGGCGGTTCGAGCTGGTGGGACAAGGTGCCCTCGAAGTTCGAGGGCTGGGGCGCCGCCGAACATGCGGCCGCCGGCTTCCGCTCGGTGCCGAACTGCATCGTGCGCCGCTCCGCCTATATCGCGCCGGGCGTCGTGCTCATGCCCTCCTTCGTCAACCTCGGCGCCTATGTCGATTCAGGCACGATGGTCGACACCTGGGCGACGGTCGGCTCCTGCGCGCAGATCGGCAAGAACGTGCATCTGTCCGGCGGCGTCGGCATCGGCGGCGTGCTCGAGCCCTTGCAGGCCGGCCCCACCATCATCGAGGACGATTGCTTCATCGGCGCGCGTTCGGAAGTCGTCGAGGGCGTGGTGATCGGCCAGGGCGCGGTGCTGGCGATGGGCGTCTATATCGGCGCCTCGACCAAGGTCATCGACCGCGCCACCGGCAAGACGCACATCGGCTACGTGCCGCCCTATTCGGTCGTCGTTTCCGGCAACGTGCCCGGCAAGCCGCTGCCCGGTGAAAACTGGGGTCCGTCGACCTATTGCGCGGTCATCGTCAAGACGGTCGACGCGCAGACGCGCTCGAAGACCGGCATCAACGAACTGCTGCGCGACTGATGGCTGGCGAGGCGTCGGACTTCCGCTTCCTCTACCGGACAGACAAGGGCCGCATCGACCGCGCCGGCTGGTTGCGCGCCGCCGCGCCGCTTGCCCTGTCGTTCCTCGCCACCACGGCGATCATGCTCGCGGTTCTGCCGTGGGCCAATCGCCCGCTGAGCGAGCGCGCCTTCTTCGATCCGGCGGCGCTCGCCGCCAACACATACATTATCGCCTATGCCGCGCTGACCATCCTGACCGGCATTTCCTGGGTCAATCTCGGCGCCAAGCGCTTCCGGGATCGCGGGCGTCCCGCGCCCCTGGGGCTCGCCGGCCTGCTGCCGCTCGCCATGCTCGTGGCGGGCGCAGCCGCATGGCTGCAGCCGCGCGTGACGGAAGTGATGCCTCGCGCGATGGTTTGGGCATGCGAAGCGGCGCTTGTCGTCGTCGCGGTCTGGACGGCGGCGGAGATGCTGAACCTGATCGCGAAGGGACGCTCGGAATGACCGCCTCCGTCCTCGACATCGCCCGCGCCCTCATCCGCTGCCCGTCGGTGACGCCCGCCGAGGGCGGCGCGCTCGCCTATCTCGAAAGCCTGCTCGGCGCCGCCGGCTTCGAGACGCATCGCGTGACCTTCTCCGACACGGGCACGCCCGACGTCGAAAATCTCTACGCGCGCATCGGTGACGGCGGCCCGCACCTGACCTTCGCCGGCCACACCGACGTCGTGCCGACCGGCGACGAGAGCCTGTGGCGCTTCCCGCCGTTTTCGGCGGAGGTTGCCGATGGGCGCGTCTGGGGGCGCGGCGCCTGCGACATGAAGGGCGGCATCGCCGCCTTCGCCGCCGCGGCGCTCGATTATGTTGCAACGCGCGGCAAGCCGAAGGGGACGATCTCGTTGCTGATTACCGGCGACGAGGAAGGCCCCTCGATCAACGGCACGGTCAAGCTGCTCGAATGGGCTGCCGCGCGCGGCGAGAAATTCTCGCACGCCATCGTCGGCGAGCCGACCAATCCGAACGTCCTCGGCGACATGATCAAGATCGGGCGGCGCGGCTCGCTCAACGGCGATATCCGGGTCGTTGGCCGACAGGGCCATTCGGCCTATCCGCAGCAGGCGGACAATCCCGTTCCGACGCTCGCACGCATCGTCACCGCGCTGTCGGCGGCGCCGCTCGACGAGGGCAACGCCGCCTTCGATCCGACCCGCCTGGTCGTGACCTCCTTCGATGTTGGAAACGCGGCGCGAAACGTCATTCCGGGCGAGGCGACGGCGAAATTCAACGTGCGCTTCAACGATATCTGGACGCCCGAAACGCTCGGCGCGCGCATCGCCGAGATCGTCGCGGAGGCGGCGCAGGGCGCGGATGCGCGCGTAGTGCTGCATCCCACCAATTCGATTTCATTCCGCACGCAGCGATCGTCGTTCACCGATCTCGTCGTCGCGGCGATCGAGAAGAAGACAGGACGCACGCCGGACCTGTCGACCACGGGCGGCACGTCGGACGCGCGCTTCATCGCGAATTATTGCCCGGTGCTTGAATTCGGCCTCGTCGGCAAGACCATTCACGCGACCGACGAGAATGTCGAGATCGCCGATCTGGAGAAGCTGGCGGATATATATGGCGACATACTCGAGCGTTATTTCGCTTAAGCTCGTCGAGCCGATCCGCAAGCGTCATCCCCGCGAAAGCGGGGACCCAGAAGGGCTGCGCGCTGGATGCCCGCTTGCGCGGGCATGACAATTCGCATGAGCGTGAGCCAATGCTGAAATCCGGCAACCTCCTCGCAAACATTCCCGCAGCGCTCCCCGGCGAACGCTTCGACACGTTGCTTGCGCGGCCCGGCGTCCGCATCGAGCGCATCGTCTCGACCGGGCAGGCCAGCGCGCCCGATTTCTGGTACGACCAGCCGCAGGACGAATGGGTCTGCGTGCTTGCAGGCGCCGCCGCCGTGCTGATCGCCGGCGAGGCCGCGCCGCGCGCGCTCAAAGCCGGCGACTGGCTCGAAATTCCCGCCCATGTCCGCCACCGCGTCGCGTGGACGGACGCCAGCCGGCCGACGGTCTGGCTGGCGGTGCATATCTGCCCGTGAGCCAGCGCGGCTTGCTTCGCGCGCGTGGCGAAACTAGGCTGACTTGTCCGACATTTTCGTCTCGCAGACCTTACCGGAATGACCGACCTTCCCGTTCCCGAAACGCCCTCCGTCAGCTTTCTCTGCGATGTCGCAGTCGACGTCGCGCCGCCGATTGTCGTCGGCGACACCGGCGCCGGCGTGCGCCGCGTCATTCCGATCCTCGGCGGCACGGTGAAGGGCCGCATCAATGGCCGTGTGCTGGCGAGCGGCGCGGATTTCCAGATCATCCGCCACGACAGCGTCGCCGAACTCGAGGCGCTCTACGTGATCGAGACGGAGCACGGCCTCGTCTACGTCAAGAACTACGGCCTGCGCGACGGACCCAAGGACGTGCTCGACCGCCTGGCGCGCGGCGAGATGGTCGATCCCAGGCTCGTCTATTTCCGCGCCTCGCCGCGCTTCGAGACCGCGGCGCCCGAACTGCAATGGCTGACGAAGCGCGTCTTCGTCTGCTCCGGCGCGCGTCTGCCCGATCGGGTCGTGCTGCGCTTCTTCGAACTCCTGTAGGACCGCCATGCCGCATACGAATTTCAACGACGCCGAGTGCGCCGCGATCGAGCGCGCCATCGAAGGCCGCAGGTCGGTCCGCGCCTATCTCGACAAGCCCGTGGCGCGCGAGACGGTCGCGCGCATTCTCGAAGTCGCCGCGCGCGCGCCGAGCGGCACCAACATGCAGCCGTGGCGCGTGCATGTCGTGGCGGGCGAAGCCAGGCAGAAACTGTCGCAGGCGATCCACGACACATTCGCCTCGGGCGGCCTGCGCGAGTCCGAGTACAAATATTATCCCGACCAGTTCTTC
The DNA here is from genome assembly GCA_037044955.1 of Rhodoblastus sp. Taxonomy (GTDB): domain Bacteria; phylum Pseudomonadota; class Alphaproteobacteria; order Rhizobiales; family Beijerinckiaceae; genus JAJXWB01. The sequence goes on from JBAOHX010000014.1 coordinate 161,207, forward strand.
GAGCCCTATCTGTCGCGCCGCCGCAAGGTCGGTTTCGATCTCTACGGCCTGCTCGGCATCGCCAAGGGCGATATGCCGGCGATGGCCAAGCAGCTCGGACAGAACTACCTGTTCTTCGGCGCGCCGGTCGGGCTGATGTTCACCGTCGACCGCCGCCTCGAGATCGGCTCCTGGCTCGACTACGGCTATTTTCTCGAGGCGGTCAGCGTCGCGGCGCGCGCGCATGGGCTCGACACCTGCTCGCAGCAGGCCTTCGCCTTTTTCCACAAGGTCATTCGCGAACAGCTCGCCTTCGACGACAACGAGGTGCTGGTCTGCGGCATGTCGCTCGGCCATGCCGACTGGAATGCGAAGATCAACACGTTGCGCACGGACCGTATCGCCGTCGAGAACTTCGCCACGTTCCGCGGGTTCTGATCGATCACAAGAGATCGAGCTGCGCGGCGCCTGCGGCGTTCAGCCCGACCGCGCGCCGCTCGATCTCGAGAATGCGCAGTTTCGTCGTCACGCCGCCGCCGGCGGAGAAGCCGCCGGTCTTGCCGTTGGCCGCGACGACGCGATGGCAGGGCACGATGATCGCGAAAGGATTGCGCCCGAGCGCCTGGCCGACGCCGCGCGCCGCAAGCGGATCGCCGATCGCGCGCGCGATCGTTCCGTAGGTGCGCGTCTCGCCGCAGGGAATGAAGCGCGCGGTCGCATAGACCTGCGCCTCGAACGCGCCGATCCGGTCCATGTCCAGCGCAATGTCCGTCAGGTCGGTCGCGCGCCCGTCGAGCAGCCTGCAAACGCGCGCGACGATGCTCTCGATCTCCGCCGGCGGCCTGCGCACGAAGGGCGCGCCGGACTTGCGCATCAGCCGCGCGCGCGTCGCCTCGTCGCTTTCTTCGGGCAATTGCAGGGCCTTGACGCCGCGCGGGGTCCAGGCGAGGCCGCACAGGCCGAGAGGCGTCTCGAAAAATGTCGCGCCATAGCCGTCCATGCGCGAATTCTAGCAATTCTCGGCGCGCATGGCGAACGCCAGGGCTATTGCATCGCAAGCCGACAGGCCGTAGCGGTTCGGGCGACATGTCCGGCTGTCGCGGCCGGTTCGGGGTTCTATCGAAGGGAGAGGCGATGCTCGTCGCCAGACGCGAACGCAAGGTCGAATGGGGCGACTGCGACCCGGCCAAGATCGTCTACAATCCCCGCTTCTTCGACTGGTTCGACAATTGCACGGGCGGTCTTCTGGAGGCGGCGGGCTTTCACAAGAAATGGCTGTTCGAGAACCTCGACTTCACCGGTATTCCGCTGGTTGAATCGCGCGCTCGTTTCATGAGGCCGTCGCGCTTCGGCGATGTCGTCGTCATCGAGACGCAGGCGATCGACATCCGGCGCTCGTCCTTCGACATCCGCCATCAATTGTTCAACGACGGCGAACTGGCCATCGAGGCTTTCGAGACGCGCGTGTGGACCGGCCGCCATCCCGACGATCCCAATCGCATGAAATCCGTTCCGATCCCGGACGAGGTCGTGCGCGGGCTGAAAGGTGAGGGCAAGTCGGCCTGAATGCTCTAGATTGCCGGAGAGGGAGAACGCCGATGAAACATGTTCGCAAAGTCGCGCTCGCGCTCGCCGCCTGCATCGCGCTCGCCGCGCCCGTACGCGCCGAGGTGAAGGAAGTCCGCATCTCCAAGGGTTACGGCATTCTCTACCTGCCGCTGATGGTGATGGAGCAGCGCAAGCTCTTGGAGAAGAAGGCCGCCGAAGCCGGCCTCGGCGACATCAAGACGACCTGGTATCTGTTCGACGGCGGCAATGTCATCAACGACGCCATGCTCGCCGGCACGCTCGATATCGCCGGCACCGGCGCGCCCGGCTTCATCACGCTGTGGTCCAAGAGCAAGGGCACGCGTGCGGAGGTCGTCGGCGTCTCCGGCATGTCCGGCACGCTCCTGACGCTCAACACGATCAATCCCGACATCAAGTCGCTCAAGGATTATACGGTCAAGGACAAGATCGCGCTGCCGGGCATCAAGACCTCGCTCGCCGCCGTCGTGCTGCAGATGGCCGCCGCCAAGGAGCTCGGCAAGGACAAGTGGAACGCGGTCGACAATTCGACCGTCGGCCTGCCGCACCCCGAAGCCTATACGGCGATGATGTCGGGCAAGACCGAGGTGACCTCGCATTTCGCCTCGCCGCCCTATTCGACGATGGAGCTGCGCGACAAGCGTGTGCACAGTGTCGTGAATTCCATCGATGCGCTCGGTCCGATCACGCTCGACGTCGTCTTCGCGCCGAAGAAATTCATCGACGACAATCCGAAGATGATGGCGGCGTTTCTCGCGGCTTTCGACGAAGCCTGCGACATCATCGCGAAGGACAAGCAGGGCGCGGCGAAGGATTTTCAGGCGAGCCTGAAGGCCAAGCTCTCGACCGAGGAAGCGCTGGAAATGGTGTCGGACAAGAACACGACCTTTTCCGCGACGCCGACCGGCATGATGCAATTCGCGAATTTCATGGCCGACGTCGGTTCGATCAAGAACCGGCCGCAGAAATGGTCGGACATGTACATGCCGGCGCTGGCGGGCAGGGCGGGGAATTAGAGCGGTTCAACGTTTGTCGGAAATAGCGCCGTCATTGCGAGCGAAGCGAAGCATCCATCCCCGTATGTTGATGTGGGGATGGATTGCCGCGTCGCTGCGCTCCTCGCAATGACGGCCGCATGATTCCGAGCAGGTGTGAATCGCTGTAGGTGCTTTTCACCCTCCCCGCTCTGCGGGGAGGGTGTCGCCGAAGGCGACGGGTGGGGATCGCGCCAAAGCGCGAATGCTCGTTCAAATCGCAGCAAGCCCCACCCGCGATGCCGCCCATCGCGACCTCCCCGCAAGCGGGGAGGTAAGACGGCCGATTACCCGATGCGGCGCACCCATCCGTGCGGGTCGGGCGCGTCGCCGCGCTGGATGCCGACGAGTTTCGCCTTCAGCGCCGCCGTCACCGGCGCCGACCGAGCCGTCGCCCATGACGATATCGCCCGCCGCGCTCTTCACCTTGCCGATGGCGGCGACGACCGCGGCCGTGCCGCAGGCGAAGGCCTCGCGCAGCTTGCCGCTGGCGGCGTCCGCGCGCCACTGGTCCATGGAATAGCGCTCTTCGCGCACGACGCGGCCTTCGGCGCGCGCCAGCGTCAGGATGGCGTCGCGCGTGATGCCCGGCAGGATCGTGCCGGTCAGCGGCGGCGTGATCAGCGAACCGTCGTCCATCACGAAGAACACGTTCATGCCGCCGAGCTCTTCCACCCATTTGTGCTGCGCGGCGTCGAGGAACACGACCTGGTCGCAACCGTTCTCGATGGCTTCGGCCTGCGCGAGCAGCGAGGCCGCGTAATTGCCGCCGCACTTGGCCGCGCCCGTGCCGCCCTCGGCGGCGCGCGTATAGCGGTCGGTCAGCCACACCGTCACCGGCTTCTCGCCGCCCTTGAAGTAGGAGCCGACGGAGCTTGCGATCAGCACGAACAGATATTCATGCGACGGACGCACGCCGAGGAACGCCTCGGTCGCGAACTGGAAGGGGCGCAGGTAGAGGCTGCCGTCGCCCTTCGGCACCCAGGCGCGATCGACCTTCACCAGTTCCTCGACCGCCTGCATGAACACGGCTTCGGGAATGGTCGGCATGGCCATGCGCTCGGCCGAGGCGTTGAAGCGCCGGGCGTTCTGTTCGGCGCGGAACAGGGCGATCGAGCCGTCGGACAGGTTGTAGGCTTTCAGCCCCTCGAAAATCTCCTGCCCGTAGTGCAGGACGGCGGCGGCCGGATCGAGCGCGATCGGCTCGCGCGCGCGGATTTGCGCGTCGTGCCAGCCGCGATCCACCGTCCAGCGGATCGTGGCCATATGGTCGGTGAAGACGCGCCCGAAGCCCGGATCCTTCAGCGCCTCGGCCCGCGCCTCCGCGCTGACCGGGCGAGGCGTCGGATGGTGCGAAAAGGCGATCTTCTGATGGGCGTTCATCCGGGCGGTCCATTCTGGGCGTCGTCAGACGCGTGGCCTCGATTTTGGATAAACCCTCTCGGGATTATGTCAAGTAGGCTGACCTATCACGCATGGCCCCGCAGGAAGTTGATGACGCCGGAAAAATCGTCGCCCGCGTGGCCGGCGGCGTTGAACAGGGCGTAGATTTGCGCCGCGGCGGCGCCCATCGGCGTGGCGGCTCCGGCCGACGCGGCCGCTTCCTGCGACAGCTTCAGGTCCTTCAGCATGAGCGCGGCGGCGAAGCCCGGCTTGTAGTGGTTGTTGGCGGGCGAGGTCGGCACCGGGCCGGGGGCCGGGCAATAGGTGGTCAGCGACCAGCTCTGGCCCGAGGATGTGGAAGCGACGTCGAACAGGGCCTGATGCGTCAGGCCGAGCTTCTCGCCCAGCACGAAGGCTTCGGCAGTGGCGATCATCGTCGCGCCCAGGATCATGTTGTTGCAGATCTTGGCCGCCTGGCCGGCGCCCGGGCCGCCGCAATGCACGATCTTCTTGCCCATCTTCTCCAGAAGCGGCTTGGCGGCGGCGAACGCGCCCTCGGCGCCGCCGCACATGAAGGTGAGCGTCGCGCCCTTGGCGCCGCCGGTGCCGCCCGACACCGGCGCGTCGACGCTGGCCAGCCCCGCCTTTTCGGCGAGCGCATGCGCCGCGCGGGCGCTGTCGACGTCGATGGTCGAGGAATCGATGAACAGCGCGCCCTTTTTGGCGAGCGGCGCGATTTCCGACCAGACGGCCATCACATGCTTGCCCGCCGGCAGCATGGTGACGACGACGTCGGCGTCCTTCACCGCATCGGCGGCGGAGGCGGCGACGTTGATGCCGCCCTTGGCTGCTTCCTCGCGCAGGAACGGCACGAGGTCGAAGCCGCGCACGGCGTAGCCGGCCTTCGCCAGATTGGCGGCCATCGGCCCGCCCATATTGCCCAGTCCGATGAAGGCGACGGTGGTCATGTTTGGCTCCCTGAAGCGTCGTTTCCCGAATTTCGGTAGCACAAGCCGCCGCGCCCGTCTTTGCCGCGCAGCGCAAAGCCGATTTGCAACGCCGATTTGCGAGCGTGGCCGCGGTCGGATGCGGCGTGGCCGGTTCACGCGATTGTCAGCGTCCGGAGGTCGCATTTGAGGCTGGGCTCTCTATGGTGCAGCCATGGCCGAGGCAGCGCCGCCATCCGCGACTGCGCCCTGGCGGCGCTTTGCGCCGCTGGGGGCGATCGCGTTGGCGCTCGCGCTCTTCATCGGGTTGCGGCTCGACCGCTACGTCTCCCTCGAGCTTTTCGTCGACAGCCGCGCGCCGCTGCTCGCCTTCATCGGCCAGCATTTTGCATCCGCGCTCTGCGCCTTCGCCGCCGTCTATGCCGCGCTGGTGGCTATTTCGGCGCCCGGCGCCACGCTGATGACGCTGGCGGGCGGGGCGTTGTTCGGCCTGAAATATGGGGTGGCCGGATCGGTCGTCGGCGCGACCGGCGGCGCCTGCGCGCTGTTCCTGGCGGCGCGCTCCGCCTTCGGCGAGGCGATGGCGGCGCGCGCCGGGCCGAAGGTCCTGCGCCTGCGCGACAGGTTCAACGACCATGCGGTCGGCTATCTGCTGTTCCTGCGCATGTCGCCGCTTTTCCCCTTCTGGTTCGTCAATCTCGCCGCAGCGCTCGCCGACGTGCCGCTGCGAACCTTCTTCTGGACGACAGCGCTCGGCGTATTGCCCGCGAGTTTCGTGTTCACGGCGGCCGGCGCCGGCATGGACGAGATCGTCGCGGGCGCGCTCGCCCGCCGCGACGCCTGCCGCGCCGCGGGCGCTACGGCCTGCAGCCTCGACCTCCCCTTGTCCGCAATCGTCACCCCGAGGATATTCGGCGTACTGGTCGGCCTTTCGCTGTTGGCGCTGGCGCCGATCGCGGCGCGGCGCATCTGGGCCGCGCGCAAGCGGCTGGCGGCCAAATGAGCGGACGCGGGGCATGAACGAGACACTGACGCCCGACATCTGCGTGATCGGCGCGGGCGCCGGCGGCCTGTCGGTCGCAGCCGGCGCGGCTCGGCTCGGCGTGTCGGTCGTTCTGATCGAAAAGGGCGAGATGGGCGGCGATTGTCTCAACGCCGGCTGCGTCCCATCCAAGACGCTCATCGCATCGGCGCATATCGCGCAGGCCATGCGGGACGCCGCCCGCTTCGGCGTGCATGCGGTCGAGCCCCGCGTCGAATGGCCGGCCGTGAGCAAGCGGATCAAGCAGACGATCGCCGCCATCGCGCCCAACGATTCCCAGGCGCGCTACGAAGCCATGGGCGTGCGCGTGATCCGCGCGACGGCGCGCTTTGTGGACGGGAAGACCGTCGAGGCGGGCGAGTTCGTCGTTCGCGCGCGCCGCTTCGTGCTGGCGACGGGCTCGTCGTCGCTCGTGCCGCCGATCCACGGTCTCGAATTCGTTCGCTACCTCACCAACGAGACGATCTTCGACATCGATGTGCTGCCGCGCCGGTTGATCGTCGTCGGCGGCGGCGCGCAGGGGCTGGAACTCGCACAGGCCTTCCGGCGCCTCGGGTCGGAAGCCATCGTGATCGAGGCGGAAAAGGCGCTCGCGCGCGAAGACCCCGAACTCGCCGCCGTCGCGCTGGACCGGCTTCGCCGCGAGGGCGTCGATATTCGCGAAGGCAAGAAAATCGCGCGCATCGAGCCGCGCCCGGAAGGCGTGCGCGTTGTCATCGCCGGCCACGAGGTCGAGGAGACGATCGACGGCACGCATCTGTTGGTCGCCGCCGGGCGCAAGGCGAATGTCGACAATCTCGGCCTCGAGGCGGCCGGGGTGAAATTCGATCGCGCCGGGGCGACGACGGGCGGCAATCTGCGCACGAGCAATCGTCGCGTCTATGCCGTGGGCGACGTGGCGGGCGTGGCGCAATTGACGGCGGCGGCCAATTATCAGGCCGGGCTGGTGCTGCGGCAGGCGCTGTTTCGCCTGCCGGCGCGGCCGCGTCATGAAAATGTTCCGCGCGTGACCTACACCGACCCCGAGATCGCATGGGTCGGCCTCTCCGAGACGCAGGCGCGCGAACGACACCGCAAGATACGGGTCCTGCGCTGGAGCTTCGCCGAGAACGACCGCGCCCGCGCGGAGGACGCAACGGAAGGCCATATCAAGGTCGTGACGGCGCGCGACGGGCGCGTGCTCGGCTGCGGCGTCGTCGGGCGCGTGGCCGGGGAATTGATAGCGCCTTGGTCGCTTGCCGTGTCGAAAGGGCTGATGGCGCAGGACATGGCCAATACGGTCTTCGCCTATCCGACCCTGTCGGAAATCTCGCGGCGCGCGGCTTTCGGCGTCTATGCGGACAGGATCGACCGGCCGTGGGTGACCAGCGTTCTGCGCTTTCTGCGCAGGTTCGGGTGAGGCATGGGCGAGCCGACGACCACGCAGGCAAAGGACGCGAAGACGACCGGCGGGTTGCCGCGCTTCGGCCTTGCCGGCCGCGTTCTCCTGCTGATCGTCGCCTTCGTGCTGCTGGCGGAAGTCGCGATCTACATTCCCTCCATCGCCAACTTTCGCAACAACTGGCTGCACACGCGCCTTTCGGCCGCCTATACGGCGGCGCTCGTTCTGGACGCCGCGCCCGAGGGCATGGTTCCCCAGAGCCTCAAGGTCGCCATCCTCGACAGCGTCGGCGCGCGCATGATCGTGCTGAAGCGGCCCGACAGCCGCCGGATGCTCGCCGTGTCCGACATGCCGCCGGAGGTCGACGAGGTCGCCGACCTGCGCGACCAATCCGCTTGGCAGGCGATTTCCGCGGCCTTCGGCACGCTGCTGGCGCGCCCCGGCCGCGTGCTCGATGTGCGCGGCGCGGCGCCGATGGGCGCCGAATATGTGGAGGTGGCGCTCGACGAGAAGCCGCTGAAGGCGGCGATGGGCGCCTATTCGCTCAACATCCTGCTCCTGTCGCTCGCGATTTCGCTGATCGTCGCGCTTCTCGCGGTCGCCGCGCTGTCCATCATGGTGCTGGCCCCGGTGCGCCGGCTGACCGGCAATGTCGTCGCTTTCGCCGCGGCGCCGGAAGACAGCGCGCGCATCATCGCGCCCTCCGGCGCGCGCCACGAGATCGGCGCGGCGGAAGAGGCGCTGGCCGACATGGAGCGCGCGCTTGCGCGAGAACTCTCCGAAAAGAAGCGGCTCGCGGCGCTGGGTCTGGCCGTCGCCAAGATCAACCACGACCTGCGCAACATGCTGACGTCGGCGCAATTGATCTCCGACCGCATGGCCTCGGCCTCCGATCCGCTGGTCGTGCGCCTCGCGCCGAAACTGGTCGCCACGCTCGACCGCGCGATTCGCTTCTGCCAGGCGACGCTCACCTACGGCCGCTCCGTCGACGAGGCGCCGCGCCCCGCGCCGACGCCGCTGCGGCTGATCGCGGCCGAAGCGGCGGAAACCGCGATGTTCTCGGCGCGCTCGACCATCGAATTCCGCAACGACGCGCCGCAGGATTTCATTGTCGCGGTGGACCGCGAACAATTCTTCCGCGCGCTGCTCAACCTGTTCCGCAACGCCGTCGAGGCGCTGGACAGCGCAGGCTCGACGGTCGGCCCGCCGGCGATCCGCCTGCATGCGACGCGCAGCGAAGACCGGGTTTCGATCGTGATCGCCGACAATGGGCCGGGCCTGCCGCCCGCCGCCCGCGAAAACCTGTTTTCGGCTTTTCGCGGCGCGGCGCGGCCGGGAGGCACCGGCCTGGGCCTGGCCATCGCCGCCGACCTCGTGCGCGCCCACGGCGGCACGATCGGACTGAAGGAGGCCGAAGATCCGGCCTGGCCGGGGGCCGCCTTCGAAATCCTGCTCCGCGCCCCCGCCTTGTCGGCGCAGAACGGCGTCGATCGCACCGAACAACGCGCCGGCAGCGGCAAAGCCTGACCTTGCAAACGCGACTTGCCTTTGGCCCCGCGACCGGTTAGACGGACGCTGCCTCGGCGCTCGCTCGCCGAAGCCGGATTTGGCGCCACGCCGGTCCCGCGCGCCCGTAGCTCAGCTGGATAGAGCACCAGACTACGAATTTGGGGGTCAGAGGTTCGAATCCTTTCGGGCGCGCCATTAAAATCAATGATTTAGCCAGACATGCGACTAATCGTGAAATATTCGTGAAATAAGCCGTTTGTGGACAACCATAGACAGGGATGGAGGGCCGTTATCAGCCGGGCAACGAAACCAATTGCTCCGATGGCGGCATCTGACTCTTAATCAGAGGGCCCTGGGTTCGAATGTAGCCTTCGAGACCGAGGCGGCAGAACCAGCGGTAGGCGAGGTTAATATCCACGTCCTCGCACAGGCGCCGTTCGGACCGGATGCCAAAGCAATACCCAATCAAGAGCATCCAGATCACCAGTGAAGTGCGATCGGGAGCGTTCAAGGCTCTCGCCTCGGTCCGACCGCAGGTGGTGGAAGCAGGACAGCATGCGCCGGACGATGTCGTCGTTCGGGGCACCCATGTCTACAGGCTTCAAATCGTCATCCGCGGCCGCTGCATCGTCGGTTGCGGTGAGGCGCAGGTGGATTTCGGTATACATCCGCTGCGCGCTGTTCGCCGGACCGCGCCTTCTGGCCAATCATTCGAACGATCGACTCGATGTTTGCGACTGTCTTGATTTTGTCGCCGGCCTGGACTTGGGCCGAGCGTCGAAAAACTACCTAGGGCGCAAAGCATAGGCACATGGCGCCGCTGTTTGATTTCGCTCACACGAAGACCAGATAACGGGATCGTCGGCGACGTAAGAGTCGGACTCAAAACGACGTGAGCGATATCAAGCTCTTGCGAGCCTGCGTGTGATGGTTCGGATGTGGGCGACCAGAACCCATGCGGTTGGGCTGGCGATGGTCGTTTCGAAGTCCTTGGCCAGATCGGCGGCATCGGCTGAGCCAGGCGAAGGTTCGCTCGACGACCCATCGCCGCGGCAGCAGCTTCGAAGCCCTTGGCGGCGATCGGAGCGCTTGATGATCTCGATGCGTCCACGTGCCGATGCTGCCGCGAGCGCGCCGCGCAGCTTGTCGCCGGCATAACCGCCATCGGCGAAGACGATGGCGCAGCCAGGGGTAGAGGCGGCGGATCGAGGCGATGACACCGAGCGAGCCTCCGTCGCGGTCCTGAATATCGGCGGCATGCACGACTGCACGCCGACCAGATGGCCCTGCGTGTCGGTGACGATGTGGCGCTTGCGGCCCTTGATCTTCTTGCCGGCGTCGATAGCCGCGCGGCCCGCCGCCTTCCGTAGGTCTTCACCGATTGGCTGTCGATCGACGCCGGCGGTCGGGCTGGCCTCCGCGGCCGAGCGCTTCTCGCGCATCGCCATGACGAGCGTCATGGTTGATCGCACGCGAGCCGTGCCGTCGTCGCGACCACTCGTAGAAATAGCCCTGCACGGTCGAGTACGGCGGGAACTCCTTGGGCAGCTGCCGCCATTGGCAGCCGGTCTGAGGCCATGTAGAAGATCGCGTTCACCACCGCCCGCAAATCCGTCGTCGCGGGGCCGCCCGATCGGCGGAACTGCGCCGGCATCATATGGGGCGATGCAACGCCCATTCTGCGTCCAGTCAGTGTCGCTTGCATAGCGCAGCCCGTCGCGGCGATACTGTCGGCCGAGTGATTTCGGTCCAGGCCATCGTGTGTCTCCCGTCGCAATTTCGCAAATCCAGATAGAATCACAACCTGCTGAAATCACTCAACTTAGTTTCCAGTCAGCCTCTTAGACAAAGAGTCTTCCGAAATGCTGACGCCCTTGATCGTGTTCAACCGTCGCATCAGTTCGCGACGGTTGTCGATGAGGTCGAAGAAGGGCTTGGACTTCATGAACTGGAATTGGAGTTCGACTCGACCGTACGTGTAGAGGAAGATCGGCCACATCTCGACGCCGTCTCTGTTCGAGAAGCCGGCGCTCATCGAACCGGAGACTTGGCCGTTCCCGAACCAGACCCTTCCGCCGCTGGACTTCATCCAGTCAGCTACCTGGCGTGCGACGGCGATCTCGCTTTCCAAGCAGCGCGTTCGCAATTCCGCGAAAACGGACTCCTCGTCCCATTTCCTTTCGGACCGTGCGGTGGGGTTGCGCTTCTGGGTCGCCTCTTGTGTCTGGCCCACCACCAGCGGAACGAGCGTCTTCAAGCCCTGGCCTTCGTACTGCCTCAACTCCACGCCGATCACCTCGGCCGGGTTCATCTGCTGGTTCAGGAACTCGATGATGCGCCGTAGCTCCGACGGGATAGCGTCGGCGACGAATAGCATCCGTATCCGCCCCGCCTCCAAATTCGTCTTCACCCGCAACCAGAATGCAGCTTCGTCCGCTTCCGGTCCGAGCAGCTCCCCAAGGGCTTTCTCCACGGTCACGCCGCGATCGCTGCAGGTCGCTTCGAGGTCGCCTTCAGCCCCTCCACCGGCCAGTACACGACGCAGTTAGCGGCATAATCGAGCATCTGGCCGACCACCTCACGTCGGATGCGGGTGTCCGTCTTGACGCTTTACTTCGACGAGCGTCGGGACGCCGTCCTGATCCAGGAACAGGTGATCCAGCGACCATCGACCGCCCCCGCCGTCCTCTGACGGAACGGCTTTCTCCCGTCGCACGAGAACCCAGCGCCTCGGGCTCGCTGGGTCGATCTGGTCGCCGGACAGGAGTTCGGGGAACTTTGCCAGGAGGTGCTGAAAATCCGCTTCGGACGCGAATTGCGCCGAGCCCATGGACACAAGTGTGTCCTTATCCTTGAGGACGAATACGCCGCTGTTCATCGGAGCATCGTAGCAACGCCAATTGATTGACCCAAGCGCCGGCAACCGTCAGCCCTATGAAATTCACCGAATTGGCTTAGTCCAAGCTGCTGCCTTCACCTCTTCCAACCGATTGAATTTCGTAGGTCGTTCAGGGATGGTGTCAGACTCAAGGGGAGACCGATGACCGTTCTCGAAGACATAAAGCCAGGCTCCAAACTCAGGGGTCTGGACCCGGCAGGTGTTGCCGAGGTCGTTCAGGTCGCGCGCTTCGGCCCAGACGCCGTTAACCTAGTCTTCCGAGCAAACGGCCGGGTGGGCGAACAACTCGTTTATCGCGGCGAGGAACTGGCCTTCGAGCTGGTGGAGCCAGGACGGACGTACAGCTTCGATGCCGATGGTGGGCTGCTGCGAACTCGCGTCCGAAGCCTACCGCATCCGGCTTGCCTACCTGTTCGATCCGTACCTGGCGGTCACCGCCTCCCAGATCGAGGCCCTGCCCCACCAGATCACCGCCGTCTACGGTGAGATGCTGCCGCGTCAGCCTCTTCGCTTCCTGCTGGCTGACGATCCCGGCGCGGGCAAGACCGTCATGGCGGGCCTATTGATCAAGGAGCTGTTGATCAGGGGCGATCTGGAGCGATGCCTGATCGTCGCGCCAGGCGGGTTGGTGGAACAGTGGCAGGACGAACTCGCCGAGAAATTCGTCTCTGCACTTCGACATTCTCACCCGTGACCAGATCGAGGCGTCGCTGACAGGTAACCCCTTCATCGAACGCCCGCGTCTAATCGTCCGGCTCGACATGGCCGCGCGATCAGGCGAGCTGCGCGCGAAGCTGGAAGCCGCGCCGGAATACGACCTGATCATCTGCGACGAGGCACATCGCATGGCCGCCTCCTATTTCGGCGGCGAGGTGAAGGAGACCAAGCGGTACAAGCTCGGCAAGCTGCTGGGCGAGCAGGACTCGCAATCTGCTGCTCATGTCGGCGACGCCACACAATGGCAAGGAGGCGGACTTCCAGCTGTTCATGGGCCTGCTGGACGCAGATCGCTTCGAGGGCCGGTTCCGGGAGGGCGTGCACAAGGCCGACGTGTCCGACATGCTGCGCCGCCTGACGAAGGAGGAGTTGTTCCGCTTCGACGGCACAAAACTCTTCCCGGAACGACGTGCACAGACCGCCAGCTACGAGCTGTCGGAAGACGAGGCCGCGCTCTATCAGGCGGTCACCACCTACGTCCGTGAAGAAATGAACCGCGCCGATCGCGGCGGCGACGGCAAGCGCCAGAACAACGTCGGCTTCGCGCTCCAAATCCTGCAGCGCCGGCTCGCTTCCTCGCCCGCCGCGATCTACCGGTCGCTGGAGCGGAGGCGCAAGCGCCTCGAAGAGCGTCTGCGCGAAGAGCAGATCATGAAGCAGGGCGGGCAATTGAACCGCGCGCAGGACCTGACCGGCTACGACCCCGACGATCTCGATGAAGCGCCCGGCGAAGAAGCCGAGGTGGTCGAAGAACAATTTCTCGACCAGGCGACTGCTGCCAAGACCATCGACGAGCTGAAGACCGAGATCGAGCACCTGAAGGTTCTGGAGGAGCAAGCGTTCCGGTTGAAGCAGTCCGGGCAGGACACGAAATGGCGGCAGCTCATGTCCATCCTGGACGACCCGATCATTCGTCGATCCGGCGACTGGCCTGCGCCGCAAGATCATCATCTTCACGGAGCCCCAGCGACACGCTTGAGTACCTCCAGCAGAAGATCGCGGCGTGTCGCCGGCGACCGGAGAGCGTGGTGGTGATCCATGGCGGCGTTGCGCGCGAGGCTCGGCGGGCAGCCATCGCAGCCTTCAACAGCGATCCCGTGGTGCGCGTAATGATCGCCAATGACGCGGCTGGCGAAGGCGTGAACCTGCAGCGGGGCGCGCACCTCATGGTCAATTACGACCTGCCCTGGAACCCGAACCGGCTGGAGCAGCGGTTTGGCCGCATCCACCGCATCGGCCAGACGGAGGTGTGTCACCTCTGGAACCTCTGCGCGACAAACACACGCGAGGGCGAGGTCTACCGCCGGCTGCTGGAGAAGCTGGAGGAAGCCCGCAAGGCGCTCGGCGGTAAGGTCTACGACGTGCTCGGCGAGTTATTCGAGGGACAGGCTCTCCGCGATCTGCTGGTCCAGGCGATCCGCTACGGCGACATGCCGGAGACGAAGGCCGAGCTGTTCAAGAAGGTCGACGGCGCTGTCGACGTCGAGGCAATCGAGAAGCTGGTCTCCGAGCGCAAGCTCACCTCGGAGGGTATGGACCCGCATTCGGTCTCCGCGATCCGCGAACAGATGGAACGCGCGCAAGCGCGGAGACTGCAGCCCCACTTCATCGGGTCGTTCTTCCGTGAGGCATTCACACTGCTTGGCGGCCGGATTTCCGAGCGCGAGAAAGGCCGCTTCGAGATCATGCGCGTACCAGGCGTCTTGAAGGAGCGCGACCGGCTCATCGGGCGCGGCGATCCGGTCCTGGACAGATACGCGCGCGTGACCTTCGAGAAGACGCTGATCAACGGGCAGCCGCAGGCCGAACTTCTCGCGCCGGGTCACCCGCTGCTGGATGCCGTGGTCGACGTCGTCCTGCAGCGGTTTCAGCCGCTGCTCGGTCAAGGCGGGCTGCTCATCGACGAGCACGGACGACGGCATGGAGCCGCGCCTGCTCGTCTACCTCGAACACGCCATCCGCGATGGCTGGCAAGCGCGGTCGGGCGAGCCTCGCGCGATCTCCGAGCGTCTGCAGTTCATCTTTCTCAAGCCGGACGGCTCGGCCTTTGACGGCGGTCCCGCGCCTTATCTCGATTTCCGCCCCGGGACCGCCGACGAAATCGCTTTCCTGCGCGACCAGGCGAAGGCCGAATGGCTCTCAGGACATGTCGAGGAGAAGGCGATCGGCTATGCGATCGCGAGCCTCGTGCCGCAGCACCTGAACGAAGTGAGGGAGCGTCGCCTCGTCGAAATCGACAAGATCGAGCGCGAGGTGCGCGAACGGCTGAAGCGCGAGATCAACTACTGGGACGCGCGGGCTGCGAGACTGCGAGAGGAAGAGCGCGCCGGCAAGGAGCAGCGCATTAACGCCCAGAACGCCGAGGCGACCGCGCAGCGCCTCGTAGAGCGGCTCCACAAGCGTCAGGGCGAGTTGGAACGCGAACGCCAGATAAGCGCCATGCCGCCCGTCCTGAAGGGCGCGGCGTTGGTGATCCCGAAGGGCCGGCAGCTCGATTGCCAAGGAGGAACCCGAGCACATCGGGATCGTGCAGACCATGCTTGGGCACTCTGACTTCCGCACGAGCGAGGGGTACTACATCCACGCCGACGAACATGCCGCCTTCAAGAACCTGGATGCGGCACTGGATCGGATCATGAGCGGTTCGTAGGTCCGCAGCGGAGGGGCCGGACCGCCGATTTGCGCCTATCCTCTCGCCGGGATGCCCGCGCTGAGGCCCAAGGGCGCTGTATGCGACCCTACCGGTTTGTCAGCTGCATCCGCCAAACTATAGTTCTGACAACAAGAACCATGAGGCGCGTGGATGGAGGGGTGATCATGGCCTTCACGATGACAGGTGGTTGTGCCTGCGGGGCTGCCCGGTACGAATGCGCCGAGAGGCCGTTGGTCCACTTGATTTGCCATTGCCTGGACTGCCAAAGGGCCAGCGGGGCCGGTACTGCTGCTCTGGTATTTGTCCCCAGCGATCGGCTCACGTTTTCTGGTTCTTACTTGCGCTATCACGAGGTCGAAGGCGCGAGCGGCAGGCATTTACAACGAGGCTTTTGCACCAACTGCGGATCGCCTGTCGCGGGGCGCTGGCGAGAACAATCCCGTTTTCAATTCCTCACGGTCGGCAGCCTTGATGACCCTGCGGTCTTCGATCCGAAAGTCGAGGTCTGGGTTTCTCGGGCGAAACCTTGGGAGGTCCTGCATCCCGGAACGGAAAAGTTCGATCAGGGGCCTTCTGTGGAAGCGGTGCGAAAGCCTATAGACGACTACTTTGCATCGCGAACGTGACGAATTGCACAATCGTCCGGCTGCTCTTCATAGGCTGCCCGCTTTGAATTGCAATTGATTGCACATAAGGCAGGCTGAGTTTATATGATCACCGCCGTAGGCCGGTCGCAGGATTGTACCGCAAGACCCGCACCCCCCTTCCTTGTCTGCGGGTGCTGCGCGTACAGACTGGGAGGTGCGGAACCGATCTCGCCAGTCCTGTTCTCTTGCTCGCCACGACAGCGTTCGTGTTTCGCGCGAGTTCGTCGCGCCAGTGCGCTGCGGCGGCGAGGCCGAGCAGGTCGTCCGAACCGACCTGCCCCAGCGGCCCTTGTCTACACGCCAGGAACTGGCGTTATGGCGTGCGTTCCTGTCAGCGGAAATCGACGCGATCCTGCGAGACGAGGATTAGTGTCGACGGGAGCATCGGACATGCTGCAGGTGGACTCGCTGAGATGGTAGAGTCAGCGTCCTGAGGTGAATTGAATGCAACGCGTCGCGATCTACGTCCGAGTATCGACTACACGCCAGGCCGAACACGACCTCTCCCTGCCCGACCAGATCAACCAGTGCCGCAGCTATTGCGATCGGCAGGGCTGGCAGGTAGCGGAGGTGTTCGAGGAGCCTGGTGCGTCGGCCCTGGAAGATGATCGCCCGATCTTCCAGGAGATGCTCCTCAAGGCCAAGCGTCGCGAAAAGCCGTTCGACTTCGTCGTCGTGCATTCGCTCAGCCGCTTCAGCCGCGACGCCATGCACTCTGAGTTCTATGTTCGCCAGCTGGCAAAGTGCGGCGTCAGGCTCATCTCAATCACGCAGGACGTCGGTCAGGATGGGCACGGCGACTTCATCCGCAAGATGTTCAACATCTTCGACGAGCACCAGTCGCGCGAGAACGCCAAGCACGTCCACCGAGCCATGTGCGAGAACGCTAGGCAGGGCTTCTGGAACGGCGCAGCGCCTCCCTTCGGCTACACCACGCAGGTCGCCGAGAAGCGCGGCAACAAGGACAAGAAGGTTCTGGTGGTCGAGGACGCCGAGGCGTCGGTCGTCCGAATGATCTTCAATATGGCCATGGGCGCAGAGGGTCGCCCGCTCGGCCTCAAGTCGATCGCGGCGTGGCTGAACGAACGCGGCTACACGCGGCGTGGCGTGAAGTTCTCGACCGGCAGCATCCACCAAATCCTGACGACGACGGCCTACTTCGGCCAGCACTACTTCAACAAGCGTGACAGCCGGAAGGGCGGATCACGCGCGCCTTCTGAGTGGGTCGCCATGCGCGTGCCCGCGATCATGTCTGAGGAGACGTTCAACGCAGTCCAGGGGCTGCTGCAGAGCCGAGCGCCGCGCCGGACGCCGGCCCGCGTCACAAACGGCCCGACGCTGCTGGCGGGCGTCGCACGCTGCGGGTATTGCGGGGCCGCGCTGATCCAGAACACGGGTAAAGGCGGTCAGTACCGCTATTACTGTTGCTCCAAGAAGCTGAAGGAAGGTCCGATCTCCTGTGCGGGGCTGCGCATGCCCATGCACAAGTTGGACGACATTGTCATCGGAGAGGTCGCCAGCCGCGTCCTGCAGCCCGATCGGCTCGCCGAGATGCTCCAGGCTTACGTGCGTTCTGCAGCCGAACGCGGCAACCAGGACAAGGAGCAGATCACCCGGCTTCGCCACGCCAACACCGATGCGAAGGCCGGTATCGCCAAGCTCCTCGAACTCGTCGAGAAGGGCATGATGGAAGCCGAGGACCCTGAGATGCGGGAACGGCTGATCGCCCTCAAGCTCAAGCGGGACGAGACCGCGCGGCAGATCGTCGACCTCCAGAAGCAGATGGCGTCCGCTCAGCCGGCCATCACCCCGGAGAAGATCGACCGGGTGGCGCGCCTGCTCCACGAGAAGCTGCACGGCGGCGACCCGGACCTCCGGCAGGCATATGTGCGCCTGCTGATGGACGAGGTGCGCGTGACGAAGGAGGAAATCCGCATCAGCGGCTCGAAGGCCGTCCTGGCGCGGGCTGCGTCCGAGGGGCCGGACATTCCGCCGCCTGCAGTTCTCTCTTCTGTTCGAGAATGGCGCACCCGAAGCGGATTCGAACCCCTGGCCTCTGCCTTCGGAGGGCAGCGCTCTATCCAGCTGAGCTACGGGTGCGGCTGCCGAAGCGGCGCGCCTCTGTGTAGCCGATCGGTCGGCGGGCGGCAATCGCGCCGCCACGGCCCACGCCTTGCTCCATCGAGGCGCAAATCCCGCGCCGCGCCGACGCGGGCCTGGATCGCGCCGTTTTGGAGCAGGAATGGAGCAAGTTGACGCCGGACGGGACGAGTGCGCGGACGAGATCGCGCCGATCGCGCGCGGATTCCTGCTCGCGCTGGCGCTCCCCTCGGTCGCAGTTCTCCTGCTCGACACACAGAAAGCCGGCGGCGCGCTGAAGATACTGGCCGAAATTGCAACGCTTCCTGCCTTCATTGCAGTCGCGGGTTGGGTCATGGGGCCGTCCATCGTCGCAACGGCGCGCAGTTCCTTCTTGCGCGCCATCGCGCCGGCCGCGCTCTGCGGCGTCACGGGCGCACTCGTCGCCGGCGCGGCCGCGCTGCCGACCGGCCATGACTGGCGATACGGCTTGATGCAGGCCGCGCCCGCCTGGACCCTGCCGCTGCTGACGGCAACCTATGCGGCGACCGCGCGAGCCTTGCGCCATTCGCCGTTCGCCCGCTTTCTCCTCGCCGCCGTGGCCCATGTCGCCGGGGTCGTTTCCGACACGCCGATGCTCACTTATTTCATTTATTTCGCAGCCGGGCTCGCGCTCGTCTCGCGGCGCACGACCTTGCTGCGCATCGCCGACGAGGAGCAGGAATTCGCTATTGGAAGCGGCCCCCTCCTCGCGACGCTCGCCGCCGCCGCCGCCTTCCGATTCGCGCAAACCGGCCATGCGGCCTCGCTCGCCGCCGTCGGCCCTATCGCCCTCGCCATCGGGCTCGTCGCCGGTCCGGCGGCGCTCGCTTGCGCAAGCGCGCTGCGCGGATCGACCGTGGGCGCGGCCTTCGCTGGACTGGGACGCGCCGCCCCTGCGCTTGCGATTTTTTGGCTGCCGCTTTTCTCGTTATTGATCGCAGCGGCCAATCGCGGCGCGCCCCC
The DNA here is from genome assembly GCA_037044955.1 of Rhodoblastus sp. Taxonomy (GTDB): domain Bacteria; phylum Pseudomonadota; class Alphaproteobacteria; order Rhizobiales; family Beijerinckiaceae; genus JAJXWB01. Next base: position 180,069 of record JBAOHX010000014.1, read on the forward strand.
TTCCGTCGCCAGCGCCCTGCTGATGGCCACGGCGAGCCTGTTGTTCATCGTCGTCCTCGTCGACGTTCTGAAAGGCGCGGAAAAGACCCGTCTCGGCCGGCTTTTCGCGCCATCCTGACGCAAAGGTCGCGCGGTATCCCATTTTGCCAGATTCGCGTTAGTTTGGCGCCATGAGCTCCTTTCACCGACCCGTTCGAGCCGGCGATCATGTCTTTCTGGTCGACGGCTCCTCCTTCGTGTTCCGCGCCTATTTCCAGTCGATCCGACAGGACGCGAAATACAATTATCGTTCCGATCGTCTGCCGACCGGCGCCGTGCGCCTGTTCTGCAACAAAATGCTGCAATTCGTGCGCGACGGCGCGATCGGCGTGAAGCCGACGCATCTGGCGATCATCTTCGACAAGTCCGAGAATTCGTTCCGCAAGGAAATCTATCCCGAATACAAGGCCAATCGGAGCGAGCCGCCGGAAGACCTCGTGCCGCAATTCCCTCTGATGCGCGAAGCGGTGCGCGCCTTCGGCATGATTCCGATCGAGCAGGACGTCTACGAGGCGGACGACCTGATCGCGACTTATGCGCGCCAGGCCGAGGCCAAGGGCGCCGATGTGCTGATCATTTCCGCCGACAAGGATCTGATGCAGCTCATTACTCCGAAAACATCCATGTACGATCCGGCGTCCGGCGAGCGCGAGGAGCGCCGCATCGGCCTTGCCGAAGTGCAGGATTATTTCGGCGTGGGACCGGACAGGGTCGTCGACGTGCAGGCGCTCGCCGGCGACTCGACCGACAACGTGCCGGGCGCGCGCGGCATCGGCGTCAAGACGGCGGCCCAGCTCATCGGCGAATATGGATCGCTCGACGAGTTGCTGGCGCGCGCTGGCGAGATCAAGCAGCCCAAGCGCCGCGAAACGCTGACCGACCCGCAAAGCGTCGAACTGATCCGCCTGTCGAAAAAGCTCGTCTCGCTCGTGGAAGACGCGCCGCTCGAATGCGCGCTGGACGACCTCGGCCTGGCGGCGCCTGACGCGAAGCGGTTGATCGCCTTTCTCAAGGCGATGGAATTCACGACTATCACACGGCGCGTCGCCGAACTTTTCGCGATCGACGCCAGCGAGATCGAAGCGCAGGCCGATCTCGTCGGCGCCGGCGGTTGGCGCATGCGCAACGGCGACGCATTGCCGGAACATGAAGCGCAGGCGAAACCTGCGCCCGCGCAATCCATAGCCATTCCAGCGACCACCATCGCCAGGCACGCGCCGACCGACGGCCTGACGCCCGCGGCGCTGGCGTCGGAACGCGCGACGCAATCGCAAGGCGGAGCCTTCGATCGCTCGACCTATGTCACGATTTCCGATCTCGAAACGCTCGAACGCTGGCTTGCCGAAGCGCGCGAGGCCGGAGCAGTCGCGGTCGACACGGAAACCTCCTCGCTCGACGCGATGCAGGCCGATCTCGTCGGCGTGTCGATGGCGCTGGGCGCCGGGCGCGCCGCCTACGTGCCGATTGGCCACGTGAAGGGCGCCGAGGGCGATCTCTTCGGGGAACAGGGGCTCGTCCCCGGGCAATTGCGCGAGGCGGACGTCGTCGCACGCCTGAAGCCGCTGCTGGAATCGCCCGATGTTCTCAAGATCGCGCAGAACGCCAAGTTCGACTGGCTCGTGCTGGCGCAGCGCGGCATCGACATGGCGCCGGTCGCCGACACGATGCTGGCGTCCTACGTCCTCGACGCCGGGCGCAACGGCCATGGCATGGACGAATTGTCGGAGAAATATCTCGGGCACAAGCCGCTCGCCTTCGGCGAAGTAGCGGGCCAGGGCAAGACATTCATCGGCTTCGCGCGCGTCGCCGTCGACAGGGCGACGGAATATTCGGCGGAGGATTCCGACGTGACGCTGCGGCTGTGGCGCACGCTTGCGCCACGGCTGCCGGCCGAATCCATGACGCGCGTCTACGAGACGCTGGAGCGGCCGATGGTCGGCGTGCTTGGGCGCATGGAGCGGCGCGGCATCTCCATCGATCGACAGATTCTGTCGCGGCTGTCAGGCGAATTCGCGCAGGACATGGCGCGGCTCGAGGCAGAGATCTACGAACTCGCCGGCGAGAAGTTCAACATCGGATCGCCCAAGCAGATCGGCGACATTCTGTTCGGCAAGATGGGCCTGCCCGGCGCGAAGAAAACGGCGACCGGCGCGTGGTCGACGGCGGCGGGCGTGCTCGACGATCTGGCGGAGGAAGGCCATGAGCTGCCGCAACGCATTCTCGACTGGCGGCAATTGTCGAAGCTGAAATCGACCTATACGGACGCGCTGCCGACCTATGTGAACCCGCAGACCAAGCGCGTGCACACGTCCTACTCGCTGGCGGCGACGACGACAGGGCGACTTATCGTCTTCGGAGCCCAACCTCCAGAACATTCCCGTGCGCAACGAAGCGGGCCGCAAGATTCGCAAGGCCTTCGTCGCCATTCCCGGCTGCAAGCTGATCTCCGCCGACTATTCGCAGATCGAACTGCGGCTGCTCGCGGAAATCGCGGACATTCCGCAATTGAAGAAGGCCTTCGCGGACGGCCTCGACATTCACGCGGCGACGGCGTCGGAAATCTTCGGCGTGCCGGTGAAAGACATGCCATCCGAAATCCGTCGCCGCGCCAAGGCGATCAATTTCGGCATCGTCTATGGCATCTCGGCCTTCGGGCTGGCCAACCAGCTCGGTATTCCCCGCGAGGAAGCGGGCGCCTACATCAAGAAATATTTCGAGCGTTTCCCCGGCATCCGCGACTACATGGACCGCACGAAGAAGCTCTGCCGCGAACAGGGCTATGTGACGACCATGTTCGGCCGCAAGTGCCACTATCCGCGCATCACGTCGCCGAACCCGTCCGAGCGCGCCTTCAACGAACGCGCCGCGATCAACGCGCCCCTGCAGGGCGCCGCGGCCGACATCATTCGTCGCGCGATGATCCGCATGGATGACGCGCTGCGCGCAGGCGAACCTGTCGGCGCAGATGCTGCTGCAGGTGCATGACGAACTTGTGTTCGAGGCGCCTGAATCGGAAGTCGAGAAGACCATCGAGGTCGTGCGGCGCGTTATGGTCGAGGCGCCGGAGCCTGCCGTGAAATTGTCGGCGCCGCTCGTCGTCGACGCGCGCGCGGCGCAGAACTGGGACGAGGCGCACTGAACAAGCCGCGAGCTTGCGGCTTCAGCGAAATACCTGCGCGAAACGGCGCGTCGCCGCCTCCGGATCGTCGGCGGCGACGATTGCCGAGACGACGGCAAGACCCTGCGCGCCAGCCTCGAACGCGGCTGTCGCATTCTCGGGCGTGATGCCGCCGATGGCGATGATCGGCTTTATCGTGAGCGCGCGCGCCATGCGCAAACCGGCCAGGCCAAGCGGCGGCGCGGCATCGGACTTTGTGGATTGCGCGTAAATCGGGCCGACGCCGAGATAGTCGGCGAATGCCGCATCCGCGCCGCGTATTTGGTCCACGTTGTCGATCGACAGGCCAACGATGCATTCAGGCCCGAGGAGCCGGCGCACATCTTCCACACGCATGTCGGTCTGACCGACATGAACGCCGTCCGCGCCGGCCGCCAGCGCAACATCGACGCGATCGTTGACGATGAAGGCGACGCCGGCCTCGGCCAGCATCGTCTTCAGTGCGCGCGCCAGCTCGACAAACGTGCGCGTGTCGGCTTCCTTCTCCCGCAATTGCACCATGGTCGCGCCGCCGCGAACCGCCGCGGCGACGATTTCGAGCAGCGGCCGGCCCCGTGACAGATTGCGATCCGTGACGAGACAGAGGCGCAACCGGCCGGGATCGACGATCACTCAGGCAACCTTCAAGCGACGAGCGATGTCGGCTTCGCCGACGGCGTCGAGCGCATCGAGGAAGGCGACACGGAACGAGCCGGGACGCGACGCTTTTTCGGCCGCCATTTCGCCGGCGACGCCGTAGGTCGCGATCGCCGCCGTCGTCGCCAGGAATCGATCTTCCGTCAGCGCCGAGAAGGCGGCGACGACACCCGACAGCGCGCAGCCGACCGCCGTGACGCGCGTCATCAATTCCGAACCATTGGCAGGCTCGGCGACGCGCTCGCCGTCCGTCACGAAATCGATCGCGCCTGTCGCTGCAACGACGCAGCCCTGGCTGCGCGCAAGCGCGACAGCCGCATCCTGCGCCTGGTCGACGCCGTGGGCGGAGTCCACGCCCTTAGGTCGCGCCGCCGCGACGTCCACGCCCGCGATACGCGCGACGGCAATGATCTCCGAGGCGTTGCCGCGAATGATCGATGGACGAAAACGCAACAATTGCTCGACCGCGCGATTCCGATAGGCCGTCGCGCCGACGCCGACCGGATCGAGCACCCAGGGCTTGCCGAGGCGGCCGGCGGCAGCGGCGGCGAGTTCCATGCCGGGCAGGAAACTCGGCGACAGCGTACCGATATTGACCACCAGCGCGCCCGTGAAACCGACGAATTCCTCAACTTCCTCGGCCGCATGAACCATCGCCGGCGACGCGCCGATGGCCAGCAGGACGTTGGCTGCTATATCCATCGACACGTAGTTTGTGATGGCTTGCACCAGAGGGCGCTGAACACGGAGCGCCGACAGGAGCCGTCCGCTCTCGGCGGCCAGTTCCTGCGCAGTGGATCTTCTTCACCGTCATGCGCCCTCGCATCACCCGCCGATGTTGAACGCCGCCAACGCCGCCATGTTGACGATCTCGCTGTCCTTGGCGCCGAGCTGGATGATCTGCACGGCGCGGTCGAGACCGACGATCAGCGGGCCGACGACAGTCGCGCCGCCGAGTTCCTGCAACATCTTCGAGGAGATCGAGGCGGCGTGGAAAGCCGGCATGACCAGCACGTTGGCCGGGCCCTTGAGGCGGCAGAACGGATAAGGTCCGCGCAACTCGGGATTGAGCGCGATGTCGGCCGCCACTTCGCCGTCATAGGTGAAGTCGAGATGTTCGCGGTCGAGAATGCGCACGGCTTCCTTCACGCGCTCGGAGCGCTCGCCCGGCGGCTGACCGAAGGTCGCAAACGACAGCAGCGCGACATTGGGCTCGAAGCCGAGACGACGCGCGACGCCCGCCGCGCCCTTGGTGATCTCGGCGATTTCTTCCGCATTCGGCAGCTCGGTGATCGCCGTATCGGCGAGCAGCACGGGCTTTCCGCGCGAAAGAATGAGCGAGACGCCCATCACGCGATGACCGGGCTTGGGATCGATCACGCGGCGCACTTCCTCGAGCGCGATCGAGAAATTGCGCGTGACGCCGGTCACCATCGCGTCGGCGTCGCCGCGCGCGACCATGGCGGCGGCGAAATAATTGCGGTCCTGATTGATGAAGCGCTGGCAATCGCGGAACAGGAAGCCCTTGCGCTGCAGGCGCTCGTACAGGAACTGCGCGTAGTCGGCGTTGCGCGCCGATGTGCGGGCGTTGTGGATTTCGATATTGTCGGTGAGGTCGAGGCCGTTGGCCTTGGCGGTCGCCTCGATCAGGTCCTCGCGACCGATCAGCATCGCTCGGCCGAGACCCTGGTTGACGAAGGAGACGGCGGCGCGAATGACCTGCTCTTCCTCGCCTTCGGCGAAGACGACGCGCTTCGGGATTGCGGCGCACGCGATCGAAAATGCCCTGCAGCGCGCCGGCGATCGGATCGCGGCGGGCGGAAAGCTGCTGCTTGTAGGCGTGGAAATCGACGATCGGCTTGCGCGCGACGCCCGAATCCATCGCCGCTTTGGCGACCGCCGCCGGCACGATCGAAATCAGGCGCGGATCGAAGGGCGCGGGAATGATGTATTCGCGGCCAAAGCGCGGGCGCGCGCCCTGATAGGCGGCCGCGACATCGTCCGGCACGTCCTCGCGCGCGAGTTCGGCGAGCGCATTGGCGGCGGCGATCTTCATTTCCATGTTGATCGTCTTCGCCCGCACGTCGAGCGCGCCGCGGAAGATGTACGGGAATCCCAGGACGTTGTTGACCTGGTTCGGATAGTCCGATCGGCCTGTCGCGATGATCGCGTCGGGACGCACGGCGAGCGCGTCCTCCGGCGTGATCTCGGGATCGGGATTGGCCATGGCGAAGATGATCGGATTCGGCGCCATGGTCTGCACCATTTCCTGCGTCAGCGCGCCCTTGGCGGACAGGCCGAAGAAGATGTCGGCGTCCTTCACCGCCTCGGCCAGCGTGCGGCGGTCGGTCTGCACGGCGTAGGCCGATTTCCACTGGTTCATGCCGTCGGTGCGGCCGCGAAAGACGACGCCCTTGGTGTCGACGAGCGTGATGTTTTCTTGCGGCATGCCCATGGCGCGCAGCAGATCGAGACAGGCGATGCCGGCGGCGCCCGCGCCGTTGCAGACCAGCCGCACATCCTTGATGTCGCGGTGGGTCAGGCTCATCGCGTTGATCATGCCGGCGCAGGCGATGATCGCCGTGCCGTGCTGGTCGTCGTGGAAGACCGGAATATCCATCAATTCGCGCAGGCGCTCCTCGATGATGAAGCACTCCGGCGCCTTGATGTCCTCGAGATTGATGCCGCCGAACGAGGGCCCGAGATATTTGACGGCGTTGATGAACTCGTCCGGATCTTCCGTCGCGACTTCCAGATCGATCGAATCGACGTCGGCGAAGCGCTTGAACAGGACGGACTTGCCTTCCATCACCGGCTTGGACGCGAGCGCGCCGAGATTGCCCAGGCCCAGAATCGCCGTGCCGTTGGTGATGACCGCGACCAGATTGCCCTTGACCGTGTAGTCGTAGGCGCGCGACGGGTCTTCGGCGATGGCCAGAACCGGCACGGCCACGCCCGGCGAATAGGCGAGCGAGAGGTCGCGCTGCGTCGCCATCGGCTTGGTCGGGGTGATCTGCAATTTTCCCGGCCGGCCCTGCGAATGGAACAGCAGGGCTTCGCGGTCGGTGAAGGTCGGGCGTTTCGGCTGCTTGGTCTTCTGATCGGACATTTTTGGCTCGGACTGGCGGGTTTCCGCGGGAGGGCGGACCATAAACGGCGCCCTCCCGCCCCACAAGGCGCGGGAGGCGGTCCGTTCGTCTTAGGATTAAGGCAAGCGGCTAGCGCGGCGCGGTCTCGTCCAGCGTCAATTGCATGAGCAGAAGGTCCAGCCAGCGGCCGAACTTGGTCCCGACCTGCGGCAAGCGGCCGGCTTCGCGAAATCCCAGATTTGCGTGCAGGCGGATGGAGCCGCGATTCTCGGCCTCGATGCCGGCTATCATGACATGAAGGCCGCCGGCGCGCGCTCGCGCGATCAGCGCCTCCATGAGCGCGCGTCCAATGCCGCCGCCCTGATTTGCCTCGGCCACATAGACGGAATTCTCGACCGAGAACCGATAGCCGTCGAAGGCGCGAAACGGTCCGTAGCTCGCGTAGCCGACGACGCTCCCGTCGCGTTCGGCGACGAGCACGGGAAATCCCGCCGATTGGCGATCCGCGAGCCATGCGGCGCGATTGGCCTCGTCGACCTCCATGTCGTTCCAGATGGCGGTGGTGGCGCGCACGGCGTGGTTGTAGATCGCCGCGATCGCCTGGGCATCCTCGAGATTTGCGTCGCGAATTCGCACGCTCGCTCCTTTCTCCGCACGTTTCATCGCTTGCATGGCGACGATTGTCTACTATAATGGATAAATGTCAACTATAATAGACGATACCCTCTCCGCCATCGCGCGGCGGATCAGGCTCGAGCGCGAAGCGAAGGGCTGGGCCCTGTCCGATCTTGCGGCGCGTTCCGGCGTCTCGAAAGCGGCGATCAGCCGGATCGAGCGCGGCGAAATGAGCCCGACCGCCGCCGTGCTGGTTCGTCTGGCCACCGCTTTCGACCTGACCCTCGCAGGGCTGCTCGCCCGCGCGGAAGCGGCGGGCGACCGGCTGTCGCGCGCCGGCGGCCAGCCCGCCTGGCGCGATCCGGCGACGGGCTACCTCCGCAGACAGATCTATGCGCGGCCCGATCATCCGGTCGAGCTGGTTCACGTCGAATTGCCGCCCGGCGCGCGTGTCGACCTGCCTTCGTCCTCCTACATGCGCATCCGCCAGCTCGTCTGGGCGCAGACCGGAGCCCTCACCTTGATCGAGGGCGACGAAAGACACGTGTTGCGCGCCGGCGATTGCCTCGGTTTCGGACCGCCGTCGGACGTGACATTCGCGAACGAGACGAACCGCACCTGCTCCTACGTCGTCGCCCTGTCGCGGACATGACGACGTTCCGACCCGAAATCCGGCCGCTTGCCGCTTCGACGGAAACGATCGACGCATTGGCGGCCTTGCTGGCGGCGACAGTCGCCGGCGGCGGTTCGGTCGGGTTCATGCATCCGCTGAGCCTCGCTGACGCGCGCGCGTTCTGGACGCAATCGCTGGAGGCGGCGGCGCGCGGCGAAAGGATCGTGCTGGGCGCCTATGCCGGCGGCGCGCTCGCCGGGACGGCGACCCTGATCCTCTCGTGCCCGCCGAACCAGCCGCATCGCGCGGAGATCGCCAAGATGATGACGGCGGGCGCCCATCGCGGGCGCGGCGTCGCGGCGGCCCTGCTGCGCCGGGCCGAAGCCGAGGCCGGCGCCCGCGGCAAGACCCTGCTCACCCTCGACACCGCCGCAGAGGAAGGCGCGGCGGGGCTCTACGGCAAGCTCGGCTACGTCAGGGCCGGCGAAATCCCCGGCTATGCGCTCAAGCCCCACGGCGGCCTCACCGCGACAATCGTTTTCTGGAAGAAGATTCCGTCCAAATAGGCAGTGGATCGCGGCCTGCGCGCCCTCGCCCCGGCGCCCGCCTGCTGCTAGCGTCCGGCCGCCATGGACCGCCCCGTCGACGACAAACCCAGACCCGCGGCCGGCGAGAAGCCCTCGCCGATGATGGCGCAATATCTCGAAATCAAGACGGCCAATCCGGACTGCCTGCTGTTCTACCGGATGGGCGATTTCTACGAGCTCTTCTTCGAGGACGCCGAAATCGCCTCGCGCGCGCTCGGCATCGTCCTGACCAAGCGCGGCAAGCATCAGGGCGAGGACATTCCGATGTGCGGCGTGCCGGTCGAGCGCGCCGACGATTATCTGCAGCGCCTGATCGCGCTTCAGCATCGCGTCGCCGTCTGCGAGCAGCTCGAAGATCCCGCCGAAGCGCGCAAGCGCGGCTCGAAATCCGTCGTGCGGCGCGATGTCGTGCGGCTGGTGACGCCGGGCACGATCACCGAGGAGCGGCTGCTCGAGCCCGGCCGCGCGCATCTGCTGGTCGCGGTTTCGCGCTCGCGCGCCTCCGACGCGGACGACCGGTTCGGGCTGGCGGCTGTCGATATTTCGACGGGCGCCTTTTCCGTCTGCGAGACGCCGCTCGCCGGCCTCGGATCGGCGCTGGCGCGGCTGGAGCCGCGCGAGATCGTCGCCGCCGACGCGCTTCTCGGCGATCCCGCCGTGGGGCGCATTCTCGAGGACGCGCGCACGCCGCTCGCGCCTGTGGGACGCGAGGCGGGCGACGGCGCTTCCGCCGAGCGGCGGCTCTGCGATTTCTTTTCTGTCGCGACCATCGACGGTTTCGGCGGTCTTTCGCGCGCCGAGGTCGGGGCGGCGGCGACCGTCATTCTCTACATCGAGAAGACGCAGCTCGGCGCGCGGCCCACCCTTGCCCTGCCGCGCCGCGAGGCGCGCGGCGCGACGCTCGAGATCGACGCGGCGACGCGCGCCAATCTCGAATTGACCCGCACGCTCGGCGGCGCGCGCGAGGGATCGCTGCTGGCGGCCATCGACCGCACCGCGACGCCGGCCGGCGCGCGGCTTTTGGCCGAGCGGCTTGCCGCGCCGCTGACCGACGCGGCGGCCATCCAGCGGCGGCTCGACGCCGTCGGCTTTCTGATCGACGACGCCGCCTTGCGCGGGAGCCTTGCGCGCGCAATTGCGCGGCGCGCCGGATTTCGCGCGCGCCCTGTCGCGGCTCGCGCTCGGGCGCGGCGGCCCGCGCGATCTCGCCGCCCTGCGCGACGGCGTGCTCAGCGCAGCCGCGCATCGGCCTGCGGATCGCCGATGCGCCTGGCCTGCCGGCGGAACTCGCCGCGCTCGCGCCCGAGATGACAGCGCCGCCACAGGACTTGTCTCGGAACCTCCGCGCCGCGCTCGCCGACGACGCGCCGCTCGACAAGCGCGATGGAGGCTTCGTCGCTGCGGGATACGATCAGGCGCTCGACGAGACGCGCGCGATGCGCGACGAGAGCCGACGGCTCGTCGCCGCGCTGCAGACCAAATATTGCGATCTTGCCGAAACGAAGCAGCTCAGGATCAAGCACAACAATTTTCTCGGCTTCTTTCTCGAAGTCAGCCAGGCGCAGGGCGAGAAGCTGCTGAAGGAGCCGTACAACGCGACCTTCATCCATCGACAGACCATGGCCGGCGCCATGCGCTTCTCGACGACGGAGCTCGCCGAATTCGAGCAGAAGATCGCGTCGGCCGCGGATCGCGCGCTGGCGATGGAGCTTGCGCATTTCGAGACGCTCGCGGGCGAAGTTCTCGACGCCGGCGAGCAAATCAAGCGTGCGGCCGAAGCGCTGGCCGCGCTCGATGTTTCGGCTGCGCTGGCGGAGCTTGCCGACGCGCTCGGCTGGACGCGGCCGAAAGTCGACAATTCGCTCGCCTTCGAGATCGTCGGCGGGCGGCATCCCGTGGTCGAGGCCGCCCTGAAGGCGCGCGGCGAAGCCTTCACCGCCAACGATTGCGATCTCTCGGGCGCGAAAGCCGGCGCCATCGCCGTCGTCACCGGCCCGAACATGGCGGGCAAATCGACTTACCTGCGCCAGAACGCGCTGATCGCGGCGCTGGCGCAGACGGGCGCCTTCGTGCCGGCGGCGAAGGCGCATATCGGCATCGTCGACCGCCTGTTTTCGCGCGTCGGCGCTTCCGACGATCTCGCCCGCGGGCGCTCGACCTTCATGGTGGAGATGGTCGAGACTGCCGCCATCCTCAACCAGGCGACGGAGCGCTCGCTCGTCATTCTCGACGAGATCGGGCGCGGCACGGCGACCTTCGACGGGCTCTCCATCGCCTGGGCCGCCATGGAGCACCTGCACGATTCCAATCGCTCGCGCGCGCTGTTCGCCACGCATTTCCACGAGCTGACGCAGCTCGGGCAGCGGCTGAAGAGGTTGAAGAACCTCACCATGCGCGTCGCCGACTGGAACGGCGAGGTGGTGTTCCTGCACGAAGTGATTTCCGGCGCGGCCGACCGCAGCTACGGCATCCAGGTGGCGAAACTCGCGGGGTTGCCGGGCAGCGTGGTCGAGCGCGCGAAACACATTCTCGCCGAACTCGAGGCGAGCGACCGGCGCGCGCCGGTGGAAAGGCTCATCGCCGACCTGCCCCTGTTTTCGGCGCGGCCCGCGCCGCCGCCGAAGGTGGAGGCGAAGAAGGACGCATTGCGCGAAAAACTGGCCGGCATCGACCCCGACGAACTCTCGCCGCGCGACGCGCTCGCGGCGCTCTACGAGTTGCGCCGGCTGGCCAAGGACTAAAGGCCTCGCCGCCAAAGAGCAGACCTCACGCCGCCGCCCTGTTCTCCCCGCGCAACAAATCCGCGAAAGCCGGATAGCTTTCCGACAATTCCTCCGTCACGCGCCCGCGCAGCAATGCGAGGTTGTCGGCGCTCGGCGCCTTCGTCTCGGGAACCACGGCCGGCTCGTCGTAGTCGAAGCCGGTCGCCGCGCGCACGTCGGCCGCCGTGTAGCCGTGGTGCACGCTGCGCAGCGTGAAGCGCTTCTTCTCCTTGTCGAAGTCGAACAGCGCCATGCCGGTCAACAACGCATGCGGGCCGCCCGGCCGCACGATGCCCTCGCTCACGCCGGGCGCGCTCACATAGTCCACCTTCGGCACGAAGACGCGCGGGCTGTGTTCCTCGCGGAACAGGATCACGCGCGGCACGAGGTAGTACATGAAGGCCGAGCCGAAGCAGCCGGGCCAGCGGACCTCCGTCTGCGGATAATCGCCCGTGCCGACGAGATTGATGTTGGCCTCGCCATCGATCTGCCCGCCGCCGAGAAAGAAGGCGTCGACGCGGCCTTGCGCGGTACAGTCGAACAATTCGACGCCGCCGTTGGTGAAGAAATTGTGCTCCTCCGAGCCGAGGATCGAAATGCGCACGCGCTCGCGCCCGGCGACCTCGTTTCTCGCGCGCAACAGCATGGCGCCTGCGGCCGGCATGGGCGAGGACGCGCCGACCGCCACATGGCGGATGCCGTCGAGCAGATCGGCGATGGTGGCGATGATGAGTTCGCGGTTCGAATAGCCGGGCATCACGCGGCCTCGCGCAGGCGACGGGCGAAACCGTCCATGTAGGCGGCGAAGCCTTCCGGCGTGCGCGCCATCGCGGCGTAGCGGGCGACCTCGGCCGTGTCGACGCCGTATTCGCCCCACAGCGGCAGCGGCCAGGCGCCGCGCGGCGCGACCGCGATCTTCGTCACATAGAGCGCCGGCAGGACGCCGGCGGCGGAATCCTCGGTCTTCAGCAGCGATTCCTCGCTGATGCGCTCGACCGTGACGATGGTCGCCTTCGAGGCCTGCGCCATGGTCAGCAATTCGCGGCGCCGGCCGATGCGCACATTGCCGAAGCGGTCGGCTTCCGGCGCATGGAAGATCGAAACGTCCGGCTGGATCGCCGGCACGACGATGATCGGGTCTTCGTCTTCGGCGAAGGGATTCTGGATCGTCTTCCAGTCGGTGCGTGTCTTCAGCAGGTCCGAACCGATGATGCCGCGGATGGGCAGGAACGGCACGCCCTTCTGCGATGCGATCAGGCCGGAATGCACGGCCGGGCAGGTCGCGTCCATCAGCTTGAACGCGCCCTTGCGCACCGCGTCCTGAAAGCGCGGCGCGCCGCCGGCCTCGCCCAAGGTCACGGCGCTCGTCTCCAGCGTGCCGACCAGACCCTCGCCGATCAGCAGGTCGCCCTGCATGCCCGTCACCGGCACGCAGACGACGTGAAGGTTCGTCGGCCGGTTGGCGATGATGGCGGCGGTCGCGCTCATCGCCACGCCGCAATAATCCGCGGGCACGGCGAGCTTGCAGCCGGGCTTGACCTCGGCGGCGAGCTCTTCGAGCGAAACGATCTCTCCCATGGCCTTCTCCCTTTGGCCGCGATGATTTCGCGCGGCAGGGCCAGGGTCAAGCGCGCGGGACGCGGGGCGGGTTTGCGGGAACAGGGGGCAGCGCGTCCATAGCTCGGGATCGGCCGTCATCGCCGGGCTTGTCCCGGCCATGACGCGGAATGTGCGCCGACATTCCCGCGCCTTGCGGCCGGGTCATGCGCAATCGAGGGCCGGGACTGATGTCGCCGGTATGTTAGTTTTGTGTGCCGGCGACATCAGTCCCGACGCGACGACTTTTGGGCCTTGCCACCGCTCGGATCGTCTTCCGCTTGCTTTGGCGGACTTGCGCCCGCTACTCGTCTGAAAAGACGTCGTGCGACCTATCGCGTCCCGGTCGTTGTGCCGGGCGGGCAGAGTAGGGAAGCCCGCGCTCGAAGAGGCTTGCTGTCCCGCGAAGGCCCTCCCGGGACGCGCGGCCCGGTCAGCCGCGCGGCGCAGGCGCCGCTCCCCGTCCACACATCAAGACCGCTCCGGATGCATCCTCGGCGGACAGGGATTGGAGGAATATAATCATATTATAGGGAGTGTCAAGGCACGGGGCGCGACGTCCCCAGGGCGGAGAGCTGACGCATCCGTGAGTGCGTCATGGCCGGGCTTGTCCCGGCCATCCACGCCGAGCCGAGCAGCCAACGTCAAGCCAAGTCCTGGTAGAGATCACGCCACCCGGATTCGAGTCGAGGATGAGTCTCACTTTCCACGCGCGCCGCCAGTGTTTCAGGTTCGACTCGCGCTGGATCGCGTCTCGAATGTCGTCGTAGCGTTCGAAGTAGACAAGCCGCTTCAGTCCGTAACGCTTCGTGAAGCCCTTGATCAGGCCTTCGCGATGTTCATAGGCGCGACGGAGCGGTCGGACGTGACGCCGACGTAGAGCACGCCGTTGACGTAGTTCGTCATGATGTAGACCCAGCTGCCCCGCATGATCTGATGCTGCCCGGCGTGGATGGCCGGGACAAGCCCGGCCATGACGCGGAGAGGATACTGTCCGCAACCGGTCGATAGCCGAACTTCAAAACAGCGCCTGACCAACGAAACAAAACGGCCGGGACAAGCCCGGCCGCATGCATCCCCAAATACAGCAGTACGCGCTCAGCGCGGCGCGAGAATCATCACCATCTGGCGGCCTTCCATCGAGGGCTCGGCCTCGACCTTGGCCATCGTCACCGTCTCCTGCTTGACGCGCTCGAGCAGGCGGTAGCCGATGTCCTGGTGCGCCATTTCGCGGCCGCGGAAGCGCAGCGTGATCTTCACCTTGTCGCCCTCGACGAAGAAGCGGCGCATGGCCTTCATCTTCACGTCGTAGTCGTGGTCGTCGATGCCCGGGCGCAGCTTGATCTCCTTGACCTCGACGATCTTCTGGCGCTTGCGCGCCTCGGCGGCCTTCTTCTGCTCGTTGAAGCGGAACTTGCCGTAATCGAGGATCTTGCAGACCGGCGGATTGGCGTTGGGAACGATCTCGACCAGATCGAGGCCCGCCTCTTCGGCGAGCTGCATGGCTTCCTGGATGGGCGTGGGCCCACGGTTCTGGCCTTCGGCGTCGATGAGCTGGACGGTCGGAACGCGAATCTCGCGGTTGGTGCGCGGCCCCGATTTCTCAGGCGTCGGGGGCGCTTTCATGGGACGACGAATGGCTAGGTCTCCGTAGCTGTTGCAACTGTCTGGCGGCGTCGATGCGGCGGCCTTCAGGCTGGCCCGCGGCCGCGGCGCATATGACAAATCGGCCGGCGGCTCGCGCCGTCGGTCGATCGGCCGTGAACATCGTAGCTTGAGGCCCTCAAGTCAACCGGCCGAAGCGGGTTCCAGCAGGCTTTCGTAGACGGAAAGCGTGGCCGCGCACATGCGTTCCACCGAAAAGCGCTCGCGGACGTGCAGGCGGGCGCGCAGGCTGAGCGATTCGCGGGCGGACATGCGCAGATCGAGCGCCTCGGCGATGGCCGCGGCGAGTTCGTGGCGATTGCCCGAGGGGACGAGCCAGCCGGTGCGCTGCGCCGGCGGCGCGTTGGGCGGGGCGATCACGGTCTCGGCGCTGGCGCCGAGATCGGAGACGACGACAGGCGCGCCCATCGCCTGCGCCTCCACGGCGATGCGGCCGAACGCCTCAGGCTCGATCGCGGGGGCGACGACGCAGGCCGCCGACATCAGCGCCGCCGGCATGTCGGCGCAATGGCCGACGCGGCGGACCACGCCTTCCAGACCGGCGTCGGCGATGGCGCGGTCGATCTCGCGCGGATAGGCGTCGCGCTGCTCGTCGCCGGCGAGGATGAACAGGACGTCGCCGCGCCCCTGCTCCCGCAACATCCGCGCCGCGTCGATGAGCACGCGGTGGCCCTTGCGGCGGGCGAGGCGGGCCGGCAGCAGCACGATGCGCATGTCGGGCGGCGCGCCCCATTTTTCACGCAACGCCCGCACCCGGTCCGGCTCGACGGCTTCCGGCGCGAACAGGCGCAGGTCGACGCCGCGATGGACGGTGACGATCTTGCCCGCCGCCTGCGGATAGCGCTCGAGGATATGGGCGGCGGTGAAGGCGGAATTGGCGATGACGCGATCGCCCATCGCCATGACCGAATTGTAGCGCGTCTTGATCGCGTTACGGTCGGAATAGACGCCGTGATAGGTGGTCACGAACGGCGTTTTCGTGCGCCGCACGGCGCCGAGCGCGACCCAGGCCGGCGCGCGCGAGCGCGCATGCACGATGTCGACGCCCTGCCGCTCGATCAGGGCGGCGAGCCTGCGCACGTTGCCGGCCATGGCGAGGGGGTTCTTGGTGGCGGCGCCGAAGGCGTGGAATTCGCCGCCGAGCGCCTGCAATTCGCCGACGAGCCGGCCGCCTTCGGCCGCCACCAGCGCGCGCGCGCCGGCGCGCACGAGGGCGTCGGCGATTTCGAGCGTCGTGCGTTCCGCCCCGCCCGAATCGAGCGCGGGGATGATCTGGAGGACGGTCTTGCCGGCGATCGGACGGTCGACCTGAAAGAAGCGCTGATATTGCGGCATCGCTGCTGATAAGTAACGCGACAGGGTTTACGGTCGCTTACACATCGAATCGAAGCAGCGGATCGGGCGGAATGGGCGTGCAGGCGGAAACGGGACGGCTTGTTGTCGGCTTGGGCGCGCAGGCGCGGGAGATCGCCTTCGTCGCCCTGCCCGCCTCCGGCGCGGGCGCCAAGCTGCCGGGCCTCGTCTGGCTCGGCGGCTTCAAGTCCGACATGACCGGCACGAAGGCGATGGCGATCGAGCAGTTTGCGCGCGAGACCGGTCGCGCCTGCCTGCGCTTCGACTATTCCGGCCACGGCCAATCCGGCGGCGATTTCGAGGACGGCACGATCAGCCGCTGGCTGGAGGAAACCCTCGCCGTCATCCGCGCGAAGACGAGCGGGCGGCAGGCGCTGATCGGCTCCTCGATGGGCGGCTGGCTCGCCCTTCTGGCGGCGCGCGCGCTGGCCGAGGCCGGCGAGGAAGACCGCATCGCCGGCATGGTCCTGATCGCGCCGGCCGTCGATTTCACGGCGACGCTGATGGAGCCGGGCCTCAGCAAGAAGGCGAAGGCCGAGATCGAGAAGACCGGGCGCTGGCTGCGGCCGTCCGAATATTCCCCCGATCCCTACCCGATCACCAGGGCGCTGCTCGAGGACGGCCGCAAGCACCTGATCTTCGGCACGGCGATCCGCACCTGGGGGCCGGCCCACATCCTGCAGGGCATGCAGGACCCCGACGTGCCGTGGAAGCACGCGCTGGCGCTGGTCGAGCATCTGGCCGACGATCCGGCGACGCTCTCCTTCATCCGCGACGGCGACCACCGCCTGTCGCGCGACCAGGACATCGCCCGGCTGATCGCGGCGGTCGCCGAGATCAAATAGTTAAGCTCCGTTAATACTTTCCTGTTTCCTTTCGATTTGCGGCGGGCTCCGTCTGTTTCGCGCGGTTGTTGCCTGCGCGACACATGCGCTGGCGCACAGCTTCGGCCCCGTCGTCGGGCTATTGGAAACATGTTACCGTACGAACGAGTTCTCGGGGGGTCTTTTCGACATGTGGCAGCGGACAAGGAAAGCCGCGCTTCGGTCCAGTGCGTCGGCCCTCGTGGCGAGCGCCGCCTTTGTGCTCGCCGGCGCCGACATGGCCGCCGCGCAGGGGTTCTGGAGCCTGTTTTCGCCGCAGCCGGCGCCGCAGGCGACGCGGCCCGCGCCGCCCCAGCCGCGCGTCCGCGATCTCTCGACGCCCGCGCGCTACAAGAACCCCGACCTGAAGAAGAGCAACGGCCTGCTGCCGGTCTCCGCCAGCGGCCCGATCACCATCGTCGTCTCGACCGACCGGCAGCACCTGACCGTCTACGAGGGCGACAAGCCGGTGTCGGAAACCGTCGTCTCGACCGGCGTGGCCGACCATCCGACGCCGCACGGCGTGTTCAGCGTGATCGAGAAGCAGGTGTTCCACCGCTCGACGATCTACGACGACGCGCCCATGCCCTTCATGCAGCGGCTGACCTGGTCCGGCATCGCGCTGCACGAGGGCCACGTGACCGGCCGCCCCGCCTCGCACGGCTGCATTCGCCTGCCCGCCGCCTACGCCAAGGATCTCTACCGCTTCACCAAGCGCGGCGTGCGCGTCGTCATCTCGCGCGAGGACGTGAAGCCGACGCCGCTGGCGGATTTCGCCAGCGTGTTCCAGGCGCCGCCGCGCCGCTACGTGATGGGCGAGGCCGTCGAGGCCGCGCGCACGCCCGGCGAGATCGAGGGCCCGACCGCCGATATCGGCCAGTACAAGGTGAAGACGACGGTCGATCTCGCCGCGAGCATGCCGATTTCCGTGCTGGTCAACCGCAAGGCGGGCAAGCTCTACGTGCGCCGCAATTTCAAGCCGCTGTTCGAGGTTCCGATCGAGATCGACCAGCCCGACCGCCCGATCGGCGCGCATATGTTCGTCGCGCAGGCGGGCGCAGAGGGCAAGACCGCCTGGTCCAGCCTGACCGTGCCCGGCCGCACGCGCGAGGCGATGCTCGGCGACGCGGTGGGCAAGAAGGCGGGCGACGTCTCCTCGTTCGGCGTCGCGTCGAATGCGGCGGACGCGCTGCGCCGCCTGCACATCGCGCCCGGCGTGGCTGCGCGGCTCGCCGGCCTCGCCGGCCCCGGCGCCGTCTTCATCATTTCCGACGAAGGCGCGCGCAACAAGGAAACGTGGGACGGCACGAATTTCATCGCGCTGGTGGATTGAGGGCGCGGCGAGCTCTTCGCCTGAGAGGCTGACCGATTATTCGATTCCTCATCGTGAGAGTCTGGCCGAAAATGGTTTGTGACGGCCCCGCCTGTCATCCCGGACGGCCGAAGGCCGATCCGGGATCCAGCCGGCAACGCTCGTGCGCTGGATCCCGGCTCTCCGCTTCGCTCCGGCCGGGATGACAGCAAGAAGGAATACGAGTCGCCCTCCGAGGGTGAAGGCCTCTGTATGCGACGCCTCGCTCAGGAGGCGCCGCAAAGCGCGAGCGATCGGACCGGACCTTTCTACTTCGCGCTCGTCACCCCGCCGATCGGCTCCCAGGTCTTGCCGTCGAAGCGCGACATCTGCAGCTTGCTGTAGCCTGCGTAGTCGTCCGGCGTGATGGTGACGGTGACGCCCGGCAGGCCGAGCGGCAATTGCTCGTCCTTGATCGACGTAATCACCTTCATGATGTTCTCGCGCGACAGGTCCTTGCCGGCGCGCTCCAGCACTTTCACCGTCAGCCATGCGGAGCCGTAGCCGATGGAGACGCTGCCGTCGTTGGGCTCGGCGGTCGGCTGCCATTGCTTGAGGAAGGCGAGATAGTCCTTCACGTCCGGCGCGTCGGCCCAGCGCGGATCGGAGGGAATCTTGAAGGCGAGCGCGCTGATCAGGCCCTTGGCGTTGTCGAGGCCCGCGGGTTCGAGCGCCGTCTTGATGTGGCTCGACACGCTGACGATGTAGAACAGCGGCTTCCATTCGATCTCGGCCGCGCGCTTGATCGCCTGCGCGCCGAACTTCGGCACGGTGATGCAAAAGAAAACATCGGCGCCGGACTGCTTCAGCGCGATCATCTGCGAGTCGAGCGTGGGCGAGCCGACCTCGTAGGGAACCTCCTTGATGATCATCGCGGCGGCCTTGTCGCCGAGGCCTTCCTTCAGGCCCTTCAGATAATCCTTGCCGAAATCGTCGTTCTGGAAGAGCACGCCGATCCTGGCGTCCGGCTTGGTCTGCAGGATGTAGCGCGCGGCGACCTTCGCCTCCATCGTGTAGGAGGGATAGAGCGGCACGGTGAAGGGATAATTCTTCGGGTCGTTCCACTTGTCGGCGCCGGTGGAGATGAACAGGTGCGGCGCCTTCTTCTGGTTCATGTATTTGTGGATCGCCGAATTGGTCGGCGTGCCGAGCTGGCCGAAGGTCGCCAGCACGTCGTCCTGCTCGACCAGCTTGCGCGTCTGCTCCACGGTCTTGGGCGGGCTGTAGCCGTCGTCGTAGGACAGGAACACGAGCTTGCGGCCATTCACGCCGCCTTTCGCGTTGATCATGTCGTAATAGGCGGACTGCACGCGCCCCTGCGCGGAATAGCCCGACGCCGGCCCGCTGTAGGGCATGGTGTTGCCGATCTTGATTTCCTTGTCGGTGACCCCGGGCGCGTTCTGCGCCAGCGCGGGCGCCGCGCCCGCGATGAGGCTCGCGGCCAGCGCAAGAGCAAGCGACTTCGATGATTTCATTTTCCCTCTCCCTCGAACAATGCTTCGCAAAGCAAAAGCGCCCGCCTCGCGGCGAGCGTTTCGATCATTTCGCCGGCGTCCAGTTCGGCTTTCGCTTCTCGAGAAAGGCCGTGAGGCCTTCGCGAAAATCTTCGGATTTGACGCAGAGAATCTGGTTGCGATCCTCCATCGCGATCACCTGCTCGATCGAGCCCGCGTCGACGCTCATGTTGAGGCATTCCTTCGACAGGCGCAGCGCCAGCGGCGCGGTCAGCAGCAGATCGTCGACATAGGATTGCGCGGCCTTGTCGAGATCGGCTTCCTCGACCACTTCGGACACGAGACCGACGGCGAGCGCGCGCGGCGCCTGGATGAAGCGGCCGGTGAGGATGAGTTCGGAGGCCACGGAAACGCCGACGAGGCGCGGCAGGAAATAGGACGAGCCGATGTCGCAGCCGCCGACGCCGAGCTTGATGAAGGCGCAGTTCATGCGCGCATTGCTCGCGGCGATGCGGATGTCGGAGGCGAGCGCCAGCGCGAAGCCGCCGCCGGCGGCCGCGCCCTGCACGCAGGAAACGATGGGTTGCGGGCAGCGGCGCATCTTCATCACGATATTGGCGATGCGGCGCTGGCCGTCGAGCGAGGCCTGCGTGTCGGCGCCGTAGCCGCCTGCCGAATTGCGCTTGGCGCTCGCCTTGATGTCGAGGCCGGCGCAGAAATTCTTGCCCGCGCCGCGCAGCACGACGACGCGCGTGTCGTAGTCGCGCTCGAGGCCCTCGAAATAGGCGTTGAGCGCGTCGATCAATTCGGGATTGAGCGAATTCAGCGCGTCGGGCCGATTGAGCGTGACCCAGTCGACGGGCCCGCGCTTTTCGATGAGGAGGACGGGTTCGGACATCGCTGCAAACTCCGCTCTCTTCATCCTGAGGAGCGCCTGCAAGGCGGGTCTCGAAGGATGGCCACGTCCCGCTCATGGCCATCCTTCGAGACGCCGCTTCGCGGCTCCTCAGGATGAGGGTTGTTGAATTGAGCGCGGCGCCCGAAGGCGCCGCGCAAGATCACATCACCGCGGCGCCATGCGGATCGCGCCGTCGAGACGGATCGTCTCGGCGTTGAGCATGGCGTTCTCGACGATATGCACGGCGAGCGCCGCATATTCCGAGGGGTCGCCGAGACGCGAGGGGAAGGGCACCTGCGAGGCGAGGCTGCGCTGGGCTTCTTCCGACAGGCCCTTCATCAGCGGCGTGAGGAACAGGCCGGGCGCGATCGTGTTGACGCGGATGCCGAAGCGGGCGAGGTCGCGCGCGATCGGCAGGGTCATGCCGACGATGCCGCCCTTGGACGCCGAATAGGCGGCCTGGCCGACCTGGCCGTCGAAGGCGGCGACCGACGCCGTGTTGATGACGACGCCGCGCTCCTCGCCGACCGGGTCCTGCTTCGTCATGCGCTCGGCCGCAAGGCGCAGCATGTTGAACGAGCCAATGAGATTGACGTCGATGATCTTCTTGAAGGCGTCGAGCGGGAAGGCGCCGTTCTTGCTGACCGTGGTGATGGCGTTGCCGATGCCGGCGCAATTGACCAGCACGCGCGGCACGCCATGCGCCTTCTCGGCCGCGTCCAGCGCCGCCTTGGCGTCGGCTTCGCTCGACACGTCGCCGCCGATGCCGATGCCGCCGATTTCCTTGGCGACCTTCTCGGCATTGTCCTTGTTGAGATCGAAGCAGGCGACCTTGGCGCCCTTGGCCGCCATCAGGCGCGCGGTCGCAGCGCCAAGGCCCGAGCCGCCGCCGGTGACGAAGACGGAAAGTCCGTTGAGATCCATGTGGTGTTCCTTTCGTGTGAACGGGGTGTGGATGGAAATTCTTGCGTAGCCTCGGGCGCCCTACCTCCCCTTCATGGGGAGGTCGCAGAGCGAAGCCCTGCGGGTGGGGTCCGAACGACTGGTATCAATTCTTCGACATTTGCGCAGCGGCTTGGGCCCCACCCCCGCCGCTTCGCTGCGGACCCTCCCCATAAAGGGGAGGGAGAGCCGCCGCTTCAGCGCCGATCAACTCCACGCCGCCACGGCGGCGGCCGGTTCGATCCGGCCTTCCATCGGCGCGGACTGGATTTGCGACGGCGTGCGCGAAAAACGCGGCGCGGGCGCGGGCTGCACGGCGCCGCCATGATCCACGAACGTTTTTCGCGCGACGAGATGCGGGTGGCTCTTCGCCTCCTCCATCGAATAGACCGCCATGGCGCAGGCGTCGGTGCCTTCGAGCAGCCTGGACCATTCGTCGCGCGTCTTCGTCTTGAAGATGGCTTCCATCTTGTCGCGCAACGCGGGCCATTTGGCCCTGTTGTTCTGGTCCTTGAAATCGGGATCGTCGATGCCGGCGCGCTGCAGGAATTCGGCGTAGAACTGCGGCTCGATGGCGCCGATGGTGAAGAACCTGCCGTCCTTGCACTCGAAGGGCCCGTAGAAATGCGCGCCGCCGTCGAGCAGGTTTTCGCCCGCCTCGCCCGTCCACACGCCCATGGCCTTCAGCGCGTGGAACATGGTGATGAGGCTGGCGACGCCGTCGCACATGGCGACGTCGACCACCTGCCCCTTGCCGCTGGCGCGCGCCTGGATGAGCGCGGCGAGCGCGCCCATGACGAGATAGAGCGCGCCGCCGCCGTAGTCGCCGACGAGATTGAGCGGCGACACCAGCCCGCCTTTTCGCGCACGAAAGGAGTCCAAGGCGCCGGTGACGGCGACATAGTTGATGTCGTGGCCGGCGGCGAGCGCCAGCGGGCCTTCCTGCCCCCAGCCGGTCATGCGCGCGTAGACGAGCTTCGCATTGGCCTTCAGCATGTCGTCGGGACCGAGGCCGAGTTTCTCCATCACGCCGGGGCGAAAACCCTCGACGAGGATGTCGGCCTTCTCGACCAGCGCCTTGGCGGTGGCGACGTCCTCGGGCTTCTTCAGATCGAGTTCGATCGTGCGGCGGCCGCGATTGACGAAATTGCCGGGATGGTTGCGCCCGTGGCCCGGCCGCTGGATGGCGATGACGTCGGCGCCCATGTCCGACATCAACATGCAGGCGAAGGGGCCGGGGCCGATGCCTGCGAATTCGACGATGCGTACGCCCGCGAGCGGGCCGGTGGCTTTGGTCAATTATTCCTCCCGTCTAGCTACGACGCGTTTCTTGCCGTCATTGCGAGGAGCGAAGCGACGAAGCAATCCATCCTCGGTTCTGGAGGAAGTCCCGGTGGATGGATTGCTTCGCTTCGCTCGCAATGACGGCGTTGTCTGCAATTACCGCCCGGTCCAGTTCGGCTTGCGCTTCTCGGCGAAGGCCTTGGGGCCCTCGATGAGGTCGGCGGAGCCGAACATCGCCTTCACGGCGGGGAAATCCATCTGCGCATTGAGCGCGTCGGCGAGCGACAATTCGGCGCCGCGGATCGCCACCTGCTTGGAGGCGCGGATCGACATCGGGCTCAGCGTGCAGATGTGATTGGCGATGGCGCGCGCCGCATGCAGCGCCTGTCCCGGCGGCGTCACCTCATGCACGAAGCCGAGCTCCTTGCCCTCCTGCGGGCTGACGCGGCGCGCGGTGAGGATCATGCCCATGGCGCGCTTCATGCCGATGGTGCGCGGCAGGCGCAGCAGGCCGCCGGCCATGGCGGCGAGGCCGACCGAAGGCTCGGGCAGCGCGAAGACGGCGTTTTCGGCCGCAACAATGAGATCACAGGCGAGCGCGACCTCGAAGCCGCCGCCCATGGCGAAACCGTTGACCGCGGCGATGATCGGCTTGTCGCAATCGAAGCGCGAGACGAGGCCGCCGAAGCCGCTCTTGCCCCAGCCGCGTTCGCCGCCGGCCGCCTGATACTTGAGATCGTTGCCCGCCGAAAACGCCTTGTCGCCGGCGCCGGTGACGATGGCGACCCATTGATCGGGATCGGCGGAGAATTTGTCGAAGGCGTCTTCGAGCTCGAAGTGCGCGGGCTTGTGCAGGGCGTTGAACACCTGCGGACGATTGAGCGTGACGATGGTGATCGGGCCTTCGCGCTCGACCAGAATATGTTCGTAGGCCATGGCTTCTCGAAATCCTCCCGACGTTTCCTGCTTGTCGATTGTCGCGTCTTGTCGCGACGCTTGTCCCTTGCACTTATCGCATGGCGGGGGCGCGGGCAAGATTTAGTTAGTCGATTGACTAAATCGCCGGCGGCCTCGTAAACTGTCCGACAATCCAAGAACGACGAACAGGGAGTTGAAGATGGCCGAGGCTTACATCGTAGCGGCCGCGCGCACCGCGGGCGGACGCAAGGGCGGCAGGCTGTCGGGCTGGCACCCGGCCGATCTCGCCGCGCAGGTGCTGGACTCGCTGGTCGAGCGCGCCGGCGCCGATCCGGCGCTCATCGACGACGTCATCATGGGCTGCGTCGGACAGGGCGGCGAGCAGGCGGTCAACATCGGCCGCAACGCCGTGCTCGCCTCCAAGCTGCCGGAGAGCGTGCCGGGCACCTCCGTCGACCGCCAGTGCGGCTCCTCGCAGCAGGCGCTTCACTTTGCCGCGCAGGCCGTCATGTCGGGCTTCCAGGACATCGTCATCGCGGCCGGCGTCGAGAGCATGTCGCGCGTGCCGATGGGCCTGCCCGCCGCGCTGCCGGCCAAGCACGGCTTCGGCAATTACAAGAGCCCGAACATGGAGGCGCGCTATCCCGGCGTGCAGTTCAGCCAGTTTCCGGGCGCGGAAGCGGTCGCCAAGAAATACGGGCTGACCAGGGACGAGCTCGACCTCTTCGGCTTCGAGAGCCACCAGAAGGCGGCGCGCGCCACCAGGGCCGGCGAGTTCGATTCCGAGATCGTGCCGGTCGAGGTGACGGTCGAGGGCGAGAAGCAGATCCACAAGGTCGACGAAGGCATCCGCTTCGAGGCGACGCTGGAAGGCATCAAGGGCGTGAAGCTGCTCGCCGAGGGCGGCATGATCACGGCGGCGACGTCGAGCCAGATCTGCGACGGCGCGTCCGGCGTGATGGTCGTCAACGAGAAGGGTTTGAAGGCGCTGGGCGTGAAGCCGCTGGCGCGCATCCACCACATGTACGTGATGGGCCACGATCCCGTCATCATGCTGGAGGCGCCGGTGCCGGCGACCAACAAGGCGCTGGAAAGGGCCGGCATGAAGATCGACGACATCGATCTGTTCGAGGTCAACGAGGCCTTCGCGCCGATCCCGCTCGCCTGGCTGAAGGGCACGAAGGCGGACCCCGCGCGCCTCAACGTCAACGGCGGCGCGATCGCGCTCGGCCATCCGCTCGGCGGCTCCGGCACGAAGCTGATGACGACGCTGCTCTACGCCCTGCAGAGCCGCGGCAAGCGCTACGGCCTGCAGACGATGTGCGAGGGCGGCGGGCTTGCGAACGTGACGATCGTGGAGCGGCTTTAGACGTCTCGCCGTTACCCTTCTCCCCGCCTGCGGGGAGAAGGTGGCCGAAGGCCGGATGAGGGGCCGCGCCGCAACAATTCTCCCAGTCGTCCGGCCCCTCACCCTGCCCTCTCCCCGCAAGCGGGGAGAGGGTCGCGATCAATTTCTCCGCATCGTTGTGACCAGTTGCCTGTCGCCCTCTGCATAGCGCCAAGAGGGAAAGTGGGGGAGCAGTGTCCCAAGAACAAAGCGACAGCCCCTCTTTCCCCGACCGCATGCTCGCGGTCGTGCGCAAGTTCGCGCCTGATGTCGAACGGCTCGACAAGGTCGTGCGCCTGTCGGGCGGCGCGAGCCAGGAGACGTGGTCGCTGATCGCAATTCGCGCCGACGGCCCCGAGAGGATGATCCTGCGGCGCATGCCCGCCGGCGCGCCGATCGTCGAGAAGATCAATCTCGAAACCGAAGCCGCGCTGATGCAGGCGGCGGAGCGCGCGGGCGTGCCCTCGCCGCACGTGCATTACGTCATCGCGCCCGAGGACGATTTCGGCCGCGGCTTCTTCATGAGCCATGTCGAGGGCGAGGCCTTGGGCCGCAAGATCGTGCGCGACGAGCAATTCGCCGCGATCAGGCCGCAGCTCGCGCGGCGGGCCGGCGAGATTCTCGCGGCGATCCACGCCATCGATCCGGGCAAGCTGCCCGAGTTGCCGCGCGTGACGACGGAGCGCGACGTCGCCACGCTGTTCGACAATTACCGCCGCTGGAGCGAGCCGCGGCCGGTGTTCGAACTCGCCTTCCGCTGGGCGAAGGAACGGATGCCGCGCGCCGATGCGACGCCGCGTCTCGTGCATGGCGACTTCCGCAACGGCAACATGCTGGTCAGGCCAGACGGCGTCTCCGCCGTGCTCGACTGGGAACTCGCCCATATCGGCGATCCCATGCGCGACCTCGGATGGATCTGCACGGCGGCCTGGCGCTACAGCGTGATCGACAAGCCGGTCGGCGGCTTCGGCGCGCGCGAGGATCTGATGGCCGGCTACGAGGCGGCCGGCGGCGGGCGCGTCGATCCGCAGGTCCTGAAATTCTGGGAGCTGCTCGGGTCGCTGCGCTGGGGCGTGATGTGCATCGGCATGGGACATCGGGCCAGGCAATCCGACCGTCCCGTGGAACTCTCGATGATCGGCCGGCGCACGTCGGAAAACGAAATCGACCTGATGCGCCTGCTGGCGCCGCGCGGCGCGTGAGGAGCGACAAGATGCAGGACAAGCCCTCGCCTTCCGATCTTCTCGCCGCCGTCGCGCACTATCTGCGCGAAGACCTCCTGCCGACGCTGAGCGCCCATCATGCGTTTCAATTGCGCGTGTCCTGCAATGCGCTCGATCTCGTCGCGCGCCAGATCGCGCAGGAGCCGGCAGCCGATGCGGCCGAGATCGCACGACTGACCGGACTGCTCGGCCACGGCGGCGCGCTCGCCGATCTCAACGCGGAACTCGCCACGAAAATCGCGGACGGCGCGCTGACGCTGCAAACGCCCGGGCTGGCGGATCACCTCTGGGAGACGACGCTCGCCAAACTCGCCGTCGACCAGCCGCAATACGGCGCCTATCGGCATGAGGCCGCTCGGGGGACGGGATGATCAATACGAAGCTGTCATTGCGAGCGCAAGCGAAGCAATCCATCCCCGAGCCTTCGCCCAGATGCGGGGATGGATTGCTTCGTCGCTTTGCTCCTCGCAATGACGGGCCTGTTACAAACAACACAATAAGGAAACGCCGATGAACTTCGACCTGCCGAAAGACATCACGGACTATCTGAAGGAACTCGACGCTTTCGTCGCGCGCGAGATCAAGCCGCTCGAGAACCAGGACGACAACATCCGCTTCTTCGATCACCGCCGCGAATGGGCGCGCACGGATTTCGACAATGGCGGCCTGCCGCGCAAGGAATGGGAAGCGCTGCTGCGCGAGGCCAAGAACCGCGCCGACAAGGCGGGCCACCTGCGCTTCGCCCTGCCGAAGCAATACGGCGGCAAGGACGGCTCCAATCTCGCGATGGCGACGATCCGCGAGCATTTCGCGGCGCAGGGTCTCGGCCTGCACAACGACCTGCAGAACGAACATTCGATCGTCGGCAATTTTCCCGTCGTCATCATGCTCGACACCTATGGGCGCGAGGACCAGAAGAAGGCGTTCATCCCCGGCCAGTTCACCGGCGAGACGCGCATCTGCTTCGGCCTGACGGAGGCGGCGCACGGTTCCGACGCCACGCACATGGGCACGCGCGCCGTTCCCGAGACGCGCGGCGGCAAGCCCGGCTGGCGCATCGACGGCGAAAAGATGTGGATCACCGGCATGCACCACGCCACGCATTGCGCGGTTTTCGCGCGCACGTCCGGCAAGGACGGCGCGGCGACCGGCATCTCCTGCTTCCTCGTGCCGGTGCCCTCCGACGGCCTCGTGATCGAGGAATATATGTGGACGTTCAACATGCCGACGGACCATCCGCGCCTGTCGCTGACCAATGTCTGGGTGCCGGAGGACGCCTTGTTCGGCGATCTCGATAAGGGCCTGGCGCTGGCGCAATGCTTCGTGCACGAGAACCGCATCCGCCAGGCGGCAAGCTCGCTCGGCGCGGCCGTGTTCTGCATCGAGGAAAGCATCAAATATGCGCGCGTGCGTTCGCCCTTCGGCAAGCCGCTGTCGTCGAACCAGGCGATCCAGTTCCCGCTGGTCGAACTGGCGACGCAGGCCGAAATGCTGCGCCTGCTGATCCGCAAGACCGCGTGGGAGATGGACCGCACGGAGCGCGCCGGCCTCGAGCACAAGCTCTCCGACAAGGTCTCGATGTGCAATTACTGGGCGAACCGCCTGTGCGGCCAGGCCGCCGATCGCGCCATCCAGGTGCACGGCGGCATCGGCTATTCGCGCCACAAGCCGTTCGAGCACATCTACCGCCACCACCGCCGCTACCGCATCACCGAAGGCTCGGAGGAAATCCAGATGCGCAAGGTCGCAGGCTATCTGTTCGGCTTCATGGGGCCGCGCAAGAAGCAGTTCGCGGAAATGGGAATTGTGACAATCCGCTCCATTGCGAGCGGAGGCGAAGCGAGATGCCATCCGACCGAGACTTGATCCAGATTGCGGGGCATCGGATCGCCGCGTCGCCTTCGCTCCTCGCGGATGAGCGATGAACTGAAGCGAGGAAACACCAATGGTCTGATTTCAATCGCGTGAAAGTGGAAGTCGAGGACGGCGTCGCCGTGCTGACGCTCAATCATCCCGAAGTCATGAACGCCATTTCGGTCGACATGCTCGAAGGCCTGATCGAGGCCTTCGACTTCATCGAGGACCGCGACAATGGCGTGCGCTGCGTCGTCATGACCGGCGCCGGCAAGGGTTTTTGCGCCGGCGCGAACCTGCAGGGACGCAACACGTCGACGTCGAAGAAGACCAACGCCGGCTCGGTGCTGGAAAGCCACTACCATCCGCTGCTGCGCCGCATGCGCCGCCTGCATTGCCCCATGCTGACCGCGATCAACGGCGCGGCCGCGGGCGCCGGCATGAGCCTGTCGCTGATGGGCGACCTCAAGCTCGCGTCGAAGTCCGCCTACTTCCTGCAAGCGTTCCGTCGCATCGGCCTCGTGCCGGACGCGGGCTCGACCTGGATGCTGCCGCGTCTCGTCGGCACGGCGCGCGCGATGGAGCTGTCGCTGCTCGGCGAGAAGCTGCCGGCGGAAAAGGCGCTGGAATGGGGCCTGATCAATCGCGTGTACGACGACGCGGAGCTGATGGGCGAAGCGAAGAAGATGGCCAAGGAATTGGCGAACGGCCCGACCAAGGCGCTGGCGCTGATCCGCGGCCTCTACTGGGACAGCCCGGAAAACACTTTCGAGGAACAGCTCGACCTCGAATTCCGCACGCAGCGCGTCGCAGGCGCCACGGCCGATTTCAAGGAAGGCGTGACCGCCTTCCTCGAGAAGCGGCCGGCGAAATTCCGGGGCGAGTGATGGACTTTTCACGCGTCAGGATCGAGATCGACAACAGCGTCGCGGTCCTGACGCTGAACGATCCCGATGTGATGAACGCCGCCGGCGAGCCGATGCTCGACGACATTCTGGCCGCGCTCGACATCGTCGAGGACGAGGCGAGCGGCGTACGTTGTCTGGTTATCACCGGCGCCGGAACGGCCTTCTGTTCCGGCGCCAACCTGAAAGAGCGTGGAGCCGGCAAGGCCAAGCCCGCCGGCATCGTGCTGGAGACGCACTGGCATCCGCTATTGCGGCGGCTGCGGCGGTTGCACTGCCCCGTCGTGACCGCCGTCAACGGCGCGGCGGCCGGCGGCGGCATGGCGCTGGCGCTCACCGGCGACATCGTCATCGCGGCGCGCAGCGCCTATTTCCTGCAGGCGTTCCGGCGCATCGGGCTCGTGCCCGACGTCGGCTCGACATGGCTGCTGCCGCGCCGCATCGGCGTCGCGCGCGCGATGGAACTGTCGCTGCTCGGCGAGAAGCTGCCGGCGGAGAAGGCGCTCGCCTGGGGCCTGATCAATCGCGTCGTGGACGACGGCGCCGCGCTCGACGAAGCGATGAAGGTCGCGCGCGAGTTAGCGAGCGGACCGACGCGCGCGCTGGGGTTGATCCGCGGGCTCTACTGGGATTCGACGGAGAACACTTTCGAGGAGCAACTGGACCTCGAGTACCGGACGCAGCGCATCGCGGGCGCGTCGGAGGATTTCAGAGGAAGGCGTGGCGGCGTTTCTGGAGAAGCGGGCTGCGCGGTTCAAGGGAAAGTAGCCGTCATTGCGAGCTCGACAGAAGTCGGCTGTTGCCGACTTCGTCTGAAAGCGAAGCAATCCATCCCCGAGTATTGATCCAGTTGCGGGGATGGATTGCTTCGTCGCAAATTGCGAAGTCGGATATATCCGACTTCGAGAAGCGCTCCTCGCAATGACGACATAGAAGGAGGAACACATGCTCAAGACCCGTTTCACCGAAATGTTCGGCGTGCAGCACCCGATCGTGCAGGGCGGCATGCAATGGGTGGGGCGCGCGGAACTGGTCGCCGCCGTGGCGAATGCCGGCGCGCTCGGCTTCATCACCGCGCTGACGCAACCCACGCCCGAAGATCTCGTGAAGGAGATCAGGCGCTGCCGCGAGATGACGGACAGGCCGTTCGGCGTGAACCTCACCATCCTGCCTTCCATCAATCCGCCGCCCTATGCCGAATACCGGCGCGCGATCATCGAGGGCGGCGTGAAGATCGTGGAGACGGCGGGCTACAAGCCGCAGGAGCATGTCGACGATTTCAAGGCGCATGGCGTGAAGGTCATCCACAAATGCACCGCCGTGCGCCACGCCGTCTCCGCACAGCGCATGGGCGTCGACGCGATCTCCATCGACGGTTTCGAATGCGCGGGCCATCCCGGCGAGGACGACATTCCCGGCCTCATC
Source organism: Rhodoblastus sp. (assembly GCA_037044955.1). Taxonomy (GTDB): domain Bacteria; phylum Pseudomonadota; class Alphaproteobacteria; order Rhizobiales; family Beijerinckiaceae; genus JAJXWB01. Next base: position 210,706 of record JBAOHX010000014.1, read on the forward strand.
CTCATCCCCTGCGCCGCCGACAAGATCACCATTCCGATGATCGCATCTGGCGGTTTCGGCGACGGGCGCGGGCTTGCAGCGGCGCTGGCGCTCGGCGCCGACGGCGTCAACATGGGCACACGCTTCTGCGCCACCAAGGAAGCGCCGATCCATGAAGCGTTCAAGCAGCAGATGGTGGCCAACGACGAGCGCGCCACCGAACTCATCTTCCGCACCATGCACAATACCGCGCGTGTCGCAAAGAACGCGGTCAGCATGGAAGTGGTCGCGGCCGAGAAGCGCGGCGCGAAATTCGAGGAGGTCAAGCACCTCGTCGCCGGCGTGCGCGGGCGCGCGGGGCTGGAGAGCGGCGACGTCGACGCCGGCATCTGGTCGGCCGGCATGGTGCAGGGCCTCATCCACGACATTCCGAGCGTGAAGGACCTGGTCGACCGCATCGTCGCGGACGCCGAAGCCATCATCACGCGGCGCATGGCGAACATGGTCGTCGCGCGCGCCGCCGCGGCGGAATGATTTTCATGCGCGCATGGCAAGTCGAAGACGAATGGGGGATCGATCATCTCAGGATGATCGAGACGGACGCGCGCAAGCCGGGCGCGGGCGAGGTGCTGATCCGCATGCGCGCGGCCTCGGTCAATTACCGCGACCTGCTGACCGTGCAGGGCATGGGCGGCACGCGCCGCCTGCCGCTCATCCCGTTCTCCGATGGCGCGGGCGAAGTGATCGCCGTGGGCGAAGGCGTTTCGCGCGTGAAGATCGGCGATCGCGTCTGTCCGATGTTCTTCGAGGGCTGGATCGACGGGCGGCCCGATGCGCAAAAACGCTCGCGCCCGCTCGGCGGGCCGCTGCCCGGCGTATTGCAGGAAGAATTCGTCGCCAAGGCGGAAGCCGTGTCGCCCGTTCCGAAGGGATGGTCGTTCGAGGAGGCCGCCACGCTTCCCTGCGCGGGCCTCACCGCCTGGCGCGCGCTGATGGTGGAAGGCGAGTTGAAGGCGGGCGAGACCGTGCTCGTACAGGGCACGGGCGGCGTATCGATCTTCGCGCTGCAATTCGCCAAGATGGCGCGCGCGAAAGTCATCGTCACCTCCTCCTCCGACGAAAAGCTGGCGCGCGCGAAAGCTTTGGGCGCGGACGAGACGATCAACTACAAGGCGACGCCGGAATGGGCGAAGGCCGCATTGGCGCTGACCGGCGGGGCGGGCGTCGATCATGTCGTGGAGGTCGGCGGCGCCGGCACGCTCAATCAATCGCTCGAAGCAGCGAAGGTCGGCGGCCGCATCGAGGTGATCGGCGTGCTCTCCGGCTTCTCGCAGCAGATCGCCATGCCGACCTTGTTCGGCAAGAATTTGCGGATGATCGGGCTCTCGGTCGGCTCGCGCGAAATGTTCGAGCAGATGGTCGCGGCGATCGACGAGGCCGGCATGAGGCCGGTGATCGACAAGACGTTTTCGTTCGCCGAAGTTCCCGACGCGCTGCGCTGCATGAAGGGCGCGGGGCATTTCGGCAAGATTTGTGTGGCGTATTAGCTCGGACCGTCATCCCGGACGCCTGCACAGCAGGCGATCCGGGATCCAGCAGGAAAGGCTGTCGTCCTGGATCCCGGCTCTCCGCTTCGCTTCGGCCGGGATGACAGATGCGCCTACGCTTTCTTCCCCCACGGCGTCATCCACACGAACCCCGCCGTCGCCGCGCCATAGGCCAGCATCGACAGGCCGACGACGACGAACATCGTCCATTGCGGCGCGTCCCACGAGGCGAGCCACAGGCCGCCGGCGATGACGACGGCAAGGCGGATCGTGCCGGCGAGCACGGGGCCCAGCACCTTGCCCGCGCCCTGCGAGGCGAAATAGAGGCAGAGCCCCATGCCATAGAAGAAATAGGCGAGGCCCGACCAGACGAGATAGATGCGCGCGGATTCGAGCACGTTGGCGTCACTGGTGAACATGCGCGACCACAGATGCGGGAAGGCCGCGAAGAACAGGCCGACGATGCCGAGCATGACCGCCGACACGAGCCCGCCCGTCCACGCGACCCGTCGTGCGCGAGAAACATTGCCGGCGCCGATGGCCATGCCGACCATCGGCACGCAGGCCACGCCGATGGCGAAGGCGATGGGGATGAGCAGGAATTCGAGCCGCGAGCCGATGCCGTAGCCCGCCAGCGCCGACGTGCCGAAATGCGCGACGAGGCGCGTGAGGATGAGGACGGTGGCGACGGTCTGCAGCGGCGAGATGCAGGCGAGGCCGCCGACGCGCAGGATGTCGCGGAACAGCGCGCCGTCGGGCCTGAAGGCCGATGGCGCCAGCGTGACGCGCGCGCGGCCGGACATGAGGAAAAAAGCAAGGAACACGGATGCGCCGCCGAAGGCCACGAGTTGGCCCGTGGCGACGCCCGCCATGCCGAGGCGCGGCAGGCCGGCGAGCCCGAGGCCGAGCGCGCCGCCGACGACGATCTGCGCGAGCGCGGCGACGAAGATCGTGGCGGACGGCACGCGCATGTTGCCGCAACCGCGCACGATCGAGGCCAGCGTGTTCATCGCCCAGACGAAGAAGGCGGCGAAGGCGTAGACGCGCGCATAGGCGATCGCCTCGCCGAGCGCCGCGTCGCGACCGCCGAGCAGCGCGAAGATCGCCGGCCCGAACAGGAAGATGACCAGCGCCATGACGAGGCCGGCCGACAGGCCGATGAAGCTCGCATGCAGCGCCAGCGCATTGGCGCGCGCGACATCGTTTGCGCCGAGCGCGCGCGCGATGGAGGACGACACGCCGCCGCCCATGGCGCCGCCGGACATCATCTGCTGCAGCATGACGAAGGGAAAGACGAGCGCGAGGCCCGCCAGCGCCGGCGTGCCGAGTATGCCGACATACGAAGTCTCGGCGATGGCGACGAGCGAGGTCGCCACCATCGCGCCCATGTTGGGCAGCGACAGGCGCATCAGCGTCGGCAGGATCGGGCCCGACAGCAGCGGGTTCTGTGCGTTGGGCGCAAGCATGAGGGTCTCGTTCGCCTTTGTGGGATATGGCCGCGTTCAGCCCGCCAGCCGGTCGAGCGCGCGGTCGAGCGCGGCGTTGAGCGCCTTCGTCTCGTCGACGCCGAGCGCCGTCGCGATCTGGTCCTGGGCGGCGCGCCAGCCGGCCATGGCGCGCTCGAGCGTCGCCCTGCCGGCCGGGGTCAATTTCAGCTTGCGCACACGACCGTCGTCCTTGTCCGCCTCCGCCGTCACGAGACCGCGTCGCTCCAGCGGGCGCAGGTTGCGCGAGAGCGTCGTGGCGTCCATCACCATGCTCTCGGCGAGCGCGCCGATGGCGGCGCCGGGCGCGGCGCGCAATTGCACGAGCAGGCCGAATTGCGTGACCGTGAGATCGTGCGGCGCGAGTTCGCGATCGTAGATCTGCGAGATGCGGCGGCTCGCCTTTCGCACGCGCGCGGCGGTGCAGACGTTCGGGGCAAGGGACGCGGAAGCCATGTCCGGACGATATCTGCATATGCAGGCTTCTGCAATTGCGCTCCGGGCATGGCTGTCACGCGACTGGAAAAGACTGGCGTCCTCGGCTAAGCGAAGCTCATGTCGCATCCCGCAGATTTCCGCCTTGCCGGCGTCATGGGCTGGCCCGTCATGCATTCGCGCTCGCCGCGGCTGCACAATGCCTGGCTGAAGCGCTTCCGTCTTTCCGGCTATTACGCGCCGCTGCCGGTCGAGCCCGGCAGGCTGGAGGCAGCGCTGCGCGCGCTGCCCGCGCTCAATTTCGCCGGCTGCAACGTCACCCTGCCGCACAAGGAGGAGGTCGGTGCGCATCGCAGATCGCGTCGACCCCGCGGCGAAGGCGATCGGCGCGGCCAATTGCGTCGTCGTGCAGCAGGACGGGTCGCTCGCGGCCTGCAACTACGACGTCTTCGGCTTCATGGAATCCTTGCGCGCGCAGGCGCCGGGCTGGCGCGCGAGCTAGCGGGCCCGCCGTGGTGCTGGGCGCGGGCGGGGCGGCGCGCGCCGTCGTCTACGGCTTGATCGAGGACGGCGCGCCGGAAGTGCGCGTCGTCAACCGCACGCTCGAACGCGCGGAAGCCTTCGTCGCGCGATTTCGGACCGAGAGGTGAAGGCGCTGCGCTGGCAGGAACGGTCCGAGGCGCTCGCCGGCGCCGCGCTGCTCGTCAACACCACCAGCAACGGCATGGTCGGCCAGCCGTCGCTCGACATCGCGCTCGACGCCCTGCCGAAGGGCGCGCTCGTCAACGACATCGTCTACACGCCGCTCGAGACGCCGCTGCTGGCGGCGGCGCGGGCGCGCGGCAATGTCGCGGTCGACGGGCTCGGCATGTTGATCCAGCAGGCCCGTCCCGCCTTCCGCGACTGGTTCGGGATCATGCCGGACGTGACGCCGGACGAGCGCGCGATGATGGAAGCGGAATAGTCAGCCCAGCGGCGGCAGGCGCGCGATCTGGCCGAGCTTCAGGGCGGGCGGCAGCTCCTCCTTGGGAATGATCCCGTCTTCCATGCGCGCATAATGACGCGCGGCGTCGAGGATTTCGGAGGCCGAGCCCAGCGGGAAGTCGCCGTACATCTGCGTCCACTTGCCGTCCGCGACCAAAGCGATGGTCACCGGCCGCGTGCAGACCTTGAAGCATTCGACGGGCTCGACCGCGACATCCTCCGTCCTGGCGGCGGCGGCGCGCAACTCGCGGTAGAGATGCGAGCCCATGCGGTCCTCGATCGGCCCCTTGGGTTCGCCCGCCGCGCGGCATTTCACGCAGACGAGTATCCGGGTCTTGTCGGTCATGCGGGCTCCTGTTTCGCTCTCATACCAGCAAGGCGGCGATGAAGGCGAGCGCGAGAAACTGCAGGACGAGCGCGCGGCGGTAGAGTTTCAGCGCGCGCCGGATGGTCTTTCGGTCGACGGGCGCCTCGGCGTCGCCGAGCCATGCGCCGTCCACGACATTGCCGCCATAGGCGCGCGGGCCGCCGAGCCGCACATGCAGCGCGCCGGCCATCGCCGCCTCCGGCCAGCCGGCGTTGGGCGAGGCGTGCTTGCCGGCGTCGCGCAGCATGACGCGCCAGCCGCGCAGCGGGAAAGTCTCGCGCCCGAAGGCCGCGGCGGCGACGATCAGCGCGCCGGCGATGCGCGCGGCCGGCCAGTTGGCGACATCGTCGATCTTCGCCGCGGCGAATCCGTAGTCGCGATAGCGCGCGGTCTTGTGGCCGATCATGCTGTCGGCGGTATTGATCGCCTTGTAGAGCGCCGCGCCCGGCAGGCCGAGAAGCGCGAGCCAGAAGGTCGGAGCGACGATTCCGTCTGAGAAATTCTCGGCGAGGCTTTCTATCGCCGCGCGCGACACGCCGGCTTCGTCCAGCTCCTCGACATTGCGGCCGACGATGCGCGCCACCGCGATGCGGCCGTCTTCGAGCGAGCGCTCGAGACCGTCAGCGACATCGCGGACATGCGCATGGAGGCTGCGCTGCGCGATGAGCGTGGAGGCGGCGAGCGCGAGAGCCGCCTGCCCGACAATCGAGACGCCGAGCGCAAGATGCAGCCAGAGCGCGCCGAAGCCGACCACGAAAAGCAGGCCGATCATGAAGACCGCGCCGCGCGCGCGACGGTCCTGCGCCGCGCGCTCCGGCAGGTTCAGCCTGCGCTCGGCAAGACCGATGACACCGCCGATCCAGCTTACGGGATGCCCGATCGCGCCATAGAGCCAGGCCGGATAGCCGACGAGCGCCTCCAGCAGAAGGGCGGCGAGCGCGAGACCGATGTTTTCCGTCAGCTCCATGGCATGGCTGTAGCGGGCCGTGACAGCGCGTCAAGTTTCGGGCGCCGGCGCGCTCCTGTAAGAAGGGCGGATGTTGCAAACGCGACCCGGACCGGACAAACAATTCGCGCTGGAGCACGGCGGCGATCTTTGCGCCGCGCGCCGGCGCTTTTCGCGCGCGCCGGAACCGTGGATCGACCTGTCGACCGGCATCAATCCGCATCCCTGGCCCGCCGGTCCGCTGGCGAAGGACTGCCTTCAGCGGCTGCCGGAGCCCGGCGCGCGCGCCGCGCTGGAGGCGGCCGCCGCGCAGGCCTATGGCGCGAGCGATGCGCGCGCTGTCGTCGCCGCGCCCGGCGCGCAGGCGCTGATCCAGATCTTGCCGCGCCTGCTGGCGGGGCGCCGTATCGGCGTGCTCGGACCGACCTACGAGGAACACGCGCTGAGCTGGCGGCGCGCCGGGCGCGACGTCACGCTGTGCGCGTCGCCCGCCGAACTCGCCGACTGCGATATCGGCGTCATCGTCAATCCGAACAACCCGACCGGCCGCGTCGTCGCGCGCGAGACGCTTGTGGCGCTGGCGCGGCGCTACGCGGCTCGTCGTCGACGAATCCTTCGCGGATTTCTCGCCCGGCGCGAGCATTGCGGACGAGGCCGCCGACATCGGCGCAATCGTTCTGCGCTCCTTCGGCAAGGCTTATGGACTTGCCGGCCTGCGTCTCGGCTTCGCCGTCGCGCCCACCGAACTCGCGGCGGAATTGCGCGCCGAAATGGGCCCGTGGCCGGTCTCGGGGCCCGCGATCGAAATCGGCCGGCAGGCGCTATCCGATCACGCATGGCGCGACGCCGCGCGGCGGCGCCTCGCGGAAAGCGCCGGGCGCCTCGACGCTTCGCTCGTCGCGGCGGGCTTTGAAATCGTCGGCGGAACGTCGCTGTTCCGGCTCGCCGCGCACGCGCGCGCGCAAGCTATCGCGGACGCGCTCGGACAGGCCGGCATTCATGTCCGCCGTTTTTCCGCCGCTCCGCATTGGCTGCGCTTCGGCATTCCGGCCGATGAGGAATGGCCGCGCGTCGAAGCGGCGCTGGCGACAGAGAGGCCGGCGCGATGACGCAAGCACGAAACGCCAATCTGGTCTTCGTCATCGGCGGCGCGCGCTCGGGCAAGAGCACGTTCGCCGAGGCGCGCGTGACGGCGCTGCCGCCGCCGTGGGTCTACATCGCCACAGCGCAGGCTTTCGACGACGAGATGCGCGCGCGCATCGACATGCATCGCGCGCGACGCGATGCGCGCTGGCGCACGATCGACGCGCCGCACGATCTCTGCGGGGCCTTGCGCGACGCGCCGCCCGACGCGCCCGTGCTTATCGACTGCCTCACGCTGTGGCTCACCAATCGCCTGCTCGCGGACGCGGATCTTCCCGCCGAGCGCGCCGCGCTGGCCGCAGCGCTTGCGGCGCGACGCGCGCCGACGCTCGTCGTCTCGAACGAGGTCGGCCTCGGCATCGTGCCGGACAACGAGCTTTCCCGGCGCTTTCGCGACGAGGCCGGGTTTCTGCATCAGGCGGTCGCGGCGGCGGCGCACGAGGTTCACCTGATGGTCGCGGGTCTTTCCATCCGTGCCAAATAGACGCGCGCGCTCCACTGTTGCGGACGCCGAGGCGGCGCTGCGGCGCGTCTTCGGCTTCGCCGGATTTCGCCCCGGCCAGCGCGAGATCGTCGAGGCGGTTCTGGCGGGCGACGACGTCTTCGCGCTGATGCCGACGGGCGCGGGCAAGTCGCTGCTCTACCAATTGCCGGCGCTTGTCGGCGTCGCGCCCGTCGTCGTCGTCTCGCCGCTGATCTCGCTGATGCGCGACCAGATCGCGGCTTTGCGCGCGAAGGGCGTGGCGGCCGGCGCGCTGAATTCCGGCAACGAGCCCGAGGACAATGCGACGACGCTCGCGATGATCGAGACGCGCCGCATCAAGCTGCTCTATGTCGCGCCCGAGCGGCTCGCGCTCGACGACACGATCGACATGCTGGCGCGCATGAAGCCGAAGCTGCTCGCCATCGACGAGGCGCATTGCGTGTCGCGCTGGGGACACGATTTTCGTCCCGACTATGCCCGCATCGGCGAGATCGCCCGCCGCTTCGGCGCGCCGCAGACGATCGCGGTCACCGCGACCGCCGCGCCGCGCACGCGCGAGGATATCAAGAGCCTGCTGTTCCACCGCGCGCCGCGAACCTTCGTCCAGTCCTTCAAACGACCGAATATAGCGATCTCCGTCCGCCGACGCGGCCACACGCTCACCGACGTCGCGGGCGTCATCCGCAGGCGTCAGGGAGAAAGCGGCATCGTCTATTGCGGCTCGCGCGCCGCGACCGACCAGCTCGCGCGCGCGCTCGCGGCGAACGGCGTCGCCGCCCTGCCCTATCACGCGGGCCTCGACGCCGCGACGCGCAGCGCCAACCAGGACGAATTTCTCGCGCGCCCCGACAGCGTCATGGTGGCGACCATCGCCTTCGGCATGGGCATCGACAAGAAGGACGTGCGTTTCGTCTGCCATGCCGACCTGCCGCATTCGATCGAGGCCTATTACCAGGAGATCGGCCGCGCCGGCCGCGACGGCCTGCCGGCCGAAGCCGTCGCCTTCGTGTCGCGCATGGCCTGGGCCGCGCACGGCGCGCCCGACCTGGAAACGTCGCACGCAATGCGCGCCGACGAGGTCGAGGCGATCGGAAATTTCGCGCGCGGCTTCGATTGCCGATGGCGCGCCGTCCTGTCCTATCTCGGCGAGGAGAGCGGCGCCTGCGGGCATTGCGACAATTGCCGGCGGCGTCTCGTCTGGCTGCGCACGCCACACGCGCTGGCGCGGGCGGCGCGCGGCGCCGTCGCCCGGCGCGTCGTGCGGCTATTGGCGTCGCACGACGCGAATGCGGACGCCGACGAAGCGACGCCGGCCGGGCAGGCCGCGCCGGCGGTCGCAGCCGACGATGCGCAGATTCTGACGGTCGATCAGGCGCGGCGCTTTGCGCGCCTGAAGGAATTGCGCGCGCAGATCGCGCGTAGATCGCGCGTCGCGCCGTCGCAGATCGCGGACGATGCGGCGCTCGCGGCGATGGCCCGTCTCGACGATCCCGGTCAGGCGGCGCTCGCGCGCGGAGACGAGCTCGATGCGGCCGCGACGGAATTTCGCAGGGCGTTGACGGCGGAAAGCTGGAAGGGGTGACGCGCTGCGCGCCGCTCAGGCCGCTTGATCGATATAGGGCGCGAGGCCCAGGCGCGCCTTCTCGTATTCCTGCTCGAGCTTCTCGACATAGACGCGACCCTCGGCCGCGAATTCCTGCGGGCTGATCTGCCGCCAGGACAAGCACAGGCTGTAGATGGATTGCGCGCCGACATTGGCCGAGCACGACCGCAGGGCGTGAGCCTCGTCGCGGAATTTCTCGACGTCGCCGTCCTGCGCGGCGGCGGCGAGCTCCTTCAGGATCAGCGCGGCGTCGGCGACGAACTGGCTTGCGACCTCGCGCACGAAATCCGCGCCGCCCAGGCGCTCGAGATCGGCGAGCGCGCCGGCGCTGATGTGGTCCCGACCAGCGCAATCGTCGGTCGTTTCGTCAGCGTGCGACGATACGTCCAGCTCCGGGGAAGCGTTCTCCTCGTCGCTGCGGACCGACAGGGGCGAGACGCCGCGGTCGACCAGTAGTCGGTCGATGGCGGCGAGCAATCTGGGAAGGTCGATCGGCTTGGTGATGCAATCGTCGATGCCGACGGCGATGCAGCGGGCTCGCGTCTCGTCCGTGACGTCGGCGGTCAAGGCGATGACCGGCGTTCGCCTGCCCAGCGATCGCTCGAAGATGCGCAGGCGGCGCGTCGCCTCGATGCCATCGACGCGCGGCATGTTGATATCCATCAGGACGACATCGAATTGCTCGCGCGCAAGAATGTCGAGCGCCGCATGGCCGTCGTCGACGATCGTGGCTTCGCGCCCGACGAGCGACAGCATCTTGCCGATGACCTTCTGGTTGGTCTTGTTGTCTTCCGCGACGAGGATCGAAAGATCGCGCGTCGGGCCGTGCGCCTGCTCGATCTGAAGCGTCTCGGGCTTTTCTTCGCCGGCCACGAGGAAGACCGCATCGCCGAAGACGTGCGGGTCGCAGGGCCAGCGCAGCGCGACCGAACATCCGGCTGCGCGACCGTGCAGATCGAGACGGCTCGCATCGTCGACAAGGAAGATCGCGCCGCGTCGTCCGACGGTATCGATCAGCGCCGAAGCGCTTCCCTCGGCGTTCGCCTCCGCGGAGCGCAGATCGGCGACGACGAGGCCCGGAGCGTCGGACGCGGGCGGCGTCGCCGCGCTTGCGAGCGAAAGACCGACGGATTGCGCCAGCTCGATCACTCGCGGGTCCCGGCCGAGATAGACGGCGTCCCGGCGCAGCGTGGCGGCGTCCTCGCCGGTCGCGGCGATTTCCGCCTCGAACTCGAACGAGAACACGCTGCCTACGCCCTTGGCGCTGGCGACCCGAATTTCGCCGCCGAGCCCGGCGACCAGTTGCTTGGCGATGGCGAGGCCCAGTCCCGAACCGCCGTATGTCTCGCGGATGCCTTCGTTGGCCTGCGTGAAACGGTCGAAGATGCGCGCCTGCTCGTCGGCGCCCATGCCGATGCCGGAATCGCGGACTTCGAAGCGAAGGCGCACGCGTCCGTTGGACAGACGCTCGGACCGCACCGCGATCTCGACATAGCCGGCGGGCGTGAACTTGATGGCGTTGCCGACGAGATTGACCAGACTGTCGCGCACGTGGCGCTCATTGGTGAGGATCCAGCGCGGCGTCGGCATGTCGATGCGCAGCAAGAGCCGCACGCCCTTGGCCTGCGCGGACACGTCGAGCAATTCGCGGGTCGAACGCAGCATCCTGAACAGGTCGACCCTGTCGCGCACGGTGGATTGCCGGCCCATTTCCAGACGCGAGAAATCGAGGATCGAGTCGATCTGGCCGAGCAGCGAACGCCCGGCCTGGCCGATCATCCGCGCCATGTCGGATTCTTCACGCGGCAATTTGGAGGCGGCGAGAATATCGCCGAGGCCGATGATCGCGTTGAGCGGCGTGCGCAGGTCGTGGCTGACGGCGGCGACGAACATGCTCTTGGCGCGGCTCGAATCCTCCGCCTTCGCCTTGGCCTGCCAGAGATTGCGCACCAGATTGAGCGCGTAGGCGGGGATGATGATGAGGCCGATGATCAGGCCGCCCGCGAGCAGATCGTTGTCGCGCCAGAGCGGCGACAGGCGGACGACGAGGCCGACGGCGACGATCGACATCAGGCCGGAGGCGACGATCCACTTCACGCCGTAGCGAAAGCCGAAGCCGTAGATGATGAGCAGATAGCCGGGGTAGAGCAGCCCGACGTAAGCGGGCCCGGCGTTGTAGCCGACGTAGCTGAGCGCGCAGATGTCGGAGCCCAGGATCGCCACGCGCCGCCACGCGCGCGCGCGCGGCCATATGCGGACATGCATGAAGAAGGTGGCGGCGAGCGCGAGATAGACGAGGTAGGCGCCGGCCATGAAGCCGGAGCCGATCGAAGCCGGGTCGTGCGCGAAGAGGCTGACCGCGCCGAACAGGATGGTCGTGATGACCATTCTGTTGATCGCCATCTGGCGCTCGTTCTCCGCCCATTGCTCTTCGGTTTCGGGGAGGGAATCGAGAAACGAGACGTCGGCGCGCATCTGGACTAGGCCGACCTGGCGAGCTGGCCCGGCTGCACGAACAGCGCCGATACGTCCTCGAAGGGCGCGGGCCGGCCGAGCAGGAAGCCCTGCACGATCTCGCAACCGATCTCGCGCAATCCCTGAAGATGCTTGGGCGTCTCGACGCCTTCGGCCACCACGTCGAGCCCGAGGCTGCGGCCGAGCGTGATGATCGCGCGCACGATCGCGGAATCGTTGGGGTCCTGCGTCATGTTGCGGACGAAGCTCTGATCGATCTTGATGCGCTGCACCGGCAGCTTCTTGATGTAGCTCAGCGAGGAATATCCGGTGCCGAAATCGTCGATGGCGATCGAGATGCCGAGACGATTGAGTTCGCGCAGGTCGTTGGCCACCGCGTCGATGTCCTGCATGACGATGTTCTCGGTGAGCTCGAGTTCGAGCCGTCGCGGATCGAGGCCGGTTTCCGAGAGGATGCGCGCGACCTGCAGCGGCACGTTCTTCTTGCGGAACTGGATGGGCGACATGTTGACGGCGACGCGGAACATCGGGAAGCCGTCGCGCTGCCAGATGCGCGCGTCGGCGCAGGCCTTGCGCAGCACCCATTCGTTGATCGGAATGATGAGGCCGTTCTCCTCGGCCTGCGGCAGGAAGGCGCCGGGGCCGACGATGCCGACGCCCGGCCGGTTCCAGCGCAGCAGCGCCTCGACGCCGATGATCGTGTTCGTGGCGACGTCGAACTGCGGCTGGTAGTAGAGCACGAACTCGTCGTTGGCGAGCGCCATGCGCAGGTCCGCTTCAAGGCTCATGGCGCTGCGCGCGCGCGCCTGCATGTCGGCGGCGAACAGGCAATAGGCGTTGCCGCCCTCGGCCTTGGCCTTGTACATGGCGAGGTCGGCGTTGCGGAGCAGTTCTTCCGGATCGGCGCCGTCGTTGGGATGAATGGCGACGCCGATGGAGGCGGTGGATTTCATCTGCGGCGTCTCGGGATCGGCAAAGGCCGCGATCGCCTCGCAAATGCGCGCGGAAAATTCCGCGACGTCGTAGTTCGATCCGACTTCGGACTGCAGGATGGCGAATTCGTCGCCGCCGAGACGCGCCAGCGTGTCGCGTTCGCGCACGACCTCGCGCAGCCGCCCGCCGATGCCCTGCAGGAAACGGTCGCCGACGGAATGGCCGTAGACGTCGTTGACGGCCTTGAAGCCGTCGAGGTCGATGAGGTGCAGGGCGAATATCTTGTCGCCGCGCCGCGCGCGCGCGATCGCGCCGCGCAGCTTTTCGGACAGCAGCGTGCGGTTCGGCAGCGATGTCAGCGGATCGTGATGGGCGAGATAGCGCAGGTGCTCTTCCGTACGCTTGTGCGCGGTGATGTCGAGCGAACTGGTCAGCACGCCGCTGACCGCGCCGGTGTGGTCGCGCAGCGGCGTCTTGGTGGTGAGGAAGCTGCGCCGGCGCGCGTCGGCGCTGGTCAGGTTCTCCTCGAACGCCGGCAGGGCGCGGCCGGTGGTGAAGACGAGCTGATCCAGCGTCTTGCTGCGCTCGGCGTTCGCCTTGCCGATCAGTTCGCCGAGCGGGCGGCCGACGGCTGCCGAGGGGTCGACGCCGAAGAAATCCGTCTCGAAGGCGTTGACGAACAGCGTGCGGCCCTCGCGGTCGACCGCGCTGATGAGCACCGGCAGCGTGTCGATCACCTGGGCGAGGCGCTCGATCGAATCGCGGATCGCGCGCTCGCGCGAGCGCTCGCTGTCGGCAAGCTCCTGCGCCAGCGTGTCGGCGCGCTCGGCGAGCAGCTTCTGGTGGCGCCGCAGCGCGAGCAGGTTGCGCGTGCGCGTGATGAATTCGTGATGGTCGACGGGCGAATTGAGGAAGTCGGTGGCGCCCGCCTCCAGCGCCCGCAAGCGATAGGAGCGCTCCTCGTAGACGGTGATGACGACGACCGGAATGTCCACGGCGCTCTTGATCGTGCGCAGCGCGCGCACGAAGTCCGCGCCGTTCATCTCCGGCATCTTGTAGTCGGTGACGACGAGGTCGGCCGGGTTCTCGGCAAGCCAGTCCAGCGCCTCGCGCGGATTGCCGAAGGAATGCACCTCGATGTCGGGCGCGATCGAGGCGGCGAGCTTGGAAAAAATGTTCCTGTTCGTTACGCGATCGTCAACGATAGCAACAGTCGCCATGACAAATTTCTCTGACAGGAGAAAGACTTGGCGGAGATCTGGCCACCCGCGCCAAGCCAGAATGCCGCAAGTTGATTAAGCAATTGCTTCCGCGATCCCGCCCCCCTCGCCCATTCGTCCGCAGGATTCAGTAAGATAGCCGACGCAATCCAGGAGCCGCCGATGAACCCTGCCGACATGTCCGCTTGCGACCTGCGCCGCGCCTATGCGAGCGGCGCCCTCTCGCCGGTCGAGGCGCTGGAGGCCGTCATCGCGCGCGCCGAGGCCCTCGAGCCGCGCCTGATGGCGCTCTGGGCCGCGGATTTCGAGGGCGCGCGGGCCGTCGCGCGCGAGTCCGAGGCGCGCTGGCGCAAGGGCGCGCCGCTCGGCCCGATCGACGGCGTCCCGCTGACGATCAAGGAAAACATCGCCACGAAGGGGGTCGCCATGCCCTTGGGGACGGCGGCCAGCGAGCTTGTCCCCTCGCCCGCCGACGCGCCGCCGGCGGCGCGGTCGCGGGAATCGGGCGCGGTGATTTTCGCGCGCACGACCATGCCGGACTACGGCATGCTGTCCTCCTCCAAGTCGAGCTTCCACAAGCTGACCCGCAACCCCTGGGACCGGACGAAGACGCCGGGCGGTTCGTCGAGCGGCGCGGGAACCGCCGCCGCCGCCGGCTACGGGCCCCTGCACATCGGCACCGACATCGGCGGCTCGGTGCGGCTGCCGGCCGGCTGGTGCGGCATATTCACGCTGAAGCCGAGCCTGGGGCGCATTCCCATCGACCCGCCCTTCCAGGGGCGCGTCGCCGGGCCGATGACGCGCAGCGTCGCCGACGCCGCGCTGTTCATGCAGGCGCTGAGCCTGCCCGATGCGCGCGACCACATGAGCCTGCCCTACGAGGAGATCGACTGGGGCGCGCTCGACCGGGAGGTGAAGGGCCTGCGCATCGGCCTGCATCTCGACGCCGGCGTCGGCCTGCCGGTCGACCCGGACGTGCGCGCGGCGGTGGAGGCGGCGGCGCGCGCCTTCGAGGCGGCCGGCGCCATCGTCGAGCCGCTCGCGCCGTTCATGACGCGCGACATGCTCGACGGGCAGGACAGGTTCTGGCGCGCGCGCGCCTTTGCCGACATCAAGGCGCTGCCGGAGGAGCGCAAGGCGAAGATCCTGCCCTTCATCCGCGCCTGGGCGGAATCGGCGGCGCCGTTCAGCGGGCAGGACGTCTACACGGGCTTCGCGCAATCGATGGCGCTGCGCAAGGCGACGGAGGCGGCGACGCGGCGCTTCGACTTCGTGCTGTCGCCCACCGCGCCGATCCCGGCGTTCGACGCGGAACTGCCGAGCCCGACCGACGATCCGCAGCGCCCCTTCGAGCACATCGCCTTCACGCTGCCCTACAACATGTCGGAACAGCCGGCCGCCTCGATCAATTGCGGCTATACGTCGGGCGGCCTTCCGATCGGCCTGCAGATCGCGGGCCGTCGCTTCGACGATCTCGGCGTGCTGCAGGTGTCGCGCGCATGGGAGAAGATGCGCCCGGCGCAGAGGGACTGGCCGAGCGGGATCGCGTGAGCTGCGTGCGCCATCGCACACCTGTCGTGTTCGACAGGCTTGCGCGGACTCATGGCGCGGCGCAGTATCGCGAAGCGGCGGGTCAATCCACCCATGAGGGGGGCGCCAACGTGGACAGACGATCTTTCCTTGGCCTTTTTGGCGGTCTTGCTGCGGCGGTGACGCTGTTCAAGGCGTCGCCGAGCGAGGCGATGCCGGCGGCAAAGCCGACCGACGTCGCGCCGGCGGGGCCCGAGCCGGCCGTTGCAACCGACGCCGATATGGAATCGGTCAAGACCGAGAAGGCGCAATGGCGCTACCGGCGGCGCTGGCGGCGTCGGCGCTATCGCGTCTATCGCCGCTATTATCGTCGGCGGTGGCGCCGGCGTTACTGGCGGCCGCGCTATTACCGGCGCTTTTACTACCGTCCGCGCTACTATCGCTGGTGGTAAGCGCTTCGGGCCGATGACGGCGGCCGGCGCTCTCGCCTGAGGGCGCCGGCAAGCTGTTTCAATTCGCCGTCACTTCAATTCGCCGTCACTTCAACTCGCCGTCACTTCAACTCCGCTGCGAAGAATTCCATCGTGCGCAGCTCCGCTTCGGCGGCGGCCGTGGCGTCGTAGCTTTCGCGCTCGTCGCAATTGAAGCCGTGATCGGCGGCGTAGACGAAGACCGGGACCTCCGGCTGGGCGGCGCGGATCTTCTCGACATCGGTCAGCGGGATGTGCTTGTCGCGCTCGCCGAAGTGCAGCATCGACGGAATGCGCGGCTTCTCGCCGGCGATGCCGGCAATGCCGCCGCCGTAATATCCCACCGCCGCCACGACGCCCGGCAGGCGACAGGCTGCTGCGTAAGCCAGCGTGCCGCCCCAGCAATAGCCGACGACGCCGACCTTGCCGCCTGCCTTCGCGGCTTCGATCGCCGCTGCGACGTCGGCGAGCGTCTCCTCGATCTTCGTGCGGCCGCGCAGGTCCATGGCGCGCGGGCGATCCTCCATGCCGTAGCCGAGTTCGACGCCCTTCTCGACGCGGTCGAACAGGGCGGGGGCAATGGCGAGATAGCCGGCCGCCGCATATTTGTCGGCGACCGCGCGAATGTGATGGTTCACGCCGAAGATTTCCTGCAGCACGACCATGCCGCCGCGCGGCTTGCCCTGCGGGCGCGCGCGATAGGCGGAAATGCGCATCCCGTCCTTGCAGGTCAGTTCGATCGTTTCGCCCATTTCTCGCGTTCCTTCCGTAAGGTCGGCCCAGCCGTTTCCCCGATGCATTATAGACAGACCGTCGCGCGCGACACGCGCGAGCGCGTCCGCGACCGTCGCGCCGCCGATGACGCGCGCGCCGCAGATTTCGGCGAGCGGCGCCAGCACGAAGGCGCGGTTGCGCAACTCGCGATGGGGAATGACGAGGTCGGGATCGTCGAGCGCCGCATCGCCATAGAAGAGAATGTCGATGTCGATGGCGCGCGGCCCCCAGCGCTCGCCTGCCTCGCGCCCGAGGTCGACTTCGATGCCTTTCAGCGCGGCCAGGAGCGCGCGCGGCGCGAGGCGGGTTTCGTAGAGCGCGCAGGCGTTGAGGAAATCGGGCTGGTCGAGGCGTCCCCAGGGCGGCGTGCGCCAGAGCGAGGACAAGGCGAGTCGGCGACCGACGCCGCGCCGCTCGATCTCGCGCACGGCGCGCGCGATCGTGCCGGCGCTGTCGCCGATATTGGCGCCGAAGCCGAGCCCGACCGCCACAGGCTCAGCCATGTTCGATCGCGTCCCAGACGGCGAGCGCCGCGCGATGCTCGGCGACGTCGTGCACACGGAAGATGCGCGCGCCGCGCGCCAGCGTGGCGAGATTGGCGGCGAGCGTGCCGATGAGACGCGCATCGACCGCCGCGCCGAGCAGCAGGCCGAACAGCGACTTGCGCGAGACGCCGATCAGCACGGGCAGGCCGTATTCCGCCGCGAGCCGGTCGGTCGCGCGCAACGCCGCGAGGTTCTGCGCCTTGGTCTTGCCGAAGCCGACGCCGGGATCGAGCATGACATGGGCGCGCAATATGCCCGCCTTGCGCGCGAGATCGAGCGAACGATCGAAGAAGCGCTTCATGTCGTCGACAATGTCGAGCGCCGGGTCGGCGCTTTCGCGATTGTGCATGACGACGACAGCGGCGCCCAATTCCGCGATCGTATCCGCCATGGCGGGATCGCGCTGCAATCCCCAGACGTCGTTGACGACGCACACGCCGCGCCCGACCGCATGGCGCGCGGTCTCGGCCTTGTAGGTGTCGATGGAAAATGGCGCGTCGACTTCGGCGAGCAGGGCGTCGAGCAGGGGCGCGAGACGACGGATTTCCTCGTCCGCGCTGACAGGCGTATGGCCGGGGCGCGTCGATTCCGCGCCGATGTCGATGATGTCGGCGCCGTCCGCGGCGAGTTTCAGCGCCTGCGCGACGGCCGTGTCGCGGCCGACGAACTTGCCGCCATCGGAAAAGGAATCGGGCGTGACATTGAGAATGCCCATGAGCGCGGGGCGCGCGGCGACGACGCGCAGGAAGGCGTCGCGGCGCTCGATCATGCGCGTGGGAGCGATAGTCGATTCGGTTGGCTGGTCGGTCATGAATGCCTTACGCGCCCCGGATGTCATGCCCGCGAAAGCGGGCATCCAGGCGACTGCCGTTGCGGCTCTGGATTCCGGCTTTCGCGGGAATGACACTGCCGGAGCGGCCAGGTCAATCCAACGCCTCAATCCGGCAGGATATATCCGACATTCTCCGGCGTTCCTTCCAGCGCCCCGCCCTGCGGCCGCCAGCCGACGACAGCCTCGATCCTGGCGGCCAGCTCGAAATCCTTGTCGGTGACGCCGGAAGCCGAATGCGTGTTGAGCCGGACCTCGAGCGAAGGATAGTTCAGGACGAGTTCGGGATGATGCCAGGCGGCCTCCGCCAGATGCGCCACCGCGCCGGCCGCCAGCAGCGTCGCGCGCCAGTCCTTGGTGCGGTAGACGCGAACCAGCGCGCCATCGGCGTGGCGCCAGCGGGCGAGATCGCCGGTCAGCCGCTCGGTGATCTCGGCGTCGGAATAGACACGTTCATATCGCGTGGTCATGGGGCGCTCCCTCGGCCGACACCCATATCTAGACGCCCGCGCCCGGCCCGCAAGGTTGCGCAACGCGCGGCCTGCGGCCATAGATCGTCGCATGAAGCCCGGGTTTCGCATTGCGCCCATGCTGGCGGCGGCAGTCTGCGCGTTCGCGCCCGCGCCGGCGGCCGCGCAGGCCTTCAATCGCTTCGGCTATTGCGCGCCGCCGACGCCGCCGTCTTGCGTCGAGGCGACGGCGGACGCGAGCGAGAAGAAGCTGAAAGCCTGCGAGGCCGACGTCGAGCGCTACGTGGCGAGCGTCTTTGCCTATCGCGGCTGCATCGCGGCCGAGACCGAGCGCGCGGTGCGCGAGGCCAACGCCACGATCCGCAAGATGCGCTGCGCGCGCGATCCGAATTTCTGTCCGCAGGCGCCGGCGGAAGTCGAGCCGGAGCCGGCGAAGCCGAGGCGCAAGAAGAAATAGCCGGCGGTCCCGGTTTGCGCGCGCGGCCATGGTTCGAGACGCCTGCTTCGCAGGCTCCTCACCATGAAGGTTTCTGTAGTTCGACGCCATTGCAGCCCTCATGCTGAGGAGAACCGCGAAGCGGTTCGTCTCGAAGCACGAGGGCGGCCGTCAGTCCAGGATTGCGCCTGCAATACCATTCGTGTTGCATACGCTGCCCCAACGAGACCCGGAATCATGGCCGCACCCAAACCGCCCGCCTTCGAAACCCTGAGCCTGCACGCCGGCCAGCATCCCGACCCCGTGACGGGATCGCGCGCCACGCCGATCCACCAGACGACGAGCTATGTGTTCCGCGACGCCGACCATGCGGCCGCGCTGTTCAACCTCGAGGTCGGCGGGCACATCTATTCCCGCATTTCCAACCCGACCGTCGCTGTGCTGGAGGAACGGCTCGCCGCGCTCGAAGGCGGCTCGGCCGCCGTGTGCGCCGCCAGCGGTCAGGCCGCCCTGCATCTGGCCATCGCCACGCTGCTCAACGCCGGCGACCATATCGTGGCGTCCGCCTCGCTCTACGGCGGCACGGTCAACATGCTGGCGCAGACCCTGCCACGCTTCGGCATCACGACCACCTTCGTCAAGCCGCGCGACCACGCCGGCATCAAGGCGGCGATCAGGCCCAACACGAAGCTCGTGCTCGGCGAAACCATCGGCAATCCCGGCCTCGAGGTTCTGGACATTCCGGCTGTCGCGGCCATAGCGCACGCGGCCGGCCTGCCGCTGATGATCGACAATACGTTCGCCACGCCGTACCTGTGCCGACCCTTCGATCTCGGCGCCGATATCGTCATGCATTCGATCACCAAATGGATCGGCGGGCACGGCATCGCCATCGGCGGCGTGGTGATCGACGGCGGGCGCTTCGACTGGCGCAAGTCGGGCAAGTTTCCGACCATGACCGAGCCCTATGCGGGCTACGACAATCTGGTCTTCGCCGAAGAATTCGGACCGATCGCCTTCGCCATGCGGGCGCGCGCGGAAGGCCTGCGCGATTTCGGCGCGTGTCTGTCGCCCACCCACGCCTTCCACCTGTTGCAAGGCGTGGAAACGCTGCCGCTGCGCATGGACCGGCATGTGGCGAATACGGCGGCCGTGCTCGCCTTTCTTCAGAAGAACGACGCGGTCGCCTGGACCAACCATCCGACGCTCGACTCGCACCCCGATCACGCGCTGGCCCAAGAGCTGTTGCCGAAAGGCGCGGGCTCGATCGTCACCTTCGGCGTGAAGGGCGGGCGCGAGGCGGGCCGCAAGTTCATCGAGGCGCTGCAGCTTGCGAGCCATCTCGCCAATGTCGGCGACGCCAAGACGCTGGTCATTCACCCGGCTTCCACGACGCACCGGCAGATGAACGCCGAGCAGCTCGCCAAGGCGGGCGTCGGCGAAGACATGATCCGTCTGTCGGTCGGCCTCGAAAACGCCGCCGATATCACAGGCGATCTCGCGCAGGCCCTGCGCTTCTCGCAGAAGGGTTGAGCGATGGATTTCTCCCTTGACGGACGCAATGTCCACGCCTCGACCGGCGGCGTTCCCTTCGACGCGGCCAAGCCTGTCGTCGTCTTCCTGCATGGCGCGGGCATGGATCACACCGTGTGGTTCCTGCAATCGCGCTGGTTCGCCTATCGCGGGCGCAGCGTGCTGGCGCTGGATTTTCCCGGGCACGGCGGATCGGACGGGCCGCTGCTGTCGTCCATCGAGGACATGGCGGACTGGGTCGCGCGCGCGCTCGATCATCTCGGCGTGAAACAGGCGGCGGTCGTCGGCCACAGCATGGGCGCGCTATCAGCCATTTCCTTCGCCGCGCGGCATCCCGACAAAGCACGCGCGCTCGGCCTCGTCGGCGCGGCGCTCGCCATGCCCGTGTCGAAGGATCTGCTCGGCGCGGCGGCGAGCGACCATCACGACGCCATCGACATGGTCAATCTCTGGGGCCACGGTTTTCACGCGGGGATCGGCGGCTGCGAATGGCCGGGCGTGTGGATGACGGGCGCGAGCGAAGACCTGCTGGAGCGCGCCGACAAGGGCGTGCTGTCGAACGATCTTGCCGCCTGCAACGCGCATCAGGCCGTGGCGGAGAACGCCGCGAAGATTTCCTGTCCCGCGCTGGTCGTGCAGGGCTCGCGCGACATGATGACGCCGCTCAAAGGCGCGCGCGCGCTGGCGGCCGCGATGCCGAAGGGTTCGATCCAGGTCGTGCAGGGGGCGGGGCACATGGTGATGATCGAGCGCGCGACCGAAACGCTGGAGGCGCTGGCGAGCGCGATGTGAGACTGCCGCCCTACCTCCCCGCTCGCGGGGAGGTCGCATTGCGCAGCAATGCGGGTGGGGTCTGCCGGGCGTTGTCGGCACTGCGGCCAATGCCCGGCGCTCCCCACCCGTCGCCTTCGGCGACACCCTCCCCGCGAGCGGGGAGGGAGGAGCGCCCCTACTTCGCGGTTTCCTTCAGCGCCTCGTCGCGCAATTCACGGCGCAGGATCTTGCCGACATTGGTCTTCGGCAGGGTCTGGCGGAATTCGATGACGCGCGGGCGCTTGTAGCCCGCGAGATTGTGCTCCGCGAACTTCGCCAGCTCTTCCTTGCTCACCGGCTTCTTCGGCACGACATAGAGCGCGACCTTCTCGCCGGAATTGGAATCCGGCAGGCCGACGACCGCGCATTCCAGCACGTCCGGGTGCTCGGCCATCGCCGCCTCGACCTCGTTGGGATAGACGTTGAAGCCGGAGACGAGGATCATGTCCTTCTTGCGGTCGACGATGCGCAGATAGCCGTCGTCGTCCATCGTGCCGATGTCGCCGGAGCGGAAGAAATTGTCCGCCGTCATCACCTTGGCCGTCTCGTCCGGACGGTTCCAGTAGCCCGACATGTTCATCGGCGCGCGGATGGCGATCTCGCCGGGTTCGCCGTGCTTCACCTCATTGCCGTCGTCATCGAGAAATCTTGATCTCGACGCCGGGCATGGGCAGGCCGATCGTGCCGGTGAACTTGTCCGAATCCGCGCGATTGCAGGTGACGCCCGAGCAGGTTTCCGACAGGCCGTAGCCCTCGATGATCGGGCAGCCGGTGATGGCGAACCATTTCTTCGCCACCGCCTCCTGCACCGCCATGCCGCCGCCGTTGGAAACGGCGAGGCCGGAGAAGTCGAGCTTGGCGAATTCGGGATTGTTGACGAGGCCGTTGAACAAAGTGTTGACCGCCGGGAAGGTGTTGAAGCGGTACTTGCCCATCTCCTTGATCAGTCCGGGCAGGTCGCGCGGATTGGGAATGAGCACGCACAGGCCGCCGAGCCGCATGGCGAGGAAGGCCACGGAAACCAGCGCGAAGACGTGATAGAGCGGCAGCGCGCAGATCGAGACGATCTGGCCCTTGATCTTTCCCGTAGACATGGCCGGCTGCAGCCAGGCCTCCGACGCCAGCACCGCCGCGAGCAGCGCGCCATGCGTCAGCACCGCGCCCTTGGAGACGCCGGTCGTGCCGCCCGTATATTGCAGGATGGCGACGTCCTCGCGCTTCATCGCGGGCGCGGAGAACGGCTTGCCCGCGCCCTGCGCGAGCGCCGCCTTGAAGGTGACGTGGCCGGGCAGCGACCAGGCCGGCACCATCTTGCGACGCACGACGAAATTGACGATCGCGCCTTTGGGGAAACCGAGCATGTCGCCCATGCTGGCGACGATGATGTGCTTCACCTGCGTCTTCGGCAGGGCCTCCTGCAGCACGGAAGCGAAATTCTCGAGCACGACGATCGCCGTCGAGCCGGAATCCTTGAGCTGGTGCTCGAGCTCGCGCGGCGTGTAGAGCGGATTGACGTTGACCGCGATGAAGCCGGCGCGCAAGACGGCTGCGAGCGCCACCGGATATTGCAGCACGTTCGGCATCATGATGGCGACGCGGTCGCCCTGCTTCAGGCCGCGGCCTTGCAGATAGGCGCCGAAATCGCGCGACATGCGGTCGATGTCGCCGAAGGTGATGGCCTTGTCCATGCAGACATAGGCCTTGTCGTTCGCGTATTTCTTGAAACTGTCCTCGAACAGCGCCGCGAGCGACGCATAGGCGCTCGTATCGACGTCGGCCGGCACGTTCGGCGGATAGCTCTTCAACCAGATCTTGTCCATGTTCCCTCCTCGCGGCTCTTGGGCGACCGCATATGGTTTACCTATAGACAGATATCGGGCGCTTGTCTTGCAACTCCAGACTATCCCGTGGGCGTGAACATCGGGACATTCTGTCCGTTCTCGGCCGGCTTGAACGCGACCTTGACGCGCTGGCCGATGCGCAGCGAATCGAAATCGCAATCGACGAGATTGCTCATCATCGTCGGCCCCGCATCGAGCCTGACGAAGGCGATGGCGTAGGGAACGGGCGCGCGCCGCATGACGGAGAAGGAATAGATTTCTCCCTCGCCGTTCGTTTCCGTCCATTCCGTCTCGCCGAAGCAGAAGGGACAGAGCGCGCGCGGATAGAAATGCGGCTCGCCGCAGGCAAGGCATGTCTTGACCAGCAGCTTGCCGGCGCTGGCGGCGTCCCAATAGGTCTGCGTCTCGACATTGGCGACGGGCGCGAAAATCTTGCGTTGGTTCGTCATCATGCGCGCTCCATCACGAGGACGGCCGCGCCGTGGCGCGTGCCGAGCGAACCGCCGGTGCCCGAGGCGACGGCGAGATCGCAATTCTTCACCTGCACAGCCGGATGCGCCTCGCCGCGCAACTGCCGCACAGCTTCCAGCACTTTCGTCAGGCCGCCGCGATTGGCGGGATGATTGGAGCAAAGCCCGCCGCCATCGGTATTGAACGGCAGCCTGCCGACGCCGGAGATGAGATTGCCGTCCGCGACGAACCTGCCGCCCTGTCCTTTTTCGCAGAAGCCCAGATCCTCGATCTGCTTGAGCACGGTGATGGTGAAGCTGTCGTAGAAGGAGGCGTATTTCATGTCGGCCGGCTTCACGCCAGCTTCCTCCCAGGCGCGGCGGCCGGCCGCCTCGATACCGGTGTAGGAGAGATCGATGCGCCCGCCGTCGGTGTGCTTGGGCTGCTCGCCCGCGCCGAGCACGTTGACGACAGGCTTCTTCAGGCTTTTCGCGATCTCCGGCCGCGTGACGATGATCGCGCCGCCGCCGTCGGTGATGACGCAGCAGTCGAGCCGATGCAGGGGGTCGGCGACGAGCGGCGAGTTCACCACCTCTTCCACCGTCACGACATTGCGCAGCAGCGCATGCGGATTGTGCTGCGCGTGATGGGAGGCCGCGACCTTGATCCACGCGAGCTGCTCGCTCGTCGTGCCCCAGTCGTGCATGTGGCGCATCGCCACCATCGCGTACATGTTGGCGATCGTCGGCGCATAGGGCTGCTCGAATTGCGCGTCGGGCACGGCCGGCGGCACGATGCGCGGCGCGGTGCCGGTCGCCATGCCCTCCGAGCGCGGCTTGCCGGCGAGCGTGACGAGCGCGACGTTGCATTTTCCCGTCGCGATGGCCTCGGCGGCATGCGCGACATGCAGCAGGTAGGACGAGCCGCCGACGTCGGTCGAATCGACGTGGCGCGGCTTCAGGCCGAGATAGTCGACCATGGAGATCGGCCCCATGCCCGGCGCGTCGCCCGCGCAGAAATAGCCGTCGACGTCGTCCTTGGAGAGGCCGGCGTCGGCGAGCGCGCCTTTCGCGACCTCGGCGTGCAACTGGGCGAGCGACTTGTCCGGCGCGCGCCTTGTGGGATGTTCGTATATGCCGGCGATGCAGGCCGCCCTCTTGATGCTCATTCGGCTCTTTCCGTTTCTTCCCTGTCGCGCGATTGCGTGCGATCCTAGAGACGGGCGGCGGGGCCGCCAATGCGCGGGCGCGCACGAATGATATGCGGGAGGCGCAGATGAACAAGGCGCGCGACAACAAGACTCGCGATAGCAAGGCGCTCGGCGGACTGAAGGCGCTCGACTTTTCCACCACCATCGCCGGTCCCTATTGCGCGCGGCTTCTCGCCGATCTCGGCGCGGAGGTGGTGAAGATCGAATCTCTCGACGGCGACGTGCTGCGCGCGCGGCCGCCGCTGCGCAACGGCGCAAGCTCGGCCTTCGGCCAGCTCAACGCCGGCAAGAAGAGCGTCACGCTCGATCTGAAAAAGCCCGCCGCGATCGAGGCCGTTCACCGGCTTGCCGAACAGGCCGACATCATCGTCGAGAATTTCCGGCCGGGCGTGATGAAGCGCCTCGGCCTCGACTACGAGACGCTTTCGACTGTCAACCCGCGACTCGTCTTCTGCTCCATGTCGGGCTACGGCCAGACCGGGCCCTGGGCGGAGCGGCCGGCCTATGCGCCGGTCATCCATGCGGCGTCCGGCTACGATCTCGCGCATCTCGCCTACCAGCAGGGACGCACGCGGCCCGATTTCTGCGGCGTGTTCCACGCCGATGTGGTGAGCGGCGTCTACGCCTTCTCAGCGATCACGACGGCGCTCTACCAGCGCGAGAAGACCGGGCGCGGGCAGCATATCGACGTCTCCATGCTCGAGAGCATGTTGAGCCTGACGCTCAACGAATTGCAGGGCGCGCAATTTGCCGTCGAGAAGCCGACGCGGCCGATGTTCGGGCCGATGGAGACGAAGGACGGCTATGTGATGGTCGCCGTCGTCACCGAAAAGGCCTTCCGCAATTTCGTCACCGCCGCCGGCCGCGCCGACTTCATCACGGACCCGCGCTTCGCCGAATATACGAAGCGCCGCGCGCATTGGGACGAGCTGATGACCGAGCTCGAAAACTGGTCGCGCACGCTGACGCGCGAACAGTGCATCGCCGCGCTCGAGACGCACGACGTCGCCTGCTCGCCCTATCGCACGGTCGCGGAGGCGCTTGCCGACGAGCAGATCGCCCATCGCGATGCGCTGGTCGACGTGACGGACGCCGGCGGATCGTTCAAGGCGCTGAACCCGCCGTTCCGCATGTCGGAAGCGCAGACGCGCGTGGGGCCGCACGCGCCGGCGCTCGGCGAGCACACGCGCGCGGTGCTGAAGAGCGCGGGGCTCTCGCACGACGAGATCAAGGCGATCATGGGATGACCGCTCGCCGAACGAAAGATGCGCCATGAACGCGCTTGCTGCGCTCGCCGCGCTGAGCGGCGTCGTTTCCATCGTCGCTTTCCAGACCGGGCCGTGGCTGCTGGCGGCGGTGACGAAAGCGCTGACGACGCTCCTCATCATCGCTCATGCCGCGCGTCGCAGCGGCGGCGACGCCTATGCGCGCGCGATCCTCGCCGGTCTCGTCGCCTCGCTCGCCGGAGACGTGTTCCTGCTCTGGCCGCAGCAAGGCTTCCTGCCCGGCCTCGTCTCCTTTCTCGTCGCGCATCTCGCCTATCTCTACGCTTTCAGCGATGGGCTGAAGCGCGGCTTCGCGCGCGCGCCGACGATCGGTTACGCGATCGTCGCGGGCGTCGCGCTCGCCTTTCTCTGGGGCAGCGTGCCGGGCGCATTGCGCGCGCCGGTCGCCGTCTATGTCGCCGCGCTTGTCGCCATGGCGGCGATGGCGGCCTCCCGCGCCTTGCGCAGCGCGCCCGAGACCGCGAGCTTCGCGCGCATCGCGGCGATCGGCGCGGGCCTGTTCGTCATGTCCGACACGATGCTCGCCTTCAACAAGTTCGCCGGCCCGATCGCGTTTGCGAATGTCTTCACGCTCGCGACGTACTGGCTGGCGCAATGGGCGATTGCTTCGTCGGTGCGGCCGGCCGCGCGCTGATCACGGGCTCGAGTTCGGCGCAGGTCGCGCGGATGCTGCTCATCAGCAATTCATGCGTCGCCGTCGGGCGCCAGCCGCGGCGGATCGTCAGACCGATGCGTCGCGCGCTGCCCGGCGTCGGCACAGGCAGCGGCGCGAGCAGCCCCAGCGATTGCTCGGTGACGATCTGATGCTCCGAGATCAGCGTCAGCCGGTCCGAGCGCAGCAGCGCGCCGCGCACGACGATGAGCGAGCTCGTCTCCAGAAGGCCCGGCAGGTTTTCGCGCGCTGCGGGAGGAAACATCAATTCGAAATAGTCGCGCGTCGGCGCGCCCGGCGGCGACACGACCCAGGGAAAGGCCATGAGATCGGCCTCGCCGATTTTTTCGCACGCAAATAGAGGATGGCCGGCGCGCGCCACCACCGCGAGACGGTCGTCGAACAGCGCGATCTGCTCGATATCGTCGATCGGCGCGGGATAGCGCAGCGCGCCGATCAGCATGTCGATCTCGCCGTTGCGCAGGCCGTGCAGCAGGTCGCGATAGGGCCCGTCGATCACGCGCACATGCACGTTCGGCCGTTCGTTCATCAGCCGGTCGATCGCCTCGGGCAGGATATGGCTGCGGGCGAGCGGCATGGCGCCGACGACGAGACGGCTGGAATCGCCGCCCGACAATTCCGCGACTTCCGCGAAACCATGTTCGATTTCGACGAAGGCGAGACGCGCCTGTTGCGCGAGGAATTGCGCCGGACGCGTCAATTCGATGCCGTGCGTGGCCGCCTCGAACAACGAGACGCCGGCGAGCCGCTCCAGCTCCTTGGCGGCGCGATGCACCGAGGGCTGCGACAGCCCGATGTTGCGGGCGGCCAGGCTGAAATTGCCCGCAGTCGACACAGCGATCAGCGCGCGCAATTGCGCGACGGTGATGAGCCGGTCGAGATCGGGCGCCGTTCGGCCGCGACCGGCGGCGCGCGAAATCTCGCGGGCGCCGGCGCGCAGGAATTCGAGCGCGGTCGCCGCGCGCGCGCAGAAGAGCTTGCCGGCCTGCGTCGAGGCCATGCCCTCCGGGCCATGCTCGAACAGCGCCGCCCCCAGGCGCGCCTCCAGCTTGTCGATCGCCTGCGTGATCGCGGGTTGCGACAGATGGATGCGCTCGGCCGCGCGGCTGACGCTGCGCGTCTCCGCGACCACGCACACGGCCCGCAAATGCCTGAGATTGGGGATATCCGACTTGTCGCTCTCGGCCATGCCCGCGCGTTCCTCCCCACGCACTATAGCCAGAACTTATGCCTTTGCGGAGAGTTTGAAATGGGCGGGATTTGGGGGCGGCCGGATAATGGGCGCAACTATCCACCTGTCTTGCCGCCGAGGCGATCTATTCCCTCCCCCCTTGTGGGGGAGGGTTAGGGTGGGGGGTCGAGCGATCTCGCGAGATGGCCGCATCAAGCGTCGCAGGATTTCGCGACCCCCTCCCCTGCCCCTCCCCACAAGGGGGAGGGGAGGCGCGCCGGAGCAGTTCGCGGAACACCAAAGAAAGAGCAAAGCCATGCCCATCGTCCGCACCAAGATCGAACGCGCCGATCCCCAGGTCATCGCCGGCCTCGCCGAATGCGGCGTCGCCACCGTGCACGAGGCGCAGGGGCGCACCGGCCTGCTCGCCTCCTACATGCGGCCGATTTTTCGCGGCGCGAAAGTCGCGGCCTCCGCCGTCACCGTTTCCGTGCCGCCGGCCGACAATTGGATGATCCATGTCGCGGTCGAGCAGATGCAAAAGGGCGACGTCATGGTCGTCTCGCCCTTCTCGCCGTCGGACGCCGGCTATTTCGGCGACCTGCTGGCGGGCTCGGTGATGGCGCGCGGCGGCGTCGGCCTCATCATCGACGCGGGCGTGCGCGATATCGCCGACCTCACCGAGATGAAATTCCCGGTCTGGTCCAAGGCCGTTTGCGCGCAGGGCACCGTCAAGGAAACGCTCGGCGACGTGAACATTCCGATCGTCTGCGCCGGCGCGATCGTCAATCCCGGCGACGTGATGGTGGCCGACGACGACGGCGTGTGCGTGGTGAAGCGCGAGGAGGCGGCCGACGTGCTGAAGAAGGCGCAGGCGCGCATCGCCAACGAGGGCGAGAAGCGCGAGAAGCTGAACTCCGGCGTTCTCGGCCTCGACCTCTACAAGATGCGCGAGGCGCTCGCGGCGAAGGGGCTGAAATATGTCTGAGGGCGTGCGCTGCATGTGGATGCGCGGCGGCACATCCAAGGGCGGGTATTTTCTTGGCGAGCGATCTGCCGGCCGACATCGGCGGCGCGCGACACGTTCCTGCTCGGCATGATGGGCTCGCCCGACAAGAGGCAGATCGACGGCATGGGCGGCGCCGATCCGCTGACCTCGAAGATCGCGGTGGTGAAAAAATCGCAGCGGCCGGGCGTCGATGTCGACTATCTCTTCCTGCAGGCCTTCGTCGACAAGCCGATCATTACGGACGCGCAGAATTGCGGGAACATTCTCGTCGGCGTCGGCCCTTTCGCCATCGAGCGCGGGCTGGTGAAGCCCAAGGCCGATGAGACGGAAGTCGTCATCTACATGGAGAACACCGGGCAGATCGCAGTCGCCAACGTGCGCACGCCCGGCGGCGGCATGCCGACCTACAAGGGCGACCGCGCCATCGACGGCGTGCCGGGGACAGCGAGCCCGATCCCGATCGAATTCCGCGACACGGCGGGCTCGTCCTGCGGCGCGCTGCTGCCGACCGGCAACGCGTTCGACATCATAGACGGCGTGGAATGCACGCTGATCGACAACGGCATGCCTGTCGTCGTCATGCGCGCGAGCGATCTCGGGATCGCAGGAACTGAAACGCGCGACGAGCTGGATGCGCATGTGGAGCTGAAGAAGAAGCTCGAGTCGATCCGCCTGCAGGCCGGGCCGATGATGAACCTCGGCGACGTGAAGGACGCTTCCGTGCCGAAGATGACGCTGGTGAGCGCGCCACGCGCGGGCGGGGCGATCTCGACGCGCACGTTCATTCCGCATCGCTGCCACGCCTCCATCGGCGTTCTCGGCGCCGTCAGCGTGGCGTCGGCCTGCATGATCGCGGGCTCGCCTGCGGCGTCGCTCGCCAATATTCCGGCGGGCGACCCGAAGGTCCTCGACATCGAGCATCCGACGGGCGCCTCGACCATCCGCGTGACGGGCTCGGGACCGAGCGCGACGGCGGCTGTCGTGCTGACGGCGAGGAAGCTGTTCGACGGCGTCGTGTTCGCGCCGTAGGGGCGCGCCCTCCCTCCCCTTCATGGGGAGGGTGTCGCGCGAAGCGCGACGGGTGGGGCAAGGCCGGTACGACAATGCTGCGCGCATTGGCGCCAGCCGATCGAGCCCCGCCCGGCCATCTGCGGTGGCCGACCTTCCCATGAAGGGGAGGTAGGGCGCCCGAGATTTGGCCCTTACCCCGCGTTCTTTTTCTTCTTCTTGAACTTCGGTTTCGCTGCTGCTGCGCCGTCCTGCGGCGCGTGGGCCTGCTTGTTGCGCTTCTCGAATTTCTTCTTGGCCGGCCGTTCGCGCTCGCCGCCGCCGGCGTCCATGCGCTCGACGCGCACATTGTCGCCGCCGGGGCGACGCATGCCGGCGAGAAAATCGTGCGCCACCGCTTCCGACACTTCGAACTGCGTCTCGTGATCGTAGATGCGGATGACGCCGATATCCTGCCGCGTCACGCCGCCCTTGCGGCAGAGCATGGGCAGCAGCCATTTCGGATCGGCGTTGCGCTTGCGGCCGATATCCATGCGGAACCACACCGCGTCCGGCATGGCGCGCGGCCCCTTGGGCGTGCGCGCCGGCGCGCCGCGCTGCTCGAACTGCGGCGGGGCGACGTGGGCCGGCGGCTCGATATCCTCGACGCCCGGCAGGCGCGCGCGATAGAGGCGCACGAGCGCGGCGGCGATCTCGTCCGGCGTGCGCTGAGTGAGAAGCTGGCGGCCCATGTCGAGATCCTCGGGCGAGGCTTCCTCGGCCAGCACGGGATCGCGCAACATGCGCTGGCGGTCGAGCTCGGCGATTTCCTCCGAAGTCGGCGCGCCGCCCCATTGCGCCTGAATCTCTGCGACCGCCAGAAGCTGCGCGGCGCGGCGGGCGCGCGCGGGCGGCACGAGCAGCGCGCTCACGCCCTTGCGGCCGGCGCGGCCGGTGCGGCCGGAGCGATGCTGCAAGGTCTCGGCGTCGGTCGGCAATTCCGCGTGGATGACGAGTTCGAGATTGGGCAGGTCGATGCCGCGGGCGGCGACGTCGGTCGCGACGCAGACGCGCGCGCGGCCGTCGCGCAAGGCCTGCATCGCGCGATTGCGCTCGTGCTGGCTGAGTTCGCCCGACAGCAGCACGGCGGAAAAGCCGCGCTCCTGCAACGTCGCCTGCAAGTGCCGCACGGCTTCGCGCGTGTTGCAGAAGACCATCGCCGTCTGCGCTTCCACGTAGCGCAGGAGGTTGACGACGGCGTGCTCGATCTCCTTCGGGCCGACGCGGATGGCGCGATATTCGATGTCGGCATGGCCGCTCGCGCCGCCCTCGACCTCGATGCGCAGCGCGTCGCGCTGGTAGCGGCGCGCGAGCGCGACGATGCCTTTCGGCATGGTCGCGGAAAACATCAGCGTGCGTCGCGTCGGCGGCGTCGCGTCGAGTATGAATTCGAGGTCCTCGCGAAAACCGAGGTCGAGCATCTCGTCGGCCTCGTCGAGCACGATCGCCGCGAGCGCGGAGAGATCGAGGCCGTTGCGCTCGATATGGTCGCGCAGGCGGCCGGGCGTTCCCACCACGATATGGGCGCCCGCCTCCAGCCTGCGCCGCTCCTGGCGCGGGTCCATGCCGCCGACGCAGGCGACGATTCTCGCGCCCGCATATTGGTACAGCCACACCAGTTCGCGCTCGACCTGCAAGGCCAGTTCGCGCGTCGGGGCGATGACCAGCGCCAGCGGCGCGCCGGCGCCGGCGAAGGTTTCATTGCCGCACAGCAGCGTCGGCGCCATGGCCAGCCCGTAGGCCACCGTCTTGCCGGAGCCGGTCTGGGCGGAAACGATGACGTCGCGGTCGGCGGGGGCTTCGAGGACGGCCGACTGGACGGGCGTCGCCTCGGCATAATTGCGTTCCTCGAGGGCGCGGGACAGCGCGGGACTGGCGATGGCGAATGTCACGAAATTTCCTGCGGGCCGATACGGCCGAAAGGGCGGCCGTATCGGCGGCCGCCGGATTGGCGCGTTCCATACGACATAGCGGCCGCCAAGGCCAATCTCGCGTTTCAGCGGCGTGAAAAGATCGCCTACAGCCCGGCATGCGCCGTCGTCAGCGCGACGAAGGCGGATATGGCGAGGGCGGCGAGAATGGCGAGGAGGCGCGCGGCGAGCATGTCGGAAGCTCCGGTGACGCCGGCATTCGACCTCGCAGCCGGTCCATGCGCGATGCGCTGGCGCACATTGCGCGCACGACGAGCGTTCCGCGGCCGGGCGCATGCTATGCAGAAGCCTGAACGAGGGAAAACGATGGGAATGGGATTGTCCGCCTTGCCCGAGCGCGTCGCCACGCTCGCCGACCTTGCCGCTGTCGAGGCGGCGGCCACGCGGCGCGCGACGCCCTGCGGCGAGGGACAGATGGTCTGGCATAGCTGGGGAAAGGGCGAACCCGTCGTGCTCGTGCATGGCGGCTCGGGCTCATGGGCGCACTGGGCGCGCAACATCCGGGCGCTGGTCGAGCAGGGCCGCCATGTTTTCGCCTGCGACCTGCCCGGCTGCGGCGAATCCGACCGGCCGCCGGTGGGCGAGGACGGCGACGCGCTGCCGCCGTGGATCGAGGAAGGCGTGCAGGCGCTGGGGCTCGAGCGCTTCGATCTCGTCGGCTTTTCCTTCGGCGCGATGGTCAGCGGCTTCTACGCCGCGCGCTATCCCGAACGGGTGCAGCGGCTCGTGCTGGTCGGCGCGCCGGCGCTGAGCGCAAAGCCCGGCGCGAAGATCGCGTTGCGGGAATGGCTGCGCCTGCCGGACGGGCCGCAGCGCGAAGAAGCGTTCCGGCACAATCTGCGGCTCCTGATGCTCGCCAACGACGAGAGCATCGACGAACTCTCGCTCGCCCTCTACGTGCGCTGCCTGAAGCAGGACCGCCTGACCAAGCGGCGCATCGCGCGCTCCGACATATTGTTGCGCACCATGCCGGACATTCGCGCCCCGGTATTTGCGACATGGGGCGCCGAAGACGTTCTCGCGCGAGGCCGGTTCGATGTGCTGGAGGCGGGCCTGCGGCGCGCGCCGGATTTTCGGGAACTGAAGCTCATTCCCGCCGCCGGGCATTGGGCGCAGTTCGAGGCGCCCGATGTGTTCGACGCCATGCTGCGGGGGTGGCTGGGGGGTTAGTTCGAGCGCTGATCGCTAGCCACTCTCCCCTCCCCCTTGTGGGGGCGGGAGGGGGTCGGGCAACCTCGCGAAATTCGCGCCTTCCCGCTCCGGCTGACGACGCAAGTTTCCCGCCCCCACCCTAACCCTCCCCCACAAGGGGGAGGGAACAGTCTCGTGCTCTAAAACTCCACCACGCCGATCTCCGAGCGGTCCAGCTCCTCTTCGACGCGATGATAGGCGTCGTCGCCGATCTCGCCGGAGCGGCGCAGCTCGGAGAGCCGCCCGCGGGCCGCCGCGATGGCGCGGGCGCGCAGGCGATCTTCCTCCGACAGCGGCGGCGCATAGGCGTCGTCGTCCGCATCGGCGATGGCGATGAGGCCGGCATATTCGTCGCGCACCCTTCGCGCGGCGTCGCTGTCCTCGCCGTCGAGGCTGGCGAGCGCGGCGCGCAGCGCCTCGGTGCGCGCGAAGCCCGATTCGCGTTCGAGCTGATTGTCCTGCGGCAGGTCGAGCAGGCGCAGCAGCGGGCCGAGCGTGAAGCCCTGCAGCACCAGCGTGCCGAGCACGACGACGAAGGCGCAGAACAGGATGAGGTCGCGATGCGGGAATGCGTTGTCGCCATCGGGCAATGCGAGCGCGGCGGCGAGCGTGACGATGCCGCGCATTCCCGCCCACGACACGACGAGGCCGCCGCGCCAGCCCGGACGCACGCCGGGATTGATCGGGCTGAAGCCGCGCAGCCGGGCGTAGAGCCAGACGCCGGCGCCGTTGAGGAACACCCAGACGAAGCGCACGACGATCACGGTCGCCAGCACGGCGCCGCCGACCAGCAGGTAGCGGACGCGCGCGTCGGCGTCGAGGCGCTCGAAGATCGGCTCGATCTGCAGGCCGATGAGCACGAAGGCGAGCACGTTGAGGAAGAAGATCGCCGTCTCCCACACGGCCCATGACGGCAGGCGCAGGCGCGCCGGCGTGCGCACGGCGCGCGACGCCGTGGCGGCGAAGGCGACGAGCGTCAGC
Source organism: Rhodoblastus sp. (assembly GCA_037044955.1). Taxonomy (GTDB): domain Bacteria; phylum Pseudomonadota; class Alphaproteobacteria; order Rhizobiales; family Beijerinckiaceae; genus JAJXWB01. The sequence continues at coordinate 244,496 of JBAOHX010000014.1, forward strand.
ACGCCCGACAGATGCAGGCGCTCGGCCGCGAGCCAGACGCCGAAGGCGGTGAGGAATTGCGTGAGGATCGCCGTCGGCGCGTCGACGATGCGCGCATTCAGGCGCGGCAGGACCATGCCGAGCGCCCAGCCGGCGAGCAGCGAGGCCGGCACGCTGAGGACGAGCAGCGGAATGGTCGTCGAGGTCATGGCGAAGGTCGCGGCCACGACCGCGCCGCGGAAGATCACCAGCGCGCTGGCGTCGTTGAACAGGCTTTCGCCCTCGAGGATCGACACGAGCCGGCGCGGCGGATTGATGTGGCGCAGCACGGCCGACGCCGCGACCGCGTCCGGCGGCGCGACGATGGCGCCGAGCGCGATGGCCGGCGCCCAGGCGAGCCCCGGCGTCAGCCAGCGCGCGACAATGGCGACCGCGACGGTGGTGGCGACGACGGCGCCGAGCACGAGGCTGGCGACCGCGACCCAGTCGCGCTTCAACTCGCGGATCGACATGTCGAAACCGGCGTCGACCAGAACGGGCGCGAGAAACAGGGCGAGCGCGAGATCGGGCGCGAGCTCGACGCGCGGAAAGCCCGGCAGGAAGGCGACGCCGGCGCCGACCAGCGCGAGAAAGGCCGGATAGGGCGCGCCGACGCGCCGCGAGAAGGCGGCCAGGACCAGCGCGACGGCAAGAAGCAGCAGGATCGATTCGAAAAGGGACAGGAGTGCGGCTCCGGATGAACGGCCGGCGCGCCCGACCCGAGGCTTCAAATAGGCGCGGAAACGCGCGCCGCCAATCTGCATCGCCGCAAATGGCCGCCCGTCGAAATCCGCATGGCCGCATGCGCGACAAACCGATGCGCCGGCCTATATGCTCGCCCCATACGGAAACGATCGGAGCCTCGGGCATGAGCGAGACGAAAGAATATACGCCGCCGAAAGTCTGGACCTGGGACAAGGCGAGCGGCGGCCGCTTCGCCAACATCAACCGGCCGGTCGCCGGCCCGACGCACGACAAGGATCTGCCGGTCGGCAAGCATCCGCTGCAGCTCTATTCGCTGGGCACGCCGAACGGGCAGAAGGTCACCATCATGCTCGAGGAGCTGCTGGCGGCCGGCCACAGCGGCGCGGAATACGACGCCTGGCTCATCAATATCGGCCAGGGCGACCAGTTCGGCTCCGGCTTCGTCGCCATCAACCCGAACTCCAAGATCCCCGCCCTGCTCGACCGCAGCGAGCCGAAGCCGGTGCGCATCTTCGAATCCGGCGCGATCCTCGTCTATCTCGCGGAGAAATTCGGCGCCTTCCTGCCGACGGAGCGCGCGGCGCGGGCCGAGACGCCTGTCGTGGCTGTTCTGGCAGATGGGCTGCGGCGCCGTTCCTGGGCGGCGGCTTCGGCCATTTCTACGCCTATGCGCCGGAGAAGATCGAATACGCCATCAACCGCTACGCCATGGAGGTGAAGCGCCAGCTCGACGTGCTCGACCGGCGGCTGGCGGAGGTCGAATATCTCGCCGGGCGACTACACGATCGCCGACATGGCGGTGTGGCCCTGGTACGGCGGCCTCGTGAAGTCGAACCAGTATGGCGCGGCGGAATTCCTGGCCGTGCACGAATACAAGAACGTCAACCGCTGGGCCGAGCAATTGGCGGCGCGGCCTGCGGTCAGGCGCGGGCGCATCGTCAACCGCACGCAGGGCGAGCCTTCGGCGCAATTGCACGAACGCCACGACGCCTCCGACTTCGACACGAAGACGCAGGACAAGATCGGCAATCAGAGCGCGGCCGGCTGAGCGGCCCGCCCTTTCAGGCGTCGGTTTTCGAACGCGCCTTGCGACGCGGGGCTGTTGCACGTGGGCGGCGCGCGGCGGGTTTGGCCGCTCGGGCGCCGCGGGGCGGGTTCATCGTGTCGAAGGCGCGATGCGCCTGCGCCAGGCAGTCGGCCCCCGTGCCGTCCATCTGATAAAGCGCGAGGCCGAAGACGTTGTCTTCGTGAGCAGGCATCGGCCGCACGGCGCGGAGCGCGGCGGTGAGCCTGCGGCCGACGCTCGCCAGATCGACGTCGTCGGCAATCAGGCTGAGGCAGACGACGATCTGGTTCGGCGGGAGCAGCGAAACCGCATCGCTCTTACGAACGCAGCTCGAAAGCGCGGCGACCATGTCCGTCATGATGCGTTGTGCGTCGGCCACGACGATGTCGCCGTAATCCGGCGCTCTGAAGTAGGCAACTGCGGCAGTGCGCTGCCACTCCCATGACGCTTTGGCCGCAATATCGAGCCGCTGCTCCAGCGCATGTTCGCCGAACGCGGGGTGAAACGGATTTTCTGGCAGATGGCGCGGCGCGGGCGCGCGCTCGCGTAGCACGGCGGGCGTCACATCTCTGAGAAAAACTGTTTGAATTCGATCGACGCGAGACGACGATGAAGCCGACGATGGCGAGGAAGGCGCCAAGCGGCGCGCCAATCCGCAGAAGCCCGCTCGCCGCGCCGTCCTCATCCTCGACGGAGGCCGGATGCGGGACGGCTGCCGTCGGCCGCGCGCTCTGCTGGGGCTGAACGGCAACCTGGGCCGCCACCAGCAAACGCGAAACATCGGCAGCGACGCGCGGCGCCCAGCCGAAGGGCTGCAAATGGCTCGCCTCGACAGGATCGAAGCACTGACGGTTGGAAATAAGCGCGGCGATCAGAGCCAGCGCATGAAGCGTGGCGGGATAATAGGCTTCGCTCTCGCCGAGCCAGTAGAATTCGCGCGGGAACGATTGTCCGCCGATGGCGCAGGCGCGGAGGGCGGCGAGCGCGCGATAGCCGCGGCCGATCGCCATTTCGTCCGCCTCGCCGCTGCGCAAGTCGCGTATCGGCACGCCGGGGGCGCCGGCGGGGAACATGCTCTCGAACCTGGCGAGGCGCTCGACATTCTCGCGCGGCGCAAAGGCGAGATACAGCGGGATGCGCACCGCGTCGTAGCCCGCTTTAGCCGGAAAACGTCGAGCCGGAGCTGCTTTCCTGTCGACGAGCGCCGTCCAGTTGCCGACGCGCGCGGGCGCCTGCGACTAAATCGCGTCGAGGATTGCAAGACCGCTTCGCCGCACGCTCTCCCAGTCCCGGGTGGGGGCGAGTTGCGCCAGCCGCAAGAAGGCGGGGAAGACCCAGTAGGACAGATTCACGACCGGCCCGTCCGGCTGATCGGACTGCGCGAAGCCGAAATGCGCCGGCAGCAGGACCGGTCCAACGCCCACGACCTCGATCACCAGATGGCGCGCGATGGCCCCCGCGATGGAGGCGCCCGCGTCGGCATAGGCCGGCGCATTCCATAGATCGGCGGCTTCGGCCAAAGCCCATGCAATCAGAATGTCGCCGTCCGTGGCGTTGTTGCGATCGGATACGGCGCGCGAGGCCGGATCCCAGCGCCAAGCGAACAGATTGTCGAGCCGCACGGCGAGATTGGCCTGCGTCCAGCCCCAGATGCGGTCGAAAGCCGCTCGATCGCCGGCAGCCACCGCGAGCAACATGCCATAGCCCTGGCCCTCGCTGTGGCTGGCGCCCCGCGCGGCCGTATCGACGACGCGGCCACTGGGACGGACGTAGCGCCGCGACCATTCCGCCCACAGCGCCGAACCGGCGATAACGTCGCCGATGCGAACGTCCCTGCGGTCCTGTGGCGCAACGGACGACCCGGCGGCGGGCAGGGCCGTCACGAGAGCGATGCCGAGCGATGTAGTCAAGATCAGGATGTGGGCGTCACGCCGTACCCTATCCAGGAAGAACATTTTCGCCAACTCCAACCACTGGAAGCAGTGTGGCGTAGGCTTGTTAACGGCCAGAAATGAAATCGGGGATAATCGTAATGAGCGCCGTTCAACAAATGCAGATGATATCCGTCAATGCAAGTAACTCGACCCTGAGAAGCGCGAAAACTTGTCGCAGTGCATGTACAGTCTATAGTAACTCAAGCTAAATCACGACCGTAAGCCGCTGCGCCGCGCGCGTGACACCCGTATACAGCCAGCGGGCGCGATGCTCGCGGAAGGCGTAGCTCTCGTCGAAGAGATAGACGTCGTCCCATTGCGAGCCCTGCGACTTGTGCACGGTGAGGGCGTAGCCGAAATCGAACTCGTCGGATTCGCGGCGCAACGCATAGGGAATTTCCTCGTCGCCGCCGGTGAAGAACTGCGGGATGACGCCGACGCGCTGCGCTTTCGCGCCCGGCGCGTCCTCGGGCGACACCGACAGCCGCACCTTGTTGCGCCGCACGGCTCCTGCCCGCGTCACACGGAAGATCGCGCCGTTGAGCAGGCCCTTCTTGCGATTGTTGCGCAGGCAGACCAGCTTTTCGCCGACCTGCGGCAGGTCGCCGGAGAAGCCGAGCAGCTCGCGCAGGCGCTTGTTGTAGGCGCGGCGCGTGCGGTTGAGGCCGACCAGCACCTGGTCGGCGGCCTTGACCTCCTCCGTGTCGACCTCGTCGCGGCCGATCACCTTGGAGCGGCCGTAAGCCCCGCGCTCGAGCCGGCGTCCCTCGCGAATGTCCATCGAGAGCCGGATGATCGGGTCGTCGGCGGCCTGCCTGTGAACCTCGGTCAGCATGACGTCGGGCTCGGCCTCGGTGAAGAAACCGCCGCCCTTGACCGGGGGAAGCTGGGCGGGATCGCCCAGCACCAGAACCTTCTTGCCGAAGGACAGGAGATCGCGGCCGAGCTCCTCGTCGACCATGGAGCATTCGTCGATGACGATGAGGCTGGCGGCGGCGGCGGGCGCGTCCTCGTTCAGCTCGAAGGAGGGCTCTTCCAATTCCACCTCCTTCGGCCGGTAGATCATGGAATGGATGGTGCGGGCGTCCGCGCAGCCCTTGGAGCGCATGACCAGCGCCGCCTTGCCGGTGAAGGCGCCGAAGGCCGTCTCGCCGTCGACGTTTTCGGCCAGATGCCGCGCGAGCGTGGTCTTGCCGGTGCCGGCGTAGCCGAACAGGCGGAAAACCTGCGGCGCCTTGCGCTCGGCCAGCCATGCGGCCACGCCTGCGAGAGCGCGATCCTGTTCGGGCGTCCAGTTCATGGCGCCATCTAGCACCCCCGCGATGAGTCGGGCGAGGCGGCGGGCCTGCGACCCGGCCTTCCTTGCAATTTGGGCAGGCCCGTTTATCAACGCCCCTGTCATGCGGAAGGAACGACAGCAGCGCGCGGGAGCGACCGCGGCCGGAACGACCCGGACCGCGGGCAGGCAGCGCGCGCGCACGCTCGGCGCCGCCGCCGCGCCGAAGGACGAGGAGGCCGCCGCCGACGCCTCCCTCGGCCATATCGACAATGTGCTGGGCTATGTGCTGCGCCGCGCGCAGGTCGCCGTGTTCAACGACTTCCGCCGCACCTTCGCGGGCTACGATCTCAGCCCGACGCAATATGCCGTGCTGTCGATCCTCGCCGAATATCCGGGGATGCGGCAGGGCGACGTCTCCGCCGCGCTCGGCATCAAGCGCACCAATTTCGTCGCCGTTCTCGACGAGCTCGAACGGCGCGGGCTCGCGCGCCGCAAGGCGGTGGCCGCCGACCGGCGCTCGCGCGCGCTGCATCTGACGGCCGAAGGCGAGCGCCTGGCCGGCGAAGTGCGCAAGCTGCAGGACGACCACGAAGTGCGGCTCGCCGCCCTCCTGCCGGAAGGCCAGCGCGACCTGCTGATCGACCTCCTGCGCCAGTTGACGCGGGGCATCGGGCGCGCACGAGGAATAGGGCGCCCGCCCGACGAGGATATCGGCCGGATGCGGCTCTCGATCGCGATCCCCATCTACAATTTCGCGGATTTCATCGTCGAGACGCTCGATTCCATCGTCGCGCAGGATGGCGCGGACGAGGTCGAGATCGTCGTCGTCGACGGCGCCTCGACCGACGCCACGCCGCAGGTCATGGCCGAATACCAGACGCGCCACACGAACGTGCGCTACGAGCGCCTGCCCGCCAAGGGCGGCATCGACCGCGACATGGCGACCGCCTTCGCGCTGACCACAGGCGAATATTGCTGGCTGTTCTCCGGCGACGACATCATGCGGCCGGGCGCGCTCGCCCGCGCGCTGCGGGAGATCGAGAGCGGCTGCGACATCTATCTGTCGCAGCACATGGAATATCTGAGCAACGGCCGCGGCTGGACGGCATGGCCCGTGCTCGCGGACGCGCAGGCGCGGACGTTCGAGCTTTCAAACCCCGCCGAGCGCCAGAATTATTTCGCGGGCGCCGCCAATACCGAAGCCTTCTTCTCGTTCATGGGCGGCATGATCAACCGGCGCGCGAGCTGGGACCGCGTGGCCTTCAACGACGCCTTCGACCGCTCGTGCTGGGCGCATGCGGCGCGGCTGTTCGAACTGATGCGCAAGGGCCTGAAGCTGCGCTTCGTTCCCGAATGCTGGCAGGACCGGCGGCCCGACAACGACAGCTTCATGGGCGGCGGGCTGGTGAAGCGGCTGGCGCTGTCGATCGACGGCTACAACAAGATCGCCGACACGTTCTTCGGTCCCGACAGCGTCGAAGCGTTCCACGTGCGCCGCGCGGTGCGCGAGGAGATCGGCATCGGCTCGCTCATCATGGGCAAATATGTCTGCGCGCTCGATCCCGGAAATCGAGAGCCGCGCGACGCTCGACCGGCTGGCGGCGAAGATGTACGGCGACTTCTCGTGGAAGAATCTTCACGCGCGCTTCCTCTACGCCACGACGCCGGGCGACAGGATCAAGCGCTGGGATCCCGAATGGGCCGCCAAGGAAGAGCGCAAGGCGCTGATGCGCCGCGCGGCGCGGTCAGCTCAACCGAAATAGGACGCGGCGATGCGGCGCGCGAGCACGCCGAGGTCGTGGCGCAGGGTCGAGTCCGCCCTCTTGCCGGCGTCCGCCCATGCGAGCCGCAGGAGCTCGCGCTGCATGCCCGCCTGTCGCGCGGCCGCCCAATAGGCGCGCTGCAATTCGTTCTCGGTCGCATTCGCCTGCCAGGGCTTGGCGCCGGCGTAATGGGCGATCGCCGGATCGCGCCAGGCCTCGCGCAGGCCGGGCCTGTCCGAGAAATCATCGCCGAGCATCCGCGAGAAATTGGCGATGCAATTCCATTCGGGACCGAGCGTCTTGTAGTCGCCATTAAATGCGAAGTTCAGCGCGTCCTGATCGTTGTTGATGGCGATCGCGCCTTTTTCGCGCAGGAAGCCGCGTGCGGTTTCGATGCGGCCGGAGGCGGCGAGCGCCGGCACGTCGATCAGCAGCAGGCCGGCGTTGAAATAGCGCTTCCAGTCGGCCACGCCGACAATATCTGTCACGTAATCCCGCGAGGGCCGCGTCGCGCCGGCCGGGCCGAATTCGACGCCGAGCCAGGGCAGAACGTCGACCAGCGTGTGGTCGATCACGGCGCCGAGCGCCTTGCCTTCGAGATCGGTTTCATAGAGCGGCGACAGGTCGCGCCGCGTCAGCATGTCGACGTCGAGATAGAGAACCCGATCGATTCCGGCGAGAATGTCGGGCAGGACGAAGCGCGCATAGGTGACGACGCTTTGTGGGCCGTTGACGTCGATCTTCTCGTAGCGTGCGCCGATGTCCTGAAACTCCACGCGCATGTTTTTCGCGCGCGGCGCGTGCTGCATGGCGAGCGGGGTGGGACCGTCGTGCAGCGCGTGGATGGTGACCGGCGCGCGCGTATGACGCGCGATGGAATGCGCGAGGACGACGAAGAGGATTTCGAACCGCCGATCGAAGCAGCAGGCGATATGGATCATGCCGCGCCGCCAGCCATCGTCAGCCTTTCACCGCCATCCGGCCGGTGTAGTCGACGATCGTGAGCATGGGCGCGCGCCCGCCGCCCGCCTGGATCGCGCCGAAATATTCGTCGACCGCCTGACGCGAGCCCGCCCAATGGCCGTAATCGTCGACGATGAGGACGCCGCCGGGAACGAGATGCGGATAGAGCTTCTCCATCTCCAGCTTCGTGCTGTCGTACCAGTCGGTGTCGAGGCGCAGCAGCGCGACCGGGTTCATCGCGACGTCGTGGATGGTCTGCCTGATGTCGCCGACGACGTAGGTCACGAGATCGGCGGGGTAGCCGACCTGCGCGACGTTCTGCTTCACCTCGTCGAGGGACGCATAGCAGATGATGCCGCCGGGATCCTTCGGCATGGTCTCCATCAGCACGGAGGCCGACTGGCCGCGATTGTCGATATCGGCCGCGCCCGGCTCGGTCATGCCCTCGAACGTGTCGAACAGCCAGACGCGCCGGTCCGTCGCGTTCAACAGGCGCAACGTCGCCATGGCGATCATGATCGAGCCGCCGCGCCACACGCCGCATTCGACGATGTCGCCGTGGATGCGGTTCTGCACGATGTGCCTGATGGCGCGAAATAGCGCCAGGCCGCGCGCGAAGGAGGTCATCGTGTAGGGCTGGCACTGTTCCCAGATCGCCTTGAAGGCCTCGTCCTCGCGCGGCAGATGCGAATGCGACCATTCGAGAACCGCTTCGGCCGGCGCCTGTTCGGGACGCCCCTTGCCGAACAGGTCGCGAAAGCGCCGCTTCAGCGGCTTTGCCGATTGCGCCTGGCTCATACGAACTTCTCCTGTCCGGTTCCCATCGGCCCGCTCACGCGCCCGCGGGCCTGGTCGCCAGAACGCCGACGATAGCATAGATGAGATTGACGTCGGACCGCTCGTCGGTCGCGTCGATGACGCAATCCTGCGGGAAGCATCGGTCGGCCATGCGATGGCGGCGCGCCGCGCCCATCTTGCGCAGGAGCGCGGCGGAGGCGTCGTAGAGCGCGCCGTAAACGCCGGCGTCGCGCGCGCGCGAGCCGAAGGTCTTTTCCGCGATGAAGAGCTTCGCGCGCTCGTTGGCGGTGATCTTCAGCAGGCGATCCGTCTGGAAGCCCGCACGCTCCAGCGTGCGCTTGAGGCCATACGCCGTCCAGCGCCAATAGTCGTGCGGGCAGGCATGATCCCAGAAACTGCCATGCGTCGTCAGCAACAGCTTGCCGCCGGGCTTCAGCACCCGCAGGCACTCGGCGAGATAGGCGTCTGGATCGAGCACATGCTCGAGCACCTGCGAGGACAGGACCAGATCGTAGCCGCCGATCCCGGCGGGAAGCATGCTGTCCTCGCCATAGGCGAAATCGAGATCGGCGCCGCCTTCGAGGTCGGCGCGATGATAGGCCGCGCCCGGAAACAGCGAGCGATAGGGCGAGCCGCCGCAGCCGTAGTCGAGAATTTTGCGCGCGTCTTTCGGCGCGACGGCCTTGATGGCGGCGAGCAGATCGATCAGGCAGAGATAGTCGGGATCGCCCGGACGCGGCGCGATGCGCTGACGGACATATTCATCCTGCGCGAGTGTTTCGGCTGCCGGATTCATCGGTCCTCACATCCGCGCGCGACATGCGCGCCGCTTCCGGCGCAGACGCTACCTGCCAAAGAAGCGCTTGAATTTCTGGACGCGCTGCGCGCGCAACAGCGTCGCCTCGAGCCCGTCGAGCCAGGCCTGCTTGCGTTGCGCATAGCCGGCGTCGGCTGGCGCCGCGCGCTTCTCCACGAAGCAGAGCATGTTGTCTTCGCGATTGAAGTAATGCGGCAGGGCGACGAGCGCGAACTGATAGCCGGTCGCCTCCAGCATGTCGGCGAAACGCTGCGCATTGCCGGTTCCGCTGAGGCCGCCCTCGACCGGCCGGCCGCAAACCACGTCCTCGATGATGTAGAAGCCGCCGTCCTTCACATGCTCCAGCGAATTCTGCATGCAGGAGCGGTTGGCGTCGTAGGTATGCAGGCCGTCGTCGATCGCCACGTCGAATTTCTCGCCGCCGATCTCCGCCCACATGGCGGCGATCGCTTCGGCGGAAAGCTGGTCGACATAGTGCGTGTCGATGCGCGTCTCCTTGAACAGGATGCGTTTGTCGACGTCGGCGCCGTGCACCGAGGCGTTCGGGAAATAGTCGCGCCAGGCGCGCAGCGAGGCGCCGGGAATGCCGTTCGGGCCCATGGTCGAAGGCACGTCGACATAATTCGTGCCGATGCCGACCTCGAGCATGTTCCTCACGTTCGCGCGCATGCCGTCGAACAGCGAGGAATAGGCGACCGTGTAGCTATGCAGCCAGCCGTACTTGTCGCTGCCGTTCTTCTTCATGAGGCGCGCGAGTTCGTCGGTCGGCGTCTCGGAGATCGCGAAGCTGCGCCTGGCCATCACGCCGAGCGCGCGGTCGAGCGCGCCGCCCGGTTGCGTCCTCGCCAGTATCCATTTCGGCAAATCGGTCATGGCCGTCTTTTCCTGCGTCCGGCGCGCGTGGCGCGCGGCCCGCTCAAACGATTTCGATTTCCGGGAACGGGAAGATCATCTTGCCGCCGTCGGCGAGGAACTTCTGTTCGCGCTGAAGGATGTTGTCCTTGAAGTGCCAGGGCAGCACCAGATAGTAATCCGGCTTCATCTTCAGCGCGTCCGCTTCCGAGACGATCGGAATATGCGAACCGGGCGTGACGTGGCCGAACTTGTCCGGGTTGACCTCGGCGATCGCCTCCACGAGGTCCGGGCCGATGCCGCAATATTGCAGCACGACATTGCCCTTGGTGGAGGCGCCGTAGCCGACGATGCGCTTGCCGTCGTCGCGCAGCGCGCGCAAGAGGCGGCGCAGGTCCTCGCGATGGCGGAACACGCGCTCCTCGAATTCGCGATAGGGGCGCGGCGTCGCCAGACCCATGCGCTCTTCCTGCGACAGCAGCCAGTCGATGACGGCGCGATTGGCCTTGCGCGTCGTGTTCCTGTGGCCGGCCGTGACGGCGAAGGAGCCGCCGTTGACGGCGTTCATCTGCACGTCCAGCACCTTCATGTCGGCGGCGGCGAGAATCTTCTCGACGACGGCGAGCGAATAATATTCGACATGCTCGTGGCAGATCGTGTCGTAGGAGGTCAGCCGCAGCATCGAGGGCATGTAGCTCTGCTCGAAATGCCACACGCCGTCGGGCGCCAGGCAATGCGCGATGTCGCGGGCGAAGGCGATCGGATCCTCGAGATCGTAGAACATGGCGATCGAGGTGATGATCTTGGCGCGTTCCTTCGACACGGAGTCGAAGTTCTTCGCATTGAAGAAATCCGGCACGAGCTTGATGTCGTCGGGATAATACTGACGGAACTTGGCGCCGGTCGGATCGATGCCGATGCGCTTCAGCGAGGGCGTCTGGTACGCTTTCAGCGAGGTCGCGTCGTTCGAGCCGATGTCGAGCACCGTGTCGCCGGCCTTCAGCTCCGCGAACTGCTCGAGCTTGCCGATCTTCTGCGTGAGGTGGCGGACCATCGAGGCGTTGAGGCCGGAGCGATAGCCGTAATTCTCGCCGTACATCTCGCTGGCTTCGTAGACATGGGCGAGTTGCAGCAGGCCGGAATCCGGGCACCACACGAGTTCGAGCGGGCCGACGGTCACAGGGGTGGAGGACGAAGCCGGAAACACGCCCGTCAGCGACTGATCCCCGAGCGAGAGGACCGACAACAGGTTGGTGGAACCGCTAATCCGGCATTTTTCAATGCGCTTCGTCATTTAGAGAGGGACTCCGATCGGCCAGCCGACAATGCGGCCGACGTGGCGCTTTGCGTTCCGATTTTGCGCTGCTTTTAAAGAGAAGGGCTCCCAAGTGTCAATTCCGCGCCGATTCGCCTGGGGAAACAGGCGGTCTGCTTGGCGCCGCGGTCGCGGATTGCTATGGGAGCGGGCGTTCCGCCGGGCGGCTCTCCTCCGTCCCGCGCGCGGTCGCCGGCCAGGCCCTCAGGACAGGACATGCGCTCGACGAGCGGTGAATATTACGAAAAGCTCGACCATGTTCGCGCCTTCGCCTGCTACGCCGTCTTCGTCTGGCATTTCATCCATGGGCCGAACGGAGAGCTGACGCCGTTCGGCGCGCCGCCGCCGTTCTTCCCGGTCGCGCTGCTCGACGAAGGCTATATCGGCGTCTCCGTCTTCATGTGCCTGAGCGGGTATCTCTTCGCGAAGATCCTCGACAATTCGAAGATCGTCTACCGCACCTTCCTGTGGAACCGCTTCCTGCGGCTCGCGCCGCTGCTGGTCCTGGTGTTCATCGCCTCCGGCGTCCATCTCATCGCGATCCTGAAGCTCGTCGACCTGCGCTTCTATCTCGGCGCCCTGCTCAAGGGCTTCGTCCTGCCGTTGTGGCCGGCGGGCGGGTGGTCGATCGCGACCGAAATCCATTTCTACTTCATGTTGCCGGCGATCTTGTGGGCGGTGCGGCGCTCGACCTGGTTCGGGCTGGCGCTGATCGCGGCGGCGGTCGCGCTGCGCGCCGGCATCTGGGCGTGGCGGGGCGAGACGCAACTCGCCGCCTACTGGACCATCGTCGGCCGTTTCGACGAATTCACGCTCGGCATCGTGCTGTGCCGGCATCGCGCATGGGCGGCGGGCCGGAGCTGGCTGGCGGCGGCGGTGTTCGTCGGCTTCTGCTGGTTCTACTATCAGTACGACAAGGCCGGCGGGTTCATGAATCTCGGCGGCGGCGGCTATCCGTCGAAAAGCCCGCTCTGGATCGTCATGCCCACGCTCCAGGCGGCCTGCATTTCCTTCCTGATCGCCTGGTACGACCAGACCGACCTCTTCCGACCCGGCCGCATCTCGCGCTTCATCGCCGTGATCGGCGGCATTTCCTATTCCATCTACCTGCTGCACCCGTTCTTCGTGTTCGAACTGTCGAAGCTCTTCTTCGGCCGGGGGCTGAACTACGCGGAATCGCTGGGACTGGCCACGCTCGCCTTCGTTGCGACGATTCCGATCGGGCTTGCCAGCTTCCGCTGGATCGAGGCGCCGCCGCTGCGCTATCGCCGGCGCTACAAGGCGGACGCCGCGCCGACGCCTTCTCCCGCGCCGAAGATCGGGACAATCGCCTGATCAGGCGCTGAGCCGGCGCGCGATCTTCTGGCCGCGCCGATGCGTCGGCAATTCCACGAAGACGTGGATCGCATAGGCCACCGACACCGCGAAGACGATGGTGATGACGATCGCCAGATCGGAGTTGACCTGCAGCCGCATCAGCGCGTGCAGCACGATGTAGCCGGCGACGCCGTGGACCACATAGAGCGGATAGGAAATGTCGCTCAGGAATTTCGTCACGCGCGTGCGCTTGAACGACGTCTGGAAGCGCATCGCCGCCATGAAGACGATCAGGCCCGCGGCGTAATACCGGAGGTCCGCGGTGAAAGGCATGTGGCCGATGTATTGCGCCGCCGCGAACAGCGAGAAGCAGAGCGCGACGGCCCCGGCGGCCTGCACGACAGTCAGCTTGCCGCGCTGAAGCAGGTTGAGCGCGACGCCGCAGAACATGAAGACGATGTAGATCGGATCGGTGTCGAACGCGACGAGCCTGCGCACGACGCCGGGGTAATCCTTGTAATAGGCCACGATCTGGTCGACGCCGAGCCAGAACGCGAAAATGCCGACCGGAAAGAGCCAGAGCGTGCGACGGCCCTCGCGCATGTGGTTCGCCGCCAAGGCGCAGATTCCGTAAAAGAACATCTCGATCTCGAGCGTCCACATGACGGAATCGATGCGCCGCGCGTCGGCGATGGCGGAGTATGGCGGGAAATACTGGCTGGCGGCGTCGCGGAAGGAGAAGGGAACCTGCCCGCCCATGAAATGCACGCCGAGGAGCACGGCCGCGACCGTGACCGACAGGCCCGCCCAGCAGGTCGGCCAGATGCGCCAGAGGCGGCCGGCGATGAAGCCCTTCACGCTGTATTGCTCGAGCGAGAAGGGAATGACGAAGCCGCTGATGGTGAAGAACAGCGCGACGCCGAACGGCCCGAGCCAGCCGAGATCGACGAGCGAGGGAATGATCGGCGCCTTGTGCGGGACATAGGGAACGCCGGTCAGCACGTCGACCATCGGCCCCATGAACCAGTAGACGGCGCAGAGATGGCCGACGATGACGGCGAAAGCCGCGATGCCGCGCAACGTATTGGCGAATTCGATGCGGCTGCCCGCGGACGGTTTCGCTGCAGCGGCCACGGGCGCCGCGTACGCCTCGCCAGCCGCGCTCATGCCCTGCCCTCGCTGAGACGGCGCGCGATCCTCTGGCCGATCTTGTGCGTGGGCATTTCGACGAAGCGGTGCACGAGCCAGGCGAGCCCGATCATGAACAGGATGGTCGACAGCGACGCCACGTCGGAATTCCAGCCGTGGCGCATCATGGCGTTGAGCATGACATAACCGGCGACGCCGTGGATGATGTAGATCGGATAGGAAATGTCGCTGAAGAAACGCAGGATCGCCACGCGCCCGAACCAGCCCTGCGCCATCATGCAGGCGACGAACAGGGAGAGGCCGAGCCCGTAGACCACGACGCTCGACTTGATCGGCGTCTGGCTGATCTCCTGCGACGCCGCAAACAGCCCCATGCACAGCACAATGGCCGCGACCGTTCCGGGCAGGCGCATCTTGCCGCGCTGGAACAGGTTGAGCGCGACGCCCGTGAACATGAAGACGATGTAGGGCGGGTCGAGATCGAAATAGGTCAGGCGGCGCACGAGCACGGGATGGCTTTCGCGCAATTGCGCGACGACCTGATCGACGCCGAGCCAGACCACGAACACGGCCACGGGGAAAAGCCACAGCGTCCAGTGGCCGTCGCGCAGGCGCGGCGCGGCAAGCGCGCAGACGATGTAGAAGAACATCTCGATCTCGAGCGTCCACATCACGGAATCGATCTGGCGCGAATCGGCGATCGCCGCCAGGGGCGGGAAATAATGGGTAATCACGTCGCGGAAGGTGAAGGGCACGGCGCCGCCCATGAAATGAACGCCTATGAGCACGGCGGCCACGGTGATGGACAGGCCCACCCAGCAGGTCGGCCAGATGCGCCAGAGGCGGCCGACGATGAAGCCCTTCACGCCGTAGCGCTCGAGCGAGAAGGGAATGACGAAGCCCGAGATGACGAAGAACAGCGAGACGCCCCAGCCGCCGAGCGTGTCCGGGACGATGCGCGACAGGATCGATGGATGCGCCGGCGTGTTGGGAATGCCCGTCAGCATCTGCACGATATCGGGCCAGTACCAGAAGGTGTTGCCGAGATGGGCGCAGATCACCGACATGGCGGCGACGCCGCGCAGCGTATTGGCGAATTCGATGCGCGCGGAGGCCGACATCCGATCCCTGGCCACGGAGGCGGGTTGGGACCGCTCGCCCGGCGCGGCGGGCAGAGCGCGCCCGGCGTTCAGCTCCGCGGACATCGCATCATCCTGGGGTCGTAAATTCCGGGCTTCTATAGTCGCTTGCGCCGGGAATTCCAAACCGCGCGGACGGCGCTGCGATCAAGGCGCCGAAATGACGCGATCGGACGGCGTCTCGCCGTAGAGCTCCTGCACGAGGCCCGCGCGGTGCGCGAGCGCGGCGCGCTGGTTGATCGAACCCTTGTCGGTGACTTCGCCGTGGTCGATCGAGGGATGCTCGTCGAGCACGACCACGCGCGACACGCGCGTCGACGAGCCCGTGGCTTTCGACTGGAACAGCTTCAGCTTCTCCGCAAGCGCCATGCGCAGGCCGGCGTGCGCCGCGAGCGTGGCGGGCTGGCTGTCGGCGAGGTCGGAGAATTTCGCGCGGCAGCCATCGGGGTCGAGCAGCAGGATGGCGGCGATCTCCTCGCGATCGTGGCCCGCGATCACCGCGTCGCGCAGCAGGGGCGCGAAGGTCGCGATCATCGACGCGCGCAGGTTGCCGACGCTGACCCAGGTGCCGGTCATCAGCTTGAAATCCTCGCTGACGCGGCCGTCGAAGGCGAAGCCCTTCTGCGGATCGGCGGGATCGACGAAGCGGATGGCGTCGCCCATCTTGTAGAAGCCTTCCTCGTCGAAGGCCGCCGCCGTGGCGTCCGGCTGGCGCCAGTAGCCCGGCGTGATGTTGGGGCCGCGCACGCGCAACTCCAGCTTGCCGACGTTCGGCACGAGCTTGATCTCGCAGCCGGGAATGGGATTGCCGATCATGCCGGCCTTCACTTCGCCACGCGTGACGAAGGTGACGCTCGGGCCCGTCTCCGTCGCGCCGAGGCCGGTGACGATGCGGATCTTCTCGCCGATCGTCTCGAAGGCCAGGCGCTCCAGCTCGTCCCAGACGTGTTGCGGCAGGCTCGCGCCGGCGTACATGAAGAATTTCACGCGGCTGAAGAAGTTCTTGCGCAACTGCTCATCCTCGGCGAGGCGATGGACGAGCAGTTCAAAACCCTTCGGCACGTTGAAATAGCAGGTGGGCGCGATTTCCTTGAGATTGCGGATCGTGGCGTCGAAACCGCCGGGCGTCGGCTTGCCGTCGTCGATATAGAGCGCGCCGCCGGAATAGAGCGTGAGATGGATGTTCTGGTTGGAGCCGAACGTGTGGTTCCACGGCAGCCAGTCGACCAGCGTCTGCGGCCGGGCGATCTCCGCCATGGCGAAGGCGGCCTGCGCAATGTCGGCGCAGATCATGGCTTGAGAATTGATGACGCCCTTCGGCATGCCGGTCGAGCCGGAGGTGAACAGGATCTTGGCGATCGTATCGGGGCCGACCGCCGCATGGGCGGCTGCGACCTGGTCCCGCGCATCCTTCGAGAGCGCGTCGAAGGCGGTCGCGCCGAGACCCTCGCCGCCCGAGACCGTGACGATTTCCACGTCCCTGGGCGCGGCTGTGCGGATCGCCTTGCCATAGGCCGCGCCGTCGTCGGCGAAGATCAGGCCGGGGGTCAGCAGGTCCAGCACGTAGCGCAGCTTGCCGTAGTCGCTCGAGACCAGCGAATAGGCGGTCGAGATCGGCGCGGCGGGTATGCCGACATGCATGCAGGCGACGAGCAGCAGCAGGTGCTCGATGGAATTGCCGGAGAGGATCGCGACCGGCTTTTCCTGCGACAGGCCGCGCGCGAGCAGCGCGGCGGCGATGCGCTCCATGCGCGCGACGAATTGCGCATAGGTGAGCTTGCGCCATTCGCCGTCCGGGCCGCGCTGCGCGACGATGACGGCGTCGGGCGTCTCCTTCGCCCATTTCAGGAGGGGCGTGGTGATGGTGGCCGGTACGTCGCCGAGCGCATGCGGGCTGCGCGCGTAGACGATGCCGTTCCTGTGGCGGTCGATTTCGACGTCCTGCGGCCCGAGTTCGACCGCGCGCTCAATGATCGCGTTCGTCATGTCCCCTCCCGCGGCGATCTTCAGGGCGAAAACCCGAGCGCCGTCATGAATTTTGTTATGTTATATAACTAATTCTGCCCCCATGCAACCGGCGGCGCGATCTCGGGCGAAATCGCGCCGCCGCATTCATCCCGTCAATGCGAGCCGTGCGAGGACGCCGGCTGGCCGGCGGCCGCCGGCGCGCCGCTCCAGCCGCCCAGGCGCGGGTCGACCATGCCGAAGACCATGGCGACATGGCCGACGACGAGGAAGAGCGAGATCAGCGCGGCATGGATCGCGAGTTTCTGGCGCGCGTCCTTGTCCTTGAAGATCATGCCGAGCTCCAGCAACGCGATGCCGCCGAGCGGCACGACGCCGGCGAGATAGGCGCCCACCGCCAGCATGTCGATCCAGCCACGCCACTGGCCGCTCTGCGTCAGCGGCAGGACGGCCGTGAACATCAGGTAGACGAAGACGCCCACGAAATAGATGCCGACCGCGATGCCGGCCGCGCGGTTGACGGCGCGGACGGGTCCCGACTTGGCGTTGGTGTAGAGAATGTAGAACTCGGTGATGGCAAGCGTTTCGGCCAGCACGACCGGGATCGCCATGAACAGCAACAGGTTCAGCGGCGACGTGAGTAGCTCCATGTAATGGGTCATGGACATGACGAAATCTCCTCGCAGAGGATTGGTTTGACTGAGTGACGAGAGGAGGTTGCGTCAGCCGCGCGGCGGCGGGGCGGGCGGAGCCCGGCTGAGGCCCGCGAAGGCGCGGACGGCTTCGACATGCGGCAGCAGGGCGACGGCGCGCGACATCGCCGGCGCGAGGGCCAGGGCCGGCAGCGCGCAGCAGCAGACGACGCAATCGGGCGCAGCGTGGTGGGCGGCCGGCGCCGACGCCGGGTCGCCGCAATCATGGTGGAGGACGTTGGCCTCGACGGCATGGCCCGCGCCGTGGCCGTCCTGCGGGGCGGACACATGCGCCGGCGCAGCCGCCATCGCCGGCGCGGCGACGAGCGCCGGCGCCGCGAGAACCAGCGCCGCGACGATCAGGAGGCGGGCCAATCGGTCCAAGAGCCACATGTCGGGAACTTGAGGCCAAAGCCCACGTTGTTCAAGTCGGCGATGCGTCGCAGACGAGGCGACGGGATGCGCAATGCTCCTCCTCCGAAAGTTCATATCGAAACCGCTTGACTTTTTGTGCGGTGCATCATAGTTTCATCGTCATGCAACGAGCCTCCCTCGTTGCTAGCCCTCCTTGGGCGTTTCCTCCCTAGACTTGGGCCGCCGGCTTGCCGGTGGCCCTTTTTTTTTGCGCGCGGCGCCGGCTTGCCGTCGGTCCTGTTTTCTGGCGGATTGTTCGTGAGGAAACAATCAAGGACGCCCGCATGCCGATCGATCCCGACGCCCAGAACCTGCTGGCCATGCTCAAGGCCGCCGGACGGCCGCCGCTCAACACGCTGAGCGCGCCGGAAGCGCGCGCGGCCTATCTGGCCGGCCGCGCCCTGCTCCAGCCCGAGCTCCCCGAACTGGACGAGGTCCGCGATCTCGCCGCGCCCGGCCCGCACGGGCCGATCCCGCTGCGGCTCTATCGCGGCAAGGGGATCGCGGCCGGCCCCGCCCCGACGCTGATCTTCGCGCATGGCGGCGGCTGGGTGATCGGCGACCTCGACACGCATGATTACGTCTGCCGCAAGCTCGCCAACGACGCGCGCTGCGTCGTCGTCGCGATCGACTACCGGATGGGGCCGGAGCATAAGTTTCCCGCGGCCATCGAGGATTCGCTGGCGGCTGCGCAATATATCGCCGACCAGGGGTCCGCGCTCGGCGTGGACGCCAACAGGCTCGCCATCGGCGGCGACAGCGCGGGCGGCAATATATCCGCCGTTCTCGCCTTGATGGCGCGCGACGGCGTGGCGCCCAAGCTCGTGCACCAGCTCCTGCTCTATCCCGCCGTCGACATGAAGATGGACGCGCCCTCCTTCGGCCGCGTGCCGGACGATTATCCGCTGTCGCCGACCATCGCGCGCTGGTTCCGCGACCATTACATGGCGGGCGACCACGAGCATGCGGACTGGCGCGCCTCGCCGCTGCACGCGCCCTCGCACGAGGGCGTGGCCTCGGCCTTCGTGCTCACCGCGCGCCACGACCCGCTGTGCGACGAGGGGCGCGACTACGCGCACAAGCTGGAAGCGGCCGGCGTGCGCGTCTGGCATCTCGACATGAACGACCAGCTTCACGGCTTTCTGACCTGGGGCAAGATCGTGCGCGCCGCCGACGCCGCGCTGGAAATGGCGGCGGCCTCGCTGCGCTATGCGTTTTCGACGGCGGGGTGAGCGCGCTAGTTACAATTCGACCGGCCGTCATTGCGAGGAGCGAAGCGACGCGGCAATCCATCCCCGCATCTGGATCAAGCCCCGGTGGATGGATTGCTTCGCTCCGCTCGCAATGACGAAAACCCTCAATGGTATGTTCAAAGGAATGCCCATGACCGACACCGCCTACCCCAAAGTCCGCCTCCTCATCGACGGCGAATGGACCGACGGCACTTCCGGCAAGAGCCAGGACATTCTCAATCCGGCGACCGGGCAATCCATCGGAACCGTGCCGCACGCATCGAAGGCCGATCTGGATCGAGCCCTGAATGCTGCGCAAAAGGGGTTCGACCAGTGGAAGAAGGTGTCCGCCTTCGAGCGCTACAAGACGATGCGCAAAGTGGCCGACATCATGCGCCAGCGCGCGCCCGACACGGCCAAGATCATGTCTCTCGAACAGGGCAAGCCGGTCGGCGAGGCGCTGCTCGAGACCAATCTCGCCGCCGATCTCATCGACTGGTTCGCGGAAGAGGCGCGGCGCACCTACGGGCGCATCGTGCCGGCGCGCATGAGCAATATCGAGCAGCTCGTCATCAAGGAGCCGGTCGGGCCGGTCGCCGCCTTCACGCCGTGGAACTTCCCGATCAACCAGGCGGTGCGCAAGGTGTCGGCGGCGGTCGCCGCCGGCTGCTCGATCATCGTGAAGGGGCCGGAAGATACGCCGGCCTCCTGCGCCGAACTCTTCCGCGCCTATGTCGACGGCGGCGTGCCGGCGGGCGTCGTTAATCTCGTGTTCGGCGTGCCGCACGAAGTGTCGGAATATCTCATTCCGCATCCAGTGATCCGCAAGATCAGCTTCACCGGCTCGACCGTGGTCGGCAAGCATCTGGCCTCCCTCGCCGGCCAGCACATGAAGCGCGTCACGATGGAGCTCGGCGGCCATGCGCCGGCGATCGTGTTCGACGACGCCGACATCAAGGCTGCGGTCAGCATTCTCGCCACCAACAAGTTCCGCAACGCCGGCCAGGTCTGCGTCGCGCCGACGCGCTTTCTCGTGCAGGACGGCGTGTACAATGAGTTCCTGTCGCAATTCGTCGAGACGGTACGCGCGATCAAGGTCGGGCCGGGCATCGATCCCGACTCCAAGATGGGCGCGCTCGTCAGCCAGCGGCGCGTCGACGCGATGGAAGGCTTCGTCGCCGACGCCGTGCAGCACGGCGCTGTCATCGAGACAGGCGGCAAGCGCATGGGCAACGAGGGCTTCTTCTTCGAGCCGACCGTGCTGACCAATGTGTCGAAGGACTCGCGCATCATGAACGAGGAGCCGTTCGGTCCGCTCGCGCCGGTCTCGCGCTTCTCGAGCTACGAGGAAGTGGTGAGCGAGGCGAACCGCCTGCCCTACGGGCTCGCCGCCTACGCCTATACGCGCTCGGCGAAGACCGCCGCCGCGCTGTCGCAGGATGTCGAGAGCGGCATGCTGTCGATCAACCACCACGGCCTGTCGCTGCCGGAAGTGCCGTTCGGCGGCATGAAGGATTCGGGCTACGGTTCGGAAGGCGGGCTGGAAGCGATCGAAGGCTATCTCAGCACCAAGTTCGTGACGCAGGCGAACGTTTAGTCCAAGCTCGCGCCGGGCAGACCGCCATCCGCTGTCGAGCTAATTTTCGGGCTTTTGCGCCCGGCGCGAATAAGGGTAGGCTCCCCTCACGAGGTTGCGCGACAATGCATCGCGCGCCCGTTTCGGGAGTTGAAACGCATGACGCAATTCAGATTTGCGGGCGCGGTCGCGCTCGCCGCGGGCATCGCGCTGGCGACCAGCGCCCTGACGACGGCCGCTCTGGCCCAGAAGAAATACGACACCGGCGCCACGGATGCGGAAATCAAGGTCGGCCAGACCATTCCGCTCTCCGGCCCCGCTTCCGCCTACGGCGCGATCGGCAAGGTGCAGGCCGCCTACATCAGGATGATCAACGAACAGGGCGGCGTGAACGGCCGCAAGATCAACCTGATCCAGTACGACGACGCCTATAATCCGCCGAAAACGGTCGAGCAGGTGCGCAAGCTCGTGGAAGCGGACGAGGTGCTGACGACCTTCCAGATCATCGGCACGCCGCCGAACGCGGCCGTGCAAAAATACCTCAACGACAAGAAGATCCCGCAATTGCTGGCGTCCACCGGCGCGACGCGCTTCACGGATCCGAAGAATTTTCCGTGGACGATCGCCTATAACCCGAACTACCAGTCGGAAGCGCATATCTATGCGCAGTACATTCTGGCCAATCATCCAAACGCGAAGATCGGCATCCTCTACCAGAACGACGATCTCGGAAAAGACTACGTGAAGGGCCTGAAGGACGCGCTCGGCGCCAAGGCGTCGATGATCATTTCCGAAGCGCCCTACGAATTGTCCGATCCCACCGTCGACGCGCAGATGGTAAAGCTGAAATCCTCCGGCGCCGATCTCTTCTACAACATCACCACGCCGAAATTCGGCGCGCAGGCGATCAAGAAGGCCGCCGAACTCGGCTGGAAGCCGGTGCATATCCTCGACATCAACGCGACGCCGGTCAGCCAGACGCTGGTGCCCGCCGGCCTCGACAACGCCAAGGACATCATCTCGGTCAATTACGGCAAGGATCCGCTCGATCCGCAGTGGGACAATGACGCGGGCATGAAGACCTACAAGGCCTTCATGGCGAAATATGCGCCGGCGGAAGACCCCAACAGCGGCATCTCGACCTACGGCTATTCGACGGCCTCGCTGCTCGTGCACATCCTCAAGCAGTGCGGCGACGATCTAACGCGCGCCAACATCATGAAGCAGGCGACCAACATCAAGGGCTTCGTCGCAGACCTGGCGCTACCCGGCATGATGGCGGAGACCAAGGACGACTGGCGCATCAACAAGCAGTTCCAGATGATGAAGTTCGACGGCAAGCGCTGGGTGCTGTTCGGACCGATCCTGACCGATACGTTCCAGACGCAATAAACCGAACGACAAGAAGACATTCGACCGGCGCTTCGGCGCCGGTCTTTTTTCACCGGAGGAAGAAGAGAATGAGCATGTTGAAATGGGCGGCCGGGCTCGCGCTCGGCGCTTTGCTGGCGGCGCCCGCTTACGCGCAGAAGAAATACGATTCCGGCGCGAGCGACACCGAGATCAAGATCGGCCACACCAATCCCTACAGCGGCCCGGCCTCCGCCTATGGCCTCGTCGGCAAGACGCAGGCGGCCTATTTCAAGATGATCAACGAGCAAGGCGGCGTGAACGGCCGCAAGATCAATTTCATCTCCTACGACGACGCCTACAATCCGCCCAAGACCGTCGAGCAGACGCGCAAGCTGGTGGAAAGCGACGAAGTCCTGCTGCTGTTCCAGGGCCTCGGCACGCCGGCGCAGGCCGCCGTGCAGAAGTACCTCAACGACAAGAAGATCCCGCAGCTTCTGGTATCGTCCGGCGCCACGCGCTTCACCGACCCGAAGACCTTCCCGTGGACGATGGCCTACAATCCGAACTACCAGTCGGAAGGCCACATCTACGCGCAGCTCGTGCTGAAGCAATATCCGAACGCGAAGATCGGCATTCTCATGCAGAACGACGATTTCGGCAAAGGATTACGTCAAGGGCTTCAAGGACGCGCTGGGCGCAAAGGCCGCGAGCATGATCGTGTCGGAAGCGACCTACGAGGTCAGCGACCCGACCGTCGACTCGCAGATGGTGAAACTGAAGGGTTCCGGCGCCGATCTGTTCTTCAACGTCTCGACGCCGAAATTCGCGGCGCAGTCGATGAAGAAGGCCGCTGAACTCGGCTGGAAGCCGGTGCATCTGCTCAACATCAATTCGACGCCGGTCGCCTCCGTCATGATCCCCGCAGGCCCCGAGAATTCCAAGGGCACGATTTCCGTCAACTACGGCAAGGACCCGCTCGACCCGCAATGGACGAACGACGAGGGCATGAAGAAGTACAAGGCCTTCATGGCTAAGTACGCTGCCGACATGGACCCCAACAACACGCTGTCGAGCTACGGCTACGGCGCCGCGCAACTGATGGTGCACATCCTCAAGATGTGCGGCGACGATCTGACGCGCGCCAACGTGATGAAGCAGGCGACCAACATCAAGAACTACGTGGCCGACCTCGCTCTGCCGGGCATGTCGGCCTCGACCAGCCCGGACGACTATCGCATCAACAAGCAGTTCCAGCTGATGAAATTCATCGGGCGAACGCTGGGAACTCTTCGGCGAGATCATGACCGACACGTTCAAGGCGACGAACTGATTGCCTCTCACGCATGTGAAAGGCGCGCCGGAGACGGCGCGCCTTTTTTTGTTCACGCGGCGGGATCGAGAATGAATTCGTTCTCGACCTCCGCGAGGCCTTGCGGCGCCGGCGTCGCCTCCGCATAGGCGGGCCTGTCGCCGGCAAAGATGATCCCGCTCATCATTTCGTCCGCGCCGAGCACGGCGGCCATCGCCGCCTTGCGATCCGACGTCGGCTGCAGCGCGTTGCGTTCGATCGCTTTCTTCCACGCCATCTGCTCGGGACGGAAGGTGATGCAGGGCGACAGCACTTCCACGAAGCTGAAGCCCGGATGCTTCATCGCCGCGACGAGAATGTCGGCGAGCGGCTTGACGTCGAGCGCGAAGCCGCGCGCGACGAAATTGGCGCCGGCGGCGAGCGCGATGGCGACGGGCGAGAACGGGCTCACCCCCACGCCGCCCGGCGCGATGTCCGAATCCCAGTCGGCCTCGGTCGTCGGCGAGGGTTGGCCCTTGGTCATGCCGTACACGCGATTGTCCATGACGATGTAGGTGAGGTTCACGTTGCGGCGGCAGGCGTGCATGAAATGATTGCCGCCGATCGAATAGCCGTCGCCGTCGCCGCCGACCACGACGACTTCGAGATCGGGACGCGCGATCTTCAATCCCGTCGCCACGGGAAGCGCGCGGCCGTGCACGCCGTGAAAGCCGTAGGCGCTGGTATAGGCCGGCAGGCGCGAGGAGCAGCCGATGCCCGAGACCAGCGCCACTTCGTGCGGCGGCCGGCCGTTGGCGGCGAGCGCGCGCTGCAGCGATTGCAGCACGCCGAAATCGCCGCAGCCGGCGCACCAGATGGGCTCGACGCCGGACTTGAAATCCTTGAGCGTCAGGTCGGGACGGCTGCACGCCGCCGTTTCATGCGCAGATGCTTCCATGACGGCCTCAAACGATATGGGCGGCGATTTCGCCGGGACGGAAAGGAGCGGGACCGGGACGCGCGAGGCTCTCGGCCTCGGGCGGCAGGGCCTTGGCGCCGAGCAGATGACGATAGAGCTGGCCGGTGTGGTTCTGCTCGACGACGATGACGCGGCGCGCGCCGACTATCGCATCCGCAATCTGTTTCTTCGGGATGGGCGCCAAGAGCCGCAGCCCGACCACCCTGATCGCGACGCCGCTCTCGCGCAGGCGGCGCGCGGCCTCCTTCACCGGACCGACGCTCGAGCCGAAGGCGATGACGACGGTGTCGCCCTCGCCCGAAACCTCGCCCCACATGTCGCCGTAGTCGAAGCCTTCGATCTTGTCGCGGCGCTTGTTCAGGCCCGCGACGTGGAAACGCGCGGCGTTGGAGGGATGGCCGAACTCGTCGTGGCTGAGGCCCTCCGCCACCCATTGCCGGCCCTCCGCGCCCGGCGCCGGCATGGGCGACACATGGTCCGGCGTCGGCTGGTAGCGGCGGAAATCGGCGCCTGTCCTGTCGCTGTCCATCACGCGCGTCATGGGCGCGGCGCGCTGCGTCGGCTCGTCGATGATCGTCTGCGTCTGGCCGAGCGATTGATCGGAGAGAACGAAGACCGGCGTCTGCAGCGCTTCGGCCAGATGCACGGCGCGCTCGGCAGTCAGCGCGCAATCGGAAATCGACATGGGCGCGAGAACGATGCGCGGGGCGTCGCCATGCGTGCCGTAGAGCGCGAGATCGAGGTCGCCCTGGTCGCTCTTGGTCGGAATGCCCGTGGATGGCCCGACGCGCATGACGTCGACGATGACCAGCGGGATTTCGGCGGAAATGGCGAGGCCGATGGTCTCGACCTTGAGCGACAGGCCGGGGCCGGATGTCACGGTCAGGGAGGGCGCGCCGCCGAAACTCGCGCCCACCGCCATGTTGATGGCGGCGATCTCGTCTTCCGCCAGCATGGCGCGGCCGCCGACCGCCTTCATGCGCGGCGCCAGCCATTCGGTGATCTCGGTCGCCGGCGTGATCGGATAGGCGGCGACGAAGCGCACGCCGCCGCGCAGCGCGCCGAGGCCGATCGCCTCGTTGCCGCTGCCGAACCAGCGGCGGCCGGGATGGCCGGGCTTGAGCGCTATGTCGCTTTCGATCGTCCGCGCCGCTTCCGCGCCGGCAGCGACCGCCGCAAGGCTTGCCGCGATGGCCGCCTCGCCCTTGCCGCCGATCAGCGCGCGAATGGATTGCTCGACCGCGCCGCTGCCGATGCCGGCGAGCGCGACGGCCGCGCCGAGCGCGACCATGTTGCCGCGCCCCTTCACGTCCGCCGCGAGTTTCGACAGGGGAAACTCGACCAGACGCGCGCCGGTGGCGACGATGGCGTCGGCCGGCTTGCCGGCGGCCGGATCGGCCAGCACCAGGCTCGCCGCATCCATCGGCAGTTCCGGCGCGAATTTGCCGACATTGTCCCAGTCGAGCGCGACCAGCACGTCATAACGGTCGGGCTGGGCGTCGAGCGGCGCGACGCCGATCTCGACCAGCGCCGCCGCCTCGCCGCCGCGCACCTGCGCGCCGGACAGTTTGGTCATCAGGCCGTAATAGCCGGCGCGCGCCGCCGCCTGCAGGAACATGCTGCCTGCCGTGATCGCGCCGGCGCCGCCGGAACCGGCGAATACGATCGAAATGGAATCCCGCATGTGCGCCTTCCCTGGTCGCTGTCGGCGAACCCATGCCAAATCCTGAATATGTCCCGCCTGATTCCAGATCAAAGCGCGCATGTTCCCCATTCGTTCGCGAAAGCGCGCGAATCGTGCTAGCCAGTTGCGATGGATCGGATTCTCTTCGTCCTCGCGGGGTCGCCGGTGCGGCTGTTGGACGTGCTGCTCGTCGGCGGCGCGACGGCCATTCTTCTGCTCGTCGTCGTGTCGGTCATTCTCATCCGCACGTCGCGCACGCGCGTGTCCGACGCCGCGGTCGCCGCCGAGCGCCAGCGCGAGATGGACGACAAGATGGCCGAGCTGAACCGCGCCTCGGCGGAGCTCGCCGGCCGGATGCAGACCGTGGCCGAAGTGCTGGGCTCGCGGCAGTCCGATCTCGCGCGCCTCGTCTCCGAGCGGCTCGACGCCGTGCAGCACCGCGTCGGTCAGGGCATCGAGCAGGCCGCGCGCACGCAGGGCGAGAACCTCGGCAAGCTGAACGAGCGGCTGGCGGTGATCGACGCGGCGCAGGCGCGGCTGAACGGGCTCGCGCAGGAAGTGGTGGGCCTGAAGGACATTCTCGCCAACAAGCAGGCGCGCGGCGCCTACGGCCAGGGCCGCATGGAGGCGATCGTGCGCGACGGCCTGCCGCCGTCGGCCTATGATTTCCAGTGGACGCTGTCGACGCGCGTGCGGCCGGATTGCGTCGTGCGCCTGCCCGGCGACGAGCGGCTGCTGGCGGTCGACGCCAAATTTCCGCTCGAGGGCTTCACCGCCTTTCGCGAGGCGCGCTCGGACGAGGAACGCGCGCGCGCCGCAGCGCGGGTGAAGGGCGACCTCCTCAAGCACGTGAAGGATATTTCGGAGAAATACCTGATCCCCGGCGAGACGCAGGATCTGGCCGTTCTCTTCGTGCCCTCGGAAGCGGTCTACGCCGATCTCGCCGAACATTTCGACGAGGTCGTGCAGAAGGCGCATCGCGCGCGCGTCATCATCGTCTCGCCCTCGCTGCTGATGATGGCGATCCAGGTGATGCAGGCGATCGTGCGCGACGCGCGCGTGCGCGAGCAGGCGCACATCATCCAGGACGAAGTGCGCAGGCTCGCCGACGACGTGCGCCGCCTGCGCGACCGCGTCGGAAAACTCGACACGCATTTCCGGCAGGCGCAGGACGACGTGACCGCTATTCTCACCTCCTCCGACAAGATCGCCAAGCGCGGCGACCGCATCGACCAGATGGACTTCGCGCAACCGGCCGCCCTGCCCGCGCAGCGCGACCTGCTGGGCGGAACGCGCACGGCGGCGGAGTGACCGGTCGGCAGTGCGGTTCATCATTCGGCGGAAACAATTCCGTCATTGCGAGCAGAGCGAAGCAATCCATCCACCGGAACTTGCTCAGGTGAGGGGATGGATTGCCGCGTCGCTTCGCTCCTCGCAATGACGGCGACGCGAATCTACCTCATGATGAACTGCTATAGAGAAAAGGAGGGGGCCTTAGGCTAACCCGCCCTTCTCCAGAATGAAGCGCTCGATCGCATCGGCGCCCTCGCCCGTCTTCATGTTGGCCATGACGAACGGCCGGTCGCGGCGCTGCGTTTTCGCGTCGCGCGCCATCACCTCGAGCGAGGCGCCGACATGGGGCGCGAGATCGGTCTTGTTGATGACCAGCAGGTCGGAGCGCGTGACGCCGGGGCCGCCCTTGCGCGGGATCTTCTCGCCGCCGGACACGTCGATCACGTAGATCGTGAGATCGGCAAGCTCCGGCGAAAAGGTCGCGGCGAGATTGTCGCCGCCCGACTCGACGAGGATGATGTCGAGATCGGGAAATTTCTTCCGCATGTCGGCTATTGCCGCGAGGTTGATCGAAGCATCCTCGCGGATCGCCGTATGCGGGCAGCCGCCGGTCTCCACGCCCGCGATGCGGTCCGCGGCCAGCGCCCCGGCCTCGGTGAGAATGCGCGCATCCTCCTTCGTGTAGATGTCGTTGGTGATCGCAGCGATCTCGTATCTTTCGCGCAACCGCTTGCACAGGACTTCCATCAGCGCCGTCTTGCCGGAGCCGACGGGCCCGCCGATGCCGACGCGGAGAGGGCCGTGAGAGGAAGCCATCGTCAACTCCTGAAGAGACGGGAATATTGCGTTTCATGTCGCATGGACGCGATGTCCGAGCGGAAGGCGGCCGAGCCGAGATCGTCGAGCGAAGCCTGCGCGGCGCAAGCGCCCAACGCGGCGACCGGCGCCGCGAGCGCGGCGAGCGCCCGCTGCCCCTGCGTCTGGCCGATGACGCTGAGGCGCACGGCGGCGGAAACCAGATTGGCGACGAAGCCGAGCGCGAAGGCTTCGCAGGCGCGCGCAACAGGAATGCCATGCGCGCCGCAGGCGACGCCGACAGCAATCGGGTAAGCGATCTCGCCGGGCAATAGTTCGCTGGCCCACTCGACCGTCGCGTTCGACCACGCAGCGGCGATGGCGACGTGGAAGGACTTTCCCTGCTGCGCCGTCTCGAGACGCCGCTCCGAGGATGGCGCGAGCGCGAGCGCGAGATCGTTTGTCTCGCGCAATGTTTCCGCGTCGCGCGCCGCCGTCGCGCGCAGGCTGCGAGCGAGAAGGATCGCATCGGTCCGCGCGCCGCCGTGCTCGACGAGATCGCTCAACCACGCGACGAGCGTCGCCTCGTCGCGCACGTCGCCGGCTTCGGTCGCCCATTCCAGCCCGTGGCTGTACGCAAAGGCGCCGACGGGGAATGCCGGCGACAGCCAGATCGTGAGGAGGATGTCGGGAGACATCGGCGTTATTGATTGCTTTGCTTCGCGCGCAGTGATGGCCTAACCATGCTTGTGCGCATGATCGTGATGATCGTGCCCGCAGCCGCAATGGTCGTGGTCATGATGGTCGTGGCCGTGATGATGGCCGTGGTCGTGGCGATGTCCGTGACCATGATCGTGCGCGTGATGCTCATGGTCGTGATGCTCATGATCGTGATGCTCACGCCCGTGCGTGGCGACATGCTGCGCATAGGCGCCGCCCTCGGGATCGAAGGGCGCCTCGATCTCCCTCACCTCCGCGCCCAGCCCGCGCGCCATGTCGGCGATCACGTGATCGCGACGGATGCGCAGTTTCGCGCCCATGATCTGCGTCGGCAAATGTCTGTTGCCGAGATGCCATGCGACGCGGACCAGATGCTTCTGGTCGCGCGCGGCGATCTCGAGCAGGGGCTCGGGCGCGGAGAGAACCTCGACCAGCCGTCCGTCCTCCAGCGCGAGCGCGTCGCCGGAGCGCAGCATGACGGCGTCGGGCAGGTCGAGCGTGAATTCGAGGCCGCGAATGCCCTTCATGGCGATGCGGCGCCGATGGCGGTCGTCGAAATCGAGCACCACCGTGTCGGCCGCTTCCTCGCGCCAGGAACCCGCCGCCCTTACTTCAGTCGCACGCACGCTCATCGGCTCGCCTTTCCGTCTCGCCGCTCAGAACAGCCGCGCGCCATTGGGCACGGGGATGTCAGGCGAAAACAACACCACCTCGCCCTCAGCATCGGGAAAGCCGAGGGTCAGAACTTCCGACATGAACTTGCCGATCTGGCGCGGCGGAAAATTGACGACGGCCGCGACCTTCCTGCCGATCAGCGTCTCGGGCGCATAGTGGCGCGCGATCTGCGCGCTCGACTTCTTCACGCCGACGCCCGGACCGAAATCGATCTCCAGTTTCAGCGACGGCTTGCGCGCCTCGGGGAACGGCGTGGCGACAAGGATCGTGCCGAGCCTGATGTCGACGGCGAGAAACTGGTCGAACGAGATTTGCGGCGCGGGCGGCGCTTCATTGTCGCGGACGAGATGCATCACACGATCTCGACCTTGCCGTCCGAGACGATCTCGAGCTTGCGCGAGGCGACGCCCTCGGCGCCGGCCTTGCGCCAGAGCTTGATATGTTCGGCGTTCATATGCGCATTGAGCGCGTCGCGATTTTCCCAGCGCTCGACGAAAACGAACGTGCCGGGCCTCGTCACGCTCTCGTGCAGGTCGTAGCCGATGCAGCCCGCCTCCTGCTGCGTCGCCGCGATGGCGATGCGCGCCGCGGCCAGCGTCTCCTCGCGCTTCTCCGGCCGGATGGTTATCGTGGCGACGACGTAGATCATGTTTCCTCGCTCTTGTGCCTGGCGCGTCAGCCGCCCAGCGGCCCGATGCTTTCCACTTTCACGAGTTCGATCACGGGCGGCTCGGCGACGCAAGAGGGCAGGACGCTCATGAATTTCCTGATATGCGCGGTCTGGAAGTGCGCGTCGATCGCTTCCTGCGATTTCCAGCGCTCGTTGAACACGAACGTGTTCGGCGTCGTCTGGCTTTCGAAGAAGTCGTAGGAAATGCAGCCGGGCTCCTTGCGGGTTTCCACGATCTGTTCGCGCGCGGCGGCGATGAACGCCTCGCGCTTGTCGGGACGGATGACGCCCTTCGCCAGAATGATGAGCATGTCGTTTCTCCCTGTCGCTGCGGATGCGGCGCGAGCTCCCGCCGCCAACCCTTCTACGAACGCTTGCCGCAAATGGATTGGCGCGCAGCGACGGGCGGGACAGGCTAGAACAGGAAATACCGCTGCGCCATCGGCAGCCGGTCCGCAGGCTCGCAGGTCAGCAGAACCCCGTCCGCCGTCACGCGATAGGTTTCGGGATCGACGTGGATATCGGGCGTCGCGTCGTTGTGGATCAGGCTCTTCTTGGAAATCCCGGAGCGCGTGTTGCGGACCGCGACCAGCGGGCGCGAGATCGCGAGTTGCGATTGCAGGCCCTTGTCGAGCGCCGCCTGCGACACGAAGGTCAGCGAGGTCGCCTTTCGCGCGCCCGCGTAGGAGCCGAACATCGGACGGTAGTGCACGGGCTGCGGCGTCGGGATGGAGGCGTTGGGATCGCCCATGGCGGCGGCCGCGATCATGCCGCCCTTGAGGATCAGGTCGGGCTTCACGCCGAAGAAGGCGGGCGTCCAGAGCACGAGATCGGCGAGCTTGCCGGCTTCCACCGAGCCGATATAGCGCGGACACGCCATGCGCGATCGCCGGATTGATCGTGTATTTCGCCACGTAGCGCTTGGCGCGCAGATTGTCGTTGTCGTCCTCGCCCGGCAGGCGCCCGCGTTGCCGCTTCATCTTGTCGCGCAGTCTGCCAGGTGCGGATGATGACCTCGCCGACGCGGCCCATGGCCTGAGAATCCGACGACATCATCGAGAGCGCGCCGATGTCGTGCAGAATGTCCTCGGCCGCGATCGTCTCCTTGCGGATGCGGCTTTCCGCGAAAGCGAGATCCTCGGGGATCGACGAATCCAGGTGATGGCAGACCATGAGCATGTCGAGATGCTCGTCGAGCGTGTTCCTCGTGAAGGGCCGCGTCGGATTGGTCGAGGACGGCAGCACGTTCGGCAGGCCTGCGACCGAGATGATGTCCGGCGCATGGCCGCCGCCCGCGCCTTCGGTGTGGAAGGCGTGGATGGTGCGGCCCTTGAAGGCCCTGATCGTATCCTCGACGAAGCCGCTTTCGTTCAGCGTATCGGTATGGATCATCACCTGAATGTCGTGATCGTCGGCGACCGACAGGGCGCAGTCGATGGCGGCCGGCGTCGTGCCCCAGTCCTCGTGCAGTTTCAGCGCACAGGCGCCGCCTTCGATCTGTTCGACAAGTCCCGCCGCCAGCGCCGCATTGCCCTTGCCGGCGAAGCCGAGGTTCATCGGAAAGGCGTCGGCCGCCTCGATCATGCGCGCGATATGCCAGGGGCCGGGCGTGCAGGTGGTGGCGAACGTGCCGGTCGCAGGCCCCGTGCCGCCGCCGAGCATGGAGGTGACGCCCGACATCAGCGCCTCCTCGATCTGCTGCGGGCAGATGAAATGGATATGCGTATCGAAGCCGCCTGCGGTGAGGATCTTGCCCTCGCCGGCGATGATCTCCGTGCCCGGGCCGATGACGATGTTCACATGCGGCTGGATGTCGGGATTGCCGGCCTTGCCGATTGCCGAAATCTTGCCGTCGCGCAGCGCGACGTCGGCCTTCACGACGCCCCAGTGATCGAGGATGACGGCGTTGGTGATGACGGTGTCCGCCGCGCCTTGCGCGCGAGACGCTTGTGACTGGCCCATGCCGTCGCGGATGACCTTGCCGCCGCCGAACTTCACCTCTTCGCCGTAGGTGGTGAAATCGCGCTCGACCTGAATGAAGAGATCGGTGTCGGCAAGCCGCACCCTGTCGCCGGCGGTCGGGCCGAACATGTCGGCATAGGCGGCGCGCGGCAGCGATGTTTTTTTGGCGTTGCTCATCCCGCGCTCCTCACACCCTGCCCATCACGTCCTGGCGGAAGCCGTAGACTTCGCGCTTGCCCGCAATCGCCACCAGCCGCACCTCGCGCGACTGCCCGGGCTCGAAGCGCACGGCCGTGCCGGCGGGAATATCGAGACGCATGCCTTTCGTGCGCTCGCGCTCGAATTTCAGCGCCGGATTGGTCTCGAAGAAATGATAGTGCGAGCCGACCTGGATCGGGCGGTCGCCGCTGTTGGCGACCGTCAGCGTCAAAGTCTCGCGGCCCTCGTTCATCACGATCTCGCCCTCGGGCGTGATTACTTCGCCGGGCGTGAGTTTCGAATGGGGCCCACGGATCGGATGGTGCACGGTCACGAGCTTCGTGCCGTCGGGAAAGGTCGCCTCTACCTGCACGTCGTGGATCATTTCGGAAATGCCGTCCATCACCTGCTCGGTCGTCAGCACATGCGCGCCGGCTTCCATCAGTTCGGCGACGCTCCTGCCGTCGCGCGCGCCTTCGACGACGAAATCGGTGATGAGCGCGATTGCTTCCGGGTGGTTCAGCTTGACGCCGCGCTCGAGGCGACGGCGCGCCACTTGCGCCGCCATGGCGATCAGCAGCTTGTCCTTTTCACGCGGCGTCAGGTTCATCGAAAACGCTCCGCAATTTTCTGTTCGTCTTCATTGCCAGACGCGCGGCGCGGCGCGGCCGAGGAGATGCGAAAACAAGGCGAGAATAGCCAGCCGCAGATTTTCTGGCGAGGGCGAAACCAGGCGCGCGACGAGGAAGCCGTCGAGCGCGCTGACGCCGGAGTCGCAATCGACGTTCTCGAGCGCCGCGCGACAGCCGTCGAGCTGCGCGGCGGCGTCGGGCGCGACATGCAGGAGCGTCGCCAGCGCGCGCGCGCCGGCGCCGATGGCGGGGCGCGCGAGCAAGGCAGCAGGGCTTTCGAGCCGCGTATCCTCGGCGAAGATCAGCTTTCCCGCGCGCCGCACGCGCCAGCGGTCGCGGAACGCGCCGGACGTGCACGTCTCGCCCATCGCCTGCCGGCCGAACACGACGCTCTCGCAGGCGAGGAGGCGGGCGTCGGCGGCCATGTCGACATCGAGGGACCGGACGAGATTGGCGCGGTCGAACAGAATGGTTTCCTGCGGCAGCCAATCGAGCGCCGCGCCGGCTTCGAGCTTCAGCATGGTTTCGATGCGCGCGGGCGGGCCGTCGGCGCGGTAGATCTTTTCCGCCGATTGCGTGGTGAGCGCGATGCGCGCGCCGGCGCCGGCGGCGAACGACAGGCGCGCTTCATCGCCGCCGACGACGCCGCCCGCCGTATTGACGATCACGCCCTCGCAGATTTCGCGCGCTTTGGGAAAGCGCAGGCGCAGGCCGCCGGTCTCGTAGAGGCGGTGAACGCGCGTGCGTGCGCCGTGCGCGAAAAAGTCGGCGCGGATTTCGCCGCGGGCGCGGGGGAGAATGGGGGCAGGACGTTCGAGGTCGGAGGCGTGCACGTGCGGCCCATCTGCAATGTCATCCCGGACGGCCGCAGGCCGATCCGGGATCCAGAGCGCCGCCGCGGGCCTCTGGATCCCGGCTCTGCGCTTCGCTTCGGCCGGGATGACACGCACAGACTACACCGAAATCCTCTGCCGCACGTCCTTTTCATTCATGGACGCGCGGTCGCCGGCCATCACGACCTGACCGCGATCCATGACGATGAAATCGTCGGCGAGTTCCCTGGCGAAGTCGAAATATTGCTCGACCAGCACGATCGCCATCGTGCCTTTGGCGCGCAGATGCACGATGGCGCGACCGATGTCCTTGATGATCGAGGGCTGGATGCCTTCGGTCGGCTCGTCGAGCACGAGCAGCTTCGGCCGCGTCACCAGCGCGCGGCCTATCGCCAATTGCTGCTGCTGACCGCCGGAGAGATCGCCGCCGCGCCGGCCCATCATGGAGGCGAGTACGGGAAACAGATCGAAGATTTCGTCGGGCGTGTAGCGCTCGCCGCGCGGCGCGGCGGCATAACCGGTCTCGAGATTTTCCTTCACGGTGAGAAGCGGAAAGATTTCGCGGCCCTGCGGCACATAGGCGACGCCTTTTCGCGCGCGAACATGCGGGGCGAGCCTTGAAATGTCTTCGTCGTCCCACAGGACTTTGCCGGAGCGGATCGCCTGCTGGCCGACGATGGCGCGCAGCAGCGACGACTTGCCGACGCCGTTGCGGCCGAGCACGCAGGTGACCTTGCCGACGGCGGCCTTGAACGACACGCCGCGCAAAGCCTGCGCCGCGCCATAGTAGAGATCGATATTGTCGACAGCGAGCATGTCAACGCCCCAGATAGACTTCGATGACCTGCGGGTCCGCCGACACCTGATCGAGCGGGCCTTCCGCCAGCACTGCGCCTTCATGCAGAACTGTCACCTTCACGCCGAGTTCGCGCACGAAATCCATGTCGTGCTCGACGACGACGACGGAATGATCCCTGGCAATTTCGCGCAACAACTCCGCCGTCTGCATGGTCTCGGCGTCGGTCATGCCGGCGACGGGCTCGTCGACCAGCAGGAGCTTCGGGTCCTGCGCCAGCAGCATGCCGATCTCCAGCCATTGCTTCTGGCCGTGCGAGAGATCGGCGGCCATGCGATAGCGATGGTCGGCCAGCTTCGTCGTTTCGAGAATGCGCTCGATACGTTCCGCCGTTTGCGGCGCGGGTTTGCCGAACAGGGTCGCGCGCGCCGTGCGCGGCGCCTTCAGCGCCAGCAGGATGTTGTCTTCGACCGACTGGCTCTCGAACACGGTCGGCTTCTGGAACTTGCGGCCGACGCCGAGTTCGGCGATCGAGGCCTCGTCCAGTTGCGTGAGGTCCTGCGAGCCGCCGAAATAGACGACGCCCTCGTCCGGCCGCGTCTTGCCGGTGATGACGTCCATCATCGTCGTCTTGCCGGCGCCGTTCGGGCCGATGATGGCGCGCATCTCGCCGGGCTCGAGAATGAGCGAGAGGCCGCGCAGCGCCCGGTAGCCGTCGAAGGAGACTTCGACGCCGTCGAGATAGAGCAGGGAACGCGTGAGGATCGCTTCGTCCATGTCCTAGCCCCCGCTCGCCTTGGCGACAGTCTGCGCGCCGCTCCCGGCGATATCGCCGTTTGCGGGCGCCTGCCTGCGCCTGCCCCTGAGATTGTCGATGAGGCCGAGCACGCCCTTGGGGAGAAAGAGCGTGACGAGCACGAACAGGAGCCCCAGCGCGAACAGCCAGTATTCGGGCAGCGCGCCGGTGAACCATGTCTTGGCGAAGTTGACGATGAGCGCGCCGAGCGCCGCGCCGACCAGCGTGCCGCGCCCGCCGACCGCCACCCAGATGACCGCTTCGATCGATTGCGCGGGCGAGAATTCGCTCGGGTTGATGATGCCGACCTGCGGCACGTAGAGCGCGCCGGCGACGCCCGCCATCATCGCCGACAGCGTGAACACGGCGAGCTTGTAGTTCTCGACGCGGTAGCCCAGAAATCTCGCGCGCGATTCCGCGTCGCGGATGGCGATCAGGACCTTGCCGAATTTCGACGTGACGAGGAAGCGGCCGATCAGGATGGAGGCGATCAGCGCGAGCGCCGAGGCCGAGAACAATGCGGCGCGCGTGGCGTCGGACTGAATGTTGAAACCGAGAATGTCCTTGAAGTCGGTGAGGCCGTTGTTGCCGCCGAAGCCCATGTCGTTGCGGAAGAAGGCGAGCAAGAGCGCGTAGGTCATGGCCTGCGTGATGATCGACAGGTAAACGCCGGTGACGCGCGAGCGAAAAGCGAGCCAGCCGAAGGCGAAAGCGAGCAGGCCCGGCACGATCAGCACCATGAGCATGGCGTAACCGAACCAGTTGAAGCCCCACCAGGTGACGGGGAGCTCCTTCCAGTTCAGGAAGACCATGAAGTCGGGCAAGACAGGATCGGCGTAGACGCCGCGCGCGCCGATCTGACGCATCAGATACATGCCCATGGCGTAGCCGCCGAGCGCGAAGAAGGCGCCGTGGCCGAGCGAGAGAATGCCGCAATAGCCCCACACCAGATCGAGCGCGACGGCGAGGATGGCGTAGCACAGATATTTGCCGAGCAGCGCCACGACATAGGGCGGCATGTGCAGCGGGAAATTCTGCGGCGTGAGCAGAAGCAGGACCGGCACGAGGATCGCGGCGGCGGCGAGAAGGCCGACGGCGATGAGCGAGCGACGGTCGAGCAGCGCGAGGAGGCGGGAGGTCAGCATGACTCAGGCCTCCACCGCGCGGCCCTTGAGCGCGAACAGGCCGCGCGGACGCTTCTGGATGAACAGGATGATGAAGACGAGCAGCGCGATCTTGCCGAGCACGGCGCCGGCGAAGGGCTCGAGGAACTTGTTGGCGACGCCGAGCGTGGCCGCGCCGAGCAGCGTGCCCCAGAGATTGCCGACGCCGCCGAACACCACGACCATGAAACTGTCGATGATGTAGCTCTGCCCGAGGTTGGGCGACACGTTGTCGATCTGCGACAGCGCGACGCCTGCCATGCCGGCGATGCCGGAGCCCAGGCCGAACGCGAGCGCGTCGATGCGGTTGGTGTCGATGCCCATCGAAGACGCCATGCGGCGGTTCTGCGTCACCGCGCGCATGCGCAGGCCGAAGGAGGTGAAGCGCAGCAGCAATTGCAGCGCGGCGAAGACGACGAGCGCGAAGACGATGATCCACATGCGCCCGTAGGTGATCTCCAGGCCGCCGAGCTGGAACGAGCCCGCCATGAAGGACGGCGCCCCGACCTCGCGGTTGTTGGCGCCGAAGATGGTGCGCACGGCCTGTTGCAGCACGAGCGAGACGCCGAAGGTGGCGAGCAGCGTCTCCAGCGGACGCCCGTACAGGAAACGGATGATCGTGCGCTCGATGACAATGCCGACAAGGCCGGTGAAGACGAAGGCGACGGGAATGGCGATGAACAGCGAATAGTCGAAGATATCAGGCCATTTCGTGCGCGCGAATTCCTGCACGACGAAGGTCGTGTAGGCGCCCAGCATCACCATTTCGCCATGCGCCATGTTGATGACGCCCATGACGCCGAAGGTGATGGCCAGACCGATTGCCGCGAGCAGCAGGACCGAACCGAGCGACAGCCCGTACCAGACGTTCTGCAGATTGCGCCACAGCGCGAGCCGGGTTTCGATCGACGGCGACGGCGGCCTGCGCGGATTGCCTGACGATGGTCTCGGGACCGGCGGCGAGGCCCGTGAGAATCGCCAGCGAATCCTGATCGCCGCGCGCGCGAAGCGTGGCGACGGCCTCGATCTTGTCGGCGTCGCTGGAATCGGACTTCGCGAGAATGACGGACGCGCGCGCCTGCTGGAGCGCGGCCCTGATCTTTTCCTCGCCTTCCTTGGCGAGCGCAGCGTCGAGCGTCGGCAGCGTCGCTTCGTCGCGCGACTTGAACACGGCGCCCGCGGCCTCCAGACGCCGCGCGGCATCGGGCGACATCAGCGTCAACGCGCCGACCGCGGCGTCGACCGCGCGGCGCAGGCGGTTGTTGAGACGCACGGGCTTCAGGTCTTCCGGCGCGGTCGCGACCTTCGCGGCCGTGGCGGCGTCGGTCAGCGAATCGTCCTTGGCCTTGATGAGCACGGACCTGGATTCAGCGGAATAGTAGAGGCGCTCGCCCTGCAAAGCCTCGATGATGGCCGGGGCGCGCGGGGCGCCGCTCTGGGCGACCGCGTCGATGGCGGCGCCCGTTTGGGAATAGCTGTCGGCGAGAAAGCCGGAGAGGGCCTGGCCGATATCGGCCTCGGCGGCGCGAGCCGGAGTCAGACAGACGAGCAACGCAAGCGCGGCGGTCAGGCGTACGAGAAGATTGCGCATGCTGCTCTCTGGTTTCGTTCGTCGCGCGGTGTGCGGGAGCGCCGTCGGCGCCCCCGCCTGTTTCAGCAGACGCTCACGCGCCGCCGCACTTGCCGGACTTGACGTTCCAGTTGCCGCACTTCTTGTCCTTCCAGTCGCCCACCAGGTCCTTCGACCCTTCGAGATACTTGGACCATGCGTCGCCCGGCACGAGGCCATCGGTCTTCCACACCACGTCGAACTGTCCGTCGCCCTTGATCTCGCCGATCAGCACGGGCTTGGTGATGTGGTGGTTGGGCAGCATCTTCGACACGCCGCCGGTGAGGTTCGGGGCTTCCACGCCGACGATGGCGTCGATGACCTTGTCCGGATCGACGGTCTTGGCCTTCTCGACCGCCTTCACCCACATTTCAAAGCCGATGACATGGGCTTCCATCGGGTCGTTGGTCACGCGCTTCGGGTTCTTGGTGAAGGCCTGCCACTTCTTGATGAAGTCCTTGTTGGCCTTGTTGTCGACCGACATGAAATAGTTCCATGCGGCGAGGTGGCCGACGAGCGGCTTGGTGTCGATGCCGGCAAGCTCCTCCTCGCCGACCGAGAAGGCGACGACCGGAATGTCCTTGGCCTTGATGCCCTGGTTGCCGAGCTCCTTGTAGAAGGGCACGTTGGCGTCGCCGTTGATGGTCGACACGACCGCGGTCTTCTTGCCCGCAGAGCCGAACTTCTTGATATCGGCGACGATCGTCTGCCAGTCGGAATGTCCGAACGGCGTGTAGTTGATCATGATGTCTTCTTGCTTCACGCCCTTGGCTTTGAGGTAGGCTTCGAGGATCTTGTTGGTCGTGCGCGGATAGACGTAGTCGGTGCCCGCCAGCACCCAGCGCTGGACCTTCTCTTCCTTGGCGAGATAGTCGACCGCGGGAATGGCCTGCTGGTTCGGCGCCGCGCCGGTGTAGAAGACGTTGCGCTCGCTTTCCTCGCCCTCGTATTGCACGGGATAGAAGAGGATGTTGTTGAGCTCCTTGAACACGGGCAGAACCGACTTGCGCGACACCGAGGTCCAGCAGCCGAACACCGCCGCCACCTTGTCCTTGGCGATGAGCTCGCGCGCCTTCTCGGCGAACAGCGGCCAGTTGGAGGCGGGATCGACGACGACGGCCTCGAGCTTCTTGCCGAGCAGGCCGCCCTTCTTGTTCTGCTCCTCGATGAGCATGAGCATGACGTCTTTCAGCGTCGTCTCGCTGATCGCCATCGTGCCCGAGAGCGAATGCAGGATGCCGACCTTGATCGTGTCGTCCGCAGCCCTGGCGCCGAAAGCCGACAGGGCGAGCGCCCCGCTGACGGCCATACCGGCGGCGCGCATAACAAATCGCCGTGTGAAGGACATACGCTTTCCCCATCGTGGTGCGGGACCGTTCCGTCGGCCCGGGTTGACGTCCGGCTGGACGCGCAACGGGGTTGCAACCGGCGTGCCAGATGGGCAGCGCGTTGGAATCTCAAGGCGATCTGCCGCGAAAGCGGCGCGCGGGACGCCAATTGCGGTTCGGACGCGCAAATTGCGCCGGCTTTCGCCGCCCGGCGCCCATGCCAGTGGCGACATCAGCGCAAAAATTAATCAGGGGTTCGGCGCCTGCCTAATGCGCGGGCGCCGTGGCGGGAGGCGGCCATGATCGAAATCGTTCCCGGCCTGTTTCTCGACGAGCGGGATATCGAGGAACGGTTCGTGCGCGCGGCGGGGCCCGGCGGGCAGAACGTCAACAAACTGGCGAGCGCCGTCGAGCTGCGCTTCGATCTCTATCGCTGCGCCACCCTGCCCGGCGAAGTCAGGTGGCGGGCCTCGCAGATCGCGGGGCGCAAGCTCAACAAGGAAGGCGTCGTCGTCATCCAGGCGCAGCGCTTCCGCACGCAGGACGCCAACCGCCGCGACGCGATGGCGCGGCTCGCCGCGCTGATTCAGGCGGCCGCCGAACCGCCCGCGCCGCCGCGCAAGAAGACCGCCGTGCCGCGCTCGCAGAAGCGCGCGCGCCTCGACGACAAGCGCAAGGCCTCGGAACGCAAGGCGGGACGCGGGCGGCCGCGCGGCGATGACTGATTCTTAGCCATAGCGCGAGATGGCGCCCCGGTGTGGCCGCGGCCCTACAGGCGCGCGCCCCCGCGCATTGTAGAATCAGGCGATTCTCCCCAATTGCGGGGAAAGGCTCCAGGTTCGCGACATGTCCGTGAAACCGTCTCGCCATTTCGACGACCCGGCCGCGGGCGCGGCCCATATCATCACGCGCCTGGCGATCGCGCTTCTTCTCATCGTCACGCCCATCGCCTCGGTCGGCACGCGCACGGCGATCTACGTGCTGGCGCCGGTCGGCGTCGTGCTGACGCTGGTCGCATGGCTGCTCGAACCGGGCACGCGCGGACCGCGCCAGTTGCGCACGGCCATCTTCTCGCCGACCGGCTTCATCGCGGTGTTTCTCGGCTGCTGGGCGCTGCTGTCGCTGATCTGGACGCCGTTCGGCACGGGGCCGTCGGAGCGCTTCGTCAAATCGGCGAGCACGTTCGTGCTGGCGGCGGTCGCGGCCGCCCTGCTGCCCGAGCGCACCCGCACCTCGAACCTCTACCTGCTGCCGATCGGCGCGGCGGCCGGGGCGATCGCGATCATCCTGCTCGCGGTCTTCTCCAAGTCGCCTTCGGTGCATTCCGGCAACCCGGAATTGTCGCTGCTCGCCCGCGCAGCCTTCGGTCTGGCGCTGCTCGTCTGGCCGGCGCTCGGCGCGCTGATCGTGCGCGAAAAGACGCGCTGGGCGATCGGGCTCGCGGTTCTCGTCATCGTCGCGGAACTCTTCGCCGGCGTGCCGCTGGCGCTGGCGGCGACCGCGCTCGGCGCGCTCGTCTTCGCCGCCGCCATGGTCGACAAGCAGACGGCGGCGCGCTGGCTGGCGATCGCCGGCGCGGCGCTGTTCGTGATCGCGCCGGTCGTCGCGCTGGCGGCCTACGCCCTCATCACGATGACGCCGACCAACCCGATCCTGCCGACGCTGGTCTGGGGCTCCTACCTCGTGCACGACGGGTTCACGTCGTTCATCGGCCACGGCTTCGATGCGGCGCGGCTCGGCGTCGCCATGGGCTACCTGCCGCCGGCGACGCCGCGCTCCGTGCTGTTCGAGACCTGGTTCGAGCTCGGCTTCGTCGGCGTCGCGGCCGCAGCGCTGCTCTGGGCGCAGATCGTGCGGCGCGCCGGCCGCGCGGGACCGATGCTCGCGCCCTTCCTGCTCGCCGGCCTGACCGCCGCCTACATCATGAGCGCCTTCGGCCTCGGCGTCGCGCCGGTGTGGTGGGTGACGCTGCTGGCGCTCTCCGGCCTCGCCTTCGCGCTGCTGCAGCATGGCCACGGGCGGGCGCAGCGGCCGAACGTGTCGAACCTGCCGCCGGGGGAGTAGGGGGCGGCGTCGGAAGATTGCTTTCGACCGGTTACGGACAGTATCCTCTCCGCGTCATGGCCGGGCTTGTCCCGGCCATCCACGCCGGGCAGCATCAGATCATGCGGGGCGGCTGGGTCCACATCATGACGAACCACGCCAACGGCGTGCTCTACGTCGGCGTCACGTCCGACCTCTCCCGTCGCGCCTATGAACATCGCGAAGGCCTGATCAAGGGCTTCACGAAGCGCTAACGGACTGAAGCGGCTTGTCTACTTCGAACGGCTACGACGACATTCGAGATGCGATCCAGCGCGAGTTGAACCTGAAACACTGGCCGCGCGCGTGGAAAGTGAGACGTCATCCTCGACTCGAATCCGGGGTGGCGTGATCTCTACGAGGACTTGGCTTGACGTTGGCTGCTTCGGCTCGGCGTGGATGGCCGGGACAAGCCCGGCCATGACGCACTCAGGGATGCGTCCACTTTCCACCTTCCCCGGACCTTCCACCCCGCCTCACCTCCGCTTCTTGCCCGCCTTCGCCGCCGGCCGCTCCTCCGGCGGCGGGGCGGGCGGCAGGATGTGCGCGGCGATGGCGGAGGAGCGCGCTTCCGTGAACATCAGCGCGCAATAGCCGTGCTCGGTCTCGCGCTGGTAGTTGCGGCAC
The DNA here is from genome assembly GCA_037044955.1 of Rhodoblastus sp. Classification (GTDB taxonomy): domain Bacteria; phylum Pseudomonadota; class Alphaproteobacteria; order Rhizobiales; family Beijerinckiaceae; genus JAJXWB01. The sequence continues at coordinate 286,973 of JBAOHX010000014.1, forward strand.
AATTCCTCGCGCCGCGAGGAGAAGGCCGCCTGCTCGTGCGCGATGCGCGAGACGAGCGCGCGGTCGTGGCCCGCCGACCTGATCCATTCCTTGAACTGATCGCGCACCGTCTGTTCGGCGCGGTGGCGCTCGCGCTCGATCTCCTTGGCGCGCTTCGGCCCGATCTCGCTCGCCGGCTGCCCCCACAGGCCCGACGGATCGACGCGGCAGTCGGCCGCCTTGAACTCGCAGGCGCCGCCCTCGCGCACGACATTGACGGCGCCGTTGAAAATGTCGATCGCGAACGGGCAGGCCGGCAGATCGAGCTGGTAGCGCGTGACGCCGGCCGGCTTCCCGGCCGGCGCCAGCGCGATCGGCTGGGACGACAGATCGACTTCGCAGCGCTCGCCGTTGCGGGAAATGAGATCGCCCGCCAGCCTGAGCCTGACCACCTGCAGGTCCTTGTCCGGCCGCGCGAACTGGACGACGCCGGTCGCGCCGTTCTGCATCAGCGGGCGGCCGATCACGGTTTCGTCGGCCGGGACCTTCGGCGGGGGCGGCGGCTTGCGCGGGCCGGGCTTCTTCGGCTTGGCGCCGTCGGCGGGCGGCGCGACCGTTCCGGCCGGCGCGGGATTGAAGGCGCCGGGCAGTTGCAACTGGGCGCGCGCCGGCGCCGCTATGGCTGCCGCGCCGACAAGGACCGTAATGAGGCGCAGCGTCGTAATGCTCTGAAAAATGATGTTCATCAAACCCGAGACCGCTCTCGCCCGAGAGCGCCAAGGCAGCACAAAACGCCGCAGCCCGCAAGACGCGCGGCGGGCCCGCCGACGCTTGACCGGCTTTGCGGGCGGGCTCTACATGCTCCCCAAACGCAGAAAATCCGCAGCGAGGAGCGCGCCATGAACGTCCACACGACCAAGTCCGGCTTCCAGTGGGACGACCCCTTCCTGCTGAACGACCAATTGACCGAAGACGAGCGGATGATCCGCGACACCGCGCACGCCTATGCGCAGGAGAAGCTGTTTCCGCGCGTCGTCGACGCCTATCTGAACGAGCACACCGATCCCGGCCATCTTCCGCGAGATGGGCGAACTCGGCCTGCTCGGCGTGACGGTGCCGGAGGAATACGGCGGCGTCGGCGCGAGCTACGTCTCCTACGGGCTCGTGGCGCGCGAAGTGGAGGCGGTGGATTCCGGCTACCGCTCGATGATGAGCGTGCAGTCCTCGCTCGTCATGTATCCGATCTACACCTACGGCTCGGAAGAGCAGCGCAAGAAATACCTGCCGAAGCTGGCGTCGGGCGAGTTCATCGGCTGCTTCGGCCTGACCGAGCCGGACGCCGGCTCCGATCCCGCTGGCATGAAGACGCGCGCCGAAAAGGTTTCGGACGGCTATCGGCTCGTCGGCTCGAAAATGTGGATTTCCAACGCGCCGATCGCCGACGTGTTCGTCGTCTGGGCGAAGTCGGAAGCGCACGGCAACGAAATCCGCGGCTTCGTACTGGAGAAGGGCATGAAGGGCCTCTCCGCGCCGAAGATCGGCGGCAAGCTCTCGCTGCGCGCCTCGATCACCGGCGAGATCGTGATGGACGGCGTGGTCGTGCCCGAAAGCGCGCTCTTGCCGAACGTGTCGGGCCTCAAAGGCCCGTTCGGCTGCCTCAACCGCGCCCGTTACGGCATTTCGTGGGGCGCGATGGGCGCGGCGGAAGACTGCTGGAAGCGCGCGCGCAACTACACGCTCGACCGCAAGCAGTTCAAGCGGCCGCTCGCCGCCACGCAGCTCGTGCAGAAGAAGCTGGCGGACATGCAGACCGAGATTTCGCTCGGGCTCCAGGCGTCGTTGCGCGTCGGCCGCCTGATGGACGAGCATCGCGAGGCGCCGGAGATGATCTCGATCGTCAAGCGCAACAATTGCGGCAAGGCGCTCGATATCGCGCGTCAGGCGCGCGACATGCACGGCGGCAACGGCATTCAGGTGGAATACCACGTGATGCGCCACGCGCAGAACCTCGAGACGGTGAACACCTACGAGGGCACGCATGACGTGCACGCGCTGATTTTGGGACGCGCGATCACGGGGTTGCAGGCGTTTTTCTGAGCGTGGCCTCTGGCGGCCGGACCTGATATGACTACATGTAGTCACAGCGGGTCCGTCTCCATGAAAACCGTCCAGTTGCGCGAAGCGAAAGCGACCCTCTCCGCGCTGATCGACGCCGCCGAACAGGGCGAGGCGACGACGATCACGCGGCATGGCAAACCTGCAGCCGTTCTGGTGCCGATCGAGAAGGCGGCGGAGTTACTGGCGAAGGCCAAACCAAGCTTTGCCGAATTGCTGCTCGCCTATCCCGGGGGGCTCGAGTTCAAGCGCTCCGGCGGGACGATGCGCGACATCGACCTGTGAGAATCCTGCTCGATACGGACGTCGTGAGCCTGCTTGCGCCAGAGAGGTCGCCGGTCTCCAGCGTCTTTCGCAACTGGGTCGAAGAGAATACCGACAGGCTTTTTTTATCCGTCGTAACAATTGCGGAAGTCGAACGCGGCATTCGTAAGCTCAAGCGCGCTGGACAGCAACGCAAGGCGCGCGCGATCGAAAGCTGGTTCAAGGCGATCGTCGAACTCCATGGCGATCGCGTGATGCCGTTCGATGTAGAAGCCGCATGGATCGCCGGTCGCCTCGACGACGAGGCGACCGCCAAAGGCTTCAACATATTGCTTGCCGACGTCGCCATCGCGGCGACCGCCGCACGCCACGGCATGGCCGTCGCGACGCGCAACGCCAGGCGCTTTCGGCCTCTCGGCGCCAAACTGATCGAACTTCCGCTGTGATGGGCCGCTACGCCGCGGCCTTCCTGAAATTCGCGCCCGCCTTGTCCCAGTTGACCGTATTCCACCAACCTTTCAGATAATCGGCGCGGCGGTTCTGGTATTTCAGGTAATAGGCGTGCTCCCAGACGTCGACGCCGATGACCGGCTTGGCGCCTGTCTCGAGCGGCGTGTCCTGGTTGGCGGTCGAGATCACGTCGAGCTTCTTGTCCTTCACCACGAGCCAGGCCCAGCCCGAGCCGAAGCGCGCGAGGCCGGCGGCGTTGACCTTCTCGCTGACGCCCGCAAGGCCGCCCATCGCCTCGATGGCGCCCTTCAGATCGCCCGTCGGCTCCTTCGCGCCGCCGGGCGTCATCAAGTCCCAGAAGAACGTATGGTTGAAGTGCCCGCCGACATTGTTGCGGACGCCCGCGCGCACGCTTTCCGGCGCCCTGGAGAGATCCGAGAGGATCGTCTCGATCGGCGTCGTGGCGAGTTCCGGCCATTTGCCGACGAGGCCGTTGGCGTTCGCCACATAGGCGGCATGGTGGCGGTCGTGATGGATCATCATGGTCGTGGCGTCGATATGCGGCTCGAGCGCGTCGTTGGCGTAGCCCAGCGGCGGCAGCATGAACGGACCTGCAGGCGCAGCCGTCTGCGCCAAGACGCGCGCCGGCGCGAAGGCGGCAAGAGCCGCGGCGGACAGGAGTTTCAGGCTCTCGCGTCGGTTCATGGTCGCTCCTCGCATCCTGCCGGACTCATACGAGCCATGCGCGGACTGGATCACCGGGACGGCTGTTACCGCAAATGACTTTTGCGTTATCCTGCGCGCCCCGAACGAAGCCAAAGGCGCCCCAAGGACATGACAGAACCCCTCGCCGGCATACGCGTCCTCGAACTCGCCCGCATTCTCGCCGGCCCCTGGGCTGGCCAACTCCTCGCCGATCTCGGCGCCGACGTCGTGAAGGTCGAGCGCGCGCGCGAGGGCGACGACACGCGGCAATGGGGCCCGCCCTTCGTGGAGAGCGAGGACGGCGAAAAACTCGGCGCCGCCTATTTCTACGGCTGCAATCGCGGCAAGCGCTGCATCGAGGCGGATTTCGACACGGAGGAAGGCCGCGCGCTGGTGCGCAAGCTCGCCGCCAACGCCGATGTCGTGATCGAGAATTTCAAGCTCGGCGGCCTGAAGAAGTTCGGCCTCGACTACGAGGGCCTGAAGAAGGTGAAGCCCGACGTGATCTATTGCTCGATCACCGGCTTCGGCCAGACCGGCCCCTACGCGCCGCGCGCGGGCTACGACTTCCTGCTGCAGGGCATGGGCGGCATCATGCACGTCACCGGCCAGCCCGACGGTCCGCCGACCAAGGTCGGCATTTCCATCGTCGACATTTTCACCGGCATGTATGCGGCCAACGCCATTCAGGCGGCGATCATCCGGCGACAGAAGACGGGCGAAGGCGCCTATATCGATTGCGCGCTGATCGACAGCGTGACGGCGGTGCTCGGCTTCCAGGCGCTGAATTATTTCGTCGGCGGCACGGCGGGCAAGCGCATGGGCAATGCGCACCCCAACGTCACGCCCTACGACGTGTACAAGGTCGCGGACGGCGACATCATCATCGCCACCGCCAACAACGGACAGTTCAGGAAACTCGTGACCGCGCTCGGCGCGCCCGAGATGGCCGACGATCCGCTGTTCGCCGAAATGCCGTCGCGCGCCGTCAATCGCAAGGCGATGGACGAGAAGCTGAACGCGCTGACATCCAAATTCACGCGCGCCGAACTGCTGCCGAAGCTCGACGCGATCGGCGTGCCGGCCGGGCCGATCAACACGATCCCGGACGTGTTCGCCGACCCGCAGGTCATCCATCGCGGCATGCGCATCGACCGGCCGAACCCGAAGGCCAAGGGCGGCTCGACGCCCGGCATACGCTCGGCGATCATGATCGACGGCAAGCCCGCCGCCTCGCCGCGCCACGCGCCGGCTTTGGGCGAGCATACGGCGGAAGTGCTGGCCGATCCCGCATGGGGCGGGAAGGCGTAACTTCCCTGTCGCCGTCATTGCGAGCGCAGCGAGATTGAACCAATGAAACAACAATCCAACCTCCGCACCGGCGGACAGATTCTCGTCGACCAACTCGCGATCCAGGGCGTCAAACACGTGTTCTGCGTGCCCGGCGAATCCTATCTCGCCGTGCTCGACGCGCTGCACGATTCATCCGTCGAGATCACCGTATGCCGGCAGGAGACCGGCGCGGCGCTGGCGGCGGAAGCGACCGCGCGGCTGACGGGGCGGCCCGGCGTCGCCTTCGTCACGCGCGGGCCCGGCGCGACGAATGCCGCGCACGCCGTCCACATCGCGGAGCATGATTCCACGCCGCTCATTCTGTTCGTCGGGCAGATCGAGCGCTCGATGCGCCAGCGCGGCGCGTTTCAGGAGATGGATTTCAAGGCCTTCTTCGGCTCCACGGCGAAATGGGTCGTCGAAATCGACGACCCCGCGCGAATCCCGGAGATCGTCTCGCGCGCCTTCCATGTCGCCATGCAGGGCCGGCCCGGCCCGGTGGTGATCTCGCTGCCGGAGGACATGCTGGTGGAGACGGCCGAGGCCATCGACGCCGTGCGCGTGGAGCCCGCGCCGACATGGCCCGGCCTGACGCAGATGGCGGAATTGCAGAAGCTGCTGTGGGCCGCAAAATCGCCCATCGCCATTCTCGGCGGCGCGGGCTGGAGCGCGAAGGCTGTCGATTCCTTCGTGCGCTTCGCGGAACGTTTCGACCTCCCCGTCGCGACCTCGTTCCGCCGCGCCATGCTTTTTCCGAACGCGCACAAGAATTTCGCGGGCGAGCTCGGCATCGGCCCCAATCCGAAACTTCTCGCGCGCGTGAAGGAAGCGGACCTCGTGTTGCTCGTGGGCGGCCGCATGGCGGAAATGCCGTCGCAGAGCTACACGCTGTTCGAAATCCCGATCCCGCGCCAGACCTTCGTGCATGTGCATGCCGACGCCAACGAGCTCGGGCGCGTCTATCATCCGACGCTCGCGATCAACGCGACGCCGCAGGCTTTTTGCGCGCAACTGGAAAGCGTGCAGCCGCCGAATGCGATCGCATGGACGAGCGCGGCGCAGGCGGCGCATGACGATTATCTGGCCTGGACGGAAAGCGCGCCGGAGATTCCCGGCGCGATGCAATTCGGGCGCGCGCTGACGCAATTGCGTGAAAGACTTGGGCAAGATTTCATCGTCACGTCGGGCGCCGGCAATTACAACACGTTCGTCGGCCGCTTCCTGCGCATCCCGAAGTTCGGATCGCAACTGGCGACGACATCGGGCTCGATGGGCTATGGCGTGCCGGCGGCGGTGGGCGCCAAGCGCGCATTTCCTGACAAGACGGTCGTCAGCTTTGCGGGCGACGGCTGCTTCCTGATGAACGGGCAGGAATTCGCCACCGCCGTGCAATATGACCTCGCCATCGTCTTCGTCGTCGTCGACAACGGCATGTACGGCACGATCCGCATGCATCAGGAGCGCGAATATCCCGGGCGGATCAGCGGCACGGTTCTGAAGAACCCGAATTTCGCGGATTACGCGCGCGCCTTCGGCGGGACACGGGGAGCGCGTGGAGAAGACTGACGATTTCATGCCGGCCTTCGAGCGATGCGTGGCTTCGGGCAAGCCGTCGATCATCCACGTGAAGATCGACCCCGACGCGATCACGCCGGCGACGACTCTGACGAAGATCAGAGAGGCGGCGCTGGCGAAGAGGTGATCCGCGCCGGGACCGCCGGCCTCTGGCCGGCACGAGAAAATCCGCTGACGTGAAGCCGGCCGGAGGCCGGCGGTCCCGGCTACTTCTTCACCACCGTCGCAAAAATCTTCTGCGCGACTTTCCACGTCCCGTCCGCCTTGGCGAACACGAGATAGTCGGTGAAATAGGCCGGCGGAAGCTGGCACTTCACCTTCACCATCGCCGTGTCGGGTCCCGACTGGTCGAACGAGAGAATGGCGTCGTCGCGCGCCGAGCCCTTCGATTTCGCGCTCTCGCGCTTGCGCACATTGTCGAGCCATTGGTCGCGCGTCCACACCACGACCTTGCCTTCCTGCACGAAGGTGAGTTCGCTGGTCGGATGAAAGACGGAGCCGAGCTTGTCGGCGTCGCCTTCGTAGAGACCATCGAAATAGGTCTGCACGGCTTTTTCGACTGCGGCCTTGTCGGTCGACATTGTGTTGCTCCCGTTGTTCCCCGTGTCATGCCCGCGAAAGCGGGCATCCAGAGCGTTGCCGATTGCTGGATTCCCGCTTTCGCGGGAATGACAGATTCCGAGCTACGCCGCCTCTTCCAGTTTCTTCGACACCATTTCGCGCAACGCCGTCAGGTCCTTCGCGAACAGCCTGATGCCGTCGGACAGTTTTTCCGTCGCCATTCTGTCTTCGTTCAGGAGCCAGCGGAAGGTCTTTTCGTCGAGATTCATTTTCGCCGGCGCGGCGCCGGACTTCTCGGGCGACAGCTTGCGTTCGAGCTTGCCCTTGTCTTTGGAAAGCTCCTCGAGCAATTGCGGCGAGATGGTCAGGCGGTCGCAGCCGGCCAGGGCCTCGATCTCGCCGGCGTTGCGGAACGACGCGCCCATCACCACGGTCTTGACGCCGTAAGCCTTGTAATAGGCGTAGATCTGGCGCACCGAGACGACGCCGGGATCGGTCTCGCTCGTATAATCCTTGCCCGTCGACGCCTTGAACCAGTCGAGGATGCGCCCGACGAAGGGCGAGATGAGGAAGGCCTTGGCGTCGGCGGATGCGGCCGCCTGCGCGAGCGAGAACATCAGCGTCATATTACAATCTATGTTTTCCTTCTGCAGCACGCGCGCCGCCTCGATGCCCTCCCAGGTGGAGGCGAGCTTGATGAGGATGCGCTCGCGCCCGACGCCGCGCGCCTCGTAATCGGCGATCAGCGCGCGCGCCTTGTCGATCATGGCGGCGCGGTCGAAGGACAGGTCGGCGTCGACTTCGGTCGAGACGCGGCCGGGCACGATCCTGGTCAGTTCCGTGCCGAAATTGACCGCGAGCCGGTCGGTCACGCGGCTCGACACGCCGCTGTGGCTGCGGCCCCACACGATCGCCTCCTCGACGAGGTGCTTGTATTGCGGCATTGCACGCCGCCTTCAGGATCAGCGTCGGGTTGGTGGTGCAATCCGTCGCGCCGAAGGCGCGGATCGAGTCCATGTCGCCGGTGTCGGCGACGACGGTCGTCATGGTCTTGAGTTGTTCGAGCTTGGAGGTCATGCGGCTCTCCTTCGAGCGGATCATATCAGATGAACTGGCGGGCGAGACGGTGGGTGAGATCGCTCACGAAATCGTGCACCAGCCGCACCCGGGCGAGATCGCGCACGTCGTCGTGCGTGACGATCCAGTAGGTGCGCGTCACGCGCTTCTCCGGCAAAACGCGCACGAGGTCGGGAAGGTTGCGCACGGCATAGTCGTGCAGGACGCCGACGCCCGCGCCGGCGCGCACCGCCTCGATCTGGCCGAGCATGCCGGCGCATTCGAACCTCGGATTTTCGGCAAGGCCGAGCTCGCCGAGATAGTCGAGCGCCGACGAGAACAGGAGGTCGGGCACATAAGAGACGACGCGCGCGTTTTCGAGATCGCCCTTGGCGAGCGCCGGATGACGTTCGAGAAAATCGCGGGAGGCGAAGAGGCTCAGGCTGTAGTCGGTCAGCTTCTTCACCGTGAGACGGCCTTCGACCGGGCGGTCGATGGTCACCGCGATGTCGGCCTCGCGCTTGGCGAGCGAGAAGGCGCGCGGCAGCGGCACGAGCTGCACGTTGAGGCCGGGATGCTCGTCCATCAACGACGCGAGATGACGGGCGAGCACGAAGGTGCCGAAACCATCGGGCGCGCCGACGCGCACGTTGCCGGAGACCGCCACGTCCGCGCCCGACAGCGCGGCCTGGGCGCGCAGCATTTCCGTCTCGATGCGCTCGGCCGCGCCCAGGAAAGTCTCGCCGGTGGCGGTCAGGGCGCAGCCATTGGTGCGCCGCTCGATCAGCTTCACGCCGAGCGCGCTCTCCAGAGTTGCGATGCGGCGGCTGACCGTCGCATGATCGAGGCCGAGCTTGCGGGCGGCGCCGAGCATCTGCCCGGTGCGGGCGACGGCGAGAAAGATGCGGGCGTTGTCCCAGTCGAGCATTGCGAAACCATGCACAGCCGTTGCGCGATATCGCCAATTGATATGCGAAAAATCGTGAACGATAAAGGGGCGCAGGAACAGGAATCCTCATCCTGAGGAGCGATGCGCAGCATCGCGTCTCGAAGGATGGCCGGGTCAGGACTCGGGGTTGCCATGCTTCGAGACGCTTGCCTGACGCAAGCTCCTCAGCATGAAGGGGCGTAGTTGAAGAGCGAACGCAGGGAGAGGACCATGGCCAAGGAATTGACCCATTTCATCGGCGGCAAGCACGTCAAGGGAACGTCGGGCCGCTTCACCGACGCCTACCAGCCGATGACCGGCGAGGTGATTTCGCGCGTGCCGCTCGCCTCCAAGGCGGAAGTGCGCGCGGCGGTCGAGAACGCCAAGGCGGCGCAGGTCGCCTGGGGCGCCACCAACCCGCAGCGCCGCGCCCGCGTGCTGATGAAGTTCCTCGACCTCGTCGCGCGCGACATGGAGCCGCTGGCCGAACTGCTGGCGCGCGAGCACGGCAAGACCATTCCCGACGCCAAGGGCGACATCCAGCGCGGCGTCGAAGTCATCGAATTCTCCTGCGGCGTGCCGCATCTGATGAAGGGCGAATTCACCGACGGCGCCGGCCCCGGCATCGACATCTATTCGATGCGCCAGCCGCTCGGCGTCGTCGCCGGCATCACGCCGTTCAACTTCCCGGCGATGATCCCGATGTGGAAGTTCGGCCCGGCCATCGCCTGCGGCAACGCCTTCATCCTCAAGCCGTCCGAGCGCGACGTCGGCGTGCCGCTGCGGCTTGCCGAACTGATGATCGAGGCGGGCCTGCCGGCCGGCATCCTCAACGTCGTCAACGGCGACAAGGAAGCGGTGGACGCGATCCTCGACGACCGCGACGTCAAGGCCGTCGGCTTCGTCGGCTCCACGCCGATCGCCGAATACGTTTACACACGAGGGTGTGCGGCGGGTAAGCGCGTGCAGTGCTTCGGCGGCGCGAAGAACCACATGGTCATCATGCCCGACGCCGATCTCGACCAGGCGGTCGACGCGCTGATCGGCGCGGGCTACGGCTCGGCCGGCGAGCGCTGCATGGCGATCTCCGCCGCGGTTCCCGTCGGCAAGGGCACGGCCGACGCGCTGATGGAGCGCCTCATTCCGCGCGTGGAATCGCTGAAGATCGGCCCCTCGACCGATCTTTCGGCCGACTACGGCCCGCTGGTGACGGCGGAGGCGCTGCAGCGCGTGAAGAACTATGTCGACATCGGCGTGAAGGAAGGCGCCAAGCTCGTCGTCGACGGCCGCGACTTCAAGATGCAGGGCTACGAGAACGGCTATTACATGGGCGGCTGCCTGTTCGACAATGTCACCAAGGACATGCGCATCTACAAGGAAGAGATTTTCGGGCCGGTGCTCTCGGTGGTGCGCGCGGGCGGCTACGAGGAAGCGCTCTCGCTCGTCAACGATCACGAATACGGCAACGGCGTCGCCATCTTCACGCGCGACGGCGACGCTGCGCGCGACTTCGCCTCGCGCTGCCAGATCGGCATGGTCGGCGTGAACGTGCCGATCCCCGTGCCGATCGCCTATTACACGTTCGGCGGCTGGAAGCGCTCGGGCTTCGGCGACCTCAACCAGCACGGCCCGGATTCGATCCGCTTCTACACCAAGACCAAGACGATCACCTCGCGCTGGCCCTCGGGCATCAAGGACGGGGCGAGCTTCGTCATTCCCGACGATGAATTGATCGCCGACGATGAACGATCGCGCTCCGCATGGTTGCGTCCCGCTGACGCGACCTCGCCAGACAAGACGCCCGATGCGATGCTGCGCCATCGCATCGGGTTTTTCATGAACAGAATCACTCGCATCGCCGGGTCACGGAGCGTGGCGGCATGAACGCGCCCGAACCATCGCGCGCGAAAATCGTCGCGCGCATCGGCGTGGCGCAGCTCATCGGCTATGGCGGCAGCTATTACCTGCCGGCGATTCTCGCCGCGCCGATCGGCCGGGAACTCGGGCTCTCGCCGAACTGGACGTTCGCGGGCCTCTCGCTCGCGCTCGTCGTCTCGAGCTTCATCGGGCCGGCGGTCGGGCGCCACGTCGACCAGGGCGGCGGGCGCGGCGCGCTGGTCGGCGCCAATATCGCCTTCGCGCTCGGGCTGGCGCTGCTCGGCGTCGCGCACGGCTTGGCCGTCATGGTCGCTGCCTGGCTCGTCATCGGGCTCGGCTGCGGTCTCGGCTATTACGAGACGGCCTTCGCCGCTCTCACCCGGCTCTACGGCGCCTCGGCGCGAAGACTCATTTCCGGCGTCACGCTGATCGCGGGCTTCACGTCCACCGTCGCGTGGCCGCTGATGGCGTGGCTCGAAGGACAGGTCGGCTGGCGCGGCGTCTGTCTCTTCTGGGTCGCCGCCAATCTCGTGATCGCGCTGCCGCTCAATCTCATGCTGCCCGCCGCCGTGGCCGCGCCGGCGCGCGAGGCGTCGCCGGCCGACGACAGCCAGCCCGCGCATGTCGCGGACCCCGCGCTGGAGCGCCGCGCGATGACCGCCATCGGCCTGATGTTCACGGCGACCGCGATCGTCAGTTCCGGCCTGTCGGCGATCATGCCGCAATTGCTCGCGCAATTCGGCGTGTCGCAAGCCGCAGCGATTGCCGCCTCGGCGCTGATCGGCCCGGCGCAGGTCGCAGGGCGGCTGGCGGAAATGGGCTGGCTCAGCCGCTACCATCCCATTCTCTCGGCGCGGCTCGCCACGATCTTCCTGCCGCTCGGCGCCGGCGCGTTTTTCGCTCGGCGGCGCGGCGCTCGCCATCCCCTTCACCCTGCTCTACGGGCTCGGCAACGGCATTCTCACCATCGCGCGCGGCGCGCTGCCGCTCGCCATCTTCGGGCCGGCGGGCTACGGGCGGCGCGTCGGCCTGCTCGCCGCGCCCTCGCGCATCGCGGCGGCGATCGCGCCGGTGGCGGTCGGCGTATTGTTCGACGCCTCCGCCACGGCGGGTCTCGTCGCCATGGCGGCGTGCAATCTGATCGGCCTGGCCGCGCTGTTCCTCATTTCGGCGCGGCCGCGCGATTGAAGCGTTAGCGTGCGATCAGCCCCTGCCGGCGACCTGGTGGTAGATCCAGAGCACGACGACCGAGCCGACGACCGCGACGATCAGGCTGTAGATGTTGAGGCCGGTGACGCCGGAGACGCCGAAGAAGCTGAAGATGACGCCGCCGACGACCGCGCCGATCACGCCGAGCGCGACGTCGAGCAGGAAGCCCTGGCCGCTCTTGTTGACGATCTTCGATCCGATGAAGCCGGCGATGAGGCCGAGGATGATCCATGCGATGACCGACATGCGCGTTTCTCCAACCCGACCGGCGCAGGAGCGCTCCGGCTCGTTGCGAAATGTCGTGACACTTTCGGCAAAACGCAAGTGACCAATCGAACTGCGTCGACAGACTTGTATTGGCCACGATCCGGCACGACATTACCGCGCGCGGCGGCGGCCAAGCCGCGAAGATTGGTATTGCCGATATTTCGCGTCGCAATGCGAAGACCGCATTTGCGGCCTCGACGAAGCAGGGAGAGTGACATGGGTTTCTTCGACGACGCAGTGCAGGACGCGGTGCCGGGCGGCAGCCTCGCCAAGCCGATCGCCATCGCCATCGGCGCGCTTCTGCTCAAGAACATGCTGAGCCGCAAGTCCGAGCCCGTGGAGGCGCCCGCGCCTTCGCCCTCTCCGTCCCTGCCGCCGCTCGGCGGCGACGGCGGCGGCCTGATCGGCGGCCTCGGCGATCTCGTGTCGAAATTCGAGAAGGCGGGCCAGGGCGGCACGATCGGCTCGTGGATCGGCTCGGGCCAGAACCAGCCGATCCAGCCGGGCCAGCTCGGCTCCACGCTCGGCCAGACCACGATCAGCGATCTCGCGCGCGCCGGCCGGCATGAGCGAACAGGATCTGCTCGCCGGCCTCGCGCAGGCGCTGCCCGGCGTGATCGACAAGCTGACCCCGCGCGGCCGGCTGCCCACCGCCGACGAATTGTCGGCGCGCTGAGAGCGGCGCCTGTCATTCCCGACGCTCGACGCAAGTCGAGCGATCGGGAATCCAGCGAAAATTTCAGGATGTCGTTCTGGATCCCCGCGCCACGAAGTCGACGCCGGGAAGTCGGCTGTTGCCGACTTTCGGCCGGACTTTCGCGGGGATGACAGTAGCGAAGCGGCCTACGCCGCCTTGCTGGCCACGGCCGGCGGCGCGAGCAGGCCGGCGGCGGTGAGCACGAGCGCCTTGGTGTAGTCCTTCGCGCGCGCCGGCGAGCGGCGGAAGCGCGCGATGATGACTTCCGCGATCTCGTCGATCACCGCCTCGTCGCCGTCGCGGATGATCTCGGCCTGCAGGCCTGCGTTGCGCATGAGATTCGCCAGGTCGCGACGGCTGGCCGCGGCGCCGTGCGGCAGGTTGGAGAGCGCGCAGCGCCAGGCGCGCCAGTGCAGGTCGGCGAGCGTCTTTGCGGTTGCCGATTCGCGCGCCGCGGCGTCCCAGAAAACCGCCAGGCGATCGCGCGCGAGCGGCTCCGCCCATAGCAGGATATCGGCTGCAAGCCTGGCATTGTCGAACTGCACGGTGGGGGCCCGTCGATCGGATCGGTGGAAGCGAAGGACGTCTGATACCACAGGTTCGGCATGCATTCCGCAGCGTGAAAAAATTTTTGCTGCGACTTTTTGCGCGCACGGATTCTGACAAAAAAAGAGCCGCCGCGCATCGCGCGGCGGCTTTGAATTTTCGGAAAGCGTATCGCTTATTCGGCGGCGATGCGGACGATCGGCGCCGCGTCCTTCACCTTCTCGTCGACGTGCGGCTCGAACTTCACGAAGTTCTCGCGGAACATGGCGACGAGCTTCTTCGCCGTCTCGACGAATTCGCCCTTCGACTGCCAGGTCTTGACGGGATCGAGGATGTGCGGCTCGACGCCCGGCACCGAGGTCGGCACGGCCAGACCGAAATAGGGATCGGTGCGGAAGTGCTCCTTCGACAGCGAGCCGTCGAGCGCCGCGCGCAGCAGGCGGCGCGTGACGCGGATCGGCATGCGGCGGCCGACGCCGTACTTGCCGCCCGTCCAGCCGGTGTTGACCAGCCAGCAATCGACATGATGACGCGCGATGAGGTCGCGCAGCAGGTTGCCGTAGACCGAGGGGTGACGCGGCATGAAGGGCGCGCCGAAGCAGGTCGAGAAGGTCGCCTGCGGCTCGGTGACGCCCTTTTCCGTGCCGGCCACCTTGGCGGTGTAGCCCGACAGGAAGTGATACATCGCCTGGCTCGGATCGAGCTTGGCGATCGGCGGCAGGACGCCGAAGGCGTCGCAGGTCAGCATCACGATGTTCTTGGGGTGCGGCGCGCGGCCGATCGCCGAGGCGTTCGGGATGAAGTCGAGCGGATAGGCGATGCGGGTGTTCTCGGTCTTCGACCCGTCGTCGAAGTCGGGAACGCGGGTGATCGGATCGAGCACCACGTTCTCCATCACCGTGCCGAAGCGCTTGGTGGTGGCGAAGATTTCCGGCTCGGCCTCTTCCGACAGCTTGATCGCCTTGGCGTAGCAGCCGCCCTCGAAGTTGAACACGCCGTCCTTCGACCAGCCGTGCTCGTCGTCGCCGAGCAGCGTGCGCTCGGGGTCGGCCGACAGCGTCGTCTTGCCGGTGCCCGACAGGCCGAAGAAGACGGCCGTGTCGACATCGTCGCCGACGTTGGCCGAGCAGTGCATCGGCATGACGTTCTGCGCGGGCAGGACGAAGTTGAGATAGGTGAACACCGACTTCTTCATCTCGCCGGCGTAGCTGGTGCCGCCGATCAGCACGATCTTGCGCGAGAAGTCGACGGCGATGACCGTTTCGCTGCGGCAGCCGTGGCGCTTGGGATCGGCGCGGAAGGACGGCAGGTCGACGATGGTCAGGTCCGGCGTGAAGGAGGCGAGGTCGCCGCGGTCGGGACGGATCAGCATGGTGCGGATGAACAGCGAGTGCCAGGCGTATTCGGTGAACACGCGCGTCTTCACGCGGAAGGTCTGGTCGGCGCCGCCGTAGAGGTCCTGCGCGAAGAGCTCCTTGCCCTTGGCGTGCTCGATCATGTCGGCGAGCAGCGTCTCGAAATTCGCCTTCGACATCTTGCCGTTGTTGTCCCACCACACGGTGTCGCTGGTGAGCGCGTCGTCGACGACGAACTTGTCCTTGGGCGAGCGGCCGGTGTGCTGGCCGGTCTCGGCGACGAGCGCGCCGCCCTTGGCGATGATCGCCTCGCGGCGCTGCATCGACTCTTCGTAGAGGAACGGCGCCTCGAAATTGTAGGCGACCTGCTTGAGGTCCTTGAAGCCGAATTTTTCCGCGCCATAAGCGGGATTGAAATCGCCCAGCTGTTTCATGCGTTTCTCCCGATCGGTCGGGGCCGCGCAATGATGGAATCGCGGTCCGGACGCATCGTGTCACATCAGTGAAAGTGGCGCGACGTTTAGTGCGCGCGCGCCCTCAGGGCAAGACGCCCAAAGGCCAATTAGGTCGACAATATCAACAGCCGGTTACATTGGCGACGAGGATTGCGCGCCGGCGGCGCGCGCCTGCTGCGCCAGGGCGACTAGAATGCCACGCAGGGCGCCCGCTGTCGCGACGCGGGAGGGAAAGGCAATTCGCGATGTGCGGTCGCCGGCCGCCAGATCGAGCCCCTCGGGATCGAGGCCGGTGGCATGCCAGCGCGCGTCCGGCTGGCCGTCGAGTTTAGCGGCATAGAGTCGCAGCGCGTCGGCGTGATCGGCGTTGAGATGGGCGAGCGCGCCCTCCTCCGCGGCGATGAGATCGTCGGCGCCGGCGAGGTCGGTCAGGATCGCCTGCGGCTCGAAATCGGCGGCGCGCGCAAAGCCGCCGTTGAGGTGAAAGCCGGTCGGCGCCATGCGCCAGAACGAGAAATCCGCGAAATCCGCATAGAGGGCGGACTTGGGGTGGCGGGCGAGGAAACGCGCGCGCAGGGCGGGATCGGCGTCGCGCGCCAGACGCCCGGAAACCGTGAGGCGGGGATGGGCGAGCGGGTCGCCCTTGCCGGTCTGGGCGAGCAGGATGGAGGCCTCGGGCCGCGCCTCGAGATTGCGCGTATGGGCGGCGAGTTTCGACATGAGCAGGATCGGCGCGCCGTCGTGCGCGGTCGCGACATTGACCAGCGTGGCGAAGGGAAAGCCCTGCCCGTCCAGCGTCGCCAGCGCGCCGGCGCGGATGGCCCGCAGCAGGCGTTTCGCCTCGCCGAGCGCGTCGTATTGTGGCTGCGCCGTGGCGGGAATGTCGGACTTTTCAGGGGTTTCGGCGGGCAAGGGCTCGATTTCCGGCTATAGGGCGCATATATTCGCTGGACTGTCGCATTTTGGCCGCTAACGGCCAAGACATTCCGCCCGCGCGCCGCTGGCCGGCGCCATTCAGGCCGCATTCACTGGGAAGCGGCCGAGATTTTCAGGGCGCAACGCTGCGGGCTGTGCGCAGCCCCGCCGCGCCGCCCCAACGACCGAGGATTTCACGCTTCATGCCGACCATCGCTCTCGTCGACGACGATCGCAACATTCTGACTTCCGTCTCCATCGCCCTGGAAGGGGAAGGCTATCGCGTCCAGACCTATACCGACGGCGCGACCGCGCTCGACGGGCTGCGGACCAACCCGCCCGACCTCGCCATATTCGACATCAAGATGCCGCGCATGGACGGCATGGAGCTGCTGCGCCGCCTGCGCCAGAAGTCGGACCTGCCGGTGATCTTCCTGACCTCCAAGGACGAGGAGATCGACGAATTGTTCGGCCTGAAGATGGGCGCGGACGATTTCATCCGCAAACCCTTCTCGCAGCGCCTGCTGGTGGAGCGCGTGAAGGCGATCCTGCGCCGCTCCCAGCCGAAGGAAGCGGCGACGCAGAAGGAGCAGGAGGTCAAGCTGCTCGGAGCGCGGCGCGCTGCGCATGGACCCCGAGCGCCACACCTGCACCTGGAACGGCCAGCCGGTGACCCTGACGGTGACGGAATTCCTGATCCTGCAGGCGCTCGCCACCCGCCCCGGCGTCGTCAAGAGCCGCAACGCGCTGATGGACGCCGCCTACGACGACCAGGTCTATGTCGACGACCGCACGATCGACAGCCACATCAAGCGCCTGCGCAAGAAGTTCAAGGCGGTGGACGACGATTTCGAGATGATCGAAACGCTGTATGGCGTCGGCTATCGCTTCAAGGAAGCCTGAGCGCCGCGAAAAAGCTGGAATCCCCCGCGTTGATGGAGCGGCATGAGCGTCGAGGCGCATAGCGAACCTGTCGTGCGGCCGATCCGACGGCTGAAGCGGCTCGTGCGCGTGCGCCAGTTGTGGCGCGCGACGCTGGCGCGCTTCTCGTCGTCGCTGACGCGGCGCATCATCGTCCTCAACCTCGGCGGCCTGTTCGCGCTGCTGCTCGGCTTTCTCTACCTCAACCAGTTTCGCGCCGGCCTGATCGACGCGCGGCTGCAGAGCCTGCAGAGCCAGGGCGAGATCATCGCCGCGGCGATCGCCTCGTCGGCGACGGTGGAGACGGATTCCATCGCCATCGATCCGGAAAAGCTGCTGCAGCTCGCGCCGGGCCAGAGCTACGGGCCTTCGGACGAGGCCTCGCCCAGCCTCGAATTCTCCATCAATCCCGACCGCATCGGGCCGCTGCTGCATCGCCTCGTCTCGCCGACGCGCACGCGCGCGCGCGTCTACGACCGCGACGGCTACATGCTGCTGGACTCGCGCTCGCTCACCAGCCGCTCGCTGATCGTGCCCTCGGACCTGCCGCCGGTCGGCGGGGCGCCGAGCTTCCTGGAAAGCGCGTGGGCGCAGTTCAAGCGCCTCTACGGCCCCAGCAACCAGTCGAACGAGATCGAAGCGACGACAGGCGACGGCCGCGCCCTGCCCGAGGTCGCGCGCGCGCTCTCGGGCGCGGCGGGCTCGGTGGTGCGCGTCAACGACCGCGGCGAGACGGTCGTCTCGGTCGCGGTGCCGATCCAGCGCTTTCGCGCCGTGCGCGGCGCGCTGCTCCTGTCGACGCAGGGCGGCGACATCGACAAGATCATCGCCTCCGAGCGCTGGGCGATCGTGCGCATCTTCCTGGTGTCGGCGAGCGTGATGCTGCTCCTGTCGATGTTCTTCGCCGGCACGATCGCCGAGCCGATCCGCAGGCTGGCGGAAGCCGCCGAGCGCGTGCGCCGGGGCGGCAAGGCGCGCCACGAGATCCCCGACTTCTCCGACCGCTCCGACGAGATCGGCCACCTGTCCGCCGCGCTGCGCGACATGACCGGCGCGCTCTACCTGCGCATCGAGGCGATCGAGAGCTTCGCCGCCGACGTCGCGCACGAATTGAAGAACCCGCTGACCTCGCTGCGCAGCGCCGTCGAAACGCTGCCCATCGCCAAGACCGACAATTCGCGCCGGCGCCTGCTGGAAGTCATCGAGCACGATGTCCGCCGCCTCGACCGGCTCATCTCCGACATTTCCGACGCCTCGCGCCTCGATGCGGAATTGGCCCGCTTCGACATGGCGGAGGTCGACCTCTCGGCCGTGCTGCAGGCGGTGGTCGGCGTCGCGCAGGGCGTCGACCGCGGCGACGGCGTGCGGGTCGAATTCGCTCTGGCGAGCGCGCCGGCGATGGACAACGGCCGCCGCCCCTGGCGCGTGCTCGGCCACAATTCGCGCCTCGGCCAGGTGTTCAACAATCTCGTGGACAACGCCCGCTCCTTCTCCGAGCCCGGCGGCGTGGTGCGCGTCAGCCTGAAGCCGGCGCGCGGGCCCGGGGCCAACGGCGGGCGCGAGGGCTACGAGGCCGTGGTCGACGACGACGGGCCCGGCATTCCGGCGCATGCCTTCGAGCGCATCTTCGAGCGCTTCTACACCGACCGCCCGAACCAGGGTTTTGGCCAGAACTCCGGGCTCGGCCTGTCGATCTCGCGGCAGATCGTGGAAGCCCACAACGGGCGCATCCGCGCCATGAACCGCACCGACCCGAAGGACCCGGAGCGGCCGCTCGGCGCGCGCTTCACCGTCTGGCTGCCGGCCGCGCCATGAGCGAGGCGCGCAGGCCAAGATCAGCCGAGACGCAAGCCGGCGACGGCGACGATCCACGGCGTCGCCGTGGCGGTCGGCAACGCGGGCGTGCTGCTGCGCGGGCGATCGGGGGCGGGAAAAAGCCGGCTGGCGGAGGAACTTGCCGACGAGGCGCGACGGCGCGGCTGGTTCGGACGTTTGGTGGCGGACGACCGCGTCCGTATAGTGGCCCACGGAAACAGACTTGTGCTTTCGCCACATACGGCCATCGCCGGGCGGATCGAGCGGCGCGGGCAGGGGATTTTCCCGGTCGATCACGAACCGTCCGTCGTGCTGCGGCTGGTCGTCGACCTGATCGACCGCGACCGGGCAAGCGACCATCCGCCGCGAATGCCGGGACCCGCCGACAGGACCGCGATCATCGAGGGCGTGGCGACGCCGCGGCTGGCGCTGGCCATCGGCGAGGCCGGGGCGGCGCGGGCGATTCTGGCGCTCGTCGACCAAATAGGCGCCTAAATTCGTAACCTCGACGCGCATTTCGCTTGCCAAGCGCGCCGCAACGCACAAAATGGCCGCCCGCTGCACGGCGCGATCGCGTGGCGCGGGGCCATTGCGGCCTCGTGCGGTTCGCACGATCGTTTCAGGAGTTTCTGAGCGCGCTTCATGCGAATGACACGTTTGCACTCTTGCGCAACGCATTCACGAGGCGGGCTGGACCGCGACAGGATAATCAACCAATTCCGGCAAGACTGCGGACCCCGGCGTCGCGCGGTCGACGCCGGCGGCGGCGAATGAACGGTTGCATCTGATGATCGGCATGGTCCTCGTGACCCACGGTTGCCTGGCTACGGAGTTTCGCGCGGCGCTCGAGCATGTCGTCGGGCCGCAGAAGCAATTGGCCACGATCACCATCGGCCCGGAAGACGACATGGAGAAACGGCGCGGCGACATCATGGCCGCCGTCAATTCCGTGGAATCCGGCCAGGGCGTGATCCTGCTCACCGACATGTTCGGCGGAACGCCGTCCAATCTGGCGATCTCCGTGATGAACGGCGCCAAGGTGGAGGTCGTCGCCGGCATCAACCTGCCGATGCTCATCAAGCTCGCCTCGGTGCGCGACCACAGCAATCTGGAGACGGCGGCCGCGCAGGCGCAGGACGCCGGCCGCAAGTACATTCAAATCGCCAGCCGGGTTCTGAGCGGAAAGTGACGATGGACGGATCTGGTCAGGACGAAGACTGCTCGGGCGTCGCCAACTTTCCCGAAGGCGCGATCGTGCGCGAAATGCCCATCGTCAACAAGAAGGGGCTGCATGCGCGCGCGACCGCGAAGTTCGTGCAATGCGTCGAGAATTTCGACTGCGACGTCTTCGTGTCGCGTTGCGGCGAGACGGTCGGCGGCACGTCGATCATGGGCATCCTGACGCTGGGCGCCGGCATCGGCACGACGATCACGGTCGCCGCCCTCGGCGCGCAGGCCGAGCAGGCGATCGAGGCGATCACCACGCTCGTCGCCAACCGGTTCGGCGAGGACGAGTAAGAACCTCGGATCTACTTCCGAGAGTTGCGTCCGGGTTCCCGCTTTCGCGGGAATGACATTCGCAATGCCGGCTCACGCCACGCGATGGCCCGACGAAATCGACACGGCCACGTCGATCTCGGGCAAGACGCCGGACGGCTTCTCCGGCCTGCCGAACAGGTAGCCCTGCATCAGCTTCACGCCGGCGGCGCGCAGCGCCCGGTACTGCTCGTAGGTCTCGACGCCTTCGGCCGTGACTTCGATGTCGTAGGCGCAGGCGAGCTGGATGGTCGCCGCCACGATCGCCGCCGAGCCCGCGTCACGCGGCGCGTCGGCGACGAAGGAGCGGTCGATCTTCAGCCGGTCGAACGGGAAGCGCTTGAGATAGCTCATCGACGCGAAGCCCGTGCCGAAATCGTCGAGCGCGATGGAGACGCCGCTCTCGCGCAGGCTGCGCAGCGCGGCGAGGTCGTCGCCCCTGTCCTGCAGCAGCGCGGATTCGGTGATCTCCAGTTCGAGCCTGCCGGCCGCGAGCCCCGCCGCCGCCAGCGCCTCCCGCACCACGCCCGCGAAATCGCCGCTGGCGAGCTGCAGCGGCGAGACGTTCACCGCGACGCCGACATGCGACGGCCAGCCGACAGCGTCCGCGCAGGCGCGCTTCAGCACCCAGCGCCCGAGATCGCCGATCTGCCGCGTCTCCTCGGCGAGCTTGACGAAGCGCAGCGGCGAAATGGGGCCGAGCTGCGGATGGCGCCAGCGCGCCAGCGCCTCCATGTAGCGGATTTCCAGAGTATCGGCGTCGACGACCGGTTGATAGGCGAGTTCGAGCGCGTCGTCCGCGATCGCCCTGGCGAGATCGGCGGCGAGCGCGCGCTGCGTCAGCGCTTCCAGCTCCATGTGCGGCTCGAACATGCGGCACACGCCGGCGCCCGCCGCCTTGGCCGCGTAGAGCGCGAGATCGGCGCGGCGCAGCATGTCGTCGGTCGACAATTCCGCGTCCTCGATGATCGCCACGCCGGCGCAGGTGTTGATCTCGAGCGCCTGCCGCTGCCAGGCGTAGGGCTCGCGCACGCGCGCCACGATGCGCGCCGTAAACGCTTCCACGTCGACGCCGGCGCGCGCATCGAGGCCGAAGGCGATGGCGAATTCGTCGCCGCCGAGGCGCGCCACGACATGGGCGTTCGGCGCGGCCTCGAGCAGGCGCGCGGCGCATTCGCGCAGGATGCTGTCGCCGGCCGCGTGACCGTGACTGTCGTTGACCGGCTTGAAATCGTCGAGATCGAGCAGGACGACGACGAGCGCCTCGTAGCCGGCCCCGATCCTGCCGCGCAATTGCGCGAGCGTGTGCAGGAAGAGCGCGCGATTGGCGAGCTGCGTCAGTTCGTCGTGCATGGCCATGTGCGCGATGCGTTCGTTGGCCTGCTCGCGTTCGGTGATGTCCTCGTGCGTCACGACGATGCCGCCGTCGGCGCAGACCGCGTGATTGACGAGGATCGAGCGCCCGTCATTGAGAATGTCGACGCGACGGTCGGTGAAGCGGCGCGACAGCGCGTCGCGCGCGTAGGCCGCCGGCGAGGCGCCCGGAAAGACGCCGTTGGCGGCGCGCAGCTCCAGCACTTCGCGCGCCGACATGCCGGGCCGTATGGCGCCGGGCTGGAGCCGGTACAGGGTGGCGTAGCGCGCGTTGCAGATGACCACGCGCGCGTCCTTGTCGAACACCACGAGGCCCTGCGACATGCTCTCGAGCGCGACGGCGAAGCGCTGGTTCGACAATCTCAGCGCACGCGATTGCACGCGCAGCGTCGCCTCCTTGTCGGCGAGCTTGCGGAACTGGTCGCGCAGCGCGCGCACCAGGAAGCCGGCGATGACGAAAGCGAGCAGGGTGGCGAGCGCGATCGCCGCAGCCTGCTCGCGCCAGTGCGCGAGCGCGGTCTGCTTGCGGATCGACACCGTCACGATGAAGTCGCTGAACGGCACGGGATGGAGCGCGACGAAGCGCGTCTGCCCGTCGAAGGCGCTCGCCGTCTCGTAGACGCCGCCGCCGGCGGCCGCCGTGTCGTAGAAGGGCGAGGTTCTCGGCAGCGCCTGTCCCGCGCCGAGAGAGACGCCGTTGGGATAGCGCGCCAGAACGCGCCCGGAATGCGTGAACAGCGCATAGCTGCGGCCGGCCATGGCCGAGATCGGCGAATAGATGCTGACCAGCGCGGCCGGCTTCACGAGCGCGCGCACGACGCCGATGTGACTTCCGTCCGCGCCGGTCACGGGCTTCGAGACGTCCACGACCAGTTCGCCGGTCGCCTCGCTGACGTGCAACACGCCGATCCGGGCGCGTCCGTCGCGTCCGGCCGCGATCGCGGCGGCCTCGGCGTCGCGGGCGGAGGTTTCCGGCGCCGGCAGGCCGCGCGAGGTCGCAAGCCTGCGGCCGTCGGCATCGAAGATTTCGATGAGATCGATCGCCGGCCGCTTGTCGGCGGCCTCGGTCATCGCGCGCTGCGTTTCGGGCCGCCCCGCGGCGGCGGCGAAGGCGGCGGGCGTATCGGCCGCCAGCGCGGCTTCGGTCTCGTTGATGGCGAAATCGACGGCGCGCGTGGATTGCTGCGCCTGTTCGGCCAGCATGGCGGCGAGGCTGGCGACGCCGTGGCGCGCGTCGGCCAGCGCATTGTGGCGCAGCTTCCACAGCGCCGCGGCGCTGACGCAGGCGACGGCCAGCGCCGCCGCCGCGACGAACAGGACAATCCGCTTGAAACTCGAGCCGCTCAAAATCCGCGCCTTCCCGCCGGAAAACCGCTGCTTCCGGCCGAGAGAATGCAGATCAAGAGTTGCGAATGTCTTTCCGTCGCCGCTCTTACGTTACGGAATTCTTTCCACTTTCCCGCGATTTTGACCTGTCGCCAGGTCAGGCCGAGAGTTGCCTGCGCCAGTCGATCAACCCCGCCGTGGAGCCGTCGAGCCCGGCGGTCGACTTGCCGGCGTCCTGCACGATCGGCGCGAGGCGGTTGCACAATTCCTTGCCGAGTTCGACGCCCCATTGATCGAAGGGGTTGATGTCCCAGACGACCGATTGCACGAAGACCTTGTGCTCGTAGCAGGCGACGAGACGGCCGAGCGTGCGCGGATCGAGCCGGCGATACATGAAGGTCGAGGTCGGCCGGTCGCCGGCGAACACCTTGTGGGGCGCGAGCGCCGCGATCTCGTCTTTCGACAGGCCCTGCCCGCCCAGAATGTCCTCGACTTCCGCACGGGAGCGGCCCCGCATCATCGCCTCGCTCTGGGCGAGGCAATTGGCGACGAGCAGCGCGTGATGGCCGGCGTCGGCGTCGGTCGGCTCGGCGGCGACGAGGAAGTCGATGGGCGCGACATCCGTGCCCTGGTGCAGCAACTGGAAGAAGGCGTGCTGGCCGTTGGTGCCGGGCTCGCCGAACAGGAAGGGACCCGTCGCCATGTCGACGGCGGCGCCGTCGCGCCGCACCGACTTGCCGTTCGATTCCATGTCGAGCTGCTGCAGATAGGCCGCAAAGCGCGCAAGCCGCTGGTCGTAGGGAATGACGAGATGGGCAGGCTCGTTCCAGACGTTGCGCCTGAAAACGCCGAGCAGCGCCATGACGACGGGAATGTTCCGGTCCAGCGGCGCGGAGACGAAATGCCGGTCTATGTCTTGCCCGCCGCGCAAGAAATCCTCGAAGCCCTTGGCGCCGATGGCGATGACGAGCGACAGGCCGATGGCCGACCACATGGAATAGCGCCCGCCGACCCAGTCCCAGAAGCCGAAGACGCGATCGGGCCGGATGCCGAATTCCGCGACCTTGTCGAGCCGCGTCGAGACGGCGGCGAAGTGATCGGCGACCGCCGCCTCGCCCAGCGCATCGGCAAGCCAGCGGCGCGCAGACGCGGCATTGGCCATCGTCTCCTGCGTGGTGAAGGTCTTGGACGAGACGATGAACAGGGTTTTCGCCGGATCGAGCCCCTTCAGCGTGTCGCCGAGATCGGCGCCGTCGACGTTCGACACGAAATGCAGGCGCAGATGCGGCGCGCAGAAAGGCGCCAGCGCGCGCACGGCCATCGCCGGGCCGAGGTCGGAGCCGCCGATGCCGATGTTGACGATGTCTTCAAGCGCGTCGCCGCGCGCGCCGCGAATGGCGCCGGAGCGCACGGCCTCCGCAAACGCCGCGACCTTCTCGCGCACGTCGCGCACGTCGGGCATGACGTCCTTGCCGTCGACCAGGACCGGACCGCCGTCGAGGTTGCGCAGCGCCATGTGCAGCGCCGGGCGATGCTCGGTGAGATTGACCTTCTCGCCGGCAAAAAGCGCGGCGCGCCGCTCCTCCACTCGCGCGGCGCGCGCAAGCGCGACGAGCAGCTCCAGGGTGCGCGCATTCGCCTTGTGCTTGGAGAAATCGAACAGGAAATCGTCGAGCCGCAGGCTGAAGCGCGCGAAGCGGTCGGGTTCGGCGAAGAGGTCGATCGTGCGCCGGCCGGCGATTTCGTCGCGGTGGGCGGCGAGGGCGGAGAGCGCGGCGCGGACATCATCTCGGGACATGGCGGTTCCTGAAAGCTGGAGAAGACGGCGCGCGGCGATCGGCGGCGCCTTGCGCCCGGCGCCCGCATCCGCGCGAGGGAGCGCAGTCGCAGGTCGACGCCGTCCCGTCAATGCCCAACGCGCCTGGCGTCACGCAAGGATTTCTCATGTCGCGCCCGACGCCTTCGGCTTGCGTTCGGACAGGAGGTTGGCGACCAGCAGGAAGCAGGCGCCGAGCGAGGAGAGCAGCACCAGCGTGAGCTTGCGCCGGTCGCGTTCCGCCGCGAGCGCGGCCGCCTCCTGCGCGACGACGAGACGGCGCTCCTGCAACTTGTGCTGCAGGTCGAGCGCGCGATCGAGAATGTCGCGCTCGAAAGCGTTGAGCTTCTGGAAATTCTCGAAGGTGAGATCGGACCGCGCGGCCTCGTTCAGCGCGCGATAGGCGTCGTTGACGGGCTTGAACTCGAACAGGCCGGCGATGGCCATTTCCGCCATCAGCGCGCGAAAGGGGAACGCCTTGTCGAGCAGGTTGAGCTGATAGAGTTTTGCGACAACGCCGCGCTGGCGCGTCTCGTCGGCGGGGTCGAGCGCAAACAGCGTCGAACTCTGCACCTGGGCGTTGAAATATTGCACCTGCGTCTCGCGCAGGGTCGAGACGCGCGCGTCGATGCGGCGGATTTCGTCGCTCTTCCCGTCGACCCTTCCGGCGATGGCGTCGACGTAGAAGAACTGGCCCGCGGCGCCGAGGATCGACAGAATGAAGCCGATGACGACGGCCGCCACTTTCGGGCTCAGCCGCTTGAGCCAGACAAATCGTTTCTTTTCCGGTTCCGACATGAAGCGCCCCCGCGCATATCGTGGCGCGGCGGCGCGGCGCCGGCAAGACGTCAGGGCGCGCGCAGGAAGTCCGCGAGCCGTCGGGCGAGCGCCGCCGCGTCGGCGAGTTCGCATTCCCAGACGACGAGCGCGCGCCAGCCGAGCGCGGCGAGTTCGGCTTGCGTGCGGGCGTCGCGCGCGCGGTTACGGCCGATCTTGGCCTGCCAGTAATCGGCATTCGTCTTCGGCATGCGCGCGCCGCGCTTGCAATCGTGGCCATGCCAGAAGCAGCCGTGCACGAAGATCGCCTTTTTCCTGCGCCGACATAGGCGATGTCCGGATTGCCGGGCACATCCTTGCGATGCAGGCGGTAGCCCGGCGCGATCGGGCGCAGCAGGCGGCGCACCTTCATCTCCGCCGACGTGTCGCGGCCGGGCACGGCGCGCATGATGGCGGAGCGGTCGAGGGGCGCGGATTTTGCGCGCCTCATTCCGCCGCCAGCAGCGGCGCCGTCGCCGCGCCCGCAAGCGGCTCCAGCAGATGCTGGCCCAGGAAACGCACGACCGGCGCGACCACGCCGTCGCCGAGCAGGTGGCAGGCGTCGGTATAGCCCTTCGGCAGCTTGTAATCCTCGGGCAGGCCCATGAGGCGCGCGGCCTCGCGGCCCGACAGCAGGCGCGCGCGCACGCGGCCGCGCTCGACCACGAGGATCGACTGGCGGCTCGATCCGCCGGCCGGCGTGCGCAGGCAGCCGGCGACGCCGTCGAAGCGCACTTCGGCGCGCTGCGCGCGACCGCCGTTCTCATCCCGCCGCGTGCGGCGGTAGAGCGCGCCGACCATGCGAGCGCCGGAGGATTTCGCCGCCTCCACGCGCGCGCGATGCAGGGGCGCCATGAGGTCGAGAAGCCGCGCGACTTTCTGCGCGTCGAGCCAGTCCACATCGCGCGGACGCGCCTCGACGAGGTCGGCGAGCGCGACATTGCGGACGGGCGGCGGCGGCAGGCGCCACCACAGCCAATCCGCGGCGAGATCGCCAGGCAATTTCTCGCGCGCGCGAAGAAGCGCGGTCGAGGCCCAGTCCGGGCAAGGCGCTGCCGCGACGCAGGCGGGCGGTATGGCGGCGTCGCGGTCGAGCGCGACGACGAACAGGCGCGGCCGCGATTGCGGAACGAAATGAACGGCGTCGACGGTCAGCGCGCCGAAGCGATAGCCGAGCGTCTGCAAGGCGCGGCAGAGCGCGGTGAAATCGGCGCCGCCGTTGGACGTGAGCAACCCCGCGACATTTTCGAGCGCCAGCATTTTGGGCGCGCGCCCTTCGGCCCGCAGGCCGGCGATCAGCGCGGCGAGCCCGAAGAATGCGCCGGAGCGCGCGCCCTCGAGCCCCCTGCCCGCGCCCGCGAGCGACAGGTCCTGGCAGGGGAAGGAAGCCCAGGCGAGATCGGCGCGGCCGGGCAGATCGGCCGCCGTCAGTCTGTGGATGTCCTCGAGGCGGAAGTCGGCTGCGCCCCAATTGTCGGCATAGGCGCGGGCCTTGGAGCGATCGAAGTCATTGGCGAACAGGCAGCGCCAGCCCGCGCCCAATCCGGCGCGGGCCATGCCGCCGCCGGCGAAGAATTCGTAATAGGTCGGGCCGCCCATGCGATTCGCTTTCGAGGCGAGCGTAAGCAAATCGCGCGGGAACGTCAGCCCGCGCTACACCCGCATCGGCATCAGCACATAGAGCGCCGCCGCGCCGTCGCGGTCCTGGATGACGGTGGGCGAGCCGGCGTCGGCCAGGCGGAACAGGGCCGTGTCGCTGTCGAGCTGGTTGGCGATGTCGAGCAGGTACTTGGCGTTGAAGCCGATATCGAGCGGGCTCGAAATCGTAGTCGACTTCCAGCTCCTCGATCGCGGCGCCGGCGTCGGGATTGGTGACGGAGAGCGTCAGCTTGCCGTCGGCCAGCGCCATTTTCACCGCGCGGCCGCGCTCGGACGAAATGGTCGACACGCGGTCGACGGCGCGGGCGAAGTCGGAGCGCTCGACGGTCAGGCGCTTGTCGTTGCCGGTGGGGATGACGCGCGCGTAATCGGGGAAGGTGCCGTCGATCAGCTTGGACGTCAGCACGACCGCGCCGAAATTGAAGCGGATCTTGCTCGCCGACAATTCGATGGTCACGTCGGCGTCGGCGTCCTCGATCAGCTTCTGCACTTCGCTGACCGCCTTGCGCGGCACGATCACGCCGGGCATGCCCGCCGAACCGGCCGGCGCCGGGATTTCGACGCGCGCGAGGCGATGGCCGTCGGTCGCCACGCCGCGCAGCATGGCATGGCCGTCGACCTCGGTGGCGTGCAGGAAAATGCCGTTGAGATAATAGCGCGTCTCTTCGTTCGAGATGGCGAATTGCGTCTTCTCGATCAGCTTCTTGAGGTCGCCGGCGGCGAGCGTGAACTTGTGCGTCATCTCGCCGGCGGAAATGTCGGGAAAGTCGCTTTCGGGCAAGCTCTGCAGGGTGAAGCGCGAGCGGCCGGACTTCAGCAGCAATTGACCGCCGTCGCTGGCGCCGTCGAGCGAGACCTGCGCGCCCTCGGGCAGCTTGCGCACGATCTCGTAGAGCGTGTGCGCCGGCAGCGTCGTGCCGCCCTTCATGCCGACATCGGCGGCGACCGTTTCCGTCACTTCGAGATCGAGGTCGGTCGCCTTCAGCAGCAGCGAGCGGCCGTCGGCCTGCAGGAGGACGTTGGACAGGATCGGAATGGTCGTGCGGCGCTCCACCACGCGGTGGACGTGCCCGAGCGACTTCAACAGGGCCGCTCTTTCCAAGGTGACTTTCATTCTTCCGATCCCGACCAGCAAACTCCCGCCAAGCGGGGCGCAGACTCTGGCAAGACGGAAGCGCGGACGCAAGCGGGACGCCGCGCCGCATGCGGCGGAAGGCCGGATTATCTGTGGATTTGGGCGCGCGCCCGCGCCACCCTGCGCCCTCATGTCGAGGAGCGATGCGCAGCATCGCATCTCGAAGCATATCCCCGGCGTCCGGCCGTCCTTCGAGACGCGCCGCTTTGCGGCGCTCCTCAGGACGAGGGCCGTGGAGGGATCAGGCCTCCTGCCCCTGCTGTTCCGCCCGGCGCTGGCGCTCGCGCGGCTTCACCAGGTCCCAGCGGGTCTGGAAGACCGTGTCGCAGATGTTGGACGAGCCGAAACCGTCGGAATAGGACACGTTGCCGCGGCTGTGATGCTCGGCGTGGGCCTTGCTCGAAATGCGGCCGGCGGCGAAACGGGCGAGCGCATTGTCGCTTTTCGCCAGTTTCACGCTGAAATCGTAGCCCGAATGCTCGTACAGGCCGCCGAAGGCGCCGGCCGCGACCGCGAAGAAATGGAACGTCAGGTCCGACCCGGCCGAGCCGATGGCGGTGATGGCGATGAGCGGCAGCAGATAGGGCGCGGCGATCTCCATGAGGAAATCGGCGGGGCTCATGAAGCAGGCGCTGATCGAACGGCTGGCGGTGGTGGAATGATGCACGGAATGGCCGAGCGTGCGCATCAGCGTCGGGCGATGCAGGATCCAGGCGTGCGAGACATATTGCACGAGATCGTGGCCGATGGTCATGCCGATCAGGCCGACGACGAACATCAGCGGCGAGATATGCGCGGGGCCGACGAAGGCGAGGCCCGCCTTCTCCACCAGGACCATGGCCGGCAGCAGGATGAAGACCTGGTTCACGAGCACGCGCGGCAGCACCTGCGCGTAGGTCCATGAATCGGCCGGACGCACCTTGTAGTCCGCAAGGCGGCCTGCGCGGTCGAGCCATTCGAACCAGAGGCCGAAGCCGTGATAGGCGACCATCTGCACGATCCAGACGAGGACCGACAGCGGCAGCCAGGCGGGAAGGTCTTGGGCTGTCATGGAGGGCTTTCTGGCGCAGGCGGCGCAGATGCGCAACCGATATGAGGCAAAGGGAACCGGCCGCGATTACAGGCCGGCGATGCGCCGCGCCTGATCGAGATCGGCGAGAAAGCGCTGCCATTCCGCCTTTTTTGCGTCGCGGTCCGGAAGGCGCAGGAGGCAGGAGGGGTGGACCGTCGCCCGAAACGCCTGGCCGCCCGGCAATTCCGGCGTCTGCCCCGGGCCGAGCGTCAGCCTTGCGCCGGCAAGACCTCGCGCGGCTCGAAAATCGGGGCTAAGACCGGGCGACGGAGGAACGAACGTGAGCCAGACCGATCTCGACACCAATGCGCGCCGGCTGATCGCGCTGCGCGAAAAAGCCGGCAAGAGCGACCTGCCGACGCCGCCGGCCGATCTGGCGGGCGCCTACGCCCTTCAGTTCGAGGCGGAACGCATTCTCGTCGCCGAAAAAGGATTTGCGCCGATCGGCTGGAAGATCGGCGCGACGAATGCGGGCGCGCGCGCCAATTTCAAGCTGGACGACCAGTTCCTCGGCCGGCTCTACCGGCAGATGACCGTCGCCTCGCCCGCGAAGCCGCCCGCGACGCCGGGGCTCTACCGCGCCTACGAAGCCGAATTCGTGATCGAACTCGGCGCCGATCTCGACGCGACGAAGGGGCCTGTCGCCGCCGCCGCCGTGCGGGCCGCGACGAAACGCGTGGGCTGCGCGATCGAAATGGTCGGCGGCTTCATCCCGATGGCGCCGCCGCACGGCGCGCATTCCCTGATCGCGGATTTCGCGGGCTGCGCGAACTGGATCCAGGGACCGATGACCGGCGACCTTGCGGGCGTCGACCTCGATGCGGCGGGCGTGACCTTCTCGCTCGACGGCGAGACGAAGGCGACCGGCAAGGGCGCGAATGTCGACGGCGGCCCATTCGGCGCGACCGCCTGGCTCGCCAACGCGCTCGGCAAGCTCGGCCGCAGCCTGAAAGCGGGCGATCTCATCACGACAGGCACGGCGATCCCGCCGGTTCCCTATGCCGGCGACGGCAAGCGCGCGGTCGCGGACTTCGGACCGCTCGGCAAGGTGGAAGTCACGATCGGCTGAAATCGCTCAATCGATGACGGCGATCGCCTCGATCTCGATCAGCCAGCCCGGCGCGGCCAGCGCCTCGACGCCGACGAGCGTGCTCGCCGGCGGCTGGCCCGCCGGAAAGAACGGCGTGCGCGCCGCGCCGATGACGGCGCGCTGCTCGGGCCTGTAGCCGACGACATAGGTCGTGATCTTCACGACGTCCGCGAATGTTGCGCCGGCCGCGTCGAGCGCGCGTCCCAGATTGTGCATGACCTGCGTGGTCTGGGCGCCGAGATCGCCGGCGCCGACCAGCGCGCCGTTCTCGTCCATCGCGACCTGGCCGGAGATGTAGACCGTGCGCGCGCCCGAAGCGACGACGACATGCGAATAGGCGGGATTGATCTGCAGGCCCTGCGGGCGGAGACGGTCGATCGTGCTCATGGTTGAACCTCCCTGGAGTGGTGTCGCCATTCCCGAATCCGCGTCCTGAGGAACCGCGAAGCGGCGTCTCGAAGGACGGCCAGCCGAATATCAGGAGTTTGCCATCCTTCGAGACGCCCGCTGCGCGGGCTCCTCAGGATGAAGATTCTGCGCGCCGTGCGCGCCTGTAAGCTACTTCGTGCCGTACATCCTGTCGCCGGCGTCTCCCAGGCCCGGCACGATATAGCCGTGGTCGTTGAGATGGCTGTCGATGGCCGCCGTCCAGATTTCGACGTCGGGATGTTCGGCGCGCAGTTTCGCGACGCCCTCGGGCGCAGCGAGCAGGCAGACGAAGCGGATGTCCTTGGCGCCGCGCTCCTTCACGCGCTCGATGGCGGCGGTCGCGGAATTGGCGGTGGCGAGCATCGGGTCCATCACCACAACCAGCCGCTCGTCGATGTCGTGCGGCGCCTTGAAGTAATATTCGACGGCGACCAGCGTGTGCGGATCGCGATAGAGCCCGATATGCGCGACGCGCGCGGAAGGCACGAGCTCGAGCATGCCGTCGAGAAAGCCGACGCCGGCGCGCAGGATCGGCGCGAAGACGAGCTTCTTGCCGGCGAGCGCCGGCGATTTCATTTTCGCCAGCGGCGTCTCGATCTCGATGTCTTCGAGCGGCAGGTCGCGCGTCACCTCGTAGCAGAGCAGGATGCCGATCTCGTTGAGCAATTGCCGGAAGCCCTTGGTCGAACGGCCCTGTTCGCGCATCAGCGTCAGCTTGTGCTGCACGAGCGGGTGGCCGATCACATGCACGCCGTCCATCGATTCGGTCTCCTTGGCGACCTGCAAGAATTTAGCGGGCATGTCCGCTGTTGTCGTCCCCGCGCAAGCGGGGACCCGGTTCCCGGAGCCATTCAGGCGACCCCTGGATGCCCGCCTTCGCGGGCATGACAAGCGCCGTCGCTAGAACACCGTGCCGTCGCTGACGATATCGAGCGGCGGCGCGCCGTCGGCGCGCCTTTCGCGCCGCGATGCGGCGGCCGGCCGCCCATGTGCCGCCCTCCAGCACCTTTGCGAGCGGCAATTGATCGGCGGTGAAGTTCAGGCGTTTGCGCACCAGCGCCGCGATCTCGTCGAGCAGCGCGACGGTGAGCGCGCGCCATTCGACGACGAAGGCGGACTCCACCGTCTGCGGCGCGCGCGCTTCTTCCGGGTTCCTCGGAACGAGCGCGCCGAAATCCACCAGCAGGCCGCCGTTGCGATATTCGGGCAAGCCGGTGAGGCCGTCGATGTCGACGACTTCGACGCCCGCGCGCTGCAAGGGCTCGATCAGCGAATAGGACAGCCATTGCGACAGCTTGTGGAAAGGAATGATTTGATCGGTCGCGTCGGCGGCGCGGATTTGGCTGTGACGCCAGGCGTCGCCGAGCGGAACGCCCGCGAGCGTGAGCCGCGAGGGCCAGATCGGGCCGAGATGGGCGAGGACGGCGGCGAGGATTTCGTCCGCCTTGCGACGCCGCGCCGCAAGCGCATCGAACAGCCCGCCCGGCCGCGCGCTATCCTGTCGCGCGAAAAGCTCCGGCGCCGCCAGGCACGCGCGGCCCAAGCCGGTTGAGCAGAGCGACGCGGCCGGCGAGGCCGACGAGCGGATTGTCGCAATCGACCTGAAAGCCCGTCGCCAGGTCTCGCGCCGTGATCGCCGCCAGACGCTCCGCATCGGCGCGCAGCGGATCGTCCTTTCGCGCGGAAAATGCGCCTGCCGCGAACATGTCGAGACTGGCGATGGCCAGGCCCTCCGAGCGCGACGAGAGCGTTCCGTCCTGTTCGCGATAGCGCCAGCGCGGCCCGGCGCCGGCGTCGAGCAGGACGCTGACGATCGCCAGATCGAATTCGGCGCGGGCGCGGGCGCCTGCGTCCGACCAGCCCGCGCGCTGCGCGATCGCGCGCCAGCGATCCTTGCCGCCCGCCGAAAAATGCCGCCAGCGCGCATGGAAGGGAACGTCGAGAGCGGGATAGTTTTCGCGCATCACGGCAAGCGTGAAGTCGGCGATCTCGGGGAGTTTCGCGCGGTCGAGCCGCCAATGCGCGAGCGCATCCCGTTCGCAGAGGCGCAGCATCTCGAGCGCACGCTCGCGCACGGCGCGCGCCGACAGAAGCGCGCGGGCGGCCTCTTCATCGCGCTCCCGGCCCATCAATATTTTTCCAGCGGGCGGCCGCTCGTGCGCGTCAGATCGTCGGCGCTCGGCGCGCCCTCCGGCGCGTAATAGCCGGCCGCCTTCTTGGCCTCCATTTCGACCGAGGCGTCGGAGGGAATGAGCCCGTCGGGGATCGGCACGCGCTCGCCGATCTCGATGCCGGCCGCCACCAGCGAATCGTATTTCATGTTGCTCATCGACACGAGCCGGTCGATGCGCGCGACGCCGAGCCAGTGCAGCACGTCGGGCATCAGCTCCTGAAAACGCGCGTCCTGCACGCCGGCGACACATTCGGTGCGCGCGAAATAATTGGCGGCGGTGTCGCCGCCTTCCTGCCGTTTGCGCGCGTTGTAGACGAGGAATTTCGTGACCTCGCCGAGCGCGCGGCCTTCCTTGCGATTGTACACGATGAGGCCGGCGCCGCCCTGCTGCGCCTGCCGCACGCATTCCTCGATGCCGTGCGCGAGATAGGGCCGGCAGGTGCAGATATCCGAGCCGAACACGTCCGAGCCGTTGCACTCGTCGTGCACGCGGCAGGCGAGCTTGTGCCTGCGGTTTCCCAGCCGCGCGGGATCGCCGAAGACGTAAGCCGTCGCGCCGCCGATGGGCGGCAGGAAGACGTGCATGTCCGGCCGCGTGACGAGTTCCGGATACATGCCGCCGGTCTGCTCGAACAGCGTGCGGCGCAGGTCCGTCTCCGCGACGCCGAAGCGCGCCGCGACGCCCGGCAGATGCCAGACGGGCTCGACGGCGATCTTGACCACCGCGACATCGCCCGAGGATTTCAGCACGTCGCCGTCCGCCTCGAGGCGGCGCGCGCGCATGGCGTCGGCGATCTCCGGCAGCGCGATTCTCGCGCGCGTCACCGCGATGGTCGGCCTGATATCCAGGCCTTCCGCGATCTCCCGGGCGAAAACCTCCTGCGCGACATGGCCGAAGGGATCGAGCGAGACGATGCGCGCGGGATCGAACCATTGGGGGTGCGGGCCGATCTGCACGGCCGGATGCGTGTTGGTGAGGTCGGGCCGCGCCAGCGGGTTCATCGCGCCCGACGTGACCGCCAGCGCGCGATAGACGCCGTAGGCGCCGCCGTGCGCGCCGATGGCGTTGCGGTCGGCCGGCCGCGTGACGGTGGCGACGACCGGCCCGCGCTCGGCCGGATCGCGCGCGCCCCAGACGATGGCGCGGCGCGCGCCTGCGCCGGGCTCGGGATGCGAGGTCAGGCGGATGTGGCCCGACTTGTTCGGCTTGGTCAAAACAACCTCCCCACGCGCGCTGCGCGACGGAAATGGCGCCCGCGCATCGGAATGCGTTGCCGCGCGGCAACAGCCCTACGGCAAATATGGCCGTCATCCGGCCTATCGAGCCTAATTTCCATTAACGAATAAATTCTTTCCAGCGTCGTGAACCGTCCGTTTACGACCCCGCGTTTCACTGCTCCGGACCGGCAATTTCGGCCGGGCGGGGAGTTCGGCCGGGGGAACGAAGTCATGAGGGCGCTCGACCTCAAATCCTGGTTCATGTGGTGCGCGCTCGCCGGATTCGGCGTCGTGCTGCCGATGATGATCTCGAACAACCCCGAGCACGAAACCATCGTGCGCGTTCTGCGCGCGCTCGGCGCGGGCGGCTTCATCGTCGGCCTCGTCTCGCTCATCCGGTCGAGCGGCGCCGTCGTCAATCCGGGCGAGGCCGTCTATGCGCCCCCGCCGCCGGCGCCGCGCACGCTTTCCGGCAACCCGCTGGCGATCGAGGCGGGCGCCAAGCCGCTCGCCCAACGCATCGACGATGCGATAGAAGCGTCCAACGCCTACGACTGCACGGTCGGCGTCATCTACTACAATCTGGATTCCTATCGCGAGATCGCGCGCACGCAGGGCGTGGCCGCCGCCGAGGCCGCCATGGATTTCGTCGCCGGCATGTTGCAGATCGTGCTGCGCGATTCCGACCGGATCGAACGTGCGGATCGCGGACGTTTCATCGTCTGCGTCGTGCTGCTGAAGGAGCGCCAGGCGCTGCTCGACGTCGCGCGCCGCATCGAGCGCGCCATGCACAACATGCGTCTCGAAGCGACGCGCGGCCTGCCCATCGTGCAGGACGCCGGCACGGCGATCTATCCGATACAGGGCGCGGACGGCGCGGCGCTGATTGAGCGCGCGAAGAGCGAATGCGACGCCGCCTACGACCGCCGCCTGCGCGAGATCGCCCGCATTCGCAAGGCGGCGGCGGATCGCCGGCGCGTCGCGTGACTTTCCGAATTCAGCTCGAGGATCGAGGCAGCGCGAAGGCCTCGCCCTTGGCGACAGGCGCGCAAGCCCAGATGACGCGCGATCGTCTGCCCGATGTCGGCGAAGCTCGCGCGGCGGCCGACATCGGCGCCGCGCCGCCCCGCAACAAGGCCTGACGATGGGCGCATTCTCGCGCGTGTGATCCGTGCCGCGCCAGGTCGGATCGTTGCCGTGATCGGCCGATATCAGGAGCATGTCGTCGGCGCGCAAGATCGAGAGCAGCGAAGGCAGGCGGGCGTCGAAGGCCTCGAGCGCGCGCGCATAGCCGGCGACGTCGCGGCGATGACCGTGATCGGTATCGAAATCGACGAGATTGACGAGCGCGAGCCCGCCGTCCGGCGTGGCCGGCCATTCCGCCAGCAGCGCGTCGAAAAGCGCGTCGTTGTCGCGCCCCTTGATCTCGCGGCCGGTGGCGCGATGGCGGAAAATGTCGCCGATCTTGCCGAGCGACAGAACGGCGCGGCCGGCCTCTTCCGCGCGGTCGAGCAGATTGCCCGGCGGCGGCGGAATGGCGAAATCCTTGCGGTTCGGCGTGCGCGCAAAATCCGCGCGGGTCGTCCCGAGGAAGGGCCGGGCGATGACGCGGCCGACGTTCCAGCGGTCGGCGATCTTTCGCGCGATGCGGCAGGTCTCGTAGAGCCGCTCGAGCCCGAAGGCTTGTTCATGCGCGGCGATCTGCAGGACGGAATCGACCGAAGTGTAGACGATGGGCTTGCCGGTTCTCAGATGTTCCTCGCCAAGCTCCTCGATGAGGGCGATGCCGGGCGCGTGACGGTCGCCCAGAATGCCCGGCAGTTTCGCGGCCGCGACGAGTTCCGCCACCAGTTCGGGCGGGAAGCAGGGCCGCGTGTCGGGAAAATAGCCGAGGCGCCAGGGCAGCGGCGCGCCGGCCATTTCCCAATGGCCGGACGGCGTGTCCTTGCCGAAGGAGATTTCCTGCGCGCAGCCGTGGATGGCGTGCGGCGCGACATTGCGCGTAAGGCCCGGCGGCAGCGCGCCGGTCGACGTCTCGCAGGCGCGCCCGAGACCGAGCGCATCGAGGTTGGGAACGCGCAGCGGCCCCTTGCGCAGGCCCCGCGCCGTCGGCCGCGCCGCGCGCGCAGGCTTCCGCAATATGGCCGAGCGTATCGGCGCCTTCGTCGCCGAAACCGGCGGCGTCGGGCGCGCCGCCGCAACCCAGCGAATCCAGAACGAGCAGAATGGCGCGCGCCATTACTTGGCGGCCGCCTGATCCGCGCCGACGGTTTCGATGCGGAAGGCGGCGGCGAAGAGCTTCTGCGTATAGTCCGACTGCGGCGCGGCGAAGATTTCGGCGGCGGGCCCCTGCTCCACCACCTGGCCGTGGCGCATGACGATGAGATCGGTCGCCAGCGCCTTCACCACCTTGAGATCGTGGCTGATGAACATGTAGGCGAGGCCGCGCCGGCGTTGCAGGTCGCGCAGCAGATCGACGATCTGCGCCTGCACGGACATGTCGAGCGCCGACGTCGGCTCGTCGAGCAGAACGAATTTCGGCTCGAGCGCGATGGCGCGCGCAATGGCGATGCGCTGGCGCTGGCCGCCGGAGAATTCATGCGGATAACGGTCCATCGCAGCGGGATCGAGCCCGGTGTCGGCGAGCGCGCGCGCGACGATCTCGCGGCGCTCGCGATAGGAGAGATCGCTCTTCTGCACGGTGAGGCCCTCTTCCACGATCTCCGCCACCGAAAGGCGTGGCGAGAGCGAGCCGTAGGGGTCCTGGAAGACGATCTGCATGTCGCGGCGCAGGGGCCGCATTTCCTTGGCCTTGAAGCCGTCGATGCGGCTGCCGAGAAAGACGATGGGGCCGTCCGAGCGGATGAGGCGCAGCATGGCGAGGCCGAGCGTCGTCTTGCCCGATCCGGATTCGCCGACGACGCCGAGCGTCTGGCCTTCGCGCACTTCGCAGGTGACGCCGTCGACCGCCTTGATGTGCCCGACCGTCTTGCGCATGAAGCCGGCGCGGATCGGAAACCAGACCTTCAGGTCCTTCGCCTCGATCAGCTTCTTCGCGGCGAGGTCGGCCTTCGGCGGCGCGCCCTTGGGCTCTGCGGCGAGCAGGGCCTGCGTGTACGGATGCTTCGGCGCGCGGAAAATTTCGGCGACGGGGCCGGCCTCGACGATGCGTCCCTTCTGCATGACGCAGACGTCGTCGGCGATCTTGCGCACGATGCCGAGGTCGTGCGTGATGAACAGCATGGCCATGTTGCGGCGCTGCTGGAGGTCGCGCAACAGGCTCAGGATCTGCGCCTGCACGGTCACGTCGAGCGCGGTCGTCGGCTCGTCGGCGATGAACAGCTTCGGGCAATTGGCGAGCGCCATGGCGATCATGACGCGCTGGCGCTGGCCGCCCGACAATTGATGCGGATAGGCGCCGAGCCGGCCCTCGGGATCGCGGATGCCGACTTCCTTGAGATCCTCGATCACATGCGCACGCAGATCGTCCTTTGCGACCGCGCCGTGCTGCGTGATGATTTCGGCGACCTGCTTCTCGATCGTTTGCAGCGGATTGAGCGAGGTCATCGGCTCCTGGAAGACCATGGAGATTTCCGCGCCGCGCACGTCGCGCATGTGTTCTTCCGTCGAGCGCAAGAGGTCCTTGCCGTCGAAGAAGATTTCGCCGGACGGGTGGCGCGCGGTCGGCGCGAGCAGGCGGACGACGGAGAGCGCCGTGATCGACTTGCCGGAGCCGGATTCGCCGACGAGCGCCAGCGTGCGGCCGGCCTCGAGCCTGAAGGAGACGCGGTCGACGACCAGAGATTCCCTGTCGCCCGAGCCGAAGGCGATGGAGAGGTCGCGGACGTCGAGGAGAGGCGCGCCGCTCATCTGAACGCCTTTCTCGGATCGAAGGCGTCGCGCACCGCCTCGCCGATGAAGACGAGCAGCGACAGCATGAAGGCGATGACGACGAAGCCGGTGATGCCGAGCCAGGGCGCGTTGAGATTGGACTTGCCCTGCAGCAGGAGCTCGCCGAGCGAGGGCGAGCCAGGCGGCAGGCCGAAGCCGAGAAAATCGAGCGAGGTGAGCGTGGTGATCGAGGAATTGAGCACGAAGGGCAGGAAGGTCAGCGTCGCCACCATGGCGTTGGGCAGGACGTGCTTGACCATGATCTTGGCGTTCGAGAGGCCGAGCGCGCGCGCTGCGTTCACATATTCGAAATTGCGCGCGCGCAGGAACTCCGCGCGCACGACATGCACGAGCGACACCCAGGAAAACATCAGGAGGATGAACAGCAGGACGAAGAAGCTCGGCGTGATGATCGAGGAGACGATGATCAGCAGGTAGAGATGCGGCAGCGACGACCAGATCTCGATGAAGCGCTGGAAGACGAGATCGATGAGGCCGCCGAAATAGCCCTGGATCGCGCCTGCCGTGACGCCGATGATCGAGGAGACGATGGCGAGCGTGAGGCCGAACAGGATGGAGATGCGGAAACCATAGAGCAGGCGCGCGACGACGTCGCGGCCCTGGTCGTCGGTGCCGAGCCAGTTCCATTCGATGCCGTCGCAACCACGGTTCGGCTTGTCCGGACCGGCGGCGCGCGCGCCCGCCTTCTGGCAGATGTCGTTCGACAGCGCCCATGTCGGGGCGGACGGCGCAGGCGCGGGCAGATCGAGATTGTGCGTGGCGTAGGAATAGCGGATCGGCGGCCAGATCGCCCAGCCGTGCGCCTCGATCTCCTTCTGGATGAAGGGATCGCGATAGTCCGTCATGGCGAGAAAGCCGCCGAATTTCTCTTCCGGGTAGTCGACCAGCACGGGAGAAAGCAGCTCGCCCTTGTAGGAGACGACGATCGGCTTGTCGTTGGCGATGAATTCGGCAAACAGCGAGACGATGAACAGCGTCAGGAAAACCCAGAACGAAAGATAACCGCGCTTGTTGCGCCGGAAATTGTCGAGCCGGCGGCGGTTGACCGGCGTCAGCCGCAGCCAGCCGCGATGTTCGAGCGGCGGGGCGAGCGGCGCGCCGGATGCAGCCTCGAGAACCGCGGACTCGTTCAATCAGACCTCCCGCGTCTCGAAATCGATGCGCGGATCGATCCACATGTAGGTGAGGTCGGACAGGAGATTCACGACCAGCCCGAGCAACGCGAAAATGTAGAGATTGGCGAAGACGACGGGATAGTCGCGATTGACGATGGATTCGAATGACAGGAGCCCGAGGCCGTCGAGCGAGAAGATGGTCTCGATCAGCAATGCGCCGGTGAAGAAGGCGTGCACGAAGGCGCCGGGAAATCCCGACACGACGATCAGCATGGCGTTGCGAAAGACGTGCCCGTAGAGCACCTGCCGCTCGCTCAGGCCCTTCATGCGCGCGGTCTGGACGTATTGCTTCTTGATCTCGTCGAGGAAGGAATTCTTGGTGAGGAATGTCGACGTGGCGAAGGAGCCGAGCGCCATCGCGGTGATCGGCAGGGCGATGTGCCAGAGATAATCCTTCACCTTGCCGAACAGTGAAAGGTCGGCAAAATTTTCCGAGGTCAGGCCGCGCAGCGGAAACAATTGCCCGATGTAGGGAAACGAGCCGCCGGCAAACAGCACGACCAGGAGAATGGCGAAGAGAAAGCTCGGGATGGCGTAGCCGACGATGACGACGGCCGACGTCCAGACGTCGAAGCGCGTGCCGTCGCGCACCGCCTTGGCGATGCCGAGCGGAATCGAAATCGAATAGGAGAGCAGCGTCATCCACACGCCGAGCGTGATCGACACCGGCAGTTTTTGCGCGATGAGCGTGAGCACCGGCGTATCGCGGAAGTAGGAGCGGCCGAAGTCGAAGGTCGCGTAGTTCTTCAGCATGATGAGGAAGCGTTCCCAGGCCGGCTTGTCGAAACCGAACTGCTTTTCCAGCTCCTTGATGAATTTCTGGTCGAGGCCCTGCGCGCCGCGATAGCGCGACATGTCGCCGCTCGGGCTCTGGCTCGCGCCGCCGGAGGCGCCGAGATCGCCGCCGCCGCCGCCGAAGCGCGAGGTCGCGCCGGCGTCCTGGCCCTGCAATTGCGCGATGATGCGCTCGACCGGCCCACCCGGCGCGAATTGCACGACGACAAAGGAGATGAGCATGATGCCGAACAGCGTCGGGATCATCAGCAGGAGGCGTCGCGCGATATAGGCGGCCATCAACGCTGCCCGACGAAGTCGATTTTCCTGGCGCGCGCCTCGTCCCACCACCAGGTGGAAATGATGCCCGGGCTGAACTTGGGCGAACGTTCGGGCCGGCCGAACACGTCCCAGTGCGCGATCCAGTGCGTGGGCTTGTACCAGTGGGGAACCCAGTAGCGGCCGGCGCGCAGCACGCGGTCGAGCGCGCGGCAGATGGCGACCAGTTCCTCGCGCGTCTGCGCCAGCAGCGCCTTGGCGATCAGCGCGTCGACGACGGGATCGGCGACGCCCGTCAGATTGCGCGAGCCGCGCGTGCCCGCCGCCTCCGAACCGAACAGCGCGCGCAGTTCCTCGCCCGGCGAATAGGCCATGGAGAGGCGGCGCGTGATGACGTCGAAATCGAAGTCTTCCAGCCGGCGCTGATATTGCGCGGCGTCGACGATGCGCATGCGCGCGTCGATGCCCAGCAGCTTGAGGTTCTTGATGAAGGGCTGCGTGTGACGCTCGAGCGCGGAGGAGAAGTCGAGGAACTCGATCTCCAGCGGCTTGCCGTCCGGCATCATCAGGCTCATGCCGTTGCGCTTGCAGCCGGCCGCCGCCAGCAGGTCGCTCGCGCGCTTCAGCAGCACGCGATCCTGGCCGGAGCCGTCGGTCAGCGGCGGCGTGAAGGGATCGCCGAAGACTTCGTCGGGAACCTTGCCGCGGAAGGGTTCGAGCAGCGCGAGTTCGCGCGGGCCCGGCGGACCCTTCGCCTTCATGTCGGAATTCTCGAAATAGGATTCCGTGCGCGTATAGGCGCCGTACATCAGGTTCTTGTTGGTCCAGGCGAAATCGAAGGCATAGCCCATCGCCTCGCGCACGCGCGGGTCCTTCATCGCGGCGCGGCGCGTATTGAAGAACCAGCCCTGGATGCCGGAAATGTTGGCGTCCGGGATTTCGCCGCGCACGACGCGCTTCTCGCGGAAGGCGGGAAAGTCGTAGCCCGTCGCCCAGGTGGCGGAGGTGAATTCCTCATGCACGGTGAAGGCGCCGGCCTTGAACGCCTCGAAGGCGACGGGGCGGTCGTTGAAATATTCGAAACGCACGGCGTCGAAATTATTCTGCCCGACATTCACCGGCAGATCGCGCCCCCAATAATCGGGCGCCCGCTCGAAGGCGATGAAACGGCCGGCCTCGAACTTGCCGATTCTGTAGGGACCCGACGCCAGCGGCGGTTCGAGCGTCGCTTCCTCGAACTTGCGCTTGGCGTAATAGGCGGACGAAAAGATCGGCTGGCGCGCGACGATCAGCTTGAGATCGCGGCTGGCGTTCTCGGCGAGCTTGACGACGACGACGTGGTCGCCTTCCGCGATCGCGCTCTCCAGATCGCGCAGCGCCTGCCGGATCGTCGGGCGGCCCTTCTCCTTCAGCGTCTGCAGCGAGAAGACGACGTCCCTGGCCGTCAGCGGCGAACCGTCGTGGAAGCGCGCCTCGGGCCGCAATTCGAAGCGGATGCTGCGCTTGTCGGGCGATGTGGCGACGGATTTCGCGACCAGCGGATAGAGGGCGTCGCGTTCGTCGAGGCTCGAGGTCAGCAGGCTGTCGTAGATGATCTCGATGCCCTCGGGCGCGTCGCCGGCGAGGATGAACGGATTGAGCGAGTTGAACGGGCCGTAGCTTTCCTGCGAGACGACGCCGCCCTTGGGCGCATCCGGCCGCACATAGGCGAACGCCTTGAAGTCGGCCTTTTCGGCCAGTTCGCCGAACACCGACATGCCGTGCGACACGGTCCAGCCCGCCGGCGCGGGAGGGACAGCCCGCCCCTGCGCGGCGGCGCGCGCATGGCCGGAGAGCGCATGGCCCGCGAGCGCGCTCGCGCCCACGCCGGCGACGAAACCCCGGCGCGACAGCGGCTTCGTCCGTCCGTTGAGAAAACCCAATCCTACCTCGCGGCTGAACCCGTGACCGCTGTGCGGGCGGTTTGGCGATGATTCGGCGATTATGTAGGTTTTTCCGGGGCAGGCCAGCCCGCGGGACCCCGAAAATGCAGAGAGCCGGGACGAACCCGGCTCTCGAAACGCTCGGCTCGGGCGGTCGTCTTACTTCGGCAACTCCGCCGGCGTGTCGGCCAGCGAGCGCAGATAGGCGACGATGTCGGCGCGCTTGCCGTCGTCCTTCTCGCCGGCGAAGGCCATCTTGGTGCCGGGAATGTCCTTCTTGGGATCGGCGATGAACTTGTTGAGCTCGTCGAAGCTCCAGTCGCCGCCCTTGGCCTTGAGCGCGTCGGAATAGGCGAAGCCCGCGACATGGCCCTTGGCGCGGTTGACGACGCCGTAGAGCGGCGGGCCGACCTTGGAGGCGCCGGGCTTGGTGAAATCGTGGCAGGCCGTGCAGGGCTTGGCGAGCGCCTCGCCCTTCTTGGCGTCGGCCTTGGCGAGCAGCACGGGGAAGGGCTCGGAGGCGGCGGCCTTGGCGGTGTCCGCCTTGCCGGCGGCCTGGCCGGCCGGCAGCTCGTAGCCCGCCTTTTTCATGTGATCCGGCGCGTAGAGCAGATCCGAGAACATGCCAAGGCCCATCACGCCCAACAGCGAGCCGAGCACGGCGCCTGCCATCTTGTTGATTTCCATGTTCATATTGGCGGCGCTCCGATCCGTGCGCTGATTGTTCGCTTCAGCCGCGCGCATTTGCCGCGACGGCGCGCTTGCTGATTACCCGTTTTGCCCGCGCCTTGGCAACAGCCTATAACCTGCCGCTTTCTTCGACTTTCCGCTGTCCACATGTCGCGTCCGATCATCCTCATTCCCGCGCGGCTCGCCTCCCGGCGCCTGCCCGCCAAGGCGCTCGCCGATATCGGCGGCAAGCCGATGATCGTGCGCGTGTGGGAACGCGCGGTCGCCGCAGATATCGGGCCGGTGGTCGTCGCCACGGACGCCCCCGAGATCGCGGCGGCGGCGGCGGCGGCCGGGGGCCGGGCCGTGATGACCGACGCCGCGCACGCTTCCGGCTCGGACCGCATCGCCGAGGCGCTGGCCAAGATCGACCCCGCCGGCGATTACGACCTGGCGGTGAACGTGCAGGGCGACGAACCGCTGGTCGAGCCCGAGGCGATCCGGGCCGCCGTGGCCCTGATGGGCGATCCGGCCGTGGACATCGGCACGCTGTGCGTCGCCGCCGGCCCCGGCGAGCGCGACGACCCGAACGCCGTCAAGGTCGCGGCGGCGCAGGTCGCGCCGGGGCGCCTGCGCGCCCTCTATTTCTCGCGGGCGCCGATCCCCTGGGGCGACGGGCCGATCCTGCGCCATGTCGGCCTCTACGCCTATCGCCGCGCCGCGCTCGCGCGTTTCGTCGCCCTGCCGCCCGCCCCGCTCGAACAACGCGAGCGGCTGGAGCAATTGCGCGCGCTGGAAGCCGGGATGCGAATTGACCTGGCTCTGGTCGAGAAGGCCGCCCGCGGTGTAGACACGCCCGCCGACCTCGCGCGGATGCGCGCGATTTTCGCCGGAGAAGGCCGCAAGAAATGAGCAAACCGAAAATCGCCTACCAGGGAGAGCCCGGCGCCAATTCGCATATCGCCTGCGCCGACGTGTTTCCGGACATGGAGCCCTTGGCCTGCCCGACCTTCGAGGACGCGCTCGCCGCCATATCCGAGGGCACGGCGGCGCTCGGCATGATCCCGATCGAGAATTCGCTCGCCGGCCGGGTGGCCGACATCCACCAATTCCTGCCGATCTCGGGCCTGCACATCGTCGGCGAATATTTCCTGCCGATCCACTTCCAGCTCATGGCGCCCAAGGGCGCGCCCATCGACGGGCTGAGCGACGTCTACAGCCACATCCACGCGCTCGGCCAGTGCCGCAAGATCATCCGGCAATACGGGCTGAAGGCGCATGTCTTCGGCGATACGGCCGGCGCG
Organism: Rhodoblastus sp.; assembly: GCA_037044955.1. GTDB lineage: Bacteria > Pseudomonadota > Alphaproteobacteria > Rhizobiales > Beijerinckiaceae > JAJXWB01. Next base: position 331,675 of record JBAOHX010000014.1, read on the forward strand.
GCGCGGCAGGTGGCCGAATGGCAGAACCCGAAGCGCGCGGCGCTCGCGCCGAAAATGGCGGCCGCGATCTACGATCTCGAAATTCTCGCCGAGGACGTCGAGGACGCCGCCCACAACACGACGCGCTTCGTCATTCTCTCCAAACAGCCGGACTGGCGCCCGCGTCAGAACGGGCCGACCGTCACGTCATTCGTCTTCCGCGTACGCAACGTGCCGGCCGCGCTCTACAAGGCGCTCGGCGGCTTCGCCACCAATGGCGTGAACATGACCAAGCTCGAGAGCTACATGCTGGAAGGCGAGTTCACGGCGACGCAATTTCTGGCCGACGTCGACGGGCATCCCGACGACCGGCCGCTGAAACTCGCGCTGGAGGAATTGGAATTCTTCTCCAAGGAAGTGCGCATCCTCGGCGTCTATCCCGCCCATCCCTTCCGCATCGAGGCGCAGAAGAAGGCGGGGTAGCGTTCCCGCCGCCGCGAAGCCCGTGCTATCGTCCAGACGCAATTGCGGGGCGAGGCACATGGGCTTCAGATTATTTGCGGCGGCTTTCGGCGCGGCTATGGCGCTGGCGAGCGCGACTTTGACGAGCATGGCTTGCGCGCAGGACGCCAAGGTGACGGGCGCGGCGCTCTATCGCGAACGCATCGCCCTGCCGCCGAACGCCCGCTTCGAGGCCGTCATCATCGACGCGAGCCGCGCCGACGCGGCGGCGCCGGTCTTCGCGAGAACGACGATCGACGGGCCCGGCCAGCCGCCGATCCGCTTCGAGATCCCCTATGACGCAAAAGCCGTGAACCCGGCCGCGCGCTACGCGCTGCGCGCGACGATCACGGTCGACGGCAAGCTGTGGTTCACGACAGACCGCATCACGCCGGTCATCACGCAGGGCGGCGCGACAGACCGCCGAACTGCTGCTGCGGCGCGTCTCCGGCGGCGCGGGCGGCGCAGCGCGGCCCGCCCGGCTGGCGAGCGGCGAATTCGCCTATATGGCCGACGCCGCGAGCTTTCGCTTTTGCCGCAGCGACCGGCCTGTTCCGGTCGCTATGGAAGGCGCCTACAAGGCGCTGGAAGAGGCCTATCGCGCGCAGCGTTCCGCGCCCGGCGCGCCGCTGTTCGTGACGATCGAGGGCGACATGGCGCTCAAGGCGGGCATGGAAGGCGCGCCGCGCCGCACGCTCACCGTCAGCCGCTTCATCGCCGCCTGGCCGGGCGAAACCTGCGAGCGCAACAAGGCGAACGCGGCGCTGAAGGAGACATACTGGAAGATCGTCACGCTCAACGGCGCCGCCGTGCAGGTGGAACAGAACACCCGCGAGCCGAACATCGTGTTTCGCGGCGAAGGGCCGATACGCCGCGACAGCCGGCTGCAACCGGATGATGGGCGGCTACGAAGCGAAGGGCCGCGCGATCACGATCAGCCCGGCCGCGTCCACCATGATGGCCTGCCCGCCGCCGCTCGCCGAGCGCGAGCGCGCGCTGACGCAGGCGCTGGCGGCGACGCGCGCCCATGCGATCGCCGGGCCGGCGCTCGTTCTCTATGACGCGGCGGGCGCGCCGGTCGTCGTGGCGCAAGCGGTGGCGCTGCGCTAACCCGCTCGCATCGCCCCGCCCTCACCGTCGAATTGCGCTTCGACGAGCGCGCGGTAGGCCGGCTCGCGCGCCAGCAATTCGGCATGGCCGCCCTTCGCCACCAGGCGACCGCGATCGATCAGGCAGATCGCATCCGCCGACAATATCGTCTCCAGCCGATGCGCGATGACGATTGTCGTGCGCCCCGCGCGCAATTCGTCGAGCGCCTTCCTCACCTCGCGCTCGCTCTCCGAATCGAGCGCGGCGGTCGGCTCGTCGAGCACGAGGATCGGCGCGTCCTTCAGCATGGCGCGGGCGATGGCGATGCGCTGCTTCTGGCCGCCGGACAGGTTCTGGCCGAGTTCGCCGACGTCGGTGTCGTAGCCGTCGCGGAAGGCGCGGATGAATTCATCGGCATTGGCGCGGGCTGCCGCGAGTTCGATGTCGGCCTGCCCCGCGCCGACGCGCCCGAGCGCGATATTGTCGCGGATCGTGCCGCGGAACAAAAAGACGTCCTGCGGCACGTAGGCGATATTCTCGCGCAACGAGCGCAGCTCCACGCCGGCAATGTCCTGCGCGTCGATGAAGATCGCGCCCGCCTGCGGCTTGTAGAAGCGCAGGAGCATGGCGACGATGGTCGACTTGCCGGCGCCGGAGACGCCGACCAGCGCCGTCGTCCGGCCGGGCTCGAACACGAGGCTGAGATCGTCGAGCGCGGGCTCGCCCGGCCGATAGGCAAAGGCGACGTCCATATATTCGATGCGCCCCGCGCTCACGCGCAAAGCCGGCTGGCCGGAGCGCGGCGCCTCGCTCGCGGGCGTATCGAGGATGTCGTAGATCATGCGCGCCTGATCGATGCCGGCCTGCATTTCCAGATGCACGCGCGCCAGCCTCTTGCCGGGCTCGTAGGCCATCAGCATGGCGACGACGAAGGAGAAGAAGGCGCCGGCGTCGGCGCTCGCCACCGTCACGCGCCATGCGCCGTAGAACAGAATGATGGCGATGGCTATGCCGGCGATGAAATCGGCGATCGGGCTCGCCAGCGCCATGCGCACGGCGGCGCGGTCGGCGGCGCGCGCGACTTCCCCGACCGACGTTCCCATGCGCGCGCGCATCTCGTTCTCGAGATTGAACGCCTTGACGACGCCGATGCCCTGCAGCGTTTCCTGCAGCGTCTGCATGACGCGCGCGGAGCCGTCGAAGGAGCGGCGCGACAGCTTTCGCACGGCGGAGACGAGCCGGGAGAGACCGAAGCCGGCGAGCGGCATGGCGGCCACCGCGATCAGCGCCAGCGCCGTATCCTGCACGAACATCACGACGACGAGACAGAACAGGGTCGCCGCGTCCCGCCCGACGGACGTCGTCATCACCTGCAGCGTGTCGCGCACGCCCGACGCCGCGATGGTGACGCGCGCCAGCATGTCGGAGGAATGGGTGTCGCGCAGGAAGGCGACATCCTGGTCGAGCAGCCGGTCGAACAGGCGCATCTGGAGCCCTGCGACGATGCGGGCGCCGGTGCGCGCCAGCAGGACCTGCGAGAAATACGAGGCAAGGCCGCGCACCGCGAAAAGCCCGGCGACGGCAAACGAGAGCACGCGCATGCCCTTCAGGCCCTCGGGCTCGACCATCTGGTTGAGCACGGGCTTGAGCAGGTAGGCGACGAGCGCGGTCGCCGCCGATCCGACGCACATGAAGGCGAACGCGGCGACATAGGCGACGCCGTAGCGCCGGCCGTGATCCATCAAGAGCCGGCGAAGGATGGCAAAACTACTCGCCGGCCGCGTATCGGCCTGTTCGGACAAGAAACCGCCAGCTCCGCGTGTTCAGCGTAGCCCTATGACCTGAACGGGGCGGGAACAAGGGCGAAATGACGCTGAACCTCAATCGGGTCTGGGGCGTTGTCGGCCTGCATCAGCCCGCGTGAGAGAGGGACAGGCCCGTGAAACGCGAAAACGAACCCGACATGCCCGGGATCGCGGTCGAAAAGGCCTGCTTCGTCGCCGCGATGAGCCGCCGGCTCGAGGCGCGCGAATTAGGCGCTCAGCCTTCCAATTCCTCGCGCAGCATCTCGAGTTCGAGCCAGCGGTCCTCGGCCGCTACCAAATCCGTCTCGATCTTGCCCAGCGCGGACGACGCCTGCTCGAATTTTTTCGGTTCGCGCGAGAAAAGATCGGGATCGGCGAGAATCGCTTGCGCCTTTTCGCGCAACGCGCGCAGCCGGTCCATCTCGGCCGGCAAGGATTCCAGCGCGTGCTTCTCGTTGAAACTCAGCTTGCGCTTCGGCTTGGCCGCGCCGGGACCGCCAGCCTCCGGCTGGCTGCTGGCAGGAAGCCGGCGCTCCCGGCTCGCAGGCTTCTCCACGCTCCGCGCGCCGACGCCCGCGCCGCGCTGCGCCACCATGTCCGAATAGCCGCCGGCATATTCGATCCAGTCGCCTTCGCCTTCCGCCACCAGCACCGAGGTCGCCACGCGGTCGAGAAAGTCGCGGTCGTGGCTGACGACCAGCACTGTGCCCGGATAATCGGCCAGCATTTCCTCGACGAGATCGAGCGTTTCGAGATCGAGATCGTTGGTCGGCTCGTCGAGCACGAGGAAATTCGACGGCAAGGCCAGCGCGCGGGCGAGCATGAGCCGCGCGCGCTCGCCGCCCGACAGGCGCGAGACGGGCGTGCGCGCCTGCTCCGGCCTGAACAGGAAATCCTGCATGTAGCCGACGATGTGCTTTTTCTTGCCCGCTATCTCGATCCAGTCGCCGCCGCCGCCGGTGAGGAAATTGGCGACGGTGTCGACTGGATCGAGCGCGGCGCGGGACTGGTCGAGCGTGGCCATCTCGACATTGGCGCCGAGCCGCACGCTGCCCGCGTCGGGTTCGAGCTTGCCGGTCAGGAGATTGACCAGCGTCGTCTTGCCCGCGCCGTTGGCGCCGACGAGGCCGAGACGATCGCCGCGCAGCACGCGTAGCGACAGGTTCTTCACGATCGGCCGGTCGCCATAGCTCTTGGCGAGGCCCTCGGCGTCGACGACGAGTTTGCCCGAAAGCTGCGCCTCGCTCGCCTGCAATTGCACCACGCCCTCGGCGCGGCGGGCCTCGCGCTTGGCGCGGCGCAACTCGCCAAGTTCGGCCATGCGGCGCATGTTGCGCTTGCGCCGGCCGGAGACGCCGTAGCGCACCCAATGTTCTTCCGCCACGATCTTGCGGTCGAGCTTGTGGGCGGCCGCCTCCTCCTCCTCGAGAACCTTGTCGCGCCAGGCCTCGAATTCGCCGAAGCCGCGATCAAGCCTGCGCGTCACGCCTCGATCCAGCCAGACGGTCGAGCGCGTGAGGTCCTGCAGGAAGCGCCGGTCGTGGCTGATGAGCACGAGCGCGCCGCGCACGCCGGCCAGTTCCTCCTCCAGCCATTCGATGGCCGGCAGGTCGAGATGATTGGTCGGCTCGTCGAGCAGCAGAATGTCGGGGTCGGGCGCGAGCGTGCGGGCCAGCGCCGCGCGGCGCGCCTCGCCGCCCGAGAGTTTCGCGGGGTCCTCCTCGCCCGTCAGGCCGAGGCGTTCGAGCAGATAGCGGGCGCGGTGCGGATCGTCGGTCGGGCCGAGGCCGGCTTCCGCATAGGCAAGCGTCGTCGCGAAGCCCTCGAAGTCCGGCTCCTGCGGCAGGTAGCGGATGGTCGCGCCCGGCTGGAAGAAGCGCGTGCCCCCGTCCGCCTCCAGCAGGCCGGCGGCGATCTTCAGGAGCGTCGATTTGCCCGAGCCGTTGCGACCGACGAGGCAAAGCCGGTCGCCGGGCTCGACCGCAAGCTCCGCGCCATCGAGCAGCGGCGCGCCGCCGAGGGTGAGCGCGATATTCTGGAGGTGGAGAAGCGGCGGGGCCATGGCGAGGGGGTTTGGCCCATCGGCATGGCGGGATCAAGTGCGGCGGCCGCCACCCTCCCCGCGAGCGGGGAGGGAGAACGCGCAATCCCTACTTGTGCGCGCCCTCTTCCAGCGCGGGATCGTGGCCGAGCACGAGCGTGAGCAGGCCCGCCGCGATCATGAAGCCGCCGATGACGGCGATGGACAGCGCATTCGCGCCGGCCTGGTCGGCGACGATCTTCATGGCGAGCGCATTGTCCTTGATCCAGCCGACGAGATAGGGGCCGACGAAGCCGCCGACATTGCCGATGGCGTTGATGAGCGCGATGCCGCCGGCCGCCGCCGTGCCGGTCAAGAGCGCCGTCGGCAGGGTCCAGAAGGTCGGGAGCGCCGCAAAGGTGCCGACGGACCCGAGCGTCAAGGCGATCATGGCGAGCAGCGGCGACGACAGATACGAACCCACGATCAGCCCGACGCCGCCGAGGAAGGCCGGCAGCGCGACGTGCCATGTGCGCTCGCGCGTCGCGTCGGAATGGTGCGTCCAGGGGACCATGACCAGCGCGCCGGCGACGAAGGGAATGGCGACGACCCAACCGGTCTGCGCAATGGTGAGGCCGAAGGCCTTGACGATCTGCGGCGCCCAGAAGCCGAAACCGTAGAGGCCGGTGACAATGCCGAAATAGACGAGCGCGAGCCCGATGACGCGCGGATGCGACAGCGCCTCTGCGAGCGAGAATTTCTTGACCGCTTCGCGGCTCTCGCGCTCGGCGGCGAGGTGAGAGATGACCGCCTGCTTTTCCTCCGCCGTCAGCCAGTTGGCGTCGGCCGGACCATCGTCGAGATAGGCAAGAACGACAAAGCCCATGATGACGGCCGGCAGCGCCTCGATGATGAACAACCATTGCCAGGAAGCGAGACCGCCGACGCCGGTGAAGGCGCCGAGAATCCAGCTCGACAGCGGGGCGCCGATGGCCGAGGACAGCGGCACCGCGACCATGAACATGCCGACGACTTTTGCGCGCTCGGCCGCCGTGTACCAGTAGGTGAGATAGAGGATGATGCCGGGGAAGAAGCCGGCTTCCGCGAGGCCGAGCAGGAAGCGGACGAAGTAGAAACTCGTCTCGCCCTTCACCAGCGCCATCGCCGCCGAGATCAGACCCCATGTAATCATGATGCGCGCGATCCACACGCGCGCGCCGACTTTCTCGAGCAGCAGGTTCGAGGGCACCTCGAACAGGAAATAGCCGAGGAAGAAAATACCGGCGCCGAGCCCGAACACCTCGGCCGAGAGGCTGAGGTCCTGTCGGAAGGTGAGCGCGGCGAAGCCGAGATTCACGCGGTCGAGATAGGAAATGAAATAGCAGACGATGAGGAAGGGAATGAGCCTGCGCGCGATCTTGCGCGAGGTTTCGGCGCGCAGGGCGCCCGTCGCTACCGCATCCGTCATCGCTTCCTCCATGCGCCCTCGCCGGACGTCTGACGCCGGCGACAGGATCACGCGAATTTGAGCGGCGCAAGACCAAACTTGACGGGCCAGACCCGCGCGTTCAGCGTAGATAGCCGCGTGACCTCGCTCATGTCGAAGCCCTCATCGCTGGCGCTGTGGCGCGACCGCACCGGCGCCTTTTCCGCGCTGCGGACGCTTGCGCTCGCCATTGCAATCCTGCCCGCCCTGCCCTTGCTGTGGCGTATCGCGACCGCCGATCTCGGTCCGCGGCCGCTGACGGAAATCTCACATGTCACCGGCCTCTGGGCGATCCGGCTGCTCGCCGTCACGCTCGCGATCACGCCGCTGATCGACCTGTTGCGTCAGCCGCGCCTCGTCGCGGCGCGCCGCATTCTCGGCGTATCCGTCTTCGTCTGGATGGTCGCGCATTTCATCGCCTTCGTCGCCGACAAGTCCTTCAACCTCTCCGTGGTGGCGCACGAACTTTTCGCGCGCATCTATCTGTCTGATCGGCACGATCGCCCTGCTCATGCTCGCGGCCCTTGCCGCGACCTCGACCGACAGCGCGGTGCGCCGCCTCGGCGCCGTGCGCTGGAAGCGGCTGCACCGCCTCGTCTACGCCATCGCGCTGCTCGGTCTCGTGCATTTCTTCATGCAGTCGAAACTCGACGTCACCGAACCGACCGCCATGGCCGGCATATTCGCGCTGCTCGGCTTCATGCGCCTGCCGCGACGCTTCGGCCGCGCGCTCACGCCGGCGCTCGCGCTGGCGCTGGCGGCCGCGGCGACGGCGCTCGTCGCGCTGACGGAAGCCGGTTGGTATGCGCTCGCGATGGGCGCGCCCTTCGATGCGTTGATATCGGCGGACTTCAGTCTCGACCTCGGCTTGCGGCCGTGCTGGTGGGCGATGATCGCGGGGATCGCGCTCGCCATCGCCGGTCTGACCGTCCGCGCGAAAAGGCCGGCGTCACTCGCGGTTGGCCCGAGCAAGGCCCGCGCGTCTATTTCCTCATCACATCAGCGTTGAGCACGCGGACCGGCGCGCCGGCGAGATAGGCGCGGATATTTTCCACCGTGTCGCCGTACCAGGTCGTGTAGACGTCCTGCGTGACGAAGCCCTGGTGCGGCGAGAGCACGACATTGTCGAGGCCGCGCAGGGGATGGTCTGCGGGCAGCGGCTCGACGTCGTAGACGTCGAGCGCGGCGCAAGCGATTTTCTTCGCACGCAGCGCCTCGATCAGCGCAGCCTCGTCGACGAGAGGGCCGCGCGACGTGTTCACGAGAACGGCGTGCTTCTGCATCTGGTCGAATTCGCGCGCGCCGACGACATGTTTCGAACGCTCGCCGAGCACGAGATGCAGGCTGACGACATCGCTCGTGCGAAACAGCGTTTCCTTGTCGACCAGACTGGCGCCATGCGCGGCGGCGGTTTCGGCCGTCATGTTCGAGCTCCAGGCGACGAGCTCCATGCCCATGGCTTTGGCCAGCGCCGCCACGCGCGCGCCGATGCGGCCGAGGCCGACGATTCCGAGGCGGCGGCCGTGCAAGGTCATGCCGAGCCCGGACTGCCATCCGCCGCCGCGCATGTCGCGATCCTCGCGCGCCACGTTGCGCGCGCCCGCCAGGATGAGCGCAAGGCAGAGTTCGACCGTCGCCGGCACGGAGGCGCCGGCCGACGTATGTGAGACGATCACGTCGTGCTTCGTCGCCGCCGCCTGATCGAGCAGACGCTGGTGCAGGCCGGTGACGCAGAGCAGTTTCAGCTTCGGCAATCGCGCGAACAGACCCGCCGGCCATTCCATGCGCTCGCGCATGGTGCTGACGATCTCGAAGTCGCGGAGTTTCTCGACCGTCTCGTCCTCGCTGGCGAAGGGCTTGTCGAAGACCGTGAATTCGGCCCCGGCTATGCTTTTCCAGTCGGCGAGCGAAAGCGCGATGTTCTGGTAGTCGTCGACAATGGCGATGCGGGTCATGCAAACTCTTTCCGTGCTCGGGCGTCAGCACGATCCTGCCGGAGATGGGCGGCGCGAGGCTAAAGGCGGCGCCCGCCCCTCGCAAGGGCGCGCGCCTCCATTGCGGGCCGGCCGCAATCGACCTATGACGCTGGAGCGCGCGGAAAAGAAATGGATGCCGGTTTTCGCAAGTCGCGCGCTCTAAACTTTGAGACCGATCAGCTTTCCTGCATTTGAGCGATACCGCCCAAATGCAGGCTGATCTGGCGACAGGAGCCAGAGCCGCCCCGCATGACCGCCTTTCTCGCCAGCGTCGTCAGCCCCGCCGAAGCGCTGGTCGCGCTCGACTGCGGCGCCGACATCGTCGATTGCACCGATCCCGGGCGCGGCGCGCTCGGCGCGCCGTCGCAGGAGACGGTGGCGGCCATCGTGCAGGCGGTCGCAGGCGCCCGCCCGGTGAGCGCGGCCGCCGGCGGCCTCGATCTCTGTGGCCCGAAGCTGGTCGCCGCGGTCAGCGCCTTGCGCGAGGCCGGCGCCGACATCGTCAAGGTCGGCCTCGCCGACGAAGCCGACGCGCGCGCAAAGATCGCCGCGCTGGCGCCGCTGGCGCAAGACGTGCAACTCGTCGCGGTGATGCTCGCCGACCGCGCGCCGCCGCTCGGCATGATCGCGGAACTGGCGGCGGCCGGATTTTCCGGCGCGATGCTCGACACGGTGGACAAGACGCGCGGCCGCTTTCTCGAGACGCTGGACGCGGCCGACGCCGCCGATTTCATCGAGAAGTGCCGGGCGGTCGGCCTGTCGGCGGGCGTATCCGGCTCGCTGGAGGCGCCCGACGTGCCGCGCCTCGTCGCGCTGGACGCGGATTTCCTCGGCTTCCGCAGCGCGCTCTGCGGCGGCGCCGATCGGGGCGGAGGCATCGATCGCGGCGCGGTGGCGACGATCCGCGCGCTGATCGACGCGGGCCTGCACGCCGGCGAGGGGCCGCAGCAGACCGACAAGATCTTCGTGCGCGACTTCCTGATCGACGCCAGCATCGGCGCCTACAAATACGAGACGCGGAAGGCGCAGCGCATGCGCTTCAACGTGGAAGCCGAAGTGCCGCGCGCCCGGCGCGTCGCCGACGATTTCCGCGACATCGTCTCCTACGACGTGATCGTCGACGCCATCCGCCGCATGATCCAGTCGGGCCATGTGAAGCTGGTCGAGACCATGGCGGAGGAGATCGCCGCCGCCGCGCTGCGCGACAAGCGCGTGAAGCGCGTGCGCGTGCGCGTGGAAAAGCTCGACATCATCGAGGGCGCGGTGGGCGTGGAGATCGAGCGCGAGCAGTCGCTGGAGCCGCCGAGGCCGCGCGCGCCGTTCAGGGGTCTGCCGAAGGGCGATCGCCGGTTGTAGGGGGATCGTCCAACTATGGCATTTCATCACCAAGCGGAAACAGCGCCGTCATTGCGAGCGTAGCGAAGCAATCCATCCACCGAGGCTGACTCGTGGATGGATTGCTTCGTCGCTTTGCTCCTCGCAATGACGGCCAGCGGTCAGGGCGCGATGCGCACCTGCATTTCCTGATAGCCGTGCACGAAGGACGAGAAAACGCGCTTCGGCGGGCTGAGCACCTCGATCTTCATGTCGCGCTTCATGATCTCTTCCCAGAGAATCTTCAACTGCAACTCGCCGAGGCGATTGCCGACGCAGCGATGGATGCCGAAGCCGAAGGAGAGGTGCTGGCGCGGGCGCTCGCGGTCGATGATGAACTGATCGGGATTTTCGATCGAGTCGCCGTCGCGGTTGCCCGAGATGTACCACATGGCGAGCTTGTCGCCCTTCTTGATCGTCTTGCCGCCGACTTCCGTGTCCGCCAGCGCCGTGCGGCGCATGTAGGCGAGCGGCGTCTGGTAGCGGATGATCTCCGGCACCGCGGATTCGAGCAACGCCGGATTGGCGCGCAGCTTGGCGTACTGGTCAGGATTCTGGTTGAAGAACCAGACCGAGCCGGTCATCGAATTGCGCGTCGTGTCGTTGCCGCCGACGATCAGCAGGATGACGTTGCCGAGATATTCGCGCGGGTTCATGTTGCGTGTGGCTTCGCCGCTCACCAGCATCGAGATGAGATCGCCGCCGAGCTCCTTGGCGTTCACGCGCTGGTTCCAGAGCTGCATGAAGGCGCCGAGGCATTCGCCGAACACGGCCTCGCGCTCCTCCTCGGAATTGATGAGGCGGTCGGGATTGTTGAGGTCGGTGGTGGCGACGTCGGACCAGTAGGTCAGCTTGCGGCGCTGCTCGAAGGGGAAGTCGAACAGCGTCGCCAGCATCTGGCCGGTCAGTTCGATCGAGACCTTGTCGACCCAGTCGAAGGCCTCGCCGCGCGGCAGCGAATCCAGGGTAGCGGCAATGCGGCTGCGGATCAGGCCCTCGAACCTGGCGAGGTTGGTCGGCGAGACGATCGGCTGCACGATCTTGCGCTGCTCGTCGTGCCTGGGCGGGTCCATGGCGATGAACATCGGCAGTTCGAGATCGCCGGTGCGGTCGCGCAGCGTGATGCCGCCGAAGGTCGAGCTCGAGGAAAACGCCTTGTGGTTCACCTCGACCGAGACGATGTCCTTGTACTTGGTGATCGACCAGTAGGGGCCGATCGGGCTGTCCTTGCAGTAATGCACCGGCGCGTCGCGGCGCAGCCGGTTGAAATAGTGCATCCAGACGTCCTGCTGGTAGAGCTTGGGATCGGAGACGTTGATGTCCTCGATCGGCATGCTCTCGGCGAGCTTGGCGTGATCGATGGCGGCATGTTCGTTCATGGTTTCCTCCCGATTTTTCTTCGCTGTCCCGGATGTCATTCCCGCGAAAGCGGGAATCCAGTCAGCCGCCTACCATTGTTCTGGATTCCCGATCGCGCTGCGCGCGTCGGGAATGACAGCGAACCAAATTTCTCGAATGCTACATTCGGCTCGCCAAACGCGCCGCAATTGCGGCGCCGTCAGTGCTGGCTTTCCGGCAGATGGACGACGAGCCCGTCGAGTTCCGGCGTCACCTTGATCTGGCACGACAGGCGCGAGCTGTCCTTCACGCTGTCGACGAAGCCGAGCATGCTCATCTCCTGCTCGCTGGCCGCGCCCACCTTATCCTTCCAGGCGTCGTCGATATAGACATGGCAGGTCGCGCAGGCGCATTCGCCGCCGCAATCGGCGTCGATGCCCGCCACGGCGTTCAGCACGGCGCCGCGCATGACGGATTCGCCCGCCGGCACGTCGACCGCGCGATCCGCGCCATCATGCGAAACGTAATGAATCTTCGGCATTTCCAATCCCTGGCTCAGCTTGTTTTTTGCTTTGTCCAAAAAGTATAGGGGTAAACGGGTTCATTGCAAAACCCGTTTACCCCTATTTCGGACAGCGAAACGCCGAGCCGGCTGTCGCGCCGGACGCCGGATCAGTAGCGGTAATGATCCGGCTTGTAGGGACCCTGCTGCGGCAGGCCGAGATAGGTCGCCTGCGCGTCGGTCAGCTTGGTCAGCTTCACGCCGATCTTGGCGAGATGCAGCGCCGCCACCTTTTCGTCGAGGTGCTTGGGCAGCGTGTAGACGCCGACCGGATACTGGCCCTGCTGCTTCGTCCACAGCTCGATCTGCGCCAGCGTCTGGTTGGTGAAGGAAGCCGACATGACGAAGGAGGGATGGCCGGTGGCGTTGCCGAGGTTCACGAGGCGGCCTTCCGACAGCAGGATGATGCGCTTGCCGTCGTTGAACTCGATCTCGTCGACCTGCGGCTTGACGTTGTGCCACTTGAAGTTCTTCAGGCCCGCGACCTGGATCTCGGAATCGAAGTGCCCGATGTTGCAGACGATGGCGCGGTCCTTCATGGCGCGCATGTGGTCGACGGTGATGACGTCGACATTGCCGGTCGCGGTGCAGAAGATGTCGGCGCGCGGCGCGGCGTCTTCCATCGTGGTGACCTCGTAGCCTTCCATCGCCGCCTGCAGCGCGCAGATCGGATCGATCTCGGTGACGATGACGCGGCAGCCGGCGTTGCGCAGCGAGGCGGCCGAGCCCTTGCCGACGTCGCCGTAGCCGGCGATGCAGGCGACCTTGCCGGCCATCATCACGTCCGTGCCGCGACGGATGCCGTCGACCAGCGATTCACGGCAGCCGTAGAGATTGTCGAATTTCGACTTGGTGACGGAGTCGTTGACGTTGATCGCCGGCCACAGGAGCTTGCCTTCCTTGTGCATGACGTAGAGGCGATGCACGCCGGTGGTGGTCTCCTCGGTCACGCCCTTGATGGCCTCGGCGTTGCGCTTGTACCAGCCGGGGTTGGCCTTCAGGCGCTTCTTGATGGCGGCGAAGAGGATTTCCTCCTCCTCGTTGGTCGCCTTGTCGAGGAAGGCCAGTGTCGCCCTGCTCGGCGCGCAGGCCGAGGTGGATGAGCAGCGTGGCGTCGCCGCCGTCATCGAGGATCATGTTCGGGCAGCCGCCGTCGCCCCATTCGAAAATCTTGTGGGTGTAGTCCCAGTAATCCTCGAGGCTCTCGCCCTTGATGGCGAAGACCGGCGTGCCGGCGGCGGCTATTGCCGCGGCGGCATGGTCCTGCGTGGAGTAGATGTTGCAGGAGGCCCAGCGCACGTCAGCGCCCAGCGCCTTCAGCGTCTCGATCAGCACGCCCGTCTGGATGGTCATGTGCAGCGAGCCGGCGATGCGGGCGCCCTTGAGCGGCTGCGACGGGCCGTATTCGGCGCGCGTCGCCATCAGGCCGGGCATTTCCGTCTCGGCGATGTTCAATTCCTTGCGGCCCCAGTCGGCAAGGTCGATGTCGGCGACGACGTAGTCGTTGAAATGCTTGGTCATTCGATGATTTCCCGGCTCTGCTGGTCTCTGGCTTGGGCGGTCCTATAGCAGGGCGCAGGAAATAGCGCAATAAACATATAAAGATTTCTTTATGTGGTTGGGGCGAGAGACCTGCGCCGCCGTCATCCCCGATCGCGCTCCGCGCGTCGGGGATGACAATGCGCAGCCTGCAATCACGGCTTCAACCGATAGCCGGTCCGGAAAATCCACACGAGCACGCCGAGGCAAAGCGCGATCACGCCGGTCATGAAGCCGAGGCTGGCGGCGAGGGAGACGTCGCCCGTTCCGTGAAAGCTCCAGCGAAAACCGCTGATGAGGTAGACGACCGGGTTGAACAGGCTGACCGTGCGCCAGAAGGGCGGCAGCATGTCGATGGAATAGAAGGCGCCGCCGAGAAAGGTGAGCGGCGTGACGATGAGCGCCGGCACGAAATTGAGCTGCTCGAACGTCTTCGCCCAGATGCCGATGATGAAGCCGAACAGGCTGAAGGTGAAGGCGGTGAGCACGAGAAAGAGCGCCATCAGGCCGGGATGGTCGATGCTGAGCGGCGTGAAGAAGGCCGCCGTGGCGAGAATGATGAGGCCGATGACGACGGATTTCGCCGTCGAGGCGCCGACATAGCCGACGACGACTTCGATCGCCGAGAGCGGCGCCGACAGGATCTCGTAGATCGTGCCGGTGAATTTCGGAAAATAGATGCCGATGGAGGCGTTGACGATGCTGGTCGTCAGCAGCGACAGCATGATGAGGCCGGGCACGATGAAGGCGCCATAGGCGACGCCGCCGATCTCCTGCATGCGCGAGCCGATGGCGGAGCCGAAGACGACGAAATAGAGCGACGTCGTCAGCACCGGCGTCGCCACGCTCTGCAGCAGCGTGCGCCGCGTGCGGGCCATTTCGGCGGCGAAGATCGCGAAAACGCCGCGCGCATTGAAATGCGGCGCGCTCATGCCGGGCTCCTTGCCGCGTTCCCCACGAGATCGACGAAAATCTGCTCGAGCGAGGCCTCGCGCATGGCGATATCCTTGATGTGCACGCCCGCATCGCCGAGGCGCTGGATGATCTGCGCCGCGCCCTTCTCCGCGCCGTCGACGAATGTGTAGGCGAGCTGGCGGCCGTCCTGTTCGAGCTCGACCGGCCAGCCCTCGAGCGCCGGCGGCAGACGGCCGAGCGGTTCGGCCAGCGTCAGCGCCATGCGCCGCTTGCCGAGCTTGCGCATCAGCGCCTGCTTTTCCTCCACCAGAACGAGGGCGCCGGATTTCATGATGCCGACGCGGTCGGCCATTTCCTCGGCTTCCTCGATGTAATGCGTGGTGAGGATGATGGTGACGCCGCTCTCACGCAATCGCCGGACCAGCCCCCACATGTCGCGGCGCAATTCGACGTCGACGCCCGCGGTCGGTTCGTCGAGGAAGAGAATGTCCGGCTCGTGCGCCAGCGCCTTGGCGATCATCACGCGGCGCTTCATGCCGCCGGACAATTCGATGATCTTGCTGTCGCGCTTCTCCCACAGCGCGAGATCGCGCAGCAGGCGTTCGATATACGTCCTGTCGGGCGCCTTGCCGAACAGCGCGCGGCTGAAGGAAACGGTGCTCCAGACAGTCGAAAATATGTCGAGCGCGATTTCCTGCGGCACGAGGCCGATCTTGCGGCGCGTGAGGCGATAGTCGCGCAGGATGTCGGCGCCGTCGACGGTTACGGCGCCACGGCTCATCGACACCGCGCCGCAGACGATGGAGATCAGCGTCGTCTTGCCGGCGCCGTTGGGGCCGAGCAGCGCGAAAATCTCGCCGCGCTCGATTTCGAGGTCGATGTCGTGCAGCGCGGTGAAGGCGCCGTAGCTCTTTCCGACGCCTGCAATGGAAATGATGGACAAGGCGGCTCCGTCAATAGGAACGCCGCCGGAGGTCAGCCGGCGGCGGCGTTGCGGGAGATATGGGGCGTAAAGGGCAGGCGGCCAAGACTGGAATTTTTCCCGGGCGCCCTACCTCCCCTTTATGGGGAGGTCGCATCGCGCAGCGATGCGGGTGGGGCCCGACGCCGCAGGCGTCGCTCGGTTGATGCGCACTCCCACCCCACCCGGCTCGCACGCAAGTCGGGCTTGCCCGACTTGCGCATAGGGAATGACGAAGTCGGCAACAGCCGACTTCGATGCGCGCCACCCTCCCCATGTCGGCAGAAACCGGCTATGCCGGTTTCGCCTGAGGGGAGGGAGGGCGCGACAGCTACACCAGCACCGGCTGCGCGCGCATTCCGGCGGCGCTGAAAATGTGGCGGTAGCGCTCGATCTCGTCCTTCGGGCCCGTCGCCTTCAGGGGATTGTCCGAGAGCTTCACCGCCGGCCGCCCAGCCGCGCCGATCACCTTGCAGACGAGCGAGATCGCCCGCAGCCGGTCGCCGCCGCCGGGATCGCAGCCGGAAAAATCATTGGTGAGATTGGTGCCCCAGCCGTAGCTCGCGCGCACGCGGCCGCGGAAATGACGCGACGTCTCCTCGATGGAATCGATGTCCATCGCGTCGGAGAAAACGATCAGTTTTTCACGCGGGTCGCGGCCTCGCTCCGCCCACCATCTGATGAGTTCTTCTCCCGCCTCGACCGGGTCCTTGGAATCCGGCCGCGCGCCCGTCCAGTCGGCCACCCAGTCCGGCGCGTCGCGCAAAAATTCCGTCGTGCCGTAGGCGTCGGGCAGGAAGACCAGGAGGTTGCCGGAATAGGTGTCGCTCCAGGATTGCAGCACGCTGTAGCGGGAATCGCGCACGCGCTTCTCGTCATTGCCGGCAAGCGCGGCATAGACCATCGGCAGTTCGTGCGCGTTGGTGCCGATCGCCTCGGCGCCGATCTCCATGGCGATGTGCACGTTGGACGTGCCGGTGAAGGCGTCGCCGATGCCTTCCTGCAAGGCCTCGCAACACCAGCGCTGCCAGAGATAGCCGTGGCGCCGGCGCGTGCCGAAATCGCCGACGCGCAGCGGGCCTTCCTTCTTCAACTGCCGCAGCCGCTCGATCTTGGTCCACAACTTCGCCTTGGCGCGGGCGTAGAGCACGTCCAGCTCGAACCGCCCCATGCCGTGCAGCACTTTTCGCGCACGCAATTCGTTGATGATGGAAAGCGCCGGGATTTCCCACATGGTCGTGTAGGGCCAGGCGCCGTGGAAGGTGAGTTCATACTGACCGTCGCGACGCTCGAGCTCGTATTCCGGCAAGCGGAAATCGGCCAGCCATTCGATGAAGTCCGGCTGGAAGATCTGTTTGACGCCATAGAACGTGTTGCCCGCGAGCCAGATCCGCTCGCGCGACGTGAAACGCAGGGTGCGGGCGTGATCCAGTTGCGCGCGAAGCTCGCTCTCGGGAATTTCGTCGGCGACGCGCACGGCGGCCGTGCGGTTGACGATGCCGAAGGCGACGGGAACGTCGCGATGCTTGCGCCAGATCATCTGGAGCATGAGCAGCTTGTAGAAGTCCGTGTCGAGCAGCGTCCGCAGGACCGGATCGAGCCGGAACGAATGGTTGTACGCCCGGGTCGCGATGTCGGTGAAACTCATGGAACGCTCGTCGGCCTCCCGGCCTGTTTCTTCTCGATCCCGGCCAGCATAGGCGATAGCGCAGCCAAAGCCAAAAGCCCCGGCATTTCGGCGATCGGGGCAAATGTTCCTTAAATGGTCCGTGGCATGCTGCGGGATCGCAGGGAGGCCTCGCAGAGGAGGGCCATGCGATGGGCAGGCTGCCGACGATAGCGATCTCGCTTGGCATCGCGCTGGGCTCGATCCTGATCTTCCTCGGGCGCACGGGACGCCTGCCGCTGCCCGATCTTTCGTCCGCGCCGGCGCCGGCGGCGAGCGCGGTGTGCACCTCCAGCTTCTTCGGCAATCAATGCGCGGCGCGCGACACGCGCGTCATCGTTTCGGCGCGCGGCGACCGCGCCTACAGCGGGCGCGGCTACGAGGCGCCCGTCGCCTTCGTCGGCGTCCGGCCGGCGCCGGAGCCCGGCAAGGCGGCGATCGTCGGGATGCGGGCGGAAGGCCAGGTGATCTGCGTGACGGCCGACGCGGGGCTGGCGCGGTCCGCGCAATACGAGTTGAACGCCGGCGACCGCGCGGTTCTGTCCGGCGTCATCGACCGACGCGAGGGGCGGACGGTGTATCTGACGCAATGCGCGTACTGGCGGGGGTGAGGGCTCAAGTCTTTCCCTCTCCCGCGAAGCGGGAGAGGGTGGCCCTCGCGTGAGCGAGGGTCGGGTGAGAGCGGTGCGACTGCTACAAAACATCCGAGTATCGGCATCGCCCTCATCCTCGGACCGAAGTCGGCAAGAGCCGACTTCGTGTCGTCGCGCATTCGCGCGACACCTTCTCCCGCCTTGCGGGAGAAGGAAGCGCCCGGCCTCAATAATGATACCGACATTGCGCGATCAGGAGATCGTCGCCCTCGACGCGATAGACGAGGCGATGCTCCTGCGTCAGCCGCCGCGACCACCACCCCGACAGCGCGCCGCGCAAGGGTTCGGGCTTGCCAGTCCCTTGAAACGGCGTGCGCGCGCATTCCTTGATGAGGCCGTTGAGCCGCGCCAGCAGTTTGGGATCGTTCACTTGCCAGTGCAGGTAGTCCTCCCAGGCGCTGGCGGAGAAGACGAGCCTCATGGGGCGTCGTCATCGCGAGGAGCGCAGCGACGCAGCGATCCATCCGATGCGGATCGAGTCCCGGTGGATGGATTGCTTCGCTGCGCTCGCAATGACGGTCTCAGACTCATTCGACGAGCTTGCGCGCACTGCCCTTGCCAGCGTCGAGTTCGGCGATGGACGTCGTTCAGCCGCTTTGCGTTCTTCGGGCTGCGCAGGAGGTAGGCCGTCTCTTCATAGGACGCGAAATCCTCGACCGAGATCAGGACGGCCGCCGGCTTGCCGCGGTCGCGCGTGATGAGCACGGGCGCGTGATCCTCGGTCACGCTGTCGAGCGCGGCGGCGAGGTTCTTGCGGAGGTCGCTGTAGGAGGTGGAGCGCATGCAGTTATTGTACCCGATTGGGTACAGTATTGCAAGTCGTCATTGCGGGCAGAGCGGAGCTATCCATTCTCGAATGGCGACATGGATTGCCGCGTCGCAATGACGGCCAGCGTTCCGTCGCCGCTCACGAGTCCATCTTCAGCGCCGCGATGAACGCTTCCTGCGGAATCTCGACCTTGCCGAACTGCCGCATGCGCTTCTTGCCTTCCTTCTGCTTCTCCAGAAGTTTGCGCTTGCGCGAGACGTCGCCGCCGTAGCACTTGGCCGTCACGTCCTTGCGCAGCGCGCGCACGGTTTCGCGGGCGATGATCTTGGCGCCGATCGCCGCCTGGATCGGGATCTGGAACATGTGCGGCGGGATCAGTTCCTTCAGCTTTTCCACCATCGCGCGCCCGCGTGAATCGGCGCGCGTGCGGTGGACGAGCATGGAGAGCGCGTCGACCGGCTCGGCGTTGACGAGAATGTTCATCTTCACGAGGTCGCCCTCGCGATAGTCGGTCAACTGGTAGTCGAAGCTGGCGTAGCCCTTCGAGATCGACTTCAGGCGGTCGTAGAAATCGAACACGACCTCGTTGAGCGGCAGGTCGTAGGTGACCATGGCGCGCTTGCCGACATAATTGAGATCGACCTGCACGCCGCGCCGGTCCTGGCAGAGCTTCAGCACGGCGCCGAGATAATCGTCGGGCGTGAGGATGGTCGCGCTGAATCCAGGGCTCGTCGATGTGGTCGATCTTGACGACATCGGGCATGTCGACGGGATTGTGCATCTCCATCACGTCGCCGTTGGTCATGTGGATCTTGTAGATGACCGAGGGCGCGGTCGCGATGAGGTCGAGATTGAACTCGCGGTGCAGGCGCTCCTGGATGATCTCCAGATGCAGAAGGCCCAAGAATCCGCAGCGAAAACCGAAGCCGAGCGCGGCTGAGGATTCCATCTCGTAGGAGAAGCTCGCGTCGTTGAGGCGCAGCTTGCCCATCGCCGCGCGAAGCTCCTCGAAGTCGGCGGCGTCGACGGGGAAGAGGCCGCAGAACACCACGGGCTGCGCCGGCTTGAAACCGGCCAGCGCCTCGGCGCATTGCTTCTTCTCGTCGGTGATCGTGTCGCCGACGCGGGTGTCGGCCACCTGCTTGATCTGCGCCGTGATGAAGCCGACCTCGCCGGGCCCGAGCCTCTCGACATTCTCCATCTTCGGGCGGAAGACGCCGATGCGGTCGATCTCGTAATGGGCGTCGGCGCCCATCATCACGATCTTCTGGCCCTTCTTCATCGAGCCGTCGATGATGCGCACCAGCACGACGACGCCGAGATAGGGATCGTACCAGCTATCGACCAGCAGCGCCTTCAAGGGCGCGGTCTCGTCGCCCTTGGGCGGCGGCAGGCGCGTGACGATGGCTTCCAGCACGTCGGGAATGCCGATGCCGGTCTTGGCGGAGATCGGCACGGCGTCGGAGGCGTCGAGGCCGATCACGTCCTCGATCTGCTGCTTGATGCGGTCGGGCTCGGCTGCGGGCAGGTCGATCTTGTTGAGCACCGGCACGATCTCGTGGCCGGCGTCGAGCGCGTGATAGACGTTGGCGAGCGTCTGCGCCTCCACGCCCTGCGAGGCGTCCACAACCAGCAGCGAGCCCTCGCAGGCGGCGAGCGAGCGCGAGACCTCGTAGGCGAAGTCGACGTGGCCGGGCGTGTCCATCAGGTTGAGGACGTAGGTCTTGCCGTCCTTCGCCTTGTAGTCGAGCCGCACCGTCTGGGCCTTGATGGTGATGCCGCGCTCGCGCTCGATATCCATGGAATCGAGCACCTGCTCGACCATTTCGCGCTCCGCCAGGCCGCCGGTCGTCTGGATCAGACGGTCGGCCAGCGTCGACTTGCCGTGGTCGATATGCGCGACAATCGAGAAATTGCGGATGTTGTCGATCGGGTGCGTGGTCATAGGTCCTGCCGTTCTGCGCCGCGAGATAGCAGCGCCGGCCCGGGAAGGAAAGGCGGCGGCAGGAATAGATTAACCAAGCCGGGGCGGTAAAAGCGTTTTGCCGCTAAGTCATTAAATTCGCTTTATGAATTTCCTGATGTTGTCAGCGTCAACACAGGACCGCGTCCGTCCCGCCCGGGGGCGAGGAGTTCGATTTGAGCGTTCTTTCAGACGTTTCCGCCTTTCGACGTTTACGCCGCAAGAGCTTCCGGGCCGGATCGGCCCTTGTGCGGGCCTTCTCCATAGCGCCGCCGAAAGGCCTGGATCCGGCCACCGCCGGCCGCCTGCGCGCCGCGCAGATCGCGGTGATCGCGCGCTATTCGCCCGCCATGCTCGCCGTCAACCTCTTCAACGGGCTGGTGCTGGCGGCCGCGCTCAGCCTGCAGGCCGAGCCGACGACGACCTTCGTCTGGCTGGCCTGCCTGCTCGCCTATTGCCTGCCCGTGGCGCGTCGCCTCTACAGGCGGCGCCACAAATCCCCGCCGGCGACGGTCGGGCCGAAGGCCGTGCGCCGCGCCGCCCTGAACGCCGCCGGGCTCGGCGCGATCTGGGGCGCCGCCGCCATCCTGTTCTTCGACCGCACCGAGCATGTGCAGATCGTCGTCGTCTGCGTCATCGTCGGCATGATGTCCGGCGGCGCGCTGGCGCTGGCGACGCTGCCGCAGGCCGTCGTCGCTTTCGCCGCGCCGCTCACGCTTTGCAGTTTCGTCGCCCTGCTGCACGGCGCGGATGCGCCGAGCGAATATTTCATCGCCCCGCTGCTGCTCAGCTACAGCGTCGCCATGGCGCTGGCGGCGCTCGCGCACGGCAAGCAGTTCGCCGTCCGGGTCGTGGCGCAGGTTCGCGCCGAGACGCAGGCCAGGCACGATCCGCTGACCGGCCTGCCCAATCGCATCGCCTTCGAGGACGCGCTGGACGCGGCCTGCCAGCGTCTCGAAAGATACGGCGAGCGCTTCGGCGTGCTGTACATCGATCTCGACGACTTCAAGATCGTCAACGATCGCTTCGGCCATCAGGCCGGCGACCAGCTCCTCAAGCAGATGGCCGCGCGGCTCTCGGTCTGCCTGCGCGAGGCCGACCTGCTGGCGAGGCTCGGCGGCGACGAATTCGTCATGCTGGCGCGCGGCCTCGCCTCGACCATCGACGCCGCCGCGCTGGCCGACCGCCTCTCGGACGCCTTCGACGGGGTCTTCACGCTCGAAGGCGGCAGCCTCGAGTGCCGCGCCAGCGTCGGCGTCGCGCTCGCGCCGGCGGACGGCGCCACGCCCGCCGCCCTCATCAGCCGCGCGGACACGGCGCTCTATACAGCCAAGCGCGAGCGCAACGGCGCGTTCCATCTGTTCGCGCATGGCGGCAATCAGGAAGTCAGCGACCGGCGCGCGCTGGCGCAGGACATGCGCGGCGCGCTCAAGCGCGGCGAATTCTTCCTGCAGTTCCAGCCGATCCAGGATCTGTCGAGCGGGCGCATCAGGTCCAACGAAGCGCTCGCGCGCTGGCGCCATCCCGAGCGCGGGCTCGTGCCGCCGGTGCAATTCATCACCATCGCCGAACGGCTCGGGCTGATCCACGAACTCGGCGAATGGATCATGTTCGAGGCCTGCCGCGAGGCGGCGCGCTGGCCGGGCGACGTCGGCGTCGCCGTCAACGTCTCGCCGGAGCAGATCTGCGACCATTCCATCGTGGCGATCGTCGACGCGGCGCTGCGCTCGGCCGGGCTTTCGCCTCAGCGCCTCCATCTGGAAGTGACGGAATCCGCCATACTCGCCTCGGCGAGCGGCACGGCGTCGGCCATCGAACGGCTGCACGAGCGCGGCGTCTCCATCGTGCTCGACGATTTCGGCACGGGCTTCTCGTCGTTCGACCACATCCGCCGCCTGCCGACGCGCGGCCTCAAGATCGACCGGTCCTTCATCGCCGGATTGCCCGAACGCAGGAACCAGGCGATCGTGCAGGCCGTCGCGCATCTGGCGCGATCGCTCGATCTGCACGTAACGGCGGAAGGCATCGAGACGCAGGCGCAGTTCGGCTTCGTGGCGGCGGCCGGATGCACGCATGCGCAGGGCTATCTGATCGCCCGTCCTCAGGATGCGGAAACCATGCGGGCAATGCTCGCCGTGCGGGAAGCAGCCTGAAAACCCGTGCGATATCAGAATTTACATTGCTAAAACAACGCCTTGATATGTATCGGCGAAGGCTGTGACGACACCGCCTCGCTGCGGTGACGCATTCGTGACCGAAAGACCGATGCGGCGGCGGCTTGACGGAATCGGAGGGCGTTCCTACGTTCCCTGCCCGACGCGCGGACCCCTTCGCGCCCCCAAGAGGCTGTTATGGCTACTGCAAAAGTCACGGACGCCAGCTTCGAAGCCGACGTTCTCAAATCTTCCGAACCTGTCGTCGTCGATTTCTGGGCGGAATGGTGTGGGCCCTGCAAGATGATCGGCCCCTCGCTCGAGGAAATCTCGACGGAGATGCAGGGCAAGGTGAAGATCGCCAAGTTGAACGTCGACGAGAACCCCGGCGTCGCCGGCAAGCTCGGCATTCGCTCGATCCCGACGCTGATGCTGTTCAAGGACGGCAAGCTCGCCGCCCAGAAGGTCGGCGCGGCGCCCAAGGGCGAACTGGTGAAGTGGATCAATTCGTCGGTCTGATCCCGGCGTCCGATCCATTCTGCGAAGGGCCGCGCGAGCGGCCCTCTTGTTTGGAAGGGCCGCGCGAGCGGCCCTTTTGTTTTGCTTGTCCGCCCCCGACGCTTGCCGCATGTTCGTCGCGACGACGAACGACGGGAGGAAGACATGGCCAAGCGCACACATGTGCAGCACGCGCGCGACGCGGCCTTCGATCAGGGCCTGCGCCAGTATTTCGCCTATCGCAATCTCGGCTACGACGCGGCGACCTCGGGCAGGTTCGGCGTCAACGTCATCCGCGCCGTGCCGGGCGAGCATCCGCATGGCGCGTGGCACCTGCACGAACTCGATTTCCAGTTCGTCTACGTGCTGAAGGGCTGGGTCGAGTTCGAATACGAGGACGTGGGCTTCGTGCGGCTGGAGGCCGGCAGCACGGTCATGCAGCCGCCGCGCATTCGCCATCGCGAAATCCGTCACAGCGACGATGTCGAGATTCTCGAATTGACCTCGCCCGCCGAATTCGTGACGCGCGAGGTCGAGGCGCCGCAGGCGGCGGCGGAGTGACACGCGGGCTGGTCGTCACGGCGTCGGTCGCCCTCGCACTGGCGGCGCTCGTCGCCTGGACCGACCCGTTCCGGCCGGAAGCCGACCAAGCGCCTCCGGCCGCGCGATTCGACGCCTTCGGCCGGCTCATCGCCTATGCCGGAAAAGAGGAGGCGGCCTGTCCGCCGCAGGACGCGCGCACCGCCGTGATCCTCGCCATCGGCCAGTCGAATGTCGCGAATTTCGGCGCGGCGCGACTGGCGAGCGCGCATGGCGCGCGCGTCGTCAATTTCTTCGACGGCTCCTGCTGGGTCGCGCGCTCGCCGCTCTACGGCGCGGATCAGACATTCGGAGAACCGCTGACGCCGCTCGGCGACGGGCTGATCGCCAACGGCGCCGCAGACCGCGTCGTGCTCGCCGTCGCCGCCATCGGCGGGCGGCCCATCGCGCATTTCGCCCGTGAGGACTTGCGTCCGATGCTCGAGGCGGCGATCGCCTCGCTGGCTGCGCGTTACAGGCCGACAGCGATCATCTGGCATCAGGGCGAGAGCGATCTCGCGCTCGGGACATCGGCGGACAGTTACAAGCGCGACTTCGGCGCCATCGTCGCGCAATTGCGCGCGCAATGGCCGGATGCGCCGATCCTCGTTTCGGTTTCGACCAAGTGCCTGCCGATGTTTCCCGGCTGGCGCGCCGACAATGCGATCGCGCAGGCGCAACGCGAGCTGGTCGATCCCGCGCGCCGCATTCTCGCCGGCGTCGACACCGACGCGCTGTTCTCCGAGGCCGACAGGTCGGACGCCTGCCACATGTCGAGGAGCGGGCAGGAGAAATTCGCCGCCGCCTATGCCGGGCTCGTCGCCAAGGCCTCGACCGCCGGCGGTCAGGCCAATTCCGAACCGTTCAGGGCGAGCGCGGCGCCCGCCAGATAGAGCGAGCCGCAGATGAGGATGCGCGGCGGCGCGCGCCAGCGTTCCCCGGCGATGCGGCCAAGCGCGTCCTCGATCGTCGCCGCCTCGCTGGCGAAGAGCCCGATATCGCGCGCGGCTTCCGCGACATCGGCGGGCGCGCGGCCGTAGTGATCGCCCGAGACGGGCACGGCGACGATGCGCTGCGCGAGATCGGTGAAATGCGCGAGAAAGGCGCGCGCATCCTTGGTCGCGAGCAGGCCGCAGACGAGCACGAGCGGCGCGTCGTTGTGGGCGGCGCGCTCGCCCATCGCCGCGGCGGCGACGCGCGCGCCGTCCTCGTTGTGCCCGCCGTCGATCCAGATTTCGGCGCCCGGCGGCGCCAGTTCGACGAGCATTCCGCGTGAAATTCGCTGGAGGCGCGCCGGCCAGTCGACAGACTTCATGCCGGCTTCGAAGGCGCGCGCCGGCAGGTCGGGCGCCACGGCGCGCAAGGCGGCGATGGCGGTGGCCGCGTTCTGGTGCTGGTGGCGGCCGGCAAGTCGCGGCGCCGGCAAGTCGAGCAGGCCGCGCTCGTCCTCGAAGATCAGGCGGCCGTTTTCCTCGCGCACGTCATAGTCGCGCCGCGCGACGATGATCGGCGCGCCGGCGCGGCGCGCGCAGGCTTCGAGCGTGCGCAGCGCTTCGTCCGACTGGAAGCCGATCACGCCCCGCGCCGCGCGCTTGAAAATGCCGCCCTTCTCCTGCGCGATGCGCTCGACCGTGTCGCCGAGAAATTCCGCATGGTCGATCGACACCGGCGTGACGATGCTGGCCTCGGGATGGTCGATGACGTTGGTCGCGTCGAAGCGGCCGCCGAGGCCGACTTCGAGCAGCAGCCAGTCGGCAGGCGCCTGCGCGAAAAGATCGAAGGCGGCCGCCGTGGCGATCTCGAAGAAGGTGATGGGCTCGGCCGGCGTTCACGCGCTCGCATTTTTCCAGCGCGGCGATCAGCGTGGCGTCGTCGACCAGCTTGCCGGCGAGCCGGATGCGCTCGTTGAAGCGCAGCAGGTGCGGCGAGGTGTAGACATGCACGCGCTGGCCTGCGGCCTCCAGGATCGCGCGCAGGAAAGCGACGGTCGAGCCCTTGCCGTTCGTACCGGCGACATGGATCGTCTTCGGCAGGCGCCTGTGCGGGTCGCCGAGCGTGGCGAGCAAGCCGCTCGATGCGGCCGAGCGACAGGTCGATCTTGCGCGGATGCAGTTCGAGCACGCGCGCGAGGATGGCGTCGAGGGATGAGTCGGATTGCACCATCAGGAAACCTCGTCCTGAGGAGCGATGCGCAGCATCGCGTCTCGAAGGGCGGCCGCTGGAGACGCCCTCGCGCTTCGAGACGCCGCTTTCAGCGGCGCCTCAGCATGAGGGCTGCGAATGCGTGACTTGTCACGCCGCATCCGGCTCCGGCCGCGCGGGCTGCCTGGTCATCAATCGACACAGCCGCGCGAGCGTCGCGCGCATTTCGGCGCGCGGCGTGACCATGTCGACCATGCCGTGGTCGCGCAGATATTCCGCGCGCTGGAAACCGTCCGGCAATTTCTCGCGGATGGTCTGCTCGATCACGCGCGCGCCGGCGAAGCCGATGACGGCGCCGGGCTCTGCGATGTGAATGTCGCCGAGCATGGCGTAGGAGGCGGTGACGCCGCCGGTCGTCGGATTGGTGAGCACGACGATGTAGGGCAGCTTCGCCGCGCGAAGGCGCTGCACGGCGACGGTCGTGCGCGGCATCTGCATCAGCGAGAACATGCCTTCCTGCATGCGCGCGCCGCCGGATGCGGTGAAGATGATGAAGGGCGTCCTGCGATCGACCGCGGCGAGCATGCCGGCGATGATCGCCTCGCCCGCCGCCATGCCGAGCGAGCCGCCGAGAAACTCGAAATCCTGCAGCGCGACGACGACGTCCTGGCCTTCGAGCTTGCCGGCGGCCAGACGCACGGCGTCCGGCTGGCCGGTCTTGGCGCGGTTTTCCTTCAGGCGATCGGTGTAGCGCTTCACGTCGCGGAACTTCAGCGGATCGAGCGGAACCTCCGGCGTCGGCAGCGCGGAAAAGGCGCCGTCGTCGAACAGGCTCTTGAGCCGCGCGTCGGCCGGCATGCGCATGTGATAGCCCGAGCCCGGCACGACCCAGAGATTGGCCTCCAGATCCTTGTTGAAGACGAGCTCGCCGCTCTCCGGGCACTTGGTCCAGAGATTCTCCTGCGTGTCGCGCTTCAGCATCGACCGGATTTTCGGCGGGACGACGTTGGATATCCAGTTCATATATGCAACCTCGTCCCTGTCATGCCCGCGAAAGCGGGCATCCAGAAATGCAGCCCGTAATCTCGCAACTGGATCCCCGCTTTCGCGGGGACGACATGCGTGAATCTCTTACTCCGACGCGACCTTGCGGCCCGCGCGCACGCCCGCCGACAATTGGCGCACGAGCGAGGCGACCGCCTCGACCGTGCCGGCGGTAGCCTTGTTATTCGAATCCAGCGACTTTTTCAGGGCGTCGACCAGCGCCGTGCCGACGACGACGCCATCGGCCTGGGCGGCTATCTGCCGCGCATTCTCTGCCGTCTTCACGCCGAAGCCTACCGCCACGGGCAGTTTCGTATGGCCCTTGATGCGCGCGACCGCCACGCCGACCTTGCCGTAATCGGCGATGGCCGCGCCGGTGATGCCGGTGAGCGAGACGTAGTAGACGAAGCCCGACGTATTGTTCAGCACGCTCGGCAGGCGCCTGTCGTCGGTCGTCGGCGTCGCCAGACGAATGAAATTCAAGCCGGCCTTCAGCGCGGGCAGGCAGAGTTCGTCGTCTTCCTCCGGCGGCAGGTCGACGACGATGAGGCCATCGACGCCGGCCGCCTTCGCGGCGGTGAGAAACTTGTCCACGCCCATGACGTAGATCGGGTTGTAATAGCCCATCAGCACGATCGGCGTGTCGTCGTCGCTCTTGCGGAATTCCGCCACCAGCGCGAGCGTCTTCTTCAGCGTCATGCCCGCGTGCAGCGCGCGCAGGCCGGCCGCCTGGATCGAAGGGCCGTCGGCCATCGGATCGGTGAAGGGCATGCCGATCTCGATCACGTCGGCGCCGGCCTTGGGCAGCGCCTTGATGACCTCGAGCGAGGTCGCGGGATCGGGATCGCCGCCCATCAGGAAGGTGACGAGCGCGGCGCGATCGGCGGCGGCGAGAGCCGCGAAGCGGCGGTCGATACGGGTTGGCGTCGCAGAGGTGTTCATGGCGGGGTCGATTAGCACGGAACGCGAGGCTGCGAAATTCCGGCGCCTTGCGAAAATCGGGGTGCGAGACTATCTTGACCAGACTTAGCTAAGGTCGTTTCGCCATGCCTACCGTGAACATGCTCGAATGCGAAAACGCAGCTGTCGAAGCTCGTGCAGCAGGTCGAGAGCGGCGCGGAAGCCGAGATCGTGATCGCCCGCAACGGGCGGCCGGTGGCGAAGCTGGTGGCGGTCGAGGCTCGACCCAAGCCGCCTCGGCGACTCGGTTTGCTGGCGGGACGCTATCCGAGCTTCACGCTGGAGGAATTCGATGCTTCCAACGACGAAATCGCCAAGATGTTCGGCGTCGAAAAGTGAGGCTGCTGCTCGACACGCATATTGCGATCTGGTCGCTGACCGACCCCGACATGCTGTCGTCGCGCGTTCGCGCCCTGCTCTCCGATCCGGACAATGACGTATACATCTCGGCGGCGAGCATCTGGGAAATCGCCATCAAGCACGCGCTCGGCAAGCGCGCCGGCGCGCCGCCGTTCGGGGCGCAGGAGGCGATCGGCGTCTTCAGCGAAGTCGGATACGACTTCCTCGCCGTGTCGCCAGATCATGCGGCAGCGGTCGAGACGCTGCCGATGCATCATGCCGACCCTTTCGACCGACTATTGGTCGCGCAGGCGCTGATCGAGCCCATGCGGCTGGTCACCGCCGATCCGATGGTGGCGCGCTACAGCGATACGACCATTCGCGCGTGAGCGCGGTCACATTCCGCCCAGATGCTCGGCCACCGCGAAAATATCCTTGTCGCCGCGGCCGCACATGTTCATGACCATGACGTGGTCGCGCGGCAGCTTGGGCGCGAGTTCCATGACTTTCGCCAGCGCATGCGCCGGTTCGAGCGCGGGGATGATGCCTTCGAGCTTGGAGCAGAGCTGGAAAGCTGTCGAGCGCCTCCTTGTCGGTGGCGGAAAGATACGTCACGCGGCCGACATCGCGCAGCCAGGCGTGTTCGGGGCCGATGCCGGGATAGTCGAGGCCGGCCGAGATCGAATGGCCCTCGAGAATCTGGCCGTCGTCATCCATCAGCAGATAGGTGCGGTTGCCGTGCAGCACGCCGGGCTTGCCGCCGGCGAGCGAGGCCGCATGGCCGTTGTCGACCGCCAGGCCGTGGCCCGCCGCCTCCACGCCGTAGATGGCGACGCTCTTGTCGTCGAGGAAGGGATGGAACAGGCCGATGGCGTTGGAGCCGCCGCCGATGCAGGCGACGAGCGAATCCGGCAGGCGGCCTTCAAGGCTAAGCACCTGCTCCTTCGCCTCCTTGCCGATGATCGACTGGAAGTCGCGCACCATGGCGGGATAGGGATGCGGACCGGCCGCCGTGCCGATGCAGTAGAACGTGTTCTCGACGTTGGTGACCCAGTCGCGCAGCGCCTCGTTCATCGCGTCCTTCAGGGTTCGCGCGCCCGATTGAACCGGAACCACCGTCGCGCCCAGCATCTTCATGCGGAAGACGTTCGGCTTCTGGCGCTCGACGTCGACCGCGCCCATGTAGACGATGCATTCGAGGCCGTATTTGGCGCAGGCGGTGGCGGTGGCGACGCCGTGCTGGCCAGCGCCCGTCTCGGCGATGATGCGCTTCTTGCCCATGCGGCGGGCGAGCAGGATCTGGCCCAGCACATTGTTGATCTTGTGCGCGCCGGTGTGATTCAGCTCGTCGCGCTTGAAATAGATTTTCGCGCCGCCGAGATGCTCGGTCAGGCGCTCGGCGAGATAGAGCGGGCTCGGGCGGCCGACGTAATGGGTGTGCAGATGCGCGATCTCGGCGTGGAAGGCGGGATCGTTCTTGGCCGCCTCGTAGGCCGCCTCGAGGTCGAGGATCAGCGGCATCAGCGTCTCGGCGACGAAGCGGCCGCCGAAAATGCCGAAGCGGCCGTGGTCGTCCGGGCCGGTGCGGAAGGAATTGGGCGTCTGCTGGTTCAACCAAATCTCCTGGGCGTAACCCTCTCCCGCCTGCGGGAGAGGGTGGCCCCGCGAAGCGGGGGCGGGTGAGGGCGCCGCGATTGCGACGAGCGTTCGGGCGACGGCGCGTCCCTCATCCGTCATGCTTCGCATGACACCTTCTCCCGCGCCGCGGGAGAAGGGCGCCCGCTCGCAGTCTCTTACCCTTTCGTGTCTGACGAAGAAAGCGCGCGCGCCGCCGTCACGAAGGCCCGGATCGCGGCCTCGTCCTTGACGCCGGGGGCGCTCTCGACGCCGGAGGAGACATCGACGCCCGGCGCCCCGGTCAGGGCAAGCGCGTCCGCGACATTGGCCGGCGTCAGGCCGCCGGACAGCAGCCAGGGCTTGCCCGGCGAAAAGCCATTGAGGATCGACCAGTCGAAGGCCTGGCCGTTGCCGCCGGGCCGCGTCGCGTCCTTCGGCGGCTTGGCGTCGAGCAGCAGCCAGTCGCAAACTTCCGCATAGGCCGGGACGGCGGCGAGATCGGCGCGCTCCGAGACGCCGATGGCCTTCATGATCTCCTTGCCGGTGCGCGCCGAAAGCGTTTTCGCGCGCGCTGGCGTCTCGCGTCCATGCAATTGCAGCACGTCCGGGTCGAGGGCGCGCGAAATGGCGTCGATCAGGGCGTCGTCGGCGTCCACGGTCAGCGCCACTTTTTTTGCGCGACCTCTCACGAGGCGGCCGAGTGACGCGGCCTCGGACAGCGAAATGTTGCGCGGGCTCGGGCCGAAAAAGACGAAGCCGACCATGTCGGCGCCCGCGTCCAGCGCGGCCGAAAGGCTTGCGGCGGTGGAGAGGCCGCAGATTTTCACGAGCGGGGGCTTGCGCGTCATGGCGAGGCAATTGCCCCAAATACGCCCGGGGTCAAGCCGCGGCGATCAGGCGGCGGTCTGGCGACCCGAGGACGGCAGGGCCGCGAATTGCGCGCGCTCCATGCGGTCGACCTTGTCGCGCAGGTCGTCTGCCTGGCCGCGCGCCTCGGCGGCTTCGGCCCTGGATTCGCGCGCCTGCTTGCGGAAACGGCCCTGCCGGAACCAGACGGTCATGCCGCCGGCGAGCACGCCGAGGACGCCGGCCAGGAACAGCAGCAGGAACAGCGGCGCCTGAAGTTCCGGTCCCTGGATGTCGTTGCCGGGGAAGGGATCGAACGACAGTTTCACGAGATGGCGGTTCGCGACCGCGAACAGGACGATGAAGACCGCCAGCGGCAGGAGGACGAGGAGACGAAACAGCGTGCGCATGGGTGCCTTTAGAGCGCGGGCGCGCGTTCAGCGCAAGCCGGATGGACAAGCCGCCGTCAGGGGCCGCCGTCGTTCAGGCGCTCGCGCATTTCCTTGCCGGTCTTGAAGAAGGGCACGGACTTTTCCTCGACCGACACAGGCGCGCCGGTGCGCGGATTGCGGCCGACGCGCGCGTCGCGGCGCTTGACGGAAAAGGCGCCGAAGCCGCGCAGCTCGACGCGGTCGCCGCGCGCGAGCGCATTGGTGATTTCGTCGAGGATCGCATTGACGATGTTCTCGACGTCGCGCTGGAATAGCTGCGGATTGCGCTTGGCGATGCGCTGGACGAGTTCCGACTTGATCACCGCGGTCCCCATACAATAAGCGCCGACCTCAATCGTATCGTCGGCGTTTGCGAAAAAGTTTTCAATTCAATGCCGAACCCTGCCAAATAGCAACCAGACCGTCAAGAAGCCGAGCCTGCGCCGCATGGTCCGCCATGCCGAAAATCGGGGCGAGGCGGTCGAGCCCGGCGGCGTTCGCAAGGGCGCCTAGAACCCCGAAGGTCTCGATCTTGCGCGGCTTCTTCCAGTCCCGGACCTTCAGGCCCTTGGCGACGCCTTTTTCCGCCTCGAGCCAGGCGATGGCCTCGCGCTCGCCGCCGATGCGGTCGATCAGCCTGAGCTCGACGCCCTGCCGGCCCGTGAACACCCGCCCGTCGGCCACGCTCGCAAGGCCCGCATCGTCCAGTTTGCGGCGGTCGCGCACCAGGGCTTTGAACCAGGCGTAGGAATCGCCGATCATGGCGGCGATGGCGGCGCGCGCCTCGGGCGTGACCGGCTCGAACGGATTGGGCGCGGCCTTGAGCGGCGAGGACTTGATCTCCTCCATCTTCACGCCGACGGTTTCCATCAGCTTGGCGGCGTTCGGCATCTGCATGAGCACGCCGATGGAGCCGACAATGGAATTGCCGCGCGCCACGATGCCGTCGGCGGCCAGCGCCGCGATATAGCCGCCCGACGCCGCCATGCCGTCGACCACGGCCACGGTCGGCTTCTTGGCGGCGAGCTGGCGCAATTCGTCGTAGAGCGCTTCCGCCCCCGTCGTCGTGCCGCCGGGGCTGTCGATCGAGACGATGGCCGCGCCGGCCGAGGAGGAGGCGACGTCGCGGATCACCTTCAGGAGGTCGCGGTCGTCGCCGATCACGCCCTTGATCGTCACGCGCGCGATATGCGCGCCGATATGCGAGCGGTCGCCGGTCAGCCGCCAGCCGGCGACGAGGACGGCGACGATGAGCGCGCCGAAGGCGGCGATGCGCCAGAACGACAGCTTGCGCGTCAGCAGGCGCCGTTCGGCGAGATAGTGGGGCGGTGGCGGGTACATCGATTGGCCTTCCTGGACGATTGGACGGACACGTCTCCCCTCCCCCTTGTGGGGAGGGAATGCGCCTCGACCGAGTCGCGATTGCCCCTAACGCAACTTGCAGATCAACGCAGTGAACGCGGGTTGCGCCTGCGCCGCGCCATTTTGGCCTCGCTGCGAGCGGTGAGGCTATCGCAGTTTTACGCAAAATAAAAAAACCCGCGCGGATCGCTCCGCGCGGGCCATTCGTTGGAAGAAGCGAGGAGCTTAGTCTTCGCTCTTCTTCTTGCCGGTCTCGCGGGCCTTGAGGGCCGCGCCGAGAATGTCGCCGAGCGAGGCGCCGGAATCGGCCGAGCCGTACTGGGCGATGGCTTCCTTCTCTTCGGCCACCTCGAGCGCCTTGATCGACACCGAGACCTTGCGGGCCTTGCGGTCGAACAGGGTGACGCGAGCGTCGACCTTCTCGCCGACGGCGAAGCGCTCGGGGCGCTGGTCGGCGCGATCGCGGGCGAGTTCCGACCGCTTGATGAAGGCGGACAGATCCGTGCCGACGATCTTGACGTCGAGACCGCCGTCCTTGACCTCGGTGATCTCGCAGGTCACGACGCCGCCCTTGCGCAGGTCGCCGCCTTCCTCGCTGCCCTTGGCCGACTGGAACGGATCGCTGGCGAGCTGCTTGATGCCGAGCGAGATGCGCTCCTTCTCGACGTCGACGTCGAGAACCTTGGCCTTGACCATCTCGCCCTTCTTGAACTCGTCGATGACCTGTTCGCCGGGGCGGTTCCAGTCGAGGTCGGAGAGATGGACCATGCCGTCCACATCGCCTTCGAGACCGAGGAACAGACCGAATTCGGTCTTGTTCTTGACCTCGCCCTCGACCTCCGAGCCGATCGGATGGCGCTCGGCGAAGGCTTCCCACGGGTTCTGCAGGGTCTGCTTGAGACCGAGCGAGATGCGGCGCTTGACCGGATCGACTTCCAGCACCTGCACGTCGACTTCCTGGCTGGTCGAGACGATCTTGCCGGGATGGACGTTCTTCTTGGTCCAGGACATTTCGGAGACGTGCACGAGGCCCTCGATGCCCGGCTCCAGCTCCACGAAGGCGCCGTAGTCCGTGATGTTGGTGACGCGGCCGTGCAGGCGGGCCTGCAGCGGGTACTTGGCCTCGATGCCGTGCCAGGGATCTTCCTGGAGCTGCTTCATGCCGAGCGAGATGCGGTGCGTCTCGTGGTTGATCTTGATGACCTTCACCTTCACCGACTGGCCGATGTTCAGCACTTCGGTCGGGTGGTTGACGCGGCGCCAGGCGATGTCGGTGACATGCAGCAGGCCGTCGATGCCGCCGAGGTCCACGAACGCGCCGTAGTCCGTGATGTTCTTCACGACGCCCTCGATCACCTGACCCTCTTCGAGGTTGGCGACGATCTCGTGGCGCTGCTCGGCGCGGCTCTCTTCCAGAACGGTGCGGCGCGACACGACGATATTGCCGCGGCGGCGATCCATCTTGAGGATCTGGAAGGGCTGGGCGACGCCCAGAAGCGGCGTGACGTCGCGGATCGGACGGATGTCGACCTGCGAGCGCGGCAGGAAGGCGACGGCGCCGTCGAGATCGACGGTGAAGCCGCCCTTGACCTGGTTGAAGATGACGCCTTCGACCTTCTCGTTGGCCTCGAAGGCCTTCTCGAGCTTGACCCAGCTCTCTTCGCGGCGCGCCTTGTCGCGCGAGATGACGGCTTCGCCGAGCGCGTTCTCGATGCGCTCGAGATAGACTTCCACGGTGTCGCCGACTTCCGGCGCCGGATCGCGGCCGTGGCCGGTGAATTCCTTGAGGGCCACGCGGCCTTCAGTCTTGAGGCCGAGGTCGATGACGGCGACATCCTTCTCGATGGCGACGACCTTGCCCTTGATTACCGAACCTTCGAAAGCCTCGTTCTCGCCGTAGCTTTCCTCGAGCATAGCGGCGAAATCATCGCGCGACGGGGCGCGTTCCTGAGTAGCGGACATTGTTTCTCCTAGAGGAGCCCAGACGGGCTGGCGCCGGCGGGGTTGGTGTTGCGGATGCTCGCTTTCGCCGACGGGCGGTCGGGCATTTCGCCTTCGACCCCACCGTTTTGAAACGGGCCGGCGCGGGCCGGCGAAATTGAGCGGTTGAAGCGAAAAGCCGCCCGGGCGAACCGGACGGGCTTCTCGACGTGGCTCCTATAGACCCATTGCGCAGGCGCGGCAAGCCGGAACCCGCAGCATTCTGGCGCGTTGAGCCGCAACCACCCAAGCCCGTTGCCCATGCCCGCGGAGGGCGCCATGTCGACCCGCCTCCAGATCGCCGCTTTGATCTATTCCATGATCCAGGCCGTGACGTTCGGCGTCGGCGCGCTTCTCGTGCTGGCGACGCCGCTGGCCGAGCGCGCCATGATCCTGATGCCGGTGGTCGTCGTGGCCAGCCTGGTCGTGTCGCTCCCGATCGCGTGGATGATGGCGCCGCGGTTGCGCGCGCGGTTCTGGCGAGATCGCGGCATTCAGGGCGATGCGATCTCGGGCTGACGCCGATCAGAACTTGTAGTTGACCGCCGCGCCCGCCGCCGACCGGCTCCTTCTTGCGCGTCGGGTAGGGGTTCGGCGATTGCACGGGCGGTTTGGCCATCGCAATCGGGTCGGCGCTGCCGACCGACACAGAATCGTTGATGACGACATCGTCGGATATTTCACGCCGGACGGCGCGGGCGGACGGCGTCGGCAGGGTCTGCCCGTCGTCCTCCCAGGCGCAAACGGGATCGCCGGGATAATTGCCGCGCGCGCATTGCGGCGCAGGCGCGGCGGGCGCCTTCGCTTTCGACTTCGCCGTTTCAGCCGGAGCCGCGCCGCCGAGGGCGAGCGCGAGCGTCAGAGCCAAACCGGCCACGGGCCGCTTGTTTCGCATGAGCCCTTTAAGCCCGGCGGCGCGGGAAAATCCAGCCCCCGCGCGATCCGCGCGCGCCGGACCGCAGGGACCGCGCACGAGCGGCGGCGACGCAAATGCCGAAGCACACACGATTTTCGGCTCCGCGATCGCCACGCCGCGCGGGGCGGCGACAATGACACAGGGCGGAAAAAGATTTGATACAGCGACGAAACCGATTTTCGCACGGGACGCGGCGGCGCCACCGCCTTCAGCCGGCGTCCACGCGACCGAGCGGCGCGCGGGAGACCTCGTTGTTGCCTTCGACCATCTCGGAAATCAGGCGCATGAACAGCTTGCGGTCGGCGGCCGAAAGCGGCTTGAGCAGCCGCTTCTGCGTGGCGAGCACGCCCGGCTCGATCGCCTCCAGCAATTGTTCGCCTGATGGCGTGATGTGCAGGAGCTTCACGCGACGGTCTTCGGCGGAGGGGCGGCGATCCACCCAGCCCTTGGCTTCGAGGCGCTCCAGCACGTTGCCGAGGGTCGAACGGTCGAAGGCCACCGCCGAGGCCAACCGCGTGGCGTCGACGCCCGGCTGGCGCGCGATTTCCGACAGGCAGGCGTATTGCACCGGCGTGACGTTATGGTCGGCGCATTCCTCCATGAAGATGGCGGCCGAAATCTGGTGCGCGCGCCGGATCAGATGTCCGGGCATGGTGTGAAAGTCTTCGCGGTTCGCCATGATTCCTGTCTCCGGCGCTCACACGCTCAAATATGCGTCTTGCGCCTGCTTGTCGGCCTCGAGCGCATCGCTGTCGCCGGACCAGACGATCTCGCCCTTCTCGACGATGCAGTGCCTGTCGGCGAAGCGCAGCAGCGCGTCGATCTCCTTGTCGATGACGATCATCGCGAGGCCGGTCTGCTTCAGCGCCTCGAGCTTGTTCCAGATCTGCTGGCGGATGAGCGGCGCCAGCCCCTCCGTCGCCTCGTCGAGCACGAGCAGGTCGGGATTGGTCATGAGCGCGCGGCCGATGGCGAGCATCTGCTGCTCGCCGCCCGACAGTTGATTGCCGCCGTTGGCGAGACGTTCCGCAAGCCGCGGAAAGAAGTCGAGCACGCGCTCGAGCGTCCACGGCTCCTTGCGATCCGGCCGCCTGATGCCGGCCATGACGAGATTCTCGCGCACGGTGAGATTGGGGAAGATGTGGCGGCCTTCCGGCACGAGCCCGAGGCCCGCATGGGCGATCGCATGTGGCGCGCGCGAATCGATGCGCGCGCCCTTGAACCAGATTTCGCCGGCGCTGGCGCGCAGCAGGCCGGCAAGGCAGCGCACGGTCGTCGTCTTGCCCATGCCGTTGCGGCCGAGCAGCGTCGCCACCTCGCCTTCGCCGACGACGAAGCTCGGCCCGAACAGCACCTGGCTGCGGCCGTAGCCTGCCTCGATCTTGCGGACGTCGAGCAGCATGGCGTCAATGTCCGAGATAGGCGGCGCGCACGTCGGGGTCCGTGCGGATGACCTCGGGCGCGCCGGTCTTGATGATATGGCCGGCGACCAGCACGCTGATGCGATCGGCGAGCGAGAAGACGGCCTGCATGTCGTGCTCGATCAGGATGATGGAATAATCCTTCTTCAGGCGCGCAAGCAGTTGCGTCATGGCGACGCCGTCCTTGCGGCCCATGCCCGCCATCGGCTCGTCGAGCAGCAGCAGGCGCGGTTGCTGCGCGATGGCGATGGCGAGTTCGAGCTGGCGGGCTTCGCCATGCGACAGATCGCGCGCGAGCGTATCTTCGCGCGCCGCGAGGCCGACGGCCTCGACCGCCTCGCGCGCGGGCGCAAGAAGCGCGGGATCGCGGCGCGCGTTCCTCCAGAAGCGGAAGGAATGCCCGAGCCGCGCCTGCACGGCGAGAGCCGCGTGATCGAGCACGGAGAAATCCGGCACGAGCGAGGTGATCTGGAACGAGCGCGCAATGCCCAGACGCGCGCGACGATGCGCGGGCTCGGCCGTGATGTCGCGGCCATCGAGCGTGATGACGCCGGCGTCCGGCGAAAGAAGCCCCTGCAATTGCGAGATGAAGGTCGTCTTGCCGGCGCCGTTCGGGCCGATGATGGCGTGGCATTCGCCGCGCAGCACTTCGAGCGACAGATCGTTGGTGGCGCGCAGGCCGCCGAAGCTCTTCATCAGGCGGTCGACGAGGAGGATGACGTCAGCCATGATCCGCCTCCTTCTTCTGCTTGCGCGAGAACAGCGTGCGGCCGAGATCGGCGAGCCCGCCGCGCAGGCTGACGACGATGAGCACGATTATGAGGCCGAAGACGAACTGCCAGTGCGTCGTCCACGAGGCGAGCACGAGTTCGAGCACGACGAAGGCGGCCGCGCCGAGCGCCGGGCCCCAGACGGCGCCGACGCCGCCGAGCACGGCCATGACGACGAGATCGCCGGAGCGGTCCCAGCCCATGTCGACCGGCGAGATGAATTGCTGGCCGGCCGCCAGCAGCGCGCCGGCGACCGCCGTCAGCACGGCGGAAACGACGAAGGCCGCGAGACGATAGAGCCAGGGGTCGACGCCGACGGCGACGACGCGCGTTTCATTCTTCGACGCCGCGCGAAGCACCATGCCGAAGCGGCTGTCGACGAAGCGGCCGACGAGCAGCAGCGTCAGCGCCAGAACGGCAAGCGCGAGATAGAAGAAGCGATAGCGGTTGGAGACGTCGAGGCCGCCCAGCGTGATCGTGCTCATGATCTGCAGGCCGTCGTCGCCGCCGTATTTCTGCAGGGCGACGGCGCCGTAATAGAACATCTGGTTGAAGGCGAGCGTGATCATCAGGAAATACGGCCCGCTGGTGCGCAGCGAGATCGCGCCGACGATGGCCGCGACGACGCCCGACAGGATGATCGCCGCCGGCAGCGCGATCGCGAGGTTTGAGGTCCCGGGCATGAACCAGAGCGGCTCGGCGTTGAAATCGTGCCAGGCGAGAATGCCGACGACATAGCCGCCGATGCCGAAGAAGCCAGCGTGACACAGGCTGACAAGACCGCCGTAGCCGACGACGAAATTGAGCGCGGTCGCGGCGATGGCGAAAATGACGACGCGCGTCGCGACCTTCACGATGAAGGGATCGTTGAGGGCGAGCGCGACCATCGGCGTGGCCGCGAGCGCCGCGAGGATCAGCAGCGGGGCGAGGCTTTCGCGCAATCTTGCGCCTGGGGTCCGCGGCTCAGCCATGGGCGGGGAACAATCCCTTCGGCCTTATGGCGAGGATGGCCGCCATCATCACGAAGATCGCCATGCTGCCGAGCGCGGGCGTCAGCAGCACGCGCCCGAGCGTATCGACGACGCCGACGAGGAGAGCGGCCACCAGCGCGCCGCGAATGGAGCCGACGCCGCCGATGACGGTGACGACCAGCGCGAGAATGAGGATCGGCTCGCCCATGCCCACCTGCACGGACAGGATGGGGCCGGCCATGACGCCGGCGAGGCCGGCGAGCGCCGCGCCCGCCGCAAACAGCGCGGCGAAGACGAGCGGCACGTTGACGCCCATGGCGGAGGCGATGGGCCGATTGCTCGCGCCCGCGCGCACCCACATGCCGATGCGCGTGCGCATGATGATGAAGTAGAGCGAGACGGCGACGACGAGACCGACGACGAGGATGGCGAGCCGGAAGGCCGGATAGGGCACGCCGAGAATATTGACGTGGCCGGAGAGCGCCGGCGGCAGGTTCATGCGCAGCGGCGTGAGGCCGAAGACCATGCGCGTCGCCTCGTTGAGCGCGAGAATCGAGCCGAAGGTGACGAGCACCTGATCGAGATGGTCGCGGCCGTAGAAGCGCTTCAGCAATGCGCTCTCGAGCGCGAGCCCGGCGATGGCCGCCGCGAGCGGCGCGGCGAGCATGGCGAGCAGGAAGGAGCCGGTGGCGGCCTGCGTCGCGGCGCCGGCGAAGGCGCCGATCATGTAGAGCGAGCCGTGCGTGAGGTTGATGAAGTTCATGATGCCGAAGACGAGCGTCAGGCCCGCCGACATCAGGAACAGCATCACGCCGAGCTGCACGCCGTTCAGAAATTGCTCGGTGATGAGCGAAAAGGTCACGATCCTGCGCCCTTTGAGACCGTCATGCCCGCATTTGTCGCGGGCGTCCACGACGTCCCGCCCGGCAATGCCGGGCGCGGACAAACGTTTCCGTTGCAGAGCCCTCGGGCGTGGATGGCCGGGGCAAGCCCGGCCATGACGTGAAGATCAGTTCGCCATCTTGCACTGGCCGACATAGGCGTCGCGGTGATCGCTGTCGATCTTGTCGCGCATCGCCATCACGGGCCTTCCCTTGGCGTCCTTGACGATCTCGGTGAGGTAGAAGTCCTGGATCGGATAATGGTTCGTGTCGAAGCGGAACTTGCCGCGCACGCTGTCGAACTTCACGGTTTCCAGCGCCTTGCGGAAGGCCGCCTTGTCCTCGATCTTGCCGCCGATGCTCTTGGCCGCCGCGTCGATGAGGCGCGCGGTGTCGTAGGCGTTGGCGGCGTTGGGCGAGGGAATGCGGTTGTACTTCTTCTCGAACGCCGCAACGAATTTCTTGCTCGCGGCATTGTCGAAACTCTCCGCCCAGAAGGCGGAGGCGAAAGCGCCGACGGCGGCGTCGCCGATCGCCGGCAGCGTCGTCTGGTCGAGCGAGAAGGACGGGCCATAGAGCGGGATCGTCTTCTTCAGGCCCGCCTGATCGTATTGCTTGACGAAGTTGATGCCCATGCCGCCGGGATAGAAGAAATAGACGCCATCGGGATTGGCGGCGCGCAATTGCGCGATCTCGGCGGCGTAATCGAGCTGGCCGAATGTCGTGTAGACCTCGCCTGCGATCTCGCCCTTGTAGAAGCGCTTGAAGCCCGCGAGAAAATCCTTGCCCGCCGGATAGTTCGGCGCGAGCAGGTACATTTTCTTCACGCCCTTGTTCTGCAGGTAGAGGCCCATCGCCTCCGACGCCGTGTCGTTCTGGAAGGACGCGGCGAAATAGTGCGGATGGCATTGCGCGCCCGCATATTGCGAGGGGCCGGCGTTGGACGAGACGATGAAGGCGCCGGCGTCGAGCGCGGGCTTGGCGACGGCCAGCATCACGTTGGAGAAATTGATGCCGGTGATGATCTGCGCCTTGTCGCGCTCGATCATCTTGTCCGCGGTCTGGCGGCCGACGTCGGGCTTGGCCTGATCGTCGCCCTGGATCACCTCGACCGGACGGCCGCCGATGGTCTTGCCGTTCTCCTCCAGCGCGAGATTGAAGCCGTCGAGCAGTTCCTGGCCCAACTGGCCGCTCGGGCCGGAGAAGGTCGACAGGAAGCCGATCTTTACGGGATCGGCGGCCCATGCGGCGCTCGACATGAGCGACAGGACGAGCGCGGACGCGGCGAGTTTCTGCATCAATTCCTCCCTCGATATTTTTGACGATTGTCTTGATCGCGCCGCCTATTTCTGCGGCGGCGCGATCGTGATCGAAATGTTGGCGACGCCGTCGACGCCGCCCTCGATCTTGTCGCCGACGACGATCGGGCCGACGCCGGCCGGCGTTCCGGTCATGATGACGTCGCCCGCCTTCAGGCGGATCGAGCGCGAGGCGAAGGCGACGATCTCGGGCACGTTCCAGATGAGATCGGCAATGTCGGCGTCCTGCTTGATCGCGCCATTGACGCTCAGCCAGATGCGGCCCTTCGCGGGATGGCCGATCTTCGAGGCCGGCTGGATCGGCGCGATGGGCGCGGAATTGTCGAAGCTCTTGCCCCAGTCCCAGGGGCGCCCGAGATCGCGCGCGGCGAGCTGGAGGTCGCGGCGCGTCAGATCGATGCCGACGGTATAGCCGTAGATATGCTCGAGCGCCTTGTCTTCGGCGATCTCGAAGCCGTCCTTCCCGATGACGACGACGAGCTCCATTTCGTAGTGGAAGTTCTTCGTCTCCGGCGGATAGGGCACGGCGGTTCCGTCCGGCACGATGGCGTCGGCGGGCTTGGTGAAGAAGAAGGGCGGCTCGCGCGTCGGATCGCGGCCCATCTCGCGCGCATGCGCCTCGTAGTTGCGGCCGACGCAGATGATGCGGCGGACGGGGAAGCGATCGTCGCCGCCGACGACGGGAATGGACACGACCTGTGGCGGCGGAACGACGTAACCCATGTTGCTCTTCCTCATCTGAACCGGAGGCGAGCATAGCTCCGCGCCGCGCGGGCGCGATAGAGCCTTCCTCCCTCTTCGTTCTTTGTTATTAGACATTGTGCTGATATTCAGACGTCTGTCAATATACCGGCCACATTGACGTGCGGCCGCCTGCGCGGGATGACGAGGCGAGGGAGGACAATACATGCGGCTTCACGGCTATTTCCGTTCGTCGGCGGCCTATCGCGTTCGCATCGCGCTCAATCTCAAGGGCGTGAGCGTCGAGCACGCCTTCCGCCACCTGCGCAAGGGCGAGCAGCGGGCGGCCGACTATCTCGCGATGAACCCGCAAGGGCTCGTGCCGACGCTCGAACTCGACGACGGCGCGCTGCTGACGCAATCGCTCGCCATCATCGAATGGCTGGACGAGACGCATCCGGCGCCGCCGCTGCTGCCTTCCGACCCGCTTCGCCGCGCGCGCGCGCGGGCCTTTGCGCTGGCCATCGCCTGCGAGACGCATCCCTTGCAGAACCTGCGCATCCTGAACGCCGTGCGCGAACTCGGCGGCGAACAGGCGGCGCAGGACTGGGCGAAGAGCGTCAACGCCGACGGCCTTGCCGCCTGCGAGAAGCTGGTCGCGCGCGAACCCGGGCCGTTCTGCTTCGGCGCAAGCCCGACGCTCGCCGACATCTGCCTCATCCCGCAACTCGGCAACGCGCGCCGCTTCGGCGTCGACGTCTCCGCCTTCCCGCGCCTGTTGCAGGCGGAAGCCGCATGCAAGGCGTTGCCGGCGTTCGCGAACGCCGCGCCGGAAAAGCAGCCGGACGCGGAGTAACAGAGGCGATCACCGCGTCGCGGCGATCCACTCCTTCGCGCGCGCCTCCGGATTTTCGGCGCGCACGACGTCGGTGACGACGGCCGCCGAATCGGCGCCGGCCTCCAAGCACAGCAAAGCGCGCTGGAGCGTCAGGCCGCCGATGGCGACGAGCGGGCGCGCGCCGACCAGCTTCTTCCATTCGCCGATACGCTCGAGCCCCTGCGGCGCCCACGGCATCTGCTTGAGCACGGTCGGATAGATCGGGCCGAGCGCGACATAATCGGGATCATGCGAGAGCGCGCGGTCGAGTTCGGCATGGTCGTGCGTGGATATGCCGAGCTTCATGCCGGCGCGGCGGATCGCCTTGACGTCGGCCGTGTCGAGGTCGCCCTGGCCGAGATGGACATAATCGCATCCCGTCTCGATCGCCTCGCGCCAGAAATCGTTGACGACGAGTTGCGCGCCTGCGGAGTCGCACATGTTTTTCGCGCGCTCGATGTCGCGGGCGATGTCGTTGGCGCTCATGTCCTTCATGCGCAATTGCACGAGGTTCGCGCCGGCGCCGACGAGGCGCAGAACCCAGTCCGCGGAATCGACGATGGGGTAGAACTTGTCGAAGGTCATCCGTCTCACCTGAAGGCCACGCCGAACACCGGCGTCGATGGCGCGGCCATGTCGCGCGGCTCCATCGGAGTCGCCAGATAGGCCTCGCGGCCGGCCGCGACCGCCAGCTTGAATGCGTGCGCCATGGCGACCGCATCGCCCGCTTTCGCGATGGCCGTGTTCAGCAGCACCGCGTCGTAACCCATTTCCAGCGCCTGCGCGGCATGCGAGGGCGCGCCGATGCCGGCGTCGACGACGAGCGGCACATCAGGGAAATGCGCGCGCATGGCCTTCAGGCCGAACACATTGTTGAGGCCCCTGCCCGAGCCGATCGGCGCGCCCCAGGGCATCAGCGCCTTGCAGCCGGCGCCGAGCAGCTTTTCCGCAACGACGAGATCCTCTGTCGTGTAGGGAAACACTTCGAAGCCGTCTTCGCTGAGAATGCGCGCGGCTTCGACAAGGCCGAAAACGTCGGGCTGCAGCGTGTCGTCCTCGCCGATCACCTCGAGCTTGATCCACGACGTGTCAAAAACTTCGCGCGCCATCTGCGCGGTCGTGACGGCTTCCTTCACCGTCTTGCAGCCGGCGGTGTTGGGCAGGACGCGAACATTCATCGACTTGACGAGATCCCAGAACGAGCCGCCCGCGCGAGAACCGCCGGCCTCGCGCCGCAGCGAGACGGTGACGACATCGCAGGCCGAGGCGCGCACGGCGTCGGCAAGGATCGCGGGCGAATCGTACATGGACGTGCCGACGAACAGGCGCGAGGCGAGCTTCGTTCCGTAGACCTCCAGCGCGTCGTCAATTCGCGACTGCGACGCGCGCGCATCATCTTTCATGTCTTCAGCCTCCAAGATCAACCGCCTTGCCGGGGCGTGAGTATCTCGACCTCGTCGCCATCGGCGAGCTTGGCCGCCGGGCGATCCTTCTTGCGCACGAAATTGCGGTTGAGCGCGGTCGCAACCGTCTGGTCGGCATAGTCGAGCTCGGCGAGCAGGCCTTCGAGGTCAGCCGCCATGACGTCGCACTCGATTCCGTTGACGCGGATGTTCAATGCATCAGCTCCGGAAATTGCGCGCCCTTCATCACCACGTCGGCGGCGCGCGCGGCGAGCGCGGGCGCGAGCAGGAAGCCGTGGCGATAGAGGCCGTTGATGGCGAGCGTTTTCTCACGCAATGTAAGACGCGGAAGATTGTCCGGGTACGTCGGGCGCACGTCGCCGCCGACCTCGACGATCTCGGCCTCCGCGAAAGCCGGACAGATCGTGTAGGCGGAGCCGAGCAGCTCCATCATCGAGCGCGCGGTGATACGGCCGGGCTCCTCGTTTTCCACCATCGACGCGCCGACCATGAATTCGTGTGGATCGGTGCGCGGCACGATGTAGACGGGACGGCGCGGATGCAGCATGCGGATGGGCCGCGCAATCGATACGTCCTTCGTGCGCAGCACCAGCATCTCGCCCTTCACGCCGCGCAATTCCGGCAGCGCCGGTTTGGCGGCGAAGCCGCGACAGTCGATCGTGAAGTCGAATTTTTCCGCAGCCCCAGCCTCCGTCGAATAATGCAGCGTCACGTTCGGCATTTGCGCGAGCGCTTCGCCCAGCGCGGCCGTCGCGTCGCGCGGCTCGAGGTGGGCTTCCCTAGGGAAATAGAGGCCGTAGGGAAAGCGATCGGCCAGGTCCGGCTCGATCTCGCCGATGCGCCGCATATCGCATTCCTCGAATTCGCTGGCGCGTTTCGAGAAGCTGACGACATCGGCGCGGTCGCGCGGCGGCGCCACCACC
This sequence comes from Rhodoblastus sp., assembly GCA_037044955.1. Classification (GTDB taxonomy): domain Bacteria; phylum Pseudomonadota; class Alphaproteobacteria; order Rhizobiales; family Beijerinckiaceae; genus JAJXWB01. Next base: position 376,405 of record JBAOHX010000014.1, read on the forward strand.
AGCGAGCCGTTGATGGTGGCGACCGGCAGCGTCTGCGTCCAGAAGGCGAGCGCCTCTATCCCGAGTTCGGTGACGATGGGTTCGGCCGCCTGCCGCTCGCACCACGGCGAGATCATGCCGCCGGCGTAATAAGAACAACCGAGGCCCGGCCCCTCGCGCCGCTCGAACAATTCGACGTCGACGCCGCGGCGCGCGAACTCGAAGGCCGCGGTCAGCCCGACAATGCCCGCGCCGATGACCTGAACGCGCATCTGAATCCTATCCCGAGTCGAAGCCCCTCCCCCTTGTGGGGAGGGGTTGGGGAGGGGGTCGCGGAACGCTGCGAGCCGGTTGGACGCTTGCTCTCGCAGGACTGCCCGACCCCCTCCCTAGCCCTCCCCACAAGGGGGAGGGAATAGGTTAGCGCCATCCCGATCGTTGCGCGCTCTGGAAGGAAAGATGGAAAGAGGGCTCGACGCCCGCAGCCATCCCTCCGCCAGTGCGAACTGGATCAGGTTCTAAGGATCGCCGGGCCGCTCGAGCTTACGCTCTTGCGCTGCCGGCCTCTCAGCCCCCTGGCGGGGATCTCCTTGGCAAGGACAATTTGCGCGGCGCGGGCGGCCCGCGTCAAGGGCGCAGAATGGCAGCCGCCGGTGACTCGCCGGCCTCCGGCTGTTCCTATCGCCCCGGCTTCGCCTTGCCGAAGCCCACGCCCTTGGTCGTGAACTTCGCCCCGCGCTGCGGGCCGTTCTTGCGGCCACAGCGCGCGCCCTCGCCAGCCTTGCCGGTGCCTGCCGGCTGCCAGGCCGGCACGAGCTGATGCTTGGCCGGCCCGATGAGGTCCGTGCGGCCCATCGCCTTCAGCGCCTCGCGCAGCACGGGCCAGTTCTCGGGATCGTGGTAGCGCAGGAAGGCCTTGTGCAGGCGGCGCTGGCGCAGGCCCTTCACGGCGTCCACCGCCTCCGACACGCCGCGCCGCACGGGCTTCAGCGGATTGAAGCCCGAATGATACATGGCGGTCGACAGCGCCATCGGCGAGGGCAGATAGGTCTGCACCTGATCGGCCCTGTACCTGTTCTTCTTCAGCCAGAGCGCGAGGTTCATCATGTCCTCGTCGCTCGTGCCCGGATGGGCGGCGATGAAGTACGGGATCAGGAAATATTCCTTGCCGGCCCTCTTCGCCGCGGCGTCGAACAATTGCTTGAACCTGTCGTAGGAGCCGATGCCCGGCTTCATCATCTTCGACAGCGGACCTTCCTCGGTGTGCTCCGGCGCGATCTTGAGATAGCCGCCGACATGGTGCTCGACGAGTTCCTTCACATAGGCCGGGCTCTTCACGGCGAGGTCGTAGCGCACGCCGGAGGCCACCATCACCTTCTTCACGCCGGGCACGGCGCGCGCCTTGCGATAGAGCGAAATCAGCGCGTCGTGGCTCGTCTGCAGGTTCTTGCAGATGTCGGGATAGACGCAGGACGGCCGCCGGCACATCGCCTCGGTCTCGCGGTCCTTGCAGGCGATGCGATACATGTTCGCCGTCGGCCCGCCGATGTCGGAGATGACGCCGGTAAATCCTTCCGTCTTGTCGCGGATATGCTCGATCTCCTTGATGACCGAGCCTTCGGAGCGCGATTGGATGACCCGGCCCTCGTGCTCGGTGATCGAGCAGAAGGAGCAGCCGCCGAAACAGCCGCGCATGATCGTCACGGAATGGCGGATCATCTCCCAGGCCGGAATCTTCTGGCCCGCGTAGGACGGGTGGGGGCCACGGGCGTAGGGAAGCTCGTAGACGCCGTCCATTTCCTCCGTCGTCAGCGGAATCGGCGGAACGGTCAGCCAGACGTCGCGGTCGCCATGCGCCTGCGTCAGCGGACGCGCGTTGCCGGGATTGCTTTCACGGTGCAGCACGCGCGAGGCGCGCGCGTAAGACTTCGCGATCGGCCTGCACCTGCTCGGCAGACGGCAGGCGGATGACGACATTCGTCTCGCCGCGCCGCCGCGCGCCTTCGTCGGGCGCGTCGAGATCGTCGACCGGCGCCTCGGTCCAGCCCTCCGGCGTCTTCTCGCGCACGAAGGCAAGGCCGCGAATGTCGGAGAAATCCTGGGCGACGCCGCGCTTGCCACCGTCCTTGGCGATGCGATGGGCGACCTCGACCAGCGCGCGTTCCGCATTGCCGTAGATCAGCAGGTCGGCCTTGGCGTCCATCAGGATGGAGCGGCGCACCTTGTCCGACCAATAGTCGTAGTGCGCGATGCGGCGCAGCGAGGCTTCTATGCCGCCAATGACGAGCGCCGCATCCGCATAGGCCTCGCGGCAGCGCTGCGCATAGACGATGGTCGAGCGGTCCGGCCGCTTTCCGCCCTCGCCGCCGGCCGTGTAGCTGTCGTTGTGGCGCAACCGCCGGTCCGAGGTGTAGCGGTTGACCATGGAATCCATGTTCCCGGCGGTGACGCCGAAGAACAGGTTCGGGCGCCCGAGCGCCTTGAAGGCTTCGGGCGAGCGCCAGTCGGGCTGGCTGATGATGCCGACGCGAAAGCCCTGCGCCTCGAGAAGCCGGCCGATGATCGCCATGCCGAAGCTCGGATGGTCCACATAGGCGTCGCCGGTGACGAGAATGACGTCGCAGGAATCCCAGCCGAGCGCGTCCATCTCGGCGCGCGACATCGGCAGGAAAGGCGCGACGCCGAAGCGCTGCGCCCAGTACTTGCGGTACGAGAACAGCGGCTTTTGGGCCAGTGACGTCGCGCGCAGCTTGGCGCTCGGCGTGTCGGCGGTCGGCGTATGGGCGTGCGGTTGGGACATGAACCTGCTCTTGCCGGCGAAATCCGCCCTTCACATAGAGCGCCGGCAACGGAAACTAAAGGCGCCTCTGCTGAAGCGCCGCCTTTTCGGCGTCCGACCAAGCTGCTAACCCAGATCGACGATCTGCCGGCGGCGGGCCGAAAGCCGGCGATCCTGAAGGCGCGGGGGCTCATCCATGTCCGACGGCAATTTCGACATCAACGAGGGCGTTCCGGGCGCGGATGCGGCCGACGCCTTCACCGAGACGACGCAGACCTCCTGGCTCGCGCGCATCTGGGAATCGATCAAGGGGGTGCTGTTCGGCCTGCTGCTGCTCGTCGTCGGCATCGTGCTGCTGTTCTGGAACGAGGGCCGCGCCGTGCAGACCTATCGTTCGCTCGCCGAAGGCAAGGGCCTCGTCGTCAGCGTCGATCCCGCGCGCGTCGATCCCGCCAACGAGGGCAAGCTGGTGCATGTCTCGGGCGAGGCCAAGGCGCCCGGCCGCGTCAGCGACGGCGAATTCGGCGTGACGACGGAAGGCCTCGCGCTGGAGCGCAAGGCGCAGATGTACCAGTGGAAGGAGCAGAGCCAGACCGAGACCCGCAAGAAGCTCGGCGGCGGCGAGGAGAGCGTGACCACCTACAGTTACACGCAGGTCTGGTCCGACAGGCGCATCGATTCCGCGTCGTTCAAGCGCCCGGCCGGCCACGCCAATCCCGAGATGCGCTATCCGGGCAAGGAATTCTACGCCAAAGACGCGAAGCTCGGCGCCTTCCGCCTCGACGATCCCGTCCTGTCGCAACTCTCCGCCACGCGCGACGTGCCGCTCGACGCCAATCTCGTCAACAGCCTGCGCGGGCGCCTCGGCGGGCAGGCGCAGGCCCATGACGGCGGCCTCTACATCGGCGCCAATCCGGGCCAGCCGCGCGTCGGCGACCTGCGCATCACATTCGCCGCCGCGCCGGAAGGCCCGACGAGCGTCATCGGCCGGCAGGCGGCAGGCGGCTTTGCGCCCTACCAGACCCATGCCGGCGACAGGCTGCTGATGGCCGAGACCGGCATGAAGACGTCCGACCAGATGTTCAAGGAAGCAGCCGACGAGAACCGCATCCTCACCTGGATCCTGCGCCTCGTCGGCGCGATCCTGGTGTTCGTCGCCTTCGCGCTCATGCTGAAGCCGCTCGAAGTCGTCGCCGACGTCGTGCCGCTGATCGGCGATATCGTCGGCTTCGGCGCTGGGATCGCCGCCGCGCTGCTCACCGCGATCGTCGCGCCGCTGGTCGTGGCGGTCGCGTGGTTCTGGTACAGGCCGCTGGTCTCGCTCGTCCTGATCGCGGTCGGACTGGCGGTCGCCTATGCGGTCAAGCGCTACGGCGCGCAGCGCGCGGCGGCAAGCGGGCCGCAGACGGCGCGGGCCTAATCCGCGCCCAGCGTCGAAACGTCGGAGGATTGCGCGGCGTCGACGCCGCGGGTCCGCGCGCCGCGCCAGAACGAGACCAGCGCCTGTTCGAGGCACGGGTCGGCGGATGCGAATTCTCCGGCGCCGCGCACGAGGTGCAGGGCGCGGCCGCTCAGGCCCTCGACGGCAATTGACGGCGAGCGCCTGCGCCAGCGCGTCGCTCGCCTGCGGAAGCTCGCCGAAGCCCGCGAGCCAGCGCGCGATGCGCAGGAGCTCGATCGCCTCGCCGGGCGTCGCGGGGGTCTGCGCGACCGCGGCGCGCGTCAGCGCCTCGGCCCGGTCGAACTCCAGGCCGGCGGCGTCGAGATCGCCGCGCAGGCCCGCTTCGATTTCCGCGACATGCAATGCATTGAGCATATCGAGCGTGACGAATGTCGCGCGTCCCATCGGCGTCCTCCGCTCCGGAAGCGACGCAGGGGAATCGATTCGCGTCGTCGCGACAAGTCGTGACGCAGCGTCAGCTCACCGACACGTGATCGTCTCACCCGCCCGGATTGATCGGGCGGTTCGTCGTCCAGTCCCACGTACCCTGGTCGCGGTTGCGCACGGCCTCCTTCCAGCCGACTTCCTCGGCGCGCCGCTTGAAGTTGAAGCCTTCCGGCGAATGGCGCGTGATGCCGTCGAACAGGGTCGCGAACATCTGCGTGTGCTTGAGGCCCATCGCTTCGATCGCCTGATTGATCATCAGCTTCTGCATCATGAGCTGGTTGATCGGCACGCTGGCCATGCGTTCGGCCAGCGCCTCGACCTCCGCATCGAGGTTTTCACGCGCTACCGCCTTGTGCACCAGGCCGATGCGCGCGGCCTCCGTCCCGTCGATCTTGTCGCCGGTGAACAGCATGCGCTTGGCCTGCTCGGCGCCCAGGCGATAGACCCACATGGCCGTGGTCGGGCAACCCCAGACGCGCGCCGGCATGTAGCCGATCTGCGCCTTGTCCTCCATCACGACGAGATCGCTGCACAGCGCGATGTCCGAGCCGCCTGCGACCGCATAGCCGTGCACCTTGCAGACCACGGGCCGATAGCTGCGCCACAGGCTCATGAAAAGCTCGGTGTTGCGCATCATGAAGGCGTAATCCTGCATGGGATCCCAGAGCGGGATGTCGTCGGCGGAATGCCGCTCCTTCGATTGCGCGTAATAGGTCAGGTCGTAGCCCGCGCAGAAGCCCGGGCCGTTCCCCGAGAGCACGATGACATGCACGCCGCGATCGGAATTGGCGCGCTCGACGCATTCGGCCAGTTGGCGCGGCACTTCGTCGTCGATGGCGTTCATCACCTCGGGGCGGTTGAGCGTGATGCGGCCGATGCGGCCGTCTTTTTCATAGAGAACTTTCGACATGGATCCTCCCATGCGGGGAGGATCATCGGACGCGATGGAATTGGCAAGGCGGGTCAGGCGGCGACCGGCTCGGACGCCTTGCCCGCGCCGAAGCGCCCGAATACGCGGCGGATCGATGTCGGCGACGGGCATGACGACGAATACATCCGTCGTGCCGAACTGGCTGTCGATCACGGCGCCGTCGCCGAAGGTCGCGCCGCAGCGCAGATAGCCCTTCACCAGCGGCGGCAGTTCGGCGAGCGCGCTGCGCCGGTCGATGTCTTCCGCCGCCGCATTCGCCATGGCGACATGGCGATCGGACAGGGCGCGCACGCGCCAGTCGGGCCTGCTCGGCGCATAGCGCGCGAGAAAGCCGAGCGCCCGCGCATGACGCGCGGGATCGACGCCGTCGAAGCTCGCGCAACCGAACATCGCGTCGATCTTGTAATGCTCGATGTAGAGGCCGATGCCGCGCCACAGCAGGTCGAGCACGCGCTTGCTGCGGTACGGCGCGAGCACGCAGGAGCGGCCGAGTTCGAGGAAGCGCTTGCCCGCGTGGCGCGCGAGCAGCGGCGCGACGTCGTATTCCCCGGCGCTGTAGAAGCCGAAATTCTTCTCCGCCACATCCTGCCTGAGCAGGCGATAGGCGCCGACGATTTTCGGGCGCGCGCGGCCGCGCCGGTCGAGCGCGGCGTGATCGACGACGAGCAGGTGGTCGCAAACCTTGTCGAAGCGGCAGACGTCGCGGCGGATCAGCGCGGCCGTGCGGTCCGCGACGGCGCCGCCTTCCTCGTAGAACACCTTGTAGCGCAGGCGCTGCGCCTTGCGGATTTCTTGCTTGGTTTCCGCAAGCCGCAGTTCCAGCGAACCCGCGCGCAGCAATGTTCCGCCGAAGGTGGCGCGCTGTTTGCGGCGCCTCGGGAAACGCAGCGGCGCCGGGGGGTCGGCGTCGAATGTTTCGCTTGCATCGCGCGTCGACATCGAATCGTCTCCGTGGTCAGTAGAGCCACGAAGCCAGTTCTTGCCAACGGGATTGTGACAGCCGGGATCGGCTTTCGCCACATGTCCTCGCCGCAACTTGCGCGGCGATATGCGTCAGGCCCCGAGCGCTTCGTCTTGCGCGGACGCCGCGCGGCCCAGACGCGCGACCGCGCGCACGAGCGCGTCCGCCTCGAACGGCTTGACGAAGAAGGCGGCAAAGCCCGCGGCTTCCGCGGCGCGGCGGTCCTCTTCCGCCGCATTGGCGGTGAGCGCGATCAGCGGCGTGGACGCCACGCCGAGCGTCGCCTGCACGGCGCGGATGCGGCGCGCGGCCGACAGGCCGTCGAGACGCGGCATGCGAATATCCATGACCACGGCGTCGAAGGGCGTGCGCTTGCCGGCCGCCGCGTCCTCGATCTCGGCGAGCGCCGCCAGGCCGTCGACGACGCGTTCGGCCATCGCGCCGGCGCGTTCGAGACAGCGCTGCGCGATCAGGGCGTTGATGTCGTTGTCTTCGGCCACCAGCACCCGCAGTCCGGCAAGCGGGCTCGGCGCGGGCGCGTCCGAGGCCGCCGGCGCCGCGTCGCCTGCGCTCGCGAGACGGTCGGAAATGCGCGCGAGCAGCGAGGCGTGACGCACGGGCTTGACCAGCCAGCCGTCGAAGGCGCCGAGCACGTTGCGGCCGATGGTGCGGCGCTCGAAAGGCGAAACGAGCACCAGCGTGCGGCCGGCGTGCGCGGCGCGCGCGGCCTCCGCGATGCGGCGCGAGGCCTGCTCGCCGAGCGCGCAATCGACAATGACGACATCGGGCGGATCGCGCTGGGCGAGCGCCAGCATGGCGGCGTCCTCGCCCTCGGCGCGCTCGACCAGCGCGCCGGCGGCGGCGATCTGCTCGCCGAGGAACGGCGCCTCGAACGGCGATTGCGCGACGATGAGCGCGCGGCGGCCCTGCAGCGACGGCGCGGCGCTCTGCGGCGGGCTTTCGGCGGGCAGCGGCAGCGAGAGCTCGAAGGTCGAGCCCGCCGCGTCCGAGCGCGCGAGCCTGAGCTCGCCGCCCATGCGCTCGGCGAGCGCGCGCGAGATGGCGAGCCCCAGCCCCGCGCCGCCGTGCGCGGCGGTAGCCGAGCCGTCGCCGCGCTCGAATTCCTGGAAGATGGCGGCGCGTCGTTCGGCCGGCACGCCGGGGCCGGTGTCCTCGACGCGGAAGAGAATCGCGCCTTGGGCGCCGCGCAGGACGCGCAGGCCGACGCCGCCGCGCTCGGTGTATTTCACCGCGTTGCCGGCGAGATTGATGAGGATCTGGCGCAGGCGCGCGGCGTCGCCGACGAGACGCGCCGGCACGCCCGGCGCGACATGGGCCGCCACCTCGATGCCCTTGCCCTGCGCGCGCGGCGCGACGAGTTCGACCACGCCCTCCACCAGCGGCGCGAGATCGAAGGCTGCGTTGTCGAGTTCGAGGCGGCCCGCCTCGATGCGCGAGAAATCGAGGATTTCGTCGATCAGCGTGCCGAGCGCCTCGCCCGAGGTGCGGATGGCGGCGAGATAGGATTGCGCCTCGGCGTCGAGCCGCATGGAAGCGAGCAGATCGGTCATGCCGAGGATGCCGTTGAGCGGCGTGCGGATTTCGTGGCTGACAGTCGCCAGGAAGCGCGACTTGGCCTCGCTGGCGGCTTCCGCGCGCTCGCGCGCGGCGGCGGCCGCCTTCAGTTCCCAGACCTCGTCGCGAAGTTTCTCGGTCTCCTGCTCGACACTCGCCGGCAGGCGGCGGTCGCCGCCGACCGCCTGCGCGAGGCGACGGCCGAGGAGGACCCCGGCCATGAGGGCTGCAAGGCCGGTGGCGAGGAGAGCGAGAATTTGCGGCGACATGACCCGTGATCCCGCGCCTGACGCAGGCGCGTCGCCAGAGTGACGGCGCGGAGTTGAGAAAGGCTTGCCGCGCGCATTCGCGTGATTTCTTCGTTAACGGCCGCCGATGTCGCTCCGCCTCAAGCGGCCGCGTGGGCGGCGCGGTCCATGCCGGTGCGGTAGACGAGAGCCTCGGCCAGATGCGGGCGGCGCACGGCGGAGGAGCCGTCGAGGTCGGCGATGGTGCGGGCGAGCTTCAGCACGCGGTGATAGCCGCGCGCCGAAAGGGCGAAGCGTTCGGCGGCTTCGCGCACCAGGGCCTGCGCGCCGGCGTCGGGCGCGGCCAGTTCCTCGATCGCGCGCGTCGGCGCGGCGGCGTTGGCGGAGACGCCGGCAAGGCCGACCGCGGCATAGCGCTCGGCCTGCACGGCGCGCGCGGCGGCGACGCGGCGGGCGACCTCGGCCGAGCCTTCGGCCGGCGGCGGCAGGATGAGGTCGGCGGCGGAGACGGCTGGCACTTCGATCTGCAGGTCGATGCGGTCGAGCAGCGGGCCCGACAGGCGCGACTGGTATTGCCCGGCGCAGCGCTGCACGGGGCCGCGCGCGCAGGAATAGCCGGGATCGAGCGCATGGCCGCAGCGGCAGGGGTTCATGGCGGCGACGAGCTGGAAGCGCGCGGGATAGGCGGTGCGGTGATTGGCGCGCGCGATGGCGACCTCGCCCGTCTCCATCGGCTGGCGCAGCGAATCGAGAACCTGCGGCTGGAACTCCGGCAATTCGTCGAGGAAGAGCACGCCGTGATGGGCGAGCGAGATTTCGCCGGGCCTGGCGCCGGCGCCGCCGCCGACCAGCGCCGGCATGGAGGCCGAATGATGCGGCGCGCGAAACGGCCTGCGGTCGGTGAGCCTGCCGCCGGCGAGCGCGCCGGCGACGGAATGGATCATCGAGACTTCGAGCAATTCCTTGGGGTTCAGCGGCGGCAGGATCGACGGCAGGCGCTGCGCCAGCATGGATTTGCCGGCGCCGGGCGGGCCATTCATCAGGAGGTTGTGCCCGCCGGCCGCAGCGATCTCGAGGGCGCGCTTGGCGCTTTCCTGGCCCTTGATGTCGCGAAGGTCAGGCAGGACCCCGCCGGCCGGCCGCACGCCGGGCTGCGGGCGCGAAAGAACCTGCGTTCCCCTGAAATGATTGGCGAGCTGGATGAGCGAGCGCGGCGCGATCACCTCCATGTCGCCCGACGCCCAGGCGGCCTCCGGCCCGCATTCGGCCGGGCAGATCAGCCCGTGCCCGCGCGCATTGGCCGCGACGGCGGCCGGCAGGACCCCTGCAACGGGCGTGAGCGAACCGTCGAGCGCGAGTTCGCCCAGCACGGTGAAGCCGCCGAGCGCGTCGGCCGGCAGGGCGCCGATCGCCGCCATGACGGCGAGCGCGATCGGCAGGTCGTAGTGCGAGCCCTCCTTCGGCATGTCGGCGGGCGCGAGATTGACGGTGATGCGCTTGGCCGGCAGCGCAAGGCCGGAAGCGGTCAGGGCCGCGCGAACACGCTCGCGGGATTCGGCCACCGCCTTGTCGGCGAGGCCGACGATGGTGAAGACGACATTGCCGGAGGAGAGCTGCACCTGCACGTCGACGGGGCGCGCCTCGATGCCCTCGAACGCCACCGTGGCGACCCTGACGACCATTTGCGCCCCCGCTCCAACATCTCGCGCAACGTAGCCGGAGCCGGACATTCGCGCAAGAACATTTCGGGAACATTTGGCGGCGCCGGGCGAGTGCGGCAAGCTGCACGAATAAAAAGGCCGGGCGAAGGGCGGGAGGCGCAGACATGGAGCAGGCGGAATTCGAGAAACTGCTGGACCGCTTCACGCGCACGGCGGAATCGGGCGACGGCGAGGCCTTTGCGCAATGTTTCACGCCGGACGCCGTCTACCACGACTATATCTACGGCGATCATGTCGGGCGGCCGGAGATCGCGCACATGATGAGCCATCTGTTCCACGGCGACGCCGGTCCGGACTACCGCTGGGAAATGTTCGAGCCCGATCGTGAAGGGCGATCTCGCCTACGCCTGGTCGCTCTCCTCCTTCACCTCGACGCGCGAAGAGTTCAGGGGCAGGCGCGTCGTCATCGACGGCATGAGCCGGTTCCGGCTGCGCGACGGGCTGATCTGCGACTATGCGGAATCGGTGAATGGCGGCGTCGCCATGACGCAGCTCGGCGTAAACCCCGAGCGCATGGCGAAAGTCTTCCGCAAGTGGGGCGGCTGGCTGGAGGCGCGGCCGGAGACGCAGGACTATCTCGCGCGAGGCAAAGGGACGCGGCGGGGGTAGCCCGGGCTGCGGTCCTCAGGCTGGCCCTCTGACCACCAGCACCGGCACGCGGCTGCGCGTCAGCACGGAGGCGGCCACGCTGCCGAAGACGAAACCGTCCATATGCTCGCCGCCGCGCGAGGCCATGACGATGAGGTCGCAGCCGTGGTCGTCGGCCGCGGTCGTGATGCCTTCCCACGCCGTCTCGCCGCAATAGACGCAGGTCTCGAAGGCGACGCCGGCTGCGCGGAGCTTGCGCGCGGCGCGATCGAACAGGACGGCCGCTTCCCTGACGGAAGGATCGTTCTGCGCCGCCTCGTGGACATCGTGCGACGGTTGCTCGGCCAGCGTCATCAGGGTCAATCGCGAACCGAGCGCGCGCGACAGGGCCGTGGCGTGCTCCAGCGCGCTATCGGAGAGACTGTCGTCGGCGATGGGAACGAGAATGTTGCGATACATGGACGCGTCTCTCCACCGGCGCCCGCAGCGCCGCGAGATCACGCCTAGCAGTTCGGGATGGGCGCGGCATTGCCGGCGATCAAGACCGCCGGCCGGAAAGCGCGTCAGCCGGACTTTTCGAGAAAACTCGCGCGCAGCGTCGGCTTGTGCACCTTGCCGGTGGCGTTGCGCGGCAGGGCGTCGATGAACAGAACGCGGCTCGGGCACTTGAAGCGCGCGAGGCGCTCGCGGCAATGCGCGATCACCTGCGTCTCGGTCAGTTCCTGCCCGGGCTTCTTCACGACGATGGCGAGGCCCGTCTCGCCCCATGTGCCGTCCGGCTGGCCGATGACGGCGGCTTCCGCGATCTGCGGGATCTGGTAGAGCGTGTCCTCCACCTCGGCCGGATAGACGTTCTCGCCGCCGGAAATGTACATGTCCTTGGTGCGGTCGACGATGTAGTAGAAGCCGTCCGCGTCCTGGCGCGCGGCGTCGCCGGTGTGCAGCCAGCCATCGGTGAAGGACGTCTTGTTGGCCTCCGGCCGGTTCCAGTAGCCCGGCGTGATGTTGGGGCCCTTCACCCACAATTCGCCCATCTCGCCCGGCTTCACCGGATTGCCTTCGTCGTCGACGATCTTGAGTTCGCCGTGCAGCACGGGGCGGCCGGCCGAGCCCGCCTTGCGGGCGGCGTCCTCGGCGTCGAGCACGAGTACGGCGGGGCTCGTCTCGGTCATGCCGTAGCCCTGCACCAGCGTCAGGCCGCGCGCCTCCCAGATTTTCAGGAGCGGCACGGGCATGGGCGCGCCGCCGACGCCGGCGATCTGCAGGCGCGAGAAATCGGTGCTCGCGAAGGCCGGATGGGCGCCCATGAACTGATAGATCGAGGGCACGCCGAAGAAATGCGTGAGGCCGATCGCCTTGTCGTCGATGATGCGCAGGGATTCGCCGGGATCGAAAGCGCGCATGATGATGTTGCAGCCGCCGGCGTGGAAGACGGGATTGACGTAGCAATTGAGGCCGCCGGTGTGGAACAGCGGCAGCACGCACAGATGCGTCGTCTTCTGCGAGATGAACACGCCGATGCCGAGATTGATGCAATTGATGAAGTTCATCAGATGCGTCGTCTGCGAGCCCTTCGGCTTTCCGGTCGTGCCGGACGTGTACATGATGGTGCAGACGTCCTCCATGGCGCAGGGCGTGTGCTGCGCCAGGCGGTCGGAGGCGGCGAGCGTCTTCTCGTAGGCCGCGCCGTAGGCGAGGAGATGCGGCACGCCGCACTGTTTCTTCAGCTCCTCCGCCATGGAGGCGAAATCGCCGTCGTGCGCCAGCACGCGCGGCGCGGCGTCCGACACGATGAAGGCGAGTTCGTGCACGGTGAGACGGATATTGAGCGGCGTGAAGATCGCGCCCAGACGGAAGCAGGCGAATTGCGTTTCGAGAATGTCGGTGGAATTGACGGCGAGCACGGCGACGCGCTCGCCCTTCTTCACGCCGAGGCCGGCCAGATGCGTCGCCAGACGGTCGATGCGCTCGTCGAACTGCGCATAGGTGAAGCGGCGCTGCGTCGCCAGGTCGATCGCGGCCGTGCGGTCGCCGCGCACTTCGGCATGATGGGCGATCCAGTCGAAATAGGCGAAAGACATGTTTTCTCCCCTGACCTCGATTTGCGCCTTCCGGACGCATTTTTTTGAATTTGAGGTTGCCTCAGAAATCGTGTAGCGTCAATCGCGACGGTCGGACAATCTTGTCCGCCGACTGCCCGCAACGGACGACCGCTGGAGGAAAAAGGATGCAATCGAAGTTTATCGCCGCGGGTCTTGCCGGCGCGATGTCGCTGGCGATGGCCGGCGCGGCGCTGGCGCAGAAGAAATACGATTCCGGCGCAAGCGACACCGAGATCAAGATCGGCAACACCTACGCCTATTCCGGCCCGGCGTCGGCCTATGGCGTGATCGGCAAGACGGAAGCCGCCTATTTCAAGATGATCAACGATCAGGGCGGCATCAACGGCCGCAAGATCAACTTCGTCACCTACGACGACGGCTACAGCCCGCCCAAGGCGGTCGAGCAGACCCGCAAGCTGGTCGAGAGCGACGAGGTGCTGTTCATCTTCAATCCGCTGGGCACCGCCACCTCGCTGGCGACGATCAAGTACCTCAACGCCAAGAAATTCCCGCAGCTGTTCATCGCGGCCGGCGGCACGATGTTCGGCAATCACAAGCAATATCCCTGGACGATGGGCTGGCAGCCCAACTACCAGAGCGAAGGCCGCATCTACGCCAAGCACGTGCTGGAAAAATATCCGAACGCCAAGATCGGCATCATCTCGGCCAACGACGATTTCGGCCGCGACTCGCTGAAGGGCTTCAAGGACGGGCTCGGCGACAAGGCCAAGACGCTGATCGTCTCCGAGACGACCTACGAGACTTCCGATCCGACGATCGACTCGCAGATCCTGAAGCTCAAGGCGTCAGGCGCGGACATGTTCGTCAATTTCACCACGCCGAAATTCGCGGCGATGGCGATCAAGAAGAACGCGGAGATCGGCTGGAAGCCGGTGCACATCCTGCATTCGGTGTCGCAGTCCACGGGCTCGGTGATGAAGCCCGCGGGCATGGAGAACGGCAAGGGAATCATCTCCGCCAATTACGGCAAGGACCCGGACGACCCGTCGTGGAAGGACGACAAGGCCGTCAAGGACTGGGTCGCCTTCATGGACAAGTACGTGCCGGACGGCGACAAGCACTCGACGCTCTACGTCTACGGCTACAACGCCGCGCAGACGATGGTGCAGGTGCTCAAGCAGTGCGGCGACAATCTCACGCGCGAGAACGTGATGAAGCAGGCCGCAAGCCTCAATTTCGATCTGCCGATGCTGCTGCCCGGCATCAAGATCACGACGAGCGCGACCGACTACTTCCCGATCAAGCAGATGCAATTGCAGGAGTTCGACGGCGAGAAGTGGGTGCGCTTCGGGCCGGTCATCAAGGGCGAAGTCTCGATCGACTGATATCCACGACATGCGCGAGCGCGCGTAGCGAAAAAGAAAAGCCGGCGCATGCGCCGGCTTTTTTCATATTCGGCCCATCAGCAGCAGCACGACGAGCACAACGACGATCAGGCCGACGCCGCCGCTCGGCCCATAGCCCCAGCCTGAACTGTACGGCCAGGTCGGCAGGGCCCCGAGGAGCGCAAGAACAAGGATGATGAGAATAATTGTGCCGAGCGACATCGTTCAGCTCCCGTCTTGGCGGCCCCGCGTAACCAGAACCAGCGACGTCAGCGTTCGTTCCACGAGCGCGATCGCGCGGCCTGCTGCGCAAGCCGCGAGAATTTGCGCCGATGGCGAACCAAAGACGGGACGAAGGACTCGCTGAAAGCCGCGCCGGGATTTTCCTACGACCGCACGTCGACGACCTGGAAGCCGGCGAAGTAACACGGCGTTTCGCAATTCCATGCGCGCGGGATTTCCGTTCCGCGCGCATCGCTATTCTGCGCTGTCGTTTCTGTCGACGTTCAGCAGTTCGTCCTGTCCGGCAAACAGCGCCTCCGAAATCGCGCGCTCGCGCCCGGCGACGATATCCACGAAATCCGCGCCGCCGCGCATCACGCGAAAGGCGGCGTATCCCCTTTCCAGAAACGATTGCAGCGCGCCGAGCCCGGCGAGTTCTGCGGGCTTGCGCATCATCTTCAGCGCCGCGCCGATGAAAGGGTGTCGCGTCAGGCCGTCGAGCGATCGCCCGAGATGTTCGATCAGCTCGATCTGGCGCGCGCGTTCGGCGCGATGGCCGATCGCGCGGTAGGCGCCGGCATAGGCTGAAGCGTCGAGCGCCTCCCGCTTTTCTGCCAACGCCGCGATCATCGCCGCGTCCAGCTCTTCCGAGAGCGCATCGAGTTCGATGGCGTCGGCGACGGTCTCGAGCGCGGCCGCCGGCAAGGTGCGGCTCATCACCGGCACGATGCGGCGCACCTCCTGCGTATGGACGCTGATGTCCTGCGGCCCATAGAGATCGCTGAGGAAGAATTCCGCCGCCGCGCCGAAGCGCGGGCTCGCCAAGAGATCCGCATGGGTGCGCGCGAGCCGCCCCGCCTGCCAGGCGCGAAAGGCCGTGCGGCGCGCAAGGAAGGCGGGATCGGCGCTGCCCGCGGCGCGCGCGTTTTCGGCGCGGTCGAGTTCGCCGACGAGACGGGCTACGGCTTCCTCATGTGTCATGCGCCTCCTTAGCACGGGCCCTCTAGGCTGCGCCTCCTAGAGCGCAGGCCGAAGAGGCGCATCCCGCGCGTCGCTTTCACGCAGTTTTGCGTGCGCCCGTCCGCGGCTATGATCGCGCCACGGAGGGCGGGCATGAGCCATAGCGAAAGAATGTCGCCGGTGGATACGGCATGGCTGCGCATGGACCGGCCGCACAATCTGATGATGATTGTCGGCGTCATGACGCTGGAAGGCCCGGTCGACGTGAAGGCGCTCGAGACGGCGCTCGGCGAGCGCATGCTGGCCTTCCATCGCTTTCGCCAGCGCGCGGTGACGACCCCGGCCGGCGCCTTCTGGGTCGACGACCGCCATTTCGACATCGCGCGCCATATCAGGCGCGCCCGCCTGCCCGGGCGCGGCGGCGAGAAGGCGCTGCAACGCTACGTCGCGCAACTGGCCAGCGAACCGCTCGATCCCAACCACCCGCTGTGGCAGACGATCATCGTCGAGAAATACGAGGGCGGCGCCGCGATCATCTCGCGCATCCATCATGCGATCGGCGACGGCATCGCGCTGATGAAGGTGCTGCTGGGGCTCGCCGACGACGGCGAGGATTCCCGGCCCGCGCCGCATCACGACCATCACGAGGAAGGCTGGCTGTCGAGCCTGGTCGCGCCGCTCGCCGGCGCGGCGGAGACGGGCGCGAAACTCACCGGCAGCGCGCTGCGCGAAGCGCTGGCGATCGCCACGAGCCCGACGCGCGCGGCGAAGCTGCTGAAGACCGGCGTGGGCGTCGCCAGCGAACTCGCCTGGCTGCTCGCCATGCCCAGCGACAGCGAGACGCGGTTCAAGGGCAAGCCGCAGGGCGCCAAGCAGGTCGCCTGGACGCGCCCCTTGAGCCTTACCGAGGTGAAGGCGGCGAGCTGGGCGCTGCATTGTTCGATCAACGACATTCTGCTCGCCTGCGTCGCCGGCGCGCTGCGCGCCTATCTCGAGGACAAGGGCGACGAGAGCCGGGGCGTCGAACTGCGCGCGCTCGTGCCGATCAACCTGCGGCCGCCGGGCGCGGAGGACGAACTCGGCAACCGCTTCGGCATCCTCGGCGTCGAACTGCCGGTCGGCTTCGCCGATCCGCTGGAGAGGCTCGCCGAAGTGCGCCGGCGGATGCTCCAGCTCAAGAGCAGCTACGAACCGCCGGTGACGCTCGGGCTGTTCGGCGCGCTCGGCCTCGCCCCCAAGCTGGCGCAGGATCAATTGTTCGATCTTCTGATCTCGCGCGCGACCGCCGTCATGACCAACGTGCCGGGCCCGCAGAAGCAGATCAGGATCGCCGGCTGCCCGGTGAAGCAGGTGATGTTCTGGGTGCCGCAATCCGGCGACATCGGCATGGGCGTGTCGATCCTGTCCTACGCCGGAAACGTGCAGTTCGGGCTCATTACCGACACGGCGCTGACGCCGGACCCGGAGGCGATCATCGGCCGTTTCGAGCGCGAGTTCGAAGGCTATCTCTACCACGTGCTGCTCGAGGCTTCCGCGCGCGCCGACGAGCGGGAGGAAGCGGAGGCGCAGGAGGAAGAGGCGCCGCGCAAGACGGCGCCGGCCGGCAAGGAGCCGGAAGAGGACGCGCCCGTCATGCGCAAGCGCGCGAAGCGGCTGCGGGCCTGACGCGCCCGGGAAGGCGATTGCGCGCGGGCAGGCCAGTCGCATAGACTTCGGCTGACCTGTCGGGGGGCGCATGGGTCAGCGCTGGTTCGTCAGCTACAATTCCCAGGATCAGGCGCTCGCCGACCGCGTCGCCAGCGCCCTGCGGACGCGCTTGCCCGATTCCCAGATATTCTTCGCGCCCGCCAGCCTGCGCGCGGGCGGCTACTGGCTGCCGACGCTGGCGCAGGAAATCGCCGCGGCCGACGTCTTTCTCCTGCTCGTCGGCGACAAGGGCCTCGGGCGGTGGCAGGTGCTCGAATATTACGAGGCGCTGGATCGCGACCTGAACCGGCCGGACCGGCGCCTCCTGTTCCTGCTCGCGGCGGGGCAGCCCGCGCCCGGCCTGCCCTTCCTCGGGCAGTTGCACTGGACGGTCGCGGCCGACCCGGCCTCCGACGACGCCGTCGCCAGGCTCCTCGACGGCGCGTCGGGCGCGGCTTCCGGGCCTGCCGAATTGTGGCGGCACGCGCGGCCCTATCTCGGCCTGCTCGCGATGACGGAGGCCGACAGCGACTATTTCTTCGGCCGCGAGGCGGAGACGGCCGCGACCCTCGGCGCGCTGGCCGACACGCCCGAAAGCGTCGCGCTGCTCATCGGCAATTCCGGCGTCGGCAAATCCTCGCTGGCGCAGGCCGGCGTCATCGCCGCGCTCAAGCGCCAGGCCTGGCCGGCCCAGACCATCAGCCCTTGGCCTGCCCGTTTCAGCGAGAGCCGGCGCTGGTGCTTCCTGCGCATGACGCCCGGCGAAAGGCCGGTCGAGGAACTGGTGCGGCAGTTCGAGAACGAGTGGCTGTACGACGCGACCGACCCGGACGCCGAACGGCGCCGCTCGGGCTGGGTCGCCAATCTCATGGACGGGTCGTCCTCGCTCGCCGGCCTGATGGCGGCGACGCTGAAGCGGCTCGGCGAGATCGGCCGCGAGGCGCCGTCGGGCTTTCTCGTCTACGTCGACCAGGGCGAAGAGCTCTACGTCCGCGCCGAGGCTAGCCCGCGCAGGCGCTTTTCGGAAATCCTCGTCGAGGGCGCGCGCGACCCGCGGCTGTCGGTCCTCATGAGCCTGCGCGCGGATTTCACCGGCGAATTGCACGCCGATCGCGCCCTGTTCGACGCCCATCGCCGCATCGACGTGCCGCCGGTGCGCGCCGAAACGCTGCGGCTCATCGTCGAGGAGCCGGCGCGACGGCTCGGCGCGCGCTTCGATCCGCCAAATCTCGGCGCGGACATCGCCGCGCGCGCAGACGAGGAATCGACGGCCGACGCCGGCGCGCTGACGCTGATGTCCTACATGCTCGAGGACATGTGGTCGGACATGGTGCGGCGGGGCGACGGCATATTGCGGCTGCGCGCCAATTCCATCGAACTCGGCCGCGTGCTGGCGCATCGCGCCGACGCCTTCTTCGACACGCACCGCGTGGCGGTCAAGGAGATCGAGCGCATCTTCACGCTCAAGCTCGCCTCCGTGCGCGAGGACGGCGAGCCGGTGCGCCGGCGCGCGCGGCGCTCCGAGTTTTCGGACGCCGAATGGCGGCTCGTCTCGGAACTCGCCGACGCGCCGAACCGCCTTATCGTCACCGCGCAGCGCGGCGGGCTCGAAACCTATGCGGAAGTGGCGCACGAGGCGATCTTCAAGCGGTGGGGACGCCTGCGCGAATGGGTGGCGTCGCGCCAGAGCTTCCTGGTGTGGAAGACCGGCGTCGAGAGCAAGCGCCACGAATGGAGCGAGGGCGCCGAGAGCGAGGACCTGCTGTTGCGCGGCGCGCCGCTGACGCAGGCGCAGGCATGGCTCGCCACCCACGCCGAAGACCTCGACGAGGCCGAGCGTGACTTCATCGCGCGAAGCGGCGCGGCCGAAGCGGCGTTGCGCGAACGCGCGGAAGCGGAACGGGCGCAGCGCGAAGCCCTGCAGAAGCGATTGCTGCGCGGCGCCTTCGCGGCCGTCGTCGCCGTGTCGATCGTCGGGGCGGCGGCGATCTGGAAATGGCGCGAGGCCGAGCAACAGAAGACCGAGGCCGAAGCGCAGAAGCACGAGGCGCAACGACAGAGCGAAATCGCCGAACGCAATTTCGGCGCCGCCAAGAGCGCCGTCGACGGATTGATTTTCGACATCACGCAGGGCCTGCGCGATGTCGAGGGAATGCGCACCGAGACGGGCATGCGCATTCTCGACCGGGTGAGCGGCGTCGTCGATCGTCTCGCACGATCGGCGCCCGACCGGCCGGAATTGCAGCGGACGCGCAAGGTCATGCTCGACGAGATCGGGACGACCCTGCGGACGCAGGGCGCGACCGCGGAAGCCCTGGCGCGCTATCGCGAGGGTCTTCGCCTCGGCGAGGAACTCGCCGCGCGCGATCCCGAAAACGTGGACAGGCGCCGCGATCTCTCGGTCAGCCATATCAATATCGGCAATGTCCTGCTGGATCAGGGAAAGCTCGCCGAGGCGCTCGTCGAATTCCGCAAGGATCTCGCCATCGCCGAAGCGCTCGCGACGAAAGACCCGTCCAGTACCATCCTGCAACGCGACCTGGCCGTCAGTCACGAGAAGGTCGGCGACGCCTTGCGCGAAGATGGCGACAAGACCGGCGCGCTCGACGCGTTCCGCAAGAGCATCGGCATCCGCGAGACGCTTTTCGCGCGCAACAAGTCGGATCGTCTCGCGCAGCGCGACCTGTCGGTCAGTCACGAGAAGATGGGAAACATTCTCGCCGATCAGGACGACCTGCCCGGCGCGCGCGTCGAATACCAGAAGAGCCTGACGTTGCGCGAAGACCTAGCCAAGGTCGACCCCGGCAACATGCTGTGGCAGCGCGACATATCCGTCAGCCGCGAAAAGATCGCCAACGTCCTGCGCGATCAGGGCGACAAGGCCAGCGCGCTCGCCGAATATCGCAAGAGCCTGGCGATCCGCGAAATGCTCGCCGTGCGCGATCCGCTGAACACGCAGTGGCGGCGCGACATATCGGTCAGCCACAACAAGATCGGCGATATCCTGCGCGACCAGAACAGCAACGCCGAAGCGCGCGACGCCTACGAAAAGGGACTGGCGGCGATCGAGCCTCTCGCGGCGCGCGATCCGCTCAACACGATGTGGCAGCGCGATCTCGCGATCAGCAACGAGCGCATCGGCCTGATCAGCCAGAAGGCCGGCAACATGGACGGCGCGCGGCGCGCGTTTCAGGCCGAACTGGATATTTGCCAAAGGATATTGCAACGCAATCCCGACGACATCCAGACGCGGCTCATTGCGGTTTTCGCTCTATGGAGTCTCGGCAGGCTGAAAGGCGCGGAGGGCCGCGCCGACATCGAACAGGCGCTCGCCATCATCAAGCCGCTCGCCGCGACCGACAGGGTGGACGCCTACAGGCGCGGCTGGATTCCGATCATGGAGGCCGATCTCGCCAAGGCCGTGGCGCGACCGCAGGACGGGCGCTAAAGGGCCGCGCTCCCGGGAAATCGAGCGGTCACGGCACGGCGTAGATCGGCAAGAGAACGACCGCCAGCGCGAGGCAGGCGAGCAGCGCCGCCCAAAAAGTCAGCGCCACGGGATGGGCGATGCGCCGTTCGTTCGGATCCGCCATCGTCGCCTCGCGCGCCGGCGCGCAGCCGGCCTGCGCAACGCCAGGATGGTCGCAAGGGCGCGCCGCGGCGGCGACAAAGCGCACAACGCCGACGCGCCCTCCGCGCCGGTCAATCCTCCAGTTCGTCGATCGCGGATTGCTGGTCGAGCCGCTCCATCGCGTCGTGCGCCTTGCAGGCGGCGGCCTCCTTGTAGAGCTTGGTGGCGGCGTCGAGCTTCGACTTGCCGTAGAGGGACACAAACCCGTTGGCCTGCTCGATGCGCGCGATCGCCGAATCCGGCGTGAGCTTGCGCGCCGTCTCGAAATGCTTGATCGCGGAATCCTTGCTCGCGCCGTAGGTCAGCCCCGCGACGAGGCCGCCGACCTTGGCGACGACCTCGGCGTTGTAGGCGCCCAGCGCAATATGGGCTTCAGCGTGGTCGGGGGCGAGCGCCAGCGCCTTGTCGAGGCTGGCCTTGATCTTGCCGCCGAGACCCATGGCCAGCGCCTTGGCCACCGATATGCCCTGCCCGTAGCGACCGAGCGCGGAGGCGTGGAAATAGAAGGCGTTGGGAAAATCCCTGGCGATCGCCTGCAGCTTTTCCGCGCGCGCCGCCGATTGCTGGAAGATTTCGAGCTGCCGCGCATCGTCGGTCTCGAGATAGGTGGCGTAGATGTTGGCGGCCTTGTTGGCGGCGTTGAAGCCGAGCGGGCCGAGCGCCTCGCCCTGCTCCGCCGCCGCGGCGAAATCGCCGGCATGGTAGGCGCGCCAGGCCGATTGCAGCGCCTCGGCGGCCTTGGCCGGCGGCATTTTCGGATCGAGCTTGGGATGCGCCTCGATCGCCTTTTTCACCCAGGCTTCATCGGGGAAAGGTTCGCAATCGCCGCGATGCAGCGCGCTCCAGGCCTTTTTCAGCGCGGGGCCGGCGTAGTCGTAGGCCTTGTCGGAATAAGGAAATTTCTTCCACGCGCTCTTGGCCATCTGCATTTCCTCTCAGTTTGCGTATCGGGTCGCCACTTGATCGAGCAATTCGCGTTCACGGGGGGCGAGATAGGGAGCGGCGAGCGCCAGCACCTGAAACACGCCGCGCCCGAGACCGTGGCCATCCTGCGGCGCGCGCGGATTGCGCGCGAATTCGAAGGAGAGCCAATAGGTGGCGACCAGCGCCATGTTCTCGGCGAGCAGCGCGACTTCGCCCGGCGTCGCCTTCATCTGGCCCGCCTGCACGAGACCGGTCATGATCTCGCGCGCGACGCGGATCTTGTGCGCGAGGATGCGCTTGAACTGCGTCTCGACGCAGCGATAGCGCGCGATCAGCTCGTTGATGTCGCGATAGACGAAGCGGTACTTCCAGATCGCCTCGAACACGAGATGCAGGAAAAGCCAGCAATCCTCGGCGTCGGGCAGGCGCAGTTCGGGCGCGGTCAGCGTTTCCTCGATCTCCGTCCGAAAGGCCGCGAACAGGTCTTCGACGATCTTTTCCTTGGAATGATAGTGATAGTAGAGATTGCCGGGACTGATGCCCATTTCGAGCGCGATCGCCGCCGTCGTCACCGTCGGCTCGCCGTGCGCGTTGAACTGGGCGAGCGCGGTCTCAAGAATTCGCTCGCGCGTCCTTCTTTTTGGCTTTGCCGCCATCCGCCCTCCTACCCGTCTTCGCGATCCTGTCACGGGTCGGGGCGGACGCGCCTTGAGCCAGCGCATGGTCGAGACGGCCGAGGGCCGCCTCGAGCCGTCGGGTTTCGGCGGCAAGACCCGTGGCCCGCCGGCCCGGCGCGGCGATGAGGCGGCGGTCGGGATCGCTCAGCGCGGCATGGTCGAGGCGCAGGCCGTGCCGGGCGAGAACCGGCTCGAGTTCGCCTGCGCGGGAGCGGAGTTGCGCCCGCGTATGGCTGTAGGCGTGTTCGGCGAGGCGCCGCCGATCGGCATAGCTGAAGACGTTGGCGAAGAAGATCATCGTGTCGTCGCGCGCCGGCTCGAACAGCATGATGTCGGCGTCGGGAAACTCATGGGCATAGCGGTCCATGCCGACCTTCATGCGCGACTGGATGAGCGCGCGGAAGGTTTGCGACAGGACGGTGACGAGCCCTTCGTCCGAGAGTCGCGTCGGGGAACCCTTGGCCTCGCCGGATTTCAGCCGCGCGTTGAAGGGCACGAGCGGATTGACGCAGACCAGCAGCTTTGCGCCCGCTTTCAAGGCCACTGATGCGTGGAGGGTTTTCTTGAGCGCGCCGTCGACATAGTCGCGCTCGCCGATGCGGGCGGGCGGGTAGAGGCCGGGCAGCGCGGAACTCGCCTTGACCGCTTCGGAGATCGGCACGTCCTCGTAGCCGGACGAGCCGAACACGACCGCCTCGGCCGCATCCAGATCGGTTGCGACGATGAACAGCTTGTGGCGCAGCGCGCGGAAATCGTTGGTGCGGCCGCTGCGGCCGAACAAGCGGGCGAGATAGTCGGCCGCCGCGTCATTGTCGAAGACGCCGTTGGGCAGAGCGCGCGTAAAGCCCTGCAACGCCTCGAAGAAACCTTGCGTCGGGCGGCTGGCGTCCGAGCGGTCGAGATAGGCGGCCAAGGCGCCGAGCGCGAGATCGGGCAGACGCGCGAGGCGGCGCGCATATTCGGCGAGCGCCGGCCGCATCAGGAAATCCGGCTCGAAAGGCTCGGCCTTTTCCTCGTTCTCGATGAACCGCAGGCACAGATCGCGCGGCGTGAGGCCGTTGGCGAGGCTCGCCGCGATGAAAGCGCCGGCGCTGACGCCGACGGTGGCGTGACATTGCGTGAAATCGACGCCGACGAAGGCTTCCTGCAACGCGACCAGCGCGCCGATCTCGTAGATCGAGCCGAGCGGGCCGCCGCCCGCAAGCGCCAATCCGATCCTCGATTTCCCAGCGTCGGCCATCGCTCCCTCCACAAGACCGGGGAGGCCGCACTTCTGCGGCCTCCCTCAGCGATCCAGCCGAGCGCTTACTTGGCGACGACCTTGCGAGCGCTCTTCTCGTCCAGCATCTTGTTCGTCGCCTCGGTGAGCTCATGGACGCGCTTGGACAGCGTGTCGATGTCCTTGCGCGTCGGCACGTTGAGGCTGTGCAGGGCGCGGGCGACGCGATCCTCGAAGACCTTCTCCAGCTTGTCCCACGCGCCGGCGCCGCGCGACTTGATCTCGGCGATGCGCTCGTCGGCGGCGGTCTTGGTTTCTTCCTGCACGCGCTGGCCTTCGGCCACAAGCGCGTCGAAAACCTTCTGTCCCTCAGCCTGAGCCTTGGCGAAAGCGCCGAGACCGGCGAGCCAGATCTGATTGGCGGATTCGCGGATGGTGGCCGCGAGATTGTCGTCGTGTTTGGCGAGAGCCTTGAGTTTCTTGGCCATGACAAGTCCCCTTGCGAACTTGCGGCCCTTCCGAGTTTGGAACATGTCGTTTCCCGAAAGCGGCGTCCACTTCCGGGCGGCATGTCCAGGCCGCGATTGCGACAATCCACCACAGAAAATTAGAGTCCGCCGCCCAATTCTGTGGGCGACGTCGCCTAAAGCGAGCGGCTAGTCTAAAATCGCGCGGGATTTGGGAGGCGGCGATGATCTATTTCGTAACAGGCGCCAGCGGCTTCATCGGCAAGCGCTTCGTTCGCAAGCTTCTGACGCGCCGGGATGCGCGCGTCTTCGTGCTGATGCGCGACGCATCCGAGGAAAAGCTGGAGCGCCTGCGGGAATTCTGCGGCGACACGGACGGGCGCATCGTCGCCGTGCAAGGCGACATCACCGCCGAGAAGCTCGGGGTCGACCCCAAGGACATCCGCAAGCTCAAGGGCAAGATCGATCATTTCGTGCATCTGGCGGCGATCTACGACCTGACCGCCGACCCCGTCGATGTCGAGCGCGCCAATGTCGGCGGCGTGCGCAATGCGCTGGATTTTTCACGCGCCGCCGGCGTGAAACGCTTCCATCACGTGTCGTCGATCGCCGCGGCGGGCCTCTACGAAGGCGTGTTCCGCGAGGACATGTTCGAGGAAGCCCGCCACCTCGAACACGCCTATTTCCGCTCCAAGCACGAATCCGAACGCCTCGTGCGCGCGGAGAAGAAGATGGCCTGGCGCATCTACCGTCCGGCGATCGTCGTCGGCGATTCGCGCACCGGCGAAATGGACAAGATCGACGGGCCCTACTACTTCTTCAAACTCATCCAGAAGATGCGGCACGCGCTTCCGCAATGGTTGCCGGCGATCGGCCTCGAAGGCGGACGCATCAATGTCGTGCCCGTCGATTTCGTGGTCGACGCTCTCGACTATCTCGTCGCCGCGCCCGATCTCGACGGCCGCGCCTTCCATCTCACCGACCCGGCGCCGCTGCGGCTCGGCGAGATGCTGAACCTGTTCGCGCGCGCCGCGCACGCGCCGCAATTCACGCTGCGCATCAACGCGGCGATGTTCGGCTTCATTCCGGGCGCTCTGGCGAAAGGGCTGATGAGCCTCACGCCCTTCCGGCGCATCCGCAAGCTCGCGCTGCACGAACTCGGCCTGCCCGACGACATTCTCACCTTCGTGAATTATCCGACGCGCTTCGACAGCCGCGAGACGCACAAGGTTCTCGCCAAGGGCGGCGTCAAGGTTCCGCGGCTGGAGGACTACGCCTGGCGGCTCTGGGATTATTGGGAGCGCCATCTCGATCCCGATCTCTTCCTCGACCGTTCCCTGCGCGGACGGGTGGCCGGCAAGCGCGTACTGGTGACGGGCGGTTCGGTCGGCATCGGCAAGGCGGTGGCGCACAAGCTCGCGCAGGCCGGCGCGACCACGATCATCTGCGCACGCGACGCGGCCGCGCTGAAGGAGGCGAAGGACGAATTCGCCGCCGACGGGCTCACGCTGCACACCTACAGCGCCGACATCGCCGATCCCGAGGCCTGCGCGAAATTCGTCGCGCGGCTGACCGCCGACCATGGCGGCGTCGACATACTCGTCAACAACGCCGGCCGGTCGATCCGGCGCTCGATCGAGCATTCCTACGATCGACTCCACGATCTCGAACGCACGATGAAGGTCAATTATTTCGGCGCGGTGCAGGTGACGATGGGCCTGCTGTCCGGCATGGCCGAGCGGCGCGAAGGCCATATCGTCAACGTCTCCTCCATCGGCGTGCTGACCAATGCGCCGCGCTTTTCCGCCTATGTCGCCTCGAAGGCGGCGCTGGAGGCGTGGAGCAATTGCGCGGCGTCCGAGTTTCTGGATCGCGGCGTGCATTTCACCAACGTGAACATGCCGCTGGTGCGCACGGCGATGACGGCGCCGACGAAATTCTACGCCAGCGTGCCGACGCTCGACCCGGACGAGGCCGCCGACCTCATCATCGACGCCATCATTCATCGCCAGTCGCGCGTCGCCACGCGGCTCGGGCGGTTCGGGCAGGTCATGCACGCGCTCCTGCCGAACATGGCTCATATCGTGATGAACACGGCCTTCCGCATGTTCCCGGACACCGCCGGCAAGGACGGCGCGCCGGCGGCGCCGACGGCGGACCAGATCGCGTTTACGCAGGTGTTGCGCGGGCTGCATCTGTAGGGGGCTTCCTTCTCCCGCGAGGCGGGAGAAGGTGTCACGCGGAACGCGTGACGGATGAGGGAGGCGCGGCTTCACAAACTTTGGTGAGAACCGCAGCGCCCTCACCCGACCCCGCTTCGCGGGCACCCTCTCCCGCCTCGCGGGAGAGGGACAAGCTCAATCAGTGCGCCTCGGCCTTCTTCGTTTCCGTCGACCCCGCGCCATTGAAGAAGGCGTTGAGCGCGACGGTGACGATGGTCGTCAACAGGATGCCGGATTCGAGCAGCGGCTTGAACTGCTTCGGGAAAGCCTCGAAGAAGTTCGGCGCCACCATGGTCAGCATGCCGAAGCCTATGCCGAGCGCGACGATCATCAGGTTGTTGCGGTTGCCGGTGTAGTCGACGCTCGCGAGAATGCGGATGCCGGTCGCAGCCACCATGCCGAACATGACGAGCCCGGCGCCGCCGAGCACGCTGACCGGGATCGCGCCGAAGATCGAGGCGAGCTTCGGAATGAGGCCGAGGATCAGCAAGATCACGCCGCCGGCCACCGCCACCCAGCGCGAGCGCACGCCGGTGACGCCGACGAGGCCGACGTTCTGCGAGTAAGACGTGTAGGGGAAGGTGTTCATGATTCCGCCGAGGATCGTGCCGACGCCGTCGGCGCGCAGGCCCTTGGTCAGCTCTTTCGAATCGACGTTCTTGCCGGTCATTTCGCCGAGCGCGAGGAACATGCCGGTCGATTCCACCATGACCACGATCATGACGATGCACATGGTGACGATCGACCAGAAGTCGAAGGTCGGCATGCCGAACTGGAAGGGATAGACCAATCCGAACCACGGCGCATTGGCGATCAGACCCGTGTTCACCTTGCCGAGCGCCAGCGCGACGACAGCGCCGACGATGATGCCGAGCAGAACCGCGATATTGGCGAAGAAGCCCTTGGCGTAGCGCGAGATCAGCAGAATGGCGACGAGAACAATGGCCGCGATGGCGAGGTTTTCGGGGTGGCCGAAGGCGGGATTGGGGAAGTCGCCGAGCACGCCGTCGACCGGCTTCTTGATGGTCGGCAGGGCGCCGCCCGCCCAGCCGACTCCGATGCGCATCAGCGTGATGCCGATGACGGCGATGATCGTGCCTGTCACCACCGGCGGGAAGAAGCGAATGAGCCTGCCGACGAGCGGCGCGACGAGAAAGGCGAAGACGCCGGACGCGATCACCGCTCCGTAGATGTTGAGCAGCGTGGCAACAGGCGTCGCGCCGGCGGCCTTGCCGGCGCCGATCATGGCGAGCATGGGCGCGACGGAGGCGAAAGTGACGCCCATCATGACAGGCAGGCGAATGCCGACGCCGGGAAAGCCGAGCGACTGTACGATCGTCGCCAGGCCGCAGGCGAAGAGATCCGCGTTGATGAGCAGTGTACGCTGTTCCGGCGAAAGGCCGAGCGCGCCCGAGATGATGAAGGGCACGGCCACCGCGCCGGCGTACATGACCAGAACATGCTGGATGCCGAGCGCGGCGAGGCGCTGCGGCGGCAGGACTTCGTCCACGCCGTGGTCCGTCGTTTGGCTCATTGTCGCCTCTCCCAGTTAGGTGCGCGAATCTGACGTTCGCTGCACATGCAAGACCGGCGCCCGTTTACGCCGGCAATCTGTCCCGCAGGCGCAGCAGCGCGATCTTTTCGATCTGCGTCAGCGCCTCGTTGAATTCCTCGTCCGGCGCATGGCCGATGCGACGCTCGAACGCGGCCAGAATATCGTCCTTGGTCGCGCCTTTCACCGCCATGATGAAGGGGAAACCGAACTTCGCCTTGTAGGAATCGTTGAGCTCGGTGAAGCGCGCGAGCTCCGCCGCCGTCAGCCGGTCGAGACCGGCGGAGCCCTGTTCCTTCGTGGAATCGGCCGTCAGGCTCTTGGCGAGCGCAAGACGACCCGCGAGATCGGGATGGGCGCGGATCAGCGCCAGCTTCTCGTCCTTCGACATGGCCCGCGCGACGATCGCCATGGCTTCGTGCAAACCGCCTGCCGTGTCGCACGCCGGACCGAGTCCCTTCTCATGCGCGCGCGTCGCGATCTGCGGCGTGTGCTCGTAGATGTCGCCGAACACTTGCGTGAACAGCGCGCGGCCCATGCGGCTCGGCGCATAGCCGCCTTCGGGCGGATGCGTCTTGATCCAGTGGCGGGCGATGTCGAGGCGGGTCGCGACCCAGACGCGCGCATGGCCGCGCACATAATCGAGAAAGCGCGCGAGCGCCGCGGCGCGGCCCGGCCTGCCGACGAGGCGGCAATGCAGGCCGACCGACATCATCTTCGGCCGGTCGTCGCCCTCGGCGTAGAGCGTGTCGAAACTGTCTTTCAGATAAGCGAAGAACTGGTCGCCCGCATTGAAGCCCTGCGGCGTGGCGAAACGCATGTCGTTGGCGTCGAGCGTATAGGGGACGAGCAATTGCTGGCGCCTGCCGTCGTCATGCCAGTAGGGCAGCTCGTCGGCGTAGACGTCGGCGCTGTAGAGAAAGCCGCCTTCCTCCATCGTCAGCGGAATGGTGTTTTCGGACGTGCGGCCCTGATAGAAGCCGAGCGGGCGCTCGCCGACGATTTCCGTGTGCAGGCGGATCGCCTCGGCGATATCGGCGCGCTCTTTCTCCGCGCTCGCGTCCTTGTAGTCGATCCACTTGAGGCCGTGGCTGGCCATTTCCCAACCCGCCGCCTTCATCGCCGCGACGGCTGCCGGATTGCGGGCGAGCGCGGTGGCGACGCCGAAGACGGTGACCGGCATGGCGCGTTCGCGGAACATGCGCAGCAGGCGCCAGAAGCCGGCGCGCGAGCCATATTCGTAGATCAATTCCATGTTCATGTGGCGCTGGCCGGGCCAGGGCTGCGCGCCGACGATCTCCGACAGGAAGGCCTCGGAGGCGGCGTCGCCATGCAGGATGTTGTTCTCGCCGCCTTCTTCGTAATTGACGACGAATTGCAACGCGATGCGCGCGTCGCCCGGCCAGCGGGCGTGCGGCGGCGTCTCGCCGTAACCGGTCATGTCGCGCGGATAGGCCGCCATTGTCAGGAGCCCCGATAGGTCGAAAACGCCCAGGGCGAGACGAGCAGCGGCACATGGTAATGGCCTGATGCGTCGGCGATGCCGAAGCGGATCGGCACCACGTCGACAAAGGCCGGTTCGGGCAGGTTTGCGCCTAGCGCGCGAAAATACTCGCCGGCGTGGAAGCGGATTTCGTAGACGCCTGTCGTCAGTTCGTCGCCCGCGAGCAGCGGCGCGTCGGTGCGGCCGTCGGCGTTGGTGCGGGCCGTCTTGACGGGCGATGCGGCGCCGTCCCTGCCGATGCGCACGAGTTCGATCGCCACGTCGGCGGCCGGCCGCCCGGCCTGAATATCCAGCACATGCGTCGACAGACGGCCCATAGCCTGCTCCCTGCTGCTATCATTCTAGCAGCGTGCAATCGTTCCACATTCAAATATTTTTTGAAACTGCGCGCGTGTCCCGCGCGTCAATCGTCGCTGGCGGCGCGGCGTTTTCGGGCCTTGCCCGGCCGCGCCTCGGCCAGCGCGGTCTCGATATGGTCGCGCGCTTCGTCGGCAAGAGCGTCGGCGAAAGCGCGCACCTTCGGCGGCACCATGCGCTGATAGGCGTGGAGGATGGCCAGCGTCACCGGCGTCGGCGGATTCTCGGGAAGAACCGCGACCAGCGCCCCGGCGCGCAAATGTTCCGTAACCTCGAACAGCGGTTTCATGACGATGCCTTCGCCGGCGAGCGCCCATTGCGTCAGCACGTCGCCCGCGTCGGCGTCGAGGCCGCCCGACACCATCGCGGAGACAGTTCGTCCGCCACGCTGGAAAGTCCAGCGGAACTGGCGCGAGCCGGGATAACGGAGCATCAGGCAGCGGTGCTTTTCCAGATCGGAAATCGACTTCGGCGCGCCGCGCTTTTCGATATAGGCGGGCGCGGCGCAGAGCACGCGTTCGACATCCGCGATCTTGCGCACGATCAGCGAGGAATCGGGCAGCCTGTCCATGCGGACCGCGACGTCCACCGCCTCGGTGAAGAGATCGACGAGATAGTCCGAAAGCCGCAGCGTGACGTCGATCTCGGGATAGCGCGCCTGGAAGCGCGGCAGAAAGGGCGCGACCACGCGCTGGCCGAAACCGAGCGGCGCCGTCACCTTCAACAGGCCGCGCGGCGGCGCGCCCTTGTCGGAGACGCTGGCCTCGGCGCGCTCCAGCGCCTGCGAAACGTCCAGGCAATGCTCGTAGAAGACGCGGCCCTGCTCGGTCAGGAACATCTTGCGCGTCGTGCGATTGAACAGCCGGCAGCTCAGCGCCTTCTCCAGGCTGCGGATGCGATGGCTGACGACGGCGGCCGACAATCGCATGCTGCGACCGGCCGCCGAGAAGGAGCCGAGCTCCACGGCGCGGACGAAAACCCTGATGTTGTCGAGCGAGAGCATTCGTCGATCCCGTTTGAAAGTCTACGCGCTTTCCAACAATATCGTGATGCGCGCCGCCGGCCTAGAGTGGCAGGGCGAGGCATGGAGAAGCGGGCATGGACGCGATCGCGTTGGAATGGGGCGGGCTGCTTCTGCGCTGGACCCACATCATCACCGGCATCGCCTGGATCGGCTCGTCCTTCTATTTCATGCACCTCGACGCGGCCTTGCGCGCCATTCCGGAAATCCCCGCCGGCAAGGGCGGCGAAGCCTGGGAAGTGCACGGCGGCGGCTTCTACCAGGTGCGCAAATATCTGGTCGCGCCCGACAGGATGCCGGCCGAGCTCATGTGGCACAAATGGGAATCCTATTCGACCTGGATTTCCGGCTTCTCGCTGCTCGTCTGGGTCTATTATCTGAGCGCCGACCTCTATCTCATCGACCCCAGCATCCGGGCGCTGACGCCGTGGCAGGCGGCCGCCATCGGCGTCGGCGGTCTTGCGCTCGGCTGGTTCGTCTACGACTTCCTGTGCAAGTCGCCGCTCGCCAACAACGAGGTCGCGCTCGCGGCCGTCGGCTTCGCCTTCGTGATGGCGATGGCCTTCTTCTTCCAGCAGATGTTCTCAGGCAGAGGCGCGCTTCTGCATACGGGCGCGCTGATGGGCACGATCATGACCGGCAACGTGTTCATGAACATCATCCCCAACACCAAGATCGTCGTCGCCGACCTGATCGCGGGCCGCAAGCCTGATCCGAAATACGGCAAGCAGGCCAAGACGCGCTCGACGCACAACAATTATCTCACCCTGCCCGTGCTGTTCCTGATGATCTCGGGCCATTACCCGATGACCTTCATGTCGCCCTACGCCTGGCTGATGGTCGGCTTCGTGCTGATCGCGGGCGCGCACGTGCGCTACTTCTACAACCAGCGCCATGCCGGCAAGGGCGACAAGTGGTGGGCGTGGGGCGTCGCCGCGATTTCGATTCTCGTCGCCGTCTGGCTGTCGATGCTGTCCAATCCGCTCGGCCGCCAGAAGCTCGGCATGCCGGCTTTGACGACGCCCGCCGTCGCGGCTGTGCGCGCGCATGTGCCGAAGGATGTCGAGGAGGTGCTGACGAGCCGCTGCGCCATGTGCCACGCGGCCGAGCCGGCATGGGCGGGCCTTGCCGCGCCGCCCAAGGGCGTGCTGCTGGACACGCCGGCAAACATCGCCGGCAACGCCGAACTCGTGCGCATCCAGGCGGTGCTGACGAGCGCCATGCCGCCGAACAACATCACGGAAATGACGCGCGAGGAACGTATCGTGCTCGCCAAATGGCTCGCTGCGAAATGACGCGAGCGCTCGATATCGAAGCGCTGACGCGCGACGCCTTCGCGCCGTTCGGCGACGTCATCGACGCCGAGGGCGCAAGACACATCACGATCAACCAGGGTTTCGCGCGGCGTTGCGACGGGCAGGCGCGCATCGACGTCGCGACGCAGGGCGGCAGCGTCAACGTCAGCCTGTTCACCGCGCAACCACGCCCCGCGCCGATCGAGATCGCGCTGATGGAGCGCCACCCGCTGGGCAGCCAGTTGTTCGCGCCGATGCGGGCGCGACCGTGGCTCGTCGTCGTCTGCGACGATCCGCGCGATGCGGCGAGCTATCGCGCCTTTCGGGCGACGGGCCGGCAGGGCGTCAATTACGCGCGCAACGTCTGGCACCATCCGCTGCTCGCGCTCGATGCGGACAGCCTGTTCCTGGTCGTCGACCGCGCGGGGCCGGGAAACAATCTCGAGGAATATGAGTTGGGCGCAGCCGAACGGCTGTCGCTTGCGCCATGAGCGCAGGGAAAGAGGACAAGATGGAGCGCAGCTATTATTCCGCGATGGGCGGGCATCCGCCGCAGACCGACCTGCTCACCGGCCGCGCGGTCTTCACCGAGGCCTATGCGGTCATTCCGCGCGGCGTGATGCGCGACATCGTGACGAGTTGCCTGCCGCACTGGAACAAGACGCGGCTGTGGATCATCGCGCGCCCGCTGTCGGGCTTCGCCGAGACGTTCACGCATTACATCATGGAAGTGTCGCCCGGCGGCGGCAGCGACCGGCCCGACACCGAGCCGCGCGCGCAGAGCGTGCTGTTCATGGTGGAGGGACAGGCGACGCTGACCATCGGCGCCGCCAAGCATGTCATGAAGAAAGGCGGCTACGCCTATCTGCCGGCCGGCGCGTCGTGGCGCATCGCCAACGGCGGCAAGGCGCCGGCGAAATTCCACTGGATCCGCAAGGCCTACGAGGCGGTCGACGGCATCGAGGCGCCGGAAGCCTTCGTCGTCAACGAAGCCGACGTTCCGATGAACGCCATGCCGGGCACGGACGGCAAATGGGCGACCCAGCGCTTCGCCGATCCGACTGACCTTCGCCACGACATGCACGTCAACATCGTGACCTTCGAGCCCGGCGCGATCATTCCATTTCTCGAGACGCATGTGATGGAGCACGGCCTCTACGTTCTCGAGGGCAAGGCCGTGTACAAACTCAATCGCGACTGGGTGGAGGTGGAGGCCGGCGACTATATGTGGCTGCGCGCCTTCTGCCCGCAGGCCTGCTACGCCGGAGGCCCGGGGCGCTTCCGCTATCTGCTCTACAAGGACGTGAACCGCCACCCGAAGTTCGGCGGTTTTTAGAGCGCGCGCCGATTTGAACGGAACAAAAAAGCGGCAGGGCGTGAGCCCTGCCGCTTTTGTTCGTATTCAATCGATCTCTGTTACTTGCAATCCGCCGAGGCGCTCACGACCGCGCCGGAGCCTTCGGGCTTGGCGGCCGACGCCGTCTGGAACGAGCTGTTCTGCTCGGGCTTGGCGGCGGAAGCGGTCACCGTCGAATTGCCGGCTTCCGGCTTCGCGGCGGACGCCGTGACCGTCGAATTGCCAGCCTCGGGCTTGGCCGCGGACGCGGTCACGGTCGAATTGCCGGCTTCCGGCTTGGCGGCCGAAGCAGTGACCGTCGAATTTCCGGCCTCGGGCTTGGCCGCGGACGCGGTCACTGTCGAATTGCCGGCTTCCGGCTTGGCGGCGGAAGCGGACGTGACGGCGCCGTTGCCCTGCGGGCAGGGGCCAGCGGCGAAAGCAGGAGCCGCGAAAACCAGGGCGCCGGCGAGAAGGGCGAACTTGAGAGACGTCATTTGATCCTCCAATAGTGAAACCGGCGCTGTGCTGAACCGGGATCGTCCGTTGCCAGCGATCCTGAGCAGTTACGTGATGCTCGAACGAATGGTTTCACGGGCTCGCTCTAAATCCTGTCGATCACAGCTTCGTGAACTCGCCGG
This sequence comes from Rhodoblastus sp., assembly GCA_037044955.1. Classification (GTDB taxonomy): domain Bacteria; phylum Pseudomonadota; class Alphaproteobacteria; order Rhizobiales; family Beijerinckiaceae; genus JAJXWB01. The sequence continues at coordinate 410,237 of JBAOHX010000014.1, forward strand.
CGGGGCGGCGTCTTTGGCGCATCTTTCGGCGCGAGGCGTCACCCGCCGCCTCGGACCGAAGCGCTTCTCGCGCGCGAAAAAAATGTCACGCCGTCCTGATCGTGAGGTTGGCCCCAGCTTTCGGGCGCCTCGCCGGCCTGCGCAATAAGCGCCAACGACATGACGACAGTGTCGCCCCGCGCAAGCGAGGCGCGCGCACGATCCGCTTCGTCGATCGCCCGGCCCACAACCACCGGCGCCTTCGGGTCGGCCGCGGTCAGAACGGCGGGATCTATCAGGATCGGGCCGAGATGCGCGACAATGGCCGCTTCGAGCGTGACGTTCCAGTGATCCAGCAGCGCGCCGGACAAGCGCTCGATCCCCGCCTCCAACTCGCGAACCGCGGCGAGGGCGCGGCGCGCAGCGCGCGCGGCGTCGCGCCGGAGGGGAAAGCAGGCCGTCCCCTGCTCGCCGCCGACCCAAAGAACGACGCCGCCGCGCGCCCGGACGGTCTTCTCGAAAACGCTGTAAAATTCGGTTAGCGCCCATTGCAGGTCCTGCGGCAGCATGGCGGCCGCCAGCGCGCCGCGATTGCCGAGACTTAAGAAGACGAGGGCGCAGATTTCCTCGTGCGCCGATGGCGCAGTCGCGGCCTCGACGCTGTCGAGCGGCGCGACGGAAACAGGGCCCTTCGGCCGCAACTGGCAGGCCAGACGCATGTCGGGCCCGGCGGAAATGCGCTCGAGCGTCAGGATTTCGTTGCGGTCTGCCGGCGGGCAATGCTCCTGGCCCTGCAGCACGCGCACGCGACAGGTCGAACAGCGCGCGCGCCCTCCGCAGGCGGAGGCATGCGCGATGTGATTGGCGCGGCTCGCCTCCAGCACGCTCCAGCCGAGCGGCGCGCGCACACGGGCGCCGGGATAGGCGATCTCGATCGTGACGCCGCGCAGCCGCTCGTAGCCCCAGCGCACGACGCGCGCGAGAAACAGGCAGGCGACGAGCGCCATATAGATGTCGACCGCGCGATCGCGCCAGCGCGCGACGCCGGCCATCGTTTCGACGGAAGGGCCGTGACCGGCCGGCGGAACCGCGCCGAAGCGGGTCAGTTCGCGCTCCATCTCGATGAAGCCGAGCGCGGAGAGGATCGGCAGCACGAGAAAGGCGCCGAACAGGAGCGGCAGCGACCTGCGCCACCAGCGCTTGCGTCCGAAGGCCGCCTGCAGGCCGAGGCAGCCGTGGATCCAGCCCGGCGCGAGAATGGCGAACTGGCGCGTCTGCGAACTCGACTGCCAGAGATCGCGCACCACGTCCGCATAGAAGAGCTGGTAGTCGTAAAGCTCCATCGCCAGCCGCGTGGAAGCGGCGTGCGCGATCAACAGCACCGGCAGGTTGAGCCCGAGCACGATGCGCAGGAGATCGCGGAACGGCATGCGCCGCAGCGTGCGGCGCTGATAGACGGCCTCGAAGGCGAGGCCGACATGCGTCAGGGCGGCGCCGTAGAGGAGAAATGTGCCGATGCCGCTCTGCCAGACCATCATCGCGTAGTCGAGGCCGGTCTCCGCCACCGCGAGCGAGACGAGACCGAGCGCGTGATTGGTCAGGTGCATCGTCAGATAGATGAAGAGCACGACGCCCGACGCGAAGCGCAACCCGCGCCGCGTCGGCGCGAGCCGCCGTCCCCATTGCTGCAAGACCGAAAGCAGGCCGGCGTCAGGTCGGGCGCGCGGCTCGTCCTGCGCCGTCGCGCTCATTTCGTCGCGCCTGAGGCGACCTGGTCGGGCGGCGCCTGCCATTTCAGCGGCAGGGCGAGATATTTCATGCGGCCCTGGCTTTCCACCAGCATGGCGATGTAGTCGCGCTTGGCCTGCGTCGCGATCTTGATCGCCGCGGCCATTTCCTCGGGCTGCGCGATCGGCTGCAATTGCACGCTGGCCAGCACGTCGCCGATCATCAACCCGGCGTCGGCGGCCGGCGAACCCGATTGCACCTCCGTCACGACCAGACCCTTGCGGCTCGGCTCGATCTTGAATTGCGCGCGCGTCTCGTCGCCGAGCGGCGCGCACATGAAGCCGAGATCGTTCGCCTGGCCCGACGCCATCGCAAGGCGCATCGGCGTCGTGTCCTGCTTCTGCGCGCCGGGCCATTCGACCGGCGTGAGCGAAACGGTTTCGCTCTTGCCGCCGCGCAATATTTTCAGCCGCACCTTTTCGCCGAGCGATGCGGCGACCTCCCGACGCAACATGCGCATGTCCTCGAGCGAATTGCGGTCGATGTCGGTGATGATGTCGCCTGTATGCAGCACTCCGTCGGAAGGGCTGCCCTTCACGGTGTCGGCGACGACAGCGCCCGATTTCGCGGGAGCGCCGAGCGCGTTGATGATCTCGGGCGTAAGCGTCGCGCCCTCGACGCCGATCCACCCGACCTTGAGATAGCCGTACTTGCGCAAGAGATCCGCCACTTCCTGCGTCGTCTCGGAGGGAATGGCGAAACCGAGGCCGATCGAGCCGCCCTTGGCGTTTCCACCGGTGTAATAGGCGGTGCTGACCGCGATCACCTCGCCCTTGAGATTGAAGATCGGGCCGCCGGAATTGCCGTGGTTGATCGGCGCGTCGGTCTGGATGAAGGAATCGAACAGCGAGAAGCCGAGATCGCGGTTGAGCGCGCTGACCACGCCGGTCGTGACGGTCGTCCCGAGACCGAAGGGATTGCCGATGACGACGACCTGCTGACCGAGCTCGAGCTTGTTGCTGTCGCCGTATTTCACCGGCTGAAGTTTCTTCGCAGTCTCGACCTTGAGAAGGGCGAGATCGACGTCGCCGCCGTGTCCGAGCAGCTTGGCGCGCAGCGGCGCGCCATCCTGCATCTGCACGATGATTTCGTAGGCGCCTTTGACGACATGGCGGTTGGTGACAATGTAGCCGGCCTTGTCGACGACGAAGCCGGAGCCGTAGGCCTCCTTGACCTTCATTTCGCCCGGCTTGGCGTCGGCTGCGTCGTTCTTCTCGAGCGTATGGGTCGTTATGCGCACGACGCTGGGCAACAGCTTTTCGATCGCGCCCGCCCGCTCGAGCTTCGGCGTGCGCAGATAAAGTATCGCGGAGACGAGCGCGACGACGAAGATCGTCAGCGCGAGAATGTTCCTGCGAGCGACGGTCATCATCTCCTCCTTCAGAGGCTGCGCGTGCGAACGATCGCGGAGCGCAAGGCGAAATAGGACTGCCGCAACCGGATTTCGATGGTCGCCCAGCGGCTTTCGGACATGCGCGGGCGAACCGATCGCGCCTTCATCGCTTTACGCGGCGCGCGCGCGCATGGATTTGAAGCAGACCGATTTTTCTCGCCGCTCCGCGGATCGACCGGCCGCGCGCGACATGCTAGGTAGAGCTTGACCATCCAGGCTCGAGGGGAGGGCCGTCGATGAGGCAGCAGCGACTTGATCCTGTCGCATTCGCGCCGGCGCCGCCGGGGGGTGAGTTTGCCTCGAGCCCTTCCACGCGCTCCAAGAGCGACAACGACCTGTCGCTCGCTCTCGCCCGGATCGCCGCTCATCGCGACCGCTCGGCCTTTCGCGCGCTCTTCGACACGCTTGCGCCTGCGGTCAAAGGGCTCGCCATGCGGCAGGGCGCGGACGCGGCCGCTGCCGAGGAGATCGTTCAGGAGACCTTCCTGACCGTCTGGCGCAAGGCGGCGCTCTACGCGCCCGAGCGCGGCAGCGCGAACGCCTGGGTCTATACAATTGCGCGCAACGTTCGGATCGACCGGTTGCGGCGGGAGCCGATTTGGCAGGAATTGACGGAAGAGCCGGACAATCGCGCATCCGACGATCACGCCGGCCGACGAGGCTCTGGCCGCCGGACAAATCCAGGCGCGCGTTCGCGACGTATTGAACCAATTGCCGCCCGAGCAGGCCACGGTCGTGCGGCTTGCGTTCATAGACGGCCTGTCGCACGCGCAGATCGCCGAAGCGACCGGCGCGCCGCTCGGCACCGTGAAAACGCGGATGAACCTGGCCTATCAGAAGATGCGCGCCGCGCTGCAGGAATTGCGATGAACCTTCGATTTCACCCGGAGAACGCGACGCTCGTGAGCTATGCCGCCGGCGCATTGCCGCAGTCGATCGCCATTCTCGTGGGAGCGCATATCGAAATGTGCCGCGCCTGCCGCGCGGAGATGGAAACGGTCGGCGCGCTCGCCGGCGCGGCGTTCGCCTGCGCGCCGGTGGAACAGGTCGACGCCGACGCCTTCGCCCGCCTGGCGGCCCGGCTCGACGGCGAGCCGCCGCCGCCCGCGTCCCGACAAGCGAGAGAGGCGGCCGACCTGCCCGGCCCGCTGGCGCGGTTCGTCGGCGGCGGGACGGAGGCCATCGCCTGGCGCGAGGTTCTGCCGGGGATAGAGCATTGTCGCTACACGCTGACCTCGACGCGCGGCGAGAGCGCGCTCAGGCTGCTGCGCGCCGCGCCCGGCCGGGAGATTCCCGACCATTCGCACAGCGGGCAGGAAGTCACGCTCGTGCTGTCGGGCGCGCTCGGCGACGGCGCGCGCGTGTATCAGGCTGGCGAACTCTGCGACCTCGACGACACGACGAGCCACAATCCCAGGGTTCATGGCGAGGACTTGTGCATCTGCGCGATCGCCGAGGAGGGGCCGCCCAGATTTGCATCGGCCGAGGTGGCGGACTATTTGCGAGAAGCGGGAATTTGAGGATTAGAGTCGCGGCCCCGGATCGAATGGCGGAACAGGCTTGAGCGACAAGATCGGAAAATCCGACCCTCTGGCGGCACAGAGGCTGGCCCGGCTGATCCAGCGGACCGGACAGGGCGACCGGGCGGCGTTCCGCGAACTCTATCTCGACACGTCAGCGAAACTTATGGGCGTGGTCGTCCGTATTCTCAGATCGAGGAGCGACGCCAGCGACGTCCTGCAGGACGTCTACCTCAAGGTATGGACGAACTCCGCGAGTTTTGCGCCGGAAAGCGGCTCGGCCATGGCCTGGCTGGTTTCCATCGCGCGTAACAGGTCGATTGACATCGTCCGCGCCCGGACTTCCGCCGCGACCGAGACGCAGGAGACCGACTGGTTCGAGAAGCTGCAAAGCGCAGCGGACGTGGAGGGCGATTTCATGAGCCGGGACGCCCTGATCCATTGTCTGCAGCGCCTGAATCCGCAGGTCCGCGAGGCGATCATGCTTGCCTATTACGAAGGATTGTCGCGCGAGGAGCTGGCGGCCCGGCTGGCCATGCCCGTCGGCAGCGTCAAGACCTGGCTGCGACGCGGCTCGCTGACCCTGCGCGACTGCCTGGACGGCAAGTCATGAGCGACGACCTTTCCATGACCGCGCTGGAATATGCGCTGGGCACTTTGCCGGCCGACGAGCGCGCGGCTTTCGCGCGACTGGCCGCCACCGACGCGGCCGCGCGCGACGCGCTCGCCGAATGGGAGCGCAAGCTCGCGCCGATGGCGGCGGCGATCGAACCGATCGAGCCTGACAGCGCCGTTTTGCGCGCGCTCGAGCAGCGAATGGACCCGCCCGTCGTCGGCGGCAATGTCGTGGCGCTGCAGCGCTCCATCATGCGCTGGCGTTCGGCCGCGACCGCGATGAGCGCGATCGCCGCGACGCTCGCGCTCTATGTGGGGCTGAAGCCCGCGCCCGAAATCGAACGTCCCGCGCTGACCGCCGCCGTGCAAAGCGCGCCCGCGCCGGCGGCGCCCGCGACGGGCCGCGCGCCGGACGTCGGCGGCGGCATCGCGACCGCATCGGCAAGCCGGCAGAACGAAAATCTCGTGGTGACCGCGAACGGCGGCCGCGAAGGCGCGATCCGCGGCGGCCTCAACGTGCAGCCCACACGCGAGCCGGAGACGGCGCCGGCGCTCGTCGCCGCGCTGACGCCCGCCGCCGCGCCGGCGGCCCTGCTGGCGCGCGTCGACGGTTCGACAAACACGCTTGTCGTGCGCCGCCTGGCCGCGACGGCGCCCGCGGGATCGGCGCTGCGGCTCTGGCTGCTGACGCCCGGCGCGCCGCCCCGCGCGCTCGGCGTCGTGAGCGAAGAGACGACGCGGCTCGCCTTGCCGCGCGACGTTCCGCTCGCAGGCGCGACGATCGCGGCGACGATGGAGCCTGCAGGCGCGACCGGCGATGCGCCGGGCGGCGCCTACGTGTACGAAGGCAAGCTCGTGCGCGAGTGACGCGCATTCTTCAAGAAGAGATGGCGGAAGAGAGAGGGAGTCGAACCCACCAAGGACCGGCTCGCGGCCCCTCCCGGATTTGAAGTCCGGACGCCCCACCGGGGACGATTCTCTTCCATGCGCAAACTAGCTGGCCGGCGCCGCGCGCCGAACAGGTCGAGGCGATGCCGGTTGATGCGCCGGAGATCGCCGCGGCGCAGCGTCACGCCGTGACGATCGAAGAATTCCAGGATCTGGATCGCGACCTTGCGGCCATTGTCGAGGCGGTCGCGGAATTGCGCGGCTGTGAACTGCCCCTGCGGCGCGGCTGCGGCGATGTCGGCGGCTATCGCCGTCATTTCGGCGACGGTCGGACGCAGGAAGAAATGATCGTGCGCGACCTCGTCGACCTTGCCCATGCGCCCGAGCAGCTTGAACAGGCGGCGCACGTCCGGTTCGCGCAGGTCGAGAAGATTGGCGATGTCGCGAACGCGCGGCGGGCGAAAGCGTTCGACGCCCGAGACGAGCGGCGCGATGCGCCGCCAGGCGGCTTCATCTTCCGGCTGAAGCCGGACTTCATGCTCTGCGAGCCGCGCCCAGGCGCCGTCGAGCGCCACGCGACCCGAAAGAGCGGGCGTCAGCAAGAGGCTGCGAAATATCGGCGCGGGCAGGCGCGGTTCGAGCGCCATGCGCAGCCGCTCGAGACCAAGACCCGGCAAATCCGGGTTCTCCGCATGAAACGCCGCGAGCGTGGACAGGAGATTGTCGACGAGGCGCGCAAATGTTTCGCGCGACAGACCGGTGTTCGCGCCGCCGCCGGTGAGTTCGACGATGCCGAGACGTTGCGCGATATCCGCAAGCGCCCGAGCGCCGAGCGCGCGGTCGCGCGCGAAAGCGACGAGATCGACATGGAACGGCGCGGTCGCGAGCAGGGCTTGCAGGGCTTCCGCATGATCGGCGCGCGACGCCGCCGCGAGGATCGCGCGGCGCTCGGGCGAACGCCGCTTGCGCGCAGGCGCGCGCAGATCGACGAAGACGCCGCCGCCGATCGTGCGTTGCGCCGTGGTGTCGCGCGCGACGAAGCGGTCGCCGACGGCGGCCGCGATCGGTTTCTCCAGCACGAGCTGCGCGAAAACCTGCTCGCCCGGCTCGATCGGATCGTCGCCGAGCAGGACGATGCGGGCGGCAGTGTCGCTGGCTGCGTGGTGCAGACGGATCGGCGTCCATTGCGCGACGGATTTCCTTTCCGAGGGCAGCAGGCGGAAAGAGACGTCTATGCGGTCGGTCGGCGCATGCAACTCGGGCGCGAGCACGAAGTCGCCGCGCGCGATGGCGTCTTTCGACATTCCTTCGCCGGCGAGATTGAGCGCGCAGCGCTCGCCCGCCCGGCCCCGCTCCGCCGGGCGGTTTTGCGCATGGATGGAACGCACGCGCGCTTGCCTGCCGGACGGGCTGACGACGATCCGGTCGCCAACCGCGACCTCGCCCGACAGGACGATGCCGGTGACGACCGTGCCCGCGCCGGCAAGCGTGAACGAGCGGTCGACCGCAAAGCGAAAGACGCCGTCCTGCACGCGCGCGCGCGTCGCGCCGGATGCGACGAAGAGCTTTTCGCGCAAGGCGTCGACGCCGTCGCCCGTCAGCGAGGAAACCGGCGCGATTTCGGCGCCGGCGAGCGACGACGTCGCGAGCAGGTTTGCGAGATCGCGCGAAACTTCGGCGATGCGCTCGGGCGGGACCATGTCGATCTTGGTGAGCGCCACGAGCCCGCGTGAAAGACCGAGCAGATCGAGGATCGCGAGATGCTCGCGCGTCTGCGGCATGATCCCGTCGTCGGCGGCGACGACGAAAAGCACGAAATCGACGCCGGTCGCGCCGGCAAGCATCGTGTGCACGAACTTCTCGTGGCCGGGCACGTCGACGAAACCCAGCGCCGAACCATCGGGCGCCGGGGCATAGGCGAAGCCGAGATCGATGGAAATGCCGCGCGCCTTCTCTTCCTTCAGGCGATCCGTGTCGACGCCGGTGAGCGCGCGCACCAGCGAGGATTTTCCATGATCGATATGGCCGGCCGTGCCGACGATCATGGCGCGCCTGTCGCCGTATCGAGATGCGCGAGATTGGCGAGGAAAGCGCCTTCGTCCGTCAGGCAGCGCAGGTCGAGGACGAGCGCGCCCTCCGCCACGCGACCGATGACCGGCCAGGGCAATGCGCGCAGCGCCTTGTTGAGCGCAATAAGCGCGCGCTGACTGCCGCGCGGGCGAATGGCGAGGCCCGCGCTGGCGATCGTTTCGACGGGCGAGGCGCCGGAGCCGACTTCGCTCGCGCAATCCGCGACCTCGACATGGAAATTCGCGCCGACCATTTCCTGCACGCGCGGCGCGAGGCGCCTGGCTTGCGCCATGATCTCGTCGCGCGGTCGCGCCAGCGCGGCGAGCGTCGGCAGCGTCTGCGCGAGCCGGTCGGGATCGCGATAGAGTTTCAGCGTCGCCTCGAGCGCGGCGATCCTGATCTTGTCGACGCGCAACGCGCGCTTCATCGGGTTCCTGTTGATGCGCGCGATCAGATCCCTGCGGCCGACGATGAAGCCCGCCTGCGGTCCGCCGAGCAGCTTGTCGCCGGAGAAGGTGACGAGATCGGCCCCCTCGGCCACGGCTTCGGCGACCGTCGGCTCGCGCTTCAATCCGTAGCGCGCGAGATCGACGAGCACGCCGGAGCCGAGATCGTTGACCAGCGGCGTGCTCTTTTTCACGCGCAATGGTTGCGAGCTCGCGGCCCGACACCTCCTTCGTGAAACCTTCGATGCGGTAATTGGAGGTATGGACCTTGAGAACGAGGCCCGCTTCCTGCTCCAGCGCCGCGATGTAGTCCTTCGCATGGGTGCGATTGGTCGTGCCGACCTCGACCAGCCTCGCGCCGGCGCGCGCCATGATGTCCGGCATGCGGAAGGCGCCGCCGATCTCGATCAGTTCGCCGCGCGAGACGATGGCGCGTTTTCCACGCGCGAGCGTGTTGAGCGTGATGAGGACGGCGGCCGCGTTGTTGTTGACGATTGTCGCGTCTTCCGCGCCGGTGAGTTCGCGGATGAGGCCGCGCAGATGATCGTCGCGCTCGCCGCGCTTGCCGCCGCCGACGTCGAATTCCAGCGCGACCGCCTCGCGCATCGCCTGCGTCGCCGCCTCGATCGCCGCTTCGGCAAGGCGCGCGCGGCCGAGATTCGTGTGCAGCGCCGTGCCGGTGAGATTGAAGACGGGCCTGAGGCTCGGCGCATGCGCCGCAGCCAGCCGGCGGCCGGCGCGCGCGACGATCTCCGCGGCGTCCGCAATGGCCGCGCGGCCTTCGCGCGCCTCGGCAAGTTCCGCGCGAATGGCGTCGACCAGCGCCATGCGACCGAATTTCGTCAGCGGCGCGCTCACGCTCTCATGGCGCAAGACTTCATCGACCGACGGCAGGCGGCGTCGATCCGCGGTTTTCGGCGCGGCGCGCTCGGACGCCATCGCCTCAATAACCGAACAGGAAGGGATTGACGGCGCCGCGCCGGAACTCGCCGCCGCGCAGCAGCATGTCGAGCGCGAGCGTCGCCACGTCGTCGGCGACCGGATCGAGCGCTCCGTCCTTATGCTGCAGCATGACCTTCACATAGCGGTTGCACTTCGCGCAGGTCTCCGCGCGCACGAGACCGGCGCCGGGGCCGTTTTCCACTTCCTGATAGCCGACGCCTTCGGTCGAGCCGCAGCACACGCATTTCACGCGCACCTCGTGCCACAGCGTCGAGCACAGCGCGCAGGAGACGAAGCGTGTCGCTTCCGCGCCGAGCCAGCCGACGACGAGGCTGGCGACCGGCGGGCCGCCGCAGGCCGGGCATGCGCCTTGCCCCACGGGCGCGAGCGCCTTGGCGTCGAGCCGTGATGCGAGGCGGACGGCATGGAGCTGCATTCCCGCCGCAGCAAACACCTGTTCGGCGACGCGCGTCGGATCGATGCGTCCATCGAAGACCGCGCGCGCGAGCGCCTCGCGTTCCGTTACGCCCATGCGCGCGACCTTGCCCAGCGCCTCGCAGGCTTCGCCCGGCATTTTGATCTGGCGCGCGAGATCGAACAATTTGTCGAAAGTCGCCGCCAGGGCCGGATCGCCCACGAAGCGATTGCGGTCGAGCGGCGGCATGGCGTGCTGTTTCGCGCGCTCGCGTTCATCGATGCTCGGCATGAGCGGCTCGGGCAGTCCCGCCTCGTTCGTGCGATGCTGCGCTTCAGCGAGGCCCGCCATGAAATGCAGGTAGGGCGCGAGATCGTGGCTCTGCGCGAGCACGGCGAAACGCTGCGCGCGCAGGCGGAAATGCGTTGCGGGATCGGGAAGTCTGGCGAAGGGCGGCTCGGCGCGCGAACCGATCTCGACGGGGGCAAACGGCGGAGCGCCGGTTTCACTCATTGCGTTCTCTCACGAACCGCACGGGCCACGTGGAACGACCGCGCCACAGGCGCGATCGCGCGGATGCGTCCGCGCGCCAGAAACGCGCGGACGTTGCATATTAGCGATTGCGATCGGCCGTCACCAGCTCCTTGAGCCATTTGCGGTGATGCCGCCATGCCCAGCCGCCGGTCACGCTGCCCTTGGTCATCGCGCTGATCGTGCCGCGCACCCAGATGGCTGCGTAGACGTGGACGATCCACACGCTGATGATGACGACGGCCGCGACCGCATGGACGAGCACGGCGATGCGCTTGGTCGGGATCGTCGTGTAGTCGAAGAAATACGTGTCCCAGATCGTGAGTCCCGACAGGATCAGGACCAGGATCAGCAGCGACATGCCCCAGAACACCATCTTCTGGCCGGCATTGTACTTGCCGACCTCGGGCATCCGCTCCTCGTGGCCGGCGACGAGATCGCCGGCCTGCGCGAGCCATCTGTTGTCCTCGCCCTTCCACAGGTTGAGCTTCCAGAAGCGGAAGAACAGTCCCGAGAAGGAGAAGAACAGGACGACGCCGATCCACGGATGGATCGCGCGCGTCGTCTGGCCGCCGCCGAAGAGCCCGGTCAGGAAGAACAGGCTCGGCGTGAACAGCGCCATCCCCGAGAGCGCGAGCAGGATCAGGCAGATCGCCGTCACCCAGTGGTTTGCGCGCGCGCTCGATGTGTAGCGGTCGACGACGACAGGACTTCCGGGGTGGATCCTGTCGGTCGCGTCGATGTCGTCGGAGCTCATGATTCTCCTCCCGCCAACCGCTGGGCATTGGCCTCGTCTTCGGCGGAGACCTTGTTGGGGCCTGCGATCATGTGATGCACGAAGCCGAAGGCGGCGACGGCGCCCATGACGGCGAGACCGGCGTATTTGGTGACGCCCTTCCACGCCTCAACCAGAGGACTGATGCGCGGATTGTTCGGCAGTCCCGCATAGATCTCCGGCTTGTCGGCGTGTTGCAGCACGTACATGACATGCGTGCCGCCGACGCCCTGGCGGATCGTAGAGGCCGGCGTTCTTGTAGCCGCGCGACTTCAGGTCCGTGATGCGCCCGTCAGCCCATTTCTTCATGTCGTCCTTGGGGCCGAACACGATCGCCTGGGTCGGGCAGGCCTTCTGGCAGGCCGGACCCTGGCCGACCGCGACGCGGTCGGAGCAGAGCGTGCACTTGTAGGCCTTGTTGTCGACCTTGGAGATGCGCGGAATATTGAACGGGCAACCCTTCACGCAATAGCCGCAGCCAATGCACTTGTCGTGGTCGAAGTCCACGATGCCGTTCGAATATTGCACGATGGCGCCGGGCGCCGGGCAGGCCTTGAGGCAGCCCGGATCCTCGCAATGCATGCAGCCGTCCTTGCGGATCAGCCACTCGAGATTGCCCGTCTCCGGATTGTCCCATTCGGTGAAGCGCATCACCGTGAGGCTCGCCGGGGTCAGGTCCAGCGGATTGTTGTACGTGCCGTTGCTGGTTCCGATCTCCTCGCGCAGATCGTTCCATTCCATGCAGGCCGACTGGCAGGCCTTGCAGCCGATGCACTTCGACACGTCGATCAGCTTGGCGACCTGCTGCTGGCGCTCGGCCGGCGGCGAAATCGTCGAAGCGGAGCGGCGCACCAGGTCCTTCTCGCCGAATTTCGGGCTGCCTGCCGCCACAGCGGGATTTGGAAGCGGTGGGTACATGTCTTCCTCCTCCCGTTAGGCGACCGGGCCCGAAATGGGCTCGATGTTGACCAGGAACGCCTTGAATTCCGGCGTGTCGGTGTTGGCGTCGCCGACGAAGGGCGTGAGCGAATTGGGGCCCCAGCCTTTCTTCGCCGCGCCGACGAAACCCCAATGCAGGGGAATGCCGACGACATGCACCTTCTTGCCGTCGCACATCAGCGGCTTGATGCGCTTGGTGACGACGGCGCGCGCCTTGACGGACCCGCGCTTCGACCACACGCGGACCATGCCGCCCGCCGCGATGCCCTTCTCCTTCGCCAGTTCCTCGCCGATCTCGACGAAGAATTCCGGCTGGAGCGCGGCATTGATGCGGACGTTCTTGGTCCAGTAGTGGAAGTGCTCGGTCAGACGATAGGAGGTCGCCGCATAGGGGAACTCCTTGGACTCGCCGAGTTGCTCGAGATCGCTCTTGAAGATGCGCGCGACCGGGTTGCCGCGGATCTTCGGCGCGACGACGTTGGCGACGGGCGATTCGAACGGCTCGTAGTGAGCCGGGAAAGGTCCGTCGCGCATCATGCCGCGCGAGAACAGGCGCGCCGTGCCTTCGGGGTTCATGATGAAGGGACCGACGTCCTGCGGCTTGGCGGTCGGCGCGATGTCCGGCACGTCATAGCCTGCCCATTTCGCGCCGTCCCACCAGATCAGCTTGCGCGTGTCGTCCCACGGCTTGCCGTCCATGTCGGACGAGGCGCGATTGTAGAGGATGCGCCGGTTGGCCGGCCACGACCACGCCCAATTGGAATAGGCGCCGGTCTCGTCGGGATCCTTGAGATCGCGACGGGCCATGTTGTTGCCCGCCTCGGTCCAGCAGCCCGCATAGATCCAGCACGCGGACGCCGTCGACCCGTCGTCGCGCAGAACGCCGAAGCCGGCGACCTGCTTGCCCTTCTCGAGCAGCTTCTTCGCCGGATCGTTCGGATCCGGCACATCGGCGACGACATAGCCGTTGAGCTCCTTGGCGAGCTCTTCGGGCGAAGGCTCGACGGGATCCTTGTAACGCCAGTCGAGATTGACGATCGGCTCGGGAACCGCGCCGCCCTCCTTGCGATAGAGCTCGCGCAGGCGCACGAAGATATTGCCCATGATCCAGGTGTCGTTCCTGGCCTCGCCCGGCGGCGTGCCGCCGGCCCAATGCCAATGCAACTGACGACCCGAATTGGTGAGCGAGCCCGTGTCCTCGGCAAAGCAGGTCGAGGGCAACTGGATCACCTCGGTCTGGATCGACGCGGTCTGCACGTCATTGTGCTCGCCGTGGTTCTCCCAGAAGCGCGCGGTCTCCGTCTGCAGCGGATCCATGATGACGAGCATCTTCAGCTTCGACAGGCCGTCCGTCAGCTTCTTCCGGTTGGGGAAGGCGAGCAGCGGATTGAACCCCTGGCAGAAGTAGATGTTCATCTTGCCCTGGGTCATCATGTCGAAGGCCCGGAGCACGTCGTAGCCCGCCACGTCGAGCTTCGGCAGCCAGTCGTAGCCGAACTTGTTGTCCGGCGTCGCCGCGTCGCCCCACATGGACTTGAGGAAACTGACGAAGAACTTGTTGTAGTTCTGCCAGTAGCTCATCTGGTTGGGCCGCAGCGGCTTGAAGGCGCGCGTCGACATGTATTGCTCGAAGGTCGTCTCCTTCTCCGTCGGGATGGTCATGTATCCCGGCAGCAGGTTCGACATCAGGCCGATGTCGGTCAGACCCTGGATGTTGGAATGCCCGCGCAGCGCATTCATGCCGCCGCCGCGCACGCCGATGTTGCCGAGAATGAGCTGCAGCATCGCCATGCAGCGGATGTTCTGCGAGCCCTTGGAATGCTGCGTCCAGCCGAGCGCATACATCGAGGTCATCGTCTTGGTCTTCGACGACGTTTCCGCGATGGTGGCGCAGACCTTCAGGAACTTGTCCTTCGGCGTGCCGCAGATGCGCTCGACCATTTCGGGCGTGTATTGCGCGACATGAGCCTTGAGCAGGTTCCAGACGCTGCGCGGATTGTCGATGTCGGACTGGACGAAGCCGTCTGGCCCAAGTTCGTAATCCCACGACGAGCGGTCGTAGTCGCGCCGCGCTTCGTCATAGCCCGTGAACAGGCCGTCCTGATAGCCGAAGCCGGCCTTCACGACATAGGGCGCGTTGGTGAACGACTTGACGTAATCCCACTGCACCTTGTCGTTCTTGATGCAGTAGTTGATGACGCCGAGCAGGAAGGCGATGTCCGTGCCCTGCCGGATAGGCGCGTAATAGTCGGATACGGAAGCCGTGCGTGTAAAACGCGGATCGACGACGATCAGCTTCGCGCCGCGATTGGCTTTCGCCTCAGTGACCCACTTGAATCCGCACGGATGCGCTTCGGCGGCGTTGCCGCCCATCACGATCACCAGATCGGTGTTCTTGATGTCCGTCCACGAATTCGTCATCGCGCCACGGCCGAATGTTGGAGCCAGACTGGCTACCGTTGGGCCGTGTCAAACGCGCGCTTGGTTGTCGAATACCAGCATCCCCGTGCTGCGAACGACCTTGTAGGTCGCCCACGCGGTTTCGTTGGTGGTGGCGGAGGCGGCAAGGAAGCCTGTGGTCAACCAGCGGTTGACGGTCGCGCCGGCCGCGTTCTTGGCGACGAAATTGGCGTCGCGGTCGGCCTTCATCGCCTTGGCGATCTTGTCGAAGGCCGCGTCCCAGGAGATCGGTTCGAACTTGTCGGAGCCGGGCTTGCGGAGCATCGGCTGCTTCAGCCGGCCTTCCGAATGCACCATGTCGAGCAGGGCGGCGCCCTTCGGGCACAGCGTGCCGCGATTGGTCGGGTGGTCCGAATCGCCCTCGATATGGGTGATCTCGGCCTTCTCGCCCTTGGCGAGATTGCCCTTGGAATAGAGGATGATGCCGCAGCCGACGGCGCAATAGGTGCAGGTGTTGCGGGTTTCCGTCAGGCTCGCCAGCTTGAACGGGCGGATGGTAGCGGCATAGGCCTGTTCGACCTCGCCAAAACCAAACGCGCCGAGAGCCGTGCCTGCCGCGCCCGCGCCAGCGCCAATCACAAATTGGCGCCGAGAAAGCTCGACGTTCATGGTTGCCCTCCCTCCGAAGGGCGCACGAACCTTCGAGATCATAGCTCTCGTGGGGGCCCGCGCGACCTTCGACTCGAAGCTGACATTTCAGCTTGCACAAAAGCTAAGCGGCGCCATAGGCGCTGTCAAATGGCTGCAATTCCGAAAACGCATTGATTTTGCAGCGCAACACGCCCTTCCGCTCAAGCATTTGACCGCAGGCCGCATGGCGCCCTAGGCTTGCGTCCAATGGCGTGTCGGACGGCTCCCGCGTGGCGGGGCTCCATTGTTCAAGGCCTTGTTTCACTTATAATCTTTGCCTTTGCAGGCGAGGCGGCTCAGGCCGATTCGACGCAATTGCGGCCGTGGACGGGCCCGGCGCCGGCGATTTCGCTTGCGGATTCGCAAGGAGCGCCCCGTCGGATCGGACCAAATCCGGGCGGAATAACCCTCGTTCACTTTTTTGCGACCTGGTGCGAGCCGTGCCGGGAGGAACTGCCGGCCCTGTCGCGACTGGCGCGCAGGGCGGGCGCTGCGGCGCGCGTGATCGCCATATCGGTCGCGGAGCCGGACATGCGCGTGCGGCGCTTTCTGGCGACGATGCAAGCCGACTTTCCGGTCCTGCTCGATCCCGACCGCGCGACGGCGCGCGCGTGGGGCGTCTCCGTCCTGCCGACGAGTTTCGTGCTGGACGGCGATCTCTCGCCGAGATTGGCCGCCGAGGAGAGCGTCCGATGGGACGCGATCGAACCGGCCGATCTCGCGATATCGGCCAACAAGAACGCATCCACGCAATGAGGGAGGCACGACCATGACCATCGACAGGCGAAGGTTGCTCGCAGCCGGCGTCGCAACGGGCGCGGCCGCGTTGGCGCCGCGCGCAGCGCTGGCGCAGGCCGACGCGATCTTCGCGCCCGCGCCCGGGGCATGGCGAACATTCGAGGTGACCACCCGCCTTGAAATCCTGATGCCCGAAGGCGCCACGCAGGCGTGGATACCGCTCGCCGGCATGAACGCGCCCGAATGGTTCCAGCCCAAGGGGGCCGAGTGGGCCAGCAACGGCAAGGCGAGCGCGCTGAAAAGCGGCGGCGCCGACATTCTCCACGTGGAATGGATGGCGGACGAACAGCAGCCCTATGTCGAGATCGTCAGCCGCATGGCGACGCGCGACCGCGCGGTCGATCTCGCCAAACCCGGCGTCGTCGCGCCGCTGAGCGAGGCGGAGCGCAAGCTCTATCTGTCATCCACCGATCTCGTGCCGCTCGACGGCATCGTGAAACACACGGCGGACCGCGTCATCGGCTTCGCCAGGACCGACATGGAGAAGGCGCGCGCGATCTACGATTGGGTCGTCGACAATTCCTATCGCCGCGCGTCTACGCGCGGCTGCGGCGTGGGCGATGTCGCGGCGCTGCTGAAGTCCGGCGATCTCGGCGGCAAATGCGCCGATCTCAACGCCTTGTTCGTCGGCCTCGCGCGCGCTTCCGGCATTCCGGCGCGCGATGTCTACGGGCTGCGCATCGCGCCCTCGCGCTTCGGCTACAAGAGCCTCGGCGCCAATTCCGAAATGGCGACGAAGGCGCAGCATTGCCGCGCGGAAATCTTTCTCGACGGTTTCGGCTGGGTTCCGATGGACCCCGCCGACGTGCGCAAGGTCGTGCTCGAGGAGCCGCCGGGCAATCTCGCGGTCAACGACGCGAAAGTTTCGGCTGCGCGAAAAGCTTTGTTCGGCGCGTGGGAGACGAACTGGCTCGCCTATAATTGCGCACACGATGTCGCACTGCCGGGATCGAAGACCGGCAAGGTCGGCTTCCTCATGTATCCGGAATGCGAGACCAACGGCGCGCGGCTCGATCCGCTCGATCCCGACAATTTCAAGTATACGATCCGCACGAAGGAAACGACCGCGATCTGAGCGGCAGGGAGATCGACATGAATGCGCCCGTCGTCCGCCTCACCTCTCTCGCGCATGGCGGGGGCTGCGGCTGCAAGCTCGCGCCCTCGGTGCTGCGCGAACTGATGGCGGGCCAGCCCGCCGTCAGCCCCTACGCAAATCTTCTGGTCGGCACGGAAACCGGCGACGATGCGGCCGTGTGGAAGCTCGATGACGGGACCTGCATCATCGCCACCACGGATTTCTTCATGCCGATGGTCGACGATCCCTTCGACTTCGGGCGGATCGCGGCGACCAACGCCATATCGGACGTCTATGCGATGGGCGGAACGCCGATCATGGCGCTCGCCATTCTCGGCATGCCCGTCGACAAGATCCCGCCCGAAATGGTGCGGAAGATTCTCGAAGGCGGGCGCGCGATCTGCGCGGAGGCCGGCATTCCCGTCGCCGGCGGCCATTCGATCGACTGCCCGGAGCCTGTCTACGGGCTCGCGGTCATCGGCATGTGCAAGGAAGAAAACATCCGCCGCAACAGCGCCGCCCGCCCCGGCGACGCGCTGATGCTCACCAAGGCGCTCGGCGTCGGCGTCTATTCTTCCGCCGTGAAAAAGAACCTGATCGACGGCGCCATGTACGCCGAAATGGTCGGCTCGATGACGACGCTGAACAAGATCGGCGCGAAGCTGGCGACGGACTCCGATGTGCATGCGATCACCGACGTCACCGGGTTCGGCCTGCTGGGCCATGCGCTGGAAATGGCTCAGGGTTCGGGCGCGACCATCACGATCGAGGAAAGCAGGCTGCCATTCCTCAAGGAAGCGGCGGACCTCGTGCGAAAAGGCTGCGTCACCGGCGCCTCGCATCGCAACTGGGCGAGCTATGGCGAGCATGTCGCGCTGCCCGAAGGCTGCGACGATTGGCGGCGGCATCTGCTGACCGATCCGCAGACCTCGGGCGGATTGCTGGTGGCGTGCAAGGCGGAGCGGGCGGAGGAGATCGCGGCGAAGATCGTCAGCGAGGGCTATCCGTTCGCGCGGGTGATCGGGCGCGTGGGCGAAGGGCCGGCGCGGGTTGTGATCGTGTAGTTCATCAACAAACTTCATCCTGAGGAGCGCCATCAGGCGCGTCTCGAAGGATGGCCGAAGCCCCATGCTTCGAGACGGCCGCTACGCGGCCTCCTCAGCATGAAGGCGCGTGTTGAGCGACAGGCTCAAAACGAGCGCGGCAGTCCCAGCACGTGCTCCGCGACAAAACTCAGGATCAGGTTGGTCGAGATCGGCGCGACCTGATACAGCCGCGTCTCGCGGAACTTGCGCTCGACATCGTATTCGCAGGCGAAGCCGAAGCCGCCGTGGAACTGGATGCAGGCGTTCGCCGCCTCCCATGACGCCTTGGCGGCGAGATATTTCGACATGTTGGCCTGCGCGCCGCAGGGCTCGCCGGCGTCATACAGGCGGCAGGCCTCGAAGCGCATGAGATTGGCGGCCTCGACCTCGATGTAGCTTTCCGCGATCGGGAATTGCACGCCCTGGTTCTGGCCGATCGGACGGCCGAACACGATGCGTTCCTTGGAATAGGCCGAGACCTTGTCGACGAACCAGTAGCCGTCGCCGATGCATTCGGCCGCGATGAGAATGCGCTCGGCGTTGAGGCCGGTGAGAATGTACTTGAAACCCTGGCCTTCCTCGCCGATCAGGTTCTCTGCCGGAATTTCGAGATTGTCGAAGAAGAGTTCGTTCGTCTCGTGATTGACCATGTTGAGGATCGGGCGAACCGTCAGGCCCTTCTTCATCGCCTCCTTGATGTCGACGATGAAGATCGACATGCCGTCCGACTTCTTCTTCACCTGGTCGAGCGGCGTGGTGCGCGCCAGCAGGATCATGAAATCCGAGTGCTGGATGCGGGATATCCAGACCTTCTGGCCGTTGATGACGTAGCGGTCGCCCTTCTTCACCGCCGTCGTCTTGATGCGCGTCGTATCCGTGCCGGTCGTCGGCTCCGTCACGCCCATCGCCTGCAGGCGGATTTCGCCGCTGGCGATGCGCGGCAGGTATTTCTGGCGCTGCGCTTCCGATCCGTGCCGGATCAGCGTGTTCATGTTGTACATCTGGCCGTGGCAGGCGCCGGAATTGCCGCCGGAACGGTTGATCTCCTCCATGATGACGGAGGCTTCCGTCAGGCCCAGTCCCGAGCCGCCGTAGCTTTCCGGAATCAACGCGGCCATCCAGCCGGCCTTGGTCAGGGCGTCGACGAACTCTTCCGGGTAGCCGCGGGCCTCGTCGACCTTGCGATGATATTCGGCCGGAAACTCGGCGCAGAGCGAGCGCACGGCGTCGCGGATTTCATGATAATTGTTCGAGACGCTCATTGTGCTGTCCGCCCTCGGTCTGGTTCCACGGCTCGCCGGCAAACTAGCGAAGCCGCGCGCATTTAGAAACGCTTGCGCGCCGCAATTCCCGCCGAGCGGCCATGCGGCCCGCGCTTAATTGACCGGCAAACCCAGCGCGGCGCGAAAACGGGTCTTGAGATGGACGCCATCGCGCGGCGGCAGGACGCGCGGCGGGTTCTCGGCCTTGATCCTGACCACCGCGAGACCCGCTCCCGCGCGCGCCATGATCTTGCTTCGGAGCGCATCGAGGCCGGCCATGTCCGCGACCGCCTGCGTCCAACCGAAGCCTAGGCTCGCCGCGACCTTGTCGATTTCGACGCCGAGGCCCGTGTGGCTCGCCTGCATCCCGGTTTCGCCGAAACGGCCGTTGTCCAGCACGACGATGGAGAGATTTGGCGGCTTCCGCACGGCGACGGTGGCGAGCGCGCCCAGCCCCATCATCGCCTCGCCGTCGCCGGTGACCACGAGCACGGATTTTTCGCGCTGGGCATTGGCGAGGCCGAGCCCGACCATGGCCGCGCCGCCCATCGCGCCCCAGAGATAGAAATTGCGGTCGTCGTCGCCGGCCGCCATCACGTCATAGGCGGGCGAACCGAGGCCGGTGACGACGAGCAGGTCGCGGTCGCGGTTGGCGAGGAGGCGCGCGACGGCCTCCCTGCGATCGAGCGGGCGCGCGAGGTCATCCATTCGGCTTCACCCATTGCTTTTCGCCGATCAGGCGCTGGCCCAGAAGCACGGCGCAGGCGCTGTCGCCGTTGAAGGCCATGGAGGCCGCGCCGTGCAGCAGCGGCTCGACATCCTCCGCCCGGTCGGCGCGCCAGGTCAGCACGCCCATCAGGTTCAGCGCCTTTTCGGTCGCCTGGCCCATCGGGTTTTGCCAGGGGTTGAACTCCGCCCAGTCGCCGCGCATGGTCACGACCATCAGCAGCGGAAAGCGACAAGCCGCCGGCAGCGCCAGCATGTTGATGCAATTGCCGACGCCCGAGGATTGCATCAGCAGCGCGCCGCGCTCGCCGCCGAGCCAGGCCCCGGCGAGGTAGGCGACGCCCTCCTCCTCCGTCGTCAGGGCGACCGAGGCGATCGCGGGGTCGGCGACCGCCATCTCGATCGCCGCCGCATGGCCGGCGTCGGGCACATAGGCGACATGCCGGATGTCGTGGCGCTTGAGCACGCTGAAGACGTCCGCGCGCCAGCCGGAAGGCGTATCGATCGCAGGCTCCTTCGCCATTCAATGCTCCGTGCGCGCTTGCGCCTGTTCGAGGCGCGAATTTTCCCCGATGCGGGCGAGGACATCAAGGCGGGCGTCTCGCGATCTTCCGCCGACCCGCATGGCGGAATGACGGTTGATAATTGCCCGGCGCTTCCTCACTATGTGACCGCCGACAGGGGTTAGAGGCGCATGGGCAAGCCGCTCGAGATGCTCGTATGCTGGAGCGTGGCGATCCTCGCCTGGCTGTGCGGTCCTGCCGCGCCAGCCGGAGCGCGCGACTTCCGCGCGGCCGACACGCAGACCGCCGACTATCCGACCGTGCAGGCGGTCGAGTACATGAGCCGCATCGTCGCCGACCGCACGCAGGGACGCTACCGCATCGTCGTGTTCCATTCGCGCCAGCTCGGCGAGGAGAAGGAAACGATCGAGCAGACGCGCGTCGGCGCGATCGACATCAACCGCATCAACGCCGCGCCGCTCTCCGCGCTCACGCCCGAAATCGAGACGCTCGGCCTGCCGTTCCTGTTTCGCTCGAGCGAACACATGTGGGCGGTGCTGCACGGCGACATCGGAGAACAGATACTGGCCTCGCTGTACCCGCACGGCCTGGTCGGCCTCACGTTCTACGAATCGGGCGCGCGCTCCATCTACAACAGCGTGCGCCCGATCCGGACGCCGGAGGACGCCAAGGGCCTGCGCATTCGCGTGCAGCAGTCCGACCTTCAGAAAGCGATGATCAAGGCCATCGGCGCCGAGCCGATCGCGCTGGCCTATGGCCAGGTGATGACGGGACTGTCGACCGGCATCATCGACGGCGCGGAAAACAACTGGCCGTCCTACGTGACCACCAACCACTACAAGGTCGCCCGTCACTACACGCTGACCGAGCACACGATGATTCCGGAGGTGCTGGTCATGTCGCGCAAGGCATGGGACGCGCTGACCCCCGAGGACCAGAAGACGTTCCGCGAAGCGGCGCGCGAATCCAGCAACTACATGAACATGCAATGGCGCGCGTGGGAGGAACGGGCGCGCGAAGAGGCGCGTTCCGCCGGCAACAGCATCATCGAGGATGTGGATCGGCGCCCCTTCGAGGCGGCGATGAAGCCCATCTATGACGAGGCGATGCGCGACGGGCGCGTGCGCGAGCTCGTCGAAAAGATCCGCGCGGTCAAATGAGCGACCCGGGACCGTCCCGCCGATCCGCCGAAGGCGCAGCGTCGAGCGGCCTTACCTATCTCGTCGAGGGTTTCGTACGTCGCTTTCGCATCCGCACGCGCATTTTCCTCGTCGCTGCGGTCAATATCGCCGTCATCGTCGTTCTCGCCATCCTCCTGTGGATCAGTTCGAAGCTGCTCAACGACACCTGGACCGAATTGCAGGCCGTGCGCAGCTCGGAGCGTCTCGTCGCCACGATCGAATCCGAAGCCAGCCGCGTCCAGTCGCTCATCCATCGCTATTTCATCCAGCCGACGCCCGAAGTCCTCGCCGAGGTCGAAGCGCGCTGGAGTTCGATCACCGGCACGCTTTTCGAGCGCGCAGCGACGGACCCGGCGCTGGCGCCAGAGGCCCACACGCTGCGCGACCTCACCAATCGCCTCGTTTCCGGCTTCGACCAGTTGCGCGCCGCCCGCACGGAAATCGCCACGCTCTACGAGGACCAGATCCTGAAGCCTTCGCGGGAGATGAGCGGCCTCTATGCGATCCTCGAAAGCACGATCGCCGACCGCACCGCGCTGATCGGCCCGCCGCTCAGCAAGTCGCGCGAGGCCTTCGCCACCACCTCGGTTGCGATCAACTCCTATTATCTTTCGACGTCGTCGACGCCGGCCGACGAAGCGTTGAGCAATCTCGACACGATCATCAATACGATCCCCGTCATGCTGGACCTGTCGAATGGCG
The DNA here is from genome assembly GCA_037044955.1 of Rhodoblastus sp. GTDB lineage: Bacteria > Pseudomonadota > Alphaproteobacteria > Rhizobiales > Beijerinckiaceae > JAJXWB01. The sequence continues at coordinate 432,981 of JBAOHX010000014.1, forward strand.
ATATCCAGCGCGCCGCGCTTCAGCGGCTGCAGACGCGCGCCAGCCAGCTCAAGCAGGGCCTGCAGAAACTGACCGCCGAATTCAAGGAACAGAACAGGCTGCTGCAAGACGTCGTCGACAAGAGCCAGGCGCAGATGTCGGAGCTCGCGACGGCGCTGTCCGACAACATGCATGCGCGCGAGACGCGCGTGCAGGGCCAGCTCGACCGGGCGCTGAACGCCGTCTTCCTCGTCCTCGCCATCGTGACCCTCGTCTCGCTCGCGGTCATCGGATTCTTCGGCGCAGTGTTCGCCCGTTCGGTCAGCCTGCCGCTGCAATCGCTGATGCAATCGATGAACCGGATCGCCGAGGGGCGGCTCGACACGCGCGTCGGCGGAACGGAAGCGCGCGACGAAATCGGCGGCATGGCGCGCGCGCTGGAAATCTTCCGCGAGAACGCCATCGCCAGGCTGCATGCGGAAGCCGAGCTCATCGCCTCCAAGCAGCGAACGGAAGTCGCCTACGAGGAATTGCGCGAAACACAGAACAGCCTGATCGAGGCGGAAAAGCTCGCCGCGCTCGGCGGGCTGGTCGCCGGCGTCGCGCACGAGGTCAACAATCCCGTCGGCATCAGCGTGACCGTCGCCTCGACGCTGGCGCGGCGCTGCGAGGCCTTCAGCGAGGAGCTGAAGCGCGGCGAGCTCAGGCGCTCGCGCCTCAACGAATTCATCGACGGCAATCGCGAGGCGGCGAACATGCTGCTCGCCAACCTGCACCGCGCCGCCGAGCTGATCCAGTCCTTCAAGCAGGTCGCCGTCGACCGGAGCCATGCGGAGCGGCGGACGTTCAACATGCGGACGCTGACCGACCAGATCATGCTCTCGCTGCGGCCGACGCTGAGCAAGCGCAATATCGCGCTCGCCATCGACTGTCCCGAGAATGTCGAGCTGAACAGCTATCCCGGCTCCTGGGGCCAGGTCCTCACCAATCTCACGCTGAACGCGGTCACCCATGCATTCACGCCCGACGTGGATGGCGCGATCGACATCAAGATCCGCAAGCCCGACGCCGAGCATGTCGAGGTGGCCTTCGTCGACAACGGCCAGGGAATGACCGACGACGTGAAGCGGCGCGCCTTCGATCCGTTCTTCACCACCGCGCGGGGACGCGGGGGGACCGGGCTCGGCCTCCACATCGTCCACAATATCGTCACCAACCAGCTCGGCGGCCGGATCACGATCGCCTCGGAGCCCGGGCGCGGTGTGCGATTCCGCATGGTCTTGCCGACGAACGCGCCGCAGTTTGCCGCCCACGAAACGCCACTCGAAGCAAAAGCATGAGCGACGACGACATCATCCGCCTCATCGACGACGACGCCACGCCGCCTTCGCGCGCCGAAGCCAAGGCGTGGAAGGTCGCGATCATCGACGACGATCCCGCGGTCCACGACGGCACGCGGTTCGCGCTCTACGATTATTCGCTCAACGGCGACGGCATCGAACTCCTGTCGGCCCATTCGGCGGCCGAAGGGCGCCAGTTGCTCGCCGCCACGCCCGACATTGCGGTCGTGCTGCTCGACGTGGTCATGGAAACCGACCAGGCTGGGCTCGAACTGGTCGACTACATTCGCCGCGAGTTGCGCAACGAGGCGGTGCGCATCATCCTGCGCACGGGCGAGCCGGGGCAGGCGCCCGAACGACAGGTGATCGTCGACTACGACATCAACGACTACAAGGCGAAGACGGAGCTGACCGCCGACAAGCTGTTCACTTCGCTGACGGCCGCGCTGCGCAGCCACATGCAACTCCGCACGATGATCGAGACGCGCCGCGGGCTGGAGATCATCATCGAGGCGACGCCGACCCTGTTCGACTTCCGCTCGATGCAGCGCCTCGCCGAAGGCGTGCTGACGCAGGTCGCCTCGCTGCTGGCGGTCGATTGCGCCGGCATACTCATCCTGCGCGATCTCGGCGCGGGCGGCCGGCGTTTCGCGGTGCTGGCGGGCTCGGGCTGCTACCGCGAATGCGTCGGCGCCGACAATCTCGAGGGCCTCGACCGTGAATTGCTCGACCTCGTGGACAAGGCGTTCTCGACGCGGCGCGCCGAATTCCGCGATCGGCGCACGGTTCTCTACATATCCACGCACAGCGGCGCGGAAATCGTGGTGTTCCTCGACGCCGGCAAGCGCCTGACCGACACGGATCGGGCGCTGATCGAGGTCTTCTCGAGCCGCCTGTCGATCGCCTTCGACAATGTCGTTCTCTACTCGCAGCTTCAGCAGGCCAATGTCGACCTCGAGCGCCGTGTCGAAGAGCGCACGGCCGAACTGCTCGCCGCCAATCGCCGGCTCGAGGCGCAGTGGCGGCGCGTGCGGCAGGTCAACGATTTCCAGAGCGAGGTTCTGGGCAAGGTCGCGCACGACCTGAAGAACCCGCTCAACGTCATTCTCGGGCGCTCGGAAATTCTCGAGGAAATGTTCTCGAGCAATACGGAGAGCGCTCAGCTCGCGACGCCGCAATTGCGGCACATCCGCAGCTCGGCCCTGCGCCTCACCGCGATGATCGACGAATTGATATCGGATGCGATGAACGACGCGCTCGACATTTCCGTGCGCAACGAGGTCGTCGATCTCGGCGCGATCGTGCGCGACGTCGTCGAGGCCAACCGGCCGCTGGCCGAGCGCAAGGACCAGAGGATCGAACTCGCAACATCCGGGATGCTCGCGACCTTGTGCGATCCCGAACGCATCCGTGAGGCCGTCGACAATCTCGTGAGCAACGCGGTCAAGTATTCGCAGATCGGCGGCGTGATCGGCGTCGAGGTCTTCTCCGCCGGGGACGGCAATGTCGTGAAGGTGACGGACGCGGGGCCGGGCTTCATGCCGGAAGACATGACGCGGCTGTTCGGCCGTTTCCAGCGCCTGTCGGCCAAGCCCACCGGCGGCGAGACGTCCACCGGCCTCGGCCTGTCGATCGTCAAGAAGATCATCGATCTGCACGAAGGGTCGATCGCGGTCACGCAGGGCGAGACGGGCGGCGCGTCCATCTCGATCCGGCTCAGGGCCGCGCAGGACGGAACGAGGGCATGAGCAAGGGCCAGACGATATTCGTCGTCGACGACGACGCCGATGCGCGCGACATGGTCGGCGATTATCTGCGCATGCACGGTTTCGACGCGGTGCTGTGCGAGGGCGGGACCGATCTGCGCGAAGCGCTCAAACATGCGACGCCCGAACTGGTCGTGCTCGACCTCAACATGCCCGGCGAGGACGGCCTGTCGCTCATCCGCTTCCTGAAGCAGACCTGCGGCTGCCCGATCATCATGCTGACCGCCACGGCCAGCACGATCGACCGTGTCGTCGGGCTGGAGCTCGGCGCCGACGACTATATCGCCAAGCCCTGCGAATTGCGCGAGCTCGTGGCGCGCATCCGTTCGATCCTGCGTCGGATCAAATGGTCGCCGGCGCGCAGTTCGGAGCGGCGCCTGGCCGCGATCGTCGCCTTCGATCTCGTCGATTTCAGCCGCTTCGTGCACGACGACGAACTCGGCACGCTCGCGGCGCTCGACCGCATATTCGCGGAGGTCGTCGTGCCGACGCTCGTGCAATGGCACGGCGTCCTGTTCAAGATGCTCGGCGACGGCGCGCTGGTCGAATTTCCGAGCGTGGTCGACGCGATGGAATGGGCGGTGGAGTTCCAGACCGTGATGGCGACGCGCGAGGAAGCGGAAGCGGCGCGCGGCGGCATGAGGTTTCGCGTCGGCGTCGCCGTCGGCGACGTGATCGTCAGCCAGCTCGACCGTCTCGGCGAGGGCGTGGCGCTGGCCGCGCGCGCGCAGGAAATCGCCAGGCCCGCCGGCATCGCCGTGACCGAGCAGGCCTATCAGTTCCTGCGCGGGCGCACGGCGATCGAGCTGCAGGACATCGGCGTGAAGCAACTGAAGAATATCGCGACGCCGATGCGCATCTGGACATGGCCGGCGGCCCGGACGCGCTGAACGTCAGCCGGAGGCAAGCCGCGCGCGCAAGTCCTCGAGCGACGCGACGATCTCGCCGCCGCTCGCGAGGATGAAATATTCGACCTGCAGATTGACGGCGGAGCCGAGGTTGTCGGCCGCCAGGCGGAAGTCGCCGCGATAGCCCACGATCTTCTTGCCGCGGGCGAAGGCGTAGCCGATCTCGGCCGCCGTGCCGCTGTCGACGTCCGCGCCGTCGAGCACGGCCAGCACGAGGTCGCAGGCGTCGATGGCGCGCATGTTGGTTTCACCGATGCGTCGGTTGAGAACGCGCCAGCCTTCGCGCTGCGCGTCGAGCGAGGGCAGGCGCGCGATGCGGTCGATTTCGTCCTGCGGCGCAAGCGCGAAGGGATCGAGGACCTCGTGGCCAGCCTCCCGCGCGAGCGCGGCCAGCGCGGCCTGGCCGAGGCGGCCGAGTTCGGAAAAGCCGAGCGGACCGGCGAGATAGACGACCTTCGATTCCGGCGACACGCGACCCCTCCCCGCTCCCGACGGCGAATATACATGCCGGCGGCGCGACGGCCGACGAGAATGCGGCAAGGCGATCCTGCGTCGGAGCGTGAACAGGCGATGCGCGCGACGGCGGCTGCGACATGCGATTTTTGCACTGCAACAATGCACAAACCGCTAGGGGGCTCAAAGCCTGCATGCTAGAAGGCGAGCGCAAGCGGAGCGCCACCGGAGTTCCGCGCAAGACCGATCCATGCGGTCGGCGAAGTGTTGCGGACGCGCATTCAGGAACGACGTCCGCTGCGGAGGGAGAACAGAGTGAAGCTCAGACATCTCGTGATTGCGCTCGCCGCTACGACGGCGCTCACCGCCTCGGCCTACGCGGCCGATACGATCAAGGTCGGCCTGTCCGGACCGTTCACCGGCGGCTCCGCCTCCATGGGCGTCTCGATGCGCGACGGCGTGAAGCTGGCGACCGAAGAGATCAACAAGGCCGGCGGCGTGCTGGGCAAGCAGATCCAGCTCGTCGAACGCGACGACGAGGCCAAGAACGAACTCGGCGTGCAGATCGCGCAGGAGCTCATCAACAAGGAGCAGGTGGTCGCCACGCTCGGCTACATCAATACCGGCGTCGCGCTCGCCTCGCAGCGCTTCTACCAGGAAGCCGAAATTCCGGTCATCAACAACGTGGCGACCGGCTCGGTGATCTCGACCCAGTTCAAGGCGCCCAACTACATCTTCCGCACGTCCGCCAACGACACGATCCAGTCGGCGATGATCGCCAACGAGGCGATCAAGCGCCAGGGCTTCAAGAAGCCGGCGATTCTGGCGGATTCGACGAACTACGGCCAGCTCGGCAAGGACGACCTGACCAAGACGCTCGCCGGCATGAGCATCACGCCGGTGGCGACCGAGAAGTTCAACATCGGCGACACCGACATGACCGCGCAGGTGCTGCGCGCCAAGGAGGCCGGCGCCGACGTGATCCTGACCTACGCCATCGGTCCGGAACTCGCGCAGATCGCCAACGCCATGGCGAAGCTCGGCTGGAAGGTGCCGCTGATCGGCTCGTGGACGCTGTCGATGGCGAGCTACATCGATACGTCGGGCGCCAACGGCGACGGCGCGATCATGCCGCAGACCTTCATCCAGTTGCCGACGACGCCGAAGCGCAAGGCGTTCATCGAGGCCTACCAGAAGAAGTACAACATCGACCGCATGCCCTCGCCGGTTTCGGCCGCGCAGGGCTATGACTCGGTCTATCTGCTCGCCGCCGCCATCAAGCAGGCGGGCTCGACCGACGGCCGCAAGGTCCGCGAGGCGCTGGAAAACCTCAACGCCAAGGTCGAGGGCGTCGTGACCGTCTACGACAAGCCGTTCAGCGCGGCCGACCATGAAGCGATCACCGCGAACATCCCGGTGATGGGCCTCGTCAAGGGCGGCCGCGTCGTGCCCGCGCATCCGGAGGATGTGGAAGGCGACAAGGCGATGCGCATCAAGCCGAAGAGCTGATCCGGACAATTCCCCGGGGCGGATGACGCCCCGGGTCTCACTCGAACGCCGCGCCCCGGAGGGCGCGGCGTTTCCATGCGAGCGCGCTTCCCATGAACATTTTCGCCCAACTCATCGTCAGCGGCATTTCCGTCGGCATGATCTACGCGGTCATCGCCTTCGGCTACCAATTGACCTTCGCGACATCGAAGACGCTGAATTTCGGACAGGGCGAAGCCCTGATGCTCGGCGCGCTGGTCGGCCTGACGACGATCAATTTCCTGATCGGCCAGTCGATCGGCACGTTCTGGGCCTATCTGCTGATGCTGCCGGTCGTCCTCGTGTTCGGGCTGGCGCAGGGCGCCTTCGTCGAATGGCTCGGCGTACGGCAGGCGATCCGCATCAAGTCCGAGGCGGGCTGGATCATGGCGACCATCGCGCTCGGCATCATCTTCAAGAACCTCGCCGAAAACATCTGGGGCCGCGATCCCCTGAAATTCCCCTCGCCCTTGCCGGAGGCCGCGCTGCAGATCGGGCCGGTGCGCATCCAGCCGATGGAAATCGCCATCGTCGCCGGCGCGCTCGCGCTGATGGCCGCCGTCGAAATCTTCAACCGCCGCTCGATCTTCGGCAAGGCCGTGGTGGCGACCGCCAACGACCGCGACGCCGCCGGCCTGATGGGCGTCAACACCTCGCTCGTCATCACCTTTTCCTACGCGCTCTCCTCGCTGTCGGCGGCGTTCGCCGGCGTTCTGGTCGCGCCGGTGACGCTGACTGGCGCGGCGATGGGCGCGGTGCTCGGCCTCAAGGCGTTTGCGGTGGCGATCATCGGCGGCCTGTCGTCGGGCGTCGGCGCCATCGTCGGCGGGCTGATCCTCGGCATCGTGGAGACCTTGACCGGCTTCTACATTTCGACCGGCTACAAGGACGTGCCGGGCCTCGTCCTCTTGCTTCTCGTGCTGTCGTTCAAGCCGTCCGGCCTGTTCGGCGTCGCCACGATCAAGAAGGTCTGAGCCGATGCGCAAGATCCTTCCCATTCTCGCCGCGCTTGTCGTCGTCCTCGTCATCCCCTTCATGGTCTCGAGCCCCTACTACCTGCACCTCCTGCAGACGATCGCCATATTCGCGATCGTCGTGCTCGGGCTCGACGTCGTGTTCGGCTACACCGGCGAAGTCTCGATCGGCCATGCCGCGCTGTTCGGCATCGGCTCGTATACGGCCGGCGTCCTGTCGATGCATTTCGACATCGGCTTCTGGCCGTCGCTGATCGTGGCGCCCATCGTCGCCGCCGCCTTCGGCGCGCTGCTGGCGCTGCCGGCGCTGCGCGTGACCGGCCCCTATCTCGCCATGGTGACGCTGGCCTTCGGCACCATCGTGCAGATCCTCATCAACGAAATCGTGCCGCTGACCAACGGCCCGCTCGGCATCAAATTCTCGACGCCGGCGCTGTTCGACTGGCGCGACTATTCCAATGTGCTGCCCTTCCTCGACATGTCGGCGAAGCGCATGAAGGAATCGCAGTTCTTCATTCTCTCCGGCATTGCGCTCGTCGGCGTGATCGTCGTCATCAACCGCATTCTCGCCTCGCGCTTCGGCCGCGCCTTCGAGGCGCTGCGCGACAGCCCGATCGCCTGCGACTGCATGGGCGTGTCCGTCTATCGCCACAAGGTCATCGCCTTCGTGACGAGCGCCGCCTTCGCCGGTTTCGCCGGCGTGTTCTTCGCCTATTCCGAGCAATATATCGCGCCGAACAATTTCTCGTTCGAACTGTCGGTGCTCTTCCTGCTGGCGGTGACGATGGGCGGACGCAAGTCGCGGCTCGGCCCGCTGCTCGGCGCGGCGATCATCGTCTATCTGCCGAACCTGCTCGCGGACATCGACCTCTTCCGCATCGTCGCCGGGATCATCGCGGCGGTCGCGGTGCTCGCGGGCGGCGCTTCGGCCATCCGCAATCCGGAGAGCCGGTCGCGGGTCATCACGCCCGTGCTGCTGTGCGTCGGCTTCTTCGTCTTCTCGCTGTTCCTGCAGAAGATCACCGACTTCAAGCTGACGCTGTTCGGCATGATGATCCTGTTCGTCGTCTACTATCTGCCTGACGGCATCGTCGGCTTCCTGAAGCAGATTTTCACGCAGGCCATGCCCGGCATGTTCGGCCGCGCGCAGATGTCGACCAGGGGCGGCGCGGAGAGCGACGCCTTCGTCGCTGCGCCGGTCGTCGCCAAGGACCGCCCGCTGCTCGACGTCGGCCGCGTCGTCATGCAGTTCGGCGGCCTGAAGGCGCTCGGCGGCGTCGATCTCTCGGTCAAGCCCGGCACGATCCACGGCCTCATCGGGCCGAACGGTTCGGGCAAGAGCACGATGATGAACGTGCTGACCGGCATCTATACGCCGACGGCGGGCGACATCCGCTTCGAGAGCCACAGCCTCGCGGGGCTGAAGTCGCCGCAGATCGCCGCGCTCGGCGTCGCGCGCACCTTCCAGAACGTGCAATTGTTCGGCGAACTGACGCTGACCGAGAACGTGCTGGTCGGGCTGCAGCACACCTACAAGTCGGGCATTTTCGAAATCGCGCTGGGACTGCCGCGCGCGAAAGGCGACGAGGCGGCGGCGCGAAAGCGCGCCGCCGCGATCCTCGACTTCGTCGGGCTGGCGAGCCTCGCCAACGAGGAAGCGCGCAACCTGCCCTACGGCAAGCAACGCCTGCTGGAGATCGGCCGCGCGCTGGCGCTCGATCCGAAACTGCTGCTGCTCGACGAGCCTGCGGCGGGCCTCACCGCGCCCGACATCAAGGAGCTGATCAGCATCATCCGCAAGATCCGCGACCACGGCATCACGATCATCCTGATCGAGCATCACATGGACGTGGTGATGAGCATCTGCGACACGATCACCGTGCTCGATTTCGGCGAGAAGATCGCGGAGGGCAAGGCTGCCGAAGTGCAGGCCGACCGCCGCGTGATCGAAGCCTATCTCGGCGGCGCGGCCGCGACCGCAGTCTGAGGAGCCGACGATGCTCAAAGTCGACAATCTCGTCGCCGGCTATGGCAAGGTGCAGGTGCTGCACGGCATTTCGCTCGAGGTGCAGGAGGGCCAGCTGGTCACGCTGATCGGCTCCAACGGCGCCGGCAAGACGACGACGCTGCGCGCCGTCTCCGGCATGATCAAGCCGCAGTCGGGCTCGATCCAGCTCGGCGGCGACGAGATCGCGGGCGAGCCGGCCTATCGCATCACGCGGCGCGGCGTCGCGCATTCGCCGGAGAACCGGCGCGTGTTCACCACCCTGCCGGTGCGCGACAATCTCTTGCTCGGCGCCTTTCCGCGTCTGACAGGCGCGCGGCCGAAAGGCGACGTCGATCGCGATCTCGAGCGCATGTTCGAGCTCTTTCCGCGCCTGGCGGAACGGCGCGACCAGCTCGCCGGCACGCTTTCGGGCGGCGAGCAGCAGATGCTCGCCATGGCGCGCGCGCTGATGCTCGACCCGCGCGTCCTGCTGCTCGACGAACCCTCCATGGGTCTCGCGCCGCGTCTCGTGGAGGAGGTCTTCGCGACGGTGGCGCGCCTGAAGGCGTCGAAGGTGACCATGCTGCTGGTCGAGCAGTTCGCCGCCGCCGCGCTGCAAGTCGCGGATTTCGGCTATGTGCTCGAGAACGGCTCGATCAACGTTTCGGGGCCGGCGGAAAAGCTGCGCAACGATCCCGCCGTGCAGGCGGCCTATCTCGGCGCCGCGCACTGAAGGAAGCCGCGCCGCAACCGCGCCATTGTCTGGACACGCTCGGCCATTAGATAGAAATTCGGTCGACCAGCGACGGCTCGTGTAGCGGAGTTGAGCAATGTCGTGGAATTCTGTCTGGCTATCCGTCGCCGCGCCTTTCGCGCTCGGCCTGGCGCTGAGCGGCGCCGCACAGGCGCAAGGCATGCCGACGCCGTGGCCGCCGCAATCCGCCTACGGGGCGCGGGCCGCTGCGCCGGACGACGATTTCGATGAGGATTACGACTACCGCCGGCCGACGGCGCGGCCGCGCGCCGGCGCGCAGCGGTATCTCGACGACGATGCGCTCGGCCGGCCGCGACAGCTCGGCCCGCAGCGCAGGTCCCTTCGGGCCGCCCTGCCGCCCGACGCCGACCCCGCCTATTCGACCGACGTCAACTACGACGACGAGATCGACTGGAACGAGCGGACGCGCAATCTCGTCGGCGACCCGACCGGCCAGCCGGCCGGAACCATCACGGTCGATACGAGGCGCCGCAAATTGTACCTGTCGCTCGCCGGCGGCCAGGCGATCGAATACGGCATCGGCGTCGGCCGGCAGGGCTTCGCCTGGAAGGGCGCCGCCCATGTCGGCCGCAAGGCCTATTGGCCCGGCTGGACGCCGCCGCGCGAAATGCTGCTGCGCCGCCCGGACCTGCCGTCGCACATGGAGGGCGGCATCGAAAATCCGCTGGGCGCGCGCGCGCTCTACCTGTTCAAGGGCGCCAAGGACACGCTGTTCCGCATCCACGGAACGAACGAGCCGGAGACGATCGGGCAGGCGGTTTCGTCCGGCTGCATCCGGATGCTGAATTCCGACGTGGTCGATCTCTACCGTCGCGTGGCGAAGGGGGCGCGCGTCGTCGTGCTCTGACGCGCCTATCCGGCGCGCACCGACTTCGCCGCCGCGACGAGCAGCGGATCGCTCGTTCCATCCCTTATTTCGGGCAGGTTCAGGAATTCGTCGCGCATCTTGCGCGTCCAGAACTTGTTGATGTGCTCGGCGATCGAGCGCGCGGCCTGATCGTGCGGGTAGGGACGGAAGAAGCTGGCGATCTGTCCGGCCATGCCGATCAGCTTGTTCGACTGCGCGCTCATTTCGCGGCGACCAGTTCGGACGCGCCGATGCGGCGCAGGCTCACATCCTCTTCGGCATTGCGCTCCTGCCAGGCCGAATGCTGGTTGGTGCGGCGCACCTGAACCGCCGTCACCTTGTATTCCGGGCAATTGGTCGCCCAATCGGAATTCTCCGTCGTCACGACGTTGGCGCCGGTGACCGCATGATGGAAGGTGGTGTAGACGACGCCGGGCTGCACGCGGTCCGTTATCTCGGCGCGCAGCGCGATCTCGCCCGTTCGGCTGGCGAGCGACACGAGGTCGCCTGTTCGCACGCCCCGGTTTTCGGCGTCGAAAGGATGGATCTCGAGCACATCCTCTTCGTGCCAGGCGTTGTTGGCGGTGCGCCGCGTCTGCGCGCCGACATTGTATTGCGAGAGGATGCGTCCGGTCGTCAGCAGCAACGGGAACAGCGGGCCGGCGCGTTCCTGCGTCGGCACATATTCCGTCAGCATGAAGCGGCCCTTGCCGCGCACGAAGCGGTCGATATGCATGAGCGGCGTGCCGTTGGGCGCGGCCTCGTTGCAGGGCCATTGCACGGAGCCCATCTCGTCCAGCTTCGCATAGGAGACGCCGCGGAAGCCCGGCGTCAGCCGCGCGATCTCGTCCATGATCTCGCCCGGATGAGCGTAGCGCATGGGATAGCCGAGCGCCGCGCCGAGATCGCATGTCGCCTGCCATTCCGACTTGCCGCCCAGCGGCTGCATGACTTTCCGCACGCGGTTGATGCGGCGCTCGGCGTTGGTGAACGTGCCGTCTTTTTCGAGGAACGAGGCGCCGGGCAGGAAGACATGCGCGTATTTCGCCGTCTCGTTGAGGAAGAGATCCTGCACGACGACGCATTCCATCGCGGCGAGGCCCGCCGTCACGTGCTGCGTGTCGGGATCGGATTGCGCGATGTCCTCGCCCTGCACGTAGAGGCCCTTGAAGGCGCCGTCGACGGCCTCGTCCAGCATGTTGGGAATGCGCAGGCCGGGCTCGCGGTCGAGCGCGACGCCCCAGAGGTCCTCGAACATGTCGCGCGTCGCGTCGTCGGAGACGTGACGATAGCCGGAGAATTCGTGCGGGAACGAGCCCATGTCGCAGGAGCCCTGCACATTGTTCTGGCCGCGCAGCGGGTTCACGCCGACGCCCTCGCGGCCGATATTGCCGGTCGCCATGGCGAGATTGGCGATGGCCATGACGGTCGTGGACCCCTGGCTGTGCTCGGTCACGCCGAGGCCGTAGTAGATCGCGCCATTGCCGCCGGTCGCGTAGAGCCGCGCGGCGGCGCGCACGTCCGCCGCGCGAACGCCCGTATGCTCTTCCATCGCCTCCGGCGAATTTTTCTCCTCAGCGACGAAGCGCGCCCAGGAGTCGAAGTCGGCGAGATCGCAGCGTTCGCGCACGAAGGCCTCATTGACGAGACCTTCCGTGACGATGACATGGGCGAGCGCGTTGAGCAGCGCGACATTCGCGCCCGGCCGCAATTGCAGGTGATGCGCGGCCCGGACATGCGGCGCCTTGACCAGTTCGATGCGGCGCGGATCGGCGACGATGAGTTTCGCGCCCGCGCGCAGGCGCTTCTTCAGGCGCGACGCGAAGACGGGATGGGCGTCGGTCGGATTGGCGCCGATGACGAGGATGACATCGGACTTGTCGACGGACTTGAAATCCTGCGTGCCGGCCGAGGTTCCAAAAGTCTGCGAGAGGCCGTAGCCCGTGGGCGAGTGGCAGACGCGCGCGCATGTGTCGACATTGTTGTTGCCGAAAGCGGCGCGCACGAGCTTCTGCACGAGGAAGACTTCCTCGTTCGTGCAGCGCGACGAGGTGATGGCGCCGACGGATTCGCGTCCATATTGCGCCTGGATGCGCTTGAATTCGGAGGCCGCGTAGTCGATCGCCTCGTCCCACGACACTTCGCGCCAGGGATCCGTGATCTTCGCGCGCACCATCGGCTTGACGATGCGATCCTTGTGCGTCGCGTACCCCCAGGCGAAGCGTCCCTTGACGCAGGAATGGCCTTCGTTGGCCGCGCCGTGCTTGTAGGGAACCATGCGCACGAGCCGGTCGCCCTGCATTTCCGCCTTGAAGGAGCAGCCGACGCCGCAATAGGCGCAGGTCGTCACGACGGAGCGGTCGGGCTGGCCATGCGCGATCACGCTCTTTTCGATCAGCGTCGCGGTCGGGCAGGCCTGCACGCAGGCGCCGCAGGACACGCATTCGGACGAAAGAAAATCGGTCGGGCCCGGCGCGATGCGCGAGTCGAAACCGCGGCCCGCGACCGTCAGCGCGAACGTGCCCTGCGTTTCCTCGCAGGCGCGCACGCAGCGGTTGCAGACGATGCACTTGGCCGGATCGTAGGAGAAATACGGGTTCGACTCGTCCTTCGCATCGTCGAAATGATTTGCGCCCGCGTAGCCGTAGCGCACGTCGCGCAGGCCGACCGCGCCCGCCATGTCCTGCAACTCGCAATCGCCGTTGGCGGCGCAGGTGAGACAGTCGAGCGGATGGTCGGAGATGTAGAGCTCCATCACGCCGCGCCGCAGCTTGGCGAGGCGATCGGTCTGCGTGCGCACGACCATGCCCCGTTCGGCCGGCGTGGTGCAGGAGGCCGGCGTTCCCTTGCGCCCTTCGATCTCGACGAGGCACAGGCGGCAGGAGCCGAAGGGTTCGAGAGAATCCGTGGCGCAGAGACTTCGGAATCTTCGTGCCCGCCATCATGGCGGCCGCCATGACCGACGTTCCCTCGGGCACGACGATCTCGACGCCGTCGATGGTCAGCACGACGTTTTCTTCGCTCGCGCGGATCGGCGTGCCGTAGTCGATTTCCATGACGAGGCTCGCGACTGGGGTGGAGCGCATTCTTGCCTCCTATTCCGCGGCTGCGCGCTGCGGCGCGCGGCGGAAATCTTCCGGAAAATGACGCAGTGCGCTCATCACGGGCATGGGCGTGAGCCCGCCCATGGCGCACAGCGATCCGTCGGTCATGAGCTGATTGAGGTCGCCAAGAAGATCGAGGTTCTTTTCGCGCTCGACGCCCGCGATAATGCGGTCCATCGTCTCGACGCCGCGCACCGCGCCAATGCGGCAGGGCGTGCACTTGCCGCAGCTCTCCTTCGCGCAGAACTGGAAGGCGAAGCGCGCCTGCCTCGCCATGTCCACGGTATCGTCGAAGACGACGACGCCGCCGTGGCCGAGCATCGCGCCCATCGCTGCAAAAGCCTCATAGTCGAGCGGCGTGTCGAACTGGCTTTCCGGCAGATAGGCGCCGAGCGGCCCGCCGACCTGCACGGCGCGGATCGGGCGCCCGGATCGCGCGCCGCCGCCGAAATCCTCGATCAATTCGCGCAGCGTCGCGCCGAAGGGAAGCTCCACCAACCCGCCGCGCTTCACATTGCCGCCGAGCTGGAACGGCATGGTTCCGCGCGAGCGTCCGACGCCGTAGTCGCAATAGGCCTGCGGGCCGTCGGCGAGTATGGAGGGCGCGGCGGCCAGCGTGAGGACGTTGTTCACGATCGTCGGCTTGCCGAACAGGCCGCGCAGCGCCGGCAGAGGCGGCTTGGCGCGCACCACGCCGCGCTTGCCCTCGAGGCTCTCCAGCAGCGAGGTTTCCTCGCCGCAAATATATGCGCCGGCGCCGAGACGCGCCTCCATGTCGAAGGCGCGATCCGAGCCCAGCACCGAGGCGCCGAGCAGGCCGGCCTTGCGCGCCGCTTCGATCGCGGCGGTCATCGCACGAAACGCGTGCGGATATTCGGAGCGGATGTAGATGAAGCCCTTGGTCGCCCCGACCGCGAGGCCGGCGATCGCCATGCCCTCGATCAGCAGGAAGGGATCGCCTTCCATCAGCATGCGGTCGGCGAACGTGCCGCTGTCGCCTTCGTCGGCGTTGCAGACCACGTATTTCTGCGCTGCCGGCGCATCGAGAACGGTCTTCCACTTGACGCCGGCCGGGAAGCCCGCGCCGCCGCGTCCGCGCAGGCCTGACGCCCTCACGGCCTCGACGATCTCGGCGCCGCTCGCTTGCAGCGCGCGTTCGAGACCTTTCAGGCCTCCGTGCGCCCTGTAGTCGTCCAGCGAGAGCGGATCGACGACGCCGACGCGCGCGAAGGTGACGCGCTCCTGCCGGCGCATCCAGTCCATGTCCGCAACGACGCCTTGCGCGAGCGCATGCGCGCCGCCGCTCAGGAAATCCGCATCGAACAGCGATGCGACGTCGCGCGCGCAAACCGGTCCGTAGGCGATGCGGCCATGCGCGGTCTGCACTTCGACCAGCGGCTCCAGCCACAACATGCCGCGCGAGCCAGTGCGCACGATCTCGATCGCCGCGCCACGACGCGCGGCTTCGTCGGCGACGAGGCGCGCGATGGCGTCGGCGCCCACCGAGAGCGCGGCGGCGTCCTTGGGAATGAAGACGCGCGTCGCGCTCATCGCGCCGCTCCGGCAATGTGCGACGTGTCGGCGCAGAGTTCGGACAGGCGCTCGGCGTCGAGCCGCGCGACGAGTTCGCCGTCGACCAGCGCGTTGGGACCGAGCGCGCAATTGCCGAGGCAATAGACGGTCTCGATCGTCAGCCGCTCGTCGTCCTGATTGTCGGCGTCGATCCCGTGCGTGGCGCGCAGGTCGTCGACGACCGTCTCGCATCCGTTGGCCTGGCAGGCCTCGGCGCGGCAGATCTTGATGACGCGCCGACCCGCGGGCCTGTCTCGGAAATCGTGATAGAAGCCGATCGTCCCATGCACTTCGGCGCGCGAAAGGTTGAGCGCTTCCGCAATCAGGCCGACGGCCGACGCGTGCACGAAGCCATGGGTTTGAAAATGGCTACAGCGTAATTTTGTGCAACTCCAGATTTCGAATTAGAAAAAGAAAACGCTTATGTGGATGTATTGCTCGCAAAACAAGCGGACGGTGTCATCTTCATCTCTTCCGGCGGAGATGAAGAGATCTCGCAGAAATTGCAGGAAAGCCATATCCCGTTTGTGATCGTGGATCGTGAAATTACAGGCTTTCAGACCGATGTAGTCAGGATGGATTACCAGTTAGGCGGATATCTTGCAACAAAATATCTTGTGGAATTGGGACATCAAGAAATCGGTTGTATTACAGGATCTCCCAGGTTTTTACCCAATGATCAGCGTTTGGATGGATATTATCAAGCGCTGGAGGAAGCTGGTATACCAATAAATCCTTCTTTGGTTGTGCAGGGAGATTTTCGGATTCAAGGCGGGAGCAATGCCATGAAGCATCTCTTGGGGCTACAAAATCCACCAACCGCAGTTTTTGCCTGTAATGACTTAATGGCTTTCGGAGCCATCCAGATAATCCGGCAGTATGGCTTAAGTATCCCTAATGATATTTCCATTGTTGGATATGACGATATACCATTTGCGCAGGCAATGTACCCTTCTTTAACTACTGTCGCCCAACCTGTTCCAGATATTGCCCAAAGCACAATGACATCCTTATTGCGTCAGATGAAAAACAAAAATCCTTCCGGGAGACCTTCTGTTTCCAGACAAATTGTAATCCAGCCAAAACTGATCATACGGGAATCCACAGCTTCCAGGAGCAACAACAATGCAGGCTGATGTAGTAGTGATTGGAAGTTTAAATATGGATTTGGTCATCACGACGCAACGTGCTCCAGAGGCTGGAGAGACCTTATCAGGTATTGATTTCCATACTATTCCAGGTGGCAAGGGAGCCAATCAGGCTGTTGCGGCAGCAAAACTGGGTTGCACGGTGGCTATGGTTGGCAGGGTGGGGAGCGACGAATTTGGAAAAAAACTATTGGAAACACTATCCAACTGTGGGGTGGATATTTCAAATATTTCAAGAGATACGGAAGCTTCCACGGGCGTCGCAATGATCATGGTCGAATCCGATGGACAAAATAGAATTTTGCTTGTCCCTGGCGCAAATGATAAAGTCACTTCACTTGAGATGGTCGTTGTTGAAAATTTAATCGCCAAAGCCAAACTATTGATCATGCAAATGGAGATCCCATCCAGTTCGGTCCATCAAGCATTGGAACTGGCAAATTTTCATCACGTACCTGTCCTCCTAAACCTATCCCCTGCAGCCAGTTTGCCAGATGAAATGCTTCAAAAAGTTAAATATTTGGTTGTCAACGAAACCAAGTCATCTGCCCTGACAGGATTAAGTGTGGTGGATATTCAAACAGCAAAAACAGCAGCAGGTCTACTTCTTGAAAAAGGTACAAACACTGTGATTATTACGCTTGGTGACCTGGGCGCTGTCTATGCATCAAGTGAAGGTGTTTTTACAAGTCCCGCATATTTTGTAAAGTCTGTTGATACTACAGCCGCTGGCGATGCTTTTATTGGTGGATATGCATCTGCTGTTTTGGAAGGAAAACATGAACGGGAGTGCATCCAATATGCCAATGCCGTGGGCGCTTTAACAACAACCAAACTTGGCGCACAAATTTCGTTACCGACAAAAGTTGAGTTGTTTGAATTTCTGGAAAACGCCCAAACTCGCCAGTAATTGATGCTGTTTTGAAAGGAGGTCGAACATAACGCAAAAACATAAATGGAAATGCAGGCTTCCACTTCCGTCCTGACAAGAGAGAAGGAAAACCTGCATACAACCTGTGCAGACAAAATCTGCACGGGGTCAGTGTAATGGAACATATATATCAAGTCAAGGAGAAGAATAAATGCGTGATTTAATCAAGATGATTACGATCTTTGTGCTTGCACTGAGCATGCTTTTGGCCGCATGCAGCCCCAAACCTCAGGCAACGCAATCCGCAGAAACGAGTGAACCAGAAGTGCCTACAGAAGCGGCCGTTCCCGAAGCCCCGACCATTTCGGCATCAACCGATGAGCCGATCACTTGCAACCTCGGTTAATTTTTGGAATTTTGGAACCCGGAGAATGTGATTGCTGCTTACCAAAAAGAACATCCAAACGTCACGATCAAGGCGGAAAAGATCGGTTTTGCGGATTTGTTCCAGCAAAACCAAATCCGGCTGAGGTGCCGGAGACGGCTCCCGCCGGATATCGTCAGTGTGGATGCACCTTTGGTTGCGTCCTATGGAGCACCGAGGTTGGCTGTATCCACTCAATAGTACATTCAGCTCAGAAGAAATAGATACGCATGGGTTCCGGGTGCAGTGGAAGCCGGCACCCAGAATGAACAATTTCGAGCCGCCCCCCAACACACGTCCACACAATTGCTTTTCTACAACAAGGATATGCTCGAAGCCGCAGGCATCACCCCACCTGGCGAAGATGAACGCTGGACCTGGGAACAGGCGGCAGCCAATGCTCAACAGCTGACTGATGATGATGTCTATGGCTTCACCTGGGAACAAACCACTGCTGCCTATCAATTATTACCACTACCGCTTTCGCTGGGAGGCAATGCCATTGGTCCAGATGGGTTTACCAGTGGACGGCGTTGTTAACTCCGAGGAATGGGTCAATGCATTTACTTTTTATGGAGATGCTTTCAACTCCTTGGGATATGCACCAAAGAGCGATACGCCAGCCAATGAGATGTTCAAGAATGGCAAGCTGGCAATGTTTGTCGGGGGTCTCGTGGAATAATCTTGTGTTCTCCTGGGGACCGCCGTGAATTCTATGGGGGTGTATCACGTTTCCCCTACTTTGAAGAAGGTGAAACCGTCATCCCCCAACAGGTGGTTGGCACTTTGGTGTCAATGCAAACAGTGCCCACCCGGAAGCAGCCGCGGAGTTCGTTCGTTGGTTGAGCGCGGGAGAAGGCGCCGACATTTGGTGGGGTGCAGACAGCTATGATATGCCTGCTCAAAAGAGCATCATTGAATCATTCAGCACGTTGCCCGAATTCCAGACCCCGCCACTTTATTTCATGCAAGTGGCTGCCAGGGAAGCAACAGTCAATCCGGTACCGCGCCCGGTGACTCCTGGCTACCTGGAATATGAGCAGTTGTTGAACGCTGCATTTAATGATATTCGTAATGGTGCGGATCCCGAAACAAGCCCTCGACACAGCTGCACAACGAATTGCACAAGAAATGGCAAAATACCAAAAGTAAGTAAATAAACAGGCAGGATACAACGAGTATCCTGCCTGTTTTCCTTGGAGAATCATCCGATGCTTGTAAAAAGGGAAAGATGGACACCCTACCTGTTCATATTGCCTGCACTTCTGATCCTTGGAGTATTTCGTTTTTCTTGGCGAATCGTCTATTGGTTTAAGTGAGAGCTTTTACTCCATTTCTTTTCTGCAGGGTGGTGCAAAGGTTTTTACTGGATTGGATAATTATAAAAGCCTACTAGGGGACCCGGTTTTTTATCAAATCCGTACAAGTTTCTGTGCTGTTTTACTTAATCATCAACCCACTACAAATCCTTTTGTCACTTGGTTTGGCTTTTTTAGTGAATTAACGAGTTCGTGGGGTGGAATTTTTCAGGAGTATTTATCTAATTCCAGTGGCCATTTCCATCAATGTATCATCACTATTATGGAAACTAATTCTGGATGATAGCGGGATGGCGAATGGGATCCTATCCCTGTTTGAAATAGGAAAACAACCATTTCTGGACTCCACCAGCCAGGCGTTGTGGTCCATTATTGGGATCGCCTCCTGGATCGGGGTGCCTTTCTGGATGTTATTCCTTCTGGCGGGTCTACAGGGCATCCCTGCCCAAATTTATGAAGCAGCCGAGATGGATGGCGCAAACGGAATGACAAAGTTATTTCGCGTCACCCTTCCTCTGATGCGAAATTCAATTGGCTTCGTACTGATCGCAGATACCATATCCAATTTTCTGCTGTTTGTTCCAGTCTATATGTTAACCCAGGGTGGTCCGGAGCTTTCAACCAATCTGGTCATGTATGAAGCATATCGACGTGGAATGATCTATGGAGATTTCGGTACCTCGGCAGCAATGGTGATGATGCAATTATGCATCGTAATCTTTGTCGTATTAATCCAGTCCTACCTATTTCGAGAAAAATAAGACAGGTTGATCATGTCATATCAAAACAAATCGTCCAGTCGGATTTATCCAGTCATCACCTACCTGGTGTTGTTTGGGGTATTTATCCTGGTAGTTTCACCTCTTCAATGGGCAATTGCTTCCTCTTTTTCTCAAAACGACCTGATATTCAGGAATGTCTTTCCGTTTTCGTGGAAGGCATTTGTCCCCAGTCAATTCACTATGGAAGCCTATCAGGCTCTCTTTACCCAAAGGGACTTTGGGCTGGTGTTACGTAATACATTTATTCTTTCTATTGGGACAGTACTGTTGAGTGGACTTATCAATCTTCTGGCAGGATTTGCTTTTGCAACATTTGATTTTAATGGAAAGAATTTGCTTTTTGGATTGGTCTTGTTTACCTTTATGGTGCCTATTGAAGTAACCATCATCCCCCAATACCTTCAGATGAAAAACCTCGGATGGATCAATACGTGGCAGGGCTTGTTCATTCCTGGACTTGCCAATAGCATGGTGATCTTCCTTTTCCGCCAAATTCTTTTCAGAGATTCCAAAAGATCTGCTGGATGCAGCCAGAGTAGATGGCGCTTCCTGGCTGAAAATTCTCTTTTCGATTGTCGTTCCTATTTCCAAACCAGTCCTAATCGGTGCCGGCATGGTTCTTTTCATATCCACATGGAACTCATTTTTCTGGCCACTGGTAGTTGCTCCAAGCCCTGAATTTCGTGTAATTCAGGTGGCAATTTCATTAAACTGTCGAACAACGTCAGACGATATGGAATGAATTGTTTGCAGGATCCTTGTTGGCGGCGATTGTCCCCATTTTAATTGTGCTCCCCTTGCAACAGTATTATGTAAACAGCATTGCTTCCACAGGTATCAAAGAATGAACAACAATCAACCTCCAAAAAGAATTCCAGTCATACTTGATACGGATATTGGGACGGACATAGATGATACATGGGCATTGGCATTTCTCTTAAGATGCCCGGAGCTTGATATCAAACTAATTACGACTGCAACTGGAAACACTCACGAACGAGCCAGGATTGTTGCAAAGTTTCTTGAAGCTGCGGGAAGGACGGATATTCCCATTGGAATTGGGATCCCTCTGGAGGGCTCTCCCTGCTATCAGAGTGAATGGGTTAAGGGTTATGATTTTGAAAAATATCCAGGAAAAATCCTGGCTAACGGCATTCAGGCGATTATAGATTTGATTAATACATCATCCGAGGAAACTGTAGTATTGGGGATCGCCCCTTTGCCCAATCTCGCGGCGGTCCTCATGCAGGACCCTTCAATTGTTAACAGATCTCGATTTATCGGAATGTTTGGGAGCATCCATAAAGGGTATTTTGGCAGCGGTGATGTTGCCGCTGAATATAACGTCAAACTGTATCCATATTCATGTCGGGAAGTCTTCTCTTCACAATGGAATAAAACGATAACGCCCCTGGATACCTGCGGGATTGTTCAGTTAAAAAGGGGAGAAGTATCAGAGTATTCGGGGCAGTAACGATGTGTTAGTTCAAGCCATCATGGAAAACTATGATTGCTGGACCAAATACAATAAAAATCCTTTGTATAATGGTTTCGATCCGCAAACGGAAAGTTCAATATTATATGACCTTGTACCGATTTATTTGGCTTTCTCAAGTTCATTTCTGAATGTAAGTGAACTTGGAATAACAGTTACTGATGATGGGTATACGATTATCAATGAACAAGGCGGCAAAATTCATTGTGCATTAACCTGGCACGATTTACAGGCATTTGAGAATCTTGTTGTATCACGAATAACTGGCTGTTGAAAAGCTCATTCAGTTTCCAGACTTCCTAAAATCAATCATGTTTGTATTCAAGTCTTGGGTTGAGTGCCCAGCGTGTTAATCCTTCAATAGCACTCTGATCCAGATACCGAATCCGTAACCCAAAGCCGGCACATAATCCCATTCAAGTCCTTCCCACCAGGCAATTCCCTCATCACCGGGCAATACAAATTCCAATACAGTTCGCCGCACAAAGGGAAGCGGATATTCCTGCACGGCAAGGGATAAGCCTTGATGCAGAATATCCAAGCCCTCTGTAGCAGGCGTGTTCCATCGTTGAACCTGTTTCTGGAACTCCAACCTCGGTTCCGGGTCGGGCCAGAACAATTGCAGTAGTCGTAGAGTCCAACCTGGTTGGATCGAGGACAGACATTGCCTTGTATGCCTCCTGCGGTCGCACATCGGGACGATCCGGGTCGGCGTACACTTCGGCAAATAAGCGCTTCGTATCATCTTCACCCATCAAAGCCGAGTGATTGCCGACCTGTGTAAAGCCTTTTGCCAGTACAAATGTGCGCGTTGACCCAATGGTTTGATCTGCCATTACAGCGCTCCCTTGAAGTTGGATTCAGGAATGTTCAAGTCATTGGCACGAAATCCCGGTCGCATGGGGCGATTGCCGGTCGGCACCAAGCCCTTGCCAGGCTTCAAACTTGAACAACGGGGAAAACGAAGGGCGCGCGGCGGTGCGTTCCACAATCGTGGAGACCTCCACGATCTCACGCACGATCTGTCCATGCTGGGGATTGCGTTCGATATATACCGCTGCTGTCACGGCTTCCGCAAAGGACTGCGCGATCTGGATCTCGGACATGCGCGCTGCATCCGGATGCGCCTGCACCACTTGCAAGAAGCGTGGCCAGACATGTTCGGCGCTGGTGGCATGGATGGTAAAAGCAGAATGTCCATGTCCGGTCGCTGCTGCACGGATCAATTCCCATGCTTCCGCGCCACGTGCTTCGCCGATCACCACACCATGCGGACGCGAACGCAACGCCGAACGGATCAGGTCATACATGGTGACCGGCGGTGGACCACCACGAATTTCAGGACGGGTCACGGTGTAGATGATGTTGCCTGTGTCTGCTTTGCCATCGCCATTCCAGCCGTTCAAGATAATCTCGTTGCTGTCCTCCACAATAAACAAACGGATCGCACCACGCGGGTAGTAGTCCAGCATCTCCTGCAAGAATGCGCTGCCCCACAAAGGTCTTGCCCGAACCGGTTGTGCCGGCGATGACCAACGTGCCGCCATGCACCATGACGCTCAATAAATAATTTGCAGCTTCGGGCGTAAGGATGCCATTGCCACGTGGAAAATCTTTCGGATCGAATTTGGGACGCGGCACAGGCGGGAGTCTGTTCTGACACAGCAATGCCAGACTGCCTTGCGTCAGATCGGAGGCGGTGCGGTAATTGGAGACGCGCAAGGTGATCGTATCGCCATAAGGTGAGGCAGGCGGCATGACATAATTGATACGCACACCCTTCCTCCGCACCGTTCCATCCACAAGCGGAACCATGACCTGCAACATGGCATCCGCAATCGGGTAATCCGGTGTCGGCGCGCGTTGCCCGGCACGGTCGATCATGACTCGCAGTGCATCGCCAATCCCATCCGGTGCAGCTCCGGCATGTTCCCAGCCGTTTGCTGGTCGTGTACACATAGATATGTCCCAGGTTGATGGCGATGTCTTCGATGTCCGAGCGGGCGATGAGTTCCAGTAAAGGACCCATGCCGGAGAGTTCACCGATCAAACGCAGGATGTATTCCTTGGGCAGGGCAGACACCTGCATCCACCGCACGAACACTTATTTCTTCAAAGACCTGACGAGCCATCGCTTCGATCTCTGTGGAGGTCATGCTTTTTTGTAGAGACTCAATCGCCTTCTTTGCACGTCCTTCCTCAGCAAGAATATTCCACCAGCGTTCCATCTCATCCGAGGAACGCGCTTCCGAGACAGGCTTCAGTGTTTTTCCAGTAATATCGAACATGGCTTAACCCTTCCCGAACCAGCCGCGCTTTTTAGTCTGGACTGGGAAGCAATCCAATCCGTGAAGCGCCTTCACGAACAGCAGGGACAAAATGCGAGGCAAAGCCCAATAATGAATCAGCGAACGGTCCGAGTTCCTCCAACTTCTCCTTCTTGTAGCGCCAGATCAGGATATCCTCGCGTCGATCCGAGTTCACAGCTTGGGCTGCCAGACGCGGGTCTACAATCGGGATGATGCCGTTGGGGATCAAGGCGAGTTCGATCTTGTCCTCACTCAAGGCTTGTTGCAACATCTTGTGCGCCGCCTTGAAACCATCGCCCACCACCTGGTTGTAGCAAAGCTTGACACGACTGCCGACGAATTCATGCGCGCTGCCCTTGCCAACCACACTTGCCAGAGAATTGATCATCCTCGCGATCCAGCGACGTGTTTCCGCGAGATCAGGGATCTCCGGCTTGATCACAATCGCAATGCCTTCGGCGGCTTTCAATGCCGCGCGATGCACGACATGCGCTGGGTTGATGCCGACATCCATGATGACCACACCACCAGCGGCGACGCCGGCTTCATACAACCCTTGAATGACCTCTGCGACTTTACCTTCCTGTTGCAGGACTTCATCTCCAAGATCATCGGTGATGAGACCTGGTAGGACTCTCAAGGTCGGCAAATTTTCCAACGGCGTAAAGGCATTGAGATATGCTGCTCCCGATGCCACATCGCCCATCACGCCTTTGTTGGCTTTGGCGATCTCACGCCGCAGCAAACCGATCATGGTCGTGTTCACCCGTTCCATGCGCATGTGATATTGCAACGCGCCGGCATTGCCATCTGCATCCACGAGATAAGTAGTGATGCCTGACAAGGCAAGCGCTACCGCAAGATTAACCGCTACAGTTGTCTTACCCGTTCCACCTTTCGGCGATGTGATCGCGATCTTCCTCACTGCCATGCCGGATTGAATGCGTGCCGACATATCACTGCCCAGCACTGCACGGCGGTATTGGTCATCTGCCGCGAGATTGCCGGCATCTGCACGGCGCATCTCTTCATACAATTTATTGATGTCCACATCCGAGGGTGGATAGGCAATCGAAGGCACGCCGACCCCATTCGCCCAGGACGCCATGCCATCGCCGACGCCAGCGATCACAAAGATCAGCTTGCCACGTTCCGCCGCCTTGACCAAACTCTCCGGGGAGACCGACAACTCAGGCGAAACAACCACCAAGGCACGGAAATCGAACAGGTCAATATGTTGCGGCGTGAATGCCGCGATCTGGGCGATAACCGAATGACCTTGTTCCGCGAGTTGCATATTCAAGCGGGAGGTCACGGTTCCCGCACCGAGTAACAAGAACCTGCATTACTGTCCTCCTCCCAAGACTTCCTCACGATCCTGACTTGAACAAGTCTTCGAAGTCCCAATAGGTAAAGCCAGCAGACGGTGTTTCATCACCACGTGCCATGAGCGAGACCACCAAACGATCGCTCTGCTGCAAGGCAAGCGACAACACTTCGCGGCTCTCATTTGGGACGAGCAGGATCAACATCTTCTGCGTATCTTCAAGCGTGAAGGAGGAACCACTATCACTGTTCTCTGTAAAGTCAGTCTGTGCCGGCAAGCCTTGTACTGCGATCACGCGTACACCCATTGGGAACAAATCTTTGGCAAGCGGCGGGAACGTGCGGTTCATCGCATCCGCCTGTTCCAGTTCAAGCGGCGAGGGTTGGGCGGTCGGCTCAACATACCCAGGATCGATGACGATTTCCGGCATGGGAGTAGGCGTACTCATCTGCTGCGGGCGGGTGCTGATCACCACGGTGACACCGATCAGGTCACCAGGCAAAAATGCTTCTGCATCAGGCGATACCAAATTCATCGCGTCCAATGGCAGAGGGAATAAACTATGTCCAGGGAATTGAGCAAGCACAGCCGACAGGCGTGTGCCTTCTGCTGCCGGCGCCACGATGGCATTGCGAAAGACCGGCTGTCCGCTTCCAATCGGTTGAGCGACAATGCCACCGACCACACCGGTCACTTCCTCACCGGGGATGTACAGGCTGGCGTTGTCATCCTGAAAGACGGTCTTGACTGCCAGGTCATTTGCCGTGATGACATCACCGATGTTCAGGTCACGTGTCGCGGACAATACAGAAATCGTGGGCGGCTTCTGCGCCGCACCCAAAGCATTCAGGGCGATGAACGCCACCAGAAAAATTCCAACCGACACGCCCAACACCACCAGGTTCACGCCGGTCGAGGCAATTCGTTTCAACATGTTTTTTCTTTTCTCCATTCGTTGTTTTTTTCAAATGCCTGCCGCAGGGCAGGAGTTTCTTCAATGATCTCTTCGAGTTGTTCGAGTGTTTGACGCATCAGTCCATACAGGGTCAGCATGACGAAATCTGTTTTGATGTGACTGGACTTGAACATCTGCTGATGGGTCTCTGCAACGGATCGCACGACCTGCATGACATCCGCATCTGCCAGCGCTTCCGCCGACACACGCGGCATATCCGGAAAACATTCCTGGATCAGATCCGCCACTTCCTGTGCAATGGATGAAGAGTCGGTTTGTGATCGGTCAATTCTGTTTCAGGTTGTGCGGGAGGATTGAGCAGGTCGGCAATGGATGTATCCGGATCGGCGCGTAATTGTTCAATGGCGCGCGGCAATCGTTTGAGACCGGCTTGAACGGCTTCCAGCAAACGGGTTTGTGCCTGCGGGGAAAGCGCTGCTACTGCATCAATATTGCGTTGGGCAATATGTTCGCGCAAACCCACTGGCAGGGATTCCAATATGACGTTGCCGGCGTTCGCGTTTGGATTGATACGTCTCGCTCATGGGTGCGAATATACAGTTTAGAAAGATGAGGTGGGTTAAGTGTGTCGCTAACCGTGTCGGTAAAGGGGAGACACTTGTGTTGACACAAAAAGCCTAATTAACACATAAGTACATTAAGTGATGGCATGGAACGCTATAATCCCCTGAAATTTCACAAGTTCGGCATTAATCACATACCCAAAGTCAAGAGGGTCACTCTTATTGAGAATGGCTATCCAGGCCGACATAGGACTGTCCAACCTGATATGCGCCTGTTTGGCTCATTAAAGATCCAGACAATCTGCCTTAGGAATGTTTGGGTTTATGGAGTACGCACAGGAACCTCGTCATTGAGGAAAATCCTCTGCGCATCCCAAAGCAACGCCTCCAGTGGCTGGAATAAATTCCCCGTCTGGTAATTAAAACTTCCATCCGCGTTTTGAACCAACAGACGGTAATTGGATAATTGGAACGATAAAGCCTGTTCTGCAATCACAATCCACCCTGCCCGCAAGTTGCCCGACTTGACCATCAACCTGCTTTGTGAGTCGATGATCCCCAACCGAACATTTGTCAATTGAAACGCCCTGACATTCTCCGCCATCGGCTGCCATTCCGCATTTAGATCGCCTTCATTGACGAACAAGCTGCCTTGAGAGTCGGTGATGGCAATGCGGTTGTCATTCAATTGAAAAGCGGCAACGCCGCTTGCAAGCAAACTCCATTCAGTCTCCAAAGCGCCCTGCTTGATAAATAAATCTCCATCAGTATTTATATATCCAATTCGATGATCTGAAACTGAGTAAGCACGAATATTTTCTGCCTGAAGACTCCAATTTTCATCCAGTCCGCCCTCCATCACATATAGGTTCCCGTCGGATTTGAGAATTGCAATTCGCTGGCCCGTGACCTGAACATCAAGGACCTCAGTGGAAATCAGGCTCCAATTCAGAACAGAGTCTTCCATATCCGTGTATCGTCCTTCCCTGGCGAATAAATTCCCTTGGGTATCCAGGATGATGATCCGTTCCCCCCATAAGCGTATCTGCTTAGTCTCGGGTACATCCTGAACCACAATAGTCAAGTCGCCTTGCTGGATGAACAATTCCCCCGAATTCGAGAGCATTGCCAAACTGTTATAAGCAGGATCGGGAGTGACACACAAGGACTGATCCATCCACATACAACCCAGCCAGGGCGCTTCATCCCTGCCCCAGGGATTTACATAATTGGTATACCCACGCTTCTCCCGACCCACCTCAAAATGCAAATGGGAATTGATCGTCTGATCATAGATCACGCCAACTTGCGTACCCATTGGAACTGGCAGGTTTTCGACCAGCAAATCCTTGTTGGTGACAATATGCATGTAGGTTGTATACCACTGCTCCCCGCCGACACACTCACCCGCCTCGTCCCATTCACCGCCCAGGCAATGCTGTAGGACGATCATGCTGTTAAGTCCATCCGGTCGCCACTCCATAACCCTGCCATCTGCCGAGGCATAGACGGGTGTCCCTGCGGATGCCTTGATGTCTGTGCCTTCATGACCATTTGCGCCGACGTTTTGATCTGTTGAATAACACTCCACCATTTCGAAGTTATGTGGGTCTGCCTGCGCCTTGTCCTGTTCCTCTGGGATGGACGGATCGCGCCAATATGCCCACGAATCCGACATTAAGCAGATAACCAAACATCGGCGGGCATTGCTGTCCCGCATTCAATCCAAGATAATTCCAGGTCCACGGGCTGTTGGGATATTGGGAGATGCGCGCCAGCCCGATATGGGCGGGCAGCGGCCACATCAGAAAGACAGGGCGGTCTCCAATTTCCGGAAGTGGGGTGATTGTAGGGATGATAGCTTCCGGTGTTGAACCTGGAATGTCCGTTGCAGCAACACCAGTGGGTGTTTCAACTACAGAGGTAACAGAGACGTCGGTTGAGCAGGCTTGCAGCATCAACCCAATGACAGTTATCAGGAAAATCGTTTTTTTCATTTTCTCCCATCCAAACCCACCGGCATCATGGATACAGCACCGCGATATGTAGGAAAATTATACCCATGTCAATCGATTGTAGCTTTTGTGTGAAGAGTTCGCCCGTAGGGAATAGGGGCGTGTTTTCAGGTCGTATAAGTATTTTCAAAGGAATATGTACCGCCTACGTGCTTTGACAGTTCCACGCAATTCCATATAATCCCCACTGTTCCTACTTTCCACAATCCATCCCTCTCTTCAAGAAGCCTGGCAAACCGCCGGGCTTCTGCTGTTGTACCCAATCCCCAATCTCAACTCAACGAAAGGAAACCATATTCACCATAACCCCGTCACTTCAAGAAAATATTCCCCACCCGCACCTCATGAACCAGGCATGTTTGGAAACTTCGCAGACTCTGCATGAATAAAACAAGACCAAACGGGAATTAGGAACAGCAATTCTGCAAGGAAGGCAGGATCAAGTTTCACCAACATGCCCCACTTCATAGCCGACACGCCCATGTAAATGATGAGGTGTGTCGGTATCAAATCCTTATCTGAATCCCTTTGGGAGGCAAGTCGAACCAAATCCATAACTGAATATCCCCAAGCAAACCAAACGGGCGCTGCGCATGGAAATCCCATGCCAGCGCCCGTTTTTATTTTCCACATTCTCTACAGTGAGGACTTACCGGGGTGAGAGGCCCGGTCAAAACACGAGACCGCCCAGCTGCAACTGGACGGTCTCAAGGTGGAACGATTATGTTCAAGCCAGATGATACCACAACCGTAAAAACCGTCAAGATTTCCGCGCCCTCCCCACTCAAGGCATATCAACGCCTTGTGATCGTCGAAGGCAGAGCGCTCAATATCGCAGATAATGCCGGACGACAGCAGGGGGAGTACCTATACTCGGCCACCGTTACACTGCTGCGCGAAGCGCCTATTGAAACCAGCGCCCCATGCTGGGCAAGTGTGGAGGTGGAATGAGCCGACACACCGGACTGCGCGGATGCGTGATCATGCTCTCTCCCTGGAACTATTTAATCCAATCCAAACAAGGAGAATGATCATGAGAACCTTCGCATTGCTTCTCATCCTGGTCGCCATCGCCGCCAGCCAGCCTCATCACTGGCTTTCGGAAATCATGGCTGCCATCGCACGCTGTATCGGCAAATAGTCAAACGAAAAGGAGGTCGCAGAAAAGCACATGGAAAATATCCTCTCCGCCGCTCAAGAGATCCTCGGAACGGCGGTTCGCGTGGAGGATCATCGGGATTGGGCCATCTTCTGGTGTCCCTTCCATAACGACGCGAGTCGGGAGGGGCAAGGTGGTCAGCCCAATTTTGGTGTCAACCTGCAGAGCGGCTACTGGAAGTGCCTGCGCTGCGGCGCCAGTGGCGGTTCGTTGAAATCCCTGCAAACAAAACTGGGGCAGGAAGTGGAAACCACCCGTGTCGGTATCTGCACCGACACGCCCCAAACGCCCACCGACACAGGTGCAATTGCTCGATGAAGCCGTGTCGGAAGCGCGCTCCGTTGTACAGCGCTCGCCTGCCTGGAACGTATCTGGCAGGAAGAGGTGTGACACCCTACACCGCACTGGTCTATGGACTCGGGTACGGCATTCCCGCTCCACGTGTCCATCGTGAGATCATCGAAGCCGCAAAGCAATCGATGATGGTGCGCCGTGACGGTACCTGGTTGTGGGCGGGCGGTGTGGTGTATGCCGACCCGCCGACACAGCCGGCTGTGATGAACGTGCGCTACATCCCGGAGGAACAACTTCCCAAAGGCACGCGCAACTTCACGCCGCTGAAGAATCACAAGACCTGGGGCAATCGCGTGCAACCGCTTGGGAGCTGGCGTATCACAAATAGCACACGCACGTTGATCGTCTTGGAAGGACTGTTTGACATGCTCATCACAGCCCAGAAGATCCACCAGCTTGGACGCGAAGCCGACACGGTCGCGGTCTACACCAACGGCGCCAGTCCATCCGCAAAAATGCATCGGTGGTTGAGTGAACATCCCCAATACGACTATGTTCTGCTGCGTGACCCGGACAAAGCGGGTGTCGAATGGGCGCAATGCGTGTCGGCTTCCATCCGACACGGCGGCGCGAAAGTTCGCACGCTGCGACCTCCTGATCAACTAGATCCGGACGAAGCCATCCTGAGCGGATGGTGGCCGTCCATCCTCTAAATTCAATCCAACCCATCCCTGAAACGGGGAGCGATCTTACATCGCTCCCCGTTTTCTTTTTCAAGGAGAAACCTCATGTTTGTATTCACAATGATTGCCTACATCCTCGCCGCCCTGGTACTGACCTGGGCGTTCTGGTTCATCGTCAGCATGATCCTCTACATCCGTTCCGGTCAATACGATACGGATAAACGCCTGCGCGAGATCTGCAAGTAATTTCAAACCCAAAACAAGGAGACTCTCATGTCAAAGCAATACAACAAATTAACGTTTGTCGGACACCTCGGCGGCGAACCGGAAATGCGCTACACACCGGCTGGCACACCTGTGACCACCTTCAACGTCGCCACCAATGATCAGTACCCCAACGAGAAGGGCGAGATCGATCAAAGTCACCACCTGGTTCCGTTGCACCGCCTGGGGCAAGTTGGGCGAAGTCTGCAACCAGTATTTGAAAAAAGGCAGCAAGGTCCTGATCGAAGGTCGCTTGTCGCCGGACAAAACCACCGGACGTCCACGTATCTGGACCCGACAGGACGGCACTGCGGCGGCAGATTACGAAATCAAAGTGCTGGAGATCCATTTCCTGGATAGCAGGAACGATGCTGAACCTACCGTCGCACAGCTCGATCCCGCAGAGGATGAAATTCCGTAATGGAACCTTTCTTTTTGGAGATCACCCAATGAATGCCGAACAACTTCGCTCACTCACCCGTCTGCTGGAGTATCTCGCGCCGGATGAACAAACCCACTTTGAAAGCACTCCGCCGGAAGAACGCACAAATCATATTTACCTGGATGTCCTGATCTTGCAGGACTATCTGGAACAGCAAAAAGGAGAACCCAACTCATGATCACCGTTTCACAAGATACATTGCACTCGGCATTGAATGCCGTCACCCGCGCCAGTACGAAAAGCACCCTGATGGCCGCCTTCTCATTGGTACGACTCGACGTCAATACGAACGGCATCCTGCACCTGTCCTGCTTCAACGGCGAGACGGCTGCGCGTTCCACCGTGAATGTGGATTGCAACGAAGACATGTCGGTATGCGTGGATGCTGCCACCCTGAAAGCGGTGGTTGAGACTCTGTCCGGTCAAATCCGCTCTGCATGTGGATGAGACATCCCTGGTCATTCAGGGAACTTCCAACCGCACCACCCTGCGCATTGTGGAGGAACCGCTGCCGGTGATCGGTGATGAACAAACTCAGCCCGTCGCCATAATCTCCGGAAACATCTTCCGCAGTTTGATGCGCGCCCTGCCCTTTGCCTCCACGGATGACTCGCGCGCAGTTCTGCAGGTCATTCACCTGATCCTTGATTCCGACTCGGTCATTGCGCAAACTGCCGATGGATATTCCGCAGGGGTGGCGCGCGAAACGATTGAAGGTCCAACGGAACCAACCTCCGTATCCCTGCCCCTGAGCAGTGCGCGCCTGTTATCCACCCTGGTGGAAGATCGCGATACGGTACGCATGGGTACATCTGGAGCCAACCGTTATATCTTCCAGATCACCAACACAGATCAGGCAAAAGACCTGACCCTTGCGACTGTGACCGCCGATGGCAACTTCCCGTCGACGCAGATCAAGACCCTGATCGATGACGCGCGGCAGAACGCCATTGCCATACTTCAAGTTCAGCAACCCAGCCTGATGCAATCCATTCGCATGGTGAATGCGATGGGCACACAAAGCACCTTCATCAAGGCGGTCAATGGTGTGGCTAAGATCGCTTCAGTTGAAACCGAAACCGGGCAGGGCAGAAATATCCTGGACGGAAGCGCCAGCGGTGAGAATGCCCAAGCCTGGTTGTCCGCCATCTTCCTGAAACGTGCGGCGGAAGCCTGCAAGGGAGAGTTGGTCATGCGCATCACGAACGGCACGAAGCCGATCCTGATTGAAGCAGGTAATTTCACCGCAGTCATCATGCCGATGCTGGTGGAATGTGGCAAGGATCCCTTCCCGGAGGACGAGGCGATTGCGATCACTCTTCCAGAAATGGCAATGGCGTAACCATACAACGAATCATGATCACGAAGACGGCGCATATCACATGCGCCGTCTTTCATTTCCCAAGGAAACCAAATGAACACACCTCTTACTGCAAATAACCACCCCATACGACCAACCCAAACTCAAGAGCATGCCACTGCGCGAACAGCCTGCCTACCGCGTGACTCAGAACGCGAACGCCTGCAACCAGACCGAACTCATGGCAGCAGTCATCGGCGGCGCCAAACAGATCGAGATCGCGCAGGACCTGATGGCACATTTCAACAACGACATCCGCCGTTTGTATCAGGCGCATCCCTGCTGAACTGGCCAAGGTCAAAGGCATCAATCAGGCGACAGCGGTACGAATCAAAGCCGCATTGAATCTTGGATTGCGCCTGAGCCAGCCAGCCGAGGAACGCACCACCATCAACTCCCCGGCAGATGCCGCGGCGCTTGTGCAATCCGAGATGGCATTGCTCGAAAAGGAACACCTGCGTGTGCTGCTGCTGGATCGCCGCAATCGCGTGCTGGACATCATCGAGGTCTATCAGGGATCGGTCAGTTCCTCGCAGGTGCGCATCGGCGAAGTCTTTCCAGGCTGCAATCAGCCGCAATGGCCTCCTCGATCGTTGTTGTGCCACAACCATCCATCATCGGTGACCCAACTCCCTCGCCCGATGATGTCGCTGTCACCCGCGCAATGGTGCAGGCAGGCAAGTTGCTTGACATCAGCGTGCTCGATCATCTCGTGATCGGACAGGACAACGCTGGGTCTCGCCTCAAGGAACGCGGTCTGGGTTTCGATGGAGCCTGAGATGCAGCTGACTCTCAATCTCACTTTCACGCCCGCACCGCCCATCCAACGAATCTTCCAGAACAACACCTGGTTGAACGCAGGTTGGGCAAGCGCCTGTCTTGGTTTCACCAAGAAGGTGGAGATCAGCCAGTCGTTGAGCGATGTCCTGGGTAATCGAGATGAGATGACCACGACCAGCAGCTCTATGACGCGCTTTGGCTGGCACATCACTATCTGGTGTTGGATCAGCGTCCGTCCTTCTCCTTCACTTTCGATTTCATGCGCGATGACAAAATCAGCGGTCGATTCATCGAGACCAGCTTGCGTCTGCATGTCGAAGAAAAGGAGCAAGTGATCCTGTTGGGATTACTTCAGGATTTTTAGGAGGGAACATGCCATTCTATCTGGGCAAGATTGGAGAGGATGATCTGATCCTGTTTCACTCTGCCATGCCACCCACCAAACAAACTCACGGACATTTGTACAAGGCGGTTATCGGTCCATTTGTAAGCCGCGTCGGGGCAGGTTACTTTGCACGCTATGGAAGAAACAACCCCGACATCCGCACAGCCGCTGACGCGGAACGCCTGGCACGCGCCGACCCACGCATGGAGCAGCTCATCGTCGAGGAAAGCATGACTGCTGAGGAACTCTCCATCGCGTTGGAATGCGATGCGCAGGATCAAGCCGAATATTCACCACCATCCACCCTGCCGGTTCCAAGCCGGCAGGGACTATTTCAAACACAAGGAGCAACACCATGCCTAATTGGGCTGAAAACGAACTGACCATCACCGGTCCCGATGTCAACAAGGTACTCGAAACCATCCGTTCCGAAGCCATTGATGACCAGGACATGCGCATCCTGGACTTCAACAAGATCATCCCCTATCCACAGATATACCGCGATACTGGATCAACGCGCAGAGGAATATCAGGAATCAAACTCAATGCCATTGCAAAGGATGATCCTGAACGCAAAGAAAAACTGGAAGCGCTCGGCGCGGAATATGGCGTGGAGCCTGGCGCGCCGTGGATCAAGGACGGCTTCAACTCAGGCGGTTATGAGTGGGCTTGTGAGAACTGGGCGACGAAATGGAACGCCGTGTCATGTCCATCTCACCACGCGCGCCGACTCATCCAAGCCTCTCGCGCAAAACATCCAAATGCGCCTATTGCCAGACGGTTCATAAAACCGAATCCATGATCGTCCTGACCTGCCAGCAATGCGGCAGTCCCCTGCCGGATGCCGAACCCATTCAGGCGTTCCTGGAATTCGACACCGCCTGGAGTCCGCCCATCCCCGTGATCGAAAAGCTCGCCTCGATGTTCGCCGATCACGCCTTCGAGTTGAAATACTTTGAAGGCGGCATGGGCTTTAGCGGACATGCCCGCTGGTCTGATGGTATCGAAGAATTCCATC
>JBAOHX010000015.1:0-10950 GCA_037044955.1 Rhodoblastus sp.
CGGAGAGGAAGGCGGCCAGCGCGGACGCGATGATCTGCACCGGCCGTTCGGACTATCCGAACCAGGTCAACAACGTCCTGTGCTTCCCTTACATTTTCCGCGGCGCGCTGGATGTGCGCGCGACCGCGATCAACGAGGAGATGAAACTCGCCGCCGTGCGCGCCATCGCGGCGCTCGCGCGCGAGGCGCCCTCCGATGTCGTGGCGCGCGCCTACGGACAGGAAGCGCCGACCTTCGGCGCGAATTCGCTGATCCCCTCGCCCTTCGACCCGCGCCTCATCCTGCGCATCGCGCCGGAAGTCGCGCGCTCGGCCATGGCGACGGGCGTCGCGCGCAAGCCGATCGTCGATTTCAAGGGCTATGAAGAGCAGCTCTCGCGCTTCGTGTTCCGCTCCGGCCTCATCATGAAGCCGATCATCGAGAAGGCGCGCTCGGCGCCCAAGCGCGTGCTGTTCTGCGACGGCGAGGACGAGCGCGTGCTGCGCGCGACGCAGGTCGTTCTCGAAGACGGCATCGGCGTGCCGATCCTGATCGGCCGCCCCGCGCAGGTCGCGCGGCGCATCGAGCGGTTCGGCCTGAACATCAAGCCCGGCCGCGATTTCGAACTGGTCAACCCGCAGGACGATCCGCGCTATCGCGACTATGTCGCCAGCTATCTCGACGTCGCCGGCCGCAAGGGCATCACGCCCGACGCCGCACGCGCGCTCGTGCGCACCAACACGACGGTCATCGGCGCGCTGGCGCTGCGGCGCGGCGATTGCGAGGCGATGATCTGCGGGCTGGAAGGCCGTTTCCCGTCGCGGCTGCGCTACATCAAGGATATCGTCGGCCTTGCGCCCGGGGTGCAGGATTTTTCCGCTTTGAGCCTGCTCATCACATCGCGCGGCGCGCTGTTCATCGCCGATACGCATGTGCGCCAGAACCCGTCGGCCGCCGAGATCGCCGATATGTCGATCCTCTGCGCAGAGCATGTCCGTCGCTTCGGCATGCAACCGAAAATCGCGCTCGTCTGCGATTCCGACTTCGGCGGCTCGGATTCGCCATCGGCCTTCAAGATGCGCGCTGCGCTCGAACTCGTACAGGCGCGCGCGCCGAAGCTCGAGATCGACGGCGAGATGCAGGCCGACACCGCCCTCTCGCAGACAATCCGCAATTTCGTCATGCCGCATTCGCGCCTGAAGGGCGAGGCCAACCTGCTCGTCATGCCCAATCTGGATTCGGCGAATATCGCCTTCCAGATGGTCAAGGTCGCGGCCGACGCGCTGCCCGTCGGCCCGATCCTCATCGGCGCGGCGCGGCCGGCGCATGTGTTGACGCCGAGCGTGACGGCGCGCGGCATCGTCAACATGACGGCGATCGCGGTCGCCGAAGCGCAGGCTCTGGAGGAGAGCGACGCGCACGAAGCGACGGTCTGGCGTTAGGACGCGGCATATCCTCGTCGCAAAAGTCCGCAACTTTTGCGGGATATGCGCTAACCGTTCGGCAGCAGCGCCGCCAGTCCTTCGCGATAGGTGGGATAGGCGAGTTCCACGCCGAATTGTTCGCGCAGCTTGCGATTGGAGACACGCTTGCATGTCGTCCAGAATGTCGCCGCCATCGGCGACAGACGCGCCTGTTCGAACGGGATTTCGGGTGGCGCATCCACGCCGATGAGACCGGCGGCGTATGCGATGACATCTTGCGGCGGCGCGGGCTCGTCGTCGCACACATTGACGACGCCGCCGGGCTGGTCGCTCGCCATGCAGGCGGCGATCGCGCGCGAAATATCGTCGACGTGGATTCGATTGAACACCTGGCCGGGCTTGACGATGCGGCGGGCGGAGCCGTCGCGCAGATTGGCGATGACGTTGCGTCCGGGGCCGTAGATGCCCGCAAGACGCAGCACGAACACCCGACGCGCGTCCGTCGCAAGGTCGAGCCATTCCTTCTCGGCCGCCACGCGCGCCTCGCCCCGCGTGACGGCAGGATCCACCGGCGTCGTCTCGTCGACCCAGCCGCCGTTTGCGTCGCCGTATACGCCGAGCGTCGAGAGATAGACGATGCGCGTGATCCCGGATGCGGCGATCGCGTCACGGTAGACGCGGATCGCCGGGTCGCCGCCCTTCGGCGGCGTCGAAACGAGCAATGCGTCGGCGCGCGCTATCTCGGCTTCGATGCGGCTATCGGCGCGGGCGCCGTCAAAAGCGTAGACCTCGATACCGGCCATCTCGCGTTCGAGCCGCGCGGCCTTCTCCGGCGTTCGCACAGTTCCAGCGACATGCGTCCAGTCGTGCGCATGTGCGCGCAAATAGGCTGCGACCGAATAGCCGATCCCGAAGGCAAACAATCTCATGATCCAGCGCCCGTCGTCCGCATTGCGCGGCGCCATTCGTCGCAGACTTGGCTGTCGCTCTCAAGCGGCAGGCGGGTCCCGGCCAGCGCGGCGGCGCGCGGCGCGTCGATGCGCCACAACGCCCAGACGGCGGCGCCTCGTACGATCGGAGAGGAATGGGCAAGCTGGCTCTCGACCAAGGGCGCGAAGCTCGCTTCTCCAGAATTGCCCACCGCGATGAGAACGTTGCGCAGGAAACGCACGTGCCCGATCCGCTTCACGGGATTGGCGGAGAAGAAATTACGAAACGCGCCTTCGTCCATCGCAAGAAATTCGCGCAGCGATGGCGCAACGAGGTTTTCGCGCGCGATAAGCTTGGCCTCGCGCGTGGCGGAAGCGAACTTGTTCCACGGGCATGCCGCGAGACAATCGTCGCAGCCGTAGATGCGATTGCCCATGGCGGCGCGAAATTCGTGCGGGATCGCGCCCTTGTGCTCGATCGTCAGGTAGGAAATGCAGCGGCGCGCGTCGAGCCGGTATGGCGCGACAATGGCGCCGGTCGGACATGCGGCGGATGCAGGCGTCGCAGGAGCCGCAACGATCGATCTCGGCTTCGTCGGGCGGCAGGTCGAGCGTCGTGAAGATCGAGCCGAGGAACAGCCAGGAGCCGAAGGCGCGCGACACGAGGTTGGTGTGCTTGCCTTGCCAGCCGAGGCCGGCGCGCGCCGCCAGCGGCTTTTCCATGACCGGCGCGGTATCGACGAACACCTTCACGTCGCCGCCCGCCTTCGCGACCATTTTCGAGGCAAGCTGCTTGAGCTTGCCCTTGACGATGTCGTGATAATCGCGCTGCCGCGCGTAGACGGAAATGTTGGCGCGCGCGCCATGCGCGAGATTTTCGAGCGGGTCGCGGTCCGGCCCGTAGTTCATGGCCAGCATGACGATCGAGCGCGCCTGCGGCCACAGGACGCTCGGGTCGGCGCGGCGCTCCAGCGTCTCGCGCATCCAGCCCATGTCGCCCTCGCAGCCTTCGGCCAGCCAGGCCTCGAGCCTGTCGGCTAGGCGCGGCGCATCGACGACGCGCAGGATGCGGCAATCGTCGAAGCCGAGCGCGCGCGCCTCGGTTCGTATGGTCGCAACGAGATTCACGGCCGGCACGATGGCGCCGGCCGCACGCTCAATGCAAGCGCGATGCAATGTCAGAAATCGAGGTCGGCGTAGACTTCGCTGGGCGCCATGCCGAGCACGCGGTCGGCGAGCAGCGCGCGGAAGGATGGCCGCGACTTGATCTTCTGGTACCAGGCCTTGGCCAGTTCGTCCTCGTCCCAGGGGACATCGCCGAGATAGTCGGCGACGGAAATATGCGCGGCCGCAGCCAGATCGGCGAAGGTCATGCGCGGGCCCGCGAGCCAGTTCCGTTCCGAGACGAGAAAGCCGATGTAGGCGAGATGATGCCGGATATTGACGCGCGCGGCGCGCACCAGCGTCATGTCCGGCGCGCCGCCGCCGGCGTTCGAGGGCATGAAGCGCTTGTAGACCTTCTGCGTCGTCAGCCAGTCCGTGACTTCCGCAAACATCTTCTGGTTGAACCAGTCCATCAGGCGGCGGGTCTCGACGCGGCTCGCGATGTCGCCGGGCATGAGGCGCGTCGCAGGCGCAATCCGGCCGTAGGCTTCATCGAGCCATTCGGCGATCGGGCCTGCGCCCGGCACGACCAGGCCGCCGTCGGCGATGAGCACCGGCGTGCGGCCCGCGGGGTCGATCAGGAGAAAATCCCGGCGTCGTTCGTGGACCTTTTCCTCGAAAAGATCCGCATCGACGCCATATTCGGCGAGCGCCAGGCGGATGAAACGCGAATGCGGACACAGCGGGTGATGGAAGAGCAACGACATCGCCCTTTCCATGCATTAAGCGTGGTTAACAGACGGTAATTTTCGCCCGATCAGGCCAGCGCTTTTTTCTCGCGACGCCGCGCATGCAAGACCGGCTCCGTATATCCGGACGGCTGCTCGCGCCCCTTGAACACGAGGTCGCAGGCCGCCTTGAAGGCGACGCCGTCGAAGGCGGGCGCCATCGGCTCGTAGAGAGGGTCGCCGGCGTTCTGGCGATCGACGACGGCGGCCATCTTCTTCATCGTCGCCATGACCTGATCTTCGCTGCAAACGCCATGATGCAGCCAGTTGGCGATGTGCTGCGAGGAAATGCGCAGCGTGGCGCGGTCTTCCATCAGGCCGATATCGTGGATGTCGGGCACTTTGGAGCAGCCGACGCCCTGGTCGATCCAGCGCACGACGTAGCCGAGAATGCCCTGCGCATTGTTGTCGAGTTCGGACTGCACGTCTTCGGGCGACCAGTTCGGACGGTCGGCGAGCGGGATGGTCAGGATATCGTCGACGGAGGCCGGCTTGCGCTTGGCGATTTCTTCCTGCGTCCTGGCGACGTCGACCTGATGGTAGTGCGTCGCATGCAGCGTCGCAGCGGTCGGGGAAGGCACCCAGGCGGTGTTCGCGCCGGCCTTCGGATGGCCGATCTTCGCCTTGAGCATGTCGGCCATCAGATCCGGCATGGCCCACATGCCCTTGCCGATTTGCGCTTTCCCGCGCAAGCCTGCGCGCAGACCGATATCCACGTTCGAATCCTCGTAGGCGAGAATCCACTTCTGGCTCTTCATGTCGGCCTTGCGCACCATGGGGCCGGCTTCCATCGACGTATGCATCTCGTCGCCGGTGCGATCGAGGAAGCCGGTGTTGATGAAGACGACCCGGTCCCTGGCGGCGCGAATGCATTCCTTGAGGTTGACCGACGTGCGGCGCTCCTCGTCCATGATGCCCATCTTGAGCGTATGGCGAGGCAGGCCGAGCGCATCCTCGATGCGATCGAACAGATCGTTGGCGAAGGCGACTTCCTCGGGTCCGTGCATCTTCGGCTTGACGATGTAGACCGAGCCCGCGCGGCTGTTCTTCAATGCGCCCGATCCACGCAGGTCATGCAGCGCGATCGCGCTCGTCACCATGCCGTCGAGGATGCCCTCGGGAACGGCGACGCCGTTCAGCCTGACCGCGTCGATGGTCATGAGGTGGCCGACATTGCGCACGAGCAGCAACGAACGGCCGTGCAGCTTCTTCTGCGCGCCATCGGGCGCAGTGAAGACGCGATCCGCGTTGAGGCGGCGCGTCATCGCCTTGCCGCCCTTGTCGAACGTGTCGACGAGATCGCCCTTCATCAGGCCGAGCCAGTTGCGGTACGCGCCGACCTTGTCCTCGGCGTCGACGCAGGCGACCGAATCCTCGCAATCCTGGATCGTGGTGAGCGCGGATTCGAGGATGACATCGGCGACGCCCGCGGCATCGTCCTTGCCGATGACGTTCGCGCGATCGATCACGACAATGATGTGCAAGCCGTTGTGCACGAGCACGATCGTCTTCGGCGCAGCCGCGTCGCCGGTGTAGCCGGCAAATTCGCTCGGGTTCTTCAGGCCGCCCTTGTCGCCGTTCTTCAGCGACACGACCAGCGCGCCACTTGCAACCGAGTAGGACGTCGCATCGGCGTGCGAACCCGCCGCGAGCGGAACGTTGTCGTCGAG
Organism: Rhodoblastus sp.; assembly: GCA_037044955.1. Taxonomy (GTDB): domain Bacteria; phylum Pseudomonadota; class Alphaproteobacteria; order Rhizobiales; family Beijerinckiaceae; genus JAJXWB01. The sequence continues at coordinate 5,895 of JBAOHX010000015.1, forward strand.
GAATTTTCGCGCCCAGGCGATCACCTGCGCGCCGCGGGCCGGATCATAGCCGGGCCTGGCGGTCTCGCGGCCGGGCAAGGCGTCCGTGCCGTAGAGCGCGTCGTAGAGGGAGCCCCAGCGCGCATTGGCGGCGTTCAGCGCATAGCGGGCGTTGGTGACGGGCACGACAAGCTGCGGACCGGCAAGGCGCGCGATTTCTTCGTCGACGCTCCTGGTCGCGATGGCGAAGTCGGGCCCGACGGGAACGAGGTATCCGATCTCGGTCAGGAAAGCCTTGTACTCGGCGGCGTCGAAGGCCTTGCCCTTCCGCGCGACATGCCAGGCGTCGATCTTCGCCTGCAGCTCGTCGCGCCGGGCGAGCAGCGCCTTGTTGCGCGGCGCGAGGTCAACGAGGAGCTTCTCCAGGCCGTCCCAGAACGCCTTGGGCGAAAGGCCCGTGCCGGGCAGGGCTTCGCTTTCGACGAATCTGTGCAGAACCTCGGCGATCTCGATTGCGCCGTGGCGGACGTAGGAGCCGGTCATCGCGTTCCCTCACAAAACTGGCATGCCAGTTTGTAAGGCGCGCAGGGGCAAAGGGAAAGCGGCGCGGAGGTGAAAGATTTTCGCCTTTGCTTTGAAAACGGCGCCGCTATTCAACGGCGCCGTGGGTCAGCGACGCCGACCGCCGATGTCGTCTCGACGAGCGGCCGGCGCGCACTTTGCGCCGGCTCAGGCCGCGACGCGTTTCTTCGCCGCGAGATATTCCCGCTCCAGCCTGTCCACCATCTCGGCCACCGGCACGACCGCCTTGACGGCGCCGATGCCCTGGCCGGAGCCCCAGATGTCCTTCCAGGCCTTGGCTTTCGTATTGCCGCCCGAGCCGAAATTCATCTTCGAGGGATCGGATTGCGGCAGATTATCGGGATCGAGACCGGCGTTGACGATCGAGGGCCGCAGGTAATTGCCGTGAACGCCCGTAAACAGGTTGGTGTAGACGATGTCTTCCGCGTTCGCGTCGACGATCGCCTGCTTGTGCGGCTCGCTGGCGTTTGCTTCCGCCGTGGCGATGAAGGCCGATCCGATGTAGCCGAAATCCGCGCCCATGGCCTGCGCCGCGAGCACGGCCTCGCCGGTCGCTATCGAACCGGAGAGCGCGATCGGCCCGTCGAACCACTCGCGCGTCTCGCGCACGAAGGCGAATGGCGACTGCACGCCCGCGTGCCCGCCCGCGCCGGCGGCGACGAGGATGAGGCCGTCGGCGCCCTTCTCGATCGCCTTGTGCGCGAACTTCTGGTTGATGACGTCGTGCAGCACCAGGCCGCCGTAGGAATGGATCGCCTTGTTGAGGCTCTCCTGCGCGCCGAGCGAGGTGATGACGACCGGGACCTTGTATTTCACGCACATGTCGACGTCGTGCTGCAGGCGGTCGTTCGACTTGTGCACGATCTGGTTGACGGCGAAGGGCGCGGACGGCCGGTCGGGATGCTTGGCGTCATATTCGGCGAGTTCGCCGACGATCCGCTTCAGCCATTCCTCCAGCACCGGGCCGGGCCGCGCGTTCAGGGCCGGAAACGAGCCGATGATGCCGGCCTTGCACTGGGCGATCACCATGTCCGGATTGGAGATGATGAAGAGCGGCGAACCGATGACCGGGATGCGAAGCCGCTTGCGAATGGATTCTGGTATGGACATGCATTTCCTTCCTTCTGGATCGTTGAAACGTCACGAGACGCGCGTGCGTCGCGGCTTCTGCTCGGGCCCGCGCCTTGCGCCGCGGGCAAGCGTCTGGGTCATCTGACGATGCAAAATGCGTAGTTCGGTTTCGCCGATCTTGCCGGCCATGAAGAGATTGACGAGGCCGTGCGTGCCGGCCCAGTAGATCAGGCCGAGCGTCTTGGGATCGCCGTTCATCACGCCGGCGGCGACCAGATCTTCCATGTAATCGGTCATCGTCTTGCGCGAACGGGCATTCGCGGCCGCAAGCTCCGGGTAGTCGGATTCGTCCGGCTGCGAGAGATCGAAGATCAACCGGTAGGCGTCCCGTTCCTCGATCGCGAATTGCAGATAGGCGTCCCCGACCGCCCGGCCGCGCCGCGCGGGACTGCCGAAGGTGCGGCGCGCGGCCTCCAGGCGCTCCGAAAAACGGTCGAGCGCGGCGGCGCGCACCGCGGCGAAGATTTCATCCTTGTTGCGAAAATAGCGATAGGGCGTCATCGCGCTGCATTCGAGACGCTCGGCAATATGGCGCATGGTGACGCCCTCCACGCCGCGCTCGACGAACAGCCGCTCGGCGGCCTCGCACAGGCGGCGCCGGAAGTCTGAGATCTTGGTTTCCGTCAGTTGCGGACGCATCGGCGGCTTCGGGCGAGGTTTCGGACAGCGGAAGATTGCGTGATAAAATTTACGTTGTAAAGAATTTTTCCGAACGCCATTGCCTCCCATACGCCGGCTGCGATAGCCTTGGCGCGAAACCGGGCAGTGCGGCATGCCATGACGTCTGAGAAAACAAGGAACTGACCGCGGGTTCCGCATCGCGGAACCGAAGTCCGAACGCCCGCTCCAAACCTTCAACCACCGAGGAAATGTTCATGACCGAAGCCGTTATTGTCTCGACCGCCCGCACGGGCCTTGCGAAATCCTGGAAGGGCGCGTTCAACGCCACCCACGGCGCGACGCTCGGCGGCGCGGCGGTCAGGGCCGCCGTCGACCGCGCCAACATCGCCCTCGACGAGGTCGAGGACGTGGTCATGGGCTGCGCCACGCCGGAAGGCGCGACGGGCGGCAATATCGCCCGCCAGATCGCGCTGCGCGCCGGCTGCCCGGTGTCCGTCCCCGGCATGACGATCAACCGCTTCTGCTCGTCGGGCCTGCAGACGATCGCCACGGCCGCGCAGCGCATCATCGCCGGCGAAAACGACATTCTCGTCGCCGGCGGCGTCGAGTTCGATCTCGCTCGTGCAGAACGAAGCCAACAAGACGCACGGCAAGGATTCGTGGCTCGTCCATCACAAGCCGGAAATCTACTGGAACATGCTGCAGACCGCCGAGCAGGTCGCCAAGCGCTACAACATCGGCCGCGAAGTGCAGGACCAGTACGGAGCGCGCTCGCAGCAGCGGGCGCACGCCGCGCTGCTCGCCGGCAAGTTCAAGGACGAGATCGTGCCCGTCACCACGGTCATGAAGGTGACGGACAAGAACACCGCGCAGGTCGTCGACAAGGAAGTGACGATCGACGCCGACGAAGGCATCCGCGCCGGCACGACCTATGAAGCGGTTGCGGGCATCAAGCCGGTGTTCGACGGCGGCGTGATCGCGGCCGGCAACGCCAGCCAGTTCTCCGACGGCGGCGCGGCCGTGGTCGTGATGAATTCGAAGCTCGCGGAAAAGCGCGGCCTCAAGCCGCTCGGCGCCTTCCGTGGCTTCGCGGTCGCCGGCTGCGAGCCGGACGAGATGGGCATCGGACCGGTGTTCGCCATTCCGAAGCTGCTGCACAAGGCCGGCCTCAAGGTCTCCGACATCGATTTGTGGGAGCTGAACGAGGCCTTCGCTGTGCAGGTGCTCTACTGCCGCGACAAGCTCGGCATTCCGGACGACAAGCTCAACGTCAACGGCGGCGCCATTGCGGTCGGCCATCCCTATGGCGTTTCGGGCGCGCGCCTGACCGGCCATGCGCTGATCGAAGGCAAGCGCCGCGGCGGCAAGCTCGCGGTCGTGACCATGTGCATCGGCGGCGGCCAGGGCGCGGCGGGCCTGTTCGAGATCTTCTGATTTCGCTCGCGCAAGAAAGATGGGCGTCGGCTTCGGCCGGCGCCCTTTTCGTTTTCACAGATCGAGCATGGCGCGGACATGCTCCGCGATGGCGAGGCTCGCAGTCAGGCCGGGGCTCTCGATGCCGAAGAGATTGACGAGACCGGCAACCCCGTGATCGCGCGGTCCCTCGATCCAGAAATCGGCCGCGGGTTCGCCGGGACCTGAAATTTTCGGTCGGACGCCAGCGTAGGCCGGTTGCAGCGCGCCGTCCTCGAGCGCCGGCCAGTAGCGGCGTATCTCCGCGTAGAAAACGTCGGCGCGGCGCGGGTCGACCGTGTGGTCGACGCCGTCGATCCATTCGACATCCGGGCCGAAGCGCGCGGCCCCGCCCATGTCGAGCGTGAGATGAACGCCGAGCCCGCCCTCGACCGGCACGGGATAGACGAGCCGCGAAAACGGCGATTTCCGCGCCATCGAAAAGTAGCAGCCGCGCGCGAAGAATTGCCGCGGGATGTGGGCGGGCGGCATGCCGTCGATCGCCCGCGCGAGCGGAATCGCTCCGTGGCCAGCCGCATTGACGACGAGATTGGCCTCGAGCGCCAATTCGTCCCCGTCATCGCTCAACGTGTTCAGAGTAATCCCGCCGCCTTCGACGCGTCCCGATACAACGCGCGTCCGAAACGCAACCTGTGCGTCGCAGCCTTCCGCATCGCCTTGCAGGGACAGCATGAGGGCGTGCGAATCGACGATGCCGGTCGAGGGCGAGAGCAGAGCGGCGACACAGGCCAGCTCCTGTTCGAGCCCGACGGCCTCGGCGCGCGAAAGCAGCCGCAGATCGTCGACCCCGCATGCGCGCGCGCCCGCCACGATTTTTTCGAGCCTGGCCTGCTGCCCTTCTTCCGTCGCGACGATCAGCTTGCCGAGCCGCTTGTGCGGCACGCCGCGGTCTTCGCAGTAATTGTAGAGCCGCCGGCGCCCCTCGACGCACAGCCGCGCCTTCAGGCTGCCGGGCGGATAATAGATGCCGGCGTGAATGACCTCGGAATTGCGCGCGCTCGTCTCAGTCCCGATCGCGTCCGCCGCCTCCAGAATCAGGACTTCGCGGCCCGCCGAAGCGAGCGCCCGGGCGACCGCGAGGCCGACCACGCCGGCCCCCACCACAATTGCATCGACCTTTTCCACCTGTTGCGCTCCCGCGCCGGAACTTGCGCCAGCCTGCAACCTGTTATACGCCCTCGCGCACCGGAGGGGTGGCCGAGTGGTTGAAGGCGCACGCCTGGAAAGTGTGTATACGGGAAACCGTATCGCGGGTTCGAATCCCGCTCCC